>OZ252246.1:0-2862702 GCA_965249625.1 Nitrospinales bacterium | reverse complement strand
CCAAACACGGTGCACGAACTCATGAACACCACCTGCTTGACCTTGGCCTTTTTAGCTTCTTCCAGCAAATCGAAGGAGCCGCTGATGTTTACCTTGACCAGTTCATCAATGGTCTGAACCGGGCCGGGGAAATGGGCCAGATGCACCAGCACATCCACATCCTGCACGAGCTTCGCCAGGGATTCCCGATCCTCCAAACTTCCGATGATATAGTCCACATCCTCAAAGGCTTTTAAATGTTCTACTACACTACCTTCGCGGATAAGAGCTCTGATGTTATAGGAAGAACCTTCCGGGTTTTCTTCAACAAGTTTTTTAATAAGATGGGAACCCACCATCCCGGTGATACCGGTGAGCGCTATTTTCATTCCTAACCTCCAGGCGGAGTAACTGGTTATTTAAAATAGAACTGGCCTCTCAATGGAGCAAGCGGCCAGTCTTTTAAGAAGACTTCTAATAATTCACAATTTTACTTGCAGGCAATTCGCCGGCCCGTATTTATAAGGGCCGCTCATAGCCAAAAGGGATTTTTAGAGGCACCCTTAAACTACAGAATTTTTTATTATGGTGACCGGCAAAAACGAAGTCAACCTTTTTCCCGGCATTTCACTCGTCCCGCAGGAAACCCAGCGTTTAACTGTCTTCCTGAATAACGGCCTGGGCAGCGGCGAGTATGGCAGTGGGAACCCGATAAGGGGAACAACTGACGTAGTCCAAACCTAATTTATTGAAAAAGTTGATCGATGCAGGGTCTCCTCCATGCTCTCCGCACACCCCCAGGTGAATATTGGGTTTGACTTTTTTGCCTTTTTCAACCGCGATACTGATCAATTGGCCCAACCCATCCTGGTCCACCGTTACAAACGGGTCATGAGTCAGCAGGCCTTTATCGAGATATTCGCTCAGAAAACTTCCGGAATCATCCCGGCTGAGCCCGAAGGCGGTCTGTGTCAGGTCGTTGGTTCCGAAGGAAAAGAAATCCGCATCCACCGCAATTTCATCTGCCGTTATGGCGGCCCGGGGGAGCTCGATCATGGTACCGATTTTATAATTCAGGTCAACACCGGCTTTTTCAATCGCATCCTCAGCTACTTCGACAATGAGTTCACGAACAATTTTAAATTCATTAACATGCGCTACAAGCGGCACCATAATTTCCGGAAAAACTTTAATGCCTTTTTTAGCCTGCCTGCAGGCCGCTTCAACAATCGCTCGAACCTGCATTCGGTATATATCCGGGAAGGTGATTCCAAGCCGACAACCGCGATGCCCAAGCATGGGGTTGACTTCCTTCATCGTTTCGATTTTCTTACCCAAAGCCGCTGGCGACACTTTCATCTCCTTGGCCAGGTTTTTAATGTCCGCCGAGGAATTGGGCAGAAATTCGTGTAAAGGAGGATCCAGCAACCGCACCGTTACCGGAAGCCCCTCCATCACCTTAAAAATTTCGGTAAAATCCCCGCGTTGGATAGGAAGCAACTTCTTCAAGGCCTCGTCGCGAACTTTGCCGTCCCCGGCAACGATCATTTTGCGTACCAGGAAAATGCGTTCCTCATCAAAGAACATATGTTCTGTGCGGCACAACCCGATCCCCTGCGCTCCAAAATCCCGTGCCATCAAGGCATCGTGCGGGGTATCAGCATTGGCCCGAATTTGTAGAGATCGGACTTCCCCCGCCCAGGTCATCATGCGCGTGAAGTTACTGGTCAGCCCGGATTGGATCAAAAGCACCGCCCCTTGGATCACCCTGCCTGTCGTTCCATCCAGAGTGATCGAATCCATTTCCTTAAGCTGGGCATCCCCAAGCGTACATTTTTTTCTTTTCACGTTAACGTCCAGGGTGCTGACTCCGGAAACACAAGGCTTGCCCATGGCCCGGGCCACCACTGCGGCATGTGAAGTCATGCCCCCCTTGGCGGTCAGTATTCCCTGCGACACACTCATTCCATGAATATCTTCCGGCGATGTCTCCATGCGGACAAGAATAACTTTTTCTTTTTTCTCAGCCATTTCCTGGGCACGCTCGGGAGTGAATACAATCTTCCCTGCGGCCGCGCCGGGGGAGGCACCCAAACCCTTGCCCAGCAATTTCAATTTCGCCTTGGGGGAAATCATCGGATGAAAGATTTGATCCAATTGGTTTGCCGGAACCCGCATCAAGGCTTCCCGTTTACTGATCAACCCCTCATTCACCATATCAATCGCCACTTTGATGGCCGAGGCAGCCGTGCGCTTGCCAGACCGGGTCTGCAATAAAAACAGTTTCTGGTTTTCAATGGTGAACTCCAGATCCTGCATATCCTTGTAATGGTTTTCCAGTTTCTGGTAAACCTTCACCAAGTCCTGATATACCTCCGGCATGTCCTGCTCCAGCGTTTCGATTGAGCTGGGCGTCCGGACCCCCGCGACAACATCCTCACCCTGAGCATTGATCATGTATTCGCCATAGAATTTCTTTTCTCCCGTGGCCGGGTTGCGGGTGAACGCAACACCGGTGGCGGAAGTCTCTCCCATGTTGCCAAACACCATGGACTGGACGGTGACCGCCGTGCCCCATCCGTGCGGAATACCATGCAGTCTTCTATACGTTCGCGCCCGATCTGTGTTCCAGGAATTGAACACCGCCTCAACCGCCATGCGCAGTTGTTGCATGGGGTCTTCTGAAAACTCTTCTCCCGTCACACGGACTACCAGAGCTTTGAATTGCCGGGTGAGCGTTTTCAACTCCTGAATGGTAAACTCCGTATCAAACTCGATTTTACGTTTTAATTTTTTCTTGGTAAGGATGGCCTCGAACCGCTCTCCGGGAACCCCCAGCACCACATCCCCGAACATGGAAATGAAACGGCGATACGAGTCGAGGGCAAACCACTCGTTCTTGGTGTTCTTGGCCAAACCTTTGGTGGCTACATCATTTAACCCCAGGTTCAACACAGTATCCATCATCCCGGGCATGGAAACCCTTGCTCCTGATCGCACCGAAACAAGAAGAGGGTTGACCGGGTCGCCAAATTTTTTTCCCAGAGTCTTTTCCAGATCTTTCAGGCGGGTAAGAATTTCATCCCACAATTTAGAAGGGTAAGTGTTTTTGTGTTTGAAATAGTAAACACAGGCTTCTGTGCTTATGGTGAATCCGGGAGGGACTTGTATCCCCAGGGAGGCCATCTCAGCAAGGTTGGCACCTTTCCCTCCCAAGAGGTCTTTCATTTCTGCTCTGCCTTCGGAGTTTTCATCACCGAAGGCATAAACATATTTCTGTGTCATAAAAAAACCTGGCCTCTCAACCAACTGAAAACAGGGGCTAAAACAGCCTACAAGTGGAGTGGTGCTAGACTGTCCGATGGCAAAAGGGTTTTCAACCTTTTTTCAAAATGATCTGGGAAAAATCGGCAAGCCCTGAAAAAAGACCGGAAATCTGATAAAGAAGGTGAAGCCGGTTATTGCGCAATGAAACATCTTCCACCATAACCATGACCTCATCAAAAAAACCGTCTACCGCAGGCTTTATTTCTACAATTTTTTTCAGAGCCTGATCAAATTCCTTGTTTTGAATGTGCCGGAGCACCGGGTCCCGGACCTTCAAATACGCTTCGAACAACTTTTTTTCGGCAGGTTCGTTTAACAATCCAGGGTCCACTTCGCCCTCAGCCTCATCATTGAGGATGCTGACAACCCGGCGAAAAGCAATAGCCAAAGGTTCAAA
Source organism: Nitrospinales bacterium (assembly GCA_965249625.1). GTDB lineage: Bacteria > Nitrospinota > Nitrospinia > Nitrospinales > VA-1 > LS-NOB. Next base: position 2,858,999 of record OZ252246.1, on the reverse strand, counting down.
ATAAGGCTGCTTTTTCAAATCGGAAAAAGCAGAAACCTTTTTCCTGATATCGACAATGGAATCCAGGCCCGTGGACAGTACACAATCAATCGCGTCATAGGGAAACCCCTCGGCGTTCAAATGGGTTTTGTACCGCTGAGAAAATAAATCCATCACATGATTTTTAGTGGCTTCGGGTTCCAGTTTGAGTTTCGAGTTCACCAAGCGCAGACCTTCTTCCACCAGACTGTTCAACGATATTTGCCAACCCCGGTTTAGAAAAATCTGGATGATGCCCAGAGCATTTCGTCTCAAAGCATACGGGTCTTCAGAACCAGTGGGGATCAAACCCACCCCTATACAACCTAAAATAGTATCGAGCTTGTCTGCGACCGCGATGACCGCTCCCAACTCACTTTCGGGAGGAGCATCTCCGGCAAAAGCAGGACGGTAATGTTCCTTGACCGCCTGCGAGACTTCGGGTGCCTCTCCAGAATGGGACGCATAATATCCGCCCATGATGCCCTGCAATTCCGGAAACTCATAAACCATCAGTGTCACCAGATCGGCCTTGCATAAACGCCCGGCTCTCAGTGCCTGGGATTTCTTATCCGGACAGACATGAGCGGACAAAACTCCGGCAAGACCGCAAATCCTTTCCATTTTTTCATACAGCGTTCCCAGTTTTTTCTGGAACACAACGCCTTTCAATGCGTTTACAAAATCATCCAGCTTTTTCTTTTTATCTTCATCATAGAAGAACCTGGCATCCTCCAACCGGGCGCGCAAAACCCGCTCGTTGCCACTTTTTATTTTAGGACCTTCAGGCATATTGCTGATCGTGATAAAGCAGGGCAGTAAATTTCCTTTTCCATCAGAGACATGAAAATATTTCTGGTGGTACTTCATCGTCATCACCAGCAACTCCTTGGGCAATTCCAGAAAATCGGGATCAAAATCTCCCCGAATGGCTATCGGATACTCCACCAGATAATTGACGATATTCAATAAGTCCGGGTCATCTTCCACCAACCCTCCTGCTTCCTGGGCGAGGTTTTGCACCTGCTCAAGAATTTTCTGTTTCCTTAGCTCTGGGTCAACCATTAAAAAATGGTTGGCACTCTCCTCTAAATAAGAGGCCAGGTTTTTCACCTGGAATTTATCGGGTTTTAAAAACCGATGTCCCAGCGAAAAGTCACCACACCCAATACCGTCAAAACTGAACTGCAAAGGCTTTCCGTCAAATATTGCGGTGATCCAATGTAAAGGCCGTGCGAAGGGGCGGGTCTTGTTTTGCCAGCGCATTTTTTTAGGGAAGGGAATATTGCCCACGAACTGCGGCAGGAATTCATTAAGATGGTCGGGAGTAGGGCGACCTTTTGTTTCTACACGGGCACAGACCACTTCCCCTTTTGGGGTGTTCTCCCGGGTTAAGGCGGAAACATCCAAACCCTTGCCACGGGCAAACCCAATTGCCGCCTTGGTGGGTTTTCCCTGATCGTCATAAGCCACAGAGACACTGGGGCCATGAAAAAGATCTATACAATCTTCCTGCAAGGCCTGCACTCCTTTGACCGATACCACCAACCTCCTCGGCGTACCCAGAATTACCGGGGTCTCGGCCTGAATCCGGTTGCGGGCAAAAAAGGCCGCCAACTCCTCACGCATATATTCGAGGGCGGGCGGAACATATCCCGAAGGGATTTCCTCGGAACCAATTTCTAGAAAAAACTCGGACATTTCGTACCGTTCAGTTTAAAGCGGTGGCAAAAGGTGACAAACTTGGGCAAAAATGAGCATTATCGAATAAATACCCACAAAGTCAACCATCAGCAAGGAGAGTCCCCTTTGAATCCCTGATCATCGCATATCCAGTGATATCAGGGCCCAAATTGGCAAATGGTCCGGAGGGAATTGATTATTTCAGGCTTGCAGATTGTCCTGCTTTTTCAGCAAGGGAAACTCCATCGCTTCCCTCTGTTGTACATAGCTTTCAGCGCATAACCGGGCCAGGTTTCTCACCCGGCCAATGAACCCGGTTCGCTCCGTGACACTGATCGCTCCGCGGGCATCCAACTGATTGAAAGCATGCGAACATTTTAAAGTGTAGTCGTATGCAGGCAGCACCAGTTCCTGCTCCAGCAAATCTTTCGCTTCCGCTTCATACATATCGAACCATTGAAATAAGCGTTCCTTACCCGACGCTTCAAAATTGTAACGCGAGAACTGTTTTTCTGTTTCAAGGTGGACATCGCCATATAAAATATTTTCATTCCATTTAAGATCATAAACATTGTCAACATCCTGCAGATACATGGCGATGCGTTCCAGTCCATACGTCAACTCGGCCGTGACCGGTTTCAGGTCTATGCCCCCCACCTGCTGGAAATAAGTAAACTGGGTGATCTCCATGCCGTTCAGCCAGACCTCCCATCCCAAACCCCAGGCCCCGAGAGTGGGCGACTCCCAATCGTCCTCCACAAAACGGATATCGTGTTGAAGCGGGTCCACGCCCAGTGAAGTCAGGCTATCGAGATAAAGGTTCTGCACATCTTCGGGCGATGGCTTTAAGATGACCTGAAACTGGTAATAATGCTGGAGGCGGTTGGGGTTTTCCCCATACCTGCCATCGGTGGGCCTGCGTGAAGGCTCGACATAGGCGGCACTATAAGGTTCCGGACCCAATACCCGGAAAAATGTGCAGGGATTAAACGTCCCCGCGCCCACTTCAATGTCATAGGGCTGGTGCAGGGCGCATCCCCTGGATGACCAGTAGTTTTGCAGATTGAGAATGATGTCTTGAAAATGCATAGCCGTCCATGTGTAGCAAAGTTTGGCAGATAAAGCCAACCTTATCTACGATGAATATCCGGGAAATAAATTATCCTCCATCAAAAATAACTGCCCGAATTCAAGGATAAACAAGAAGCATGAAGCCTTACAAATCTTCTAGTTTATTCAGCCAACTATCGAAATGCTGACATTTGCTTCGCATTAACTCTACTCCGATTTTTCTACCGACAATTGGGCCAACCGCTGCTTTTTGATACTCGTACGCAGGGATTTTATCTATGATTAACTTTGACGGGGGAAGATCTAAGTTAATGTGTTCGGGAGTTGGAAATTTGCTAGCTTGACTTGAAATATCTTGGACAGCTTGCTCTTGACCTATAAAAAAATCTTCAAATTTAGCAGGGTCGCATAACAACAATGCCTCAAATTCATGCAATTGAATATAGGGAAGAAATCTTGGCTCGGTCAAATCAGCACTAAAGCTCATTTCTAGTTCATCAACAATTTTATATTTATCATTGAACCTGTGAGCTTTTTCAAAGCCAGGAAAATCAGGAGGTCGAGCATATAAATCAAACATTGTACTAAAATACGCCTCTATATTCTGGTCTTCCTTGATCCAGCGCAATAAATCAGCCTTAACTTTACAGTATTTTGAAAGCCCCCCCCCTCGGTAGATTTTATTTGCCCGCCTGCTTCGGCTTGTTTCAACACACCTCGCATAAACAAAAATATTTTTTCCCGCTAAATAGGGTTTAAGCACTTCACTAACAAACCCTAACTCCGTTGAGCCCTCGACGATCAAGTTCAGCCGAATCAATGGGCAGGTCTCCCGCCAATTAAATTTTTCTCCCAAAGCTCAGCCATTGTGTAATCCTCTAACCATTCCTTCAACTGACCTGGGTCAAGTCTTTGGAAATTAGATTCTCTTTTATCTCGATCCACAACAACAATATCTTCAGGATCAAAATAATTAACAAGTGCTGTAGACTGGGTGGCAATTATAATTTGAGAGTACTGCGAAACCGATCTGAGCATTCCAGAAATAATCTCAATGGCATAAGGGTGTAAGCCCAACTCCGGCTCGTCCAAAACCAAGACATCAGGGAGATGTTGTTCTGGTTGGCCCAATAAAGCAACAAGAGTAATTAGCCGCAACATCCCATCAGAAGCTTGACCAGCGTTAAAAACCACATCCGTATTAAGCTCTCTCCATCGCAATAATATTTTTCCATACTCATTAACCAATTCGAAATCAGCAAAAAACGGAAGTATCAAACGAATTATTTCTACTATCCTCAAATAGTACTTTGGCTCACGACTTTGTAATTTTAATAGAAAGGCCGCGATATTAGCCCCATCTTCTTTTAACCAGCGACCGTCATCCATATCCCACTTCCCACGCATTCGTGATGTTGAAGAAGTATTGTGAAATTGATAAACTACACAACCTCTCAGTAAGTTCAAAACTGTGCCGGCCGTCTTATCAGTCTTTGCGATATCAATAATTTCTGCTTCTGAGTGTCCTGCTCCCAAATTTTTCCAATCTGCTTGCGAACAAAGGTCAAATCTCGAATAACGATAACGTTCCTCCATTATTCTCAAAACATCCCCCCCGCCATGAGTCAACCGGAAAAAATAATCATTTTTCCCAAATTGAGTTTCAATATTTAGTTCCGCTCTAATTGATTCTGTAGTTTGGGCTCCGTCAAATAAAACTGCATTTCCCCCTCCTAATTGTAAAATATACTCCTGAAGATTCCCGGGAGAAGCCATCATCCAGTTCATTAAACGGAAAAAAGAAATAAAATTGGACTTTCCCGCCCCATTCGATCCAATTAAAATGTTTATTTTATTTAGTTTGAAGTCATCTAAAACACGAATGCTTTTAAAACCTGAAATAGAAAATTTTGTCAATTTGGCTTTCATAAATCCTCTTAAACCAGCAATGCCTTAATGTTAATTTAACTGAGGCTCCCGACCCAACCGGTGAGACTATTGGGTACTTGACCTTATTAAACCCATTAACTTTTCAGTCTATTAATTTTGTGTGGACTTACTCCAAATTCTAACATTTACCTGTCCTTCTGTGAATGCGTGTTTATTTCAAATCATCGAACCCACGCCGAACCGATTCTATATTTTTTCGGTAACTCACCCCGTCCCCATAACTGAGAAACCCGGGATGGATTCTGATAAACTACACAAGTCAAACCCAAACAGGAGATGATTGTTGCATACCCTTTACAAGGCGCTTGCTCCCGAAGATGTCGAACGTATTATCGCATACTGCCAGGAACACACGATCCAGAAGGGCGGGTTGTTCGAGGTTTATCCCGATCCAGACGGCATAGTAACAACGGTTGTCGTCAACTCCCGCCTGGAAGATGAACCAATGGAAAAGTTCCGCCCTCTGGGAACGTTTTACTGCAACTACCTCGGCTCCGGCATCATCTCACTGGAAGAGGAAGACCCGCACCACGATGGCATGCCCTCCGCAAAAAACCATATCAAAGCTATCAAGCAGGCAATTGATACTCTCACGGGGAAAGCCGCTGAGCAATAACTTTTGCTGACGAGCAAAGAGTTCTCTCGGCTTAATAAGCTATTGCCAGTAGACCCCACGCCTAGTGGGCGGCTCGCCGGCCTTAATGTAAAACCAGTTTCGGGGCGGGGTAGATCTGCAACAGGTTATACAAAAGCAATTTGCTGTTGGTATTAAAGACTCCGTCATCTTTGATGCTGTTATTACGCTGAAGCTTCATCATCGCCTGAACAGTTTTCGGGCCATACAACAGGGCCTCCCTTCCGTGGAAATAACCCGGGAGTCGGAGGTTTTTTTTGCAGCCATATCGCTTGCAGTTTGCTTTCCACCAGGGTCAGGCTGGAAAGGTAGGTCACAGTTTTTCCGGATCAAAAATACTCAACGGCCCGTTACTGGGAAAACAGAAGGACGAGGTACCAGTTCCCCCGGAGCGGACAGGCCCAGCGGATTTTCCTGGATCAGTGCGGGGATATCTTTTCCTCCGGGAGCACTTTCTTTGATGTGTCGGATAGATGATTCATGAACAATCAGATTTTGGGGAGATACGGTTTCTCACCTGAAAGGAGTTGCCCAACCAAACCGCAAGGGAATAGTTGACTGATTGCTCTCATATAGTTTGCCGGGTTGAACAGAATGAATCCCAAACAAATTGAGAAACGCCATAAAGTCCCCAAACCCTTGCTGTTCCTGAGAAAAGGAATGAACAATCATTGCCGCACAATCAACCTTAAAGCGCTCTGCCTCAATGACCGCCGAGGCGGTACGGTGAAGCAATTGATAACGGATTTCATCAGCAGGAGGATACGACAAACCCAATTTCTTGGAAATATGTTGCAATCTTTCTATTCTTCCAGCCGACGCATTTTTCAACCATTCACCTGTTGTTGTCCCAAAAGATTCTTTCACCTTTCCCTCAATCGCAACAGCGCATACCTTGCCTTTTGTGCGAATAAAAGCGAGAACATCTGATTGACTAGGCACTGGGCCACCCGGCAATGGTGTTTTATGCTCTGGTGTTGCAATTAGCAATTTCGCCGAATGACCAAACAATGCCTTTATTTCACTAGGCAAATCCGGGTTGGCCCTGGTCCATGAAACTGCCAGTTCATAGGCCGAATAGCCCTGGCGCCAATGTTGTTCGCGAATAAGTTTGCGCCAGTCCTTAATGTCTTTGCTCGGTGCATAAGCACTCTGCATTTGTTGCCAACTTAAATTGGGCGTTTTCAAAAAATTTGATTGCTCTGTTCCATTAAGCGGAATATAAATTTTATTTTCCCCGCTTGAATCGGCGGTCACACCGTGTTTTGAAAATTTTTTGAATAAGAAATTTAAACACAATAAAAATAATAGGTTAAAATTTAGTCTCCAAAACATAAGATCACTCCCAGCCTAAACCGGTTCCAATAACGCTTTGATATACAAATAGTTGTGCCAAATGTAAACAAAAATTACGCACCGGGGTGAAAGGGAGTAAAAACTCCGCTTGTGCCAGGATTAAAAGTAGCAAGAATTGAGGCTGGAAACCGTGAACGAGCCTCCTGAAAAAACTTCTAACGGGGGCCTATAGTGATTGGTGATTTTATCTGCTGGCAAGTGGGTGACCTATAAAAAGATCAAATTTAGATGGCACTCTAAGATGTCCGACCTGTAAGAAGCCTTCGGAGAGGGGGGAAATAAAAATCCGTTTTTGCCCTTTTGTTCCGACCGCTGCCGAACCATTGATCCTGGAAAGTGGCTGGATGGGAAATACGTTATCGAAGGAGACGAGTCCATTCACGACCCGGCGCGGTGAGGCAATTAAAACCCAATTATATCCAGAGTGAATTAAGCGGGAGATAATAGCAAGCGGGCGGAGTGCCTCCACGGCCAGTGGTGGCTACACGTCGTTTAGCGGGGCATTGGCCTTCCTTAAAAAAACTTCGAGGATTTGTTTCTGGTAAAGCACGACGGCAATATCCATCATGCCATCGCGGTTAAAGTCTGCACCAGTGATAGAACGAGGCTGGGAACCCACGACATAATTAAAATGCGGATAAATAAAAGTTCCGTCACCTCTCCCTGGAATCACAGATATGGTCCCCCCTCTGCGGTTGCACACCACAATATCGGGAACCTTGTCGCCGGTGAAGTCCCCCGCCACAATATTATGCGGCCCTTTTTCTCCGGCAAAGTCTTCCAGTTTGAAGAACGTGCCTTTCCTGTCTCCAATATAAATAGTGAGGCTGTCCCGCATCGGACTGGATGCGATCAGGTCTGTCTTTCCATCCAGGTTCATATCGTGGTGAATGATGAACGAGGACTGGCTACCACCGGTAATTTTTTTAGGTGGGAGGAAAGTGCCGTCTCCATTGCCTAAAAACATTTTAATATGCCTCACCTTGACCGCATTGAGTGCCATAGCAATATCCTGATTGCCATCGCTATTGAAATCGTCAATGGTAATATATGCCGGAGTGGGGCCGGCCTGATAGGTCTCGGCGACTTTAAAAGTGCCATCTCCAACTCCAAGAAGAATGATCAGTTTATTGAAGCGCAGAGTCACCGCGAGGTCGGTTTTCTCATCGTTATTGAAATCGCCTGCTTTAACCGCGATGGGAAGCCGCCCAACTTTCACATCGGTCTTCAGTTTGAACAGCCCGTCTTTCTGTCCGAGAATGATGGAAACATTTCCATCACCATAATTGCATAAAGCAATATCGGGAATGCGATCGCCATTGAAGTCCGCCACATCCAGGGCAAAAGGTTCGCGTCCGGTTTCAATAGTTTGCGGGTCTTTGAAAGTGCCGTCCCCGAGGCCTTCCAGGAAATTCAGAGAATTGCTCCCCGAGTTGACCACCAGAAGATCGGGGAACTCATCGTTGTTCATGTCGTGGGCTAACACCACTTCGGGTTTTTTCCCGACCATATAGGAAACCGGCAGGGCGAACAAATCCGGGGAGGGCTGGCTTTGTTCACAACCGGATAGCAAAAGGGCTCCTGATATGGAAAGCAGAATTTTTATATGCAACTGTGCCGACTTTTTCATCGTAATTTTTTTCCCATTCTGAATCCCACCACTAGCCGTGGAGGCTCTCCGCTAAAACGATTTTTCGGTTATACAGGATGCTGCGAAGCTTGTAAATGAATTCGAAAAAATGCTATAATTTTCAATAAGTTATAGCATATTCAAGCCTCTATAAAATGCCCTTCCACCATTATTACAAATCAGTTTTTTTTATTATCATTTTATTCCTTACGGGATGCCAGAGTTTCCAATTTGATCCCTGGCCCGAAAATGGGGAAGGGGTGTACCACACGGTACAAAAAGGCCAGACCCTGTACCGCATTGCCAAAACCTATAATCTGGGTGTGGAAGTTCTGCGGCGCGCCAACCACATAAGAGATCCCGCAAAACTCCGGGAAGGAATCCGGTTATGGATACCGGGAGCCCGCCGGGTTTTAAAGACACCCGATAAATCTGTATCCCGTTCCGCAAAAAAGAAATCATCGCCCACCGTCAAACCCCGCAAAGGTTTTCTCGCCTGGCCGACAAAGGGAGTTCTGACGTCCCGATTCGGGATGCGAAACGGGCACAAGCATGAAGGAATCGATATTGCCGCACCCAAAGGAACCGCTATTCATGCCGCTGCCGCAGGTGAAGTGGTGTTTAGTGGCTGGGGGCCCACCGGCTATGGGAAAATGGTCATCATCAAACACAAGCATCACCTGACCACCCTTTATGCGCATAACTCAAAACTCATTGCTAAAAAAGGAAGCCGGGTCAAGCAGGGACAAAAAATATCTCTGATGGGAAGCACCGGCCGATCCACCGGACCCCATCTCCATTTTGAAGTGCGGAACGACACGCATCCCAAAGATCCTATAAAATATCTGCCTCTTAAAAGATAAGGCTTTCTTTTTATCCAGATCTTTGATAAAAAACCAACATTGTCGCTCAGGCCAAATGTAAATTTTAAGAAAGGTGAAGCTGTGGAAGCTGTGAAACAAATCATCCGCGATGTTCCAGACTTCCCCAAAGAGGGAATCATCTTCAAAGATATCACACCGCTTCTAGGCGACCCTGTCGCCTTCCAGAAAACCATTAATTCCCTGAAGGATCGTTACGCAGATAAGCGGGTAGACGTGGTGGTCGGCGTGGAAGCACGCGGATTTATCTTTGCCTCAGCCTTAGCCTATGCGCTGGGTACCGGAGTGGTCATGGTTCGAAAACCGGGCAAACTGCCCTACAAAACTTTTCAGGAAACCTACTCCCTGGAATACGGAACCGACACCGTCGAAGTTCATCAGGATGCATTCCGGTCAGGACAAAGTATCCTCGTCATTGATGATGTGCTGGCCACCGGAGGAACCTTGGCCGCCACCCTTAATCTGATCCAGAAAAATTTTAACAATGTAACAGTTGTGGAAGCCGCCTTTCTGATCGAACTGGACTTCCTGAAAGGCCGGGAAAAACTCAAAAACACCCCCGTGCACTCCATAATCCATTACTAACGGGCCACGCCCGCTTGTCTTATGATGAGTCGAAAGGGCTGACGGTTTTTCGTTTCACAAACCGGGAAGTGGAAAAAGAAATAGCGGGGATCATGGCGAAATTGGAAGAATTTATTTTAAAAAGAAAAGGCTAGATGTTAATCACCCCAAAGCCCTCGTGCCCGACACGGGTACTTTGAGAAAAAGGCGGAAGCAGAAATCCCCCCTCCCTTCATAGGGAGACCTTTGCATAAGAGGGTATTTCAGTAATTTTTATTAAACGGTGTTGAAGTTGAGAGTGAAACGCTATTGTTTGAGTAATCTTCTTTGAGGCATATAGTTTTTATTGCTATTCGCTTTGCCGTTTTCCATGTTCCCCCGGCGCTTTCCTCTCTCAAGCCAGAGTTTCCCGTGTTCGCGCTAAAACAAGACATTGTTTTATATTCATGGCCATGCAAACCAGGGTGATTTGAACCGCTGTCCGCGTCAACCCGATATAGCGTGCCCTGCGCAACCGGTAATGGTTCTTAAGGATACCGAAGACATGTTCTACGGGAGCGCGTAATTTAGTCATGCGTTTGTTGAATGCGGTCTGAGCAGGTTTCAGGGGATGATACTGATTGGGCCGATGCATGATGCCAACAAAAATACCGCGTTCCTGAAGTTCCTTGCGCCGGGAGTGTTTGTCATAAGCCTTGTCCGCGTAAACCGCTTTCTCATCACCCATCACCAGGTCATCGGCCGGTGTCGTGTCATTGACATTGGCCGGGGTGATGATCACACGGCGAACCAATCCAGACTTCCGATCTACTGCCGTATGCATCTTGTAACCGCAGACATTGTCTTTTTTGCGGGAACCATAAGTCCCCGCCTCAGGGTCTACCGCTTTTTTCGGACTGGAAGAGCGAACAAACGATGCGTCCAGCATCGTTCCCTGTTTGATCACAAAGCCCTGCGATTCAAACTGGGTATTTAACGAGGACAATAACTTGTCGTAACGGTCTCCCAGTTGAGAACGAAACCGGCTGATCGTCGAATGATCGGGAACCGCATCGGACAAACTCAAACCCGCAAAACGGCGAAAGCTGATCCGGTCCGACAACGCTTCTTCCATGCCAGGATCGGAAAGGTTGTACCATTGTTGCAGCAAAAGGGTTTTGAATAAAAGAACCAGCGGATAAGACGGGCGGCCCGTATTGCAGCTATAAATCCCTGACAACTCCTTTTCCAGAAGGCTGAAGTCCAAAACCTTATCCACTTCTGAAAGAAAATTCGTTGCCCCGTTCACCAAATCATCCGCGAAGCTTAACTGACCCAGTTGCTTTTGCATTCCCATTCCTCCAGCAATCGTTAAAAAATACCTCAACGCATTATAACCTGTCTCCAAATGCTATACTTATGCAAAGGTCTCCTCTCATGAGGGGAGGCTGGGAGGGGTGTGGATTTTCCTGACGAAATTCAAATCCAACCCTCCCCTAGCCCCTCCCTATGAAGGGAGGGGAACAGCGAGATCCTTCGTCACCGTTGGCTCCTCAAGGATGACAAACCTGCGTTTCTTGTCATTCTGAACGGAGTGAAGAATCTCGCCTTTACGCTTTTTCGACTTATGCAAAGGTCTCCTCTTATAGGGAGAGCTTTGCATAACCCCGGATTACCCCTTCGGGGCACGAAGGTTAAGGAAAAATATCACGTCTTCGTCACCTTGTTCCTCAGAATGACAAATAGCCTTGTATTGTCATTCTGAACGCAGTGAAGAATCTCAGGTGAGTGCAAGGCGAGATCCTTCGTCTCCCTAAAGGGACGTGCCAGGCCTTCGGCTCCTCGAGGATGACAAATTGGCGTTTCTTGTCATTCTGAATGCTTCGGCTTCGCTCAGCACAGGCTCCGTGAAGACGTGATATTTTTCCTTAACCTTCGTGCCCCGAAGGGGTATGTGATATCCTCTTCATTAAACTTCATGCCCCGTAGGGGTAATCTCGCTTTTACACTTTTTCGACTTACGCAAAGGTCTCCCTTCGAGGGCCTCAGGATGACATGAAATTACCCCATTTTTATCGAAATTCAGGCCCCACGCCGAGTGGATTTGCCCCCACAGCGAGTGGAATTAAGCTTGAAATTGGCTATATCTTCTGTTAAAATCAGGGTTAACGGAGACTCGGGGGAGGAAAGTAATGACGATTGAAGAAGTACGGCAGATTATTCTTAATATCCTGGCCGATATTGCCCCAGATGAGGATATCAGTTCTATTGACGACAACACCAAATTGCGCGACCAGATCGACTTGGATTCGATGGATTTCCTCGATATCGTCATGGAACTCAGAAAACGCTTCAACATAGAAGTGCCGGAAAAGGATTACGAACATCTGGCCACCATGGCCGGCTGCATTTCTTACCTCACCCCATTACTAAAAGACCGGCCACTGGCTACCTAGATTTTTTTACCCCCGTTTTTTTGACAGCAAATTCCTTACATCCCCCACTGAACACATTGCAAGGCTGCGCCTTGAGGAAACTATTATCGCGGTGCTCCATTCGTCATCGCGAGCGACTGCAAGGGGCGCGGCGATCCAGTCTTTCTGGATTTACCCTTTCAGGGCACGAAATACCCGTGCCGGGCATGAAGGCAAATGAAGAGGACATCACAGCTACGGAAGAATATCTCGGCTTCGTTGCTGTAGGCTCCTCGCAATGACGGGCGATAGTTTGTTGGACCGAGACGACCTTTTGCTCGCCAGAAAAAACCATTGCAAGTCGAGTCCAACGTCACACTGGGTGATATAATCGATACATGCGTTATGACACGATTGTAATAGGTGCGGGGTTATCGGGATTGGCCGCTGGCATTCGCCTGGCCATGTTCGATAAAAAGGTCTGCATTGTTGAAAAGCATGTTGAGTTGGGCGGACTGAACTCTTTCTACGTAAGAAAAAACCGCACCTTCGATGTTGGACTCCACGCGATGACCAACTTCAGCCCTAAGGGTGTCCGATCTTCGCCATTGGGCAAGCTTCTCAAACAACTGCGATTCAGTCATGACGACTTCCGCCTGTGCCAGCAGGAGATGTCGGAGATCCGCTTCCCGGAGAAATCCCTTCGCTTCACCAACGATTTTGAGTTTATGCGTGAGGAAGTGGCGGAACAGTTCCCCGGCCAGATTGACGGGTTCAACAAGCTGGTGGAAAAAATTCTAGCTTTTGACGAGCTGAACCTTAACGATGGCGAACGTCTTTCTTCTCGGCCTGTATTGGAATCATTCATCAGCGACCCGGTGTTGATCGACATGTTGTTTTGTCCCTTGATGTATTACGGCAACGCCCGTGAAGGCGACATGGATTTTTATCAGTTCGTCATCATGTTCAAGAGTATTTTTGTGGAAGGATTCTCCAAGCCGGAAGGAGGCATGCATTTTATCCTCAACCTCCTGGCTGAGAGGTTCAAGAAACTGGGTGGTGGGTTGAAGATGGGCAGCGGGGTACAATCCATCAACGCCAGCAAGGGAACAGTCGCTTCGGTGACGCTGGAAAATGAGGAAGAGTTGGCCACCGCGACAGTGCTTTCTTCCATGGGCTATGTGGAAACGCTGAACCGCTGCCAGCCCAAGCTCGCTGAAGCGGGAAATTTGGAAACCGGGCAGGTGTCGTTTATGGAATCCCTTTTTGTGGTGGATAAGGAGCCCCGCGATCTGGGTTATGATCGGAGCATTGTGTTTTTTTCCACTCAACCGAGGTTCACGTACAAGGTGCCGGAGGATTTGATCGACATTTCCAGCGGTGTGTTGTGTTGCAGTAATAATTTCAAATATCCGAAACCCCTTGAAGAAGGGTTGATTCGGCTGACCAACCTGGCCAGTTTCGGGAAATGGGACAATCTGGTGAGAAAAGACTATATTGCCGCCAAAAAGCAGTGGAGAGGCCGGGCTTTGCAGGCGTTATTCACATTTTTCCCCGACTTTAGCGATAATGTGGTATTTTTAGACTCGTTTACGCCTAAGACCATAAAGAAATATACAGGCCATATTAACGGGGCCGTCTATGGATCGCCGGAGAAGATTAAGAACGGAAAAACCCCTGTCAAAAACCTGTATATATGCGGGACAGATCAGGGGTTTTTAGGTATTGTTGGGGCCACATTGAGCGGAATATCCATGGCCAACCTGCATCTTTTACGATAAACAATCACATTGATGAATAAACCAAAGAGAGACTGGTTGAAGGGTGTTTTGTCGGCTTACGATACGGTCGTGATTGGGAGCGGTCTGGCGGGAATGACATCGGCCAATCTTCTGGCCAAGCTGGGACACAAGGTTTTGCTGGCCGAGCATCATTATAATATGGGGGGCATGGCCACCTGGTTCAAACGCAAGGGCGGGCATATTATGGATATCTCCCTGCACGGGTTCCCCCGTGGGATGATTAAGACCCTCAGAAAATACTGGACCCAGGACATCTCGCACCGGGTCATTCAGCTCAAAAATATTCGTTTCGACAACCCGCAGTTTTCTCTCAATACCTCTTTCGACAAAATAGATTTCACCCATATTCTGCGTGAGCGTTTCGGCATCCTGAAAGAAGTGATCGACGATTTCTTTTTGACCGTCCGCGACATGAATTTTTATGATGAAGCGGTCATGACCACCCGCGAGCTTTTTGAAAAATATTTTCCCGGCCGCACCGATGTCTGGCGTTTTCTCATGGAGCCGATCACCTATGCCAATGGTTCCACCCTTGATGATCCGGCAATAACCTACGGCATTGTGTTTTCCAACTTTATGGACAAGGGAGTTTTTACCTACCAGGGCGGCACCGATCACCTGATTAAGGAAATGAAGAAAGAGCTGTTGAAAAACGGCGTAGACATTCGCACTCACTGCATGGTCGAAAAAATTTATGTGGACGATAAAACCGTACAGGGGGTTCGCATCAATGGTCAGGATATCCAGTGCAAGTCGGTGCTTTCCAATTCCAACCTGCTGACCACCATCCAACAACTGACCGGCGAGGAACATTTTGATTCCGGATTTATCAAAGAGGTCAAAAAAGTTAGGCTCAATAATTCCAGCTGCCAGGTTTATATGGGAATTAAAACAGGAGAAACCGTGCCGAATGTAGGCGATCTGTTGTTCTCGTCCGTGGCCGATGAATACTGCACAGATCAAATATTGAGTAAAGATGTTACCAGCCGCACGTTTTCATTTTATTACCCGGAAATCCGCCCGGGGACCAATCGTTACTCCATCGTTTCTTCGACCAACGCCCGCTATCAGGACTGGGCCAACCTGAGTGAATCCCAATACAAAAAAGACAAGCACGATCTGGAGCAAACAACTCTCGACGCGCTGGAAAAATATGTTCCGGGCATACGCAAAAAAGTGGATCATGTGGAAGCCTCAACCCCGAAAACTTTCAAGCGTTATACCCTGCACCCCTCGGGCACCTCGTTTGGAACCAAGTTTGAAGGACTCAAAATAAGCCAGGATCTTCCTAAACAGATCAACGGGTTGTTCCATGCCGGGTCGGTGGGGATCATCATGTCGGGTTGGTTGGGAGCGGCGAACTATGGGGTCATTGTCGCCAACGAAACCGACAAATTCCTCCGCCAGTTGAGTCCGAGCCTGGTGGCCGCATCGGCCTGAAGACCATTAGAATATTTCGAGATATGTAACTGCCAACGAGTTTAAGTCTGCTCTAGTGATTGCAGTGGATTATACATTGACATTTCAATTGGGGATTTTGTGGCAAATATAGATAAGTTGTTTTACAGTTTATTTTTATTGCTCATTGTTATCTTTCTAGCTTATGGCTCAATACAATCTCTAACAGGAGAAGATGGGCCAATTGAAAATTTAAGTGCGTTATTTTGGTTTTCTGGGGCTTGTGTCAGTCTTTTTGGACTACGACAAATGGGGGGGGGGGGGGGGGGGGTAAGGAGAAATTTTTTTTTGTAATGTGGCTATTGCTATGTTTTGTTGCCTGTGGTGAAGAAGTTAGCTGGGGACAAAGGATACTAGGCATTGAAACGCCTGAGTATATCGCCAAGCACAATAAGCAAGGAGAGTTTAATCTTCATAATTTATATGTCCTGTCTTCTAAAACAGGCTTGAGGGATTTTCTTAGAACGGGAGAATTCAGTTATGACCAAATTTTTAATGCTCAAACCCTGTTTAAAATATTCATTGGTACTTACTTTTTGGTCTTACCCTTAATCAGTCTTAATGCTCAAGCAAAAGGAACACTAATAAGTCTGGGTTATGTTGTTCCAGAGAAATATTCTCTCACCTGCTTTTGGCTGGAAGTTACCTTAATTCACGTTACTTTTCTTTTTCAAACTCAACCCCTCAAGCTTTATAATAACACAGAGATTGTGGAGATGCTATTTTCATATGTGGTTCTGTCTTATGTGCTATTTGTTTATAAATCTTTTCTCTCCAAGGGTATTCAATAATTCAATAAGGAATTGGCTGGTGGATGATTCATTCTCAGATTAAAGATATTGCTATTTACCGGCGGAGGTTCTCCGCTTTTCTGAAATTCATTTTACATATAACATGGCGCAATGGAATTTGACTTCAAAGGGCAAACGGCTCTGGTCACTGGCGGTACGCGCGGCATAGGCCGGGCTATCTCCGAAGCGTTTCTTAAAACCGGAGCGAAAGTCATCGCTACTTATCTGGGCAATGATGAGGAGGCGGAGAACTTTAAACGCGCCAATGCCGGCCACACCGACTGTCTCGACATTCATAAATTCGATATCACCGATTATGAAGCGGTGGAAAAGTTTTATAGAGACATTGAAGCGAAATATGAAAACTTTCAGATCCTCGTTGTTAGTTCGGGCATTCGATCTGATTCCATTGTTGGCATGATGAAAGCGGAAGACTGGAACCGGGTCATCGACACCAATCTGACGGGAACGTTCAATTTATGCAAGCTGGCTGTGCAGGCAATGATGCGCCAGAGGTATGGGCGGATCATCACTTTAACGTCTCCTGTTGGTAAGTTCGGGTTTGCCGGTCAGGCCAATTACGCTGCATCAAAAGCCGGACAGGTGGCATTCACACGATCCCTTTCCAAGGAAGTGGCGAGCCGGAAAATAACCGTGAATTGTGTATCGCCAGGCTTCATTGATACGGATTTCATTGGCGGTCTGCCGGAAGAGCAAAGAAAATCCTATAAAGACCAGATTCCCCTGAAACGTTTCGGGACTCCGGAAGATGTTACCTACCCGGTGCTGTTTCTGGCCTCAAAAGAATCTTCTTACATCACGGGTTCGGTGTTAGAAGTAACCGGGGGACTATAGAATGCCACAGGATTTTCTCCAATACATTCCCCATCGTCCCCCTTTCCTGTTTGTCGATCGGGTGCTTGAAGAAAGTGACGACACCATCAAGACGGAAAAAAAGATCGACCCGAAAGAACCTTTTTTTGAGGGACATTATCCTGGAAGACCGATCATGCCGGGAGTATTGATCTTTGAATCTATTTTTCAGTCCGGTGCAATCATGATGGGCAAACGCATCGCCAGGGAAGGCAGGATTCCTGTTCTTACCCGGGTCAACAACATCAAACTCAGGCACGCCGTCCATCCCGGAGACACCATGCAGATTGAGGTGACCCTCAAAGACCTGGTCAGTAGCGCAGCTTATATGACGGGAAAAGCCAGCGTCAACGGTAAAACCGCAGTCACCCTGGAGTTCTCCGCCATGCTGGTTGAGGAGGCGCAATGAGCTTTTTGGGTCTGGAAAACAAAAGCATCTTAGTGGTTGGAGTGGCAAACAGGAAAAGTGTTGCCTGGCATATCGCGAAGACGCTGGAAGAAGAAGGCGCAAAGGTCATTTACAGCGTCCGCTCCGAAGACCGCAAAAAATCACTGGAAAAACTTCTGGCAGGTAAAACCGTCGTCGTTTGCGATGTGGAAAAAGAGGAAGAGGTTGAACGTTTAAAGACTCAGGTTGCTGAACACTGTAAGGTTCTGCACGGACTCGTCCACTCGATAGCTTTTGCCAATTATTCAGAGGGCTGGAAACCGTTTCATGAAACGCCGAAAAAGGATTTTCTACAGTCCATCGATATCAGTTGTTATTCCCTGATCCATCTCGCCAACGTTTTTAAGGACTTGTTTCACCAGAAAGCTTCTGTGGTCACGGTATCGATTTCGACTACGCGAATGGCGGCGGAAAATTATGGCTATATGGCTCCGGCTAAGGCGGCGCTCGATTCCACCCTCTGTTTCCTGGCAAAATCGTTCAGTGCTTTTTCTAAAGTTCGGTTCAACTCCATCAATCCCGGCCTGCTCAAGACATCGGCGTCAGCGGGCATCCCCGGTTATGTCGACTCCTACCTGCATGCCGAAAAAGCAACATTGAGGAAAAAGGCCCTGACCACCCAGGAGGCGGCCAATGCCGCAGTATTTTTATTGAGCGAACGCGCCAGCGGGATCAATGCTCAGGGTCTGATTCTCGATGCTGGAATGTCCATCAACTATTTTGATCAGGAATTGATTAAATCCACTCCCGCCTCTTCGTGACATTCATGCCCTGAAGGAATATGTGATATTCAACCAATCTTATATTGACACCCTTGCCATGTAATGGTAGTGATAATGCGGTCTGAAACTCATTAAAGGTAAACAATTCTTTATGAATAACTTTTTCGCTGATTTTGCCCAATTGATGTGGGGACCTTGGCTTCTTGCGCTTTTGTTGGGTACCGGTTTCTGGTTGACGATTCGGCTTCGGGGAATTCAATTCCGCAGTCTTTTCTATGCTCTCCGTTTGACATTCTCGAAGGAGCGGCAAGGACAAGGCGATATCTCTCACTTTGGCTCTTTGATGACAGCCCTGGCCGCAACGGTCGGCACTGGTAATATAGCCGGGGTCGGCACGGCAGTTGCCTTGGGCGGACCTGGTGCCATCTTCTGGATGTGGGTCACGGGCCTGGTGGGCATGGCGACCAAATACAGCGAAGGTTTTCTGGCTGTTAAATTTCGCCGGGTCAATGATAAAGGCGAAATATCCGGCGGGCCGATGTATTACCTTGAGGAGGGTCTGAAAAGAAAATGGCTGGCAATGTGTTTTGCCGTGTTCGGCGCTTGCGCGGCTTTTGGTATCGGCAATATGGTGCAGGCTAATACTACCGCTATCGCGGTGGGGAACTCCATCGGGGCCAGTAAAATGGTCATAGGTACGTTCCTTGCGCTTTTAACCGGGCTGGTGGTGATTGGAGGACTCAAACGAATCGCCGAAGTCGCTTCTTATCTGGTTCCATTCATGGTTGCGATCTATTTTGTCGGTGCCTTGATCGTTATTTTCAACCACTTGGACCAACTGGGTTCAGGAATGCGGCTGGTGTTTGAGCATGCTTTTACAGGAACTGCCGCGACTGGGGGATTTGTGGGAGCCTCTGTAGCGAATGCAATTCGCTTCGGCGTGGCACGCGGACTTTTTTCCAACGAATCTGGCATGGGGAGCGCGCCCATCGTTGCCGCCGCCGCAAGAACCAATCACCCCGGCAAACAGGCTCTGGTTTCCATGACTGGAACTTTTATCGACACCTTGATCGTTTGCTCCATCACCGCGATCGCGATCAGTTCTACCGGAGTGTGGACCTCGGGCGCGACTGGCGTGGCATTGACCGTTCAGGCTTTTACTGCGGGGCTTCCCGTATGGGGAGAACATCTGGTTGCTCTGGGTACCATTACCTTCGCTTTTTCCACCATTCTTGCTTGGGAATATTATGGTGAAAAGTGCTTTGAATATATTTTCGGGGGGAAATATATCCCTTTATATCGTTATGCCTGGGTGATTTTTGTGTTTGTCGGCGCCCAAATTGAACTGGAGTTGGTTTGGAATCTTTCAGACGCGATGAACGCCTTGATGGCCGTGCCCAACCTGATTGGGCTCATCTTTTTAAGCGGAGTTCTGTCCCGTGAGACTAAAGCTTACGAAACGGGAATCTGTGATGGTTCCATTAATAAATTCGACTAACGGAGGTCCTGGTCATGTATAAAGCCTATCTAAGGCTTCACTATTTCTTCTTCCTGGTTTTTATCACTGTTGTCAGCCCGGCAAATCAAGCCTATGGCGAGATAGAATTGAATCTCTTTCCCAATACATTCGATAAGTTTTCTGTGGAAGGCCAGTTTCATGTATTTTTTCGACACGACAGTAATCCCACTTTTGGGGCACCTGCGGACATAAGGGGACGGACAGAAACGACTTTTGGGGAGACAGTGGCCAAGCTGGGTTTCACGTTTGAGAAAGAATTGCCATGGACGGCTTTGGAAGGCCATGTCAGCGGGATATTACTGTCCACCATCAACGCGGATGTATATGGAGTTGCCGATGACGAAAGCCAGGGCGTTCTGAATGAAGGCTTTTTGATCCTCAAAAAAATCAGTCGATCCCCAATGGACATCAAGGTCGGCCGCCAGAATATCTTTATTGAAAAATACTTTATTTCAGGAGACGCGAGTCCCGAAGACGCGGCGATATGGCTTGCCGCGCACAAAAGTTTTCCATTTGCCGTAAGAGTAGATGGAGATTTCGGGAAGTTAAAAACCCTTGCTTTCTGGGCCGATACTGAGCTTTACTCGCAACAGGGTGACCAGCGAGAGGCGGGAAAAAGAGGAAAGGAGGGTGTCTCCTTTGCGGGAATAAATATACATTACGACTTTTCAGAAACCGCCTACTTATATGGGGGATATTACAGAAAAATAGATGAGAGCAATATTACCTTTGCCAACTTTTCCCCCGGCGGGCAAGACCTGTTCTCTGAAAATAACACTAATGCGTTCGATATAGGGTTTGACGCTGCGGTTGGGTCTTTTCATTTTGCTGGAGAATTTGTTTACCAAACGGGAGACGCCGGACGCCTCGGCGGCCGGGAATTAAGCCGGGACGCCCAGGCCGGTTTTGCCCAGGCTCGGTATAATTTCAACCACTCCACAAACCCTTACCTGCAACTCATGTACGTGTTTTTTTCCGGGGATTCAGACCTTGAGGACGATGAAGCGGAAGATTATGACCCCATGTTTACCACCGCCAGGGTTTGGAATGAATGGTTCATCGGGCTGCATATTGGTGATACTCTATTTGCCAATACGAACAAGTATGTTTTCATTGTGGAAACCGGCTTTTCGCCAATGCCGAGAATGCAAATGGCTTTTATGTTTCTAAAGCATTATTTGGATGAGCGGTACCTTGGAGTTTCAGGGGGAAGAAGAATCCTGCACAACGATGATTACGCAGAGGAATGGAATTTTCTGATCGACTACGAAGTCAATAACCATGTATTTGCCCATGTTGGGGCTAGCTATAGCATTCCGGGAAAAGCGGCGGAAGAATTTTTTGGCAACGGCAATAATAATTTTCTCACCGAAGTGTGGTTAAAGTTTCATTTTTAAAAGTTCAAAAACATTTGATGGCAGGAAACGCGATAGACTCCTTCCGGGTTGCCGATGGCTCGCTGGTCAGAATTGTTTGAGGAAGCGCAGGTCGTTTTCAAAAAACAGGCGGATATCGTTGATGCCATACTTCAGCATGGAGATGCGTTCGATGCCGAGTCCAAACGCAAATCCGGCCCATTTTTCTGAATCGTAGTCGACGCATTTTAATACTGCCGGGTCGACCATTCCACAGCCGAGAATTTCCAGCCACCCGGTTTGCGAACAAACCCGGCACCCCTTGCCACCGCAAATCACGCATTGAATATCAACTTCCGCGCTGGGGCAGGTGAAGGGGAAGAAACTGGGGCGGAACCGTATTTTTGTATTTTTGCCGAACACTTCCTGGAGGAAAATATTCATAATGCCTTTGAGGTGGCTGAAAGAAACATTTTCATCAACCATGAGTCCTTCGATTTGATGGAACATCGGCGTGTGAGAGACATCGGAATCGCAACGGTAGACTTTTCCCGGCGCGATAATGCGCAATGGCGGTTCGCGGTTTTCCATCACATGAATCTGCACTGGTGAAGTGTGGGTCCGCAAAACAGTTCCCCCTTCAACATAAAAGGTGTCCTGCATATCGCGTGCGGGGTGGTCTTTGGGAATGTTTAGGGCTTCGAAATTATAATAGTCCGTTTCAATTTCGGGTCCCTCTTCGACCTGGAATCCCAGCCCCATAAAAATGGCGGTGATCTCTTCCATCACCTGGGTAATAGGGTGCAGGGTTCCGGTGGTTTCTCTTCGTCCCGGCAAAGTGGTGTCAAAGGTTTCACTTTCAGAAGGCTGGCGTTTGGCAGATTTGCCCAATTCTTCCTGCTTTTCTTTCAGCAGGTTCTCGACATGCTGCTTGAAGTCATTGATGAGTTTACCCAGTTGCCGTTTCTCTTCCGGAGAAGCCTGGCGCAGGTCTTTCATAAGGGCCTGAACACAGCCTTTTTTGCCGAGGAAATCTATACGAAGTTGTTTGAGGGATTCTTGGTCTGAAATAGCACTGATGCGAGAGTCGAAATCTTGCTGGTGCTTTTCGATGGTTTTAATCATTTTTCAGCTAGGAACCCCCTTGCTCGCCGCAGGAGCAACTTGGCAAAAATTTTATAAGCCGGGGAAATGGTTGTCCGCTAGAGGAAGCGATTGCTCGCTGGCCCCGCGCCTAGCGGAGTTGGGCGCGTGCGGTTTCGGTCAGGGCTTTGAAGGAGTCCTGATTGTGGATCGCCATATCAGAGAGGACCTTTCGGTCGAGCTCAATTTCGGCTTTTTTCAGTCCATACATGAACTGGCTGTAGTTCAGGCCTTCAGCCCTGACTGCGGCGTTGATCCGGGCAATCCAGAGTCGGCGAAACTCGCGCTTGCGGTTTTTCCGATCGCGATAAGCGTAGCACAAACCATGTTCAACAGCTTCCCGGGCTCTGCGGAAAGCGGTGCTTCGGATACTGCGATAGCCTTTGGCCAGTTTTAAGATTTTTTTGCGTCGTTTGCGGGATACCGCCCCGTTTACTGCTCGTGGCATTTCAAAAATTCTCCTTGTATTCAGTTGACTTGGAGGTCAGTAGGGCAGCAGAGTCTTAATGCGTTTTGCGTCTCCGGTTGCCATAATGCTGGCTTTTCGCAGGTTTCTTTTTCTTTTGGTGGTTTTACTTGTCAGAATATGGCTGGTGAAAGCACTATTCCGGCGAATTTTTCCGGTGCCTGTTTTGCGAAACCGCTTGGCGGCACCTCTATTGGTTTTCATTTTTGGCATTTTAGATTAACTCCGTTTTCTATTTATTTCTGCTTGGGTTCTGCGACAGGCACTTTTTCCGGTTGTGCAACCGGTTTTGCTTTAACCGAGCCCCCTTTTTTGGTTTTAGAGTTTTTTGGAGCCAGAATCATGACCAACGTACGCCCTTCCTGCTTGGCCTGTTGTTCAACGACAGCCGTCTCTTCGGTTGCATCGGCAACCCGTTCCAGCACTTTCATTCCGAATTCGCGATGCGCGATCTCGCGGCCCTTAAAGAAAACCACCACTTTAGCCTTGTCACCGTTTTCCAGAAACCGTTGCACATTCCGCAATTTAAAATCGAAATCATGCTGATCGGTATTGGGCCGAAACTTGACTTCCTTGACATGAATGATTTTTTGTTTTTTCTTGGCTTCGTGCGCCTTTTTACTGGCCTTGTATTTGTGTTTGCCGTAATCCATGATGCGGCAAACAGGCGGATTTGAGTTAGGGGAAACTTCCACAAGATCCATATCCTGGTCTTGTGCCATGCTCAAAGCTTCTTCTGTGGGCAGGGTGCCAATCGGTTCCCCGTCATCACCAATCACGGATACTTCCCGTACCCGAATCATCTTATTGATACGCTGTTTCTTATTAATTTAAATACAACCTTCCATAAAAAATTAGTCTTCAGATTCAATCAGCCGGGAATCTATGCCGGATTTCAGTTCGTTCAGAAAGGTCTCAAAATCGAGGGTCCGGGTTTCCCTGGAACGCCGCTTGCGAACACCCAGAGTCTGGGATTCAACTTCTTTGTCCCCTAAAACAAGCATATAGGGGATTTTTTGCAGTTGGGCCTCTCGTATTTTGAACCCAATCTTCTCATTTCGCAAGTCTTTTTCTACCCGAATATCCGATTCTTCAAACCGTTGGGCCAGTTTTTCAGCATATTCGGCATGATTACCGGTGATCGTACAAAGAATGACTTGCACCGGTGCCAACCATAATGGAAACGCCCCGGCATAATGCTCGATCAGACAACCAAAAAAACGCTCCAGCGAGCCCATTAAGGCGCGGTGGAGCATGATCGGCTGATGGCGTTTCCCATCCTCCTCAATATAACTTATGTCAAAGCGTTCGGGAAGGTTAAAATCGACCTGCACCGTCGAAACCTGCCAATATCGGTTCAGGCTATCTTTGATTTTGATATCGATTTTCGGGCCATAGAAAACTCCTTCGCCGGGGTCGACCTCGAAATCCAGCTTTTTGTTGTTCAGGGCATTTTCCAAAGCTTTTGTCGCGCTTTCCCAGTCCTTATCCGCGCCGACATATTTGTCCGGCTTGGTGCTCAAATAAATTTTGTATTCAAAGAATCCAAATGACTGCAGAATATAAACAATCAAATCGAGAACCTTGGTGATCTCCTCTTCAATCTGCGACGGACGGCAGAACAGGTGCGCATCATCCTGCGTGAACCCGCGTACGCGCAAGAGACCGTGCAGAACCCCCGATCGCTCGTACCGGTAAACCGTTCCCAACTCGGCAAATCGTATTGGCAGGTCGCGGTAACTCCGCAACTTGCTTTTATAAATCTGGATATGGAAGGGGCAGTTCATTGGCTTCATGACATACTCTTTGCCCTCGATATCCATATTGGAGAACATGTTCTCCTTATAGAACTCGGTATGGCCGCTGGTCTTCCACAGGTCGATCTTCGCCGCATGCGGACTGATCACCATCTCATAACCGTTTTTGAAATGTTCCTTCTTCCAGAAATCTTCCATCAGGTGGCGAATGCGCGCACCTTTCGGGTGCCAGAGAATGAGTCCGGGTCCAATTTCGTCTGATACGGAATACAGATCAAGCTCTTTACCGAGTTTGCGGTGGTCACGCTTCTTGGCTTCTTCCAACCTTTTGAGGTGGACCCTTAATTCCTTTTCTGTGTTCCAGGCGGTGCCATAAATTCTTTGCAGAACCGGGTTGCGTTCGTCCCCACGCCAGTAGGCGGATGAAGTGTGCAGAAGCTTGAAAGCCTTGACCTGCCTGGTCGATTCCACATGCGGACCGCGGCAAAGGTCAGCCCAGTCGCCTTGCGAGTAAACGGAGATGGGTTCTTCTACACTATCGATGATCTCGACTTTGAACTTCTCGCCCATGTCGGTGAATTTTTTTATTGCTTCTTCGCGGGAAATTTCAGTGCGCACGATCTCTAAATCTTTCGCGGCAATTTCCCTCATGCGCTTTTCGATTTTTTCCAGGTCTTCCGGGACGAAAGCCTTGTCGCGTGAGAAGTCGTAATAGAAACCGTCTTCGATCACCGGGCCGATGGTGACCTGGGTTCCGGGGAACAGTTCCTGAACCGCCTGTGCCATCAAATGGGCGCAACTGTGACGCAGCGTTTCCAGATCTACCTGATTTGGGTTGTTCGACATTTAAATTATTGTGGAAATAAAATTAACTAAATCTGGAAGCCCAACGGTGAGAGATGCGCAATCCGGTAAAGACTGGTTTCCTTCGGGCGAGGCCCGAAAAAAGGCATCATACGCACCGGCATGATGCCCAGCTTAGGCCGTTGAGGCCGATTAAAAAATTAAAACCCGCAGATTCTTCACGGAGCCTGCGCTGAACGAAGCCGAAGTGTTCAGAATGACATACTAAAATCTCTTAATTGTCATCCTGAGCCAGTCGAAGGATCTCGCTTTTCTGCCTTCTGTAAGGGAGAGCTTTGCATAACCCGAGATTCTTCGTCACCTTGTTCCTCAGAATGACAAAATGGCCCAGTATTGTCATTCTGAACGCAGTGAAGAATCCCGCTTTTCTGCCTTCTGTAAAGGCCTTCAAAAATAGGCACGGGCGGCTTCGAACCGCCGACCCCTTGCATGTCAAGCAAGTACTCTACCCCTGAGCTACGCGCCTGAAAAATCAGATGAAAGCTATTCTAAATGCTACAGCCCTTTTGGTCAAGTGCGGAGAACAAAAAGGAAACCACACATGGACACCGATGAGCAGAGATTAAATCTTCCCCTGATAAGGAGAGGGGCTTTTCATTTGCCACCGGCGGCTCGTCGGCCTCGCGGCGTAACCCCTCCTGGGCATGAAGATTGTGGTCAAATATCACAAGCGGACAGCGAGCCAAATAAAGTTGATTTATGGCTCATAATAATACAATATATGAGTTATAAAAGCCAAGGATATAACTCATGAAATGGAACTGGCAGCAAAAAGACTGGCCCCGGTTCAGCTACGACCCAGCTAAACTACAGAAACTGGAAACCCGCTTTCTCCGTGATTCCGGTATGTTGCTGGGTGCGGCCAGGCATACCCACGAAAATGACAAGCAAGGGCTCATTGTTGACTTGATCTGCGATGAAGCCATCAAAACGTCGGAAATTGAGGGAGAGTATTTAAACCGGGACAGTGTTCAGTCTTCGATTCGCAAAAACTTTGGCTTGGATACCGATCGCCGCAAGATACCCCCAGCAGAAAAAGGTATTGCCGAAATGCTGGTCGACCTGTATCGGAATTTCTCTGGTCCACTAACACATAAAACCCTGTTTGCCTGGAACCGAATGCTGACGAACAGCAGAAGAGAGTCGAAAGACATAGGAAAATACAGGACGCATAAAGAATCCATGCAGGTGGTCTCGGGGCCTGTGGGCAAACGGAAAGTTCATTTTGAAGCTCCGCCTTCAAAGACGATGAAAAAGGAGATGGAACAATTTGTAAAATGGTTCAACCAAACAGGGCCGAAGGCAAAAGAGCCGCTCCCTGCCCTGACCCGCGCGGCTATCGCGCACCTTTATTTTGTAAGTATCCACCCATTCGAAGATGGTAACGGGCGAATAGGTCGTGCTCTTTCCGAGAAAGCCCTGTCCCAAAGCTTGGGACAACCCACGCTCATTGCGCTTTCCCGCACGATTGAAAACGGCAGAAAAGCGTATTATAAAAACCTTCAGTTGAGTAGCAGGAATAATGAAATTACGGATTGGCTGGTTTATTTTTCTCGAACCATTTTAGACGCCCAGGCTTACTCCCAGTCGCTGGTCGACTTTTTGATCGAGAAGACGAAGTTCTTCGACCAGATGAGAGGCCAATTGAACAAAAGGCAAGAGAAGGTCATCACCCGCATGTTCCGCGAAGGACTGGAAGGCTTCAAGGGTGGGCTGAGTGCGGAGAATTATATAGCTATCAGCAAAACTTCGCGGGCCACCGCCACTCGCGATTTGCAGGATATGGTAAAAAAAGGAGCACTCAAACGAATTGGTGAATTAAAAAGCACGAGATACTTTTTGAATTTAAATTTAACCCTTCGCCCCTGAGCTACGCGCCTGAAAAATCAGATGAAGGCTATTCTAAATGTTATCAGCCTTTTGGTCAAGCCCCTACTGGGCGTAGGGCCAGTGGGGCGGTGACGCTGGCGCGACCGCCGGGGGCAAAATATAATCTTTTAGTCACAATGCCCGCTTCAAATATGTTAAAAGGTGGTGGTCGTCTGTTGTTCAGGCTACTTTAACCTGGCGCGATTTTGGTTTAGTCCGCTTATGCGGCTTTACCGGAACCGTTTTTGGGCCAGGTTTTCGAGTAGTTCGAGCGGTTCGTGTAACTTTCCGACAAGCCATACGATACTCCTTTCAAATTAAACTCGGCACAAGTTGGGCTTGCCACCCCTGAGGCTCCTTTGCCTCCCCTTATTTAGGTATTGGGCTCATGGGTTGAAGGGTGACGGCCACCACCCACAACATTTTTTTATCTTAAAAATGAATGCATTTTCCCCATAGGAAGGTCCTTTACTTTCTGGAAAAACTCGGTTTCCGTAATCTGTGTTGGCCAATCCAAATTAATCCTAAATATATAATCATCATCAGATTTTATAAATCTGATTGCATCCAGACCGATCAGGTTATTTAAATCTCTTATCAGGGCTTTATTCGGAGAAGACAGTTTGCCGTAATCAATTCGTGTGCTTTTAGCCACCTCTCCAAAAGTTAATTGTTTGTCTAATAGAATTTTAAGGATGCTTAGCTGGCGCTCAGCGAGCACTCTTTTTCGGTTTGAATGGAGCCGCCTAAACAGGCTGTATGCCATGCCCATGAAAAGTTCCTTGGAGACTTCCTTTCGAATTTGAAAAAGAAGACGTTGACTTTGAATTTCGATACCCTTCAATCCAAAGTTTAAAAATGAGGTTAAATCAAAGTTTTTTGTACGGGCTTCAGCTAGAACGTTAAGATAACTATTCTTTTCGTCGTAGTAGTAGTTTGACATGGCAATGAAACAGGTATTGCGCAGGCCTGCCCTTTGTAGCATCAATGCTTCCAGACAACGTGCTGTCCGACCATTTCCATCCATAAATGGATGCATGGCAGCAAAATGAAAATGGGCGGCCAAGACTTGAACCATGGGGTCATGCTCAGAGTATTCCCGGTTTATTGCTTTGACTAATGAAGAAAAAGCCGCACGACATTCCTCGCCGCCTTCTGCTCCCCGATGTTTGGGTGAGCCAAAGTTGACATTTTGGCCTTTGGGTCGAAGTACGCCAGGCTCGCAATGATCATCATCGGCATCTTTCACAATGAGCCAATGTATTTCATTTATCAATTCTTCGTTTATGGGTCTTTCATCGGGAACCGTAGCGATCCATTGATAGGCTTTATAAGCGGCGCGGGCTTGTCGTTGTGAGCGAGTGTAGAGTTCTTCAGGTGTTTCATTTAGAGCGGCGTCTAATTCCCCTTCGGTAAAATCCGCACCCTCAATTTTGGATGTTCCAGCTACTTCTCGTTTTAATTCCATTTTTTGCAATGAATCCACCCACCTCTTTTGATAAGGAATTTTTTGTAAAGACAATACTGCGGCTTTGGCTTGCACCAAGTTATTCGATACGGCAATCGGGTCGTAACTGATCCAGTTTCCAGGCAAAATGTATTTAATCATAATTTTAGTTATATTTCTATTTTATTTCTAAGTCAAGTTATATATAAACCTATTGATTTAAATAAGTTATATATATTATTGTAATATAAATAAACGTTTAATTTCCAATAAAATTCTCAATTATTTCCATGATATTTCCCATTGGTTTCTCGCTAAAAAGTGATCTCTAGCCAATATGAGAGCCAATAAACCATTGAAAAAGAAAGGAAAACTATCTTGATTTGCCAGGGGAATGGGAGGCAGGGTTTTAGCTAGGCGATCTATGTGCGGCTATTGAGCTTTTGTATAAATCTCGCTTCCCTTTTCCTTAAAGGAATCGGACATTTCTTTCATGCCTGCATCGAGGGCCTGTTTTTCTTCGCTAACGTTCAGAATGACAGAAAAATTAGCTTTTCAGCACCCTGCTGGTGGGTGAGCCAAAAGTCCATCATATTCGGCTCAGTATATTGCTTGTTATGAGCCGAATAAATGCTATAATCGGCTCATGACTTATAACTGGCAACAATCAGACTGGCCCAACTTTCAATATAATCTTCAAGAGATTGAAGACCTTCTTTTCACTTTCGAGAAGCGTGCGGGGCGTGTCAGCGGCCTTCTTGACGCATTACCGGAAGAGGCTCAAACCGAAACAACCATTGATATGATGGTTTCTGAGGCCATTAAAACTTCAGAAATCGAGGGCGAATATTTAAATCGCCCGGATGTTATGTCCTCCATCAGAAATAATCTTGGTGTCTTACCAAAATCTCCGCAAACAAAGGATAAAAAAGCAGAAGGCATCGCAGAGCTTATGGTGGATGTTCGTAATTCTTATGCTGAAAAATTGACAAAAGAAAAACTGTTTTCCTGGCATAAAATGGTCATGAAGGGGAATCAGAGGATTAAGGCTGGAGGCTGGCGAACACATAAAGGGCCGATGCAAGTTATATCCGGCCCAATTGGAAAAACAAAAATTCATTTTGAAGCTCCCCCATCAAGCGGTGTTCCAAAAGAAATGACCCGGTTTATTAAATGGTTTAACAAAACGCACCCGAAGGGAAAAGAGCCATTCAGGCACCCTCCCATTCGATCAGCAATCGTTCATCTTTACTTTGAAACAATCCACCCTTTTGAAGATGGGAATGGAAGAATAGGCCGGGCTTTAGCCGAAAAAGCTTTATCTCAAGGGGTGGGACACCCTGTCTTATTAAGCCTTTCCACTATGATAGAAACTAATAAGAAAGCTTATTACGATGCCCTTAAAGTAGCACAGGGCTCCGGTGAAATTACACCTTGGATGATTTGCTTTGTGACGACAATTCTGGATGCCCATATTTATGCAGAAAAACAAATTGAGTTCACCATCAATAAAGCAAAATTCTTTGATCACTTTGAGGGGCAACTCAATGATCGCCAGTTACGGGTTGTTCAGCGCATGTTCCGAGAAGGGCTGGAAGGTTTCAAAGGTGGGTTGAGTGCTAAAAATTATATTTCGATCACTGGCACCTCAAAAGCAACCGCAACCAGGGATTTGCAGGACTTGGTTGAAAAAGGAGTTCTCATGCCTTTGGGCGGCGGGCGTAGCACCCATTACGAAATAAATTTGGCATGATGGAGATTACTCGTGGCTTCTGCGGCGAGATGCTTCGACAAGCTCAGGGTGACAGCCGCCTACTTACCATTTTCCCGGTGCCAGGAAAATGGTTTGGCAACCTCTTGGATTTACCCGTTCCGGGCACGAGGGATTAGGTAGGGCATCACGGCCACACTGCGTTCGCAATGACAACTTAACCCTCCTATCCCCCTTTGTCAGGGGGGGGGGGGGGGAAGAAAAAGTTGCGACTGGCGGCTCGCCGGTCACGCTGGTTTGGTGTAAATCTCGCTTCCCTTTTCCTTAAAGGATTCGGACATTTCTTTCATGCCTGCATCAAGAGCTTGTTTTTCTTCCAGGCCTTTTTGTTCGGCATAATCGCGCACGTCCTGTGTGATTTTCATCGAGCAGAAATGCGGGCCGCACATGGAACAGAAATGCGCCACCTTGGCCGAATCTTTCGGCAAGGTCTCATCATGGAACTGCAACGCTTTTTCCGGATCAAGCGACAGGTTGAACTGGTCTTCCCAGCGAAACTCGAACCGGGCTTTGCTGAGCGCATCATCACGCACTCTTGCGCCGGGGTGGCCTTTGGCGAGGTCTGCTGCGTGTGCCGCGATCTTGTAAGTGATGACGCCTTCTTTCACATCATCACGGTTGGGCAGCCCCAGATGTTCTTTCGGGGTGACGTAGCAGAGCATGGCGGTGCCGTACCAGCCGATCATTGCCGCGCCGATTCCACTGGTGATGTGGTCGTATCCCGGCGCGATGTCGGTGGTCAACGGTCCTAATGTATAGAACGGCGCTTCCCCGCAAAGCTCCAGTTGTTTTTCCATGTTCTCTTTGATCATGTGCATGGGAACATGGCCCGGACCTTCGATCATGGTCTGCACTTCATGTTTCCAGGCGATTTGGGTCAATTCACCGAGAGTCTCCAGCTCGGCGAACTGGGCTTCGTCGTTAGCGTCTGCGGTGGAGCCGGGACGCAGTCCGTCGCCCAATGAAAAAGAGACATCATAAGCTTTCAGGATTTCGCAGATGTCCTCGAAATGGGTGTAGAGGAAGTTTTCTTTATGATAAGTGAGGCACCATTTTGCCATAATCGCACCACCCCGTGAGACGATGCCGGTCACGCGTTTTGCGGTCATCGGTACATAGCGCAATAACACTCCGGCATGAATGGTGAAATAGTCCACCCCTTGTTCGCATTGTTCGATCAGGGTATCGCGATAAATTTCCCAGGTGAGATCTTCGATCTTGCCATTGACTTTTTCCAATGCCTGGTAAATGGGCACGGTGCCGATGGGGACCGGAGAGTTGCGCAATATCCATTCGCGGGTAGTGTGGATATTTTTTCCTGTCGAGAGGTCCATAACATTGTCGGCCCCGCACCGTGCTGACCAGACCATCTTCTCGACTTCTTCTTCGATGGAGGAACTGACCGCTGAGTTGCCGATGTTGGAGTTGATCTTGACGAGAAAGTTACGGCCTATGATCATCGGTTCTGATTCCGGGTGGTTGATGTTGGCCGGGATGATGGCGCGTCCTCTTGCTACTTCATCGCGGACAAGCTCGGGGGTGATTTCTTCTTGCAGATTGGCACCGAAGGAATTTCCCTTTAGCCGTTGTTCGCGTTCTTCGTCCTGAATCCATTGTTTTCTTTTTTGATTTTCGCGGATGGCGATGAACTCCATTTCAGGAGTGATGACTCCCTTTTTGGCGTAATGCATTTGCGTGACATTGCGGCCTGGCTTAGCGCGCAGAACTTGTTCGCGAGTTTTCTGGAAACGCTCGGTATTGGGGTTTTCCCCTTCCCGATAGCCGTCGTCCTTAGGCAGGATAGTTCGGGCATCGTAATACTCGACATCTTCACGGCCTGTGATCCACGACAGGCGGATGGGTTTTAAACCTTCACGAATATCGATAGACGCTTCCGGATCGGTGTAGGGTCCGGAGGTGTCGTAAACGAGGATGGAGGTTTCGTCGTTTTCCACGTGATTGCCATTGCCGGTTATCGTTGTAGAGGGGGACAGAGAAATTTCCCGGAAAGGGACTTTGATATCAGGATGCAAGATTCCCTTTACATAAACTTTTTTCGAGTTCGGTGAAATCGGGTCTGTGGATATTTCTACCTTTTCGTCGGTTGCTCCGTGCCGATTACCATTGCCATTTCTGTTGCCATTAGATTTTGATTGCGTCATAACGAGTTGCCTCCAAAGTTTTGCGTATATTCAGATGATTGTTGTTTTATATGTTTCGAGTCCCAGATATCGGAAATCATGGCGACCCCGAAGGCCCCGTGTTCCAGACATTCGGGAACGCGGTGCAGTATTATTCCCCCTAACGCCAGAACCGGCAGGCGAACCGCTTGGGCTACCTCACGGAGTGGGTCGAGGCCTTGCGGCGGACCGTAACCGGCTTTTGAGGGTGTTTCGTAAATCGGACTGAAGGTGATGAAATCTGCGCCTTGTGTTTCGGCAAGACGTGCTCCTTCCAGTGAATGTGTTGAAACTCCAATGATAAGATCAGGAAAATTATTTTTGACCTCGCTGGCTTGAACGCTGGTTTCGGTCAGGTGTACGCCGTCCGCCCCTGCCATGACAGCAATATCGGTGCGGTCATTGATGAACAGTTTGGCGTTGTAGCGTTTAATGAGAGGTTTGACTTCGAGGGCCAGAGCCAACAGGTCTTTCGGGTTTAAATCTTTTTCCCGGAGTTGCAGGGCACGCACGCCGCCTTCAAGGGCTTCTTCCACCGCGCCGAGGAACCGGTCTCTGCCGATTCGCTTTAAGTCGGTGATGAGATAAACCTGCAGGAAGTCCAAACTCTGCATTGTCTTGAAAGGAGTCGAGGTCATCATAAGATCACAGCTCAATCAAGCCGTCCAGCGGACTGCTGGCTGAGGCATAAAGTTTTTTCGGGATGCGTCCGGCTTCATAAGCCATACGGCCGCACTCCACCGCCATTTTCATAGCTTGTGCCATTTTTAATGGGTCTTTGGCACTGGCGATGGCGGTGTTCATCAAGATTCCTGAAACCCCCAGTTCCATGGCGCGGCTGGCGTCGGAGGCGGTGCCGACCCCGGCATCGATGATGACCGGAACCTTGACCGCTTCTAAAATCAGTTTGATGTTATACGGATTGCGAATGCCGAGACCGGAGCCGATCGGTGCCGCCAGTGGCATGACTGCGGCGCAACCGATGTCTTCGAGTTTTTTGCAGAGCACGACATCGTCGGTGCAATAAGGCAGAACATGAAAGCCGTCTTTGACTAAAAGTTTAGAGGCTTCCAGCGTGGCTTCGTTATCGGGGAACAGGGTTTTCTCGTCACCGATGACTTCTACCTTGACGATGTTTCCCAGTCCCGCCTCCCGTGCCAGTTCGCAGGTCATCACCGCCTCTTTCAGCGTGTAGCATCCTGCCGTGTTAGGCAGAAAAGTGTATTTTTTTGGGTCGAGGTGATTGAGTATGGAGTCCTTATTTTTGTCCAGCTCAATGCGGCGAACAGCGACCGTTACAATTTCGGCACCGGAAATTTCGATAGCCTGCCGGGTTTCGTCGA
This sequence comes from Nitrospinales bacterium, assembly GCA_965249625.1. Classification (GTDB taxonomy): domain Bacteria; phylum Nitrospinota; class Nitrospinia; order Nitrospinales; family VA-1; genus LS-NOB. Next base: position 2,825,011 of record OZ252246.1, on the reverse strand, counting down.
AGGATTTATATTTCCCGGTCCCTACAATCAGCCTGGACTTGAAGGTCTTGTCGCCAATTTTCATGAATTCTTTTTTTGTGTCCATATTCGTAGTTTTAAAAAATTAAAATTATATCCCGCCACCGACAGCATGCACAATTTCAACCTCGTCGTTTTCCTGAATCGAGGTGGTGGCGTATTTGGATTTTGGAACGACTTGCTGGTTAAGGGCCATGGCGAAATTGGGTGCCTGGATATCCAGTTCGCGAGCCAGGTCCTCAAGGTTTTGGCTTTTCAGGATTTCGCGGTTTTCGCCATTAATCGTCAGTTTCATAGGAGTCTCTATCTTATGCGATAATTTTCTCTCAGGTTACTCGCAGGCCCTTATTAGCAAGGGCCGCTCATGGACAAAGCAATTTTTTAAAGATGCCCGCAAGGGAAACGCTCCAAAAAAAGGACAAGGTTTAGTCCAAAACAGCCGTTAAATCAAGGGGACAAAACCATAATCGTGGATCAAATCCGGGCGGGATTCTTAGGAAGGGCGGGCATAAAAAAAGCCGCGTCCCAACCTTTGAGGAAATGCAGCGAGTCTATTACAGATGGCTTCACTTCCCTTCGCTGGCATGATCCAGATCAGGTTCAAAGGGTCGTCCTGTTTTAGGACTCTCAGTTCAAAAACGCCCCCAGTGTTCGTGACGGGTCTAGATTATTTCATATTTCCTACAAGTCAACAATTATTGACGTAAAAATAAAAAAGAGTAATATGCACATTATGTTTCCCACACTCCTATTGCGCGTTTTGTTAACGGTTCTCCTTTGGGGGATCAGTGGTTGCGTCACCCGCTCGGTGCTTGTAAATCCCCATTTTGAGATGCCACCCGAGAATCTGCCTAAAGCGCAGCTGGAGCTGTATAACCGCGCCATGGCGCAACTAAAAAACAATCAACTCGACAACTTGATTGATCTCTGGAAACAGTTCTTGCAAAACAACCCGAGGTCGTTCAGGGGCCATAACAACCTTGGCATGGCGTTTTATTCCAATGACCAACTGGTACCCGCCGTGGCCTCTTTTGAAACCGCTCTGGCTCTGGAACCTTTTGACACCAGGATCAAGGGTAACCTGAAAAGAGCATTGCGGTTCCAAGTCACAATTTTGCGGGAGAACAAGGATTATGAAACAGCTATCGAGCATCTCGAAAGGGTGAAAAAACTCACCGATCTTAAGGGAAAAGAGCAAGTGGCACTGAAGATAGAAACCCTTCAGGACCTTATCTATGAGCAGGTCAAGCGGGCCAACACGCTGGAGGATTATGAAGCGTTTGTGGCGAAATATCCCGATAACCCGAAAAACTCCGATGAAGCCCGGCGTCTGATTGCCAAAATGAAGCCACAGGAATCCCCAATGGGAGAATTCCCGGAAATACAGGGAGATGTGTTGCCCGATCCAGCGCAATGAACCACCCAGCCTTGGGGGAGGAGGTTTTTGTCCCCGAGCCGATGGAGAGCCGCGTTCCTGTCGCCTCTGCGCTTGTGTGCAGGGAATCGATAGAAATCGTGGCGGAAACAAAACAGTCCGTTGGTCCTGAACCTGTGCCAACAAAACGGGTGCGGACCACGACCCAAAATGCCCCGCTTTGAGTGCGGGCAAAACCGGACGCCCGGTCTAAAGTGATGTCTCAGATCCCCAAAAATTCGGTCGTGCCGGTTTATCAGGAGACCAGACAATGGTTCCAGATCGAGTATCGAAAAGGCAAGAGGGGCTGGGTCCCCAAAAAATATTCCCGGTTGGTTAATTAACTCCCTTCATCCAATTAGCTGATTCCTCCATCTATTACTGGATGTTATCCAGGAGTGCTGTTTGCTGTGATTCGAGTTGACCCGATTTGACCACATGAATATAATCCGTTATTGGCAGATAATTTAGATATCGAACTGTTTAGAGAATTATGGCAACGATTGACAAGGAAGAACTGGATGCATTGATCCAGAGCGAGTGGGATTATCTGGAATCCAAAAGAGGCGAGTGGAGCCTTCTTGAAGGGAAACAGGATATGGAAGTGCTGGAACATGTCTTGCGCTGTATCCTGCATATGGATTTGACCGAGGAAAAATTCCGCGAATTCAAAGAGTGCGTCAAAGTGCAAAACCCGGATGGCGGCTGGTCTAGAGAATCCCACACCGAAAAAACTTCGATGTGGATCACGACTTTTGTCGGGCTCAAACTCTGTCGAGGTAATATGGCTCTCAAAGATCCGGAAATTCAAGCGACCGTTGATAAGACTCTGGAATATGTCCTGTCCATGCAGGAAGAAGACGGGCATTGGTCCGATGCCGAATGGTCTCATCTGGATACGACCTGTTCTGTCACGTGCTTTCTGACCATTTATCAGGTCACTCAGGACAAGACCGATGACGAACGCATCAACAAAGCCCGCATTAGAGGCTTCGAGTTTATCAAGGAATGGCAAAAGGATTCAGGACTCTGGAAAGATGAAACGTTCCATCCGGCAGGTATCGAAACCACGGCGCATTTAATGCAGTACACTCTGGTTCCCGCCTACTTCATGGACAAAATCGAGTATGCCGGAAAAATGTGCATACAGGCGGCCGACTCTCTCGTAGCCGAACAAGCTGCAAACGGCAGTTGGGATAATGAAAACACCGACCACACCATGGATGCCTGTCGTAACCTGATGCTGGTGTCGGACACCTTCAAGGATAAGGAAAAATACACGCTGATTATTGAAAAAGGGGTGCGCTGGTTGATCGATATTAAAAATGAGCAGGGCTGGGGAGACTTTCCCAAGGAACCGAGCAACGTGGAACGCAGCGCAGATGGACTGGACACCCTGCTCAAATACCGGCGTTTCTGTTCCCGGAAACCGATGTCCGATTTCTGGGCCTTCAGCAAGTAACCGGTCAGGGACCGAGGGCAATGGGCAATAGCTTTATTGGGCTGGCAAATGTGCTCTCGGCTTTAAAGGCCATTGAAATTTGAATCCTGCGTTACGCCGGAAAAGCTTTACAGGTACTCATTTTGGAAGCAATCATATTACTTGCCGGTTACGGCTCGCGTCTGGGTCGGCAGGATCTTCCTCATAAAGTGCTGTTGCCTTTCGGTGAGGAGACACTGCTTTCCCGCCACTTGAAATGCCTCAAGACTCTGGGCATTCAGAAAACCTATCTCATCCTTGGTCATAATGCTCCGGTGCTGAAATCCTATGTGCGGGAGCTCGACCTCGATCTGCCGGTACATTTCATTGATAACCCGGTCTACCGCACCACCGGCAACACATTGTCGATGGTGATGGGACTCAAACACTGCCAGAACGAAACATTGATTCTCGATGGCGATGTTTTGTATCCGCCCGAGGCCCTGCTCAACTATGTCCAAAAAGCGTCGCGCTCTTCATTTGCGTTGATACCTGCTGATATCGACGACGCTGAATGCACGAAAGTACTATTGAATCCATCAGGAACCATCCACGCTTTCATCACCAAACGAGAACTGACCGACGAGGAAAAATCCGGTTTCGGTTTCGGTGGCGAGGCGATCGGATTTTTCATGCTGCGCCAGGAAGATGTCCCCCGGTTTGTCGCCCTGTATGAGAATAATGAGTCCACCTACCGACCCGCTCTTTGGGAGATCCCCTTCACCGAGTTCGCCCGAAACACCTCCCTGCATCCCTGGAACGTTAAGGAGGAGGGCTGTTTTGAAATAGACACTCAGGAAGACTACTCCACCGCTTTGAAACGCTTTCAATCCCACCCGGATCAGTACCAGCTCCCATTAAAACCAAAAGGTTAAAGTCATCCCTCCCAACCCCCCCCCTGCGTTATATTCTTCCGTAGCTGTGATGTCCTCTTCCTTAAACTTCATGCCCGGCATGGGTATGTGATATTTCACCTTAGCCTTCATGCCCGGAACGGGTATGTGATATTTCACCTTAGCCTTCATGCTCGGCACGGGTACTTCGTGCCCCGCAGGGGTAATAAGGGGGGGGGTGCAACCTTGTACTCATTAACTTTGAAGCGACTTAGAGACTTTGATCAATTGGTCCGACAATTTGCGAATGCGCTGTTCGATTTCAGGGTCGGTTAAGTTGTCTCCTTCAAAGGCCTCACCTGTAACGTAAACGAATCGGGGCAGGACGATACATCGAAAGTCCAGCATCAGGCTGTTAGCCAGGCTCATGATGGACATATAACTGCCTTGTCCTCCAGCGGCACAAAGAAAGCCCACCACCTTATCTTCCCAGCTCTTGCCGGTAAGCTCGATCAGGTTCTTCGCGGCGGCATTGGCATCGTAGTTATAAATGGGGACGGAAAGCAAAATCCCCTCAGCTTTTTTAACTCGTTCAGCAACAGATATTACCTCCGGTTGTGCGTAAGCCGAATCTCCATCACAGAGAGGTAAGGGAATATCCTTTAGAGACATAAAATCTACCGTTGCACCTGCTTGGCGGAGTGCTTCCTCGGCTTGTTGTGCCAGGACACGGCTACGGCTTTCAGGGTTGAGACTACAGGCCACAATTAAATAAGACATTTATTTCTCCAAGTTTAAAATGGCTATAACGATGCGGCTGAACTTCCAGAAAAATTTTTGCGCAGTTGAAATATACCCCCTCTCTCCCAAAGAGAGACCTTTGCATAACCCCGGATTCTTCGTCACCTTGTTCCTCAGAATGACAAATAGCCTTGTATTGTCATTCTGAATGCTTCGGCTTCGCTCAGCACAGGCTCCGTGAAGACGTGATATTTTTCCTTAACCTTCGTGCCCCGAAGGGGTATGTGATGTCCTCTTCATTAAACTTCATGCCCCGAAGGGGTAATCTCGCTTTTCTGTTTTTTTCGACTTACGCAAAGCTCTTTCTCAAAGTACCCGTTCCGGGCATGAAGGCTAAGGTGAAACATCACATACCCGTGCCGGGCATGAAGGCTAAGGTAAAATATCACATACCCGTGCCGGGCATGAAGTTTAAGGAAGAGGACATCACAGCTACGGAAGAATATAACGCAGGGGGAAGCTAAACCTTCCGTTATCTTTATCCGTGTTTATCTGTGTTCATCTGTGGTTAAATTTAAAACCCTTCCCGGCTTTTATTCCATCAAACAGGTTGCTACTATAAAAACTTAACTTTACCTGAGGGAAGCTCTTGCCTTTATCTTCTTTTAAAGCGGTTTTTTTTGATGTCGGGGGGACTCTGATCCACGTTCACCCGTCGGTCGGGGATGTTTATGCCCGACACGCCCGCCCCTTCGGCTATTCGGGTTCTGTCGAGGTTTTAAACGAAGGGTTTCGCGCGCAATGGAAGAAAATGGGGGGTATCGAGTCTTTGGGCAATCAGAGCGGAGCCGAAGCGGAAAGAAATTTTTGGCGTAAATTGGTTTATGAGGTGTTTCAACCGCTGGGAGGGCTCGACCGGTTTGAAGAATACTTCGATCTTATTTTTGAGGCGTTTCGAGAGAAATCCAACTGGCGAGTTTATGAAGATGTGATCGAATCAAAAATTCTCGAAACTCTGAAAAAAAGGGGCGTGGTGCTGGGGGTCATTTCTAACTGGGACTCGCGGTTGACCTCCACCCTGGGGAATATTGGTCTCGCGGGTTATTTTGATTTTATCCTCCCTTCTGCTGTTGTCGGTTCGGCAAAGCCCGATAAAAAAATATTTGAGGAAGCGTTAAGACGGAGCGGAGTCGCAGCTCATGAAGCCTGCCATATCGGCGATGAAATGCGAACAGATGTAGATGGGGCCCAGGCGGCTGGTATACATCCTATCCTGCTGGACCGGGACAACCGTTTTGACAAGGTGGGAGTGACGAAAGTTGCTTCCCTTAGAGAACTGAATCCGTCGTGGGTGTAATCTTGACAAGAAATTTTTAATTTTGCAAAATATCACTATCCTTCAATAACCCTTTTTGGTGAAATGCTCCGCCAGCCGTTTTTGCTTTTGGTTTTCCCGGAATTCCAGAGCCAATAAAAAATAAAATGGGAGATATTCGACCCAGGGAATCCATAGGCTAAATGGTTGAAGTTCTTGATAATCAAAATAAAAGTCGAGGTAATAAAGGCCCACCAGCCCGGTCAATACAATCCACGACCGTGCGGGAAATACGCACAAAAATGGCACCACCCAGCAGAGATACCATGGGTTCTGCACGGGACCCAGGAGAAAAACCAGGGCCATGATCCAGAAAAGTCCGCGAACAAATTCTACAGGTTGTTGAAGAAGAGAAGCCCCCTTGTACAGCAGCCAGAATAAAACCCCGGTCAAAGTAATGGCTACTGTAAACTTACTCAGGAAAATCGGCAAAGGATTGGAAAGAATCATTTCATTTGCGAACCCGCCTGATACATTTTTAAAGATGAAAACCAGAATAGCAAAAATGCTGTCGTTGCTCTGCCAGTACAGGGCGAAGGCTTTGAGTCCATCAAACATCTGCAGTCCGATTCCCATAAAGGGTAGATACCCCAAAATGGCCACCCCGAGAAACAGACTGGCATTGCCGAAAGCAGTCAGCCAGGCCTTTTTTCCTGCCCGGCGCATTTTTTCATAGCAGGCCTTGAGGTACAGGGGGAGCAAAATCACGGGATACAGTTTCCCCAGAAAACCGAAGGCTAGAAACAGGGTCGCCAAGGTATGGCGGTGACAAAGTAAAAAATAAATGGAGCCGGTGAGCAGGGATATACCGATGATATCCAGATGGGTCGAGTTAAATGTTTCCTTGATGATCAGAGGACTCCAGAAATAAATCAGGCAAGCGGATTTATCTATCCCCAACCTTGAAAGGATGCCAAGGATAAAAACTAAAGTCATGATGTCGAAAATTAAAAATCCGGAACGCAGAGCGATAATGCTGTCGGGTTTTATCTGGTGCGCCAGGCGGAACACAAACTGCGCCATCGGCGGGTAAATGGTCGACACATCCGGGTGGTTTACCCGTTCCAGATATTTAAGGGATTGGGGAGACGCCCATTTCAACGCATCCAGTTGTTCCAGTTCGCGCTCGTTGCGCTCAACATAAGTTTCATAATAGTTTTCTGGATTCTGAATCCTTAGTGCTTTGAAGTCGTGCACTTCGGCGGGGGCGTATTCAAACGGATTGATTCCATTTGCGAATACTTTTCCATCCCATAAATAGCGGTAGACGTCATCCTCCTGAATTTGCTGAGAGGGGAGGATGGCGGCACGAAACAACAGGCCGAACACGATGACCATCCAAAAACTGCCGGGGTCTCCGGGGCGCTTGCGCACGAAAAACCAGGTGAGGCCATAAAGCGTACACAGGGAAAAATAAACAGCGAGATAAATGAGAAGGGGTCTTTCTGAATATCCTTCTCCCCAGTTGAATTGGCGGGAAAGCTGGGTCAGGAACCCATAAAGCAGGAGGCTGGCTGTCCCCGTTAACAGGATAGGGAGTCGGGAACGCATACCCGGCTAGAGATTGCGGGCAAAAGAGCTCTGCCCCTCCAGGGTTTTCAACTCTTCAATTTCTTGATCTGCAAGAATTTTATAAATATCCAGAACGCTTCGATGGACATAGGGGTCGTCATTTTTCAAGGCCAAGTCAGACCAGTAGCGGGAAAGGTTTTCGGCCTGGTCGGTCTTGCCCTGGTCCTGATATACAACGGCCGGGTTGTACATAGAGAATGTGTCGTTGGGATTTTTCCTGAGGGCCAGTTGATACTCTTCAATAGCTTTGGCCAGTTCCTGGTTGTCGTAGTGCTCCACGCCTTTGTTGAAGTGGCTGTCGATAGGAGCGGGGACATTGGCGCAACCGAAAAGCCAAACCATCATTCCCATCAACAATAAATATGCATGTCTTCCAGTAATCATGTGGCGCACAACTCGCTATTGGAATCAGCCGGATGGACCCAATTTTCAACCCGTTTCGAATCCATCCCATTTGCCCTGATTTTATTATGGAAGAAGAGTTAATTTGAAGCAACCCCTCCTCCGCGTACAATCAAATTAAAAACAGACTTTATGTTTGCCTCTCAACTTTTTCAAGTGCTTTAACTAATCATGAACCTGATTTTAAACTATTATAACGATCAAACCCCCGCTATTTCAAGCATATCACCCACTAGCGTGGGAGGCAGTGGGCAAGGACTTATTGGGCCGAGAAAACTCTTTGTTTGCCGGATAAGGCAATTACTGGCCCCACGCCTAGTGGTGGTCAGGGGGAAAAATAACTTTAACTTAGCCGCTGAGACAGCTAAAATGTGACAGTGGGTCAAACCGTTTTCCCGATACCTCGTTTATGGACAGAAATCTAAAACAAAGCTCAAGCGGGAACTGGTCAGAAATAAGGTCGGTTCTTTTTCAGTCTCTTCCCGACAAAATGTTTTCCAAGGCGAATCAACAGGAATGGTTGGCCTATCATTGGAACCTGGTAGTGGGAAAGGAGATTTCAGGGGTCTCCAGCATTGACAAGGTGGCGCGGGGGATACTCCATGTGCGGGTAGAGGGTAAGGAGTGGGTGCCGGTTTTGGATCTGTTAAAAAGCAAAATCATACAGGAAATAAACAGCAGGGCAGGTAAACCGTTGTTAAACGGTATCGTGTTTAAGGCGGTGGCCTGATACGCTCTAAAGAAAAATTTTCTAAATGTTAGGACAATTCAGAAGATGAAAGCTATAGCCTGTGAATTAAAGTCCACTTGCAGAATCAGCCAGCGGAGAGCCTCCGCAGGCGTAATATTTTTTCTTGGCCTTCGTGCCCAGGAGGGGTAAATTGCAATATCTTTCCTTGGCCAGAAATGATTTTCTCGGTTGGACAAGCCATTGCCTGGTTGCCTCCACAGCTAGTGGGCGGAGAGCCTCCGTTGCGGGGTTATTCATACTCCTGTTTCTGGCGAGCTGCACGACAATACCCGGAGTCCCGGATTCAACGACTACTGACTTGTCTTCTTCTTATGCGGTTTTGTCGTTCGAAAAGAAAAAACAACTTTCCGGGAAACTGGATACGCGGGACCCTCGTTCCTATTATCACTACCTGCTGGCCCTGAAGGCGGAAAAGGGCTATCAGATGGAGCAGGCCGCTTTGCATTATAAGGAAGTGGTCCGGTATGATCCGGAAACAGAAAGGTTCCATGAAAAATGGGTTCGCCTGTTGCTTCGTACCGGTCAATTGGATGAGGCTGTTGAGGCTGGTCAAAATGCGCTGGCCCGTTTTCCCTACAACGAGGAAATTTTGATGGTTTTGGGGGGTATTCTAGCCAGTCAGGGAAAGGTGGAAGAGGCCATCACGCATTATGACCGGATTAGCCGGGTTGCCTCTGGGAATGCCCAGGCTCCATTACTGAAAGGTTCCCTGTTGGAGGGATTGGAACGATTTGACCAGGCTTTTGAAGAGTATAAAAAAGCGGCGTTGATAGAGTCCAAAAATCCTCTGGTGCAGTTTTATCTGGGCCGGGCCTACTTGCGGGCCAACCAGTTGCCGGAGGCCGAAAAGAGTCTCGAAACGGCGGTTTCCCTGAAGCCCAACCTTCTCCAGGCCCGACACCATTTAGCCTGGGTGCTCGAACGCCAGGGCAGAACTGTTGAAGCGTTGAAAGAATATGGGCTATTGTTAAAGCTGACACCAGATAACGAGCATATTAAAAATCGGGTTTCACAGCTTCACTCTTCGGGTTCTTTGGGTCAGAATCCCTCGCAGGGTTTTGAAGCTATTCCTTCCGGCCTGGCAAAGCAACCCGATATCCATATGCGCATCGCAACGATATATTTTGAGCAAACTCTGTATATGAGAGCGTTGGATGAGTTTCAGCTTGTTCTGGCCAAACACGATTACAAGGGTCCGCATGTTCTCATGGCCCGGATTTATGAAACTCACGGTCGCCTGGACAAAGCCATTGAGGAGTTCGAAAAACTCAGAAAGCTGGAACCGCAATCCCTGGACCTTCTCCTTTATACGGCCCGGCTCTATAGCTTGATGAAAAAGACACAAAAATCGGTGGCCCTGCTCAATGAGGCCATTGCAATAGAACCGGAGAACGACCAGCTTCATCACTCTCTGGCACTGGCCTACATGGCTCTCAATAAAAATGGGGAGGCCATTGCAACCATGCGCAAAGCTTTGGCTTTGAACTCTCAAAAAGATTCTTACTATTTTGAGTTGGGTGCCCTGATGGAAAAGGCCGGGGATTACAAGGGGGCCATTGCAAATATGAGGCAGGCGATTGAGTTGAATCCTTTGCATTCCAACGCGCATAATTTTTTGGGGTATATGTACGCGCTGGAAGGACACAACCTTGACCAAGCCCTTGAGCATTTGAAAAAGGCCCTGACCATCCAGCCCCGCAACGGCTATTTCCTGGACAGCTTGGGTTGGATTTATTTCAAAAAAGGCGAATCAGAAAAAGCTTTAACGCAAATCCAGAAGGCCATGATCTACACCGAGCCGGACCCGGTTCTTTATGACCATCTTGGGGATATTCTGTTCTCTCTGAAAAATTACGATGAAGCGAATGGGGCATGGAGAAACAGCCTGTTTCTCACTGTGAATCCAAAAGACGACCTGGGCGGAGAAGCGCCGGACCCGCAAACACTTAAGAATAAAATCAATAAATCGAAAAGGCTTTTACAAAAGAGCTATTAAGAAGGTCTGTTGAATTCCTACCTGTTAATGCGTGTGACCCCCCTCCCTCATTTTTTCAGATTCCTTATTTTTGTTTTGTTGGCTTGGGGGTGTCAGCCCCGTGTCGAACCGATCGCTCCGCATTTTTTAAAAGATTCAATCACCACCGATTACGTTTTAAAAAGGCAGGTAGACCGGGCGGGGCAAATTAAAAACCTTAAATCATTCACCCGTACCAGCTTTTTAGGTCCTAAGCTGAAGCAAAGTTTCCGCCAATCTCTGCTGGTTCAGGATAGCCGGTCTATCCGAGTGGATACCTATGGTTTGTTTGGCCAAGCCTTAGGGGTCTTCACCCATCATGAGGGCAAGACGACATTTTTTGATCCGGCGAAAGGCAGGATTTATTCCGAGGCAGAAGTGGAATCCTTGATGGAGAGAATGCTGGGAACACAAGTGGACTTTCACGAGCATCTCAGAATTTTTGTCGGTCATATTCCAAGACTTGAGGTTCTTAAGGTCTTAGAATCGCGTTTGAATTCAGACCGGACGCGATACGTTCTGCAATTGACCGATATCCTGCGGGGTGGTCGCGTGACCCTGCAATTTTCCGCCACGACTTTGCTTCCTCTTGCGATGACCCGCTATCTGGAAGGGGGGCGCGCCGTCTATTCGGTTACATGGCAGGAATACGCTAAAGTGGGGAAGCATGACTTTCCTCATCTGGTGACGTTAACATTTCCTGAAAAACAGGAAACGATCAGGGTGAAATATAAAAACCCGATCATCAACCAGGGGCTGCCTGCGGACACGTTTCAACTCCCTTTATCTCCTCCGAAAAGTCGATGACAGCGTCTAGCATTTCTTTTAAGACCCCGGCAAAAGTGAATCTGGGGCTCCATATCCTTGGCAAACGTGAAGACGGTTTTCATGAACTCGAAACCCTGTTTCAAATGGTGAACTGGTGTGACGAGATTAAGTTGGAACGTCTTTCGCATGGATTGGAGCTGGTCTGTAACCAACCGGATATTCCTGCCGACGAAGGCAATCTGGCTGTAAAAGCTGCCCGCCTGTTAGAAACGCGCTGTCCTGACCGCTATAAGGGTGTAAGAATCCATTTAAAGAAAAACATTCCACACGGGGCCGGGTTGGGGGGAGGCAGTGGCAATGCCGCCGGGGTTTTGCTGGGGCTTAACTCTTTGTGGGATTTAAAATTAAAACGGAAAGACCTGATTCTTATAGCTTCCGAGCTGGGTTCGGATGTGCCTTTTTTCCTGCTTTCTCCCTGCGCTATAGGGAGGGGTCGGGGAGAAATTCTCGAATCGGTTAAAAGCTCCATTAGATTTTACGTTTTAATGGTTTACCCCGGGTTTGCCGTGTCTACGGCAATGGTATATGGAAATCTAAAATTGAATTTGACAAAGCGGGAAAATAATATTAACATTTTGAAAAATTTTCTCTTGCAGTCGGAGTTTGCCCAATTGGGGGCGGCTTGGTCCAATGATTTGGAACCCATTGTATTTCAAGAGTATCCGGGCATTTCTGGAATAAAAAAAGAGATGCTTGCTTTGGGAGCAAAGGGGGCGCTCCTTTCAGGGAGCGGCTCTACTGTCTTTGGTATTTTCGACAATCCCGAAACAGCGAAAAGTGCGTACACCCGGTTGGAGAGAGCGGAATTCAGGCTGTTTTTAGCCGAGAGCGTTGTCAGTTTATCCGAATTATATCCTGAGGAAATGTTGCGTTAGCGACCACCCTCGCCTTCATGCCCTGCAGAGGGGTATGTGGTGATTCTTCATTTGCCTCTTCATGAGCCTGTTATATCCCCTCCATAAGTTTCATGCCCTGTATGAGGGGTTAGGAGGGGCAGATCAAATTTTTAGAGGTGTGAATTTTCTTGCTTGGAAGTGAGGCAGGGGAGTTGGGAGGACGAAGAACCTTGGCGCATTGGTGCGGATTGGGTTTGTATACTTTGGGGCGTCGTCAAGTGGCTAAGACACAGGATTTTGATTCCTGCATTCGGAGGTTCGAGTCCTCCCGCCCCAGCCAGATTTTTACGGGGACTTTTTAGAGAATGTATTCCAGCGATAATGGGCGGTTGCTTGTTTTTTCAGGTAGGGCCAATCTGTCTCTGGCAGAGGATATTTGTAAATATCTCAAAGTTTCTTTAGGGAAAACGGTGGTCCGTGATTTCTCCGACAAGGAGATTTATGTGCGGATCGAAGAAAATGTTCGCGGCGGAGATGTTTTTGTTATTCAGCCGACTTGTTATCCCGGCAATACCAATTTGATGGAATTGCTGATCATGATCGATGCCTTGCGCCGGTCATCAGCAAAAAGGATCACGTCGGTGATCCCTTATTATGGTTACGCGCGCCAGGATCGCAAATGCGAACCCAGGGTGCCAATCACCTCCAAGCTGGTTGCCGATTTGCTGGAAACGGCTGGAACGGACCGGGTTTTGACTCTCGATCTTCATGCCGGACAAATACAGGGTTTTTTCAATATTCCCGTGGATCATCTGTTTGCCATGAATGTTCTGATTGAGTATATCCGCGCACTTGCTTTACCAAGTTTGATTGTTATCTCACCCGATGCGGGAGGGGTGGAACGGGCCAGGGCATACGCCAAAAGGCTGAATACCTCTTTGGCCATTATCGATAAGCGCAGGGATATCCCGAACGAAGCCAAAGCCATGAATATTATTGGTGACGTGAAGGGTAAGGTAGCGTTTATTGTGGACGATATGATAGATACTGCGGGAACCCTCATGGAAGCGACCGATGCGTTGCTGGGGGCAGGCACTAGCGAGGTTCATGCCTGTTGTTCTCATGCGGTTCTTTCCGGTCCTGCGGGGGAGCGAATCAGTAATTCTCGGATCAAGTCGGTGGTAACGACAAACAGCATTCCCTTAACCAACGGGCTAGAGAAAAACCCGAAGATCAAGGTGCTCACGGTCGCGCCGTTGTTGGGAGAAGCTATTTTAAGAATTCACGAAGAAACCTCGGTCAGTTCGTTATTCGATTCAACCCGAGAATAAAAATCAGGCTTTGGCGTTGCATACTTAGGTCTAGTGCGCTCATAGCTTTTATCCAATGAATGGGAGTATAGAATGTCAGCTTTAGCGGGAAAATTAAGAGAAGTAACCGGCAAGTCTGCCGCACGAAAACTTAGAAACGATGAGACCATGCCCGCAGTTCTGTATGGATTGAAAGACAACCTCAGCCTGACGGTTAACCCCAGGGAATTGAGAAAGCTCCTTGAAGCAAAGGGCCGCAATGCCTTGATTGAACTCGAAATTGAAGGTGATCCCAAACGTAGCGTGGTGGTGAAAGAATATCAATCCCACCCTTTAAGGTCTGGTTGGGTGCATGCGGATTTCCTGGAAGTGGATGTTACTAAAAAAATCAAGGTCAAGGTTCCTGTTGTGCTGGTGGGTAATTCCCCCGGAGAAAAAATGGGCGGGTTGGTCAACCACATCCTTCGCAATATTGAGGTGGAGAGTATCCCCTTGAACATCCCTGAAAAAATTGAGGTGCAGATGGGTGGAGTGGAACTCAATGATGTGATCCATGTTGCCGATCTTGTGGTGGGTGAAGGTGTGAAGATTCTCAATGACCCCAGGGATGCGGTGGTGACGGTTCATGTTGAGAAGGTGAAAGAAGAGACACCTGAAAGCGAGGAAGATATGGAAGGCGCAGAAGGCGAAGCCACTGAAGCCTCTGCGGATGCACCGGCTGATGCGGCCGGTAAAAAAGAAGACGGTTAAAATAAATAGTGTTCTTGATTTTAGGTCTGGGCAATCCCGGGCCACGCTACGAATTGACACGGCACAATGCGGGTTTTTGGGTGGCGGATAACCTGGCCGATAAATATGATATCCGGCTGGGGTGCCACAAATATTTCTCCTTGTATGGAAAAGGAGAAGTGGCTGGACTCGAAGTTGTTATAGCGAAACCGATGACTCATATGAATGAAAGCGGAAAAGCGGCCAAGTCGTTGCTTTCCGCTTTTAATCTTTCACCAGAGCGAATGCTGGTGATTCATGACGACATTGATCTTCCTCTTGGCAAGGTTAAGAAAAAGTTCAAGGGCGGCGATGGCGGGCAGCGGGGAATTCGATCAACGATCCAATCCATACGGACCGGGGAATTTGCGCGAGTTCGAGTGGGGATCGGTAGGCCCGAAGATAAAGACGATATTGTTGATTATGTGTTGTCCCCATTTGAAGAACAAGATTCGGGCCTGATAAATGAAACTATGGAACAAGCGGTGCAAGCGGTAGAAGCGGCACTCAAGGAACTCAATAAACGATCTAAATCTACGGAGGATTGAACGGAATGTTAACGGAACATAAGGGTGAAATGATTTTCATCGGATTTACCATGATCTTGTATCTGGTGATGGCCGCTTTTGATGTGTCGCAGAAATTTGTTTATCTGGCGGTATTATTCGGATTATTCGGACTCGTCATCGCTTGGAAACTTTTTGAAAGCGTGGATGATGAACCGGCCGGCAATGAAAAAATGATCGAAATCGCCGATGCCATCCATGAAGGCGCAATGGTTTTCCTGGCCAGGGAATATAGAATTCTGGGTTATTTTGTGGGAGGAGTGTTCCTTCTGCTGCTGGTTTTGATTTCCGTACAGAGTGGTTTGTGGATCGGTCTGTGGACAGCCATTGCTTATGCAGCAGGGGCTGGGTGCTCCATGCTTGCTGGATTTTTCGGCATGAACGCGGCGACCACCTCCGGAGTACGAACTTCTCAAGCCGCTTTGGATGGCGGCCAAGCTAAAGCCCTCAACATTGCTTTCAACGGCGGAGCCGTGATGGGCCTTTGTGTGGCGAGTTTAGGGCTGATCGGAGTTGGCGGATTGTTCACCCTGTTTGGCCGTGGAGACTCGATCAGTGTTATCAGCGGGTTTGCCATGGGTGCCAGTTCTATTGCGCTGTTCGCACGTGTGGGCGGAGGCATCTACACCAAAACTGCCGATGTCGGTTCCGACCTGGTTGGTAAAGTGGAAGCGGGAATCCCGGAAGACGATCCAAGAAACCCGGGGGTTATTGCTGACAACGTCGGAGATTGTGTGGGCGATACTGCAGGTTTGGGAGCGGATATTTTTGAGTCCTACTGCGGTTCCATGATTGCTACCATTGCTCTCGGTGCGGGCATGGCGACCATGAAGTTTGAATACATGGCCCTGCCAATCCTGGTTGCCATGATCGGCTTGGTGGCTTCTGTCTTGGGAATCCGGGCTATGAGTGCTTTGGGAAACATGGATCCTTCCGCCGCACTGCGCAATTGTACTTTTATCAGTGCCGGGGCCATGTTGTTCGTCACCTTTTTTCTGATTAAGGTTATGGGACTGCCTTCTGGCGTTTTTGTCGCCTTGTTGTTTGGTTGTCTGGCAGGTATTGGTATTGGCCTGATCACCGAGTATTACACGGCTGGCAAACCAGTTATCCGCATTGCAGAGTCAAGTGAAACAGGCGTTGCGACAGTAATGATCACGGGTCTTGCGATAGCAATGGAAAGTTGTGTTGTGCCTATCCTGATCATTGCGTTGACGATTTTTGTGAGTGCCGAATTTGCAGGTCTTTATGGAGTAGCTCTTGCGGCCGTGGGTATGTTGGCAACGGTAGGCATCACCATGTCGGTCGATGCTTACGGACCGATTGCGGATAACGCAGGCGGAATCTCTGAAATGGCCGGACTGGGAGAAGAAACCCGTAAAATCACAGATGGACTGGATCAGGTGGGCAATACCACTGCTGCTATCGGTAAAGGTTTCGCCATTGGTTCTGCGGCTCTGACGGCATTGGCTTTGTTTGCGGCCTTCACCCAGGCGGCAAACATTGATTCGATTGATATTACCAAAACGACGGTCATCATTGGTGTCTTTCTGGGCGGGGTGATTCCCTTTTATGTCGCCGCTCTCACCATGACTTCGGTGGGCGAAGCGGCTATGAAGATGGTTGAAGAAATCCGCCGCCAGTTCCGCGAGATTCCGGGACTGATGGAAGGCACGGCAAAACCGGACAGCGCCCGTTGTATCGATATCAGTACTCAGGCGGCCTTGAAAGAAATGGTCGCCCCGGGTGTAGTCGCTTTCCTTAGTCCCATCGTTGTCGGATCAGTGCTTGGAGCAGAAGCTCTGGGCGGTATGCTGATGGGTGCCACGCTTACCGGTGTTATGCTGGCGTTGTTTATGTCTAATGGTGGCGGTGCCTGGGATAATGCGAAAAAATATGTGGAAGCGGGTAACTTGGGTGGTAAAGGATCGCCTGCTCACCACGCTACAGTAGTGGGAGACACAGTTGGAGATCCGCTGAAAGATACATCGGGTCCGGCGATGAACATCCTAATCAAATTGATGTCTATCGTCTCCTTGGTGATGGCACCGTTTTTCCTGTAACTGAAATATGGTTTAAGTGAAAGGGATGGGGCTTGTCCCCATCCCTTTTCTTTTTGGAAAGGAACCTGCCCTTTGTTGTTAGGAATTCATGACTTTATAAATTCACAACCTCTATTGGAGCCTTTGATGAAACGGGAGCTGGATATCCGCACCGACTCCCCGGCACGCCTGGCCGATCAATTGTCTGGCGGAGAACTGGATATGGCAATGATTCCCGCCATTGAATATTTAAAGAAGGCCGATCGGTTCCGACTTCTACCGAACATTTCCATAGCCTCCAGAAACAAGGTGGGAACCGTTTTGCTAGTCTCCAAGGTCCCTCTAAATGCTATCCGTTCTTTGGCACTGGATGACCGGTCAAGAACCTCGGTTGCGCTGCTTCAGGTGCTTTACTCGAAAGTGTTTGTGACCGGACTCAAACTGGAGATCCAGGAGCCCGATCCGGCAAAGATGCTCGAAAATCACGATGCCGCATTGATCATTGGCGATCAGGCTCTGGGGTTTTCCAAAGAAGGTGTGTCGGTTTATGACCTCAGTGAAGAGTGGTTCAACCAGACAGGCAAAACTTTTGTTCACGCTGTGATGGCAGTTCGGAAAGGGGTCAAGGTGGAGGGTGGAATCATTCAAACCCTGTTGGATGCAAAGCAGGAAGGAATGGAAAACCTGGATACGATTGCCGAGGGTCAGGCAAAGAAAACGGATCATCCTGTGTCTTTATTGCAGGACTATCTCAAAAATAAAATTCGTTACGATTTTGGCGAAGAGGAAATAGCGGGGCTCGTGCATTTTCAGTTCCTTTGCCACGAGGCCGGCCTGATCCCACAAAAATTTCCCTTAAAGTTTGTTTGAGGATGGGCTCCGAAAACTCAACTTAGCTTTTGTTTTAAATAATCCCAGCCCCAATTAAACCCTTCTTTAATCAACTGGCCTAATTTCTGCGCAGAAGATTCAATGAAGTCGAGATAAGCCTGGACGGCTTCAGTGCGTTGGAGTTCGTCCGGCTCTGATGAGGGAGGTTCTGGAGAAGCGATCACTTCAGTTACCACTTCCTCTTCCTCGGCTACTTTTTGTTCTATAGTCGGCTCAGGTTCTTCAAGGCTTGTTGTTTCCTGCAGTTCTTCCGCCACATCTTCCTCTTCAGGAGTCTGACCAAAATCGTTGCCAGAGAGGTGGGCCGGTGATGTGGATGGCGTGCCGCTGATATGTGTTTCCTGAATTTCAGGAGGCGAGACGGTAGCAGGCTTGGCAATTTCAGCCTCAGGAACCTCAGCGGGTTCGGAAATTTCAGCAACCGTCTCGTCCATAAAGGGCGGTGTTGGGGTGGCCAATGCCAGTGGTTTGGAAGGAGCTGATTTTGGAAAAACGAAGTTTAAAATTTCAGCGGGAATGAGATTGTTGAAATATAGATAGCCGCCCGAACCCGCCAGAACAAGAACCAGGAGCAAAATGACTTTCCCTGCGCCGGATTTTTTCTTCTCCTCCAGAGGCAGAAACTCCTGTTCCTCAAACCCAGGGTCGGATTCAGCGGAGTTTTCCGGCATCTCTTCCGCATCGGGGAGATGTTCTTCTTTATCTAGATAGTCTTCCGGTTTTTCCGATTCGGTATTTTCTTGCATAAGACCATTTGCCGTGGGGGCAACTGGAAAAACCTTCATCCAGAAGCGCAAAGACTATGGTTCGCTCCACAACATTCTGACCATTTCCCAGCGGCGGTGCGCCGCTAGTGGATGATTTTGTTTAAGGGGTATTCTACGATATCTTCTGCGCCAGCGTTTTTAAGGTCGGGAACAATATCCCGCACCAGTTTTTCTTCCAGAATGACATTCACGGCAACCCAGCCCTTATCGCTGAGTTCAGAGATGGTGGGTTTTTTCCCCGGCGGAAAAATTTTAATAATGGCATCAAGATTATCTTTCGGGGCGTTCAGCATCAGCCCCACCCGGCCGTTTGCGGCCATGGCTCCCTGCAACATCAAAACAAGGCGATCCACTTTATTTCTTTTCCACTTGTCCTGGCTTGCTTGCTTGTTCATGATAAAGCGGGTTGTCGATTCCATCAAGGTGTCCACAATACGCAGGTTGTTAGCTCTCAGAGAAGACCCGGTTTCGGTAACTTCAACAATGGCATCCACCAGTTTAGGAGCTTTAACTTCTGTTGCTCCCCAGGAAAACTCAACGTTCGCAGTCACTCCCTTTTCTTTAAGCCAGTCGGTGGTCAGGTTCACCACTTCGGTGGCGATGCGTTTGCCCTGCAGGTCTTTAACGGATTGGATGGCAGAATCGTTGGGGACGCACAGCACCCAACGTACTGGCCGGGCGGAGACCTTTGAATAAACCAGAGGTGCGATCTCTTCAACATCGGCACGATTCTCAAGAATCCAGTCTTTGCCTGTCAGGCCGGCATCGAGCACGCCATCTGCTACATAACGGGCTATTTCCTGAGCACGGATCAGCATGCATTCGATCTCGTCATCATTGATGCTGGGAAAATAGGACCGGCTTTTAATGGTGATGTTATAACCTGCGCGCGCGAAAAGTTTAACGGTTGCTTCTTCCAGGCTTCCTTTGGGAATTCCTAACTTCAATACGTTACCGCTCAATGACTTTTTCATTTTTGAACGACACCATCTAACACTGTTCTGACTTGTAATAATATTTCTTCATTTGATTTTCCATCTTGAATCATTTGCTTGGTTTGTTTTCCTTTAGTCATTCGTTTTCTCCAGCTAAAGAAAATTATTTAAAAGGGTGGATTATTTTTTATAAACTTTTTCTGGATCAAAAACTTTTTCTTCGATGATTTTCACGTCGCCGTTAACTTTTCTGAAAAAACAACTGGTATAGCCTTTATGGCAGGCGGCATTGCCAACTTGTTCGACTTTCAGCAGAACTGTGTCGTCATCGCAGTCGACAAAAACTTCCTTAACGATTTGCACGTTACCGCTTTCTTCACCTTTCATCCATTGTTTGTCCCGCGAGCGGCTGTAAAACCAGGCTTTTCCGGTTTCCAGGGTTTTTTCCCAGGCAATGGTGTTCATGTACGCAAGCATCAGAACCTTGCCGGTTTCCGCGTCCTGGATGATGGCCGGAACCAAACCGCCCATCTTATTAAAATCCAATTTCATAAAACTTCTCCAATACGTGATAACGCAATGAAAATGCGCTTAAATTTGAGACTAATCAGAGGTCAGAACCTGAAACCCTGAAACTTCTCCAGTATTGAGGAAGACTGAAATGGCACATTCATTTTATTGGGTAAAAATCTCAATAAATACTGGCTCAAGGTGAAGCTTGGAAACTTAAAATATAATTGATTTTATGTCAACCTTATAATAGCCTGTTTGAAACCGAGTTAGTTGTTTTTTTTGTTTGTTTTGCGGCATTTCCCTGTTGAATTTATGGGGAATTAAACGATTTAATCCTATTTGAAAGAGGTCTTATGCCTTCGATCACTCATTTTGAAATCTATAAACCTGCGGAGCCATGTAGTTATACCGGTGAAAAATTGCGGGAAATCATGGCGAAAATAATCTCGGAAACGCTCACTCCAGACGGTAAAGACTTAAACTTGAAAGGCTATTGCATTGGCCCGAATGGCATGACGATCATTACCCGTGACGAACGCGTTGCCAAAGTGCGGCGATTGAACCTGGGGGGCAACCGCATTGGCGATGCCGGGGTCAAGCTATTAGCTGGGGCAGAGTTGTTTTCCAGGGTTAACTGGTTGGAGCTTGGAGGGAACGATATTAGGCCGGAAGGCATCCGTTCTCTGGCGAACTCGAATACATTGAAAAAGGTCAAATCCCTCAATCTTTATCGCAACTATATTAAGGACGAGGGGGCGATTATCCTTGCCAATGAGAACCAGTTGGAAAAAGTTGAGGATCTTGATCTGGCTCAGAACGAAATCGGGGATGACGGCATTTTGGCTCTTTCCCAGTCGAAAAAATTTCCTGAACTGGTGAGTATCGCTTTGGATAATAATTTTGCTTCTGTTGAAGGAAAAGAAGAGGCCAAAGTCGGTCCTAATTTTAAAAAGCTCCAGTCCCTTAACCTGTAACTACCAAGTGCCAGCGTGGCGCACGACTCAGTGTGCAAGAGCCCGTTAAGCCGAGTAGCCGATTGAGGGCAAGTTAAAGATATTGCAATTGGCCCCACGCCTGGTGGTTGCTAGTTGCCAGCGGAGGCATTCCGCTTACTCATTTGTGGGATTTAAAATATCATGCCAGAAGCCAACGAAGATTATGGGAAAGGTCATTTTCTGATCGCCAATCCTGTTTTGCCGGACCCTGATTTTTCCCGAACGGTGGTGTTGTTATGCAATCATGACGACCAGGGTTCGTTTGGATTGGTGATTAACCGGTCTGCCCCTGCCAGTGCCAAAGAGATTTTTGAGGGGATGGGTGTTTCAAATTCTCCCTCAGGGAAAATTTATACAGGTGGTCCCGTGTCCCCCTCGCAGGTGTTCTACCTTTGCCACTCAAAAACTCCTTTGCTGGAACTGGATGCCATTTGTGATGGAGTTTATCTGGGAATGAGTTGGGAACTTCTTGATAATTTGATGACGCGGGTTGAAGACCCGGAAAAAAATATCAGGTTTTATATGGGCTATTCCGGTTGGGGCGCAGGTCAGCTCGCGGGCGAGATGACCCGGCTCAGCTGGTTGACTTGTGAGGCGCAGAGCGAATTTGTGTTTCAGGAAAATGAAGAGGCCGTCTGGGCAAATGCCGTGAAATCCATGGGCAAAGATTACGAATACCTGATTAAAGCTCCCGTTAACCCACAATGGAACTAACGGCGAGCCGCCCACTAACCGTGGGGGGCAGATAGCCATAACTTTTTCTGGCAAAAAAAGTTGTCGCGGCTTAATGGGGGGGGGGGGGGGGTGACCTCCGGTGGGGTTGCCATGCCCGAGTGAGAGGATGTTTTATTCTTCTTTAGCTTTCATGATCGGGTTGAATGGTCGGTCTCCACCGACACTCATTCGATTTTAAAAGTGGTTCCCTTTTCTGGCAGAACCAATCAGATTCGTGTGCATTTATCCAGTCAGGACCTGCCAATTTTAAATGATGAGGTTTATGGAGAAGGGAACTTGGAAAGTTATGAGTATGGACTGCATGCCTGGAAGCTGAGTTTCCATTGTTTTGGCCGCTATCTGGAGTTTAAAGTAGCCCTTCCTCCACCATTTCCAATCTTTTTGGGAAGATTTTGATAGAAAAAGTTTATGAACTTGCTGCAATCATCACTTGTTTCGGATGCACCCGCGAGTCAGGGAAAGCTGATAGTGCACGCCAGGAGTCCGTTTTGGCTGGCTCCCATGGCGGGGATCACCGATGTCTGTTTTCGCCAGTTGATGGATGAAATGCGGGCAGGTGTTTTGATTTCGGAACTGGTGTCAGCGAAAGGGCTCTTATTTAATTCCGAGAAGACCCGGAAAATGATGCGCATTCATAAAAATCCCGGAACCATTGTCGGGGTTCAACTTTTTGGTGAGTCGGCGGAGGATATTGTTCGGGCGGTGAGCGTGGTTGAGGAGACGGGGGCGGATTTTGTCGACATCAATATGGGTTGCCCTGTAAAAAAAGTAATCAAAAAAGGATGCGGGGCGGCATTGTTGCGCGACCCGGCTTATGTGGAAACATTTCTAACCACGATTAAAAAAGGCATTCGTCTGCCCCTCACCGTCAAAATGAGAACGGGTTGGAACGAAAATGAGTTGACCATCCATGAATGTGTTGAAACGGCTTACCAGTCAGGTTGCGAGTGGGTGGCCATTCATGGGCGTACTCGCGCTCAGGGTTATGAGGGCAAAGCAGACTGGGATCTTATAGCCGAAGTCAAACACCGGGCGAAATTGCCGATCATCGGTAACGGAGACATACGCAGTGCCGCCCAGGCAAAACAAAGATTGCAGGAAACCGGAGTGGATGCGGTGATGATCGGTCGTGGAGCTTTGCGGAATCCCTGGATTTTTAAAGAATGTGCCGGCCTGTCTGTTCAGCGTGCCGGCCTCGAACTTCTTAACCACTATTTAAATGGGTTGCGCGAAAATTACGATTTACGGTCGACGCTGATTTTGTTGCGCAAGTTTTCGTCCTGGTTGGCGTTCGGCTATCCCGGCGCGGCGAAGTTTAGAAAAGACATGTTCGAGTGCCATACCGCATCAGAGGTCATGCAACAGGCGGAAAACTTTTTCAGCCAGGTTGCCGAACTTCCAGCTCCGGCTTTTGAAGACAGTGAAGAATTTATGATGGGAGGTCATGGCTAGCGGCGAGCCTCCTCCTCTTGGGGAAAATAACCGAAGTGTTGAGGATTAGTCATTGTAGATGGAGCATTAATTTTATAAAATATACTTGAGATGAAGGTATCCGAAAAAAGAAAAAAAGTTCATACCTTAAAAAGTGAAAGCCCCTTAATAGATACTCCGTTCACACAGGTGTACTTGGGAGACTGTGCGGAACAGTTGCAAGATATTGGCAGTAGTTCTATAGATTTAATCGTTACCTCTCCGCCTTATGCCGACCAACGGAGTAAAACCTAATACTTCAGGAGCAGGCAACGGTTTTGGCAAAAATGAGTTATGAAGGTAAAATGCTTCAAGATTACAATATGCCAGCTCGTAATGAGGTTGAGCAAAATTTATTAATAGTGCTTTTCAAGCATGGTGGTGTAATTAGAGAGTTTTCAAACAACGAAAAAATAGTCAATGAAATTGCTGGCAATTTTAATCTGAATGAAGAACAAAAGAATATTGTTCTTGAGAGAATTTACAAAAAGGAGAATAGAATTGTCAGAACGCCTTTGTGGAGTCGATTGTTGTACAGGGCCGGCGATGCGCTAGCCAAAGAAAAACTGGTGACACGTCCAACAACAACTTTAAGACTTACAAATAAGAAAGAGTGGATGTTAACCGAGCGAGGGTATGATAAAGCCCTGGAGCTTCTGAATTTCCCGCCAGATTATAAAGAAGAATTGCCAATCAAATCATTCGAAGTTCAAAAAATGGTCAAGTGTATTTTTGAGCAACTAAAACCATCAGAATATAATCCTTTTGATAAAAGAAAAAAAACGATAACAAGAAAATCTAAGTTAAGGAGCAGGGGATTTAGGCAGGCAATTATTGAAGTTTATGATTACAGGTGCTGTATTTGCGGGTTAAAGCTATGTTCACTAGATAAATTACAATGGGAAGTACAAGCCGCTCATATAATACCGCATAGACATTTTGGCAAAGACGATATTTGGAATGGATTAGCTTTATGCCAGTTACACCATTGGGCATTTGATGTGGGGCTGTTCGGTTTTAATGAAGATTTCAAGTTAATATCTTCCCTGAAATCAGAAATATTAGAAAACGATCATGGTATGATATTCGATTTTTCTTTTTTAGATCATTTTAAATCAAATAACTGTTTCTTAAGGTTGCCAAAAATAATTAACCATTACCCGGATGTTGCCGCCATCAATTGGCACAGAAAAAACATATATAGCGGTTAGCAAGAGGAGATTTTTGATATGGAAAACGAATTAATTTACTCATTAAATGAAGATGATGCCTAAACAGTCGCCGCTGAAGTATTAGGCAGGAAACTCAGTAGTGATGAAATGTCCGCGCTAAAAGATAATATTGCGGAAAAAATTAATTGGTTTGATGCAATTTCAGATGCTCTATCTGAGAGCATACCATCGGATTAAGTTTGTCTAACGTGTTCAAAAGGCTTATGCGCCTATTGTAAGGTTACTATTGATCCAGAGAATCACAACCTATGAAAAAACGCGCCCCGACCGGGTGCGTAAGCAGTATAAAAATCAGGAAGAGTTCACCCTCTATGGCTGGAACTCCTGCATGAGCGCGTTTAAGGCGAGACCGGAAAGTCTTTTGCGCATGTTCTTCAGCCGCACCCGTTCCGCTCAGTTGAAAGAGGTTAAGGCTTTTTGCGGAGAAAATAAAATTCCCTATCGTCAATTGAATCAGGAATCCCTCAATAAAGTTGCATCAGGCGTTCACCATGAAGGAGTGGTGATGGTCGTCCGGCCCCGCCTGCCGGAATCCGCGCATCGACTGATCCGGGGAACAATGCCCGACAAGGGACTGGTCGTGGCGTTAGACGGAATTGATAACCCGCATAATCAAGGAGCCATTTTGCGAACTTGCGCTTTTTTTGGTGTGCAGGGGTTGCTGGTTCCCGGAAACGGAAAGGTTGTTTCCTCTTCCGCCGCGAGAATGGCAGAAGGAGGACTGGAAGAAGTCCCGATATTTACAAGTAATGATCTTCCTTCCGCATTAAGAGATTGCAGGGAGCGGGGTTGGTTTGTGGTGGGTGCGGATGCAAATGCGAAAGAAACCCTTTTCGACGCTGCAATCAAGTTTCCTGCTGTGGTGGTGATGGGAAATGAACAGGAGGGACTTTCGAGTCGAGTCAAACAAAAATGCGATAAGGTGGTCCGGGTTCCCGGAGAGGGTTCCCTGCAATCTCTCAATGTATCGGTCGCGGCTGGAATCATTCTGGCGGAAATCGACCGCCAGAGAAAAACCCGCAAAAAAAATATATCTGGTTCATGATTTTCTTCGCAAAACTCCATCCCATGATCGTTCACTTTCCAATGGGTTTGTTAGTCAGTGGAGTGGTGTTTGAAATTTATGGAGTGCTTCGCAACGATGAGGTGGCTGAAACCGCAGGCCGGTTTAATATCCGGTTTGGGTTCTGGTGCCTGTTTCCGGTTCTGCTGGTGGGGTTTCTGGGAATGATCAGCCTGGAAAACACGGAAAAGTTCAGGGACTTTCTGTCCAGCCATTTGAAGTTTGCCTTCACCACTGCCGGGGTATTTATTTCGGCCATGCTGGTTTCCAGATATTTGCGCCAACCCTGGGGCAGGGTTTTATATTTATTGATCATTGCCACGGGAGGAATTTGTGTTCTCACCACAGGTTACTTCGGCGGAGAACTGGTTCATCGCTTCGGAGTTTCCACGCGCTAAGTGAAGGAGCCAAGTCGCATCACCTATCGTAAAACCTTCCGCTAAAAAACCAGTTGATAGCCTGAAAACAGGCAGAAGCCCATTACCAGAAGTCCTGCCATATAATATCCTGTCGCAGTTCTCGAGAAGGTGTTGGTGTAAGCATAGCCGGCAGAGAATCCATAGAGGATGGTAAACAAAAAAGCATAGCCTTGATGCCCCTCAACATCCACAACGGTTCGCAAATTAATGTCGACAGAGACCATGCCGGAAAAATCGGCGACCACAGCGGCTAGAAGACCCAGGCTCAGATTAAAAGCTCCTGCGGCTTTTAATTTTTCATCATTTTTTTTGTGGGCCAAAAAAAGCAGGGCCAATCCGGCAACAAACAAGGCGGGAGAAAAATGGGAAATGAAAGGGTGAAACGATACGGAACTGATCATTGCATGAGAAACTCTTGATTCGGCAGGTGGTGGAGCAGGGACTCATCCAGTCGAGATAATTTTGCGATTGCCAGATAAAGCGGCTGCCTAGTGGGCACCGGTCAGTCGTCTTTTTTTCTCAGGTCGCCGGCAATGTCGCCAGCAAGATCGAGGTCGGCTTCTGAAAGGTTGACATCCACGTCCACTTTGGTGGCGGCACTGATATCCTGTTCCAGCGCATCGATGTTGACGGTTTGTTTGAGTCCTTCCGTCTCATCCATGACCTCCTGTTTCAGGCCGCTGAAAGTTTTTTGGAATTCGCCCCAACCTTTACCAATGGCTCTTGCGAGTTTAGGCAGGTTCTGTGGGCCAATCACCACAACGGCGATGCCCATAATAATCATCATCTCAAAAAATCCGATATCAAACATTCAGATACTCCAAATCTTGTTGCGATAAGGTTCATTCTAGCAGATTAAAGGGGTAAATGCATCAGGTTGGAATCAGGATTTTCCCGGATGATTTTCCGCTGATCTTGAATAAAAAGTGGTTTGGGGTAGTATAAGGCCAATTTATGAGAATTATTCGAGGAACAAAAAATATAACCGGTGCCATTCCCTATCCTGTGATGGCGATTGGCAATTTTGACGGGGTGCATGTGGGCCATCAGACCCTGTTCCGCAAAACGGCAGAGTTGGCGTTGGTGCATGAGGGCACTGCCATCGCGTTCACCTTCGAGCCGCATCCCTTAAAGATCATCGCGCCGGAAAAAGTACCCCCCCTGCTGACCAATTTCCATAAAAAGATGGAGTTGATGGAATCCTTTGGAATCGACCTGGTCATTTGCGCCGATTTCACCCGGAAATTCGCGGACCAGCGGCCGCGTGATTTCTCCAAAAATATTCTTTTTGAAAAGATAGGTGTGAAGGAGGCAGTGGTCGGGTTCGATTATGCCTTTGGCCGTGGAAGGGAGGGGACGATTCCCTACCTTAAAAAGATGGGAGAGGAGTTTGGGTTTCAGGTTCATGTGGTGGAACCCTTCAAGCTCAAAGGGCATACCGTGAGTAGTTCCCATGTGCGGGAACTGATAGAGGCCGGGCAGATAGAAACAGCGAGTCAATTCCTGGGCCGGGATTATTCTATTATAGGTCCGGTTATTTCCGGTTATAAAACCGGGCAGGCCATCGGGTTCCCCACCGCTAATATTGATACCAGCAAGGTCCAGATACCGGGGACGGGAGTGTACGCAGTTCGGGTTGTCTATGAAAACAAACCCTATGACGCAGTGGCCAATATCGGGTTTAATCCAACCTTTAATCGCGACCGATTAAGTGTTGAGGTGCATATCTTTGATTTTAATCGAGCGATCTACCATCATGAAATTGAAGTTCAGTTTGTAGAGCGCATTCGCAGTGAAATAGCTTTTAAGTCCGCTGACGACCTGGTCGTTCAGATAAAGCAGGATATTGAAAAAGCTAAGAAAATTCTGGGAAAAACAAATTGAAAAAAACTCGTCAGTTGTTGATTGGTCTTGCCATTGCGTTTGGAGCACTTTATTACACCCTGCGCAACGTTTCGATGGATGAACTGATTGCTTCCTTTAAAGGTATTGAGCTGGTTTATATTCTTCCATCAATTGGGATTATTCTTTTAAGCTACATGGCTCGTGCCTATCGTTGGCAAGTTCTACTTCGCCCGTTTAAACAGATCTCTGTTAGGGATATTTATGCCCCTCTTATGATCGGCTGTATGGGGAATATCCTGCCTGCGCGAGCCGGGGAGTTCCTCCGGGCTTATCTGTTGGGGAAAAAACATGGCATCACCTTTGCGGGTGCTTTTTCCACCATCATTGTGGAGCGCCTGTTTGACATGGTCTTTCTCTTGATGTTATTTGTATGGGTCTTTGTGGTCAGAGTAGACATGTTCGACCCGCAACTTACTTTTTCCGGAGTATCTGTTCAAACCATGCTGGCAGGGTTTGGCAGATTTTGCGGGATACTTGTTATTGGTCTGCTGTGCTTCATGTTTCTTTTGGCTTACAAAGAGGAGCAGGTTAAATCCCGCATAGGTTGGTTTATAAAACCTCTTCCAGATAAATGGAAGGAAAGAATTTTTTTCATGGTTGGGGAGTTTGCCATGGGGTGCAGAATAATCAAGGATCCAGGCACCCTTCTGCAGATTGTTTTTTTCTCCGCTTTAGTATGGGTTTTATTTGTTGCGACCTGTTATCCTTTGTATTTTGCTTTTGATCTTCAGGACAAATCTTTGGAATCTGTATTGTTACTAACCGTTATGGTTTGTGTTCTTATAACAATACTTCCCACCCCGGGTTTTTTGGGATCTTTCAACGCAGGAGTTTTGATTGCCCTTCATGAAATCAGAGGCGAAGCTGAAGTGACCGCTGTTAGCTTTGGTATGGTTTCCTGGGCGGCAGGTTTTGTAGTGTTAATCGGCGGCGGGTTGTTCTTTATTTTTAAAGACCATATGTCGGTACAGTCTTTGATCAAGGCAGAGCAAGAAGCCGGGGCCGATTTGGAGCATACAGAAATCCCAAACAAGTGATTCTTTAAGTTAATAGGCATTTAAATTCTATGAGAATTTGTTATAATGCCACTTTAAATTTTGCCCAAAACAAGTGTTGTATGTCTCAGCGGGAAGAGCTCACGCCGACAGACTGAAAATGTATGCCGAAGTGGCGGAATTGGTAGACGCGCATGATTCAGGTTCATGTGCCCGAAAGGGTGTGGAAGTTCGAGTCTTCTCTTCGGCACCACCCCCTCTAGCGAGGGGAAGCAATAACAAGGTCTCCTCATGCCGGAAATCCGTGGTATCCCCTTCATTGGCACTCGTGCCCGGAACGGGAATGTTATATCCTCTTCATTTGCATTCATGCCCTGAAAGGGTATAACCCACCATCGGATAAGCTTTTAAGAATTGCGAAGCTTTGCAAGAGTACGTGGTGTCCTCTTCCTTAACTTTCGTGCCCGAAACGGGTAGATCCTGGCTGGCTTCTGTCCGGAGAAGGACACCCTTTTTAGTTCTTATATATTCTTAATAAAACTTTGAGAATTCCCTAATAATTTTGCCCTTACGTTTGACTTGCTAACATTAGTTTTGTTCTTTCTCCATTGATATTAAATTATGGCAATTAAATTCCAAATTTTAAAACATCCAAAGAAGATTAAAAAATTTCTTGGAGCAATAAAAGATGCCGCAGATTCAGAGAGGAATGCTTTGGGTTTTAATGCTGTTGGAGTATATAAAGAAAACATCAAGGTTGGGAAAATTTGGGTTGCTGTAGATAGTAAGGAAATATATTTAGGCCATATTATGTTTGGAGGAAGCCCTCCTCACCTACTAAAAATTTTTCAAATTTATGTAACGAAACAAAGCAGGGGATCTGGTGTCGCAGCTACATTTGTAAAAGAAATAATAAAATATGGCGAGCAGCTATCTTGTTTAAATCTTAGAGCAGATATGGCCAGCGATCTTTCAAGTGCAATTAAATTTTGGCAATCACAAGGGTTTTGTGCTGTAGCAGCAAGAAAAAAACCTAATACCTCAGGGCGTGAGATACATATTTTTAAAAAAAGGCTATCAACTCCTAGTTTATTTCCAAAAGAATCCTTACCTTTAAAAATAGCAGACAGTTCAATTGGATCGGTTAAAGATAGTTATATTATTGATTTAAATATATTTCTTACTTTAGTAAAGAATCAAAATGATGAAGAAATAGTTTCTGAGATTATAAAAGCCGCGTTAGCAGGTGAATTTAGCATTTTTGTAACGCCAGAATTTAAAGAAGAACTTGAAAGAACAAAATTTGATAATGATCCTTTTCTTGATCTTGCAGAAAAAGCTCTTCCTGTATTAGAAAAAATAGACAATGACGAGCTAATAAAAATCCAGGAAGAAATTCGAAAAATAATATTTCCTAATCGCAGCAAAACCAGAAAGGGCGCAATTCAAGACACTTCAGATTTAAGACATTTAGCTTATTGCGTCCAAAATTTCAAAACTGGTTTTATAACGCAAGAAGAAGCCTTGCTCCGCTCAAAAGAAATAATTCAAGAGAAATACAACCTAACCCTTTATTCTCCTCAAGATTTTTCAATTGACCATCTTCGGAATAATGATATTTCCCCGATAGCAATTCCCTTTTCAACTCAAGAAGGATCGATTCAAATATCAAGTAATACAAACCCAACAGAAACAAAATCTTTTTTGAAGGAACTTGACTCAGAGCTAAACGAAGTTTCTAACCTACTTGCAAAAAGCAGCACAAGAGGATTCAAAGAAAACCAACTCGTCTTTCTTAATCAAGAAATGTGCGCACTATATACCGCCGAAACTAGAGGTTCAAAGCATAATATTCTTGAGGGTTTTTTTGTAACAAAAAATAAAATTTTTAAAAATCTGGATTATGTATTTGAGCATGTTTTAGAATGCTTTATGCGACTGGCCCAAACTACCAAAGCAAATCAACTCACTTTTTATGTGAGGCAAGAGGATTTTGATTTGGAAAACACCTGCCTTGCCAGAGGTTTTCAGAGAAGCAATTCCAATATTAAAGGCATGGTTCGTCTAATTAAAATCCCCTGCCCCATTTTAGTAAAAAAATCGAATTGGAAAGAATTTAGAAAAGATTTTTATGAAAAAACACAAATTAACTTTCCACAGCTTATTCCTAATATCAGAAAAAGCCAATCAGGAGATTTATGTATTCAAGCTGCAAAGGAAGAAGAAGGTTATGAATTAGAAATTTTCAAGTTAGAAACAATGTTATCTCCTTCGCTTATATTGCTTCCCAAACGCCAAGGAGCCATCATTCCAATTAATCCTACCTTTGCCTCTGACTTGCTATCTCGCTCAGATGGTTTACTTCCATTTCCGATCACAGAAGAGGCACTTTTAAGAGTTGAAAAAGTGTACTTCAGAAAACCTACACACACAAAAACATTTATTACAGGCATGCCAATTGTTTTTTATGAGTCTGGAAAAGGAAGAGGAGCAATAGGTTGCGGTAGAGTTACATCCACGAATGTTTGCAACATTAAAAATGCCATTAAAATTTATCGAAGGTATGGGGTTCTCAGCGAAAGAAATCTAGCCGGTTTTGCGGATAATAATGGAAAAGTTCAGGTTATAACTTTTGATAATTTTAAGGAATTCAAACGACCGATTCCAATGAAAAAGCTTAAAGAGTTTGGTTGTGCAAAGGCCAATTTAGTTGGGCCAGAAAAATTATCATACAATCAATTATTTAATATTCTTCATGAAGGAATGGAATTTCCATCCCAGGATATTCTTTTATCTATAAATCCTAATTATGTTGCCAAAATTTTAAACGGAAAAAAAACTATTGAATTAAGAAAAAAATCATTTTCAGCAAACGGGGGCATCCGAGTTTGGATTTACTCTACATCCCCAGTAAGCTCCATAGTGGCTTGCGCATTTGTTTCAGAAGTACATAAAGATACCCCAGCAAATATATGGACAAGATTTAATAACAAATGTGGGATTTCTAAATCAGAATTCGACGCCTATTTTTCTAATTCCAAAGAAGCATTTGCTCTTACTTTGAAATGGGCAGAGAAGCTAAAAACTAGGATTCCCCTGCAAGGAATTAAGAATATGTCAGAAGGTTTTAATCCTCCACAATACTACCGATATATAGACCACGAGAGTGATCTTTTTGATTTCTTAATAAGTCAACAAATTTAATATAGCTAATTCTAAACATAGACAATCAAACTTTCCAAACCGCCTCTCACCAAACATTTAAGCTACTTTAATATTCTCATCTTTAGTTATGATAAAATGGACCCGTCATGATATTTGGATGGCGGAGAACCGAGAATCTGCCGAGAAAGCGTTTGATCTATATTTTACTATAATCCTCAACGTAATTGACATGAAGCGATTTGAACCCGTCATTTGTTTTCCACAAAGATTTTTTTAGAAAAGATGCAGAGCTTAAAATAAGAGCCAATCATAAAATGGAAATATTTTTGAACTTATCTAAGTGGAAATTACTTTGAATATTGCGTTTTATCGAATATGATGACTTTAGGTAGCAAAGCTAACCCCAAAAAATTAAGCTAATGGATACTGTTACAAAGCCAAATCGGACGGGTCGCTATAAAAATGTTGACCAAGTTAAATCAGGAGGGAAACATTATACGCCTGAAATCCTGTCTGAATTTGTTGCTTCTCAAATTATTCGGAATGTTCCGACCAAAAGAACAACCGAAACCATTAGCGTTCTTGATCCTGGCCTTGGTGATGGTGAGCTTCTCCTTTCTTTGGTGAGGTCTCTAGCAAATAAAGGGTTTTCTCGCATTCGTGTTTGCGGCTTCGAAACAAGTGAAGTAGCCTTAAATGTAGCGTCTTCCCGCTTGAAGCAAGCCTTTCCCAAAATAGATTTGGAGCTGGAAAAGGGAAACTTTTTAGAGTTTGTTTTAGAAAATTACTCTAACGGTATACAGGGAAATTTGTTTACTGGCGCCTACGATAAATTTGATTTAATTATTTCCAATCCTCCCTATGTTCGTACCCAGATTATGGGGGCGGAGCAAGCTCAAAAATTAGCACGCCAATTTTCACTTTCTGGTCGGGTTGATCTTTACTATGCCTTTCTTCATGGAATGGCAATGGCACTAAAACCAGGAGGCACAGTAGGGGTAATAATTTCAAATCGGTTTATGACTACAAAATCAGGTGCGGCTGTAAGAAAAATGATTTTGGATGATTTCGACATTACCAATGTATGGGATTTTGGTGATACCCGTCTTTTTGAGGCCGCCGTTTTACCTGCTGTGCTTCTGATGAAAAGAAAGAATGGGCATTCCAAATTTCAAACTCCATGCTACTCTGCCATTTATACAACGAATAACTCGGGTGAGACTAAATCTTCCAAAAATGTAATTACAGCCCTGAAGGAGGAAGGATTAGTTGAAATAGAAGATGGGCGGAGATTCAAAGTTGACCATGGAAAATTATATCATGGCGATTCTTCAGAGGACGTTTGGAGGATATCAACAAAGAAATTTGATGAGTGGTTAGCGAATGTTGAAAAAAATACTTGGGCTACCTTTAAGGATATAGGGAAAATCCGAGTTGGTGTTAAAACGACGGCAGATAAAGTTTTTATTCGTTCTGATTGGAATGAGTTAGAGGAAAAACCAGAGTTATTACGTCCACTCGTTACGCATCATGTTGCCCAACGCTATAAATCCATTAAAACGAATAATCCTAAGCAAATACTTTATCCTCACTGCATTAAGGGGGGCAAGCGGAGCACAGTTGACTTAAAGAAATATCCGAGAGCTTTAGGATACCTTGAGAAACATCGCTCAACTTTGGAGTCTAGGAAGTACGTGATTGAAGCTGGACGAAATTGGTTTGAAATTTGGGTACCGCATGACCCGAATATTTGGGAAAAGCCCAAGCTTATTTTTCGAGATATATCTGAAAAACCTACCTTTTGGTTGGATCAGGAAGGGGCAGTCGTAAATGGGGATTGCTATTGGTTGGTCTGTCGGAATCAGGGTCAACTAGATTTGTTATGGTTAGCTTTGGCTGTGGGGAATGCTACTTTTATTGAGGAGTTTTATGATCGCCGATTTCATAACAAACTTTATGCGGGTCGTCGTCGTTTTATGACGCAATACGTAGAAAATTTTCCTTTGCCTGATCCTAGAGGGAAAAAAGGAAAGGATATTGTAAAACTGGTTAAAAAAATATATTCTCTAGTCCCTTCAAAGCAATCTAACGAGCTTGAAAACACATTAGATAAGCTGGTTTGGGAAGCCTTTGGCTTATCAATCAAAAAAGTCCTTGGGTAAGGGGATTTGAATCTTTCGATTTAATACCTTTCCTTGAGACTGAGGAAACCGGTCGAAAAACTTCTCTCCGGTAGTTAAATAAAAATGTGTCAAAGTAACGTTTTTCCCATCAGTTACAGCATAATACATTGCATACCTAACATCACAGTGTCGGATTTGACGTTCTTTCAAATACGGGACATCTAATGCCTCTTCACTATTTGGACAAACCAATCCCAAATCAATGGTAGAGGAGGTTTGTAGTTTGACCTCAAGGAGTTGATGGCGAATATCTGGGAAACGTCCATCATCTCGATAATCCTGATACCCAAGAGATTCACATAAAAGTCGGTGTAGTTCAACACCACGGTTGCGTTCTTGATCGTAGCCGGAATCAGAAAAACTTTTTCCTATAAGACGTTTTCCTATATTGTATATATATTTAATTGGAAGAAGATTGCCAGCACTGGGGCGATTAATAGGGCTTTCAGCAAACTTCCCAGAAAACTTTCCTTGAAGGAGGAGTGGTTTCAAATTTTTTGTATCTTTACCTGCAATCAATTCTGAGCTTTTACCTGCCTCCGGAATAAGCCTAGCTTGAAATTTTCGCGTTAAAGTTCCTGTAGTATCTAAAGCAGCTAACTTTTCGCCTGTTACAACTTTAACCCGTTCAATTAAAAAAGAATTGGAGTTAACCTTATACAGGACATAACGCCGTGTAGGCTCTAACTCTTCATTCCAAATTTGAAGATTTTTAGATTTTTGACCATAGGTATCGAATTTTTGACCGGGAAATCTTGGTTGTGTTTTTCGAAAAGATAAAGGAATAGGATATCCAAGGGCTGTGCATATATGTTCCTTTACAAATTTAGAACGTGTTCGCAGAGCAAGATTGGACAAAGAAACTCCACATAGATGCGAATCTAGAAGGACCTCTAGCTCTGAGGTAGGAATCCATAAGTCAGGGTCACCGATTTTTATAGAATCGTAAATTGATAAACCACTTCTAGATATGGCATCAATGTAACTTTGCGGATTTTTGGGTTTATTTTTTATGAGAAATCTTCCTTTTGGTCAAAAGGTCTGGCACTGAAACGTCTAGTGCTTTGGCGAAAATCTCAAGAGTACTCAAAGTTACGTTTCGTTCAGATCGTTCAACTGACCCAACATACGTGCGATGCAAGCCGCAGATGTCTGCTAACCCCTCTTGAGACAAACCTTGCTTATCTCGGTAATTTCGAATATTTTCGGAAAGAGTTTTTCTTAAAGAAATTCCAGGCTTTCTCATTTTTTGCTTACCAAATCAAAAGTTAATTAGGGATATTTTGCCCAATGAATCCTTTGAGTCTACAGACATTGAGTAGCATTTTTAGGGAGGGTAAGTGTTACTAAAGAAATTAGCCTATTTCTTTTTATTCCAAATATTATTCCTGCGGCTGGAATTTTGTTTTACGGTTCTTATATAAGGCGACATTTTTAGCAGGACTGATCCGGTCCGCGTTCCGGCACCTGACAGATCCTGCCACTGAGGGAGCAGACGATTCTCTCCGGCTAAAACTCAAACTTCTATTTTCCCTATGATTTGTTGTAGTATAGACAGTTCATTCACCAGTCAGGTTTGAATTCGATGAAAATGGTTGACGTAATTGTTATTGGCGGTGGGCACGCAGGCTGCGAAGCGGCTCTGGCCTCGGCGCGTATGGGGTGCTCCACTGTGATGATCACCCTGGAAGCGGACAAAATCGCCCTGATGCCGTGCAACCCCGCTATTGGCGGAGTGGGCAAAGGCCATATCGTGCGTGAAATAGACGCGCTCGGGGGTGAGATGGCCAAAATCATCGACGAGACAGGAATCCAGTTCCGGGTTTTGAACTCGTCCAAAGGTCCGGCGGTACACGGTTACCGGGCTCAGGCCGACAAGGACCGTTACAAAAATGCCATGCGCCGGATTCTGGAAAATACCGACAACCTCAACCTGCTCTTTGAAGAAGTCGATGAACTGATTATTGAGAACTCTGCCATTAAAGGGGTGCAGACGGCATCGGGAACCGAAATTAAAGCCGTATCGGTGGTCATCACCACGGGAACTTTTTTAAACGGACTCATCCATCTTGGACTGACAAGCAGACCGGCTGGCCGGGTGGGAGAAAAACCTTCTACCAAATTGTCGCAATCGTTTCTGGCTGTGGGCTTTGAACTGGGTCGTTTGAAAACGGGAACCCC
Organism: Nitrospinales bacterium; assembly: GCA_965249625.1. Classification (GTDB taxonomy): domain Bacteria; phylum Nitrospinota; class Nitrospinia; order Nitrospinales; family VA-1; genus LS-NOB. The sequence continues at coordinate 2,788,612 of OZ252246.1, read as the reverse complement.
GCCGCGTTTGAAACGCGGAAGTATCGACTTCAGCCGCTGTACCCCGCAGCCCGGGGATGAGGTGCCGCGGCCTTTTTCGTTTTCGACCCCCAGCATTGATCAGAAGCAAGTGCCCTGCTACCTCACCGCCACCAATGAACAAACCGCACAGGTCATCCGCGACAATATGCATTTGTCCCCGTTATACAGCGGCATGATAGATGGAGTCGGTCCGCGTTATTGTCCTTCCATAGAAGATAAAGTTGTTAAGTTTCCTGATAAGAATTCGCATAATATTTTTCTTGAGCCGGAAGGTTTGGAGTCGGACTGGATTTATCCGAACGGCATTTCTACCAGTCTTGCTGAAGAGGTGCAGTTGCAGTTCGTGCGCACGATCCCGGGTCTGGAACAGGCCGAGATTGTTTTGCCGGGCTATGCCGTGGAATACGATTATGTTCCGCCCACGCAACTCACCCCTGCCCTGGAGACTAAACGGGTGAGCGGGTTGTTCCACGCAGGTCAGATTAACGGCACCTCCGGCTATGAAGAAGCGGCGGGCCAGGGCATCATGGCAGGGATCAACGCCGCCCTCAAGGCGCAAAAACGCAAGCCATTTCTGCTCACCCGCATGGATAGTTATATCGGCGTGCTCATTGACGACTTGGTGACCAAGGGTACGTTGGAACCCTACCGCATGTTCACCTCACGCGCCGAGTATCGGTTGATTTTAAGGCAGGACAACGCCGACGAGCGGCTGATGGGAAAGGGTCATGAACTGGGTCTGGTGAATAAAGACCTGCTTGAAAAATGTATGAATAAATACCGCGCGGTGGACAGAGAGATAAAAAGACTGGAAGAGACAACAGTTGCGCCCAGTCCGGAAACGCTTGTCCGGTTGTCCAAACTGGGTATCCAGGAGTTGAGGAATCCCACCACTCTGGGGGGTCTGCTCCGTCGTCCCGAAGTGTCGCATGGTAGTTTGCTAAGAGCTTTTGACGGTGATGAGGTTCCGCAACTGGTCGGCGAGCAGGTAGAGATTCGCGTGAAGTATGAAGGATTCATCAACCGGCAGAACCAGATGGTAGCCCGGCAAAAGAAACTGGAGCACTACCGCATACCCGATGAGTTTGAGTATCAGGGGGTTTCCGGACTTTCCCGCGAAGTGGTGCAGAAACTTGAAGAAATTCGCCCGGTTACGTTGGGGCAGGCAGGGCGTATTTCTGGAATCACTCCCTCAGCCATCAGCCTGATCATGATCCTGCTGGAGAAACTCCACTCCCGGCCCGCAACCGGCGATAATGGGACCGTGACGCTGGTGCGACCGCCAAAGGCATGACCCGGAAGGCAAGCATGCATACGGATTCTATTCAATGGCAGATCGAAGTCGATAAAAAAGACATCGCATACATTGTCAGCATTTTTGACGGATATGACAACCTGGCGGTGGTGCGAACGCTGGATGCTTCCCGTGGACTCATTGAGCTGATAATCTCTCCCGACTATCTGGAAGACACCCGCCATCTGGTGGAGGCGCTCTCCAGGGAAATCCCTTTCCGCCCACTAGCAGGGAGCTGAAAAACTCCTGTAGTTCGCCGGCATTTACATCCCTCCTCATGGGGATGATGGCCGAAAGGAAAAAATATTAATATCCATCCTTTCATGAGACCTTTACATAAGAGAGTATTTTAGTAATTTTCATTAAATGGCGTTGAAAGTCAGGGTGATTCGTTATTTTTTGATTAATATTCTTTGTTCGCGCCAAAACAAGGCAACGTTTTATATTCATTGCCATGCAAGCCAAGGTGATTTGAACCGCCGTCCGTGTCAAACCGATATAGCGTGCCCTGCGCAATCGGTAATGGTTCTTAAGGATACCGAAGACATGCTCCACAGGAGCGCGTAATTTAGTCATGCGTTTGTTGAATGCGGCCTGTGCGGGTTTCAGAGGGTGATATTGATTGGGGCGGTGCATGATTCCGGCAAAAACACCGCGCTCTTCAAGTGCCTTACGTCTCGTAACGTTTATCATAAACCTTGTCTGCATACACTGCTTTCTCGTCACCCATAATCAGGTCATCGGCAGGAAATGAAGCATCTATCAGCGTGCCCTGTTTGATGATGAATCCCTGCGATTCAAACTGAGTATTTAAGGATGACAACAACCTTAACCTCATCCACTTCTGAAAGAAAGTTCGTAGCACCATTCACAAAACCATCCGCGAAACTCAATTGACCCAGTTGCTTTTGCATTCTCATTCCTCCAGCAATCGTTATAAAAACTCTCAACCAATTATAACTTATTCTCAAATGCTGTACTTATGCAAAGGTCTCCCCTGGAGGGAGAGCTTTGCATAAGTCGAAAAATCAGAAAAGCGAGATTACCCCTTCGGGGCACGAAAGCTTGAGTTAAACATCACGTCTTCACGGAGCCTGTGCTGAGCGAAGCCGAAGCATTCAGAATGACAAGAAACGCCATTTTGTCATCCTTGAGGAGCCGAAGGCGACGAAGGATCCGGGGTTATGCAAAGGTCTCCCCTGAAGGGAGAGGACTGAGGTGAGGGTGGTTTAATAATACTTCACCCTGCGCACAGCAATACTCATGCAATATCCGGGCTAGGCGTGGAGCCAATGGGCAATAGCTTTTTATTGCAAGCAAGCGTTATCTCGGCAGAATTATGAGGTGCTATCAGCCTATATCAATAGGAACATCCATGATATCCATAGCTTCTTCTCCAAATGCTCCGCTGTCTTTCATCTCCTGGACTATTTTGTTTAATTCGATATTCCCGGCAAGAACCAGGTTGTCCGTCACAAACTTCTGGTTGCGAACCACCACCCAGGGGGAACCCAACCCTAAGGTAAACAGGATAATGAAAAAATTAGCCACCTTTAAGCTCATATAATCTTTTCCCTTTATCGGGTAATGGAAAGTCGCGCCGCCAACGTGGGTGTGGGACCATAGATACTGCTTTAAATCAGCGGTGAACCAGAACAGGTAAAACCCCAGCGTGAGCGGAGTGAGAATAATGGAGAGAATAAATTTTCCAAAAAAATCTTTTCCTGTCCCGGAAAAACGAAACTGCACATCCCCAAACCAGGAATTTTCTCGCCAGAACTTTTCAGTTTTCATTTGGAAAAACGGCCAGTAAAGACCTAAAGTCAATCCTAAAAAAATCCCCCCCCTAAGATACAAAATAACCGCCTCCATTCTTTTCCCTCGGAAGGAAAAACGGATATTGCGCCAAGCAGTTCGAGAAAGCCGGTATCTCCAAGCCCCCACCATGAGCACCGGAATCATAATAAAAATAATGAAACCGAGCAAGTCGGAAACCAGCTCACCTGCCTCAGGCCCGATATTGAACGTGACATATACGGTTGCTAAAATCAGCAGTATCAAGATAAAGCCAAACCGGATAGCTCCCTTCATTAGCTCCTTGCCAGTACCATGATAGGAAAAGCGGTCTCCCGAAAATAAGGTTTGGCTCCAGATATACTGACGGACATTTGTTTTGGCCCAGAAGCGGTAAACCCCCAGAGTGAACACCGTCTTGATCAGGTTGACAAAACTGATATTCAAAAGGATGCGGCCATCCCCCTGGAACTTGAACCGGTAGCTGTCTTCGGGTGTGGAGACACCGGCTTCCTCTTTTTGGGGAGACCTTTGCATAACCCTGGATTCTTCGTCGCTAACGCTCCTCCAGAATGACAAACCTGCGTTTCTTGTCATTCTGAACGGAGTGAAGAATCTCGCCTTTACGCTTTTTCGACTTATGCAAAGGTCTCCTTTTTGGGGAGCGGCTGGCATAGCAACGGCATTGGGCAGAGGCTTGATCTCGTCTTCAACAGATTGAATGTCCACGGCAAACCCCAAGCTCCGAAGATAGGCCGATGCACCATCCGCCTGACTATCGGGTATAGGCCCGGTCAAAACGCCAAGGCATCCCCTGGCATAGATGATCCACAACGGCCACGGCCTTGTCATTGCCCAGACGAAACACGCTGGCAAGCTTTTCGGCCACCGCAGCCTCACTCGATCCCGACCAGGTGTTTAATGTAATTTGGTAACTCATGAAAGAAGCTCGTCTTATTTTATAGCTCGCTCAGCTTTTATCCGTAAAACGTTATCATAAAAGCCTTTTTACGTCCATAACAGTCTAATTTTTAAATTAAACCCGCCCCTTGCCGGGTTCTCAAGGGCCAGGTCTCGCACTGTTTCCCACCACGGGTCTTTGCAGCCATGGTCAGACACGAATGGGTTGCATCAAGGCAACCGCCATCGAAGCCACGATTATATAAACTCTATCCGGCCGGCGGTATAGCCAGCGGTGGCCGTGATATTCTTCCTAAATCTTCATGCCCCAGAGGGATACAACCAGCTATTGCTGGCTGGCTCCACGCCGAGTGGGCGGGGTCCGCCCAAATTGACCGTTATCAACCTTGTTTCTCAATAAGTTGGGGAAATGGCAAAAATTAAGTTATAATCATAACTTCCTGATCATGTTTGACGTCTTAATCCCTGTATCCCTGAAGAAATGAAGTACCTGGTTATTATCGTGGCGGGCCTGACAGACAAGCCTTTCGCGGAAAAAGATAATAAAACCCCGTTGCAGTTGGCCGACACCCCTAACCTGGATGCCCTGACTAAAAATGCAACCTGCGGGCCGGTCCAAACCATTCCGGATGATTTACATCCGGGGAATGAAATCTCCTGCCTGGGACTTCTGGGCCTTGATCCAAAAAAATATTCTGCGGGCCATGCTCCACTCTCTGCGATGGGATTGGGAATAAGACCAGCGCAGGGTGAAGTCGCGCTCTGTTGCGATTTGATAACGCTACAGCCCACTCATGACGATATGGTCATGAAAGATTATACCGCCGGGCATCTTTCCCGTAGTGATTCCGGCCTTCTCATGGACGCCCTTAAGGAGCAAGTGGTCGATGCTCCGGTCACGTTCCATCCGGGCGGTGGTTATCACAACTTGATGTTTATCAAAAGTCCACCGATTGCGGAGAAGTTGTCTCCGCCCAACGAACTCATCGGCGAAGGCATCCGCCAGTTCATGCCCGAGGAAAACCGCGAACTGGTCTTCGTGATGAACCAGGCGCAAATTATTTTGCATAACCATGCCTACAACAGAAAACGTGCTGCCGACAAGGAAGACCCGGTTAACAGCATTTGGTTTTGGGGGAATGGCGAACTGCCCAGTCTGCCTTCCTTCGGGGAACGGTATGATAAAAGTGCATCTTTAATCACCGCGTCTTTGATGGTCAAGGGCATCGGCAAACTCACCGGTATGGGTATTGTAGATGTAGAAGGCGCGACCGGGTTTGGCGACACCGATTATTCCGCCAAAGTTTCTGCGACGCTCAAGGAACTGGAAAGCAAAGATGTGGTTTTCCTCCACATTTCAGCGGGAGAAGAAGTTTCACTCAAAGGCAATATTGACGATAAGATTTTAACGATCGAAGATTTCGATACAGAAGTCATCAGGCCTCTGGCCCAGGCGATGGAGACGAATGAAAATATAAAAATGATGGTGGTGGTCAACCATGTCAGTTCCGCCATGTCGATGAAATACGAACGCTCTCCGGTTCCTTATCTGGTGTATCCCACCCAATCGGGAGACACCCGCCAATATGATGAACAACTTTTAGAAACAGGGAAATTATTCGATAACGCTCCCGATCTATTGACGGCTTTTTTGACAAACCAGTTATGAACAAATCTTTAATTGTACAAAAATATGGCGGCACCTCTGTAGGAACTCTGAGGCGTATCCAATGTGTGGCCGACCGCATCGCGAAAACCCGAAAAACCGGCATCGATATCGTTGTCGTGGTTTCGGCCATGGCAGGGGAAACCGACAAATTGCTGAAAATGGCACACAACCTTTCTAAAAATCCGGCGAGACGGGAAATAGACATGCTCCTGTCATCCGGCGAACGCATCTCGTCCGCTCTGCTGACCCTCGCTCTGCAGTCCAGAGGTATTCCTGCACTTTCCATGACGGGAAGACAGATTGGCATGCAGACCGACAGCACCCATACCCGGGCTCGCATCAAGAGTATTGATGCCCAGCGGGCTCGCAAAATGCTGAAGGAAAATCATGTGATCGTGGTCGCCGGATTCCAGGGCATCAACCCGGAAGGCGATGTGACCACTTTAGGCAGAGGCGGGTCGGACACCTCGGCGGTGGCTCTGGCGGTTGCGCTCAACGCCCGGCAATGTGAAATCTATACCGATGTCGATGGGGTTTATACCGCCGATCCCAGACTCGTGCCACAGGCCAGAAGGCTGGATGTGGTATCGTATGGTGAGATGCTGGAAATGGCCAGTCTGGGAGCCAAAGTCCTGCAAATCCGTTGTGTGGAGTTTGCCCATAAATACCAGATGCCCCTGCTTGTCAAATCGTCTTTCAAGGAAGGGGACAAGGGAACCTTGATCTGCGAGGAGGATCCAAAAATGGAACAACCGGTAGTTTCCGGAATCATGTGCGACAAAAACCAGGCAAAAATCACCCTGAAGGAAGTTCCCGATCAACCGGGTATCGCCGCCAATATTTTTGAGCCTTTGGCATCTGCATCCATTTCCGTGGACATGATCATTCAGAATGTCAGCGAACAGGGGCACACCGACCTGTCGTTCACGCTGGAACGGGAAGAACTGAATGAAGCCATGGCCATTATGAATAAAGTGGCAAAAAAAATCCATGCCACCCATGTCAGTTCCGATGCAAAGATTGTTAAACTTTCCATTGTCGGAGCGGGCATGCGCAGTCATTCAGGAGTTGCGGCACAAATTTTCAAAACCTTGTCCACACATAAAATTAATATATTGATGATCAGCACCTCAGAGATCAAAGTATCCTGCATCATTGAACAAAAAAATTCTAAAATTGCGGCCAACGCCTTGCATGATGTCTTTAAGTTGGAGAGAAAACCGGTCAAGAAGAATACTAAAAGAAAAACTGCAAAAAAAGTGAGCACTGTTTAAAAATGAGTTCCGTAAAAATTTATGACACTACCCTGAGAGACGGATCCCAGGCGGAAGGCATCTCCTTCACCGTCGAGGACAAAATCCGCATCGCCCATAAACTCGACGAGTTGGGAGCGCATTATGTCGAAGGCGGCTGGCCGGGATCAAATCCGAGGGACATCGATTTTTTTGAAAAAGCGAACCGCGCCCAATTTTCCCAGACCCGGATCACGGCCTTCGGCAGTACCCGTTATCCAGAAAAAAAAGTGGAAGACGATGTCGTCATGCAGGCTCTACTGAAAACCGAGACCCAGGTGGTGACCCTGTTCGGAAAAACCTGGGACCTGCACGTGAAAGATGCCCTGGTCACCAGCCTCGACGAGAACCTGCGCATGATCTTTGAGAGCGTCGCTTATATGAAAAAGCACCGCGAGGAGGTCCTGTTTGATTGCGAACATTTTTTCGATGGCTACAAAAATAACCCGGGCTACGCCCTCAAGGCAATCAAAGAAGCCGAATCTGCCGGAGCCGACTGGATCATCCTGTGCGATACCAACGGTGGCTCGCTGCCGCACGAGGTGCGTTCTATCTTCGAAGAAGTTAAAAAATCCATTTCCGTTAAAATGGGCATCCATGCCCACAACGATGCAGAAGTGGCGGTCGCCAATTCTCTCACCGCCGTTCAGGCCGGTGCCGAACAGGTGCAGGGCACCATCAACGGTTATGGAGAGCGCTGCGGCAACGCCAACCTGGTCTCTATCATCGCTAACCTGAAAATTAAAATGGGCATCGACTGCGTCAGCGACGAACAACTACAATCCCTGAAAGACGCTTCCGCTTTTGTGGATGAGCTGGCCAACCGGGCGCACTGGAACCAGCAACCGTTTGTGGGAAAAAGCGCGTTTGCCCATAAAGGCGGTGTGCATGTCAGCGCAGTACGCAAAAATGCGCTGACCTATGAACACATCGAACCCGAAAAAGTGGGCAACCACCAGCGCATTCTGGTTTCCGACCTTTCAGGAAAAAGTAATGTGCTCCACAAAGCCAAGGAATATGGCATCAACATTGACGATAAAGATCCCAAGGTGGCAAAAATCCTGAACTCTCTTAAGGAGTCCGAGAACCTCGGCTTCCAGTATGAAGGGGCCGAAGCTTCCTTTGAACTGATGATGCGTGATGCCTTGGGCGAAAAAGAAGTCTTTTTCGATTTTATCGGCTTCCGGGTCATCGTTGAAAAACGCAAGGAAGATGAAGAACCCATCTCCGAGGCCACGGTCAAACTGCGGATCAATGGTGTGCAAGAGGTTTCAGCTGCCGAAGGTGCAGGTCCGGTCGACGCCCTAGATAAGGCCATCAAAAAAGCCCTGGTGAAATTCTACCCGGAACTCGAAGATGTCAACCTCTACGATTACAAGGTTCGCATTCTGGATGAACAAAAAGGCACCCGTGCCAAAACCCGGGTGCTGGTGGAATCCGGCGACCATCAATCCAAATGGGGAACCGTTGGGGTCTCAGAAAATATCATCGAAGCCAGTTGGCAGGCCTTGATCGACAGCATTGATTACAAACTCAATCAGGGCGGTAGCTAGCTGCCCTGATCACGAGACCCACCAATACCTGCATACGAAGATGTTTTCCATAACCCACATCAACAAGCCCATTGTATCCACGCCACCCATCCAGGTAGATGACACTGTCGAGAGTGACTCTACCCCGAATAACCGCTTACAGTGTGGCTTTGGAACAATCCGGAACGATCTCCATGTAAGCTTTTTTCCATGACGTTTGAGAACACCGAAAGCATCGAAGAGATGACCACAAGCATCAGGGAGATCGCCCAGAACGCCAACGGAGCTGCAAATGTGACTCTGGAAGTTGATGGGGATTACCACGCGCACGCCCGAAGGCCCTGTTCTCTCCGGCCAGCAGCCGGGGGCTAATGGGCACTGAGGAGGTGGCCGATGGTTTTACGATAATATTTGCGAACCTGTTGCGTATGGCGATCATAATCGGTGAGCAAGCTGTTTGTCAGGGTTTCAGGGTCCTTCCCCTCGTATCCGAGTAGCCGGGCCACGGGTGCCAACTCCTTATTATCTTTGGGAAGCGTGTTGGTGGGAGTCTGTCGAATGATTCGCAGGGCGCATTCCAGATTTCTTAGAAAAAGGTAGCTGTCCTGAAGTTCTTCGGCCATATCCTGATCGACCAACCCGAGGGCGACGAAACTTAGCAGAGCTGAAAGGGTGTTGGTTTGTCGAAGACGCTCAAACTTTTTGCCGTGCTTCAACTGGAGAATCTGCACCGCAAACTCGATATCGGCCAGACCCCCAAATCCCAGCTTCACATTTTTCCCCTTGGTGGCTTCCTTTGCCAGCTCCTGTTCCATTCTTTCTCTAAGACGCGATATTTCTATGAGAGAAACATATTCAAACTTATCCTGGTAGACAAAATTGTGGGCGGACTCGATGAACTTTTTTCCCACCTCAGCGTTGCCAGCCACAAATCGTGCCCGCACCAGGGCTTGTTGCTCCCAGATTCTGGCTCGAGATTGAAAATATTTTTCGTAGCCATGGACAGAAAGAACCAGCACTCCCGCATCTCCCTCTGGCCGGAGTTCGGTATCAATTTTGTAGGCATAACCAGCCGGAGTCACTTCAGAAATCAGTTTATAGATCATCTGCGACAGGGCTGAGTAATAACCCGCAAACCCTTCAGGCGGAGGATCGCTTTCGCCTTCATCGTAGACCAGCAGCACATCGAGGTCCGATCCAAAATTCAATTCATGTCCTCCCAACTTGCCCATTCCAATGATGCAAAAATCACGAAAGTTGCCATGCCTGTATTTTTTTTCGAGCTCGTCACAGGCGATGTGGTAAACGGTTTCCAGAAAAACATCTGCGAGATTGGAAAGATCTTCCAGAGTGCCGGAAAGGTTAGCTTCTTTGATCAGGTAGCGCACTCCAATACGAAGTTCCTCGGCCTGCTTGATACGCCGAAGCACCGTAGACTTGGACTCAAAATCTGGAGAATTTTTTAGTACCCGGTTTAAATCTTCCTGTATTTTTTCTGCTAGCTTGAAACGGTAAATACTATCCATGTCGGTCAGCACATCGACCAAACCAGGCCGCCTGATCAGGATTTGTGACAGCATTCCACTGCTACCAAAAAGTATGAGCAATAACTCAAGAAATTTTTCATTTTTCTGAAACAGGTTGAGGAAAGACTCTCTGGCTCCGGTCGCTTCCACAAATCGGCACAGGTTTTCGATTGCCGAATCGGGCTTGGGAACCTTTTCGCACTGCTGGAATATTTTAGGAATGATGCTGTAAAACTCCTGAATACTGTGCACGGAAGGATGCGAAAATTGGGCCCCGTCACGAAAAGCTTCGAGAAACCGGTATGTTCTTTTCGGATTGGAAAGAAAGGGGATCTCCGCCAATTTGCTTTCAATAAACTGATTCTCCCCTACCCTGGATCGATCCCATTCACCGGAGAGGGTTTCTGCCGCTTCCCGCTTTTCTTTTTCGGCGAATTGTTCAGCGAACATTGTGCCCACGAACTGGGTGTGATTTTCATATTCTTTCATCAGGTTATTGGCCAGACTTTTCTGGCTGTCACCCGGGGTCCTCATTTTTCGGGCCAGTACGGCCAAGTCGGTTTCGTTATCGGGCAAAAGGTAGGTTTGCAAACCAAAAGTAATTTGTACGCGATTTTCCAAATTACGCAAAAAGATGTAGGCCTGTCGGAGGCGATGGTGGTCTTCTTTTGTAAGGATATTTTTTTCGCAAAGTATTTGCATGGCTCCCAGTGAATCGCGAACACGCAGGCTTTTATCCCTTCCACCCAACAGCAACTGATAAGCCTGAATGATAAATTCCACTTCTCGGATGCCACCAAATCCAAGTTTAATATTTCCCTTCGAGTGTTTTCCCTTGAGACTTTTATTGATCTGATACTTCATGGACTTTATTTCTTCAATGGCCTCAAAGTCCAGGCTTCTTCGGTAAATAAACGGCTCGATCATTTCAAAGAATTTCTTGCCCAGGTTCTCACTGCCCGCCGAAACACGGGCCTTGATGAGGGCCTGCCTTTCCCAGGTTCTCCCCCAGGACTGGTAATAAATTTCGCAACTGGCCAGAGAGTTCACAATCTCACCACTGTTTCCTTCCGGTCGAAGTTCAAGGTCCACTCGGAACACATTGCCGTCTGAAGTTATTTCGTTGAGAGATTTGGAGATTTCCAACGCCAGCCTGGTGAAGTACTCATGATTGCTGATACTCAAAATGGGTTGATCATTCTCATTTGCCGGGCGCGTTTCTCCCTGACTGGATGTATAAATATAGATCAGGTCAATATCGGAACTGTAATTGAGTTCACGGCCTCCCAGTTTTCCCATGCCCAGGACAGTAAATTCTGATTCTTTCCAACTACCATCTACATTCTGGTAAACAGGGCGGCCATATTTTTTTCGTAACTCCCGGTCGGCATGCTCATAGGCGGCTTGCAGGCAAACATCAGCGAGGTTGGAAATATCCTCAACCGTTTCCTGGAAGTTGACTTTCCCCAACAGGTCCCGCAATCCAATTCGTATGTATTCCCTTTTTTTAAATTTTCTCAGAACAGAAAAAAGGTTTTTGCTTTGAAACTCCTTCCCCGCCATTTCATAGAAGTCCCGCATCAGTAAATCTTTTGATTTGGAGTTGATCAAAGTCTCCGGTCGGCTTAACCAGTTTACGTATGACGGTTCCTTGAGTAGAGCATCAGTGAGTACCTGACTGCCGGAAAACAAAAATACCAGGGTTACAAACAGGGAAGGCGATTCGGTCAGTTGCGTGTATAAATAATCCTTATCCGATATTTTTTCTGAAAAACGCTCGAAGTTGTGCAGAGCCATATCCCCGTTATGCGAACTGGAAATCAGTTCCAGAAAAACTTTGAAAAAATCTGGGTATAGTTTTTCAAATTGGGCATGGCCAGCCAGGCCAACGAGGTCTTTCCAGGCGGTTTCAGGATCACGAAGGCCAAAACCCTGTAAAGGTTTGGACAGGGTTTCGTCCCAGGGCTGACGTTGGTGAATTCGCTGGATCAGTTCTGCAGAAAAGGTCATGCAAGCTTTCTCATGGTGGTTGGGATTTTAACCTCAATACCGGCCTAATTTAGCACATAAAAAAACCCCCTGGGAGAACCCAGGGGGTTTTTAAGTTCAAGGTTTTCTCCGGATCAGCAATCGTAATACATTTCGAATTCCAGAGGATGTGGCCGCAGTCGCAGGGGATCAATTTCATTTTCACGTTTATATTCGATCCAGGTTTCAACCAAATCCTGAGTGAATACATCACCCTTAAGGAGGAACTCATGATCGCCCTCCAAAGCATCAAGCGCCTGATCCAAAGAGTGAGGCAAGGTAGGAATGCTTGCCAACTCTTCCGGCCCCAGGGAGTAAATGTTTTTATCCAGCGGCTCACCGGGGTCAATTTTATTTTCAATACCATCCAGACCTGCCATGAGCATTACAGAGAAAGCCAGATAACCATTACAGGAAGGATCGGGGTAGCGGATTTCCAATCGTTTTGCTTTGGGACTGGGTGAGTACATGGGGATACGGATGGCAGCACTCCGGTTCCTGCTGGAGTAAGCCAGATTGACCGGGGCTTCGAAACCAGGAACCAACCGTTTGTAGGAGTTGGTGGTCGGTGCGGCAAAAGCACAAATTGCCCGGGAATGTTTCAAAATACCGCCGATGTAGTGCATGCCCAATTCGCTGAAACCCGCATAACTGTTTCCGGCCATCAGAGGTTTGCCATCCTTCCAGATACTCTGATGAACATGCATTCCAGTTCCGTTATCGCCGTACATGGGTTTGGGCATGAAGGTTGCGGTCTTACCATGCGCTCGGGCAATGTTTTTAACAATGTATTTGTACCACATCAGGTTATCAGCGCAATTAACCAGCGGAGCAAAACGCATATCGATTTCACATTGACCACCCGTTGCCACTTCGTGATGGTGGCACTCCATGTTGATGCCAACCTGCTCCATGAGCAACATCATTTCAGAGCGGATATCCTGAAGCGTATCGCTAGGAGCAACCGGGAAATAGCCTTCTTTATGTCTTGGCTTGTGACCCAGGTTAGGCTCTTCATCCCTACCCGTATTCCAAGCTGCTTCGGAAGAATCGATCGAATAAAACGATTCATTGGCGGTGGAATCGTATTGAATATTATCAAAAATAAAAAATTCCGCTTCCGGCCCAAAGTAGGCAGTATCACCAATTCCGGTGGACTTGAGATAGGTCTCTGCTTTCTGGGCGATATTGCGAGGGTCACGGCTGTATTTTTCTTTGGTGATCGGGTCTACAATATTACAAATCATACTGACCGTCGCATCCTTCATAAACGGATCCATGACCGTAGTAGCTGGATCGGGAATGACCAACATGTCGCTATTATTAATAGCCTGCCATCCGCGGATGCTTGAGCCATCGAACCCCAAGCCTTCTTCAAACAAAGCTTCTTCCAATTCACTCACAGGCACAGAAAAATGCTGCCAGGATCCGAGCAGATCCATAAACTTCATATCTACAATTCGAGCATTATTCTTTTTTGCGAAATCTACTGCCTCTTTGGGGGTCATTAAAGTATCTCCTGCAAAAAATAGTTAAAGATTATAAGCATTAAAAAAAAGACGCAAAAAAACGGGTACCGTCCATACGGTGTCCGTTTTATATATAAATTCCAACAATCCCCGACAGGAAAATTTATGATAATTCTATTTAGAAAGAAGACGGTTATTCAAAGAATCCACGGATCAAATAGCATCTTCTCCGCGCTCTCCGGTGCGAATCCGCACAGTATCCTGAAGATCCATTACAAATATTTTTCCGTCACCGATTCTTCCGGTTTGTGCAGCCTGCATAACGGTGTTGATCACATCTTCGACTTGACTGTCACTGACGATGAGCTCCATTTTAATTTTGGGAAGAAAATCTACCACGTATTCCGCGCCACGATATAGTTCGGTGTGACCCTTTTGCCGACCAAACCCTTTTACCTCGCTGACAGTTATTCCTTTGATCCCAATCTCGTTCAGCTTGTCTTTCACTTCATCCAATTTGAACGGTTTGATGATCGCCTCAATCTTTTTCATATAGTTTTCCTTTTAGCCAGTTTGTTCAAAAAAGATCCGGGCTGGTGAACGATTCTCCTTTTGGCCGGAACCCTTGCCAAGCCACAACGACTTTTTTTCGTAAACCCCTTAACCGGTTACTTCAACTCATTTCAATATTCATGCCAATAAGGATTGCTAAATCCTTATGGCGAACCTTGCTAAAAATCCATAAATTTAAAGGGGCTTACGATACTGGCGAACTATACCACAACCAATGGGTAAATTCAAACGCGGATAGATGCCCCAATTTAAGGCAATTGCGAGCCGGAAATGTTTAATTTTAAAGCGTTTTTTAGCTTACTTATAGTGTACCCCTTTTTCAAATAACTCGATAGGTGCAGGTTGTTCGGTCAACAGATTTAGTTTTTGACTGTATCGAGCAGATGTAGTTTAATCCTTCAGTATTATTAAGCAGGTATTGTCATGTCGTAGAGGAAGAAATGGCAAAGGCTAAAAAACCGATTGAACAGTATGAGCACAAAGACAAAAAACGCAAGAACAACCCGCCTGTGGGCCTTGTTACTCCCGCCAGCGACAGGGAATCTAAAAAGAAGAAATATACTTATGACCCGCACATAGACCCTGGTTTGCAATGGGCGGGAAAAACCGAGCATACCAGCTTCGAAGTTCCCACCGTGTCGCTGCATGTCCATGAGCGTATTGACCCGAAGACGATCATGGAGGCGGTTAAAAAGCGCAATGGTAACGGTCATAAGCAAATGGGGCTCTTTGCATCACCGGAAGAAAACCCGCCATTGAGGGAGGCGCTGGATTTTTACAAACATTCCCACGGCTGGTCCAACCGCGTGATCGCCGGGGATTCCCTGCTGGTCATGAACTCCCTGCTGCAAAAAGAAGGCATGGCGGGGAAAGTGCAAATGGTTTATCTGGATCCACCTTACGGCATCCGATACGGCTCAAACTTCCAGCCGTTTGTGAACAAGCGCGATGTCAAGGACGGCAAGGATGAGGACTTAACCGCCGAGCCGGAAATGATCAAAGCCTTTCGCGATACCTGGGAACTTGGGATTCATTCGTATTTGTCGTATATGCGCGATCGACTTTTGCTGGCGAGGGAATTGCTGACGGACAGCGGCAGTGTGTTTGTGCAGATCGGCGATGAAAATGTACATCGGGTCAGCATGATTATGGATGATGTTTTTGGTCAGGAAAACCGACTTGCGACCATTTCTTTTGCCACGACCAGCGGTAGCTCAGCCGAGCACTTGCCGCAGGTGGCCGATTATTTGCTTTGGTATGCAAAAGACAAGGCGCGGACGAAATATCGGCAGTTATATGCATCGCTGAGTCGTGCCGAAATTGTTGATTATTTTAATTGGCATGTGGCCGTGGAATTGCCCGATGGCAGTTGCAGGAAGATCACCGATCAAGAACGCTTTAACCCCGAGAAGTTCCTGCCGAAAGGCACGCGTATTTACCGGCGCACAGGGCTGGACTCACAAGGTGTTTCCACAACCGGACGCTCCGAGCCTTATGAGTGGAAGGGCAGAACTTTTCGTTGTTCCCAAAATAGACATTGGTCTATTTCCCAAGCAGGCATGGATCGTTTGGGAGAGATGGGCCGATTGGAGGCACTTGAGGGACAGGATTCCCTGATGTGGAAAAAGTACGAGGAAGAAGTGCCGGGGCGCCGCATCAATAACATCTGGCCGGCACAAATGTATCCGAGCGAGAAACGATATGTTGTCGAAACGTCGGTTAAAGCGATTCAGCGCTGTATCTTGATGGCCACCGACCCCGGCGACCTCGTCCTTGACCCCACCTGCGGAAGCGGTACCACCGCTTATGTCGCCGAGCAGTGGGGCAGGCGCTGGATTACCTGCGATACTTCGCGTGTGGCGCTGACGCTGGCCAAGCAGCGGCTGATGACCGCCACCTTTGACTACTACAAACTGGCGTATCCCGACGAGGGCATCGGCAGCGGTTTTGATTATAAAAATGTGCCCAAGGTCTCTCCCAAAACCCTTGCGTACAACGAACCGCCAGCGATGGAAACACTCTACGACCAACCCATCAAGGACACCAAAAAGACACGCATCGCCGGCCCCTTCACCGTCGAAGCGGTGCCTGCTCCGGCGGTGAAATCGCTGGATGATGTGCTGCCAGATACCCCGCCACCTGCCGATGTTTCCATAGCCCGGTCGGGAGAAACGCTGCGCCACAATGATTGGCGGAACGAACTTTTAAAAACAGGCGTACGCGGCAAAAATGGCCAGATGATTTTGTTCTCTCGTGTTGAACCGCTTGCCGCGACCCGTTGGCTCCATGCCGATGCCGAAACCCGACCCAACGATGAAGGCAGGGATACGGTTAAAGAAGAAGATGTGGTTTATGGGAATCCTGAGCGGGTAGTCATTTCATTTGGCCCGGAACACGCCCCCCTGGAACAAAAACAGGTCGAACTGGCATGGCAGGAAGCACGGACTTTAATTCCCAAACCCGGCATCATCATCTTCGCGTCCTTCCAGTTTGATCCGGAGGCGGCGAAAGATATTGATAAATTGACCATGGATAAAACTGGAATGGCATTCCTTAAGGCGCAAATGAACACCGACCTTTTGACCGATGATTTGAAGAAGAAACGGGCAAGTAATCAATCCTTTTGGTTGGTCGGTCAACCTGATGTAGAACTACGTGCCATAGACAAGGGAGGACATAAAGGAAAATTAGAGGTGGAAGTGCATGGGTTTGATTATTACAACACCAAAACTGGAGCCATTGAATCCGGCGACACCGGCAAGATCGCCCTTTGGATGCTGGATACCGATTACGATGGCAGGAGTTTGTATCCCCGGCAGGTTTTTTTTCCGATGTCGGGCGAAAAGGACGGCTGGTCGCGGTTGGCCAGGAACCTCAGCCGAGATTGACGATGAGTTGATTGAGGCTTATCGGGGAACCGTATCCTTACCTTTTGAAGTCGGCAAACACAAACAGGTAGCGGTTAAAATCGTGGATGACCGTGGAATTGAAAGCTTGCGGGTTTTGGAGGCGGGTGAATGAGCAGTCAAATTCCATACCAAGGAGCACGATTTTATAAATGCGCTTTACAGGTTAATCCGTATAGTTATGCTAGATACCAGGGTAAGATGTCCGAGAAAGAAAGTGTTTACAACCAACAAATACTGGCGCAATGCAGGGAAAATGACATCGAGGTGGTTGGTCTTGCCGATCACGGCAAGGTAGAAGATTCAGAGGAATTGCGGAGTTTGTTGGAAGAAAACCACATCGTCGTATTTCCTGGGTTTGAAATCGCAAGCTCTGAAAAAATTCACATGGTTTGCCTCTATCCTGAATCAACCGATGTAGCCAGACTCAATCAGTCTCTTGGGCAGTTGATGGGAGCTAACAATTTGGAGCTGGATGAAGAACGGACTTATCCTTCTTCTTTGAGCTGCGAAGAAATTGCAGGTAAGGTTTTAAATAGTCAAGGGGGCTTTTGGTATGCCGCCCATATGACCGGCGACAGCGGCATCCTGAGGTTAGGTAGTAGCGGTAGCAACTATAAACAGCTTTGGCGGAATGAAGAGTTAGTTATTGCGGGACAAATTCCCGGGGGAATAGACGATTTAGATGTTGAGGAACCTAAATTAAAGAGTTATCGGGATATTATTGAGAATAAAAACCCGGATTACAAGCGCAAAAAGCCAATAGCTATTATCAATGCTAAAGATATAACCCAGCCAGAAGATTTAGAAAGTCCATCGGCTTCGTGTTTAATAAAAATGACCGAACCCGAATTTCGTGCATTTAAGCAGGCATTCATGGATTCGGGATCTCGCATTCGCTTGAATCACCAAGCACCGGAACGTCAATATTCATTTATCAAATCCGTAAAGTGGCAAGGTGCTGGATTTTTTGAAGATAGTGATATCATATTTTCTAGACATCTCAATACTATTATTGGTGGTCGTGGCACAGGTAAATCAACCTTGATAGAAAGCATACGCTACGCTTTGGATCTGCCGGTTCGTGGGAGCGATAGTAAGGTAAAGGTATTGGAGTCTTTTCGTAAAAACACACTCAGTAATTCACAGATTATTCTAAGTGTGTACTCAAAGGCACAGCAGGGAAATTGCTACACAATCAGCAGGCGTTATGGCGAAGCACCTGTGGTACAAAACGAGCAGGGTGATGTATCCCACTTGAGCCCTAAAGAGATTTTGCCCGAGATTGAACTGCTGGGTCAAAACGAAATTTTAGAAATAGAAAAAGGTGAGGATGCCAAGTTAGCCTTGATCAATAACTTTCTACCAGACAGTTCTCAATTTGATGCCGACATGGCTAAAATTAAACGCATGTTAGAAATCAACAGAGATAAATTGATAAGAGCGAATGAGGAGTTTGAACTGTTAGATGAAGCAGTCAGCAAAGAATATACACTTAAAGAAAAAGCGACGCAATTTAGGAAGCTAGGCATAGAGGATAAATTAAAAAACACCCCACTGCTTGAAAGAGAAAAGGCCATTCAAATAAAAATTAAAGAACAGTTTGATTTGGTTGAAAAATGGATAATGGATTATCAAGAAATATTTGATTTGGCGTTTTTACAAGACACTCATCTTGCAGAGCTTCCCAATAAGGCAAGCATAGTCGAAACACGGAAAATTCTTGAGGATTTACAAAAAACACTCGGGAATCTAGCTGAACAAGCCAGCAAAGCACTACAAAAAGCCAGGAGCAGCTATCAAGCCATGCAACCGGCATGGCAAGAATCATCAAACAAGATTCGAGACGCATTAAATCAGGCGATTGCCCAACTGCCCGAGCAAGCGGGTAAGACCGGCAAAGAATTAGGGGAGGGATATACAACCATCATTAAACAATTGACGCTGATAAAAAAACAAAAACAGGCACACAAAAATCAGCAAAGAATCATGACTGAGATTGAGTTAGAGAGAATGACCCTGCTGGAAGAGTATCGTACTACTGCATTTAATCATTATGAAGCTATGAATAAATCAGTACAAAAATTGAACAAAGGGGACTTAAAGGGCAAGGTGAAAATCAGCGTGGAGCGTTGTGGGAACTCGGCATCTTTAAAAGACTTTCTGCACGATATTGACGGCATTGGTCGGTCCAAAATACAATGGCTGGAACAGGACAACATAGAATTGGATTTAGTGCAATGGTCACAATGGATAAAGAAACAAAATGCAAGTGCTTTCATGGATGAGTACAAAGCATCCGGATTGGCTCAAGGTACTGTTGCAAAACTAATCAGTTTAAATTTATCTAAGCGATTGGAATTAGAAGAGATTGAATTAAAAGACAAAGTTAACATTGAGCTAAATACAGCACACGAGGGCAATGACGTTCGCTATGTACCGCTTGAAGATCTGTCCACTGGTCAAAAATGTACGGCTATCTTAAATTTACTATTATTAAGCTGCGATGATCCTTTGATTATCGATCAGCCAGAAGATAATTTGGACAATGCCTTTATCGCCGAACGCATTGTGCAGGATTTAAGGCAATTCAAAACCAACCGGCAATTTTTGTTTGCCACTCACAATGCCAATATCCCCGTGTTTGGTGATGCCGAGTTAATCGTTGTGTTAGATAGTAACCAGGGCACGGGATCGGTTAAAAATATCGGATCTATTGATAAACCAGAAGTGAGTAGTCAGGCAGCAGAAATACTGGAAGGCGGCAAAGCGGCTTTTAATATACGCAAAGACAAGTATGGTTTTTAAGGATGCGGGCATGAAATGTTAAAAAGTGAACTATTAGAACTTCTTAACCAGGGAGAGGGTCCCAAGCTTGAATATAAGCAGGATAATATCCGCCCTGAGTCGTTAGCGAAAGAAATAGTTGGCTTTGCCAATATGAATGGCGGTCAAATTTTAATGGGTATTGAAGACGATGGCAGCGTCAGTGGCATTCAAAGAGATAACTTTCACGAATGGTTGATGGATACGGTTGTCGGTAGATATGTTCACCCTTTTATCTTGCCAGACTATGAAGAAGTCACCTTTAAAGACAAAAAAATAGCAGTTGTGAAAATTCCCCAGGGTAATAACAAGCCATATGTGCTCAGACTCAACGACCGCGAGGATATCTATGTTCGTTATGGGAACACCTGCCAACTGGCAACACGCGAACAACAAGCCAGGCTGTTTGATACCGGCGGTCTTCTGTCGGCAGAAAAATTTCCTGTACATGGTTCCACAATTGCAGATTTGGATAAACGACGCTACAAAGAATATTTCTACAATGTCCTAAAACATCCGTCAGTAGATGATTTGCAAAAGTTGCTTATTGACCGTGGCTTTCTGGTGGGCGAGTCTCCAAATTTAAGCTGTAGCTATTTTGCCTATGCCCTGTTTGCGAAAACACCCCAAGTAAGGTTGCCACAGGCTGGACTAAGACTCACCGTTTATGATGGGGAAGACAAGGATTACAACACCCGGTTTGATAGAGACTTTGATATGCCGATGGTGGAGTATCGAGGTTCAAACCAGATAACTAACCCTGTTGAAACTGCGTTGCATGAAAATATACATTTTGCAGAATATATTATCCAAGAGAGGCTGGAAGGCATGACTCGTAAGAGAGTATGGGACTATCCCCAGGAAGTAATCAGGGAATTAGTCATCAATGCGCTCATTCATCGAGACTGGACAAAGCAGGATTATGTGCGCGTTGTTATTTATGCCAACCGCTTTGAAATAACCAGCCCCGGCGCATTACCCAACGGTATGACAGTGGAGAAAATAAAAAGTGGCGAGTCTGTACCACGCAATCCATTGTCAGCCAGAATTTTCAGAGATTACGGCTATCTGGAACAGCAAGGAATGGGCATTCGGCTCAAGGTCATTCCATTGATGTTGGAGCACAACGGCAGGGAGCCCGATTTTAAATCCACTGAAGACCATTTCAAAGTAACACTATGGAAAGCATAGACCAACTCATTATCAACTCTCCTTATGAAGAACCCTCTCATTATTGGAAATATGATCGTGAAAGCCGCTTGTTCTCCAAGGAAGAGGGACGGCGGCCTGCCGGATATGTTGTTGCCACTCCCGGTTCTAAATCCTTTGATGATCCCGGGCAGTTTGTTCCACTTCCATTGGTCAATAAAATTCGCCCCCGCGTCAGAGCATGGAAGGAAGCTGGATATCCCGGGATTACTGGAATAACCAAACGGTTGCTGGACCATTGGCAAAATGAGGAGGAAAGGGAGTATCGAAAATTCTTTTTCTGTCAAATTGAAGCCATAGAAACATTAATTTGGCTCCGCGAAGCCTCATCCGCAGAAAAACAGGGAATTGACATTCCTGGTGACGGCGGGCCATTCACGCGCCTTTGTTCCAAGATGGCGACCGGTTCCGGAAAAACGATTGTCATGGCAATGCTGATTGCCTGGCAGGTCATCAACAAAATCACCTATCCGCAGGACAAACGATTCTCAAAACATATTTTTATCGTAGCTCCCGGTTTGACGGTCAAAAACCGGTTGCGGGTTTTAAATCATTCCGGTGAAGACAATTATTATGGCGAGTTCAATATTGTTCCTCTCGGCCTTCTTGAAAAGCTGAGACAGGGGAAAATACTGATTCATAACTGGCATACGCTTAATTGGGAAGACGCGGAAAAAATTAAAAAGAAAAAGGGTGTAGACAAGAGGGGTGCCAAAAGCGATGAGGCCTATGTCAGGAAAGTTTTGGGCAACATGGCAAATGCACGTAATATTCTTGTAATAAATGACGAGGCTCATCATGCCTGGCGGGTTCCCGCAGAATCCAAAATGGCGGGTATCAAAAAGGAAGATATTGAGGAGGCCACTAAATGGGTAGGAGGCCTGGACCGCATTCATAACGCCCGCAGCATCATGACCTGCTACGATCTTTCGGCCACTCCTTTTGCTCCTTCCGGAAAAAAAGCGCAAGAAGAGGCGTTATTTTCATGGGTTATCAGCGATTTCGGATTGAACGATGCGATAGAGTCCGGACTGGTCAAGACGCCCAGAGTGGTTGTGCGTGATGATGCCCTGCCCGACACCAAAACTTTTAAATCAAAGCTATATCATCTTTATATGGCATCCGAAGTTAAAGATGATTTGAA
This sequence comes from Nitrospinales bacterium, assembly GCA_965249625.1. Classification (GTDB taxonomy): domain Bacteria; phylum Nitrospinota; class Nitrospinia; order Nitrospinales; family VA-1; genus LS-NOB. Next base: position 2,766,408 of record OZ252246.1, on the reverse strand, counting down.
CAGAAAAGCCGAGGAGCATGAGCCACTGCCCGACCTGGTATTGAACGCGTATTATTTATTGGGGCTGGACTGGAGGGAAACCGCACAGGATTGGCAAAAGAATGGGTTTAAAGTTCCACCGGTAATGATAACCATAGCCAACAGAACCGAAACGGCTGCACGAGTAAAATACGCGTTCGATAAATCAAAAATTAATATTGAAGAATTATCAAATCCTGATTTAACCCTTCACATTGATTCAAATGTATTGAAAAAGGCGGAAGAGGTTGAGGAACCCGTTACGGTCAATGGCAGTGATCGGGATTCTGAGGGAGATGGGGCTAAACCAAAACTTACCAAGCAGAAAATGGCGGAAAAGCTTCGCCTGCAAGTTAACACGATTGGGAATATCGGGAAGCCCGGCGAAAAGATTCAAAATGTAATTTCCGTTGGCATGCTTTCAGAGGGATGGGACACCAAAACCGTTACCCATATCATGGGCTTGCGGGCATTTTCCAGCCAGTTATTATGCGAGCAGGTCGTAGGGCGTGGTTTAAGAAGAACTTCTTATGAAGTAGACCCGATAACAGAATTATTTCAGGCGGAACATGTTAACATTTTTGGCATCCCATTCACTTTTCTTCCTCATGAAGAAGGAGACGGCCCGCCCCCTCCTCCCCCATCGCCCAAGACCAAAATTGAACCGGCTCCGAAGAAGAAATGTTATGAAATTTCATGGCCCAATATAATCAGGATCGATCACGTGTACAAACCTGTGTTAGAGCTTGACCTGGATAAGGTAGAACCCTTTAAGATGGATGCCACGGAAAACATGAAACTGGTAGAGATGGCTCCTGTCATCAGCGGCAAACCGGATGTGTCTAAATTGACTGAAATTAGTTTGAAGAAGCTGGGCCTGGAATCCCGATTGCAGAAAATTATATTTAGAACCTCTGCCGATGTATTTGACCAGATGAAATTAAACTGGAAGGGAAACCGGGAGTACCTGCTGGGCCAGGTCATTCGGTCAGTGGAAAAATTCATTGACTCGGACCGTATAGAAATCAGCCCTTCTTTTTATCGACTTGCAATGAACAAGCGGGTATTGCTCACCCTGAATATGAGCAGGCTGGTCCGCCATGTTTTGCAGGCGGTTCGTTATGAAAATTCATTACAGTTGACTCCAATATTTGACGCGGAAAAACCGATACGGTCTACCGGAGATATGTTGCCCTGGTATAGCGGAAGAGCCTGCGAACATACCAAAAGGTCCCATATTAACTTTTGCATATTTGACAGCACATGGGAAGCGGTCGAAGCTTTCCGCATTGATAAAGATGAAAAAAATGTTTCCTCGTGGGTCAAGAACGATCATCTGGGGTTTGAAATTCTTTATATTTACAGGGGTATCGTGCACAAATACCGGCCGGATTTCTTAATCAAATTAGCCAACGAAACTATGCTTGTGTTGGAGGTTAAGGGACAGGATAACGAACAGAATCAAGCTAAAAGAAATTCCTTAGATGAGTGGGTTAAGGCTGTAAACCAGCACGGCGGGTTTGGTAAATGGGCATGGGACGTATCGCTTACGCCTTCCGACATTTGTGAGAAACTGGAATATCACGGTAGTTAGAGGAAAGCGTTTTTTAGCTTTCGTCGCTGGCTTGGGTTATAAGATTGAGGGCACTTTCCAGCTCCAATCGCTTTTCCTCGATACTTTGCTCAGACGATTTGCGGGGCAAAGAAATGGGTGATGAGAAGTTAAGAGCACAACGGGCAAAAGGCCAGGGGATGACAAACCGGTCCCAGCTATTTAAGACCATTTTATTTTGGGCTCCGAAGGTCATGGGGAAAATGGGCGCTCCGGTTATTCCGGCCAATTGCACCGATCCCGATTGAGCCACACATCGCGGGCCGCGGGAACCATCGGCAATTATAATAATCCTCTGGTTCCTGCGCAAAACTTTAATCAGGGATCGGGCTGCGGGAACAGCTTTTTTAAAGGTCGATCCCCGTATCACGGAATAGCCCATCAATTGCGCGAGCCGGGCCAGAAGATCGCCATCTTCACTTGGGCTGATCAGCAGGAAATAATCCGGGTGTCGGCGAAGATAATAAAACAGGTAAAAGATTCTTCCATGCCACAAGGCGAGGATATAGGGTCCGGTAAGATCCTTAAAATGGTTTTCTTCTTCCTCGTTCAGGTTTCTTGAGCGAAGAGTCAGGCACCAGAGATACACCAATCCAAAAAGGAGATACGGGAGTGCGTATTTAAACAGGAGTTTTTTCATTGGTGTTCAATTTATCCATAAAATCGGCAATGCGTTTCGCGACAACCTTCATGACCCCAGGTTTTCCCAGAGTTTTTCTGGTTTCAAGAAGACGCTCGCGAACAGCCTGTTCCTTTCCAGAAACCCGCAAAACTGCAAGCACTTCGGCAGAGATATTTTCTGCTGTCACTTTATCCTGTATTAATTCGGGCACCACCTCTTCCTCCGCCACAATATTCACCAGACCTACCAATGGGGCATCAACTAACAACTGTGCCAGCAAGTAGGTCAAGGGATTCAACTTGTAGATGATGACCATGGGGCATCCAAGAATTCCCGCTTCCAGCGTGGCGGAACCGGATGCAATGATCAGCATGTCACAACTATTCATCACATCATAAGGTTCTCCCTCAACCAATTGGATGCCAAGCGGGTTGGTACCCAGACGCTGACGGATCAGATCGGGATCGATGGAGTCGGCAACGGGAAGAAGAAACTGGCAGGAACCCAGTTCATCGCGAATTTTTTCTCCCGCCTGAACCATCACATCTAAAAGGGAGTTGATCTCGTTTATCCTGCTTCCGGGCAAGAGCCCGATAGTCTTGATCTTGGAATTCAAGGAATATTTTACCCGGCTCTCTTCACGAGTCCGGCTAGGATGGACCATGTCCACAAACGGATGCCCCAGAAATTCTGCGTCCACCCCGGCATTGAGATACAGTTTTTCTTCAAACGGGAGAATGACGAACATCTTGCTCACAGACTCCCGGATATCCCGGATCCTCCCTTTCCTCCAGGCCCAAATCTGCGGGCTGATGAAAAAGAATACCGGGCAATCAAAACGTCGTGCCTGTTTTGCCAACCTAAGATTCAGTGTGGGATAGTCGATGAGAATCACCGCATCATAACGGTGCGAGGCGATTTCCTTCATCAATGTCCGATAGACCTTGTAGTAATAACCGAATTCTCCCAGCACCTCAACCACCCCGACTGCGCCCATACGCTCAATACCAAAGAGTGTTTCCACCCCAGCCTGCCGCATTCTCGACCCACCCATTCCGCTGAAACGGACCTGCGGCAAAAGAGCCTTTAAAGCCGATACCAGATTCGAGCCATGCAAGTCTCCGGAGGCCTCGCCAGCAATAACTAAAAACTCCAGCGTGACGCTGGACTCAGGATGCAATGTCTTGTTACTGCTATCAATCATGCTCTCGCTCCATGGGCATTGCTCCTGCCTCCACGGCTAGTGGGCGGAGAACCTCCGCTGGTAATTTCCATTATCTTTATTTTGTTCTCAATCAGCATCTCAGGCCGAGATAACTTTTTGCCCGGAAGTTAAAGATATTGCATTTTGCCACCGGCGGCTCGCCAGACCTAGTAACAGGTCACGACGATTTTTGCCGCATCAGCCAGTTCAAGAACTTTCTCCTGTTCCACCACCATAACTCGCTCTGCCTCCAGTGCCAGAACCGATCCCTCGCTCAGCATACGAATGGTTTGCGGTCCAATGCCAGGGCTGTCATAACGGTAATCCTGATTGGTTCTGCTGACCTTGATCACCACACATTTTCCATGGGCTAGTTCACAACCTCTTTGAATGGCCTCATCTGTTCCTTCCAGAGCTTCAACGGCCACCACCGTTTTGTTTTTTACTATGAGAGTCTGGCCGATTTCCATATCCGCCAGTTTTCGGGCAATGGGCAGTCCAAATTCTATATCGGCCAACTCCTGTTTGCTGGGTGCTCGGTTAGCCAGATTTCCTTTTGGCGGAAAAATATCCGACAAAAATTCTTTTTGACTTAAAACTCTGAAACCTTCCTTTGCAAGCTCATTAATCATTCCCAACAATAAAACCTTGTCTTCATAGGTCACAATATTTTTTAAAAATTGAAGGGCCTTAAGATCAAATTTCTGCAATTTAAAAATGACGCTTTTTTCAACCTTGCCGAGAATCAACAGATCTTTGACATTGTTCTTTTTAAAGGTCTCAAGAATTTTCCCCGCCTGGCCGACTCCAATCGAATAACTCATTTCCGAAAATGGCGCAAGACCATTTTTGATTTCCTCTGTGAAACCCACGCTGATAATTTTTATCCCCACCTGGCTGGCTTTGCGCGCAAAATATACGGGAACTTCTCCCGCTCCAGCGACAAGACCTATTTTCCCATGGGTGGCATCCATAATGATGGGCAAAAAGAAGATTTATAGAAGGTGCGACCGTTGCCGCTATAGGTTAGCAGTAATATATGGGAATGCGATGCGATATTTGTACAGGCTGCGAAACTAATTTTTTCTTTTTTTATTGAACTGATCCAGAATATCCAAGGCGATTTCCAGCGAATAAAGTTCATCATCCACCGCAACATTCCGAGTGCTTCCATTTTTCACGCAATCAATGAAATGCTGGAGCTCCAGCTTAAGGGGATTATCTTTGTGGACAAAAATTCTTTCGATCAGCGATTCCTGCTTGTACCGCAGTGAGCCCTTGCCCACTTGATGCTCCGAAGACGATTTGCGATGAACATAAATTTCCTGATCAGTGTAGTCCAAAACCACGAAAGAATCTTTCTGAGTGACTGACAAGGTTCGGACCTTATTCTGCGAAGCCCGGCTGGCAACGATATTGGCGATGCACCCATTTTCAAATTCGAGCTGGGCGCTCACCAGGTCATCTTTTTCAGAAAAAACCGAAGCCCCAAGAACATGGCATGTGACCACCTTGGATTTGATCAGGTTAAGAATAATATCTATATCATGGATCATGATATCCAAGACCACTCCATCATCAATGATTCTTTCGGTGAAAGGCCCCATGCGCTTGCACTCTACAAAAAGTGGAGCTTCAACAATTTTGTGGAGTTCCTGCACCGCCCCATTAAAACGTTCCACATGACCAATGTGCAAAGTCAGGCTCTTATCCTGAGCCAACTGAAAAAGCTCGCGGGCGTGATTGAGGTTGTTGGAACAGGGTTTTTCCAGTAGAACATGAATGCCATTATTAAGCAGGTCTTTGGTAATAGGATAATGCAACTTTGTCGGTACTGCGACTACTGCGAAATCAATCTGGCCAAAAAGATCCTTGTGGTTCGCATAGTTGGGGATGTGGTAGGTATCCTGGATGGCCTTTCGGCGCTGAGGATCGACATCCACCACTCCGGCAAGATCTACCCCCTGCATCTCGGATAGTACTCCAACATGATATTCACCCATTCTGCCTACTCCAACCACACCAGCTCTTACCTTTGCCACTATTTGGTCACTCCTCTGGAGGAATTATTTATAAAGTCGATGAAGTGCTTGATTTCGTCAAACATTTCAATTTCAGCTGCGATCTTTTCCACAGCCTGCCTGGTATTTAATTCTGGTTGGGCAATGAATTTCAAAGCTTTTTTTATCGCAGCCCGAACATCCGGTTTGAAGTTTGCACGTTTGAGTCCCACTGCGTTGGTGCTGTAAAGCCGGCCCGGATTTCCTTCCACGGTGGAAAAGGGCAGTACATCCTGATTCACCCGGGCCATTCCCCCAACCATAGCATGTCTGCCTATTCGGACAAACTGATGGATACCCACCAAGCCCGAAATAAACGCTTTGTCTTCCACCGTAACATGACCGGATAAAGCCGTGCTATTTACAATCACCACCCCGTCACCTATTTCACAGTCATGGCCCACATGTGAATAGGCCATGAGCAGGCAACCCTTGCCGACACGGGTAACACCATTTTCGAAACCCGATCGATGAGCAGTGACATATTCCCGCACTACAGTTCCATCACCAATTTCCAGTGAGGCCGGAACGTTTTTAAAGTTAAGAATCTGAGGTTCTCCGCCCAGCGAGGCACCATGAAAAATCCTACAGTTCCTGCCAATGATCGTCCCCGCTTCAATCAATACGTTGGGGCCTATAACCGTTCCCTCGCGGATCCGGGCCTTGGGGCCAATGGTGGTGAAAGGACCCACTCCAACCCCTTGGGCCAATTCGGCATCTGGATGAATGATTGCGCTGGAATGAATGCTCACGTTCTAAAGGATAAAGCCATCTTACTGATTGGCCAGGAAAAGACGCGAATGAAAAATGGTGAAGCCCGCCCTACAATATCAGTCTTTACCGAGCATTGCCTGAATAGTACATTCAGTAGCCAAAGCATCGCCTACATAGGCTTTGCCTTCGAACCGGAAAAGCGTTCCCCTTTGCTTGATTTTAGTCAACTCCAGCCGTAATTGATCTCCCGGGACCACAGGCTTCCTGAATTTGGCCTTATCAATACCAGTGAAGAACACAGAAGTCTGGCCCTCCTTGTTCATAATTTTAATTCCCAAGATGCAGGCGACCTGAGCAAGGGCCTCGATAATCAGCACACCGGGCATGACGGGAAACTCCGGGAAATGACCCTGAAAAAAAGGTTCATTGATTGTCACATTTTTGATGCCGACAATTCGGGAGTCCATATCACATTCGATAATCTTATCAACCAGTAGAAAAGGATATCTATGGGGTATGATCTTCTTGATTTCATTAATATCCATCATATCAGGAGCCCATTCTTACTGTTGAATGCCTATGGCTTTTCTGGAAATTTCAGCGAGTTCAAGCGCGGGAGTCGAGCAGGTTATTTTAGCTGGAGCATAACCAGAAACTATTTATTAGCCCTGTTATAGGCCCGGGTCGCAATGCCCGTCAAATCGTTTCCTTTATCATGATATAGAACCACCTTCTGCTCCAGGATCATTGTATATTTCTTTTCTTTGCCGATTTTCTTTATGATCTCCATCATTTTAAGCAGGATTTTTTGGGTCATTTCTTTTTCTTTTTTACCGAACTCCGCGTTCTGGTCCTGGACATATCTTTCAAAAGCAACTTTTTCTTTTCTAAATGTATCTTCTTTTTTCTTTTTCAGCTCCGGATCCAGAACAAAGCTTTGTTTATTCAAATCCTCCAACATTTTTTTGATCTTCCGTTCCTTAACCTTGATTCTTTTCTTCTCTTTAGTGAAATCCGCTTTAAATTTTTTAAACTTGGTTTTCCACTCCTTGGTACTGGAAACCGCTTTTTGAATATTCAAAAACCCTATCCGGCTATCCGCAGCAAAAGACGAAACTGCAAAAGGTCCGCAAATTAAAAAACCCAAAATGAGTAGTGGGCAGATGATTCTGAACTTCCGAAAAATTGTTAATCGCATAAATCTGATCCTTTTTAAAATTTAAAATGCGCTTCCCGCTGAGAAATGAAATTCTGCCGCCTCTTCGTCAGTTTCCTTGTCCAGCTTGATGCCATAAGCAAAACCCAGTGGGCCAAAAGGACTGATAAAACGAATACCAGCACCTATGCTGCTACGCATTTTTCCCAAGTCAAAATTATCGGATGTATTACTGGTGTCAGAACCACTGCCATAAACATTACCACGGTCATAAAACACAAACCCGCGAAAAGATTTGGTAAAGGGGTACTGCAATTCCAAATTCAAAAGAAGTGCCTGTTCACCCCCTACTGGCTTGTCATCACTATCTTTTGGCCCGACATCTTCAATCGTAAAGCCTCTGAGGGAAGTCGGCCCTCCCATGAAGTACCTTTCAAAACCCGGAAGTTTTTCTCCACCATACCCCGCCGCGTAATTAATCCGGGCATGCGCCGCACCAACAAGCTTTCCAAAAAGGGGGTGGTAGTACGTCACTTCATAAGAGGATTTGGTGAATTTAGCACCTCCCAGACCAGCGAGTTCAAGTCCTACCACATGCCTCCATCCCCTGGAAGGATTTAAAAAATTATCCCGCGAATCATGAACATAGGTGGGAGCAATTCTGCTGGTCACGCGGGTCTCATTCTTAAAAAATTCCGTTTCATCAGCCAGCCCCGTCACCTCTACATTCTCAAATCGGTATCTGAGGTTAACTGCATCATACTCAGAAATATTTTTACCCAGGCGAATACCGCCTCCGATTGATTGGGAATCGAAGCTGAGAAAATCCTGATCCTCATTAAACACATCGACTCCCAATAATATTTCGGAATCAAACAAACGTGGCTCAGTAAAGCTTAAACTAAAATCTGAACGGATAGAGGACAACTGGGCAGTCAAGTTCAACCTCTGACCATTTCCGAGCAGGTTGTTCTGGGTGATGGAGGTAGTAAAAATCAAATTCTCGACCGAGCTGAAACCAGCACCTACCGAAAACGACCCGGTCGGCCTTTCCGTCACTGTCGTGAGGATATCAATGAGGTCAGGATCCTGGCCCCTATGGGTATCAATCTTGATATCTTCAAAAAAGTTGAGGTTGTTGAGCCGTTGTTTACTCCGCTTCAATTTGGAACCGTCAAACAACTCCCCTTCCTTCAGCCGGAATTCACGGCGGATAACATTGTCCCGGGTTTTAATATTTCCCAGAATTTCAATATTGCCAACATAAACCTTTTTGCCTTTATCGACTTCAATGGACAAATCAACGGTGCGATCTTCATCGTTTAACTTGGATATCGGGTTCGCGTCAGCATAGGCATAACCTTTTTGGGAGTACAAATCAGTGATCGTTAAAATATCCTGACGAAGCTGGGACACATTGTAGACGTCGCCAACCTTCGTCCGAATGCTTTTTTGAATTTTATCCGGAGAAACCGAACCATCACCACTCAAGTCCAAAGTCTTCACGCGAAACTGCGGGCCTTCCTCAACCGGGATAGCAATATGAACTTCCCTGGATTTTTTGTTGATCTCTATACGAGGCTCCAATACTTTGATCCTGAGAAAACCGTGATCGTGGTAAAAACCTTCTACCCGGAACATATCCAGCTTCAAGATATCTTTTTGGTACACTCCTGAATCATCCAGAAAGGAATACCAGGTCCTTTCCCGGGTTTCCATCTGTTCACGGAGTTCTTTATCCGGAAAGGATCTGTTTCCTGAAAAACGGATCTTTTCAATTTTCACCTTTTCTCCTTCCTTGATCCTGATGGTAACGTTAACCAGGTTTTCCTGACCGGACTGGGTATCGATATTTACTTGGGCAAAAAAGTATCCTTTCTCACGATAAAGCTTGAGGATTTCCTCACTGTTTTCCAGAACCAGGTGATCACTAAAAGTCGCTCCCCGCTTGAGCCCAATTTTTTCCCGGATGTCATTCGCGTCAACCTTGTCAGTACCCACGATTTCAACATCCCCAATTGAAGGAATCTCTTCGACAAAAAATTCAACCTCCAGCCCCTTCAGGGTCTCTCGCGTTTCAACACGGATGTCCTTGAATTGCCCCAGGCTGTATATTTGCTCGATATCCTCACGGATTTGTTTTTTGGAGAGAACGGTGCCGGGCTTGGATTTGATGTAATAGAGGATCGTTGACTCGTCAATCCGCTTGTTCCCTTGCACCTTCACGGACTGGATGTTTTCACCTTCTTGAGCAGACACAAAGGGGGCCGAGATAAGAAGAGTAAAACCAATCAGGGCCGCAAAAAAAATGTGGTTTTTTTTCAACATTCGGCCAGAACTATCTAAATTTTTTCGAGTTATCAGAGGTAAAACCCCGCCTGCATTTCCAGGCAAAAAAAAGTATTAAGCTTCAGCAGTACAACCTACTTAAACTTAATACCTTAAATATTTTTTGTTGTTTTGCTTCCGTTTAAGCAAAGAAAAATCCATCAGCCAACATTGAGAGCCTCGGACTTCTCAACAAACACCAGGGCGTCATCCTGCAAGCTAACCTCAATGAACCCATCGTTTTTGAATCGACCTTTGAGCATTTCGTCGGACAAGACATCTTCCAAATGTTTTTGAATTGCTCGTTTCAAGGGCCGAGCACCGAAATTAGCATCGAAGCCCTTTTTAGCCAGCCATTTTTTCGCATCAGGAGTCACATCAATGGTCAATCCCTGCTGAATCAATTGCTCGTTGAGAATATTCAACTGAACATCGAGAATCTCGACAATATTTTCCAATTCCAAGGGACGGAAGACCACCGTCTCACTCAACCGGTTGAGAAACTCAGGATTGAAGGTCTTTTTCAAGTCCTGCTTCAATTCCTTTTGCATCTTGTCGTAGTTCAGTTCATCGTCATCCTTGTGAAATCCAAGACTGGTTCCCTTTTCCAGCATCCGGGAACTGATATTGGAGGTAAGAATCACAACTGTATTCTTGAAATCCACCACCCGACCATAGCTATCGGTCAATCGACCATCGTCCATGATCTGCAGCAGGAGATGGTAGATATCCGGATTGGCTTTTTCGATCTCGTCAAAGAGGACCACCGAATAAGGTTTACGGCGTACCTTTTCTGTCAACTGGCCGCCTTCCTCATAGCCGACATATCCTGGAGGTGCTCCTGTCAAACGGGACACGTTGAATTTTTCCATATACTCCGACATATCCAACCGGATGAGCGCGTCCTCATTGCCAAACAGAAATTCGGCCAGAACTTTTGCCAGCTCGGTTTTACCAACACCGGTAGGGCCAAGAAAAAGAAAAGTGCCAATCGGCCTTTTCATATCTTTCAAGCCTGAGCGGGACCGGCGAATCGCCTTAGTCAAAACTTTGATGGCCTCACCCTGCCCAACCACTTTACCAGCCAGTTCTTTTTCCATATTCATCAGGCGGGCACTTTCTTTCTCCTCAATTCTAGAGAGCGGTATTCCGGTCATGCTGGAAACAACATCGGCGATATCATCTTCTGTAATACTGGGTTCACTGGTATCGCGGCCTTTATCCCAGTCTGCCTTCACCGCATCCAGCTTATCGCGTAACTCTTCTTCCTTATCGCGCAACTCAACAGCCTTTTCAAATTCCTGATTTTCGATGCAGATTTTCTTGTCGCGAATGACAACATCTATATCGCGCTGAATTTTTTTCATCTCGGGAGATTGGGTGATCTCACGCAGACGCACCCGGGACCCCGCCTCATCGATCACATCAATAGCTTTATCAGGGAGGAACCGGTCGCTGATGTACCGCTCGGCAAACCGGACCGCAGTGACAATCGCTTCATCGGAGATTTTTGCTCTGTGGTGCAGTTCATACGGAACCCTCAGCCCCTTGATGATCTCAATTGTTTCTTCCACTGTTGGCGGATTCACAATGATGGGCTGAAAACGTCTTTCCAACGCGCCGTTCTTCTCAATGTATTTACGATACTCTTCCAGAGTGGTGGCACCGATGCACTGGATCTCACCACGGGAAAGAGCCGGCTTGAGCATATTGGAAGCATCCACCGAACCCTCGGCGGCTCCCGCTCCTACCAGAGTATGCAACTCGTCAACAAACAAAATAACGCTGTCATTCTGGATGATTTCTTTCATGATGCCTTTGAGGCGAGCTTCAAACTGACCGCGATACTTGGTGCCCGCAATCAGGGAACCCAAATCCAGAGAGACCACGCGTTTCTCAAAAAGCGTATCCGGCACTTCCCGTTCCACAATAAGCTGGGCCAGACCTTCGACGATTGCGGTTTTACCGACACCGGGTTCGCCAATCAATACCGGATTGTTTTTGGTGCGACGGCTGAGAATCTGAATCACCCGTTCGATCTCCTTGGCTCGGCCAATGATCGGATCCAACTTCCCGTCTATTGCCATCTTCGTCAAGTCACGGCTGAATTCATCCAGCGTCGGGGTTTTGCCCACTTCGCGGCTGCTCTCGGTGGGTTCTTTGAACATTTCCACAATTTTTTCCCGGACATCATCAAAGAACATGCCGAAACTATTCAGTACCCGGCAAGCAACGCCTTCTTTTTCCTTCAAAAGTCCCAGAAGAAGATGCTCGGTGCCGATATAGTTATGATTCAGGGCTCGCGCCTCCTCCACCGCGAATTCCAAAACTTTCTTGGCACGGGAGGTGAAGGGGATGTCCCCAATGATCAGGGAGTTTGAACTGCGGGGCAGGTTTTTCTCCAGTTCCTTTTTCAACTGAACCAGATCCACTCCGCTTTTTTGAACGATGGCAACAGCAATACCCCCGCCATCTTTAATAACACCCTGCAAAATATGTTCTGTTCCTAGATATTCATGGCGGTAAAGCTCAGCTTCCTCGCGAGCAAGGATGATGACTCTTCGCGCCCTCTCTGTGAATCGCTTAAACATGATTCAACTTGCCTCAAAAATAGCGGATTTATAATCTGAAAAGAGGCCTGCAGGGGTAAAAACTGACAGGCAACATCTCTGTTCTATTTGGGTAAATGCTCTCGTTAATTCTAACAAATGATGTCAATTATACAAAGGTTTTATTCCCTCCCAGCTTCTATCGGCCAAGACCTTACATTTCATGGGTTTACCTTATCATTCCGCAACCCGCCAAACCAGCAAATCCCGATCCGGCGAGTGTTTTCTTATTGGCTAAAAATTGAAAGGGCTTGAAACCTTGGTTTGAGCAAAGGTTTGAGCAAAAATGCCGGGCCACGCCGGGTGGAAAATGGCAAGAGCTTTTTTTACCCCTGCGGGGGGTACGTGTGATGTCCTCTTCGTTTGTTTTCATGCCCGGAACGGGTGGAAAACTTAGGAAAAATATCACGCCCTCCCACGGAGAGCTTTGCATAACCCCGGATTCTTCGTCACCTTGTTCCTCAGAATGACAAATAGCCTTGTATTGTCATTCTGAACGCAGCGAAGACGTGATATTTTTCCTTAACCTTCGTGCCCCGAAGGGGTATGTGATATCCTCTTCCTTAAACTTCATGCCCCGAAGGGGTAATCTCGTTGTCTGTCATTCTGAACGCAGTGAAGAATCTCGCTTTTCTGTTTTTTTCGACTTACGCAAAGGTCTCCCTCCCACGGGAGTGGGTGCTATTTGCCCCCGCGGCGAGTGGGGGTCAACTGTATCCAGCATCTTTGTGAAAACAGATCACTGCGGCAGTGGTACTGGGCGGGTAAAACTCGTTCGCCGAGGTCAGGGTCACACCAATATCCTCGGCACCCAGAAGTTCCCAGATAACACGATTGTAAGTCAGGTCGGTGATGGCCGGGTAACCCGGACTGTAGCGCTGGCCCCGGTTGTCTTTGTTCACCCCAACCCGCTGACGCAGCAATTGATGGATGTATTCGGCCAGGTCTTCAGCCACCCGATCGCTCAAACCCTGAAGGTATAACGCCGATTCGCTGTCATTCTGCGCCTTGAACTCTTCGACGCCCGCTTCAACCTTGTCGCCTGCGGTCGATATCTGCAATCCAATCACATCCCACTGTCCAGAAGCTTTGCTATAAAAATACTGCCCCACCGAAAAGATATCTTTTCTTCCCCTGCCAATGCAGACATCGAATCGGAGCCGGGCCAATTCTTTCTCCCGGTTTTTCGGATCATAAATAATGACTTCATCGCCATCCGATTGCGCCGGGAATAGTGCAAACCGGGCTTTAGGAACGACCCACCCTCTCTGCTCGGCTTTTTCTATCCAGGTTTTTTCCAAAGCCTGAAGTTGTTGCAGGGTCACTCCCTTATGGATCCAGCTTGATTTTTTACCGAACTTCCAATTCAGCGAATACAAACTTTTGCGATCCATATTTCCTGCAAGCTTATGCAGTTTGAACTCGACCTTGTGAATTCCGTATCCGTCTGAAGGACTTTCATGATGCCTGAAATTGACTTTTCTTCTGGGCAGGGTCTGCAATAGTCTGTCTTTCTCTTCCCGAATTCCTTTTGCCTTTTGATATTCACGCAACAACTTTTCCTTATTTTCTTTCAGCAGACCGGAACGCTGATTTTTGTCCATGAGAAGTCCCATGGTGTTGACACCATCCATTCCACTGCCGCAATAAAAAATATTATCCAGAATCGCTTGCACATCATCTCCGCCATGCATGGCCACATACCCGGCGTGCCGGGAGCTAACCGGAGCCCCGCCAATGAGAATGGGAATGGAATATTTCTGGTCGAGCAACATTCGGCTGATCGTTATCATATGGTTGGAGGTTTGCACCAGTAATGCGCTCAGTCCGATGGCATCGGCATTTTCCTGCCTGGCCGTGTCGATGAACCGGTCCAGCGGAACCTGCACGCCCAGGTCAATCACCCGGTAACCATAATTTTCAAGCAAGGTTTTCGCCAGGTCTTTACCGATGCTGTGCACATCCTGATAGACCGTGCCAATCACCACCACCCCTTTATAGTCAATCTCGGCACCGGGCTCGATACCACTTTGAAAACGCATGAAACTTTCGAGAAACTGCATCACATGGCGCATGACATCGGCACTCTTTAAAAGATGCGGCAGGCTCACTTCCCCACGACCAAAAGCATCGCCCAATTCACGCATGGCAATCATGAGATGGTCGCTTATAAATTCCAAAGGTGCGTGGGTTTCGATGGCTTTGGCAACGTCTTCCACAATGCGGTCTTGATAGGGGAAAATCCCGCCCGCTTTTTCAATGTTTCCTTCCTGCTTTTGCTTGAACCCGTCCTTGATGCGCTGGCAAATACTTTCTTCCAGAGGAAGGTCTTCGTACACAACCTTTTTGGCCTGGACTCCTGTTTTCTTGGTCAACGCAATCTCCTCCAATTCTTCAAAGGAGGTCATGTCGTGACCGAGAATAACCTTTCGGGCCAGAACCACATCACTTTCCGGCAGGCTTTCAAGTGGCACGTAATGATGCGGATTCAAAATGGCACAGTCCAACCCGGCCTTTCCAGCCTCATCGAGAAACACACTGGTCAGCACTTTGCGCATATAGGGCTTTGCGGCAAGCCCGTTGGTCAGGTTGCCCACACCCATACTGGTTTTAAGATCCGGGTGAATGGCTTTGATACGCGGCAGACATTTTAAAGTCTCCGCGCAAAAGTTGAGACCCTCGACGGACTCCGAGCCAATGGGATAAGCATTGACATCAATAATAATCTGGTCGGGCAGAACATTAAATTTTTCCCCTGCCTGTTTCACAATTTCTGCAGCCAACTCATATTTTTCGTCAGCGGTCTGGCCCGGTCCCTCCGGTCCGTTCACCAAAGCGATGTAGACCGGATTATGTTCCGCCGTTTGAGACAACACGGCATCAAGCTTGCTCACCCCAGCCTCATATTCTTCAAGACTGATGGAGTTGATGATCGGCCTGCCCGGATAAACTTCGATGGCCATCTTGAGCGCCTCAACCGAAAACGAGTCGATGCACATGACACCCTTGAAATCGCTGGTCAGCTCATAAATGGTTTTGATCAATGCCGCTTCGGTTTCAACGATGTTGCTGTCCATACAAACATCGATGATTTCGATTCCCAAATCCTTGACCTGCTCTTCGACCACCTCTTCCAGCGTCGACATCTGGATACCATCGTCGCGCTCCACCGCTTCGCGAACCTTTTTACTGCCCCTGACGTTCAGCCTTTCACCAATGCGGAGCAATGCTCCAGAACTGTCGAGAACCACCGCCTCCTGCGGGCCGGAGACATAAACCTGCTTCTCTATTTTTTTTCTATTGGGGACTACGCCTTTCAAACGGTTCGACAAGGCGCGAATATGGTCCGGCGTGGTTCCGCAACAACCGCCGATAATGGCGACTCCAGAATCTTTCACAAACCGTTCGACATAATCTGTCATCTCTTCAGGCTGAAGCTTGTAACAGGTTTTGCCGTCTTCGGAGACGGGTTGCCCGGCATTGGGCACGATGGATATCGGGTGATGGCAAAACTGGCTTAGTTTTTCCACCGTTTTTTCCATCAGCTCCGGGCCGGTATTACAGTTGATGCCAAAGGCGGAAATCCCCATGCCCTGCACCGCCACATAGGCCGCATGAATATCGGTATTGAAAATCTGCATTTTGGAAAACCCGTCCACTGTGACCTGGGCGATAATAGGGACTTTTTTTCCGGTTTCCTTGAATGCCTCGCGGGCACCGACCAGTGAAGCTTTTAGCTCCAGAATGTCCTGCTGCGTTTCAAACAAAAGTACATCGGCACCACCTTCGATCAAACTCAACACCTGCTTTTTGTTGTTATCAACAATCTGCGGCCAGGTCGCTTTTTTGAGATCGGCTTCGGTCTTGGAAAGAACATAGTTGGAAGGCCCGATGGAACCGGCAACAAACAAGGGCCGGTCGTCATAATCCGGCGAAGCTTTATAGCGGTTGATCGCCTTTCTGGCGATGCGGCAACCCTCAACATTCAAATGGTGAGTGATCGCATCATAATCGGATTTTTTTAAATCGAGTGCTTGCGGGATAGCCTTGATATCGGCCAGGTCGATATCCTTAAAATCGAATTCGGCCAGACGGAAAGGAGAAGCGCCGAAGGTATCGGTCTCGATCAGGTTGGCCCCGGCCTCTAAATATTTCAGGTGGATGCCTTCCAGATCATCCGGGCGGGAAAAGATCAACAGATCGGTCAGCATTTTAAACGCGGGACCGCCAAAAGCAGAATCTTCCAACTCCAGGTTCTGGACCATGGTGCCCATGGCGCCATCCAGAAAAAGAACCTGGGTTCCCAATACATCTTCAAATTTCAAAACGTTTTCTAACCTTAAAATTGCGGGTTAACATTCCGAACAAAACGGGGAATTAAACAGGACGATAATATTATACTACTCCATTAAAATCAGTGAAAACAACCACCATTCCAAGCAATTTTTTATACTGCCGTTTCTTTCGGCTCGGCGGATTTGATGCCAAAAACCCTTTCCATAAATGACGGGCGATCTTTGGCGCAACGAAAACCGACATCCTTTTTCCGTGCCAGCGGATTGAGGCGCGCGCGGTAAGAAGCCCGGGCCTTGAGCGAGACAACCTTTAAATAATCCTTGTTACTGAAATGCCCCACACCCATATACGACAAGCCCCGCACCACGATCTCTTTTTTTTCATAGGCCGGGTTTTTAAGCCTGTTGCCAGGATAAGGCTGATAATATTCCCAGACCCATTCCCAGGCGTTGCCGATCATATCGTGCACCCTGTAAGGACTGGCGCTTTTAGGAAAACTGCCGACCGGTTTCAATCCCTGTCCTGTTTTTGTTCTGGGGGAAAGACTTAGGTTGGCAACGCCTGGTAAAAAATCATCGCCCCAGGGATAGATGAATCCCGCCCGACCCCTCGCCGCTTTTTCCCACTCCTTTTCATTAGGCAAGCGCTTGCCGGCCCATTTGGCGTAGGCGCTGGCGTCAAAATAATTCACTTCCGTGACTGGGAAGAGCTCCTGCCCTTCGGGAAATTTTTCGCCCTTCCAATAACGTGGCGGTTTGTGGTCGCTGGCCTGGCAAAAAATAAAATATTGCAGGTTGGTCACCTCAAACCGGTCAATATAATAATCGGGGATGTCGATACGCCGCTCCGGCGACTCGTCGGCAAACCAAGGCTTGTTTAGCCCTAAAGAAAGCGCGTGGTTTTCCTCATCCGTCTGGTCGGTTCCAATGGTAAACTCTCCTGAAGGAATCAAAACCATGCCTTGAGGAATTTCTTCCAGACAACCGGAAAGAATGAAAACAAAAAGCAGGCATAAAGAGACCTTTGCAAAACCCGAGATTCTTCGTCGCAAACGCTCCTCAGAATGACAAAGCGGTCTCTTCTTCTCATTCTGAACGAAGTGAAGAATCTCGCCGTTCTGTTTTTTCAACTTCTGTAAAGGTCTCAATGGGACACAACTTAATTTTGATTGGATCGATTGCATGAAAATCAAACTTTCTGATGTTTCCGAAATCCCGATAACAGATATCGACCCTGAAGACCAGTTGACGGATTTCTCGCTGGACGGCTGTCCGGAAAAGTTAATGGACTCAATCAAAGTGATCGGCATCCGGCACCCTATTTCGGTCTGCCTATCCGGGAATCGCTATGCAATCGTCAGCGGACATAAACGTTTCCAGGCGGCCCCCCGGTCAGGCTTAACCAGCATCCCCGCCTTCATCATACCTGAAATAGATAATGCATCTCGATTGGTCATAAACCTGAACGAAAATTTCGGGCAGCGGCATTATAGCGACATTGAAAAGGGAATCATCCTTAACAAACTCAAGCATTCTAGAATTTCTGATGAAACCATTATTGAAGAGTATATGCCTTTACTGGAATTGGAACGCAGTAAAAAAATATTTTTGGACTTGTCCAGCGTCAAATCCTTAAGCCCCAAGATGCAAATCCTGCTGCACCGTGCCGGAGTTCCGGTTAAAACCTTCAGCAATTTTTATAAATGGGACCGTCTGGAAGAAGCCGAAAATTTGTTTTCTGCCCTCAAACCGGGGGTCAACAAATGGCGGGACCTGCTGGAACTCGTCGACGAAGTCGCGACACGGGAAAACACCACACCGGGAGAAATTTTATCCCGCGACGAACTTCAAAAAACCCTGGCGGCATCGGACTTACCGGCTCCCCAGCAATATGAACAGATCCACAAAATACTTTATGGCCTGCGTTATCCGGTCCTGTCAGACATGAGAAAGCGGGTCGCCCGCGCTCTCAATGAAATGGAACTGGACGACAAAACCAAGCTCCGGTTTCAGGATACGTTTGAGAGTAACGAATTGAAACTGGAACTGAAGTTCCAGAGCGAAAAAGAATTATCCGTACAAGTAGAAAAAATTTTCAAAGCTCTGCAATCCGGCTCGGTGAAGAAGTTGATAAGGATATTCCAGAACATATGAAACCCCTGACCAACCACAGATGAACACGGATAAACACGGATGAGAAGATGTTTGATCTTCCCCCTGACAAGGAGGACTGAGGGGGTTGCTGTCGTTGCGAGGAACAAGATGACGAAGCAATCCAGAACCTAGATCGCCACACCGTTTTGCGGTTCGCGATGACGGGCAAAAGCGATTTGGGTTTTAACTCCCTCTTTGTTAAAGAGGGTTGGGGTAATTTACATTTTTTTGGCCAACTCGGCCTGACACCCGTTCTTTGTCTCTTTATTGACAGCGTAAATCAGGAAAAAGAATGAAAGGACACCTTAATTTGCCCATTCCAAACTTTTGAAACCATTTCAGTTCTTTTCAAAAAGTACTCATTATGTTTGTCTTGGGGAACGAGAAAAAACACAACATGAGGCGTTTGGAGGGAAATAATATTTTTACTGCCTGTTTCTATATGAATCTTTCTTAATTTTTTTGATATAAAATCATCTCTATTTTCGCGAATGAAATGCTGATATATCAAAATAGAATGACCCGCTTCATAACATTCAGCAACTTCAAACCAGTACAGATATTTTGAAGAGTCTTTCTGCCCTAGAGACCTGGATTTAATTTCCAGGCCATTGTCTGGATCAAAAAATATCAAATCAGCATCTTGAAACAACTTAAACATACTCGAAAAATATTGTTCTCTCCGAGCAACATCATCTTCTAATATTGGGTTATAAAAAATAGCATTAGGAAATTTATCAGAACCAGAGATTTCATGTATATCTCTTAAATTTGCTTTTAAACATTGGCCTAGAAAATCATACAAACCTGGATCAAACTCTCTATATTTTTTGGGTTCAGCAAGGTACTCAGTAAATTTTCCATCCGCTCTGGTATCGTCTGGAGTAAGCATCCAACAAACTCCTGTTCTTATAATTCCATCATTAGCCAGAATACGAATTAGGCCATATTTGCGATAATCATTTATATCCCCAAAATATTGATTCTTCATCTTATGCAAAAAAATATAAAATATGAATAATGCAAATTACCTCAGTCCTTGTGATATTTCTTCAACTACCTTCATGCCCGGAACGTGTATGTGGTATCCCCAACATTAGCCTCATTGCCCCACAGGGGTACTTTAAAAAGAGGGCGTACCACACAACCCCCTCCCCTAGCCCTTCTCTATGAAGTGAGGGGAACATTGAAGCTTTTCGGCGGTCACGCTGGCCCCACGCCTAGTGGAGTTTGCTGGAAATATAACGGTTCAGGCTGATGCCTTGTTCTGTCGCCTGCATCACCAGGTTTCTGTGTTGCTCCGGCAGAATACGCACCATAAATTTTCCGCTATATTGCTTGTCTGCAAGCGGCATCTGGCGTTTCTTGTCATTCTGAACGCAGTGAAGAATCCCCAGGTTAGTGCAAGGCGAGAACCTTCACGGTTCCGATCACTCGTTCCACATCATCGGGAGACATTTTCGGATACAGGGGCAGGCTGGTGACCCGTTCGGAATAATTTGAAGCGACGGGGAAATCCTGAGGCTTGGTGTTGAAGTTTTTCACATAATAAGGTTGCAGGTGCAGGGCCAGGTTCAATCCTGCCGCGCAGGAGTTCAAGGCCACCGTGTGCTTGCACCCTATATAGTCTTTGAATGCCTCTTCAAATTTTTGGGTTTTGGGACCCGTGGTCAGCCAGCCGGAGTTCAGGGTATCTTCAACTTCCCGGTGTTCCTCTTCCTCCAGCCAGGCTTTATGAAACGGCAGGTTAACATTTATTGAGATTTAATTTCCCCCATATCGGACACCTGCCCCCCCCCAACTTTTTTCGGAGACAGCAACCAGCAAAAACATCGTGCCCAAAAGACAACCCGTTATTTTTGAAATATCACCCATACACGATTGAGCGCAGATAAAAGCCACCCACTCCCGTGGGAGGAAACTGGCAATAGTCTTATCAGCCGAGACAACTCTTTGCTGGCAGATGAAAGCCATTGCTAGTTGCCCTTGGCCGCTGGCCGGTGGCGGAGTTTTTCTGCCAGAGACAGGGTGATGCCCGGCAGGGTGGTCAGTTCCTGCACCGAAGCATTGCGGATATTTTCCAGACTACCAAATTGCTTTAAAAGCAGCAATCGGCGTTTTTTGCCGATACCCGGAATGTTTTCCAACGGCGAACTCAAAGCCTCCTTGTCGCGTAATCGACGGTGATGGGAAATGGCAAACCGGTGCGCCTCATCGCGAATCCGTTGCATGAGAAACCGGGAAGGGGAGTTCTCTTTAAAAAGCACCGGTTCTTTTTTGTGCAATAAATAAACCTCATCCGTATCAAGATTGTTGCGATATTTCCCCTTGGCGATGCAGGCCAGATCAACCCGGTCAAGAAGTCCCAAGGCCTCAAAAACTTCCCGGCCGGAGTTCAAATGGCCTTTACCCCCGTCGATGAGCACCAGATTGGGCAACGGACTGCCCTCGTTGAGGAGGCGGCGATAACGGCGGGTCATCACCTCTCTCAGCATGGCGTAATCGTCAATTCCTTTTACCGTGGCAATTTTGTAGCGGCGGTATTTAGATTTTTCTGCCAGGGCGTTTTCAAACACCACCATTGAACCCACCGCGTGGCTTCCCGATATATTGGACAAATCAAACCCTTCAATCACTTCCGGAAAATGGTTCAGGCCGAGAGCCGTTTGCAGTTCTTCCAGCGAGCGGGTGCCAACATTGCCCTTGTCGCGCTCCATTCTCATGGCAAAGCGGGCGTTTTCTTCCGCCATTCTCACAAGATCGCGTTTTTTACCGATTACAGGAGTTTCGAGCCTCACCTGGGTTCCTTTTTTTTCTGACAGCCAGTCGGCGATCAAATCGGAATCTTCAACAGGATGGGGCAATAAAATTTCAGTGGGCAGAACCACCTCTTCAGCGTAATACTGTTTGAGAAAAGAGGACAGGGTTTCATCTTCTTCCATTTCGTTGAGCGATTTCATCTTGAATATTTTTTCACTCAGCATTTTTCCATCACGGATGATCAGCACCTGTGCCATGGCCTGATCCTTTTCGGAACAATAGGCAATGACATCCTGATCCTGCAGAGAGGTAGAGATGATTTTCTGTTTGTCGAGCACCGTTTGCACAGCCTGGATTTTATCCCGGAAAATCGCGGCTTCTTCGTAGCGCGTCTCTGCAGACGCCGCTTCCATGCCCGCCTTCAGGTTTTTCAAGAGCGACGTGTTTTTGCCTTTGAGGAACAGCTCCACATCCTCAACCACTTTCTTGTATTCGTCGGGAGAAACCTTTCCGGCGCACGGGGCCAGGCACCGGCCCATCTGGTGGTTGAGGCAAGGACGGCGCATGGGTTCTCCACTCAGCTTGTCTTTGCTCTGGCGAAGCGGAAAGATTTTATAAATCAGCCGGATCGTTTCACGGACTTCCTTGACCATGGTATAAGGACCGAAATAGACCGCCTTGTCTTTTCGTACCCGGCGCACCACCTCCAGCCTTGGAAATTTCTCCTGCGTGGTCAAACGCAAATAAGGGTAATGCTTGTCGTCCTTGAGCAGGACGTTATAGCGGGGTTGATGCTTCTTAACGAAATTACTTTCCAGGATCAGTGCTTCGGCTTCGGTCTTGGTGGTCAAAAACTTGATGTTGCGGACTTTGTCCAAAAACATCCTCGTCCTGGGGTGGAGGGTGCGGGAATTCTGGAAATAAGAACGCACCCGGTTTCTCAGGATTTTAGCCTTGCCGATATAAAGAATTTCCGACCGGGAATCCTTCATGATATAAATTCCGGGTAGCTTGGGAATATTTTCTATGATATCATCGACTACTTTTTTCAGAGGAAACCTCCCGGTTGCCAGCAACGAGTCATCTTGAAAGTATACTCCCATCTAGATGAAGACCGAAAGCAATAATCAGCGCGGGTCCTGGGGCAGTCGCTGGGGGTTCATCCTGGCCGCCTCCGGTTCTGCTGTGGGGCTCGGTAATGTCTGGAAGTTTCCATATATAGTGGGGCAGAATGGCGGTGGGGCGTTTGTGCTCATTTATCTGGTCTGCATCTTCGTGATCGGCACCCCCATCGTGCTGGCCGAGTTCATTCTGGGCCGAAAAACCAATCGCAATCCGGTCGGTGCTTTTGAACAACTGCAACCCAAATCTCCGTGGACCAGCATTGGCTATATGGGTGTGCTCGCCGGATTCTTCATCCTTTCCTTTTATGGTGTGGTGGGCGGTTGGACTTTCGCTTATGTCGCGAAATCCATCACCGGTTCCGTGCTGGCGTTCCCCTCCCCTAAGGAAGCGGGCGAGTTTTTTGCAAGTTTTACAGGAAATACCGGGGAAGTGCTTTTCTATCATGCGCTGTTCATGGGAACCTGCATCGCCATCGTCTTAAGAGGCGTGCATGGCGGCATCGAAAAAGTCTGCGACATCCTCATGCCGACTCTGGTCATCATCCTGATTCTGCTGATGATTCGCTCCCTCACTCTCGATGGAGCGATGGAAGGCGTGGCCTTTTATTTAACTCCCGACTTCAGTAAGATCAGTGCCAACGTAGTGCTGACTGCTTTAGGGCACGCCTTCTTTTCACTCAGCCTGGGGATGGGGTGCATGATCACTTACGGCAGTTACCTGTC
This sequence comes from Nitrospinales bacterium, assembly GCA_965249625.1. Taxonomy (GTDB): domain Bacteria; phylum Nitrospinota; class Nitrospinia; order Nitrospinales; family VA-1; genus LS-NOB. Next base: position 2,743,029 of record OZ252246.1, on the reverse strand, counting down.
GGAAAAGGAAAGCCTGACCTCTTCCACCGTTTATGTCGTAATGTTCGACACGCTCATCGCTCTTCTGGTCGGCATGGTCATCTTCCCAGCAGTGTTCGCCATGGGCCTCGAACCTACCGAAGGCCCGGGACTGGTCTTCAGCGTTCTGCCTACCGTATTTGCCAGCATGCCTCTCGGCCATGGCGTGGCCGTGATCTTTTTTGTCCTGCTGGCCATTGCCGCCATCACCTCGGGGATTTCCCTGCTGGAGGTGGTCGTGGCCTACTTCATCGACCAGCGTGGATGGCAACGAAAAAGAGCCGTGCTGGTTGTCGGGTCCGCCATTTTTGCGTTTGGCATTCCATCAGGGCTTTCGTTCGGAGTCATGGCAGATGTTAAGTTTCTCGGCATGAACTTTTTCGATCATATCGATAACCTCGCTTCCAATTATTTACTGCCGCTGGGCGGCATGTTGACGGCGATTTTCGTCGGCTGGGTCTGGGGCACTAAAAACGCGCATGAAGAAATCGAAAAAAACGAAAACGCTTTCGGCTTTCCCTGGGCGCAAAGCTGGGAATTCCTCATCCGCTACATCGCCCCTGTGGCAGTGGGCATCGTCTTCATCGCTAAGGTCCTTCACTAACGCAGAGAACTCTCGCTGGTCACTGAAATCCTTTTTGCACCAAAAAGCGGGCACGCGCAAAAGGTCTGCTATCGGCCATAAGCGGACGTTTGAACAATTATCTTAATCGAAGTCTTTTCGCGATCTCTCCTTGTTTGTTCTTATGGGCGATATCTAAGGCTGTCATATCATTGCGATTTTTGATAGTTGTATCGGCTCCAGCTTCTAGAAGTTTATCAACTATATTTACATGCCCGCCACTAGAGGCAATTATTAATGCCGTGTCTCCATATACATCTTTTAAGTCGGTATTAGCACCAAAATCAAGTAGGATCTTGCATATCTCCAAATTGCCGTAACGAGCACCGTACATAAGTGGTGTAATGCTGTTGATATTCCCAATGTCTGGGTTTGCTGCAGCATCAAGTAAAATTCGACAAATCCTGGGATAGCCATTTGCCGAGGCATGGAGAAGGGATGTCCATCCATTCTGTGATTTATTGACATCGATGTCCTGCTTCAGTAATCCTACCACCTGATCCTCTAAACCTCTCAATGCTGCCATCAGCAACAAGAAAGGTTCAGCCTCTTTAGAAATGGTCTGATCGATTGCCTGATTTAGCGCCACGGGAAAAAATTTCTCCAACTCTAAATCATCGTCATCGGAGGTATTTGTCGCAAGATATTCCTCAGCACACGATTCGATAAGGTCTATTGGAATCTCTAACTCTTGAGATTCCTTTTCTGCGTCTTTATCTGCGTCTTTAAAGGTGATGAGCACACGAAGCAAGTCTTTCTTTCCTTGTTGTTTTTCAATTTTTAGCCCCCGGTTCTCAGGAGATTTATTTTTTTGATCACCGTCTTTGTATTTGTAGTAAAGGGCAAGTTGAATTGTTTCTAGTAGTTTGCCTCTATAAGGACTAGCTTGAGGCTCTTCAGCGTTCATTTTCTGTAAAGCCTTTTGAATCTCTTGAGGTGGTGCTTTTAGATCAATGACTTTTTCATCGATTATCTTTTTCCCAATATTAAAAACGTCATAAGAATAATCGTGGACATTATGCGCTTCTTTAATATTTTTAATTTTCTTTGCTAGAGGAATGCGATTTCCGCTTTCATCCTGGCTTAAGAACAGGACAGCAATCTGTTCGCCTATTACAAAAAAGGAAGTTAAACAGATTAAGATAAACTCAATTCTAAATTCTTTAATGATTTCTGGAGAGTAGTGCCGAAGTATAAAGAAGGCAACCAAAAGCAGGATAACTATTGGTATACACATTGTGTATTGAGCGCGAGTAGCTACAGGTATTCGTGGAAGATTAAGGTTTCGGGCTTCCTCTTGTGTTCGAATCATAAAGGAAGAAAATACCAGAATCGAGATAAACTCACCTAGTATAAATCCGATTAATAGGAAACCTAAAAACCATCCCGGTGAATAAATTGCAAAACCTGTATTTATTGTGATGACCGGGTAGGATAACCATAGAGATGTAAATGCAAAAACAGTTGTGATACCAGCACGGGCTTGTGACCAGTAAGATTTGCGTGATTCTTTAGGTGATTGTTTCCATTCAAATAAGAGATACAACGTAGAGGCCATAAGTAATGCTGCGACAACACGCGGGTAATTCTGCATGTCCTCAAGTACTATTTTCAGAACCGGTACACGCTGTGATGCATCCAGACCGACAAAACGTGAGACGATTAGAATAGCACCTAAAAGCCCAATTACAGTTTCAGCAACATAATACCGCGCTGATAATTCTAATTTTTTGTTATCCATATCCAGCTATTCAAAAGTATTGGATTGTCTAAAATGGTTAGGTTATCCTTTGTAATATTCAATGATCGCTTTGGGTCGTTTGCGGTCTTACGATTGAATTTTAACTGTTTGGTGAGGAAAAGGAAAGAGGGTTGAGGTTTTGATGAAGGCGAGGTTTTTTTTAATGAATTAGTGCGGCTCCCCTTCAAAAAGCAGGGGGGGGGTCCGTTAAAAGTTTTGTTGCTTATTTTTTTTGAACGGCCAATTTTAATGGCTTAAGACCTGTAAGAATTGTTTTTGCTATCAACGGTAATGTTTTGAGGTCCAATGGTATTGACTCATTTTTTGACATCTGAATATAAAACGATAAGCATATATCTTGAGCTTGTTTAGCTTTGCCAGAATGAACCCCACCTTGAACATGGGCAAAATGTTTAATGTAATCTTTAATCATTAAGTTTCTTTTATGGATTATGTCAAAGCCAAAGGGGTGATTTAAAAAACCATTCAATGAAACAATCTTAGGATATGCCTTATAAGTTTTAAAGCCCCTATAGCCCCAATAATTTATACTCTCACCTTTTCTATTCTTGGCATCAATTTGTCTAACCGTAAACTGAAGTTTTATTTTCCTCTCTTTATTGACTTGATGAATTAAGCTTTTTGGGCCGTCTAGAACTAAGTGTCTTAGCAACCCTGCCATTCTTATTAATTTATATTCGTCGTCTGACCTTATTCGGGCTGTAACGTCTTTAATTGTTGCTAAAAAGAAATTATCTAGAGTCATAAGCTTTTGGTAGAGTTATTAATTTAGTGATTATATTGATTTAAATAAAAACCTCCCCGGTGCCCCTTTCCTAGAGAGTCGCGGGAGGTTTTTTTCTTTGCTTCACATTTTTGAAGGAATTTGAATGGTGGAAAGGGTAAAAGCGGCTCAATAAAAAAGGGGGCCTCTAATAATTTAAGATTCCGGTCCGGGGCAACTCTCACGGCGTCCTTGTGGATACCTATTCGTGTCCAGAATTCATAAGGGCGGTTCCTGGCCAACAGCAATTTTTAGAGGTCCCCGTAATATTCTTCAGTATATATTAAATCCTTATCTTAATTTCCAACTCTAATCCCTTGAAAACAGGATCGAAAATTAAATAATATAAAGCCTTTTGGCAGGAACCGCTAATAGAGGATTAAAAATGAGTAGTTTGAAATTAAAAATTCGCAATATTTATGTATATACAAATCTGGAAGTACGATTGAAATCCAGAACCACTAAAGAAGAAGCCAACAAAGAAGTTGAAAGAATGATAGACAAAAAAAAATTATTCGAAGGTTATGAGTGGAAAATTGAAGGATGTGAGCACGGGGGAATCAACACTTTTGATGATAAATTAACAGACAACATCATAGAACGACTCGAACAGGATGAAACAGATGAAAATATCTTCTGGGATGGATTCACTGCTCATTATGATTTAAATGTCGGACATATTCCAGTTAACACCAATCTGGAAGCTCCATTGAAATCTGACACAAAGGAAGAGGCTATTGCCGAAGTCAAAAAAATGTGCACCGAAAAAGATCTATCTGAAGGTTATGAGTGGAAAATAGAAACTTGCGATGAGGGCGGAATTAATGAGTTAGGTGAAACCCTGAAAAATGAAATCATAGAAGTCATTGGCAAAGGTTTAGAGGCCTGCATTGAAGAATGTCACGAGTGAGCTGGGATAGTCACTATTTGCTTGTACAAAGTTTGTAAACGGCCTTAAACCATTAACATTTATACTAATAGCAGTAGTTGTCGGGCCTGTTGGCCCTGTGGGTAAACTGCGTAGCAGTTTTCCACAAGCCAATAGGCAGATTAGGGCCAATTTCCCTTCTTCTAGTTTAGAAAAGTTTTTACAAAACTTGTAAACACAAATGTAGCGTAGTGCAAGTGAGCGGACCCCACTCTTAACTGCAACTGCGGTATCTCAGCTAAAAAGGTTTTTCGCTTTCTGACATACCCGTTCAGCCCATTCTTTATCACCCAGTAATTCACTCAGGCTGTCGGCCAGCCAGCGGTATTCAAAATTTTCCTCAGCTTGGTCTTCAGCTTTTTTATATAACTTCCTGGCCCATTCCTCATCACTCAAATTTTGCAACAGGCTCTCGGCCAGACAGCAGAAATCAGTGCTGTCCTGGGCCATGCTTTCGGCCTTTAAATAAACTTTTTTAGCCCATTCCTGATCGCCCAGCTTTTCTGCAAGGCACTCGACCAGACTATGGAGGTCGCTGCTGTCTTGGGCCGTGTCTTCGGCTTTCTCATAGAGTTCTCTGGCCCATTTTTTGTCGCCAAGCTTTGCACAGACGCTGTCGGCAAGTTCGTAGAAGTCGGAATGCTCTTTCGCCATAGCTTCGGCTTTCTTATAAACTTTTATTTGCCATTCCTGATCGCCCAATGTTTCGGAAATGCTGTCAGCGAGATCACAGAGTTCACGAATGTTTTGGGGGTTGTTCTCAGCTTTCTCATAGAGTTTTCTTGCCCGGTTTTTATCGCCCAGTGTTTCTGAAACACTGTAGGCCAGCCAGTTCAAGTCCAGACTGCTTTCGGCCATGGCTTCGGCTTTATCGTATAATTTTTTCGCCCAGTCTTTATCACCCAGTGTTTCAGAAACACTGTAGGCCAGCCAATTCAAATCCAGACTGTCTTCGGCCATGGCTTCGGCTTTTTGATAAACTTTTTCGGCCCACTGCCTGTCTCCTGCACAGGCTAAATGGCCGCCAAGCTGTTGAAGGTCACAGGCATCTTTAGCTTTCGCTTCAGCACGTTCAAATTTTTTAATCATTTCGTCATTGCTCAAGGTTTTTTCCTCTGCAAGCTCATTGGTTTCTTCTTGTACAGAAGAAACAATTCCCCCGGGTTGTCCCTTTGCCGCTTGTCGGGAATATTCCAGGTAATGGATTTTATCCCCAGCGTAAATAAAACTTTTTTCGTATTTCGTTTTGGGCAGTTGGTCACGGCGAAAAAGAAAACCAGGCTCCTGACTTTTATTCTGCAACAAGGGCTCAGCATTAAAATATTTAAGAATTTCATGGGCATAGGGTTCGCTGTCGGTGGCCAGATAAACGTGACCTTCCAGAGTCAGCTTCCTGGCGATCAGCGTGACCCATGCTGGTTTGATCAGCCGTCGTTTAAAATGCCTTTTTCTCGGCCAGGGGTCGGGGAAATTGATATAGACTGTATCCAATTCGCCATCATGGAAAATGAGAGGGACTTTTTCCCGGACATCGCCATAGACAACACGAATATTCTTTATGTGAAGGTCTTTAATCCGGACCAATAATTTGCGGATACCATCTTGGGAAAAATCTATCCCGACAAAATTGCTATGGGGTTCCCGGGTCGCCATTTCAATCAGGAAATCTCCCATTCCAAAACCGATTTCCAGTTTTATCGGCTGGCCGTTTCCGAATTGACCTTGCCAGTCCAGGTGTTCACCGACATCGAGAAAACAGGGATCTTCCACAAGGAATTGGGCAGAAGAAGGTCTGGCGGTAAATAAACCCATTTTTTTTAAAACCCGATTAGTTTTGGCATTATTCAAGGAACAGGAAAGTTTAACGCGAACAAACGTTAATCTGACATTCTCGGACAAATCACAGTTCTTTTCAAGATTGTAATTTAAAGGTGGGGGAGGTCTGTTTAATAAGAGGTTCTTACTGGAATACTTGTATAGGAAAGATGTTTTTTTGCGGAAATACAAATGGGTGATAGAATTCCGGCCTATTCCCGTCATAAAATGTTGCCCTCATAAAGCAGGGGAATTTGCAAACAGAGTTTTATCTTTATTAGAAAGTCCTGGCTTGGGAATCAGGCTGGTACATGGACGGAACCCAGGACGAAGCCACACTTGCGGGCAATCTTCGATTATTTTTGATTGGGTTCGGCTACTCCCATCAGGCGTGGAGCCAGTGCGCAATAACTTTCCTCGGCAAACAAAAACTTGTCTCGGCTGAATGAGCCTTTGCCCAGTTCCTTCTCACGGGAGCGAGTGCCGAGCGGGAGACGTAGACGGCTCAACGAGCCCTTGCTAGTCGGCCCTACGCCTCGTAGTTATTGAAAAACCACTTTAGCGGAATCAAACATACCTTTTAAACTGGATGTCGCATCCTCAACCGCTGTGGCCTCATAACCACAATGAGCCGTACAGTCCGCGCATTTCCGGTTATTTTGATGACCATAGTTTTCCCACTCGGTGGTTTCCATCAATTCCGTATAAGTTTCCGCATAACCGTCATCCAAAAGGTAACAGGGCTTCTGCCAACCCAGCACGGAATAATTCGGGTTCCCCCAGGGCGTACAGGAATAATCCTTTTTCCCGCGCAAAAATTCTAAATAAAGCGGCGAATGATTCAAATCCCAACGGCCCTTTTTATTTTTCGCCAGCAATTTGTCGAAAAATTCAAATGTGCGCCGACGTCCGAAAAAATGATCCTGATCGGGAGCGTCCGGGTAACGAAATGCCGAAGCCATGGTCACTCCGTCTATCCCAGAAGAGGCTAAATAATCCAAAAATTCCTCGGCCATCTCTACAGTCGTATCTTCGAAAAAGGTGGTAGCACTGGTAACCCGGAATCCTCTTTTCTTCGCTTCTCGAACCGCCTCGATAGCCAGTTTGAAAGTTCCCTTCTGATCAACAATGCGATCATGCTCCTCTTCCATTCCATCCAGATGAACGGAAAGGGTCAAATAAGGGCTTACTGGCAGTCGATCCAGATGTTTTTTAAGCAGAATGGCGTTGGTGCACAAATAAATAAAACGCTTCATAGCAACCAGGCCTTCAACGATTTGTACAATTTCCGGATGCATTAATGGTTCGCCGCCCGCTATGGAAACTACAGGGGCGCCACATTCTCTGGCGGCTTTAAAGCACCGCTCCGGAGTCATATTCTGTTTCAATATTTCATTGGGTTTTTGAATTTTTCCACAGCCAATACACTCTAAATTGCAACGGAATAAAGGCTCCAGCATCATCACCAGAGGATACCGCTTGTTGCCCTTTAATTTTTGCCGAAAGACATAAGACCCAATTTTTAACGCTTGCATCAGCGGGACAGACATGAAATTAAATACCGATTAAATTGTTTAAAAATTTTATCAATTGCACCAACAAAATTTCTTGCTAAAATTCCAGAACAAGAGAACCTCATTATGATTATGGGACCCGTATGTTTGGGGAGCAAAGAACTTTATCCCTGCCGGGAAGACAACATCCATCAAATATATTGGTAAAATCAATCCATATTGGCAGGGGACCCATTAATCGGAAACCGATCTTGAAAAAACTTCTTTTTTTCCTAATCTTTATTGTGGCAGCAATAGCCTTTGATGGAGCCTTGGCTAAAGATATTTTCGATTACGGAATCAATACCCTGTCTGGCTGGTTAGGACTGGCTTTGACCATTGGTGTTGTTCTCACCCTGTTCTGGGCGCAAATCACCAAAACCCACCATGACAAAAACAACCGTAAGTAAATAAAATTCCCAGTTGACTTTAAACGGTTTCAGCCATTTTGGCCTTCTGCAACAGAGACCTTTGCGTAAGTCGAAAAAAACAGAAAAGCGAGATTACCCCTTCGGGGCACGAAGGTTAAGGAAAAATATCACGTCTTCACGGAGCCTGTGCTGAGCGAAGCCGAAGCATTCAGAATGACAATGCAAGGCTATTTGTCATTCTGAGGAACAAGGTGACGAAGAATCCGGGGTTATGCAAAGCTCTCTCTGCAACAGGCTTAATAGTGCGAACGGTTCTGCCTGCCGATCAATTCCAATCCAGATCGTTCCATTGCCTCCGTGTGCGACAGTTGCTTTTTCCCCGGTACTTGTTTCCATAGCATCAATGGAAAATTTGAATTGCCCGCTGGGGGAAATATATTCCACCTCATCCCCCAGCTCGATTCGGTTTTTAACTTCTACCTCCATCCAACCCGGCCGCTCATTCACAACCTGCCCACCAAAAATCTGAGCCTGATCTTTCTCCTGCGGTGAATCAAACCGCTCGGTGTCCCGATTGGAGGCGGATATTAAAAACGCGGATGTGAAACCCCGGTTCGCCGTCTTATCAATTTCTCCAAGTAATTCGGGATCGAATGAACGTCCTTCTGCCAGATCTTTAATGGCCTTACGGTAAGCCCGGGTGACCATGGACAAATAATAAATGGATTTCGATCGGCCCTCTATTTTAAATGACATGACACCGGCTTCATGAAGCGGTTTTAAAAATTCCACCGCCCTCAAGTCCTTCGAGTTCATGATATAAGTACCGTGCTCGTCTTCATCGACAGGCATCATTTCGCCTTTTCGCGAAGTTTCCTCAATGGCATACTGCCCCTTAAGCGGCTGATATTGTTCGGTTTCTTTTTCTACTTCCTCCTTAACATTAAATTCCCATCGGCAACTGTTGGTGCACGTGCCCTGATTGGCATCGCGGTGATTGAAATAATTGGATAACAGGCACCGGCCAGAATAAGCAATACAAATTGACCCGTGCACGAAAGCCTCCAGTTCCATATCTGGAACCCGGTCATGGATCTCCTGAATCTCTTCCAGGGAAAGCTCTCTCGATAAAATGACCCGCTTAACTCCAAGGTTGTACCAAAATTCCACCGAGGACCAATTCATAGTATTGGTTTGCACCGAAAGATGAACCGGAATCTGGGGAAACTCCTTTAGAGCAAACTGAATCATCCCCGGATCAGCCATGATGAATGCATCAGGCCCCAATGCAGCGTGTTGAGCCAGGGATTTTTTAAAGGATTCAATTTTCCGGTTGGGCGGAAGAATATTGGCCGTAACATAAATCTTCTTGCCCTTATCGTGGGTGTAGGCAATGGCTTCTTCAAGCAAATCGTTTTTGAAAGGATTCTCTCTGGCCCGCAAGGAAAACTTGGGAATGCCCGCATAGACCGCATCCGCACCATACGCCAAAGCATATTTTAATTTCTCAGGGCTGCCAGCAGGTGACAATAATTCGGGAATCATGACTCATTACCGTTTTTGTTATAGAGTCCCTCAGCTTACACCAATGGGGTGTTAAACCGCAAGCATCTTGAACAGTCGGCGATATTTTAAGTTAAAAGAAATACGGGTGAAACGCGATATTTAACCAACCGTAAAAATAGAAGGAATACAAAAACTTGCTCTATTCTCTTAGTTTTACGTGTAGATAGGAAAAAGTAGAGGCTTTTATTGTGAAAAAAATTACCTTGGTCTAAAATGTTAGCCAACTATTCCATAACCGCTTAGGCCGAAGATTATCGCATATAATAAAAAATAACCTGATAAATTACTCCAGCGGACGGTTGCATCACTCTCTGAATTCAAGTGCTATGCGTTTGAAAGTATCAATCCAGCGGATAAAATTCATAAAGAGAACTACAAACAGATATGCAAAATTTATTAGAAGAATTAAAAGCCACACTACAAGGCGATGAGCGTCTGGTCGTTGATGGTGAGTTGGTGAAAAATAAAATTGTTGAGCTGGCACTTGCAATGGATGAAGGTTTGCTTGCCTTGTTGTTGGGGAGTGGGGCAGTCAAAAAGCAGTTTTTCAAGGATGTAGCTGGTGTACTGGTATTTGATAAGGTGGCGTTTCAAAGTTTTGTCAGCAACAAACAATTTTTACCCGACAGCTACACCGCATTCAAAAACAAAATCGGTTTAACGGCGAACGGGGAATATTTAACGGAAAGCAGAGAGGTGGTTTTAGCATGGCCGTATAAAGATTGTGTGCTGGAAGGCGGGCAGACTAAAGAGGAGCAGAAACGCAAAGAAATATTCTGGAATGAAACCCTCGCTTCGGATGAAATTGACCGCTTGCTTGACCCGAAGGTATTAACCAGTTTCAAGAGATACGATAAAGAAAGCGAGCATAAAGTAGAAAGCATTGGCATTGATGATAATTTGATTATCAAGGGCAACAATCTGCTGGCTTTGCATTGTTTGAAAAAGCAGTATGCGGGTAAGGTCAAACTGATTTATATTGACCCGCCATTCAACACAGAACGAGATAGCTTTACTTACAATGATAGTTTTAACCATTCTACCTGGTTGACTTTTATGCGAAGTCGTCTGCTAACTGCTAGAAACATTTTAAGTATTGATGGAAATATTTTTATACATGTTGACAACAACGAGTCTCACTACATGAAAGTTATGCTGGATGAGATTTTTGGAAGATCAAATTTTGTTAACGAAATTATTTGGCATAAAGGGAGAGAGGGCGGGAGTTCAAGGTCGCACTCAAAAAGTTCTTCAATGCCTACTGAGTATCAGAATATATTTATTTATGCTAAAGACAAGGTTTCGAGGTATTGGGTTCCTCCATTAGGACCATATAAAACATCCACTATTAACAGAATTGAAAAAGATTCGAAGGGGTGGTTTTACACAAGAGGTAGAATGGGTAGAACTCCCGCTGAATGGGAGTTAGAAGCTGGAACAGGTCTAAAAACATATGTTTCTGACAGAATCGACCTTAACAGAGAGAAAGTTGTAAAACTCATAACGGCACCAGATGCTAAATATGTTGTTTTAGGAGATGTTTGGGGGAATACTCTAATTAAAAACTCAAAGGAAGCAAGCTATGATACAGCCAAGCCGGAAAGTCTGTTGAAAATAATCATTGAAGCCGCATCTGAACCGGGCGATATAGTACTTGACTTCTTTCTTGGTAGTGGAACGACTGCTGTAACCAGTTTAAAGTTAGGCAGAACATTTATCGGTGTTGAGCAATTAGAGGGAGGGATTCAAACGCTAATACCAAGGTTACATAATGTTGTGAAAGGGAAGGATAACAAAGGTATCTCTAAAAGCATAAACTGGCAAGGCGGTGGCTCATTTACTTACTGCGAACTTACGCAACACAATGCCAACATCATTGATAAAATCGAACAAGCCGGGACCACCCAAGACTTGACTGCCCTCTGGCATGAAATGGAAAATACCGACTTTATCAGCCACAAAATAAAACCAGAAACCATCAATAAAAATATCCATGCGTTTGCCGGATTATCAATAGCAGAACAAAAACAATTCCTGATTGCCGTGCTGGACAAAAACCAGCTTTATGTCAATTATTCTGAAATTGACGATGCAGATTATCAAATATCGGATGAGGATAAAAAACTGAATAAGCAGTTTTATGGGGGTTAGGTCATGGCAATAAAAACAGTCCCTGTTCATCCTGCTACCTTGCGTTGGGCGCGGGAAGATATCGGCTTGTCCATCGAACAGGCCGCAAAAAAACTGAATAAATCCGTTGAGAAGATAACCGCCTGGGAATCCGGTCAAGAAGGCATAGGTTTATCCAATGCCAGGAAGCTGGCGGATAAATATAAAGTTTCCTTACCCGTTCTTTACCTGAAAGTCATTCCCGAAGAATGGCAACAGGAGAAACCTAAAGATTTTCGCCGCCCCGAAACCCGAGAGCCTTACAGCCACCCGCTTTGCTCTGCCATACGAGATGCGCGTGAACGCCAATCATGGATGCGGGAATACCTGCAAAATGAAAATGCGAACCCCTTGAATTGGTTAGGCTCATTCGCTGGTCAACAAAATGTAAAACATATTGCGGATTGGGTCGTGCAATGGCTGAAGATTGACAGGCAAAAAATTTCGAAGATGGAAAACGATAAACAAGCCCTGTCTTATTGGACAGAAAAGATTGAAGCCAAACGCGTTATTGTTTCAGCTAACGGAACCCACGCGGCACACAAAATTGACCGTAATGAATACAGTGGTTTGGTGCTTTATGATAACTACTCCCCCTTAATTCTTCTCAATCCCGCAGACAGCCCCGCACGACGCATTTTTACGCTGGTGCATGAATTAGCGCATTTGTTACTGGATGATAATAGCGGCGTATCCCAAATAAATTTTAGACAGGAAGCTGCGGACTATGACCCTGTAGAAACGATGTGTAATCGCGTTGCTTCCGGAGTGCTTATTGATGACGGTTATCTTCAAACTCAATGGAATGATAGCGGCAATCCTGAAGAAACTATTCAAGCCCTGGCCTCTAATCTTAAAATAAGCCATAGCGCAATTGCGGTGAAATTGAAAGCGCTGGGCCTTATCGGCCAGGCAACGCTGGATACGTTGCTTGATGAATACAAGCGGCACTATCTGAAAGGGCTGGAAAACAGGTCCGATTTCGTTAGAGCTGCTCCTCCCGATAAGCAGGTACTTGACCGTTGCGGAAATTTGCTCACTCAAACCGTATTAGCCGCTTATGAGCAGGGGAGTGTTAATGCCACCGAGATTTATGATGTATTGGGGATGAAACTCAAACACCTTGGTAAGTTGTCCAAAAGGCTGCAATTTCCACTGCATAGATGGGTGTCATGAGCTATCTATTTGATACCAGCGCGTTTATTGCCTGGTGGCATGAAATTTATGCTCCCGCAACATTTGAAGATGTTTTCAAGCTCATCGAAAAAGATACTGAGAACCAGTTTATCCAGGCTCCAGTGGAAGTAAAACAAGAACTCGAAAAAAAATGGATGACTCCTTGACCGAGTGGGTCAAGAAACAATCCAATTTATTCATTCCTACGCAACCTGGGCTACAAGGCAATATTGCGGATATTGCCAATAGATGCCCAAAGTTAGTGAAAAAACAAAGCAGAGTTAATGCTGACCCAGTGATTATTGCGCTTGCACAATCAAGAGAGCTAACTGTGGTAACTCAGGAAAATCCGAATAAGCAGAAGAATCTGGTTGGTTGCTGTAGAGAGTATAAGGTTTCATGCATTTCTCTATCTCAGTATATAAGTGTGCGGCAAAACGCGCTGGACATTATTAGAAAAGATTTGTGGGGGTGATTGATGGCTGAACAAAAAATGCTCCACGAAAAACTAACCACAGGCGCAGAATTTTTAGGCGGCTATGATTATTATAAACAAAATATTCCCGATTGCATCGCCAGCAACCTCAACCCTGACTTTGAATTGCGGCCCTACCAGCTTGAAGCCTTTGGTCGTTTCAAGTATTACATGGAGAGTTATCCCGCTCGCCCGAAGAGTGTACCGACACAAACCTTATTTCACATGGCAACGGGTAGCGGTAAAACGCTGATCATGGCGGGTTTGATGCTCTATCTATATGATCAGGGTTATCGCAATTTCCTGTTTTTTGTAAACAGTACCAATATCATCAATAAAACCCGTGATAATTTCCTGAATACGATTGCTTCAAAATATCTGTTTAGTGAATCGGTACAAATCAATAATCAGTCAATACGCATCAAGGAGGTCGATAATTTCCAAGCGGCCAACCCTGATGATATAAATATCGTGTTTTCAACCATTCAAGGCTTACATACCCGCCTACATACGCCGCGAGAAAACAGTATTACTTTTGATGACTTTGAAAGCGGGAAAATCGTCTTGATTTCGGATGAGGCGCATCACATCAATGCAGAAACCAAAAGAGCCAGAGACTTGAATCAATCTGAAATGTTTGATTTGACAAGCTGGGAATCCACGGTTGAAAAAATATTCAAGGCCAACAATCAAAATATCCTGCTGGAATTTACCGCTACTATGGACTTAACCCATGAACAGATTATTGAAAAATACCGGGATAAGATAATTTTTGACTATCCGCTAAAGGTGTTCCGAGTGGATGGGTATTCTAAAGAGGTAAAGGTTTTACAATCCGAAGTCCGGTCGTTTGAACGAGCATTACAGGCCATTTTATTGAGCCAGTTCAGGCGGAAAATATTTGAAAAGCACGGTTGGCTGATAAAACCTGTCATTTTGCTCAAGTCAAAAACAATTGCAGAATCTAACGCCTTCTATGATGAATTTATTGCCCGGATAAAGGGCTTGAAAGGAAACGATCTGGCAAAAATCGCAAGCAATCCTGATCTGGATGCTGTTTTAGCTGGAGTGTTTCGCTATTTTGAAGAGAACCAAATTACACTGGACAATCTGGCTTTAGAATTACAGGAAGAATTCGCTGAAAACAAGTGTATCTCTGTCAATTCCAAAGATGAATCAGTGCGGAAACAGATTGCGGTCAACACATTGGAAGACAAGGATAATGAATACCGTGCTATTTTTGCAGTCGATAAGCTGAACGAAGGCTGGGATGTACTTAATCTGTTTGATATTGTACGCCTGTACGATACGCGCGACGCAAAATCTGGCAAACCGGGTAAAACAACCTTGTCAGAGGCGCAGTTAATCGGGCGCGGCGCGAGATATTGCCCTTTCAGGTTAGAAGATGATCAACCGCTTCATCAGCGTAAATATGATATTTTCAATAATCAAAAGGAACATGACTTAAAATTGTGCGAGGAGCTATATTATCACAGTGCTTATAATCCCAGATATATTCAAGAGTTACACACAGCTTTAGAAGAAATCGGTATTAAAGCAAAAACCAGTCGTGAGCTGCAATTAACACTAAAACCAGATTTCAAAGAGAAACCATTTTATAAGGCGGGTTTTGTTTTCAAGAATGAGCGGGTGAAATATGCGCGTGAAGATGTGATCGGTATTACCGCTTCATTTATTCAAACGACACATAAAATCTCATTGCCATCGGGCTACTCACAATCGTCAACCCTGTTTGAGTTTGAAGGAAAGCGACAAGCCAACAAAACACAAAAAGATTATTCTATAAAATCATTTGGTTCCTGCGTCATCAAAAAAGCACTGGCCCAATTCCCTGAATATCAGTTTTCAAATTTAAAACGCCTGTTTCCACATTTGCACAGCCTGTCCGAGTTCGTTGACTCTGATGACTATCTGGGGAGGATCAAAGTAGAGGTTGAAGGTTCTAATGATGTGGTGAACCATCTAACCCAGGAGAGTAAATTGGATATTGTGATCCGTTTGCTGGATAAATTGAGTCGTCAATTACAGGTTGAAAATGTTGAGCATAAAGGCACGAGGGAATTCAAGCCTTATATGGTCAAACAAACTTTTACCGACAAAACACTCAATATTGTCAACGATGGCGAGAGCGATCAGGAATATGGTATTGCGCAAAGCAAAACAACCAATCAGGATTTAAATATGGATTTGTCCAGCAAGGATTGGTTTGTATTTAACGAGAACTACGGAACCTCTGAGGAAAAACATCTGGTCAAGTATATTGACAAGATAGTAGATCAATTGAATAAAAAATATTCAGAGGTTTATTTACTACGCAATGAACGACACTTCAAACTATTTAATTTTGATGATGGACGTGCATTTGAACCCGATTTTGTATTGTTTTTAATTGGAGATAATAAACCCTCGTTTCATTATCAGGTTTTCATTGAACCTAAAGGAAGCCATTTAATAAAACACGATGAATGGAAACATAATTTCTTATTGCGGTTAAAAGATGAGCATAAGATTGAACAACTATGGAAAGATAGAAACTACATAGTTATATGAGTCTTTCAAGCAGCCTGCCAGTAAAGTTTATGTGAATTATCAAAATCATCTATCGGAGAATGAAGAAGACCACCGCTCTATCCGCTGCCACTATTAGGGCAAGCTATGTTTAATCATGAACCGGACATCGCCATTAGTATTGGTGTATTCAATCTTTATTCTCGGATATTTGGACCGAAACACACGAAACACCTCATCGACAAAACCCTGGCCGACAGTAGATATATCTCTAAAATCTAAAACCACATGTTTGAATTTTTCCAGCCCCAAACAGATGCGCCGCGCCTGGGAGCGCGAGACATAGCGTTCATCACCCAATTTGCTCAGACTCACAGCAATATGGGTCTTGTCAAAGCTATGAATTCCATCAGAACCTTCGTTCGAGTATTCTGCATAAACTTCCTGCATTTTTCTTTTTGAGCCCAGAGCGATTTTCATTATCAAACCTGTTCCGGGTACATTCTCATCCTTCGTCGTTTCCACAAACCAGTCTTCATCCCAATTATTTCTTGCATAACCCATTCCTCTTGATGTTATGTGAAAAGTGTCGAAGGCCCGGGAAGAAAAAAATATTCCCTCTCCGGTATGGTTTTCCGGGTCGGTGGTGAACTTTCCCTTTGAGAGATGCAGGGCACTTTCGCGCTCATCTTCCAAGCTCAGCGCGTTCTTGATCTTTCTAAAAATGCCCACACCATCATCGCGAATAGCTAGCATAATTGAGTCAGATGCCCACTCTGTTTTTATCACTACTCCTGTTCCCTCTGAATGGTCGATGGCATTGTTGAGCATTTCCAGAAAACCGTATTCACAAATATTCCGCACGTTTTTGGGGAGTGTTTCAAAGTCCTGCAAAAAGTTTTCTTTCCAGACTTTATCCTCCTCAACTCCCGGTTCCAGAGGAACAAGAATTTGTTTGTTTTTTTCCGACTTTAAAAAGTATTGCACCTGCCTCGTGGTGCCGGTTTTAATGATCGCTCCATCGCGGAGCAGCCGGTTCAGGTGCCGGTGGACGGTGGTGCGACTGCACGAAAAAGCGTTCGAGGCTTTGGCGACGATATTTTTCGGGTGCACCGGTATTTTCGCTAAAAGATAGGCGCAAATTTCTTCTGCCTGATTCTTGACCATTTTAACCCTATATTACCACTAATTATAAAGTTTATTATAACTAATGGTAATATAGTTGTCAACCGGGATCATCGGCGGAGATTTTAATCAAACTACCCTATATCTGGTATGTTTAGTATTTATAACTATATAAAATTTTTATTATAACTATTGTGGTATCGGTTTATAACGGGGTTGCAATCGGATGGGGATGAAGTCCAAAGCTGAGTGAATGTTTAGCCCCCCTGACCCCCCTTCTCGGGGGGAGAGCTTTGCGTAAGTCGAAAAAAACAGAAAAGCGAGATTACCCCTTCGGGGCATGAAGTTTAATGAAGAGGATATCACATACCCCTGCGGGGCACGAAGGTTAAGGAAAAATATCACGTCTTCACGGAGCCTGTCGAAGCATCTCGCCTTGCATAACCCCGAGATTCTTCACTGCGTTCAGAATGACAAAGCGGAGCCTGTGCTGAGCGAAGCCGAAGTATTCAGAATGACAAGAAACGCCAGTTTGTCATCCTTGAGGAGCCTGTGATGTCCTCTTCCTTAGCCCTCGTGCCCCGCAAGGGTAATCTCGGGGTTATGCAAAGGTCTCTCTCGGGGGGGGAGACCTTTGCGTAAGTCGAAAAAGGGTAAAGACGAGATTCTTCACTATGTTCAGAATGACAAGAAACGCCGGTTTGTCATCCTTGAGGAGCCGAAAACGACGAAGGATCTCGGGTTATGCAAAGCTCTCTCGGGGGGGGGGATTGAACTTCTCCCTGTCGAGAGAAAGGTGGCTTTGCTAATTACTACCGGGCGTTGCCCGGCGGGACCACAGAACCAGGTAAAGTCCTCCTGCGAGCAGGAACAGGCTGTAAAAACTGCCTCGGCTGAGGTCCATAATGAGTGGGGCGTCGGGTTCTCTGAACTGTTCGCCGAAAACGCGCACCACCGCATAGATCATGAGAAACTCGCCGGTCAATCTGCCGGGGTGATTCAGAGCATCGGTTTTCCACAACCGCCACTGGCTGTACATCAGCAACAGGGCTCCTTCCAGTCCGGCTTCATAAAGTTGCGAGGGGTGACGCGGGGCAATTTGTTCCAGAGGAGTTCCCGGCATCGCACTTTGTGGAAAGATCACCGCCCAGGAAACATGAGCGACTTTGCCCCACAGTTCCCCGTTGATGAAATTGGCGATGCGTCCCAGCAAAATTCCCGGCGGCACCAAAGGGCACAACAAGTCTCCGAGTTGCAGAAAAGAAAGCTTCAGTTTTTTTGCCACCCACCAGCAGGCCACAAGCACACCAATGAACCCGCCGTGACTGGCCATTCCCCCTTTCCAGATTTGGAAAATGATCCAGGGTCTTCGCAAGGTATCATCGAGCGCGTAAAATAGTGAGTACCCCAAACGTCCGCCCAGCAAAACCCCGACCATCATGGCAGTGATGGTGAGCGACTGTTGTTCGGGCGTGAGCGCTGCTTTACCATGCTTGCAAAAAAGGTGCAGCAACCACATCCCGGCGAGAAAACCTAACGCATAGGCCAGCCCGTAATAACGGATGCCAAAAGTCTCTGTGAATTGGAATAGAAACGGGTCCAGATCGTGAACCCAGTAATCAGTTTTAGACACGGTGCCTCTTACCAGCGTGACGCTGGACTGAATGAGCTATAGAAACTTGGTCGGGGGCCTTATCTCGCTAAAATTTTTGCGGCGTCGATAGCACCATAGGTGAAGACCATATCCGCTCCGGCACGGCGCATACTGAGGAGCGACTCTATCAGACAACTGTCATAATCGAGCCAGCCTTTTTCGGCGGCGGCTTTCAGCATGGCATATTCTCCGCTGACGTGGTAGGCGGCAATGGGGAGTGCCGAATGCTCACGCGTTAATCGGATGATATCCAGATAAGGCAGGCCCGGTTTGATCAGCAACCAGTCTGCCCCTTCTTCTTCATCCAATATGATTTCCCGTATCGCTTCACGGGCATTAGCTGGATCCATTTGATAGGTTTTTTTATCGCCCTCTTTCGGAGCAGAATCGAGCGCGTCGCGAAACGGCCCGTAAAACGCCGAAGCATATTTCACCGAGTAACTGCAGATCAACACATCCTCAAACCCGGCCTCGTCCAGGGCCCAGCGAATGGCCTCAACCCGACCGTCCATCATGTCGGAGGGCGCCACCACATCGGCTCCCGCTTCGGCCTGGGCCACCGCCATACCGGCAAGCAGGGGAAGTGTTTCATCGTTTAAAATTTTTCCATCTTTAACCAGTCCGTCATGCCCGTCACTGGAATAAGGGTCCAGCGCCACATCGGTGATCACCAGCATACCGGGGATGGTTTTCTTTAACTCCTTCACCGCGCGTTGCAGCAGTCCGCTGGGATTAAGACTTTCCTTGCCCTCGGAATTTTTTAAAGATTCATCCAAAACCGGGAAGAGGGCGACCGCCGGGATTCCAAGTTCAAAGGCCTTTTGGCAATCGGCGGCAAGCTGGTCGATGGAAAGCCTTGAGATGCCCGGCATCGACACGACTGGAGTACGAAGGTTCTTGCCTTCCTGCACGAAAGCGGGCCAGACCAGGTTGGCCGGGGTCACTTGCGATTCCTGGATCAGCCCACGAACAGCCGGATTCAATCTGTTTCTGCGCGGTCTTTGAATCATAAAATTACGTTATCCCACTGATATTAAAGTTGGTTTCACCAAAAGAGAATAACCAAACCCTTTTAGTTTTTCAAGCTTTCCTTAAAAGACGGAATACTTTCAACGCGTTTATTTCACCAAATCTTTCTCGCCGTCTTCAAGCTCCCCAAATAATCTTCTTCTTCAAGATTCGCGGTAACACCATTTTCACTAAGTATGTCGAGAAACTTCGAGATGGATACTCCCGCTATCCTGGCAGACTTCTCAGCCGATGCCTCGCCTCTTTTATACTTCTCTATGGCAAGCATGGTGCGTCCGAGCTCAACAAGTTCACGCACCGTCTTGGAAATGTCTTCTTTTCCCTCTTTGGCAAGGGACACGAGGGCGCGATAATCGTCTTCGTTCATGCGTATACTCAGGGTTTTTGCAGGCATGTCAACCTGCCTCCCTGATCTGGCTTCTTGCATCAGTAATTATGGTCATTTTATACCTTCCTATCAATTTGAGCTTATCCAATTTTAAAAGAGCCTCTCTTTTATCGAGAAGTTTTTTCTCTACCGCCCTCACCAAGATGGAAATCGCGGTAATAAAATCTATCTTTAAAAGCTTACATGCCCGGATGGCATTCCTGTCATCTGTGGCAATCACAGCTCCCTTTTTTTGCATCGCAAGAGTTATTGCCTCTGCCTCGCCCAAATCGATATTAAAATCTTCAATGAGTTTCTTTAAAATCTTTCTATTAACTACCTTTGAAACATGGATTTTTTTTGCCTTAATCATGGCATCCAATTGTGGAGCCTCTTCACTGTCCTTCCCCAGGACTTCTTTTTTAACAGCCTCGGGAATTTGCACATCCTCCGAGTAACTGGAAATAAACATCTCCAGCATTTCCGTCCGGGCCAGCAGAATTAATGTGGAAGCATCAAAAACAATCATATTACAATTGTAATACAAATGTCATATGGTTTCAAGGCCGATGGCCACAGAACATTAGTTATTTTGACAATTGCATCTTTGATGATAAGCCGTTTGGATTAACAAATAAAACTTATCCTGTCACTCTCAAATTTAGGGAAATGCTATGTCAATATCTCAGTCTGATTCAGAAAAGATGCAACGACTTGCTCAAGAGGGAAAGCAAATATCAAAGATAGTTGATGAGGATTTTCCGGGTTTGGATTATTTCGACGTGTATTTCGAAGTTTATAATAGCGGTGGGCAAAGTTCACTGGGAATAAAAAAAACCATCACCAATCGTCTCAATGCTTTGGTGGATTGTTCAAAAAAAAACTGGCCGTAAAGCCTTGGGCGATGAACTTCATGACCTAATTTGGCATCTATACAACAACCATAAAACCAATCAGAAAAAAATTTCAAAGATACGAGCTGCCCTTGGTGAATAGCCCCTTGTATGTTTCACACGTATAAAAACAAAACCCTGTCGAGGGTTCGACAGGGTCTTTATGCCCCTGAAAAAGGAGACCTTTGCATAACCCCGGATTCTTCGTCACCTTGTTCCTCAGAATGACAAATAGCCTTGTATTGTCATTCTGAACGCAGTGAAGAATCTCGCCTTTCTGTTTTTTTCGACTTACGCAAAGCTCTCCTGAAAAAGAGGACTAAAACTGGCTCCGGTGAGAGGATTCGAACCTCTAACACATCGGTTAACAGCCGATTGCGCTACCATTGCGCCACACCGGAATGGTTTTTTTGGAATAGGACTAAAACACCGAAATCTAATTGTTTTGTATCATATTGTCAAGTGGATTTCCCCACTTGGCGTGGCTGCCAGCCGCGCGGGCAAGTCAAGCCGAGATAAATCTTTGCCAGCCAAATCAAGCCATTTACCCCTGCGGGGCATGAAGTTTGTGGAAGAGGGTATCACGGCTACTTGGCCCCACGCCGAGTGGTTACCTCATTTCCAGTCGCCCTTCCAGCGATTTCAACAGGGTCACGGAGTCGGCATACTCAATATCTGAACCCACCGGCAGGCCCCGGGCAATGCGTGTGACCTTAACTTTACCGTGAGGTTTCAAAACTTTTGAGATATACACGGCGGTGGATTCACCTTCCATATCCGGGTTGGTAGCCAGGATGACCTCCCGGATACCCGGCTTGCTGACTTTTTCTTTCAACACTTCGATGTTCAGATCATCGGGGCCAATTCCATCCAGCGGAGAAATCACCCCCATCAACACATGATAAACGCCTTTGAAATAACCCATGTTTTCCATCACATAAACGTCGTGTGGTTCTTCCACCACGCAAATCTGTGAATGGTCGCGGGAAGTATCTGAACAAATATCGCAGGGGTCAGACTCGGTGATGCCATGGCAAATCGAACAGAGGATAATCTTTTCCTTAAGATTCTGAATGGCTGTGGCGAGTTTATTGGCCTGCTCGGCTTTTCCGCGCATCAGGAAAAACGACAAACGTTCAGCGGTTTTCTGGCCAATGCCGGGAAGCCTCTTCAATTCATCTATAAGGTTTGTAACTGCGGGAGGTCTTTTCACGATGAGACGGTTCGCTCCCAATAATTCCCGTGTTTATTCAACGCGCCCATTATGTGAAAAGTCCGGGAATTTTCAGGCCCCCGGTCAATTTGGACATTTCACCCTGCGCCAGATCTTTCACTTTCTTATGAACTTCGTTCATGGCACCGGTGATCAGGTCTTCGAGCACTTCCCGA
Organism: Nitrospinales bacterium; assembly: GCA_965249625.1. Lineage (GTDB taxonomy): Bacteria > Nitrospinota > Nitrospinia > Nitrospinales > VA-1 > LS-NOB. Next base: position 2,720,825 of record OZ252246.1, on the reverse strand, counting down.
TCATTCATGTTGATCAGTTCGTCATCAACATGGACCGAAATAATTTCGTTGAGCCCATTAGCAACCACCTTCACCATACCGCCACCGGTAGACACTTCCACCGTTTTTTTAGCGAGGCCTTCCTGAATTTCGGCAAGCTTGGACTGCATGTCCTGAGCCTGTTTGAATAACGAGATCCAGCCTTTATCATCACTCATCAAAACACCTGTTGTTCGAGAAATTTTTCATTTCACCACAATGCCCCCGAAAATATCCAGAGCGTCCTGAATAATTGCCGATTCTGTTTTCTGCCTGCTCTGGTTTTCGTTAGTTAAGTTTTTTTTTTCCTGCGCACTTGAAGAAGGGCCCGATGAAGTGGGCTTCACCTTGCCCTGCTTCAAGATCACCTGTACCTCATGGCCGCTGGCTGATTTGACCATATCTTTGATGAACTGAACATTTTCCGGACTCCCAACCATTTCAAGGGTGAAGGAATCTGAAAACATTAACTGAATTTCTTTTTCGTTCAGCGCGAGAACCTGGCATTTATCCAGATAATGTTCGAAAGCCGGTCGTTTTCGGGAAACTTCCTGGCGGATCTTGTTCCAGATCGAGGAATCGAAAGAACCGTTATCCGGTTGGGTTTTCGCGGGTGTTACGCTCGAATCATTTTGCGCTGTCGGTGACGGCGTGACCAGTCGGGCTGGCTGAACTTCAACCTGGTTGATCTTGTGGATGAGGTCATCAATATTTTTAAAAGGCCGGGTTTCCGTCAGCCTCAGAATAGCCATCTCAAAAACCATCTGCGCCAGGGAACTTCGTTTCATTTCCGCTTCGGCACGGGAAAGAACGGTGAACATTTGTTGCAACTCATCGGCATCGAATCCCTCTGCCTGTTTTTTCAAAGCCTCCATGTTGCAGGTATGCGCGTTGATCAGGCTTTCCGGATTGCGCGAAACTTTGACCATCAGCAGGTTTCTTAAATATTCCATCACACTCCGGCAAAACAGGCCCAGGTCTTTACCCTGATTGGCGACCTCCTGGACCAGAGCGATCAGTTCAGCCGGTTCCCGTTTTATGAGACGTTCGGCGAAAAGCTCAAGAGTGGTGTCCCCAACAATACCGAGCACCGACTCTACCGAATCGGTATCGATATTTTTGCCGCTGTAAGCAATAACCTGGTCCAATAGACTTTGCGCATCACGCATACTGCCAGCCCCAACTTTGGAAATTTCTTCCAACCCTTTTTCATCAATTTGAATTCCTTCCTGCCCGCAAATCAGTTCCAGTTGTTTGGTGATCTGGACATTCGATAACGGTTTGAACTCAAAACATTGGCAACGCGAAAGGATGGTGTCCGGAATCTTGATCAGTTCGGTGGTGGCAAAAATGAAAATAACGCGAGGGGGTGGTTCTTCCAGCGTTTTCAACAATGCGTTGAACGCGTTTTTTGAAAGCATATGAACTTCATCGATAATATAGACTTTGTAACGGGCAGAGGACGTGGCGTATTGCACGTTGTCAATGAGATCGCGCACCTCGGCCACCCCATTATTGGAAGCCCCATCAATTTCCTGAACATCAATGCAGTGGCCTTCGGTAATTTCCACACAAAAACTGCAGGTACCGCAAGGCTCGATAGTCGGTCCTTTTTCGCAATTGAGCACCCGCGCAAGAATCCGCGCCGTGGTGGTTTTACCCACACCGCGTGTTCCGGAAAACAGGAACGCATGCGAAACACGGTTCAGTTCAATAGCGTTGGAAAGGGTTCGGACAATATGCTCCTGCCCAATCAATTCGCTGAATTTCTGGGGGCGCCATTTTCGGGCTGAAACCTGGAATTCCATTATTTCAGAAGACCGACGATTTGCAGGCAAACCGCTGACCGCGGGTCGCCCGGGGATATTATTCAAAGGCAGAATTGTTGGGGAACTCACAGCACATATGGGATTTTGCTACCGCTGCTTCCTTCCGGATCTGACGGGTTTCACAAAGCCACGTTGCGTGAGGCCCAACAAAACTGCCAATAATATTTTAACCAATAAAAATATGAGACCTTAAAAACGAGATTCTTCACTAATACCCCTCCGGGGCATGAAGCTAGTGTTGGGAATATCACACGTTCAGAATGACAAGAAACGCCATTTTGTCATCCTGATGAGCCTTTGGCGAAGAAGGATCTCTCTTTTTCTAAGTGACGCACCACTTTAGCAAAGTTCTTTCGGCTTAACCTGCCCCTGCGGCGAGCAGTGGCGGAGAATCTCCGCTAATAAAATGCAATATCTTTATCTCGTGCCCAATTGCCCTCGCAGCCAAACAGGCTATATCAATTTGCCTCCATGGCGAATGGTGGCGGAGAGGGAGGGATTCGAACCCTCGGTAGGGGTAAACCTACACACGCTTTCCAAGCGTGCGCCTTCAACCGCTCGGCCACCTCTCCTGCCAGGCGCAGGGCCAATGTGCATGTGATATCTCTCCTTAGCCTTCGTTCCCTGGAGGGGTAATAGCTCTTGTTTGCTGGCAAAGAGTTGTCTCGGCATTGTTTCACACGCTTACTCAATTTACCCCGTTGGGGCATAAAGGTAATGATGGGAATATCACAGCCTCCCCTGCCAAGGGGTATTCTAACAAAAAAAGTCGAGAAAACGTCCGCTAATAAAGTGCTGCTGACGTTGGTCCCGACCCCAACAATTCTAAAAAATTAAATTGGAAGCAATATTTATCGAACCCCTAGTTCGACTTATTTCTAATTTGTTCTGCTTGTAGGACAGCTATAGCTTTTGGGGGCTTTCGCTCTAAACCTGCAAAAGCATCCCCTAACTCCCATATTTCTTTATCTTGCTTTAAAGTAGCTGTCCTGAATATTGAGGTTTCTAATCTATCAAGTTGCTCACAAAATATTGGCATCAGCCTATTCCATCGGATATTTCCTGAGCTTTCTGTAAAGTCTTGATTGTCAAAAAGAAATCTAGACAACTCTTCTTGATCTGAAACTGAACTAAAATTCAAATTATTTCCCTTTTATGACCCTTAATATATTTTTACTAATGGGATCGGGAAACCAAAATCTATTAAAAATTTCAACACCTCTTTGTTTAGCCCCATTTAAAAAAAGCCCTGCAAAGAATAATTCATCGTTTGAGCCAAAACTGACCGCGAAGGAAGTATCTGCATTTTCATGTTCCCAATCCAAGGCAAAAGAACCATCTGGCTCTAAAAGTACTGTAGGAATTAGTTCTAACAACGACTCGGGAATTAAACGAATAAATGCGCGAATGTTTCTAAAGGAATTAATATTACCTGCTTTACCTCCATAGTTATCAGCATTTTCCCCTTGAGAACCTGCATAAACTTGATCAATTTCTTCAAGAAGCAAATGAATTTTTTCTCTAACGGCAAATGAATTTGGCTCCCTAACAGGGGAATCCTCAATCAATTCTTCTAAATCAACTGTAACTACTGAAGAACCGGAAAAGCTAATTTCGTCTGACTCAAAAGGCAACATGCTTCTTTCTTTCAGAGTAATCATTGATATAGCTCCATTCCCTTTGGTGTAAGGGAGTTAAAAAATATTGAATTCTTAAAAACTCTTAATTTATTCAAGTTTTCATTAATTTTAGTATTTCCATTTTGAATTACGTCCAGGCTAAACACGTCAATATCAAAGATAACAGGGAGTTTTGGTTCTTTTATTCTATTACGGTCTAAACCTAAATAAACAATAGCAGAAACAGAATTATCATCATCGTAAAGGGTCATTTGATTTAAAAACCCTGCCATCTCAAAACTGGCGCCTTTTGGAGGAGTTGGTGAGTTTACTATAATTTCCTTTAATTCTACATTGTGAGGAATATTAAGATTATTAATAAATCTAGAGCCTATTCTAATTAAAGCATTTCTTTTCAATATTTTATCTGCTTTATTCCAAAGTTCCAAAGCTTTAGATGAAAATTCTTCCCATTTAGAATATTTCCCTACCCAGACAAATGAAAAGCTATCCCTTTTTAACTGAATTATTTTTTTCTTATCCACAGAATAAAAAATAATACCTTCTGGGCCCAGATACTCGGCTTGTGATGCGGCTGGCTTATCTTTCCCAAAAGCGAAGTCTACTTTACCACGGTGAATTATTTTTTTTCAGGGAGGTCCTTCTCAAATGCTGAATGAACAGACTCAAGGATTTGGAATTCTGCTATTTTATTTTGGAACCTAAACTCTATCGCCGCTTCCGTTATCGGTGCATTTTTAAGGTTAGGGTGTTCGGTCATTTTTTAATGCTCTTACAGAGAAAAATTTATCAACACCTCATATATATACTTAAAGCTAAGGTGTAATACAATTATACCCTTGGTAATTTTGAATTTACATAATTAAAAAATAAAGCACCTGCGATTTTTAAATTCAACCTTTTGAATATTTTACTGAAAATCAACATCAGAAAATGAGCCCTACTCTGCCCCTGCGGCGAGCGGTTAGCCGTCGCCGAGCTGGTTGAGTTCGACAATGGATTCGGGGGTGACGAGTCCTTCAGGGTCGGACCCTAACATCCAGGGTTCCCGTTCATATTTTTCTGAAGCTTCGACATGTGCTATATAATCGGTCATTTGCTTCTGGTTGTCCTGTAAAAACTTGCGGAAAACCATTTTCGGCCGTTTCTCTCTTTTAGTCATTAACGCACTCCTATATATTTAAAAAATCAATCCAACATTCTAATTGCAACGGAGTAGACCAACCATAACAGAGCCTAAATGTAACCTCCCGAGAACTCTAATTCAAAAAATCACTTTTTTCTTTTTCTTGTAAACCAGAATAAACCTGGTACTAAAACCATGATTCCTATACCCACAAAGGAACCAAAATTATCTAGGAAATTAACCGCCCTATCATTTGTAAAAATAGTAATTCCACCCCCTACAAGAAAAAAAATCAAGGCACCCAAAGCTAATACCAACTCAGGTTTCTTTTGATTGATTTTATCTTCGACCATTTTTGGAAGACCATCTATTTCTTTAGACAAATTATGTAACGAATCATAAATTTTTGAATACTCTTCCGTCACTGTTTTTAATTCTCCATCTATTGCCTTGAGTTGCTTTCCTAGTATATTCCATGGGAAACCCGAACTAATTAGGTTTTTTAAATGGTCCTCGGGTGAGCCATCTACATAACTCGTTGCCCATTCATTTTCTTTCATTCCACGAGGTGCGCCCTTCCTTGTAGAGCGAACGTAATCCGTCTTACCTTGATAATCACCCTCATAAGGCTTTTCAGGCATTTCCTCATCCTGGTCCAACTTAAAAATAGTTAATCGATATAATTTTTCCTTAAATAAAAACTGATTTTCTTCATTGGAAGTATTATTGATAGTCCAAGATAAAATACCATTAAAACCAACATCCACCTGTGTGGTGTGAGTAGTAATACCTTCGCGGGATAAATCAGTAACCGGACTCAAGTATGCAAATAAATCGCAGTTAGGATAAATTTTATGTACAGTTTCACGACGAAAATCCAGTTGCTCATGGGAAGATAAACCGGCGGCGTGGCCTGAAGCCAGTTTAATACCTTTCTTATCTTGACCTCCTATGTTAAAGGCTATGTTAGTGTTTTTAAACTCTCCCTTAGCCCCTAACCGCAAAACATAGGCATTTGGACGGACACAACTTTCATCACCATTGATTATTACTGAGCCCAGTAGCTTTTTAAGTTCTCTATCACCTAAAATTATTGCCATAATGAAATTTACTCCCGAAGAAAAGCCTATTTCTATTTTACAAAATATGTTCGCTCAGGTGTGAAATGATTTTTCTGTGGAAAACGCTTCATTGAACAACGAAACCTGCCCTCAACTGCACTGAAACAGCTTTTCTGGCATTCTTCTCAGGTCCTAGCAAGGTAGGGCTTGCTTGGAACTCACTCTTGGCCCAAAATATTATTAAACCCTTTAAATAAATCTGTTTTCACGATTTTGGTCCTTTAAAAAATCCCATACTAACATTTTCCAGGGTTGCGCTGGATAAAGGTTTGATAAACCAAATGTAACCCAACTCTTCTAGAAATAAAAAAAATCCCATACTAAATATGATTTTATATTTATAGTGGGCCCATAACAGACCTATAACCATACAAATAAAAAGCACCTAGAGACAAGTTTCTCTAAGTGCTTATTTTATGTGGTGCGCCCAGCAGGACTCGAACCTGCGACCTACGGTTCCGCAAACCGTCGCTCTATCCAGCTGAGCCATGGGCGCATAATTGGGTTTTAGCGGAGTACCTCCGCAGGTAAATAGCAATCGCTCTTTCTGGCGAGCAATAATTCTTCTCGGCTCAATTAGCCCTTGCCCACTGCCCCTGCGGCTAACAGATCAGGACACATCGATGGGTATGTAATCCATCAACTGCAGAGCAAAATCTTCGTGCTCGAACGCATACATCGTGGGATATTTCGCGAATGCCCACCCTGTATAAATGGTCTTGCCATTTTGTTCAACCACTAATTGAACAGCAGGGTTAGTCAGTTCGTTTCCGCCAGATGTATAAGCCTTCTGGCTCATCACAAAATTTGGTAAAAACGGGCCCACTGTAATTCTGATTCCCGAATCTTCCAATTCAAAACTGGAACCCAGGGTGATGGTTTTCATTTCGTTGCGTCCCTCGTCTTTCTTGTTCTTGATCAGAAGCTTGACCGCTTTCCACTTGCCTTCTGCTTCCTCCGGCACGACAATCGCTCGCTGGACTTTCACCCCCTCCCGAACATTGGGGTGGCTTGCGTCAGGCGCATAGCTGTCTGAACCTTCTTCCAATGAAGCTTCAATCTGCTGGACGGGCTTGGACCGGGACCCTTCGGGAATATTCAGTTTGCTGATGTCGGTCTCTTTCAGGCCAGCGATATCTTCCTTGCTTTCGTAAGTGCAACTCACCATGAAAACCAGTGCCAGCATGGTTATGTATTTTAAACGTCTCAAAGTTCTTACCTTTTGGGCCCCATGTTATGATCCCCTCATCAGCCTTCATGCCCCGAAGCGGAGAGGGAGCTTTGCGTAAGTCGAAAAAAAACAGAAAAGCGAGATTACCCCTGCGGGGCATGAAGTTTAAGGAAGAGGATATCACATACCCCTTCGGGGCACGAAGGTTAAGGAAAAATATCACGTCTTCACGGAGCCTGTGCTGAGCGAAGCCGAAGCATTCAGAATGACAATACAAGGCTATTTGTCATTCTGAGGAACAAGGTGACGAAGACGTGATGTTCAACTCAAGCCCTCGTGCCCCGAAGGGGTAATCCGGGGTTATGCAAAGGTCTCTGGCGGAGAGGGAGGGATTCGAACCCTCGGTAGGAGTAAACCTACACACACTTAGCAGGCGTGCGCCTTAAGCCAACTCGGCCACCTCTCCAATAAGTAATATTTTATCCTGCCCTCAAAACCCCGCTGACCGCCTGAGGGGCCATTGCAACCTGCCCCTGCGGCCAGCAGCCAAGTTAGCGAGTGGCGGAGGGAGTAGGATTCGAACCCACGGAACTTTCGTTCAACGGTTTTCAAGACCGCCGCCTTAAACCACTCGGCCATCCCTCCTGAATATTGTGAACCCGTTTATATTTATCTACTTGCAGGAAAATGTCAAGGGACGGTTTCCTGCTTTAAGTCAATGCTTTATAACGAAACAGAAAACCTGCTCTCAGCATTGACACGACCTTTGAAAAAAGGTTACGCGAATGGCAAAAATGAAAATTATAGATCTATGGATGCCCTGCTAAAACTTCCTGCCCGTGCAAATAGGGGCGCAACACTTCCGGCACCACAACTGTTCCGTCTTCCTGCTGGTTCTCTCTCTCAAAGTCGCCAAAAGACCTCCATAGCACACTCAATGGCACAGCAGGAGAAGCAATGCACACACTTTAAAAGAGAAAGACCAAAAATGGAGCGATAGACGCTGATACCCAAGCAATACTTTCCAGAAATTTCACTTCGCAATTTCCCTCTGCCGATATATAGTGGTCGCGCCTTCAAATCATCAAAGGAGTCACTCAATGAAATCCCTAGTTCAACTCTTAGTTCCTCTTACAGTGATCTGTGTTTTATTCTTCACATTCACCTCATCATTTAAAATTAGCAGGCAAACTCAAGTCTCATAATGGGTTGGGATAAGTTCTAAATGAGCGAAGGGTGATGACCAATTTGCAGACTTTCAGTCATGCGTTCCTTTTAGTAATTCTTTTACTCTCCACCGGGTGTGCAGGCAGGCATCCGAATCCTATTCAAATAGTTCAAAGTAGTGACGAAAAGAAGTCTTGCAAAGAGATAGCCTTGGAATTAAAAACTATTAGTGAGGAGATTTGGGAACGGTATCCAGAAATCAAAGATACCGAGAACTATAATCTTGGAGTAGGTGTAGTAGGGAGCCTCTTCCCAATATTTATTCCTTTTTCAATCTTTTCCGATATCAAGAAGGCTGATGCTGTAGAGCTAAATGCCCTACAAAAACGGAACAATCATCTAGTTAAAACTGAAAGACAAAATGGTTGTGGATTTGAGCACTCCATTATGCCGGTAAGAGAGGTAAAAACTATCTTCCCCTAATCCTCTTTCTTTTCCTCTTCCTTTGGTTTTTCGAAGCCGGGTATCTGAGCTATGTCATCCCCGCACTTTTTATCTGTCGCTATAAGAGCTAAATGATTGTAGCGTTGTCGATAGGCATTAACTTCTATTTTTTCCGATTCACTGAAATCCATAAAAAACAATGGAACTATAAGAAATAATCCTGCAACACCGAGTGCCACGTTCGAGCCTGTTTTTTCAGTATCAGGAATTAACCTTGAAATTTCTTGCTGTGTTTGGCTCATTGCCATCTGGAGCGCTTCGCAGGATTTCCTGTCATCCCCATACTGAGCAACCATTACAGGATTAGCAGCTCGCCCAGCACATCCCGACACTACGAACATAAAACAGACAAACATAGCAACCCATGACTTTAGACTCCTTTTTATCATTTCCCTGAATCCTCCCTAAAAGCAGGCGCAATTTGGCATTCGTTAAAAATTAAGGTTATCCGATTTGGAGGATGGTATACTCCCAAGCTACCGATGTCAATTTTTTTGGCAAGTGATTAATAGGCATTTAAGCGGGTCTTAAAACCGGGAGGAAGCAAGTGAAGGTTCTATTTTTGTCATTCTAATCGTAATGTTTTTTTCAGGTTGTGCCACAGTTCCTACTGCCTCTCCCAAATTGGACTTGCAAGCAAAAAGCTTTATCGCAAACCCCGATAAGGCAACAATCTATATTTACAGAGATGAAATTTTTGCGGCTGCTATCGGTATGAACATTATGTTAGATGGGATATATCTTGGAAGAACCGCTGCACAGACTTTTTTCAGGGTCGAGGCCAATACAGGAGGTCACACGGTTCAATCAACAGTTGAGAACACGGTTGAAACCGGAAAAATTTATTTTGTCAGACAAGAAGTAAAAACAGGGTGGATAAGTGCGAGGTTAGATATTTATTTGGTTGGGAATGAGGAAGGCAAGGAGGCCATTAAAGACTGTAAGCTGATCGCAACTATTTAATGGGAACCTGGAAAATTAGCAGGAAACACAAATAGTTCTATAATTTTGTATGCTCTTTAATCCTTAACACAACATCTCTTGTCCTCACCCTTCTATTGGTAATATATTAAAATTAAAGGTTTTAAATATGTGGCTTTATGTCGAATTTTTTACTTAACTTCGATGTGTTTTGCTAATCTATCGAAATTTATCTTATTCCCCTGCTATATATTACCCTCCAATATGTTGAAATATTCTAATAAAATCGATACATCGCTGTAATATGTCGAAATATTACAAAATGTTCGATATTTCTGGTAGGATATTTCAAAGAAAACGTCATTTTCCAGAACAATGAATTTTAATCCCAATCAACCACATAATTTAAAGCTGTTGCCACCCCAGATAGATTTCGACACCACTTCAATACTAAAGGCGCTTAATTCTGCAAGCCGGGAGATAGGAGAACTGAAGGGGTACTGTACTAGTATCCCCGAGGCAAAAGTTCTAATGTCTGTGGCCATGACTAAGGAATCCGTAGAAAGCTCAAGTATTGAAGAAATCCATACGACTGTAGAAAGTGTTTTGAAGAGCCAGGTTATCCCGGTGTCGGAGCAAAAAGGCCCGGACAGAGAAACTTTGAGGTATCAAGAGGCGATCAATTGGGCAATGCGGCATATCAAAGATTTTTCAATATCAACAAGATTGGTTTTGGGAATACACGAAAAACTGATGCAAACCAAAGTTGGTTACAGGAAACTACAAAATGGGATCCAAAACAAAAAAACCGGAGAGATTACATATACACCACCCATAGCTTCAAGGATAGGCGAGTTAATACAAAATTGGGAAAATTTTGTCAACAGGTCGGACAATCTGAAAATTGACCCACTGATCAGGTGTGCCATCGCCCATTATCAGTTTGAGGCAATTCATCCCTTTGGCGATGGAAACGGAAGGACGGGAAGAATATTACTGGTCCTTCAGTTAGTGCAGGAGGGTTTACTGGGTTTTCCAGTTTTGTATACCAGCGCTTATTTTAACAGGAATCGTCCTCAATATTACCAAACCCTACAACTAGTAACAGAAACTGAGGATTGGGAAACATATATTTTATTCGTGCTGGAAGGATTCAGGTCAGAAGCTATTAAAACAAAAACAAAAATTTTTCAAATGATGAGTTTGTATCAAAGGTTGACAGAAACTATTCGCAAAAATCATTCTAAGATGAATGCGATTGAAACTGTGAGTCATGTTTTTTCATTTCTTTTTACAACGCCAACCCAATTTTCCACGGCCCTGAAAATTCACCCTCAAACCGCCAGTAAGCATTTGCACGAACTCAAAGAAGCTGGAATCATGGGCGATCTTTGGTTGGGAAGGCATCACTTGTATTACAATGTAGAACTTTATGAAATGATTAAAACTTAGTTTCTTTCATAATTTGATTTTTATATTTATCTACTTGCGGGAAAATGTCAAGGGACGGTTTCCTGCTTTAAGTCAATGCTTTATAACGAAACAGAAAACCTGCTCTCAGCATTGACACGACCTTTGAAAAAAGGTTACGCGAATGGCAAAAATGAAAATTATAGATTTATGGATACCCTGCTAAAACTTCCCGCCCGTGCAAGTAGGGGCGCAACACTTCCGGCACCACAACTGTTCCGTCTTCCTGCTGGTAATTTTCCAGCAGGGCCACAAACAATCTGCCTGCGGCCAAGCCTGAACCGTTCAAGGTGTGGACGAACTCCGGTTTACTGCCCGTGCGTTTTTTACAGCGGATCCGAGCCCGCCGGGCCTGATAGTCGGTAAAATTGCTGCAAGATGAGATTTCCCGATACGTATCCTGACTGGGAAGCCACACTTCCAGATCATAAGTTTTAGCTGCAGAGAAACCCAAGTCACCGGCACATAGCTCCATCACCCGGTAATGCAAGTCAAGTTTTTTAAGGATGGCCTCCGCATTCTCGACTAAAGCTTCAAGCTCTGCGGGTGATTCCTCCGGTCGGCTAAATTTGACCAGCTCTACTTTGTCGAACTGGTGCTGCCGAATCAATCCCTGCGTGTCTTTGCCATAGGACCCGGCTTCTCTCCTGAAACAAGGGGTGTAAGCGGCATAACAGACGGGCAACGACTCCTCTTCCAGAATTTCATCACGATGAAAATTGGTAACAGGAACTTCGGCAGTGGGGATGAGGTAAAGGGGGTCGTCGCGGATGACGAATAACTCTTCCTCAAATTTAGGCAATTGCCCGGTGCCTTGCATGCTCTCCTTGTTGACCAAGAAGGGTGGATACAATTCCTCATAACCGTTTTCCCGGGTTTGCACATCGATCATAAAATTGATCAAAGCACGCAACAGTCCTGCTCCTTGTCCTTTATAGACCGCGAACCGGGCTCCGGAAATTTTTGCGGCTCTTTTTAAATCGATCAGGCCGAGCTGTTCGCCAATTTCCACATGATTTTTTGGTTTGAATGAAAGTTTCGGCTTCGTTCCCCAATCGCGCACCTTTCGGTTGGCGCTTTCATCGGCACCATCAGGAATGGAGTCATCAGGAGTGTTGGGGATGCCAAGCAGTTTCTCCTGCACCTGGTGTTCCAGGGTTCGGATTTTATCATCCAGCTCTTTTATGGAGCTGTTAATGACTTTGATCTCTTCCATAAGTTCTGAAGCGTCCCGGCCTTTTTGTTTGAGCTGACCGACCTCTGCAGAAAGTTTCTTTTTTTTATTTTTCAGCGATTCTGATTCCTGAAGTCCCAACCGCCGGTCTTCTTCGGGCTTGAGCAATTCATCCAGTTCCTTGAAATCACCGCCCCGACGTTTGAGACGAATTTTCACCGCCTCAGGATTTTCGCGAATAATTTTTAAATCGAGCATCAGTGTTTCTTTTTCATCCTTTTTTCGATGCCCACCAGTTTCATTTTGAGTATGGCGGGGTAAATATAATGCCCTTCCAAAACCTTAAACCGGTTGTAAGCTTCTTGTAAATGCCCCTCTTCCTCCAAGCAGGAGGCAACAATAAAGCCCATGTCTTCTTTAAAACGGCTTTCTGAATATTCCAGATTAAAATGCCGATACTGTTCTCTTGCCTCGGGACACCGGCTCAACGTATAAAGAATTTCAATAATTTTAAATTTGGATTCTTCCACCCAGGAACTCTTGGGATAGTTTTCCAATAAAATTTCCAGCTCTACCAGAGCCTGCTCGTAATTTTGTTTTTTGTAATAAATGGAGGCAATGCGGTATTGATGATCGCCGGTGTCATTTTTACCTGGGTAATGATTGATTAAGTTTTGGTATTCGATGATCGCCTGACCATAATCCTTCAAACCAAATTCGGCGATTTCCGCAATGTATTTTTGCGCTGGATAACCAAATTCTCCACCTCGATTCATTTGCAGGACCTCCTGGAAATAAACCAGAGACCGTGAACTACTGTTTAAGCTGAAGTGGTGGATTTCACCAAGGCGAAACAGGGCTTCTTCCGCCAGCGGGCCGGAGGGATGCTCTTTCAGCACCTCATTGAACATCTCGATAGCACTATGGTTTCGGCCTTGAATCCATTCTTCATTCGCCTTCTGCAGAAGAGGGGCCATCTGTTCTGAACAGGAAACCAGGAAGATCCACCCCAGAAAAAAAACCCCCGCCCTCAAGTTGTTCCAACCCGCCGGGTTAGACCATATTGGAGCAGGACAAGTCTGGGAGGTCACATCCATAGGGAGGGATTTTATTCGACCAGTTTTTCGATACTGACAACCTGGTTGCCTTCGCCGGTACCCACTACGCGAACGCCCTGGGTGTTTCGGCCTATCACGGATATTTCGCTGACACGCATGCGAACAATATTACCATCGGAAGTGATGACGAGGAGCTGATCTGCCTCATCTACCTGTTGCACGCCCACCACGGTTCCTGTTTTTTCATTGCAACGGATCGTCATAACACCCAGTCCACCCCGACCTTGTTGACGATACTCTTCTATGGGCGTTCGCTTGCCATAACCGTTTGAAGTTACCGTGAGGAGTTTGGTGCCGGGTTGAACGATTTCCGCACTCACGACCCGGTCTCCGTCTTTGAGACGGATGCCGCGAACCCCTCTACCTGTGCGACCGATGGGACGTACTTCTTCTTCGTTAAAACGAATGGAAAAACCCCTTTCGGTGGCGAGTAAAATATCGCTTTTCCCGTCACACAATTCTGCGCCGATAACCCGGTCTCCGTCGTCGATCGTCAGCCCGATAATGCCGCCTTGTCGAGGCTTCCTATATGCCATCAGAGAAGTTTTTTTAACGATACCGCGTTCTGTGACAACCATGACAAATTTGTCTTCTTCAAATTCCCTGAGAGAAAGGATACTGGCTATGGCCTCTCCCGGCTGGAGACGCAAAAGATTGGCGATGGATTTTCCTTTGGCTATCCGGCTCACTTCCGGAATAGAATAAACCCGCAATGCGTGAATCTTTCCGATGCTGGTAAACACCAGGAGATGGCTCAGCGTTGAAGCGATGAAAAGTTTTTCGACAACATCTTCTTCTTTGAGGTTCATCCCCCGAATGCCCTTACCGCCTCTTCTTTGCGCCCGGTAATTATCAACGGTTTGCCGTTTGATATAACCCCCTCGGGTATAAACGACCACTGCATCCTCATCGGCGATGAGGTCTTCAATATCTATATCGCCCTCATCATCCGTATCGGCGATTTCTGTCCGCCGGTCATTGCCATACTTGTTTTTAATTTCCAGCAATTCCGCTTTGATGATCTTAAGCTTGACTTCTTCGTGGGCAAGAACATTTTGCAATTCTTTGATCTGTTTGCGGGTTTCTTCCAGGTCGTCAACTATTTTTTGCTGCTCCAGTCCGGTGAGACGTTGCAGGCGCATTTCAAGAATGGCTTTGGCCTGGACTTCTGACAACACTAACTCTGCCATGAGCCTGTCGCGTGCCGCGGCCGGGTCCTGGGCATTGCGGATAAGCTGAACCACTGCATCCAGGTTATCCAACGCGATGGCCAATCCTTCAAGGATATGTTCTTTCTCGCGGGCCTTCTTTAAGTCAAACTCGGTTCTTCGAGTCACCACTTCTTTACGAAACAGGATGAAATGGTGCAAAAACTCTTTCAGGTTGAGAACCCTGGGTTGCTGATTCACCAAAGCTAACAGGATGACCCCGAAAGTGTCCTGAAGCTGGGTATTTTTGTAAAGGGAGTTTAAAACCACCTGACCCATGGTGCCTTTTTTCAATTCCACCACAACGCGGATTCCGTCCCGGTCCGACTCATCCCTCAGGTCAGAAATTCCTTCCAATCGCTTGTCTCTCACCAGTTCGGCGATCTTCTCCACCAGCCTGGCTTTGTTGACCTGAAACGGCAACTCGTTGATGACGATGCGTTCCCGGTCACTCTTCTCCATGGTTTCAATCTCAGCACGACCACGAATCCGGATGATACCTCTGCCAGTTTTATAAGCGGACCATATTCCATTTTTTCCCTGTATGATTCCCCGAGTGGGAAAATCGGGGCCCGGCATGAGTCCAATAAGGTCTTCCACCGAACAATGGGGATTCTCAATAACGTGAACCGCGGAATCGATAACTTCTCCCAGGTTATGCGGAGGAATATTGGTCGCCATACCCACGGCGATTCCTGACGAGCCATTAACAAGCAATTGCGGAAAACTTGCTGGCAACACAGAAGGCTCTTTCAGAGAGTCATCATAGTTGGGAGTGAATTGAACGGTGTCTTTTTCCAAATCCCGGAGCAGTTCACCGGCGATCTCTTCCATACGAATTTCTGTATAACGCATGGCGGCGGCGGAATCGCCATCTATCGAACCAAAGTTCCCCTGTCCATCGACAAGCGGGTGTCTTTGGGAAAACTCCTGCGCCAGACGAACGATTGTGTCATAAATTGCCTGATCTCCATGTGGATGGTATTTGCCCATCACATCACCAACGATGCGGGCAGATTTTTTATAGGGCTTGTTCCAAGCATTGCCGGTTTCATGCATCGCATAGAGCGCGCGACGGTGAACAGGCTTTAACCCGTCTCGGACATCTGGCAGGGCACGTCCAATGATTACGCTCATTGCGTAATCAAGGTACGAGTTTTTCATTTCATCGTCTATACTGATCGGTTCGATCATTTCCGGCATTCAAAGACCTTTCTGTACTTGAAATTTCAAAAGCGACAAAAGGAGAAAGATGTCACCTGTAAAACGTTCCCTTAAACATCTACATTTCTGACTTGCGGGGCATTTTTTTGGATAAATTCGCGTCGCGGCTTTACCTCTTCTCCCATTAATATGGTGAACAGGTCTTCTGAGGCAACCAGGTCGTCAGCCCTAATCTGCAAAAGAATTCTGACTTCCGGGTCCATGGTTGTTTCCCAGAGTTGCTCGGCATTCATCTCACCAAGACCTTTATAGCGCTGAATGTAAATTCCTTTTTTAGCCATGTTTAAAACGGCCTGCAATAAATCGTGCTTGGAGCCGACAGCCGTGCTTTCCCCGCCATTGTGTAAAACAAAAGGCGGGTGATCGCTTTCCCTGATGGGTTCATAGATTTCCAGGATATTTTGGATAATCACTGATTCCATAAATTCCATATTAAATTTTAACTGAAAATCCCTCCCGTTATTAGAACCAAACATCACTATTTGATACCATGCTGTCTCAGGGTCAAACTCCAGCTGAAAGTGCACGTCTTTCAGGTCCTGATTCAAGTCTACCTTTTTAAAGCCATGGGATGTTTTGGCAAAAACCCTGGTCGGCTCATCCCGGTCTATTTCTATTAAAAATTCTTTTAACCGGTTCTCCTTCTCAGTATTGAGATCAACACTATTTGTAAATCGAATTGGAACATTCAGGTATTCTGACTTATATTGGTATTTTCCCTGGCTTTCTTTATCAATCAAAGAATCAAGAATCTGAATGACCACCCCCACAACCTGTTCAAGGCTTGCAAAGACCTCGTTTTTCACATTCAGCCCAACCAACACATTTAGAACGGCCCGCGGAATATTATTTTTTACAACCTGTTCAAAGCATTCTTCAAACTGGTATAAATTATTTATAAGCTGATTAAGCTCGGACCCGGTTATTTTATGACCGTTTTTATGAGTAGTGATTTCTAGCTTTTCTGTGCCCTGCTCCATCAGGAATTTGAAAAGGAGCTTTTCATCCTTTAGATAATTCTCTTTCTTCCCTTTCTTGGCCTTATAAAGCGGGGGTTGGGCAATATACAAATAACCATTTTCAATCAATCCCGGCATTTGACGGAAGAAAAAAGTAAGAAGCAGGGTTCTGATATGGGCCCCATCAACATCGGCATCTGTCATGATGATGACTTTATGGTAGCGGAGATTTTCTATTTTAAAATCATTCCCAATGCCTGTTCCCAATGCGGTGATGAGCATACGAATTTGCTCACTAGCTATCATTTTTTCCGTACGGGCTTTTTCCACATTGAGTATTTTCCCTCTCATCGGCAAAATAGCCTGGAATCTTCTATCACGGCCTTGCTTTGCAGTGCCTCCCGCCGAGTCTCCCTCTACGATATAAATCTCAGAAAGTGCCGGATCCTTTTCCGAGCAATCTGCCAGTTTTCCGGGCAACGCACTCACTTCCAACGCGCTTTTTCTTCGGATCAGGTCTTTGGCTTTTTTCGCGGCTTCGCGGGCCTGGGCCGCGCCTATAACCTTGGCGATAATCTTTTTAGCTACGTCCGGCTGTTCTTCAAAAACCTGCCCAAGTTTCTCATTGACAATTTGCTCGACTATTCCCTTTATGTCCGTATTGCCCAGCCTGCCCTTGGTTTGGCCCTCAAACTGCGGCTCAGGGATTTTTATGCTCAATACCAGTATCAATCCTTCCCGGGCATCATCACCGGTCAGAGTAACTTCTGCATTTTTTAACAAGTTGTTTTGGGTCACATAACTATTAACAGTTCTTGTTAAGGCGGATTTAAAACCACTTAGATGGGTACCTCCATTGCGAGTGTTGACATTATTGACAAAGGTAAACACTTCTTCGGTGTAGCCATCATTGTATTGAAGTGCCATTTCCAAGTCACAATCGTCTTTACTTCGCTCAATGTAAATGGGCTCTGGGTGGATGGTTTTTTTGTTTTTCCCCAAATGCTCTATGAAAGAACGTATTCCCCCCTCAAACAAAAACTCATTATCTTTTCCATCTCTTTCATCATGAATATGTATTTTTATGCCTTTGTTTAAAAAGGCCAACTCCCGAAGACGATTAGATAAAATCTCAAAGCGAAAGTTTAAATCCTCAAAAATTCCCGAATCGGGCTTAAAAACTATTTTGGTTCCTGAAGAACCTGTCTTTCCGGTCACTTCTAATGTCGTGACAGGTTTTCCCTTTTCATATTTTTGAATATGGACTTTTCCATCTTTTTTTATTTCCAAACTCAGTGCTTCTGAAAGTGCATTAACCACCGATACTCCTACACCATGCAAGCCCGCTGATACTTTATAGGTATCTTTATCGAACTTACCTCCAGCGTGAAGTACCGTCATCACCACTTCTGCTGCTGATATTTTCCTGTCTGAATGCATGTCTACAGGAATCCCCCGCCCATCATCAGCAACAGTAACCGTGCCATTAATATGCAGGACAATGTCTATCTCTGAACAAAAACCAGCAATTGCCTCATCTACACTATTATCCACCAATTCAAAAACCAGGTGATGTAAACCGTCTATACCGGTTCCACCGATATACATAGCTGGCCTTTTTCGAACAGCTTCAAGCCCTTCTAAAATTTTAATGTTGGAGGAATCGTAGACAGTTTTTTGAGATGTATTCATGAATGTATTAATAGCAACTTTAAAGAGTAAAAATTATATTTATATTTTGTAGCAGTTGTAGAGTCTGAATATATGTGGAAAAGCTTTCTAAGTTTTCAATTTTAAAAGCAGATTTTAGAGAAGAAATTGTTGTTAAAAATGCAATTTTTTAAGTAATGGCAGGATAAAAATTTACTCTTTTAATTATACCTTGTTTTGCTTTTTTTATTCATGTTTTTTTAACATGTTTTATACAGATTATCCTTTTTCAATAAGCCCGATTATTTCCTGGATAGACGCATTTAACTCTTTGTCTTGTTTGATTAAATTGGATATCTTTTTGTAGGAGAAAATCACTGTTGTGTGATCCTTACCGCCAAACTGACGACCAATTTCGGGAAGTGAGGACTTAGTGTGTTCCCGACATAAAAACATGGCTATTTGGCGGGGCACAGAAATGTTTCGAGTGCGCCTTTTAGATTTGATATCGGATGCTTTAAGGTCGTAATACCCAGCGACAGTTTTAAGGATGTTGTTAATGGTGAAATGTTTATTTTTATCTAGTGTAAACTCTTTCAACACTTCTTTAGCTAACCCCAAATCAAGCTTTCTATGCGTAAAAGAGGAAAACGCGATGACCCTAAGTAAAAAGCCTTCCAACTCACGAATATTGGATTTTATGTTGCCAGCTATGAAAATAGCAACGTCTTGCGGAATAGTTTTTTGGTGAAAGTCGGCTTTTTTATATAGAATAGCAACCTTCGTTTCCAGGTCGGGAGGATTGATATCCGCCACCAACCCGGACTCAAACCGGGATCGTAACCGCTCTTCCATCTTTTGAATATCTTTAGGATAACTGTCACTGGAAATAACGAGCTGTTTCTGCGATTCGTAAAGAGTATTGAAGGTATAAAAAAACTCCTCCTGAGTCCTTTCCTTACCGGCAATGAATTGAACGTCATCGACTAGCAAGACATCCAAGGGACGATACCTTTTCCGAAATAACGGCATTTTATCTTTTTTAATGGATTCAATAAGGTCAACAGTGAAGCTTTCGGCAGAAATATAACGGACTCGGGATTCAAGGTTGTTCTCGCAAATTTTATTACCAATGGCATGTAGAAGATGTGTTTTGCCTAACCCCACCGCCCCATACAAAAATAAAGGGTTGTAGGCGATGGCCGGGCAGGTGGCAACGGCTAAAGCCGCTGCCTGGGCGAACTGGTTGCTGGAACCAACCACAAAATTTGAAAAATTGTATTTAGGGTTGAGAGAGGACGAAACGCTGAGACTCTCGACGGGCTTAATAACCGGGGCTTCCTCCACTTCTTTGTCTTGTCCCGTTTGGGCTATCATTTCAGATTCTATGCAAAAATCTACCAAGATCGGTTTTTCTGTGACAGATTTCAAAGTGCTTTCGATCAGATTTCGATAATTCTCTATGAGGCACTTTCTATAAAATTGATTTGGAACTGCGATGGTCATTAAACCATCATCGAGGGTCTTGGGATAGGTGAGTGAAAACCAAGTGGTATAGTTTTCGGGCAGTATTTGCTCCTCAATTTTTTCTAAACATTTTTTCCAAAGGGCTTCTTTGACTTCCATCGTTTTTGGAAACAAATAATGAGTTGTGAGTGGGGGAAAAGTGGTGCTCAATATATAAAAGAAGAACCCTAAAAGCAACCTCAAAAAACCAGCAATGAGATCAAAGCCCCCCAACCCCAGTATTAACAAAAGTTTTCAAAACAGATTTTTCTATATGTTCGTTTAATAAAGAGTCTGCCCATAAGTCCTCTCTCCACACTTAATTTTTAAAGGTTAGAAACCACACCATTCCAGCAGGTTAGGGAATCCGCACCCTGTTCCGGGTTACATAAGTTAAGAGGGTTGGTTTGCGAGTCCTCTTGGAAGAAGAATTTTTAACCAAAACGGCTTTTTAGCCCACAAGTTCTAATTTTCCTATCAAGCCTTTTGCGCACCGGGTTCTGCCCACCTAAGGAAAAGGTCGGAATTTTCCGGCCTTTTCCTCCTCCCAACGACAAAACATTTATTGTTAACTGAAGATATATCAGCATGAATTGGTTGAATGGAAAAAAAACATATATTATTTCTGCCCTGATGGCCATGGCCTCGCTGGTAAATTTAGCAACAGGCGATCTAACATTGCTGGAATTTCTAAATGGTGAGCAGATGATAAACCTGTTCGAGGCCTTAGGGCTCACTACTTTGCGGGCTGGAATCCAGCAAAACCAGAAAGATACAACCCACGAGATCTTAAAAAATATTCACTTCCCCCATGCAGGTTAATGACCCGATCATGAATAGCCCGTTTTTATCAGGTCAAACGCATGAGTCTTGAATTATTTCGGGCTCTGACGCCCTGGGTCTCGCTCTTACTTTTGCTGGGACTGGGAACTATTGGCTGGTTGATACGTTGGATGTTGGCAGAAAACCTTCGCCGGTTCCGTGACTTTAAGGAAAACCTCGAAGAGATTGAAACTTCCCTTCGCGATCTTGAGCGGGGGAGACAGGACGACCAAAAATACCTGTTTGAGCAATACGTCGATAAGAAAGCCTTTTATGTTGCTGTCGGGAAAAATGAAGCTTTGATAAGCAGGATATTTAAACAATTAAACGAACTTGCAAAATCAGTAAACCAGATTGTCGGTGCTTTGAATGCAGGAGAAAATAGAAATGTCTAAACCCTTATCTGAAAATTTGGATCGCCTTGATGAATTGTGCTCAGGGCTTGAGGAGCTAAAAGAAATTGTACGGAATTTGATCCATGATTTTCCTGACGATTTAAAAATTCATCGGGTTTACTGTGCCTATGCAGGAAAAATTTTAGAAACTATTAAGACCCGCAATCAGGTTGAAAACATGGATCCAGACAGGCTTCTCTCAGAAGCCTTAAAAACCGTCGCGCTTTTTCTTGCGGAAAATGGAGAGATCGGCGCCGCTAACCTTGTGGGAAACCACGTAGAAGAAATTGAGGAAAAAGTTAAACAGATATGGTGGCAACCCGAAGAAACAAAAGTATCGAGCCTAAATATAAAACAGGAACCTTCATTAAAGAGCTCCTCAAACCATTTGGTAAAACCAGCCAAAAGCAAAAAGAACAACGAAGAACTCGGGCAATAAAAGAACTTAAATATTTTGCCCAAAAATATTTTTCCCACCATTTGACGGAAAAACCCTCATCCATGCATGAGGACATGTTTTTGCGTTATCAACAACAAATTATTAATTCCGAGTCATCGGGAAGAGGAGGAAAAGAAGCACTGGCCGCTCCACGCGGCAACGCCAAATCGACTCTCAGCACACTTATCTTGCCGCTTTGGTGTATTGCCGGAGCTAGAAAAAAATTCATCGCTATCATTTCTGATACCACGGAGCAAGCTGAAGAGTTTCTTGATGGCATAAAATCAGAACTGGAAGCCAATAAAAGGTTGATGGAAGATTTCCCAGAAGCCTGTGGTCCAGGCCGCACCTGGAAAGCCGCCAAACTCATTACCGAAAATGGCATTGCCGTCCGGTGCTGGGGAAAGCGTAAAAGATTGCGGGGAGCCAGGCATGGAAACCGTCGGCCCGACTTGGTCATTTGTGACGACCTTGAGGACGATGAGAACATTGATTCTCCCGAACAACGCGAGAAGGACCGTAAATGGTTCTTCAAAGCGGTGATGAAGATAGGTAGCCGGTACACGGTTTATATCGTTATCGGCACCCTGCTTCATTACGATTCTCTGCTGGCTCAATTATTAAAACGGCCAGGCTGGAACGGCAAAAAATGGCAGGCGGTTATTCGCTGGTCTTCTTCCCAGCTTTGGGAAAAGTGGGAAGGGCTTTATACCTCCCGCTCTCTTGATGCGGAGCAAAAAGCCGAGGAATTCTTTTGCCAGCATCAAAAGGAAATGTTGCGGGGCACCTCTGTTCTCTGGCCGGAGGTAGAAAACTATTATTATCTGATGGCTATGAAGGTCTCAGATGGCCCGGCATTTTTTGACTCTGAAAAACAGAATGAACCAGTGAACCCTGATGACTGTTTGTTTCAGGAAGAGTGGTTCCGTTTTGCCCCGGAACCCGTGCCTATTCAAAAAGAAACGAGGTTCTACTGTTCAATTGACCCCTCCATGGGTTCATCTTCCAGCAAGGCCGATCCGTCAGCCATTCTTATTGGGGCACTTCAGCCCGATGGCATCATCGATATCATCCAGGCGGACATTCAGAAGCGGCATCCGGATTCCATCATGGAAGCCCTTTTCGATTATCACCGTCAATACCAGTTTGAAAGGATCGCTATTGAAGAAGTCCAGTTCCAGCAACTGTTTAAGGACCAGGTAATTAAAGAAGGGGCTAAACGGAAATTGTATCCTCCGGTTGAAGGGGTACGGCCCATCAATGATAAAACCCTGCGGATTTCGAAATTACAACCTCATATTAAAAATGGTCTGATCCGGTTTCGCAGAAACCAGACGGTTTTTTTGGAGCAATTGAAATATTTTCCCAAAGCCAGTCACGATGACGGGCCTGATGCTCTGGAGATGCTCTTTAATCTTATCAACAACGGTTTTAACGGGCCTCGTATCCGTCGAGTCGCCTGAAAAAATAATGGGTATTTTTATTAACCAAAGGTGTTTCCTTTTCTTTAAAGGAGTTTTCTTGTGACCGATCCCTTCAAAAGCTATGAAACGGCTCCTACCAGTCCGGCCCGTAATGGTTTTTCCATAAGGCCTGATGATTCAGCGGATCTTTCGATAACCTGCCGGGCTCTGTTTGTAGGTGGAGCAGGGGACATCGCTGTCATTCTTGCCGCCGATTCTTCTTCGATCATGTTTAAAAATATTCCTGCAGGGGTTGTTTTGCCAATTTCTGTTAAACGGGTGGAGGCGGCTCTTACCACCGCAACCGATATTTTGGGGCTTTACTGATGGAGATTGGACTAGGAAATAGCCTTGCGGCTCCGCGCGGGATTTCGAGGTCTTCTGGCCTTAACCCAGATCATGTAAAACTGCTACTTCATTTTGATTCTGATTTTTCGGACTCGTCGATTCATGACAGGCCGCCGACCCTTATTGGCTCATTAACAATCGATACGGTAGAAAAGGTGTTTGGCGATGGGTCTATGAAAACCCCGGGCCTTAGCGACATGATATCTTTCCCAGCCAGTTCTGATTTTAATATGGGTGATTCCATCCCTTTTCAATTGAGCTGGAGGATGCGTAGGACATCAGGGGGTATAGCCGTATTTTTTGCGATGGGTAACTATAACAATGGTTACATACTTGCCTCAAATGGGAATTGGACTGCGTTGGAAATTGGGTCGAACAATGCGGCGCAAGGCTCATGGCCCTATTCAGTCCCAATTAATACATGGGTCGCTTATAGGTTCAATCACGATGGAGCTAATAATTATAGATGGTATGTGAACGGAGTTTTACTAAGCACTAAAGTAATTACCGGGATTGTTGACGCGTCTCTTCCGTTTGTAGTGGGCGGGCGGCTCACTAATACGGGTATGGCTGGAAACTTTGATGAAGTTCTTTTTGAAAAACATGCCGACCTGGTTGTCACGACAAGCCCAACTTATGAAGTTAAAACCACGGCTTTCCTGGATCCATAAGGTTTTTTTATGCACTTTTAATTCTTGATGGAGAAAATTAAATTGAAAACAGGATATCAGATGGCTTTTATCGCAATTGGCCATCTTCATGGGTGCTTCACTGTCCGATTCTCGTGGGTTTCAATTCAAACATTTAACAATTAAATTATGAAATTTATCGGCTGGTTCAAAAACATCCAGAAAAAAGAAAGCGCGGTCACCCGGGCTATGACCTTATGGTTGCCCACGGGGCAGGGGGTCTCCAGCAAAACCGATTATGCTTCTTTAGCAAAAGAAGGATTTACCCAGAACAGTGTTGTGTTTTCCTGCGTTAAGGAGATTGCTTCGGCAAGTGCCGGCATTCCCTGGGTTTTATTCAGGCAATTGCCGGGCGGGGAACGAAGGGAGGTGTCTCAGCATCCTCTGCTTGATTTGATCGCCCGGCCCAATCCGCTTCAGGGAAAATATGAACTGATTGAATCCATGGTCTGCCATCTCTATCTTTCGGGAAATACTTATATGGAGTCTGTAGGTCCGCCCAATGGCGGCCATTCCAGTCTACCTAAAGAACTTTATGTTTTGCGCCCGGACCGGATGAAAGTCATTCCCGATGCGGTTCATTATGTCGGGGGTTATGAGTACACGGTATCTGGACAGAAAATGGAGTTTCCTCGTGATCAAATTTTACATTTGAAATTATTTAATCCCCTTGATGACTGGTATGGTTTGTCTCCGGTTCAGGTTGCGGCTTTGGCCATTGACAAGCTTAACTCAGGCGATAAGTGGAATGCATCGCTTTTGCAGAACGCGGCGGTTCCTTCCGGCGCGTTGACCTGCAAGCAACGCCTGACTGACGATCAGTTTGACCGCTTGAAAACCGAAATGCGACGGCAGATTCAGGGAGTCAACAATGCCCGGGAACCTCTTCTTTTGGAGCAGGATCTTGAATGGAAAGAGTTGGGGATTTCCCCCAAAGATATGGATTGGATTGAAGGTCTGAAAATGAGCGCTCTCCAAGTGGCGCAGGTGTTCAATGTTCCGCCGGAACTAGTGGGGCTGGGCCCGGCCACGTACCAGAACCGTAAGGAAGCGCGGAAGGCCTTATATACAGAAGTGGTTTGCCCGTTTCTCAACCGGCTTCGCGATGGTTTTAATAATTGGCTGGTGCCCCGTTTTGGCGAAAATCTAATTTTGGATTATGACAAGGCCGGTATTGAGGCATTGTCGGAAGATCAGGAGGCGTTGTGGAACCGGGTTAATCAAAGTGAATTTTTAACGGTAAACGAAAAGCGCCGCATGGTTGGGTTTGATGATGCGCCCGGTGGGGACAAGTTTTCGTTAACCCGCCACCAAAACTCCGGGAGCGAATCATCATGAAAGAATTTAAATCGTTTCCTTTTAAGCTGGATGCACTGAACGATGCCGGAGAGTTTTCCGGCTATGCTTCCACCTTTGGGTCTGTCGACCTGGGTGGAGATGTGGTGGAAAAGGGAGCTTATAAAAAAACTCTGAAGGAAAGCCAGGGGCGCATCCCTATTCTTGACCATCATGACCCCACTCGGCAGATTGGCTGGAACGTTCAGGCGCATGAAGACGAGCGTGGTTTGTTCGTGCGCGGACTGCTTGATCTCAATGTCAGTGCGGCACGGGAACGCCATAGCCTCATGAAAATGGCACAGAGCATCGGCGGGCGTACAGGACTTTCTATCGGATTTAGAACGATCAAGGAGGAACCGGACCGGAAGCGCCCCGACATTCGCTGGTTGAAGGAAATCCAGCTCATGGAATACAGCGTTGTCACGTTTCCCATGAACCCGCAGGCGGGAGTGCTCAGCGTAAAAGCGAAAGAACAATTGGTTGGCCAGTTTTTGCAAAATGCCGTGGGGTTGGACAAACGGCAAACCCAACTGGCAATCAGTAATTTAAAATCACTCCTTTCCAAAAGCAACGAGCCGGGTTTTGCCCACCCGGGTAGATTGAAAATGGGAGCCGATATCCCGGATTGGGAGCCGTTACGGCTTTCCCTGTGCCGACTTTTAAGCTCTGTAAAGGGAGCTTGAACTAACCTCGAATTTCTAATTTTAGACCCTCCTCAGGCCAATTTATAAAGGGTTTGTTCCCTTGTCATATACAAGGGGCTTTCTCGTAAGAAGCCGGGCGAGGGTCTTTTTATTAAAGGAGACTGAAATGGAAGAGATTAAACAGCTTATTGAGGAACTCAACCAGGCATTTATAGAACATAAGGTAAAAAACGATCAGCGCTTGAGCGAAATCCAGAAAAAGGGTTATGCCAATCCCGTTCTTGAGGAGCAGGTTGATCGTGTGGCGAAAGAGATCCAAAACATGGCTGAGGTTAAGGAACGACTTGAGCGGGTAGAAACCAAACTCGAACGCCCAATTCTGGGCAAGCACGAAAGCGATGAGACGGATCCCTTTTCCAGCGAAAGAAAAGAAGCCGTGATTCATTACCTCAGAAAAGGAGAAGGATTTTTGACCCCACAGGAAATCAAACTTCTCGCCACCGACAGTGACCCGGATGGCGGGTATTGGATGACTTCGGGAATATCTCAACAGGCCATTCAAAAAGTTTATGAAACTTCACCCATGCGCAATATTGCTTCGGTCGAGACCATCTCAACCGATGCTCTGGAAATTCCTGAAGACCTTAACGAAGCTGACAGTGGATGGACTTCGGAACGGTCTGCCCGCACTGAAACCAGTACCCCGCAGATTGGTGTGCGGAGAATTCCTGTTCATGAGCTTTATGCAATGCCGAAAGCGACACAGACCTTGCTGGATGATTCACGTATTGATGTCGAGTCCTGGTTGTCGGTGAAAATTGCCGACAAGATGGCACGCATCGAAAACTCCGCCTTCATCAATGGGGATGGTGTCGGAAAACCGCGCGGCATATTGACTTATTTGCCAGGCACTACCAATCCCGGCCAGGTGCAACAGGTCAATTCCGGGAATGCCAGCTCTTTGACCGCCGATGGCCTGCGCTCGTTATTTTACGCTTTGAAGGGTTCATATATTCCCAATGCCCGGTGGTTGATGTCACGAAGTGCTATTGAAGAAGTTTCCAAACTGAAAGACTCTGCCGGTTCTTACATCTGGCAACCGGGTTTTCAGGAGGGAGAACCGCAAACCTTGCTGGGTCACCCGATTGAGCGCATGGAAGATATGCCGCAAGTGGCGGCCAATTCCATGTCTGTCGCGTTTGGGGATTTCAGGCAGGCTTATACCATTGTTGACCGGATGGGATTGAGGGTTCTTCGCGATCCTTTCAGCTCCAAACCTTTCGTGCTGTTTTATACCACGAAGCGCACTGGCGGTGATGTGGCCAACTTTGAAGCATTTGCCATCCAAAAAACTTCTGCATAGATAATCCCCTATCCCCCTTTTCAAGAGAGCTTTGCGTAAGTCGAAAAAAAACAGAAAAGCGAGATTACCCCTTAAACTTCGTGCCCCGCAGGGGTAATCCGGGGTTATGCAAAGCTCCCCCTGATGAAGAAGGGCAATGAATAAAATTTTTTGACGGAGAAAATAATGAAAGATATCAAAAACCACATAGACGCGGTCAACTCCATCGATCCGGATGATTACACCGCAACCATTAACGGGCTGGGCATTGACCTTCGGGGCTTCGAAGGTTCTGCTGTTGTTTTCAGTGTAGGCACAGTTACGGACGGTACCCATAACCCGGCAAGGTTCTCCGGATGGAATCGTTGTCAACACTTATGCCTGTGGTGAAACGGTGGATGTGCCGGACGAATTGGCGCGTGTCTTCATTCGGCAACACTGGGCACACAAGGTTACCAAACCGACCGCGAAAGACCGGGGCAAGGCCCCTGAAAATAAAAATACTGCAAAAAACGAAAACCTTAACAGAAAAATAAAATGGCTTTAATGATAAGTGTTCCGCCTGCTTCGGAGCCGGTTTCTCTGGCCGAGGCCAAAACCTATTTGCGCATTACGGATAGCGATGATGACGCATTGATCAATTCTCTGGTGACCGCTATCCGGCAAAAGGCCGAAACCTGGACTCGACGTTTGTTCGTCACCCAGACTTGGACCTTGTGGCTGGATTGGGCACCGGAAGGCGCGATGCTTCCCATCCCGCTCTCGCCTTTGCAGTCGGTAGTTGATATTAAATCCTATGATTCCGCCAATACGGTCAGCACTTTCGATGCCAGTAAATATCTGGTGGACGGCGTGTCCACTCCCGGACGGGTTGGCTTGAACGATGGACAGACCTGGCCTAATGCTCTCAGAGCAATGAATGCGCTGGAAATAAAGTTCGTGGCCGGTTTCGGGGATGCCTCCAACGTTCCGGAAACGATCAAGCAAGGCATTCTACAATGGGTAAAACTTTTGTTCGTCAATAAATCTAAACTGTATGAATCCGATGAATCCACTTCTGGACTGCTGGAGTTGAACCGCGTACCCATTCCGCCAGCTGTGATGGTTTTGTGGGAACCCTATCGAGTTTTCAAAATATAATTGATTTGATGGCTATTTTTCTCCGTTTAGATTCGTTTGAAAAGATAAAGACCTGTTTCCTGCATTTATCACAAGGCATGAAAGAGGCAACACATGAGACCGCTCGCACATTAATGCTCCGCGCTGAACATCTGGCAAAGGCAAGGGTCCGATCCACAACCCGTAAACCCAATATGGGCAAGGGCAATTATTTCCGATCCATTAAATCTGATTTTCTGGACGGGAGCGGGTCTTTTACCTCAAAGCTGGAAAGCAACTCGCCCGTGGCAGGAATTATTGAGTTTGGCAGCCGCCCGCATATTATTCGACCCAAGAAAAATAAACTTTTGTTCTGGCCAGGGGCGAAGCATCCGGCGAAAGAAGTCAGACACCCTGGCACTCCCACATTCCGGGTGCTGGGTGAGGCAACCGAAGAGGCGGCTGAAGACATCGAAAAGATTTTTGAGTCCGCCCTCAAGCGTAAATTTAATTAAGAGAGACTTGAATAATTAAAGGAGAGATTCGGTGACCAATTATACCGTTCTTGGTAATGCCATTAAAACCACCCTGGAAAACGATTCCTGGGTGGGCAATTCTGTCAATGTGAAAACCCTTGAAACTTATAAACGTGGATTTTCGATTCAGGATGAAAAGGACGCACGGTTTTTTGCTCCGGCCGATCTACCCGCCATCGCGGTGGTGCCCAATGCCGAGGCCAAACAACAGGAGCCCGGAGGCACTAACGAAATTCGCGAAACCGTTCCGGCACAGGTGATCGCCGTGACCCGGCAAAGGGATGCCCAATTTGGGTTGGCTGCTCATCATAATCTGGTGGCGAATATAGAAAGAGTCCTGGATAAACAAAAAAGCTCCAACGACGATCTTGGAATCGGAGGTTTTGTCCGGGAGGTAAGCACTACCGAAGAACAGTTTAAAAAGGGAGAATATTATTATTTTATTTCCATCACCACTGCTCAAATTGAATTGACCGTAAATTTTTGAGGATATTTTATGACGACCAAACGTATCACTACAGGCTGGCGCGGATTTTCCACTGCCAAAGAAGCCAGCTACGGAACTCCGGCAGGAATTTCCACCGCTTTTAATTTTGAAGGTCCCATCACCGATGTGCAACCGAATGAAGTGCAGACGGATGCAAACGAGACCACTGGACTCAATGAACCATCCATTCAGGAGATTCTGAACTGGAAGCTGGAAGGCACCCATCAACAGCGTGCTATGCCGCATAACCTGGCATTTTTTCTTGCGCTGATTATGGGAAAAGTTACCACCGATCAACCGGATGATGTCAACGACCCCACCGTTTACCGGCATTTTATGGAGCGCGATCTGGCTAATATTACCTTGCCCTCTGTGACCCTGGTGGAATATGACGGAATCGCCAACAAACGTTTTTCCGGGTTGTTCGGCAAATCTGTGAAAATCAGCGGGGCGAGGGGCGAATTTGTCAAACTCGAGGCGCAGTTCGGCGGCATGGGAAAAGAAGAACCCAATTCCGACTCCAAACCGATGGTGATTGGGGAGTCCTATTTAAGGTATGGGGACGTTAGTTTTAGCCGCGGGGGTTCTCTTTCAGGCTCGGTTGCCGGAGGGGATCTTGCGGTTGGTGGTTCGCCGACATCCTTCAAAGCAGATTTGCTTTCCTTTGACTGGACGATGGATAACCAAGCAAAAACCTTTTACGAAATGGGCGACAGTTCTGGATACGTAACCAGAGCAGAACGCGGCGACCGGTTCCAGCAGAATTTAACAGCAACTCTGGAAATGCAGGACGATAGCCACAAATCCGGGCTGGTCAACGGTACCGAATATGTGTTGCACATTCCCGTCACCGGAGCGGTGATCGCGAGGGGTTCCGGTTCGTTCAATTATTCCTGCGATCTTATTTTTCCCAAGGTGGTTTATAAAGAAGCCAAAAAGGACCGGGATGGAGAAGTGGTGACGGTGAACGCCGAGTTTCAGGTTCTGGAAGACACGACCTATGGCTCGGTGATTGTAAAAGTGATCAATGAGCAGACGGGATACCTGATTTAACACATCATTTAATTAATGGAGGTATGAATGGCAATCAATATAAATCCGGGAGTTATAAAAGTTGAAATTCCTTATTGCGGGGAAACGGTTGTTTTGGTTTTGCGGGATTATACGACCGAAGAGTTTTGCCGGTTCCAGAAAAACCGGTTTAAGTTTGTTTCTCCCGGCAATGTCGATGACCACTCCTCGCAGGCGCGTATTGAGTTTATCGAAACCATTTTAATGGACATCAAAGTTAAAACCAAAGAGGGCGAAGAAGAGGTTGTTTTTACCGATCCTGCTACAGGGGAGGAAAAACCTTTGACCCCTTCAATTCCAAACTGGAAAAATTATGTCCAGGCTTCCTTCAAATGCGCCGCAGCAATGGTGTTTGAAGGAACGTCGGCTAACCTGGAACACGCCACACTAAAAAACTGATCAACTACTTCCAGGACGATGTGCCGGGACTGGAAGTAGAGTACCAGAAATTTCTAAAGCGGGTTCACGAGGAAACAGATAACCCGCAATGGAATATCGAAAATCACCCGGCACGAAAAACTCTCAGCCGCTATCCACAAGGGTTTGGCAAATGGGTGGGGTATCTGGAAAACCTTCTGCTGTTAAAAAAAGGGGGTTATCCTTTTGAAAAGAATGATCTGGATATTATGGAATGGAAGGCCCTGGCCTTGCTGGAAAAATATCACAACCACCACCGGCCCGCCGACCACGACTAATGGATTGTTGCCCGTTACCTCCTCCTCGACGGGAGACCTTTGCATAACCCCAGATTCTTCGTCACCTTGTTCCTCAGAATGACAAGCCTTGTATTGTCATTCTGAATGCTTCGGCTTCGCTCAGCACAGGCTCCGTGAAGACGTGATGTTCAACTCAAGCCCTCGTGCCCCGAAGGGGTAATCTCGTTGTCTGTCATTCTGAACGCAGTGAAGAATCTCGCTTTTCTGTTTTTTTTCGACTTACGCAAAGCTCTCCCTTGACGGGTGGCACCCCCCTTCGCCTATAACTCTATGAGTTATGGGCGAAGGGGAGGGTATTCAAATTAATAATTGACAAGGCTCAAGGGAGGAAAAGGACACCTTTCATAAAAGAACGATTAAACAAAATACCGTTAAAAACCAAACCAGGATAATCACATTAAATATATGAATTGGTAAGTAGGTTCCGCAGGTTTTACAATATAAACAGCTTTCATTGGATGACCTGCACTTTCTACAAAATTTTTGAGTTTGTCCAATCACACCCCCGACAAAAAGAGGCGGATCACCTTCCTTTGGAATTGGTACGCCGCATTGTGGGCAGGTTATCGCTTTATCGCTGATTTCTTTTCCGCACTCAAAACAGGGAATTAAGGCCATGGTAAATACTCCATATTGGCTAACCGAGTTATACCATATCCAAAATAATAGATATGACGAATCGTAAATTTAGGAACTTAAAAATGGCTAATCCAACTGTTTCAACACAGATTGTGGTTCAATTTGATGATCAATTTAGTGATTCGGCGAACCGGGCCTTAGAAAACTATTTTAAATCTTTTGAAGAGGCCCAGAAAAAAACGGAAAGTTTTAAGCCAATCTTTGAAACCTCTTTTAAAGAATATTTTAAAGATTTGGAAACAGAATTCAATAGGCTCGATACATTAAAACAAACAGCTTTGATTGCATCATTAACTGCTGGTATTACATTGTTAGTAGTCAACTTATCCACATTGGCCGGGCAAATTAGGTATTTGGGAGCGACATCGGTTGCTTTTTACGCTACTTGGTGGGTGGGTACAAAACTAAGTGAATGGCTGGTGGGTGGTCAACCGGTTGAAGAATATGTAGAGGGTGTGAAAGAATCGATGGAGCAGCTTGCCACCATTGAACCTTTGGCTTTGCCGCCGATTCCACCGGAGACGGTGCAGTCGCTAGAGACGACCAAGACCTGTCTCGAACAGGTCCAGAATATGCAGGAGATTTTGATCACGGTCAGCCTGCTGGATAATGCCACCGAACAGGCCAAGGTCATTCGCAAGGGTATTGAAGAAATATTTTCCCATGACATCACTCAAAGAATAACAATTATTGAAGAAACCATCCGGTCGGCGGCCCCTTCCTTTTCCGGATCATCCGACTCCTTTTTCGATGATGGATTGCCGGTGTTCCAGACTTCTAGTCCGGACCTGACTGGGTTCAACAAGTCGGTGGGATTCTCCCCGGCTAAACCCGATCTTCCCGGTTTTGCCAGCGGCATCGACCGGGTTCCCCGCGATATGCTCGCCCTGATCCACAAGGATGAAGCGGTTCTGCCCAAAAACCTGGCCGAAGATTTTCGCCAGAGCGGTTCCAGTGGAATGAGCATCAATAACCTTAATTTCAGTTTCAATGTCGCCAACGGTGCCAAGCTTGACCGGGAGGAGTTTCGCAACATGGCTTTCATGATGCGTGACGAACTCAAACGCCTCGACCGCCGAATAAATTAGCTGCTAGCCGCAGGGGCAATGAGGCGGTGATACCCCCCCCTGGAGCATGAAAGCTAAGGTAGAGACATAACACGCACTTGCGACCTCCCAGGCTGTGAGCCGGTGGGCAATTGAAACGATCTTTCCCCTGACAAAGGGAGACCTTTGCATAACCCCGGATTCTTCGTCACCTTGTTCCTCAGAATGACAAATAGCCTTGTATTGTCATTCTGAATGCTTCGGCTTCGCTCAGCACAGGCTCCGTGAAGACGTGATATTTTTCCTTAACCTTCGTGCCCTGAAGGGGTATGTGATGTCCTCTTCATTAAACTTCATGCCCCAAAGGGGTAATCTCGCTTTTCTGTTTTTTTTCGACTTACGCAAAGCTCTCTGACAAAGGGGAATATTAATTTGGAGAATGTTTTATGAGTTTTGGTTTTTATTATCCGACAAAGTCCGCCCCGACGGCGCAATGGGTGCCTGTCACCCGGCCGGAGTACCCGGCGGGGGAGGTCCTGGATTATCCTGAACAGATCAATTCAGTCACTGCAGGTGGCGTGCTTTATGTGCAGGAGAAGGGCGGCCAGCGCCAGACGTTTCAGTTAAATTTTGCCCGTATCAGCCAGTCTGACCGGGACAGCGCCGAAACCTTTTTTGACACCGTTAAAAAGTCATTCAACACGTTTGAATTTGAAGACCGCAACGCAACCTTGCATAGCGTACGGTGGATGAACCCATTTAATTTTCAATTGGTTGTCTTCGGTAAATATTCCGGGACTATTGATCTCAGGAAAGAGCCTGCATAAAACACTGACGGCAACCATTAATAGATGAAGGAGATGAATATGATTGATTGGAGCCAGTGCCGGGCTGAGGATTTCAACCTTGTGGTGGAGGGGGAGGAAATTCAGCAAGTGGGGCAGACACAATTGTTCCCGATCCGGGTTTTTTATAAAGGGGATACTTTTGCTTTCCAGAAATCGGTTCCCCTTCGGGCGGAGTTTTATGCCCAGTTGAGAGAGAGGGAGGATTGGAAAGAACGGTTGATGGAAATTCTGAAAAATCGGGTGCGGGGGGAGATTGATGAAAGGATTCACTCAAGCCAGATAGGCATTGACGATAAGCTGGAGTTGATGGCTGTCAGCAAGGACCCGATTGACTGAAATAATTTTCATGTGAGACTTTGTAAAAGTTTTCAAGGATTAGAGAACCCTTTATAAACCTGTTGTTATTTTATTCGTCATGCGAACCGATTTTACATCCGGATTTAACACTTCCAGAAATAATAAGGCCAATGCGCCGGTCAACTTGCTACAAATTGACTGGCCTGCCATGAATGGGTTGCCGGAATTAACATTGAGACTGACTGATCGGGAGGGGATCACGATCAACTTCTTTTACTGGTACCCGTTGGTGGATAATATGGGAAACCTTGACCGGCTGGTATCCCCCGATCAAACCGATAGCAATTCTTACCCCAGCCTCACTGTGACCGTGGTGAATGCGCCGGTTGATTTGTTCAGTCCGGTGGCCCGGTTTTCAAATTTGTTTCGCCATCGTCCCCCTGAATCGGCTGTGGTAACTCTTTACCAGTGGTTTGCGGATGACGGGTTGACCGACGCGGATCTTGGCGTCCTTTTTATTGCTCGCATCGGAAACCCGATCCAATATGACGAGGCGATTTGTACTTTTGACTTGGTGGATGTATCTCAAGGCTATGGTTCCACAGTGATCGGCAACACCCTCACCCTTGATGATTACCCTAATGTTCCGGAAGCATCGGTTGGAAAAATCAGGCCCATCGTTATTGGCTATGTCGATGAAGTTCCCGGGACTTTGGTGCGGAAATCACAACAAACGCAGTTGACTTCGGTTGCGATTCCTGGTGGGACTTTGCTGGATGTTTCTTCCACCTCTAATTTTCCCGTGTCCGGGACGGTTATCGTCAATGATGATGAAATCAGCTTCACTAGTTTGAACTCCACCCAGTTTTTGGGCTGTTCCGGGATCAATGAATTTCATTATAGCGGTGACGCGGTTCTCGAAAAGGTGACGGACCATCGTTACTTGTTCAGCGACCCTGATTACCCTGTTAAGGGTATTACCAACATCAGGGTTGGGGGGCACCTGGCCAATTCTGGAGATTTTTCGGTGGATGTTGCTAAAGGGGAAGTGGTGTTTTCCTCAAAGCCTAAAAAATCTGATTCCATCGATACCAAATTCTTGCAGACGCAGAACGATGTAGTGGGCGCGGGGAATACGGCTATCAATCCGACCAACGCCAACATTCCCAACAGCCCCACGACCTATGCCAAAATCAACCAGAGCACCAATGTTCTATCGTTACGGCAAACCGATTCCCTGGCTAATATTGGAACCATTGGTAAAGTACTTTTGCGGGTCGAGCATTTTGTTGAGGAGAAACTTCCTAATGACAGTATGGCGGCCCATGTTACCGGGGTGGGCCAGGTTGGCACCTTGTCTGCTCCGGCTGTGGATGATGGGGTGGTTTCGAGCGGGACGACGGATATCACTCATACGCATTTGGACTCGCTCGGGTTTCCCATCAGCGATCCACAACATCAGCATACCGAAGCGCTTCCTCCAAAGATAACGCAAAGTGCCCTATCTGGGGTCGGCGGGCAAACGATCAGCCTGAATAGCGGACAGCAACATATTATTACTTTTCCCGAGCCGGGTCCGGGTACCTGGGCAACAGCGGAATATGGAATTGGATTTGAATGGACCGGTACGATTTCTGGTCCGACCACGGTAGATGTCTATGCGCAAAACAACGGGGGAAGTCCCTCCAACAGTTACCGGATCTGGAGACGGCAAGGAACGACGCAAACCTACACCACAGGCGGCAATATCAATGCAGACACAAACTCCATTCGTCTCACGCATAACGCAACATTTATTGTTTTTAAGGTGACTTTTGCCACGCGGGTCGTGACCATGAATGCACCGCTAAGCGTGAGTACGCAAGGGACCAATGTTTCCACCTCAAAAACTGGTTCCTTAACTCAACATTCTTCCAGTCCAGCGATTAATTCCACGGCTGAAAAAGCCACTCGCAGTGTTGTTGATTTTTTTGATATTACCAGCCATGTGAATGGAGACTGGAACTGGTTCACCAACCGGGAATCCCAAATTCAATACAATGGCTCCAGCGATGGCCGGACAGCCTTTATCGTTCACCTTGCTTATGAAATTGAGTATGCCCGCAGACGAATCCAGTTCACCGACGAGGTCAGTGCTGATATCCAGGGTGTGAAGGATGATTCCAGTGGAACCCTGACCGGGATTGCCGGCTCCCTTGTTGAAAGACCGGATCATGTTTACAAATGGTCAATTCTCAAAGCGTTAAACTTGGGCAGCTCGGTACTGGACTCTGCATCCCTGGATCAGGCGGGTGGTTTATTTTCCGGTTATTTGCTGGCTGGGATAATAGTCAATAAGGTTTCAGCCCGCGAACTCTGGAATCAATGGGGCAAGGAAAGCCGTTCTTTTTTTTATTGGGATTTGGGATTGGCAAAAATTCTGTTTCGTCCATTAAACCTTGTGAACACCAGCACCATCGCGGATAAAATCATTTTGGACAATATGGTTTTGTTGGATTCTAAAAACCAGGTTCGGTTTAAATCCACGCGTAATCCTATTGAGGATGTGGTGAATAAAATCGATCTGAGATATCGCAAAAACTGGTCTGGTGGGGGCTATAAATCGGTGGAAAGCGCCAATGATGTTGAATCGATCAATCAGTTTGGGCAAAAGGAAAAGCCGGCTGATTTTGAGTTCAATTGGATTCGGACCGAGGTCCTTGCGGCGGATCTGGCTTTATTTTATTTGCAGGAACGCGGGTTTCCCCGGGATGTTTATGAGATTGAATTGCTGCTGGATAATATGGAGATTGAGCGGGGCGATATTCTTGAGGTCAACCCTCCCACGCATGAACTGGAAAATGTCAAAGTCATGGTTTTAGGTGCCGGTAGGTCTATTGGCTCGGGAATCGCCCAACGTATGGATACGGTTCCTGTAATTGCCCGGCAAATGCGCGGACTTGTCGGCAATGCGGGCTTTGGGCTGCAGGTATTTGGGGACTCAGGTTTTGGCGGCGCGGAAATAAATTAAAGAATTTTGATTCATACCGGCCGGGGGTTCGGCCTTGGATTTAAATTTTGGAAAGGAGTTTTATGGCTAATACTTTTACAACGAACCTGAATCTTGCAATTCCCTCCGCCGGAGATTTAAATTGGGAAAATGAGTATTCCGACTTTTCCGAGGCGGTGGATGATCTTGGAAATTTGTTTTGTTTTACCGTTCCCGTTCTCGACTCGGCTGCCAATGGAATGGTATTTTTTGATGGATTTATTCCAGAGGAAAATATTACGGTAAAGGCTATAGGCCTTTTTGCGCAAATCGCTCCCACTGGCCAGGATATAAAGGTCGATATTTTAAAAAATGGAACGGCCCAGACCAACCCCGGAACCTTAACGGACGGAAGCCAGTTTGGGAAAACGGTTTTAGGTTCTTCAATTGGGTTTTTGGTGTCCGACCGGCTGGGTTTAAAATTTACTCAAGTCGGATCGGTTGTCGCAGGGGATAAGATTGTGGTGACCATTTATTACCAGAAAGAAGCAATACCCGGCCCTTAAAAAAGTGAACACCTCCGCGCCTCTATTATGGCTTATCGAGGCGGAAATTGTAAAATCAAATTGTCTGGATTGTGGAAGGAGTTTAAAGCTCTTTCCAGGCACCAATAACGCGACCGACAATGGGGTCGGGATGTTCGTTGAGGTTGATGATTTGTACCTGAGAATTGGGGTTGATAGGCCTGAGAATTAACAGGTTTTTTTGGGATTCCACATATTTTGCCGTTAAGCCCTCATCATAGAAGATGGCAAAGATGCGGTTTTTCAATAATTTTTTGTCGTCCCGGTCAATGACCACAATGTCGCCCGAGTGCAACATGGGCTCCATGGAATCCCCGTCTACCCGACTGGCCACCAGATTTTTCTTTTTGCCTGCCGCCCGTATATGAAGCAGAACATAATCCTCAATATTATTTTCCTGGATGATGGGTTGTCCGGCGGCGATGGAAGAGGCCGTGAGAGGAATGGAGATATAGTCTTCCCCTTTAATGGCTGGAGCTTCTGCGATGCTCTTGGGTTGATAAATTTTCAATTCCGGCACCTGCACTGGAAACGTGTCCCCCTCCTTCAAAAACTCGTTCGGCGGAATATTCATTTTTTCTGCCAGGTCGTTGAGCAAATCAGGGGAGATGGACCAGTTTCCATTTTCGTAGTTTTGTAAAACCTGCGGAAAGAGAGAAACGCGCTTGCCCATTTCTTCAAGGGACCAGCCATTCTTTTTTCTCAAACGTTTGAGCTTTTTACCAATTCTCTGGTTAAGGGGAGAGGAAGAAGTGGTACCCGTAATCAGCCATCCCAGATCCAGCCTGAAATGCCTGGCGATTTTTTCCAGCGTTATGGAATCAGGAGGTCCATTGTTACGCCCATGGCTCTTCTTGAATTTTTCATAATCCAAGCCAACCTTTCGACAAAAATCGGCAAGGTTGTTGCTCCCCGGCAAAGACCCTATTCTTTCCCAAACCCGTGTTTTTGGCATGGCGGAGTGAAAAAGCTCTTGACATAATAGGACAAATGTCCTATATTAAAAATAAGAAAAGGGAATAAGGTCCTTATCCCGGATTCGCTGTTTTTTTGTAATTTGCTCTTCGGCGAAACAGTCTCGCTTTATTGGCAGTAATTGCCTGGCTCTAATTCTGCTTTTTCACTGATTATACCATCTTGATCAGGTATTTTGAGAAGAGGGAAAATGAATAGATAAAATAATTCACTATTTATCAATTAATTATAGCAACTACAAAATGGTTATTTTAATGTGCAAAATAGCCGAAACGAATGGCCTCCGGCTTTCCTGCGATATGGATTTGCCGGACAAGACTCAAAGAGAGACCTTTGCATAACCCCGGATTACCCCTTGCGGGGCACGAAGTTTAAGGAAAAACATCACGTCTTCGTCACCTTGTTCCTCAGAATGACAAATAGCCTTGTATTGTCATTCTGAATGCTTCGGCTTCGCTCGGCACAGGCTCCGTGAAGACGTGATGTTCAACTCAAGCCCTCGTGCCCCGAAGGGGTAATCTCGCTTTTCTGTTTTTTTCGACTTACGCAAAGCTCTCACTCAACAGGTCAAGCTGGGGACTTGGAAATTATAACAATTCCTATCCGGACAATGCAATCGGTAAACAAAAATTATCCGGAAAATGATGGGAATATGCTTGGTTGGGGGTTGGTTGAGATTTTTTCAGGTAGCTGGTCACTATTATTTATGAGGGGGGGGGGGTACTGTGGAAAAGATACGGATAACACGTTCTTCTGCGGGTCATAACGCATCTGCCAGGAAAAGACTCAAACTTTGTTTGCGGGTTTCTTATGTCTTGGAAAGCGGGGAAACTCTTCAAAGGGGTTGCGGCAGAAAGGGATTGTACGAAACCGATGTGGGTTGGCATTGCCTTTATTGTGGAAATTATTTATACCGTCGGGAACCTTCGCTTAAGGCACTGTGGTTTCATTTCAGGGTAGGACGTGAATATTGGCGGACGATGTTCTCCCGGGATAAAGTTTTTATTAACGGTGTTCCCGTGACGGGTTTGCCAGATGGTTTGCCGCGCAGTCTTTTTGCCGATTTACTCGAGCCCAATCCGCCTGCCTGGTTTTCCTATTTTATTTTTTATGATGGTCCTCAATTTCTAAAATACCTGGAGAATCACGAGCATGTCTGAACCCTGCAAAACAAATGAAGGTATAGATTATGGATCGGAGAATGACTATCACTTGAGGTTTTTTCCTCCTGATGAGTTGGAAATTATCCGCAATGCCCAGAATTTCGGAGTTGAATTTCAGGACTATCGTCCGCACTCAGAGTTTTCCTATTTAAAGGAAGGTTTCTTGAACCTTGAAGATATGGGATTGACGGACAGGCAGTTGATGGCTGTCTCATTGGTGTTTTATGGGGGGCTTAAGAAAAAACTCGCTGCGCGTATCATGAAGATCAGCAGCCAAGCCCTCTCCGACCATCTCAAGGCCGGCCTCAAAAAAATGACCCTGGTTTTGGGGTAAACCCCCCCCTATATTTGTCTCTTATTTACCATATAGCACAATGGAGGCTTGACAATTCATGAACTTTTTATAAAACTTCAATAGTGTAGAGGGCGATATGGGCATTCTGCCCATCGATATTGATTCTGTTCTGGAATTGTTCTACAATATCCCATTCAGCTTTATTTCAGGTTTTTCTACGGGTATCCAGAGAGGTGTCTTTTATTCCATTTTTTGTGGAAATTTCTCTTGATGCGACGCACACTATTATAGGGTCTGGAAAAGCCGATTTTTCGCCGTAATGTATTTATAATCTTAATCCGACAAGGCATAAATGACCGATAAAACAAAACCCAAGCAAGAAGTTCACTTCAAGTACCGGAAAACTCATGGGTATAGAAACTTTCATGTAGATGGGATTTACGGGGGCCTCACTGGAAAGGGTTTCTTGCATATGGATTTCTTTGTTGAGAAACACCCTATACCGGATGAAGAGACCTACTCACTAGAGCAGAAGGGTTTCGAGCTCTCAGACAAAAAAAGCTCAGAATCAGTTATTAGGGAGGTTGAAGGAGGGCTTATGATGGATTATAACACAATGAAGGCGATGAGAGCGTGGTTGGATGACAAGATTCAGCAATTTGAGAATACTTTTGTAGCCCCAAAGCAACCTACACAAAAACATTGAGGAAACCATGCCCCTAGCAATTCCCAATGACATAAACTTTGATGGTGCTCAGCGTTGTTTGAATGCCTTGCTACAACAACAAGCGGGGATAGCTGTGACCGCTCCCATCCCTGAAGTGGACAGTTTCTCACAAAGAGGCTTCCTTCTTCAAATTGAGGATTTGGGAGAAGGTATCATGCTAAGTGACCCCATAATGGTCACTGTAGAGTTTTCGCAGGACGGGCCCTCTGGGTTTTACAAGCCTCTAAGCCTTCATACTTTCAGTGATACCATTCCTGAAATAGAACAAGAGATCAAGGATGAAATCCTTGACCTTTGGGACTGGCTTAAGGAAGCCGATGAATCAGAGCTAGGTCAAGAACCATTAGAATGGAGATCCCATCTTAAAGATATCATCCCAGCCTAACGGAATATGGCCGAAAAGATAAAGCGTTTCCTTGAGTCAGAGAGTCAGAAATAAATTCTAAAATCAAGTCAAAGGTAAGCAAGGCCAGAATCCCCGGAAGAAAAAAGAGGGGTCCGCACCCCACATTTGCTATTTCACTAAATGGCAAGATAGTAGGGAAGGTTAAGGTTCCTAACGATCACGACAGGTTATTTTCCGAAAAAAAATCAGAGAAAATTGCCCAAGCCTTAAAGTTAACTTTCGAAGAATATAATAATCTGATCGAATGTTCCCTCACAGGTTCAGGATATTTTGAAATCCTTGCAACCAGGCTAAACCCTGCCCCAGCTTGACAGATCCACTCCCCCGTCGTGTAGCTCTCCTTTTATTTTCGTGCGTAGTTAAGGTTACTAGATTTTGCGGTTTTGCAAATTGCCGCCCTCTGCGATAATATCCAGGTTAAGTTAATTGTGCTTGAGGATTATGAAAATCATCGTTTGTGTTAAACAGGTTTTGGATACCGCCGCTCAAATCCAGATTGAAAACGGAAGGGTGGTTTCTCCCGGGAGTTCCCGCATCATCAACCCCTATGATGAGTTTGCGATTGAAGAAGCGGTGCGCATTAAAGAAAAAAAACCGGATGCCGAAATCACCCTTTTATCGCTGGGGCCCGAAGGATTTAAGGATTCCATTAAAAAAGCTCTTGCTGTGGGTGCGGACAAGGCCGTGCATTTGATGGATGCTAAGTTTGAAGGGCTGGACTCTTATGCATTGACCAGAGTTTTGGCTCGCAGTATTGAAAAAATTCCCTACGATTTAATTCTTTGCGGCAGGCAGGCTGTGGATGTGGATCGGGCCCAGACCGGCCCGGCCCTGGCTACTTTTCTCGGTATTCCCTTCGTCACTGTGGTGACGGGGATTGAGTTCTCCGACGACTTTCAAAATGCTAAAATCACCCGGCAGGTTGAAGGCGGCAGTGAAGTTCGCGAATTGCCGCTTCCCTTGCTGTTGACTTGCCAGAAGGGTCTGAATAAACCTCGCCTGCCCTCCCTCAAAGGTATAATGGCCGCTAAGAAAAAAGAAGTTTTAACGCTTTCTGCCGGCGACCTTGATATTGAGACGCTTGACATTTATGGCGACCGAGTGGTTGAGGAAAATCTCTGCTTGCCCCCGGAGCGAAAAAAGGGAATAATTCTGCAAGGGTCTGAGGAAGAAATAAGCGGCGAGCTGGTTCGCTTGCTGCGAGAAGAGGAAAAAATCATTTAATCAAGAAAATACACCCTATGAATGAAACTCCCACCCCCGCGGACAGAGACCTTTGCATAACCCCGGATTACCCCTGCGGGGCACGAAGTTTAAGGAAAAATATCACGTCTTCGTCACCTTGTTCCTCAGAATGACAAGAAACGCCAGTTTGTCATCCTTTTGTTCAGAGTGACAATGCAATCTCGTCCAGAATGACAATAAAGAGCTATTTTGTCATTCTGAAGAGCGTACGCGATGAAGAATCTCGGGTTATGCAAAGGTCTCGTATCTCGGGGGATGATCAATTTACCAAAGTCCAGACGACTGGACAACGTCACACAAAAGGAACTGAAACACATCATGAATCAACTCAATCATAGACCCGGAAAATCGCTTGACTATAAAACACCCTATGAACTATTCTTCAAAAAACAAACTTTACTAACTATTGCACTTACTAGTTGAATCCGCCACATTTTAGGTGCTACAATTTAGACTTTACTTAGTCTTGGCGCATAAGTGGGCTTTTAGCCCAAACTATTGTTTCTGTTCTGGAAATACGCTATGATGCCACCAAACCCCAAATTGTGTTTACTTTGTTTAACCCTGTTTTCAGACAGGTGGGTCTAGGCCTTCGTTGCCATGGCATGGGGGCATGCCCTATATGCGGGTATGAGGTTAAAGAAGAATATTAAATTTACCGATTATGTAGTTGTGAATAAAAATTCTATGAAAAACT
Organism: Nitrospinales bacterium; assembly: GCA_965249625.1. Lineage (GTDB taxonomy): Bacteria > Nitrospinota > Nitrospinia > Nitrospinales > VA-1 > LS-NOB. The sequence continues at coordinate 2,677,741 of OZ252246.1, read as the reverse complement.
ATTTTTCTGGATACGGGCACTCTTTAAGGCTTTTCCCATTAAATGATGATAGGGAAAATATGGTTCGTTTTTTTAGTGAATACGTCAAGACAAGACCTGGTAGCCATGATGAACTACTCCGGGAGCAATTTAAGCGGATTGGTCAAAGGCTTTGGACTGCCATAAAAACTTTACCTCTGCAAGATGAAGAGATAGAAAAGTTTAAGTTTGTCCCAAAGGTTTATGATTCTGACCCATTGGTGTGCCGCGATAAAGAAGAGTTTGAATTCATGGATGATCAGGATCTGGGAATCAATAAGCACATTTGGTTACGTTGGCGGGGAAGAGTCCCCGATTTTGATGCATCAATAGAGCTCCCAGAAGAGGAACATGTCAGATAGTCCTGCTGATGGCGAACCCCTTCCAGAAGAGACCTTTGCATAAGTTGATAAAACAGAAAAGCGAGATTCTTCACTGCGTTCAGAATGACAATACTGGGCCATTTTGTCATTCTGAGGAACAACGTGACGAAGAATCTCGGGTTATGCAAAGCTCTCCTTCCAGAAGGCTCCCCGCCTCCAAAAATCTCTCCGCAAGAAATCTGGGAATTAGAAAAAGATAAGGCCATTGCAAGGGCAATCCAAAAGGCCATTGATAGGGCCGTTTCTGGGAGTAAGGGTCATCCAAAAAAGCCTATAGTCGCCGAAGCGGTCAAAAAATCGCCGGTTGAAGTTAAAACGCTTGCGCTGGAGTATTCCTCACCCCCTTCCACCACCTGCTTAAATGAGGGAATTGGAGGAATTGCAATCTGGTTCGACAGACCGTTTATTGGCCCTTGTGGAATCGAATCAAGCTCATGAACAGTACATGGGCCAGGAATTTGTAGCCTTTCAGAAGGAAAATCTTAAACTTAATGCGGAAGATAAGAAGCGCGGAGTAAATAGTTCTTTGGTAATAACAATCACTGGCATGGTGCTGGCAACTGTAGCGGCTATTGCGGGCAAGGAGGAATTTGCAGTTAAAATGGTAACGATTACACTGGGAAGCATCGTTGGGATGTTTTTAGTAGAACGTTTTCGTATTTCCAAGAAATCCCCAAGACAAACACAAGAAGGCAAAAAGTAGCTTTAATAATTTTCCAGATTCTGCAGATGTTGTCCTCACTTTCTCAACCTTTTATTATATTATAAAGCCAAAAATGTCGCGCCTAAAATGGCAATAAAATGCTTTTTTTTCTGGCGTTCGTGGTGTTGGCTATCCTTTTTATTTTTTATTCCGGAGTTTTTTTGTGGGTGTTGACCGTGTCCTGGCTGTGGTGATCGAGCATGACCAAGGTAAAACCAAGCCGGTATCGTTAGAGGTTCTAAGTGCCGCCCGGAAACTGGCGGACCAGATCTCTGGAAAGGTCGTTGCCTTTTGCTTTTGCCATGCAGCAGATTTTGAGGTCGATCTTTTTATTCAACACGGTGCCGATGAAGTGCGTTTTCTCACCCATCCCGACCTGCAGCACTATGTCCATGAAAATTATGCTTTCGCTTTATTACGGCAATTAGAAAAATCTGAATTCGATTACCTATTGTTACCGGCGACCAATAACGGCAAGGAATTGTCGGCGGTTCTTTCGGCCCGGTTGGGGGTGGGGGTGGCGACCGACTGTATTTCCCTTTCTGTTAGCGGCGGTGAGGTGGAGGCGGTGCGGCCGGTTTCAGCCGGAAAGGCCCATTCCACTGTCCGCTTCAAGGGCAGGAAACCGCATATACTGTCCCTGCGGCCGAATGTGTTTCGCGGTCCCCCGCTTTCCCGGCAGGGTAACATTATTCAGGAAGAAGTCGAATTGCCGGAATTTTCCCAACGGGTCCGGGAATTGGTCAAACAGGTGGGTTCCCAATTAGATGTCACCGAAGCCCGGATTGTGGTATCGGGTGGACTGGGGATGCAGGGGCCGGAAAATTTTAAACTGCTGGAAGACCTGGCAGAAGTCCTCGGTGGGGCGGTAGGGGCCAGTCGGCCTGTGGTGGATAACGGCTGGCGCGATTATTCCAACCAGGTGGGCCAGACCGGGCGAACGGTTTCCCCGGATCTTTATTTCGCCTGTGGTATTTCCGGGGCGGTACAGCATTTAGCCGGAATGTCTGCGTCGCGATGCATTGTGGCCATTAATTCCGACCCCAACGCCGCTATTTTTTCTGTTGCCGATTATGGGTTAGTTGGAGATGTGCTTAAGATCGTTCCTATTCTTACCCGGGAATTTAAAAAGATTCTTGCTTCCTGAACGCCATTTTGCCCTATGCAAAGGCCTCCCATGCAAGGGACCATTTTACATGTTTTGCAGGACCCCCGGCTGGCTCTTGCTAGTGAGCTTTCTAGCCTCGTGGAGTCCCGGATTCAACACTATCTGGATCTTTTGGTCAAATGGAACCACAAAGTTAACCTCACTGCAGAAAAAGACCCCGAAAACATCCTCAAAAGGCATGTATTCGATTCTCTGCAGTATTGCCGGGTGCTCAAACCCGATTTCCGGGTCATGGACATAGGCAGTGGTGCAGGTTTTCCCGGGATTCCTTTAAAAATTATTTTTCCTGAAATGCCATTGGTTTTGGTGGAAAGCCAGCGCAAACGCTGCGGTTTTCTGGAAACAGTCATCCGGGAGCTTGGGCTGGATCGGATTGAAGTGATCAATGCCAGGGCGGAGGACATTCCAACCCAACAGGAAGGCCAGTTCGGTGCGGTCATTTTTCGCGCTGTATCCAGTGTCGAGTTGTGCCTGGCCCTGGGGGAAAGATTTTTGGCTAGCGGAGGCCGACTGGTCCTGAAAAAATCTCCCGACGAGACCCTGCCCAAATGCGGTCTTCCGCTGAAGGAAGAGATCACCATAACCAGCTATCAGGGGCTGCTCTCAAGCCTGCTAATTTATGAAAAATGTTTCACGTGAAACAGTGGCGAACCGCCACAGGTGTGATGACTTACCTGGACTCATGCCCCGAAGGAGACCTTTGCGTAAGTCGAAAAATCGAAGAATCGAGATTACCCATTCGGGGCATGAAGTTTAAGGAAGAGGATATCACATACCCCTTCGGGGCACGAAGGTTAAGGAAAAATATCACGTCTTCACGGAGCCTGTGCTGAGCGAAGCCGAAGCATTCAGAATGACGATACAAGGCTATTTTGTCATCCTTGAGGAGCCGAAGGCCTGGCACGTCCCTTTAGGGAGGAGACCTTTGCATAAGTCGAAAAAGCGTAAAGGCGAGATTCTTCACTCCGTTCAGAATGACAAGAAACGCAGGTTTGTCATTCTGGAGGAGCGTTAGCGACGAAGAATCTAGGGTTATGCAAAGGTCTCTTTAGGGAGACGAAGGATCTCGCCTTGCACTAACCTGGGGATTACCCCCTCGGGGTATGTGATATTCCCAACATTAATTTCATGCCCCGAAGGGGTAAATTAGCAAGGACTTAGCCGAGAAAAAAGGTTGCCTGTCAGAGAGCTATTGCCAGTTGGGCCCAGCGTCACGCTGGTGGAACAATGGGCTAAGAATCAATTTATATATTGGCAAAGAATTGAAAATATGGTAGTTTGGGGCGGTTGTCCGAACTGTTCCCAAGAGGCTTCATGGGCAAAATCATAAGTATCGCAAATCAAAAAGGCGGGGTGGGCAAAACCACCACAGCCATCAATCTCTCAGCCTCTATAGCCCTTTCGGGCAAAAAAGTGTTGTTGGTCGATATTGATCCTCAGGGCAACGCCTCCAGTGGATTGGGGATCGATGCCAATTCCCGGGGGGTTTATGAACTCTTGATGGGTGAGGCGAGCCAAAAGGAAGTCATTTGCTCCACTGAAATTGAAACGCTGAAAATCATTCCTTCGAGGGTGGATCTTACCGGTGCTGAAATCGAGTTGGTATCCAGAGAAGCCCGGGAAAAAGTTTTGAAGACTGCTCTCAACGGTCTGTGCGAGGAGTTTGAGTTTGTGGTTATAGATTGTCCACCTTCTTTAGGTCTTTTGACTTTGAATGCCCTGGCTGTTTCCAGCTCGGTGCTGATTCCCATGCAATGCGAATATTATGCTCTTCAGGGTTTGAGCCATTTGCTGAAAACTTTAAAGCTGATAAAAAAATCCATCAACCCGGATTTAAAAGTGGAAGGTATCTTGTTAACAATGTTTGATAGCAGAACCCTGCTGGCGTCACAGGTGAAGGACCAGGTGCAAAAATATTTCAGCGACTTCCTGCTAAAAACAATCATTCCAAGGAATGTGCGGTTGAGCGAGGCGCCCAGTCATGGCAAGCCGATCATGCTGTATGCCGGTCACTCACGCGGCGCAGATTCTTATGTTGAACTGGCTAAAGAAATTATTTCCCGATCTAAAACCGATGAACGAACCTTACTTTCAGGCTCGGCGGCATGAACCGAAAAGCATTAGGCAAAGGCATTAACGCATTGATCCCGGACTTCGAAATGGGAGTTCCTGGGTCCGTCGAACGAGGAACGAGCCTGGGAACGGAACTACTGATTGATGAAATTTCACCCAACCGGTTTCAACCGAGAAAATATTTCGATGATGACAAGCTGGAAGAACTGGTAACGTCCATTCGTGAAAATGGAATTCTGCAACCGGTGATTGTGCAAAAAGCCGAAACCGGTTATGAGTTGGTGGTGGGTGAAAGACGATGGCGGGCATCAAAAAAAGCGGGACTGAAAAAAATTCCCGCAGTGATTCGCGAGGTCAGCGACAATCAGGCTCTGGAATTGGCGATCGTTGAAAATATTCATCGTCAGGATCTCAACCCCATAGAAGAGGCGGAAGCTTATGCCCGCCTTTCCGATGAGTTTGCCCTGACTCAGGAAATGATCGCTAAAAAGGTAGGTAAAAGCCGGGCTGCGGTTGCCAACATTTTGCGGCTTCTCAAGTTGTCCAGAAATATTAAGGAAGATTTGATTTCCGGCAAACTTTCCATGGGCCACGCCCGGGCTCTCCTGGGGCTGGACAATGCCGGACAAATGCAAGCTCTGCGTAAAGAAATTTTCAAACAGGATCTTACGGTACGGCAAACAGAAAGCCGGGTGAACAGGTTAAAACAACCGGTGCTGACAAAACTCGTCCCGGCGAGTAAAAAAAATATTTTTATCAGGGACCTGGAAAAGGAGTTGGGGCGCAAGCTGGGGACCAAAGTTGAGATTAATCCAGGGAAAATAGGTGGCAAACTGGTGGTGACTTATTACTCGGATGACGATCTGGATCGCATCCGGGGGTTGATTGGCCAGCAAAAACATTAAAACGGGACGGGTGGTTTCTCATGTGGAGAGAGAAAAATATGAAAAAAGAAGACACGCAAATTAAAGCCTACATGAGTGAAGACACGGTTTTCAACGGATCGTTATATTTTGACGGGACTGTTCGCATTGATGGCAAGTTTGAAGGCGAGGTCCACACCGATGATACGCTGATTGTAGGGGAGACGGGACATCTTGTCGCGGAAATTTCTGCGGGAACGGTTGTCTGCATGGGCCGCATAGAGGGAACCATCATTGCTTCCAAAAAGGTTGAGATTCATTCGGGCAGCCGGGTGGTGGGAAAGATTAAGTCCCCTGCTTTGTACATTGAGCTGGGAGGGGTATTGGACGGTTCCTGCGATATGACGGAAAAAGAAAATAAAATCATACCTCTGGTAAAAACCGAAGAAAAAGAAAAGAAAGTTTCCGGCCAGTCCGCGAAAGGGTAACTGAAAATCGGTCCTGCTTTTCCGAACGCAGAGTTGAGTTTTTCAAAACCGGAGACTAAAATAAATATTCAATCATGGCTGTTGTGCAACCGGGGTCAGTGGAAGCGGGCAATTTATTTGTAGTGAGCACCCCAATTGGCAACCTGGGTGATGTGACCCGTCGCGCTATAGAAACCCTTGATGCGGTTTCCCTGATAGCGGCTGAAGATACCCGCCGGACAAGAATTTTGTTGAACAGGTATCAAATCCAAACGCCCCTTTCCAGTTACAACAGCTTTAACAAAATTAAGAAAGGCAGGGAGTTTGTCGAGCGGCTCAAAAAAGGCGATGACCTTGCCCTGGTTTCAGATGCCGGAACCCCCGGAATTTCTGATCCGCATTATCATTTGGTGAACAGCGCAATCGAAGAGGGGGTTTCTATTTATTCCATTCCTGGTCCATCGGCACTGCTGGCGGCATTGACTGTTTCCGGTTTGCCCATGGACCGGTTTGTTTTTGAGGGGTTCCTGCCCCGTAAAAAAGGGCGCACGACGACGCTGGAGAATCTGGCGAATGAAAAACGCACCGTAGTTTTATTTGAATCGCCGAACCGCATTCAAAAAACGCTGCAAGACCTTTACCGGTTTTTTGGAGATCGCAAGGTGGCTGTCGCCCGCGAGCTGACTAAAATGTATGAGGAAGTGATTCGAGGAAACCTGAAAGAACTTTCCACTCTGACACGGACCTGGAAAGGCGAAATCACCGTGGTGATCGCCGGCTCAGACGAGAAAAAGAGGAAAAGTTAGTAGTATTTTCTATTAAAAAGTTTTTCATCATCCCGTTTAACAATGGGGAAGGTATCCAGGATATGCGGAACGTCCGATTTATTTCATAAAGAAAAAAAACAGGACACCCAGGCGAGTCTTGTGGTGGCTCCTCTTCATAACGGAACCGGTTTTCCAATCAACCCGTCAAGCAAGTTAAAATCATCCATGCTTTTCCTTGATTTTTCCGCAATGCAATGTATCATAAAGATACATTATGAAAAAAGCAACGAAACGCTCGTCAATGCCCGGCCCGTTATCAAAAGAACAAGCCTGTAAAATATTCAGGACGGCATTTAATTCGGGTGAGGTAATTTGGGGGGTTCATTCTGCACAGAAAATAGCAAAAGATGGGGTGGAAGCCAATGACCTAATAGCCTTGGCGAGGTCAGGGTTTATTTTTAACGCTCCAGAGCCGCATATCGTTACGGGCGCATGGACTTATAGAATTGAGCATCCTGTCGAACATTTAAAGGTAGTCTTTGAAGTTGTAGACAAAAGAAAATCAAAGATAAGGCTTATAACAATTATAGGAAAAAAATGATCTTGATACCCTTGGAGCGCGGTAAAACATAAAAAAATGGAGAGGCGGGTCTAATCATGAAATGTTTAGAGTGCGGTAAAACGCAAAAAAAAGGCAAAGGGAATTTCAGGTATACTCAATCCGGCCTGGATAATATAATTCTTGAGGGCGTCCCTAATTATATTTGTTTGTCATGCAAGAATACAGAGTGGGAAGTTCCGTATTCGGAAGAGTTGCACCTTATGATAGCTTTCGCTTTGGTATTTAAGCCCAAAGCCTTAACCGGAAGGGAAGCCCGGTTTTTAAGAAAACATCTCTGTTATACAGGAGAAGACCTGGCTAGAATTATGGGCGTTAAAAGAATGACCGTAACGAGGTGGGAGGGTGGAAAAACAAAAATTACAGGGAGCAATGACAAGCATATTCGCCGCATATACTTGGAAAAGAAAACAGACGAGATTATAAAGACTCCAGGCATTATGCGAATTGTAAAAACGATGGTAGGTTTTTTATCCTTGGATAACAGCCCGCCGAGCAAAGAAATAAAAATCAGAAGAGAGGATTGGACGGCTTGCGAAGCCTGAACAGAATACAGCACCAATGGTACAACGGACCCGCTCCCCGCTCCCAAGAGACCTTTGCGTAAGTCGTCATTGCGAAAGCAGGAATTTCCCCTCCCTTCATAGGGAGGGGTTAGGGGAGGGTTGGATTATGGATCGTCAAAACAATCCACCTTCAGAATGACAAGACACGCCAGTTTGTCATCCTCGAGGCGCCGAAGGCGACGAAGGACCCGGGGTTATGCAAAGGTCTCCGCTCCCAGGGGAAGAACCATGAAGCTACAGTTCGCTGGCGAAAATATTATTGAGAAAAAAATGACCCTCGCCCAAATAGCCGATGCCCGAAAACCGGCTCGCAAGTGGAGGCCAGGCACTTGGGAAGAGTTGTCACAGAAAAACGACAATTAATTTTTTGTGTAATCTGTTTGTAGTCATATCAGGAACAGGAAATTTGCAATGGATTTTTATAGCCACCGGAATCATCATTGTTTTGATCGTGAAAAAACTACTTGCGCAAACCTGTAACAATACCCGCCCTACATTTAACCTGATTACCGGGGTTAGCCCTTAGAACTTTTTCGGGCGATGACCAATGGGATGCCATATAATCCGAGCATGGAAAAATTATCGCTGTTCGCCAAACTTGCCGAGGATGTCGCCGAATGGCGCAAGGACGGGTATGCCTGTGCTGATTATCCGTTGATTGAGGAAATTCTTATCTTTCAACTGGAAGCACCAGAAGACTACTCAACCCCCAGGTTTCTGCGCGAACCCCAGTTTCTTGCCCTTGAGGTGTACTGGTACGTCCGCCTTAAACTAAAAACGCCACGTACTCTTGATCTTTATAAGCATTACTACGGAGACGATAAGAGAGCCTTGTTTGATGCTCTTGGCGTACAGCTTTCAAGAGATGCTCTGCGATATGCGGATGCGGACGCAGTTATTGAACAAGTTAAAACGGATTTAGATTTTGTCAGGGAGAAGAAAATTCAGACGTTGCATGAGGCCGCAATTCTGCCATATCCGAGTTATATTCTCGCCCTGGCGATGGGAGCCGGAAAAACCGTGCTGATTGGCGCGATTATCGCAACCGAGTTTGCCATGTCTCTGCGTTATCCCGATGGAAAATGCAAATTTATGAAAAATGCTTTTGTCTTTGCGCCCGGCACTACGATCATCGAATCCTTGCGCGAGATCAGCGAAATGCCCTACGAAAAGATTCTCCCTCCTGACCTCAACCGCGACTTTCTTGCCAACTTAAAGATTGAATATCCGGGCAAGGGAAAGAACATACAAGCGCAAACGGGCAGTAGCTACAATCTGATCGTGACCAACACCGAGAAGATCAGTTTGCGGATTAACAGAAGAAGCAATCAGCAACAACAGATTTTTGAGCGAGCCGAATTGCAGGCAAACTTGAGATTGCAAACAATCGCAAGTCTGCCAAACCTTGGGGTTTTTTCAGATGAGGCACACCATACCTATGGAAATACAATTGACAAGTTAAAACGAGTGCGCGAGACCATCGACTACATTCATAAAAAATCCCCCATAGTGGCTGTGGTCAATACCACCGGAACACCTTACCATAAGAGGCAGACCTTAAAAGAAGTCATTGTCTGGTATGGGCTTGGGGAGGGCATCAAAGACAATATCCTTAAAGACCTGCGTAACGGAATCCATCAATACGACATCGGAGCGCGGTCAGAACAGGAAGTCTTTAATGACATCATCCGGGAGTTTTTCCACACATATGGTGCCGTCTCGCTTGCCAACGGCGCAAAGGCAAAAATCGCCTTTTATTTCAAGACCCAAACGCATCTGGATGACTCCCGTTTGTTGATCGAACAGGCGATGGCCAGGGCAGGGGAGAACGTCTCTCAGATACTGGTGAATACACAGACATCCAGTTCGGCAGAAATTGACGAATTCAAACGACTCAATAATCCCACCAATCAAAAACGGGTTATATTGCTAATCGGCAAAGGTGTGGAAGGATGGAACTGCCCCAGTTTATTCGCTTGCGCGCTGATAAAAGAACAAACCACCAGCAACAACTACGTCCTGCAAGCGGCGACCCGTTGTTTGCGACAGGTGCCGGGCAATCAACACTCGGCAAAAATCTTTCTGGATTACGGCAATGCCAGAATTTTGGACAGGGAACTGCAAGACAACTTTCGCACCGACCTCGGTCGGCTCAGCGGACGGGTGTCAGATAAAAAAACCGTAGTCCTGCGTATTCTGAAAACAGAATTACCGAAGCTGGAAATCACTCGCACGGTTAAACGGGCTGTGCGGGCTGAACCACCAAATGGAAAAATCACGCTGAAAAAACCGAAGCCGCAAAAAGCTCCGGGAATACTGCGTAGCATTCTGACCCCGGACTTTAGAGGACCAAGAGAAATCCTGATGCCGACCGGCGACACCAAAGAACTGCCTGCCGGAAGGAAAACCACAGATTGCCATACCGCCGCCTGGAAAATTGCCTCAAGATACCATGTGCCGGTGATGCCGGTGTTGAAAAAACTCAATGCGTTATATGCCAAAGGCGAGATGCCAAACGGTCACTTATACGGATTGTTTCAGCAGATTGAAAACCAGCAGGCAAACTACAAGACCGTTGAGGAAACAATAAAAGAAGTGCTGGCACTGATTCGCACTCAGGACAGAGATGGGAAAGACGTTTTTGAAAAGGACGAGGACGGCGTTTATGTCCATCGCTTGCGCTTACTCGGGCGAACCTGTGAGCGGATGAAAGAGCATGGATTGCTTGCCGAAAGCGGAGAATATGACGACCAACACGATGTAAGTTTCCACTACACGCCGTATAACTTTGACAGCGAACCGGAACGTTCCCTGTTTGGGCAGATTCTGTCCACACTCAATACAAATCCTGAGGATGTAGAGGCGTTTCTGTTCACCGGCGGGTTGACCGACCCGAACAAGACTGACTTTCATTTTGAATATCTGGGGGAGGACAAGCGGTATCATCGCTACTTCCCTGATTTTGTGCTGGTCAAAAAGACCGGGGAGTTTTATATTATTGAGGTCAAGGCCGAGAATGAGAGAGGCGACAAAACGGTAGAAGCAAAGAAAAAAGCGGTGGAGCGGTTGCAAAAAATGCAACCGGATAAATTCGGGTATAATGTCGTTTATACTACCGCAACATCCATTGGTGTGGAAGAACTGCAACCAGTTTTGGACTGGATTAGACAGTAGAGGGAACAATGCTAACAGACCAAGACCTTCTTCGTTTGATACAATCTGCTAAAACGATTGCAAGCAAAGTTCCCTCAAAAGGCTATAAATAAGAGGGCGGCTATAACCGCTGCCAGTTGATATTAAAAACCATTTCACCAGAAGAGAATAGCGAAGAGTTTTCGGTTTTTATTCGTCAGACCATCGTTTTCATAGAAAACTACTCGATTGGTTTGCGTTACAAAACCAAAAATAAAGCATTGGGTTCCATAACATTGGTTCGTTACAATGGGCCGCATGGGGAGACCAGCCGGAATAAAGATGGTCATTTTAGTCAGCCACACATACATCGCATAACCGCTACAGAAGTACAGTCAGGTAGCACAGATCCGCAAGAAAAGCATAGAGAACTTACTAACAAATACAGCACACTTGAAAGTGCCATAGAGATTTTTTTTGAAGATATTAGCGTAGATAATTACTCAGATTACTTTCCTGGAACTAGACAGAGGGATCTTTTTGATGAACATCAATAATATCCTTATGCTACTGCGGGACCGAGCCAAAACAGGCTTTGATGTGTATGAACGCAGACCTGACAAATATCAACTGATTGTGCCCATACTTCATGAAGACGGCGATATGGTGGATATCTATATTGAAGACAGTCCCAACGGCGAAGACTGTATTCGTATATGCGACTATGGCATGACTCTCATGCGCCTTTCTTATGCATATGAAGTAAACAGCGAGACCCGGCAGAAAATTTTTAAGAGCATTCTCATAAACAATGGCATTGAAGAACACAATGGCAATTTATGTTTGGACAGCCCTGTTAATTTACTCTACGAAAGTATTCTTCAGTTTGCTGGCTGTGTTCAGAAGGTATGCAATATGCGGCATTGGAGTAGGGAAATCATCCGTAGCACTTTTTATGAAGATTTGAGGGAATATACCACGACTAGTTTGAGCCAGTTTGAGCCAGTGCCCGATAATTCTCCCTTGGACAATTATCAAATTATTAGTGTCGATTGGTCCCTGACTTGCAACAAGCGCAACCTGTACCTTTTTGGCGTCGGAAGCAACGACAAAGCAAAAAGCACGGCTATTTCATTGCTGGAATTCCAAAAGAGACAATTGCCATTTATCAGCCTTATTGTGCATGAAGATATGGAGGCTCTGGGGAAGAAAGAAAAACTTTATCTTACCAAGAACGCCGATACTCAATATCCGAGCTTAGATGATTTCCGAGAAAAAGCACCATCTGACATCCCCAGACTTGCGGCATAAATCAGTTGAAAACCCCCCTCAAAATAACCCCGCTCAAAGGTCGTCCCATGCTCCATTGGGTTGGCAAAAAGCCGCTGGATGTGGTGCGGCACTTCCCGGCACAGCTATGCGAATCCGTCGGCGTTGAAAAACCTCCCGCCGAGCCGTCTCACAAGGAATTTATCAAAGCCGATTACAATCTGCTTTTTCACGGCGACAACAAGGAAATTCTATCTTCTCTTTTAGTTTCAGGGTTTCGAGGGAAGGTTGACTTGATTTATATTGACCCGCCATTTGATTCCGGCGCGGATTATGTGCGTAAGGTGAAATTGCGCGGCGTAAGCAATGGAAATGGGGACAACGGGAAAATCACTGGCGAGGGGCATACTTTTATTGAACAGGCGCAATATGAGGATATCTGGGCGAATGATAATTACTTGCAATTCATGTATGAACGGCTGATTTTGATGCGGGAACTGCTGAGCGAAAAAGGTAGTATTTATTTACATTGCGATTGGCATAAAAGCCACCATTTGCGGTTTTTACTGGATGAGATTTTTGGGGAAGCGAAGTTCGCGAATGAAATTATCTGGAAAAGAACGACCTCCCGGGCTGGAAGTACTTATTACAACCACATTCACGATGTGATTTTTTTTTACACAAAAGGTGATGAGGCAATTTGGAAGCAAGCACATACGCCATATAGCCAAAAATACATTGATTCCATGTTTACAAATATGGATGCTGATGGCAGAAGATGGCGGAAAAGCCCTCTGACGGCTAGTGGCACGACGAGAACCGGAGCATCCGGAAAACAATGGCGAGGGATTAGCCCTGCTGAGATTGGTGATGGCAGGCACTGGGCTATACCCGGATTTATCCATAACAAATTAAGTCAAAAAGCGCAAAACGACACATTGATTGCGCTGGACGAATTAGATGCAATCGGGCGTATCATTTGGTCGCGAAAAGGTAAGGGGCGACCAGATTTAAAGCAATATATTAATGATATGGAAGGCATTGAATTGCAATCCTTATGGACTGATGTAAATGGCGGAAACCCATATTTCCCCACCCAAAAACCCGAAGCCCTGCTGGAGCGTATTATCAAAGCCTCCAGCAGTGAAGGTTCCATTGTGCTGGACTGCTTTTGTGGCTCCGGCACCACTGCCGCCGTTGCCGAAAAACTGAACCGCCGCTGGATTATGGCGGACTTGAACAAGGGCGCAATCCAAACCACCATCAAGCGTTTACAGGGTGTTATTAAAGAAAAGAACGGCGACCTTGCCGAGCAAAACGGGGGTGGACTTGTCCATTACCGGGTAAATAACTATGATTACGCCAAACAGGCGGAGCTCAAGAAAATTATCATCTCAAAGTATGGCATTCAAACAGACCGCAAGGATTTGTTCTTTGACGGGATTGTCGGCGGACAGTTAGCGAAAATTATTGATTTGAATAAACCGTTGACTCGATTGGATATTCAGATCATCAAAGACGAAATTAACAACAACCGTCCGGACGAGGAACGAAATATTACCGTTTTCTGTAACGGCTCGGAATTGGAAATTATCAAAGAACTTGCCATAGAGAAAAATCCGATCAACAAAATTACCGTGTGCGATATTCAGCAGGACGGTGTAATAACAAATCAACCAGCGCAGGCGGAAGTAGGAATCATCAAAAAGGGCAAGAAAGCTACGGTAAAAATCAGCGATTACATCAGCCCTACCATCCTTGCGCGAATGGAAATTGACCGAACGATATTTGACGAGCAGATTGACGACTTTCGGGCACAGATCGACTGTGTGCTGATTGATACTGATTATAACGGGGAGCATTTCAAAATAGTGGAAAGCGATCTGCCTGAGAAAAGGACTGATTTTGTCAAAGGGGAATATGAATTGATCTTGCCTCGCGCTGGTGCCAAAGTCGCAGTGAAAATCGTCGATATGCTGGGCGAGGAAACGGTGATCGCTAAATAATCCGTAGCGCTAAGATAGAAAGGGACGAGAGATGTTTCGGTGGTAAGCGCAAAGGGTAGCATGGGCTTACTCAAGCGGGGCGCGAAATCTATAAGGAGAATATAACATTATGCTCCGAAAGGGGCTAGAAGTAAAAGCTAATAACGAAATATCACAGCCTCACGCCTGGTGGCGGCTAGCCGGGGGGAGGGAAATTTAAAATGAAAAAACCATGGAGCGGCCGGTTCAAACAATCGACCGATGCGTTGATGGAAACCTTCTCGGCTTCCATTTCTTTTGATAAGCGGCTTTACGCCTGTGACATTGAGGGGAGTATCGCGCATTGCAAAATGCTGGCGCATTGTAAAATCATTTCCCCGTCCGAGTCGCAGAAAATCCAGAAAGGGTTGAAACGGATTTTAAAAGAATGCGAAGCGGGGCGGTTCCAGTTCAGCGACAAGCTGGAAGATATTCATATGAATATCGAAAGCCGCCTGCGTGACATGATAGGACCCACCGCTGGCAAACTCCACACCGCTCGCAGTCGCAACGATCAGGTTTGCCTGGACATCCGTCTGTATTTGCGAAACGAGGTGGATGAGACAGTAAAGGAAATCGACCGGTCGTGCAAAACTCTGGTGGCTCTTGCCAAAAAGAATATCGATCAGGTGATTCCGGGATACACACATTTGCAAAGGGCACAACCGGTTTTGTTGTCACACCACCTTTTGGCTTATGTGGAAATGTTGCTTCGCGACAAAGACCGTTTTCTGGATGCGCGTAAAAGGATCAACGTTATGCCTCTGGGATCAGCGGCATTGGCCGGGACTAATTTTCCCATCGACCGCCAATACACCGCCAAACTTTTAAAGTTTCCGGGAATTTCCCATAACAGCATGGATGCGGTGGCGGATCGGGATTTCGCCGCAGAATTTTGCAGCGCTTCGGCTCTACTGATGATGCATCTCAGCCGATTCTGTGAAGAACTGGTCATTTGGAATTCCAGTGAGTTCGGGTTTGTGGAGTTATCCGATGCGTTCACCACCGGCAGCAGTATCATGCCGCAAAAAAAGAATCCCGACGCAGCAGAACTGATTCGGGGAAAATCCGGCCGTGTGTTTGGCAATCTGGTTTCCCTCCTTACCTTAATGAAAGGATTGCCGCTGGCTTACAATAAAGATTTGCAGGAGGACAAGGAACCCCTGTTCGATTCGGCGGATACGATCAAAGTCTGCCTGAAGATTTTCACCGATATGATGAAGTCGGCAAAGTTCACTTCGCTTTCAGACGAAGAACTGGAGGCCAGCGGGTTTTTGACTGCCACCGACATGGCGGACTACCTGGTCCTGAAAGGGGTTCCCTTTCGTGAGGCCCACGAGATTACCGGAAAAACCGTAGCCTGCTGTTTGAATGAGAAAAAAACCCTCGGCAACCTTTCGTTGGGTGAACTTCGCAAAATTTCCAAACGGTTTGAAAAGGATGTCACCGAGCACATTGCTCTTAAGAACTCAGTGGACCGGAAAAATGTTCACGGGGGGACGGCAAAAAAACAGGTGAAGGCGCAAATTGCCCGATTGACGAAAAAACTGAAGTAAGGCCGGCGAGCCGCCGGGGGCAGAAAACATCCTTGCCAGGCATGAAGGCGGGAATACCACAGGTGCGAATATGAAACTAAGAACGATTGTACTCTTGTTAATGATTCTGGCTTTTCTTGGCGGTACGGTCGGTTGCGGCAAGAAAGCCTCTCCCGTTCCTCCCCCAAACACATCAATGTATTAGAAAACCGGAAAAACACACTTGAATCCGCTAACCGGTTTCGTTTAAAGTAGTAAGTATACTTTCCGATATACAAGTAATAGCCAAAACTGTGTGCGCTTGATGACTTTTCGAATGAACAGGAAAATTTCAGGTTTGTGGAAGTGGATATTTTTGGGGATCATTATTCCGCTCTCTCTGCTTCCGTTCATTCATTATCATCCTGAAACCGAGCATCTCCATGATGAACACGCAGGCACTCATCAGCATCAGGGGCACTATCATTCCGCGACTTTGGAAGCTTATGCCCATCTTGTTAGCGGGCATTTTTCCAATTCTGAACTCGATGACCATTTTCACCATTCGCATTCTTCCCCGGACGAGGGTGAAAACGATTCCGATTATTTTGTCCTGGCTAAAAACGCCAAGTCTTTCAAGCAGGGGCTGGTCTTTACGCCGGATTCCTCACACTTTGAATTTTCCGCTCCTCTGGTTTTTGTTCCTATAGGCTCTAAAACCGTTTCATTCCAATTACGTTTTAGAAGAAGTCCAAATTCTTCGCGTGCCCCCCCCCTGTTGTTTCTTTAAACCCATCACCACAAATTTAGTTCCCTTTAAATTTCCGGAGTTATGAAGCCTGTTGCGTAATGGTTTGCGTCTGGGCTTGATTTTTATGTGCCGGAAAAGCATCGAGGATAAAGCAGATGAAATGCACGTTAAAAACCCTTGGGGTTTGTCTAGCTCTAAGCTTTTCTATACCAGGCATCTCCTGGGCGGAAGGAGAACAACAGAAAGCCTTAACCGGGACCATTACTCTGACCCAGGTCTTACAGGTGGTCTTGTTGCAAAACCCTGACCTGAAGGCTTTTTCGTATGAGGTTCGTGCCCGAGAAGCCGAGACCCTACAGGCCGGGTTGTCCTCTAATCCTCAACTGCATGTGCAGGTGGAAAATGCAGCGGGATCGGGAAACTTCAATGGCTTCGACCAATCTGAAACCACGGTTCAATTGAGCCAGCGACTGGAGTTGGGAGGCAAACGCGATCTTAGGAGAAGTTCCGCCAACTTATCGAAAGAAATTGCCGGATGGGATTATGAAGTCCAGCGCCTGGAAGTATTGGCCCGTGTTTCGAAAGCTTTCACTCATGTGCTGAAAGCCCAGCAAAAAGTTTCTTTAACAGCCGAAGGAGTGCAACTGGCGAGGAAATTTTTGAACGCGGTCTCTGAGAGAGTTACAGCAGGCAAGGTCGCGGCGATAGAAAAAATCAAGGCGCAGGTGGCTCTTGCCAATATGCGCATGGAAAAAGAACGGGTCCAACAGAAACTGGAAAATGCCCGCAGGAAATTGTCCGTGCTGTGGGGGAACGCCGAACCCCGGTTCGACTCGGCTCAGGGAGATTTTTTCACAATTTCCGACAAGCCGCCAGTAACAGAGCCGTCTGCCAACCCGCGTCTTTCCAGGTGGTCAACGGCTCTGGCCCATCGGCAGGCGGAGCTGGATGTAGAGAATTCCAAAGCGATTCCTGATTTGACACTCAGCGGTGGTTACCGTCGGTTGGAACAAACGGATGATAACGCTTTGGTTTTTGGTGTAACCGTTCCCTTGAACTGGTTCAACCGCAATCAGGGAGGCATTGCCAAAGCTCGTCACAGGCTGTCTAAAGCCGAGGAAGAAAAAAAGGCAGAGCTATTGAGAATGCAGGAAGCTCTGTTGAAGGCCCACAGCGAAGTGTCATTTTCCCACGCAAAAGTAATTTCGATCAAAGCCGAGGTTTTGCCCGGAGCTAAAAAAGCGTTCGATGCCATCAGCGAAGGTTATCGTTTCGGAAAATTCGGTTTGTTGGACGTGCTGGATAGCCAGAAAACTTTTTTCCAGGTTCAAAGCCAATATCTCGATGCGCTGGCCGATTATCACAATGCCATTGCCGATGTGAAACGCTTGACCGGGGTGGGTTCATCTGCTCAAAACAAAACTCTGGAAAACGGGAAAGGAGAAAGCCAGCCATGAACGGAAAGATTTCTTTCGGCGCGATTGCCATTCTGGTCATAGGCGGGGTTCTAGCCTGGGGCATTTTAAATATGGACAAGCCAAAACATGGACTTGATGAGCCGGGCTCATCGCATGCTCACGGAAAGGAGCCCTCCGTTCAAAGGGGAAAACACGGGGGCTGGTTGTTTGTCGAACAGGATTTTCAGGTGGAGGTGAAAATTTTTGAAGACGGTATTCCGCCGCAATTCAGGATCTATATAACTTCAAGCGAACAAGTGAACCTTAACGAGATTAATTTGAATATCGTTTTAAAGAGGTTGGATAGGACCGACACCATTGGTTTCAAACCTTCGGGAGATTATTTGCTGGGAGACCAGGTGGTTGCCGAGCCGCATTCTTTTGAAATGATTGTCAACGCAAAATGGAAAGGGCAAAACTTTCAGTGGAAACTTTCTCAAATTGAAGGCCGGGCAGATTTTTCTCCAGAGGCGATTCAAAACGCGGGCCTTGTTTTTAAAAAAGCCGGTTCGGGAAAACTAGTGACAACGATACGTTTGCCGGGCGAGATCGGACTCAACGAAGAAAAAGTGGTCCACATTGTTCCAAGGGTTGATGGGGTGGTTAAAAAAGTATTTAAAGATTTAGGAGATCAGGTTTCCCGTGGCGAGGTCATCGCCATCCTGGAAAGCCGGGAACTGGCCGATGCGAAGATTGATTACCTGACCAACACCAAGCAGGCTGACATGGCGAGGGCAGACCTGGACCGGGAAACACAGGCCTTCGAGAACACCCAGCGCATGCTGGATCTGCTTGAGAAGGATTTGGACCCGGAGGAAATATACCGTCAGCTTAAAGACATGGTGATCGGAAAAAACCGCGAACTGCTCATTCCTGCCTCTGCCAAATTGAGGCTGGCAAAGTCCATTCACCTGCGTGAAAAGGGATTGCTGGAAAAGGGCATCTCATCTGAATCGGAATATTTAGTTGCTTTGGAAGATTACAAAAGCACCGAGGCCCGTTATATCGCTTTGCGTGAAAAAATCTCCTACGATGGCGCGTGGTCTCTCCGGCAAAAGAAAAAAACTCTGGAGATCGACCAGCTTAATCTGAAAACCGCCAACCAAAAACTGCTGGCATTGGGACTGACCCCGGAGAAAGTGGATCATTTGCTGGAACAGGATGAACAGCATTTCACCCGGTATGAACTGCGCGCTACTTTAGACGGCACGGTGATCCAGAAACATCTAACCACCGGAGAGGCGGTCAAAAAGGACGATGACATTTTTCTTCTGGCCGATCTTTCAGAGGTCTGGGTGAATTTTGCCATTCCGGAAAAGGAACTCAAAAAAGTTCGCCTCGGGCAAAAAGTGATCTTTGAGGAGGAACTCAAGGCTTTGCAGGCGAAACTGTCTTATCTCAGTTCGATCATTGATGAAAAAACGCGAACGGTTACAGGGCGTGTAGTGGTTCCCAATAAGAAGCGCGATCTGCGTCCCGGTGGTTATGTCACGGTGAAACTGGTCCTCGGTGAGCGCAGGGTTCCTGTGGTAGTGGAACCGGAAGCCATTCAAAATTTCCGTGATTGGTCGGTGGTCTTTGTCAAATACGGGTCTCACCTGGAAGCACGGCCTCTGGAACTTGGAGAAAACGATGGCAACCGGGTGGAAGTTCTGCAGGGTTTGAAAGCCGGAGAACAGTATGTGGCAATAAACAGTTATGCGGTGAAGGCCGAGATTGAAAAGTCTGGCGCTACCCACAGTCACTAGGGAAAAGCAAATCCCCCCGGCCTCCTTTGAAGAGAGGGCTTTGCATAAGTCGAAAAATCGAAGAATCGAAATTACCCCCTCGGGGCACGAAGGTTAAGGAAAAATATCACGTCTTCACGGAGCCTGTGCTGAGCGAAGCCGAAGCATTCAGAATGACAATACTGGGCCATTTTGTCATTCTGAAGAGCGCACGCGATGAAGAATCTCAGGTTATGCAAAGCTCTCCTTGTCAAGGGGACGATCAGCCCCCCCCTGTTAAGGGGGGCAGGGGGGGTTGGTTTTTCTTTGCGGGTTCTCCTGGACATTGGCGAACTTTTGCAACGGATATTTAAGGCATAAGTCGAAAAAAACAGAAAGGCGAGATTCTTCACTGCGTTCAGAATGACAAGAAAAGCGAGATTCTTCACTTCGTTCAGAATGACAGCGCAATCGTTCAGCATGACAAGAAACGCCAGTTTGTCATCCTTGAGGAGCCGAAGGCGACGAAGGATCTCGCTTTACACTAACCTGAGGATTACCCCCTCGGGGCACGAAGGTTAAGGAAAAATATCACGTCTTCACGGAGCCTGTGCTGAGCGAAGCGAAGTATTCAGAATGACAAGAAAAGCGAGATTCTTCACTTCGTTCAGAATGACAGCGCAATCGTTCAGAATGACAAGAAACACCAGTTTGTCATCCTTGAGGAGCCGAAGGCGACGAAGGATCTCGCTTTACACTAACCTGGGGATTACCCCCTCGGGGCACGAAGGTTAAGGAAAAATATCACGTCTTCACGGAGCCTGTGCTGAGCGAAGCGAAGTATTCAGAATGACAAGAAAAGCGAGATTCTTCACTTCGTTCAGAATGACAGCGCAATCGTTCAGCATGACAAGAAACGCCATTTTGTCATCCTTGAGGAGCCAAAGGCCTGGCACGTCCCTTTAGGGAGACGAAGGATCTCGCTTTGCACTAACCTGGGGATTACCCCCTCGGGGCACGAAGGCTTTGGAACAATATCACGAGGGGCTGGGGTGATTTACAACCTCATATGTAATATGTGAATCAGGGAAAAAAATATGTTGGAAAAAATTATTTCATTTTCCATTCGGCAAAGATTTTTTGTGATTGCAGGGGCTTTGGCTCTCATCGCGCTGGGTGGGTATAATTTTACAATCCTTCCCATTGACGCGGTTCCCGATGTCACCAATATTCAGGTGCAGATCAATACCGAGGCCCCGGGCTTCACGCCGCTGGAAGTTGAACAGCGCATCACCTTCCCGATTGAAACCACCTTGGCGGGTATGCCTCGATGGAAGCACACCCGCTCTCTATCCCGCTACGGCCTTTCCCAGGTCACGGTGATTTTTGAGGACGGAACAGATATTTATTTCGCCCGGCAATTGATCAATTCCAAAATTCAGGAAGTGAAAAGTCACCTGCCTGAAAACGTGGAACCAGTCATGGGTCCGATCGCGACGGGACTGGGGGAAATCTTCATGTGGTCGGTGGAAGCCGAAGACCAAAATCGAAAATCCTATTCATCTTCTGAGCTGAGAACTATTCAGGACTGGATCATCAAGCCACAACTGATGAACATCCCCGGAGTGACAGAGGTCAACAGCGTCGGCGGGTACGTCAAAAATTTTCAGGTGTCACCCGACCCGCAAAAACTGATCGCCTATGGTTTTTCGTTCAGGGATGTCATCGAAGCGTTGAGCAGAAATAACGAAAACACTGGCGCGGGTTATATTGAGCACAGTGGTCAGCAATACCTTGTACGAACTCCCGGCCAGGTATCGGGCCTGGAAGATATTAGAAATATTGTCGTCGGTTCCCATCAGGGTGTTCCTATTTATATTAAGGATGTGGCGGAGGTGGGCCTGGGCAAGGAGTTGCGGACGGGAGCGGCGACCAAAAATGGCGAGGAAGTGGTGCTAGGGACTGTGTTCATGCTCAAGGGCGAAAACAGCAGAACGGTTTCGTTAAGGGTTGCCGAGAAAATGAAATCGATCAACCAGACTCTGCCCGAAGGCGTGGTGGCGCGAACCGTTTATGACCGCACCCATCTGATTAACGCCACTCTCAAAACCGTCCGCGATAATTTACTTGAAGGAGCGCTCCTGGTTGTCGCCGTTTTATTTTTGTTGCTGGGCAATTTCCGTGCGGCGGTGATCACCGCATTGGTGATACCCCTTTCCATGCTGTTTGCGGTAACGGGGATGGTGAGCAACCGGGTCAGCGGTAACCTGCTGAGTCTGGGTGCTATTGATTTTGGCATCATCGTCGATGGCGCGGTGATCATTGTGGAAAACTGCAGTCGCCGTCTTACCGAGAAACAAAACCGGTTGGGGCGAATTTTGAATCAGCAGGAACGCTTTGACATTGTGCAAAGTTCTGCCTGCGAAGTTTCCCGCCCCAGCATCTTCGGTGTGTTCATCATCATGATTGTTTACCTGCCCATACTCACTTTGACTGGAATCGAAGGTAAAATGTTTCAGCCCATGGCTTTCACTGTGTTGATGGCCCTTGCCGGAGCATTGATTCTTTCGATCACTTTTGTTCCGGCGATGATGGCTCAGTTTGCGTCTTCTTCCATCTCTGAAAAGGAGAGCATTATTTTAAAAGGCGCGGGCCGATTTTATTCCTTCCTGCTGGATGTCACCGCCAGAAATCGCGCATCGGTGATCGTCTTTGCCGGGGTTCTGGTTGTGCTCAGTATTTTATTGAGCCAGAAATTGGGCAGCGAGTTTCTTCCGACTCTGGATGAAGGGGATTTCGTCGTTCACGCCCTCCGGGTTCCCGGTACCAGTATTTCTCAAGCCGTTTCCATGCAGGACACGCTGGAGAAAAAAATAAAAGAACTGCCGGAGGTGGATTATGTCTTTGCAAAGATCGGCACGGCGGACATCGCTACCGACCCGATGCCGCCCAGTGTGGCAGATGTGTTTGTGATAGTGAAACCCCGTTCTGAATGGAGTGACCCCACACGGGAGAAAGCAGCTCTGGTGCGGGATCTGGAAAAGAAACTGGCCGAAGTCTCCGGAAACAAATACGAAATCACCCAGCCGATTGAGATGCGGTTTAATGAATTGATTTCTGGCGTACGCAGTGATGTGGCGGTTAAAATTTTTGGCGATGATCTGGACAAGCTGCTGGCCCTGGCCGGTGAGGTCGAACATGTTCTGGCCGATATCCCCGGCGCGTCCGATGTGAAAGTTGAACAGGTGACCGGACTCCCGGTTCTGACGGTAGAGATGGACCGTCCTGCAATGGCCCGGCTGGGAATCAACGCCGCCGATGTTCAGGAAGTCGTCGAGATCGCCATTGGGGGTAAGAAGACCGGACAGGTTTTTGAAGGAGACCAACGGTCTGACCTCATCGTCCGCTTGCCGGAAGACATCCGCGAAAAAATGGATTTGCTCAAAGAGATTCCCATCCCGTTAGCTCAGGGCGGGGAAGAAGAGGCGCATTCGGTGACGGGTTCGTCCAGACATTTTTCTAAATTCATTCCACTTGGAACGATCGCCGAATTTAAAGTTATCAAGGGGCCGAATCAGATCAGCCGCGAAAACGCCAAGCGCCGTGTGGTGGTGACCGCTAATGTAAGAGGCCGAGACCTGGGTTCTTTTGTTGAAGAAGCGCAAAGCACCCTTAACCTCGAAGCAGAGGCGGGTTATTGGATCGAGTGGGGCGGCCAGTTCGAGCACCTGATTTCCGCATCGCAAAGATTGTGGGTGGTGATTCCCCTGACCCTTGTTCTGATTTACTTATTATTGTTTGCGGCGTTTGGTTCCAACGCCAACGCTCTGCTGGTTTTTACCGGAGTCCCTCTGGCACTCACTGGCGGATTCCTCTCCCTGTGGTTGAGAGGCATTCCCTTATCGATTTCGGCGGCGGTGGGCTTTATAGCTCTGTCGGGAGTCGCGGTGCTAAACGGTATGGTGATGATTTCGTTCATCGGCAGCCTCCGCGACCAAGGAGTTCCCTTGGATGATGCAATAAAACAGGGGTCGCTCGTGAGACTCCGTCCGGTTTTGATGACGGCGCTGGTCGCTTCGTTGGGATTCGTCCCCATGGCCCTGGCAACGGGCACCGGGGCCGAAGTGCAACGTCCGCTGGCAACGGTGGTCATCGGCGGCATCCTCTCCTCGACCGCATTAACTTTGGTCGTCCTTCCCGCCCTCTACCGCTGTTTCCATGAGGTGCCCACCTCAAGGGAGGGAGAATAGAAACTTATTTTAAGCCGCGTTAAATCTTTATTTGCCAGATAACCACTCCCCTCCCACCTCTGCGGGGCATGAGACAAGTGAAGCAATATCACAGGCTCACGAAGTACCCGTGCCGGGCATGAAGGCAAAGGTAAAATATCACATACCCGTGCCGGGCATGAAGTTTAAGGAAGAGGACATCACAGCTACGGAAGAATATCACGCGCACTTTGGGTCCGGCATCCCCGCCGGTTCCGATAGTCTCACAACCTATTGATTTTATGTATTTTATGCTTGTCAGATCGGCGGGTCCTGTGGTATATTGAGTCCTGTTTCAATCTCTCACGATAGGAAAACCTCATGAACAAAGACCAGGTTGCGATTTATCTCAACGAGCATCCCGAGTTTTTCAACGAATATCCGGAACTGTTGAAAAAAATAAAAGATATTAAAGACGAGGACCTTCCTGTCGAGCCGATGACAACATTGAGTCTGGCGGACCGGATCATCAAGCGGGTTCACGACGATAAAGAGCATCTTGCAAGCAAGTTGGAATGGTTGTTCGAAATTTCCCGCGCTAACGAAAAAATTCAGGATCACCTGTTCGAAATCGAAAGACTGGTGTTGACCAGCACCAATCTCGACCAAATGGTCCATCAATTACAAAAAGAAATTCCCAACCGGTTTGGCATTCCCAATGTCAAGGTTTGTCTGGTGAAAGGCTCCGACCCTTGTATGGAAGACCGGTTGCGGCAACGCTATAACGGCACCCTCGATGAAACGGTGAAATTCATTTGCCAGGAAACCGCTGAGAGCTGGTTTGAAAAGGGACTCAAACCCATCCTTCGCAGTGAGATCAAAGAATCGGAAATGTTCGCTAATAATGACAGCATTAGATCAGAAGCGTTGATCCCTATCATGGCGCAGGATGTCATGGTCGGGGCGATTGCGTTTGGCAGCCCCAATCCCTTTCACTTTCATGACGGACTCGGCACCGAGTTTCTCGAACGCATGGTCGACAAAGTTTCCATCTCCATCAACAACATCCTCCTCATCGACCAACTCAAAGATCAGCTGGTCGTCAACTCTTAGGCACCAGCGTGACTCTGGTGGCTGTGGTATCCCATCACTAATATCATGCCCCGGAAGGGGTACAGTGACGCGTCCGGCGAGTCGCCGGGGTTGATAGACCAATAATTCCTTATTTTTTAATACTTTATTGGGGTTCTGTCGATTCTTTTTCCTGGCACTATTTAATAGAAAAAACGATAAATTTGTGACTCAAAATGGTGTATTTTGGTGTATTATGGTGTGGACAGGTGTTGTATGGTGTAGCTTTGCACCACTTGGTGTATTAGGGCGTGTCACTCTCCTCCGGATCAATAATGTCCAACAGATTTAATAAACCCAAAGACCTCCGATATCAAATCCTCCTAGACGAGGAAAGCTCCGATCAATTGGAGTTATTGAAAGAGTTTTCGGGGTACAGAAAAACCAAAAATAACGATGTGGTTATAAAGGCAATTGAAACTCTGTTTGAGCAAGAATTAAAAAGCAAAACAGATTTGAAATTGGAGTGGCAAAAATTAAATAAAGTAAAAAAGATCAAAGTTGTGAGCATTAACAAAGAAAAAGGAGATATGTGATGAGCGCAAAAGGCCAACTGATAGAGTTTTTTCGCGAATCAAACAAAAATCCATGGTCTTCAAAAAGTGTGGATGTTCAACTATTTGAGATGCAATTAGAACAACTCAAGCACGACGAGAAATACCACAAAGAAATTTGTTCCCTCTCCGTTCAAAATAGAATTAATCATATGTCGTTACATTTTGCTAAATATACCGGGCAAATTTCAGAGATGGTTTTTTCTGGAGAGAACATTGAAAAAAACGATAGTTTGAAACGTACTATTACAGATACTTTTGTAATTGTTACTATTCTGGCAAATGTACTTAATAAAAAACTATCTGATGGAATAGAAAATATCGAATTGAAAGAGGTTAACTCTCTTAAAGAATTAGGTTTGAAATTAACCAAAACGGAGAATATAAAACAAGAAGGAATTAGTTGGTTCTTAAATTCCATAGCCGTTGCAAATGGAAAAATAGCCAAAGCATGCGAAAAGCTTGACCATATGGAAGCATATCCTTTTCGAGAAGAGATTTTCAAAGGCATGACGCAAATTTTTAAAGCCACATTAATCGTTTCATCCCAGCTAAGTTATGACTTGCCTATGGTGGTAAGAAAAAGGTTGATTGATATTGAAGAAAGGTCGGTTTTTTACGAAATGCTGAAGTGAATTAGCAATATTTTTTCTTCTCCATATCTTCCCAATAAAGTTCCCCATCCCACACAATAAAAAAAGGTGACAAGTTAATGTTTTGGAGCGGCGATAAGATTAAGCAAAACCTTAATAGCTTGATAGAGTTAGAAGGTGACCAGCAGGCTGATGAAAATCAAATTCAGTGCGCTGCTGTTTGCCTTAGGGTGGGACCGGAAATATATATAACCAACCAAGATGCTAAAGATAATAAGGGAAACACAAGGATTACATTAAAACCAAATGAGCAGTTCATGATACCGCCAGGGCAATTTGCCTTTATTTTGACTGAGGAGTTTGTTCGCGTCCCAAAAGACGCCATAGGTTTTATCTCTTGCAAAGCGAGATTGAAATTTAAAGGTCTGGTAAATGTTTCGGGATTTCATGTTGACCCAGGTTATTACGGGCGGATAATCTTTGGCCTTTATAATACGGGGCCGGGAGATATTGCTCTTTCTAGGGGGTCGGACGCATTTTTGCTTTGGTTTGCTGAATTGGAAAGTCAAGCAGCAGCAAAGTATGTTAGATCAGGTGAGAAAGAGAATAGTTCCATTTCTGACGAATTGGTGACCGGGATATCAGGAGAAATTTTTTCACCCATAAATGTGAAAAAAAGGATTGATGATTTAAAAGATTCTTTAGCGGATATTAAAGCATATGTTCAAAAACAGTTATTCATATTTCTAGGGGTCATTTTATTGGTCATTTTTAGAGGCCCAATTTTAAATTTAATATCTAATAATGAGCAGCCAAATGCTATTAACAATGAAAGACTAACAAGTGATTTAAAGAAAGAAAATCCAATGTTAAGAGGTATTGATGAAAAATTAAACTCTCTTGAAAAGAAAATTAACTTACTAAATACAAAGATGCTCGAAAATCAAATAACTTTAGAAGACGGTAAAAACTCCGAAGATTCCTCCCATGGAGAAAAATGATAAGCTATTTAAAGTTAACAAAACAAAGATAAAGGGTTTAAAGTTTTCACCCGTTTACGATGCATATTGGAAATTTGCTGTAGAACGTCAAAACATATTTTTCAAAAAATTCGGTCGAACTCCCTCACCCCTCACCTCCGACCCTATCCTGCAAAAACATAAGTTTACCAACGCTTATAGGGCGTCTGACAGGGTCAGCCAGTATTTGATCCGAAACGTAATCTATAAAGGCAATAAAAGTCCTGACGAGGTATTTTTCCGTATCTTACTATTTAAAACATTTAATAAAATTGAAACGTGGGAAAAAATAGGAAATGAGATGGGGGGTGAGATATCTCTAAAAAACTATACTTTTAAGAGATACCGGAAAATCTTGTCGAACTTGATGGATAAAAAACAAAAGGTTTTTTCAGCGGCTTACATTCTCCCTTCAGGAAAAAGGGAGTTTGGCTATGAACGAAAACATGAAAATATTCTTAAATTAATCGAACTAATGATAAAAAGTTCATTGCCTCAAAGAATATCAGAGCGCACATCATTAAATGAAATTTATGAGTTGTTTTTAAACTATCCAACCGTTGGCCCATTTTTGGCGTATCAATATTCAATTGATATTGCGTATAGTGAATTAACTGATGACTTGGAAAGTGATTTCGTTGTTCCCGGTCCTGGTGCTAAAGACGGAATCAAGAAATGTTTCATTGAAACTAATGGATTAACGGATTCGGAAATTATCGAATATATGACAGATAATCAGGAAAAAGAATTTGCACGATTAGGGCTAAAATTTAAATCCCTCTGGGGTCGTCGTCTTCAATTAATTGACTGCCAAAATTTGTTTTGCGAGGTCAGTAAATATTCAAGAGTTTCTCACCCTCAAATTAAAGGGGTCTCCGGTCGCACGAGGATAAAACAAATATACAGCCCAAACTCCCAACCCATTAACTATTGGTATCCGCCCAAATGGAATATTAATCATTTAGTCTGCCCCTGAGCGGTCAAGCCAAATATTGGCCCCACGCCGAGTGGGGTTGACTATTTCCCCATATCCCCCGATACTGCAAAATCACCGTTTTTTTAGAAAAAAGTTTTTTTAATTATCGATCGATATTTCAACGGTAAATGATTTTTCACTGCCCCCACGGCCAGTGGCGCCGAGTGGCGAGTGGGTTTTTTTGATTAAGGTTCCCATACATATTGTTACGAGAAGCTAAAATAGAGGATGCGCAGGCCATCCAGAATTTGATCTGTTTCTATTCTGAAGACGGGAAAATGCTGTTCCGCACGTTAGCAGAAATAGAAGAAAACATTGCCGATTTTCTGGTGTACGAGAAACAGTGTGAAATCGTCGGAATCTGTAGCCTGAAATTCGGTTGGGATCGTCTCGTAGAGATTCGCTCGCTCGGCGTGAACCCGCACTATCACCGGCAGGGCATCGCCACCGAGATGATTCAGGGTAGTGTGGAACGCGCTTTGTTGCGGGATAATTGCGACACCGCCTTTGTTCTCACTTATGCGGTGCCATTGTTCACCCGGTTCGGATTTGAAGTGGTGGACAAAATGCGACTGCCGCAAAAGGTATGGAACGATTGCCAGGCCTGCCTGCATAAAGATAACTGTGATGAAACAGCCATGAGCCTTTCATTGTTGCCATTGAAGAAACAGGTCGATCCAGCCTTGAAAGATTCTGCAGAAGTCCTATATTGACCGGGATAAGGGATTTAAGCCATGTTAGGTCCAATTTTCAGCGCGTTAACGGGATTGAAAAACGCATCCCAAAGACTGCAAAACAGTGCCAACAACGTTGCCAACATCAACACCGCCGGATTCAAGAATAGCGATGTCAATAGCGTCGAACTAAAATCGGGCGGCACCCGGGTTAGCGACATTTCCAAATCCAACACCCATGGCGGACTGATCCCGACCGGCAACCCCCTTGATCTTGCCATCGATGGCAAGGGTTTTTTTCAGGTGGCGAATCCAAACGGCGGCACCAGCTTCACCCGCTCGGGTAGTTTCAAACAAGATAGCGCGGGAAATATTGTTGATGCCAGTGGCAACGCCTTGGTCCCGGCGATCAATATTCCGGGAAACAATACTGGAATCAGTGTTGATGCCAATGGGCAGGTTTCTGCGCAGGTAGGTGGACAGCCTGAGGTCTCCGGCCAGATCACCCTCGCTAACTTTCAGAATCCATCAGGGTTAACTGCCGCAGGTGGGAACCTGTTGAACGAATCGGTCGCCTCCGGTGCGCCGGTGGCTGGCAACCCGGGAGCAGGGGGTCTTGGCACAGTGCGCTCCGGCTTTCTCGAAGGTTCCAACGTCGATATCACCGAGGAGATCGTCGATCAGATCGTAGCGAAGGCGGCGTTTAAAGCCAACGTCAATGTCATTAAAGCAAACGACGAATTGCTGGGCACCATCCTGGACATTAAGAAGTAACTACCTGATAATGTGAGAAGCAAATTGCAAAGCACTCTTGAACCACTCTCACCCTAATCCTCTATTTTGATTAAATTTAAGGCTAAAAATTCACTTATGAACCTCTATTGGACTAAAAGTTATGATAAATGCAATTATTTTATTATGTATATTTGCTCCTACAGAAGTGTTAGCGGATTATAAATTGAATTATAGGAGAAATTATGAACATAATTACAATTTTGTAACAAAAATAGGTACCAATCCTGGTATAGTTACTAAAGTAGACTCGGAAACTGGTGTAGTCTCTAAGATAGACTTGGATAAAAAAACAATTACTACATTTGACCCTAAAACAGAAATTAGCACGGACAAATCTACTGTAAGCCACACCCCCTCTACTCCATATAGTATGCCAATTCCTTTGTTTAAACTTCAAAATTTTAGGGGTTATAATTCTATAGATTTACTTTTTATACAGGATGGTATTTATGATCTATATGATGATAATAGTTATCAGCATGAGAAATATGATACTCCTCGGTACGAGAATAGTTACCAAAGAGAGAAATATAACTCACAGACTTCTTATAACAGCTATCAGAGGGAGAAGCATAAAGACTCACCTGGATATGATAATAGCTATCAAGTAGAGAAGCATAATTCTCCAATGTTTTATAATAGTTATCAGCGAGAGAAGTATAAAGAGGATTCGCCTTTTCAGATATATTATTACAATCCTAACAGGAAGGCTGGAAAATGAATTTAGAAGATTTTTTGAAGGAAATAGGTAAGAATTCTTGTGAGAAAGATACTGAGCTTATTTTACTTATGAAAAAGCTGGTTAAGGAAAAAGGGGGGGGCCAATATGGATAAAATTCTTTTCTTTATTTCATTAGTTTCGTGAATCTTGAAAACCAAAACTATCTTGTCACTGTTGAACAGTTTTTTCTTACCCTGAAAGATTCGGGCTTGGCGCTTTCCGCCACCGATTACGATTTGATTCAGCAATGGGAGAGCCGGGGCATTCCGGTCAATGTTGTTTGTCGCGGCATTGAGAACGGGGTCGTCGAATTTGACAGGCAGAACAGCCGGCAATCTTCGAGAGTGGGTTTGAGTTATCTCAAGGTATTTGTCGAAGCGGAAATGGAACGGTCTCATTCATGAAAAGTAAGACGGCCAACTCGGTGAACTGCAACACCTGCCGCGATCATCAGTATGTGGTTTCCAATCAAAAAGGCAAAGTCCACGCCGAAGCCTGTAAATGTTTCGCCTGTGAAAGTTGCCAGGGGACAGGAAGAATTCTGGAGGAAGATGCGAATGGCATTTCCCGAATCCGCGAATGCCAATGCGCCGATTTTTCCAAAAAACTGAAACTATTCAATCAGGCCGGCATTCCCGGCAAGTTTGTGCACGAGGGTCTGGACAATTATGAGGTCACACCGCCCCGGCACAGGTCGCTGAAAGACGCTTTGACCCGGGCCAGAACCTTCATCAAAGAGTTTATCCAGATGAAGGGCCAATACAGTCAGGGCCTGATATTCATGGGCGAACCCGGACTAGGCAAAACCCATCTCGCGGCATCCATCATCAAGGAGTTGATTTTAAAACATGGCGTCGAATGCAAGTTCGTCGACTTTTTTGAACTGTTGCGCGACATCCGCCACGGTTATGGAGAAGATATCTCAGAAGGCGAATTCATCAATCCCTATGTCGGTGTAAAAGTATTGGTGGTCGATGAGTTGGCCAAGGGCAGGAACACGGATTGGGAAATAACCATTCTCGATCACTTTATCTCAACCCGTTACAACGATGACGACAAAGTGACGCTGGTCACCACCAACTTTAATGACAAGCCGGCAATCAGTAAGGACGACAATAAAAAATCCGCGCCTTCCTACACTCTGGAGGAGAAAATCGGCCCGCGCATTTTTTCCCGGTTGATGGAAATGTGCAAGAAGGTCCACCTGCAGGGCAAAGACTTCCGCCAAGTATAAGTAAAATCCTTATAAATTAATAGCTCACCCTCCCCCCCCCGTTGCCGATTTTCCCTTTTCGACTTATGCAAAGGTCTTAATTTATATAAATAGTGGGAGGGGGGGGGTGGATTCCTATCGAGGTTAGTGGGTGAGGCAGGCCAGTAGAGAAGGATCGCTGAAAATCTTCCCCATTATTTCTGAAAGGCTGGCGTTTAATAAGCTCTCGTTTGGAAAACTCGCAGGGCTGATGCCCGGATCGGCTTTTTATGTTAACATTTCAATTGCGCGGATGGGCACCCGCTCAGGCAAGTTAACGGGCGCAATTAGCTAACAAGCAACCTATATATCAATCCAAGGAAAATACTATGTCAAACGACCATCGCAAAACAATCGGGAAATGGCTATCTGAGTCGTATGAATGGCGTATTCCGGTGTATCAGCGTCACTATGCGTGGAACCCGGAGGAGGAATTCGGGCCGACTCAGCTATTCTGGGAAATCGTAGAAGAGCAAGCCACCAAACGTTTGAAGAAGAAAACGATATACCCACATTATTTTGGTGCAATCTTGGTAGAGAATAAAACGGGCGATCTTCAAAGCATCCAAAAATACGATGTGGTAGATGGGCAGCAGCGGCTGACCACAATCAATGTTGCCCTGTTCGCAATCATTGGAATAGCAAGCCAACTTGGCTACAGGGAAGAGGTGCAAAACCAACTGGCGAAATATATTTTTAACGACCCATCGCCTGGTGCCCGCAAGCAACCGAAATTAACTCCCACTAATTTTGACCGCACACAATTTGGCAATTTGCTTTCTGCTGCATTTGATGCGGCACTGTCATATAAGAATGATAGCGATCAAGCGCAAAGATCCAAGGTTGTGCAGGCATGTCATTTCTTCAAAGAGGAATTTAAAGAATTCGTCAACAATAACAGCCCAACCGATGAAATGGCGGCCATTAACGCCCTAATAAACACCATGATGAATGGGTTTGATTTGGTGCTGATTCCGCTTAAGAAGACCGATGAGGCTCAGAAAGTGTTTGAGTCTTTAAATAACACGGCAAGACCGTTGACAACTTTTGACCTTATTCGCAACAACATTTTTTATCGTGCGGATAAAGCAGTACCGGGATCAGATGTAGAATTATTCGACAGCCTAGAATGGCAGCAGTTTGAGGATACATTTTGGGAAGGAACGCCTTGGACGAGAAGTGATAAAGACACGCATGTTGAGGCGTATATTGCTCGTATGCTTATGGCTAAAGAGAAACGATTCCTTTTGTCGAATCGCAATGCTATTTTCAAGGAATATAAGAGTTTCGCTGATAAGGAAGCAGAGAAAGGTTTGGACGTTCGAGCAGAAATTGAAACAATTTCTGAATATGTCGACATCTATAAATATATTGTGGGGGAAAACCAGAAAAACCCGCTACGTTCTGATTTTAAGTTCGGCTATTTTATGTTTGTAATATGCAAAAGCATGGATTTTTATCCGACTATTTTTACTATTGCCAATTGCAATGCTTCTGTCGAAGAAAAGCAAAGAATGGTTTCTCTTCTGGAGAGTTATGTAATTCGCAGACATATATGCAAATTACCATCTGGAAACTATAATAAACAAGCTACGAGAATTTGCCAAGACCTTGGCAGTAAACCAAGTTATGAGAAACTCAACGAATCCTTAAAAGGATCACAAGACAGCGAAACTCGGGTATTTCCGAGCGACAAAGAAGTTGAATATGCGTGTCAGAATCATGATTTTTATAAACGTAATAGTCTAAAAAAATACATATTCGACCGCATCGTTGATTATTCTACTGATGATAATTACGATGAAAAGTGTGACACCCGGGGGCTTACTATTGATCACATCATACCGCAAGCATGGCGCGAGAAAGATGGGTGGAAAACGGCATTAGAAGAATTTCAAGAAGACGATATTGAAAATAAGATTTACACCATCGGCAATTTAACGCCGATGTCAAAAGGGTTGAATTCGGCAAAATCCAACCGTGGTTGGGATGATGCCAAAGGGGCGAAAGTTCATTTAGGAAAATGCGATTTGAAGATGACCCGCAGACTTGCCGATAAGGATAAGTGGGATATAGATGATATAAACGAGAGGAGCAAAGACCTCGCGGGTGACATCTGTAAAATCTGGCTGCAAGATATTGAATGAGATTCAAGTGTTCGCATATCCCACTCCAACCCCAAAAACCATGCTAATCACGCCAACATTCGGCACTGCGACGGATGAATCAATCCCAACTCATTGACCTGGTTCTTCTTTCTCACCGTTCCTACTTCGAGAAAGGCAAATCCCCCGTGCATGGCAAAAACCATCACCGCGCCAAGCATCATGAACAGAACATCGCCACTGCTTACAAGCGAACTAAAGTCTTTTTCCATTATTTTTTCCCCATTTCAGGATTTGTGGATTTAATTGCCCATCATCTTATCCTTGCTAAGGAGACTTTTGCATAAGTCGAAAAAAACAGAGAAGCGAGATTACCCCTTCGGGGCACGAGAGCTTAGGTGAAACATTACGTCTTCGCTATCGCTCAGAATGACAGACAACGAGATTCTTCACTGCGTTCAGAATGACAATACAAGGCTATTTTGTCCTTCTGAGGAACAACGTGACGAAGACGTGATATTTTTCCTTAACCTTCGTGGGCCTGTGATATCCCCTCCGCTAAATTCATGCCTGGAACGGGTAGAAGGGGTATGTGATATCCTCTTCATTAAATTTCATGCCCCGAAGGGGTAATCCGGGGTTATGCAAAGGCCTCAAATTAATAGCTCACCCCCCCCGTTGCCGATTTTCCTTTTTCGACTTATATTTAATAAGAAATCGGGGAGGTGTTCTGTGCCTGGAAAACCAACTACCGGTTCATCCAGGAAATTGTCCACCGAGTCTATGCCCATTTCCGGGTCCAGCGTCACGACCCTTTTCAGGGGACGAAGTTGGGCAATAACTCACGAGGCTGCCAATGTCATCTGCTGGCCAAAATAAGAATTTACCCCTCCGGGGCATGAAAGCTAAGGAAAAATATCACGTACACGCTGGCCCCACGCCTAGTGGGCCGAATCGTGCCGAGCTTGCGAAGGTTCATATCGCCAAACGCGATTTGAAACTGACCGATCAATTGTATCGCGGGTTTTTGAATGTGCTGTTCGGTGAAACCTCTGCCAAGGACCTCACCCACGACCAGATCGATGAACTGCTCAATCATTTTAAAAGCTTGGGTTGGGAAAGCGGCCCCCCTTCAGTGCCAGCAACGGGGCCTGCTGTTAAGACTAAAGACCCTGACCGATTGAAACCCCCTCACCCCATTGCTTCCTCCGGGCGCAAGCCCGCCACCATGGCACAACTCAGTTTGATCATGTATTTGTGGCAGCACGGACCCGGCATTCGCAATGAATCGTTACAGGCACTGGACCATTTTTTGAATCACCATTTTCATGTTTCTCAACTAAGCGAAGTGAAAGCGGGTCAGGTGCCAGGCATTTTAGGCGCGATCAAAAATATGGGAAAAGTGTAGTTTTACTATTTGAGTACGTGCTGGAAGATGGTTTCGAAAAAGTAGCAATAAATAAAAATGGGAAGAGGGAGCCCGATTACCGTTCCCAGGATGTAATGACTGAATCGAACGTTTGCCATGGCCAGGGCATAGTTCAGTGCCGGTACGGTTTGGAACATCAACCTCAACAGTGCTATGGAGTAAATCGGGTGTTGGTCCAGTTTTGAAAATATTCTATCGGCATATTTGTTGTTGAGGCTGCGAAGAGCATCCCCGCCTATCTTGTGAATGAGGAAAAAACTAATTGTGGAAGAGGTGAGAGCCGCAATATAAGTGGCCAAACCGCCCCATTCCTTACCAAGAGCAAAAACCGCTCCCAGCAAAAAAATCCAACCAGGAATATAGAGCAGGTTCCCGAGGCTGAAACTTATGCAGAATATCAATATGCCCCAAAGCTGGAACTGCAGA
The DNA here is from genome assembly GCA_965249625.1 of Nitrospinales bacterium. Lineage (GTDB taxonomy): Bacteria > Nitrospinota > Nitrospinia > Nitrospinales > VA-1 > LS-NOB. Next base: position 2,642,378 of record OZ252246.1, on the reverse strand, counting down.
AATAATTCTTTGATGTGTTGAGGAGAAAGGCTTGCCCGAAGGCCTGTAAGTTCTGCTACTAAAAAAACTATCACTAATAGCACGCAAATTATTAATAGCTTTATTTTTGGATTCATTGGACTAAGGACTAAAAAGAGATCAGCATGAGTACACCAAAAATTTTACCCTACCGGGTGCAGTTTTTTATCGAGCAGTCCGATGTGGTGGGTTTGACATCGTTTCAATTGCAAGCGGATACCGGGTGCGGCGAAGTGCGGGGCCGACCGGACTGCATAAGTTTGGAATCTGTTCGCAATCAGATCAGCCTGGGGGGCAGGTTCTGAATTACCCTGGGAGGTTGTTCTGGTCGGGCATCCCCCAATGCCAAAGTTATTCACCTGCTCTGGCGGTGAACGGAAAAGCATTCGGCCTCATAGACGATGCGAATTTATTTGCCGGATTTTACATGAGTTCGGTGATGTCATGCATGATCGGAGGCAAAGTGCTTCGGCTATCGCCTGGTCCTATTTTAAAGTCATGCTGCGCAAACCCCGTTGGTTGTTAGAGATGTTGAGATATGTCCTGGCCAGATTGTGGTTCCTTCGGCATCATTTTTGGGCGGCTATTGGGCGGCTAGAGGAAAAGCTCGACCGATTATTTTTTTCGTGAAAAATTTTATGCACGCAGACCATTTAGATCAGGAACGAATCGATGCCTGTTCCTTTAAGGACTCCGCCGCTTGATCCTCAATGCACGACATCTATTTTATCGTTTTGTCTTTCTTTTGTTCGCCCTGATGGCTATGGGGGTTCTTCAAGGGAGAGCTTTGCGTAAGTCGAAAAAAACAGAAAAGCGAGATTACCCCTTCGGGGCACGAAGGTTAAGGAAGAGGATATCACGTCTTCACGGAACCTGTGCTGAGCGAAGCGAAGTATTCAGAATGACAAGAAAAGCGAGATTCTTCACTACGTTCAGAATGACAAGAAACGCCGGTTTGTCATCCTTGAGGAGCCGAAGGCGACGAAGGATCCCTCCCTAGAATGACAAGAAAAGCGAGATTACCCCTTCGGGGCGCACGAAGTTTAAGGAGGAGGATATCACGTCTTCACTGCGTTCAGAATGACAAGAAACGCCAGTTTGTCATTCTGAGGAACAAGGTGACGAAGACGTGATATTTTTCCTTAACCTTCGTGCCCCGAAGGGGTAATCCGGGGTTATGCAAAGGTCTCGGTGGCGGGGCCGAAAGTTCAAGCCAATCAGACTATTTAAGCTTTTCATCGTCGCAATCCATGTTTTTCTGCGATTTTCGTCTGCGTCCCTTCGCTTTCATCGACTCGCTCAATGGATTGTTAAAAAACGAGTCCCAGTACTTTGTGCTGAGCTTCTCGCTGGAAAGGACCTTTTTGACTTTGCCCCTTTTATCGAATATTTTGACTTCGTGAAACATGTTACACTCCAAACTTAAGGCCGACCTGGTCGATTTTTGCCCCGGTTTGGAGGTTTAAATATGTATTGAAGTGCCTCCGCCCGGTTGACAGATCAACGTGTTGGGTCGGTTTCAGCCCTTTGGGCCAAATGAAATTATTAACTGGGTAGTAGTATTAATGAAATCTACTAGTTAGGATGTCAAGCACCTGCCTGGGATTTATTTCTTCGGCCTGTATGCCCTTATCGGAGGATGATTTTGAAACGATTAGCGTTATTTTGCTGTTTTTTGGGAATTCTTGGGCTAGCTGGGTGTGATCGGGACTTGAAAGAGCACCCTCTGCCCGAAAGCCTGAAAAAAGAACTGGCCAGAAAGGCCGATCCGACTATTCACCTTAATGATGTTTCCGGCACTATTGTACTCGATCCCGCGCTGAAGGTGAGTTTGAGCCCGAGTGCCGGATTGTTCATTTTTGCCCGGCCCGAGGGGGTGGATGCCGGGCCACCGCTGGCGGTCAAACGCCACAGTTTTTTCCAGTTCCCCTTTGAGTTTGAGATCGGGCAACTGCATACCATGATCGAAGGAACCCAATTTGAGGGAACCATGAACCTGACGGTCCGGCTTGATCAGGATGGCAATAGAAAGTCCAGTCCGGGTGATGTGGAAGGAAAGGTGCAAGTCACCGCCGGACAAAAAGGCGTTCAACTGGTGCTGAACAATAGGATAAGCGCCGATGCTTACAACATCCAGGGAACGGTCAGCGTGAGCGAGGCACTCAGGAAAAAGATCCCGGTCAATGGCACCCTGTTTATTTTTGCCCGGTCTGAGGGCGTGAAACGCGGCCCACCGCTGGCGGTCAAGCGCATCGCCGACCTTCAGCTTCCTTATGAGTTTGTATTGGGACCGCAGGACATCATGATGCCCGGAGCTGCTTTTGAAGGCCCGATGGTGCTGGCGGCAAGAATAGATGTTGATGGCGACGCCCGTGCCGGTCCCGGAGATATCGAGGGCTTCGTTGGCGCAAAACCCGGCGACCGCAACGTGCAACTGTTGCTGAACCATCTAACCGGAGGATAATGGGAAAGAGATCCTTCTTATATGGTTTAACGGGAAAAAGCAGGAAGAAAATCACATAAGAATCGAAAGCTTTACCAGATAGTGACCTGAATTAAGTTATTATTTTTAAAGGGTTTTTATGTTTTTTTCGGAATTAGTTTGTTTCGAAACCTCAAAATCGTCACATAGCCATCACTTAAGATATCAAGCCCCAAATGAGACCTTTGCGTAAGTCGATAAAGCAGAAAAGCGAGATGCTTCGACAAGCTCAGCATGACAATAAAAGGCTGTTTTGTCATTCTGAGGAACAACGTGACAAAGAATCTCGGGGTTATGCAAAGGTCTCGCCCAAAATGGGATGTATTTCGCCTGCTTTTTGGACTTATTTGTAGGGTCTGAAGGTTTAATTAAATCTTCCCCAAGAGTGTCAGAGATAATTCTGGAAGCTATAGAATAGTTCTTGTCTTCAATAGCGAACCTTTTTCTTAGGGTAGAATTGCTCATTCTATCGTTAGAGATGTATTTAAGAGCGGCATGTTGATAACAAGCTCTAATCTTGTCTTTTCTGTCCATTTTGGATAGTTTCTTGAAAGAAAAAAGTATCACTTTAGTGTGGTTTTCAGTTTTTGAAAACTTTGGAGCAGGTAGTTGGTAAAGCTCCGTTTGAAATATAATTTTGTCGATGCCGCTTCCACGTTCCTCACAAATGTTTAATCTGCGCATGAATGATGCCAGGTCTTCATTTCTTGACTGAGGGGGCTCATCTATAAATCTTAGGGTATCTATAAGTGGAACTCCAGAGTTTGTAATTTCAATTCTATCAGAAAAAATTTCAATCATTGGGCTGTCCCCGGTCATATTAAAATCTTGGTGAATGATAGCATTTGCTACGACTTCACGGACGGCTATCTCTGGAAACATGCTCACCTTTTTTCTTAAGGCCTGACCTAGTTCCTCATTGCTTGGCAATTGGTTATTTATATATTCAATCAGATTTAGAAAACCAGAAGCATAGCCTTTTTTCCCTTCAAGTTCCTTTATTGTCTCCATTTTATTTGGTCCTTTGTAGATCACTACGCGAACAGCTTTTCTTTTGAGAGAACTGAATTTAGATAGATCTTTTGCAAATAAAATGGCCCCTAAGCTCGTAATGTCATACTTATTATCGCCCTTTTGAACGACAATCTTTTCTTGCTTTAGACATTCAAGGACCCCGGCCTTGCCATCAGGAAGGTTTTTTTCGCTTAATTCAAAGTAGCCAGGATAATCAATTAGCGATAGAACCTCGTCTGAACCGACCCCACTTTTAGCTATTCCTTTCTCAAAAGTTGTTTTTGAACACTGTACCCAAAGGGCTCTTTCCTTTTCGGGGTGTGCTTTTAATGGTTTTTTGTAACTTCCAATTCGAATAAATTTACTTCCTTTAAATGCTACAGGGGTATTGCGGCATTCTTGAATTTTAAACAAAACTGGGGAAGCCTTTGCAATTAAACTCATGGATCTCAAAGTCAATCCGTGGGCTTAGATTAGTTGCAAGCCAGTTTTCTAGCTCCTGCCCCTTAACGGTTTCATTGCGAGGCTTAAAGTCAGTTCCAACTATTTTCTTAGTTTGATCTTCAATTCCCCAGATTATGTACCCAAACTCCTTTCTATGAAGACATGCGGAATTCGACAGTGCCGATATATACTCTCCAATATCTTCTGGTTTAAAATTATTTTTTTTGTATTCAATCCATTCGGTTTCACTCGGGTAATTGAGCAAATCATCGGGAATAGAGGTCAGTTGCGATTCTGTCATGGCTGGTTGTTTATATTTTTAATAAGAAGATGTTTGGCGTGATTATATACTAATTTGTTATCTGGTTTTTCTCCGCGATGCTACTGCCAACAGTCCTGTTGCGAGCAGGCATAGCCAACTGAACACATCGCCATAGGTGCTGTAGAAGGTGAGCCCGCCTTGGCGCGGGGAGATTTTTGTGATCATGGCGGTTTCGACAAAAAGTTCTGTTTCATCCTGAAGGGCACCGCTAGCCGTGATGGTTCCGGAGATCCCGGTATTCGCCGCACGCACGATGGGCACGCGGTTTTCCACCGCCCTTAGTGCCCCCATGCTCATATGCTGGTAGCTCGCCGCACTTTTACCGAACCAGGCGTCGTTGGTGATATTGACTAAAAAATTGGCGCCGTTTTTAACCGCCTGCCGTATCAGGTCGGGGAAGATCATTTCATAACAGATTGAGACCCCGGCCTTGTGTCCTGCCACATCGAACACTGTCGCTTCCTCACCGCGGCCGAAGTTGCCGATCATCTCCACCATTTTTTCCACGAAGAACAATATTTTCCGGAAGGGGACGAACTCGCCGAACGGAACCAGATGGATTTTGTCGTAACGGTTTTGCGGGACACCTGATTCAGTTACCAGGTAGGCACTGTTGTAGTGGACGCTGTTTTCTTTGTAGGGACTGCCGAATAGAATGGGGATTTCGGTTTGCCGCGCCAGGTCGTTCACAAACTGGGTGCCGGGTGCGTGCTGGGTGTAGAAAAAAGGTGTGGCGGTTTCCGGCCATACGATCAGTTGCGGATTTGATTGCGCGGCCTTGAGAGTCAGGTCCCGGTATTTTGCCATGACCATCTTCTGGTAAGCCGGATTCCATTTCATGGCCTGCTCGACATTGCCTTGAATCAATCCCACCGTTAGGCTGGGGCCATTGACCACGCGGTTCAGGGCAATGATGCCTAACCCTACCCATAGTGCCAGAACAAGAATCGTGACCGATAAAAACCGTGCTCCCATATTGCCCCATGACTTCCAGGCTAGATAGAGTCCGACATTGACCAGCATGATGAGCCATGAGACGCCATACACACCAGTGATCTCGGCCATCTGAATAACCGGCAGGGTTTTGAATTGGGAGTAGCCTAGCCCTAACCAGGAAAACCCGTATTCGGAGTGAGTCGAGCGGAGGTACTCAAAAGATGTCCACAGAACCGGCGCGAACAGGAAAAGCAGTCCCCGATTATCTTTGCAGACCCTCCTTATCAGATAGCAAAAGAGTGCCGTATAGAAAGAGAGATAGGCGGCTAAAAGCCCTAGAACCATGAAACTCACAATCTGGGGAAGGTTGCCGTAGTTTATGAGAGTGTTGTTGACCCAGCTCAAGCCCCAGGTATAAAAAACCATGCCGGTGATGAATCCCAACAACGCGGAACGTTGCGGGGTTTTGGCTTCAATCGCCGAAAAAAGAGGGATAAAGGCGAACCAGGCGAGAACTTCAAAATTAACACGCGGGAAGGTCAACACCAGAAGAATTCCGCTCAAAGCGGAGAGGAGAAGCGGGCGCGGTTCTTTAAGAATTAGGTTTTTCACCAATGCTGGTTTATATTAGAGGGTGGAAGTCGAGGTTCAGAATGGATGTTCAGGTTTTGTTAAATCAAAACTTTAAGGGTAGCTCCACAAAGCGGTTTTAAATTTTGGTGCCCTTAAAATACTATCTTTACAAAAATACAATCCGGCGTAGGAATCATAGCCGGAACCTTATATATTTTGGAAACAAAAAAACAATTTTTAGATAATCTCAAAAAGGTTTGCCTGTGCCGAAGCATCAAGGCGGGAACAATTATGGCCGCTATCCGGGAAGGGACGTTGACCTTTGAAGGTTTGAGAAGAAAAATCGGTGTGGGAACGGGCAACTGTAAGGCCAAACGCTGCCGGCCAAATATCGAAGCACGAATCAAGGGCCATAAAGATAGCTTGAAAGAAGACGCTGTTGAGTCAGAAGCATCCAGTGGTCCGACCTGCTGACCCCGGGCCACGCCCAGCGGATGTGTGATAGCTTTCCTTAACCTCGTGTCCCGCAGGGGTATGTGATATCCTCTTCCTTAAATTTCATGCCCCGCAGGGGTAATCTCGGGTTATGCAAAGCTCTCTGAAGTTTGTGGAAGAGGGTATCACGGCTGCTTGGCCTCACGCTTAGTGGCGGAGTTTGGAGATGGCATTTTTTATTCGTTGGACACCTGCCCCAATTTTTTCCAGCGATGTGGCAAAAGACAAACGTGCGTGGTTATCGGCTCCGAACGCAACTCCGGGCACGATGGCAACCTTCTCGGTCGATAGCAGATAATCGGTAAAATCCAACGACCCTTGCAGTATTTTCCCATTCATATCTTTTTTACCATAGACGCCGGAAAAATCTGGAAAGGTGTAGAACGAGCCGTGTGGTTTTTTGCAGGTGACACCGGGGATATTGTTCAAGTGATCGACAAGGATGTCCCGGCGTTTTTCAAATTTACGCACCATGGCATGAATTTCGTCTAAGGGACCGGTCAGGGCTTCGATGCTGGCCGCCTGCGACACCGAGCAGGGATTGGACGTACTTTGTCCCTGCAGTTTGGCGACCTGTTTCACGATCTCGGGGTCTCCCACCGCGATATAGCCGATCCTCCAGCCTGTCATGGCGTAGCTTTTAGAAACCCCATTAATCACCACACATTGTTTTTGCACTTCCTTGCTTAAAAAGGCAATGCTTATGTGTTTGAATCCGTCAAACACAATCTGCTCATAAATTTCATCTGAGAGGATCAACAGCTTGTGCTTTAACGCGCACTCAGCCAGTTTTTCCAGTTCATCTTTGTTGTAGGCGGAGCCGGTCGGATTGGAAGGCGAGTTGAGCACGACTGCTCTGGTGTTGGGAGTGACGGCATTTTCAATTTGTTCGGCGGTGATTTTGAAATCCTGCCCGGTTTGGACGATGAGGGGGCGGGCTCCCGACAGGATCACCATGTCGGGAAACGAGACCCAGTAAGGTGCCGGGATGATGACTTCATCTCCTGCCTGCCAAAGTACCTGGGCCAGATTATAGAGGGAATGCTTGGCCCCGCAGGAAGCGAGAATCTGGTTTTTTTCATAGACCAGTCCGTTGTCGCGTTGCAGTTTTGTGATGATGGCTTCTTTGAGAAGATCACTACCACCGACCGAGGTGTAACGGGTTTCGTTATTTTCTATTGCCCGGATGCCGGCCTGCTTGATGTGCTCCGGGGTATTGAAATCGGGCTCGCCAGCCCCGAAACCGATAACATCCTCGCCTCGGGCTTTCATTTCCCGGGCTTTGGCATCGATGGCCAATGTCATCGATGGATTTACATTTTGAATACGTTCGGAAAATTTCATCAGGTAATTTTTTTCAACTCCTTGATCACATCGCGATGCACAAGTTTTGAAACATCGCCCCCGTGCCGTGCGATCTCCTTAACCAGATTAGAACTCAGGAAAGAATATTCCTGGCTGGGAATCATAAATAAAGTTTCAACAGACTCGTCGAGCGTCCGGTTCATCAGTCCCATCTGTAGTTCAAATTCAAAATCACTGATGGCCCGCAGCCCTTTTATCACCACAGAAGCCTTTTTAGAATGCGCCAGCGAGATGAGCAGATTATCAAAGGGGATGACTTCAATCTTGCTGAATTTTTTTGTGGCGTTTTTAATAAACCTGACCCGACGTTCCAGAGAAAACAAAGGATTCTTTTTTGGGTTGAGGGCAACGGCAACAATGAGTCGGTCAAAGAGTTTCATGGCCCGGCGCATAATATCAATGTGACCAAAAGTGACCGGATCAAAAGTTCCCGGATAAAGAGCGACACGATTCTTTTTCATAAGAAAGCCTTGAGGAAAAAGCAGGATTATATCGCCAAAATAAAATTTGGCAAATTTTTAAAGAACGGTTTTTGGGCCAGCCTGGGTTGAGACGTGAAGCGGGGGCTTTTGTCTCTTATTTAATGTCAGGGAGGAGATTTTACCCGCCTTTTTTGAGGGCAATATGGGGGCAAAAAATGCGTTTTTCCTCCTATTTTTCCCTGAAATTTTACAAATTTTTGAAATTCCGGTGGTTATTGCCGATTATAAGGAAATTAACTGTAAATTATTTGGCGGAAGATAATCGGAAAAACTCCTTTAAATATAAGGACTTTCGAAGATTATAAATTTTTTATTTTTTTGTAAAAATTACGTGCAAACCTTACTTTCAGGGGCCATATTTACACGGGAGTAGTTCCAGTGATTTTACCCGTTATTTTTTTCTTTTTTTTAATCTCATATTTTCTTGACATTGCACTGGAAAACCCATACAACATGACCTCATCTAGAGAAAGAGCAGAAAGTTTGATTCGAGATACAGGGCAAAATATGAGATTTGAAAGCACGGTTCGCCCCTTAATATCCACGTTGTTGCGGAGAAGTTTTTGTTAGGGACGTTTATTTTTTTTCTCACTTTGTGTCTGTTGTGGTGCCATTTGGCGCGGGTTTTAGCGCGTTAGCTATTTTTGTTTTGTTAGGTTGTTGTGTGTTTGTTTTAGAGTTGAGTAAAGGTTTTAAAGTTTAGCAAAGTGGTACGAGTAGTAGGTTAGTTGGAGGTGAAAAGTCGCGAGGCTGGGAGGCTCCGAAGAGGTTAGTATGAGTGTAGTAGTGAAGCAGTTGTAATTGGGTTCGGATAAGCCGGGCCCGCAATTACCAAGATTCACAAGGAGGTTTGTATATGAGGTTAAACAGACGTAAGTTCTTGCAGGTGAGTGCTGGTGTAGCGACAGCTATGGCATTGACGAGCAAGAGGGTTGGAGCTCAGCTGAAACCCGTAGTGAAAGTCGGGAATCCGCTGGAAGCTTATCCTGACAGACGGTGGGAAGAAGTCTACCGTGACCAGTATAAGTATGAGCGTTCTTTCACGTATTGTTGTTCTCCGAACGACACCCATCAGTGTCGCGTACGTGGCTTTGTGCGTAACGGCATCTTGATGCGTATCGAGCAGAACTACGATCATCACAAAGTTCGCGATCTGTATGGTAATCAGGCTGATGCTGCGTGGAATCCTCGCATGTGTCTGCGTGGCATGACGTATCCCCGTCGTGCTTACGGTCCTTATCGGAATAAATATCCGATGATTCGTGTCGGCTGGAAGCAATGGGCGGATGATGGATTTCCTTACTTGGACAAGGAAAATCGTGAAAAGTATAAGATGACAAGCCGGGGCACGGACGAATTTGTTCGTATGACCTGGGATCAGACGTTTACGTACCTCGCCAAGGGTCACATTGCGGTCGCCAAGGCCTACAGTGGAGCTCGTGGTGCGCAGCGTCTGAAGAATGAAGGCTATCAGCCTGAAATGATCGAAGCCATGAGCGGATCCGGTCCCCGTACTTTTAAGTATCGCGGCGGTATGGGTCTTCTTGGCGTGGTTGGTAAGTACGGTGTATATCGTCTTGCTAACCAGGTTGCTCTGTTGGACTCAATCATTCGTGGTCGTGGTCCCGGTAAAGTACTGGGCGGCCGGGCATGGTCTAACTACACCTGGCATGGTGATCAGGCTCCTGGTCATTCCTGGACACATGGAATGCAGACCTCTGATATCGACTTCGCTGACCATCGGTATGCGAAGATGACGATTCAGTGGGGCAAGAACCTGATTGAGAACAAAATGCCTGAAGCGCATTGGTACACAGAAATCATGGAGCGTGGTGGTACGCTGGTTGCAATTGCTCCTGAGTACAATCCGCCTGCAACTAAAGCGGACTACTGGGTACCGGTTCGTGCAGGTCTTTCTGACATCTCCCTTTTCCTGGGTATTGCCAAAATTATCATGGACGAAGGTCTTGTGGACATCGATTACGTAAAGGACTACACAGATATGCCTCTGTTGGTTCGTACGGATACGCTGATCCGCTTGCATCCGGATGATTTCATTCCGGGCTACAAGGCTCAGTCTCTGCCGAAAGACGGCTTCACCACCAAGTGGATGAAGAACTTCAACCGTGACATGATGCCTGACTACACCGTATGGGATGCTAATACGGATAAGCCGGTCGCTATCACGCGCGAAGACATCGGCGCCAAGATGAGAAAGAAAAATATCGATCCTGTATTGGACGGTGTTTTTGACATTAAACTCGTAAACGGCAAAACCATCACGGTAATGCCTCTTTATGAGATGTACAAAGTTCATCTGAAGGATTACGACATTGATACGGTCAACCAGATCTGTCACGCTCCGAAGGACTTGATCGTCCGCTTGGCTCGTGACATTGGTACGATCAAACCTGTTGAAATCCATTACGGTGAAGGAATCAACCATTACTTCCACGCAACGATGCACAACCGTGCGTCTTATGTTCCTCTGATGTTGACGGGTAACGTCGGTCCTAAAGGTTCCGGTGCCCATACATGGGCTGGTAACTACAAGGCTGGTAACTACCAGGGTTCGCATTGGTCTGGACCTGGCTTCGCGGCCATGGTTGCGGAAGATCCTTTCAACATAGTTATGGACCCTTCCAAGAATATTGACTGGAAGAATGTTAAGGGTTACCTGAAGGGTGAGGAAGTCAGCTACTGGGCGCATCGTGATAAAGCGCTGATCGTAAATACCCCGCGCTATGGCCGGAAAGTATTTACGGGACGTACGCATATGCCTACGCCTACCAAGATGTGTTGGTTTGTCAACGTTAACGTTATCAACAATGCCAAGTGGTTCTACGAGCTGGTGTTCAACACGAACAACAACGTAGACATGATCGTAGCTCAGGACATCGAGTTCACAGGTTCCTGCGAATACAGCGACATCGTATTGGCTCCGAACTCATGGGCCGAGTTTGAAAGTTATGAAATCACTTCTGCATGTTCGAATCCGTTTCATCAGATTTGGGGCGGCACGGGAATCAAACCTATCTTCGATACCATCGATGATAACTTGATTCATCGTGAGTTCTCCCGTCGTCTCGCAGAGGTGACAGGTGATAAGCGTTTTATGGATCATATGAAGGTCTATGAGGGTAAAGCGCCGAATCGCACCAAGGCTATGATTCGCCGGGTGTTCACGACGTCTACAACGGGTATGGGTTATAACATCGACGATATCATCAACGGCAAGTATGGTGAGCCGGGGTGTTGTCTGATGTTGTTCAGAACCTATCCGCGGTCTCCCTTCTGGGAGATGTATACGGAGTCCAAACCTTACTACACGCCTAACGGCCGCATCCAGTTCTACAATGATGAGCCGGAAGCGATTGAGTATGGTGAAAACTTCATCGTTCATCGGGAAGGCCCAGAAGCAACGCCTTACCTGCCGAACGTAATCGTGTCCACCAATCCTTACATCCGCCCGGATGACTACGGAATCCCGGAAGACGAGCAAGATCCGGATCTGCGTCACGTTCGGAACATCAAGAAACCTTGGTCTGCTGTACGTACGACCAAGAACTTCTTGTGGGAGAAAGGATATCGGTTCTACTGTGTTACACCTAAATCTCGCCATACAGCGCATAGTTCCTGGGCAACCACTGACTGGAACATGATCTGGAACAACAACTTTGGTGATCCTTATCGAATGGATAAGCGTTCTCCGGGTGTTGGTGAGTGGCAGGTACACATGAACCCGTTCTTGTGTAAAGATCTTGGAATCAACGATGGTGACTATATCTATTGTGATGCGAATCCTGCGGATCGTCCTTACATGGGTTGGAAGCCTTCAGATCCAAGGTATAAAGTGGCACGGCTGATGTTGCGGGCGAAGTACAACCCGGCATATCCGTATCACACCACCATGATGAAGCACGCAACGTGGATCGCCACCGAGCGTACTGTTAAGGCACATGAAGAACGGCCTGATGGACGCGCGATGTCAATGACCACTCCTTACCAGAGTAACTTCCGGTATGGTGGTCAGCAGTCCATCACGCGGTCTTGGTTGATGCCGATGCATCAGACTGATAGTCTGTTCCATAAAGCAAAAACCAAGATGAAGTTCAAACACGGCTATGAAGCTGATAACCATGCGGTTAATGCAGTACCGAAAGAAACGCTGGTTAAATTCTCCAAAGCTGAAGATGGTGGTTTGCATGGTAAAGGACTCTGGGAGCCCGTACGAACGGGTTACACCCCGGAATCACCGTTGAAAGACCGTTTTGCCGAGATGTATCTGGCGGGTCAGTATATCCGTGTGAAGATCTAAGTAAAAGGTGGTCCTCCCAATTTCGGGAGGGCCGCCATTTGGTATTTCAACGTCTAACCAATGTTAATAAGGAGGTACGATAATGCCCGAAGTCTATAACTGGCAACTAGGTCGGATGGCCACATACGTCTACGACGAAAAGCATCCGAAAGAGCAGTTCACGTTCGTATTTAATACGAATCGTTGTATTGCTTGTCAGACCTGTACAATGGCCCATAAATCTACCTGGACCTTCTCGAAGGGCCAGGAGTATATGTGGTGGAATAACGTAGAAACGAAGCCTTACGGTGGCTATCCTCAGTTTTGGGATTGGAAGATCCTGAAAATGCTGGAGCAGTCTAATCCCGGACAGAATGTCTGGAATGTACGTAAGACCTCAAACAAAGCGATCCATGGTGTCTACGAAGGTGTGACCATCTTCGAAGCTCCTGCCAAGATCGGTTTGAACCAGCAAGCAATCGGTTATGTACCGACTGATGAAGAGTGGCGTTTCCCGAACTTCGGTGAAGATACTGCTCATGGTCGTGAGTTCACCCAGTCCCGTGAGGGAACATTCGGTGGCGACAACGGCACGCGGTCAGTATTGCCGGAGCATAAAATCTGGTTTTTCTATCTGCAACGCATTTGTAACCATTGCACGTACCCAGGTTGTCTGGCGGCGTGTCCTCGAAAGGCAATCTACAAACGCCAGGAGGATGGCATCGTTCTGATCGATCAGAGTCGTTGTCGTGGTTATAAAAAATGTGTAGAGCAGTGTCCTTACAAGAAGCCTATGTTTCGTGGTACGACACGAATCTCTGAGAAATGTATCGCCTGTTATCCCCGTATCGAGGGTCTCGATCCTCTGACGGAAGGTGATCAGATGGAGACGCGTTGTATGGCGGCCTGTGTTGGCAAGATCCGTTTACAGGGTCTGGTCAAAATCGGCAGCAATGGCGAATGGGCCCATGATCCGGATAACCCACAGTACTATCTGATTCGGGACCGGAAAGTGGCCTTACCGTTGTATCCGCAACTGGGTACGGAGCCTAACGGATTTTACATTCCGTCACGGCACGTTCCTCGGGCGTATTCTCAACAGATGTTCGGACCGGGTGTTGATCATTCCATCGATCAGTACATGGTTCCCGATCGAGACCTGTTGGGCGTTCTTCAGTTGTTCCGGACGACACAGCGTATCATCTTCAAATGGAAACGTGAGCCAGGTCCGAAAATTTTCGAGACCAACATTCACGGCAAGAAGTTTGAAATGTACAACGATACGGTTATCGGGTTTAACCGGAAAGGTAAAGAAATCATCCGTGTTACGGTTGAAGAGCCTTTCTATGTACGACCCGAAGAACATCCGGGCGCAATCTAAGGAGCAATACGGCGCTCTGAAGATAGCAGCGTAAATAATTTGGAATGGGCGGGGGTTTTCCCCCGCCCGGACCGATGCGTTTGCGAAGCGCGGGGCGTAAACTTTAATTTCCCGTAAACGGTATCAACGAGGAGGGAATCCTGTGAGTAAGAAGACTATTGTATTTATGATGTTGTTTGCTTTCGTACTCGGTATGTCCAGCGCGAATGCGGCCACCATCAAAGCTGTAAAAGTCCAGGGGAATATTCCGATCAATGCGGATGATCCTTTCTGGTCTCGTTATGGTCCTACTTTCCACAAGCACGTTGTTGTGGATCTGGATCCTCAAATGATCACCAATCCCATGTGGCCCGCTCCGGCGACCAAATGGGTGAACGTTCGAGCCGTAACTAACGGTAAGGAAATCGCAGTTCGCCTGAGCTGGACAGATTCAACTCGTAACGACATCATGGTTCAATCTCAGCAGTACAGAGATCAAGCAGCTATCATGTTCCCTGTGAACCAGTCTGGCGAAGAGCCTCCGTTCACGATGGGTGGTGATGGCGAGCGTGTTAACATCTGGCAGTGGAAAGCGACCTGGGATAAAGAAGGCGCTGGAACCACTGGCAATGTTGGCATGTTGGATATGGAAGATCAATATAAGTTCATGGCTATGGGTTCCGGTAGTTACTACATGTATGAGCCCGATGGCAAGCTGACGGGTAAAGATTTTGCTACTAATACTGGCTCTAAAGCAATGGCAGACAAAGGTCAAGGAGCTGGCGATATCAGCAAGCGTGGTACCTATGTTGATTTTGGCATGGGCAAAAACGAAGGCGTGTTCAACCCGGCGCGTGCTACCGGTAACATCCTCGCTGATGCCTCCATGCGTGTTTCTTCTGTTGAAGATCTGAATGCAGAAGGGTTTAGTACCCTGACCACTCAGGCTCATCAGGATGTACAAGGAAACGGCAATTGGTCTAACGACCATTGGTCAGTTGTTTTCAAACGTTCTTTGACGACAGGCGATTCTAATGACACGCAGTTCACCGGCGGAAAAACTCCGATGGCAATTGCGGTTTGGAATGGTCAGAACAAAGAAAGAAATGGTCAGAAGGCTGTAACGCAGTGGAATGAACTGCAGTACTAAGCCTTAACGCGGAGTAATCCGCGCAGACCAAAAAAATAAACCCAGGGGAGAAGCCGCTCGTGCGGTTCCTCTTCCTGGGTTTATTTTCACTAAGCATGGGGCCAACTAGCGATAGTTTTATCGGGCTGGCAAAAGCTTATCTTGGCTTAATGAGTTTTTGCATCTGCAATAGGCGGTTCGCCGGCACTTACTTTTGCACCGGCCAACTCATCTCCATCCAGCGTTCCATACCTCCATTTCCCACACAAACGACATTGTCCAGGCCGGCATTGATCAACGACTCGGAAGCCATTTTCGCTCGTCCGCCCATTTTGCAATGGACATAAATGTTGTCATAGCCTTTCAGGTCTTCCGCGATAGCACTGACTTCTTCATGGGGAGTATTTTGAGATCCTTCAATATGCCCTGCTGAATACTCCTCGGCGGAACGGACATCAAGAATTAAATCGTTTTCACCCATCTGTTGGACCTTGTCATGCAATTCATCGATAGAAATAATCTTCATCACTCCCTCACCAAAAAAGGGTTCATAAAATTCGGTAATTTCCCAAGTGTCGGATTATATCATGAAGAAAAAGATTCTAAATCTAAATGAAAATAGGTCTGACCCGACCCTCGAAGGGGTAGTCTCTCGCCTTGTAGGCTTGAGGATTCTTCACGCGGAGCCCGTGCTGAGCCCGTCGAAGCATTCAGAGTGACAACGCAAAGCCGGTTTGTCATTCTGAGGAACAAAGTTAAAATATTACTTAGTCAGATCTGCTTTTAACTTCTTGAATAAACTTTTCCCGGTCGATTCTTAATTTTTCCTTAAACTTATCAATGCTTCCATATTTATTGATATAGTGGCTTCTGATTTCATCAACGGTCATAATTTCTGACCCTGTATCACCCACCAGGCAACGGCCTTTTTTGTCACAGGTCCAAATGGGGTAATCCTTCGCAACCTCTGTTTTTAAATCATCGGGGATATTAGTAGAGTGCGGCAGGCTGGAATAATTGGGGTCCATCCGCTCTTCAATACGGTCGATTTCTTTTATCAGGTCATCAACACATTCGCCATCCCAATCGCCGATATGTTCATCCCCATCTGCTGAAAAAATTCGGTTTTTAAGTTTCGGGTCAACCGACACCTTGTCGAGCGAAAAACGTCTTCCTATTTCTGACATTCCTTGGATTCCTGACTGTTAATGTGATATTGAATGGGAATATATCATAAGAACTATATAATATGGCTAAAATGTTTGATTTTACGTGAGTAAAAATTACACACTGACTTCCTTGAAAGCAATATTTTTGTGCAAGTAAGTATAAATGTCAAGAAAAATGAGTGGGGTAATGGCAAGATATTCGAGTATGAATTTTCGGCGGTTAACCCAAAATCTGTCATGAACCATTGAAAATTTGGTGATTGTTTGTAAATTCAAAGCAGGTGAAGGGAAAAGTACAGGCGATAAAACATTAAGTTATGAACTGGAGCAGTGTATAAAATCTGGGTGAGCCAACCACAAAGAATTTTTTTAAGTTGTATAGGTCAAAGGTAGTATGGTAATTCTTTACTTGGTTTTGAATACACCAACCTTAAATATTGGGAGTTAAACATGGCAACGCATGAACAAATTACTTCTGCTTACGAAAACTACCTTGCGGAAAACGAGAGTTTTGAAACTAAAAATATAAAAGCTGCCGCGGCTCGTGCCCGTAAAGCTTTGGGTGAGCTTGGAAAACTTGCGAAGACCAGAAGAGCCGAAATTCAGGAAAGGAAAAATAATTTATAGAAAGCTATGGTCAAGGAAATAACCGCAGACCAGAGTTGCGTGGGCAACACCATCTGCAGGTCTGGTGAGTATTGACCTATTGCCCCTGCGGCGAGCGACCACTCGGCATGGGGCCCACATGAGCAGTGCCTTCAATTCACGGGCAAACGTTTTCTTAGCGCAATGGATTATTGCCAGTTGCCTCTCCGGTCAGGAGTGGTGGAGGCGGGGGGAATCGAACCCCCGTCCGAAAGGTTTCAAGCAAAGGCGTCTACATGCTTATCCTTTGTTTTAAATCTCGCTTCGACCAACTCCCAAGGCAGGATTAAGCCAAAGCCAGTTCCTGAAAATCTCGCTCAGTCCGCCCGGAACATGCGGCCCAAACCAGTTCGCTGAATGACGTCCGACCCGCTTCCCGCGAACATGGATGCGGCGGACGGCAACCGGTTAAATTAAGCGGCTACAGCTACATCATAATCGTTGGCGATTATGTAAAAGCCGTTTTTTTACGGGCCAACGGCATCCCGTGCATGCAACCTTTGTATCAGCTCTCCCGTCGAAACCAGAGCGCCCCCAAAATTAAGGTAAGGATTTACTGCTCCTAATATATAGTATAACACCTTGAGATTCAATTGGGGACGATCTTTCCAGGCACCCCCCCCCTTGGAGTCCAAAATAATCAAACGGCGAATTTTATAAGCGCTTGGTGGCCAGGGGGCCAGAAAGTGCATTTGATAACCCGTAAATCCTCTGAATCACTGCCGGACGATGAGGAAATTGACGGTGTCTATTTTCACCGCATTTCCTTTAAAGACAGCAAGCGGTTTGTTTCTTTATGGAGAGCGGTGCGTCGGCACATCCTGCATCTTCAAAAAATAATCCGCCAGCAGCGTTTCCCATCCATCAATTCTAATCATATTCCCCCGGCTTTGTCATGCTGAACCACTGCAAGGAAGGTGAAGCATATTCTGAAGTCCGGGGAAATTGATCTGGTGCATATTCATAATCCCCTGATCGGATTTTTAGCTATCCTGCATCCGCAATTGTGGCAGGTTCCCAAGGCAGTCACTTTCATGGCTTCTGGTACGATGAAGAAAAAATCAATCAGCTTGGCACCTAAAATTTAGAAATACCGTGGGGACTAAAAATCCAGATCCAGTTGATCCGCTTGATGGAATGGGCTGGGTATACTGCGTCTCGTACCATTCTCTTTTTGAGTGAATATTCAAAAAACCGTAGAATGACAAAATGGCTTGGTATTGTCATGCTGAACGCAGTGAAGCATCTCGCTTTTCAGGTTTTTCGGGTTATGCAAAGGTCTCGTCCCGAAGGGGTAGGATTGAGGTGAGGGTGATTTAATAATGTTTCAACCTACACAAAGAAATACTCAGGCAATATGCGGGTTAGGGAAACAGGATGCGGTTTCGTACGATATGCGGGACACCAAAACGCATATGTAGCAATTCAAGTTTGACATCTTTTCCCCCCGCCTGCGGGCAGTTTCCATAATTCGTTAAAAAGAAAGCTTTTTCTGCGTTAGGGTACTCGTTGAAGGTTTGAGTGGTTGTTGATGGATCGCCAACAGGTAAAAAATCCTCCAGCTTGTCATCCCAGTTTCGGATTGCCAACAGAAAATAGTCCTTTGCGGCCACACTTTTCTCACCTTCCAATGTGGTATTCATTCTTCCCTCCTCCCCCGGTTGAACACAAAAATCTTCGTTATTCTTAATATATAATCTCTCCAACTTGATGTCACGGATTACCTGAAAATAACTTGTAAGGATGTTTTTTTCAATACGGCTGGCCTATAAGGCAGTTCTACACTTTTTTGTGTCTACCCTGGATGGAGAAAAAATGCAGTTGGTCATAAGGTTTATGAAGTCCATTTTTGCCATGAAAGCCCCCTGGCCTTTTTGGGTAGCTATGTTGATGGGTGTGAACATGATGGGACCGTTATTTTTTATCCATACGCTGGAGGGCCAATGTGGTGCTGGTTTCCACTATAGCCGGAGGGATACTCATGATGTTTTTCTTCGACCGCTATGGATTCGTCTGGCTTCTGTGGGATTGGGGCATATTTTCTGGGTTCCGCTGGTGATCTGGCTGGCTTCGACCCGCATTCAACATCCTTTCACTGATCATGGATGTGCTGGATATGTTACGCTTTACTGCATGGGAGACCGTAAGCTGGTGGTGCCTATCGAGATTTAAATATTCTGGTCATGAAATTTAGCCGTGGTTTGGTATTTCGTCAACACTGGTGGCCCTGATGTATTTTGCAGGATTGTCACCTGCGGCAATTGCCTCAAAGTGTTTTTCACCGCATTTTATCTTTGCGCCCTCTTTATGGCGAAGGTCATCCCACCAACTACTGCCTTTAGTTTCGACCACAAAGTAAAGCTTTTCTTCACCGTTTATCTCAACCAGGATGGCCCAGTCGGGATTGTAGGTTCCTAACGGGGTGGGAACTGTGAACCATCCGGGTAGCTTGGCATAAACTTTAACGGCTTCGTTAGCCTCCAGGTCTTCTGCAAATCTACGCTCAATTCCGGCTGAATCATAAACGACATGTTGAAAAACGGATTTCTGCGTTTCCAGGGTGTTCTTCAGATAGCCGGTCAGTTCTTCTTGCTGAAAAAGCTCCTGCGCATAATAATGATCTTCCCCTATACGTTGATAACGAATGCCATCTACCAAGGCAAGGCGTTTGGTCCGGTTGATGGCTTCTGAAGCCAAATCGATAAACTGCTGAGGGTTCCGTTTAAAATCGTTCAACCGCTTACTTTCTATCAAAATTTTAACAATACTTCGCCGTGTTAATTGGGTATTGTCCTGCAAGTCGGTAATTAAATCCGGAAGCTCAATGTCGGTTTCGTTGATCGTGGTGAATCCGGATGCAACGGTCTCCTTAGCCTCTACCCCACCCTTCCCAATGGTTATGTCTGCTTTCCTAAACTGCGCCCGCGTTTTGGTTATGGGGGGACCATCTAGAATTGATTTTGCGCAATCCCGAATGAGTTTATCATTGTCAAATTCAACACGGTAAATGGTTTTGTGTTTGATGCGATCCCATAAAGCCTTAAACCCATCGCTTTCAAGAACGGCTTCTCGGGTACGCACAGTAATGCGCTCATCTGCATTCTTAATATCCAACTTACCGGAGAGCTTGCGAAGCACGGCTTTAATTTCTCCAGCCTGTTCGGTAAATTCTTTCGGAAGCTCCAGAATATTTTCTTTAAGTGCCGTCTGGAGGCTGTCCTGAACTTTTCCTCTGCTATCTAAAAAGTCGTTTTCCTTTAAAAAGTCCCAAATCTGTTCGGACTTCTCCACTCCCAAAGGCTGTACCACTCCTTTTTCGTCTTTGGTAACAATGGTAGCGAACTGGTGTTTCTCAACAATTCCAAATCGAATACCTGTATCTCGCTCAATTTCTTTTTGAAGGTTTTCGGCAAACTGTTCATAACTTTCGGTCGCAATAACGGTAAGCGTATTGATATCGAAACCACATAGACGGTCTCCAGTCTGATTAACACAAAGGCGAAGACCTCTGCCGATGGTCTGCCGCCGCTCACGTTCCGTACTCATATCTCTGAGGGCACAAATTTGAAAGATGTTGGGGTTGTCCCAACCTTCCTTCAGGGCGGAATGCGAAAAAATAAATTTCAACTTTGAATCAAAACTGAGAAGTTTTTCCTTATCCTTCATAATAAGGTTGTAAGCCCGCTCCGCATTGTCACGATTGCCCTGATTATTTTCGGCTGTTTCTATCCACCCACCTTTTTTGTCAATGGAGAAGTAACCGTTATGGACTTCTTCAGCATCGATACTAAGATCAATCTTTTCAAAAAGGGTTTGATAATCCGGTTGCTTCGCCAGCTTCCGGTATTCCTCCTCAAACATGAGGGCGTATTTACCCTTAACCTCATTCTTGTCCTTATCATATTGGCGATAATGCTCTACGCTATCGACAAAGAAAAGGCTGAGAACCTTCACCTCACGTTTCTGAGCGGCAAAGCGCATTTCCTTATCCAAATGTTCCTTGATCGTGCGCCGGATCATTAAGCGCTTTAAATCATCAGGATTGACACCACCAACTTCTTCGCCACGGCGCAGGGTAAATTCTCCGCCGGGAATACTGATTTCCATTGTTTGATTGTTGGTCCCGCAAGTGATCGTCCCTATACGGCAATCCTCGTATATAGATCGGTCCGTTTCCTGCTCCAGGTCGTCACCGTCCTCAACGGTCACAACTTCACGCCGGATGTTTCCACGCCTTACAACATCAAACTCAACCTTTGCCGTTATGGAACCTTGCTTGTTTTGGGTGGAAAGAAGCTTGACGTAGGCCTTGTTATGTCCGCCCTCTACCTCAAGGGAGGCCACTTCAATCTGTTTCACCAATTCACGGTCATAGGCATCCACCGCATCAAGACGATAAAGCATATGGTGTTTATCCACATGGGTAGCAGAATAGCGCAAGGTACAAAGTGGATTCATGGCATCGAGAGCTTCCTTGCCTTTGCCACTCAGACCACCGTCAACACTTTGTGGCTCGTCAACAATAATGATCGGGTGTGTCGCCCGTACCAAATCAATAGGCTTTTCTCCGCCCGTTTTCTCACTGTCTTTGTAGAGGTTATTAACATCCTTCTTGTTAATCGCGCCAACAGTTACAACCATGATCTGGATATTCGAGCTAGTGGCATAATTACGCACCTGACCGAGTTTGGTTGAATCATAAAGAAAATACTCATATCCCCGGGCAAGAGGATACAGGTTCTCAAAATGGTCGCGTGTGACCTGGAGCGTTTTGTAAGTGCCTTCCTTAATGGCCGCAGAAGGAACAACAATCATAAATTTAGTAAAGCCATAGCGTTTATTGAGTTCAAATATTGTCCGTAAATAAACGTAGGTCTTGCCGGTGCCAGTTTCCATTTCAACGGTAAAATCGCCACTGGCCAGGGATTCCGATGGCCTGAGACCATTTCGAAGTTGAATATCCTTGAGGTTTTCCAAAAGCTCATCATCGAAAAGCTGAAGGCGGTTACCAATACCAAGGTCATTTTCTGTTATACCAAAGGAAAATTGAGAACCATCCTCTGGCTTATAGGTCACAGTAAATTCCGTGCGGCAAACATCCTGCCCACGGAACAATTCGACAACGGACTCAATGGCCGCCAGTTGATAATCCAGGTTGTCTTCAAAATGGAGTTTCATCTGCCCTTTCTCCTTTTACAAACTGCGTACATGGGCAATGCTATTTTGCTCCAGAATGGCGGTCATATTGGTCTTGGCAATATCATCAGAAAATGCGCTGTCGCGAAATACAATTTGAGTATCACTGGCGGGTTCAAGTTCCTTATACCAGTCAATAATACCTTGGCCGAGACTTTCAATTTCATCTCGGCTAATCGTGGTATCCAGACAAGCGAACAGTACTCCATATCCAATGCTGTAAACAGTTTTATCTAAAATTTGTTTTTCTTCAATTGGAATCGTTAGATCGACACCGCGTTTTAAGAGAAGTTCGTAAAGTAAATCCTGCTCGCCTCTGTTTTCGACCAAATGCTCGGTATGATCCAATAAGGTTTGTTCCAAATCACCTCTGTCCGGGTTCCATGCCCAGATGTTACTACTGTCCAGTTTAAAAACTTTAAAACCTAAATCCCCGCCATACTGCGGATTCTCTTTCCTGATTTTGGCGGCAACGCGGCGAATGCGCTCTTTGCCAATGTCCGCGATGGTTTTGAAACCAGCTTTTTTTGCTTCTGTTATTTCCTCACATTTTTCAGGAAGCTGAACCATTATAAAGTGACGCCCAGACTTATCCTCCAAATTAGCATTTAGCAGAGCTTGAGCACTCGTACATGAACCAGAAAAAAAATCTAAAATAATTCCATCCTTTTCGTCTGTGTCAGATAGCGTGATCATACGGCCTACCAACCTCGTTGGTTTTGGGTTGTTGAACACTCCAGCCAAATCAAGGGATTTCAATTCATTATTTGCTTCGTGGGTATGGCCAACTTCCTCATAAGGCCAAAGTGTTATTGGCGTTACACCGCCTTTCACATCGCAAAGAAAACTTTTTCGCGAAGGTGTTTGAGTGGTACTTTCTCCAAACCAGATTTCGTTATTCTGGTCCATTTCAGCCATTGATTGATCGTTGAAGCGACGAAATGTGCCAGAGGGGGGTGCCCATGTAATGTCATTGCTGAAAGTGTAAGAAGAAGCATTGGTCCCACTTTTTGCATGTAAAGGTGTGGCCTTCCAAATACCTTTCGGATGATTGTCAGGATTTTTGTAGGCACTTAGTTGTGACTCGTTTCGAGGAAGCTGATTTATCTGAAACAGGTCTTTATTTTTAGCGTAGCAAAGAATGTGATCATGATTATCTGAAAACCATTTTGCATCGTTTGACCGTGTATATTTTTTATGCCATATAATATTCGCGATGAAATTTTCCGTACCAAATATTTCATCACAACATTTTCTTAGGTTGGCGACTTCTGTATCGTCAATGGAAATAAAAATAATTCCATTATCACATAAGAGATTACGAGCAAGCTTCAGGCGTGGATACATCATATTCAACCAATTGGTGTGGTAACGACCTAAACTTTCAGTATTAGAAGAAAGCTTAAAGCCTTCATCGTCCTGTTGCCCGGTGTATTTTAAGTACGTTTTCAAATTGTCTTGGAATTTATCCGGATATATAAACTCTTTGCCAGTGTTATAAGGTGGGTCAATATAGACCATCTTAACCTTACCTGCATAGCTCTTTTGTAGGAGTTTCAACACCTCTAGATTGTCACCCTCGATAAACAGATTTTGAGTTGTATCCCAATCAACACTTTCTTCTAAGCAAGGGCGCAGGGTTCCGTTTGATGGGGTCAAAGCTATCTGGCGGGCCCTTTTCTTACCGTGCCAGTTAAGGCCGTATTTTTCTTTCCTCTCATCAATTGAATCACCAAGAAGTTGTCGAAGCACCTCAAAATCGATCTTCTCCTCAGTGAAAGCATCAGGAAAAAGAGCTTGTAGTTTTTGAATATTGGAAGTAATGTGATCCATCGACTTTCCATCATTTATTGAGTCAAGTTTTTTCATTAATACCACCCGTACTTGCGTGCAGAGGTTTGTCCTTGAGTGCCAAACTTTAATGAGCTTTTAATGATTTTTTTGAATTTCAGGCTGTTTATTTTTATAAAGCGAATGTCAAAGGTTTTGTCCTCATGTGTTCGCTTAAAAATAGCAACCAGTTTTGATCTGCCTAGCCTGCCATTTGCAAGCCTGGGACGAAGCCCCTTTTGTACCTCCGGTACCGTATTGTTCATTTGTAACCGCCACATGTGATTCCCTTGGTATTTCATTCGTAGCTTAGTTTTAGATCCATTTGAAACTATAAATTGTATTTCTTTAGGTTGCCCACCCTCGACTAGATACCATGGGCTCTTTAGATACATCTAAAATATCTCGAACCCCAGCAATGGTTACATACGCCATGGCTATGTATAATTGATCATAGCCCTTTTGATTAAGCTGATTATCAATCATCCCCAATACAGTCTTATCGTAAGCATTTCCAAATGATTGCATTAAATAGATATTTTTCATGACCTTAACACCTTAAATGATTATATTTTGGAAGACTCCTTGATGGCATAGTTTTTATTTCCCAATATTGATCCGTAAAGCTCCTTTTGCGTTTTTGACTAATGCCCCTCCCTTATTGTTGGAGCCCTTGAAATAGCCTCCTGCAGTATTATAGTCGGGAAAATTTATTTTTAAAGGGTGGTGTAGCAAGCCCATAAAAGTTAGTTATCGGAGACCTCATTAAAAGGGCTCCATCCTGAAGCGGGATTCAAGTTTGTGAACCAAACGGGAAAGTAAAAGCGTGAGAAGCAAGTAGGTCAAGGCCACATAGGTGTAGGTCTCAAAATAATTGAAGTGTTTGGTTGCATATTCGTTGCCGACCCGAAGGATGTCGGAAATGGCCAGCACGGAAACCAGGCTGGTGTCTTTCAACATGCCCAGGGTCTGGTTGCCGATAGCGGGAATAATAGTCCGCAGGGCCTGTGGAAGAACGACCTGAAACATGGCCTGTTTTTCATTCATGCCGAGACTGCGTGCGGCCTCGCCCTGCTCTTTTGGAACCGCTTCAATACCGGCGCGAAACACATCCGCCATATAAGCTCCATAGCTGAAGCCGAATCCCGCTACTGCCGCAACCAGTGCCGGCATATGAATGAACTCCCCCAAGGCATAATAAATATAAAATAAAAGCACCAGCAGAGGAATACCACGTAAAACCTCAGTGTAAAAAGAAACCGGAACCCGGATGAAAGGATTGTCCGAGAGCTTTCCCAGTCCTACCAACAACCCTACAACGATGGCACTGGCACTGCCCAGCAGGGTGACCAGAAGTGTGTAAAACACACCAGAGGGTAGAAGCGAAAGCAGTTCCAGATAACCGCCGGTTTGTTCTTTGCCTATGAAGGTTTCTTTTGCGGGCAGATAAAGCAGAAAAATAAAGCTCATCATGACCGCAAGATTCCAAGCCCAGTTTTGTGTGTTTTTTTGTTGCAAGAGACTTTTGGTTTTCGACAGGTACCGAAGGTTATTTAATGAATAGCCTGGCTTGAGTACCCATATTGTGAAGGAGAGCTTTGCGTAAGTCGAAAAAAACAGAAAAGCGAGATTACCCCTTCGGGGCATGAAGTTTAATGAAGAGGATATCACATACCCCTTCGGGGCACGAAGGTTAAGGAAAAATATCACGTCTTCACGGAGCCTGTGCTGAGCGAAGCCGAAGCATTCAGAATGACAATACAAGGCTATTTGTCATTCTGAGGAACAAGGTGACGAAGACGTGATGTTCAACTCAAGCCCTCGTGCCCCGAAGGGGTAATCCGGGATTATGCAAAGGTCTCATTATGATGGGAAAATTAGATAAAATGAAACCTTCCGATTCGTGTATTTCCCTATATTACATCGGGACATTATAACGAAAACAAAGCGAAAATATTTAGAGGATTGGTAGATTTTTAGTTAATAAATTCCAGGTTTACTTAACCAAACTAAAGTTTTTAAGAAAAAACTAATAAAACAAAGAATTTTATAGCACCATTAGAGATATTTCTAACAAAAATAATTTTTAATTATTTTCCTAAGGACCTTTAAAATTGGCTATTTATAACCCTTTTAATCCAAACCAACCGTAACCCCCACTTTATTTGCAGGTCGCTCAGACCAGCTTGTTTCAGTCGGCAATATTGCTTCATACTATTAACAAGCCGGATTTTATGGAAGAAAAATGGAGGAAAATTAGCGACAAAATAGTCCAGAAATTAGAGCCCGAAGAGAAGGGGGGGATAAGGTGTTTATTCCGGCACCTGGGCGGCTTGGCCCAGATCCCATTTTTTATGGAGCCGGGTGGCTGCTCCATTTTTTAAGACTGTCCGCAAGGCGGCATTAACCTTTGCCAAAAGCTCTGTGTCCCCTTTATGAAAAACGATGGCGTAATATTCGTTGGTCATGATTTCGCCGACCATTTTAATTCTTTCAAACAAAGGTTTGTGCTGGTTCCGATAGAAAAGTGTTCCGGTGCTTTCTCCCAGTACTGCGTCAATTTTTCCGTTGATGAGGTCGGTCACAGCGTGGCCGTACATTTGATAACCCTTTTTGCGAACAGCGGGATCTTTTTCCAGAAAGAAATAAGCGGTAGTTCCGATTTGCGCGCCGATTAAAAAATTATTTTTTTTCGCGGTGGCAAATGAATCAACACCTTTCTGATCCTTGCGGATCACTAAAGCCAGACCGCTTTTAAGGTAAGGGTCACTGAAGGCCATACGTTCTTTACGCTCTTCCAGAACGGTGACAGAACTGATCACCATATCAAATTTCCGGGTGATGAGCCCGCCAAACAAACCGGCCCACTCGACATTGACAAGGCGGATATTGATTTCGGCTTCTTTCGCCACAGTCCGCATGAGGTCAGGTTCAAATCCGGTTATATCGTTGCCGACACTCATGAAAGACATGGGCACGAGGGTGGCGTCTGTCGCGACCAGGTAGGTTTTGCCGGCAGGGGAGCTGTCGCAGCCGGTCATTAATAAAACATAAACTATTATCAGAAGTTTTTTCATTTTAGAAGCACTTATAATTTAACGTGGTTCATTCCCGTGGCAGGGAATTGAAAAAGACTTTTTCAGCCAGACAAGTTTTATTTCGCCTGATAAAGTCATTGCTCGCTGGCCCCGCGCCTGGCGGTGAAGACATCGGACACCGCAAACAAAACCCGAACCGAGTCGCCAATGGAATATTGGGCGGTGTGGGATTTGCGGTGCTGGGTTGAAAGGGTCAGGGTTTGTCCGCCGGCAAGTTTCAGTTGATAGCGGGAATGACTGCCGAAAAATTGTATGTCCCGCAGCGTCCCTTGTAAAATATTAACGGGCTGAGTTTGAGGTCGGCCGGTATCAAAAAATAATTTTTCCGGGCGGACGTAACAGGTGATGTTTTGATTCTCCAATCCAGGAATTTCAGAAACACATTGAATATTTCCCGAAGCTCCTAATGAAACGGTGATCTGGTTACCGGCTCTTTGTCCAACCTTGCCGGTAAGCCGGTTTACATCACCGAGAAATTCAGCGATAAAATCGGTTTCGGGTCTTTCATACAATTCGGCGGGTGTGCCCACTTGTTGCAGGCAACCTTTATCCATGATTCCCATACGGGTGGCGAGACCCATAGCCTCTTCCTGATCGTGGGTGACAAACAGGAAGGTGATTCCCAACGTTCTCTGCATTTCGACAAGTTCTTTGCGCAGGTGCTGACGCAGGCTGAGGTCGAGCGCAGACAGGGGTTCATCCAGCAAAAGAATTTTCGGACGGTTGATGACAGCACGGGCCAGGGCCACTCTTTGCGCTTCGCCGCCACTGATTTGTCCGGGGTAAACATTGCGCAAGGCTTTAAGATGAGTGATCTCCAGAAGCTCATCAATCCTTTTGGCGATTTCGGATTCAGAATGCTTGCGGATGCGGGGCCCGACCGCGATATTATCGTAAACGCTCATATGGGGAAACAAAGCGTAGTTTTGAAAGATCAGCCCGACGGGCCTTTTTTCAATGGGAAGAGAGCCGACATCCTGTCCCTCAATGGCAATGGTTCCGCTATCGGGGGTCTCGAATCCGGCAATCATGCGCAACAGGGTGGTTTTACCGCAACCGCTCTGCCCCAGCAGGGTGAAACGCTCACCCGCCTTGATCTCCAGCGAGATATTTTCTATTACGGTATTTCCGCCAAAAGATTTGCTGATCGAGTCTAGTCTGACCATTTTAATAAAGCCCTTACTTTTGCCCAAGGCTACGAAAGAGTTGCAACATGGGTGCATTTTATATAAATTCCAGCTTGAATCATACAAAGTAATTAAGGAGAGAGAATGCGGGTACTGGTCATAGGGGGAGGGGGGAGAGAGCACGCATTAGTTTGGAAAATCAGCCAGAGCCCGAAAGTCACCGATATCTATTGCGCACCGGGCAATGCGGGGACTGCTGAAATCGCCAAAAATGTACCGATAGCCGCAGATCAAATCAATCAGCTTTTAGAGTTCGCCGAAAAAAATGAGATTGGACTCACCGTGGTGGGACCGGAACAACCTCTCGTGATGGGGATCGTCGACCAGTTTCAGGAAAAAGGACTGCGCGTTTTTGGCCCGACCGCCTGCGCTGCCGAACTGGAAGGGAGTAAAGCCTTCTCAAAAGACATCATGAAAAAATACGACCTGCCGACAGCGAAATATAAAACATTCACCTCGCATGATCTGGCCCGCAAGTATTTCGATAAAGAAACTGGCCCCATTGTAGTTAAGGCCAGCGGACTGGCGGCGGGTAAAGGTGTCATCTTGTGCCAAAACGCGGAAGAAGGATTGAACGCGGTGGACACGATCATGAAAGACAAGTCGTTCGGCGAGGCGGGGGACCAAGTGGTGATTGAGGAGTTTCTCGAAGGCCAGGAAGTTTCGGTGCTGGCGTTTTCTGATGGCAATACCGTGCTCCTTATGGATTCGGCG
Organism: Nitrospinales bacterium; assembly: GCA_965249625.1. GTDB lineage: Bacteria > Nitrospinota > Nitrospinia > Nitrospinales > VA-1 > LS-NOB. Next base: position 2,613,622 of record OZ252246.1, on the reverse strand, counting down.
CAGGATCATAAAGCCGCGCTGGACGGGGACAAAGGACCCAACACCGGCGGTATGGGCGCCTGTTCACCGGCTCCGGTGTTCACCGACATTATGCACCAGAAGGTGCGCGACAAAATCATGCTCCCTCTGGTTCGCGCCATGAAGAGCGAGGGCCGGTCTTACCAGGGAATTCTTTATGCTGGATTGATGCTCACCAAACACGGTCCGAAAATTCTCGAGTTCAACGCCCGCTTTGGCGACCCGGAAACACAACCGCTTCTGGTCCGCATGGAAAGCGACATCGTTCCGCTCTTTGAAGCCTGTGTCGATGGCACTCTCGATCAATATGATTTGAAGTGGAAGCCGGAGTCATCCGTTTGTGTGGTGATGGCGGCAAAAGGGTATCCGGGATCTTATGAAAAAGGAAAAGAAATATCAGGATTGGACGAAGCCGGGACCTTGCCCGATGTGACTGTCTTCCATGCCGGGACTAAAGAGGAAGGCGGCAAAATCCTCACCAGCGGCGGGCGGGTATTGGGGGTCACTGCAACCGGAGCCGACACCCCTTCAGCGATTAAAAAAGCTTATGAAGCGGTATCAAAAATCCAATGGGATGGAATCCACTACCGCAAGGATATTGGCTACCGGGCCAACAATTAGGTGGGAGCCGGAAAATGGAAAAACTCAAAATCGGAGTCAGTAGTTGTTTGCTCGGCCAACAGGTTCGTTATAACGGGGAACACAAATATAACCAGATTGTGATTGACCTTTTCGACTTGGACGATCGGTTCGAAGCCGTGTCGGTTTGCCCTGAAATGGAAATGGGAATGGGTGTCCCGAGGGAAAAGGTTCAAATTGTGGAGGGCGATGAAACTCACCGCATGGTGGGTGTTGAATCGGGAAAAGACTGGACGGATGCGATGACCGACTTCAGTTCCAAAAAGCTGGAAGAGTTAAATGACTTATGCGGATTTATTTTTAAAACCCGTTCCCCTTCCTGCGGAACACAGGCTGTGCCTGTCCACCCGGCAACAGGCGAAACGACTGCCGGACTGTTTGCCCGGGCCTTCGTGAAACACTTTCCTGATATACCTGTTATTGATGAAGAACAATTACAGGATGAACAAGCCAGAGAAAACTTTATCGCCGCCACTAGCCGTGGGGGCAACTAGCCATAGTTTTTTTGGCTAGCAACAGTTCTTCTCAGTTTAACGAGTCCTCGCCTTATTCTCTCCTCCATTCATAGAGACCTTTGCATAAGTCGAAAAAGCGTAAAGGCGAGATTCTTCACTCCGTTCAGAATGACAAGAAACGTAGGTTTGTCATTCTGGAGGAGCGTTAGCGACGAAGAATCCAGGGTTACGCAAAGGTCTCCTTCATAGGGAGGAGCTGGAGGAGGGTTGGATTATGAATTTCGCAGAATATCACAACAATGTTTTTGGCGGTCGCAAGTGCGTGTGATGTCCCCACTTTAGCCTTCATGCCCCGCAGGAGGTATCACCGCCCTATTACCACCGGCGGTTCGCCGGTTAATCCAACTGCGGTTCTTTATCGTCGACTTCGACATCTTCCATTTGTTTGTCGAAGAGCCGGTGAGCGAGGTACCAGCATCCCCATGAGACGGTAACAACGGTGCCAATGCCAACACTGGCCCACAACGTAATGTTGCCGGAAGCAGACATGCCACGCAAAAACAAAAACGCACCGAGAGGCAGGGCCATAACGAATCCGAAACAGGAAAGAAGCATGGAACTGCGGGCATAATATTTCGGCCGCACATCGATATTGAGTTCCGATAGATATTTTTTGTTCTCGGGCAGGGCGGCATCGAGCAGTTCAATTTTGCCGGAACATATCGGGCAATACTGTCCGCCCCAGAACGCGTTTTTACACTGCAAACAAAACTTTACCATCGGTTTCCTGTCGTTTTTTGGTTGGCCTCCAGCATACCTCATTTATAATACACGCACAATCGGGTCCCGGCCAAGCGACCGGTAGCAACTTGTCAGAACCTTTATGAGCGGACCAATATTCCCCTGCTTCTGAATACAGGTGTTTTCTCCTTGGCCCCACGCCATTAGCTGGCTACACATATAGAGAATATTATGGAAGATAAAAAAAAGATTGTAGTTTTAACACATGGTGGAGCGGGTTCCGACCCGGCCCATGCTGACGGAACCGCCATCGCCGGGCAAATGAGCATGATGTCCCTGCAAACGGGTGAGCCCATCATTGGTGCGGCCTGTCATGCTGTCGCCAGTCTGGAAGATGACGGACGTTTTAACGCCGGAGTCGGATCGCACAAACGCAACGACGGCACGGTGGAGATGGATGCTTCGTGTATGGACAGCTCCGGCACTTTTGGCGCCGTCGCCGCGTTGGAAGGATTCAAAAACCCCGTCCAGGTGGCGCGCATCGTCAGCCAGTCGGAGTACCGCGTTCTGGCGGGAAGAGGTGCGGCGGAGTTTGCCCAGAACCAAGGTTGCCAAACCCTGTCGCCGGATGAAATTGCCAATACGGGAAAAGATTTTTCTACCACCGACACAGTCGGTTGTGTTATCCGTTCGGGGGATGAGTTTGCCGTAGCGCTCAGCACCGGCGGCATTGACAACGCCATCCCCGGTCGCGTGGGCGATGTTCCCCTTATCGGGTGCGGACTCTATGCCGGGCCTTTAGGAGCCGTGGCCGCCACCGGTGACGGCGAGGCTATTGCCATGCAGGTGACTGCCTTGCGCGCTTATCAACTGATCGAGCCGGGCATGGACCCGAAAGCCATTGTTCCCGCTGCCATTGGGTGGTTCAAAGAAAGCACGGCTTTTGGAATTATCGTTGTCAGTAAAATCGGGTTCGCCGGTGGGTCGAATCGCGGCATGGCCTGGACTGCCAGCGAAATGTCGCTATGACCTGATCACCATTGTTCGCAGGCCCATGCCTGGTAGATAAGCGGTTGATTTTTACCGGGAAGAGCGTGTAAAGTACGTCATTTCCTACCAGAATAGACCTGTAAGCCAGCGTAGCTCAGGGGTAGAGCAACTGATTCGTAATCAGTAGGTCGGCGGTTCAATTCCGCCCGCTGGCTCCATTAATACAAGGACTTATGTATATTTTGCATAAGTCCTTTTGTCATTTGAATGGGTTCACGTTTTATTCACGATGGTTTTCTGGTATAAGGAGAAAAGTTATTCGACTCATTGAACTATAGAATTAGTAGAGGTCTATCGGTCTTAGGTAAGAAGTTCAGTAATGTTTGTGATGACTACCTGAAACAGATTGAAACCCAAATTGAAATCGAGAGTAAAAAATCGAAGAAAAAACAGGTTCAGTTAAAGAAACATAATTCATTGGAGAAGAAACTGAAAGACCAGCCCCTTATTTCGGGAAAAAGGATTTAAATAAGATTTCTAATGTAGACATCACCAAATACCGTGAATGGAGAAATTCATATTGGATAACCGGAAAAGGTTCAAAGATTAAATATATCGAATATGTTCGTGGTGGAAGGGAAATAAAGATTGCACCAAGAAGAAAGATTCCCACTTCATCTACTCTAAACAATGAAAAAACGGTGTTGAGGAAGATATTTCAACACGGACACTCTAAGAACTATATTTCTAAAGGTGAGGTTCCAACCATTAAAAGTGAGAGGGTTAAGTCAAACCAAAGACCTCACTTCACTCTAGAGGAGTATCGGAATCTAATCCGTGCAAGTTGGTCGAGGTGCAAGAACTTTCCCGATGAAAGAACCAGACGACAAAGGCTATTACTTCACAATTTCATTTTGATAATGACCAATACAGGATTAAGACCCGTTGAAGGGATGACCCTAAGGTGGAGAGACATCAGTTATCATGTTTCTCCTACGACCAAGAAAAAACATATTGTCCTAAGTGTAAGAGGGAAGAACAAGAAAAGGGATTTGATCGGTCAACCTTCCGTAAGTAACTATGTTAAGAGAATGAAAAAAAGACGACAAGAATACTCCAAAGAAAATGGATTTAAATTTAAAGGAAAAAAGGAATTATGTCGACTCTGCGAACTAACCTGCTAATAGTTGCTGTATCTCTATTTATATTTCTTCCCTCTCAATCAACTGCATTTGATCTTGGTGGAATGTTGGATGAGGTCAACAAAGGGTTAAAGGTTATGGATGCACTTAATGAGGAGAGTGAAAGAAGAAAACAGGAGATGAACAAGGAGAGCCAGGGGCAACCGGCACAACAGCAACAGACCCAACAACAAACTGAAACTGGTAATGCATTTATTTTGCCTGCACCAGATGGTCGACTGGGAGCAAAGGAATTAAAAAGAGACTTAGAGGAACATAATAGGTATTTAAAAGAAGTTCCAGGTTATCAGGTTGACCAGTTTGTTACATACTGTTTGAATTTATATAACAGAACTGCAGAAGTTGATGATATGAAATATCGTATGAGGAAATGCAATGAAAGTATGCCATATAAAATCGAAAAGATTCAACGTCGAATGCAACATATTGCACAGCAAGATATAGAAAAAGCAAATAATCTGATAAATTTCTTTGAAAAACCTTTTAACTTGCTTTCTGACTACCCGCAAAAAAGTGAAGTTCAATTGAAAATCACAAATTTGAAAGATTCTATTGGGTCTGGTATTCCAACCAAAATCAAATTATCTCACAATGAATTATTTCCTTATGCAGAGAAAATTAAGGAAGTTTTTGAGTCCGTGGTGCCAGAATATAATAGATTTTTGAAGATAAAAGAATCCGTCGAGGGTGATTTGAAAATAGTTCCGAACTATTTAGATAGAAGTAAAATAGAAACAAAAACAAGTGACATAGATGGTGCTATTAAAAGAGGTTCTTTAGGGGAAATTAGAAGTGGTATTTCAAACTTGGATTCACTTGCTTCTGGTTTGAAGGTTGAAGCAACCAGAATTGCAACAGAAGAAAAGAGAGTTGCAGAAGAAAAGAAAAATGAAACTATCAACAAATTAGTTAAAAGAGGGCAAGCAGGCAAGGGTAAGGGTTATAAGGATTTTTATTTTGGTGATGGGGTTGATGTTACAAAAGTATTATTGGGTAAATTTTGCAAAGGGTTGAAAAATAAGAATGATGACATGAAAAAGTCATCAGGGATGTTTGGGAAAAGTTTAAAATCAGATTTGTTAGATGGTGTAAAAATTGACGATACTGAAGCAGTTTCCGCACATTGCTATGAAAAAAACAATGATGGGGAAAAGACATCACTAAGTTTATACTTTTTGTTTAAAAATGGTCAGTTAAATCGAATAATTAGACGGATGGGAAACTCGTGGGGAGTGCCGACACAGAATCAAAGAGTAATAAATAAATATGAAAAGACAAAGGTAAATATTTCAAAGAAAGGAAAATATAAATTAACCACAAAGTCATCCTTAAAAAATATTGGAGAAACATTGAATTTAGTGGCAGGTCAAATAAACATAATTATGACAGAATATGATAATGGGGTCTTTTTATTAGCACTTACAAGGGGAGTTATTACAAACATTAAAACCTTTGTCGAGACTGACTATTATCAAGTGTATGCAATCTACCAAAGTGAGGATGCTTCAAAAAATTATTCAAAGGTTGAAATGGAAGATGATGATTTGTGATTTAACAGAAAACTATTAAGACCCACAGATCATTTTACAAAATAGTTAATCAGTCTGAAGAAAATAACAATCTCCAAATTATTTGTTGGTGTGAAAATTGTAATTGCAGACTAGGAGGTTTAGGGGTTTTATGAATGTTCTTTTTGGATAACGATAATCTTTGAGAGGAGAAATGACACTATGAGGTTCCATCTAAAAACAAACAAGGTAGTTATGTTATTCTCCCTAATTTTCTTTCTAGTTGGTTGTGGGGATGGGATTGAAAATAAAACTCTAGGAAAGTGGAATGCAAACTACGACCTAACATACAAAACGGGGAGTCTGGGTGAATTAGAGAAGGGATCAATACAGGAAAAATTTGCAAAAGGCAAAAGGAATGTACTCTTCAATGAAGTTAGAGTTTTTTAAGGAAAAATTTATCTTTACTATGGCAAAAATCAGTATGGACTCGGATGAAAAAACACAAAATATAGAGGGTAAATGTACTATATCGAATGGAACAATTAATCTCACTATGAATGAGAAACCAGCACAAGCAACTATTACTGACAATGGTCATCTCAAACTGGTTGGTGATGATAAAAAGATAGTGATTTTCGTAAAAGTTAAATAACTAATCAATCAACATGGAGAAAATAACAATCTCCAAACACAAAGTCCCAAGCCTCTTTAAAATAAGGCAAGAGGGTTGGGACTTTTTTGTTTGTGGTAGGGTTCGGGTGAAAATCACTGATTGAAGCTCAGTTGTTCTTTGAGGTAATTCGGAGGTAAGGTAGATACGAAAATTGGTGAATATTCGGAGAATAATATATTCACGTATTATTCACGATTTTATATGAGTATTATAAAGTATTGTAAAATATACAGTTATAGATAGACCTATTTATTCGTAATCAGTAGGTCGGCGGTTCAATTCCGCCTGCTGGCTCCACTCCTACGCGGGAGGGTGAACTAAAACCATTGCTACCGCGAGAAACCTGAGGTAGAGGATGAAGGTCTAAAGGGGGATGAGAAAAAAGAGGCCGGGAAGAATAAAGAGGCCGCCCGTCTTTGGATTTCCGGCTTCGAAGTGGTCAACCGAAAGCTGGGGCTGGCACGGCCATCAGCCTCTTTTCAATCTTTCCTCATATCTAACATGGCTATATTGATAAATGATGGCCTCATCATTTCCAAAATTGCCACTGCTTTTTCACCAAACCTTCCACAGCCATATTGATTCGCTTATGGAACAATTTTGATTTTCCTGCAACGTATTCAGCGCGAAAAACATAGACATCGCAAGGTTCACAATGCCAATAGCCTATATTGCTTTCAAGAGGTGAATTCACGGGCAACTCCACTCCATCCACCTGCGTATTCAGCTGAAATTTGGAAACCATCGGCTTGCCGCACGATTTACAGATTTCACTTGGCATCAATTCATCTCCGTAGACAAAATCCCCGTTCTACACCCTGCAAAAACCCTTTTACTGCGCACAATATTCCCTTTAAATCGGTTAGCCTTTAAGCCGCCGCCAGAAATAGAAACCAGTTCCTCCCAGGAGAAAAAGAACATAGAATCCGTATTCGATCATCAAATGGTAAATATACACCTTAATCCCTATTACAAGGATCGGCCATAAAAAATACAGCACCACCGCCAGACCGCATAGTAGGAGAAGGATTTTAAGGTTCAAAATGTTATTCTCATTCAAGTTATATTTTTAAGGTAAAACATGATAGGATTTTATTGTCTGAAACAGATGTTACCACCGAACGATGCCTCAAACTATCTCCAAATTATGATAGAGCCGATTTATTTCAGCCTGTACGAACAGGTGCCCGATTACAGTGTGCGTGTCTTCCAAAGCACTCAATGGGTTCTCGACAATGGGGTGTCTCTTGAAGTCAGTATCATTGGGAAAAGCCATCGAGTGATAAGCCGCCTGGGGAAAAACTGTATTACCGAATTCATTACCTGCTTTGACCCTAAATTACCCGAGAACGGCTTGGAGAAGGTATGTATTCAACCGGATGCCGTGCATGACCGGGAATATCGATCTGGCAAACTTGCATACCGGGTCACTGTCGAACAGGTCGCCCACTTATATGATAACATAGATGAATTTTTAAATTCGTTAGACGGGATTTCCCCGCCACAGGTACTAACTCATGAATTCCCCGGCGTGCCGGGTTTCTCAGGAAAGCCACTGCCTTTTACCGGTTTGGCATTGAATTCTGATACAAATACCTTTTACACTGTTCATACTTATCCCGAAAGTGGCATTTCCACTATTAGCCGGACCACTATTAATTTACCGGTTTTATCGACGGCAACATGATTAAGCGTCTTTTCAATATTGCGCGAGCCGAATTGAGCGATTTGGTACAGAAAAACAAATCGGCTAAAATGGATACCCCATCACCAGAGCCTGAACTTTTCAATGACCATCAGAAAGATACAAGTTCTTATTCGGCTCTTGATCCCTTAGCGAAATACTACGCCAACCTGGAAATACCTGTTGGCTCTGATCGGGCAACGATAAAAAATGCATGGAAAACGCAGATGAAAAAATACCACCCGGATCTTCATTGCTCTGATCCGAAGAAAAAACAGATTGCCGAGGAACTCACCCGCCAATTGACTCAGGCGTATCGCACTCTGGATTCAGCATTTTAAAAAAAAGTAAGAGGAGAAAATAATGTCCGAATTTGAGAAAGTGAAAGATTTTATACTTGATATGGGGTTTACCATAAGCCATGAGGATCCTAAGGAAGAGTTGGTGGTTATAGATGATGATGAACGAGGAATCAAAAATCTTGTGATTGATTGCGAAGCCCCTATCCTGATTCTTGAGCAAGTCATCATCCCCATGCCTCAGGATTCTTCCGACTTCTACAAGCGTCTTCTGCAAATCAATCGCACTTTGGTTCACGGTGCTTTTGTTCTCGACGAAGAAGGCACAACACTATTATTCCGGGATACCCTGCAATTAGAAAACCTGGACCGCAATGAATTGGAAGGAAGCATAGATGCATTGAGTTTAGCGCTGGCAGAATATGCAAGCGAACTGGTTTCATTCGTGCGCGGGTAAACATAAATTTTGTAATGGAGAGATAAAAAATGACCGGATTATTTACAAGAATACTGCGGCTGAGCAAGGCCGAGGCGCATTCTGCGGTGGACAAGTTCGAAGACCCTATCAAAATGACTGAGCAGGGCATTCGCGAACTTAAAAAGGATTTGGAAGAATCCATGAAAAGCCTGGCGCAAGTTAAGAGCATTGTGATCCGTATGAGAAACGATGCGGAAAATAAAAAGAAACTTGCGGCAGATTACGAAAGTAAGGCTATGGCTCTATTGCAAAAAGCCGAGCAGGGATCACTGGAAATGGCTGAAGCTGAGAGGCTGGCAACCGAGGTTCTCTCGCGTAAAGAAGATGCAGCAAAAGAAGCCTTACGGCTCAGCAAGGAGGTGACCTCCCAGGAAAGCATGGTTCTTCAATTACAACGCAACGTGGATAAACTACGCACTACCGTTCAGCGTTACGAAAATGATCTGGTCACCCTGCGTGCCCGTGCCAAAACCGCCGCTGCCACGCGAAAGCTGAATGCGCAAATTGCTAGAGTCGGGTCCGATAGCACCGTAGCCATGCTTGAAAAAATGCGCGACAAAGTCGAGGAAGACGAATCTTTGTCTAAAGCCTACGGCGAGATGGCCGATTCGGGACAGAGCATTGATGATGAGATCAATAAAGCCCTGGGTGAAGGTTCGTCCATGCCAGGAGCCTCTGACAGCCTTGCCGCCCTTAAAGCTAAAATGAAGCTCAAATAATCATGGTCTTTGATTTTTTTAAAAAGAAAAAAGAAAAGCCTGGCAAAGAAGAATTTCGTATTGAAGACCTGGTGCTCTGCAAACTCAGAACAGGTTTCATAGTCGATTATGATATGAAAACCTACAGGGTCGCCGGGTGCAATAAATATCGCTGGAACGAAGGCGGTGTCACAGACGAATGGGAACTAAAGGCCGGCGACGAAACCTGGTTTTTGGAACGTTCCGAAGAAGATGGCGAAGTTGAATGGAGTTTTTGTCGCAAACTGCCTATCTCCCAATTGGAAGGTGACATTGCAGGTGAAATCGCGCGTAACGAGGACCCGCCTGAAAGGCTTGTATTTCAAGGCAAACAATTCGACTTTGAGGAAGACGATATCGGCGAGTTTTTTCGTGACGGATCAAATGAAGGCTTGAGTTTCGTTTCCTGGGATTATGAAGATGAGTTGGGAGAACAATTCCTCACTATCGAACAATGGGGTGAGGCCAAATTTGACATGCAAGTCGGATTCAAGGTCGAGGAATATCAATTCACCAACATCCTGCCAAGTGAGTGATAGGGGCTCATTCGATCTACCCGCGCTTGACAAAGTTTGTGGAATAAATACGATCATCCTTATGGTATCCAGTGTGGAAGGGAGAGCTTTGCATAAGTCGAAAAATCGAGATGCTTCGAGATATACCCCTACGGGGCAAGAATTCAAAGGTCAAATATCACTAGCTCAGCATGACGATACCGGGCCATTTTGTCATTCTGAGGAACAAAGTGACGAAGAATCTCGGGTTATGCAAAGCTCTCTGTGGAAGGGTGCCGCCTTACCTATAAGGAGCTTATAACGTGACAGAGTTTCCACTCTTCCCCTCGTTGGTTCATAAAGCCTTGAAGCCTGCCCAGCCATTGCCATGGAATGGCGAAATCCATGATTTTGTAGATATTTTTTCTGGTATTGGCGGGTTTCACCTTGCGGCGGCAGGCCTGGGTTTAAATTGCGTTTTTGCTTCTGACGTTGACGATGAGGCGCGGAAAGCCTATAGCCACAATTTTGGTTTAATGCCTTCTGGCGATATATCCCGCGTGGTCGCTAAGAACATTCCCGACCATGATCTACTTTGCGCGGGTTTTCCCTGCCAGCCGTTTTCGATTATAGGAAAACGTGAGGGTTTCAGTGATGGTAGGGGCACTTTGTTTTTCGAGGTTGTTAGAATTTTAAAGGCTAAAAGACCTCCTGCGATAATATTGGAGAACGTCAAGCAATTATCCACACATAATAAAGGCGAAACTATCAATAAAATGGTTACTTCGCTTGAAAAGCTTGGGTATGATGTTCGTTGGAAAGTTTTGAACGCTCTTGATTTCGGGTTGCCTCATAAAAGGGAGCGGGTAATTATCGTAGGATTGCAGAATGGATTACATGCTTTTGAATGGCCTCAAAAGAAAATTGAAATGAAGCCTCTTAAATTCATTCTTGAAAAGAAACCAGACCCCAAGCATTTCGTAAGCCCTCGAATCAAACAGCGCAGATATTCGATACACGAAAGTAAATATAAGCCGTCTATTTGGCATGAGAATAAATCTGGAAATATATCAAGCCATCCGTTTTCTTGCGCTCTCCGCGCAGGTGCTTCATACAACTATTTACTCGTTGATGGAGAGCGGCGGTTCACGCCTAGAGAAATGCTTCGCCTTCAAGGATTCCCAGAGACCTTTGAAATTGTTTGCAACGATTCACAAACCCGCAAACAAACTGGGAATGCCGTTCCAGTACCAATGATTTCAACAGTGATTCGCAATTTGATAAAGGCGGCCTGTGCCAAAACTTCGCGGAAGCAAGCAAGCGCATAGCGGACCTTACCCGTTGGGCGAATTCCCAGATTCAATCCTAATTGAGATTGGGAAAAGGATCGTTCATCATCTAGCCGTTGGAAAAGCGGATATTACGGGTGATGAGTTCGCGCAAATATTCGCTGATTCAATAAGCGGAGATCATCTAGGAAAGCCTTTAGGGATCGCTGATGTTATTTGGAATGGTTGCGGGTGGTCCGTTAAAACAGTTAAAAGCAAAAAGCCTTTTAAAGAAAAACGAATTAGGCTCATAAGCGGTAGAAATTCACCCGATTTTTCTTTCGATATTTCAGATCCAAGAGAGGACATCCAAAAAACGGGAAATGCTGTTTTGAGTATTTGGGACGAGCGCATAAACCTCTCCAGAAGGGACCACGATGATCTAAGAACGGTGGTCTTCATTCGGGATATGGCGGCTCTAAACTTTACGATATTTGAAACGCCGGCGGAGCGATTCGCAACCAATAATTATATATGGCGCGAAAATAAAAATAAGAATTTCCAAGGGCACGATAAGACCGATGACAGACATTGTTTCTCATGGCAACCACATGGAGCGCAATTCACTATCATTGAACCAGTCCCTGGGGGTGCCGTTAAATTCCGAATCAAAAAGCATCCCGGAATACTGGAAATGCAACACGTTTTAAACCTGGCCCGCTTCAAAGAAGACTGGATTATTCGGGTTCCTTGACATGGTATCGCGCTACCATATGACAAAGGTGCGCTCCAAGAATACGAAGCCGGAGTTGGAGCTAAGAAAACTCTTGTGGGGCATGGGATACCGGGGCTACAGAATCCACTATAAAGACCTACCCGGTAAACCAGACATCGTATTCACCCGATATAAAAGAGTGATTTTTATGCACGGCTGTTTTTGGCATGGGCACAATTGCAAAGCGGGGCGAAACACGCCAAGCTCAAACTTGGATTATTGGGGACCAAAATTGGATAGAAACAAAAAAAGAGATAAGGAAAATATAAAAACCATCAAATCAATGGGTTGGACGACCTTGATTATTTGGGGATGTGCCCTGAAAAACAAGGCCTGGGTAAAGACCAAGATAAAACTATTTTGTGCGTGATAAATATATAAGTTCCTAAATTAAACCCCTCAATACACATCCCAATTGCCCTGCCGGTAATACTTCAAGATATTGTGATCAAATTGGGTGTTGGGTTCGATTTGGGCCTCCTTTTCAAACAACCCCTTGCCGAAATGCGCCATTGAGATCATAGCATCCCGGTTTAAAAAACGGGTCTCGATGTCCGCGAATCCCACCATCAAAAGTTCTTGTTTGAGGCGCTGTGCAGGCATCGTTTTCTGTCTGACTCCAAGGACCCATCCCCATTGGCCCATGCTGGGCACGGAATTCTGATAAGGTACGGTCGAAAAGCCGGCGGCCTCCATAGTTTTCTTAATGCAAAGAAACGCTTCGGGAGAATACAACGGGCTTGTACTTTGCGTGACCATGGTGCCGAAAGGTTTTAGATGTTTCTCAACCATCTTGTAAAACCCCAGTGAGTAAAGTAGCGATAGTGAAACCGATTTGGGGTCTGGAAGATCAATGATAACGGCATCGTACAAGTTGCCGGATTCATTTATGAATTGATAGGCATCTTGATTGACCACACGAACGCGAGGGTCATTCAGCGACCCTTGATTGATACTAAGAAAAATATTATCCTGTTGAGCTAATCGAGTCATAGCCGGATCAAGATCGACCAGGGTAAGACTTTCCACATCAGAATATTTGAGAATTTCCCTGGCGGCCAACCCATCTCCCCCTCCTAGTAGTAAGATATCCTTGCGTTCCTTGATAAGCCCCAGCGCAGGGTGCACCAGGGGTTCATGATATCGTTCTTCGTCATAGGTACTGAATTGGGTGCTGCCATTTATAAAAAGCCAATAATCATCTTTCCATTGCGTGACTACAATTTTCTGATACCGGGTTTGCTCCTGGTAAACAATTTTATCTTTATACTTGTGCTGTTCGCCGTATAGGATAATGGGTTTGGCGACCGCAAAGGCCAGGATCGCAGTCATAAACAAAGCTGCAAATTGGATATTGAGGATGCGTGGCCGCGCCAAGCGATCTGGGAAGTACCAGAGTATAAGTGAAGCCACCAGCAGGTTAAGGCTGCCAATGAGGACAGGCGTATAAGTCAGCCCAAGAAATGGCAGCAGAACAAAGGCAAACAAGGCACCGCCTAACAAACCGCCGTAGTAATCGTATTCCATGACCGAGGAAATATTTTCCCGTAACGATTCATAGCTCTGATTGATCCGCGTGATCAACGGAATCTCGAGTCCGGTCATAAACCCGATCATGCAGGCAATGGCATATACCACAAGCCCGAAATGCATCGTGTAAGCCGAAATCCAAAAACAGAACATGGCGGAAAAAGTACACAGGAACGACAGGCCGAATTCGATCAGCACAAAGCGGTCCAGTAGTTGGGCCTCAAATTTACGGCTATACCGGCTCCCCAGTCCCATGGAAAACAACATGAGGGAGATCACTATTGTCCACTGCCGAATGGAATCGCCCAAAAGGTAGCTGGCCAGGGTGGCTAATGTGTATTCGGTCACCATCGCCGCGCATCCGGTTGTAAAGACGCAGATTTTCAAAATAAAACTCAAACGGCGGAGCTTGGATTTTTCGGATCTATCTATGGCGGGTGTCGACATGGATTAACAGTGACTAAAAAGGACCCAGCTTCAAATGCACCAAGTGATGAGGAAAGAGGTGCCGATATAGGAGGAGGCTTCCAAAAAAGCCGCGCCTTGATTGGGTTTCACCTGGTTGACCAACTCGTCGGCCAAGCTGCGTCCAGGTAAAAGAATGCGGTCTGTGAGAAGGCGTGCAACGGGAAGCAGAATGAGCCCCACTACCATGTAGAGGCCAAAGGTCGTTAAGTTTGCCTCCCAGGAAATAAAATGCTCGGCGGAAGCTGCACGCAACAAATTGCCGATGCCCATCAGGGCTCCGGCAAAGCCGATGCCAACGGCAACATTATCTTTTTCAATCTGCTCGTGAATATTGTATTGCGTGATGAGGTTATAATATTTTCCGACGAGAACGAGAACAGTCTGGCCCAAAGCCCAAAAGGCAATGGCCGTGAAAATAGACCCACCCTGACCGTATAGCGCTCCGAAGATATTGAGTCCAGTCGCAACAAAAACGGCAAATTCGACCACGCCGGTGCCGCAATTTTGGTCCTGCAAAATTTCCTTGCGAATATCGAACTCGGAAAGAATGAAACGGTCGTTGATCAAAGCCGAGAGGTTGAGCAACAAAATCGCCAAAGGCCCGTAAACCAGAATATCGATCAAGTCACTTTCCATCCCGGCGGATGGCCCGGCGATCACTCCGCCGATGGAGAACGTTAATCCCAGATAATAACCACACAGAACCAGGGCGAACGCCGCATTGTCTTTTTCCAACAGTTCATTTTTGATGTCATAGTTCCGCCGGAAAAGAATAAACACCAGATGTCCGGCTACAAAGACAACAAAACAAGCAGCCAAATAAACCAATGAAGACAAAATGTGATCTAGATTCATAATCATTTACCGAAACTGAACCCGCGACTTCTAAAGGTATTTTTGCTCCGTCCCATGCGTTGACTAACTTTATTCTGGAAGCGGGATTGCGACCGGGATTTTTTGGCCATTTTTCTTTTGAAAAAACCAGGTTTTTGTTTTTTCGTCACCGTCCCGGCGGTTCCATATTCCCGCTTCGGCCCATAATAGGGCCTACCTGCGTTGTGAAAAGAGGAATAATTGTTATAGTGGTTCCGGCTTAGCCCGAACCCGGCCCAGTTCATCATCTGCGACATCAACATGTATTTTCCGTAAAACTCCCACATACTTCCGCCGCTGCTGTTGTCTCGCCAGCGGCCATACTGGGAATTGCCAACGTATTGGTAGCCGTTTGGAAAGGGCGTGGTGGAGACGGCACCATCAATGGTTTTGGAGGCCAAGACCATGCCGAGATACGGTTGATTTTTTTGATAATAAGATTTGTCGACTTCCACGAAGGGACGCACGGATTTTCGTTCTCCGACATCGACACGGTATTGGTGGTAGTAGGATGGGAAGAAGTTGCCCTGCTCGCGCATGTCATTCAGAATAATGGAGTATTCCTTCTCGGCTTTCAGTTCACTCTGAATTTTCTTTACCGGATTCTGTGCGGCCCCGCAACCCTGGAAAAGAAGAGCAGTCAGTAAGAAAGGAAGAAGAGAAATCCTCCCCTTCTCTCTGAGCAATGGATTGAACTCGGTCAAAAGGTTGCCTCAATGCATTTTAGAATATTAAACTAAGGGTACGTATCCTTCCACTGACCACCCTATAAAAGATAACCCGCCGTGTCAACACTGCAAGGATAAAAACATACATTTGCTTTATACGAGAGTTTTTCTTCTATAGAGTAAACCGTTATAATAAACTGTTTAATGAGCCTTTTTGGACGGAAATCGAAGACATGTTTTTTTATCCCTTTAAACGCATCCTGAGAAAATTCAGGCAACCGGAAATCCGGTTGCTTTTCGTCCTGGGCTTGATCTTTTTTTCAATGATTCTGATTTTTGCGTTCGTGCTGTCGACCTACGAAAAGGATATGACCTTTTCAGACGGCCTGTGGACGGCATACATCACTTTAACAACGATCGGATACGGGGATATTTCAGCGGCAACCCCTGAAGGACGATGGACCACGGTTGTGACCTCAATGCTAGGAATCGGTTGTTTCGGGGTTTTGACCGGGATCATTCTGGAACGGGCCATGCAAAGGAGGATGAAAAAAATGAAAGGCGAGGGCAAATACACAGGCAAAGGGCATTTGATCATTGTGAACGTTCCTTCCTATGCGGAGATAACGGAATTATTGAAAGAGCTGGACTACAGTCCCGATTTCAAGGATATTCCCCGCGTGATCGTGACCGCGAATTTACCCAACAGGGATAAAGAAATACCCGATTTTTTGGTTCGTAAAATAGATGCATTTATCGTGGGCCTGCCTTCGGCTTTGGAAACTTTGCAACGGGCCAACGCGGCCCAGTCCAAAGCTTGCGTCCTCACCTCTTCCGCCGCCGACCCGGCAATGGACGACACCAATACCCTGACAGCCGGCCTCATTGAAAAAAACTGGCCGCAAGTCGTCACGGTCATGACCTGTAGCCGCGCTGAAACCCTGGACAACCTCAGCACCTTTGGCATCGATGGCGGCATCAGCACCACCGACTTGCAAATGGGACTTTTGGTGCAGGAATTGGAAGATCCTGGCTTGTATCAAGTTTACAGAGAATTATCCTCCAATGCCGGCGGTAACCAGATTTATATCAGCTATTCGGCCGTAGGATCCTGGGAGGGACATGACCGGGAGTTCAGCATCGGAAGTTTAAAGATCGCTACTATTCAGCTCAAACTTCCAGTGGAGATTTTAGGCATCCAAAGTAAAGAAGGAGGAAAGCTGAACCTCAATCCTGAAAACAGCCTGATTCTAACTGCCACTGATCATATCGTTTATATGTCCAGGAAGCGTTTCGACTGGTTGAAAAACAATGGTAGCATTCTGCAACATATCTACAAGATGTCTTGATAGGCCGTTACATTAGAGTTTTTGAGTACACCAGCATCAAATTTATTTACTACCAAGGCGGAACTCATGGAATGGTTGGAATTTATGGGTCACCAAAAACCCTTAATCAAATAAACAGATAGAGGAAACCAGCCTGTTATCAGTTCCTTATAAAATTGGTCAATAATCCATTCGTAATCAGTAGGTCGGCGGTGTTGCTCGGTGAGTGCAATTCCGCCCGCTGACTACATTAATTCAAATGCTTGAAGGGAATCCTCCAAGTGCTTTTTATTTAAGTAGACAGTTGCGTCCATTTCATTGAAGGGAACAGCTCAATCATCACTTTTTACCCCTATAGTTTTTGTACAATAGACTGAATTTTGTAGAGCTTTGTTTTTAGGGTTCAGCCAATAATATAACGTAGCTACCGTTGGATGCCTTGCCGTTCTGTTGTGAGGCAGTTCCTTTGTTTTAAAAGGAATCCCCCCCCCCCCCCAAGGCCCCAAGCCGAGGCCAACACCGGCACCGTTCCAGGGAGGGGTTCATTTACAACCGGGTTTTTGAAATGGTATGGTGTGTATCGCGGGAGTTGGGATGCAGGTCAATTGGCCAAATGAACCAAAAGTTAGAAACTCCTGATCAAATCCAAACAATATTTTTGGTCTCAAAAGATGGTTCGCTTAATCAGGACGACTTTCTATGAATTTTGATGTTCATATGGGAAATCTCGGAAAACATGCTGTATTGTATCATTCATTATCTGGGTTTGTGTAAGGTATAACCTCCAAAGATCAATAAACTTCTTTTGTGGAAAAGAGTTGATGTCCTTTAAGACAAAAAACATAGTTGCCAAACAGAACAGTTTGTTTGAGAGCCCTGCCAAACATAAATTTTATAGTGCCAATGATAACCATGTTTATAGTCTGGTTTATGAGCATGATAATGGCTTCTTATATCAAGGAGACAGTATCCAATGGCTAAAAGGTCTTGATGTAGAGAGTGTTGATATGATTTTTGCTGATCCTCCGTATAATATAAATAAAGCGGAGTGGGATAAATTTGAAAACCAAGAGAAGTACATAAGCTGGTCTATGCAGTGGATTAGCGAGGCATCACGTGTTTTAAAAAAAATGGGCACGTTATACATATGTGGTTTTTCAGAAATTCTCGCTGATTTAAAGCATCCATCAATGAAACATTTCAAATCGTGTCGATGGCTAGTCTGGTCTTACAAAAACAAAGCAAACTTAGGTGGTGACTGGGGAAGATCACATGAAAGTATTTTGCATCTGAGGAAAGATAAGAAACAAACCTTTAATGTGGATGATGTTCGAGTTCCATATGGAAAACATACTTTAAAATATCCTTCTCATCCTCAGGCTATAACGAGCCAGTACGGAAATAATGGGAAACGAAAAGATGTTTGGGTTCCCCATCAAAAAGGAGCAAAACCAAAGGACGTTATAGAGGTTCCAACAACCTGCAATGGTATGGATGAAAAGACTCCTCATCCTACGCAGAAACCAGAAGAATTAATTAGAAGGTTTGTTCTTGCCTCATCTAATGAAGGAGATTTAATTGTTGATCCTTTCTCTGGCTCAGGAACGACCTTGGTTGTTGCTGAGCAGTTAGGAAGGAAATGGATGGGGTGTGATGTTGATGAACAATACAACCGGTGGGCGGTTGAGAGAATAATGAATACTGTAAGAAGGCCAAAAGAATATTGGATTGATTTTGACAGGTCTAACGAGAAGAGGAGAAATTCGATTAGGTGAAATTGAAAGAATTGGTTGAAAAAGCCCGAAATAAAGAAAACTTTAAAAGTCTTAATGATTACATTTCTTTCGCCAGCAGATATCTTGAGTTTGTAAAGGATAATTTGCAGGCGGTTATTGTTTCAAGAAATGAAAATAACTACAGATTTTTTCAATACAAAGAGGATGGAACCTATAATGTAACTAGACCAATTAATTCAAATCTGATGTATGGTTTGGAGGAATTTGAAAAGGAGAGCAAAGTATTTTTAACCATCATAAACAACCTTAAGGGTAAGGGTGTTGATAGCCTTCAAAATAGAAAAATATTAAATAGTGTTATCTACTCTGCTCAACAAAGTATCGGAGCGGCTTTGGATGCTTTGCCTGCCAATGAGTCAAATGTGGCGAGGAAGATAAATGGTGACCTTTTTGAAAGATTCATAAAATTATTGATTGTTGAAATTGGAGTTAACGTTAAATCGGACACAGTCTCTATTCCTGTAAAAATAAATGGTGAAACGGTTTTTAATATGAAATACCAGCATGACTTGATTATTCAAGTTGATTCTGACACGAAGGCAATTGGTTCAGTAAAAACATCTAGCAAGGATAGGCTAGATAAAATTTTTATTGATAAGTTTCTTCATAATAAACTTACTGGCTGTGAAACACCTCATTTTGCAATTTTTCTAAATGACGTTCAAAGGAAGGGGAAAGAAGGAAAGTTCGGAATAAATTCGACTTTCTTATCCGGTCATTTTAAAGGCTATACAATCAAGTTAAATCCCCTGGATGGTGTCTATTACTGTGACATCAGGCCAAACATGATTTCTGAAGATATATTGAAGGATCATATTAAAACTTTTGATCATTTTGTTTTTTCTGACGTTTGGAAATTTGTTTGAAAAAATCCTAAAGAAGCAGGTTTTTTAACCATCTTTGTCGTGGTTGTGCTTTGGATTTTTCCTGTCGACATGAATGGCCTTCCCTCCTTCTCCAATTGATGTAATTGCAGGTCACTTGGAGATAGGAGTGTTTGAAAACTAATTCAATTGCACCTCACTTGATGCTTATAGGGATTAAGTTAAATGTTTTAAAGAGAGAAACGCGATTTAAGTTGAACCTAAAAATTCCTAATTATGAATTTATGGAAAGGTATATAAAGTCATTTTTCTTTTTACCACATGAAAAAGCCTCCCGAACATGATGTTTGTCGAGAGGCCATATTGACAGGAGCCAACCTCTCCGGCACAATCCTGCCAAAGACGGGTGAGAGCCCTGGCTTGGGAAGCTAAGAAAGTGCTGCAGTCGCACAAATTCGGAAAACGCCAGTCGGCGTACTGGCTCATATTAAATAAAATAGATTTTTGAAAGGACTGAATATATGGCAGGTGAAAAAATCGGGGTCGAGTTCCAGATTCAGGAAGATTTGGTAAGAATGCTGGAGTATGCCACAAAAAAATACAAGCTGGAAGATAAAGACAAGGCCCTGCGATGCGTCCTGGATTATATCGCCACCGATGCGGATTGGGACGAAATCTTCAAAAGTGTCCGCTGCATCCGCTGTGGTCTCGATGGCGGCTGGACCCCCAACTAGGCTATCTCCTTCCCTTCAAGCGCATATGCCTGGATTTTGAGGTGTTTGGCCTAATAGGGTTTTTGCCAATCTTTCTGGTTTCAGGTGAAGAAGAAGTCGGCGATGAGTGCAGGAAAAAATTGCGGCAACAGGTGATAAAGAAATCCCAGCACGGCTAGCTGCAGGAAACCCAGAACCCAAATCCATCTCAGACCTGTATGTGAAACATATTGTTCATGTCCGGCCCGTTTTTGAATGACCGCAAAAAAGCTCCCGACATAAATGCAGGTAAACACCAGAGCCAAGGCAATGGCTTCACCCCCTCCCCATTTGAGCATGGCCCAGAGAATGTATTTCATGGCAAACAAGGTGGCGCAGGAAACAACGGCAAAAAGCAGAAAATGAATAACGGAATTTTTCATTGAAGAAGTGGAACCGGAAGGAGCGGATTTTTAATCATTGCGGAGTGTCGTTACAATTTAGCGCCGTAGCGTTTAAGCAGATTGGCAATATCTCTTTATAGCTGTTCTTTTCCGCCTATCTAAATATCTTCTAAAATACCATCATTACTTTTTCAACTTCAAATTCTTGCCCTCGATGGCCCGCAAAGCCATTTTTTTCTACTTATGGCCAAACCTGCTTTCCGATATTTATAAACTTGGTTATTGCTAGAGTTCCTCTAATATTTCGAGCTTTACTTCCAGGTTTTTTTAGGGCCCTTTCGATTTCTGGTCGGTTGGCAATGTGCATTGCAACCGCTTCAAAATGTTTGTCCATAAGCACCAATAATACTTTATCCCACTGATGATCTAAACATATACTTCCCAACCGTTGCCCTGTAATTCTTTTTGATCTTGGAATAGATCTAGATTTAATTTGAATAAGGTTTCCTTTTTTATCCTTCGCATCAAATCCCGGCTCTCTTGCTTGAGCTAGTTTCAACCCTAGTTCTTTAGCCCCTAAATATTCTCCAATTTCTCCAGTTATTCCTAAAGGCTTTCCGGTTATGCTGTAGTACTCAATTGTAGCCTTACGCGCTCTTTCCAGAATTTGCCCAATTTTCTCTAAATCATCCATTTTTTTAATCCTTGAAGAAATTTTTAAAGCGGTCCGATGAAAGCTCAGTGTACTTGACCGTGTGTTGAATATTTTTATGGCCAAGGTGTAACCAACCGCGCAGCTTATTTGCAAAAAAAGACACCTCAGATGCAAAACCCCATATCCCGGAATCGCGTCAATTCTGTGACGTAAGGATGTGATTTGGTGTTACTCTATCCGGCCATTAGTTAGAAGGAGGGATCAATGTCGATTTTCGGCTTCGAGCACTTGAGCTCTTTGATTACAGGAGGTATAAAGGTCGCGGGCCCCCTTCCACATTTTGGCCGAGACCATATAGTCGTTCTTCAACTTATCCGCAGTATTTTTTAAAAGAAGTTTAATAAACCGCAAAACAGAAATAGCGACGGGAAATTTCGCTGTTTGTTTTTTTTTAGTTTTTTAAAATTTCCTTCAAGGCTTTGTTGCTCACCCGGTCTCTCCTGCTTCAAATAAGGTTGTCATAAATTTTTTATTTAAGTCCTACCTTTTAGCGCCTTTTGTGCTGTAAGTGGTTTGTCGCTGTGCCAGCATTTGCAAAATAATCCAGGCCGCACCTCCGGCGAAAAGGTGTTTGAGGCTGTGCCCACTGATAAAACCAAGGGCTTGAAAGACCGCCGCATCAAAATGTTCAAATATTTTAGCCAGAATATAACATAGCAGGACTCCCCAGTACATTTTGCCGTGAGAATAACGGCGGGGAAATAATAAAAGCATTAAAATAATTGCCAGCGTCGGGGCAAACTGGATCCAGAGATAAAGTCTTAAATCTCCGACCCCTGTTACTTCTGTCCAATACCACCAGATCACACTGAACATTCCAAGGCCAGCAAGAGGAAAGACCAGTAAATATCCAGCCCGGGCCGAGACGCGGTCGCTGATGAGTTGGCAGAACAGCCCCATAAAAGCCCAGGTCATGGGAAGTCGATCCCAGACCAACCGGGCGTTATCCGGATTGAGATGAAACCAGGCGGAACCGAATCCGGTCAGGAATACGCCGGTAAAAAAAATTGTTGGCGCTGTTTTTTCCCAGGAAAACTCGAAAGCGTTCCCTCCGTCATCGGCAAGACGAAACAAAAACCGCAGGCCCATAAATCCAATAACGACGAAAGGAAGGTTGGAGAATATATCGCAAAAATTAGGGATGCCGAGCCAACTGCGGTGATCCGCAAAACGCGACCATTCCGGGTTTTGAGGGATCCTGTCCAGCGATATCAGGAGTGCGGTGGGAAGAGCAAGAGCGATAAAAAGAATAAATTTTGGTGTGAAATATTTTTTCGCCATTTCTTTTTATCCCCTGTTTCATATGAGGAGTTGTTTCCATAAAGATTCGGGGTTACTCGTCCCCCGCGGAAATACCCTGTTTCCAGACAACTTGATGGTCTTTGTTTTTGATATAGGCATATTCGTCATCAGATTTTTCATCAAGGGTGAGTGGATCGTTCACGTCCACCACCATGGCTGAAACTTTTTCCATGTTGCCACCGAGTTGTAAAAATATTTGATCGCCGTTCTCCATTTTCTGACTTTTATAAATGAATAGAAAATTGTAGTAATGCGAGAAATATAACGGAACATCATTGTATTTTTCGAAACCCTCATCTGTCATAAAAAATAACTCCCTATCTCTTTTTTTATTTTCAGGAACAGGACATAAAGAATAAAACCGCCCAAGCCCGATTTAAAAATCAGGCTTCCCCAGAACTCAAAGGGATGGGTTCCCATGAGTATTTTCACTTCCCCCTCATGGACATCAAACGACCCCATCTCTCCGGTATAAAGCATTTTAAAACTGGAAAAGATCATAGTGTTGCAAACGCAAAAAACACAATATTGACGGAACTTTTGCGGATGTCGGGATCAAGAAGGTAGTTCACCACAAAGCCTGAAAGAAGAATAACAACAACGCTTGTGGTGATGAAAGTGGTCATATCCATTTTTTCGGAATTCAGAGTGTTTTCGTTACAGGTCGGGGGCCGGTTTTAAGACAGGCCGGGTAGAAGAACTTTTAATTCATCGGCGATGATCCCTATCGCCAGGCTACCCAGAAGAAGACCCATAACCTGAGTGATGAATTTGATGCTCCCTTTGCCCCAAAATTTTAAAATCCTGTTGGCGAGTTTTAAAGAGATCCAGATCAGAATGCCTATCAGGACAAATTCTACAATAGATATTAGTTTGGTTGACCATAGAGTGAATTCGCTGGATTGAATGATCACCAGACTTATGGCTGCAGGTCCAATGAAAAGGGGGAAGGTCATGGGCATTAACGCAATATCTTCTTTAACGCCCCCCTCTTTGGAAAGTAAATACGAGGTCTTGTTGTCGGTGAGCATGGTGAAAGCAATATAGACCAGGAAAACCCCTCCTATTAGTTTGAAAGCCGGCATTTGAATGCCGAAAAAACCCACAATATATTTTCCGAATAAGAATGATACGGTTAATAAAATCACCGAGGCGCAACTGGTTTTGAAAATTATTGCTTTATGTTCCGCATCGGTTTTATTGGCGGTCAGGGAAATATAAATAGGAAGGTTACCGACGGGATCGATGATGGCCAGTAAAATCACAAAAGTTTTTACCAACTCTGTAATGTCATCCATTTGTTACAAGCTTCCCGTTAAATTTTTCATTACACGAGAAAGGAACGTGGGTAAGGACTGGTGCACAAAGGTAATGATCAGTAACAAAAGAAGGCGAGATGAAGATGGCCTTTATAAATCACCCCCCAGAGAGCAGATTCTTGCCAGTTGAAGAAAGCACTCAATCCGCAGAGGTCGACGGATCATAACTCCCCAAGCCAAACAGGTTCATGTAATAAGAAAATGTATTTTTTACGGTGATGATACCCACCACCTTGCCCTGATCTGTGACGGTGATATGCCGGGTATTATGGTCAGTCATAAATTCTGCGGCTTCAAGAATATGGTTATCGCGGTCCAGAGCGTAGTGTAGAGAGGACAACTCACGATCTCGGATACGGGAGTGGTCATGAAATCCCCCAACTTTTCTTTAGGGTGTTCAGATTGTGGAACTCCTGTCACGGGAGCCCCCTGAAAAAATTTTTGATGAGGCAAAAATTTTGGAGTTATCGATTTAAAGTAAAAATCACAAATTATTTTTGCTCAGGATAATTTAAGAGCCTGCTTATGTCCATTAATGATTTTTTACGACCAAGTATTCAGAGTTATTTTATCTCTTTTTGGGGTGAGTGTGCCAACTTTTATATAACCAGACCCAGGCCGGGGAAATGCCCATCCAGCCAGGATAAAACATTATATTTGAGAGCGTTTGGTCGACGCTCCATAAATCAAAGCGATTGAACAGATTGCTCCAGTCGTGTGCCTCCATACCCAACCCTCCGATGAGGAGAGCTTTGCGTAAGTCGAAAAAAACAGAAAAGCGAGATTACCCCTTCGGGGCATGAAGTTTAATGAAGAGGACATCACATACTCCTTCGGGGCACGAAGGTTAAGGAAAAATATCACGTCTTCACGGAGCCTGTGCTGAGCGAAGCCGAAGCATTCAGAATGACAAGAAACGCCGTTTTGTCATCCTTTTGTTCAGAATGACAATGCAATCTCGTTCAGAATGACGATACAAGGCTGTTTTGTCATCCTCGAGGAGCCGAAGGCGACGAAGGATCTCGCCTTGCACTAACCCAGGGATTACCCCTTCGAGGCATGAAGTTTAATGAAGAGGACATCACATACCCCTTCGGGGCACGAAAGCTTGAGTTAAACATCACGTCTTCACGGAGCCTGTGCTGAGCGAAGCCGAAGCATTCAGAATGACAATACGATCTCGTTCAGCATGACGATACAAGGCTGTTTTGTCATCCTTGAGGAGCCGAAGGCGACGAAGGATCTCGCCTTATGCAAAGCTCTCTCCGATGAGAGGAAGCCTTAAGAATCGTCCGTCCGCCATATAAATACTCACATCAATAAAATTGCCAAAGAACCAGAGCAGGGCGAACAGTGCCTGCCCGATCCCTGTTATACAAAAAGGATACAAGGACGATAAAAGGGATCAGCCTTCTATCCGCGTTATTTTTGGGGAAAAGACCCCGTGCAGTAAAAATAGAAATGAAAGAAAAATGAGTGTGGGGGTCGTGACCGGTTTCCAGGGCTGGATTAAAAAAGTAAAGCGGGCGGATACTTTTTCCGCCAGGTTTTTTTCTTCGTTTTCTATATTATTTTCATTTTCCCTGATTTCAGTCTGCCGGTCCAGATAGGCCCGGTATTTGGCAAAGATCACCCCACAGTGAACGCAGGTTTTAGAGTCGGCTTGCTCAAACTGGCATTTAGGGCAAATCATTATGTGTTTGCGGTCGAGGCAAAATCCGGGATATCAAAGACACCCCTCCTTTTACCAGGGAGACCTTTGCATAACCCCGGATTACCCCTTCGGGGCACGAAGTTTAAGGAAAAATATCACGTCTTCGTCACCTTGTTCCTCAGAATGACAAAACAGCCTTGCATTGTCATTCTGAATGCTTCGGCTTCGCTCAGCACAGGCTCCGTGAAGACGTGATGTTCAACTCAAGCCCTCGTGCCCCGAAGGGGTAATCTCGCTTTTCTATTTTTTTCGACTTACGCAAAGCTCTCTTTACCAGGGCGGTTAAAAAAGAACTGGTATTTAATAAACATCTGTTTTATAATGGGCAATACTTTAGTGATTTAGCCGTCTAGAGAATGACAGGTGTTTTGCCAGAACTATAGTGTTTTTGGTTGAGTAGCCTCCCGGAACCGCCGGTTGTCTGATTTTTCTCCCCTCGTTTTCTCATTTAAGCTCAAATCCTCTTTTATCAATTATAGCTCAGAGTTCTTGAGTATGGACTTTGTGCGCCATCTAATGGATTGGTCGATGCTCCTATTACGGAGTCTGCCATTCTCTAATTAAGGAAAAAACATGTTAATGGAATCAACAACCGTGGGCTTTAACGCCCTCAATCTTGCCGACCCTATTTGCCGCGCTGTTCGTGGTGAGAAGTATGACACTCCCACCCCGATTCAGCAGCAGGCCATCCCGCATCTTTTGCAGGGCCGGGATCTTTTGGGGTGCGCGCAAACCGGAACGGGAAAAACAGCAGCCTTTGCATTACCCATTTTGCATCGCTTGTCCGAGGGGCGTCAAGCTCCCGGATCGAAGGGCGCACGGGTGCTGGTGCTCACACCCACCCGGGAACTGGCTTCGCAGATCAGTGACAGCTTTCGGGTTTATGGTCGGCATTTGAATTTAAAGCAGGCACTGGTGTATGGCGGGGTGAGCCCAAAACCACAAATCAGCGCTTTAATGCGGGGAGTGGATATTTTGGTAGCTACTCCTGGCAGACTGATCGACCTGTATCAGCAGGGACGCCTTCGTCTGGATAAAATAGAGGTGCTTGTCCTCGACGAGGCAGATCGTATGCTGGATATGGGTTTCCTGCCTGATATCAAAAAAATTTACGGGATGACACCGGAAAACCGTCAGTCGATGCTGTTTTCCGCCACGCTTCCTGATGATATTCTGCGTCTGACAAAACATTTCCTCAAAGACCCAGTGCGGGTTTCTGTGAATCCCCCAGCCAGCACCGTGGATCGAATAGATCAGCGTGTTTTGTTTGTGGATCGCGAAAATAAAGGAGCCTTGCTGGAATCTATGTTACAGGGAGATGGTATCGATAGAGCACTGGTGTTTTCGCGTACCAAGCATGGGGCGAATCGAATTGTCAAGAATCTGAGCAAGGCCCAAATCAAGGCGGATTCGATTCATGGAAATAAATCCCAAGCGGCGCGTATGGAAGCATTGAGAAAGTTTCGTGCCGGGAAAGTCCGTGTACTGGTGGCGACCGATATCGCATCGCGGGGTTTGGATGTGGAGGGAATCACCCATGTCATCAATTATGAGATCCCCAATGAAGCCGAGAGTTATGTTCACCGCGTTGGCAGAACGGCCAGGGCGGGGGCGGCAGGTGTTGCCCTTTCTTTTTGTGATGCCGGAGAAAGAGGCTATCTACACAATATTGAGAGAACCATTAACAGGACAGTAACCGTGGTGGCAGATCATCCTTACCATTCGGAATCCGTTGCCTCAAGGCCAAAACGTGGAAATACAGCCGGAAGAAAATTTTCATCCAGGCGCAATTCAAATTCCTATGGAAAACCGGGAAAAAACCAAAACAGGGAAAAATATTTTTCAGCAAAACCTGGGAAAAGGACCCGAAGCCGTAGTTCCCGATCAGCAGTGAGTGCTTAAAGTATCGGGAGACTTTAATTTTTACCTCACAGGCCAGCACCACGCTGGCCTGTGGTGTTTTCCTTTGACTGCTTTGGCTGGAGAAAGTGATGGTTGTTGACGAACCCCTGCCAACATTGATGTGTTGTGTCGCATCCTGGATGAAGAGGGTTTTGAAATATGTATCGCCATGAACGGTGAATCCACCTTCCGGACTTGATTTTATTGGATGTGGTGATGCCGGAAATTGACGGATTTGAAACCTGTGAAAGATTAAAAGCCAACCCGGCTACCAAGGGTATTGCTGTCATCTTTGTGACTGCCAGAACTGAAGTGGAGGATGTTGTCCGTGGTTTCAAGGCAGGAAGTGTGGATTACATCATTAAGCCGTTTAAGAGAGACCTTTGCATAACCCGAGATTCTTCATCGCGTACGCTCTTCAGAATGACAAAATAGCTCTTTATTGTCACGATTGTCATGCTGAGTTTATCGAAGCATCTCGCTTTTCAGGTTTTTCGACTTATGCAAAGGTCTCCGTTTAAGAGGGACGAGGTTGTAAGCCGGGTTCAAACACATCTGAAAATAGAGCAGTTAATTCAAGAAAAAGAAGGCCTGAATGAGAAACTGCAGGCTCAAAACGATGAGCTGATTGAGAGCCAAAGTCAGTATCGAATCATTCTTGAGAAATCTTCCGATGGGGGTTTTCGTTTTTGCTTTCACTCCAATCAGGTAATGGACGATGTTTAAATTTATGGTGTGGTTTTCGGTGATTGTCACCATAGGTTTTATGGTGTTGTTGGTGTTTGATTACGGTTAAGGTTTACCAAAACGAACATGAAGCTATCCCGGTCTTTGATCAAGGCATTTCTGATTTTTCCGGTAAATGTGATGGGGGTGATTCCTGCCCTCTTGATCTGGTGCTCGCGGTCCGGCGGGGTGCTCGAATATTTCCAATATAGTTTTAATAGTTTTAGGTCATTGACCGGAATTTTGTTGACCGGTGCAGGAGCCGGACTGTGCTGGAAAACGGTTTCCCTGTTCACCGAGGTGGGTGAGGGCACCCCGGCCCCGTTTGATCCACCCAGAAAATTGGTGATCCGGGGGCCGTATGTTCATGTGCGCAATCCCATGATGGTTGGGGTCTGGCTGGTTTTGTTGGGAGAGGCCTTAGCTTTTGGTTCGGTTCCCTTGATGGTATGGTTTCTGGTCTTTTGTGGGCTGTGCCTGATTCTCATTCCGGTTTGGGAAGAGCCTGATCTGGAAAACAGGTTTGGCGAACCTTATCGGGAATACAAACGCAAAGTGCCCCGCTGGTTCCTTCACAAGGGAGGTAAATAGCAATAACTCTTTGCAGGGCATGAAAAATGAAGCGATACCACATACACTCAAACCGTGTTCTCGGCTTGATGAGCCATTGCTCATCGGTCCCACGCCTGGTGGATAACAGGTTTTTTTATGAGTGACGACGAAGAAAAATATGGATTGATGGACTGGATCGGTTCCGCGATTGGCATCGTGGTTGCCGGGTTCATCATTTTTATTTTGATCTGGCCCTTGATCGATCCCACGCCGAATAAATCTTCTTCATTAAAGGAAAATATTCACAAAGCCACCGGGAGATAGCGGTTTTCAGTCGAACGGGGGCTGGGTTTTGCGTTTGTAGTCCTTGTCGGTCATATCCATTCGGCCTTTTATGAAAGCCAGCTTTCTTTCAGCTATAGCAATGGCCTGATCATTATTAGTTTCTCCTCCCAGTCGTCTGGAGATTTCAATTTCCTCAATAGCCCTTTCCCAGTCGTTCAATTTTTCGTACACGCTTATTAAATTCAGATGGGTCTGCATGTGGTTTGGCTCGATAGCGAGTATCTTCTGGTAGTAGTCGGCCGCTTTCTTGATTTTCTGGTTGTACCAGTATTCCAGTGCGATTTTGAAAAGAAGTTCAGTATCACCCGGTTTGAGGGATTCCGCCTTTAAGAATTCTGCCACGGCCAGATCGTTGCGGGTCATTTTCGAATAAACTTCTCCCAACCCCAATCGGGCTGGCACATTTTCGGGTTCCATCTCAAGGGCTTTTTTAAAAGACTCAATCGCCGCATCTCTTTGATCCGCTTCACTATAGACCAATCCCATCCGGTAATAGGTGGCAACCGATTCAGGGTCCAACTCTAGTACCTGGCGCAGAATTTCTATGGCTTCGTCATAAGCTCCAATTCTTTGTTTTTCAGTGGCGCTTAGGATCAGTTCCTGGGGATTTTGAGATTGGGAAGAGAGGTCGCTATTTTCCCCACAACCCGGGAGCAACAGTAAAAGGGCGATGGTTGTGCGGCCCAAAACTTTTAGCGAAAAAACAGACACGGGTTTTTAGTCCTTTATAATGAGTTGGTTCCACTTCTACCTGATCCAGACGGATTTGGCAAGCAACTCTATTGGGCGATGAACAGATGCTTTAATAATGAGGCAGGGTTTATTATAATTATGGAGTTGGGGATTCGGGCTGTCGCCCATAAACCCTCCGGATAAATTTTTCGTGGGATACGCAGGTGTTTTAAAAGATGCCTTTGTAGAATTAGGAAAAGACTATGTCAGATGAACTTTCATATATAGAGAATGAAGAAGGGGGATTTGCAATTCCCTGCCAGATTAAAATCGCTGAAGATTGCGTGCAGGTGGGGGAATTTTGTGAAAGCAAAGAAGATGCGTGTCACTGGGTAGAAGAGGAATGCTGGATTTCTTCTGGAGAAGGGTATTTCTGCCTACAATGCAATGAACAGATTATGCGTAACATCGCTAAACTGGAAACCAAAAAGATGAACTAACTGCTTGCCGCAGGGGCAGCTGGCAAAGACTTTTTGGGCCGCCAATACTATTTGCTAGTCGGTAAAAGTTATTGCCGGTTTCCTTCTCTGTCAAGAGGCTGCTCGCCGCAGAGGCTGTGGTATTCTTCCAATATCTTCATGCCTTGGAGGGGTATGGTGCACTCTTACCAACTTTCCTCCCACGGGAGTGGGCCGCCGATAGGATTCTATGAAATTAATTGAAGTGATCACCGATGCTAAGAACCATGAGCCGGTCACCAGTATCGCCAAGCAACATGATTCGGAGGTCAACTGGGTGGGTGCAGCGGATGGAGAGGGCAGGCAGTTGATCCGCCTTCTTGTCAGCGATGAGGATCGACAATCGGTGCTGGATGCCTTGCAGGGATTGTTAGGCGAGTCTTCGAAGATTCTTGTTCTACCGCTGGAAGCTGTACTCCCGAGGAAAGAACCTGAACCTTTTAACCAGGAGGCGAAGGAAACGATCACCACCACCCGCGAAGAACTGTATAACAATATCGTCAAAAACGCGCATCTCGACTCCACTTATCTTTTGCTGGTATTTCTCTCAACGGTGGTTGTGGCTATCGGTTTGTTGGAAGACAATGTTGCAGTGGTGATCGGGGCCATGGTCATCGCCCCGCTTCTGGGGCCGAATATGGCTCTCGCGCTGGGTGCGGCTTTGGGCGATATGGCCCTGATGTGGAAAGCGACAAAAACCACAATAGTGGGAATCGTATTGGCGTTATCGCTTTCAATTGTCCTCGGATTTCTTTATCCGCTCAATTTAGGTAGCCATGAGTTGATGGCTCGCACCGATGTGGGGTTGACTCGGTGGTCCTGGCTTTAGCCTCCGGCACCGCCGCCGTGGTTTCTTTAACAACGGGTCTGGCGAGTGTGCTGGTAGGGGTGATGGTGGCGGTGGCTTTATTACCTCCTACTGCTACATTAGGACTGATGATCGGTGCCGGCCAGCCCAAGCTGGCTGTGGGCGCGGCCTTGCTTTTGGCGGTCAATATCGTCAGTGTGAATCTAGCCGCAAAGATTGTGTTTTGGGTTCGGGGGGTGAAACCGCGTAGCTGGCTGGAAAAACAAAAGGCCAACCAGTCCATGGTGACTTATATGGTTATATGGGCCATCTCCCTGTTTGTTCTTTTGGTGGTGATCTTCATTCGTAAGGGATTGCTGAAAGGTTTTTGAGGCTATCATTAGAATTCCGGAGATACCATAAAAATGGAGTTGGATGAAATATTTTAAACTGCGCAAACTCTTCATAAGTGTAGACACTTAAATTTTATTTCTGGCTGATTCTGAGGATGCACTATGACTCGTGAAATCCGATTTGGAGACTTTGTCAGAGAAGTCAGTCTTAAGCAGAATTCCCTTTCCTATAATTTGTTAGCTCCTCCCGTTTCTCTTGGGCGCGGTGCGTGATATGATACGTGCCTGAATAACTCTTCAAATAGAATAGTCCATGTCAGAATCTTCTGAATACGATAAGAGCGGTGTTTCCAGTCAGGGTGCGGAGACCGCGCTTTCCGGTTTGCTCAAACATGTTTTGCCAACGCGGAAATTCAGCGAACGCTATCCGCTGATTGCCGATATCGGTTATTTCGCTAACGTCATCGACCTGGGTAATGGAAAAGGCATTGCCTTTGGCACCGACGGGGTAGGAACCAAAGTGATCGTCGCCGAACTGCTCGGCCGCTACGACACCATCGGCATCGACTGCGTCGCCATGAATGTCAACGATATCATTTGCGTTGGCGCACGTCCGGTGAGTATGGTGGACTATATTGCCTGCTCTCACACCGGTCCTGAAGTTTTTGATCAGTTAGGTCAGGGGCTGGCTGAAGGAGCGCAGCAGGCGGGCATCAGCATTTCCGGCGGTGAGATTTCTCAGATCAAAGAAATTATTTCCGGCATTGATCTCATTGGTGCCTGCATCGGCCATGTTTCGTTGGACAAGGTCAATACCGGACGCGGCATCAAACCGGGAAACCTGATCGTTGGCCTGGCATCCACAGGTGTGCACTCGAACGGGTTGACGTTGGCCCGCAAGGTGTTGTTGGGCGACAGCCTTGAGGAGCAGAAATCGCGGGTCAGTGATTATGAAGAATTTTTAGGCCGGACCCTGGGCGAAGCCCTGCTCGAACCCACGCGCATCTATGTCCAACCTGTCATGGAAATGCTCGATGCAGAGATAGACCTTAAGGCAATGGTCCATATCACCAGTGGCGGATTCTGCAATCTCAACCGAGTGGCATCTGACAACATTCGTTTTGTGATTGATACTTTGCAACCGGTTCCTGAAATTTTTAATCTCATTCAGGATCGTGGCGGGGTGAGTGAAGCGGAAATGTTTGAAGTGTTCAATATGGGTACGGGCTTCTGTCTCATTGTTGAGGGCACGAAAGAAGTCGAAGCCATCACAGAAATCTGCAAAGATCACGACCTTCCCTGTCAGGTGATAGGGCAGGTTGAAGGCCATCAAGGCAAAGAAGTCACACTCCCTGCCAAACAACTTACCGGCAAAGGCAGTAAATTCACCCACCAGGTGCCCCCCGCCGTGGGAGGCAGATAGCAACGGCTCATTCAGCCGAGATAACTCTTTGCTCGCCAGCAGAAGCTATTGCAATTGGCTCCACGCCGAGTGGCTCTAATGAATAGCCAGGCGGGAATAGACTTCCTCTTCCACTATTGACAGTTGCGGCAGCACCACTTTCAAAGCCACCCGCAAATCACGGACAAATTGCAGGTCTGGCGGACATTCCCTCTCGGCAAACCGGTGCAGGGTATCGGTACAAAAATGATCCAGCTCAATGATCTGGTTCAATAAGTCTGCGGGCAAATCTTCCAATCCAATTTTCCTGTCTTCGAGAAACCGTAATACCCCGACCAGACTGAACTTGAGATCCACACATTGTTCCCGCAAATTCGCGATCAAATGCGACTCGCGGGTTTTAAGGTCCTCGCAAATTTTAAACAACAGTTCGCGCAGATAACCGTAAAACGCCTCATGCTGTTTCTTATCGGTAAACAAATCTCCCTGACCCCCGAACAGCAGAAAAAAGACTGCCTCCAGTTTGTACTTGTCCGAAGCCATGACCGTATAAAGCATAGACTTGAATTCCAACGCATCAAAAGCCAACTGTAAATCCTTAAATATTTTGTTCAGCGACCCCAACTCGCCTTTCACGGCCCGGCTGGCATTCGCACGAATGAAAGGCCCGGGATCGGTTTGCCATGCGGGTACCATTTGCACCCCACCAGCCTCACGCCCAACAACCGTCCACTCCTTGAGGGACTCCAAAAAGTCCGTCACAGAAAAAACATCCACCTCGCGAAACACTTTCGCGTCCATAGAAAAGAGAATTCGCAATAATTGTTTTTCCAGTCCGGTCGAACAAAATTTTTCATCCTGACAAAGTGGGTCCATCTGGGTCGCCAGAGCGAGATAGAGTGCTCGCATGCGCAACCGGTCCAACCGGTATTGCCGCGAAGAATAGGGGCGAACCCGATAGATTCCCTTTTCATAGTCAATCAGATCGATCAACAGAGCATCCCCCGGCCGGGATGAGAAGTTTTTATATAAGGATTGCATGTCCCAGACCGTAACCGTCATACAACTTTTTCCGGGAATCCATTCATTGATCTCGATTTCTTCCGGAAAACGCGAGCAGTACTGATAAAAAGGGACAACATCCCGAATAAAATAAGATCTTTTCAGTTTTGGGATTTCATTCCCATCCGAATCCTGAAACGTCAACTCACTCTCTTCAAGGTTCGGAGGCATGAATGGAGTCAGGCGATGTCCGGGAATCAGGATGCCCTGCTTCAACTCCCAGGCACCTAACTGCACCGACAACGAAACATGGCCGATTTTTTCGACCACCGCGCGAAAGGGAATGAAGTTGCTGTCATGAATACCGATCAAGGATGAATGGTTGAGCAAAACTTTCTTTAACCGCTTCATGGCAGAACCAGAAACTTCTTTTTGCCATCGCCCTTCCAGACTTTTGGCAAAATCTTCCGTGCTGAATGGAGTGCTCGATTCTTGAATGAGTGCTTCTGCTAACAGGTTGAGGGATATTCGATTTGTCATGATGAGAAAAAAATAATAGTGGGACAACCCGGAAAGGGCGGATGAGGCCGGGTAAAACGGTAGCAAGGAATCATCCACCGTGTTACTGGGCATAGCCTAACATAAAATTTCCAAAGGAAAAACATTGATTTACTTGAAACGAGCCTAAATTGTTTGATTTTGGTTTCCCAGAAAGTTAAAATTCTAATACTCAAGAATTGATACAAATATTTAGCAGGAGACGTTTCATGGCACTCAATCTGGAACCCGTTTATCAGGAAATTTTCATCAAGTTCAAAACTCGGAAAAAGTTCGTGATACGGTCCGTAGAAAATAATATGTTAACCGTTGAACAGGATGAAGAAATTTGCGGACAAAAAGAACCCAAGGTGTTTGACTTCAAAAGTCCAAAGGAGTTTGAAGAATTCGTCCGAGTAGAAAACCAATTCGAGGCCGATATTGTCAAACAACTGCAAGGCAATAAAATGCCTTACCGCTAACTCACTCCCGTGAGAGGGAGACCTTTGCATAACCCAGGATTACCCCTTCGGGGCACGAAGTTTAAGGAAAAATATCACGTCCTCGTCACCTTGTTCCTCAGAATGACAAATAGCCTTGTATTGTCATTCTGAATGCTTCGGCTTCGCTCAGCACAGGCTCCGTGAAGACGTGATATTTTTCCTTAACCTTCGTGCCCCGAAGGGGTAATCTCGCTTTTCTGTTTTTTTCGAATTACGCAAAGCTCTCCCTATCAGAGAGACCTTTGCATAACCCCGGATTCTTCGTCACCTTGTTCCTCAGAATGACAAATAGCCTTGTATTGTCATTCTGAACGCAGTGAAGAATCTCGCTTTTCAGGTTTTTCGACTTATGCAAAGGTCTCCTTATCAGAGGGAAGTTTGTTAATAATTTTGCTATAGCCCATCATGAACTTCCTTTTGGCTATACCCAGTGTAAATAGCTCCCTTAGTACGTCATCAGTACGTCATCGCGAGTCCCGAAGGGACGCGGCGACCAGGTTTGTGGATTGCTTTGCTCTGCCCGCAACGACAAACTGAAAACCTAAACACCCCCTTAAGGCTGGGGGGACTGGAATTATCTATTTGAAAATAAAGGGATAATTCGATATAATCCAAGCATGAGTATCGAAAAGGATTTCATTGTAATTGGTTCTGGTGTGGCGGGGCTGACCTTTGCGCTCAAGGTCTGCAAGTTCGGCTCGGTGGGAATCATTACCAAGGACGCTTTGGAGGAGTCGGCGACCAAATATGCCCAGGGCGGTATCGCCTCGGTGATGGCCGAGGATGATTCGTTCGAGCTGCATGTTCAGGACACGGTGGAAACCGGGCGCGGACTCTGCCATGAAGACTTTGTACGCATCGCCTGCCGCGAGGGTCCGGCACGAGTTCGTGAGCTGATCGACCTCGGCGCCCAGTTCGACCGCGTGGGCGGTGCCGAGTTTGATCTGGGAAAAGAAGGCGGACACTCCAAACGCCGCATTCTGCATGCGAATGACCTGACTGGCTGGGAGATTGAACGCACCCTCATTGAAGCGGTTCACGCTCATGACAATATAGAGATATTTGAATACCATATGGCTATCGACCTCATCACCCGGGCCCGGCTCGAGGAGAAGGTTCAACCGGGCAGCGACCAGGACGAGGTGTTGGGACTTTATGTCCTGAACCACCTGACGCAAAAGGTCGAGACGATGGTGGGCCGGGTCATTCTCATGGCCACCGGCGGCGCGGGCAAGGTTTATCTTTATACATCGAATCCGGACACGGCCACCGGTGATGGTATTGCGGTGGCTTATCGGGCCGGAGCGCAAATCGCCAATATGGAGTTTTTCCAGTTCCATCCCACCTGCCTGTTTCACCCGAAAGCGAAATCGTTTCTCATTTCGGAGACGGTGCGGGGCGAGGGAGGAATCCTGCGTTTGCAAAACGGCGACACGTTCATGGAGAACTACCATTCTTTGGGTTGTCTGGCTCCCCGCGATGTGGTGGCGCGGGCCATCGACTACGAAATGAAAATGAGCGGTGACGATTATGTGCTGCTGGATGCCACACATCTTGAGGGTTACCGTATTCGTGAGCGCTTCCCAAATATTTATAAAACCTGTCTGGAATTCGGATTCGACATGTCGCAGGAGTCTGTTCCTGTTGTGCCGGCGGCGCACTATATGTGCGGCGGACTGGTGGTGGATGTCAACGGTCAGACCAGTATTAAAAGGCTTTTTGCCAGTGGAGAGGTATGTTTCTCCGGTTTGCATGGTGCCAATCGGCTGGCTTCCAACTCCCTCTTGGAAGGACTGGTGCTCTCGCACCGTGCGGTGGAGAAGGCGGTGAAATTGTTTAAGGAAACCAAAAATTCTAAAAGCCCGTTGGAGCGGATTCCTGAATGGGACCCCGGAAGCGCGGTGGACAGTGACGAGTCGGTCGTTGTATCACACAACTGGGACGAAATCCGCCGGTTAATGTGGAACTATGTCGGCATTGTTCGTTCCGACAAGCGTCTAAAGCGGGCCGAGCGCCGCATTCAGCTTCTGCTGGAAGAGATTCAGGAATATTACTGGAACTTTAAAATTACCAAAGACACCCTCGAACTGAGAAACATCGCCATCACGGCGCGGTTGATCATTCAGGGAGCCATGACCCGAAAAGAAAGCCGGGGTTTGCACTATAACCTTGACTACCCGGAACCCGATGACGCGAACTGGAAACAGGACACGGTTTTCCAGAGCACTGTTCATCGATTGATAACCAAAACCAACCCGAGAATTGTGGCCCATGAGTGAAGAAAAAACGGTACATATGTTAATCCGAGATTTTTTTGGTGTGGTTGCGCTCGCCTTCACTGTATTTGGCTTGATGGCGTTGGCGACTTTTTCCCCCGATGACCCGTCCTTCAATAAAAGTATTACCGGGGCGAACGTGGCAAATTCTGCCGGCATGGTCGGAGCTTATTTTTCCGATGGACTGGCCCGCGTTTTTGGCAGTGGTTCATTTTTCTTTCCGGTGATCACGGCGCTTTTAGGCTGGGCTTTGGTTCGGGGAAAAGATTTTCACAACTGGCCGTTGATTTTAAGTTCGGGGATTTTATTTTTGATCGGACTATGCTCTCTGCTCGCGATCCAGTTCGAGGTCGATCCGTTTTTTGGTTCAACGGTTCCGGTCGGCGGTTTGGTCGGCCATGGCCTTGGCGGATTTCTGGTGACATGGTTGAATGCTTCAGGAGCAGTGCTGACCCTGGTCACTTTATTGTTCGCGGCCTTTCTGGTGATGACGCGCATTCCGGTCAACGCTCTGGTCGAGGGGATCGGAAAAATATTCAAAGCCCTGGCTGCATTGTCAATATTGGGGGTGGGTGCAATAAAAAATATGACTTTGAAAGGCCTGTTGGCCACCCGGACTTTGATCGAAAAATTCCAAACGGTGCGAGAGGAGATGCAGGAAATAAATAAAGCAGCGGTGGAACCGGTGATCGTTACCCGTACCCGGCCTGAACCGGGGGTGAAGATTGAAGAGAAGACAAAGAAAGCCAAGGAAGAGAAGGCCGAGTTTGTTGTTCAGGATCATTTTGCTTTCATGAGCTTGTCTGACAAATATCAGGTTCCCCCACTTTCTTTGCTGGAAGACTCTCCGCCGGATAAAGAAGTTCGGTCAGAGAAAACCCGCGACGAGATTCTTGCCAGCAGTGCCATTCTGGAAAAGAAGTTGTCCGACTTTGGCATTGAGGGGCGGGTGGTTCAGGTTCTGCCGGGTCCGGTCATCACTTTGTTTGAGTATGAGCCGGCACCGGGGGTCAAGGTCAGCCGCATTGTATCTCTGGTGGACGACCTGTCGTTGGCTATGCGTTGTGTAGGGCTCCGCATTCTAGCTCCTGTACCGGGCAAACCGGTGGTGGGCATTGAGATTCCCAACATGCGGCGCGAGACCATTTATTTTAAAGATGTCATGACATCAGATGTGTTTCAGGAGTCGGAGTCCAACCTCACTCTGGCGATTGGCAAAGATGTTACCGGAGAACCGGCGGTGCAGGACCTGGCGACCACGCCGCATTTACTCATAGCGGGTTCGACCGGGTCGGGTAAAAGTGTCGGGCTCAACGCAATGATCTGCAGCATCCTTTTGAATGCCACGCCAGATGAGGTCAAAATGATCATGATTGATCCGAAGATGCTGGAGTTGTCTATCTATGATGGTATTCCGCATCTTATTTCCCCAGTGGTCACCAATCCTAAAAAAGCTGCCGCCGCACTACAGTGGGCGGTCAACGAAATGGAATCGCGTTACAAAATGATGGCCGAGTGCGGAGTGCGCAATATTGGCGGCTTCAACGAGCTTGTGGAGAAACTGCAAAAGGAATATGAACTGGAACTGAAAAACCGCGAAAAAGCCAATAAAGGGGTCAAGCCCACAAATGACGAGGACGAGGAAGGCGAGGAGACAATGCCGGAACCGCCCGCAAAACTCCCCTACATTGTTGTGCTGATTGATGAGTTGGCCGACCTCATGATGGTTGCGTCCAAAGGGGTGGAGGACTCGTTGACCCGGCTGGCGCAGATGGCACGGGCCGCCGGCATTCATCTGATCGTTGCCACGCAACGGCCTTCAGTGGATGTCTTGACGGGAATCATCAAGGCTAATTTCCCCGCACGCATGTCTTATAAAGTCACCTCCCGGGTGGACTCCAGAACTATTCTGGATGCCATGGGTGCCGACAAACTTCTCGGTAAAGGCGATATGTTGTTCCTGCCCCCTGGAACTTCCAAGCTTCATCGACTGCATGGGGTAATGGTCAGTGATGCGGAAATTCAACGCATTGTGGACTTTATCAAGAAGCAGGCGAAACCGCACTATCAGGAAGATATTTTCGAGTCGGTGGTTCAGGAAGAGAAGGGCGGAAGAGAAGAGGAAGAACCGTTTGACGAAAAATATGATGAAGCCCTTGCCATTGTCGCGAAAGACCGGCAGGCTTCCATTTCTTACATACAACGGCAGTTAAGAATAGGCTATAATCGGGCAGCTCGAATTATTGAAACCATGGAGAGAGAAGGGGTGGTAGGCCCATCTGACGGAGCCAAGCCCCGCGAAGTCTATGTCAGCCCGATCGAAATTGAATAGGGTTTTCGGAAAGAATTTGGTTGTCCTGTTGGTGCTGTTTCTTTTGGTTGCTTTTTGCGCAACGCAGGTCAGTTTTGCGGGGATTTACTCCTACCGGGATGACAAGGGCAAAGCCCATTTTGTCGATAGCCCCTCCAGGATTTCCAAAAAGTATCGCGAAAAAGAAAAAGGGGTTCGCAAGCTTCCTGATGCACGGAAAGCGGCTCCCCAGACTTCTTCCGCATTGGGGACCACGCCTTACTCCGACAATGCCGAGATGCCTTTCAACACTGCGGGCGGAGTAGATTGGATGCTGCGGCATGAAAAGGCAAGGAGCCTGGAAAAGGCTACAGATTTTTATAAGGACCTGAAGAAGAAACTTTTATTCAGGGCTTCCACTTCCGGCCTGCCAAACCGTTTTCGGCCGTCGTCATAATTGGTGAGCCATGCAAGGCACCACTGCCGCCGGCCAGGACGATTTTCTCTTTATCCTGTTAGGGGCCAGCAACTTGGCACGGGGCTACTCTGCCCTGACCCGAAAAATTTCCCAAAATATTTCACAGGTCGAGTTTGTCAACGCGATGGGACCAGGCCGAGGTTATTGCGCCCGAGGAGGATTGTTCAATTTCACCTATTCTCCCATTGGTGAATGCCGGGCTATGGAATCTGCCAAAACTTATGCGGAACGTGGTTCTCGAATGGCGGTACTATTAACTGATATCGGTAATGACATCATGTATGGAGTGCCTGGCCCTTCTCTCATTAAATGCCTGGACGGCCTGATCGAAAAATCCCTGCAATGGAACGCCGAGGTCTTTGTGACCTCCATTCATGTGGATGTGTCCAAAGATATGGGAAGGGCCTCCTTCAAATTATTGAAGGCCATCTTTTATCCAAAAAGTCCGGTGACTTTTGAGCAGGCCGATGCGGCGGTAAAAAAGGTAAATCATTACCTTGAAGAAAAATCACGGCAGAACGAGCGGGTTCATTTAGTGAGTGGACTGGGCGCATTCTGCGGCATGGATAAAATCCACTACAGCCTGCAAAAAAGTCATCTTGCCTGGTCGCGTATTGCCGATGCGATGCTTTCGGCACTGGGTGTGGCCTCCGCTGGGAATGTTGGTCCGGGTTCCGTGATAGTTTCCTTTTTCCAGGGCCTGAACCACCTGATAGCTTCTGATATGCTGAGGATCAGAAAAAAGCCAAAAGGGTTTTTCTAGAAATTTTTATTGGCATTTCAGGATGCCGGGGATCTTTTATGGGACATTGTCTTGCCATTATCAGGATAGGGGCGTACATCGTTGTGTTTGTTGTGTTCGTGATGACCGGTGTGTTCGGGCATGTTTTATTTTTTATGTCACCACCACGGCTTTTAAGATGGATCGTTTTCTTTGAGCAATGGTGGGCCCGCGTGACTTGCAGGGTCTTCAATATTCATGTGCGGATTGAAGGAAACACAAAGATAAAACCGGGATCGCTGATTGTCGCCAACCATGTCGGCTCGCCGGATATTTTTGTTTTGAGCGCATGCTTTAAAGGGTTCTTTGTTTCCAAAGCCGAGATCGCCGATTGGCCCCTGTTCAACGGGCTGGCCCGGTTGGGGATGACCATTTTTGCAGACCGGAGCAAACGCCATCAGGTGAAAGCTGTCATCGGGGAAATTGAGGCACGATTAAAAAGCGGGCATTCCGTGATCCTGTTTCCCGAAGCCCGGGCGACCGATGGAACCGATGTGGTGCCCTTCAAGTCGGCGGTCTTCGAGGCAGCGGTTCTTGCTGACCGGCCTGTTGTGCCTGTAGAGATTCACTATCATGACGGCCATCAGCCGACGATTGCCTTTTATGGAGATAGTTTCATCAGCCATATTATGGCATTGCTGAAAACACTCAGGCTTTCAGTGACGGTAACGGTGCTGCCGGAAATTTCAGCGGGTGCGGACCGGCAAACCCTGGCGGCAAAAAGTTATCGAGCCATTCGCGATAAACACATCCACCACTAGCCGTGTACCCCTTGCTGGGCATGAAAGCTAATGAAGGGATAACACAAGGGCAGTAGCCGTGATATTTTTCCTTAACTTTCGTGCCCCGTAGGGGTAAATAGCATATTGCGCCGAGATGCCGATTGAAGGTAAGATTAAGCCATTGCAATGTATCAGCGGAGGTTCTCCGCACACTTTTTGTGAAGGATTCAACATGATTCATCCTTTTAAAGGCCGGGAACCGGAGATTGACGATTCTTCTCTGGTGGTAGAAAGCGCGCAGATCATCGGTGATGTGAAGATTGGCGAAGAGAGCAGTGTGTGGTTCAACGCGGTGATTCGCGGCGATGTCAATCATATCCGCATCGGCAAGCGCACTAATATTCAGGATGGTTGTGTCCTGCATGTGGCACGCAAAACCCTGCCGCTGATTGTCGGCGATGAAGTGACGGTGGGCCATAACGTCACCCTGCACGCCTGCACCATTGGATCGCAATGTCTAATCGGTATGGGAGCGATTGTTATGGATGGCGCAGAAGTAGGGGGACAGTCCATCGTTGGTGCCGGTTCCCTGGTGACTCCGAACACGAAGATTCCGCCGAAGAGCCTGGTGCTGGGTTCGCCGGCGAAAGTAAAACGGGAACTGACTGAAGAAGAAATTCGCGGTATCCGCGAATCGGCCGCCAATTATGTCGGCGATATTGAAACTTACCTCGATTAAGACGGATGACTGAATCTGCCCCGTTCAAGGTTTCCATTGCGGTGCTGGGCGGTAGTGGGGCCTATCATCTTCTCACTGGGCAGGTCCTTGGTCAGGAAAAAGACCGTCAAATTCTTCAAACCCCTTATGGCGAAAGCGCACCGATTCATCACTTCAGTTCTAAAAGCCGGAACTTTTTATTTTTATCCCGCCACGGTGAAACCGATTATTCCATCACCGCTCCTTTTGTCAACTACCGCGCCAACATTCACGCCCTGAAAAAATGCGGAGTCGAGAGGGTCATTTCCTGGTCCGGTCCGGGAATCATCAACACCACCTTCAAGCCGGGAGATTTTGTGGTGCCGCACGATATCATCGATGAAACGCGCAACCGCGAGACCACGTTTTTTAAGGATACGGGAATCGGGTTCATCCGCATGAACCAACCCTTCTGTCCGCAGATCGCCAGCGTCCTGCATGACACTCTGCACTTGAGCGGACTGCCCCATCATGAACAGGCGGTCTATGCCTGCACCGAAGGGCCACGTTTGGAAACCCCGGCGGAGATCCGCAAACTGCGCCTGTTGGGTGCCGACCTGGTGGGCATGACCCTTGCCCCGGAAGCCTTCCTGGCTCGGGAAATGGAAATCTGCTACACGCCGTTCTGCTACCTGACCAATTATGCCGAGGGGGTAAAGCCCGGAGAATTTAAAAAGGGGGAATTGTTTGAAGGCATGCAGACCGAAGAAGAACGAAAGCAGGTCAATGCAGCAATACAAAAATTTCCTCAACTGATCAGTGCGGTCTTTGAAAGTTTGGATGGCGTCCCACGTACCTGCGATTGCCCGGAAGCTATGCGTCGCTACAAAGACAAAGGCCTGCTTGGCGCAGGGCCAATGGGCCAAGACCCGAAAAGCTGATGAAAAAACGTTTGCTCGCCACTCATTCCCGTGGGAGGAAATATAGCAAAGGCTTGATTAGGCCGGGATAACTCTTTGCCAACGGACAGGGCCATTTCCCCTTCTGGGCACGTGTAATATTTCTTCATTTGCCTTCATGTCCCGAAGGAGACCTTTGCATAACCCCGGATTCTTCGTCACCTTGTTCCTCAGAATGACAAATAGCCTTGTATTGTCATTCTGAACGCAGTGAAGAATCTCGCTTTTCTGTTTTTTTCGACTTGCGCAAAGCTCTCCTCCCTAAAGAGAGCTTTGCATAACCCTAGATTCTTCGTCGCTAACGCTCCTCCAGAATGACAAACCTGCGTTTCTTGTCATTCTGAACGGAGTGAAGAATCTCGCCTTTACGCTTTTTCGACTTATGCAAAGCTCTCCACGCCTGGTGGGCTAGTCGGGCCAGGCTTCGAATCCGCCGGTCATGCTATAGACCTCTTTGAATCCATTTTGTGAGAGGTGCTCGGCGGCGGCGCGGCTGGAGATGCCGTGGTAGCAGCAAACAATCAGAGGTTTTTCCTTGTCAGCCGATTCGATGTACTCTTTAACATTTCCATCGTTCAGGGAGAAGGCGTTGGGGATGTGGCCGGCGGAGTAAGACCCCGGATCGCGAATATCGACCACATTCGCAGAATCTTCTTCAACCATTGCCTGTGCTTTGTGAGGATTTAGTTCTTTAAACATGGTTTGCAACCCTTTATGAGGTTCGGACATCTATGTATG
The DNA here is from genome assembly GCA_965249625.1 of Nitrospinales bacterium. Classification (GTDB taxonomy): domain Bacteria; phylum Nitrospinota; class Nitrospinia; order Nitrospinales; family VA-1; genus LS-NOB. The sequence goes on along the minus strand of OZ252246.1, from coordinate 2,569,785 downwards.
AGATGACCAACCCGAAAAAAAGTTCCAATTAAATGCCACTTTCTGAACGAGACCTTTGCATAAGTTGATAAAACAGAAAAGCGAGATTACCCCTTCGGGGCATGAAGGCTTTGGAACAATATCACGTCTTCACGGAGCCTGTGCTGAGCGAAGCCGAAGCATTCAGAATGACAATGCGATCTCGTTCAGCATGACAATACTGGGCCATTTTGTCATCCTTGAGGAGCCGAAGGCCTGGCACGTCCCTTTAGGGAGACGAAGGATCTCGCCTTGCACTAACCTGGGGATTACCCCTGCGGGGCATGAAGTTTAATGAAGAGGACATCACATACCCCTTCGGGGCACGAGGGCTTGAGTTAAACATCACGTCTTTACGGAGCCTGTGCCGAGCGAAGCCGAAGCATTCAGAATGACAATACTGGGCCATTTTGTCATCCTTGAGGAGCCGAAGGCGACGAAGGATCTCGCCTTGCACTAGCCCAGGGGATTACCCCTTCGGGGCACGAAGGTTAAGGAAAAATATCACGTCTTCGCTATCGCTCAGCATGACAATACTGGGCCATTTTGTCATCCTTGAGGAGCCGAAGGCCTGGCACGTCCCTTTAGGGAGACGAAGGATCCGGGTTATGCAAATGCCACTTTCTGAACTGGAAAAATCTTTTAATAGTGCAAAAGAAAATGCTTCGCCGGTTGAGATGGCGGCGGCGGTCATTCCATTGGCCGATGCTTACCAGCAGGCCCGAAAGTATGATTCGGCAGTGCGTTGCCTGCAGGAGGTGCTATCTGTAATTCGGGAAAAAGGAGAGGCTGGTCAGGAGGCGGTGGTTTTGACTGCGCTCGGCACCGCTTTCTGGGAAAAGGCGCAACTGCAAAAAGCTTTGGACCAGTTCAGTCCGGCTCTGGACCTGTTTAAACAGTCCGGTGACAAGACGGGGGAGCGAGTCATTCTGGCGATGGCAGGCATTACTTTCTGGCGCAAATGCAAATGGCAAAGAGCACTGGAAATCCTGGCCGATGTTTTTTGCGGGGCGGATAAACTGATCGTTGATGACAGGTTCATGTCGGTGCAAGGAGCGTTGGAGAGAGGCGTTGCTACTTTGCAGAACCGGGTGCGCATGGGGCGCGAGCTTCAAGACCCTTTGAAAATTTTACAGCCGTTGTTTTCTGGTTGCGTTTTGTATCGAGTGTTGGGAAACCGCGGGCAGTTTGAACTTTGTCTGGATGAAGCGGTGACTTTGGCGGAATCGTTAAATAAAACCGACATTCTCGATGCCGCCCGGATTATCAGGCAGTTGGGCCGCCCGGTTTAAGCCAGGTCAATTCGTTTTTATTGTGGAACAGGTGCAGAACCCGGCTATCAGGAATGGCGGCAAATTTGTCTGCGATGGCAAGGTCAGGTTCGCCTTTGAACTTGATAGTGCAGACGAAGTTTTTGCAGATACCCGATTCCACCCATTTTAGAATCCATTCATAAAGTTTGTCCGGGTAACAGATCACATCCGAGAACAGCCAGTCGATGGGCCGTTCCTCAAACTCCTCCGGAACCAGCGTGAACGCATCACGTTTCTGAAACGAGACGCCCTTTAATTTGGCGATCGGTGCGGAAAGCGGCGAACGGTCGATGCTTAAAACTTCTGCTCCGCATTGCTGAATCACCCAGGCCCAGCCCCCCGGACTGCCCCCAACATCTATACAGAACTCGCCCGATTGCGGTGTCATGCCGGTGAGAGTGAGAGCTTCATAAAGTTTTAAATAAGCGCGGTTGGGCGGGCCCTTTTTGTCTTCGACAAAATGCGCTTCGCCGTTCGGGAATGGACTGGAACACTTCGCCGATGCGAGCAGGGTGCTTTCATCCAGAAGCGTGAAGGTCCCTGGCGGGACTTGCGGCAAAGGAGGAGGAAAACTCAGAGGTTTAGAGTTCACCGGCGGGAGTTTTTCCAGAATCAGTTTGGCGCGGCGGTGCAGGGTGTGCGAATAGATGCACCAGTTGCGTTGCAGGGATTTTAGTTTGTTGGCGGCGTCGTTGATCGAATCGATTTCAAGGACGACAGGATTTTCCCAGATATTCTGCGCCCAGTGCGCCTTCCTGGCAGGTTGTGAAGAAAGCACCAGTTGGCCGTGCACCGCAACTGCTCCATTAAGTTCTTTCAATAGGGGCTCGGTGAATCCTTTCGCCGCAAGATAAGCCGATTTTATTTCGGAGGTCATTGGACGGGATCATACCGGTTGGCACGAATCGGCTCAAGCGTTAAAGCGTAAAGCCGGGATTACCCCTTCGGCTCCTCAAGGATGACAAATTGGCGTTTCTTGTCATGCTGAACGACTGCATTGTCATTCTGAACAAAAGGATGACAAATTGGTGTTTCTTGTCATTCTGAAGAGCGCACGCGATGAAGAATCTGGCAAGGCGAGATCCTTCGTCGCCTTTGGCTCCTCGAGGATGACAAATTGGCGTTTCTTGTCATTCTGAATGCTTCGGCTTCGCTCAGCACAGGCTCCGTGAAGACGTGATGTTTCACTGAAGCTTTCGTGCCCCGAAGGGGTAATCCCCTGGGCTAGTGCAAGGCGAGATCCTTCGTCTCCCTAAAGGGACGTGCCAGGCCTTTGGCTCCTCGAGGATGACAAAATGACACAGTATTGTCATTCTGAGCGATAGCGAAGACGTGATATTTTTCCTTAACCTTCGTGCCCCGAAGGGGTAATCCCCTGGCTAGTGCAAGTTGGCTTTTTCTTCGCGGGTTTCAGGCTGTTTTTAAAGGAATCCGAGCGGCGTTTTACCCCCCCCCCCCCCCCCCCACCGTATGATTAAAGCATTATGAAACAGTAGGTTAGAGGCTGTTTAGATTGCTTGCAAGGACATGCCTTTGATGCTAAAATCATCAAGACTTGTAGTTAAAGAGTTAGAGTTAATCAGATGTTAAATTGGAGGGGTAAGTGCTCATGTCGCAATCGAATAGCAGGATAGAGAAAAATATTGAACAGAGTGGGATATTTTGGTTGTTTTGCGCCGTTGTGTTTGCCGTAGCCTGTACGCTTGCCCTGACTACTACGGAGGCTTTCTCGCAATCCGCTACTGTTATTGAAGAAGGAGAGTCCAGCCCGCCCCAGGTTTTGTCTGGTGATGATAATACTCTCACCAACAATGGCGCGATAACGGCACCAAGGGGTATTGGTATTTCCTCTGTTGAAGCACGCGCGACCATCATTAATAGCGAGACTGGCACAATATCAGCGCATACCGGCGTTTTATCGCGTGGTCTTGACGCGAGGATCACCAACAGAGGCACAATAGAAGCGAGGCAGACCGGCGTTTTATCGCGTGGTCTTAACGCGAGGATCAGCAACAGCGGCACAATAGAAACGAGCGGGGGGGGGGGGGGTAGCACTACTGGTATTTACTCGATCAGCGACAATGCGATGATCAGCAACAGCGGCAGAATAGAAACGGGCGGGCTTGATTCTGAGGGCATTTACTCGGATGCTGCTAACGCAATGATCAGCAACAGCGGCACGATTATCGCCACGGGCACAGCCATTTCCACGCATGGCCGTGATGCGACCGTCACCAATAGTGGCACAATCTCAACCACGGGGGTGGAGGCTTCTGGCATTCTTATGACCGGTGATGACGGGGCCATCACCAACAGCGGCGCAATTTCAACGTCAGGCGATCGCTCTGACGGCATTTTCTCGCGTGGTCTTAACACGAGGATCAGCAACAGCGGCACAATCTCAACGTCAGGGACTTTCGGTGATGGCATTGCCACGCTCGGCAACAGTGCGAGGATCAGCAACAGCGGCACAATCTCAACGTCAGGCGATGGCTCTGCCGGCATTTTCTCGCGTGGTCTTAACGCGATGATTACCAACAGCGGTTCAATAACCACTGGCGGTTCAATGGACACAACCAGCAGAGGCACCACCTATTTCTCTGACGGCATTTCCTCGCACGGCGACAGCGCGATGATTACCAATAGTGGCTCAATCTCAACCACGGGGATGGAGGCTCACGGCATTTTCTCGACTGGCGACAATGCGATGATTACCAACAGCGGCACAATAGAAACGAGCGGGGATGACTCTGTCGGCATTTTTGCAAGGGGTACAGACACAGAAATTACCATCAGCGGCAGCGTGTCTGCCACCGGCGCGGGTTCCTATGCGGTGCAAGGCTCTAATGCCGGAGATCAGACGCTGACCCTGTTGTCCAGAGCGCACATCAGAGGAAAGATTGATCTGGGAGAGAAAGTTCCCCTACCCCTCAATGGTGCTGAGGACTCTGTGTTTGTTCCTGACAATGATATTGTCAACATTATAACGAACGCCGCGGCCCGGTCGCGGACTTACACCATTGAGGGGGCTGATACCTTCAATCTGGGGGAATTGGCCGTGCGGAATGACAATACTACCGTGGCCGTGATCGACCCGACAGGTTCGTCCGCTGAACGCATGGTGCTGGGTTCTGCCGCAGGCCAGATACGCCAGTTAGTGTTTCAGCGGTTGGCACAGCGCACGCGCACAGTGGGGGGGGGGGGGGGGGGGGGGGGGGGGGGTGACGCTGGCGGGACAACCAGAGGGGTCTGGGGTGCTTTGTTCGGCACCGGCTCCAAGCGCGATGACGACGGTCTGGCACTGGCCTGGTCGAGCAACCGTTTTGGCGCAGTCGGGGGCTACGACATCCGCCTGGACAGTAGCTATCGGGTCGGTCTGTTTGCCGGGGGCAGCCGTGGGCATATTGAAACCGATGTCAGATCGATTGAGACCGACACCAACAGCGGGTTTATTGGCACTTACGGGCAGCGGATTCTGGGTGGCGGCTGGGACCTGAGCGGGTCGGTGATCATCGGCTATGAAAGCCATAACAGTTCCCGCACCGTGTTCGACAATATAGCCGGGGATGAAACTGCGGACGGGGATTACGGCAGTTTCTACGTCAGCCCGTCCTTGGATATTGCGTGGTCCCATGAACTGGGAAACGGCCTTGAGTTCCGGCCCGACGCGCAGATTGCCTATACCTACGGTCATTATAGCGGTTACACAGAGAGTGGCACGGCAAACTCTGATTTACGCTTCGATGGCCGGAACGTGAATATTTTCGACAGCCGCCTGCAACTGGCACTGGCGCAATCCTTTTCCCATGGCCAGGGAGAGATTGAGTGGCGCGGCGGTGCCACGTTCACGCATTACGGTGATGACAATGTCGATGTCAGCCTGGGCAGAGGTGATTCAATCTCTTACCGGGTGCCTGGTGACGAGACGATCCCCGCGGGTATGTGGGTGCCAGTCTGCGCTACGTCGTCAGGGACGCTGTCAACCTGATTGGCGATGTGGAATATCATCATGGCACAGACGGCATAGAGTCCATATCGGGTTATCTGGGGCTGAGGGTCCGGTTTTAGGTTTTAATTTGAGGACGCGAAGAGTGAATTTGAGCGGTGTGCGACTAAAGCCGCGCTTCCGGCAACCCCAGCCTTGTATCATCATTCTGAATGCTTCGGCTTCGCTCAGCACAGGTTCCGTGAAGACGTGATATTTTTCCTTAAACTTCATGCCCCGAAGGGGGTAATCCTCGGGCTAGTGCAAGGTGATATCCTTCGTCTCCCTAAAGGGACGTGCCAGGCCTTCGGCTCCTCAAGGATGACAAAATGACACAGTATTGTCATTCTGAGCGATAGCGAAGAATCTCGTTGTCTGTCATGCTGAACGACTGCATTGTCATTCTGAATGCTTCGGCTTCGCTCAGCACAGGCTCCGTGAAGACGTGATATTTTTCCTTAACCTTTGTGCCCCGAAGGGGTAATCTCGTTGTTTGTATTCTGCGGCGCGTTATTAGTCCGCGTCGGTTCGGATGTGACCAGTACCCGGTCCGCTCTACTAATTTATCTCGAACTATGGTACTGTTGGCATTATGACAGCTATGATCACGGAAGTTTACGATGCTTTTATTTCAGCCGGGGCCGATGAAGAAAAATCCAGATCAGCCGCTCAAGCTATCGCTGACCATCAAAGCGATATCCCAGAGTTAAAACACAGCGTTGAGGAATAAAGTATAAGACGCGATTCGTTATTATTTGCCTCCCGGTTTGGGATGGCATGTTTTCAACATTTAACATTGAGGGACAGTTTTTGGCTGATCATAAATCCGCATTGAAGCGCAACCGGCAAAACCGGAAGAGAAATGAAAGAAACAAAGGCTACCGCACCCTGGTCAGGACGTTATCCAAAAAAGTGCGTACCGAAGCTGAGGCAGGCAACAAAGAGCAGGCCCGGAAAGAATTAAAGACCGCTGAGAAAATCATCGCCAAGGTTGGTGGTAAAGGCATCCTCCACGCCCGCGCCGCGTCCCGAAAAATTTCCAGCCTCACCCGGTTGGTCAACCGCTGAATATTGAGTGGCGCGGCTGAAGCCGCGCTTCCGGTAACCCTGCCCCGCAGGGGTATGTGATGCCCTCTTCCTTAAACTTCATGCCCCGAAGGGGTAATCCCCAAGCCTATGCAAGGTGAGATCCTTCGTCTCCCTAAAGGGACGTGCCAGGCCTTCGGTTCCTTGAGGATGACAAAATGGCGTTTCTTGTCATTCTGAATGCTTCGGCTTCGCTCAGCACAGGCTCCGTGAAGACGTGATGTTTCACTCAAGCTTTCATGCCCCGAAAGGGTATGTGATATCCTCTTCCTTAAACTTCATGCCCCGAAGGGGTAATCCCCGGGCTAGTGCAAGGTGAGATCCTTCGTCTCCCTAAAAAGAGCTTTGCATAACCTGAGATCCTTCGGCTCCACTTCGGTCCATCATGGAACAGTATTTTGAAATATTAAAGCTCAAACCCGGCGCGTCTATTGAAGATGTAAAACGGGCCTACAAAGCCCAGGTCAAGATCTGGCATCCGGATCGGTTCCCTGCGGAATCGCCACGCCTGCAAAAGAAGGCCCATGAAATGTTCCAGAAGATCACGGCCGCCTACAAAAAAATCAGTGATGCTCACATTAGCCGCAAATACAGTGAAGCTCCAGGCTGGAAGGGAAAGCGATATACGCGGACTTCCCGGAAATCTGCAAAGACCACCCCCGAGTCAGACTCCCAAAAATCCGAATCCGTTCCCGGATTTGAAATCCAGGTCTGGCCCAATGGGGATAAATATGAGGGGCAAATGTTCCAGGACCAGATGCATGGCATGGGAACCTTCACCTCTTCCCAAGGCTATGTTTATACCGGTGAATTTAAATATGGAAAACCCAATGGCTTGGGAAAGCTGGTCTATGACAACGGCGACCAGTACGAAGGGAACCTCCTCAACGACATGCTCCACGGCAAGGGAAAATATATCTACGCAAACGGGGATCGCTACCAGGGAGAATTCCAGAATGATTTACCTCATGGGCAGGGTGTCTATATCCTGGCAGACGGTAATATTTATTCAGGGTCCTGGGAAAATGGCGGGCTGGTTTCCTGACATCCCCCGTCGGAACACTCGGAGTCACAGGCTTTACAGGCCGGAAGGGTCCCCAGCCTTTCCTGTCGACCTTTTTCATGACTCACCCAGTGGCGGATAACCATGGGCGGACGATGCCGGACATGCTGATTGTGCCCGCATTCCAACTCTGCCACCCAGAAGCTTTCCTCATCCTGATGAAACCCTGCAATTCGCCTGTCCATTTGGCCGGCACCTCAATCAGGAGCGCAATAAGGTTTCTGCTATCATCAAGACCGATTCTCGTGGTATCGTGTCGCGACACCTGAATCGTCCCAACGAGATTGGATTGGTCTTTAGTAAGCGGTAAACATCTTGGAGAGGGTATCCGCCAATATATGTGCCTGCCCGCTAAGAAGGCCACATTTATTGACCATTCGTACTCATCAAACCTGTTTATGACAGAAAAAGAACAACTCTCGACCCCCCCCCCCCCCCCCCCAGCCCGATCACATTCGAAACCCATGGTATCCTCCGGAAGATGAAATAAGTCTTGTGGGTTTACTGGAGGTTATAGCCAGAAAGAAAATTCTGATAATTTTTACTGTATTTATTTCTACTTTGCTTTCGATACTTTATGCTCAATTAGTCACACCCACTTATAAAGTGGTTATTGGTTTCCTGCCACCTGATGAAACAAGCCTGACTGCGTATTTTCCTGGCTATACTGCCGAGATACTTCCTGAGGATGATACACCCCTGTTTTACAAATTTTTAACTATCGTCCAGTCTTACCGACTTCAGGAAAAAGTATTTATTGAGGGGAACTTTCTCAAGAGATTTGTTGATAACAGCTCTGACATTAATGGGAAGAGAGATTTTATGGAAATTAATAAATCGATACAAATAAGTACCGGCAGAAAAGTGAAAATAAAGATGGCGAAAAATTTATTCAGTAAAACTATTTATTTGGAAATGGTCGGAACGAAGCCTGAGGTGATTTCAGACTTTCTAAACACCTTGGCGAAGTCGGCGAATAATGAAGTTATAAATAATACAAAAGAAACAATACGACGGCAAATTAAAGCTCGTCTGAATAAGTACTCTGCAGAACTGAAAAATCTCCGTTACCAAGATAAATCAAAACGGACTGACAAAATCCGTCTTTTTTCAGAAAATCTGAAAATTGCTAAAAAACTGGGCATATTGGAAAAGAATTTCTCCAGCCCCACAGCAATTTCATCCCTCCCATTTGTGTTTGATGAGGGGCAAAGATTGCCGATCTGGTGGTTATATGGACAACGTGCTCTTGAACAGGAAATAAATATGCTGAAGAGCCGACCGTTCACTGACCAGAATATTGAAGGTGCCATTGAATTAAATTCTAAAATAGAAGAATGGTCCAGGGTGGACTTGTCTAAAATAAATTTTTCGGCTGCCATTATCAGTCCGTTCAGTATCCCTCCCGCCCATCCAATCAAACCGAATAAAATATTAGTTGTTGTAATTGGAGTGGCGATGGGATTGTTTGTTGGTATCGTTCTAGCTTTTTTAACTAATTCGATGGCCCAAATGCGGGAAAAGAAAAAATTCTCTTCCTCCCCGTAACAGGGAGAGCTTTGCATAAGTCGAAAAAAAACAGAAAAGCGAGATTACCCCTTCGGGGCACGAGGTATTTTGTCATCCTCGAGGAGCCTAAGGCGACGAAGGATCCCTCCCTGAATGACAGAAAAGCGAGATTCTTCGACGGGCTCAGCATGACAATGCGATCTCGTTCAGAATGACAAGAAACGCTATTTTGTCATCCTTGAGGAACAACGCCAGTTTGTCATTCTGAGGAACAACGTGACGAAGAATCCCTCCCTGAATGACAGAAAAGCGAGATTCTTCACTTCGTTCAGAATGACAATACACTGAAACGGGATTCTTCACTGCGTTCAGAATGACAAGACGCTGAGGCGGGGATTCTTCACTGCGTTCAGAATGACAAAGCGGAGCCTGTGCTGAGCGAAGCCGAAGCGTTCAGAATGACAAGAAACGCCATTTTGTCATCCTCAAGGAGCCGAAGGCCTGGCACGTCCCTTTAGGGAGGAGACCTTTGCGTAAGTCGAAAAAGTGTAAAAGCGAGATTACCCCTACGGGGCATGAAGTTTAATGAAGAGGATATCACATACCCCTTCGGGGCACGAAGGTTAAGGAAAAATATCACGTCTTCACGGAGCCTGTGCTGAGCGAAGCCGAAGCATTCAGAATGACAAGAAACGCCAATTTGTCATCCTCGAGGAGCCGAAGGCCTGGCACGTCCCTTTAGGGAGACGAAGGATCTCGCCTTGCACTCACCTGAGATTCTTCACTGCGTTCAGAATGACAATACAAGGCTATTTGTCATTCTGAGGAACAAGGTGACGAAGACGTGATATTTTTCCTTAACCTTCGTGCCCCGAAGGGGTAATCCGGGGTTATGCAAAGCTCTCCCTATAAGAGGAGACCTTTGCATAAGTCGAAAAAGCGTAAAGGCGAGATTCTTCACTCCGTTCAGAATGACAAGAAACGCAGGTTTGTCATCCTTGAGGAGCCAACGGTGACGAAGGATCTCGCTGTTCCCCTCCCTTCATAGGGAGGGGCTAGGGGAGGGTTGGATTTGAATTTCGTCAGGAAAATCCACACCCCTCCCAGCCTCCCCTCATGAGAGGAGACCTTTGCATAAGTATAGCATTTGGAGACAGGTTATAATGCGTTGAGGTATTTTTTTAACGATTGCTGGAGGAATGGGAATGCAAAAGCAACTGGGTCAGTTAAGCTTCGCGGATGATTTGGTGAACGGGGCAACGAATTTTCTTTCAGAAGTGGATAAGGTTTTGGACTTCAGCCTTCTGGAAAAGGAGTTGTCAGGGATTTATAGCTGCAATACGGGCCGCCCGTCTTATCCGCTGGTTCTTTTATTCAAAACCCTTTTGCTGCAACAATGGTACAACCTTTCCGATCCTGGCATGGAAGAAGCGTTGTCGGACCGGATCAGCTTTCGCCGTTTTGCGGGTTTGAGTTTGTCCGATGCGGTTCCCGATCATTCGACGATCAGCCGGTTTCGTTCTCAACTGGGAGACCGTTACGACAAGTTATTGTCCTCGTTAAATACCCAGTTTGAATCGCAGGGCTTTGTGATCAAACAGGGAACGATGCTGGACGCATCGTTTGTTCGCTCTTCCAGTCCGAAAAAAGCGGTAGACCCTGAGGCGGGGACTTATGGTTCCCGCAAAAAAGACAATGTCTGCGGTTACAAGATGCATACGGCAGTAGATCGGAAGTCTGGATTGGTTCGCCGTGTGATCATCACCCCGGCCAATGTCAATGACACGACACCGGCCGATGACCTGGTGATGGGTGATGAGAAAGCGGTTTACGCGGACAAGGCTTATGACAAACACTCCCGGCGCAAGGAACTTCAGGAACGCGGTATTTTTGTTGGCATCATGCATCGGCCCAATCAGTATCATCCCCTGAAACCTGCTCAGACCGCATTCAACAAACGCATGACTAAATTACGCGCTCCCGTAGAACATGTCTTCGGTATCCTTAAGAACCATTACCGGTTGCGCAGGGCACGCTATATCGGGTTGACGCGGACAGCGGTTCAAATCACCCTGGTTTGCATGGCCATGAATATAAAACAATGTCTTGTTTTAGCGCGAACACGGGAAACTCTGGCTTGAGAGAGGAAAGCGCCGGGGGAACATGGAAAACGGCAAAGCGAATAGCAATAAAAACTATATGCCTCAAAGAAGATTACTCAAACAATAGCGTTTCACTCTCAACTTCAACACCGTTTAATAAAAATTACTGAAATACCCTCTTATGCAAAGGTCCCTTTAGGGAGACGAAGGATCTCGCCTTGCACTAACCTGAGGATTCTTCGATTTTTCGACTTATGCAAAGGTCTCCTCCCTAAAGGGACGTGCCAGGCCTTCGGCTCCTCAAGGATGACAAAATAGCCCAGTATTGTCATTCTGAGAGATAGCGAAGACGTGATATTTTTCCTTAACTTCGTGCCCCGAAGGGGTAATCCCCTAGGCTAGTGCAAGGCGAGATCCTTCGTCGCCTTCGGCTCCTCAAGGATGACAAAATGACACAGTATTGTCATTCTGAATGCTTCGGCTTCGCTCAGCACAGGCTCCGTGAAGACGTGATGTTTCACTCAAGCTTTCATGCCCCGAAGGGGTATGTGATATCCTCTTCCTTAAACTTCATGCCCCGAAGAGGTAATCTCGCTTTTCTGTTTTTTTCGACTTACGCAAAGGTCTCCCTTCAAGGGAGAGGATTGAGGTGAGGGTGATTTTATGACACCTTCTAAATCCTGAGTGAAATGCACATGCAATGCAAGCCAGTGATTGCCTTAAAGAAAATTATCAAATAATATAGAAATCCCTTTTAATTATTTGGAAAGTTATGAAAATCGAAATCGAAGACGTTGATTCCTGTAACAAAAAAATTAAGTTTGAAATCCCTCACCAGGAATACGACAAAAAGCTGAAACAGTATTATCAGAAACTCGGGCAACAGGTTAAGGTTCCCGGATTCCGCAAAGGAAAAGTGCCCATCGCCCTGCTGGAAAAACAGTTTGGCCCGGATGTTAAAAAAGAAGTCCTGAGCAACCTGATCAGCGATGAACTCAATAACGCCATTGTGGAAAAAGACCTGAGATCGGTGGGCCAACCCCATCTTTTGGAGGTCAATGCCGAAGAAGGAACCGATATCTCTGTTTCTGCATCTATCGAAGTGCTCCCCGCTGTAGAACTCAAGGACTTCTCCGGCATTGAACTGAATATGAAAACACCGCGCATCACGGATGACGATGTCAACCAAACTATCGAAGTGATGCGCCAGCGTAAAGCAAAAAACGTCGATGTGACCGACCGTCTCGCAAAAGATAAGGACTTGCTCAAAATAGATTTTACCAGCAAGCTCGGCGATGAGCCCTTTGAAGGAGGGTCTGCCACGAACCAGATCATCCAGGCAGGGGGAGGGCAATTAATTGAAGGACTGGACAAGGGCCTGATCGGCATGGAAATTGGTGAAACCCGGGACATTACGGTGCCGGTCCCCGAGGATTACCACAATAAGGAGATCGCCGGCAAGGATGTCGATTTCCAAATTGTGCTGAAAAGTATGCAGGAACAAAAACTACCGGACCTGGACGATGCGTTTGCCAAAAGTGTGGAGGACAAGAATTTTGCGAGCCTGGACGATATGAAACAAAAAGTTCGCTCCGAACTGGAAGATTTCGAACGTAAGGAAGCCCGCAAATCGGTGAAAAAGAAACTGACGGAAAAAATTATCGAACAGAACCAGTTTGATGTTCCGGAAGGGCTGTTGAAAGAACAGGTCAAGTTCATGGTCGAGCAGGCCAGAAAAAAACAGGAGAAGGAAAGCGGGCATGATCATAGCCACCATCACGATCATGGCCACGATCATGACCACGACCACGGTGTCGAGGTGACTCCTGAACTGCTCAAGCAGTATCGCGAACCGGCCATGAAAGCCTTGCAGGAAGAATTGATTCTCGACCAGTTGTCTCGCAATCTGGATGCACAAGTCAGCGAAGAGGAGTTGGAGCAGGAGGTCAAAAACATGTCCCAATTGCTAGGCGGGGGTAACCTGCAACAAATAAAACGGGAATGGGAAAAAAATGGGGTCCTGGCCCGCCTTCATAGTCGCATGAAACGGGATAAAACCCTGGACGCCGCGCTGGAAAAAATAACCATAAAAGAAGAAATAGTTGACAGAAAAGATATAATTGCTGATAATTAATGCTCAACCATTATAAGATATCTAATTATTTTTTAATGACTTACACGCAAAAAACGCTTTCGGAATTGCAACCGGATTCAGAAAGAATTTGTTCCTTGCCGAATCTCTAATCTCGAGAAAACAATGACAGAAACTTACAACCAGTTGGTACCAATCGTAGTTGAGCAAACCAGTCGGGGCGAGAGGTCTTATGACATTTATTCACGCCTTCTCAAAGACCGAATCATTTTCATAGGAAGTGCCATTGATGATCATATGGCTAACCTGATCATCGCCCAGCTACTGTTTCTGGAGTCGGATGAACCTGATCAGGATATCTATCTCTATATCAACAGTCCAGGCGGCCAGGTCAGTTCCGGGATGGCCATCTATGACACCATGCAATATATCAAGCCGGATGTACAAACCATCTGCATCGGCCAGGCGGCTAGCATGGGAGCTCTGCTCCTGACGGCTGGCGCTCGGAAAAAACGGTTTGCCCTGCCGCATGCACGCATCATGATCCACCAGCCGAGCGGGGGATTTCAGGGGCAACACACCGATATTGAAATTCAGGCCAAAGAAATCACCAGAATCCGGGCCATCCTCGATAGCATCATGGCCAAGCACTCAGGGAAAAGTATTTCCCAGGTCAATAAGGATACCGAAAGGGATCACTACATGACGGGCGGCGAGGCCAAGGCTTATGGCCTCATCGACAGCGTGATCAGTGATCGGCAGGAAGTCAAGAAGGACGGCAAGAGCAAAAAGAAAAGCTGATTAGAATCGAATAAGCATTCTATTCCAACCCCTTTGGAGAGGGCTTTATGGCAAAGAAAAGGACCACCACCGGAAATTACCGCTGTTCTTTCTGCGGAAAAAGTCAGGAAGAAGTCAAAAAACTGATTGCCGGACCCAGCGTCTACATTTGTGACGAGTGTATTGAGCTTTGCAATGAAATCATGGTGGAAGAGTGGGCCCAGGAAAAGGGCGAAGACTTCCAGCATCTCCTCAAACCTCATGATTTATACAAGCACCTAGACCAATATATCGTCGGGCAGGAACGCTGTAAAAAAATCCTTTCTGTTGCCGTCCACAACCATTTCAAAAGAGTCGACTCCAATTTGGACATGGACGATGTGGAACTGCAAAAGAGTAATGTGCTTTTGATAGGCCCCACCGGGTCCGGGAAAACCCTCATGGCACAGACTCTGGCACGCATCCTCGACGTTCCCTTCACCATTGTGGATGCGACCACTCTGACCGAGGCCGGTTATGTCGGTGAAGACGTTGAAAACATCATTTTAAAGCTCCTGCAAAACGCCGACTACGATGTTGAAAAAGCCGAGCGCGGAATCATCTATATCGATGAAATCGATAAGATTTCCAGGAAATCAGAAAATCCCTCAATCACCCGTGATGTTTCCGGTGAAGGGGTGCAGCAGGCGCTTTTGAAAATCATTGAGGGCACGACTGCCAGCGTTCCTCCGCAGGGAGGCCGAAAGCACCCGCATCAGGAATTTCTTCAGGTCAACACCACCAATATTCTTTTCATCTGCGGCGGGGCATTCGTCGGACTGGGCTCATTGATTCGCAACCGTATCGGCAAGAAAAGCCTCGGTTTCGGACAGAAAATCGTTTCCAAAAAAGAAATTGACGAGGAAGATATTTTTGAAAAAACACAGCCGGAAGACCTGCTCAAATATGGTCTCATTCCGGAATTTGTCGGGCGTTTTTCAGCCGTCGCCACGTTGAAAGAGTTGACTGTTGAAGCAATGATGCAGGTTTTGACCGAGCCTAAGAACGCTCTGATTAAACAATATAAAAAGTTATTTGAGTTTGAAAATACAAAACTCAAATTCACCGATGCGGCTATTCGCGCCATTGCCGAAAAAGCAACCGAACGAAAAACCGGGGCAAGAGGGCTCCGCGCCGTTCTGGAAGAGACCATGCTGGAAATCATGTTTGACCTCCCTTCCAAACCAGAGGTGGAAGAAGTGGTCATCAGTGACGAAGTAGTCCTCAACGGCGAAAAACCCATGTTGGTTTACGAAAACAAAAAACGGGCAAGCTAAAATCATGGGTTCAGAAAAAATCGCGTTACCGCTCCTCCCCTTACGGGATATCATTGTCTTCCCGTTTATGGTGCTCCCTCTGTTTGTGGGCAGGGGGAAATCCATTCTGGCCCTGGAAAAATCCATGGCCGAGCAAAAAAGCATCTTCCTTTCCGCCCAGCGCAACCCTAACAACAACGAACCACAACCCGCAGATATTTACGAGACGGGAACGGTGGCAAGTATTCTGCAGATTCTCAAGCTGAACGATGGAACCATGAAAGTTCTGGTCGAAGGCCTGCAAAGAGGACGCATTGAAAAGTTCATCAAAAATCCTGACTATTTTGAGGTGGAAGTCAGCCGCATCCATGAAAACGACCAACTCACAGCAGATGTCAAAGCGCTGATGCGCAGTGTGGGAACGGTGTTCGAACAATATGTAAAACTGAATCAAAAAATTCCTCTGGAAGCCGTGGCCGCCAGTTCCAATATTCTTGAGCCACATCGCTATGCCGACACCATTGCCGCCTATATGGTTTTTCAAACCCAGGAAAAACAGGAGTTGCTCGAAACCCTGAATCCGTCAGACCGGTTGAACAAGCTTCTCGGCATTCTCAAATCGGAGATGGAAGTCCTTAAAATTGAAAAACGCGTTCATGGCAGAGTGCGAAAACAAATGGAACGTAGTCAGAAGGAGTTTTATCTCAATGAGCAGATCAAAGCTATCCAAAAAGAGTTGGGCAAACGCGATGAGTTCAAAACCGATATGGATGAACTCAAGCAAAAAATCAAGAAAGCCAAAATGCCCAAGGATATCCATGAAAAAGCCGTCAAAGAATTAAAAAGGCTGGAACTCATGCAACCCATGTCCGCAGAAGCCACGGTTGCCAGAACTTATGTCGAATGGCTCACCGACCTGCCTTGGAAAAAAGGCCCCAGAGCCGAAAAAATCAAAATCTCCGAAGCCCAGAAAATTCTTGATAGAGACCATTACGGGCTAGAGAAAGTCAAAGAACGCATCACCGAACACCTTGCGGTGATGAAGCTGGTCAAAAAAATTAGAGGCCCCATCCTCTGCCTGGTCGGTCCACCGGGTGTCGGCAAAACTTCATTAGGGCAATCCATCGGCAAAGCCATGGGCCGGAAATTTGTCCGCATCTCCTTGGGCGGCATACGGGATGAAGCAGAAATTCGCGGGCACCGCAGGACTTATATTGGCGCTCTGCCGGGAAAAATTATTCAAGGCATTAAAAAAGCCGGTGTCCATAACCCTGTTTTCATGCTCGATGAGGTCGACAAAATGAACGCCGATTTCAGGGGCGACCCCTCCTCCGCTTTGCTGGAAGTTCTCGATCCGGAACAAAACTCAAATTTCAACGACCATTATCTGGAAATCGATTACGACCTTTCCAATGTCCTTTTTATCTGCACCGCCAATGTCCTGCACTCCATTCCACAACCCTTGCTGGATCGGATGGAAGTGCTCCGCCTGCCCGGTTATACCGATCAGGAGAAAATGAGCATCGCCAAAAGTTTTCTCCTGCCTAAAAAAGTACCCGAACACGGTCTGACCAAAAAGAATATAGAAATCACCGACAAGGCTCTCGACAGGATCATCCACGACTTCACACGCGAAGCAGGAGTGCGAAACCTGGAACGGGAAATCGCTACACTCTGTAGAAAAGTGGTTAAAACCGTCGTAGAAAAAGGTAAGAAAACCAGCGTCAAAATCACCCCGGCTGTTTTGGAAAAGTATCTCGGCATCCCCAAATTCAAGAAAGCTGCATTCGAAGGCCCGCTGGAAATAGGTAGCGCTACCGGCCTGGCATGGACAGAGTTTGGCGGCGAAACCCTCACCATAGAAGTCACCGTGCTTCCCGGTACCGGCAAACTTGTGCCCACCGGGCAACTCGGGGATGTGATGAAAGAATCGGCGCAGGCGGCCATGACCTATGTGCGCTCACGCGCCGGGGATTTAGGACTGCCAAAAAACTTCTACCAGAAAAACGATTTCCACATTCATATTCCAGAAGGCGCCGTTCCTAAAGACGGCCCCTCAGCCGGAATCACCATGGCCGTAGCCCTGGTCTCGGCACTGACTAAAACTCCCCTGCGTCCCGGCCTTGCCATGACCGGGGAATTGACCCTGACCGGGAAAGTCCTGCCCATCGGTGGACTCAAAGAAAAAGTTCTGGCGGCTCACAGGTTCCGCATCACCCATCTCATTATCCCTGTGGAAAACGAAAAAGATATTCCCGATATCCCTGAAAATGTCCGGAAGGGTCTACAGTTTTATCCCGCCACCACCATGGATGATGTGATCAAACACTCGTTCGACAAAAAAATCAAGCTCAAGAAAAAACCCGCCCCGAAAAAAACCAAAACAGTTCCAAAAACGTCCAGCAAACAACCCGGCCTCCGTTTAAATTAACCAGCGTGACGCTGGACCCAGCGGGGCGGTGACGCTAACGCGACCGCCTCTTGATCATCCTGAGTTTATCGAAGAATTAACTCCCTCTTTCTCAAAGAGAGACCTTTGCATAACCCCGGATTACCCCTTCGGGGCATGAAGTTTAATGAAGAGGATATCACATACCCCTTCGGGGCATGAAGTTTAAGGAAAAATATCACGTCTTCACGGAGCCTGTGCTGAGCGAAGCCGAAGCATTCAGAATGACAATACTGTGTCATTTTGTCATCCTTGAGGAGCCGAAGGCGACGAAGGATCTCGCCTTGCACTAGCCCAGGGGATTACCCCTTCGGGGCACGAAGGTTAAGGAAAAATATCACGTCTTCGCTATCGCTCAGAATGACAATACTGTGTCATTTTGTCATCCTTGAGGAGCCCGAAGGCCTGGCACGTCCCTTTAGGGAGACGAAGGATCTCGCCTTGCACTAGCCAAGGGATTACCCCTTCGGGGCACGAAGTTAAGGAAAAATATCACGTCTTCACGGAGCCTGTGCTGAGCGAAGCCGAAGCACTCAGAATGACAATACAAGGCTATTTATCATTCTGAGGAACAAGGTGACGAACAACCGACAAATTAAATATTGTTGGGGATGATTTAACTTTTTTATGGTTCATCTCAAAATAAAGGCTATTGGAATTTTTAATAAAGCCTCCACCACCTGTTAGAAGCGGTGCGTCAATCTGGCAAAATAGTAGCCACCATTGAATCCGAAGGGGGCGGAACGCCGAGAAAATTCGAATACCCCACTGGAACTGACAATCGTGTTGCCGTTCTCATCAATGATGGTACCATTCCTGGATTGTCCGATTCGGTTTTTCTCGGGAACAACGTCAAACAGGTTGTTTGCGCCCAGACTGAGGGTGATATTACGAGGAAAGTTGTACCGCAACAACAGATCGGTCAGCACTTTCGCGCCATAGGTCTGGCTTTCACCATCGTCAAGCACCGTGTATTCACCAAAACGATTGAGCGCCAGAGTCATGCTGAAATCGCCCAAGGCATAATCCGCCGACAGATTGATACGGGATTTGGGCTGCCAGGACTCAATAATAGAGCGGTCCTGAGCACTGAACACCGTGTCAAGCGCAATGCCTTGGAGACTATCAGGAGAAAATATCCCGGTGATTTCGGTATCGGTATAACTGGCACCCAGTGAAAGTTCAAGTTGCCCCTTCGGAGGACGTATCTTCCATGTTGCGACAATATCAAACCCGTTGGTTTCCGTATCAGCGGCGTTAAGGAAAAATTGTGCATTGTCAATGTCATTGGCCGTAAGCGCGGCATCCAATGCCGCGTTCGCGTCGCTCTCAAGGCGTCCGCTGAGGACAATACGGTCACTGATAGTGATGCGGTAATAGTCGGCCGTCAGGGTGAAGTTTTTAAAGGGCTGAAAAACCAAGCCAACCCCAAGATTATGGGATGTTTCTTCCTTCAGTTCGGGAATCCCGATAGCCCTGGCCAAGGCCGAGTCGTTGCGGAAGGTTCCGACCTGCTTGGCCGTGGAGGGCATACCAACGAACTGGGTGCTAACGTTATTGAAAAACTGTTGTTGCATGGAAGGGGCGCGAAACCCGCTGCCGCCAGAAGCTCGAAGTATCAGCCAGTCGGTGAACGCGTAGCGGGTGGCCAGTTTAAAATTAAGGGTACCGCCAAAATCGCTGTAGTGATCGAAACGCAACGCGCTGTTTACCTGCCAGTCGGAGTTAACGTCATATCCGACATCGGCGTAAAGAGAGGCGATATTGCGTGATTCATCCACTTCGTTACTGGGTTGAAATCCAGGAAATACCTGGATGCCAGCAACAGCGGTACCGTCATTGATATAGTCGGCGAAGGAGACCTCATCTCCAGCTTTTATAGTATAAGTATCGCGCCGGTATTCGGTACCGCCGGTGAGCGTAAGGTCGCCAAGGCGTTTGACCAAGTCGATGTTGACGGTGGTCAGCCCAATGCCCAGTTCACCGGCATCGGCAGAGGTTGGCAGGCTGGCGCGTATCTCGTCTGGAGTGAGGATGTTGTCAGTTACCGCTGAAGTGAGGATGTTGTCAGTTACCGCTTTCCGCGCCTGCGAGGCATTTACGGAGTTACTTATATTAAAGGCAAAATCATTGAAACCGTGGGTGATAGAAAAATCGGCATCAATCCCCCAGTCAAGCTTACGGCGGAACCCCGCGTTGATGGAAAAATCTTCGACATCCGTGTTGATCAAGGGCAAAAAACCGTTGGGGAAGAATGCTTCTCCATCACCAAGGACCGGATTGCGCTCTGTCTGATTGGCTCTGCGAAAGAACCCGGCGGACGTATTTTCACGGCCCGACCGGGTTAAAAAACCATAAAGCTCCCCGCCGCCTAGCTCAAGCTCAGCATTCAACACGCCGGAAAACTGCTCAGACTCCGCATCGCCGATGCGAAAGTTCTTCCGATTAAAATTGATTTCCCGCTGATCTGTGGTCTGCCAGATTTCTCCATTTGAGTTAGTAAGGATTGCTTCTGGGGCATCTGTTTTAGGAACCGTGCAAGTGTTGTACTGGCATTTGCCGGTCAAACCAGCGCGATTAGTGCTTTTCCGGTTGCGGTATTCCAAGCTGGCGTGGATAAAACCCTTCCCACCATTGAGCCGGAACCCCTGGCCTGCATTGAACAAGATATTTTCACCATCACCTTCCAAATATTGACCGTAGGAACCGTTGGCAAAACCTTCTTGCGCGCTGTCCTTCAGCACAATATTAATCACACCGGCTATAGCATCCGATCCGTACTGGGCGGCAGCACCATCGCGCAAAATCTCGATACGCTTAATCGCGGACGCAGGAACGGCGTTCATGTCCACCCCCGCCGTACCACGCCCGACCGATGTATTGACGTGTATCAAGGCACTGTTGTGACGGCGTTTACCGTTGATAAGGACCAATACCTGATCGGGGCTCAAGCCACGCAACGTTGCAGGGCGCAGGGCATCGGTCCCGTCACTTATACTGGAACTGGAAAAATTAAAGGAGGGTATCAGGCGTTGTAACATCCGGCCCACTTCGGTCTGACCCGTGTCACGCATATCTTCGGCGGTAACGATGTCAACAGGAACCGACAGGTCAAGAGTACTGCGCTCAGGGGCGCGGCTGCCTACGACATAAATACTTTCTAACTCAATAGGACGCGAGATTTCTGCTTCAGCGTTGACACTAGTGCTGGAACTGGAAAAATTAAAGGCAGGCAACAAGAGTTGCGAAACGCGGCCTTCCTCAATCTGACTATTATCGTGTACCTCTTCGGCACTGACACTGTGGATAGGAATCAGCAGGTCAAGGACACTACGCACGGGACTGCTGCCATTTACTCCAACAATATTCTCATCGGGATTGTCATTCGATTCCGCAACCGCCTCATCCACAAAACCGGCTGCGATCATCAGACTCAAAGAAACGACCATCCCGATAATCAGGGACCCTCTACTACTCTTTTTTTTGAGACAAAAGCTTTGAAGCATAGCTACCCCATAACATTGCAAATAATAGTTTCACGCCAAGAAGAGCACAATCCGTCTAACAAGCCGACTTACTCAGAAGCTGCTTCAACCTCAATAGGCGAGGACTTACTTTACGTCCACAACACCGAACCGTTTTATCCGACTCTGCAGAGCACTTTTATCATATAGGACAACTAACTTAATAAGAAGGCAAAAAATAAAAACAATTCCAAAAACGTCCAGCAAACAACCCGGCCTCCGTTTAAATTAACCACCTACTTGTGATATTCTTCCAAAAACTGCGTATGTTCCATAATTGCGGCGGGCTGAAGGACTCTATAGGTGATCGGGAGTTGAAGCAAACTAATACCGACACTTACTTTTTTTTCTGGGCAATGCCTTTTATTCCGAGAATTTAGATAAAATGTCTCTTGTTTTGTATTACATAATTAGAGGCATGACTACTGTCTGGCCCAGACGATAATTAGAGGGAAGACCGGGTGAATGAAAAAAAGCGGAAATAAAAACTTAATCTGGTTAAAACGAAACCTACTGAAAAAACATCGTAAGGAGGTACATCGAAGGGAAAAGCGAAAAAACAGGCGGATAGAGGGCTCTGGAAAAAGGCAAGCACGAACCCAGAGAACCTCCTTTGAGGATCATGTTCTTCTGGATCTACCCATAAATTTCAACCTCTACAATAATTACGATAAAACTATTAACCTGATTAAAGAATTAAGAGAAACAGCGCTACATAAAAAACGCAACGTCCTACTTGGGTTTGATCAGATAAAGGAAATTGATCCCGCCTCGATGCTTTGCCTTGTCGCCGAAATTGACCGATGTAATAAGAAAAATTCTAAAAATTTAGAGGTAACAGGAACTTATCCAAAGGACCCGATTGTTGAAATATTATTAGAGGTAATGGGGTTTTTTGATCTTCTCAAAAAACAAAAAAGACGTCTGTTTGACGAAAGCATCCTGCCAATAAAAATAATTAAGTTTATTACAAATACAGGAGCAAATGGAATACATATAGGCCGCCTTAAAAAAGCACTGTTGGAAGGGATTCATGGGAAGGAAGGAGATGCCAGTACACGGTTGTACGGAAGCATGATAGAAGCTATGACCAATGTGGGACACCATGCATATCCAGAGGGGGTGGAAAACCCCTATCCATTTTTAAACGGCAGATGGTGGATGGTTGGCGCAATTGACCCTGAAAAAATGTTGACCGCAATATTTTACGATCAAGGTGTGGGCATCCCTGCAACAGCCCCCATTAACTACAAAGGCAGTCTCCTTGAGTCTGCTATAAAAATGCTATCCCAGAGGCAGAAAGACAGTGAAATTATTCACTCCGTGATAACGAAAGGGCAAACAAGAACCAAGGAAAAAAATAGAGGGAAAGGCCTGCGGGATATGGCCAATCTGATTGATATTATTGGTGAAAACAGCAGCTTTAGAATTTTAAGTGGTCATGGTGACTATACATATTTTCCTGCTTCAACAGGGGAGCCGATATACAAAAACAACAAAAATTCGCTCTGCGGGACATTAATAGAATGGAAGATTCCTCTGAATTCTATTATTATGGAAGATGAACCAACAAACGAATAGGTGATAAAATGCTAACTATGACGAAAAAGGTTATAGATATAGGCGTAGATTTTTCTCCGTTCCCTGGGGGTCGCTATAAGGAAGATGGGCCGTATACGGGAGAACACTTTCGGGAAAAATTTCTACAATCCTTTAGTGAAAATCAAAGTGTGGTCATTCAACTGGATAGTACGGCTGGCTATGGATCCTCCTTCCTTGAAGAAGCCTTTGGCGGGCTGGTCCGAAAAGAACGATTTACAAAGGAAGATTTGCGTCAAAAATTGACTTTCGTAACAGAAGATTCAAGCCTCAATGATGAAATCTGGGAGTACATTAATGATGCCGAGCCAGAATGACCCCTCAAGAATCCGTTAAATGGTAGACATCTTTTTAGTTTTTGGTCAAATAGTTACATGGGGAATTGTAATTTTTGGTTGGTGGGTTGTCCAGTCTCAGATAAAAGCCCGAGAGGATAGACGGGAAGCCTGGGAATTAATTACTGATTTTAAAAGTGCCATTAGAGATGTAGAAGTCGATGCCATAAAATACTGGGTCTCTGAAAAAACTGATCCGGGTTGCAAAAATTTAGCATTCCGAATCAAAACAAAATCTAAGGAACTTGGGGTTTTTACAAATATTTTCAAGCTTAGAGGAAAAGAATTAAAAGTTAATAAGAACATCGTCTCGTTTCGTCAAGCCGTATCAGGCGGGGATTTTGAGAGCAGTGCTAGAGAAAGGCTTGATCAGAACAATATTAAGCTCTACGAAATATCAGACAACGCAAATAAGCTAATTATTGCTATTGAAAAGTCGTTTTTTAAGAATTTTAACAGCTAGCCATAGCCTTCATATTCTTAGTCCTACTTCCATTTTTAACCTAGACCATTGTATCCTCGCTTTTCATCAATATTTCCGTTAGGCTTTGTCTGTGTTCAAAAGGGATCACGCCACTTCTTCACTACGGCGTTTTTTACCCGGCAAACCAGAAGAGAGATGCTTCTATAACCCCTACAGGGCATGAAGTTTGAGGAAAAGGACATCACAAGCTCACGAAGGCTAAGGTGAATTATCGCGGCCACGCCGCTTCTCTCGGCTCGCAATGACGACTAAAGCAACCCCTCCCAGCCTCCCCTTGTCAGGGGAGGAGCATTTACACTGGCCCCACGCCAGTGGTTGCCACCGGTCGCTGGTCGGCTACATTTCGCCTTTGATATCTTCGAAGGGGAACACGTTTTCATCCTGGAGGGCGAGCACCAATCGGGGATCAGTGCTGAAACTTTCGTTGATAACACTCAGGAGGGTAGCCCCTTCGGTGAGAAAGGTTTGCAGGGCGGTATCATCACTTATTTTTCGTTGCGAAAGCTCATCATATAAATCTACAAGCAGTTTGGCCTGGGCAATGGACTCGCCGATTTTGGGATAGGGGACTTGCCGGTTCTTGCTTTCAATGGCAAACTTGGCGAACTCCACCCATTTATCGACATCCCCCATGACTTCGCCTAATCCAATAAAGTAATTTCTATAACCCTCTTCGCCCATCTTTTTGAACCTTTGCACCGTCTGCACGCCCCACGCGCTTAAACGAATTTCCTGAGCGTTCTTGCAAATATGCTGGAGGGAAAATACCAGCCGGTTGGTTTGGCTGTCCAACTGCATACCATAATTGGAATAAGGTTTGGCTTGGGCCACTCTTTCATAAGCATGCCAGACCCCACCACGTTTTTGCACTTCGGTGCGTTGTTTATCGAGGGCATTGGCCTTTTCTAAACATTCCTCTTGCGATTTGATACGAAGGGTTGCCGGTTTTCTCAGTTTGGCCGCCAGGGCCGAATCGACAGGAACTTCAGTGCTCTTTTTGCCAGCGTTGGCAAACAAGTCATCTGTGGTTTTACGCACTGTTTCCTTGCGCACCCAGGTATTTTCCTTCATTGGCATCTGGAAGTTGGACTTTTCGACCACATCTTCATCATCCATCCCACCACCACAACCTGAAAGCAGGAACCCCGCCAATATAAAAACCACCCACTGCTTGTATTGCATACCTTCCGGCACCTCGAATTTTATGGAGTTTTAAATGAAGTTACATTTATACACTAAATCGCCTTTGCTTGCAGTGAATTAAGGCGATGTAGCCACCGCTGGCAAATTACATACGGCCCGTCAAATCCCCCCGGCCCCCTTGTGGAAAGGAGACCTTTGCATAACCCCGGATTCTTCGTCACCTTGTTCCTCAGAATGACAAATAGCCTTGTATTGTCATTCTGAACGCAGTGAAGAATCTCGCTTTTCAGGTTTTTCGACTTATGCAAAGCTCTCTGTGGAAAGGGGAGC
This sequence comes from Nitrospinales bacterium, assembly GCA_965249625.1. GTDB lineage: Bacteria > Nitrospinota > Nitrospinia > Nitrospinales > VA-1 > LS-NOB. The sequence continues at coordinate 2,544,678 of OZ252246.1, read as the reverse complement.
AAACCCTCTATAAAGGCAAGACAACCTGTGAAGTGAAAATGAGTCCATCACAGTTCCAGGACAAGGTCTTTAGAACGCAGACGGACTCCAACTACTACAAAGATAAATCTGAAGGCCTGATACAAGCTTTGACTCTGGGCGTTGAGGAATATGAAATCAACAAAGTCACGGTCATGGGTTTGGTCGATGAAGATGACAAGTCCCCTGTTCCTGGGGACAAACATTGATGTTCACCTTACCCTGACCGATGTCATGAGCGGAGAAGTGATCGCATCCGCCACTGAACATCTCACCCGGACCAAATTTGCCGTCGAGATGCTACGCCACCACTGACCCGCCCTTTAGCAGGAGACCTTTGCATAAGTCGAAAAAGCGTAAAGGCGAGATTCTTCACTCCGTTCAGAATGACAAGAAACGCAGGTTTGTCATTCTGAAGAGCGTACGCGATGAAGAATCTCGGGTTATGCAAAGCTCTCCTTTAGCAGGGGAGGCAAATTGCAATGTCTTTTTGCTGCGTGCAAACGCGTTCTCGGCTTGATAAGCTATATTGCTATCTACCCCCGGTCACTGACCGGCCAGCGTCACGCTGGTGCCGGTAGCGGGACAAAGCCATCAGCGGGAAGAAATGCTGATACATATGGTATTTGATGAAGAAATGGATGGGAAACCCGGTACCAGTGAACTCATCCTCCCACCAGCTTCCTGAAAATTTCCCCGAATCTTTTTGCGTTTTGATCAAATAGTGAACACCGCGTTCTACAACCGAATTTTTTTCCTCATCGGCGGCAATGAGCCCCAGCAAGGCCCAGGCAGTTTGTGAGGCGGTGCTTTGACCCCGACCCCGCAAGCTCGGTTCTGTATAACTTTGGCAGGTTTCACCCCAGCCCCCATCTTCATTTTGGTGAGTTTCCAACCAGAGGACGGCTTGCCGGCTGAACCTATCCTTCATGTCCTCACCGATGGCACGCAAACCGTTCAAGGCCAGAAACGTTCCATAAATATAATTCACTCCCCATCGGCCATACCAGCAACCATCCACTTCCTGACGGTCTTTGATAAACGCAATGGCCCGTTGAACCTGTGGGTGCTGTTTTTTAAATCCCCATTTTGCCAGCATCCAAAGAATCCGGCTTGTCACATCCACCGTTGCAGGATCCAGTAACGCCTTATGGTCAGCAAAAGGAACTTCGTTGAGAACCTCCCTGTCGTTATCCACATCGAAGGCTCCCCACCCGCCGCTTTTACTCTGCATGCTCAATAACCAGTTCATCGCCCGCTGGCATTCGCTCAACTTCCAGCGGTTGTCGGTGACCTCGATCCGATCAAGGAAAAGCAAAATCTCTGCCGTGTCATCGGTGTCCGGATACCGTTCATTATAAAACTCAAACGCCCAGCCTCCCGGCTCCGCTGTCGGATTCTTCACCTGCCAGTCGCCACGCTTGCTCACCTGTTTGCCAATGATCCACTCACCGGCTTTCACCAGGGCCGGGTGGTCGGGTGGCAGTCCCGAATCCAACAAGGCGTTGGCGCAGATGGCCGTGTCCCACAAAGGCGAAACGCAGGGCTGCATCCAGAGTCGCCCGTCTTTTTCCAGCATGAAGCGGTCCACCGCTTCCATTCCTTTCACACACGCGGGATGGTCTTCGGCGTAGCCTAAAAGGTACAACGCTAAAAGAGCATTGAACATGGCCGGCTGAATGCCACCAAAATCGCCCTCGTCTTCCTGGTGCTCCAGCGTCCATTCCTCGACTTTTTTAAGTGCTTTTTTGCGCAGAGGTTTAAAGGGGAACTTGCCGATAGTCTTGATAAAGCGATCAAGATATATAAACGTGTTTCTCCAGCTGGTGAAAGGCAGGCCATCGGGTTTGAAATCCAGATCCACATCCTTTTTGGTGAACAATTCCTGAACGTCCCGTCCTTCCGGAAGCTCATGCACCGGTTCGAAGGAACGCACAATAGAAAGGGGAACCACCGTGCCCCGCGACCAGCTCGAAATCTCATAGATATTGAAAGGAAACCAGTTGGGCAATAAAATAATCTCTACCGGCACCGCCGGGCAGTCGTCCCAGCAAACCTGACCAAACATGGCGAGGAACATTTTTGTGAAGACCCGGGTTTTTTTAATACCCCCGTTGGCAAAAATCGCCTGACGGGCTCGCACCATCTCTTCCCGGTCGGCGGGCAGGCCGGCCATTTTGAGAGCCATATAGGACTCAACCGTCGAGTTAATGTCGCACAAGCCTCCATAAAAAAGCGGCCAACTGCCGTCCTCCCTTTGAAGATGCAGTAAATATTTTACGATCTGGTCTTGTTTGACCGGGTCCAGCCGGTCGGTGAAATGCATGAAGAAAATAAATTCGGCCGAAATGGTAACATTGGCCTCCAATTCGTCCACCCAATAACCCTCGGCGTTCTGGCAGGAGAGCAAAAAATCTCGGGAGCACTCAATGGACCGGTCCAGAGCCTCCCCATTGACATCCCCACTGGCTCGTGCAGATGCCAAACCTTCAGATTGAACCATATTTTCCATGTAGTTAGCTTATAGATCGCGAAAAGTTTAGAATAGACAAATCTAGTCTATTTTCTCCGAAAAATAAAGTAAAGAAACTTTCTGGTAAATCCGTTATTTAATTATCCTTTCTGGTTGACAGAGCCAGATATCTCTTTTACTATGGCTGGTTTGCGACATCAGAGATAATATTGACTGAAACCGGAATATAATGAGAAGTTTTTTTGCTAAACAGAGCGACGTTGTTAAAAAATGGGTGCTGATTGATGCTGCCGATAAACCGTTGGGGCGTGTGGCCAGCACAGCCGCCTCAATCATTCGTGGCAAAACCAAACCCATTTATACTCCCCACGTTGATACAGGGGATAATGTCATCATCATCAACGCCGCAAAGGTTAAGCTGACCGGTAAGAAATGGGACGATAAAATTTATTACCATCATACCGGCTGGCCGGGAGGAATCAAATCCGTCACGGCAAAACAGGTTCTTGAGAAACAGCCTTCCGATCTGCTGAAAAAAGCAATCCAGGGAATGTTACCAAAAACGAGATTAGGCAGAACCCTGCACAACAATTTCAGAATCTACAATAACGACCAACACCCGCATACGAGTCAAAACCCGGAAGTGGTCGCTCTCTAGCGAGAGAAGCAATGGGCAACAGCTTATAAGCCGAGAGAACGTTTACCCACACATAATAAAGACATTGCAATTTGCCACCGGCGACTACGCTGGTATAACAAAATAATCCATTAAGCAAAATTTAAAAAAGAGAGCGGACACGATTATGGAAGGCACCATCGAAAAATTTTACGCAACGGGAAAGCGCAAAGAATCTATCGCCAAAGTATGGATTCAAAAAGGCGACGGCAAAATCGTAGTCAACAACAAATCAATGAAGGAATATTTTTGCCGGGAAAGCCTTGAGTGTATCATCAAGCACCCATTGATCACGACTGACACACTAGAGTCTATAGACATCCAAGCCACCGTTCAGGGTGGAGGTCTTTCCGGCCAGTCCGGCGCATTGCGTCTGGGTATTTCCCGCGCTCTCATTTTGACCAACCCAAGTTTACGAGCACCCCTTAAAAAAGCTGGATTCCTCACTCGGGACTCAAGAACCGTAGAAAGAAAAAAATACGGACAACCCGGGGCACGCAAAAAGTTCCAGTTCTCCAAACGTTAAGCCCCGGTTGCTAGCAGGTTTTTTTATCCGGAACTTTGCCGATCTCTTTTCGTAAGCAAGGTTTTTCCGGGAGAAGACACCCCTTTTTCTTATCAATCAAGTAAAATCATTCAAAGTAAAACCCTATTCATAAACAGGAATTTTTTTATGATAAAAGTTGCCATTGCTGGAGCCAGTGGATACACCGGACTGGAATTGATTCGTCTTCTTGCCGGGCATCCGGATGTGGAACTTACGACTTTGACCTCCGAGACTTTTCAGGGTCAAAACATCGCCGAGGTTTTTCCATCTTTGAATGGAATCGTTGACCTCAAGCTTCGGCCTCTGGATGACAACATCGCCAAAGATTGTTCCGTTTTGTTTCTGGCCTTGCCTCACATAACGGCCATGGACAAGCTTCCTGTTTATTTGCAGTCCGACTGCAAAATCATCGACCTGAGTGCAGACTATCGGCTGAAGGATCCAGAAGCCTACTCGGACTGGTACTCCGTCACCCATACCCACCCGGAGCTTCTTGAACAGGCCGTGTATGGTTTACCGGAACTACACCGCCAAGCCATTCAAACCGCACGCTTCATTGCCAACCCGGGTTGCTACCCGACCAGTGTGATTCTGGCTCTGGCTCCGCTTCTTAAGACCGATTGGGTGGACCTCGATTCCATAATTTCAGACAGCAAGTCCGGCGTCTCCGGTGCCGGACGCAAACCTTCCCTGACCACAAATTACAGTGAGGTCAACGAGGGGATCAGTCCTTATGGTCTGGCCGACCACCGGCACACCCCCGAAATGGAGCAGGAGCTTTCCACTCTGGCGGGTAAACCCGTGCGCCTTACGTTTTCCCCGCATCTGGTTCCCATGACCCGGGGAATGTTGAGCACGGTTTATATCAACCTGAAAGGAACCCTCGGCGATGAAAAACTGGTCGAGCATTACCGCAACTTTTATAAAAGCGAAAGTTTTATTCGCGTATTGAATCCGGGCAAATTCGCCAACAGTCATCATGTCTTGTCTTCTAATTTTTGCGATATTGGCCTCAAGGTGGATTCACGCAACCAGCGCCTGATCATCACCAGCGCATTGGACAACCTGATCAAAGGCGCCTCGGGGCAAGCCGTCCAGAATATGAACATCATGTTGGGCCTGGACGAAAAAACCGGCCTCATGGCCCCGGCAGTTTTTCCTTAAGGGTACCTCTAAAAATTGTTTTTGCCACGAGCGGGCCTTATGAAATAAGGGCCTGCGAGTTGCCACAGAGAAAATTACCGAATAAATAAAGGCCCTCACAAATCATGAAACTCTCAAAAAATCGCAACCCTGCGATTCCCGGATTTAAAGCGGCGGGACTGAGTTGCGGAATCAAAGAAAAAAATATTAAAGATCTGACATTGATCGTGTCCGATGTTCCAGCTACCGCAGCAGGCGTCTTCACCAAAAACCGGGTTGTGTCTCCCGGTGTCATCTGGAGCCACCGCGCACTGAAATCCGGCAGCTGCCGTGCCATTGTTGTCAACAGTGGCAACGCCAACACGGTAGTCGGGCCCAAGGGCATGGAAGACTGCGACGCGATCACAAAAAAAATTGCCGAAGAATTGTCCATCCCGCAAAAAGAAGTTCTCATCGCTTCCACCGGAGTGATAGGGGTTCCGCTTCCTTCACATAAAATATTGCAGGCCGCTCCCCAACTGGTGCAAAAATTGGGGCGGACTGCAAAAAACTGGACCGATGCCGCCCAGGCCATTATGACCACCGACCTGATATCTAAATCAGACAAGGTGAGTTACAACTTTAAAGGACACCGCATCGCCATTGGAGGAATATGTAAGGGGTCCGGAATGATCCATCCTAATATGGCAACCATGCTAGGTTTTTTATGGACCAATGCCACCATCAATTCGAAGACGCTTAAAAAAGCTCTAAAAGAAGCTACAGATCGCTCTTTCAATCGCATTACCGTGGATGGAGACAACAGCACCAATGATTGTGTTATCGTCCTTGCCAATGGAGAGGCAAAAAATCCGACGATAAAAGCCAACACCTCAGGCTACCGGGAATTTGTGAAAGCGTTGACCACAATAAGCAAAAACCTGGCATCCAAAATTGTTCTGGATGGAGAAGGCGCAACCAAGTTCGTCACCGTTCGCGTTCAGGGAGGAAAAACACGCAAACAGGCATACCTCATAGCAAACTCTGTTGCCACTTCATCATTAGTCAAAACTGCGTTGTTTGGGGAAGACCCGAACTGGGGACGAATTTATTGCGCAGTAGGCAATGCCGGTGCGCCCTTTAACCCTGACAAGGTTGATATATTGTTAAATAAAAATCTACTGCTGAAAAATGGCAACCCTGCAAATTTGCCTTCCCAAAAACTGGTCAAAGCAATGCGGCAACATGAAATCAATATAACCATTGATCTGCATGGCGGAAAAGAATGGGAAGAGGTTTTGACCTGCGACTTGTCGTATGATTACGTTAAAATCAATGCGGAATACACCACCTAACCCGCTCGGCGCGGAGCCAGAAAAAATCAAGCTCACTTCTTGCTCATTGGGTCCAGCGTCACGCTGGCCACGCCGAGTGGGGCTGGATACCTGTTCCATTCTGTATTAAAATTGACCGATGTTTACCCCTGATGATATCTCGGTCAGTAACCGATAAGGTTTATAAATATGGCTTTGTTAGAGATCAAGAACTGCCTCGATCCTGTTTTAAGGAAAATGTGCCTGCCCATTGATAATGTTGATGGGGAGCTGGTCACCCTTGCGGGAAATATGGTGGAAACCACCCTCGCCGCTCCGGGAGTCGGGCTTGCCGCCAACCAGATCGGGTTGCCGTGGCGCTTGTTTGTGATCAACATCGGTGTCGAAACCGATAAAGAAAACTTGGTGACCGTGATCAATCCGGAAATCACGTCTATGGAGGGCAGTGAACTCGGGGAAGAGGGTTGCCTGAGTATTCCCGATGTGATGGCAGAATTGACCCGGGCCAGCCAGATTGAAATCAAGGGCTACGATCTCGATGGAAACGAAGTCCGCTATGAAGCCGAGGGGTACCTGGCGCGAGCCTTTCAACATGAAATGGATCATTTAAACGGCGTTCTTTTTTGGGACAACCTGGGAAAAGTAAAACGGGATATTCTAAAACGAAAATTCAAAAAGAAAATCAAAGAGCAGGATGCATGAATATTGTGTTTATGGGAACGCCGGAATTTGCGCTTCCAACCCTTAAGGTCCTGCACCATTCTTCACATTCCGTACTAACCGTCATCACCCAGCCCGATAAGCCAAAGGGCCGGGGACAGAAACTTCTTGTTTCCCCAATCAAACAGTATGCGTTGAACTCTAACCTTCCCATACTGCAACCTGAAACGGTGAATGACCCAGAATTTATCGAGTCATTAAAAAAAAATCGGCCGGATATAATTATCGTGGTCGCTTTCGGACAAATATTGAGTGAGACCTTTCTTGAAATTCCCAAGCAGTTCTGCATTAACCTGCATTCCTCGCTTTTACCTAAATACCGAGGGGCAGCTCCCATTCATCGGTCCATTCTTAACGGCGATACCAAATCGGGAGTAACCACTATGATCATGGATAAAGGTATGGATACCGGAGACATCCTGCTCATGCAAGAAACTCCTATCCATGCGACCGATAACGCACAAACCCTGCATGACACCTTGTCGGAAATGGGGGGAGCTCTGGTACTGGAGACCCTCAAGAGGCTTGAAGAAAATACGCTGCTGCCTGTCCCACAGGATCACAACCAAGCCACGTATGCGGCCAAACTGAAAAAAGAAGAAGGCCTGATCAAATGGGAGCAGTCTGCCACCACTCTTTCGAATCAGGTCCGGGGCCTGACCTCATGGCCGGGAACCTTCACTTTGCTAAACAAGAAACGATTACGAATATTAAAAGTTCAAATCGCTGAGGGAGTTCCTGATGACATGCCAGGCAAGGTTGCCCGAGTTTCCGACATGGGCATTGAGGTGGGCACCGGGCAGGGACGACTGGTCATCACCGAACTGCAACCGGAAGGCAAAAAAAGTATGTCGGCTAAAAGTTTTCTAGCTGGCAATAAAGTTGAACGGGGAACTCTGTTTGATCCGGTTCCAAATCCATCATGAGGTGAGTATGCCAAGAACATTAGTCACAGGCGGCGCAGGTTTTCTAGGTTCGCATTTATGCGAATACTTTCTCGATAAAGGCCATGAGGTGGTCTGCATGGATAATCTTATCACTGGCTCCAGAGATAATATATCCGGTTTAAAAAGCGAGAAGTTTCAATTTGTGGAGCACAATGTTTCCGAATATATCAATCTGGAAGGCAAGTTGGATTATATTCTTCATTTCGCGTCCCCTGCCAGCCCTATTGACTATTTGGAGCTTCCTATTCAAACTCTCAAAGTTGGCGCACTGGGCACACATAATGCCCTCGGTCTGGCAAAAGCCAAAAAGGCCACTTTTCTTCTTGCTTCCACCTCTGAAGTTTATGGCGACCCCTTGGTCCACCCGCAACCGGAAGAGTATTGGGGAAACGTGAACCCTATTGGCCCACGCGGTGTCTATGACGAAGCCAAACGGTTTGCCGAAGCCATCACCATGGCCTACCACAGGACACATGGGATCAACACCAAGATCGCCCGTATTTTTAATGCCTATGGACCCCGCATGCGGGTCAATGACGGTCGGGCCATTCCTAATTTTTTGAAACAGGCTCTCACGGGAAAAGATTTAACGGTCTACGGGGAAGGCTCGCAGACACGAACCTTCTGTTTCGTGTCGGATCTCGTTGAAGGCATCTACCGCCTGCTGATGTCAGACCAGAATGATTCCATCAATATTGGCAACCCAAATGAAATGACGGTTAAAGAAATGGCCGATAAAATTTTGCAAGCAACCCACAGCGAGAGTAAGATTATCTACGTTCCCTTGCCGGAAGATGACCCAAAAATCCGGCAGCCCGATATCACCCGTACCAGAAAATATCTAAACTGGGAACCTGTAGTCAGTCTGGACGAGGGTTTGCAATCGACCCTGAAATATTTCAAAGAACAGCTGAACAGCTGAAAACCTGAAATCCGAGATGTTATCATGCCAGGAAAAAACAAGTCTGCGATAAAGTACTGGCCGGAAGATGAGCGCCCACGCGAAAGATTGATCAAATATGGAAGCAATACCTTGTCGGACGCACATCTGTTGGGAATCCTCATCGGGTCCGGGGATCGGTGTGCCAAAAAAAACGCGGTGGACCTGAGCCGGGATTTGCTTAGCGTGTTTGGCACTCTGGAAAATCTGGATCAGGCAACGGTCACCGAAATGTGCCAGATAAAAGGTATCGGTGCCGCCAAAGCGGCGCAAATCAAAGCCGCGTTGGAAGTGGGAAAGCGCATGGCTTCAAAACCGACAGGCATGAAAATCAAATTAAAATCCAGCCAGGCTTTTGTGGAACAGTTTTCCCCTTTTTTGAAAAACCTGAAAAAAGAAATTGTAAAGATCGTGCTCCTGGATCCCAAGCTGCAATTTATTAAAGACCTGACTATATCGGAAGGAAGTTTAAATGCCAGCATTGTCCACCCCAGGGAGGTCATGATCCCGGCGATCCGGGAATCTGCAGCATCCTTCGCCCTAATTCATAACCATCCAAGCGGGGATCCCACTCCCAGCCAGAAAGACTTTGAAGTCACCCACCGCCTCAACCAAACCGGGAAAATTGTTGGAATTCATATGGTCGACCACATTATTATCGGGGGCAATGGGTTTTTTAGTTTTGCCGATGAAGGCTTGCTGTAGAATAGTACCTGCATAATGTAAGATATTTTACGAATTAATTTTTTAGCACCACGGAGACCTATGCAACGCGTTAAAGATTTTCTTTATTCCAGTGCCGAATTGAAAAGAACGGTCGCCGATACCCTTTCGGGAGATATTCTGGAAGCCGCAAACCGCATCAAATCCTGCCTTGATAAAGGAGGAAAACTGATATTAATGGGCAACGGAGGAAGCGCGGCCGACTGCCAGCATATCGCTGCGGAACTGGTCGGAAGATTCAAAAAAGAGCGCCGGGCCATGCCCGCAATCGCCCTCACGGTCGACACCTCTTTATTAACTGCCCTGGGAAATGATTATGGTTTTGACACAATTTTTGAAAGACAACTCGAAGCCCTGGCCCGGGAAAACGACGCAGTGGTGGGAATCAGTACCAGCGGCAACTCGGAAAATGTTGTGAGAGCATTGAAAAAGGCCAATGCCCTCGGTGCAGAGACCATTGGACTGGTGGGCAACAATGGGGGTAAAATAAAAGAGATTGCGAATTTATCTATCGTCGTTCCTTCCAACGATACGGCGAGAATTCAGGAAGTGCATATCACCATCGGGCATATCATTTGTGAACTTATTGAAGAAGATTTGTAAATGAAAGAAAAGTTTAAATATTTTTTCAACAGCAATGAGCGGCCAAAAATTCTCGTTGTCGGCGATTTGATACTGGATGAATACGTCTGGGGAGGAGTGCATCGCATCTCTCCCGAGGCTCCCGTTCCCATTCTGGAAACGCGCTCCGAAAACCTGGCTTTAGGCGGGGCCGCCAATGTCGCCAATAACCTTGTGGGTCTCGGATGCGAAGTCCACCTTTGCGGTGCCATTGGACAGGATGAAAAGGGCGATAAACTTTTACAAACCATCCATAACCGCTCTATTCAAACGGAAGGAATTTTTCGGTTCGTCCATCGCCCCACGACTTCCAAAATGAGGATCATTGCCCATAGCCAGCAGATTTTGCGGATCGACAAGGAAGACAACCGTCCCATTACCGAAGAAACTGAAAAAAAGTTGATTCAGTATATCAATCAGACTATTCCCGGAATAGATGGGATTATCTGCTCCGACTACCATAAAGGCATTCTGACCGAAAAAGTCATAAAGGCTATTATGCACCGCGCTCAGAAATCTAAAAAATCCGTCATCGTCGATCCCAAAAGTGCGGATTTTGCCCTGTACAAAGGTGCCACCGCCATCACCCCAAATTTAGGGGAGGTCGCTCGCTCAGTTCCCATCAAGATCAAGGATAAGGATGAAGAAGACCTGGGCCGGGCCGCTGAATATCTTTTGAATCTGACGAAGGCACAAGCCATCCTCATCACACAGGGGAAAGACGGCATGTCGCTCTATCAAAGCAAGGAGAAACCCATATCTATCCCCACCGTAGCCAAAGAAGTTTTTGATGTTACCGGTGCCGGAGACACGGTCATCAGCGTCTTTGGTATGGCAGTGTTTGTGGGTTTCAATTTTGAGGAAGCTGCATGGCTCTCAAATATGGCCGCCAGTGTTGTTGTCGGAAAAGTGGGAACCGCTGTCGTGACCCTGGAAGAAATTAACGAATTTCTGCACGAAGAGATGTTGCGCACCTCCCATACCGTTCTTGGGCTCGAAGAGTTGAAAAAAATCATCAGCCTTGCAAAGAGCACGGAAAAAAAGGTGGTATTCACCAATGGTTGTTTCGACATTATCCACGGGGGACATATCGAGTTCCTGCAAAAAGCAAAAGCCCTGGGGGATATTCTTGTGGTCGGACTCAATACTGATCAGTCCATTAAAAAATTAAAAGGGGGAAACCGGCCCATTAAGTCTGAAAAAGAACGCGCCAATATTCTTTCGGCTTTAAAATATATCGACTACATCACCTTGTTTGACGAAACCACTCCCGAAAAACCCATCCGGGAAATAAGGCCTGATATTCTGGTAAAAGGAGACGACTATAAAATCGATGAAGTTGTCGGCCGGGAAATCGTTGAAGGCTACGGGGCAAAAGTTGAGCTCATTCCCATTGTCCAAGGCCATTCCACCACACAAACCCTGGAAAAAATCCTGGAAAAACACAAAGCCAGTTGACCCCCCCCTCCCCACAGTCTCCGCAAAATTGGGATTACTCAAGGTGCCTGTCAGGAATCAGGTAGTTTTTGACATAATCTGAAATTCCTTCCTCTAAAGAAGTGATCGTTTCAGCATATCCCGCTGAGCGAATTTTCTCCATTTCAGCACAGGTGTGATACTGATATTGGTTTCGGATAGATTCGGGCATCTCTATATATTTAATATTCACTTTTTTATTCATCGCCTGGAAGACTGCGGAAGCCAGATCATTCCAGTTTCTCGCCCTGCCCGACCCGATATTAAAGATCCCCCCAATCTCCTTATGCTCCAGAAAAAACAAGGTCATCGCCACTGCGTCTCGCACATATAGGAAATCCCTTTCCTGCCCGCCATCACCATATTCGGGCTTGTAGGATTTAAAAAGATTCAGAGCACCCGCATCGCGCGCCTGCAAAAATCCCTTGCGGACCATGCTTTGCATATCCCCTTTATGGTATTCATTCGGACCGAACACGTTAAAATATTTTAGCCCCACGATGGTCTTCAACGCTCCCGCCTCTCTGGCCCACAGGTCGAACCATTGCTTGCTGGCCCCATAAAGATTGAGAGGAGCCAACGTTTCCAGCAGGGATTCGTCATCAGCATATCCCTTCTCTCCCCCCCCATAAGTTGCGGCACTGGAAGCATAGATAAAACGCACATCCTTTTTCAGGCAGAATTGAGCAAGGGATTGCGTGTACTCAAAATTATTTTCCCGCAGATAGGTTTCATTGGTCTCCGTCGTGGATGAACAGGCTCCTATATGCAGAATCGCTGAACACGCCGGAAGTTTTAGCCCCACGACCTCCCGTAAAAAATCATCCTTGCCCATCCATCGCGAATAGGTAAGAGCATTGAGATTCTTCTGTTTTTCAGGGTGATCTATATCATCCACCACCCAGATATCCTCAACCTCTTTCTGATTAAGCCCGTGCACCAGAGTGCTGCCTATGAATCCTGCTCCTCCTGTAACGACGATCATTTTTTTCCACCTCTGGTTCATCAATCCAATGAACCCCTGTTTTTAAAGAGGGACTGGAGTGATTTACATTTTTATACCTTCTCTTCTAACGACCCTGCAATTTCCCGGAAGCCGGCAACAAGTCCATCAAAAGATTTCGGTTTATATTTCTTGAAACCCTCCTCGCCCACATATATAAAGTCGTATATTACGCCTGTCTGCACCTTATTAATATCTTCACACCACTGCTTAAGCCGTTGCATCTTGAGCGGCACGTCACGGTCTTCGCGGCCTTTGGTTTCTACGATAAAGATTTCATTTTCTGATTTTTTAACAATAAAGTCCGGGTAATAGTTGGAAATATTTCCATCCGCATTGACATAGTCGATTTTAAAATGTATGGCAAAATAATTTTTCACATAGGAAATAATATCATCACAATTTTCAAGAAAGCCGGCAAATTCCAACTCTAATTGGCTGTCACCAATAATTTTGTTGAAAATACTCTTTTGGGGAACAATATAACCCTGTTCTTTGACGACAAAAGGTCGGGTTTTTCTCAACTTGATGGTGTCTCGAATTTCCGCGTCGCCCCTATCCTGAACCGTCAAGGCGTTGATCTGCTTTTTGAAGGTTTCTACCAGGGTTTTAGTAGCCTGCAACTCGGACAAGTTTCGCAGGGTGTTGAGATTTTCAAGATCAACCGACTTTTCAAATAACTCATCCTGGATAAACGATTTTACTTTCCCATACAAAACATCGTAGCCACTGACCAGCCTCAACTCTTTCATAATACTCTGGGTGAAATACCCCACAACCGAATGGTAATCCGTAACCGTGCCAGAATCCAGGATGGTGGTATGGCTGATCTCATCGGTGGTAATGTCTATGAATACTATCTTGCGTTGTTCTTCTGCGCTGAACGTTTTGTAGCCGGCCTTTTTATGGCCAAAATTGCTTATATCCAGATCAGTAAGGTTTTTATATTCTCGATAAATCCTTGGGCTTAGAACAGGAATTTCAATGGCAAGCTTATCCATATCCTTGCTTGTGTTTTCATTATCTACTTCAACAATAATCGGTGTTTTGGGTTGGGTCCCCTCCCCCATTGGCTTGCGCTCAAGCTCAACACCTTCAGACTGAATGGATTCCACAAAATCCATAAAAGCATCGGTCCCCACCACGCTGACATATTCCTCCACATTGTTACCGGGATACATTTTCCTAAGGCCTCGGCCCAAAGTCTGCTCCGGCAAAATATTGCTTTGAGCAACATAAGCCCGCAGTCCCACAATAGTGGTAACATTTCGTACATCCCAGCCTTCCTTGAGCATCAGTACCGATACGATTGCTTTGTAAGGGTTATCCCAGCTATCAATTTCATTGGCTTGTTTGCGTAGCTTTTCCAGCTCCTCCTTATTTTTGCCGGTTGTCGCCTCGCTGATTTCACCGTTGTTTTTGGTGTGAATCACCAGCACGGCATCTTTTAAATCAGGATAGGTTGCCTCAAGATATTCAGCCACATCGTCACAGTTCTTTGTGTCGTCCGTCATGACAAAGAGAATAGCTTTCTTATCCAGCTTTTCATGTTCCACATAGGCTTTGCGCCATTCCTCAATACCCAAATTCAGGTAGTCCGCATATTTCTCCGTGTATCTGGAACTTTGCCGCTCGGCAAGCCTGGCGCGGCTGGCAGAGTCTGGCAAAACCGGATGCTTGACGACGTTCTGAGAAATGGCTTCTACCAGTGGATAATCCGAAACCGTCTGGACAAAGATCGCACCGTTGTTGTGCCTGGGTGTTGCCGTTACATCCACCTGTAAAGATAGAAACCTGTCTTTATGTTTCAAACGATTATGAATATCCTCAATCGACTTGAACCACGCCATACGACTGTCATGGATATGATGCGCTTCATCATTGAGTATAACCAGCTCATCAATATCGCGAACAATATCTTCCAGATCGACCTTAGAGTCCGTAGTCGCTCCCGTGGGACGCTTGCCCAGAAAATAATCCGCTGTGTCGTCATCATCGAAAGACGGCTCAACATCATTACCGGAATAAACCCGGTGGATATTGGTCAGGAAAATATTACCGGTCTTTCGGACAACCGTTACATCATCCTGAATATGCAGAGTCAGTTGAAAATCATCACGCCAGTTGCGGCCCTCAAAACCGTTATCCGGCAATACCGGGTCATCAAAGAAAATTCGTAAACCGTCAAAGTCCTTACGAATCCGGTCCAGGACGATGATATTAGGGGCAATCACCAGAAAATTACGCGCCAGTTCAGAACCTTCCTCATAAAGCTTGTGGAAATAACACCAGGCCAGGATGAGGCTCAAGACCTTGGTCTTGCCGGATCCGGTTGCCATCTTGAGGACAAGCCGGAGCCAGTCTTCATCAAACATACCGGCAGATACCGCGCCAGATCTATCAAAACGTATAAGGTCGTATTTATCCTTGGCCTTGACAACATCGTAAAGATAGATGACCGTTTCCACTGCTTCACGCTGGGCGAAATAATATTGAAATCCCTCCATCGTGCCGTCTGACTTTGGCAACAGGTGTTCAGCCTTAAACCACCAGTTCAAAAGAATAATACTGGTAGCCGTTGCCCCGTCATAACCGCTGTCTCGCCATGCCGTTACTTTTTTACGAAGTTCATGCACCAAAGGCGGCAATAGCTTCTCATGGCTCGATTCCCGCAAAACCTCATCGGCAGGAAACCACCGAATTTTCGGGTCAAGAATGACATGGGGAGAATCAGGGAAGTCAGGGTGGAGTGCCATTGCGAAATACTATTTAGGCAGGACGGTGGCAACCAGTATGCCGGCGAATTCAATCAAGTCGTCAGCATATTTTTTAATCACCATCTCTACTTGTTTGTAATCAATATTCCGATACTGGTGAGTGACGATGTTTCTAAATCCCACCATGCCGGTTAATTTTTTTTCCAGTTCAGCGTCTATGATGTCTGCTTGCCGGAGCAGGGTAAAACTCTCGGCACTTGTGGACGGCAACCCTAATTTTTTCAGGCGAACCATGTGATTTGCCATGTCAATACACTGCTCACAGGCTCTTTGCAAATTAACGACAATCGCATCCTGCTTATAAAAATCATCGGCGAAGGTTTTTTTCGATGGCATGGCGTAATAATCCCGCGCCTGCTTTATACACCGTTCTACGCTGGCTTTTTTCTGTAAGAGAATATCAGACATCGTAAAACCTGCCATCTCTCAAACCGCTTTCAACAATTCCCCTGCGCTCATCGTTCAGTTTTTGATAAAAGGACAGTATCAACATTTCAAACTCATCAGCTGCGTACTCATCGGCGCAGTAAATACGCCGATCAGCGGCGATAATTTCCTTGCATAGAATCACCGAAACCGTGCGTGGTTCAATCAAATCGGCATATTCCACCTTTGCCGCCGCCGCGACCTCGGTCGAGAGGCGGGACCAGGTCGAGCGGTCAAGCGTACGCGCCGTTGCGGACGGGAGTAGTACAGCAATGTCCAGATCGCTATCCGGTCGCTGGTATTCGGTGCCCCAGGTGCCGTAGAGATAGATAGCCTGAGTATTCGGGTGGGTGGCAAGGATGGGGGTGATGATTTTCTGCTCATTCATGGTTTGCTTATTTCCATCTTTTATACCCTTGCATAGTGTGTAGAAATTTCGGGGAAGGGTATCATTTTCTAATCCTCATCCTGCAAGGATTTCGCGGCAAAAATGGTTAGATGCAATTCCTCACCGTGCATTTTATAAATAGGTTCTTTGCCGCTCAACGTCTTGCTCTGTTGTAGAATAATTCCAACACCCTCGCCACGGCGTTCTAAAAAGGATTTTCTTTGCGCTGTCTTACTGATGCTGTCATCTTCGATTATTACCTCTGAAAGCAGGCGCGCTAGAAGCTCATTACGGGTAACTTGATTGTATCGCAAAGTATCTACTGTCAACGTATTTGCCAATGCCCCCGGCGAGCAAATTTCCATGCGGTCAGCAAACATAAATAAACGAATCTTGGAGCCATGTTTGGTATAATCTCGGTGTACTACTGCGTTGACTATCGCTTCAAACACAGCCTGCATATTGTACTGTGGTCTGTCTTCTCTACCTATTTTTTTACGCGCAGAAACGGCATTGTATCTCTCCACAAATTTATAAGCGGCTACTATTTGCTGGTCTAATGTGCCTTTGAAATCTTTGGCATCCCGTTGGTAATTAGCATCTTTACGCAGTCCTGTATAACAAACCGCACAAATAAAACTGTTGTATAGATATTCGTCCGATTGTTCGCTACACATCAACAATCCTGCCACTGATGCGCGGTAAAGACCCATATCATCAACCAATATATTGCGCTTTAAAAGTAGGTCATTTTCTTTATCTGTGGTTTCTGTGTTGCTGATAAAACGGACGTACAAATTTTTATCTAGGGTTTCTTTAGTGGTATTGGGCACCAACTGTTCGCCAAATTGAATAATACGGGCTTGTGAGCGACTTTGACTTACTCGCAAAACATGCTCTGTAATCATCTCCCTTTTGCTGTCGCCGTGTCGATAAAAATAGCCATTCTTGCTTTTGTGGAGCCAAAGGCTTTGTCTAATCTGCACATAAACCAGTTGCTTTTCTTTGTACGTTTCATCTGGTTCTGGTATCTGAACACAATCCACATAAAAATCTACAATTGTAGGCTTAATGGAATCGTGACAAATCTCACTAATATATGTAATCAGAGCAGGGACATCTGCAACATCAATACCTTTGATTTCATGCGTGTCAGCAACTCCAAAAATGACCATGCCCCCCGATTGATTGGCAAAAGCGGCGAATTCATCAGATAAACTGTCCCTCAGTGGTGCTTTTATTTTACCACCCTGAATAACAACTTCTTTGAACTCTACGCTTGAACTTTCACCAGTACTGATTTTATCCAAAATATCATAGGGAGTTAGCATCGTTAAAACTCCAGATGAATTCGTTTATAGCGTTGTTCAAAGGCTTTGTTACCGCCTTCCAGGGTATTGCAGATACGCTCTCTGACAATTTTGGATTGGAGGCTGCCGGGTGGTGTTATGTGTGATTGTCCGCACTCCACAGTCAAACAATGCACCATTTCAGCATCACCATTGACCACGATATTGGCATTGTGGGTAACGACAATAATCTGTCGTTTAGTTTTGGTCGCTTTAAGATTTTGCACAATCAAGCTATAAATCAAGTCGTTATCTAAATCATCCTCTGGCTGGTCAAGTAGTAGCGGTTCATCGCCATAGGCAAGAATAAATGCCAGTAATGCGGCAGACTTCTGTCCAGGAGAGCCTTCACTAATTTTTTTGTTGTTCTCTCCATAGGTGATTTGTAAGGCATCTTCTGGAAACCATAGCCGCATATCTGTTATCGATTCGACTGGCAAGCTTTGCAAATGTGTTTGAAAGCGCATATCTTTAGCGGCTTCTTTATTGTTGCAAACGTCAATAATCCTCTTCTTTACTGCTTGCCATCCTTTTTCTTTAAAAACATCTTCTAGCGATTCAATGTCTCTGGTAAAACGGTCACCCATTTGCAATATTACTCTGATTCTTTTTTCCATACCTTCCCATGGCTCTGCAAACGGTTTAACGCTTATCCTGACTGACTCATTGCCCTTCAAAACACATTCAAGAAATTGCGCCCTGCGTGCCGTTAATTCCTGACGACGGCTACTGATCTGTGTGATTTCTTCTTTGCATTGTTCTTCTAATTTCTTTTGTTGCTGTCGATAAACGGCTATCTGCTGAAGTTCTTTTTCCACCAGCGCACGCTTTCGCAACAAGTTAGGATAGGTTTGTGGGTCAATTCCTTTTTGTTGAAACTGAGCGCGTAACTGCTCGTATTGCTGCAACTCCACATTGAGTGTTTTCATCCAGTCTTGCCGCGTTTTGTCTTCTTGCCATTGCTGCAAGTCTGCGATCTGCTTGTTGATGATCTGGTGGATTTTATCGACTTGCTGTTTCCATTGCCTTTGTTTTTCTTGTAGTGCAAGTAATATTTCCGGGTGTGCGCTAAAAAGTCCTTGCTCAACGGTTACTATTTCAGTTTCTGCAAGCGCACCGTCCATGTATTCAAACAACTCCTGCCAGTATTTTTCAACCTGCTCAATCTCACCGAGTTGCTGTTTACGTAGTTGATAATTCCGCAACACGTCTTTGTGTCCAGATTTCTCTACTTGTTCAATCTGTCGGGTAAGATCATGCAATAACCCCTTTAATTTTTTTTCTTCGGCGATTTTCTGACTCAGATGAGAATGCTGTTGAACGATTTGCTTACAACTGTTGACACAATCCTGAAAGTTCTTGCGATACGCATCAAACCCGACCTCGGGCACTTCATCGATAATTCCGAGCAATCCTTGTGGATTTTGTGCCAAGTCAAAAATCTGCTTTTGACTGTATATTCTGACTGGAAACAATGAGGTGATTTCGCCATCCACCCCTTGCCATTCCTGTGTTGTTTCGTCCCATTCTTCCAATGAGGGTACTTGAGAGTTCGCCGCCCAATTGAGACGATAACGAGTGCTGTCTTTGCGATAAATAAGATGCAAGCTACCGTTTTCTGTCAGCAGTCCATCCTCAGCGGTGCTGAAATAGTCCTGGTCATCGCTAGTTCGGTTAGGGAATTCGTTTTCCCGTCTTAGCGCAAAACGCATAAACTCCAGCAGGGTTGATTTGCCACTGCCGCGTCCGCCGATAATAGTGTTGAGAAAGGGACTGAATTTGCAGGTAAGAGGTTTACCCCGCCCCATATACTGCGCATTGTGTACTTCAATTGATTCAATAATAAATTCTGCGTGTTTGTTGGGTTGCGATGCCATGGCCCGATTAACCGATGTACTCCCATCTATCAATGCGAGTTTTAGTCCCTCAATGGACGGTTCGTCCATTTTTACCCAAGTAAAATCACCAAATTTTTCGCTTCGAAAATTATGGGTGTCAGAGCCACGCACTTCAGTCCAGTTTGTTTTTTTGTCTATGTAGGGTTGTGGCTTTTCATAGTTATCATCTACCAATTCCATAGCATGAATTTTTTGATTCTCTAAAACCTGTTTGAGGCTGTTGCCAGAGAGTGCATTAAGCAATCCTTTTTCCTTGTCGGCATGAGCAGGAATAGCAACCCCGCCTCTCGCGACGATTTCATCTACAACCTCGGTAGCAGATTTTGTTGTTACCTCGTCACTTGCGCCTTTTGTCTCTTCGTAGCCAGCCGCACCAAGCAGTCTGTCAATATCGCCTGTGGTTTTTTCAGGACCGAATATAGCAAGGATATGAACTCCGCCGTTGGCAGAAATTTCAACGCCGGGGAACAGGTGCAAAGGGCGATACCATTCTGGGTTTTCAGCTTTAATTCTTTGCATTTCCTCCTTGAGCTTATCAATCCATGTACCACTGTTGTGGTCGGTAATGGCTACGCAATCAATTTCTTTCTGCATAAAATTTTGCAACCAAGATTCCACTGTAACCGTATTCTTATCCTCTGGAGAACAGCCTTGCATAAAATCGGTTGATGCGGGCGTGTGCGTGTGGAAATCAAATTTCCACCACTTGGCACCCGGAAAATTTCGATTGTTCATACCCCTACCTCCACGATCTTCATTGTATCATTTCCAAAAATATCCACGACCTTCACCGCGACCTTGCGCCGCCCCGGTACACATTCGTGAAACACGCTCTGCATTTCCAGTGACCGGTCTTTCTTTGTACGG
Source organism: Nitrospinales bacterium (assembly GCA_965249625.1). GTDB lineage: Bacteria > Nitrospinota > Nitrospinia > Nitrospinales > VA-1 > LS-NOB. The sequence continues at coordinate 2,524,373 of OZ252246.1, read as the reverse complement.
AAGGACTGCCATTCATTTTCAAAGACGTAATCACCGGTCCAGACTTCTTCTGTCTCCCCGCTTTCCTCGTTTTGAATGCGGACGATCTCCCGCTTGGATTCAAAGTCAAAATCCACCGACCAGTAATCAATCCAGTCCGTCCATTCTTTCGTCAATACCTCACGCGTAACGATCCCGTTCTTATCCTTGCTGATCTTGATGACCTGGCCCTTGTCCACAACCACTTTAGCTTTACTTTTCTTCAGGCTTTCATCGACCCCTTTGGCATCCTGGGAGTAAAAGACGGAAAAGTCGGTCAGCTCAATCGCGACACTGTTTTTCTTGATATGCGGCTTGACTTCGATAAACGATACATCGTGGAAGACCACCTGGTTTTTCTCTACCGCCCGCTTGTCGAAAACATCACGGGGAATGTATTTCATCGCCAGGTCGATGCCCTTGTTCCTGGCTTCTTCCTGAATATTGGGGAACAGGCCCATCTCGAATTCAAAGCCGAGAATATCTACTTTGGTGATGTGTTTTTGGCGGCACTCCAGGATGATCTCCTCCACAAACAAACGAGTAACCGGCAGATTGACCGGCCCCACTGCTACCAGCCGACCAGCTTTCTTACCCTGAAAAGTGGCGAACTGGTTCACCGCTTCGGCACGGTAGGCATGAAGGATAAGATTAAGAAAATCTTTTTCCCTGGCTTCCAGCTGTTTTTGCTTTTCAGCTTCGCGCAGGTTGGGATTGACACCGATATAATGCTGACGTTCGTATTTACCGAGATTAAGGATTTCAAAAGCCCGCCAGCTTTTATCCTTTTCCTTGAGTTCCCGTTGTACACCAATTAGTCGCTTGCGGGTGGTATGGATAGCGAACTTTCCCAGATCGCTGACAAGCCATTTGCGGCCCAGTTTTTCGGCTACGGCGGCAGTGGTGCCGGAACCACAGAAAAAGTCGGCGACAAGGTCGCCTTCGTTGGAGGAGGCTTTGATAATGCGTTCCAGTAAGGCTTCGGGTTTTTGTGTCGGATAATCTAACCTCTCCAATGCCACAGGGTTTATGACAAAAATATCCGTCCAGAGATTTTGTACAGGTTGGCCTTCGTATTCATCTTCGTAAATTTTTCGATAAATCCTCTCACCTTGTCCCCGTGGTGGAAAATAAAGACGTCCTTCGCGATCCCATTTTTCCATAACACCTTTGGAAATCGACCAACCATTTTGAGGTGGAGTGTATCCTTTATAGTCATATGTTAAATTTGGTCGAGGGCTTGGGCTTACGATTGGTGATTTTAGAAATCGATGTCCGTCATCATCGTAATTATTAAATCGCTCTTCAATATACTTTTTGGCTTCATCAGATTCTCTTGTAAATTGACTTGTCAGCGTAAAATTTTCCGATTTTGAGTAATAAAAAATACTGTCCGTTACAACACCCAATCTGTTTTTAGGGTTTGCACTGCCTCCTTTTCTCTTCCAGATAATTTCATTTTTGAAAAAATTACTGCCAAAAACCTCATCCAAAACCAACCGCATATAACTATTGACCCGCCAATCACAGTGGACATAAATACTGCCATCTTCCGCCAGTAAATCCCGCATCAGGGCAAGCCTTTCATAGATCATGGCGATGAATGAGTCTTGTCCTTTACCCCAGGTGTCGCGGTAGGCAATTTCTTCAAGGATGCCGGGTTTTTTGGTCAGCGTCTCGCCGCCGATTTCAATATCCATGCTGAAATCCGCTCCCACATCAAACGGCGGGTCAATATAGATCAGCTTGATTCCGCCTTGCGCTTCAATTTCTTCACGCAACGGCCCGTTTTTAAGGGAGGATAAAATCAGTTTGTTGTCGCCCCAGATCAGCTTGTTGTTCCAGCCGGTAATCTGCCTGCCGGTCTGCTGGTCAAACATCTCTGTTTGCAGTTTGACAACATCTTCCGCACGCGGCTCATCCACCTGCTCAATCACCTGAAACGGCAGAACTACATTATCCACTTCCCCGGTCTTGCCGTTCCATACCAACTCCACTTCCCGCTTGTCCTCAAACAACAGAAAGCGATATTTTTCCGGCAAATGTTTCCCCGCTTCCAGAAGCTTGATAATGTTGCGGATTTCATTGTCAGCCAGCTTCAGCGACCTCTCGGTTTTAGATGGCTTTTTAGTGTTTGTCATTCCTGTGCGCTTGGAGGTGTTGGAACAAAAACCCACTGTCAGATATCTAATCGTGTATTTCGACTGGTGGATGTGCCGATATAATACAGAAAATTATTTCAATACGGGGGTTTTTATGGTTTGCCAATATTCACACCGGCGTTCCAAACCTGATCAAAGGCCGGGTTGCTGAAGGGTTCTATTTCCAGGCTTCATTTCGTTCCAGTCCATGTTTGAGAAAAGAGGCGCCCTTAATGTCGGCTTACCTTGGAGAACTCCGTGATCGCATCGGCCACCGTGATCATTAAAGTCACAGGGTCTAAAGGAGAGGCTCGAAAACCACACCGTTGATAAAAGGCTTTTGCGTCATCATCCAGGGCATGGACCAGGATAGCTCTTATTCCGGCAATTTCTGCGGCTTGAACAATTCTTGATATAGCATCCCTTAAAAGGCCGCGCCCTATTCCGCCTCTTTGATATTTTTGATCGACCGCCAAACGCCCCATAATCATAACCGGGATGGGGTCGGGCATATTGCGTTTGATTTTTCCAGGGGCTTTTATTGATTCTATTGAACCAACTGCCAAAGCATAAAATCCAACAACCTGTTTTCTGATGCAGACAACATAGGTTCGGGACGCGCCTGTTTCCTCATTGCGCAAGGCGCGTTTTTGAAGCCACTCATCAAGAACCGATTTACCGGAATCAAAAGTTTTAAAGTTGTGGTGAGGTTTTAGCTTTTCGGGAGGGGTTATTTCTTTTTTTGAAACCATTGATGAGGAGGCTCAACTTTTCCAGGGCGGTGGTGTGTTGAGCGCACGGTTTAAAAGAGGATTGTCCTTTGAGGGTTGATCCAGGACTTTTAAAAAGCGGTCAAACTTTTTTTGATCGAGAAGAAAGTGCCGGTTATCCAATAAAATATTATTGGCTTCTTTACAGGCGGCCTCCAGCATAAACTCGGACCGTTTTTTACCCGTTATCTTCGCGGCCCGGTCTATCAGGTCCCGTTGTTGCTGAAGAGCGCGAATATTAATAGAAGCACTGCGGCGAAACGTTTTCTCCCGGTCTTTGGTTGGGGGCATTTTTTAATCTCCTTTGCCTGTGTAATCAACATGCCATAAAGTATATACAATTGCAACACATTTTAGATTTTAAGGGGCCGGCTTTATTTCGTTCCAGTCCAGGTTTGGAAAAAGAGGCGCCCATGTTCTATTTTCATGAGGCTTCACCTGCTTCTTCATCCGGGCCAATCGGTTCTGGCCGGAGGGATGGGTGGAAAAATAAGAAGAAAGTTCCATATCGTTTTCTTTGAAAGCGGTTTTTTCCTTCGGCAAATCCTCGGGCTCCTCTTGCATCAGCTTTTCAAAAATTCGAATCATTCCATGCGGATCAATATTGGCGGAAAGGATCAATTCCATGCCTTTCTGGTCGGCATCCGCTTCCATTTCCCGGCTAAATCCCAGCGTTTCAAGTTCTCCCGCGAGAGCGGCCATCCCTTCCATGACAGCATTCACATCCCCAATGAAAAGACTCAACAGCATACTTTGAGCCATGTTGCGGATAATTCCCCGGGTGGAATGCCTGAGCAGGATATGCTGGATTTCATGGGCAATGACTCCGGCTAATTCCTCGGGAGACTCGGCCTGATTGAGTAAACCTTCAAAGACCACGATCGGCCCCCCTGGCAAAGCCAACGCATTGACCTGTTCTATCGGCCAAATATAAATCTTCAGGTCATAAGGCTGATTGCCCGCGACAGACTGTTCCAGCAAGTCGACCGTGTCCTGCAAAACCTTGAGGACTTTTGGATCGGGTTCTTGCTTCACCGGAAGCATTTTTAATATGGACTGGCCCATGCTCACTTCCCATTCAACAGGAATTTTATCAACCATCCGGTCGGCCAGAAACGGAGGTATGATTTTAATAAAGCCATACGCGGAAAAAATTAGAAACAGTATTCCCGCAGCATAAAGTTTCCAATTAATATCCGTTTGTTTTCCGGTGGCAGAAAAACTATCCGGTGCAATCTTTAAAACACTTTCATAAAAACCGGGATCTTCCACCACCAGGGTTTCCATGTTTTCATCATTGTTATCGCCATGTTCAATATGAAAAGGGCTGGCTGTGATTGCGGCCCATCGAAGGTTGGAATAGGACCAGTGGACCGGTTTCTGGCCGGGCTTTTTGAGAATTATTTCCCGTGGGGCGAGTTCAACGTCAACAGGATGTTTTCCGGCACTTTTACCATCAAACAAAGCCCCTGCAAATTGCAACTTTCGAGCAGTCATGCCGCCTCCTGGCCGTCCACTAGCCCGCATATTGCATGAGTAAACAAGTAAAAAAGCAGGCTTGATCTTTATTATCCCCCTCATCTTGTTCAGAATGACAATGCAGTCATTCAGCATGACAAGAAACGCCAATTTGTCATCCTTGAGGAGCCGAAGGCCTGGCACGTCCCTTTAGGGAGACGAAGGATCTCGCCTTGCACTCACCTGAGATTCTTCATCGCGTGCGCTCTTCAGAATGACAAGAAACACCAGTCTGTCATCCTTTTGTTCAGAATGACAATGCAGTCATTCAGCATGACAAGAAACGCCAATTTGTCATCCTCGAGGAGCCAAAGGCCTGGCACGTCCCTTTAGGGAGACGAAGGATCTCGCCTTGCCTCACCTGAGATTCTTCATCGCGTGCGCTCTTCAGAATGACAAGAAACGCCAGTCTGTCATCCTTGAGGAGCCAAAGGCGACGAAGGATCTCGCCTTGCCTCACCTGAGATTCTTCATCGCGTGCGCTCTTCAGAATGACAAGAAACGCCAGTCTGTCATCCTTGAGGAGCCAAAGGCGACGAAGGATCTCGCCTTGCCTCACCTGAGATTCTTCATCGCGTGCGCTCTTCAGAATGACAAGAAACGCCAGTCTGTCATCCTTGAGGAGCCAAAGGCGACGAAGGATCTCGCCTTGCACTCACCTGAGATTCTTCATCGCGTGCGCTCTTCAGAATGACAATACAAGGCTATTTGTCATTCTGAGGAACAAGGTGACGAAGACGTGATATTTTTCCTTAAACTTCGTGCCCCGAAGGGGTAATCCGGGGTTATGCAAAGGTCTCCCTGGGAGGGTGGTGCGGATGGAGGGAGTCGAACCCCCACGGTTGCCCACTGGATCCTAAATCCAGCGCGTCTGCCAGTTCCGCCACATCCGCTTTTATAATTCAATGGCTTAGTATGGTTTTCACCCCGGATTTTTCAGCTATTTTGTGGGTGTGCGCCCGCAGAAAACTTCCAAATCCAATATATCATTTAATAGGGGCGGATTCTGCAAATATTTGGGTTTCCTGGGAATTTTCATCTTTTTTCATTTCTGCGTGGAGGTGCGAGATTGCCTGCTGGAGTTTTTCAAAATCGACTTCTTCTTTCGCGCAATAATTCCTGAGATAGGAGTACATGATGAAGACACCGGCCCATTCGTCAAAAACTTCTCCGCTCTTTTCTGAACGTTGTTCAAAAGCGGAAAAACTGTTTTCAATCTGTTCCAGCAGTTTGCAGAAATTGACGACCTCGTTGTTTTCATCCAGATCTTCATGAACCACGAGGGTGTCGAATTCTTCGTTAGCGGGTGATTCTTTGAGCACCTGATATTGTTCTTCTATCTGTTCTAAACGGACCCCGGAATTTTCGCAATACAGGCGCAGATTGCTGAAGCCGATAAACAGGCACTCGTACCCACCGATTTCCGTGGCCTCTTCATTATCATCAGAAACCAACTGGGAAATATCATCTTCGACCGCGTCGAACATATCAAAAAAAACATCGAGCCGGGTTTTGTCTTTGGATTTGTCGTGCTTCATTATTTCTGGATAGACTTGGGTTTGCGTTCTTTCGGGACGAGCAGAGTTCCGCCAGGGTAGTAGCCTTTGGGGACGGTCAGGTTGGGGTAGACCCAGACATCTTTCCCGATCAGTGCGCCGGGGCAGACGATGACGTTGCAACCGAGTTCAACATTGTCACCGATCACTGCACCCAGTTTTTCCATTTCGGCACTCAGGATTCCAGAGTCAAGGGGGATCTGGATAGGTTTGATATAGTCTTTTAATTTTTCATCGATGGTTCTAAATTGCAGGTTGGCCAGTTTCGACCCTGCTCCCAGGTTGACATGGCTCCCTATAATGCTGTCACCGATATAATTGAAATGGCCTGCTTCGGTATGATCCATGAGAATGCTGTTTTTCACTTCGGTGGCATGGCCGATCATACTGTGGTCTCCAATCAGGGTGTTGCCACGGATATAGGCCCCTTGCCGGATATCGCAGGACTCACCAATCATGGCAGGGCCCTTTATTATGGCCGAAGGTTCCAGCTGTGTTCCCTTGCCGATGAAGATATCCAGCTCTTTCAAATAAACCGGTTCGTCCAGATCGATCCAGTCCTCAACATAAAATCCTTTTCCGCCACGGTGATAACCGGATGAATCGAGAGTGGTCTTTATCCCCTGCAAATGGGCGGCAAAAGACCCGTTCCCAGCTTTTTTATGGATCAGCTTTTCCAGTCGGGGTCCCAGTGTTTTTAAGGGACCCCACACCTGTTCGCATCCGGCAAAAATCTCCGGTTCGCTCAGGTTTGAAAAAAACAGGTTTAAATCTTTCATGTGGAGTTCCTTATGTCCACCAACCCGCATATTGTGCGGGAAGTTGTAAATCACCCCAGCCCCTCTTTAAAAAGAGGGGTCCATTGAAGCTCCCACTTCTACTTTGGGGCATGAAGTTTAATGAAGAGGATATCACATACCCCTTTAGGGCATGAAGGCTGTTGTTAAATACCACAGGGGTCGGAGGGGATTTGATTTTACCTCTTCAAGGCATAAAATTTTTGGAAGAGGATAACACAGCCCCGTGCATTTGGCGATCGCGAAGCGTTTCCGCCCCATTGCCACCGGGCGTTGCCCGGCTATCTGCCTCCGGCAGTTCGCCGGGGTTAGTGGATTATATACCACTTGCCGAGAGGGGTCAGGCGGTTTCCCTCGGGGCTTGATTGAATCAGGTCCTGCTTTCTCATTTCATCGATCAGTCGCGACTTGTATTGGTTTTTTATTTCCAGCTTGTTATCGGTCACCGGTTGGGATGCGATTTGGCTGAGGGCGTACAGTTCCATTTTATAAAAAGTGTTGTCACGGTCTTTGAGCAGGGAGAACAAAAGCCGTAGAATTTCCAGCCGGATTTTTTTCAGTTTGCCCGCATCCGATTTTCTGCCACGCAGGTTAACGCTGATTTTATTTTCAGTGCCGGAATTTCTCACAAAGATACCGGCTTTTCCCTCTGCAAGGGAAATATATAACATATCCGGATCGTCAGGGAAATTTCGGGTTTTGCCGGAGTATCCGTTTTGTTTTGCGGTCCGCAATAAAAGCCGTTTTACCTTTTTCCACACTTCCGAGTTTCTATAGAACAGGTCCTGCCGGATATAGTACGCGTAAAGGGTGGACTTGAAACCCGGCGCAAAAGGTTGACGGATAGACTGGATATACCTTTGCGGCGACAAGGTTTTTGCCAACTGTTCGGTGGCGGCAAAGGTGTTGAGAGCGCTTTTTAATCCATTGCCGGAATACACCGACACCTTTTTTTTGCCGGGCAACGTTAAAGTACCGGGGGTGATGTTATGACCTGTTTCCTCACTGCCTACCGCCAGAATTTCTGAACTATTTTTTGTTGCGCCAGGATTTTCAGGGATTGACGTGTCGAGGTTCAGCAGGGTGTTTACACTCGCCACCCCTTTTTTTTGCAACAATTTAATTTTATTTTTAAGCTCTTTTCGCTTTTTCGGCGCAAGTTTTACCGTGAGAAGTTTTTGCTCTAATAGGGCGAGGTGGATTTTAAGCAGAATCCATTTATCGCCGACGGCGGTGAGAAACGGGCTTAGTCCCATCGACTTGGCAGAGGCGGAAGCATTGAGGTCGCTTTCCACCGTATTGATATAGAGTGACCCGTTGTATTTGCCGTGGGAAACCAGATGCCGTGCCTGCAGGATGGCAGTCTCGTCTCCGCTCAAGACCCATAATGTGTCCTGAAATGGATCGTACTCGAGGCGGAAGAAGCGGTCTCCATCTGCATCGAAGACAGCGGCGGCAATTCTTTTTTTTCCGGACTTTGCCGATTTCTGGTTGGCCCGGCCGATTTCAAATAGTTTGACGATGGCTTTGTGGTGATGGAAACGGGGTTTTAAGATCATGTCTGCGGTGATGCGTGGGCACCCTTCCAGATCAGCGACTCCGGAGCGGTGATTGACCGCTCCATTTTTGTTGACTTCATAGACTTTGCCGACTCCAGCTTGCCGGAAAATTTTCGCGGCGATTCCTGTCAACGCCCCGCAAGCGGGGTCAACCACCAGAATCAGGTTTTTTAAAGTATTGCGAGACTTGATCCAGGAGTTTTCAGGGTGCAGGGAAAAACGCTGGAACAGTTCCAGAGCTTTCTGCCGGCAGTCAGTTCTTATTCCCTTTAAGGGAATTTTTTTAATGCGGCCGAAGTTTTGTTTGAGCAGGTGCCGGGTCAGGTCGGCATCATCAGCGGGCAACGGCTTCACGCCATGAAAAGGCAGAAAAAGTTTGATGCCATTCTGGTCTTTGGGGTTGTGGGAAGCAGTGACCATAATGCCTCCATCAGCCCCTTCATGGAGCATGAACAAGGGTATTAATGGAGTCGGCACGACACCCAGAACCAGGGCTCTGCCTCCCGCTTTGCGGATACCCCGAACCACGGCTTCGGTAAAAATACCGGAAGGGTCTCTGGGGTCCCAGCCGATGACGATCTTTTTAGAGGAAGCTGGTTTTTTCCTGGGCTGGTTTTTGACGTGGCAATAGGCGTAAAGTTCCATGAACTCTTCTGTGATCCAGCCCTTTTCCAGAAACACCTGTTGCGGAGTCCACCCGCTGCATGCGGAATCCTTTGCCGGTTGGATTTCCCGGCGCACTCCATCGGTACCCTGCAGGCGAACGGGTGCGGGATTTTGCCTTAAAATCGTTTTCGTTTTCATGCAAAATTGCGGGCCAGAAAGGAAAAAAATATTTTGAAATACGGAGGCTTCTTGTGGCCCGGCGATTGTAACATAGGGGCCAGTCACCTTAAAGCAAGAAGGGCGTTCAAGTTGGCCGAAACAGCATCGGGCAGATGTTTTGTTTGAGTCGGAGTTTTTGGCTGTCAACAAGCAGAGCATCATTCTCAGTTGCATTTCTTCATGGGCCGAGTTGGCCTCGGCTTCTAGAAACTCGTTTTTCAATTTTTCCAGGTCCAGGGTTTTGGCTTCGTCCGCCGTTCGCAGCCTGGAAGAGAGAGCTTTGCATAACCCGAGATTACCCCTTCGGGGCACGAAGTTTAAGGAAAAATATCACGTCTTCGTCACCTTGTTCCTCCAGAATGACAAATAGCCTTGTATTGTCATTCTGAATGCTTCGGCTTCGCTCAGCACAGGCTCCGTGAAGACGTGATGTTTCACTCAAGCTTTCGTGCCCCGAAGGGGTAATCTCGCTTTTCTGTTTTTTTCGACTTACGCAAAGGTCTCCCCGGAAGAAGGTATGGAAGAAACATTAACCCTGCACCGTTTTGGGGTGTTCCCCAAAAACCTGGTATCCGTTTCAAGACCCGCAACTGTATCGGGAATATCATGCGTCAGGGGGGAATTCACACGGATCAAGTGAGTTACCGGAAGAACCGTGATCAGCGGCAACGACAGGTCGGAACGGCTCTACAGGAAATCGAGCCGGAGTCAAGAATCGTACGTGGATACCGCCATCTCAAGGAACCCGGAGAGGCTATGAAAAACTTGAATTTTAAAGAAAATACCATAAAGTGGCGTGACGCATTGTTCCATTTCAACTGACAATCGGACTTTGCCCATTTTTTTGGGTTGGTCATCTTACACTACAGATGTCCGAACCTTGGACAATAATTTCATCGGGTGACTATTGCTTATGAAAAAACCACTTGCATTCTTACTCTCTCACCTTTTTGTTGTTGTTTTTCTGTTTTGCAGTTCTTCTCCCGCGTTTGGTGATGACCCCGGTGATGACCCCCAGGATAGTATCGATGTGTATGATGCGTATGATGCGTATGACAGAAAAGACTATAGAACAGCATACAAGCTATGGTTTCTATTAGCGAGACAGGGAAATGCTCTAGCGCAAAACAACCTGGGTACGATGTATCGCTATGGACGGGGAGTTCCAGAAGACGACCAGGAAGCACTTAAATGGTTTCGTCTTGCAGCGGAACAGGGAAATGCTCGAGCGCAAAACAACCTGGGTACGATGCATCGCTATGGACGGGGAGTTCCAGAAGACGACCAGGAAGCACTTAAATGGTTTCGTCTTGCAGTGGAACAGGGAAATGCTCTAGCGCAAAACAACCTAGGTACGATGCATCGCTATGGATGGGGAGTTCCAGAAGACGACCAGGAAGCACTTAAATGGTTTCGTCTTGCAGCGGAACAGGGAAATGCTTCCGCGCAATACGACCTGGGTGAGATGTATCGCCATGGATGGGGAGTTCCACAAGTCTACCAGGAAGCACTTAAATGGTTTCGTCTTGCAGCGGAAAATGGCGGTGATTACGCATACAAACTGGGTGTGATGTATCAGAAGGGAGAAGGAGTTCGACAAGACGATCAGGAAGCAGTTAAATGGTATCGTCTTGCAGCGGAACAGGGACATATTTACGCGCAAAACAGCCTGGGTGCGATGTACCAGGGAAAAGGAGTTCCACAAGACTACATGTCAGCGCATATGTGGTTCAATCTCGCGGCTTCTAAGGGGGACAAAGACGCCATAAAGATGAGAAACACGGTGGAAAAGCTAATGTCTCCAGCCCAAATAGAAAAGGCGCAGGAAATGGCAAGAGACTGGAAACCATCAAGCAAATAATCCGCACGGACTGGTCCTGCCCGTTGTCAAAGTGAAATTCTTTAGCGTGCAACTCAACCTGGGTGTGATGTGTGACAGGGGAAAAGGTTGTATAAAAATTCATCAAATTGGGTACTGGCAGGGTGCTGAAAAACTATTTTTGGGTGTCATTCTGAATGCTTCGGCGGGCTCAGCACAGGCTCCGCATTGTCATTCTGAACGAAGTGAAGAATCTCAGGGTTAGTGCAAGGCGAGATTCTTCGTCACGTTGTTCCTCAGAATGACAAAATAGCCTTGTATTGTCATTCTGAATGCTTCGGCTTCGCTCAGCACGGGCTCCGTGAAGACGTGATATTTTTCCTTAACCTTCGTGAGCCTGTGATATCCCCTCCGCTAAATTCATGCCCCGAAGGGGTAATCCCGGGTCTATGCAAGGCGAGATTCTTCGTCACGTTGTTCCTCAGAATGACAAAATAGCCTTGTATTGTCATTCTGAATGCTTCGGCTTCGCTCAGCACAGGTTCCGTGAAGACGTGATATTTTTCCTTAACCTTCGTGCCCCGAAGGGGTATGTGATATCCTCCTCATTAAACTTCATGCCCCGAAGGGGTAATCCCGGGTCTATGCAAGGCGGGATTCTTCGTCACGTTGTTCCTCAGAATGACAAAATAGCCTTGTATTGTCATTCTGAATGCTTCGGCTTCGCTCAGCACAGGCTCCGTGAAGACGTGATATTTTTCCTTAACCTTCGTGCCCCGAAGGGGTAATCCCGGGTCTATGCAAGGCGGGATTCTTCGTCACGTTGTTCCTCAGAATGACAAAATAGCCTTGTATTGTCATTCTGAATGCTTCGGCTCCTCAAGGATGACAACTTCGGGAGTTTTTCAGCACCTTGAACCATCGGGTGTGGCATTGTTCCGTTTCAACTGAATGGGACTTTACCCAGAGGTTGCGTCTGGGATACTATTCGCGGCTTAAGGAGTTCTTGCTCATTGCCTCCACGGTGAGTGGGCGGAAAACTCCGCAGGTAGGTTGTAACAAGGCTACGCTAACTCCCTCCCACAGGGGTGGGAGCGTGTCCACAACTAACAATATATTCCGCATCAATAACACTCAACCTGCCGTGTTGAGGGTCTTCCAAATATTCTTTATGGATTTTGTTGAACTCTTTGCCGGTATCCGGAACGCTTTTTAATTCCAGAGACCGGGTTTCGACCGGGTCGCGCCGGAGAAGTTTTAAAGTGGACGCGTCGAGCGGGGTGTCCAGTTTTTCCAGGGCGGTCAGGGGCTCCACACCTTCCGACATGATGTCCTGGATTTCTTCTTCTATAGAATTTTTTCTTTCCTGATGCCGGGCGTGAGGATAATCGGCCTGGGAAAAAATCATGAAATCCAGATCATGCCAGTAGTTGTTGATGAAGTCATCGAAGTTGACTTCCACTGCATTGCTCAAATGAATATCACGGGAATTACCAGGGTCGTTCCGAATCAGGTCGTTGTAAACCTGAACGATATTATGAACGGAATCATAGAGCACGGCCCAGTGATAGGTGTTGGCCGATTCGTGAGTGCGAAACGAATCCATCGCCTTGACGAGAATGACCAGGGCGAAATGCATGTCCTCCATTTTCAGAAAGGCCGATGACCAGGGAAACCGGCTTTTATACCATTGATCGACATCAGCGGGGTATTCCTGCCTCGAAGAGTCTGCCGGCGGTCGATAATCGTTGTCGACAAAATTCATAATATCGTCGAGTTCCTTGTATGCCAGGTCCAGTCCCGCCCGCACTATTGTGTAGGGAAACAGTTTGCGCTGGTATTCCATATACTGTTTCAATTCAGGCAGCTTGTCTTCCAGCGCGTGCCGGTGGTCGCGTTGACTGATATCTTTAGCGAAAATTAACATCGTGTGATTTATATTCTCTGGTTATTTTTTTCCGGGATCAAAGCGCTGGGCGAACATTTTCAGCATATTCATTTTTTCTTCATCGCTCATACCATTGATCATTTTGCGGGCTTCGGCTAATTTTTCCGCTGTCATTTCTCCCATGGCGTTCTTGGCGGCTTCCTGAAACCCTTTCAGGTTGGCGGCACCCTTGATCCATGAAAACTTGTCGGAGGCCGGAGCATTTTCGGCTGGCACCTTGAAATCAATTTTCTCCCGCGAGCGGAACTCAAGATGGTTGCCAGTGATTTTGCCGAAAATCTGTTCATCCTGAAGTTTGTCCAAAACATCCGACAACGAGGTCCCGTGTTTTTTACAGGCATCATAAACTGGCTTAAAAGGCAGGCGGACAATCTTCTCCGGAAACCCATTCTTGCGAATGGAGTGCTTGATGCTTTCTTCAGCGGAATTAGATTCAGTTTCGCTCATGATCGTTCTTATGATGCCTCAATATTGAATTGGGTTTGTTCAGAAGCATAGTATAATCTAAAGATACTCAAAACACCCATTCATATATTATGGCTATAAAAAAAGTCTCTAAATCGAGAAAGAGCCAGACACCCGTCTCTCGGGAGGGAGTTCGCCTTGCCCTGGCCCAGGTTAACGGACTGGTCGGGGGATTCGAGGCCAATGCCAGGAAGGTGGAATCGGCCTGCGCCACAGCCCTGAAAATGGGCGCCGATGTGGTGCTGTTCCCGGAACTGATGATCACCGGTTACCCGCCGGAAGATTTACTGCTGAAAAAAAGTTTCATCAAAGATTGCCGGCAAACTTTAAAAAAAATCGCTCCCTGCACACGTGGTCTGACAGCCGTGATCGGATTCGCCGAACAACAAGGCAAACATCTTTATAACTCTGCCGCCCTGATACACGATGGCAAACATGTGGCAACTGCCCGCAAAATGCTCCTGCCCAATTACGGCGTGTTCGATGAAAAACGCTACTTCAGCGAAGGCGACGAACCCCTGCGCTTTTCTTTAAAAGGAGTGCAGATTGGACTGACCATCTGCGAAGACATCTGGGAAGAATCGGGACCAGGGAAAACTTTAAGCAAACATATTGACCTTCTGCTCAATATCTCTTCCTCGCCTTACCACAAAGGCAAGGGCAAAGCTCGACGGCAAATAATCATCAAACGCGCCAAAAGTTATAAATGCCCGATTGCCTATGTCAACCTGGTCGGCGGGCAGGACGAACTGGTGTTCGACGGCGAGAGTCTGGTGGTGGACGCTAAAGGAAAAATCATCACGCAGGGAAACTCCTTCGAGGAAGAAATCATTTTTGCCGACGTGACCTTGTCGCCGAAATCAAATAAGACGAAGGCTTCGGGAATTAAAAGCGTCAAGGCCCCTGCATCGTTATCGAAAGAAAAAGCAAAAAAAGTTCCAGCACTTCCCGCGCATACCTATCAGGACAGGTCGGAAGAGGAGGAAGTTTATTCCGCTCTGGTGCTGGGCACCCGCGACTATATTCACAAAAACGGATTCTCCAAAGTGGTTCTGGGTTTGAGCGGCGGCATCGATTCATCCCTGACCGCCGCTATAGCGGTAGGGGCATTGGGCGCCGAAAACGTAATTGGTGTGCTGATGCCGTCTCTCCATTCCTCCCAGGGCAGTATCGACGATTCCAAAACGCTGGCGAAAAACCTGGGGATAAAGAAGTACATCTTTCCCATCGCCGGGGCCATGAAGGCTTACGAATACACGCTGAAAAAATTATTCAAAGATACAGAATCCGGTCTGGCGGAAGAAAACCTGCAGGCTCGCATTCGCGGCAATATATTGATGGCGCTGTCCAACAAATTCGGCTGGATGGTTTTAACGACGGGCAACAAATCGGAAGTCAGTGTCGGTTACTGCACGCTCTATGGCGATATGGCTGGCGGATTCGCCGTGATCAAAGACGTGCCGAAAATCCTCGTCTATAAACTTTCTCATTGGCTCAACGAAGAAACAGAAATCATCCCCAGCAATGTTCTCACCAAAGAACCTTCGGCGGAACTTCGACCCGATCAAAAAGACACCGACTCGTTACCGCCTTACGACCTGCTCGACCCGGTCCTGTTGCGTTATATCGAAGAAGATTTGCCGGTCGACGAAATAAAGGTGAAGGGACTTTCCAAATCCGAAATCCAGCGCATCGCGCGGCTGGTGGATCTTAATGAATACAAACGCCGGCAGGGTCCCCCGGGCGTAAAAATCACCCCCAAAGCCTTCGGCAAAGACAGGCGCCTTCCAATTACCCGCCGCTAGGCGCGGGGCCAGTTTGGCGGTGACGCTCCCGCGACCGCCTATAAGTAATCCGGAGACGATTGAAGGGTTACTCACTAGCATTTCCCCCAAAAACGGAGTAGCATCCAAATTCGGAATTGATTTTCTTTAAGGTAAGGCTATGAAAATCCAAATAATTCATTTAAGCGATATCCATATTGAAAAGGCCAATGAACCAATTCATAAAAAACTCCCACATTTAATAAACGCAATCGCAAATGTTGACCCCGAAGTCAAAGGTTGTTTATTAATATTTACAGGGGATATTTCGTTTTCCGGTAAAAAAGAACAATTTGACATAGCTGAAGAGTTTTTTTTCGAGTTGCTTTGTGAGGTTGAAAGCAGATTTAAGGACATCCCAGTCAAAACAATATTTGTTCCGGGTAATCATGATTGTGACATATCAAATGAAAATATAGTTAGAGACACAATTATTGAAAAAATAAAAGATAAAAAAACATTCAAAAAGGAATTGGTAGATATCGTAATTGAGCCTCAAACAAATTTTTTCAATTTTATTGAGCAAGTTGAGGACCAAAATATAAAAAATAAAATTTATTGGACTCGCGAATTTGAGTTTGAACAGGAAAAGATTATTATAAATTGTTTCAACACGGCATGGATTTCTACAAAAAAAGAACAACAGGGCACATTGCTTTTTCCGGTTGAAATCACTTTAAAATCGCCTCCAAACTCTTTGATAATCTCAGTTTTTCACCATCCATATAGTTGGCTTGAATCTAATAATTCGAGAGTTTTTAAAGGTATGGTGGAAGAAAGCTCAGATTTAATACTAACCGGGCATGAGCATGTTCCTGGAAGTTTCTCGAAAGAGTTTACTCATTCGTCAAGGAATGAATTTTTTGAAGGGGGCGTTTTGAATGACTCCAAAAACTCACTTAATAGTTCTTTCAATGTAGTTTTAATTGATTTTAAAAACCGAAAGCAAAAGAAATTATTTTATGAATTTGAAAATAAAATATGTGGATATAAGGAAATTCGTGAAAAGTCAACAGAGTGGCTAGAGTTTAAGAGAAACCCTGTTCTTGTCAAAAATACATTTCAGTTTGGAAAGAATATTTCTGAATTCATTGAAGATTTAGGAACTACATATTCACATCCAAGAAAGTCGCATGTTTCCCTTGATGATATATTTGTGTTTCCGGATCTTAGGTGTTTGGAAGGAGGGGACCTTTCAGGCGATTCTAACCCGGTCAAATATATCTCAAGTGAAGAGGTCCCAGATTATATTTTAAGTAATAACCTGTTGGTTGTAGGGGAGCGGTTTTCTGGTAAAACGGCATTAACAAAACAAGCTTTTTCGATTTTTAGGAAAAATGGGTTAGTTCCAATTTATTTTGACGGCTCAAGATTTAATGAACACTTGTTGAAAGATGGGAAGTTTGAAAAATATATAGAGGAATGTTTTGTGGAGCAATATGACAATACTGATTGGGGAAAATATAGGCAATTAGAAAAGGAGAAAAAAGTCGCTATTATAGATAATGTTCATTTGTTTGAAGTCAACGATGCGGGAAAAGTGAAAATCGTTGAAAAGTTAAGGCAATATTTCACAAAATTCTTTTTAGTTGCAGATGACTCCTTGAATTTTGAAAAATTGAAATATTCCAAAAAAGAAGAAAATCCATTTAAAGATTTCATCAATTTAGAAATTATGCCATTTAAAAATTACTTGAGATGTGAAATGGTGGAAAAATGGTTGATTTTAGGTCAGGAATATTCATGCAATGGGCAGGAGTTTATCAGGGAGGTTGATCGGATAGATAGATTGTTGTCAAGCGTTTTGGCTTCAAGGATGTTTCCTGCGGTCCCTGTATTTATTTTGACATTACTTCAGCAAATAGAGGCTAATAAAAAGCATATTCTGATTTCCGGGTCGTATGGGGAATTATTTGAGTTTTTGATATCTGCCAAGCTTCGGGAGTCTAATATTGGCAAGGTCGATTTGGTAACTTTAAATACTTATTTGTCAGAGCTGGCTTACATATTATTTGAAAATGAAAGTACAGCAATAGGAAAAGAAGAATTCGAAGAATTTCATAATTCGCATAATAAGAAATTCGCATTAAATTTGAATTTTGGTAAGGTTGTTGAACACTTATGTTTTGCAACAATACTCTCTGAAATAAATAATTTATTTTGTTTTAAGTACCAGTTTTCTTTTTACTATTTCCTTGCAAAGTATTTGGCTGACCATTTCCATGAAGATGAGATCAAAAACATATTTAACAAAATTGCTCTCGGTCTGCACAGAGAGGATTATGCAAACATAATAATATTATTAAGTCATTTCAGCAAGGACCCTCTAATTCTTGAGACGGTACTAGAACAAACAAATGGAACATTTAAACAATACCCTCCTTGTGATTTTTCTGAGGACTTTAAATTTTTAGATGGTTTGGATGACAAAATTGATGTTGAGTTAATTAATTTAGAGGATACTTCTCCCAGAGAGGTCAGACAGGAATTAAATAAAGCAAAAGATGAGATTGAACAAAGATCCTCAAGTGAAGTTAGTTCTGATTCCGATTCTTCAGATTTTAACAGAGCTACAAAAGCTCTTCAAGTATCCGGTCAAATTTTAAGAAGTTATGCGGGCTCGTTGGAAAGTGCGAAAAAAATTGACTTGGCTAATGCTTGTTATGCTTTGGGGATGAGAGCAATTAAATCCTTTTCTGTTCTCCTAGAGTCTTCTCTTGACGACTTTATTGAAAGTTTTTATGAAGAAATAAAAAAGGAAAATTCAAAGGCAGATGAAAAGAGAATAAAAAAACTAATAAGAGGGTTAATTTATTTCCTTTCGCAAATTGCAATTATTTCTTTTATAAAAAAAGTATCTTCATCGGTTGGTTCTCCAAATCTTCGATTGACCTTCGCGGAAATTTTGAAAAGTGACGGAAATATTGGAAACAGGTTTGTTGATATTTCAATTAAATATGATCATTTTCAGTCATTCCCTACTTCAGAGGTAAAAGGTTTAATTAAGGAACTTAAAAACGAGCCTTTTAATAATAGAATTTTACAAATACTTACCTCAATGCATTTTTTGCTTTTTGAAGAGGATTATCAACTCAGGCAGCAAGTTTGTGGTTGGCTTGGTATACCATTCAAAAAAACTTCTACCCTAACTGCTAAAAAAGAAAAAGTACGGTAATTAGTTTTTTATTGGCTTGTGAGTGAAGTTAACTCAGCCTTTGCTTCAATTTTGAAAATTATTTGTTATCTCATTGCCAAGCCCCTTTTTGTCCTTTCTTCTAAGAGTGGTTTTAAGTTGGACCCACGCCCAGTGGGTGGTAAAATTAGTTGAACGTTTCAATTTAAAACTAAACTCAATTTTTATTTTGATGGGGGGACAATCATGAAAAAGATTGGTGTGGTGCTTTCGGGTTGCGGGGTGTATGACGGTGCGGAGATCCACGAGTCGGTCATAACTTTACTTGCGATCAACCGGGCTGGAGCCGAGGCGGTGTGCATGGCCCCCAATGTCGATCAGATGCATGTGGTCAACCATCTCACGGGTGAAGAAGCGGCGGGAGAAAAACGCAATGTTCTGGTCGAAGCGGCACGCATCGCCCGGGGCGAGATCAAAGATATCGCTACTGTCAAAGCGGATGATATTGACGCGCTGGTGTTCCCCGGTGGATTCGGCGCGGCAAAAAATCTCTCCAGTTTCGCGGTCAAAGGTGAAAACTGCGACGTCCACCCGGAAGTGATGCGGCTGGTGAAGGAGTTTGCCGCCAAACAAAAACCGCAGGCAGTTTTGTGCATCGCCCCGGCCATGATGGCAAAAATCTATGAAAGTGAACCGGCCAAACCGGTCTTGACCATCGGCAACGACAAGGAATGCAGTGGCAAGATCGAAATGATGGGCAGCAAACATCAGGACTGCGCCACCACTGATTTTGTGCTGGATGCGGAGAACAAAATCGTCTCGACCCCGGCCTATATGACAGGGCAAAGCATCTCGGAAGTGGCCGAAGGCATTGAAAAAACCATCAAAAAGTTGGTTGAAATGACTCCTTAATTTATTGAAAAGATAACACCCCGGAAGGTCAATCACCCCAGCCCCTCTTTGATAAAGAGGGGTCATTTTACTCCTTTGTGCCGAGAAACAACCTGCTGTGCAAGCGGACGTGATATTCTTCCGTAGCTGTGATGTCCTCTTCCTTAAACTTCATGCCCGGCACGGGGGTACTTCGTGCCACGGAGGGGTAAAAAAGCCATTGCTATAGCCTGTAGAGGCACTCTACCTGGAGGATTCTTAACGCTTTGACCTATGCTGGCAACCTCGACAACGTTCCTCTTCGCCGACCCGGCGCAACGCGATGAGCCAAACCGGTTTATCAAACAATTTCAAGAACTTGAAGATTGGTCAGTGCTGCGGATTTTTGCAGGGCATCTTCCCCTCTGGGGCTCAGCTTGCTGCCCGCTACGTTTAAAAAATGCAGGCCGGAGAGTGGGTGGGAATTGGCCAGATAAATTGCGCCTTCATCGCCAATGGCATTCAAGGCGAGTACCAACCGGCGAAGGCTGGACAAATTTTTGGACTCGGCAATTGCCTTGGTACCTTGTGCACGAATCCAGTTTTCGTTTTCCAGGTATAAAGATTCCAATTGAGTCAGGGTGGTAGAACAGGCCAACGCCGTGGCCCCCTGATCGGCAATATTATTGTTGTTCAGTCGCAAAGATTTCAGGCTGGCGCAATGAGGAGATTGCGCCAAGGCCTCTGCGCCCTTGTGGCCGATTTTATTCTCGCCGAGATCCAGCGTTTCCATATTTTTCATATTTGCGGATTCCGCCAGTGCCTTCACTCCCTCGGCACGAAGATCGTTGTTATTCAGGTCCAGTGTTTTAAGTTGAGTGATCGATTTAGAGGTGGAAAGGGAAATGGCACTATCGGTGGTCAATCCGTTATTGTGCATGATCAGGATTTCGAGTTTTGCTAGCATGGGAGACTCGGCCATGGCATAGACTCCATCATCTCCAAGATGGTTGTTGTTCAGAATCAAAACTTTGAGATTAGGAAACACCTGCGACTGCGCCAGAGCCTCCATTCCTTCATGGGTCAAACCATTATCGGAAAGATCAACCGTGAGAATCTTTTCAAGAGGGGGTGCCTTTGTTAAAAACCTTAAACCCTCATCACCAATCCCCGTGTCGCGAAGATTGATATCGGTTATTTGGCGGCCAAGTTTTGAGTCGGCAAGCGATTTAATGCCAAGTGGTTCCAAACGGTTGTAAGAAAGGTCCAACCGCTCCAGATTGTTCATGCCTTCTGCCAAAGAAAGAACCTTGGCCCCCAGTACGCCGATTTCGTTGCTGGATAAACTCAAGTCTTTCAGAAGCGTCAGTGCCCGGCACTTGGAAAGGAAGAATAAGGCTTCGTCGTCGAGATTATTGTTGGCCAGCGAAAGGTTTTCCAGATTACAAAAACAGTCGGAAGCGCTGAGCGATTGCAGTCCACTAGAATTCAAACCTGTTTGTTCAAGATTCAGGAAAGAAAGAGATTTAAGAGGACTGGCTCCAGCGATGATTTTGAAATCCTCTTCTTTAAGCTGACAACCTAAAAGATTCAGAGATTTTTTGTCGAAACTCAACTTCTCCCGGATGAGAGTACCGAGGTCGGAGTTCTCGGTGTTTTTTTCAAAATACCGGAGGAACTCCAAGCTGTCGTCAATGTCTTTCGCTTCCGCCATAGCAAGATACAATTAGTTAATATGAAGCGGATTATACCCCGGCGTAGCCGCCGGTAGCAATGAGCAATAAATTTATGCTTTGGGCGGTCGCGTGCGTGTGGTATCTCCATCATTTGTCTTCATGCCCGGAGGGGGGTATCACCGCCTTATTGCCAGCGGCGGTTACGCCGGCTAGTTGAAGTGGACGGAGACTGCTTTGGAGACACCCTGTTCTTCCATGGTGATGCCGTAGAGTGCGTTGGCAAAAGACATGGTTTTTTGGTTGTGGGTGATGATGATGAATTGTGTGTTAACAGCCATTTCTTTGAGCATTTCCTGGAAGCGGACCACATTGGCTTCATCCAGCGGGGCATCCACTTCATCCAACAGGCAGAAGGGGCTGGGCCGGACTTTGAATACCGCAAACATCAGAGCGATGGCGGTCATGGCTTTTTCTCCTCCGGACATCAGAGCCAGACTTTGCAGGCTTTTTCCTAAAGGATTTGCGGTGATTTCAATTCCCGAATCGAGAGGGTTAGCCTTGTCAACCAGGGTCAGGTTTGCTTTTCCACCTTGAAAGAGACGCGCAAAAATTTCCTTGAAATTTACGTTCACCAATTCGAAGGTATCGAGAAACCGTTGTTTGGTGGTGCGGTTTATTTTTTCAATGGTTAAATGGAGTAGTTCGATGGACTCGGCCAGATCGTCCTGCTGTTTTTTCAGGAAGGTGTAACGCTCGTTGGTTTTTTCAAAATCCGCAAGCGCGGCCAGATTGACCTCACCTAATTTTGCCACCTTTTCCTTGAGTTCTTTAACCTGTTCGTCCGTTTCGCTCTCATCAATGGTCTCGTCGTAGGCCGACTGTAACTCTTCCCGTGTTGCGTTAAAGTCTTCGTAAGTGCGTTCTTCCAAGTGGGCGATTTGCAGGCGGTTTTCAGATCGCTTGATTTCAATTTGAGAAAGGGTCTCGGTGATTTCCTGAATTTTTCGGGAAAGTTCGCGGGTGTCCTGTTCCATACCCTTTTGATCCTCTTCCTTCTGCCGCAGGGACTCTTCTTCCTGAGCGGCTGTTTCGGTCAGCTGATCTTTTTCCCGGGAAAGTTTGAGGACTGTGCTTTCCAGGGTTGAAATTTCGCCATCAATTTCAGTAATTCTGTTCTGGTTGGAAACGCGGTCCGACTCGCGCCTTTCAATTTGCTGTTTCAGGTTTTGTTGCTGGAGTTCCAGTCGTTTGATTTCTGTGAGTGTGTTTTCTCGCCGGCCGATCAGCGATGCGATCAGAACTTTGAGTCGGCTGATCTCGGATGAAATTTCCTCAAGGCCAGACCGGCTCTGTTCCAGTTCTTCCCGATAGCCGGTTAAAAGCACTTCTTCCTCAACCCTTTTTTGCTCGGCGGATTCCAATTGTTGGTCCAGTGAAGATTTCTCCGCGACCAGTTTTTCTCTTTCTTGGTCTATGGCCGAAATTTCCTCGTCAATGGAGGAGCTTTTGCTGCCAAGGCGTTCTGCTTCCTGACGCGATTGTTCCAGATCGCGGAGTTTGTTATTCGTTGCGATCTCGGTGGTATGAGTCTGCTGGCCCAGTTGCCTCAGGTTGGCCTCAAGTTGGGAAAGGCCCTGTTTTTTATTTTCGATATTTTCCTGCGAGGCATCCAATTCCTCTTCAACGCTACCGACACTACGGGTGAGAGTTTCTATTTCCCGGTTCCTGGCCAGCAGACTTGAGGAATCATTTTCCAGTGAGCCTCCGGTGACGAATCCGTTAGCATCAATCATTTCTCCGTTCAAGGTGACAACGGTACCCTGAAATTCTGGCTCTTGATGCAGGTGCAGGGCGACATCCATATCCTGAACGATGACAACGCTTTTCAGTAACAATTCGATAACAGGCCGATACTCTTCCTGACATTCGACAAAGTTGAGGGCCTTGCCCACGATTCCCTGTGTGCCATTCATATAAAGGGGTGCGGAAGGAGTTGCTTTCGGATTGAGAGGAGCGAACAGGCCCCGACCGGACTGATGATTCTTAAGATAGCCGATGGCCTCCAGCGAATCGGAATAGGAATTGACAATAACGCTTTGCAGTTTTTCACCCAGGGCTGTTTCGATGGCCACTTCATATTCCGCCGGCGTTTGTAACACATCGACCAGCACTTCCCGGATTCCTGGAATGCGTTCGCCGTTTTGTTTGTTCATAAGGGATTTAACGCCCTCATGAAATCCCTCAAACTGGTTTCTCAGTTTTTCCAATGTGCCGAGAAGGGAGGCTTTATGAAAATAGTCCTCTTTTTTGGAGCTATGACGGTCTGTTTCAGCTTGGAATTGTTGCGAGTAGGAGGTGGTTTCCTGCCGCGATGTCTCTTGCTGTTCTTTTAAACGCGCAAGTTCCTCGGTTTTCTGCCGGTGTTCTGATTCTCTTTGCTCCAGACTCGATTGGTTTTCCTGAATTTGGAAATAGATTTCTTCCTTTTCTGTCACTAGTTTTTTCTGACCGGTTTCCAATCCCTGGATACGGGTATCCAGAGCGGTCATCTGGTTTTCCGATTGGGCTGTCTGCTGGAATAAGTTGTGAACATTTTTTTCGCTGCTGAGAACCTGCTCCTGAATTTCCTGCAACGCATCCCGTTTCTGCTCGTTTTCAGCTTTGCGTTGATCCAGCACAATTTCCTGCTCGTTGATTTCCTGTGAGGTGGCAGAAAGGTTTTGCCTTTCGTTTTCGATCTGGTTTGCCAGGCTGCTAATTTCCCCTTCCATCTGGGAGATTTCTCCTGTGGCGGACTCGATATCCGTTTCTGCTTCAGATTTCTGCTCTTTTTTGAAAGCAATGCTTTGTTCGCTGTTTCCGATTTGGGAGTTCAACTGGTGAATGGTTTCGCGTGCTTCATTCAACCGGCTCAACGATTCTTCGATTTCGACATTGAGTTGGGCAATCTGATTTTCTAAGGTGGAGAGACGGGCATTCCACTCGGATTTCTTTTCTGTTTGCTCCTCTAACTCCGCTTCTATCGTCAGCAGTTGCGACTGGTAGCGGCGGACTTTGATGGAGAAAAGCTTGAGGGAAAGTTCCTTGACCTCGGCTTTGTATTTTTTATAGCGTTCCGCCTTGGCGGCCTGGCGCTTTAACGAT
The DNA here is from genome assembly GCA_965249625.1 of Nitrospinales bacterium. GTDB lineage: Bacteria > Nitrospinota > Nitrospinia > Nitrospinales > VA-1 > LS-NOB. The sequence continues at coordinate 2,500,311 of OZ252246.1, read as the reverse complement.
TCGACCTGTCGCGACAGTTCCTGAACGATATCCGCCACCCGTTCCAAATTCTGGCGCGAGCTGTCGAGCTTGCGGATGGCTTCGTTTTTGCGGTGTTTGAATTTAAGGGTTCCCGCAGCTTCTTCAATCAGAATACGCCTTTCTTCCGGTTTGGAAGTGATGATGTCCTGAATATGGCCCTGCTCAATAATGGTCAGGACTTTTGGGCTGATCCCCGCATCCAAAAGGAAATCCGTGATATCCTTCAAGCGGCATGGAATCTGGTTGATATAAAATTCGCTTTCGCCGGAACGATGGTAGCAACGGGTGACTTTGACATCTTCGGCTGTATTGGAAATTCCGGCGATCCGGATTCCCGCTGGTACATTGGATAAGGTCAGGGAGATTTCTGCTCGGTTCACCGGTTTTCGGCTGCTGCTGCCATTGAATATGAGATCCGTGATACGGGTGCTACGCAGGGTTTTGGACCTTTGCTCGCCGATGACCCAGCGAATCGCGTCGGAGACATTGCTCTTTCCGCAACCGTTGGGGCCGACAATGGCCGTAAAACCGTTTCCAAACTCCAGATTGGTGGAATCGACAAACGATTTGAAACCTTCTAATTCTAAGTTTTTCAGGTACATATTTGGTGGGGCTCCGGGGATTATCGGATCTTTTGAGTCATATATTCTGGAAGGAAGATTATCCCAATCCTGAGATATTGTAAAGTGAAATTATACCATGTTTGGTATACTTTGAGGCCCAGCCCACAACATATTGTATCCGCCATACCCCTCCGGGGCATGAAAGCTAAGGTGAGGTAAGTACCACGCGCCCGGTGGAAACTGGGCAGAGGGCTTAATAAGCCGATAACATAGTTACTTGCCAGAAGAGTTATTACTCATTGGCCCCACGCTGATCGAATTTTAGTATTTTGAAATGATATTTGACCGAGACCTTACCCTCCATGATATTCAACAACTTTCCAGTGCCGATGCTTTGGAAGGTTTTTTCTCAAGCTTGGGGTTCAATACAAATAGCCGTATTGTACAGACTGCCAGCAATCTGGGGATTTCCGCGGAAGGAACTCTCCGGCCCATTAAGAAAATTGAGTTGCTCGCTGACGAGGATGGCCTTTTTCAAGTCTACTTATTCGAATTAACCAGCGTTACCGTAACTCATACCCGTGCGCTTGCCCGGAACTTTCGTAACAGGACCGGAAACTATCTTTTAGTTCTGACCAGCGACTACGAACGAATCGATTTTGTTTTGCTGGAAAAATATCTTCCCTTAACCAGCCCCTCAAAAAAGACAATAGGTTCTCCCCAAGTGGGAATTCGCCCACGAACTTTAACTGTTGAACGGAAAAAACCTTCTCGCGTTCACCTGCGGGTTTTAAAGAGATTCACCTATACAGAAAGCGATCCCTTTGCTCAGTACGATAAGTTTATCTCTGCTTATGCCATTGCCGATTGGTCGGAAGAATTCTTCAATAACCGCGCTTTATTTTCGGATTATTACCTTATAGAGAGGCTCCGGGATTTCCCTGAATGGTCGGAGAACCCGAAACCTGCATTTTTAGAATTGAACAAACTGTTTTTAGAGAAGTCTCCAAAAATGAGGGGACAAAAGGAAGAAGTTCTGAGAAAAGAACTCCTGGAGTCCACATTAAAAATACTAGGTTTCTCATATAAGGTAGGGAAAAAAGCGGGAAGCGATATTGCCGAACCAGACTACCGTCTAATGGCTTCAACCAGCGATAGCCAGCCTCTCGCTTTCTCTTTGGTTTACCCTTGGGGTCGTTCCCTGGATGGAAAAGACCCTGAAAGGGATAAGGAAAGTCCTGAAGAAAACCCCGGAGCGGTTGTTGTCAGCTTGCTGGAAGTGGGAGAAGCCCCATGGGCCATAGTGACTAATGGAAAAATCTGGAGGCTTTATTCCCGGCATGCCCATTCCAGGGCAACCAACTATTATCAAATCGATTTGGAAGAAGTCCTGGCTCAAAGTGGACAAAGGGTGGGAGACCCCGCCGAAGCCTTTAGATATTTTTGGCTGTTATTTCGCAGGCAGTCATTTGAACCAACCACTCTAACGATTGAAGGAGAAGAGAAAACCACCACTTTTCTGGACAGACTCCTGACAGAAAGCAAGAATTATGCAAAGGAACTTGGGAAGCGGCTTAAGGAAAGGGTATTTGAAAAGATATTTCCTCACCTTTCAGAGGGATTCGTTGCCCATGCGCGGGATAGAGAAGGATTGCATGCGGAATTTTCTCAGGAAAATTTGGATAAGGTTTTTCAAGGGACCCTCACTTTTCTTTATCGGTTATTGTTTCTCCTATACGCGGAAGCGAGGGATTTATTGCCCGTCAAGGAAACCCGTGGTTATTTTGAAGCCAGTTTGCATAAGCTCAAAACAGAAATTGCGGGTGTGGCAGGAACCTTAGTCGATGAAGCGGACTCCAAACTCAAAAAACATTATAAGAATAATCAATATACGCTTTATGAAAGATTAACACGTTTGTTTGAAATCATTGATCGGGGAGATGCTAATCTCAATGTTCCGGTATATAACGGCGGCCTTTTCCTGAACGACGTTCACGATAATGATACAAGCCCCGAGGCCGAGAACGCCCGGTTTCTTAATTCCAACAAAGTTCCCGACCTCCAACTTGCCAAAGCCATCAACCTATTGACACGAGATATCGATGATAAGAGGCAGGATTTGGTATCCATCGATTTCAAATCCCTTGGCGTTCGCCAATTGGGTTCTATTTATGAAGGTTTGTTGGAATTCAAGGTTCGCATTGCTCCTGAAAAGATGGCGGTGGTTAAAGGAAAGAAAACAGAACTCATTATTCCTTACAAACAAGCAGATAATCAGAAAATCCTTACCATAGGCCGGGGAAAAAACGCGAAAGAACGTACTCTATCGAAAGGAACCGTCTATCTTGAAAACGATAAACACGAGCGTAAAGCCACGGGGTCCTATTACACGCCGGATCATATCGTTGAATACATCATCGAAAACGCTGTAGGTCCGGTGCTGGAAGAAAAATTCGAACAAGAGATGCGGAGCAAATTTCGGGAAGCTCAACAAGCCTACAAGGAGGCCGTTAAGCGGAAGGAAGCTTTTGAAAAGCAAAAAATGAAAGAGGACGACCCTGAAAAAGTCGCATTCACCTACCGCCATGTCGTGGATGAATTATTCAACATCAAAGTTCTCGACCCGGCTATGGGGTCAGGTCACTTTCTCGTGGAGGCGGTTGATTTCATCACAGACAAGATCATTGATTTCTTAAACAAGTTTCCCTGGAATCCTGTTTTCGCCCATTTGGAGGAAACCCGCCAGACCATTCTCAAAGAGATGGACGAACAGAGGATTACCATCGACCGTAACCGCCTGACCGATGTCAATCTTCTTAAAAGATATGTGCTCAAACGTTGTATATACGGCGTGGACCTCAATCCCATGGCGGTGGAACTGGCTAAAGTTTCTTTGTGGTTGGATTGTTTCACACTGGGTGCTCCCCTGTCTTTCCTGGATCATCATATGAAATGCGGAAACTCCTTGATTGGCTCAAATGTGGAGGAAGCTCAGAAGGAAATTGAAAAGGGTCAATCTCTGCTTTTTGGCGGAAGCCAGTTTACCGGTTTGATGTTGGCAACAGGTTTGATGCGTCATGTCGGCGAGTTGTCCGATGTCACCAGCGCTCAAGTAAAACAGTCACGAGAGGAATTTAATAAAGCCTCGGATGCTTTGGTTCCGTTCAAACGAATCCTTGATATTTATACGAGCCAATGGTTCAGCAACCCCATTCGAAAAGTAGGAAAAGGCAAAAATAAGAAAGAAGTCAGGGACGCTGTGGATTTCTTGAAATCACAAGAATCTCAGGAATGGCTGGATGTTAAATTTAAAACGGATGGTCTTACAGACCAATCTAGGAAAATTGTTAGCAATACAATAAAAGATTTCGAAATTAACCGCTTTTTCCATTGGGAATTGGAATTCCCTGAAGTTTTTTACGGTCCCGATTCTGGAACTACCCAGGTAATCCAAAAAATGGAACATGGCGGGTTCGACGCAGTAATTGGGAATCCACCATGGGGTGCTTATATCTCCCCTCAAACAAAAGACCTTATCCGTTTCCAATTTGAGGGCTCGCAACAGGGATTAGTCGATACGTTTGCTATTTTTTCTGAGCTATCGTCCGATTTGGTAATATCGGATGGATTTATTGGCTTGCTATTGCCCGACATTATACTTTTGAAGAATTACCCTAGTATTCGCCAGCTCTTATTACAACGAACCTCAATAGTGGAAATTGCGCATTGGGGAAAAGCCTTCGACCAAGCCAGTATTGATGTGTGTTCGTTGGTGGCTAAAGCTTACATACCAAAAGAGGAACACCTGATTCGCTGCATTCCCGAGGTCCCAGATGGACAAATCCAGACATCACTTGTAAACCTCATTAAACAATCTACTTTCAAAACGACCAAACAGTTTCGTTTCAACTTATGTCTTTCGCCACGCCTTCAAGAATTGCTGGATATTGCGTGTTCTATTGGCGTTCCAATGGGCAAGATATTCACGCTTCGCGAGGGCATACATTCGGGAAACGTTCGAGAAAAGCTATTCCTAGAAAAAATTGTTGGGGATTTCTGCGAACCCCTCATTTTTGGGCGCGATGAGATTTCCCCAATGCAGATAACTTGGGAAGGTAAGTATATTCAACTGGACCCACTTGTTTTCAAACGAGAGGAAGGTGAATACTTCAACCTTGGTGATTCTAACCTCTATAAATCCCATAAAATCATTGTGAGAAGAACGGGAGATTACATTCTTGCCGCAATCGACACTGAAGGCTACTTTTTCTCTAACAATTTTTTCATTTGTGTACCACTACCAAAGATGAAATGGAAGGCTGCAATCTATATTTGTGCAGTTCTAAACTCGCGTTTTGCTACGTGGTTTTTCAGATCAATCCAGCCACGCACAGGCAAACTTTTTGCCGAGTTAAAAATAACCCATCTTGAAGATATTCCAATTCCATTTTTGGACCAACCATGGGCTGAGCATATCGGAACCGAATTTCACGAATTACTTAACACTAAACCCAACAAACGTGCCATTACCGAAGCTACAACCAAATTTAATGAAGCACTTGAAGATCAAATCGGCAGTGTCGATAAAAATCTAGCAAATGAAATCAGGAGCATGAAATGAAAAACTTTCTTCCAACTGCCCAGGGTGCAACTTGGACCCTTACCAATTTTCATGACACGTTTATTCAAAAATTATCTTCAGACCGGGAAGCCTCAGAATTACGCTTGTATTTTTATGCTGTAACGAATCCAGGATGGAGCTTGGTCAGAAAAGCTGCAAAAAGTTGGTTAAAGAGAAAAAATAACAGGGAAATCATAGCATATGTTGGTACAGATCATGGAATTACAGACCCAAATGCCTTGGCAAATATGCAAACAGATGGAGTTACCGTAAAACTTCTAGTGCATTATAATGGAATCTTCCATCCCAAAGTTGTTTGGTTTGTCCTTAATGATTCTGGAACTATTATTGTTGGAAGCAATAATCTTTCTCTCGACGGACTTAAGCACAATATTGAATTCGCGACTGTAATGAATTTTTCCAATCCTAATAAAAGCCTTTTAATGTGGCACAGCATGATTGAATCATCCAGTGAAACCCTAACTTCTTCACTACTTGATAGTTACAGGAAAGAGAAGGAGGACTTTGGGGTTAAAAGAGCAGAGGCGCGTGTTGCTTCAACATTTACCTGGAGTAAGCGAAGAGGTGGTAATGGAACAGGTTCTAGGGGTTTTGGAGGAGCTCGTAAGGGGGATCTGATCCTTGAGATTATGGATAGAGAAACAGGGGCTGGTGGTAGTCAAATACAAATACCAATGGAAGCAGCTAAACCATTTTTTGGTCTGCCTAATCTTCAAGGGGGAAGTATCACTGTGCATTTACAAAACCGAGCAACTAAGGAAGATCACCACCTGACTATGACACGATACTCCAATCACACGACTCGTTTAGTAATTCACGAACTGGATTATCGGGATAGGCCCTGTTTAATTCTTTTTCGAAGACGTTCCGGTGGGAGAGTTTACTTTGAAGTAATAAAAAAATCGCTTGAACCAGCTCGATATAGACAATTGCTAAGTCAATGTGGTTCTCCAACCCGCACAGGTAGTCGGCGATGGGGGATTAAGTAAAAATGAGGTTCGCTTTATTTGAAATATCAGTTCTATGCTATGAAACACTAGGGAAAATGGCTTGAGGATAAATAGAATACTTTGAAAATCCCATACGTCATAGATAACCAAGAGCATATTCTCGCTAAGGTTCTGAGCGGGCTTCTTGAAGAATATAAAGGCCAGTCTCTGGATGTGGCGACGGCTTATTTTACGGTCGGGGGATTTGGGCTTTTGGAAAATGGCCTCAATTCTCTGGGTTCTTTCCGATTGCTCCTTGGAGCCGAACCTACTTCTGGTGAGCAAGTAGGGCTTAAGCCAGGACCAGATAATGTTCAGGGTCTTATAAAAAAAGATTTGGAGATTCTACCATTTGAGGAAAAAACTCTAAAACTCATTGAAGACCTGATTGCCTACCTTCAAAACCAGAAGGTAGAAGTCAAGATGTATGATAAGGGATTTCTTCATGCCAAATGCTGGCTGTTTTATTCTGACCGGCCTGGTCAGCAAATGCTCTTCGAGCGATTTCGCCCTGTTGTGGCCATTGTTGGTTCCTCAAATTTTACCACTCCTGGTTTAACTTCTAACCGCGAACTTAATTTGGCCCACAAGATTTTTTATTAGACCCTTCCGAGGCAAATGATATTCATGCGCAACAAGCCGTCTCCTGGCTCGCCGATCAAAGTCCCAGTCCTCAAATAAAAGATTCCAATCGACAACTGATAAAAAGTGAAGTCGGAGCGCGTGCCATCATTGATTTAGAACAATGGTACCAAAGGCAATGGGATGACTCGGTTGATTTCAAGGATCAGTTGATCCAGCTTCTGGACGATTCCAAGTTTGGCCGAACCGAATACACTCCCTATCAAGTCTATATGAAGGCCCTTTATGAGTATTTTCAGGGAGACCTTTCTTCAGAAGAGTCAGCGGGCACCCGGTCCGCGGTGGAACTGGCCGAATTCCAGGAGGATGCGGTCAAGAAAGCCAGAAAGATTTTATTGCGATATGACGGTGTAATGATTGCCGATTCTGTAGGCCTTGGAAAAACCTGGATCGGGAAAAAGCTTTTGGAAGATTTCGCTTACCATCTCCGGCAAAAGGCTCTTATCGTATGTCCCGCCGCTTTAAGGGAGATGTGGGAGCGTGAATTAAACCATGCTTCCATTGCGGGTAAAATTTTATCTCAAGAAGCTTTGGGAAGAGATGAGTTTGACCCAGAACCCTATGGAGATGTAGATGTTATTTTAATCGATGAATCCCACAATTTTCGCAATAAGGGGTCTAATAGATATTTAAATCTGGAACTTGTTTTAGGCGCTAATGGTGGGCGAGGCCGTGAAGGGGCCAGGAAAAAAATAATTCTATTGACGGCAACTCCCATCAACAACGATTTGTTTGATCTTTACAACCAGCTTTGTCTTATTACCCGTGGGGACCAAAGTTATTTCTCGGCCTGTGGCATTGGCGATTTGCGCAGATATTTTTTGCAAGTCCGCAGAGACTCAAGGATGGGAAATAGCGCCATTGCCCTTTTCAACCTTCTTGAAGAGATTGTCGTTCGCAGAACGCGCCCTTTTATTCGCAGAGCTTATCCCGATGCCACCATTAATGGCAAAAAAATACATTTTCCTAAACGAAGATTACGAACTATTCAATATAACCTGGAAGCAACTTATGCCGGAATCTATGAGGATATAGTATCGGGTGTCGATAGTCTCAGATTCGCTCAATACAATTTGGAGAATTATAAGAAAGAAGGGGCTGAAATCGATGAGTTTGAAGTTGGCCGCGAACAGGCTTTAGTGGGTATTTTTAAAAGTCGTTACCTGAAGCGGTTTGAGTCCAGTATAGAAGCATTTCGGATCAGTATTCGACGAGCTTTGGCATTTCTCAAAACTTTTGAAAGTTACGTTTTAGATGGGAAATTATTGAGAAGCAGTGAATTTCATAAGGCCTTGAGATACCTCGAACGGGAAGATGAAGAGGATGATGCGGTTCCATCATCCTTGGCTGAGGATTTGGATGCCAGCGAAGAGGCCAAACATATATTAGAAGGAATGGAAACGATTGATCCTTCTTTATATGATTTGAGGAGGCTTCATGATGCATTGCAACAGGACCGAGATATTCTAACCAATATTTGGCAGCGCATAAAAGATATCGGGCCTGAAAAAGACGTAAAACTGGAATGCCTTAAGGAGCATTTGTCAGGGGAACTCCGTGGCAAAAAAGTCCTGATTTTCAGTCACTATAAAGATACAGTCCGGTATTTATTTAAAAATATTGGTGATTTTAAAAACCCCTCTGCTGTGGAATTTCTTGAGCAACTGGACAATGCGGCAATTCGTAGAATGGATAGTGGTGCTAACCCAAAGGAAAAAGAAAAACTGGTTCAGGGTTTTGCTCCAAAGGCTAATGAAAAAGAGGACTGGATAGGGACAGATAAAGAAATAGATATTTTAGTTTCTTCAGATGTGTTGTCTGAGGGGCAAAATCTTCAGGATTGCGGTCATCTAATAAATTACGACCTTCACTGGAATCCTACCCGGATGATCCAGAGGGCAGGCCGAATTGACCGTCTTGGGACGGAGTTTGATACTCTTTCCATTTTTAATATGTTTCCCGATGAAGGATTAGAAAGACTGTTAGGACTTGTAGAAAGTTTAACAACAAAGATTGCATCTATCGATCAAGCGGGATTTCTGGATGCCAGCGTTCTCGGGGAAACCATAAATCCAAGAAACTTTAACACTCTTAGAAGAATTATGGATGAGGACGGTTCGGTGATCGAAGAAGAGGAGCAATTTACGGAACTGGCCAGCAACGAATTTCTCAAGCAACAATTGCAGGGATTACTAGATTCGGGCGGGCAGGAAATGTTGGAAACTTTACCCGATGGAATTCACTCTGGTCTCATTCGACCTGGATCAAAGGGAGTATTTTTCTATTTTCAAACCAACAGCCAAGCCAATGAGGTATTCCATTTCTGGAAATATTTTGATCTTAAAGAGAATAAAATTATTGATAATCGCTATGTGATCGCTAATTTAATAGCATGCGATAAGGAAACCCCGAGAATTGTAGAGCAAGAGATATTCCATTCAATTTTTGACCTGCAAGAAAAAATCATGGATGATATATTATGTTCCTATCAAGAACAAAAATCATTAGAAGCCGCTCCGCGAACCGTTGATCCCATCCAGCAAACCATCGCCACAACCATTCAAGGTTACATCAATCACCCGGATGTAGAGCGTACACAGTGCATAGAACTGATTAAATTTTTGAATCAGCCTATGCTTCATGTTCAGGTCAAAGAACTACGGAAATTTTATAAAGATTTTCAAATCCAGGAAAATGTGAAGCTGTTGATGGTTTCATTGTATAACCTTAGGCAAACTTTTAATCCAGATTTTGAAAAGGACTATACCGCATTTTCATCAAATGCGTTATCACTCGATCAGGAAAGATTAAGGTTAATTTGTTTTGACGTTATTTCATAAATAATTCTGCGACTTCGGACCAGTCTTGACGTAGAAAATGCGTAACCTCGGGTTTATAGTGTCAGCGAAGCGTCACGCTGGCCTGCGGTTCTCCACAAAGAAGGAGGTTTTCAGATGAAGTTGTACTCTTATAATAAATGTGGAACCTGTCGTAAGGTGATCCGGTTTCTGGAAGACAGGAAGGTTAAGTTTGAGCTGTTCGATATTACCGAGACGCCGCCGACCAAGCAGATCCTTAAAGCGGCGATGAAAGCCAAGGGAATGAAAAAGTTGTTCAATACCAGTGGAGTTCAGTATCGCGAGTTGAAGATCAAAGATAAACTGGCGACCATGACCGAAAGCCAGGCGATAGACTTGCTGGCCTCTAACGGAAGGTTGGTCAAACGCCCGATTGCAGTGGATAAAAATAAAATCACTGTTGGGTTCGACATCGAAGAATACAAAAAGGTTTGGTAGGGATCGATGGACCTGTTTTTAATCAAACACAAACTCCAGCGTGATTTCCCTCTGGTGCGGGAAGTGACCACCGCGCATCCCATGCGGGCCGCGGTGATGGTCATGCTTTATCCCCGACACAATAAGACCCATGTGTTGATGACCAAACGAGCCATGCACCTCAAGTATCATGCGGGGGAAGTGGGTTTCCCCGGCGGGGTGTTTGAAGAAGATGAGGATGGCGACCTGCTGGCTACGGCTTTAAGAGAAACCGAGGAGGAAGTTGCTATTGAAATTGAACCTGAAGATGTACCAGGCCGACTTCCTATGGTCAGTACGCGGTTGGGATTTGAAATCACCCCTTTTGTTTCCGTTTTGTCTTCTGCACCCGAATATGAACTTGCAGAGGATGAGGTGGATGAAGTTTTAGAAATTCCTTTCACATCCTTGCTTGCCACGCAACAGCGGGATGTCGGGAGCAAGCCTGCTGAGCAAGGGGTGATGTACTGGTTTCAGCATCATAGAATCTGGGGTGCGTCGGCAAAGATTCTCAACCAGATAGGACATCTTGCGATGTATTAGAAACTCAGGAAAGAGCACATATTTAAATGGAAACTTTAAAAATCCTATTTCTGGCTTCGTATTGGAGGGTTTCCCTGATCCAGGTGTTCCAAGACGCTAAACTCCAATCGAATGGCCGACGTTTGTGGATACCTGAAAATGATGCTATCGAGATTTGTCACGATAAGTGGAAACTGTTTGAGTTTTTGAAAGATGAGGGATTCGACACCCCACAAACATTTTTGCCGGGAAAATTAGAGACCTCGTTCTCGTTTCCCTTCATCGCCAAACCACGTCGGGGCGAAGGCAGTAAGAACCAGTTTGTCATGGAGGACTACGGTGACCATGAAAAAATATCCCCACCATATATTTCAAAGCAGGAGTTGGACTCCAAAAGGCCGGGCATCCAGAATCATTCGGTCATGACTCGATATCCCGAGAGTATTTTTCATCATTAATTGTGAGTCCTGATATACTTTCCTAAATTTTTCGTGGTTACTTTATGAATACAATGAATCCACAAGACCGGTTGATCTTTGCTCTGGATGTTCCAGGAAAAAAGGAGGCAAAGCGTTACGTCCAATTGCTGGAAGGGGTGGTCGGTTGTTTCAAGATCGGTTTGGAACTGTTTATCAGTGAAGGCCCTGATGTGGTTAAAATGATTCAGGATCATTCCGCGGCAAATATTTTTCTTGATCTCAAGTTGCACGATATTCCCGTTACGGTCCGGGGCGCGTTGCGATCCGCCGAGAAATTGGGAGTGCGGTACATCACGATCCACTCCACAGAGGGTGAGACGATTCTTGAGACGGCCGAGGAAGTGAAAGGCTCAGGACTGGAAGTTCTGACGGTGACGGTGCTCACTAGTACGAGTGCGTCTTCTCTGGCGAGTCTGGGGATTCGTGAAGATATTAATGTGGCCGTTCTTGTCCTGGATCGCGCGGTGCGGGCGCAAAATTCCGGATGCGCCGGGGTTATTTGTTCGGGAGAGGAAGCAAGTCTGGTCAAACAAAAATGTGGTGAAGGATTCAAAATTGTCGTTCCGGGAATCCGTCCGCAGTGGGCTGAGGTTTCGGGTGACGACCAGAACCGCATCGCAACTCCCTCCCAGGCGATAGAGGATGGGGCGGATATGATTGTGGTCGGCAGGCCTATTCGCGATGCCCAAGATCCAAGAGAAGCGGCGCAAAAAATCATTGAGGAAATACAATCAACTCCACGTTAATAAATTTTATTTACCTGTTAAGTCTGGTTTGCTGGATAGGCAGCATTATCTTTTTCTCCTTTTTTGTCGCTCCTGTGGTCTTTAAAACCCTTGAGCGGGAAAAAGCCGGGGAAGTGGTTGGTATCATTTTCCCCCGGTACTACATGATCGGTTATGTGTGCGGCGTTCTGATATTGCTGGTGCTTCTGCTGAACGGGTCAGTCGGCCTCAAATGGTGCGCCTGGGGCATCATGATGTTGGGAACAGCCAGTGCAGGTCTGGGAGTTAATCCTAGAGCAAAAGTTCTTAAAGAAAAATTGCAAGATGCCCCCGAAACGGAAAAGCCTGACCTTGAAGCCCGCTTCAAAACCCTACATTCTTTGTCGGTCAAGTTGAATGCGGCGGTTCTTTTTGCCGGACTCTGGTTGCTCTGGCTGACCAGCGTGACGCTGGACCCGACTAACAATAGCTTTTAGCTGGGCAACGATACTCTCGGTTTAATGAACTTCTGCTTGCCTTAGAGAATAAATAGCGTTCTCAAAAAATTTAATCATCTAGCTGATTATGAACATACTCGGGATATCAGCGTTTTACCATGGCTCCGCAGCCTGTCTGGTGCAAGACGGTGAAATTATCGCTGCGGCGCAGGAGGAATGGTTCACTCGCAAGAAGCACGATGCTTCTTTTCCCAAAAACGCGGTGGCGTTCTGCCTGAAGCAGAGACCTTTGCATAACCCCAGATTACCCCTTCGGGGCATGAAGTTTAATGAAGAGGATATCACATACCCCTTCGGGGCACGAAGTTTAAGGAAAAATATCACGTCTTCGTCACCTTGTTCCTCAGAATGACAAATAGCCTTGTATTGTCATTCTGAACGCAGTGAAGACGTGATGTTTAACTCAAGCCCTCGTGCCCCGAAGGGGTAATCTCGCTTCCGGGGCATGAATGCCAAGGAAGGAATACTACGCAGGGAGGCACCTCTATGACCAATCCTGAAAAGGAGAGTTCTCCTTTCTACGGCAAAACGAAATTTCTGTTTATCGCTCTGGCTGTGCTGGCCGTTTACAGTTATGGATGGAAGGTGACGGAAATTGAGGTGGGGGAACTGTTCAGCGACTTCCATCTTGTCAAACCGCTTGCCAGAGAACTTGCTAACCCTGACCTGTTTACCCGCGAGAAAAAATCCCAAACTGTTGAAAAAGAATTTTTCCTGTCGCAGAACCATAGGGAAAATATTCCCCAGGATATTGAAGGCGCAAATCCTAAGCTGGTTTTATCCCGTCAGTCCGGTGAAATTTCGGACGCGGTAACCGTTCGCGGTCTCAACCTGAAACCGCAGCAGTCGGGCGTTCTCTATTGGGTCAATGCCATTGAGCAGGAGTTCCCGCTGGGAACGTTTACCACCGATGTGTCCGGCGCGTTCCAGAAAGAGATCATCGTGCCGCCCAGCGCGCGCGGTCTGCGCCAGACCGTGAAGGCAGTGTTGAGTTGGGACGAGGGCGGCTGGCAGGTCAGCGAGACTTTGAGTCTGACCATTGAGAAGATGGTGGAAACGGTTTTTCTGGCGTTGATGGCGACTACTTTTGGCGTGCTGGTGGCACTACCTTTAAGTTTTCTCGGAGCCCGCAATCTCATGACCAGGAACCGGATGGGCACCTTTGTCTATTATGGTGTGCGAACCGGTTTGAATGTTTTGCGATCCATCGAGCCGTTGATCATGGCGATCCTGTTTGTGGTCTGGGTGGGCATTGGTCCTTTTGCCGGGGTGCTGGCGTTGGGGCTGCATTCTGTTGCGGCTTTGGGGAAATTGTTTTCGGAACAGATAGAGTGTATTGACCCGGGGCCGGTCGAGGCGATCACCGCTGTGGGTGCCAGACCATTGCAGGTGGTTTTTTTCGGTGTGTTGCCGCAGGTGATTCTTCCATTTCTGGCACTCAGTTTTTATCGCTGGGATATTAATGTGCGCATGTCCACGATCATTGGTTTCGTCGGGGGAGGGGGGATTGGATTTTTGCTGCAACAATGGATCAACCTGCTCAAATACAACGAAGCTGGGACGGCGTTACTTGCCATCGCTATTGTGGTGGTCACGCTCGACACCCTGAGTGCAAAAATCCGCGCCCGGGTGCAATAATAAAAACAATTAGCCACAGATGTACCCCTTCGGGGCATGATGTTAGTGTTGGGGATATCACAAACACCGATGAACAGAGATAAAAGATTCCCTCCCTTCATAGAGACCTTTGCGTAAGTCGAAAAAAAACAGAAAAGCGAGATTACCCCTTCGGGGCACGAGGGCTTGAGTTAAACATCACGTCTTCACTGCGTTCAGAATGACAATACAAGGCTATTTGTCATTCTGAGGAACAAGGTGACGAAGACGTGATATTTTTCCTTAAACTTCGTGCCCCGAAGGGGTAACCCAAGGTTATGCAAAGGTCTCCCCTTCATAGGGAGGGACTTAGGGAGGGTTGGATTGACCGCCCGGAGTTTTGTCATCGCGAGTCGCGAAGCGGCGCGGCGATCCAGGTTTTTTCATTGGGCATTGAATTAATATTGCAAGGCTGGATTGCCGCGCTCCTTCCAGTCGCTCGCAAAGACGACTAAGTAGAATTTGGCTTATCCGATAATTAAAGAAATAATGCATTAATACACTTATGAAGGGTCTCTATGAAAACAAAACTACCGGAGGTGATTTTTTCAGAATGGGTTCAAATGGGTTCAATGGGAGAATAGGGATGGACTTCCGGAGTGTAAACTGTTGTTAGCTTTTATTTGTAAACATGGTTTTTCTGACTTACTTAATAAACGACTTAATCTTACTTACATAAACAATAAATAATTTTTAGTGTAATTCGATATGGGGTAAGTTGGTCTCTAGCAGGGATCATCCCTTAAAACACTTCAAAGTCGTGCACGATGCGATCTGGTCAAAATCGTTATCGTGGTGCAGAAGTGTCTGTTTGTTTTCGATACATAATGGCGGCGATGATGCAGTCGACCGTGTTTCGGGGGATAACGACAAAGGTTGCTGTTGATTTTAAGGGGGCGGTTGGTTAGAATTTAACCAAGGCTTAATGGTTCTCCCTTTTAAACTCTAGACATTATGAAGTTCAGAATTCTAATAGAAAAAGATGAAGAGGGTGTGTTTGTGGCGGAATGTCCGTCTTTGCCGGGTTGTGTTTCACAGGGGAGCACCCGTTCTGAGGCTCTGGAAAATATTCAGGATGCTGTCAAAGGATATCTGGATAGCTTAAAGGAACACGATGAGCCGATTCCCCCACCGATTGAAGAAGAAATTGTCGAGATTCCCATTTGAGTCAATTCCCCGTTCTTTCCGGAAAAGAAGCCTGCAAGGTTTTCCGGAAACCGGGTTATGTGCTGGATCGCCAAACCGGAAGCCATCTTATTCTGAGAAAACCCGATCCACCTCATCGTAGGTTAACCATCCCTAATCATAAAGAAATAGCAAAAGGCACCATGGGGGGCAATCGTTCGCCAAGCGGGATTGACCTTGACCGAGGTTCAAAAAGCTTCTGTAGTTTTAGCTCGCCGGAATCAGATGGAGTGTAGTGTTGCTATTTCCCTTTTTTGTAGGGAGCCAGGTGGTTGAATATTTTTATGAATTGTTTTCCGGATTCAGGAATTTCCCCGGCCTGACTGGAAAGCAGGATGTTCTCTGCTGTTAGGGGTTTTCCATAATAAGCTTGATTGGCATCGACATCGGAAGTGATGATGGTGCCTTTCACGGAAATTCCCCCAAAAATTCCCTTGGCTCTGGAATAGGAGTAAATTTCTCCCTGCATAAAGACATCTACCGCCGCTTCCGCATGACGGCCAATGGGTCCCACCACCAGGGCGATGTCTCCGCCCAACGTGAACTTTTCGCTGAGCAACCCTTCCACTCCCCTTTGCGTCATAACGAGCAAGATCAGGTCCACCGCTTCTGCACCAAATTGAAAGCCGAAACTGCCGCCGACGGTATAAAGAAAAGCCGGAGCGCCCCATTCACCAGATTCCTTGGCGCGTACCGAGGCAAACCCTTTTCCGTATCGTGCGCCGACAAAAAATCCCGCTTTTACCATAGTGGGAAAGACAATGATGGCCTTGGCTTTGGCGATCAACCCGGTGGGAATTTTCTGGTCGGGAGAATTTTTAATTTCTTCCAGAACCAGTTGCCCGGTTCGCAATAATTTTCGTTGTTGGGCGCCATCGCCATCCTGAGCCCAGGCAGTGGATGTAAAAAAAAGTGTGAGGATGATGCTGAGGGTTTTCATGCTGGCTCCAGTTAAGTTACCTATGTCTACTATAAAGGAAGTCCGCCACACAATTCAACCTCGTTGAGCCAGAAATAATCGACGTCTTTATGGCCGGTGTGCAAATTTAATTTTGCGCTTTTTAAGTTGTGCACGTACCATGCACGGTCATGACAGCAAAGCGGGCGGAAAACTATCTCGGTAAAGAGGGCATTCTTTCTTCAAGGTTGGAGGGATTCGAGTTCCGCCACCAGCAAATGGATATGGCGGAGGCGGTGGAGGAGGCGTTTGGCAATGCCCGGCACCTGATCGTCGAGGCGGGCACGGGAACGGGTAAAAGTTTGGCCTACCTCATCCCTGCCATTTTATGGGCCGTGGAAAATAACAAGAAGGTGGTCATCTCCACTTATACCAAGACGCTCCAGCATCAGATTCTCAATCACGATATTCCTCTGCTTCGCGACAAGTTGGGAATAGCCTTTCGCTACGCCTTGTGCATGGGCAACGAAAACTATCTGTCGCTCAGGCGGTTGAAACGGTCGGCGCAGGCGGGGTTGTTCACCCAGTCCGATGAGGAAAACCAATGGGAAGGAATTTTCAACTGGGCTGGAGAGACTGAGACCGGGTTTCGCAGTGACCTGCCTTTTGAGGTGCTTCCTCAGGTATGGGAAGAGGTGGGGCGGCAGAAAGACCTGTGTCTGGGAAAAAACTGTGAAACACATTCGTCCTGCTTTTATTTCAAGGCCCGCAAGAAATGGTTCGGTGCCCATCTTTTAATTGTCAACCACCATTTATTTTTTGCCAACGTTGCCAACGCCGGAGCGGTGCTGCCGGCTTTCGACGCGGTGGTTTTTGACGAGGCTCAGAATCTGGAAGAAGCGGCCACCCAGTTTCTGGGGCTGGAAATTTCCAATTCCAGTTTGATCTATTTTCTCGATCGGTTGCATAACCCGCGTACCAAACGGGGATTGTTGGCTCGCATCGATCACGACTCGGTGCTGTATCTTCGCAAGTTGGTGGTGTCCGCACGTCAGGCGGCCGATGCTTTTTTCAATCAAATTCTGGAAGAGTATGGAAAAAACGACCGGGTCTTACGGTTCTACAAACCGCCGGTGTTGGATAACGGTGTGTATGTTCCGCTCGAAACCCTGCGTCAAGCATTGAAATCTTTGGAAGGGGGTCTGCATTCAGAGGAAGACCGGGTTGATGTTTCATCTGCCGCCGAGCGTTGCTTTGAGTTCAATAACGCCCTGTCTGCCATTCTCAACCAGCACATGCGCGGATATGTTTATTGGTTGGAAATCACGCCAAGAAAACGTTTTGCCCGTGTGGTCTTGCGCGGGGTTCCCATTCATGTTGCGGAAGAGCTGCACGAACAGGTGTTCGATAAAATTGACCGGGTGGTCATGACCTCGGCGACATTGACCACTTCCAAAGGATTCGATTTTATTAAAGAGCGTACTGGTTATCAGCCGGATGAGGAGTTGTCTTTGGAGGCACCTTTCGATTACCCCCGCCAAGCCCTGCTCTATGTTCCTGATGATCTCCCCGAACCGGGGGATGAAACAGGAGTTTATGTAGAGGGTATTGCTAACCGGTGCCGGGAACTGGTGGAGGCTTCCGGCGGTAAAACATTTATCCTGTTTACAAGTTATGTGCTTCTCAATCAGGTTTATGAAAGACTGGACGAACTTCAGTTCCAGTTCCCGCTCATCCGTCAGGGAGCAATGCCCACCGTCCAGATGATCAAAAAGTTCAAGCAGGAACCCTCAGTGATTTTCGGAACCAACTCTTTCTGGCAGGGGGTAGACATACCCGGCGACGCGTTGCAAAGTGTCATCATTACTAAACTTCCCTTTGACGTTCCCAAAGAACCGTTGACAGAAGCCCGGATTGAAGAATTGCGTCGGCAACATATCGACCCGTTCAGGCATTACCAGATTCCCCGGGCGATCCTTCAGTTGAAGCAGGGGTTTGGCCGGTTGATCCGCAAGAAGACCGACAGCGGTGTGGTTTCTATTCTTGATTCCCGCATGAGGCGGCGTGGGTATGGCAAACAGTTCATCGCCTCACTGCCTCCTTGTCCGGTAACGACCCATCTGGACGAAGTCCGAGACTTCTTCCCCACTAGGCGTGGGGCCAACGAGCAATAACTTGTTGGGCCGCCAGTACGATTGCCCGCAAGATAAACACATTGCAGCCTGCCCGCGGAGGTACTCCGCCCGGTGGCGATGGGCAATAGCCCTATCTGAAAAACAAACTTCTTCTCGGCTTAAAGTGCCGTTTGATGGCGTCCCTTTTTAAGCCGAGTTAACGGTTGCTAGCACTTAAGAGATATTGCCAGTTACCAGCGGAGGTACTCCGCCTAGGGGGCTAGGGATTTGAATTGGGAGGTGTAAACGAAATTGGCCTGGATGGATAACTTCTCCCGGTCAATGGTTGCCGGGAAGGGATAAAAGGGAGCCGCTTCCTTCACGGCTTTGAGTGCGGCCACATCCAGAATTTCATAGCCTGACCGGTCCAACAGCTGCACCCCAAGAAGGTTGCCGTCCTTGGAAATCCTGAACGTCAACGTGAGATCGCCACTGATACCACGTTGTGCGGCCTCGGTGGGATAAATCCACACCCGTTCAATCTGGTGCTTGATCCTCGCGAAGTAAGAAGCGTATTTGACTTCTGTTGTATCGAGGGAAACCGGTTCGTCATCATCAATGTTTTCGAGATCCTCTGTGCTGAGCGATGCGAAGGGTTCGGGGTCAAACCCGTCCAGAAGAGCCAAGGTGCTACCTGTGCCTGCCTTGGGATTGGCGGAGGACGCCGTGGGTTTGGGTTTTTTCCTGATAACGGATTTATATTTTCCAATATCTGATTCCGGTAGGAGTCTTCTTCCCGGCTCAATCGCGGCACGTTTGTGAGATTTGCGTGCGACTTTCTTTTCTCGAACGGGCGCGGTACCTGTTTTGCCCACCGACCCTTTCGATTTCGGCACCACGGTTTTTTTGCGCTGATAGGTTTTTGCAGTTTTCTTTTTGATATTGGAATGGGCCCGGCTGTCAAATTTTGCCAGCAGATCTTTGTTTTTGGGTTTCTCAATTTTTGAGGGCGGCGGGGGTTTCTCCGGCTCAATATATTTCACCCGGATCGGGGGAGGTCCCTTTACTTTTTCTTTCGCGGCGGGGATCGCCATGTGTGCGATCACCGATGTTATGTGAATGCCCAGCGCTAAAAGGATAAACCCGGATAATCGGGTTCGGTTCAATAAACTATTTCCCTGCCATGGTTTTGGCATTTTGGCTCGTTTGCCCGCGTGCTTAAACTTTACCCTGCAAAATCATAGTCTGTATTATAGCGTTATTTTTGGTTTACAGAAAGCGGGTCTGCGGATAACGCCAGCGGTTTTTCCGGTCAGGCCCGTTGCCGGTTCTCATGAGTTTGTTTCAGCAGTGCACATTTTTGTTTATACCAGCGGTATGCGAATTCCACTTCTTTTAAGTTCGCGTTGGGCGAGATGTATTGGTTGTCCCTGCCAAAGGGCACATAACCCATCTTGAGCGTTTCATAAATAGAGTTGAGGTATGAAGGGAAATCCCGATACATGGGAATCTCTGTTTTCAACTGAGGCATGCCCTCTTCACGAAACCGGGCCAGGGATTGTCCAAACGGGTGGATGGTCTCCAGTCCCTCCCGGCCGTGGGTTGTTTCCGCATGATGGGTGAGAGACTCAAAATCTTCCCAATCTTCCAATGCATCGACATCGGAAACGAAAGCCGGGTCGTCATGCAACGTGGTGGTCAAGGGAGTATTGAGCAAGCGGGAGATGCCTTTATGAAAATTTTTTCGGGACATGCCGAAATGATACCGGTCACCGGGCCTGATGCGGTTTACATTCGTCCGGAACGTCAACAGATGGTCCATGACATAAGGCAGAACCTTGAGTAAGCGTAAGGGTTTTTGCAAAGCGGTTTGGATGCCCGCGTGAATTATTTGTCCGTCCTTGCGGGAAGAGTGCAGGTGGTCAATGATATCCGAATCCATCATTGCAAAATTAATGGGATATAAATTGGGTTCTTTAAGATCCAGCAGGCTGTCTTCATTTTCGCTGAAAGAGCGGTAATGGTAATTGCGTTTGACGAATTCGCTGTCCGGATTCTTTGCAAAATCCGGGAACACCGTTTGTCGGGAGTTCAGCCAGAGCACCAGGTTATATTTTTTGTTGTCGGGCAAGCACAATACTTTTTCCAGGTCGTATAGAAAAGGCAGGTCACCGGGTTGGAACAAAACCAGTTCGTCGGGAGAAAGAGAAAGCAACTCTCGGCCCAGATTCATGGTGTGGACCAGATTGAGGTGTTGGGCATCTTCCCGGACAAACCGAATGGTTTTTCCGCAGGTGCCCACAATGTCGAGGAAGCGGTCCATAACTTTTTTGACTTCCTCAGAGCCGACGACCACGATTTCGCGCAAGCTGGAGTTCAGCAGGTTCCCCAGCGCGTAACACATGATGGGAACTCCACGGATCAAAAAAAGAAATTTCAGTCGATCAATGTCGTCATCCTCAGCTCTTAGAATAAGATGGCTGATGCCATTTTTCCCGGCGGCAATTTCACGTTCTGCCTTGGCAAGGCTCAACGCATCGGCTTCTTTACGGGTGGAATATTTGTTATGGCTGAAACTGATGATGCATTTTTCGATAGGGGTTTTGTTGTTCGCAAAGATCATAAAATCAAAAACTTGTTGTCAGAAATCACTTTCACGTTAAAGGTGGTCTTGGCACCACCTGGGATTTTGCCGGGCTCTGGAATACGAAAAATTTGAGTGAAAGTTTTTCAGGACAATAATCAATAGAAGCTTCCATCCTAATATAATGACAAGGTTTTCTCTACTAAACCTTTGAGAAAATTGACTTGATTTATAAAATTTTTTGTTCATACAATTGAGAGTTCACAACGAAAATAAAGGACTTGTTCATGGGAGACCCGACCCATATCGTAGAGTTGATCGACCAGGTTTTAAATGAAACCCAGGATCGACCACAGTTGCAGGAAAAGATTCTTGATCTCAGGGATGCTCTGTTTCAGGCCCAGCAGTCTGCCCAGCAGTATGCATTGAAAATCAAGACCTTGGAGGAAGCCATTGAAAAGTTGAAGTCTCCCGCCCATCGCATTGGCACGATTCTGGGCCAGGGGGAGGACGGTCTGGTGCGTCTGGTTTCCGGGGGCACGGAATACCAAGCCGCGGTCGTCCCAGAACTGGCGGAAAATGAGGGATTGAAAACCGGTGATCAGGTCGCGCTGAATGAAGGATTTGTGGTGATTGCCCGGCTACCTTTCCCCACTCAGGGGCCACTTGCAAAAATTGCCGGAAAGCTTGCTGGTGGGCAATGGCTGGTGCAGGCGGCGACCGGCAATACCGAGGCGATTGTTCTGGTCCGAGATGGCTTGGATGAAACCGGGCTGAAAGAGGGGGAAGAAATTTTTCTCGACAGTAACCAAAGGGTTATTTTAGGCAAACTTTCTAAGCGCGAGTCCCGCACTCTGGTCGAAGACGATTATGAACATGTGGAATGGTCACAGGTGGGCGGACAGGAAAAAGTAAAAGAAGAGGTGCGCAAAGTCCTCGAATATCCGCTCCTGCACAAAGAAATTCTGAGCCAGATGGAATATCAGGTGCCCAAAGGATTTTTGTTCTATGGTCCTCCGGGTTGCGGAAAAACTCTCATAGGAAAAGCGATTCTCACCGAAGTGATCCGCAAACTTTCCGAACAGGAAAATTCCGAACTACAGGGCCGGTTCATTCATGTCAAAGGACCGGAGATCCTCAATATGTGGTTGGGGGAATCGGAACGTAAAATCCGCGAAATTTTCAAGAAAGCCCGGGACTATAAAGAAAAAGGTCAGATTCCTTTCATATTCATAGATGAAGCGGAATCCATTCTGGGAATCCGACAGGCGTGGCGCGGATCGAACATCAGCAACACGGTGGTTCCCATGTTTTGCGCGGAGATGGATGGCATCCAGTCCCTTCGCGAAACGGTGGTGATTCTGGCGACCAACCGGCCCGACCTGATCGATCCGGCCGTCATCCGGCCTGGAAGAATTGACAGGAAGATCAAAGTGTCGCGCCCCAACCGCGAAGAGTCTAAGGCTATCCTGCGTGTTTATCTGAAAGAAGGGCTGCCCCGCGAACATGAAGATTTTGACGCCATGGCCGAACCTTTTCTGGATCGTTTGTTTGACCGCAGTTCGGAACAGGAAGTGCTGGTGTTGACTTTGAGAAGCGGCGGCACCAAAAAACTGTATTGGAACGATTTCATTTCCGGCGCGGTCATTGAGGGAATCATGAAACGCGCTAAAGAGAGAGCCATTGAGCGGGCGATTCAGGGTGAAACGCTGTGCATGACGGTGGACGATCTTATTGTTTCACTGGAGGCTGAATTTGAGGAAGGCAGCCTGCTTCCTGCAGAATCCAATATGGAAGACTGGCTTCAACTTTTGGATATGGAGTCAAAAAATGTTGTGCGGGTAAGAAAGCCCAGCGAATCGGATAAGACCACCGAAAATACGATTCGCAGGTCTATCATATGAGTGTTTCTCTCCTGGGTATGGAGACCGAGTATGGGATAGTCCGGGAAGATATGGAAAATTCCGACCCGGTTGAAGAGTCCATGAAACTCCTAAAGGCCTGCGAGCGCAAAAGTGTTTTTGGCAAATGGGCCTACTCGCGGGAGAACTCGCATCTGGATATGCGTGGGTTTCGGGTGGGGTCTTTGGCTCAGGATGAAGAAGAAGATGCTTTTTGCGCCGAAGATCGTAAAAGGCCTTATTCTTATTTAGATATGAAGTGCGACCGGGTTTTGACAAATGGTGCCCGGTTTTATAATGATCATACTCATCCGGAATACAGCACCCCGGAATGCCGGTCGGTGTTATCTCTGG
This sequence comes from Nitrospinales bacterium, assembly GCA_965249625.1. GTDB lineage: Bacteria > Nitrospinota > Nitrospinia > Nitrospinales > VA-1 > LS-NOB. The sequence continues at coordinate 2,477,225 of OZ252246.1, read as the reverse complement.
TGGCGCATGATGTGGCGGGCGAGCGGATTGTCGCCGAATGCGTGGCCATTCGCAACCGCGAGCTGGAGGGCAAACCGCTTCAGGTGTTCAAGAATAATACCGATTACAGCGGCCATAGTTATGGAACTCATGATAACTATCTCATCCCCAGAGCAACTCCCTTCGAAGATGTGGTAAAAGGACTGGCTCCTTTTCTGGTGACGCGCCAGTTGTATGCCGGGGCGGGAAAAGTGGGATCGGAAAACACTAGTGATTTTCAAGGATTGCAGTTGGCCCAGCGGCCCGACTTTATCGAGACAGTTTTAAGCATCGAGACCATGACGAAGCGTCCCCTCATCAATACCCGGGACGAACCGCATGCGGTGAGCAGTCGGTATCGGCGTTTGCATTTAATTCTCGGCGATGCCAATATGTCCGCTTATGCCACGGCCCTGAAGGTGGGGAGTACATCGCTGGTTCTCAATCTGATCGCCCGTGGGGAGAAACTTCTCCATTTGGAATTGGCGGACCCAGTGGCCGATGTGTTAAGAGTGTCTCTCGACAAAACTGCAGTTTTACGTCGCAAGACTGGTGGTACTATCACGGCTCTTGAGATTCAGGAAGCGTATTTAGAGGCGGTAGAAAAAGCCTTTGCCGGAAAGGATCGCGAGTGGGACTGGATTCTTGCGGAATGGGAAAAGACACTAGATGAACTTCGGCACAGCCCGGAAAAACTTTCGGATCGCATTGACTGGGCGATCAAGGAAAAACTATTTACCGGGTTCATGCAGTCCGAGGGCATTGGCTGGGATGACCCCTTGCTCAAGAGCCTGGATTTGGAATACCATAATCTGGACCCTGATCGCGGATTGTATCTGGGATTGCAGCAGGAGGGGGATGTTTATTCCCTGCTCAGTGAAGAAGAAATCGCCCGGGCTGTTGAGTCGCCTCCGGTAGGAACCCGCGCCCAGATAAGAGGGCAGGCGGTGGCTCAAGGAGCGGAGAAAATAAAAAGTATTCATTGGACCGGAGTTGAGTTTATGAACGGAGAGATTCTCGATTTGACTGGAGTCATCGGCTCCGAAGAGGTTGAAGAGATTCTCAACTCCAGCGAACAATTGGTTTAGAACAACAGAGGAAGAGTGAGGGGTTTTTAAGTATCCTCACTTTAAGGGAAAACTTGCTATGGGATTAGAGGGGACAGTTAAAAATGTTTGAAGAGCCGTATCGCTGGATGGAGGCGGTTTCCACCCGCCACAGCTATGTTCAGGAAAAGCTGAAAATGGGTCAGCCGGTATTATCGGTTCCTTTCAATGAAGGGGTGCTGATTATGGGGTTTGCTCCCCAGCCGGGCAAAATATTCGAAGTCTATGACCGCATCGCTCTGGGCGGCGTGGGTCACCCTGCTGATGTGGAACGGTTGCGCATGACGCTTTTGGATATGGCGCATCTGGAAGGATTCAATCGTTCGGCTCAAGATGTGACATTGGCAAGGTTGCTACAGTTTGGCATCGCTCCCGCACTCAAACAGAACTTTGAGGAAATCCAACGGGCTCCTTATATCATTCGCCTTCTTCTTGCTGAACTGGACGGTGATGGCTATCCCCACTTTTTCCGTGTGAACTATGATGGACATTGGGAAACATTTAAAAATGGAACCGTTATCGCCGGTAATGAAAAAGTCGTGGAGGAGGTGCAGAAAAAAATTCAGGATACCCCCTTTGCGACGTTTCCTCTGAATAAAGCTTTAAAGGAAACCTGCCGCCTTTGGGATGAAAGTAGAAAGCAGGAAGAAGACGATGAAAATATGCCCAAGACTTTGAAAGAGGCTTTAGATCAATGGTATCTTGAGGCTGCCGTTTTATCTGGGAAGGTGGAGCGAAGAGCCATTTACAGAGTGCTTACGAAAGAAGAGATTGGTAAGTTAAAATCATCGGTCGGTTAATGCTCGGGTGATAAGGCAGAAACGACCTGGCAACAAAAGGAGTTGATCCCATGGAAATGAATGATCCCCTGAGAAGGGAAGAAAAAAAAGAAACCAGTCCAGATCGCGATGATTCCGGCCCTTCCAGCCCGGAACCTTCACGGCCGGGAAAGGATAATCTTTTGAAGCGGATGAAAAAGGTGGACCCGAAACAATCTGAAAAATACAAACAGAGAACCGGTCAATGAGTTTTCAAGCCGATGCTCATACTTCGCCCGGAGATTTTTTCGAGCTACTGGAAAAATCCGGCTATCGCTGGCGTACCCGCGTCGATTCTTCGCAGGTGCCAAGTGGGATTACAGTAACCCAGGGCACTACGGTTCTTGCCTTTCACTTTAAGGATGGCGTGATTGTTGCCGGCGACCGACGGGCCACGGCGGGCAACAGTATCATGTATGAACGTTGCGACAAGGTCATTCCCATCGACGATTATACGCTCATGGCGATTGCCGGGGTTCCTGCTACGGCTTTCGAGATGGCACGGGTTCTCACGCATAATTTTGAATACTACCGGCGGTCACAGATGCAGACCATGAGTGTAGAAGGGAAAATCCGCGCCTTATCAAAACTGCTGAAAGAGAATGTCGGGATGGCGGTGCAGGGGCTGGGAGCGGTGAGTCCAATATTTGCCACTTACGATTTGAAATCCAAAAAGGCGGCGATACATTTTTACGATATGTTGGGAGCCGATTTCAGGATCAGCACCCATACCGCGACCGGCTCTGGTTCGCCGACCATTCGGGGAATTCTGGAACATGAAGACCTCTGGGGAGATAAGCCCCTGGTAGAAAGGTCGGAAAGCGATGCGGTCACCTTGGCCATCCGGCTTTTGCAGACTGCGGCGCAGTTTGATTCTGCAACCGGCAAAGCCCGTCCGGAAGATGAAATTTTTCCTACCGTGGCATTGGTCACCGAGGCGGGGTACCAGTTTTTGAACGATAAGGATCTGGCGAAACTGTGCAAGTCTTCTTTAAAACGGGGTTGAATATTAAAGGCACCCTGAAATGAAAAAACGCATCTACGGCATCGAAACGGAATACGGCCTACTGATCAAAAATGATGCGGAGTTCCCTCTCGATTCGATAGAAGCGGCCAACAAGGTCAAGAACCATGTTTTCTCAAAAAATCATGGTGTGCTGGACCTTCACTACCGTGCTAACGATGAGCCCCCCGGTAACGGCGGGTTTCTGCTTAACGGTGGGCGCTTGTATCTCGATATGGGGCATTTGGAATACGCCTCTCCGGAGTGTTCCAATCTTGTTGACCTGGTGACTTTTGACCGCGCCGGCGACACGCTGATCCAGGAAGCGGTGGAGGAGTTGGGCTGGGCCGATCATGTTTCATTTATCAAGAACAATGTAGATCTTGAAACCAGCGCGACGTTCGGCTGCCACGAGAATTATCTGGTCGGTAGAGGATTCCCTTTCGATGAGCGCGACAACCTGAAACTGCTTTCTTCCTTTTTAACTACTCGACTGATTTATTGCGGTGCGGGCCGCATCGGTTCCTGCGATCCCCACCCGTCTCGGGATTGGGATGGCATCACACCTTATGAAAACCAGGGGGATGAGGTGAGCTTTCAGCTGTCACAAAGGGCTGACCACATTCCCAATGAATCTTATCGGTGGGTGCAATATAACCGGGCGATTGTCAACACCCGCGATGAACCATTGTCGGACCCGAGCAAATACCGGCGCATTCATCTTTTGGTCGGTGACTCGACGATGAGTGAGTTTGCCACCGCCATGAAGATGGGAACCACAACGCTCGTGCTGGAAATCATGCAGTTGGGGGTCGCCAAACGGGAATGGATTCTTGCGGACTCGGTTTTTGCCATGCGTTCTATTTCTCGCGATCCGGATTTTAAATGGGAGGTGAAACTGGCTTCGGGAAAATCTTCCACCGCTTTGGAACTGCAATGGGATATTTTAAATACCTGTAAGGAACATCTGGCTGGGACAAACCGGGAGACCGACTGGATTCTGGAGGGCTGGGAATCGGTCTTGACCGATTTACCCAAAGGACCGGAAGCGGTGATCGGCCGAGTGGACTGGGCCAGCAAGTATTGGATGCTCAACGAGTTTAGAAACGAAGAAAACCTGGAATGGCATGACCCCTGGCTCAAAAGCCTGGATCTGGAATACCATAACCTGAATAAGGAAACCGGTTTGTTCTGGGGGTTGGAAGCCAGTGGCGATGGTTACCGCAAGACCACCGATGAGGCGGTCGACTTCTCAAAAGTCAATCCTCCAAGAGGAACCCGGGCACATGGCCGGGGAGAGCTTGTTAAAAGGCTCATGAACCAGCATTCTCACATGGGTTATCTCATAGACTGGATCGGATTTCGCCTGAGTAAAACTGACGAACCGTTTCTGATGCTCGATCCATTCATCTCCTATAGAGAAGAAATCATAGAACATCTTGAGCAGTTTGATTCTCTCCCCCACCAGGAAAATAAACAGAATATGGGAAACCCGGAGCGACGCGGAAAAAAACCTTATGAGTGATTGCCTGTTCTGCAAAATCAGCGAGGGGACTACCCCTTCAAATAAGGTTTATGAGTCGGACACCTTGTTCGCGATTAATGATATCAACCCGCAAGCTCCTACGCATATCCTGATCATCCCCCGAATCCATAAGGTTACCTTGCTGGATGTCGAGGAGAAGGATCATACGTTGATGGGTTCGGTGATCAGTGTGGCAAACCAACTGGCGAAGGAGAGGGGACTCGATAAATCAGGGTTTCGGCTGGTGGTCAATTGTGGTGCCGGGGCCGGGCAGTCGGTGTATCATATTCATTATCATCTTTTAGGCGGTCGTGCCATGAACTGGCCGCCGGGCTAGAAAAATGGTTACCGCAGAACAATTATACGAAAAGCTTAAAGATATTCAGGCGGGCAATCCTATTTGCCGGTTCACTCAGGAAAATTGCGAGCTGTTGCTCCCCACCATCAGAAAGATTGAAGACCTCAAGCGCGAAAAGAATGCCATCATCCTCGTGCATAATTATGTCGCGCCGCAAATTTATTATAGTGTCGCCGATCACACCGGCGACTCTTATGGCCTGTCGAAAAAAGCCAAGGAATCCAATGCCGATATCATCGTTTTTGCGGCGGTGCGCTTTATGGCTGAGACCGCCAAGATTCTCAATCCTCAAAAAACTGTGCTCGATCCCAATCCCAATGGTGGTTGCTCCCTGGCCGACGGCATAACGGCGAAAGATGTCATAAGGCTCCGCAAAGAGTTTTCCGATCACACATTCGTCTGCTACATCAACACGACCGCCGAGGTGAAAGCCCAGTGTGATGTGTGCGTCACCTCTTCGAATGTTTACACTATCATTGAAAAAATTTCCAATAACAAGATTTATTTTCTGCCCGACCGGCTCATGGGTGAAAATATGATCAACCATTTCAAATCCAAGGGCCTGAATAAGGATATCCAACTCTGGGATGGCACCTGCTACGTTCATGAAGAATATCAGCCGGAAAGCATAGACCAAGTGCGGAGAAACTTTGAGGGTGTGGAAATTCTCGTTCACCCCGAATGCAGTTCTTCAGTGGTGGGCAAGGCCGATTATGTGGGAAGTACTAGCCAGATGCTCAACCATGTGCGTGAATCGAAGCGGGACTCGTTCTTTTTGCTCACCGAATGCGGGTTGACCGGTGTTCTGCAATCCGAGTTCCCGCAAAAAACCTTTGCCGGAAGTTGTACACTCTGCAAATATATGAAGTCCAATTCTTTGGAAGATATACTCAATGTCCTCGAAAACCCTGGTCCCGAAAACACCATCACCCTTGACCCGGAAACTCAGAATCGCGCCCTCCAATGTGTCAACCAGATGTTCCGTTACTCAGCCCATTAAGCCGAAAGGCCGATTGAGCGCGAGATTAAAGTATGGCAATCCACCTGCTCCCGCTAGGGAGAGCTTTGCGTAAGTCGAAAAAAAACAGAAAAGCGAGATTACCCCTTCGGGGCACGAGGGCTTGAGTTAAACATCACGTCTTCACGGAGCCTGTGCTGAGCGAAGCCGAAGCATTCAGAATGACAATACAAGGCTATTTGTCATTCTGAGGAACAAGGTGACGAAGACGTGATATTTTTCCTTAAACTTCGTGCCCCGCAGGGGTAATCCGGGGTTATGCAAAGGTCTCCCCGCTAGGAGGAGGCCATGTCTTTAATAGGAGAGTTTGCTTCGTCCACACCGACTCTGGATTCAAAAATCACCATTTTTGACGCCATCGAATATATGATTCTCAATGATTGCGATCATGCCTTTGTCCAGCATGAAGATAAAATGGCAGGCATTATCGCGACGAGTCAATGACTGGGAAATTACAAGTCGGAAGATATGTCTGGCTCTACAATCCGCGAATATATGGAGCCTCTGCTGATGATTAAGAGCAATGAATCCGAGGCCCGAGCGACGGAAATCATAGCGGAACATGATGTGGATTTTATTGCGGTGACCAACCCGAATGGGGTGCTTCTCGGAGTAGTTTCTTTGAACAATTTAAACAGCCAGCCTTCCTCTCTTTGAGGAATCCCTTTTAATACATTTTCTTTAGAATAATGGGAAGCAGGATGGCGAGCACGACAATAATTCCTATAAAATTTTCCCAGTTTTGAAACATATCTTCCTCCTTTATCCCTTGGGGACGGTCATTTTTTCAGGGTCAGGTCCAATTTTCCCAATCGAATGTCGTTGATTTCCTGAAAGGGAACAATGTATCGCTCCTGTTCTTCCTTTGGGTGGTTCCCCAGAAGGCGGTCCTTTTTATTTAACGGTTCTCCCAAAAAGTACATTTGGGTGGTAAAAGGATGAAAATTGCGGGAGTGAACCGCAAAGTGAATATGCGGTGGGCGCGTCCAGAACCAACTGACAGGATAAGAACCAGGCTTTATAGTTTTAAAGCCATATTCACCTTTATCATTGGAAATGGCTTTCCCCCAATATTGGAAATGCGGGTCGAGTTCTGCGGAGTTTCGATCTTCCGGGTGATTATATTTTCCCGTAGCACATGCCTGCCAGATTTCTATCGATGCTCCGGGAACAGGCTGGCATTTTTCATCCCGAACCACTCCTTCGATAAAAATAACATCTCCCTGAGCTTTTTCTGCTTTGCTTTTCAAAAAAGTAAGATCATTATCGTCGTCCAGTGGAAATGTCCTGGGATAAAAGGGGCCCGAAGTTTCCCATGGGGTTGGGATGCAAGCCGGAAAGGCGGAAAGCGGGTTCAGGAATTCAGTGCCGAGCAGGCTTCCCAGTGCCACGGAACTTTTTAGAAAATTTCTTCGGGATGGACTGAGAACATTTTTCATTTTAGAACCTCAAAATTTATAAATTTCGAGCAATCCTTTATTTTGGGCCGGTCATTTTTTCAGGCCGCACTTTTTCGTCAAACTCCTCTGGCGTGAGCAGGTTCAAAGCCGCCGCCGCTTCTTTCAAAGTGCTGTTATCCTGATAGGCCTTCTTGGCCACCTTCGCCGCGTTGTCATAGCCGATATGCGGATTGAGAGCCGTAACCAGCATGAGCGAGCCATTAAGATGTTTTTCGATCTGTATTTTATTAGGTTCAATGCCCACCACGCAATGGTCGTTGAAAGACCGACAGGAATCGGCAAGCAGGCGAATGGACTGCAGAAGATTGTAAATCATCACCGGTTTGAAAACATTGAGTTCGAAATTCCCGGAGGATCCCCCGACATTGATGGTGGTGTCATTACCGATCACCTGTGCCGCGACCATGGTCATTGCTTCAGACTGGGTCGGGTTGACTTTGCCCGGCATGATCGAGCTTCCCGGTTCATTGGCCGGTAAAACGATTTCCCCGATTCCGCATCGTGGGCCTGACCCGAGCCAGCGAATATCGTTGGCGATTTTCATGAGTGAACAGGCGATGGTTTTTAAAGCGCCGCTGGTCTCAACAATGGCATCGTGCGCCGCGAGGGACTCAAATTTATTGGGCGCGGTGACAAAAGGGCAGCCGGTGAGGTCGGAAATTTGTTTGGCAACTTTCACGGCGAAATCCTTGTGCGAGTTGAGGCCGGTTCCTACTGCGGTTCCACCCAGCGCGATTTGATACATTCTGGGCATGCAATTGTTAATGCGGTCGAGTGCGTATTCCAACTGAGTCGTGTATCCGCTGAATTCCTGGCCCAGGGTGAGCGGGGTGGCATCCATCAGATGAGTGCGGCCGATTTTTATGATGTCTTGAAACTCGTCGGTTTTTTTGTGAAACGATTTGGCCAAGGTCGATATAGAGGGGATGAGCGTGTCACGAATGCGCTCCACCGCCGCAATATGCATGACGGTGGGAAAGGTGTCGTTGGAAGACTGGCCCATATTAACATGATCGTTGGGGTGCACCGGGTCCTTGGAGCCGAGGGTCCCGCCCGCTATTTCAATAGCCCGGTTGGCGATGACTTCGTTGGTGTTCATGTTGGACTGCGTTCCGCTACCCGTTTGCCAGACTCTTAAAGGAAAATGTTCATCCAGTGCCCCATCTATCACTTCATCGGCGGCCTGGCAGATCAGGTCTTTGACATTTTCAGGCATGAGCCCTAACTCGGCATTGACCATGGCCGAAGCCTTTTTCAGGATGCCCATTCCCCGGATGATTTCGCGTGGCATGGTTTCGGTACCAATATCAAAATGGATCAATGATCGCGCGGTTTGGGCTCCATAGTAACTGCTGGCCGGGACATCGATCTCTCCCATGCTGTCGGTTTCGGTCCGGGTACTCATAATGCTCCTCCTCAGGTTTTAAAATAGTCTGCAGCTTCCGGCATATTTTCTTCGATAAAAGTTTTAAATTTTTTTAATAATCTTTGTTCGGCCTGGCGCACGGCTTCTCGCGTGACTCCTCTCTGGTCGCCGATTTCCTGCAGCGATAAAGGGTCCTCGGAAAGAACGCGCTGGTTGAGAATTTCTATTTCGTTGGCGTTTAAATCGGTTTTAAAATTTTCAATATTTTTATTGAGAATTTCTCGGAACTGGTTGAGCTCCGCATTGGCTTCAACAGATTTCCCGTCCGTAAGAGTTTGTGCTGGAGTCATGGTGCTGTCGGGGTGGGTGGGGGTGTCGATAGAAACATCCATCGCACCAATGCTGGCGGAGACATCGATGATTTCTCCCTCATCAACCCCAAACCGTTCGGCCAGCAGCTTGGTGGTGGGGTCAAACCCCTCTTGCTCGAGCTTTTCCTTTTCCCTTTTCAGGTTGAACAACAGTTTTCGCCGTGCGTTGGTGGTGCCCACACGCACCAGCCGCCAGTTATCGAGAATATGTTTCAGAATATATGACTTGATCCACCATGTGGCATAGGCAGAAAGACGCACTCCGCGAAAGGGGTCGAAATTTTTAACCGCTTTCATCAGGCCAACATTGCCTTCCTGAATCAAGTCCATCAGGTTCTGCCATTCACGCTTGAACGTCATGGCGATTTTAATGACCAGCATCAGGTTGGCGGTGGTCAGTTTATAGGCAGCCTCAAGATCACCGGTTTCTTTGTAACGGATGGCCAGATCTTTCTCCTCCTCTTCCGTCAGAAGCGGGTATTTACGGACTTCCTGAAGATAAGCCGAATAAGGGTCGAGCGGGACCAGTGAACCTTTGGTCCGAACCGCTGGCAACCGGGATTTATCTGCCTTGTCTGTGGTTTTTTCGTCGTTCATAGTTTGAAGTATGATTTAATAAATGCCTGTTCCCGCCAATTTCTGCCGGGTTGTATTTCGTGCGGCAAAACTTTAAAATGACCCTATGGTCCGTTTAGCACTATTTGGAATTGCCGTAGTTCTGCTGATTCTTATTGCGCGTGCGATTTTCCCATCAAAAAGCCCATCTGCGGAACAGGAACCTACAGAAATGGTCATGGACCCCAATAATGGGGTGTATATCCCAAAATCTGAGGCGATCAAAAAAACCGTCAACGGCAAGGAATATTATTTTTCAAGCGAACAAAGCGCTGAAGAATTCATCAACAAGACCCCATAGGTAGAGCAAGGTCAATCGGGGTTGAACTATTATAACAGAGGATTTGTCTCAAACCGGAGAAACAGGAAATTTCATGATGCAATTTAAAAAGCAGCAATTCAGTGAGTTATGGCAGCGGTTCCGAATGCAGGCATTACCTGTTTTGATGGTTTTAGGGATGGTGGCCCCGGTGTTTGCCGAAGAAAAATGTGAACCTGTCGATAAAAAACGTATCAAAATTGAGGGCTATATTTCCAAATCTTACCGCAAACAAAGAAAACAGGTCTTCAAGGAATTTGCTGAGATCGGTTTCACACGCGTGGCCTTGAGGGTGTACCCCATGGGCGAGACCTCAAAAGTGATTGCGGTGGGGCGATGCGTTCCAGCCTATATCGCCCAGCACATTATCAAAAAATCCATGGAATACAGCACTGGTGTCGAGAGTCTGGTGCAGCAGCAGTTTGTCCATTCCCATTGGATGGGTGTTGGCATCACCATGTTTGATGAACCTTCACAACAGATCGTTTCTGCCGAGCAGGTTCAACAACTGCTGAAACAGGATATTTCGGATGAGGAATTTCATGTTCTATACCGAAAATTGTCGGTGCCCAATGAACTGGTTCCCTACTTTGGATTGAAGGTGCCTAATGTCAAAATCGCAAAGCCGAATTAAGCGCACTTTTGATAAAGGAAACCCCATGCGCAAGCAGTTCGCCATCTTCAACGCTACCCTGTTTTTGATGGCGGGGATGGTTCATCCCGCCCTGGCGGAAAAAGACTGCCTGTCCATTTCCCATAAACCCATGATAATTTATGATTCCAACAGGGGGGATTTCCCGGTCATAAGAAAATGAGAATTCATCAAATCGATTTCTGATCAGATTTAAAACTTCTTTATGCGGCGTTGACAATATGAGCTGAAATTTTGGGGATGGATAAATGCTGCCAATAATCAGCCTTATTTTTTTTGAGCATAATTGGGGCTAAATGACTTTCGTTCGCTGGAATCTTTAATTTCAATAACACCAGTTTGAGTTTATCCCGCTGTGCCGCCCATTCCATTAAATCCTGCAGGGTTGGAATCTTAACATCCGATTTGGTGTTGGTGATTTTATCCTCATATCCGTAGTGTTCTGTAAATTCGGCCAAAATAAGTTTGCTTGCTTTTTTTCTCCATCTTGACTCCCCTAACGAGGGAACAGATCGACTTCGAGAGAGTTGGTGCCATCCATGTTCAACACCTCCTGAAAAGCGGGAATAGTATTTTCTGGGAATTTGGTGATCGAGCCCCTGCGCGTGATCACGGGGAAATGGTCCGGGGTAAAAAAAGAACCCATTCTTGTAGGGCATTTCGCTATGCCATCGGGAGGGGTGCAAATTAAAAATATCAAAACGAAACATAGAAAGAATTTAAATTTTCTTTTCTTGTTATAAGTCATAAAAAGCCAACCCTCCCTCAGTCCCTCCCTATGAAGGGAGGGAAGAATTGGGTAAAACCTATTCAAGCCGAGAAGAAGTTTGTCGGTCAAACACCTTATTGCTAGTTGGCCCAACGCCTAGTTGTTGTCGCGGCGGACGAGGCGTACCCCGTGGGAAATAGTTTCGTCGTTCTTACCGTACCAGTAGGCGCAGCCGTTCATGTAGAACAGGATTTGCGCTTCCTCGCCGCGAGTGGATGAAGTCCATGTGCAGTTACCCGCACCGGGAGGAAACACAGAGTCGAGATGAATGTCGGTGCCCTTGAAATCTTTGTTCAACTTTTCCTTGTCAAAAATGGAGGATGCCTCATGGATGGAAGGGAGACGCCAGTCCGCATAGCCGCCCACTTTTTTTTCGTTCATTGATTTTACGTATTCTTCCGTTTCCGAATAAGAGACTTCTTTATCCAGATCCAACCGTGAGTCGTTCGCCATCCAGGTGACGCTGGTCAGAGAATCGTAAATAGTTCCGTCATCTCTTTTCAAAAACCGTGATTTTTCGTTACCCATTCTATTCCTCTCAAATAATCAGCAAGCAGTGAATGCTGATGGATGATATGTAATATTTTTCGATTAAACTGTAGCCCTATTTTAACCTATGGTGAGGTTATTTCAAAGTGGGGCCATTGTTATCTATTAAGAGGGGGGGGGGTAGAGGTCTGTACGGCGGTCATTGAAAATGTGGTTGCGGGGGTTGAGGAATTTGTCACGGGCCAGACTGAGGTCTAACTGGACCACAGATACCTCTTCATCGGTCATCGAGGCCCGGACCAAAATATTGCCATTGGGGTCTATCACCTGACTCTGGCCCATGAAGTTAAGAGGTTCCTCCTCTAAACGATTTTCCATTCCCACCCGGTCGGCGGTGACAGCAAAGACACGGTTCTCCAGGCAACGGGTGATCATGGCCTGCGGACAGTGGGTCAGGACCAGGTTGGAAGGATGAGCGATCAGATCCGCTCCCATTAGTGCCAGGGTTCGGGCGGTTTCAGGAAAGCGCCAGTCGAAACAAATCATGACACCTACTTTTGCGCTGGCGATATCAAAAACCTTGAGTGGCAAGTTGCCTTGTTGGAAGCAGTCCTTTTCCGTATCAAAGAGATGGAGCTTGCGATACTTCCCGATATAGCCATCCGGTCCTGTGATAACGGCGGAATTGTAGACCTGATCGTCTTCGATCTCGGCAAGACCGGCGATGATAGTGGCATTGGTTTTCTTGGCGATGGTAGTCAGCGCGCTGGTGGTGAGTCCTCCTGGAACCAGTTCTGCCAGGCTACGCGACTCTTCCATATCTTTGAACTGATAACCGGTGGCAAAAAGTTCGGGCAGGACAAACAGGTCAGCACTCTGACCTTTAAGAAGTTCTTCAATCCGGTCAAGATTTTCCTGAACCCCTGCAAAAATAGGTTTGTTTTGAACGAATCCAACTCTCATAGGGGTTCGGGTCAGGTCAGCCGGGAAGCTTTGTTTCTCAGCAGGTGGTCAATGAGGGTCAAGGCGACCATGGCCTCGGCAATAGGAACGGCTCTTGGAGCGACGCAGGGATCGTGTCGGCCTTCAACGCGGATTTCAGATTTTTTTCCTTCTTGGGTGATGGTTTCTTGCGTCTTGTTGATGGATGAAGTTGGTTTCACCACCAATTTGACAACGATATCCATGCCATTGGAAATGCCACCGAGAATCCCCCCGGCGTTATTGGTTTTGGTCATCACCTTTTTGTTTTTCGTCACAAAGACATCATTACACTCCGAGCCGGTCATGGTGGCGGTTTGGAATCCTGCGCCAATTTCCATTCCTTTTACCGCAGGGATGCTCATGACCGCCTTGGCCAAATCGGCATCCAGTCTGTCGAAGACGGGCTCTCCCAATCCCGCGGGCACTCCTTTGGCAATCACTTCGATGATGCCTCCCAGTGAGTCGCTGTTTTTACGTGCCTGCATGATGGCGGCCACCATTTTTTCGGCGGTTTTCGCATCAGGACAACGCACAATATTTTTTTCTATTTCCTTGAAGTTTACGGTTGTTGCTGTTTGGTGCCCGATCTGTCGGGTGAACCCGGTGATGGTGATTTTATCGCGGGCTAAAAGTTTTTTAGCGATGGCCCCGGCGGCCACTCTGCCTACAGTTTCCCGTGCGCTGGACCGTCCTCCACCCCGGTAATCGCGAAAGCCGTATTTCGCATCATAGGTGTAGTCCGCGTGACCGGGACGGTACAGGTGTTTGATCAGCTCATATTTTGAGGAATCGGCGTCTTTGTTATCGACGCGCATGGAAATAGGCGTACCGGTGGTCTTGCCCTTAAAGACACCGGACATGATTTGGATTTTGTCGCCTTCCTTGCGGGTGGTGGTGACTTTGCTTTGGCCGGTTCGTCGTCGGTCCAGATCTTTTTGGATATCAGATTCTTTGAGGGGCAATCCGGCCGGGCAACCTTCCACGACAACCCCGATGCCATCACCATGAGACTCGCCCCAAGTGGTAATTTTAAAATGTTTTCCGAACGTGCTTCCAGACATAGATTTTAGGCTGAATGTAACTCTTTCTGTTGAGCCCCGACTGGGTAACAGAACGTTCACTCGCGTATTCCTGAGATGAAACTATTGAAAACTAAAGACTAATTGTTTTTGGGTGGGGAAGGGGTGCGGTGTGGGCACCACAAGGGACCCCAGTGGCCCCGGTTTTTTTACGAATGAGGTGTGGGGGATTTAACTTTAAAATCCCTTTTAGGGCTCTACCTCTTGAGCTTTTTCGTGCTTGTCCACCAGTTCCCTCAACTCTTTTCCGGCCTTGAAAAAAGGCACTTTTTTAGAGGGAACCTCCACTTTTTGTCCAGACTTGGGATTGCGTCCCACCCTGGCATTTCTTTGCCGGATTCGGAAACTTCCAAACCCTCTCAATTCGACTTTTTTCCCTTCTGCCAGCGATTCAGTAATGCTAGAAAAAACAGTATTCACCACGACCTCGGTCTGTTTTTTCGTCAGGTTGATCTGGTCGGCCACTCTTTCGACAAGCTCTGCTTTAGTCATTAAAAAGTCTCCCTCCCCCACCGGTAAACATTTTAACTGCTTCTGAAATAAGAATTCGCGGAAGTATAGCATTAGGTGGAATTAAGTCAAGCCCAATATTTTAATGGGTTTACCCGGTTTTAAGGCTCCGGTTTTGCGCTTGAGAAGTCCCCCTTCAGGAGTCTGGATTAACGAGGTCGCATGACCTGATTGGGGGAGGGTATTTTAGTTTTTCTGTGCGGCGCAAGTTCCATAACTCATTGTTTTTTCAGGGAAACCAAAGATATTGCAAGCGGGGGTAGGAGGATGGCATTAAGGTTTCGGCCAGTCCACTGGAAAGCGAACTCTGCAGAAGCCAGTCGAGGAAAGGAATTTTTTCTTTTTGTTCAATGACTTTAGGCCTTCCTTTGACACCGAGCTTTTTTGCCAGCAGTTCGATGGTTTTTTCGAGCCCGCCCACCTCATCAATCAGTTTAAGCTTAAGAGCCTGTTGGCCAGTCATGATCCTTCCATCAGCAATCTTATGAACCTGTGCAAGGGGCAGGTTTCGGCCTTTCGCGATAGCCTGCACAAATTGCTGGTGCACATCGTCCACGACATTTTGCAAAAGTTTTTGTTCCTCCAGACTCATGGCTCGCAGGGGAGAACCCATGTCTTTGAACTTACCGCTCTTAATGATATTGGGTTTAACGCCAATTTTTTTAGTCAGTTCCTCAATGTTATTAAAAGCCATCACGGCAGATATGCTCCCCGTTAGGGTACCGGGATTAGCCAAAACGTAATCGGCCGCGCAGGCAATATAATATCCACCCGAGGCCGCCACCGTTCCCATGGAGGCATAAACCGTTTTATGACCGGCCCGGAGTTTCATGATTTCGCTGTAAATCTCCTGTGCCGGTGCAACCGCTCCGCCTGGAGAATCAATGCGCAGGATGATACCCCGCACTTTCGGATTGTGGCGATAGTCGGAGAGCTGGCGGACAATGTCCCGGGAATTCATCAGCACTCCTTGAACGTGGACCAGGGCGATTTCGCCGGAAGGGGATTTCCAACGGTCCGGCAACAGGGCAGAGCCGATGCTTATCAATATCATCAAGACAAAAAGCCCCGTCGCAAACCGCATAAAAGATTTGAAGAAAGATCGTTTAGGTTGGATCGTAGGTTCCATTTTCAAGATTCTGGACCCTTTCGGGTCCAGAATTTTTCAGGTTTTACTCCTCTTCTTTAAAGCCTTCCAGGTCTACCTGTTCTTTTTCGATCTGCGAAATGTCGAGGTTTTCCGTATGGGCTTTAATGCTTAAAGCGATCTTTTTGTTAGAGGTATCCACTTTGATCACTTTTGCCTTGATCTCATCGTCCACCTTCACCACAGACTCAGGATCTGTAATCTTTTTAGAACTGAGTTGCGAAACATGAATCAGGCCTTCTAATCCGTCGCCAAATTCCGCGAACGCTCCGAATCCTGTCACCTTGATGATCTTGCCGGTGACTCCGGTGCCGATAGGATAGTTGGCTGCGATATCATCCCATGGGTCGGGTTGCAACTGTTTAACCCCAAGAGAGATGCGGCAGTTTTCCTTGTCGATGCTGAGCACGGCTGATGTGACTCTGTCCTTTTTCTTCAGGATTTCAGAAGGATGTTTGATTTTTTTCCAACTCAAATCGGAAATATGGATAAGTCCATCCACGCCGTCTTCCAGTTCCACAAAGGCGCCAAAGTCGGTCAGGTTACGAACCGTGCCCTCAACTTCAGAACCAATGGGATATTTGTCTTCAATTTTTTCCCACGGGTTGGGCTCGATTTGTTTCATGCCGAGAGAAATCCGTTTTTTATCTTTATCAAGGGTCAGCACAATGGCTTCCACTTCATCTCCGATCGAAACCACTTTGCTCGGGTGTTTGACGTGACGGCTCCAGCTCATTTCGGAAATGTGGACCAGCCCTTCAATGCCTTTTTCAAGTTCTACAAACACGCCATAGTCGGTGATGCTGACCACCCGTCCCTTAATTTGGGTGCTGACCGGGTATTTGGAATCGACATCCACCCATGGGTCGGCACTGGTTTGTTTGAGACCGAGCGAGACGCGCTCTTTTTCTTTATCGTACTTGAGAACCATGACCGTGACTTTGTCACCAATGGAAAACATTTCGGAGGGATGGTTGACCCGGCCCCATGACATGTCGGTGATATGAAGCAGGCCGTCAATCCCGCCCAGGTCGATGAACACTCCGTACTCGGTGATATTTTTAACGATACCTTCAATGAGGCTGCCTTCACTCATTTTTTCCAGAGTGCCTTCGCGAATCTGTTTGCGTTGTTCTTCAAGGAGAATTCTTCGCGACAGGACAATATTGCCGCGTTTTTTATTCATCTTGATGATTTTCATGTCGAATTTTTCGCCCAGCAGTTTTTCCAGATTGCGAATCGGGCGAAGGTCGATCTGGGAACCAGGCAGGAAGGCTTTCAGTCCGATATCGACGGTTAATCCGCCCTTGGCTTTGGCCACCACAGTACCCCGAATGGTTTCATCCGCTTCATAAGTTTGAACCAGGTCATCCCAGATTTTAATTTTATTGGCCTTTTCTTTGGATAAGACTACATTGCCATCGTTGTCTTCAACCTTCTCAAGAAAGACCTCAACCTCTTCATCCAGCTGCAGGTTTTTGCCGTTTTCAGGGAATTCGGAAAGCGAGACCATGCCTTCTGATTTAAAGCCGACATCGATGGTGGCCAGTCCGTTGGAAATGGCGATCACCTTTCCCATGATGATCTGCGACGCTTTAAAGCGGCCAAGACTCTCGTTAAAATAGCCTTCCATCTCTTCATAGGCGGCGATCTGGGTTGCGGTTAGCTCTTCCTGTTCCTCTTTATCATCATTTTCCATTTGCTCTAGCAATTCCTTGGATATTTTCATGACCTCCTGATTCTCACTTTCTCTTGGGATGTTTAAAGGTTATTTATATTCTTAAAAATATGATCAGTGACCTCTTCAATACTTAATCGAGTGGTATCAACTTCTAGGGCATCGCCTGCTTTGACCAGTGGAGAAATTTTGCGGTTGCGGTCTTCATGGTCACGTTGCCGGATTTCCTCGACAATGGTTTTCAAATCCAAACCCGGGTTTTTAAATTTTAGTTCTTCATACCGCCGCCGTCCGCGTTCCTCTGCGTCGGCAACGAAAAAAAATTTTTTGTCGGCTTGCGGAAATACAACCGTCCCAATGTCACGCCCATCCATGACAACATTGCCGGTCTCGCCGATCTGACGTTGCCGCGTTACCAGAACCTCACGAACAAACTTTTGCGCCGCAACTGTTGCGGCTCCCCGTCCCACCGCTTCATTTTTCAAAAGGGCGGTGGCGTTTTCACCTTCCACCAATACCGATTGCCCTTCAGCACCAGGAACGAATTCAATATTCAGGCTCAAGGCGATCTTGGTCATAACTGATTCATCGGTAAGATCCAGGCCTTTTTTCTGAGCGGTCCAGGCCACGGCCCGATACATGGCACCGGTGTCGATGTACCGGTAGTTCAGCCGTTTAGCGACCAACTTGGCGACCGTGCTTTTGCCACTGCCGGCGGGCCCGTCTATTGCGATAATCATTCGATCAAATCACATTCAGCCGGTATTTGTTCGCGGCTATAAATTCTTTTTTTAATTCCTGCCCGTCACCCCTTTCGATGGTACTGCGAATTTCTTCCAGTTTGTTCTGGAACCGGTCGATCAGATCCAGCGAATGGTTGCGATTGGAAAGGCAGATATCCCGCCACATAACCGGGTCGCTGGAAGCGATTCGGGTGATGTCTCTTAGTCCAGCCCCTGAATAGGCGGTGACTTCACAACCATTGGGGGTTCTCAAGGCACCAAGAGTGTTCATCAGGGCGTAAGCCACGATGTGAGGCAAATGGCTCACCGCGCCAAAAATAAAATCATGTTCCTCTGCTGACAAGCTGACGACCTTCATGCCAACCGCTTGCCAGAGGGCACTGATTTTTTCCACAGCTTTTTTATCGGTGGCGTCTGTCGGGGTCACGATGCATTTTGCGTCTTGATATAAATCTGCGGTGGAAGCTTCCAGTCCTGAGTCTTCCCCTCCGGCGATCGGGTGCGACCCGACAAAAAAAACGCCTTTGGGAACCAGTTTGTCTATGCCCTTGACGATGGGCTCCTTCACCGAGCCGACATCAGTGATCAGCGTGCCAGGCCGAACCTCGGAGGCCAGGTTTTGCATCAAGGGAACAAGGGTCGAAACCGGTGTGCACAACACGATCAGGTCGGCACCGCTGACCGCCGCACCCAAATCAGCGGGGCAGTGATCGATGATCTTTAAATCCTTAGCTTTTTCCAGGTTCTCACGGTTCCTGCCATATCCCGAAATCTCTTCCACAAGGCCGCGCTCTTTGCAGGCCTTGGCCAAAGAGGCCCCCAACAGGCCTACCCCAATGACGGTCATTTTTCCAAAAGGCTTCATGGTTGCCCCTGTTCAGGATAAGAGCCCAGCACCCGCAAAAACAGAGTTTGCTTGCCCAATGTTTTTAAAACGCGTTCGACCGTTTTATCTTCAACATGGCCGATGAAATCGACATAGAACAAGTATTCCCAAGGCCGGTTGCGCAGAGGCCGCGATTGTATTTTCGATAGACTGATTTTGTTTTTGGCAAACAACTGCAAGGTTTTGAGCAAAGACCCGGATTCGTCGGCGATGGAAAACATGAGCGATGTTTTGTTTTTCTTGGCTTTTTTAGCCTGGTCTTTGGAGATGACCAGAAACCGGGTGTGGTTTTCGGCCCGATCCTGAATATTTTTCGCGACAGTTTTTAGTCCATAGACCTCGGCGGCAAGTTCCCCGGCGATGGCGGCTGTGTTTTTATTTTGTTTGGCCAGTTGCGCCGCCTGGGCCGTGCTGGAAGCGGGAACCTGCTCAACACCCGGCAGGTTACTGTCCAGCCAGTTTCTGCACTGCGCAAAAGGCTGGGGATGTGAATAGATTTTCTTGATCTTTTTCTGGTCGGCGACTGTGGATAAAAGAAAAAGCCCGATGGGCAGCCGGGTCTCACTGCAAATATAAAGAGGGGAATCGACAAAGCAGTCGAGGGTCAGGTTGATAACCCCTTCAATGGAATTTTCTACCGGCACGACACCGTAATCGGAGTTGCCCAGCTCGATTTCCGAAAAAACAGTTTCAATATTTTCGCAAGGATTGAAGGTGCAGGAATGGCCAAAATGCCGTACTGCCGCCTGATGGCTGAAGGTGGTTTCTGGCCCGAGAAAAGCAATCTTCAAAGGCTTTTCTAAAGCGAGCGTGGCGGAGAATAGTTCGCGAAAAATGGACTCAATGGAAGAGTTGGGGAAAGGGCCCTTGTTCAGCCCCCTCAACCGTTCGAGGATCGCCCGTTCGCGTTGGGGAACGTGGAAATGGTTCGTCTTCCTCTGACGGGACTTCTCATCACCGATTTTCCGGGCCAATTGGCCACGGCGACTGATCAGCTTTACCAGCTGGTCGTCAATTCTGTCAATCTGCTGGCGCAGATCATCTAACTGGGACAAAAAACAAATACCGCCTTTACTTGGATTTCCCGCAATTGCTTGCACGGGATGGTTGATCATTTCATAATTCAGCCCTAAAATGCAAGCAATAAATTCCCACTCGGCGTGGGGCCAACTCGCAATGACTCGTTGGGCCGAGAAAACGTTTGCCCGCGAAATAAAGAAATTGCAAATTACCAGCGGAGGTACTCCGCCTGGTGAATTTTGAGGACATGAATATGGTACTACTTGAGTTCAGCATGAGTCCCATGGATAAAGGGGAAAGCGTCAGCGAACAGGTCAGCCGTTCCCTTAAAATTATTGACGATAGCGGTGTGCCGTATCGGTTGAATCCGATGGGAACGGTGCTGGAAGGCGAGTTCGATGAAGTTATGGGAGTGGTCAAACAATGTTACGAGATGATGAAGAAGGATTGCAAACGCATCACCTGCGGCATCAAGATTGACTATAGGGAGGGTAAATCGGGCAGGCTGGAATCCAAAATCGCTTCCATCGAGCAGAAACTGGGTAAAGAGGTGAAGAAGTAGGGGAAGAAACCTATATTTCTGTTATCGAATTCCTGTTGGCGCGTTCCTTTTTTAGGAATACTATAAAGAATGATTAAAAGTTTCCGCTGCAGGGACACGGAAAACCTGTTTCGAGATGAATTGGTTTCCCGTTTTCGAAATATCGAAAGGGTTGCCAGGAGAAAACTGGAAATGTTCGAAACCGCCAAAGAGATTAATGATTTGCTGCAACCACCGGACAACAGATTAGAAGCTTTAAAGGGAAACCGTAAGGGCCAATACAGTATCCGCACCAACGAACGATGGAGGGTTTGTTTTAAGCGGAAAGATGGTCATCCCCATGATGTGGAAATCGTCGATTATCATTTTAAATAGAGCGAGTAGATTATGAGAAAAAAACTGGAGCCGGTCACGCCGGGAGAAATTCTACTGGAAGAGTTTATGTTGCCCTTTGGGATCAGCCAAAACAAACTTGCGAGGGATATCGATGTCCCTGTAGCACGTATCAACGATATTGTTCATGCCCGACGCGGTATCACGGCCAATAGTGCTTTACGACTGGGAAAATACTTTAAGACCACTGCCGAATTCTGGATGAATTTGCAGTCTCGCTACGACCTCAAGCTTGCCAGGCGAGATGATTGGCCCACGATGGAAAAAAATATCCGCCCCTTGCTACAAAACATAGCGGATTAAAATTTCAAATTTTCAGGTTGCCAAAGATTTACCAGGTGACTGACCTTTTTTTTCCCGTTTTTTCTTTTGCTTTGAAAGTAAAGGCTCTGTGATTTGTTGGTAGAGGCTGAATAAGAATCCAATACGGGTGCGTTCGTCTTTGAACGGGGTTTTGCGGTAGGCGGTGTCAACGGCCTTATCCAGTTCTTGATGCGCTTTTAGCAAGGCGGGGGGCATGGTATTCGGGTCATACAAATCTGCCAGGGAACTGTCTGGAAATTTTGCGCGAGCATCCAGTACGGCTTGCGCTTTCTCCCCCACTTTTATTCTTTGTCGCTCGGTTGGTTCCGGCCACGGAAAATTGTTATAAATAAGACTGCTGGAATACTGGTAGTCGCTTTTTGTTCTACCACCTACATAGCGCATCCATGCCATGTGCATTTTAGAAATGACTATCCCAAACGTATATACATCGGCCTCTGGAATAATGAGACTGCTCCCGTTGGCTATATACTCCATCGGACAATAGCCAATCGGGATATAACGCCTACCTTCTGAAGAAACTTTCGGAATTATCAGGTAATCGCTATCAGGTTGTCTGATTTCTCCAAACAGGGCAGGTGTTTTAGCGAGTTCATTTGTTTCTTTACGACCACTTTTTAGCCGGAATAGTTTTACCTTTTCAACGCGCTCTAAAATTGTTTTCAGGGTTCTTAGTTTTTCGGGTGCTATATCTTTGAGCCAAATGCAGTAACGCCTCTTGTTTTTGATATATTCATCCGCGCCGATAAAGGGCCGTATGAATGGTTCGGCTTGGGGTTCTAATTTTAGTATTTCGCTTTTTTCCTGTTCTGTCAGTACCAGATGTCCGTCATCAATACCGATGCTTCCATATTTAATTTCGGGTGCAGAGCACAATGAGCTTCTTCTGCTTAAAACTATTACCTCCGGACCATCCACAAGGTAAGCATTTATGGTTTCAGCCCTTATCATATGTGGGTCTGAAACGATTGTTTCATATTCAAAGATATGTTTAGAGGAAATGTTTATTGCAGAAAATCCTACTATGACAACATGAACGGCGGCTATTTTCATACCTTTGGCTTTTTTTGCGTCTATCGTCCATTTAAAAGTTCGGTGGCCAAAGAAAATTCGGCAGTTCCGTTTGTACATTTCATTCCATAGAATGCCTACCTGCTCACCCTGTACTATAGATTTTGTGGAAACAAATGCCGCTCTGATTTCAGTGCCCTGCATATAACTGGCCGCTTTGAGATACCAGCAGGAAACGTAATCCATTACTCCGTTTCCCTTTACCCCTTGAAAGACCTGCTTAACTTCATTCTTCTGTTCTTTTGTTTGTTCTTTCTTCCCCAAGAAAGGTGGATTGCCAATTATATAAGTACAATGTTCAGGATTTAAAACATCCCTCCAGTCTGCGGTCAGGGCATTGCCATGCAATATTCTGGCTGTTTTTTTTAGAGGCAGGCGAACAAAAGCCTGGCCAAATGTTTCAGACAGCTTGATATTCATCTGATGGTCGATCAGCCACATGGCCGTTTCGGCAATACGTGCGGGAAACTCCTCCAATTCAATGCCATAAAACTGGTCAACATCTATTTGGCTGAAATAGCTGACGTCCAGCATGGCTTTTCCCGCATAAACCTTTTTCAGGATTTCAAGTTCCAATTCCCTTAATTCCCGGTAAGCCAGAATAAGGAAGTTACCGCAACCACAGGCCGGATCAAAGATTCGTATCCGGCTCAGTCTTTCGTGAAATTCTTTTAGCTTTAAATGGTTGGCTTTGATCTTTTCAAATTCCCGCCAGAGATCATTCAGAAAAAGTGGTTTTATTACTTTTAAAATGTTCTTTTCCGAGGTGTAATGTGCTCCTTTTTTACGTTGTTCCGCTGGTAACATGACAGTTTGAAACAAAGAGCCGAACAGGGCAGGCGATACCTTGCTCCAGTCAAAATAACAGCACTGTAACAGCGAATCGCGCATAACCTTATCGAATGAAACTGGGCGTAACCGTCTTTCAAACAAGGCACCATTTACATAAGGGAAATGGGCAAGGTCTTCATCCAGCGTTTTTTGCCGCTGGCCTTCAGGTGTATTGAGAACATCGAATAAAGTGATAAGATGTCCGCCTAAATCGCTACCATCCCCCTTGGTATGGTTTTCAAGATAAAAAAGGAAATGGTCTCTTTCAAAAATCCCGGTATCATCCGCGAACAGGCAGAACATGAGTCGCACCAACAGCATTTCAAGATCGTGCCCTTCATAACCGCTTATTTCCAACTGCCGGTGCAGTTCACCCATTAGCTCCGAGGCTTCAATGTTGGCGGGGTCCTGGTCGCGATAGACTTGCGCTTTGTATCCGGCGATAAAGGCAAAATGCTGTACATTCTCATGCAGGGCTTGCAGATTGAAAAAAGACTGGTCTCCTGTTTCAAGGTCGAACAGTCTGAAACTCTGAAAATCGGATAGCAGGATATAGCGTGGGAATTCGTTATCATTGATTGTTTGCAGGTAATCCATTGCCTGCGTTTTTGCATCTTTCAGAGAACGACCGGTAGATTTTTGTTCCACCAGCAAGGTTCCTGGCCAGAACAGGTCAATGAAACCTTGTTTGTTATTCAGCTTTTTTATGGATTGTTCGTAATAGCCAACCTTACGCCGAGATATGCCGAAGACATCAAAAAAGTCATTGTAGAAAGATTGCGTTTCGCCCTTTTCATAATGAGCATCCTTCCATTCTTTAGAGAAGTTCAGGGCGCGGTTTTTTATTTCAGTCCAACTTAAGGGCATTAGCTACTCATTTTTTAATGAATTCGGATATTTATACCATCAGAGATAAGTTTTCTCCATCCAAACCAAAAAATATCAGGGAGCGTGTAGATGCCAATAAGCAGGAATGGCGGTGCCTTTCTTCCCCTTGGCGACTATTTATGACTTTTGTTGTACAATGAGTACAACACTTGGGAGGGTGAGCATATGCTATTCGGTGAGTATTTTAATTCATTAAGGATTAGACAAGGTCTGACTTTAAGAAAGTTTGCAGAAAAGTTTGAGGAGGATCCGGCGTATATTTCAAGGCTTGAAAGAGGAAGAATCCGTGCTCCCAAATCCAATGAAAAATTAGAATATTATGCCAAGGCTTTGGGATTAGAAAAAGGCACTGAGGGGTTTGAGAAATTTTTTCAATTTGCACAAGTATCCAACAAGTCTTATGGACTCGAGAATGTGAGAGATGAAAAACTACTGGAAAAGCTCCCTGTTTTCTTAAGAACTTTGGATAATAAAGGCTTGGATGAAGAAAAGCTGGAAAGTTTGATCAAATCAATCAAGGAAGATTGGTGACTGAATTTATTCCCCAACGGGAAATTGAAGAAACTGCCAAGCAGTTTTTATTAGAACATCATCCTGATGGTTCTATCCCCATTCCAATCGAAGAAATAGCTGAATATGAGAAAGCAAAGGCCGAGTTGGCAAAATATGAAAGTTTTAGTTCAGGTAGGTTGCCAGATGACCAAACCCTTGCCCCCTATTTAGCCAAACCCATTTCCAGGAAATTTAAAGTTTCAGAGGAGTGTGCGGCACTTCGCATAAAGAACTGATTGAATTCAAAGCGGTAACTCCAAATGATAGCTTTTATGTTTTGAGGTTATTTGAAATGGAGACAAGCTTTTAATCATCTGTTTTCATCAGTTCTTTGCGGATGTAATGCACGACGGCGCGGATTTCTTCCCGAGTGAGGTTCGATTCCCACGGCATCATGGCGGTGCCTTTCCTTCCTTTTGTGACGGATTCAATCATCCGTTTTTCGGTCAGTTCTTTTTTCGATTCTTCATGGGTGAAATTTTTGGGCGTTGGATTCAACACATTCGCGGCGAAAGTTTTGCCGTCGCCTTTATCGCCGTGGCAGGCTTTGCAATGTTTGTAGAAAATGTCGCGCCCGGTTTCGAGGTCGGCGGCCATGCTTTGCGATGCGAAAGACAAACTAAAGAAGAGTCACAGAAGAAAAGCCCAGTCTGGTTTTTGAATGTAAATCACCCCAGCTTTATTTGAAATAATCCAACCCTCCCTCCATAGTCAACCCCTCACCTAACCTCTCCCCATGAGGGGAGAGGGATTTTTATTCTTCGCCGCCCCTTAGCAGAGGAGGAGTAATTGAGGTATTACCCCTCCGGGGCACGAGAGCTTAGGTAGAATATCATGTGCGCTTGAGTGTTCCGCCTGCCTCTCGGGCAATGCAGTGCTGGTCCTCCGTCTAGGAGACGTCTTCCAGTTTTTCGATCATCAAGGTCTGGATCATATGTTCCTTGAACCGGAGGATCACCTTATTGAGGTCAAAATTCGGACTTTTCAGAGACACATAAAAAACATCGATGGCCCGATCGCCCTGGGTGGAAATTTTGGCCCGGTGAATGCGAATGCCAAAATCGGCAAAGACGGTGGCAACTTTGTAGAGCATGCCGATATGGTCCCGGGCTTCAACCCGGATTACGGTGAACGGATTGTCCACCGTTTTTTCAACATGCACTCTGGGGACCATCGCCACCTTTTTCTGCTCGCCAGCGTAACGGGTTCGGGATTTCAACATTTTCTGTAAACTGGTTTCCCTGGCAAACAACTGGCCCAGGGTATTTTTAATATCTTTCCAGATTTCGAGGTCATCGGCTGTGGCGTTGGCACCTGCTTCGACCTGTATGGTGACAATCACGATGCCATCCCGTTTGAGATAGATTTGTGCGCCGAGAATGTTCAGACTTTTGGCGGTGACGGTTCCCACCAGTTTTTTAAACGATTCAATGCCGGTAGGGCAACACAGGGTCAGGTTATGGTAGTTGCCTTCTTCATGGAACTGGTGATGCAGAACAAACAGCTTATCCTTAAAAGAACGGATGAGACGGATATGAAGTGCCACCTCTTCAGAGGATACTGTCATCAAATAATCTTCCGGCATCTGGCGAAGGTGCTTTTCGATATCGTTCACGGGCAATTCCCGATGCAAGGCTTTGAATACCCCCACTCGGGTGGCCCGGAGCTGTTGTTCCAGAGAACCTGGGTCTTCCAGATACTTCAGGGTCCTTTCATATAACTCCGAGAGCAATATTTTTTTCCAGGCGGTCAGGGTTCCCGGTGCCACCGCCCGCAACTCGGCATAACTGAGGAGGTAGAGTCCCTTTAACCTCTCTGCGTTCACCACGGTTTTGGCGAATTTCCGGATCACCCCAGGCTGGTGGATATCCTGATGCAAGGCCGTTTCGATCATGGTGTAAGGATTAGCGAGAAGAAAAAGCAGGATTTGCGCATCCGCTTCTTCCAGGTTCAGTCTTTCGGTCATGGATTTTAAAAATTTGCCCTTTTCACCCTCGCGCATTTCTCCTACCGATTGCAGAAGGGCTGATAACTTGAGAATCCCTTTCCGAAAGTAATCCTGATACAAGGCGGACAGGTCGGTGGGATTGGTGATGCCGGTAATGGCCAGTTCATCGAGAAAGCGGATGATGCGCAGGGAATGTTCATCGGCGGTGTAATGATGATAGAAATCATGATTCACCTTGCAGTGTGCCAGCCCGAATTCCGGAAGAATCTGTTCCAGGATATGTGTTTCATGCATCAGCCGCAGGATTTTCTCAGTGCCTTTGTCTTTCAGAATGGAAAACAGGAAATCCCGAGTCTCTTCTCCCTTCATGAATTGCGTGCTAATGAGATTTTTGCTCAGCCGCATTTGCCGCTGAAGCTTGTAATCTGGCGCGACTTGATGTTTTCTGCAAAGCTCTAACGCAATCAATAAAAGCGATTTATCTTTTTTAAAATCCTCTTTCGCATCGCCGCCATAAATCAGGGAAGAATCTGAAATATGGAAGCCATTCCCTACGGATTTTTTAGTTAATGAGGGGATTACTTTTTTGAGCGATCTTTTGGTTTGTCGGCAATGTTCAAAAAGGTTTTGCGAAAAATTATAGATATTGGTGGCGTGCAGATAATAGTCGCACATGAACTCTTCAACGGGTTGCCCGTGGGTGGAAGACCTGTATCCAAGATTGGCGGCCAGTTGTTTCTGGACATCGAAGGTCAGGACATCGGTTTTTCTTTCGGTCAGGTAATGCAGTTCATTCCGGACGCGCAGTGAAAAATCGACAGAATGGTAGAGCGACTCAATTTCTTCCCGGGAAAGCACGTGGGTCTCATTAATTTCGCGAAGCGAATGGCATCCATAGCGCACGGCGGTGGCCCACAGGGCACTATGATAGTCGCGCAATCCTCCCGGCCCGTTTTTTATATCCGGCTCCGGGTGGCACACCACGCCGTCCTCCTGTCCGTAGCGGGTGTATGTCTCTTTCAGTTTGGAGTTCAAAAACTGTTTCACATGTTTTTGCAAAACATTTTTATGGATGGAGTTGTAAAACTTGTCATAAGTGGTTCGGTTGCCAATGAGGAACCGGGTTTCGATCATGGAGGTTTTGATGGTCAAATCCTCCCGGGAAAGTTTTACACAGTCTTTAATGGTGCGGGAGCTGTGACTGATTTCCATGTCGAATCCCCAAATAACCGACAGCACGTCCTGAATAAATGTTTTTGTGAGAGGCTTGGTTTTTTCGGAAAGAAGAAACAATAAATCAATATCCGAAAGCGGATTGAGTTCTCCCCGTCCATAGCCCCCCACCGCGATGAGGGAGAACCCTTCCAGAACCCGGGCTTCGGCATAAACCTCAAGCTGTGTCATGGAAAGAAGGACGTGCCGGATGACCTCATCGACCAGACTGGTGTGGGCCTGGATGATTTCGCGTCCGCCGGTTCCCGAGCGATGCCAGTTTTTGATCTTGGCCTTCTCATCCTTCAATAATTGTTTAAAGGTCCGAAAATAGGGCAGTCTCTGCTTGGGATCGGCAGGGATATTCTGTACATGGCTGAAATCAATCGCCAGTCGGTAGTGTTTTTCAGAATTTTCCATAGGGGGAAACCAGCAGGGGGATCAATGAATAACCCCGCCGCAAGCGGACAGGGCATCCTAATAGAGCACTATTTTTAAAAGCGTGGCACAAAGCCACAGGCAATAAAACCCACTTGTGGGATTGGATGAAGAATAAGACAATTATATCAAATTTTAAGCATTGTTGTTTTTGGTCCTATTAAATATGATGCTTCCTTAGACCGTTTTGCTTGTGTTCCCTTGTGCTCCCTTTTTCAGTGTTTTTGTGGAAAATTGTCCGACCAAAATTGCTTGACAAGAAGGGGGGTAATAATTTAGCTTGAACCGTTCTTCTAACAGACATTTTATGTTGCACTTACCTGTTATCTCTGTCATTCGAGATTTAATAATTTTTGTTATTCATTAACTAAACATAATTAAGTAATTTTTTTTGGGGTAAAAACGATGCCAGAACAGCCAGATATTATTTACACAAAAGTGGATGAAGCACCTCAACTTGCAAGTGGGTCGTTTCTTCCGATCATACAAGCCTTTACCGGAGTGGCGGGCATCAATGTGGGTACCAAGGATATTTCGCTCGCGGGCAGGATTATTGCCCAGTTTCCCGATAGGCTCAAACCGGAACAACGGCAACCGGATGACCTGACTTTGCTGGGTGAGTTGGTGCTTGATCCCGATGCCAATGTTATCAAGCTTCCCAATATCAGTGCCTCCAATCCCCAAATAGCGGCCGCCCTCGAAGAATTGCGGTCCAAAGGCTATGATCTTCCGGATTACCCCGAAGACCCGAAAAATGACGAAGAAAAGGCCATCAAGGCCAAATTTGACAAGGTCAAGGGAAGCGCGGTCAACCCTGTTTTGAGACAGGGGAACTCGGACCGAAGAGCCGCCGTTGCGGTCAAAAATTATGCAAAGAGTAATCCGCACAAAATGGGCCAATGGTCGAAGGATTCTAAAACCAACGTCGCGAACATGAAGGGCGGGGATTTTTGTGCCAACGAAAAATCTGTGACCATCACCGACGCCATGGCCGGAAACGGTAAGATTGAGTTTACCGGCGAAGATGGAAACACCAAGGTGTTGAAAGATAAAATTGCCTTGGAGACGGGTGATGTCGTCGATGCAACCAAAATGAGTTGCCAGGCTCTGCGATCCTTTATTAAAGATGCTACTGCGCAGGCAAAAAGCCAGGGCGTTTTATTGTCGCTGCACATGAAAGCCACGATGATGAAAGTCTCCGATCCTATCATCTTCGGTCACGGGGTCACGGTTGTTTTTGCCGATGTGTTTGAAAAACATGCGGACACGTTTAAAAGACTCGGCGTCAATGCCAATAATGGTCTGGGCGATGTTTATGCAAAGATAAAGAGCTTGCCCGCCGACCAGCAGAAAGAAATCGAAGCCGACATTCAAGCCTGTATCAAGAATGGACCGGATCTGGCAATGGTGGACTCCGATAAAGGCATCACGAACTTTCATGTTCCCAGTGATATCATTGTCGATGCTTCCATGGCCGCAACGATTCGTACCTCCGGGCAAATGTGGGGCCCCGATGGCAAGGCCTATGACACTCTGGCAATGATCCCGGACAGCAGTTATGCCGGTATTTATCAGTCGGCCATCGATTTTTGTAGAGAGAATGGTGCGTTTGATCCCACCACGATGGGCACGGTTCCCAATGTTGGCCTGATGGCAAAAAAAGCAGAGGAATACGGCTCTCACGATAAAACTTTTGAGGCAACCGGGAAAGGCACCATCCGCATGTTGGATGGTGCCGGTAAAACTCTGCATGAGTTTGATGTGGAAGAGGGGGATATCTTCCGCGGTTGCCAGGTTAAGGATATCGCGATCAAGGACTGGGTCAAGCTGGCGGTCAATCGGGCCCGGCTCTCCTCAACGCCTGTTGTTTTCTGGTTGGATAAGAACCGGGCGCATGATGCCGAGATCATCAAAAAAGTGGAGCTCTACTTAAAGGATCACGACACCAACGGTCTGGACATCCAAACCATGGCACCAGTGGAGGCGATGAACCACTCCCTCAAACGTGCCAAGGACGGTAAGGATACTATTTCCGCAACCGGTAACGTTCTGCGCGATTACCTGACCGACTTGTTCCCGATCCTCGAACTGGGCACCAGCGCAAAAATGTTGTCCATCGTTCCGCTTATTAAAGGCGGTGGGCTTTTTGAGACCGGGGCAGGCGGGTCCGCGCCGAAACATGTTCAGCAGTTTGTCAAAGAAGGGCATTTGCGTTGGGAATCTCTCGGCGAATTTCTGGCTCTCTCTGAGTCTCTGGCGCATCTGGCCCGGGCAAAGGGAAATGCCAAAGCTCAAATTCTGGCAGATACGCTGAATCGGGCTACCGAAACGCTGATGGATAATAAAAAGTCGCCGGGTCGAGAAGTCGGGCAGTTGGACAATGCCGGCACCCATGTTTATGAAACGCTTTACTGGGCGCAGGAGTTGGCCAACCAAAGCGATGATGCCGACCTTAAAGCGCGTTTTGCTCCGGTTGCCAAGGAGCTTGAAGAAAAACTGGATACTATTATTAAAGAGTTGGACGGCGCTCAAGGAAAGCCGAAAGATATCGGGGGTTATTATCTGCCGAACCCGGCAAAGGTCGAGATGGCGATGCGCCCGAGTGCAACCTTTAATAAAATATTGGACAGCTTGATGAACGGCTAGCCGCCGTGGCAAAATGAGGCGGTGATACCCATGCGGGGCATGAGGGGGCTAAGGTAGGAACGTATAACACGCACTCGCGACCGCCGAAGGTGTGGAGCCTGCTTCAGGTATGTTTTCATCAAATAGAGGAACTGCTATGTCAAGCGCAAGAAGAAAAATCACGGTCGTTGGGGCGGGTCAGGTTGGGTCCACTGTTGCCCAGCTAACCGCTTATAAAAACCTCGGCGATGTGGTGATCATCGATATTGTTGAGGGAATCCCGCAGGGAAAAGCACTGGACTTGCAGGAGTCAAGTTGTCTGCAGGTTTTCGATAGTCTGGTGACAGGAACCAACGACTATAAAGACACGGCCAATTCCGATATCGTGGTGATCACAGCAGGGCTGCCGCGCAAGCCGGGCATGAGCCGCGAAGACCTTCTCGCCACCAACGCTAAAATTGTGCAATCGGTGACCGAGGAGATCATGGAGCATTCGCGCGACCCGATTGTCATCGTGGTGTCGAACCCGCTTGACGCGATGGTGTACATGGCCAAGAAAACCGGCAACCTGCCCAAGAACAAAATCATCGGCATGGCCGGTGTGCTCGACTCGGCCCGGTTGCGAACCTTCGTTTCGCTGGAGCTGGGCTGCTCACTGGTGGATGTGGATGCGATGGTCCTTGGCGGGCATGGCGACTCCATGGTCCCATTGCCCCGTTACACTTCTGTGTCGGGCATCTCGATCACCGAACTGATGACCCAGGAACAGATCGACCGGGTGGTGGAACGCACACGAAAAGGCGGGGCGGAAATTGTCGCACTGCTTAAAACCGGTAGTGCCTTTTACGCGCCCGGTGCTTCGGTGGTGAAAATGATTGAAGCGATCTTGCAGGACAAACGCCGCATCCTCCCCTGCACCGCTTATCTGGAAGGCGAATATGGTTGGAGCGGAATTTTCTTCGGCGTTCCCGTCATGATGGGCATCCATGGAATCGAAAAAGTCATTGAGCTTAAAATGACCGATGAAGAACAAGCCGCTCTTGATGCGTCGGCACGGGATGTGAAGAAAACCTGCGATGAAATTGACGCGATCCTGAAAGGCTGACCCTCTGGCGAGGGAGGCAATGTGCGGCAAACGCTCGCTTCGCTCACGAGCCACCAAAACCATAAACCAATTCCCCCGCTGGGCGTGTGGGGCCAATGTTGTCATCTGAGCCTGTCTGTCACCCTGAGGTCCTCGAAGGGTCGCCTTAGCCTTTATGCCTTACAGGGTTATGTCTTATCCTCTGCCTTGAAATTTATGGAATTTGTTCAAGAATTGGTTTTTGTTTTCAAAATCATAAGATCGGCATCTACCTCCACCATGAGAACCCGTTTGTTGTCCGGTTTCCCGTCCGCAATTTTACCCGTTAAAACATAGCCCACATTCAGGCCGGTGTTCTGGTGGATAGATGCCAGAGTCGTGGCCGATGGAAGGGTTTTTCCGTTTTCAATCTCCGACAAACTTCCACCAGAAATTTTGAGCCTCCGAGCCAGTTCTTTGGCCTTCATACCTTGGCCTTTCCGCCAACTGCGAATCCGCATTCCCATTCCTGCGAACTTGATCTTCCTCCCTGTGCTTTCCATCACCTTCTCCTCCGGGTTCAAAAGCCCAGTGGCGTGTACGTACACTAGGGACTTTCCCTAACATTTTGACAGCTTCAATCTATTCTCGCGGTGGTTTGTTGTCAAGAGAATAATCCCAACTTGGGTTTATCCGGAAATAGGTTTATTTATTTTCAAGTTGTTCTTTATTTGGAGAATTGGGAATTGAAATCTGTATTCAGTCGTGAATATAAAAATTTTCTGAAGTTACTCATACAAAAGCGGAAGTCAGCAAAAATGACCCAACAGAATGTAGCCGACATTCTTAAGAAGCCCCAATCATTTGTGTCGAAATATGAAAACGGTGAACGGAGATTGGATGTTGTCGAATTTATAAAAGTCGCACGATCTATCGGAGCTTCTCCAATCTCAATAATAAAAGAAATTGAGAAACATTGAAGACTTTAGAAATGAAGGAGATTAGAAACAGTTTCACAATCCTCAGGGACTAGCTTTATCACTTATCCTTGATTCCTCACATGATGCTAAAAAAAATTCTAAACAAACATAATGAATAAAGATGACTGTATATAACACTGCCGCAGATAGCGCTAATACATCGGTAAGAGCATTTCTTACAAAAGTGGGTGAATTTTATTTAGGTCAGAGCTTTAATACCTCAAGCGGCCGGGGAAAATCGGATTGGGAAAGAATTAAAAATAAGGTGTTTCAAAAGAAATGTGCATATTGTGATGAGGACAGCGCTAAATTACAAATTGAGCATTTAATTATGTTTAATCGCAAAGAATATGGATTGCATCATCCTGGAAATATTGTTCCTATTTGTTCAAAGTGCAATAAAAGAATCAGAGGACCAAAAGGGGAATATGTGAACTGGGAAGAACAATTAAAACATATTTGCAAAGGTCAGGGAGAAGGACACAAGTTTGAGCAAAGGAGAAATAAAATAAGAAAACATATTGAAATTGAAAAATATCCAAATTTATCAAAAGAAGAAAGTCATGCCATCCGGGTAATTGCCAATTCTCTGTATGAAAATACAAAAAATGAATTAGAAAAATCTCTAGATCTATATAAACAATTAGACAAAGCTTTTGTCCAAAGGTAAACCGAAGTGAAGGGGGCAAGTCGCTCTCGATGCCTCGGCGCGGGATGTGGAAAAAACCTGCGATGAAATTGACACGACCTTAAAGGCTAGCTCCCGACCGGGAGGGGAATTGGACTACTCTCCTTTTACGAAGGGGGCCGGGGGGATTTGCCGTCATCCTGAGCTTCCGTGATATCTTCTTCCAGAGCTCTCGTGCCCTTGTTCTGGGGTAAAATGGAAAAAAGTATCATGCCCATGCTGGAATCCATGAACGATGCCTTGAAAACAAAAGCTGAGATGTGATATCTTTATAGAGTGTTTGTACCCTGCAAGGGTTAACCCCGAAACGGTTCGAGTCCATCCTTCGGCACTCTCTCCCGAGAGGGGGAGGAGTAGATTGTGGCTCCAGTGGTCGCGGGTTCAAGTCCCGTCGCTCACCTCATTTTTTTTCAATAAGGAGATGTGAACTATCATTCTTTTTTATAATGGGAGTAATAATTCACAAAAAATCCGATGTCAACAAAAACTTTAGAAGTTTATTCGTTGGGTCCAAAAATAAAAACAGCTAGAAGAAAAGCCAACTTAACGCAGGAAGACTTAGCAGAAATAATTGATACCACACGTCGACAATTAATTAAATACGAAAAAGACGAGGTTTCTCCAACTGTAGAGACATTACTGAAGATAGCCAATGCTTGTCAGATAAACCCTCAAGAACTACTTCCTGAAGAGAATCTAATACCAGCTCAAAAATAGATGGTATAATTGAAAATGGATTTAAGTTTTGCCCTAATAAACTCAATGCGTTAAGGATATAGCTATTTAATTGGAGTTTAATATTGTAGTCTTGTATTTAGGGCATAAAAAGGTTTAGATTTTGCGTGATTGATTCCAAAGGAAGTCTCCTCAATGGCACGGGCTGATT
This sequence comes from Nitrospinales bacterium, assembly GCA_965249625.1. Lineage (GTDB taxonomy): Bacteria > Nitrospinota > Nitrospinia > Nitrospinales > VA-1 > LS-NOB. The sequence goes on along the minus strand of OZ252246.1, from coordinate 2,442,851 downwards.
TACTAATAAAGCTAATTCGATCTGGTAGCAGTGGCGATACTTCCACTTTTAAGAAAGCCGTTGAAGCGGTAATAGCTGAAGAACGCTCAAAACATCATCATGTTCTAGCTGATCGCCTTGCTGAAAATTTAAAAAACAACGGATCGAGCAATACCAGAACTATCCTTGATGAACGAAGCCAGAATCTATTTTTTGAGATTTACCCTTCACTGAAATTGGAAGATCTAGTTCTTCCAGAAATCGCCGAAAAAGCGTGCCGAGAACTAATTGAGGAGCAATTAAGGGCAGATATTTTAAGAACAAATGGTCTTGAACCACGCCACAAGATACTATTAGCAGGGCCTCCAGGAAATGGGAAGACCAGTTTGGCAGAAGCCATTGCTGAAGCATTAGCTGTTCCTCTAATATCCATAAGATACGAAACTTTAATTGGAAGTTTTCTGGGAGAAACAGCCAGCCGATTGCAACGCCTCTTTGATTATATCCGAACACGCCCCTGCGTTCTTTTTTTTGATGAATTTGATACCATAGGCAAAGAACGAGGGGATGTTCATGAAACAGGGGAAATTAAGCGCGTAGTAAGCTCTCTTCTTCTTCAGATGGATGCTCTCCCCAGTTATGTCCTTATTGTGACTGCAAGTAACCATCCAGAACTTTTGGACCGCGCGGTCTGGAGAAGATTTCAGTTAAGAATTGAATTACCTCAGCCAAATTCAAAGCAACTAAAAACTTGGTTTGATAAGTTTTTTGAGAAGTTTGATCAGCCTATTGGATTTTCTTCAAAGATTCTTGCCGAAAAATTGGCTAAGTTAAGTTTTTCTGAGGTCGAAGAATTTTGTACGGACGTGCTTCGTAGATATACCCTTTCTCACGAGCAAGGCAATTTAAAAAAAATTGTTTCCTCATGTCTTTCCCAATGGCAAGCTCGATTTTCTGTTAAGGCCAAATAACTTTTCCCCCCTATAAACTATGGCTCAAAAACCCCTTCTTGTTTTCCCCAAACCCACGTTAGTTAAGAAGAGCCGTTTATTTGGTGGCGGTGATCCACCTCATTTGCCCAGTCGTTCACAACAAATAAAGCGGATTGGTCCGAAATTCACTACCTTAATGCAAGCTTTAAAAGCGGAAAAAGCAGAATTAACTGCCCAACCAACCGGCATGGACCCAGAGCAAGTTTTGGTTTTAGAAATTGCTGGTTCAATTGAAAAGTTTTTACAAGCTGTTCAGAGAATTCCGGATCTAGAATGGTTGGCTGATGTTGAGACTGATGAAATCGAACCAGATGATTTTTTCTATGAAATAGATACGAACGGGAAAAAAAGGAAGAGAAAAACATCAAAAGCCAACTTTTTCTTGCAATGGCTAATCAACAAGCAATGGATGAACTTTTGTCAGTATGGAATCTGTTTCGGAAGAACCAACCCCTTGGTTACGGCCGAACAGTATGGAAAGATATTTTCGAACATTTATACGAATTGCGCCGTTGGGAGGTCCAAGATAGATTGGCAGAAACAGGATTAATTGAAGACTGGGAAGAAAGAATTGATGGGGGCGAAGAAAGTCTTCCTTTGGAAATTGAGCTGTGGTTTCGAAATTCTCCAGAAAAAAGAAAAAATGCTCAAAAGAGGGTTGAAACTTTATTGTCTGAGAATGGGGGTTCCGTAGTTGAATCGAAAGTAATCGAAGAAATAAATTATCATGGAATCTTAGGCACAGTTCCAGCTAAATCTGCAAATATCATAATAAATTCTTCAGATACTCAATTGGTCAAATGTCAACAAGTAATGTTTTTTCGGCCAACTGGACAATGTAAGTTTAACCCGCCTGAAGATGACAAAGAGACTCATGATATTGAATCTCATGTGGCCAAAAAACCAAAGGGAAACCCAATAGTTGCCTTACTTGATGGAATGCCGTTAGCAAACCACACTCTCCTTAAAGACCGACTATTCATAGATGACCCAGATGATTGGTTCTCCGAATACCAAGTCAATGAGTTCAATCATGGCACTACTATGGCTTCTCTGCTTGTTCATGGAGAACTAGATTTAAAAGAACAGCCGTTACCTAGTCAGGTGTATGTCCGCCCTGTCATGAAGCCAGATCCTAATAACTCTCAAACTCCAAGAGCTGAGTTCATCCCTCAAGACGTTTTATTGGTGGATTTGTTTTATCGAGCAATAAAAAGAATTTTTGAAGGTGAAGGCCCAGACCAAATACCGGTTGCCCCGACTATAAAAGTTATAAATATATCGCTTGGAGACCGCTATCGCCCATTTAACAGATCGCTTAGTCCTTGGGCAAGGTTGATTGATTGGGCGTCCTGGAAGTATAAAATTCTGTTTTGTATTAGTGCTGGGAATCAAACTCAACCTATTGAATTAAATTTATCCTCTTCTGAATTCAATAACCTTTCTAACGAGGAAAAACAAGCTAATGTCATTAAATTTTTATCGGGTGATATTAGAAATCGACGTATATTATCACCTGCTGAAGCAATAAACGGCATTACTGTAGGGGCTACTCATCAGGATGGTTCGTCTATAAATGGTTTAGGCAGTTTAGTTGATTTACTTTGCTCGGATAACATGCCTAGCTTAATAAGCGGAATGGGATTAGGGTTTCGGCGAGCTATGAAGCCCGATATATTAATGCCAGGAGGAAGACAGTTATTTAACACAGTGTATGAAGCTAATGTAAAGTTCAAACCAGCGGGAACTTCCAGAGTTCCGGGACAAAAAGTTGCTGGGCCAGGCAACAGGCCAGGTGACCTAGCCTACGTTTATTATACACGAGGAACGAGTAATGCTAATGCACTCGCTACAAGAGGAGTAGCGCAATGTTTTTATGTTTTAAAAGAGATCCAAAAAAAGAATAAAAAGGAAATCCCAGAAGATTGCATTTCCTCCTTGCTAAAGGGCATGTTAGTGCATGGAGCTTTATGGGGAGAAACCTATGATGTCTTTGAGAGAATTTTGAAAAATTCCTCCAATAGTAGATTCTTTAAAGATATCGCAGGGCGTCATATGGGGTATGGATTTCCAAATCTAGAACGAGTAAAGGTCTGTACTGCTCAAAGGGCTACGGTTATAGGGTATGGGCATCTAAAAAAAGATGAGGCCCATGAGTTTACTTTACCGTTACCCCCAACATTGTCCGAAACAACTGAGTGGCGTAGACTCGTAATAACACTTAGTTGGTTATCCCCCCTTAATTTTAATCACGGCAAGTACCGCCGTGCTTATCTCTGGTTTGACCCTCCAAAGGAGGAACTTATTGTAAATCGTAGATATGCCGATTGGAGAACGGTACGTAGAGGCACCATTCAACATGAAGTTCTGGATGGTAATCGAGTTAGCGTGTATTCTGATGGAGACAATCTTGTTATCAAAGTAAGCTGTAAAGAGGATGCCGGCAATTTAGATGAGTTAATTCCTTACGGACTTTTGGTGACTTTGGAAGTTGGAGAGGGGATAAAAATTCCCATTTACGATGAAATCCGTGACCGAATTGCAGTTCCTGTCAGAGTGAGTGCAAAGTAAAAATGGTTAAGTACCCAAAATAACACTAAAATGCGGTATTCCCTCTCTGCGCACTCGTGCAACTTCTAAACCCATCCACTGGATCCCAGCTCCAGTGGTCGTGGGTTGCAGGCTCCAAATTCTCCTTGAAGTAAACCTTAGACAAAGCTTAGACAAAATTTATGCTATTAATACACCCAGCCAATTTTTGACTTCTACATAACCCTTTAAAATTCAATCAACGTTCCTTTACTGGATCCTACATTCCCCGAATATATTTATCATCAAATTTAATCGATATGGTTAATATCTGATAATATTGCCTTGACCAATACCCATTTCAAGAAAAATGATTACAACTAAAAACCCCCAAAAAGTTTATTTCGACGAATCTGGCTTCACGGGAGACCATCTTTTAGATAAAAAACAAAATAATTTTACCTACGCATCCGTTGCAACTGACGAAGATGGAGCAAAAAATTTCGTTGAGTACCTATTAAAAAAATACAAAGTTCAAGGTAATGAACTTAAGGGAAAAAATTTAATTAAACACAATGATGGAAGAAAGGCAATAGATGAAATTTTTGAGCATTATAAAGGAAAAATAAAGGTATCGGTTTCAAATAAGAAGTATGCGCTGGCAGGTAAGTTTTTTGAGTATATTTTCGAACCGTGTATATCTGATATAAGCTGGTTATTTTACGAAATTAATTTTCACCGTTTTATTGCAAATATCTTATACGTCGAGTTCACTGCTCAAGGCGCAGGTGCTGAAGAAATTTTTATAGAATTCGAAGAATTAATGCGTACCCAAGATGAATCTAAGCTTCAAACATTATTTAACTCATCCTCGCACAACGATAATTCTCCCATTCTAATCCTTATAAGAGAATTTGCACAAAACCAGATAGAAAAAATCAGGGAAGATTTACTAATTCGACCTGGAGATGGAATTAACAAATGGATTCTTGACCTTACAGGTACAGCATTATTTTTTCTTTTGGCAAATTGGGGGCAAGAATTTGAACAGCTCACCGCAATTTGTGACAAATCAAAACCGTTGCAAGACAATCTAGAACGATATAACACCATGATTGGAAGAACCGACAAACAATATATCGACATATTTGGAGAGAGTCGTCCCATTACTTTTAATCTATCCGGCCCTATCCAACTAATTAACTCAAAAGATTCCCCAGGAGTCCAGTTGGCGGATGTTATTTCTGCTGCATGCAATTATGCATTAAGCGGCACTCAAAACTATCATGCAAAAGCATGGCAACAGCTACCAGATATTATTATTTTTGAAAGTGTTAACCCTAGTATGGAACATGTCGACTTGAATAAATATGAAGTTCAAAGAAATGAAACTATCCTATTAGAATTACATTCAAGAGCAAGCAAAGGTTTATCACTATATATGGGTATGCCAGAATTCATAGAAAACTTATCTTAACTTAATACTTTGGATAGTAGTTAATTTCTTAACAAAAAATAACTCCAAATAATTCAACAACCGTACAACCACTGGATCTACCCCTCCGGGGCACGAAAGCTTTGGTGGTACCCCTTGCGAGGCATGAAAATTTTGGTTGGGGATATCACGCCAGCACCAGTGGTCGCGGGTTGCAGGCCCCACCCTTTAGTTTCATTTTAATTTTTCCAAAAGGGCTAGCAAAAGGATTTTGGATTCATTTTTGCCCTTTTCATCGTTTTCCCTGTCGGCGATAGATTCAGCTTTTCTTATATGTTCAATTGCCTTGGAGCCGTCTTTTACTGCGTCGTACCCTCGTGCCAGGTTGTAATGCACTTGAAAATCATCTGGGTTAAGTTCAAGGGCCTTACGGTGTTGTTCAATGGCTTTTTCCCATTCTCCCTGTTCTTCATAAATAAGACCAAGATTAAAATAGACTTTGGCATAATCCGGGTCGAGCTTTAAAATCTCCTGGCAAATGGCGATGGAATCGTCGTACCGCTTAAGCTTCCTGTAGGTAATGGCCAGCCCATGCATTGCCTTTTTATTTTTTGGATTGAGGTGTATCGATGTTTCATAAGCCTCAGCAGCCTCTTCCAGAAATTTCCCCTTGCGGCAGGCCAATCCCAATTGGAAGTAAACTTCCGCATCTTGGGGATGTTGCTCGACCGCTTTTCGGCAGGCTTGGATTTTTTTTTCATGCTGGTCCGTCATGGGTCCGTATATCCCCGGTGACTTGCCTACATTTTGACTACAGTGTTAAAGCAGTTAGGGTATCCATTTAAGATGACTTTCCCAATAGATTTTCTCATTCCATGGCATTCCAAATAAGGGGTCAAGTCTTTTCTTGACTACAAACTAACTCTTTAAAATTCAATTATTCAACCCTTACTGGATCCCAGCAAAGTAATAGTAAAAATTAGATTTTCATCTATCAAGAGTCAGGACCAGGTTCAGGTGAAAAAAATCCGGTAGGGTCTTGGGGTATGTCTTCACCAGCCCCCGTAAATGCATATAAAAACTCATAAACAGGAAGCGGGAGTTGAGTGGCTAAACCGGGCAAAAATCTCATCAAAAAATTCGTAGCCAACCAAAAAACAAAGAGCATCATTATGAGTTCTATAAATTTTTCCATGTGCTTCTCCATGGCCCATTATAACAACTTTATTACAGGAGTTAATGAGGGGGTCTACCCGTTCTACCCCTGCGGGGCACAAAGTACCCGTGCCGGGCATGAAGTCAGTGGAAAAATATCACAGCTACGGTAGAATATAATGCGCTCACGAAGTTAATGTTGGGGATATCACGTGTACCTGTGGGGCATGATCCTTCTACCCCTGCGGGGCACGAAAGTTAATGAGCCGGATATCACGGCAGCTCAGGATGACGAGAAAAACGCTAAAAATTCTCTCTGGATTGCCACACTCCTTTTAGTCGTTCGCAATGACGAGATCCTTCGTTGCCTTCGGCTCCTCAAGGATGACAGCATCGCCCCCACGGCAAGTGGCTCAGGATGACAGACAAAAACCCTCTTGAGGTCAATCACCCCAGCCCCTCGTGATATTGTTCCAAAGCCCTCGTGCCCCGAAGGGGTACTTTGAGAAAAAGGCGGAAGCAGAAATCCCCTCCTCCCTTCATAGAGACCTTTGCATAAGTCGAAAAACCTGAAAAGCGAGATGCTTCGATAAACTCAGCATGACAATCGTGACAATAAAGAGCTATTTTGTCATTCTGAAGAGCGTACGCGATGAAGAATCTCGGGTTATGCAAAAGTCTCTCTTTGAGAAAGAGGCGGAAGCAAAAATCCCTCCTCCCTTCATAGGGAGGGGCCGGGGGAGGGTTGGATTATGAATTTCGTAAAAATAATCCACACCCCTCCAGACCTCCCCTCTTATAGGGAGACCTTTGCGTAAGTCGAAAAAAAACAGAAAAGCGAGATTACCCCTTCGGGGCACGAGGGCTTGAGTTAAACATCACGTCTTCACGGAGCCTGTGCTGAGCAAAGCCGAAGCATTCAGAATGACAATACAAGGCTATTTGTCATTCTGAGGAACAAGGTGACGAAGACGTGATATTTTTCCTTAAACTTCGTGCCCCGAAGGGGTATGTGATATCCTCTTCATTAAACTTCATGCCTCGAAGGGGTAATCCGGGGTTATGCAAAGGTCTCCCTTCGAGAGAGACCTTTGCATAAGAGAGTATTTTAGTAATTTTCATTAAATGGCGTTGAAAGTAAGAGTGATTCGTTATTTTTTGATTAATATTCTTTGATGCATGTAGTTTTTATTACTGTTCTCATTACCATTTTTTACATTGCTCCGATGCTTTCCTCTCTAATGACGGGAACCCCTGCGTTCGCGCCAAAACAAGGCAACGTTTTATATTCATTGCCATGCAAGCCAAGGTGATTTGAACCGCCGTCCGTGTCAAACCGATATAGCGTGCCCTGCGCAATCGGTAATGGTTCTTAAGGATACCGAAGACATGCTCCACAGGAGCGCGTAATTTAGTCATGCGTTTGTTGAATGCGGCCTGTGCGGGTTTCAGAGGGTGATATTGATTGGGGCGGTGCATGATTCCGGCAAAAACACCGCGCTCTTCAAGTGCCTTACGTCTCGTAACGTTTATCATAAACCTTGTCTGCATACACTGCTTTCTCGTCACCCATAATCAGGTCATCGGCAGGAAATGAAGCATCTATCAGCGTGCCCTGTTTGATGATGAATCCCTGCGATTCAAACTGAGTATTTAAGGATGACAACAACCTTAACCTCATCCACTTCTGAAAGAAAGTTCGTAGCACCATTCACAAAACCATCCGCGAAACTCAATTGACCCAGTTGCTTTTGCATTCTCATTCCTCCAGCAATCGTTATAAAAACTCTCAACCAATTATAACTTATTCTCAAATGCTGTACTTATGCAAAGGTCTCCCCTGGAGGGAGAGCTTTGCATAAGTCGAAAAATCAGAAAAGCGAGATGCTTCGATACCCCTACGGAAAAATATAACAAGCCGAGATGAACTATTGCTCGCCAGCAAAAGTTATTGCACATTGGCCCCACGCCTAGTGGTTAATTTCAAATTCTTCATAAACCGTCACGCCTTCGGGCTTGTCGTCGCATTCCAGGGGGATGTTGTCCCAGAATTTCTTTCGCGGTTTCCAGCGCGGGATTTGTTGGTCATCGGGATCATCGTTCACACATACTCGCCAGACCGTTCCTTTCAAAACATCCCGCGAAATATCCAGAGTGACGAAATGATTCATCAGCGCCCTTTTTGCCAGCGCGTCAAACACCTCTTTCGGCGCGGTGCGTTTTTCATTATTCTGCGTGTCGGCAAAAGGTTTGAACTTGGCCCCGCCGCCGCCGGAAACGATGTGCATCGCTCCATCCCCGCTTTGGTATTTCCCGGATTCAGATTTGATCACTTTGAATGCGCCATCTTCTACCGGACTCATGGGATGAAACCGTTCGTAAGAGTGCTGGTTGCCAGCGAACACCAGGTCGGGTTTTAAGGCATTCAACTGTTTGAGAACCGTGTTGCGTTTGTCCAGATACCAGGCGGTGGTGAGTGCCGGTTCGTGGACGGCAAGGATGACCCAGAGCCCTTTTTCTTTCGCTTCTTTAATGCGCGGCTTCAGCCATTTGGTGGGGTCCTGCCAGGGATAGTTATGGATGATTCCGATCAATGCGTTGCCCACCACTCGGGTGCCTTCGAAATCCCGCGCGGTACTTCTAGCAGCGTTGTCAAAACCGGAATCGAGCGGATCAATTTTATCCCAGCAACCCGAAGCCTTGGGTTTGTATTTATGCGCAGGAAGATCGTTATCGCCCGCAACAAAAAGACGCAGGGGATAAGGATTGACCAGAGTTTTTTTGATTTCTTCTATGTATCGGTCCGGGCAGGAGTCGGGGAACGGTTCCGGCTGGTAAACGAAATCGCCGAGATGCAGTAACGCGTCCGGCTTGGTATCGCGCATGGCTTTCTGCACGGCGGAGAATCCCGGTGCGTAGGCCCGCTCTCCGGTGCCGGTATCCCCGACGATGGCGATGCGCGTGGTGGTGCTTTGGGGAAATGGGGCCATGACCTTCTGGACTCCCGTTTTTTTACGTGGTGCGCCTTCGCTGAGGGAATAGTTCACAAACAGGGCGAGAATCAGAAGAAAAATAATTTTCACCGCGAACCATTTCATAGAGATCCCTATCTAGTCGGTAATTTTCTCTAGGCCAGCTAGCAAGTTATTAAGCCGAGACAACTCTTTGTTTGCCAGAGGGTGCTTATTGCTCATTGAGTCCAGCGTCACGCTGGCGGCTACCACAACACTTCCGGCAGGGTTTCGACGAAGATGCGGATCTCGTCCCGCACCCTGCGATAATGATCGAGGGCTTCTTCTTCTGTGTTTGCGTTTTGCGCAAGCTTGGGTGGATCATCAAATCCGAAATGCACGACGGTGGAGGCGCAGGTGAAAACCGGGCAGTTCTCATCGGCGTGACTGCACACCGTGATCACAAAATCGAAAGGAATGGTTTCCACTTCCTCCACTTTCTGCGACTTCTGATCGGTGATGTCCACTCCGACCTCCTGCATGACTTGAACCGCGTTGGGGTTGAGCCCGTGTGCCTCGAGTCCGGCTGAAAGCGCCTGGATGGAGTCGCTCTTCAAGTGCCGCGCCCAGCCCTCGGCCATCTGGCTTCGGCACGAGTTGCCGGTACACAAAAATAGAAGCTTCAGTTTCGTTGCCATAGGGTTCAAGGATACCACTCCACTCGGAGTGGGGCCAGCGACCGAAGGCAAATTGCCCCATTTCCCGCTCGCGTTGCGGGCTTGATTTTCGTGTTTTTTTCGCTTATTCTGCGGAGCACCTCTATATGAGGTTTTCAGGGAAGGAAGAATAAAGCTATGTATCTCACCAAACGTCAGCGGGAGATTTATGAGTATCTCAAGGAGCATATCCATTCCAAGGGGTATGCGCCGAGCATTGTGGAAATTGGCAAACATTTCCAGCTCAGTTCTCCGGCGACGGTGCACAAGCACCTGATCCATTTGGAAAAGAAGGGGCTGATTAAGAAGCGACATAACTTGAGCCGCGCCATTGAAGTGGTGGAAGAGCCCGCGCGGGAATACCCGGTGCTGGGCCATATTGCGGCAGGCAAGCCGATTGAGGTGATGGACCACCATGAAGTGATGGCCCTGTTGCCCGATGCCGGAGACAAGGATATCTTTGTCCTCAAGGTCAAAGGCAATTCGATGATCGAAGACCATATTCAGGACGGAGATTATGTGATCGTGGAGCGGTGCGATATGGCCGAAGACGGGGAAACGGTGGTGGCATTGATCGATAACGACCGGGCTACCTTGAAACGATTTTACCGGGAAAAGGACCGGGTGCGCCTGCAACCCGCCCACCCGGATATGAAACCGATCATTGTCCGTGAGGGTGACTTTGCCATTCAGGGCGTGGTCATTGGTGTGTTGCGCAAGTTTGATAAATGAATACGGATCTGCGTAGAATTTTGCATGTGGATATGGACGCGTTTTTCGTGTCGGTGGAAGAGGTGCTCGACCCATCCCTGAAGGGCAAACCTGTAATAGTCGGTGGTAGCCCTGAAGGGAGAGGGGTGGTTGCGGCCGCCTCCTATGCGGTGAGGCGGTACGGTGTTCATTCCGCAATGCCGATTGCGAAAGCGAAGAGGTTGTGTCCGCACGCAATTTTTCTGCGCGGTTCGCACCGGCGGTACAGCGAGTATTCGGCCAGAGTGTTTGAAATTTTAAAACGTTACTCCCCTCTGGTGGAACCGATGTCGCTTGATGAAGCGTTTGTCGATTTGACCGGATGCGAAAGACTGCACGGTCCGGTTCTGACATCGGCGGAAAAGATTCGCTACGAGATTCGTGAGGTGCTGGGATTGAACGCTTCCATTGGCATTGCTTCCAACAAACTGCTGGCCAAGATTGCCTCGGCTTATTGCAAGCCAAATGGAATGTTATGGATCGCACCGGGAATGGAACAAAGGTTCCTGGCTTCGCTCCCCATCCGCTGCGTTCCGGGTATCGGACCAAAAGGCGGTGCTGAACTGCAACGCATGGGCGTTAAATCTGTGGGCGACCTGGCCCGCCTGCCGCTTGAACTTCTTGAAGAGGCTTATGGCAAATGGGGGGTGTCCCTTTATCGCAAGGCTAGAGGGACCAGTAACAGCCCGGTCATCAGCGAAACTGAAGACCCGCGCTCGATCAGCCGTGAAACGACATTGGAGACGGATTCAACAGACCCGTTATTTCTGGAGTCCACACTCAGTTACCTGACCGAAAAAGCGGCGGGCCAGCTCAGGGAAAACAAGTTGTTTGCCTGCACTGTGACGTTGAAACTGCGTTACTCCGATTTTAAGACAGTGACCCGATCAAAAACACTGGAGATGCCAACAGCGGAAGACCATATGTTATTTAAAACCTGTGCAGGATTGTTCCGCAAACTGTTTACGCGCCAGATGCAGGTGCGCCTCATCGGTATCGCGTTCACTTCGTTGACCGCACACCCCTATCGGCAGGAAGATTTGTTTGATGGTAAGGGGGGGCAATGTTGGGACGGTCTGTATCGGGGCATCGACCACATCCGTCACAAATATGGTTTTAAGTCCATATTACGAGGGACGAGCCGCTACTCGGCGTAAGGGCAAAATGAATTTTGAAAATATCAAAGAAGAGTTTCCCGTCACGGGGGAGTTGATTTTTTTCGACCATGCCAGGGTGGCTCCCTTGCCCGAGCGGGTGCGTAAAGTGGTGACTGCATTTGTGGATGACGCCACCCGCCACGGCACGGTCCATTACGAAACCTGGATGGTGGGCATCGAACAAACCCGGAAAAGTTTTGCCCGGCTCATCCACGCCGGGACGGATGAGGTGGCTTTCGTCAAAAACACCTCCGAAGGACTTTCTATCGTTGCCAATGGACTGGGTTGGAAGTCGGGCGACAATGTGGTCATCCCCGACATTGAGTTTCCTGCTAATGTTTACCCTTGGTGGAACCTGAAACGCTTGGGCGTTGAAACCCGCATGGTTCCTGCTGTTGAGGGGCGGGTGTTGTTTGACGATCTGGTCAAACAGGTGGATGCCCGGACCAGACTCATTTCCATAAGTTCGGTGGAATGCAATAGTGGATTCCGTTGTGACCTCAATCGCATTGGCGTGTTCTGCAAAGAAAAGGGCATCCTGTTTTGCGTCGATGCTATTCAAAGCCTGGGACTCCTGCCGATGGATGTGAAACGCGATCATATCGATTTTCTCTCTGCAGATGGGCATAAGTGGATGCTCAGTGTCGAGGGGCTTGGCGGATTCTATATTTCCGGGGATGCTCTAGAACAAGTCTATCCGGTAACGGTAGGATGGGGAAACATGGTCAATGCCGCAGACTTCATGAATTATGAGTTTGCCTTCAGGCCGGGTGCACAACGTTTTGAAGAAGGTTCGCCCAACACGATGAGCATTCACGCATTTGGTGCGGCACTGGACCTGCTACTGGAAACAGGGATCGAAAATATCGAGAAACGAGTGATGACTCTGGGCGATAGGGTTCTCGAACAACTCAACCGGCGCGGACTGAAAGTTTATAGCTCCACCCGCCCGGAAGAACGCTCTGGAAATATTGCTTTCTTCATGAATCAGGATATCAGCCAGCTCTATGAATGGATGTTGGAGAACAAGGTCAAGCTCACCGTCCGCGATGGTCTCGTCCGCCTCTCGCCGCATTTTTATAACAGCGACGATGAGGTCAGCCGTTTCTTCGATCTGCTGGATAAATTTGTGGCATCAAAACGGTAACCAAAACCTTCAATGCCAGAAAGCCAAGCCGCAACTGTTTTTGCTGTATGTTCCAAGTCAACTTTTTTGAAAGGAATATTTTCGGTTGAAACCTTTGAAAAACGAAGCAAGCCATCGATAAATTTTTTCATTCCATATGCGGATTTTTGCATTCGCTTAATAAAATCTCGGCTCTGCTCGTCTAAATTCACTGCTTTTTCTATTAAACGGTCTCCAAAAATGGTTATTTTGCGAAGCGGTTCCTGTAGGTCGTGAGAGGCTATTGCGGCAAAATTCTCCAGTTCGACGGCATATTTTTTTATTATGTCTAATTTGATTTCTGACCAATAGCCGATATCTTTGAAGTAGGAAAAATTTCGTTGACTATAGGTTTAACCCGTTTGGATGGTGGTCACAAAGTTTTTCAGGTTTTCGTTTTTCTGGATGAGTTGGGCGAGTTTGAGAGCGTCCTGTTTATTTTTAAATTTATCCACCTGCACTTTGTAAATCTTGTTATGGACTACGAAAGCGTTGTAGCCTTTTTTTACCATTTTTTTCAAAAGACTTTGAGCATAGGCTTTGGTTTTATAAGCCCCCACCTGCACGGTATATAACGTTGGTGTTGGACTTTTATTAATATTTTTTCCGGATTTAGCTTTTGCGCGAGACAGGCGGTCATTGATGCGGGGAGATGTGGCCGGAGTTGCTTTATACGCACTCAAGGGAACGGGTGTTACGATTTTTTGTTTTTTTGTTTCAGGAGCAGTTGGATGCTGGGTCCTTTCTACATCTGCGGCACCGACTTTGTGAACCACCGCTCTCAGCGGCACCTCTTTTTGACTTTCTCCTACGGGTACGAAAGATGAAGAACTTTTTATCGGAACCATTGCTTCTTTTTGGCTTTCACCTGATAAAACTTCCTCATCCAGAGCCAGTGCCTGGTTCCATTCAGCTTTGAGTTGCTGGAGCTCTTCAATTTTATTCAGGTCGGTGGTGGCTTTTTTTGCAATCACCGTTTTTTCAAATTGAGTCTCTTTTTCCGCGCCTTCGGGTTTCTTCACCAGGGTGGTCAGCTTCTCGACCATTTTGGAGGTCATCTTGCGCAGGTTGAATTTATTGGTCACAAACTGAATGGGGGCGAGCAGGGCGGTGAAGATTCCGGTTGGAATTTTTCCGATACTGGAAAAATCACGTTCCGTTTGTTCGGCTCGCCAGAGAATCTCTCCGGTGCGTGTGTCCACCATCTGCACGGAGACGCTGAGTTCAATGGAGGAATGCACAATAAAGTAACTGCGCTCCACTTTGTTGATTCGGCTGAACACAATGGCATCTGCGCCCAGGATTTCACCAAACTGCATTGGATTGATAGCGAGAAAGCTTGTAGGATCGTTCAAGTTGTTCTGCTTCAGCAGAGCATCTACAATATATTTTTCCAGTAAATTGAATTTGGATTGCTTGAGGTTGGCATATAAACCTTGCCGGAACATTTTTGCCATTTCCTTTTGTCCCGCATTATTTGCTTCAACAGGCAGGATGGCCACGGTCTGATGCCTGGACAGTCCATTAAGATGGCCGGACACCTTGGTTTGCAGGTCTGAGGCGCAGGCAGAAACCAGGGTGGCCAAAAGCAACATTGCCAAAGACCGGCGAAGACTGGAAATGTTTTTGGCTAAAGTCATAATTTAGTGAGTGGATGAACGATCAAACTGGGCCATGCCGTCTTTGTAAAACCTTTTCCCAGTGAGGCCGTTTTTATTTTTCAGAGTGCCGATTATCAAGGAACTACTCACATCATCAGAAGCTTTGATGGTGTAGCTTCCGGTGTAGAGTCCGGGCACGATTTCTTTTAAAGGTATGTCTGATTTCCAGCTTCCGATACCGAAGTACCCTGCCAGTCCGGGGTCGCCTTTCAGTTTCACATAGATCCGGTCATTGGGTTTCAGTTTCAGGCTCGGCTTCAAATTGGTTTCAATGCTGGTGATCTTTGGCAAGTGAATTTTCTCTTTCCAGCTGTCAGCAGGGTCGGGGATTTCCTTCATCATGTTGATCGAAAACATCTCCGCTGTTTTGAAGTAGGCCTGGTTTACTTTGACGTTGTCCATTTGACTCTGGATGATCCCGATAATCGTTGGGGAAAGGATTCCTGAGTAGGTCATTTCCTTATGTTCAGTTTCCCAGAGAACATCTCCTGTTCTCAGATCAAGCATGTCAATTTTTGCTTTGAGGGAGGTTTCTGCATGAATGCCGCCGGTAAAATTACTGGCGGATAAAACACGGCCACGAATCACCGCGTCAACGCCTAGGATTTCCCGAAGCTTTTCAGGGCTCAGCTCTAAAATCTTTTTATTGTCGGTCAGGCCCGCCTGCTGTAATTTTTGGTCAATGGTTTCCAGGGGCAGGTCCACATAACCGAGAAAACTGAAATAATTGTAAAAACAGTCTCGGAACAGTTCGTGAGGAGCAACTTTTTTGTGAGTCGGCTCCTCAAGGGTGAAGGGCAAAATGGCTACTGACCGGGGTTGCATACCCGTATTTGTGCTACCGTGGTGAATTTTCAGGTCAACGCTGCCACACCCGGCAAACAGGAATCCCAAAAGTGCGAGGGATAGTTTCAGGAATGGGGGAATACGGTAATGGCCCACGATGGAATATCCGGCTAAATTATTGATTATTTGATCTTTCAGAGATTCATCTACTGTATGAAATTATTGAAAATTTGTCAATATTTTAAAGAATTTATTTAAATTTAAATAAATTATGATCGGGGGAGTTTTCCTCCTCCCGCTAGTACTTCGACGGGTGAAAATGGGCCTGAGTCCCCTAAATAATTTATCGGCATTTTCCTGGGTTGATTATGAGTTAAGTGAGGAATTATCTTGACGGGAGGTGGTTGGATGCTTGATTCGAAATACCATATTTGTTAGAGTTGCTCAGAAAGGCGGGGTGAAGCTAACTGTGAGGATTTTTTGATGAACAGAAAATATACTTGGGTTTATTCGTTGATTGCGGTTTTTTTGCTCTTGGGTTCCGGGCAGGTGTTTGCGGGATCACAGATCACTGCGGACGTGAAGGGAACCATTGATCAGGTCTTGGAGATTGTTTCTGACGAAAACCTCAATAAAGATCCGGTCTTAAGAAGGAAAAAACTGCGCCAGGTGATTGGTGTGCGTTTCAATTATGAGCAGATGGTGATGCGCTCTCTAGCCAAGAATTATAACGACCGGAGCGATGCGGAGCGCAAAGAGTTCACCGGACTTTTTAAAAAATTACTTGAATACTCCTACGCCAGCAAAATTGAGAATTATCGGGATGAGACCATTAATTATGTGGACGAACAGGTTAAGGGGAAATATGCCTTGGTCAGAACCCAGATTGTCCGCAAGGATGGGGTGATTGATGTTGATTACAAAATGCTCAAGGATAATGGTCAATGGTTGGTCTATGACTTCGTGATAGAAGGGGTTAGCCTGATTCGTAATTATAGGTCTCAGTTCTCCAAAATAATCAGTACCGAATCCTACGCGGCTCTGGTCAGTAAACTGAGCAAAAAGATCGACGAACTTGAATCCAGAACGAATACAGATTCAGAAAACCTCTGAGAGACCTGGGTCAGGTGCTCCGCATTAAAAGCTCTGCTCCCACCCGTATTGATCTGGCCGGGGGTACGCTGGATATCTGGCCTTTGCACCTGCTTTTTGGTAACCCCCCCACCCTCAACGCAGCGATCGACCTTTATGCCACGGTTGAAATCATTTCCCGAAAAGACAAACGGGTTTTCCTGAACTCACGCGACTTGGGTGTGGGCGACAACTTCCCCTCACTGGAGGCACTTCCTGAAAATCACCCCTTGGAACTTGTTGTACGCACGTTGAAGTTCTACGCACCAAAATCGGGACTGGAAATATCGACAGACTGTCAGGCTCCGCAGGGCTCGGGCATTGGTGGTTCTTCAGCTTTAAACATTGCTCTGCATGGGGCACTCAACCGTTTTACCGGTCGACGTTATCGTAGGGCCGAGATGATTGAAATCGCCAAAAATATCGAGACCCAGGTCATTAAGGTTCCCGCAGGATGCCAGGATTATTTTCCGGCAATGTATGGCGGGGTGCGAAAAGTCGTTCCCGGAGTCCAGGGCACCGAGACCGAAAAGTTTGCCATCAGCTCTGCTGAATTGACCCGGCATTTTGTGCTGTGTTATACCGGCAAACCACGAAATTCGGGGATCAATAATTGGGAGATCACAAAAAAAGCGATAGATGGGAACCGGGCCGTGATCCGTCACCTGAAATCCATTCGCGATTGTGCCGTGGAAATGGAACGGGTGTTGAGCCGGGGACAACTTAAAAGTCTGGCGCCGATTTTTGCAAAGGAATGGAAAGCCCGCAAACAGCTGGCTCCCAACATCACCACTCCCGAGATGGATCGGCTGATCCGCTCTGCCCTGAAAATGGGAGCGTTGGCGGCTAAGGTCTGCGGTGCGGGCGGCGGCGGGTGTATAGCCTTCATCGTGCCTCCGGCTAAAAAGCAATCCATAATAGAAGCACTCACCTCAAGGGGAGACCAGGTGCTTCCTTTCCGTTTCGTCTCCCGCTCACTAGGCGTGAGGGCCAGTGAGCAATAGATCTTTACTGCTAGCAACAATGCTCTCGGCTTGATGGGCTTTTACCCCCTCTTTCTAAAAGGGAGAGCTTTGCATAACCCCGGATTACCCCTGCGGGGCACGAAGTTTAAGGAAAAATATCACGTCTTCGTCACCTTGTTCCTCAGAATGACAAATAGCCTTGTATTGTCATTCTGAATGCTTCGGCTTCGCTCAGCACAGGCTCCGTGAAGACGTGATGTTTAACTCAAGCCCTCGTGCCCCGAAGGGGTAATCTCGCTTTTCTGTTTTTTTCGACTTACGCAAAGGTCTCTCTAAAAGAGGGTTGGGGTGATTGACCACCAGTGGGTTTTACTTATGATCCTGATTTTATAGAAACCGGCTAATTTACGGCTATATTGCGGCTTGTTAAATTTAATCCGGTGGTGGTTTTTAGCCATTGCTTTTTGGCTAATTTACGGCTAGATTATGGGTATGGCCTGGTCACCGCAATATACGATTACTGACAAACTTCTGCTCACAATCCGCGAGATAGGCGAAGCGGTTGGCGAAATTAAAAGCTTTAATTTCACGGGCAAAGCACTGGCAAAGCTGGAAGTAAACGCCAGAGAACTATCTTCTTACGCCTCCACCAGCATTGAAGGCAATCCGCTGCCCCTCACCGATGTCAAACGTCTACTGAAAACCAGACCTCCCCACATCCGCGATACGGAACGCGAAGTGCTCAACTATAACCAGGCCCTGCAAAAGCTCTACGAGGCGGTGAAGTCGAAAACATTCAAATTGAATCTTGTAACACTTGAAAAAGTACAGGCCCAGGTCGTTAGCGGTTTGATGGATAATCCTGCCGACTGCGGTCATTTACGGAAAACGCCCGTTATCATCCGCAACCCCCGCAAACCGGGTGAAATTGTTTTCGTGCCGCCGGATGTAAAAGATGTCTGGGCATTGACATCGGGTCTAATAGACTTCATCAATAAAAAGTCAGGTAAGATTGATCCTGTAATTCTGGCAGGGCTGTTTCACCGGCAGTGTGTCATCATCCATCCTTTTATGGATGGAAATGGGCGTACCACCCGGCTTTTGACCACCGCGATCATGGGCAGGGCCGGTCTTGACCTGTTCGGGGTTTTCAGTTTTGAAAATTATTATAACCAGAACATCATGCGCTACTTCAAAGCTGTGGGGCTTCAGGGCGATTATTACGAATTAAGGGGGGCGATAGATTTTACCAAGTGGCTGGAATATTTTGCAGATGGTATTTTGGATGAGTTGCGGCGGGTACAGAAAGTACTGCCCAAAAGCCTGGAACCACAACCGCGTTTGGAGCCGCACCATCATCAAATTCTGGATTATATCAGCAAGCATGGCAGTATCACGCAACGCGAATACGGAGCCATTTCCTCCCGTAGCCTCGCTTCCCGCAAACTGGATTTTGAAAAACTGCTCGATTCAGGCTTCATCGAAACCAAAGGCACAGGACGCGGAACCTATTATGTGCAAAGAATAAAGGATTAATAATCGCATTAACTTTTGTGTCTTTGTTAATGAGCGATTCTTGCGCGGAGGAGATAGTCTCAGAGGCAGAGACTCCCGAGTCATTTATGGTTTTCTAAAGAACTCGTTGGCATTTTCCATACTATTCGAGCTAAGCTTGTCAGCATTTCTTGCCTCTCTTCGATGGCCTTCGAATCCCAAATGTTAAATTGGATTAGGTTTTCCACAGCTTTGTTTAGTTGAGTGTGGGTGCCTTGTTTCGGTTTCTCTGCTAAGGACTTGGTTAGTAAAAAGGAGGATTGTTTGTAGCCTGGTTTTTTATTAGTGTATTTTTCTCGCCCTATTGAGGCATTGATTGTTTTTTCGAGGAGCGTGAGATTACCTAATCGATCAACATATTCATCGTATTCATCTGATTTGTCAAAGGCGTCTTTCACTTCTGGTAAAGGTGTCTGTGGAAGAATATGCTCTATTTCGACATTTTTTGTTATGTAAAGATCGAGCTGTTTGTGACCAGGATTTCCCCATGCCATTTCTTCAATATACTGAGTAAGCTTAGCAAGAATATAGCGCATCCTATATTTCTGAATTCTTCCTTGAGATAATTCTTTAAATGAGAAATCGAAACGCTCCTTACGTTCGATTAAGTCTTTAACAAAATATTTATCTAAAAAAAGATTTAGGCCTGTCTCATCCTTAACCTTTCTAAGCTCATCTGACCAACGGGCAAAATTGCGCTCAAATGTCTTTGTAGATTCGCGAGTAATAATATAACAAAAGAATAGATTTTCAATGGCACTACAAAGTTGGCCAAATAAATCGGAGCTGAGATGTTGCCCTGCAAGGAGAAGGATAAACTGTTGTCTAAGGGCACCTCCTAGGAGTTTGATGTTTCGTAGGTATCTATTTTCTTGGCCATTGATATCTTTTCCACTTAAGAAGTTAGAGTTTGCCTTGGCACACTGAATTAGACAATCAGTAAAATCTAAGGGTTGAGAATTTATACCACAGGCCTCAGCATTTTCAACAAACCATTCATATATCTGATCTTCTTGGAGGCCTTGGTGAAAATCAATCTCATGATGAGACATTATGTAATAACGAAGAAAACGAAGAGGTTTTTCGTTACATTTGTCTAAGGTGTCTATAAGCTCCTTCCAGCGAATTTTGAGTTTGGGATAATCTCCACTTGGGGTTTTTATGAATAGTAAGTTTTTAAGTAAATCCATTGCATTAAGACCAACCCCTTGATCATTAATAGTCTCAAATACTTTTAGTGCATTTGCTATTGAGGGTGTCAAAATCCGAATAATTTTTATCCGATCTTTAAAGGCAACAAGGAATTTTTTGATCTCTGTTGAATTCTTAAAATTAACCGCTAAAATGGCGACTATTTATAAATAAAATTTAACTTTTAGTTAATAGTTTTTTAAAAACATTAGTGGATTGAGCCTTAAAGCAGATATTAGCACTAAATATAGTTAATGAATATGAATGAGTTTTCTTGAAAACTGCATAACTACTGGGTAAAAGATAATGAAGAGGATATTACAGCCCTCACGCGGAGTGGTTGCTAATTTCCACCGGGCGTAGTCTGGCCTACTAACCGTAGGGGTAGCTGGCAATAACTAAATTTAGCTAGAGAAAAGTCATCTCGTCTAAACAAACGAGCCTATGCTCATTGGCCCTCCGCCGACGAGCCGAGGGGGCGGAAGACGACGATCAAAAGTGGCAGCAGGGTGAGAGCGCCGATCAGGGCCACCACCATCGCTACGCCGGTCAGCAGGCCGAAATAGATGGTGGGCATGAACTCCGAAAGTGCCAGGATAGAAAAACCAAGGGTAATGGTCACGGATGTGTAGTACATGGCTTTGCCGATGCTGCCGTGGCACCGGTCCATCGCGGCAAGATAATTCCGGTCTACATTAAACTCGGTTTTAAAGCGGTGGATATAATGAATGGTATTGTCCACCGCGATTCCCACAGTGATGGCGGCTACGGTGATGGTCATCATATCCAGTGGAATTCCCATCCAGCCCATGAGGCTCAATACCGTTCCTGCCGCAAGCAGGTTGGGGACAATGCCGATCAACGCCAACGACACACTTTGGAACAAAATCATGAACATGAACATGATGCCTACAAAAACTGTTCCGATGGTGAGAATCTGCGACCGGTACAGGCTCTGCAGCATATTGTTATAAAGCACCACCATTCCTGTAAAATGGATGGTCTTGGGATCGAACTTTAATTCTTCAACAAGATGGGTGCGGATTTTTTCTATCAGTTGAGAACGCCTCAGGGTGGGGCCAGATTCGATCAACCTCATATTGATATGAATCTGGTTTGCATCTGGAGACAGGTAAGGGTTGACCAGAGAATCCTTAACATTATCAGGCATGAGTTTGCGGATCAGTGCCAGGTCATAATCGTCCGGCTTCCTGCCTTTGTCCAGTTGCGTGAAGACTTTGATCAGAGTGGATATGGATTGGACTTTGCCCACCTCCGGCAGGCTTTCCAGGTAGTCATGAATATTTTCTACCCGGTCAAGCATATTGGAGTTGAACCAATAATTGTCTTCCACTTCTTCTGATTCCTCAGCGAAAGGGTCATCATCAAAAGCTTCCTCTTCATCCTTCGCGTTGGCTTCTTTTAGATAATCAAAATACTTCTGGTCTGGATTGATAACAATGTCGAGCGGCGTGGTGCCTCCCAACTGCTGGTCGATCACTGCCATTCCCCGATAGATTTCGGTGTTGCTTTTAAAATGGTCGATGAAACGGTTTTCCACTTCCAGTTTGGAAATCCCGATAGCGCTGACCACAGCCAGAAGCAGCGAGCCATACAAGATGGCTTTGCGATAGCGGTTGGTGAACGCGGCAATGGCGAGGGTGAAATTGCGGGTGCTATCTTTGGCGAAACCGGGAGGCTCCGGTGGCAATAAAACCAGTGCCGCCGGAAAAAAAATGAAATTCAACACGAACGCCAGACCGATGCCTATGGTCATGATCCAGCCAAAATCAGTCACCGGGCGAATGCCGCTGATAAGGAGAGAGATGAACGCGATGATTGTGGTGATGGCAGTATAAAAACAGGGCTGGGCCATGAGGCGGACCGTCTGCCAGACCAGCTCCTTCTGGCTTTGGCCCGGGTTGCTGTCGTTGATGTCCCGGTAACGCACGATCAAATGGATGGTCAGGGACATGGTGATGATAAGCAGAATCGAAACGAAATTAGATGAGATCACCGTCACCCGCCAATCCATTAATCCTAAAAAGCCCACCATCACCAGGACGGTGATGACGCAACAACTCATGGGCAGGGCCACCCAGCGAAATTTTTTAAAGAACAGGCTGAGCATCAGAATAAGAAAAGCCGGCACCCCCAACCCGAATGTTTCCAGATCGTGCTCGATAAAACCGATCATGTCAGACGTGATCATGGGAACCCCGCCGAGGAACATCTCCGCGTGATCGCGGTGCTGGTCCATGATGTCCCGAACGGTTCTTATGAGCTTGTCTTCACCGTCCAGCACTTGGGCGTGATAATCGCGGAACTCCCGCCGGGCTTTGACGAATAAGGCTTCTTCTTCCTTGCCGAGGCCAAACTCCTTTTTTTTGTCGCGCAGGTCATTGCGCCGATACATCAGTGAAAAATATTTTTCATCACGCTTGAAATTGATCCGGATGATCGTGATCCTCCCATCCGGACTCATCAACAGGCTTTTATAAATAGGGCTTTCGAGAAATTCTTTGCGTGCCATTTCCCGGTCTACGCCAGCAGTTTCCAGAGTGCGGATATCCGTATCGAGCTTGGAAATTTCAACACGTGGACTGTTCAGCAGGGGAACGTTAAGGATGCTGTCTATAGAGTGAACCCGGTCCAGTTTGGCAAGCTTATCGCTTAGCGATTTTAAATCTGCCAGTACTGCATCGGACATCAAATCCTTGAACGGAGCATAAGTGATGATTAGGAAATCATCAGAGCCGTAAGATTTGCTGATCTTCCGGTAATATTGCAGGGAGTCATCGTTTTCCAGCACCAGGGATTCAGCGGAGGCATCGAGCTTGAAGTTTGGGATATGATAAGAAAAATAACCCACAATCAGCAAAACCAATATCAGGCTGGCGAGGGGTTTTTCAATCACCCATTTCCTGTAGACGTTGGCAAATAAACTCAACACGAATTTAATTCCCTTCTGATGAAGTTTATCTCGGGACGGGACATTTTTCAGGAAAGCGAGTCGATTGTTTTGGTTGCGATGACCCTCCAAATAAGCTGGAGGTTTCCAGGCATTGCGCGGAACAACACTCCGGATGAAAGGCGGATGTATTCTATACTCAACCGGTGCAATCTCCAATAGTCAAAATAAATCTCAAAAGTAGTCCAAAAAAAACAATAAAAAAATGTATGTAAAACACTGACAAATCGTCAGTTAATCCCCCGGAAATATCGTGCTACCAATATTTTCCTTGTATTTTAAAGCGATTGTGATGAGATTTCCCCATATTTTTCAACTAAATATCAGCTCCAAGCCATTGCTCATTGTACCCTTGCAGGGCATGAAAGTTATTGAAGGGGACATCACAGCCGCACGCCTGGTGGATGGCCTTATTTCATGTTAACCTGATGAAACCTGTTTCCCCATTCTCATCAGGCATCTTTAATGGACTCTTTCCTCAAACCAGTGCTGAAATATTTCCTCATTATTGTGGTGACGTTGGCGATGGGGTTTGTCGTCTGGCTCCTGCCGCATGGGAAAAAGCAAAGAGATGAATCCGTGTCCATCACCACTCCGATAGATGCCAAAGACGAGGCCGGGCGATACCTGCAACAAGCATCGGAAGATTTTTTCTACCACGAGTTTGACCACGCCATCGAGAACTATGGCAAGGCCATCACCGCCTATGAAAAAGAAAACCGACTGAAAAAAGCCGCGAAGATTTATGAGTCCTTAGGCGACCTGTATAAGTTCCGCACAAGAATTCAGAAAGCCGAGGCGCAATACGTCCTCGCCATGAACTACCACCATAAAATTAATAATCCATTGGGTGAGGCCCGGGCCATGAATCGTGCCGGCGACTTGTTCATGGAGCGCGGTGAGTATGCTCCGGCAAGGGACTGGTATAAAAAAGGCGTGGCACTGGTGCAAGATGTTCCTCCGCATCAGATTCAGGCGGTCCTGTTCGAGAATATGGGGCGCATCTACTGGAAGAAAGAAGAAAATATTCCTGAAGCCATCCTTTGGTATACACGCGCCCGCGATACCTTCTCCGCCCTCGAAAACCAGATGGGTTACGACCATATGACCGCTGTCCTCAACAAATTAAGAGGCGGCCAGAATCTGAACACGCACTAGCCGGCGAGTCGCCGATGGCCAAAGTGGCTGTGGTAGTGGGTAATTGCCCGTCAAGCCACCCACACGGTTTGAGCCATGAAGAACCTTTTCCCCCAATAAATTCAATAAGAGTACGCTTATACCCCTCTATCTTTATTAGAGAGTTTGAATCCTATTTCTTGCCTTGCAACTCTAACTATAAAGGTGTTCAATACAGTTTTAAGCGCAGCAGAAACGTTACGCAATTCATCCACCATCTATTTTCCCTGGAGGCAGATATGTGCGGAGATAAAAAGATCCATTCTATTGGCAGGAAATTTAAAAGCACGTTTCAGCAAAGACGGCAGTCGTGGTTAGGGGTTGTCATTTTTTCGGTTCTGTCCCTTTCGATAGCGGTGCCGAGCATGGCGGGTGAAGTGTGGGTTGCCAATATGAAAGGCGCTAATGTTCAGATCATAGACACCAGTTCCAACAAAGTCGTCAAGACTATAGCCACGGGTGCCGGGGCACATAATGTTACCTTCAGTCCGGATGGCAAGCTGGCCTACATCGCTAACCTGGGTACCAACAGCATCACTGTCATAGACGCAATGTCGAAAGAGATTTTGGCCGATATCGTGACAGACACCAAAGCCCACGATGTCGCCGTTTCTCCCGATGGCAAGACTGCCGTCTCCTGCAACGTGGGGGCGGGCAACATCACCTTCATCGATGTCGCCTCAAAGAAAGCCGTTCACACCATGGCGACGGGTAAGAAAGCCATCACTGCTGTATTTTCTCCCGATGGAAACACGTTGTATGTGGTCAACGCTGGGGCGGCGAATATTTCGGTGATAGATGTGAAGTCCAAAAAAGTTACCGGAACCCGGCAAGGTGCCAAAGGTGCTATGGCCATCAAACCGACTAAAAGCTGGGGTCAGTTCTGGCTCACCGCTCCGGCGGATAATAAATTATTATTGTTGAACTCACGCACTGGCGCGTTAGAAGCTTCCATTGATGTGCCGGGAGAACCGCATGGGCTGGTCCACAGTCCGGATGGGAAAACCGTCTACGTTGGGCAACGAAAACTGGGCCAGATTGCCATGATCGACACAGCCAGTCGCAAGATCACTAAAACCACGTCACTGGGTCAACGTCCGGATATGATAGCCATTAGCTCAGATGGGAAAACGGTCTACGTCGCCATTCGCGATGAAAATAAACTGGCCATCGTCTCCGCCAGTGACCTCAGCCTCACGATGAAAGTCGATACCGATGGTGAAACCCATGGAGTCGCTTACAGGGATTAGACACGGATAGACTTAGATTCAGCCAGCACAATCGACGAAGGGGGGCAATTATTGAGGGCATGACGGGTCTCTGGAAGTTGTGACCTGTTATCTGCGAATGTTCTCCGCCGATTTGATGATGCTCTGGAAGGCTTTCACATCATCGGGATTTTCGGTGCGATGAATCATCTGATGGCAGTTGGAGCATAAGACGGCAAAATCCAGCTTCGGGTCTAGTTGCACCACTTGGCCCTTGAACAGAGACCTTTGCATAACCCCGGATTACCCCTTCGGGGCATGAAGTTTAATGAAGAGGATATCACATACCCCTTCGGGGCACGAAGTTTAAGGAAAAATATCACGTCTTCGTCACCTTGTTCCTCAGAATGACAAATAGCCTTGTATTGTCATTCTGAATGCTTCGGCTTCGCTCAGCACAGGCTCCGTGAAGACGTGATGTTTAACTCAAGCCCTCGTGCCCCGAAGGGGTAATCTCGCTTTTCTGTTTTTTTTCGACTTACGCAAAGGTCTCCCTTGAACAAAGAAATGGGCACCAGATGGTGAGCCCCGATAAAGTCTTTGCCCATTTCCCCATAACTTCCCTCAAAATTAAAACCATATCCCTGGCAATTGTAAACAGTCCATTCTACTCCTTCGAAACCAAAATCGAGACAATCACCCACACTCTTGCAATAGTTGGAACAGAGTAATTGACAGAATTGGTACTGGCGACATCCGTTATGGACCAATTCACCGATATTCCCAAGCACTTGGTCAATATGGATTCTTTTTGGGAGCATTCCGTTGCCTGCGGAGTGGCCACCAAAGTGATTGCTGGCCGGCGAGGCGAACCCCATCTTGAGAGTTTTTACTTAGCTGGGAGACTTCACGATATTGGAAGCCTGATCGTCTACAAAAAGTTTCTGGAAGAAGCAAAAACAATTTTAAAACGCTGTAAAGAGAATCATGAAAATACATTTGATGTGGAACAGGAAATTTTTGAGGGCCAGCCACGCCGAAAGATGAAAAAACACAGGTTCACAGAGACTCAGGAGAAGCTGTTGCAAACCCTGTTAAGTCTAGGTACTTGCAAAAACTGGGATTCAATGAATTGCCGGTTGAGAAGTTTGAACAGGATATCCGAGACCAGTACTGCGATATTCTGGTCGTATTGGCATGAGGCTTGCCGGCCGCCGCAGGGGCGACGTGACCTGCCAGCCTTTTTAAAGCTTCTCCAGCCACTCTCTGGCGAGCCCCACCGCAGTGATGATCTGCCCTGGGGTCATTTTCTTTTCTATAATGTCCGCATTTCTGCTTCCAACTTCGTTCCCGTTCACCCCGGAAATGTTGAACCACTTGTGAGCTTCTACATAATCCTGATCAACCCCCTGGCCCTTTTCATACATCAGGCCAAGGTTGGATTGGGCACCGCTAATCCTCTGCTCGGCTGAAAGCCTATACCATTTGACTGCTTCTTTATCATTCAGAGGGACTCCCTCGCCCCTCATGTGCATCAACCCGAGATTATATTGGGCCTGACCATATCCCTGGTCGGCCGATAGCTTGAACCATTTGATCGCTTCCATATAATCCCGCACAACTCCCTGGCCCCTTGCATGCAAGACTCCAAGGTTGTGCTGGGCCTGGGCTAAATCTTGATTGGCAGCAAGCCTGTACCATTTAACCGCTGCGCTAAAATCCTGTTCGACTCCCTGGCCTTTGCCATACATCAATCCCAAATTGGTTTGAGCCTCGGCGAATCCCTGTTCTGCCGCCAGTCGATACCACCTGACGGATTCCTTAAAGTCCTGCGCAACGTCCTGGCCTCTACTGTAGTAAAAGCCAAGGTTATATTGGGCTTCGGCTTCTCCTTCTTCCGCTAACGGTTTCCACTCATCAAAAGTCATTCAAATATTCCTTTGTCTCTGCAAGTTCAGGAAAACCAGGATCGGCATTTTTTAACTGGCTGAGCAACCGTTCATAGGTTTCTTTTGCTGCAGATTTGTCACCACTTGCTTTGGCGGCGCGAGCCATCCCCACCAGAGAGCGGAGGCGGTTGCGGTGCCGCAGCAGGGAGATGGCGAATTGCTCTTGCGCCTGAATCGGTTTGCCGGCTTGCAGATAAACTTCACCCAGTAATTCATAAGTGGGTTTCAGTATGCGCGGCGGCCCGGATGGCACCGGAAGCTTTTCTTCAATCAACGTTGCTTGTTTAGCGAGTTGGATGGCGGTGTCGTATTCTTTCTGCTGAAGTTTAATCGCCACCCGGATTTCCAGTTCCCACACTTCAAGGCTTTCGGGGCGTTTGAAATAGTTTTCGCGAAACCCATTTTCGCGGATGGTTTTTAACTCTACGAGATATTTATGAGCTTCTTCAAGATTCCCCTGCATGGCGGCGGCGAATCCACGGACGAAACTGTATTCGGCCTTGGAATAGCTTTTAGGGTTCCATCCCTCTGGCGGAGCGAGTTGATCTGCCCATTGCTCGGTCTCAATAATGGCGGCGGCGAACATGCGGGGATAATATTTTCCGGCCCTTAAATTGGATTCGGACGGGATCCCCTCCCGCATATCTTTTTGCTGGATGGCAAAAACCGCAGCGGACTCCTGCAAGAGTCCCTGTTGCAAAGTGGTGTAGTGCAACCATTGCAGGCTGTGGTAACCGCGTTCGCTTTTCGGCAGGTTTTTTCTTTCCACCCAATCGACAGAAGTGGTCCACCCGTTTTTATTGGATGTTGCCGCTTCTTGCCACATACCAAGCTGCACAAAGATATGCGCCGGCATGTGCTGGGCGTGAGCCGATGCCGGAGCGATTTTGGCGAACCGTCTGGCGGAAGGCAAGGCCAGCCGCGCCAGATCCGGAGTGTCGAGGGCGTGGATGGCGTAATGCGCCGCGCAGGGGTGATCCGGGCTCCTCTGAAAAACCTCCAGCGCAATAGCACCCGACTCGACCTGCAAGGGCAATTTATTTTCCGCGTTTCGTGCCAGGCCTAAAAGGGACAGACTGTAAAAACAGGCGGCCTCCAGGTCATCGGGATAGGTGCCATAAATTTTTTCCATGGCTTTGGAATAAGCTTTATCGCGCATGGGTTTCTTGACGTCCCGCTTTTTGCCGTCCCCATAAAGCAGCCGGACAGCATGAATATAATCTTGTTCCCGCTGAGTCAGCTTTGCATTTTTCGGGATTTTAGCCAGCGCGGTTTTTGCAAGTTTAGACTCCTGTTCTTCCCAGAGTGGATGGTTGTGGGCCATGGCTTGTCCCCAGTAACCCATCGCGAAATGCGGATCGGCCTTGGTGGACCGCTGGAACGCCGCCAGCGCTTCGGCGTACCAGAAAGAGTGCAGAGCAGCCACGCCACGCAGGAAATGCTGTTGCGCTTGCCCGGTGCCAGAGGTGGGGAAGGAAACGGTGCCCAGTTTTGTAGACGGGCTCATCGCCTGGGCAAAGTTTGCGGTCAGAATAAAAATTACGATCAATCCGATCAGGCGCATGCGCGACAAAAACATGTTATCCATCTTTGGGTCTTTCGGTAGCAGGGTGGTATTTCTAACGAGTGTAGCACAGGTTAGCTGGCGAACCGCTAGTGGCAATGGAGGGCGGTAATGGACCCCTCTTTCTCAAAGAGAGACCTTTGCATAACCCCGGATTACCCCTGCGGGGCACGAAGTTTAAGGAAAAATATCACGTCTTCGTCACCTTGTTCCTCAGAATGACAAATAGCCTTGTATTGTCATTCTGAACGCAGTGAAGAATCTCGCTTTTCTGTTTTTTTTTCGACTTACGCAAAGCTCTCTCTCAAAGAGGGGATGGGGTGATTCCGCAAGGAGCGCGGCGACCCAGCAGGACTCTCTTGTCATTCTGAATACTTCGAGTATGCTCAGCACAGGCTCCGTGAAGACGTGATATTTTACCTAAGCCCTCGTGCCCCGCAGGGGTAATCCGGGGTTATGCAAAGGTCTCTCTCATGAGGGGAGGCTTGGAGGGGTGTGGATTTTTTCTGACGGAATTCATAAGCCAACCCTCCCCTGGCCCCTCCCTATGAAGGGAGGGGGGGGGTATCAGTACCCAAGCACGGTGTGGAACACAGCACCGATTCCAACGCACCAGTAAATGCCCGCACCAATGAGGTTCCAAATTGAGGCCTTGATCTCTTTGAGGGTCATTTTTCCTCCTGAGCTTTCGTGATATTCTTCCTTAGCTCTCGTGCCCCGAAGGGGTAGAAGGTCATAGCACCACCGCCTTAACCACAAAGAAAAAGAACGCAAGCGTGGTGATGACGGTGTTCGCCACCGCCGACCAGATCATGATTGTGCGCGTAATGTTCTCCATCACCTTAGCTTTCGTGAGCCTGTGATATCCCCAACATAAATTTCATGCCCCGTAGGGGTAGCAGGGGTATGATAAGTTTTCCATAGCCTTTGTGTCATCCTCATTTTTCAAGGTCTGTTTTCGGCCAAAAGCGGACTCTTATTTGGTGGAGTAGGAGTTTGTTATATCGCGTCCAATCTCTTTCAATGCGATCCACGGTGGATTTTTGAAAATCTTCAAGGGGCCACAAAAATTGCCTATCAGGGTAAACTTAAAATTATCTCGTCGTTTTCTATCTTTACCGGATAAGTTTCGACAAAGGCTCCATCATCACATAAATCCAAGGAAACACATTCGCCGTTGGTGACATCAAATTGCCAATAGTGGGCTGGGCAGGTCACTAGTTTCCCTTCCAATTTACCAGTGGCCAAAGAAGCTCCCACATGCGGACATTCATCCTCAAAAGCAAAAAGTTTACCTTCAATCATGAACATCGCTACCTTCTTGTCGTTGATAGTAAACATTTTGCCATGGCCGTCGAAAACATGATGCCATTTCCCTAAATTATGTTCGGTCATAAATTTCCCTTTTCTAAAAATGGCGGCGTTGCTGATTGTAAAATATTTCAATGTAATCAAAAATATCCGTTTTTGCTTCTTGACGGAAATCGTAAACCTTTCCAAGAATCAACTCCACCTTTAAAGTATGGAAGAAACTTTCCACCACGGCATTGTCCCAGCAATCACCCTTCGGCGAAAAAGCCCGCAACCACGAAGACCAGGAAGAACTGCCCCTTAAATAACCCACCCCCAAAACCGGTTTACGGTGGTATTAACGTCGGTTTCCGGACAATAGCGGACGTTCCTTCAAACTTTGCATCTGTCAATTCGCAATCCGAAATATAAGTGACCTACCTCGACACCATCAAACTCTGCTACTCGTGGCAAATGTCCCCATTTATTGAAACCAAACTTTTCCAAAAGCCTGATGCTGCCCTGATTGTTATCGATAAGGATACCAAATAATGTTTTTATCTGAAGTGAAGGACAAAGATCGATAGCATACTGCAGAAGACGCGAAGCAATTCCTTGACGATGATATTCAAATTGAATGAAGAAGCTCACTTCAGCTGTATGACGAAGGGCCATACGACCAGGACGATAGGGGCTGATAGTTAAATAGCCAACAATCGATTCACTTTCTTCAGCAATCAAGATGGGGTATTTTTCAGGCGAGTGGTCTGCAAACCATTTCTTTCGATCATCTGTTGTGACGGGCGTGATGTCTGCTGTTTTTTGACCCATGGCTATTGACTGATTGTATATTTCGACAATCGCTTCCAAGTCCCTGGGTTTTGCAATTCTTATGTTCATTATTTCCATATAGCAACAACCTTTACTCATCGAACACAAACCCGGCGTTAAAAAATCCACACCCTTTCGGACACATGAGTTGGAATCATGTGTGTGGCGCTTATTTTTTGGCAGCTATCGGCCAATTTTTTTTGAGACAGTCATAACACCCCTCTTCAACGCCAACTCATAAAACACGCCAGCCTCTTGTATGAACCTCCCATAATTTTATAAAAAAGATAAATGCCAAGCGCGACTATTAGAAGAATTTTTTTATTTTTGTCTATATTCATTATTCAATGTTTTACTAAGCTTAGCTTATAGATATTACCTTGATCGGTTGAAAAATAAATTTCCCCACTAGGGGCCTCGCGGACATTACGTATTCTTTCGTTTAAATCCTTTAAGAGTCTTTCTTCTCTTGTGACCTTTTTAGATTTAATTACTATGCGATTTAAATGTTTTAGCTTAAGAGAAGCGGAAAAAAAATTTCCCTTCCACTTTTTAAAGAGCTTTCCTGAATAAATCATCAAACTACTAGGCGCAATAGAAGGAGTAAAATGCTTTATAGGTTGCTCAAGCCCAGGCTTGCTTTTTGGGCCTATTGTTGAGCCCCCATATTCTTTTCCGTAAGTAATAATTGGCCAACCATAGTTGAGGCCTTTCTTTATTAGATTAATTTCATCACCACCTTTGGGGCCATGCTCTTGTTCCCACAATTCTCCTGTTTCAGGATGAATTGCCATTCCCTGTGGATTTCGGTGACCTAAGCTCCAAATGCTCTTGATTGCATTTTTATTTTCAATAAATGGGTTGTCCTTAGGGATGCTTCCGTCTTGTTTGATTCGGAAAAGTTTTCCATTTGGGTATTCGAGGTTTTGAACCCTTGGACGGTTTGCTCTATCACCGACACCAAAAAAAATTGTATTATCCTTTCCGAAGACAATTCGTGAACCGAAATGTTGCCCTCCAAAACCTGGAGGACTTGTTCTAAATAATTCTTTATAGTTTGTTAGTTTGTTATTTTGGAGTTGAGCTTTTGCGATAATCGTTCCGACGCCAGAATCATACTTTTGCGTAAAGCTCATGAAAACCCATGAATTTGTAGAAAACTCAGGGTGAAGAGAAATATCAAGCAATCCCCCTTGACCAACACTGCCTATCTTTGGAAGCCCCTTTATTTCGTGAGTAACCTTTTCCTTCAGGTGGAAGGTCTTTATCTTTCCTTCACGTTCAGTGAAAATAATTTTTTCATTATTTATAAAATCGAACCCCCAAACCACCCCCAGCCCACTTTTAATCAAATCTAGCCGAACTTGTTGATTTGCGGATCGAAAAACCTTTTTTGGGCTTGCAGCATAAACATTATTGGCAAGCACAGCACTAACAAGAATTATCTTCAGAATAAGACTCATTTTAACTCCAGAACCGTAGATATGCTTCTGTACTTAGATGTAATTTTACCATTTTTCTCCTGATGGATAAATCCATGTGATGCCACCGAAAAGGGTGAAGGGCTGGCCAGGCTCGAAGTAGCGTCCGCCTGTCGCGTTGATTCTTGTGTTTGCATTGTAGGATTGATCGAAAATATTTTCCACACCTATAAAAATAGATAATTGAGATTTCCCCACCTTTTTTTTCCGACCAACACTAAAACGGTTCGTAATGTAAGAAGGATTGTTTGCCGTATTTTCGTTATTCACAAAGAATGAAGAAACGTACTGGATCTCACCTTTCGCAAACCAATCTATGCTGGGATCTACTCGAATATTTGCCACAACGCGTTGCTCCGGCATTCCCGGGATAAAGTTTCCCGCAAGATTGGACCCGTTATCATCAAAACGGGTGAACCGGAAATCAGAAAAGGTGTAGGATAAACCCGTATCAATCCATTCAACGGGCCGATAACCAATAGCCGCTTCAACGCCAATTCTACGCGACTGCCCTGCATTTTTATAAAAAGTTCGACCGGGTGAAGCGACAATTTCAAAGGGTATCAGTTCATTCCACGACTGACTAATAAAGACTGCTAAATCGTAATCCATTCTTTTTTCATTTTTTCCTTTTAGCCCCACCTCATAACTCACGGTCTGTTGGGAATCCAGGTTTGGGTTGAACCCGGAACCTCCGGAAGGATCATTCGCCAACTCCGTCGTGGTTGGAGTTTCAAAAGCGGTAGCAAGGTTTGTGTACCCGTGCAGTGATTTACGGAAATGATAAACCGCTCCCAATGTTCCGCTCCATTCCGAAAGAGTTCTCGACCCGCCCTGATCGCCGTCGGATAGAAAATTGTCTTCAAGATTGAATTCAACATGGTCGTAGCGTAGCCCCGCGACCAGTTCGAGCCGTGGGGAATTTTGCCATTCGGCCCGCAAATAGGACCCGATGCTGGTTACCTTTTCAATGCGGTCAAGAGTTAGAGAACCTTTTTCTCCATTATTATTATCAAAACGTTTCCGGTCATCCCTTTGTTGGAAAAAGTCTGCTCCTGCAATCCAACGAATTGGTTTATTCCAAAGCCGACTGTTGATTACAGTTTTGGTGCCCAGGCCAGGAGCCAGGCGTTCAAATTCCACGGTGCCCCCACTGGTAAAAGGTAGCTTGTTGCTAAACAGTCGCCGGTTAAAGTGAGCTGTCAGGAAAATTTCTTGTGAAGGGGAGATTTCTTTTTCATATAACAAACCCAATTGTGTGTTATCCACCTCCTCGCCAGCATCGAAAATTATGTTCTGAGTTCGCGCCGCCTTTGGGTTTAAGTCTACTTGCTGTTCGGTTAATGCACCCGGGTCCTCGGCTTTCGGGGAAACAAGGTGCCTCAAGCTAAACGTCCAACTGGAATTTGTATCCGTTTTCCAGCCGAACTTTCCATGCACCAGCGTATTTTCAGTTGCGCTATGACCGCGATACCCATCACGCTGAAGATGCGATCCGTAAATATTATATTTAAACGAACCAAAACTACCTCCCGATTTGATCTGATATTTCTCTAGGCCAAAGGAACCAAGCAATAGCTTAGATTGGAAACCGGGTTGGGTTTCGTCGAAGGTCTTGATCGAAATTGTGCCACCCGACGCATTACCATAAAGAGAAGAAGAAGGGCCTTTTAAGACTTCAATTGAATCAATCATTCCAGGGTCAATCGAATCCAGTTGCGTTTGGCCATCGGGAAGGGTCAGGGGGATGCCATCAACAAGAACCTTCACCCCTCTCACCCCAAATGCCGAACGAGCTCCAAATCCACGAATGGAAAGTCGTAGATCCTGTGCTGAATTGAACTGGTTCTGAAAATACAAACCTGGGACAGGTGTTAATGCCTCATCAATAGAAACCTGAGGGATCTCCTCTTTGCTTAGGTCAATCGAGCGGATTGCAACAGGAACATCTACAATATTTTTTTCAGATCGCGTGGCGGTAACTTTAGGGGGTGGAAGCACAACCTCATGCTCGACTTCCATTTCCATTTCAATTATGATTTGTGCGAGCAATTCGCCCGGTATGAGAAAAGGAAGAAATAAGGCAAACGAAATAATAGAAATATTTAAAAATAAATTTTTTAAATATTTCCGCACTTACTTTTTGGGCAAAGCCTGCGACAATTTTCCGGCAGACCCTTGGAGCGTGCAATCATAAAATTTTTGATCCATAACCAAAGAATCACTCCTTAAATTTTAGGGATAAAATTGTACATCAAGGCGGTTACCTCTCTCAAGAGCAATAGCACAAACTAAATAAGTTTATTTCCGAGACTCACCCAAAAAGGACCAATATTTTTCTTGATAATTACAGTTTTCATGCGGGCGAATGGCCGCTTTGGGTCGATAGCGGACACCTAAGTTGGGATCATGTGCCGGAGGATTATTTTGGCAAAGATAGGCAGCAATCGGCCAGAAGCGGACATTGTAAACAGGGATCAACTTTCTGAATTGAACACTTCACCATGGCATTTCTTTAACATTAAATGGAATGAGTTCATAGTTAGCCTCATAGTAGCTTATGATTTGCGGGTGATTTTTATCAACCAATCCACAGCACCCTTGGGAATCTTTCATCCAAAATTTGGATTGATCTAAAAATATTTTTATCCATTCTTCTCTTAATGGGGTTTCCAAACCAATAACAGAATACTCATCTTGATGAATCAGCTTTGAAACCATCACAGATGTTCTGCAAAATATTTCACTTTTATATCTATGATCACCTAAATCAATTTTTCCATCTGGATACGGAATAGCGTAATACTTATCTTTTGCATGTTCTAATATAAATTTTTCCATTTGATTTAATTCTTTTCCATCTTTTTGTTTCATTTTAACAAGTTTTATTAAATAAGATGCATGGTCGATAAAACTTGCACTTTGCAAGGCCTTAATATTGTTGATGGAATTAAACCATAATAGCATTCCCTCACAAATTTCAGAAAGGGACCTAACGTAAAACGCCCATTCACTAATAGAGTTCGAGTTTTTTAGTAAATTCTCTTCATTTTTTGGAGTAAGTTTTTTCCAAAAATATAATCCTCTGTCGATGATTCTTGCACAGCATTTTAAATCAACTTCTAAGAGGTGGCTCCCCTCATTATTTTCAATTTTTGGGATATCCATAAGATAACCTTAGATAATTTAAGTCCGCTTTGGGTCGATAACGGACACCTAACACCTAAATTGGGATCATGTGTGTGGCGCTTATTTTTTGGCAGCTATCGGCCAATTTTTTTTGAGACAGTCATAACACCCCTCTTCAACGCCAACTCATAAAACACGCCAGCCTCTTGTATCAACCTCCCATAATTTTATAAAAAAGATAAATGCCAAGCGCGACTATTAGAAGAATTTTTTTATTTTTGTCTATATTCATTATTCAATGTTCCTCTAGTTTTTTTATCCATGTTTTCCTCCCTCAATGATACCGAATGGCCATACCTGCCTCAAT
Organism: Nitrospinales bacterium; assembly: GCA_965249625.1. GTDB lineage: Bacteria > Nitrospinota > Nitrospinia > Nitrospinales > VA-1 > LS-NOB. Next base: position 2,406,768 of record OZ252246.1, on the reverse strand, counting down.
CATCAAATAAAAAACCGGGAACCCCATAAGGAACCCCGGTCATTATAACCCACCTCAAAAACTGGTTTACACAGGTGGGACCAATGTCCGCTTTGGGTCGTTAGCGGGCTTACGACCAGCGCGATGTTCGAGAATGAGAAACAACGATAGTGCCACCGCCCCGACCGCCGAAACACCCAGCAAGATAGTTAAAAACTGGCTCCAGCCATCGGCCTGGTCTGCCACGGCACCGCCGATGAAATCAAAAGCCATGGCGAATGAATAACCCACAGCATCTATGATTCCAACCAGGACGCCACAGCGAACGCCACCAAACTCAACGGAGAAAACGCTCATCGGGATGTAATAACAGGGTGATATGGCCACACCAAAAAGCATGAGGGCTGCCAAAGTGGTCCAGAGTGCCAGGGTATGGGTCAATCCCAATGAGGGAATCAGCAGCAGTGCCGCCAGACAAAGTGTAGAAAACACCATCATGCCACCGAGAACAAAAATGCGGGTTCTCTTACTGATGACGTCGAAAACAAATCCTCCTAAAAGCGCAGAAATCAAACAACCAATGGGAAAAGCAGAAGATGTCATCACTGCGATTCCTGCGGTCAATCCAAATGTTTCTTTCAGATAAATTGGAATAAAACCCTGGATCTCAAAAAGAACCGTGAGGCAGGTAATGCTTAAACAGATCAGCCAAACCCGAGGGCTTTTAGAAAAATAGAGCAAGGCTTGGGACAAAGTCAGACCATCCACAGGATGGGGCTTTTTCTCGACTTCTTTTTCTTCAGCCGTGGCCGCCAGCCCTGCATCTTTTGGAGATTGTTTCAGAATGAAAATGATGAGCAAAAGAACGACACCGGCTATCGCACCTGCCGTAGCGATCACACCTTGCCAGGATATCACCAGAAAAAGGCTTCCCAGCCCCAGTGTTGTGACTACTGAACTGAACCTTGAGCTGGACGAAATGATACCCCATATTCGACCCCGCCAATTCTGCGGATACCAAGTACGAATGAGGTTGGCCATTGCAGGCCAGCCTGCAGATTTTCCAAACAACGCCACAAAGTAAGCGATTGAAAAAAAGAGCACACCTGACATCGTGCCGAAAACAGACGTGGCCAGCATGCAAAGGGACAAGGAAAAAATGAAAACTCGTCGTCCGCCGAATCTGTCGGCCAAAACTCCATTAATGAGTTTGCCAGCCACCGTACCGGCTGTACCCCAGCCAAGAATTGCACCCCAGGCGGTTTTAGTCAGGCCCAGCATAGGATCGTCCAGCATTGCCGGGCCGGAAATCACAACGGTCTTGCGGCACATATAAAGTGCCGCGTAGCCAATGTACATGCAACCTAAGACGATCATTTCCCATCTAAATCTGGGGTTCTGGCGAAATCGATCTATCAAGTTGCTACTCATCCCGGATCATTCATTTTTTTTTAAGATGCTTACCGTTTTGGCAAAAACCAGGGAATTGGGAATCAAAATAATTTTTTCATTATTTTCGAGGGTGGTGTAGCGAAAATCGATATGGCGCACTTTCCCCTCCTCTCCTGACACAACAATAAAATCTCCGATATCAAAGGGGTGATAGACTAAAATCAAAACCCCCGACACAAAATTTGAAATCGTATCTTTGAGAGCGAAGCCCAACGCAAAGCCCGAAAGCCCCAAGCCGGCTACCAGCGCAGAAACATTTATTCCCAAAGTTCCCAAAGCGGTAATAGTACCAAATACCAGAATACTTACCTTTGCGACTCCGGAAACAAGAGAACTTATAGGTTCTTGAAGGCCCCGTCGGTCTCCAAATTTTCTTAACATGGTCTGGGTTGTTTTTGAGATAACCCAAAAACAAAAAAAGACCGCTATTGCCATGCCCGGATTTGGCAACCACAGTAGCAATTGATCTTCAATATTCTGCATCCTGCCACCCCCGTCGAAACTTGATTTCCAATAATTTTAAAAATTTCAACTCATTTGGGCTTTTCAATTCCCACGATACAATACAATCCACTAAAAAAGGGGTCAACCCTTTCGAGTTAACCCCTTTATATATGATGGACTTGATGGGGATCGAACCAAGGGCCCACTGATTAAGAGTTGCCACCTTACTCTTCTTATCACGATTACCGTATAATTTGAATTCTATGGTCGAACTACTCCTCATTATTCATTTTCTCATTATTTTGTTTATCATTTTAGGGTTGCCGATCGGTCTGTATTTTAACTCCCGCCTGTTCCGCATCATCCACGCTAGTTCCCTGGCGGGGGTCGCCCTGCTGATGGTTCTGAAAGTCCCCTGTCCCCTGACCATCTGGGAAGAAACGTTGAGACAGAGCCCGGTTTATGAAGGCTCTTTCATAACAAGCTGGCTCAACCGGATTGTCTATCTGGAAGATTTTGATCCCACATTCGTGCCTTACCTGAGTGTGGGTTTCTTTTTTCTGGTGATGTCCTCCTTTTTCTGGTTTCCCTTAAAACCTTACGGATATTTAAAAAATAAAAATGTGGAATCGTAAATTGAAGAAAACCATAGGCTATGTATTACTTGTTCTGTCATTCGTTCCGTGGGCACTTATTGCTCTCCTCCCATTTCTAGATTTGTCAACAGGGCAGATAGCCGGTGCGACTACAATTTTAATTATTGCAGCGGAGTTGGCATTCTTTGCAGCCATTGCTTTATTGGGTAAAGAAGTTTGGGAACGTATCAAAGCAATATTTAAACCCCGGAAGTGAACGGCCCGCTATTCGGCGTGGAGCCAGTGGGGCGGAGATACCCCTGCTACCCGTTCCGGGCACGAATTCTAAGGAAAAATATCACGGGCTCATGAAGCTAATGATGGAGACATCACACGCACTCGCAACCGCCGAAGGCGTAGAACTACCAGCGATGACGCTGGACTCAGAGAGTAAAACTGTTTACGCGTTGTCGGTGGTTTTTTGTGGCTCGTTGCTACCCTCGCCTGAGGGTCAGTAGGCCGATTGGCGTTTTTCGAATTTATGCGAGTGTAAAAGTTTCCTTGCTTCCTGGGCCAGGGCTTTGAGTCCGGCAAACGGATCTGCATTCTCGTTGCTCTTTAACGCCAGTACCTTTTTCTGCTTTGCCAGATACAGCAGACCCTCGTAACGGATGATCCCGGTCTTCAGGTTTCGCCGGAAGATGAAGATCACATCCTCACTATATTGTTGAGCCAGTTCCTGCAGTCGATCACGCGTGACCGGTCCGGTAAAAGCTTCCCCGGCTTTGGCGGGCGCAATGCGGGCCGGGTCTACTTTCAACAGGGTTTTACGGATCTGTTTGGGGTCGGGCGGGGTCGTCTCCCGTTCACTACTTTGGCTCGCGCGGTTTTCGATCACCCGCAGGGATTGAGGAAACACCAGCATCTTGATGGCGCTGTCCGATTTGCCTTTGTCAATCAGGTCAGCATCCGCCCAGGCCGAGGCGACCGTTAAAGAACAGGGCAACGCAAAAAGACAGAAAGCAAGCAGGTACGCGTTTTCAGTTCGGCTTTTGCTATTCAGCATAAAGTTAACCAAAGAGTTTGAGTCCGTTCCTGCCAGTATAAGTACCTGTCTTACCCTTGAATTTTACTTGTTATAGCCTGTCGGGTATACTGATTCTTTTAAAAAAATTCTGGGGTTTTGATTTATGAAATTCTTCAAAATTTTCCTGATCGTCCAGATGATGATGGTTGCGCCTTGGCTGTTGAGCCCTGCACAGGCTGACAACTCAAAAGTCTGCTACGACCTGCTTCGTCCCCTTGAAATGCAGGTTCAAAAGATTAAAGATCGTGGAGGGATATGGGAATTATTCGAGAATGGCGCGTCTTTACGAGAACATTCCATTGCTGGGCTTCATGTCGACGCTAAAATAACCTCCGTCATAGACACCATAGACTACCTGTGCGAAAACCAAAACGGACTGCCCGTACGTGAGGTGACTCATCAACTCGTTCCCATGATGAGAAAAATGGGGCGGGAGGGTTTTATTAAACATTATTTAGCTTTTTTCCATTCGATTGAGGTGATTGAAGAATGGGCAAAGTATGCTGAATATTTTGAAGCGAATCACCAACGAAAATTGGATTTCAACCAGACGAAGACCACCCTCGACAAGGCGCAGAAATTTGTTGAGCACTATTCGACACTGGCCCAACATATCGACTCTGCCAATGATGAAGAATCACGCATAAAATCTTCCGGCTTGCTGGTACCTCCTACAAATGTCGAAGGAATTGTTGAGGAATGTAAAACGCTTACTGAGGATATCAAGCAGTTCGTCGCTATGGACCCCCTTTTAATTCAAGCTAATCTTGAAAAATCAGAGATCCCTTACGCACCCTACCTGACTGGAAGTGGAGAATAAGAAGCACCCTCTTCGAGGGAGACCTTTGCATAACCCCGAGATTACCTCTGCAGGGCACGAAGTTTAAGGAAAAATATCACGTCTTCGTCACTTTGTTCCTCAGAATGACAAAATGGCCCAGTATTGTCATGCTGAACGAGATTGCATTGTCATTCTGAATGCTTCGGCTTCGCTCAGCACAGGCTCCGTGAAGAATCTCGGTTCTTCGATTTTTCGACTTACGCAAAGGTCTCTCTGCGAAAGGCCTAATAGATAAAGCTCTTAAGCGGGTGGGGTGCCGGTCGCTTCTTGTGGCTCATTGCCTCACTCGCTAGAGGGCTCACCGGTGTCGTTGCTGGTGCCGGACCAATCCTCTTCGGTAAAGCGGTCGGTCATGGTGTGCAGGTCTTTTTTGTTGCGTTGAATTTTTTTCAGCAGGATTTTGGTCTCTTCATCCGGGAACAGGTCGTTGAGGTTGCTTTCTTCTTCGGGGAATACTTCGTTCAGGTCCACCGTTTCCGGGAACGGCAACGCACTTTGCGGTGGGGTGGGCATTTGTTCTTCTTCGTTAACGATGGCTTCCGGTTCGGGTGGGGTTTGTTCTTCGTTCATGCTCAGGCCTTCTGAAGAGTTCTGCTTCGCATACTACTTAAAAATTTTCACTAAATCAAATCTCCTGGAGGTCAATCACCCCCGCCCTTGTGATATTTCTTCATCTGCCTTCATGCCCGGCACGGGTACCTTTAAAAAGAGGGAGCAAAACCCTTTCAAGCCGAGATAATTGTTTGCCTGCAGAAGAAACATATTGCTGGTTGAGTCCAGCGTCACGCTGGTTAATAGCGAGCGAGCCATATTCCGAGGAACAGGGCGATGGCGACCATCCACATGGTCATTTTGCTCAGGCCGATCATCTTTTTAAGGTTCGGCGACACCAGATCTTTGTTAACCGGATTCAGGTCGAGGTCCGAAATCTGGACTCTCAGCGAGAAGGTGACATACATGCTGGTAAAAAATGCTCCTGCCACGAACAGCATCTTGATTCCGAACAGGTTGTAGTAACCGGGTTTGAGTCCGACCTGCGCCGAATAGTTTTCCAGCAGGTAGTAGACCCCTGATCCTATGAGCATGAGCAGGCTGGCGAACACGGTCGGTGCCAGCAGGTCGAGGATTTTATAGGATGGCGAATTTTCATCGCGGTCACCTTGGTTTTTCTCGACCATCGGCAGGTAGACCTTCAGGCAATAGATGCTACTGCCCAACGCGACCCCTGCTGCCAGCAGGTGAATGAAAATGATGATGACATTGGTCATTTAGTTCGGCGGTGTTCCAGATAATGGATGAGCAGGCGCACGCCATAGCCGGACGCGCCTTTTGGGGTGTAGGCGGTTGCTTCTCCCCATGCGGTGCCGGCAATATCGATATGGGTCCAGGGCTGGTCGCCCGCGAACGCTTTGAGAAACGCGGCGCCCATGCTGCTGCCTGCGCCGACTCCCGGTGACGCGATATTTTTGAGATCGGCGATATCGCTTTTGGTGGCTTTATCAAATTCTTCCCACAGTGGCAGTTCCCAGACGCGTTCGCCGGTAGCGTCGCCGGATTCTTTCAGACGTTTGATCATGGCAGGGTTGGTGCCGATGACGGCGGCGGCCTGGTGTCCCAATGCCATGATCACGGCACCGGTCAAAGTGGCGAGGTCGATCACTTCTTTTGGTTTATAGCGTTGCGCGTAAGTCAGCGCGTCTGCGAGGACGAGTCGGCCTTCGGCATCAGTGTTGAGCACTTCGATTGTTTTGCCGGACATGCTTTTCAAAATGTCGCCGGGTTTGATGGCTGATCCACCGGGCATATTTTCTGCCGCAGCCACGATGCCGATGACGTTGACCGGCAGTTTCAGGTCGGCAATGGCTTGCAGGGTCGAAAGCGTTGTAGCGGCGCCGGACATATCCATCTTCATCTCGTCCATGCCCGCTCCCGGTTTGAGCGAAATGCCGCCGGTGTCGAAGGTGACGCCTTTACCCACTATGACGGTCGGGGCTTTCTTTTTAGCGGTGCCGAAATATTCCAGCACGATCAGTGCCGGGGGCTCATGACTGCCGCGCGAAACGCCGAGCAGGGCACCCATGCCGAGTTTTTCCATTTCCTTTTTGCCCAGCACCTTGCAGGTGATTTTGCTCTTGCGGGAGATTTTTTTTGCGTGGTCCGCAAGATAAGTCGGGGTGGCCGTGTTACCGGGATGCGATATTAAATTTCTTGCAGCATGCACGGCACTGACGATCTTCTCTGCTCGGTCGATGGACTTTGTCAATGTGGTGGTTTTTGTTTTTGATTCCGCAACCAGGGTCAGCTTTTGCAGCCGGCTTGGCGGATCGTCTTTTTCATCATGGCTTTTGTATTCGTCAAAATGGTAGAGGGCGAGTCCTGCCCCTTCAGCAACGGCTCCGGCAAATTCGTCATAGCGCGGACCTTTGGCGATTTTCTCGAAACAGCCTAAATAAGCCGAAACCGATTTGAAGTTTGATTTTTCCGCCAGCTTGGCTGCGGTCCCCGATGCTTTGCAGATTTTTTCGGCGGTGAGGTCTTTGGTTTTTCCGATTCCGACCAGCAACAGGTTATCGGCTCTCAGGTTACCGTTACAACTCAGCAAAAGCGTCTGGTTGGATTTTCCCTCGAAGCGTTTGTTTTCAAATGCTATGGTGATGGCACCGTTGAGGGCAGTGTCAACGTCCTTTAAGGTTCCGCCCGGTTTTTTTTCTTCCGGGCAGGGCAGAATGAGGCATTCAGTTTTATGGTTAAGGGGGCTATCGAATTTCTGGTTTATTTTTATCATGGTCGCCTTTTGTTAAGGTAGAGGTTGTTAGTGGGGTTTGCGCCAAAGTGGGGCTCGCCCTAAAGTGGGGCTTGCGCCAATTAGATTAGAGTTTATATTTATGATCTACCGCAATCAACCTCAATTTTATAAGTGGGGGGCCGTATGGACATATTGAAGAGTTGTTTTCTTTCAAGGTTTATGGCCATTGCTCTGGTGATGGGGCTCACCGGCATGGCGCAGGCAGAAACTATCATAGAGTATTTGACACCGACTGCCGCGAGCAGTCCGGCGGGATTGGATTTTGATTCCAAAGGCAACCTCTGGTTTGTGGAGATCAACGGCAACAAGGTCGGCAAACTAACACCGGGGAAGGTGAAGGAGGGGACCTCTGACGGAGTCATTGAGTATGAGCTGCCTCATGCCAACAGTAGGCCGCAATATCTAATAGTTTCTCGCGACGATATCATCTGGTTCAGCGAAATAGGGGGTAACCGCATTGGGCGGCTGGACCCTGCCACAGGGGTAATAAAGGGAATACGTTATTCCCACCCCTAAGAGTGAACCACATCAATTGTTTGAGTCGGCGGACGGGAAGATCTGGTTCACCGAGTTCGAAGCCAACAAAATTGGCAGGCTCGACCCGATAACGGGAGAGATCAAAGAATTCCCGGTCCATGAAGGCCACCCGCATGATCTGGTGGTCGACGATGAATACGTCTGGTACACGCAGGGGGGCAAGTTCTGGGCCAAGGTGTTTGCCAACAAAATTGGGTATCTGGAGATCGAAACGGGCAAAGTCGGGGAAATTGTGATCCCTCCAGCAAAATCGGTTCCGCACGGGATGTTTCTCGCATCGGATGGCACCATTTGGTTCACCCAGTTTTTCGCCAACAAAATTTCGCGTTTGGATTTTTCAGAAGATTTCCCGCCCAAAGTGATTGATTATCAGGTTCCGGGAAAAAGAGCCGGAGTGCACGATCTCGTTGTGGATTACGACAAGCGGTGGGTCTGGTTTGTGGCCAACCACAAAGACAGCATCGGCAGGCTTGATGTCAACGAAGCCGAACCTGGAACCTCCAAAGGGATTAAACTGTTCGCTTTGCCGACCAAGGGTGCGCACCCCAGCAATCTGGTGCTGGACAAGGAAGGCAATGTCTGGTTCACGGAAATGGGAATGTATTTCCGGGGAAGGCACCAGAATAAAATAGGCAAATTGGTACCTTGAATTCTGGGTGCCGGAGGGGGTGAGTTCCTTTGCAGGGATTGTCAGATGAGTTTTCTCTGGAACTGGGGGTGTCGTTTGCGCTCATAACTGGTTTTACAACTTGGTTATTAGAGGGTTAACGCTTGAAACCCGGTTTGGGGCCATGTTTTGAGGCCCCTGGTGTGACTGGCTGCCATGTTGTAGACAGGGGCTTTAAAAAAACTCCCCAAAGCCTTGCAAAATCAGGTGGAAAGCAATGATTGACAATCCATCCAGGGGTCACTAGAATGGCTGGAATTTTCCTGGGCTTTATGAGATATTAGATGGTGTGGCAGGAGCCGTATTTCCCAGCCGGATAGCAAGTTTTCGCATAATAATAAATTTTCGAATAATGACGGGAGATTGTTCATGGAAGCCGTTGCAGAAAAAGGCCAGGCCGTTGCTCAAAAACAAGGCCAGATAAAAATAACCGTGTGCTTGAGCCTGAGTGGAATCGCTGAAGGTGGTCAGGAAGTTTATGACGAGTTTCAGAAGCAGATTGGCGAAATGGAAGCCGATGCTACGCTCGGTGAACGCAAATGTGAAATGGCTCAGGTCGGGTGCCGGGGTTATTGCAGCCGCGATGTTCTGGTAGACGTTTATGTTCCCGGTGAAGATCGTGTGACTTATGAAAAAGTCAAACCGGCGATGGTCAAAAGCATTTTGAACGACCATATTGTCGGCGGCAAGGTGTTTAAAAAGGCCGCATCCAAAGACGATTATTACGCGACTCTGGAAAAGCAGACCCGCGTGGCGCTGGAGCACGGTGGTGCTATCGACCCTGAAAATATTGACGATTATATTAGAGTCGGCGGTTATGAAGCTTTGAAAAAAGTTCTCACCACTATGAAGCCGGAAGAAGTGATCGCAGAAGTTAAAAAATCTGGTTTGCGCGGCAAAGGTGGCGGCGGGTTTGTCACTGCTAACAAGTGGGAGAAAGCGGCCCAGGCTCCGACCGATGAAAAAGGCACCCGTTACATTATGGTCAATGGAGACGAGGGCAACCCTGCTTCCTATATGGACCGTAGTGTCATGGAAGGTTGCCCGCATCAGGTGATTGAAGGTCTGTTGATCGGGGCTTATGCTATTGGTGCAACGGAAGGGATCATCTACACCCGTTCGGATTACGCCATTGCGGTGAAGCGCCTGAACATGGCTATCGAGCAGGCCAAAGAGCGAGGTTTTCTCGGTGATAAAATTATGGGGTCGGATTTCAGTATCAACTTCCGGGTGCATGAAGGGCTTGAGGCGTTCATCGGTGGTGAGTCCACCGCGTTGATGGAATCGGTTGAGGGCAAGCGTCCTTTCCCGAAAGCGCAACCGCCGCATTCCTGCAATTCCGGATTGTGGGGCAAGCCGACCGTGTTGAACAATGCCGAAACCTGGGCCACGGTTCCCAAGATCATCAAGAAGGGCGCGGATTGGTATTCGGCGATGGGCAATGAAAATGCCCAGGGTTGCAAGGTTTGGGCGATTGCCGGAAACATCAAGTACAACGGCTTGATGGAACTGGATATGAAAACCACCCTCCGTGAAGCTATTGATGATTATTGCGGCGGTATTCAAAAGAAAAAAGAACTCAAGATGATTCATGTAGGTGGCGTAACCGGTGGATTTCTGCCGCCTGAAAAAGCCGATACCCCGATGGACTATGAAAGCCTTCTAGAAGAGGGTGTATTGATGGGCCAGGCCAGTTTTTCGGCTTATGATGATTCGGCTTGTGTGATTGATCTTGCGCTTTTTTCTATCGGGTTTAACGAAGGCGAAACCTGCGGCAAATGTACCCCCTGCCGGATTGGGCTGACCCTTGTTAGAAACAAATTGGTGGATATCGCCGAAGGCCGGGGGAAACTGGAAGATCTGGACAAGCTTCAGGCCCTGTGTGAAGAAATCAGCCAGACTTCATTATGCGGACTGGGTGAAACGGCACCGAAGGCGGTTCTTACCGGATTGAAATATTTTCGTAAAGTATACGAACGGCATATTGTCGATCAAACCTGTGACGCGGCACGGTGTGTGGGTCTTTATCGTTACTACGTTAAAGAAGAGGATTGCGTGGCCTGTGGCGCGTGCATCAAACCGTGTCCAACAGGGGCGATTACCGGGGGAACCCGCAAAGTTGCGGCGCACATTGATATGGACTTGTGCATCAACTGCAATGCCTGTTACCAGGCCTGCGGATTCCTGGCCATCGAATAAATTTTAATTTTACAAAAGCCTGCCGGCATTTGCCGGCAGGCTTTTTTTATGCGGAGAGCCTCTGCTGGCGGCCTGCAATATCCTTATTTGCTGACAAATGTTTTCTCGGCCCAAACGAAAACCATTGCTATCTGCCTAAGATTGGGAAAATAGTGTTTTCTTGTCATTCTGAACGAAGTGAAGAATCTGGCATTGTTGTTTTCTGCAACCAAATCCGTTTCAAATATAAAAGTTCCATAGCGTTGTTCTTTAATCCTTGCACATAAGGTTTGACCAGCAGGTTCTGGGCCGAAACAAAAAGCGGAATCATTGGAACTTCTTTTTCGGTAAGCAGAATTTGGGCTTCATCATAGACTGCTTGCCGGTCTTCCGATTTTTTCAATGCGGACCCCAGGGCGACCAGTTCGTCGTAACGGGGGTGAGACCATTTAAGCCGGTTATTGCCGCTGGTTGTAATGAACAGGTTCATGAAGTTGTCGGGGTCAGGGAAATCCGCTCCCCATCCCAGCCGAAAAATCTGCGGTGGGTCGAGATCCAACCGGCTGAGAAAAACTTTCCACTCCTGGCTTTCAAAATCAATCTGCACATTCAGGTGTTCTTTCCATTGCGCCTGAATGAATTCAGCGATGAAGTGGTTGAGATCGCCGGTGTTGAAGACTGCGGTCACTTTTGGAAACCCTTTGCCGTCGAGATAGCCCGCTTCAGCCAACAGGGATCTGGCCTTTTCAGGGTCAAATTTTGATCCTATGTTTTCGTTATAACCAAACATGCCTTTGGGAATCCAAGATGAAGCAGGCAGTTCCCCGCCTTTAAGAAATTTTGGAATGCGGGATCGGTCGATGGCATGAGCAAATGCCCGCCGGACCAGCACATCATCAAAGGGCGGTTTTTGCACATTAAAACCATAATAATAACCTCGCAGCTGAGGTTTGTTCCGGTATTCCGGACTGGATTTATAATGCGGAATCGCAACTGGCGGCAGTTCGAGATAGTCCAGCTCTCCGGTTTCGTAAAGGGTCAGGGCAGTGGTGGGTTCCTGCACCACAAAAATGCGGATGGTGTCGACAGCGGGTTTGCCTTCGTAGTGGCGAGGGTTGGCTTGCAACACCATTTTATATTCATGTTGCCACTCTTTAAGCGTGTAAGGGCCATTGGTGACAATATTTTCAGGCTCTGTCCAGGAGTCTCCATGTTTAAGGACAATATCTTTTCGCACCGGGAACGTAACCATGAACGTGGTGATGCTGGGAAAATAGACCACGGGTTTTTTTAAGTGGACTTCAAGAACATCCGGTGCCAGTGCCCGGACCCCGACCTGATTCGGGTCTGTAATTTCCCCCGAATTATATTGCGAGGCATTTTCGATGTCGAAGAGGAAATAAGCATATGGGGCTGCCGTCTCCGGTGCCAGCAATCGTTTCCAGGAATACTCAAAGTCCTCTGCGGTGACCGGTTTGCCATCACTCCAGGTAACATCGTCGCGCAGAAAAAAAGTGATGGTTCGACCGTCCTTCGAGTATTCCCATTTTTTGGCAATGGCGGGCTGGGCATTCAATTCCGAATCGTACTGGGTGAGCCCTTCCATGATGTTGGTGAGAATCGTGAAAGAAACACTGTCGGTCGCCAAGGTCAAGTCGAGGGTAGGGGGCTCGTTTTTTATGGACATGCGAAAAACGGATTCGTCCGTTGGGGAAGACGGACTGCAACCAGTGAGAACCCATGAAAAGATTATAACCGGCAACCAGAAAGAAAATACGGTATTTTGTAATTTCATTTAAAAGCCATTGGTGGTTTTGTGCCACATTTTATATTAATGGCAAATGCAGAGTTTCCACTTTCCAATCAAATCCTCGCCGTTCCCATATAATAGTAAAAGGTTTGTTTTTAATATTGAAGCTTACCTTGAAATGAGAAATGTCTGTAAAGAAAAGGTAATTAATTTGTTCCCAAAGGTTGGGGAAATTTAGGCCTTCAAGTTTTAGCGGTTTTTCTTTTGTGGGTGGGCTCAATTGTTTTGGGTTTAATGGTTTTGGTTCAGAAGCTTTCTCAAATATTTTCCTGATTTGATCTACATAGTTATCTGGGTAGTGGTAAAAATAGATCATTCCCTCTGGCGTAGCTATTTGATCGGCGATTTGCCGAGTCAGTGAGTTGGAACTAAAACTTAGCTGTACATTTTTCTGTTTCAGATTTTTGTTTAAGACTTCTTGGACATAACGGTTAAGGTCTTTCTCAATCTCTTTCCTGAAGGGGGGCCAATGAATTTCCTCCATTACTATTTCCTTATCAGCAGATTCCAGGCCCACATATAACTTTAATAAGGCCAGATAAGGCCAAATTAAATAGGCAAATATCGGAATACAAAGAGAGATAGAAAGTTTTCGCATATTTTCAGGTTTCACCTATTGAATTTCCCTGATATTTGCATTGAAAGCACTCAAATTTTCCCATTATAGCCACCATTACTCGAATCTAGTCAGGGGTAGGCTTTTTTAACGGGATTTGAGTTTTGATTCTCTAGTGTAGCATGGGAAATCTTTGATCATATAGCCCGATAAAATCCGAAAAATACGGAATTTCACTGATTCATCATTTAATTCTTTACTTTTCCCCGCACCTTTATAGAATGAAACTTTTTACCTGGTTCCAGGACGGTCATGGCAGAAGATATTTCCTATATCAGAAAATGGATCAAGCGCGGTTTGAGTAAGGATAAGAAGACCCTGGATTTTTCCAACAGGGGAATCGATAACGAGACCGCTATGGCCCTGGCTGAAAACGTGGCACTTCCTGATATTGAAATCCTTTATATTCATACCAATAAAATCAAGGATCTGGGTGTGGAGGAATTGGCCCAGTCAGAATTTTTTGAGCCGCTTAAAGAACTCTGGATGTATGAAAATCTGGTCGGCGATGACGGAGCCAGGGCTTTGGCCGAGTCTGAAGTATTGACCCGGTTGCGGTACCTTAGTTTATATACCAATAAAGTTGGGGATGAAGGAGCCGTGGCTTTGGCAAACTCTAAAAGTCTTTCCAGGATCGAAAAGCTTGACCTTTCGTTTAACCGGATTGGAGACGTTGGAGCGGAAGCCCTGGCAAATTCGACCCATCTTAAAAATTTAAAAGAATTGCATCTTGATGCCAACCGAATTGGTCTCCGGGGAATGCAGGCTTTGGCTGAACTCTCCGGATTGCAAAACCTCCAGACTTTAAACCTGTCTTATAACCTGATCAATCCCCAGGGACTGGAACTTTTGAATGAGTCCAAACGTTTACGGGAAATGAATGCGGTGAAAACGGACTATCCTCATATTGGTGGTTGATTGATGCGGCCTGAAATAAAAGACCTGAATTTTATCCAGACTCTTAATGATAGATTGATCCGCAAGGACCCGGTTCTGGATCTCTCCTATGACCGGATGGGAGATGCGGGGATCGTTTTTTTATCCCGGAATAAAGATTTATCTCATGTTCAAAAACTGGATTTGAGCTGGAACGAAATCACCGATGAAGGATTGGCTGTTCTTGCTGGCATGGGTTCGCTGGCCGAGCTCAAGCATCTCGTTCTCAATGCCAACCAGGTTGGCGATGAGGGAGCCCGAAGTCTCGCGCTTTCAAAAAATCTTCCCAACCTTGAAACACTTGAGCTGGTCAATAATAAGATTTCCGATTTTGGTGCTCTGAGCCTTGTGAAGTCTCAGTCATTGTTGAGCCTTGGATTCATTGATTTGGAAATGAATAAGGTGGGGCAGAGAAAATTGACCCAGTTTCCAGACGGCGCGGTGGTTTCCAAACTTCGTGTTCTCAGCCTTCGTCGCAATCTTGTTGGGGATGAAAGTCTTGCCGACTGGGCGCGGGCCGGTGCTTTTGAAAAACTGGTACAACTGAACCTGGGCTGGAATCAAATCACCAATCAGGGTGCCCGCATTCTTGCGCATTCTCCCACGTTAACCCGGCTGGAAATTCTGGTTCTCGATTCCAATCATATTGGTGATCCCGGCACTTTGGATATTGCCGGGTCCAAGCATTTGAATAATCTTGTTCAGCTTTATATGCAGGATAATAATTATGGTCGGGCCGGGGAGACCGCTCTCAGGGTCATGCGGTCGCGGATTTTGGTTGAGAAGAAAAGAATCGAAAATAAACTCAACCTTAATGAGCAGAGATTGGACAACAAAGACCTTGCTTCATTGGCGCAATACGAAAAACTGGGCGGGATCGTTTCTCTTTCACTGAGGGACAACCATTTTGATTACCAGGGGGTTCAGGACCTTGCCAATTCCCAGTTTCTCAAAAACCTGACATCCTTGAACCTGATGAGCAATGCAGTGGGGGACAAAGGTCTTCTCTTGCTGGCGGAATCTCCCAACCTTTCGCAATTGGAAACTTTGAATCTGGAAAATACAGGGATCACATCGTTGGGAATCCTTGCCCTCTCGCAATCTCCACATCTTGGTCGATTGAAAGAGCTTAATGTGAGTGGCAACAATCTGGGAGAAAAAGGTCTGCGTATTTTAGCGGATTCCGTGAACTTCAAAAACCTGATTAAACTAAGAGCCTCCGGGATTCCGATGGGCGATTCCGGATTTCAGGCCCTGGTTCAGTCCGATACTTTAAGTCACCTTGAAGAGTTGGAAGCCATGGGCAACACCATCACCCGGGAAAGTCTGGATTCTTTGGCAAACTCTGCCAAGTTACCTCAGTTAAAAAAGCTGGATCTTCGCCGCAATAAACTTAAGGAAGCGGATCTTATCTTCCTGGCTGATTTTCCAAAATTCAACGATCTGGAAGCTCTGAGATTTTAATATCAATGCCCTTAAGGAGTAGGGGCCTATTGATGAAGCGTTGGAAGGGTTTTCGCGGGGAACAATACGCTGGCTTCCTGTCACTCCGATTCAATGGCGCTGTTAAAAAAATGGAGCACGAGAAAAATGGCTAAAAAACAAAATCCCCGTTCAGGGTCTTTATTTGAAGATTTTCTGAAGGAAGATGGCATTCACGAGGAAGTGCAAAATGCCGCCGTGAAAAAAGTTTTGGCATCAAAGCTCGAACAGGCCATGAACGAGAATAAACTCTCGAAAAAAGCCATGGCTGACCGGATGCAGACCAGCCGTTCACAGCTTGACCGTTTGCTTGATCCTGAAAACGATTCGGTAACGCTACAAACCATGAGCAGGGCAGCAACGGCAGTTGGTTTGTCACTCGAAATTCACCTGAGTTGATATTTAGGTGCTGGACCCCTGTTAGTTGGACAAGGACGCAGTGCTTGGTCCGAAGGAGGAGTGCCTTGTTAAGCGATTCTTGGCACACGGCTAGAGTCACTTACTTGTTTATTCAGTTCTTTTAGTTTGTTTAATGATATTTGGTACTGACCGTTACTTGGCAATTTTTTATCTAAGAATTGCTGCCAAACTAAATTTCCGGGACCATTATAGGCTTCTTCAAATGCTCCATTAGAAAGAAGTTTGATGATAATTGCGTGCTCCGGTTCACTTCGAAATCCTACAGACTTTGATTGGGTTGCCTTTATTTCGACCTCCTTGCCATCTTGAGTTGTAGCATCAAAGCCTTTATTCGAGGCGGTTTGTAAATTTAGGCCATAGGCGTCTGCCACAAGGCACTCACCTATGCTGCCAACCATATGACCGTCTGGTGTGAAGTGCCTACCTGGAAACATAAGCTCAAGTTCACCTACGGTGGAGTAGAGTTGTTTGATTAATCGTTGAAATTTGTCGTGATCCATTTTATTCGATTAATGCCCCGCATCAGTGGCACATTCTGCGAGCGGAGCGAGCAATAATGCGTCCGACTACATGCGTTTGTTAGGCCCATCATTGATAACATTTATAAAGCGTATCAGGTTTTACCCTCTCTCCTTCTGGGACTGAGGAAAAGTCATAGAAAAACCCCGTTCCATCAGGTTTAATTATAAACGTATACACGGAGCCATCTGGGCCCCAGTTCCAGCGGTGGTTTATGCCTCTGCGCTGATAACTGGTAGATTCTCCTGAATAACTCCCGTCATAGAGAATAAAACCTGATCCCTCTAAATCAGAATCGGCAAATGTTCCAACTTCAACCAGTGTGTCAGTGTTTTGCGTATAATAATCCTTGCATCTCCACGACGTAAATTTGCCTAAATCTGTTTCGCTATAGGTTTCGCCCTCCAATACAATCGATCTAGGGCCAGACGTCAGCAGCACTGGGGGAACCGCCCTTGGAGCTTCGCCCCCCAATACAATCGATCTAGGGCCAGCCAGTGTTGTTTCACATGACGCAATAAATAGAGTTATCAATAAGGCGACAATAGTTTCTCTTGATCTCTTCATAATTAGTCTCGTGCTTCTGATGGCCTAACAGAGGGATATCCGGCTGAGTGGCAGATATCCTGTTATAGCTGACTGGGTTGAAATTCCAAGTTTTCTATTTATTTTCATGCACCTATCCTTCATTCCTTGGTTTGCGATCCAATATCATAGGGGAACACATTACGTTTTTCGGCTCAATATCCCGGCCACATATTCATTAGGTCTTTGTACTAAGATTATGTTTTTTGACTTAAAGAAATAGCATAAAGGGTGTCTAAGGACTTGACAATTAAATTACAGTTTTGGTGTGTTAAAGAAAGGATTTGTCTAAGGGGGAAAAATCTTATAAGTGCCAGAATTTAAGCAAATTTAGAAACAAGGGTTTAGCTGAACCCAGGGTCGTCATCAAATATTTCGTTATAATCCTCTTTGGTTGCATGATCTGGTGCGGGGCGGCACCAGTCGAAATCGGGGTTGTTATCGGCATCGTCGGAACCCTTTTTTTCGGCTTGGGTTACCCTATCTGCGAAATCCCTCATGCTCAATTCCGTGAAATCCTGGCACCCGCATTCGCACTCCGATTCTCCATTTACAAACTCCGTCTCTTTTTTGAGCACCAAGGCCCTTTGGCAAGAGTCGCAGGTATGGCCTTGATGGGTGCCGACCAAATCATAAGCCATCAAGTTTTCCCGGCATTGGTTGCAGATGGCAGGTGCACCAGGAGTGAATGTGGAAATGAGGTTTTCAAGCCCACAACCTCCACATTCCATCAACAGGTCGAAAGGAGTCTCCAGGTTCATGGCGGGGTTATGAGCTTGAGCTGTCGGGGAACATTTTTGACATATCGCCCATTTTTCCCATGGCCTCTTCTTTAGACATTTTAGTAATATCAATGCCCATTTCCGCTAAGGTGCCAGAGAAAGGACATTTGCTTGCTCCGCTCTTGGGTTCTTCGCCTTCGGTAGCAGTTGCGGGTTTTTCAGTTTCAATTTCTCCTGCTTCCGCCATGATGATCCAGTGCATGGACTCAATGGTCTGCGCTTTTTCGGCAGTTATTTTTTCAAGGGATTCTTTGGTTTCAGGATGCTTCACCATAGCGGCGGCCTCCTTGTATTTTTCCAAGGCTTTTTTCTCAAACTCGACAGCTTCTTTCAACGCCACAGCAGAATTAGACATTGTGGGACTCCTGACAAAATTAATGGGCTTGTATCATAGTATTTTAATGGAAAATCAAAAATATACCAAATTCTTTCCTCAAATAGCAATAATCTTATCCGCCGGATGGCGGATCCCGTCATATTGCGGGAATAGGGGAAACCTGACATAATGCGCTCATGAAAAAAATCATCGTTATAGGAGGCGGAATCGCCGGGTTAGCGGCGGCTTACCGTATCCAGAAGGAGATATCAGAAGGAGCCCAGCTGGAGTGCACCTTGCTTGAGGGTGGAGACCATTTTGGCGGAAAAATCGCCACAGAAAGGTCTGAGGGATTCGTCATCGAACGGGGTCCAGACTCATTTATTTCGCAAAAACCCGCCGCCATTCAACTTTGCCAACAACTGGGCATTGGAGACCATTTGGTCTCAACCAATCCAGAAACCCCCAACACCTACGTGTATACCGGAGGTAAATTGGTTACCATGCCGGATGGGTTGAGCCTGATGATTCCCACCAAGTTTTTGCCATTTGCCCTGACACCTCTGTTCAGCTTGTCTGGAAAAATCCGCATGGCGTTCGATCTTTTGATCCCGAAAAAA
This sequence comes from Nitrospinales bacterium, assembly GCA_965249625.1. GTDB lineage: Bacteria > Nitrospinota > Nitrospinia > Nitrospinales > VA-1 > LS-NOB. Next base: position 2,388,116 of record OZ252246.1, on the reverse strand, counting down.
GCCGATGAAAGTGATGAAAGTCTGGCTTCATTTGTCCGTAGGAGAATGGGGGAGGAAGCGTTGAGAAAAATGGCCGAGCCCATGCTAGCCGGCATTTATGCCAGTGATCCTGAAACCATGAGCATTGGTAGTACCTTCCCCATGTTTGTCGAGACCGAACGCAAATACCGATCTCTCATTCTGGGGATGCTGGCAAGAAAAAAAGCCATGCTTCTGAACGCCGACAAACGTCCTGAAAGTAACTTCAGTTTGTTCATGACTTTGAAAAACGGTTTGGGGCAAATGGTCGAAGCGGTGATTGAAAAATCTCCTGATATCCAGTTTCAGTCCGGGGCAAGAGTGGAATCCATTGCCGGGAAAGTAGGTGACTGGTCCATACGGTTAGAAGGCGGCGGCGAATACAAAGCCAAAGCGCTCATACTAGCCACCCCCGGCCATATCACTGCCCGGTTCCTGCAATCGGTCACCCCCAAAGCCGCTGAGCTTTTAAAGCAGATCAAATATGTTTCCACCGCCACCGTGACCATCGCGTATAAAAAGGAAGGATTTTCCCACGCCCTGGATGGATTTGGTTTTGTTGTGCCGAAATGCGAAGGCCGCAGTATTCTTGCCTGCACCTGGACTTCATCGAAGTTCCCCCACCGGACTCCCGAAGGCTACGTCATGCTCCGCTGTTATCTGGGAGGAGCCTTGCAGGAAGATATCGCCGAAAAAGACGAAAAGACCATGGCCACTCTGGTCAAGCAGGACCTTAGAGAAATAATGGGAATCCAGGAAGAGCCGGTATTCTGCAAAGTTTTTCACAATCGAAAATCCAACGTACAGTATCAGGTGAACCATTCCGAGCGTGTTGATACCATCATGCAAGAGTTGGAGGAAGGACTTTTCCTGGCAGGAAGCGCCTACCGCGGCATTGGCATACCCGATTGCATCCAGAATGGAATCCGGTCGGCCGAGTCAGCGGTCCAGTTTCTGGTTGGGAAATCCAAAACGGAAACTTAGCATCTAACGTCCATAACCATTAAAAAAAGGAGTTCCTCATGAAGTGGGTTTCCACCCTTTCCCGGCAAACCGATATCGACAGCGCCGTGCAAGAAGCGACTGAATCCGCCATCCAGCAACTTGGCAAAAGCCATGCCGATTTGACCGTTGTGTTTGTTTCTCCCCAGTTTAGGGAATTCTATGACAAGGTTCCCGAGTTAATCAGTCGCTATTTCAAACCCGGTCTGCTCTTTGGTAGTTCAGGAGGAGGAATCATCGGCAATGGCGAAGAGGCAGAGCAACAGGCGGCGATCAGTATCACGTGTGCCGAACTGCCTGGCGTGAAAATTCAGCCCATCCAGTTCGAGACTACCGATTTACCGGATCAGGACACCTCGCCTTCCGTCTGGCGCGAATGGTTGAAGGTGAATGTGGAGGACAATCCCCATTTTGTTTTTCTGGCAGACCCCTTTTCATTCCGCGGTGAAGAGTTTCTGGCAGGGGTAGATTTTGCCTACCCCAATAGTAAAAAAATCGGCGGCCTCGCCAGCGGCGCCCAGGCCCAAGGGGGAAATGCCCTGTATCTCGGGGACAAAATTTATAATAGTGGGCTGATCGGCATCGCGCTGAGCGGTGATATCGAGGTCGATACCATTGTTGCGCAGGGGTGCCGCCCCATTGGCGAACCCCTGCAAATCACCCAGTGTGAGCACAATCTACTGAAGGAACTGGGGGGAAAGCCGCCGTTGGAAGTGCTGCAGGAACTGCAAGAATCTTTATCAGACGCTGACAAAAAACTGATTCAGACCTCTCTGTTTCTGGGAATAGAAATGGACCCTATGAAAGACAATCCCAAACAGGGGGATTTCCTCATTCGCAATTTGATGGGGGTTGACAGGGAGAGCGGAGCCGTGGCTATCGGCACTCTGTTAAGAAACGGACAATTGGTGCAGTTTCACCTACGCGATAAAAAGATGTCGGCAGAAGACCTGGATGTGATGTTGACCCGCTATCTGAATCAGGGGAACGCCGAAAACGCCAAAGGGGCCCTGTTATTTTCTTGTCTGGGGCGCGGTCAATACCTGTACGGCAAAGCCAATCACGATACCGATATGTTTCGTGGCAAACTGGGGGAAATTCCTCTGGGAGGATTTTTCTGCAACGGCGAGATTGGGCCGGTGGGAAAGACCACGTTTGTACATGGCTACACCAGTTCGTTCGGCATTTTTCGAAAAGCCCGCCACTAGTTGCCACTTGGCGTACCCCTTTGAGGCATGAAGTACCCGTGCCGGGCATGAAGGTTAAGGGAGAAGACATCACAACTGATGAGGGGCCATAACATGTTGCCAATGTGCAATAACTTTCTCTGCTAGCAATCGGTTGGCTCGGCTGAAAAGGCTCCTGCCTATTTGGAAAAGTATTCCCGGTACCAGTCGATAAACTGTTTCATTCCTGAATTGATATTGGTGGAGGGGCGATAGCCCAGATCGTTTTTGATCGGTTCAATATCAGCCCAGGTTTCGGTCATTTCCACGGAATATTTGTCCATATAATTTTTTACCGCATTATTCCCGGTCAAGGTCTCAATGCTGCCGATGAATGTTTCGAGTTCTTCTGTGCGGTCGTTGCCGATGTTGTACAGGGCACAAGGTTGGGGTTTGTCCAAGCAGAGTATCACCCCTTGGATGATGTCATCAATGTAAGTGAAATTGCGTTTCATCTTTCCGTGTCCGAACACGTCGATGGTTTCCCCGTCAATGATTTTGCGAGTGAAAATGAAAGGGGCCATGTCGGGCCTGCCCCAGGGTCCATAAACGGTGAAGAACCTCAAGCCTGTTACAGGCAGACCATAAATATGATGATAAGCACTGGCGGTCAGTTCGTTGGCCTTCTTGGTGGCTCCATAAAATGAGAGCGGATTGTCCGTCGGATCTTCCGTGGAAAAAGGGATTTTTTTATTCCCGCCATATACGGAGGAAGAAGAAGCGTAAACAAAATTTTCGGCTTTGTATTGGCGAGCCAGTTCTATAATATTCAAAAACCCTTCCAGATTGGATTTCTGGTACTGATAAGGGTTTTCGAGGGAATACCTCACACCCACCTGCGCGGCAAGGTGGCAGATTCGGGTTATCTTGTTTTTGGCGAAAAGGTTGTTCAAACCTTCATGGTCGCAGAGGTCGAGTTTCTGGAAGATAAAATTGGAGTGATCTTCAATCTGTTTCAGTCGATCCTGTTTTAATTGGACATTGTAATAATCATTGATGTTGTCCAGCCCGATTACGGAATCTCCCCGCTCCAGAAGATGTTTTGACAGATGGTATCCGATAAACCCGGCCGAACCGGTAACAAGAATCATTTTAAAAGTCTGGAGTCATTGAGTGGGAAAAAGTGTTTAACTTATAACATACTTGCCGAATAAGGTGAATTCATGAAGGTCACAATACTGGGTTCCGGCACCGCAGTGCCATCTTTGGAACGCAATTCGTCCGGCGTGCTCATTCAAGAACGGGGCATCAATACCCTGGTTGATTTTGGCTATGGAACCCTGAAACAACTTTTGCACTTGGGAATCACCTACCACGATATTGACCGGATTTTTTTCACCCATAACCACCCGGACCATATGTGTGATTTGATCCCTTTCTTATTCGGAGCCCGTTACCGGCCCTCATCAAGAAAAAAAGATTTGGAAATCGTTGCCGGGCCTGGGTTTCAAGAGTTCCTCGACAAGCTCATGTCGGCGTTCAAACATTGGCTTGCCCCCACTGAATACCAACTCCGCATCACGGAAATTGATGAGGGATCGAAAAAGTTTGGCTGTCATCAGGTCACCTTCAAAAAAGTCCGGCATATCGAGATGAGCCGAGGCTACCGGTTTGAGAGCCTGGCGGGAAAGTCGGTGGCGTTATCGGGAGATACCGATTATTGCCAGAGTATGATAGATCTGGGTAGGAGGGCGGATCTCATGATTTTGGAATGCGCCTTTCCCGACGAAGATAAAGTGGCGGGACATCTGGTTCCCTCGCTGGCAGGAAAGCTGGCGAAAGAAGCCGACTGCAAAACGCTTTGCCTCACTCATTTTTATCCACCCTGCGATTTGGATGCCATGCGCGAAACCGTATCCGCACTCTATGCCGGTGAACTGGTTCTGGCCCATGATCTCATGCAGTTTGAACTGTGACGGGGCACCCGGCTCCTAACTTTTCCCCTCTCTTCGGTCTTCGATAAAGTCCACCACGAACATGAACAGTCGGATGGCTCCGATAGTGGCGAATATGCCGACCAATAGTTGCAACAGGGGCGGCAGGGCAGTGATAAAGTTTTTAATACTATCAATGAGTTGTGTGGTGTCCAAGGAATACCCGCAGGTTTTGAATAAGTTTTAGATTTTACACTGAGTTACGGTAACTACAATACCCAGGCCGAGAATATTCTGCAACCACCGCTAGCCGTGGGGCTGTGGTATCCCTTTCCGTGAATTTTACCCTTTCTACCCCTGCAGGGCATGAACTTTATGGAAGAGGATATGACAAGGGCATGAAAACAAATGAAGAGGGCGTCACGGCTACTGGCCCCACGCCGAGCGGGTGGAACTCTTTGAAAACATTTTGCTCCCCAAAAATTGCCGGTTAGGGGTTCATTCCGTTTTTTTTCTCCGGTATAATCTATGGGTAATCGCTCAATCGCAAAAAGGGACGAGCACATGTCATCTGTTTCAAATGTTGTTTCAGCAATCTTCCTTGTTTTTTTTCTCAACGTTGCTCCGGTTGCAGGTTTTGTCGACAACCAGAATGGCACCATAACGGATTCGAATACCGGCTTGGTCTGGCAAAAAGACGATTCTTTTCATGAGTTGAAAAAGGGACTCAACTGGTATCAGGCGTTGGAGTATATCTCCAGAAAAAATTTGGAAAAGTTTGCGGGAAACGATGGTTGGCGGCTACCCACCCTGAAAGAACTGAACGGTTTATGGGTATCTTCAGGAAAGATTAAAAGCAAGGATGAGGAAACCCTTGGGCTTCCCCCTGAGTTTGAAAGCGGAGGCAGTTATTATATCTGGACCGGGGACGAGCGTGGACTGGACCATGCCTGGTATTTTGGCCTGGGCCATAAAGAAAACTATTTTAACCTGAAAGATCTGGCAGACTTGGAACAAGGCGTCAAAATGGTCCACCACTAGGCGGTGGGGCCAGTAGCCGTAATGTTCTTCCTTAAACTTCGTGCCCTGGAGGGGTAAATCACTTTTCTTGGCGAACAAGCGTGCTTTCGGCTTTAAGGGCCATTGCAAGTGGAGTCCAGTGCCACGCTGGCCACCGACGGTACGCCGGTTAGGAGATAAGATATATGAAACAAAAAGCACGATTTGTCCAATCAAGGTTAGTGTTACTGGTGCTGGCGGGCTTGTGCTACGCCGCTTCGTTGGCGATTGCGCAGGAACATAAAATGGATCACGGTGATGGCGCAATGGATCACGGCGCGATGGATCACGGTGCGATGGATCACTCCGCGCCAGGAGGGGAATACCGGACTGATGAACCTATGGACCACGGCGATCACGGTGCCATGCAGCATGGAGAAGGTGACAGTTTATTCCGCACCCGGGGATCTCATGATCAGCCAGACCTGTCCAAGCCTGAAGATATGGACTCCAAAAGCCTTCTGGCCCGCGGTCGCAACATTTATATGCATATGTGTGTATTCTGCCATGGGCAAGACGGCAACGGGGGCGGCATAGCGGTTGAATATTTATATCCCTGGCCGAGAGATTTTAGAGAAGGAATTTTTAAATTCCGCTCCACCCCGACGGGCACTCTTCCCCGCGATGAAGATTTATACCGCACCATCATAAGCGGTGTTCCCGGCACATCCATGCCCGCTTGGGGAGACGCGTTGAGCCCCCAAGACACCTGGGCTTTGATCAATCACATTAAAAACTTTTCCCCGCGATTCAAAAACGAACCGCAGGGTGAAAAAATAGTGGTTGCCAAACCCCTTGAATCTTCGCCGGAGCTGGTGGCCCGGGGCAAAAAACTTTTTAAGGAATTAAAATGCTTCCGCTGTCACGGTGAGTCCTTAAAGGGGGATGGCGAGCTGGCCGAATCGCTCATAGATGCCTGGAAGCACGCAGTGTTTGTGCATGATATCACCAACCCCCATTATTTCAAGAGTGGGCACAAGCCGGAAGACCTGTTCAGAACCATCACGGCCGGATTGGATGGAACCCCTATGGGTTCCTACCTTCACGTTCCCGAAAAAGACCGTTGGGCGCTGGTGCATTATATTGGTTCAAATTTGGTGAAGGAATTTAAAGAAGCGGAATTTGAAACGGATCTTTATTCACTTCCTGTGGGAGTGGAACTGAGCACCGATCCTTATAGTCCGGTGTGGGAAGGGGTTGCCACAACAAACCTGGTATTGCGTCCGTTAGCGGCGAGGCGTGATGCGGTGGAATTTATTAATGTGTCTTCAGTGAATAACGGCGAACAGCTGGCGGTGCGTTTGCAGTGGAACGACCCGACTCATGACGCGTTTTCTGAATTGCGTTCAGATATCTTCCGCGATGGAGTGGCGGTGCAATTTGCGTTGGGGGCGGTGACGCTTCACACTCATGGGCATAATGAACCATTTTTTGGCATGGGTAACCGCAACAAACCGGTAAATATCTGGCATTGGAAAGCCGGACTGGAAGAAGCGCTCGAAGCCGAAGATGATCTGGAATATGCTGGCGGCGGAGTGGATATGGACGCGTTGATTTTTGGCGATATTATTGCTGAATCTTTCTCTCGTGTTAATACGACAGGAGATAACCCAGTTGAAGAACTGAATGCCGAAGGGTTCGGCACGGTCACGCCGCAACCTCCTGAAAACCAGAATGTGGAAGGCGCCGGTGAATGGAAGGACGGTGTCTGGACCGTGGTTTTTCTCCGTGACATGCTAAAAACCGGTAAATGGGATGTGGATTTTGCCCAACGCATTGACCCGGCCTTGGTAGCCTTCGCGGTCTGGGATGGGGTTAAGGAAGACAGGAACGGACGCAAGGTGATCAGCGTCTGGCAACGCTTCAACGTTAAGAAGCCGAAACCTTGATAAAAGGATTCTGCATTGCCATTTTCGTTGTTTTCGTAACGTCGCCGCTAAAGGCAGAGGAGCCGGTAGTCCCTAAGGGAGAAACATCGAACCTAAACCAGAAGCTTCTGTCCGATGTTAGCAAGTTCCCCCTGCGGGGAGTGGTGGGCCTGGGTGAACTGGATCGGTTGATTCAGCTTCACCTGCCGAAAAAATTTCAAGAAGGTGTTGGTCCTTCCAAAAAAGTGAGGCTCCTGCCCCAAAGTGAAGAAACCGTTTTTACCATCCCCGGATTTGAAGCTTATGGTTGCGGGGAGTGCCATAAGTCGGACGAGCTGCTGGACAAGTCGATTGACCGGATGCGGCAATCGCTGGATCGCCTGATCTCTATTTTTCCCGATCTTCCCCCGCCACCGTTAAAACAGTTTATCATCCAGTCCGGATCGGATGAATGGTTGCGTCCCGGTCAGTTTGCCCACACCACTTTTGATACGATCCGAATTTTTCCTGCCGCGATTCTTGTAGACAGCCGTGTGTATGGAAACGCCACGCACCTGCATGAGTCCCTGCATTTGACCCAGCCGTTTTTGGGGATTTCCAATGAACTGGAAGCGTATGGGTTAAATATTCGCTCCGATCCCAAATTTCTGATTTTAAATTTTCGTTATTTTTCCGACACGATCACGGCATTTTTCATTCCTGAATTTCCAGATATCCTCAACCGGTTTTTTGCCCGCGAGGTGAAAGAGGAGGTGATCGTTCCTAAAGAGGTGCAGTGGTTTTTAATGCCTTTTGAAGACGACACGCTGGGCAAGTTAGAAATCGCCATAAAAAAACTGGACCCGGTGTTAAAGGAAGTGTCACGTCTGAACCGGATTTATCCTTTTAAGTCGGCTTATCTGGGTGAGCAGACGCGTGCGTTTTCGTTATTGCTCGACATCGCGGCGGTAAAAACTCTGCCGCTCCCCCCATTGGAGTTGGCTCCCTCGGTGCTCAAAGAAGCGTTTGAAATTTTGGAAATTCAACTCAGTAAACTCGATAACACCCGGTTGGGCTACCGCATCGACCGCAAACGCGAGGCCCTGTTGACCATGACCTATCATTTGCACTTGAAGGATTCCGCAACCCGGTTGGGAATTTATTTTCGGTTTTTAAAGCAACGGTTTATCGGAGAGGATGGAGAAGTAAAACTGGTGGTGCCGGATGAGGAAGATTTTAAGTTGTATGTCGAAGAGAAACGTGGCGAAATCGCCAAGATGGCGGACTCACCAAAACTCACGCCGGTTGAGAAAGCGGGGGCCTTAAGAATGCTGGAAAATATTCCGCCCGACCGCGGGCCCCTTGCAGGGGTGGCAGATTGACGATTTGTTGAGCCGAGTTAATCGACTTTTCAGCAGTGATCAGGCATTGCTCACTGGGTCCAGCGTCACGCTGGTTAGAGTTTGCTGGCGGGGGTGACGAGAGCAGGACCTTTGACGTGGTCTTCCAGGGTTTCTGCTTGTACCTTGTCCTGCAATTTCATCAGAGCATCGATCACCATTTCGGGTCTTGGCGGGCATCCCGGAATATAGACATCGACTGGGATGAGGGTATCAATTCCCATCACGGTGGAGTAGTTGTCGTAGAATCCGCCTGAAACCGTGCACACTCCATAAGCGACCACCCACTTGGGTTCGGTCATTTGGTTATAGACCTTGGTGAGAATAGGAGCCTGTTTGTGGCTGATGGTTCCGACGACCATGAGCAGGTCAGCCTGCCTCGGTGAAAACCGGGGAAATGCGGCACCCATTCGGTCAAGGTCGTATCGCGGACCTGCCACGGACATGAACTCCATTCCGCAACACGCGGTGATGAAGGGATAGATAAAGAAGGAATATTTTCGTGCCCAGTTAATGGCCTGGGTCATTTGCGTTACGATCACGTTATTACCCAGACTCATCTCGGTCTCGGTTCTGTATAGTCCAGCCATATTATCCACTCCCTGATTGAAATTTGTACTGCATTCTAAAATATTTTCGACAAAAAATCCACCCACTTCCGTGGGAAGGAGACCTTTGCATAACCCCGGATCCTTCGTCTCCCTAAAGGGACGTGCCAGGCCTTCGGCTCCTCGAGGATGACAAACCGGCGTTTCGTGTCATTCTGAACGACTGCATTGTCATTCTGAATGCAGTGAAGAATCCCGCTTTTCTGCTTTATCGACTTACGCAGCTCTCCGTGGGAGGGAGCGGGCTCCCAGCCTTCGGCGGTCGCATCAGCGTGTGGTGACCCTCATTGGCTTTTATGTCCTGAAAGGGTATCCCCGCCACATTGCTCTCAGTGGTTCGCCGGTCTTATCAGTGGGCCCTACGCCGAGTAGTTGCCTGTGGGACTCAAACCGGTGTATAATCAGGGTATCGTTAAAGGCTGGGATAAGGGGGGGCTCGTACTCTGGGAAACCGGGGTTGGGTGGGTTTTCAGTTGCCCCTACGGCTAGTAGTTGTCAATTGTTGGAGAAAGGGAATTATGGATTACAGTGGTAACAAGACCGCCATGGGCCAGGAAAGGGTCATGGCTGAGACCGAATCAATCGTTCAAATGAATTTGAGCAAAGATGGTAAAACCCTTGATCTTACTGCCACTTATTTGAAGGAGTATGGTGCTAAGGACATAGCCCGCATGGAGTTTTTGCGGCCTTTAACCAACCTGGCATTTGGGACGAATTTATGTGGTCCCAAGGGGGCGAAATATATTGCCCAGTCTGAAGTGCTGGTTAACCTGACTTCGTTAAATATGTTTTACAACCGGCTTGGCAACGAGGGGATTAAATATCTCGCGGTATCCGATAATCTTTTGAGTTTGCAGAACCTGGTCCTCACGGATAATGAAATCTCCGATGAGGGGGCTTTAATTTTAGCGAAATTCATGCCTCTTTTCACCAATCTGGTGCGCCTGGATTTGCGCCTCAACCGGCTTAGGGATGAGGGAAAAGACGCCCTTAAAGAAGCGCAAAAAGTGTCTACTGTCAAACACCTGCTACTGGACAAAGTAGAAGGTTTTCAGGTGAAGGGTTAGCGGCGGTCCGCCGCTGGCAAATTGCAACAGCATAAATAGCTGGCAGTCGGTTAGCTCGACTGTTTAACCCAGCGGATTTAGTGTCACTTTATCGTTGTCGAACAGTGGTTGGATATCCCCGAAGTCAATTCCCGCAAGATTCACGCATTGCCTTATCTCGGAACTTTGATAAATGATCTGCCACAACCGGTTACCCATTTCCTGAATATTTTCGAGCAGTGGGTTGAGTCCTTGGGGATTCTGGAGCAGGGCGAACAGGTCGAGTTCTACGGGTCTCCACTTATTCTGAGTTTTAAGAACTTCGCGGTACAGTTCCAGTTCATACTCAATGAGCGGGAAGGTGCTTCGAAGAGGGTGTGCCTTGGTCGAGTTGGGGAAAAGGGACAGGAACTCTTTTTCGATTTTGCCTGCTTTCCAACTGGTGAGCAGATAGCCGGTCAGGTTGCCGTGTAATACCGAGATGGATTGAACCATTTGCTGGACCCGATCAATATGTTCTGCCCGCATTTCGTTGATCAAAACTGCGTTGGGAAAATCTTTGCTGGCGCGTTCTTTGATCAGGAAAAGGTTGGCATAAAGTTCACGTAGCACAGAATTCAAATTTGCGATGCTGACGGGGTCGTCAGAGGCACGGTTTTCTTTTAAAGAAACCGTTTTCACTTCCAGGTCCCTTTTTGTGGTTTCAATATAATTGATTTGCGGGATATCCAGCAGGTCGTGGAAAGCCTTGGGGGAAAGTGCCAGGTCGAGACCGAATTGATCGCGTACATAGTCGCGGATTTTCCGGCATCTGACTACATCGCGAAAGGTTTCGACCGTTTGTTCCAGAGGTTCACCAGTCCCTGCGAAGGGTTCGACTTCAGCTTCCGGTCCCAGTAGTTTTTTTAATATTCGTTTAGGGTCCCGCAAAAAACACCTCTCTTTTAATGGTCGATTAACTCGAGGTTCTAAATCACCCCAGCTCCTCTTCGGGAAAGAGGGGTTCATTGAGGCTCCCCCTCCTACGGAGACCTTTGCATAACCCCGGATTACCCCTGCGGGGCACGAAGTTTAAGGAAAAATATCACGTCTTCGTCACCTTGTTCCTCAGAGTGACAAATAGCCTTGTATTATCATTCTGAACGCAGTGAAGACGTGATGTTTAACCCAAGCCCTCGTGCCCCGAAGGGGTAATCTCGCCTTTCTGTTTTTTTCAACTTACGCAAAGCTCCCCCTTCTACGAGAGAGCTTTGCATAACCCTAGATTCTTCGTCGCTAACGCTCCTCCAGAATGACAAACCTGCGTTTCTTGTCATTCTGAACGGAGTGAAGAATCTCGCCTTTACGCTTTTTCGACTTATGCAAAGGTCTCCTTCTACGAAGGGGGGTAGGGGGGATTTGATTTTTCTGTAAAGACGATTATAAGATTTAAACGCCGTTGGCGGTTGGAATTTTTAATGGAAACTGCTAACATTCGTCTCGCCAAGTTCCGGCGGCCCCCCTTTTCTGCCGGAACGTTTTTCAGACGCATGAGCACCTAAAGCCGGGGTGGCGGAATTGGTAGACGCAAGGGACTTAAAATCCCTCGGGGGAAACCCCGTGCCGGTTCGATTCCGGCCCTCGGCACCACCCTCTACGAAGGAGAGCTTTGCGTAAGTCGAAAAAAACAGAAAGGCGAGATTCTTCACTGCGTTCAGAATGATAATACAAGGCTATTTGTCACTCTGAGGAACAAGGTGACGAAGACGTGATATTTTTCCTTAAACTTCGTGCCCCGCAGGGGTAACTAGGGGTTATGCAAAGGTCTCTCTACGAGGGAGGCAGATATCAATGGCTTCTCAAGCTGAGGAAACTATTGCCCGCAAAATAATAAATACCTTACTAGTGCTAGCGGCGGTTTGTTCCATTGCCCATTAAAAAGACCTAGGCATCAGGCGTGTTTTTATGAGTCGACCAAATCCAACTAAAATTTTTCGTTTAATACATTTGGATAATCTAAATGTATGTCTCCAACGAAATGGGTTATATGCCCACAATCATATGCCAGATGGTGATTTAACTTATAAAATAATTCACGATGTCAATATTCAATCTCAAAGAAGTGTAACTCAAATTCCTCTTGGTCCTAAAGGGACAATCCATGATTATATCCCCTTTTATTTAGGCCCCAGGTCTCCCATGCTATTCCAGCTTCATACCGGCCGGGTTCAAGGATATGATGAAGGGCAAGAACCCTTGATTTATCTTGTTTCTTCAGCTAAAACGGTTCAGAACAGTCAGGCCAAATTTGTTTTTTCAGATGGGCAGGGAATTGCTAGATACACTGAATGGTTTGACGATCCGAGCTATCTAGATGGTTTGGACTGGGAAGCTATCTACTCAATTTATTGGGCCTCAACGACAAGTGATATGGACCGGCAACGAAAAAAACAAGCAGAATTTCTTGTCTACAAATTTTGTCCTTGGGATATAATTAAATCGATAGTTGTTTTAAACTCGAAGGTAAAGTCCAAAGTAGAAGGTATATTGTCACAATATGATGATTCGATGAATAGAAAGATTAAGGTAGATACAACTCTATATTATTACAATTAGGGGGAGGAAATAATGAAGGTTGTCAGGCATGGTAATTTGCTAGAAATAGATGTTGACGCCTTGGTTAATACCGTTAATTGCGTAGGATACATGGGTAAGGGGATTGCGCTGCAATTCAAAAAAGCGTTTCCAGAAAATTTTAAAGCATATTCCAAGGCTTGTCGCGCTAAACAGGTTAAACTTGGAGAAATGTTTGTTTTTAAAAATAAATCTCTCTTAAACCCTAAATATATAATTAATTTTCCAACAAAACGTCATTGGCGAGAAAAATCTAAAATAGAAGACATCGAAGCGGGGCTTACGGCTTTAAGTGAGAAAATCCGGAGTTTAGAAATCCGATCAATTGCGATTCCGCCTCTTGGATGCGGTCTTGGAGGATTAGATTGGAAAGTCGTTCGTCCAAAAATTGAAAATGCAATGTCGACTTTCAAGGATGTGCAAATTTCCTTATTTGAACCTGTTGGAACCCCCAATGCCCAATCAATGCCGATCAGAACCAAACGACCTGAGATGACTGCCTCGCGAGCACTTTTTATTAAGTTAATTCAGCAATATACAGAATTGGCTTATAGGATGACTCTATTGGAAATTCAAAAGATTGCTTACTTCCTTCAAAATGCAGAGGAAGACTTAAAACTAAACTATGAAGCTGGAATTTACGGTCCTTACGCGCATAATTTAAATAAAGTTTTAGAGGCTATGGAAGGGCACTTTATTCAAGGCTATGGAGACAGTCAGAAGCCCGATGTTGAAATTGAATTAATTCAAGGTGCAACAAAAGAAGCGGACCAATTTTTGGAGCATCACAACAACTCAAAATCTCGATTATCAAGAGTTTCTCAGCTTATTGAGGGATTTGAAACTCCATACGGTATGGAATTATTATCTTCTGTGCATTGGTTAGCTTGTTACGCAAGTAAACCTACAAAAAACGCGAAAGAGGTCGTAGAAGGGGTCCGGCAATGGAATGATCGTAAAAGAAATATGTTTCGTGAAAAGCATATTAATATTGCATGGGACCGCCTTAAAGAACTTAATTGGATTTGAATACCCGCCCTAAATATTCTTGTGTAGTTCCTGTGTGATTTTGTCTGAATAGCTAGAAAAAATGTAGAGTTTTTTGGGGGGGGCGAATGGTTCTTTGCAATTTGTAACCCCTTTAAATATCATTAGTTTGTGGATTATCCGGATTCACTTGGGATCATTTCCAAAATTACTTAAAATCCCTCGGGGGAAACCCCGTGCCGGTTCGATTCCGGCCCTCGGCACCATACTCAAGTTAAATCTTATGACGGAATAGGGACATCGGGATACTATAGTTATGGTCTGTCAGTAGACTTGAAACTAGAGTGGTAGTAAACTCTGAGGCTTATTGAATCAAAGGGCTCGCACGCTCACTTGCAAATCCTAATCTTAATATATAATGTTTCTTTAGCTTATGGTTAGGTTAACTTATTTAAGGGGTTTTTATAAAAATGGGTAGAATAGTGGGTAGAAAAATCAAGCCGAATTAATAAAATCCCTTTAAATCAAGGTTTTTTAAATATTTAAATATTCCGGCTAAACGCTTCTTTTAACACCGCCTGCATTAGTTTCTCTGCGTGGGTTTGGTTTTGGGTGATTTGGGATTCCAGTTGATCGCAGAGAGTTAGGAGTTTTTCGACTTTGGTGACGATGGCTTTTTGTTCGGGGAGGGGTGGGATCGACAGTTTTGTTTTCTTTACAATTTCCGCCCGAATATTTTTAACTACAGCACCACTAGCCAACTCTAAAAACTGATCTTGTACTAAGCTAGACAGCAATAAATAATAAAAGTATTCAATATCTATATCACCTAGTAACCTGATTAAAAACCAACCATCGTGGATGTAACCACTTATTCCCATGATAAAAGGCTTACCAAAAGACATTGAATTAGACAAAATAAAATCACCCTCTTCTACTAGTTGAGATTTTTTTGCTCCTTCTGGTGTTATTTTTTGGCGTGTCGTTCTTATAACTTTATCTACATTCTTTGTGTCGCCAATCTTAATCCAGTTCACCCCATTCTCATTGTTGGTTATATACTCAACAATAGGTCTCGGTGACGAACCTCTTGTCATATAAGTAATTTCATCTAACACAAACCACTCCCACCCCTGTGGCAATGCAAACAGTTTTTCTTCCTCGCTAATCGGTGGCAGTGATTTTTGTTTTTTGATTTTTTTGTCTTTAATCAGTTGTTCTTTTTCCGCCCGGATGCGCGCCAATAACTCATGAGCCGGTTTTACTTTCGGGTTTTTCACACGCCAGTCAGCGGTGAGTTTGCCTTCAATGGCTTCCTGTAAGATTTGCTGACGGAGTTTTTTTAGCAGGGTTTGTTGGTGGGTGAGTTCTTGTTTCAGTTCATCGTCTTCTGTTTCAATACTTTTGAAATGCTCAACAATCTCTTTTTGTTCATTAAGATTAGGTAGATAAATTTCTAACGGTAAAATATGTTTTGGTTTAATCTCTGTTTTTATGCCACCTTTGACCTGTTCCTGTAGCAACCTGATAAATTCAGCACTTTTTAGAAATCGCTTAAAATAATCCACATCAATCTTGGATTTATCAAATGTATAAGAAGAGTAATGAATGGTTGCCGTTACATCTTCATTGCCGTGATAAATACCCATAGCCCCTTTGGCTACATTAATCCCAGAAATAACCAAATCACCATGACAGATCAGGATCATATTGGTTTTGCTCGGTTTCTGTGCAATATGGAAATTGCTCGAAAAATCAATCTTATCAATGCGCTTTAAGCTAACAATCTCTTCACTGTCAGGCTTGTATTTCCCTTCTCTTTCAAAGAGAAACTCACCGATGCTAGTAATTTTCCAACTTCCCACTATTCCAATTCCTTTCGTAACTGCACCAAAAGTTCATCACCTTTGGCAAAGGACTGATGCAATAAATCCAACAACTCGCTACTGTTATATTGCTTTTCTTCTTCGGGTTGGTGCGGGTTTTTAATGTCGAGGTTGTAGTCGTTGGCTTTGATGGTTTCCATATCCACTTGCCATGCTTGCTCGTTGGATTCTCGGTTATTCCACCATTGTTTGAGTGGGTCAAACTCGGCCAGTTGGATAGGCTTGGTTTTGGAATAGGCTTTGTAGCCTTCGGGCAGATGATGCTGGTAATACCAAACGCTTTTGGTCGGCTCTCCTTTGGTGAAAAATAGCAGATTGGTGGCGACCGAGGCATAGGGCTGAAATACTGAATTGGGCAAACGGATAATCATGTTCAGGTTGCAATCTTCCAATAACTTTTTGCGGATGCGTTCTTTCACGCCATCGCCTGTGAGTGAGCCATCGGGCAGGACGATGGCGGCTCTGCCACCGTTTTTGAGTAGCTGAATCATCAGGATTAAAAACAGGTCAGCAGATTCTTTGGTGCGGTAGGTTTGCGGAAAGTTACTTTCGTTATTGTTGGAGACCACGCCACCAAAAGGCGGATTGGCAAGAATCACATCCACCCTCAAAAGGCGGATTGGCAAGAATCACATCCACCCTGTCTCTTTGGCTGTATTCGGTGAGCGGTTTTGCCAGTGAGTCGTTGTATTGAATATTGGGCAGGTTGATGTCGTGCAGTATCAAATTAGTATTGCCGAGCAAATAGGGCAAAGGTTTGTATTCCCAGCCCATAACATTGTGTTGCAGGGCTTCATGCTCAGCAACGGTGCTGGCTTTGCTTTTCAGGTGTTCCAGTGCAGCGGTGAGATAACCGCCCGTACCACAGGCAGGGTCTAGCACTTTTTCACCCACTTTAGGGTCGGTCAGCTCTGCCAGTAGTTCGGTGATGGCGCGGGGGGTGTAAAACTCGCCTAGTGTGCCTGCGCTTTGCAATTCGCTTAAAAAGGTTTCGTATATTTGCCCAAATACCTGCTTGTCTTTGCTGTTGTTAAAGTCGATTTCATTGAGCTTATTGATGACTTGGCGCAAGTGAATGCCTGACTTCATATAGTTGTAGTTATTGGCAAACACTTCATGCACCAGCAAGGCGCGCCTGCCTGCTGTTGAGGCAGGTTTGTAAGCCCCCAGGTTAATATTTGCCAGTGTGGGGAATAGGGTTTGATCGACAAATTTCAGCAATTCATCGCCGGTCATACCCTCATCATCTGCGGCCCATTCATCCCAATACAATTTATCAGGAATGGGTGAGGTGTAATCATCTTGAATCAGCTCAAGTTCTTTATCTTTATCACTGAATATTTTTAAAAACAGCATCCAGCCCAGTTGCAGAATGCGTAACTCATCACTGCCTGTGCCTGTGTCTTGACGCATGATTTTTCGGGCGGATTTTACGATGCCGCTGATGTTTGTCATTTTGTTACTCTAGTATATTTTTGTTTTGGGCTACTGGATGTGTCGGGGTGTGGGGACAATGGTTTATTGAGAAAGCAATTCAATCAATCTACTTTTGATATTTTCGTAAACGGTAGTCAGTTTATTTTTTGCTGGTTGAGTTAACCTCGCCGTGTGTGCTACAGCATTTCTCATGGGCTTATATTCCATTGCATCTCTTGATAAAGAAGCATTATTTTGTTGTTGTCTATCAAGAAGATTAGCTAAATCATCCATAGATAAATAGCTTAAATCACTACTACTGCTTATAATATCTATACTAATGTTGCCTCTTCCTTTAGCGTTATTTTCAGCTTCTTTCCATTTTTCAACTTCTCTTTCAGCTTCATCTGATAAATTTATCGATTTATGATCTATATGTTTTCTTATTAAATTTTCTGACATAAAACAGTCTATGTAAGCTGACACATTGAACTGCGCATCATCGTTTAGATCGTTTATCCAATCATCGACTTCCTTTTTATTTCGAGCTGATTTTAGAGGAGTAAATTCATTGCTAACTTCATTTACAAGTGATCTTGCTTTTCTCTCTTTAGATTTAATTCTAGGGTTTTCAGGATCACCATCTTCCTTATGCTCTAATCTCCATATATCCTATTGTTCAGAAATCCGTACTAGGATTTTTTTAAGCTCTGTTAATAAGTTCTTATATTCAGCATCTCCTTCTTTTATCCCCTCTCTACTGCTAGTAAATCTATCCTCACCATGTCCATCGTCTAATTGATCAAAGTGGATCTGTCCATAGAGATAACTAGCAATATGCCTTGTTGCAAAATCTGGCATATGGGTTAATATATTTTTCTCTCGCAATCGCCCATTTACAAAAAGATCCACCCCAATTTTCTCTTCTGTTGTTTTAATTTTTAAATGACTGGGTCTTATAACCGATGAAACAAAACCTTTTACGGTTAGTGATGAATTAATAAGTTCCTGCTCTTTTAATGAATTTTTTAATGTAGAAAGATAAGGGTCATTTAACTCATTTATTTTCCATAAAAATTGAGTATTGCCTGCCAATGATCCAAGTTGGCTTTCTGATATTTTTTCGCCATTAACAAAAATATTAAAAGATTGATCTACAAGAGAGAATTTAAAATATAAGGCTATCAATATTTTAATATACCCTAATTTATTTTTTATCCTATCATTAATATCCTCAAAATAAATAATAGTTCCTTTCTCATGTCCAGCCATATATTCGGAGAATACGTTATCACCTGCGGATTCAACAATGTATTCTTGAGCAGTAACATCATTATTAATAGCGTCATCAAGCCTTGAATTATCAATAGCTCCACTAACATGATCAGTGTTCTCAGTTTTCGTCAGAATGCTGATTTTTTGAGCGCACGATAACAAGGCTAATTTTCCAATACCTTTTCTTCCAATGAAAGGTCGACCTTTTTCTGATTTTGAAACCCCAGCTTTTCTCTTTGTGTAACCTATTTTTAGGAATTTTGTTTGGAAATCATTTTCAGACATTCCTATTCCATCATCTTTGATAACAAAATTATTATTTTCATGATCAATGGTAATCCAAACATTGTCTGCATCTGCATCCCATGAATTAGAAATTGCTTCACCAATTACCGTTATAAAACTACGATATAGATTTCGACCTAAATGGTCTAAAACACTCAGTGATATTTCAAAATTAAACTCAGTTTTATTACTCACACCAAGTCCTCTACATGCTTCACAATACTTTTCCCGATTAAATATCCCAGAGTTACAGGAACAGCATTCCCTACTAATCTAGTAATAACTTTATTTATAGGAGCTTCGCTATTTTTGACGAATTTATAATTTTTAGGAAACCCTTGAAGCATTGCTCCTTCTCTTAAGGATAATCCTCTATTTTGTTCTGGATGCCCAAACCTACCATTACCAAAACCCACAAACTGAGTGGTAATTGCCGGTGATGGTTCATCCCATTTCATCCGACCATAAACACTTGAATAGGATTTTCCACTTGATCGTTTATGACAATCTGCAACTAAATTCTTTGGCCAATCTCGCCAAGTTCCTCCAGGCTTAGAAACTTGAATTCGTTTTAAATTTAATTCAGAAAGAGCTGCACTTTTGTGAAGAGGATCAGTTGACAAATATTTACCTGCTTCAATTGATTCAAGATTACCTATAGCTTCTTTCACCGTTTTATATGTTTTTTTTGTAAATTCTTTAGGTTCTAGTAGCCGAATGATGCCGATCTTAGATGCTAAAAGAACTAGTCGTCTTCTGTTTTGTGGCAATCCATATTTAGAGCAGTTAATAACTTTGTAGTTCACCAGATATCCTAATTTAATAAGATTGTTTTTAAAGTCATCAAAAATATCTTGTTTAATTAAACCTGGAACATTTTCCATAGTAACTAATTCAGGGAGCGTCTCCTTTATTAACCGCCCAAACTCAAGCAACAACCACCATCTTTTATCTGAGCTGGTTGATTTTCTATTGTAACTTGAGAAAGTTTGACAGGGCGCACACCCAGCAAGCAATCGAATAGTGCCTTTTTCTAAAGACCCTTTAATATCATCTCCAGAAAGTTTTTTTACGGATTTTTCCAAAAAAACGCCTGAATTATTTACACTGTATGGATATTCACACGCAGGGTCTATATCCACACCTAAATTAACCTGTATACCTGATTTCTCTAACCCTTTTGTAAGTCCACCAGCACCACAGAATAAATCTACAGCAGTGATTTTATTTGTAATTTTTTTGTTACTCTGCTTGCTGTTTTTATATACTTTCACTTTAAGCCCCCTCTCTATAAATTTCTCGCTCCAATTCTGTAAGTGCTTTCAAATACTGCTTTTTACCTCCAAACAGTTTGACGATTTCCATTGGGGAACCGAATTGATTGAGCGGGCTAACTTGCAGTATTTTCATATCCTCAATATTTACTATGCCTTCATCGGCGTATTTATCCATCAGGGCTTCTAATACCTTGCGTGCCTGTTCGCCATATTGGGTGAAGTAATTGCGTTTTTTGACGTTGTTTACTCGTTCGGCTCGGGTGAGTGGTGGCTGGTCAAAGGCGGTGTGGCAGATGAGGTCAAATATATCCATTTCTTTGTTGATGGCTTCTTTAAAGTTTTCAAAGATAATGCCTTGTTCGGTTAGCTCTTCGATAATGGCGTGTTTCTTGTCAGCTTGATTCCATTTATTGAGAAATTCATCAAGTGAGTGGTACTGCTCATGGACTTTTAGTTTAGTGTAGTCTTTGAGGCTACCGGTGATCAGCTTGCCGTTGCCGTCCATGTACTGGATTCGCTCATTAAGTATGGCTACATCGACATCGTTGACATAGTATTTTTCTCTGGGTTTGTTAATAATATCGCCGCCTGTTATTACTTCTGGATATTCATTATTTGGGGGTTCAAAAACGATTTCTTCGCCGTCTTCATCTGTTACAGGTTCATCACTGGCTATTTCATCTTCGGGTGATTCAATGTCATCATCTTCACCAATCTCTTTCCCTCGAACAGGGTCGCCGTCAAAATCAGGATCTGCAAACAGATCAGTGACATTGCGAAAATCCATGATGGTGAAGAAGGTCTTGCCAAACTCTTCATTGATGCGCGTGCCGCGCCCGATGATCTGTTTGAATTCGGTCATCGAGCCAATATTGTTATCCAGCACAATCAGCTTGCAAGTTTGTGCATTAATGCCTGTGGTCATAAGTTTTGAGGTGGTGGCGATAACGGGGTATTTCTCTTCTGGCGCGATAAAATTATCCAACTCCTTCTTGCCTTCCTCATTGTCACCGGTAATCTGCATGACAAATTTGCTGTTCTGTGCCATCAAGTCGCTATTTTCATTGGCAATGGCGGCTCTCATGCGCTGGGCATGGTCGATATCTACACAGAAGATAATGGTTTTATCAAAGCGATTGGTCTTTTTTAGAAATTCGGTTACCTTTCTGGCAATGGTTTCTGTGCGTTCATCTATGACCAGGTTTTTGTCATAGTCTTTGCGGTTATAGATGCGGTCATCAACTAGCAAACCTTGCTTGTCAGTTTTACCCTGTTCTGGTCGCCAGCCTTCTAGATCAACATTCAAACCGATTCGCAAGACTTTATAAGGGGCTAAGAATCCATCTTGTATGCCTTGTTTGAGTGAATAGGTGTAAATGGGTTCGCCAAAGTATTCGGTGCTGGATATAGTTTCTGTTTCTTTAGGCGTGGCAGTTAAGCCTATATGCGTCGCATTGCCAAAATATCTCAGTATTTCACGCCATGCGCTGTCTTCAGCAGCACTGCCGCGGTGGCATTCGTCTATGACGATTAAATCGAAAAATTCAGGGCTGAATTTGCGATAGGCATCTTTGTCTTCATCGTAATTGGTTAAGCCTTGATAGAGTGCAAGATAGATTTCATAAGATTTGTCGATTTTCTTATTCTCAATGAGCGTCATTTTATCTTTGAAATGACGAAAATCACCGCGCTTGGTTTGATCTATCAACGCGTTTCTATCGGCTAAAAACAGAATGCGTTTTTTTGTATTACTCTTCCATAGTCGGTAGATGATTTGAAATGCGGTATAGGTTTTACCCGTTCCTGTCGCCATGGTGAGAAGAATTCTTTTCTGCCCTTTGGCAATGGCTTCAACTGTGCGGTTGATGGCTATTTGTTGGTAATAGCGGGGTGTTCTGTCTGACCCATCAAAAAAATAATCTTGTGCGGCTATTTGTTCTTGTTCTTCAGTTTCAATCCCTTTGTATTTTTTATAGCGTTTCCAGAGGGTATGCGGTGAAGGGAATTCACTCAGGGTAAGTTCCTGCTCTATATTTCTGTCGGTGCAGGTTCGATCATGCTCGTAAAAGCCATCGCCATTGCTGCTGTAGACTGAGGGAATATCCAGAATTTCTGCATAAGCTAAACCCTGCTGTATGCCGGCTTTTACAGAATGTTTGTTGTCTTTGGCTTCTATTATGGCAATAGGGATATTGGGTTTGTAATAGAGTATATAATCTGCTCTTTTTCTTTTACCTCTGCTCGTAAGGTTGCCTTTTACATAAATTCGACCATCAGTAAAAGAGACTTCTTCACGAATTTGGGTAAGCGAATCCCAGCCAGCTTTTTCTAAAGCTGGTTGAATATATTTTGTGCAGATGTCTCTTTCTGATAAGTCTTTTTTAGATGTCATGGATTAACACTTATTTTCATCCTTGAGGGTTCCGCGATGCTTGGTTTGCAAATATAACGCCTCACATCACCGGCAGTGAAAAGCAGAGTGAGGTACGAGTGCATGTGATTTTACCATAGCCGAATTCATATACCAAGAGCCTTAGAAACACCCGGCTCGCCAGCCACGTCTAGTGGGAATTTTTTTTGTAAAGATACTTCACGGTTTCCAGAGACGGGTATTCGGATTTCAAACTTTCCAGCAATAAAGTGAGGGCGGTGGATTGCTCGTCGCTCATTTCTTCCCGGTTTCCTATGACGCACACGCCTATGCTGATGTCATCCAGTTCCGGGTGATGCGATCCTATTCTGGAAACGTGTCGTCCCATCAAAGTTTTGCCTTCTGCTGTAACGATGAAATGGAAACCAATTTCAGGCTCACCTTTAGTAAGGTGTGATTGCTTGATGTCGTCATAGGTGGACAACTCTTCTCCGGTAAAATGAACAAGTACGAAACGCGTGTCCTTTCTTGCTATTAAATCCTCATGATTCATGATCTATTTCTTCCTGTTGGGGACTATATTGTATTATAAAAGCAGGTTGATGAATTATTGAAGGGCTTCGAATGGCAACGAATATAAAATCTGTTTTGGTGATAGGGCTTGGGCGCGTAGGAAGTCTGGCGGCGATCTTATTGCAGTCGAACGGATTTCAGGTCACCGGTTTTGACACCAGCCCGGATGAGGATTTCCCGTTCAAGGTGATTTCAGCGTCGGTTGCAGATGAACCTGCGTTGGAGCAGGCGATTGCAGGACACGATGCCGTGCTGACCTGCCTGCCGTTTCATTTGAATCTGGCCGTGGCCAGGAAAGTGCACCAGGCGGGCAAGCATTATTTTGACCTGACCGAAGATATCCCTACCACAACCGCCATCCGGGAAATGTCGAAATCGGCAAAAGGGCTCATGGCTCCACAATGTGGACTGGCGCCTGGGTTTGTCGGAATTTGCGGTGCCCATCTTGCAAAAGGATTCGAACGCCTGCGTAGTATGGAGCTTCGGGTCGGGGCTTTGCCACAGCATCCGCGCGGACTTCTCGGCTATGCTTTCAACTGGTCTGCTGAAGGAGTGGTCAACGAATACCTCAATGACTGCGAAGTCATTCAGGATGGGCAAAGGGCCAGCGTGCCTGCGATGGAAGGGTTGGAAACCATCGTGATTGATGGCGTACAACTTGAAGCCTTCACCACCTCAGGAGGGTTGGGCACTTTGTGCGAAACCTATGATGGCAAGGTGAGCCATTTAAACTATAAAACCATTCGCTATCCCGGGCATGGCGAGTTGATGCGGTTTTTCTTTAACGAGCTATATATGAGAGACCGCAGAAAAGAGGCGGGAGAAATTCTGGTTCACGCCAAGCCGCCGGTCAAGGATGATGTCGTTTACGTCCATGTTGCGGTGGAGGGGTGGAAGGAAGGCAAGCTGGCCCGGGACGAATTTGTGCGCAGTTATTTCCCCAGGGAGATAACAGCAAGATCCTGGAAAGCCATTTCCTGGACCACCGCCGCGTCGGTCTGCGCAGTCATTGAACTGGTTTCGCTGGGAAGTCTGCCGTGTCAGGGATTTTTAAAACAGGAGGATATATCGCTGGAGTTGTTGTTGAATACATCGACCGGGCAATTTTTTAAATAGTTTTGGTGATCAGTGATCAAGGGATTCTAACTGTAGGTGTGGACCTTGATGGCGGGGTCTAGTTGAGCCCGGAGATGGTTTTCGATGACCCGCAGGGTGCCACCTGTAGCACTCGGGCATCCCCCGCAAGCCCCTTGATAACGGATCCGGACAATGGGTCCTTCCACTTCGATCACTTCCAGGCCCCCACCATCGTTTGCCAGAGCAGGGCGGACGGATGAGTCAAGAACGGCCTCAACAATGATGACTTTTTCTTCATCGGAAAGTTGGGGATATTTTTCCATGTCAAAATCATCAAGAATGGATGCAGAAATTTCATTATCCCCTTCCGCATATTTCCCCAAATCCGCTTCAATAATATTTTTAATCTTATCCTTAAAAACCACCCAAAGGTCGGCGGAAGTAAGAGTGACAGAAACAAAATTCTCGCGCAAATAGACCATATCAACGATATCAAGGGCGAACATATTGTGGGCAAAGGCATCAGCTTCAAGAAAGCCGCCCTCTTGAATGGTTTTGGAGCCGGAATCAAGCACTGTCTGATCCAGAATAAATTTCACCGAACGAGGGTTGGGGGTCAGCTCGATCTTCACAACGGAAAAAGTTTGGGTTTCCTGCATGGCTCTTCCTTAAAAGGTTAGTCTTTCTTTCCTACGGGTAAGATGGATTCCTGGCAGATCGGGTTCAAAAAGTTTCCCCCTACTCGCCGTGGCGGCAATCTACCATAGCTTTACTTGGCGAGCAAAGAATCATTTTGGCAGAATGAGTCTTTGCCATTTACCTGTGGAGGCACTCCACTCCTACGCGGAGGACGAGTTTGCTTAACTTTCCCTCGTTGGTAAATTTTCTTGGGCGCATTTCAACGGGGGTTGGCCCTACGCTTCTCCTTTTGGGCCTACTTTTTGCCGTTCAGAATTTCCTGCCTTGACAAAGGATTGTACAGGATTTATATTAAATATAAAAAGATATGTTTATCTTTTTTTGGGTTTATTGCCCTTAAGACCAGGTTTTTATGCCGAAGGGGGTTGAAAAATGAAGATGACCGATCCGGTAAAGAGTTTTGTGAAGAGTGATTCTGGTTGTGCCGCAGTTTTTGAGGAATTGAATATCGATTTCTGTTGTGGAGGCGATGTATCTCTTCAAACTGCCTGTGAGGAACAGGGTCTTAAAACTGACGAGGTTTATCAACGTCTGATGGAATTGGAATCTCCCACCAGCGATGAAAAGGATATTTCGGCTTTAACGTCGGCAGAACTGACCGCCCATATCGAGGCCACGCATCATGTTTATTTGAAGGAGGTGCTACCGCGTTTGACAGCATTGATGGAAAAAGTTTTTCAGGCGCATTCATTCCGGCATCCCGAATTAAAACCGTTGCAGGCCGTGTTTGAAAATTTGCGCGCAGACCTTGAACCACATCTACTCAAAGAAGAACGGGTGCTGTTTCCCCTGATACGAAAACTGGAGCTCGATTTTTTAGGTTTGAAAATGAAGGCCGCAGAGGGTCCGATCCGGGTCATGCGTCAGGAGCACGACGGGGTAGGGGAGTTGCTAAAAAAAATCCGGACACTGGCGAACGGTTTTGTTGTGCCAGACGATGGCTGTCAATCCTTTCAACTTTTGTATGAAGAGCTCAGAAAACTGGAAGAAGATACACACTTGCACATCCACAAGGAAAATAATTTATTGTTTCCCCGCTAGGCGTGGGGTCAGCGGCCAGTTGCCCGTTGAGCCGAGAAGCCGATAGAGGGCAAGAAAAAGACACTGCGAATTTCCAGCGGAGGTTCTCCGCTTAGTATTTGCCCCTGATATGGGGGTGGGGGGGGGGCAACTTCATTACTATAGAATTTGCTCAAGGCCTCATGCGTGGCAGGAGTTAAAGGAGGTAGTTCACTTGCCGTGCAATTATTGGCCACCTGTTGAGGATTTTTGAAGCCCGGAATCACCACACGCACCGCCTCAAAATCGAGAACCTATCGCAATGCGAAAGGTTTCCTCGACATTAAACCCCTGCCCGTCCCGGTTGAAATTGCGATGATCGTTATCGGCAAACTCGAATCGCTTTTCAATTTGCCGGAGAGCAGTCCTGATGCGAGCGGCAGGCGGACGATGAGAGCCACCTGTTTTTCCTGCGCCTCCTTGCTGCCAGGCGCCCAGCCCAATTTCTGAAACTTTGGTATTGCCAAATGTCCGGTATTTCATGCCCGCCCCGTTAAAAAATGATAAATTCAGGAGATGAACCCTTATTCACTTAACCGCTTGTTTTGTTCCGTCGGCCGTAGCATTTTTATTCCTGCAGCAAAAGGAATTTTCACTATTCTTGTGTTCAGCGGAATTGGTGGGCCACAGGCGGTATTGGCAGTAGACTTTAAAACCTATCTTGAGGGAGCCCAGGCGGAAATTTCGCGGCACAAGGAAATCATTCGCGACGACCCTCTGGATGCGGTCTCCTATTTTAAACTGGGCAGAGCATACCTCGCTCTGGGGAGGCACGAAGAAGAGGTGCAAACCTATCAGAAGGCGATCCAACTCAACCCCAAATACATTGCGGCGCATTATAATCTGAGTCTGGCTTACGATTTATTAAAGGATGGCCCCAATGCTACCAAGCACATGCTCCTTGCTCTGAACCTGTATTCTGAAAAAAGGAACCATGTTCGAATAAGAAATGTGCAACGCCAGTTGAAACGCCTGCATTTAAAATACCCCGGCGAACAAACGATGACACCGAAAAGCCCGAATTAACAGGGTGTTGCAAATGGAAACCGGCATTGTAAAAATGATTTATCTTTCGCGGGTGGGGATTGAATATTGGAGCGGAATTTTTTATAGTACAGGCGGTATATCATTGGCTTTCGTGATAGGAACGGAAGAGCGTCATGTTTGTCACTAAAGAATATCGCAAGGGGAAAAAGATTGTTCGTCGGGGCACCCATGGTACCAGTGCGTTCCCGGTTAAAAAGGGAACGGTGGAAGTGTATCGGGAAGATGCCGAGGGCAACAAACAAGCGCCCGCCCAGCTGAAAGAGAACGACCTGTTTGGGGAAATGGCGATGATTTCAGTTGGCGAACGTACCGCGTCGGTGATCGCCTTGGAGGATTGTGAAGTGGCTGTTCTTACCTGCGAAAAATTTCTTACCCTGCCGGAGAGCAGTCCTGCCGAGGTCCGGTTGAAGACCGTCATGAAAGAACGCTTTAAAGAAAAGTAATACTGTTTTTCTTGCCGATCCTAAAAAGATTTTTCCTCCAGTTTTTACCCAATTGCAATCCCATACATTGAAGGCTAGTATTAAGGCATGGAACGAGATTTTGAACCGTTAAAAACCCGGCTTCGGGTTATCTGTGATCGGCTGGATGAGGATGAGCAACTTTATTTTCGTCCGCTCATTGAAAACTTCAAGGGACAGACCCAGGAGTTCCAGCGCATCATGCGCGACCTCGGCAAGTTCGGAGAAAAAATCGGAGACGGGAGCAAGTTTCAGGTCTACCGGGAAATCCAGCATCTTTTTGATGACGCGTTTCGCAAAAACAAGTGATCGGATAGAAAAGGGCCATGTTGATGAGTGTCCATCTTATTGCGCGCGGCCGGGTGCAGGGAGTTTGGTTCAGGGCTGGCACGCGCGAGCAGGCTTTGCAACTGGGCCTATGTGGTTGGGCAAAAAATTGCCCAGACGGTACGGTAGAAATCCATGCTGAAGGAGAAAAAGAACCCCTTGAACAGTTTATCAACTGGTGCAGAAAGGGTACGCCCTCGGCCGAGGTCTCTGATCTGGATATTGAGTGGGTCGACCCTAAGGGCCTAAACTCTTTTGAGATTATTCACTAGTGATCTCCATCAACGGGCTGGTTAAAAAATACGACACGCTCCTCGCGGTCGACGAACTCAACCTGGAGATCCCCGCCGGGGAGCTGTTTGGTTTCATCGGGCCCAATGGTGCCGGCAAAATCACCACCATCAAACTTTTAGTCGGCCTGCTCAAACCTTCTTCCGGAACCATCTATATAGATGGGATAGATCTGAAGCAAGACTCCATTCAGGTAAAAAAATCATCGGCTACATCCCCGATCAGCCCTTTCTCTATCATAAGCTGACAGGGTGGGAGTATCTGGAGTTTGTCGCCGGTCTGTATTCCATGGATGAGGACATGGCGCGTGACAAGGCAGAAAATTTTTTCAGCTTTTTTGATTTGAAAGACTTTGCTGATGAACCGATCGAAGGCTACTCGCAAGTCTTTTTACCACACAAGGTGCCCAAGCTCACGTCCTAAGATGACACTAAAGCGCGATATTAATGATGTGGCACGGGCTGAATTTTGTTTTTGCGAATCACATTGTAGATGTGAGGGCAGGTTTATTATTTTCTTTGCTTGAACACCACTTCAACTTTGAGAGTTTGGTTGTCGCGGCGAATTTGGAAGGTGGAGCGGTCATCGAAGTTTTTGTTTTGCAGGAGTTCCAACACATCGTCGACCCTCGTTAGTGTTTTACTGTCCATGCTGATGAGTTGGTCCCCAGATTTCATACCGGCAGTTTGGGCGTTGGAGTTTTCGCCCACGAACTTAATGTGCACCTTGCCACCCTTTTCCTGAGTAAGGCGCACTCCCAGTTTTACTTTATTCTGACCGGGCACGCGGTATTCCACTTTCCAGGCATAGTCTGAGGCGTAAAGCGGGATGGAGATTTTCTCCACCTTCATTTCCCGGTCTTTCAATGATTCTGGAATATGGGTGATGCTGGGCAATATGATGGAATACTGATGCGGCATTCTTCGGTAAGCGCGTTTTGGGATGCCGAATCCATATTGGACATGAAACCCGCCTGCCAGCACCACCAGCTTTTTATCCTTGTTGGCGGGGTGGCGTAAAAATTCTGCCACGGTCTGAGCCATGGTTTCTTCCCACAGCAATAACATGCGATAAGGTTTTTCCAGCACTTTTGCTTTGTGCCCGCCGAAGGCGGACATTGAGAAAGCCCGATGATAAGGGTCGGTTTCGTCTATTTCCGGATACAGCGTGTCGCCGGGTGCCGCGTCGCCTGAGCGAAAATGGTTTTCCATCTCGCGGTTGGATTTGAGTCCAATCAAAGGCAGGCCTTTGGATTTGGCGAATTCGAATATCGGTTGGTAGGAGCCAAACCCGCTTCCCCAGTTGGTGTGGAAGAGATTTTTAAATTCTTGGTCAGAAAGGTGACCTTGATTGAAGAGGGCGAGTTTTTCCTGGGCTGAGCGACGGAACATTTCCAGTCCGATTGCCACCGGATATTTTTCTGCCAGAAGTTGAATGATTTGCAACTGAACTTTATGGGCTTCGATATTGTCGTGGGTTTCACCGATGTAAATGACCCGGGAGGCCGAAATGGAGTCCATCATCTGTTCCCGGCTGACCACCAACCCGGTAGGAAGATGGAGGATTTGGCCAACGTCCAGATCTGCCAGATTCTTGTAGGGAGACCCAGCATGTGGCACTGCAAATTCTTCGGAACAACCCTCACGGGATAAAAGCAATAAGCAGAATAAAAACAAGGTTGTCAGGGCAATACGGATGGTTTGGGTGACCGGATTTAGGCTCATTATTTTAGGGTCTTGACTTTATGTGAATTATTGTCGATAATCCGAAACTTCACATTAGGATGGCTTCTCTGCAGGGCGCAGAGGCATTGGGGGTTTGAATCATT
The DNA here is from genome assembly GCA_965249625.1 of Nitrospinales bacterium. Classification (GTDB taxonomy): domain Bacteria; phylum Nitrospinota; class Nitrospinia; order Nitrospinales; family VA-1; genus LS-NOB. The sequence continues at coordinate 2,358,564 of OZ252246.1, read as the reverse complement.
ATTTTGTGTCATCAAAAATGATGTTCAACCTGGTTAAAAACTCAGGGTAGGAGGTAGAGGTTTTTGGAAGTAACAGTTTACCAAAATCAGGTTGAAAAAGCCTTAAAAGTCTTGAAACGTCAAATGACCAAGGAAGGCCTGCTGAAAGAGCTTAAGCGCCGCAGGTTTTATGAGAAGCCTTCCGTAAAGAAAAAGCGCAAGCAAAAAGAAGCCAAGAAGAAAAGAAAAGCCGCCATGCGTCGCCTGCGATCCTACAACCGGCTTTAAGTTTCATCCGCCTTCAAATCATGAAGGACGTGTTTCACCCTTAGGCATCATCCTGCATTTTTTTCTGACGCAAATTTTCGTAGAAGACTACCGCGCTGGCTGACGCTGCGTTCAAGGATTCCAATTGTCCTTTCATGGGGATCGCGAGCGTGACATCGCAGGATTTTTTCAGCAAAGGTCGAATGCCTTTTTCCTCTCCTCCAACGACTAGAGCCACCGGGGTATTGAACTCGTATTGGTAACATGGCATCTCTCCATCGGGCATGACACCTGCGACCCAGAATCCGGCTTCTTTGAGTTGTTCAATACAGCGAGCCAAATTGGTGACCCAGGCGATGGGCAAATGTTCGATGGCTCCCGAGGAACATTTAGCCACTGTTTCGTTCAGGGCCGATGTTCCGTGTTTAGGTAGGATCATCCCCTGAACTCCCAGAGTTTCCGCTGATCGGATGATCGCTCCCAGGTTTTGCGGGTCCTGAATTCCATCCAGAATGACGAGCGTCGGCAGGGAAGTTTTTTCAAACGCGGACTTGATCAAGCTTTCCAGTTCCAGAGTTGCGATGATGGAAAAGTATCCCGCGATCCCCTGGTGCACCTGGTTTTTGAATTTATTATTGAAGGCAGTCTTGGGCAAAGGCTCGATGGAAATTCGTTTTTCCCTGGCCAGTTCGATCACAGCCTGGATCCTTGCAGGGGTTTTGCCCTGCTCCACAATGAGCCTGTAACAACGCCGCTTAGAGGCTAAAAGCGCTTCCCGTACGGGATTGATTCCAACAATTAAAGATTGTTCTGTAGGTTTCATCAGCGGTGAAATGAAATAAGATCTAAAAGGATGCCGGGCTTTTTGCTGGACGAAAAGCTCCAAATGAACTATAGCATTATGAAAACAATGGATTTAGCCAGCCAGAATCCATCGGTGATTGCTGAGCGGTTATGAACCGGTTTTGCCCCTTTCCCGCGAAAAAACCGCGAAGGCTATTTTAACCTTTTTCTGCAATCCGTAAACCTCATATGCCGCTTTATCGCAAAAGGATCATTTTTTATTCCCTGTTTACCTTAGTGATCGTGGTGATCTCTGTCTGTTCTCTGGCCTATTACCAGTTGCGTAATTTGGAAAAGATCAAGACGGTTGCTATAGAGAAGCTGGAGGAATTGACCCAGCGGGAAGTGAAAATCGGTGATGCGGAGATGGATATTTTCCGCGGCCTCAGTGTTCGCCTGAAAGATGTCTCGGTCAGGTCTCGGTTTGCCGAGGAACCGGAACTGACGGTACGCAGTGTGTGGGTGGTGGTCCGGTTATTGCCGTTACTGGTTAAACAGGTTGAGATCAAGAAAATCATTGTTCAGGGGGCATCCCTCCGTGTGGTTCGGGATGCAGAGGGGCGGTTCAGTTTAGGCGATGTGAAGGAGTGGATCACCCAGCCCGATGAAAGCGGATTGTTCAAAGTTTTAAAAGTCAGTCTCATGAACCAGCTCATGGTGGAAGATGGGTCCATACATTTTCAGGACTATTTAAACCGTCCTCCTGAAAGCCCTTTGCCACTGGACTTGGAGCATATTCATTTTTCCGTGCGAAAAAATCTTCTCGACTCCCCTTTTAAATTCAATTTGAAGGGGGAAATCCTCAGCGGAAGTTCGCCCACCGCTTTCCAGGTTTCCGGAGTGCTCGACAATTTTTCTGAAGGCCAGGGTTTTACCGGCATTTCCATTAATGGCAAGGTCCGGGTCGATGAGTTGAATGTTTCAAACTTTCAGCCTTATTTGAAAAAGGTGTTGGCTAAAGCTCCCGAAGACAGCTTATTGTCTTTGGACTCCAGCTTTTCAGGGGATCTCGGTGGCACCCTCAAAACGGAAGGCACACTGAAATATTCGACCACCTCGAATAAAGAGCGTGCAACATTGAGAGATGCCCGTGTGCCTCACCGTGGTAGCTTGGAATACAAGATTTTCCTCGAAAAGGACTCTCTTTATATTGAAGAGTTGAAATCAAGATCGGAGCCTTTTAAATTCACGGCCAGGGCTTCCCTCAAAAATTTTCTTTCCAAAGATCCTTCAATCTCCATTGATCTGGTTTCTGATTCATTTCAGGTTAATAAAAGTGTCGATTACTTGCCGTTAAAGTTTTTTTCGGGGGAGTTTCATACGTTAGTGCAATCCCGCTTTAAAAACGGTTCGATAAAAATAAAGTCACTAAAATTTGAAGGAAGCCTGGATCAGCTTCGGGAGCTGGCGCAAGAAAAAAACCGGGATTTGATTTCTTCAGAACTTGAAATGAAGCATGTGGACTGGCAGTCCCCCTTGCCGGCATTACAAAATGTGACGGGAGCTTTTAGTGTGAGGAAGGGAAACGCCACTTTGCATATTGCTAAAGCCAGATATGAAAATCAGCCTATCACCAATGTTCGTGGAACCATCAATAACTTCATGACACGGCCTTTAGTGGATCTTAAAGTCGAAAACCAAGTGGAGACGAGTCAGTTTCATGGAACCCTCAAGAAGATTTTTAAGGGGCATCCATTGTTCGATTCCATTGCGATTTACGATGGATTTGAAGGGACCGCGAACGTCCTTCTAGACGTGAAGGGTCCGCTGGATGATTTCGACAGGTTGGCGATCTCGGGGAAGATAGGCATGCAGGACGTTTCTCTTAATGAGAAAGGGTTTGATCCACGACTGCAAAACATCAATGGGGAAATTATTTACACCCACACTCCAGAGGCGAATAAGCGCAAAGACGCTTCCTGGATTCCGGTCATCAGGTATGACAACCTTTCCGGAAATTTTTCCAAAAGCTCTTTTTCAGAGATGAACGGGGAGATGGGTTTTCGTAATGGAGAGTCTCTGGAGAAAATGTCGGTGACCTACAAAATTGCGTCCAGCGATTTGCTCTATGTCCTGTCTGATAATTCCGAAGGTGCTCTGGCGGGTTTGAGGGAAGGCTTGGACTTTACTTCTGGCGAGCTGATTATGAATTACCGGTCGCAGGGCGACCCCACTAAGCCGGAAACTGAAAAGGAGTGGGGAAAAATTGAATTGAAAAACTTCTCAATGAAATATCCGGACCGGTTGCAGCCAATGACAAACCTGAACGGTAATATTTCCTATGGCGATGGAAGAATTAGACTGGAAAACTTGAACGGTTGGTATGGCGATTCACTGGTTCAGTTGGAAGGAGAAATCGACCGCAGAAATATCAAGAAGCTGGAGTATGCCCTGCGCTTGAACTTCCCGGGACTTGTGCAGTCCGACTTGAAGGACATCCCCGTTTTCAAGGACTTGAAATTTTCAGGCCCTGCCCACGTTTCCCTGGGCCTAAATGGGAATCTGGACGCCTTCAAGTTCGAACATCAGGCCGATCTGGCACGGGTGGGATATCAAATCCCAGGTTTTGTGGAAAAACGGCCCAACGCCTTGAGTAAATTCAAGGCCAAAGGCAGTGTTTTAAAAAATGGGGGCTTAACCATCGACCGTTGGTCTTTTGGATTGGGCGGTAATCAGGTTTCAGGAACCGCTCGAATTCCTGATCTTGACAACCCTGAATTCACCATCAGCCTGGCGGCCAATAATTTTCAGGCATATCCTTTCCAGCAGTTTTTTCGATTCTTTGATGCGGAGATGGATGGAAGCACAGATTTTAAAATTACCGGTTCCGGTAACTTGAATAATCTCCAGGATACAAAATTTGAAGGTGAGATGGAGTTGAAGGAACTAAAAATCCGGCTAAAAAACTTTTCATCGCCATTGACGGTGGATGCCAGCCTGAAGTTTAAGGAAGGCCGCCTGGACATCCGTTCTGGAAATATCAAGGCAGATCAAAGTGGGCTCAGATTTTCCGGCGTTTACCAAAGAGGCAACTCCCCCAGCCTGGATCTGAATCTTTCTGGAAAGAGATTGGATATGGATGAAATTTTTCCCGAACCGCAAGACCAAGAGATGTCTCTTATTGACCGGCTGAACCAGTCTGAGTTTTTTGCCAAAGGCAAAGGCCAGATCACGTTTAGTCTGGATCAACTGGGTTACAAACTTTTAAACCTGAATCAGGTTGCAGGAAGCATTGTGCTTGAAAACAAGCAAATAGAAATGAAGAACCTGACTTTTGCTTCTAATGCATCTGTCAAAAGTAGCGTGCGGATATTGATCGATCCTCAAGGTGTTGGGCATATTGAGGCAGGCGTTCAAGCTCAGAACATGGAAACAAACAACCTGTTTGGTTTTTTTGGTGATGTTTTTAAAAACGGTTTAAGTGGAAAAGTGAAAACGATGGATGCCCGGCTCATAGGCAGTGGAAAAGGTTGGAAGGAATTTGCCAGATCTCTGTCCGGCAGAATATTTCTGGATATCCGGTCTGGAAGCATAAACAAGGAGAGGCTTAAAAATGGAGTTCGCAGATTATTCAGTTCGATTCCTCAAAGCCATCTTTTGGAAAAAGATGAGTCGTCTTCCTTCAAACAAATTTCCGGGGAGTTTGTTTCTAAAGGCGGGGTCCTTAAAACGGAGAACTTTGTGGTCGAAACCGACAACCGGAGAACCTCCATAGTCGGAAGTTTTGATCTGGTGAACAACCAGATGGATACGGTGGTCGGGGTTGCCCCTCTAGCTGGGCTCGACCGATTTCTGATGAAAATTCCCCTGGTAGGGAAAATCTTAACCGGCGGCGATGAAAAAAGCCTGCTAAAAACCTATTATACGGTGAAAGGGGATTTTAATGATCCTGAGGTTAGCGCGATTCCTTTCACGTCCTTGGGGAAAAAGGTCGTGGGAATTTTTCAAGGCATTTTCCAGGTTCCGCAGGAAATCCTGACTCCTATCACAGACAACCTGCTCGATGTGACGCCATCCCCAGCCCCTGCAAATAATTAGCCTCACGCTCTTTGCCCCTCCTGGGCAAGAAAGCAAATGAAAAATATAACTAGTGGGCGGAGGTACTCCGCTTACGGTTGAGAAATATTGACGATTCTAAATTCGCTGGGGGATTTGCCCATGTGCATGGCCAGGGTTGCAGTGATGGCGGCGACATGATCGTCTTGGTCACCGTTTGCAGAAGACGCGGTTTGAGGGCGAGCGGGTGCGGGAGGCGGGGCTTTATAGGGAATCAGTTTCACCAATACCTGAATGGTGAAGATCAAAATAACCAGAACGGTGAAAATCACCATAATGGCCAGGATCGAAACGTTGACGGCTGCCAGGAATGAAGCTTCCATAAAGCTCTCTTTTGCTAGTTTACCCCGGCAGCTGCACCAGCCACTTGGGCCATCGCGGCTTTGATACCGGGTTCTACTGTGCCAATCACATCAGCGATGGCGGCATGTGGTTCAGTGACCGCTGGGATATCCCCGAACAGGGAGATGAACACACCTGCGGCCACGGCACTACCAATAACACCCGCGACATTCGGGCCCATTGCGTGCATCAATAAAAAATTTGAAGAGTCTGCTTCCGCGCCAACTTTCTGGGAAACCCTTGCCGCCATGGGAACCGCCGAGACCCCTGCCGAACCAATGAGTGGATTCACCCGGCCTCCGGTCATTTTGCACATGAGTTTGCCAAAAAGCACACCCCCCGCCGTGGCAATACAGAAAGCCAATAAGCCCAGTACAATAATTTTCAGGGTTTCAAGTCGCAAAAAAGAGTCGGCAGTCATGGAAGAACCCACGGCCAACGCTAAAAGAATGGTGACGATATTGATCAAATGAGTTTCCGAAGTTTCGTGCAAGCGAGCGGTGACCCCGGATTCGCGGAACAAGTTGCCCAGCATCAGCATTCCCAAAAGCGGGGTGACACCAGGTAACATCAAACAACAGACGATGGTCACCACCACGGGGAAAAGAATCTTCACCGTTTGGGATATCGGCTTTAATTGTGCCATTTTGATTTTCCGCTCCTTCTTCGTCGTTAAAAGTTGCATGATCGGAGGTTGGATAAGCGGAACCAGGGACATATAGGAATAAGCCGCCACGGCAATCGGAGCAAGCAGATGCGGGGCCAGCTTGCTGGCTATAAAAATAGATGTGGGTCCATCTGCACCGCCGATGATGCCGATGGCACTGGCTTCATGCATGTTGAACCCGAGCAGTACGGCACCAATGAGGGTGACATAGACACCCACCTGGGCGGCGGCACCGAGAAGAAGCGTTGCGGGATTGGCCAAAAGCGGACCAAAGTCTGTCAACGCGCCCACTCCCAGAAAGATCAGCGGAGGAAGGACTTCATGTTTGATGCCCTGATAAAAAAAGTTGAGGAGCCCTCCGGCATCGGTGCTTGCCATCATGCTCATAGGAATGTTGGCAAGCAGGCATCCGAAACCAATGGGGAGGAGTAAAAGCGGTTCAAACTTTTTCCAGATCGCCAGATAGAGCAGAATACAGGCGACCACCAGCATGACCATATCGCCACCTTCCAGACTGGAAAAGCCAGTGGAGTTTAATATTTTAGAAGCGGATGAGCCGAAACTGAATTCCATTATCCTATAATGACCAGTTCATCGCCAGTTTGCACACTATCGCCTTCTTTAACCAGGATGGATTGAATGGTTCCGGATTGATGGGCTGCGATTTCGGATTCCATTTTCATGGATTCCATAACAAGAACGGTATCTCCTTCCTTCACCGAATCGCCCTCTTTGCATTTCATGGAGAAGATGGACCCTGGAAGGGGTGCCACCAACGGAGAACCATTTGCAGTGCTGGCTGCGGGAGCGGCAACCGGTGCAGCAGGTGCCGCCGCAGTTATTGCCGGGGGTGTGCCAACCGCCCTTCCGGTTGAAACTTCAACGGTATAATCTTTTCCATTGACCTGCACATTATAAACTACCGAACCTGCGGGAGCCGGGGCTACAGCGGCTGGAGAGGCTGTGGTGGCCGGTGTGTTTGCCGGAGCGGCTACGGGTTTTGGTTGAGGTTTTCCTCGAGTCTCAAAAAACTTAAGCGCCACTTTTGGAAACAGGGCATACGTCAACCGGTCTTCTTCGCTGGTGTATTTATCACCCAGTTCCTTGCAAACCGTATCCCATTCAGGTTCGAGCAAGTCAGCGGGACGGCAGTTGGTGACCTTTCCATCTACAGAAACTTTATTCATCAGTTCTTCATTGATCTCGGCGGGCAGTTTTCCGTAGTTGCCCAGGACGCATTGCCGGGTTTCTTTGGTGATGATTTTATAGCGCTCCCCTGTCAATACGTTCAAGGTTGCCTGGGAGCCCACGATCTGGCTGGTCGGCGTGACCAGTGGGGGGTAGCCCATGTCTTTGCGCACTCGGGGAACCTCTTTGAGCACTTCATCTAGTTTGTCGAGCGCGTTTTGTTCCTTTAATTGGTTTTCCATATTGGAAATCATACCGCCGGGAATTTGCGATTTGAGGATATTGATATCCACACCTTTAAAATCGCTTTCAAACTCCGCATAATTTTTCTTCACTTCAGTGAAGTAATCGTTGATTTCTTCAAGCAGGTCGAGATCGAGACCGGTGTCTCGGGGGGTGCCTTCCAGGCCAGCCACCAGACATTCCGTGGCGTAATGAGATGTCCCCATGGATAAGGATGAGATCGCAGTGTCCACCATATCCACTCCTGCCTCTATGGCGCATTGCATGTTCATGCCTACCAGTCCGGTCGTCGCATGGGTGTGTAAATGGATGGGCAGTTTGATATTTTTCTTGAGTTCGGTGATCAGAGTCTTGGTCACATCGGGAGTCAGGAGGCCCGCCATGTCTTTAATGCAGAGAATGTCGGAACCCATATCCTCCAGCTTTTCCCCCATTTCCAGGTAGAGCTCGATATTATGAACCGGGCTGACGGTGTAGCTGATGCACCCTTCGACCGTTTCACCGCATTCTTTTACGGTTTTAATAGCGGTTTCAATATTGCGAAAGTCATTGAGGGCATCGAATATCCTGAATATATTGATTCCAACATCCACCGATTGTTTGACAAACCGCTCGACAATATCATCGGCATAATGCCGGTAACCGACGGCATTCTGCCCTCTCAGCAACATTTGAAGGGGAGTGTTGGGCATTTTTTCCTTGAGAGCCCGGGCGCGTTCCCAAGGATCTTCATTGAGAAACCGGATGCAGGTGTCAAAGGTTGCCCCACCCCACATTTCCAGGGAGAAAAACCCCACTTGGTCGAGTTTTTCGGCGATGGGGAGCATATCCTCGGTTCGCATTCGGGTCGCAAGAAGAGATTGGTGTGCATCCCGCAAGACGAGCTCGGTAATCTTAAGTGGATTGGTTTCCATGCTATTTAAATTCCCTTATGGGCCAGGGAGACCCTGGGCACCCGAAAGTTAAGTCAATAAATCAATGCCTGACCAGCACCCCGAAACTCATTTTGACCCGCTTTCCCCTCTGATTCTTTCCTGAAAGCCAGTTAGGTTTTTTTACTATGAGTTTTTGGTGTTACCAGGGGCAAAGTTCAGGTTGGGAAGCCAAAATTCTAATTTATTGCTGGGTCAAAATCAAATCTTATTTGCGCCAGGTCATGGGCAGGAAAAGGAGCATAACACCGTAAATTTCAAGCCTTCCCAATAACATGAAAAAGATAAGAATGCCCTTTCCCACAGCCGGGATTCCTGCATAACTCCCCATGGCGCCTACATCGCCAAGACCTGGGCCTATATTGAAAAGGGAAGCCACAGTTGCCGACAACGCTGTGGTGAGATCTACGCCCGTGGCTGAGAGAAGCACCCCGCCCAGAACGGTGAAGCCCATGAACAGGAAGGTCAGGGCGGCAACATTGGAAAGATCATCTGCGTCAATGCTTTTATCTCCCACTTTGACGTGGAAAATGGCACGCGGATACACCAGGTTTTTGAGCTCCCGCATTATGATTTTCAGCAGGATGATAATTCGAATGACTTTGAACGACCCGCTGGTGGAGCCGGAGCACCCACCCACCATCATGATGGCGACAAGAAAAAGTTTCAAATATTCCGGCCATATATTGAAATCATCCGTGACGAAACCGGTGGTGGTGTTAATGGAAACCACGGTGAACGCCGCACTGCGAAACGCCTGGCCCGCATCACCAGTGGGAGAAACGCGGGTGAGGCCCCAAGTGACAAAAAGGATGCCCACAACAATCATTGTGCAATAGCCCCTGAACTCCGGATTCTTGAAGATGACGGATAAATTTCTTCGCACTAATTGAAAGTGCAGGGCAAAGTTGATTCCGCCCAGGAACATGAAAAGGATGATGATGCTCTCGATATAAATATTGTTCAAAGTGCCAATGCTGCCGTTATGCGGTGAAAATCCGCCTGTCGCCACAGTGGAAAAGGTGTGGCAAACCGAGTCGAACCAGTCTAAACCGGCAAAACGCAGGGCAAAAATTTCGATGAGAGTCAGAGCCAGATATGTTTTCCAAAGGATTTTTGCGGTCTCGGCCAGCCGGGGCTGTGTTTGTTCCACGGTTGATCCGCCAGGGATTTCCGCCTTGAACAGGTGGAAGCTACCGATCCCCAGCATGGGAAAGATGGCCAGCGAAAGCAGAATGATTCCCATTCCCCCGACCCACTGCATCAGGTTGCGCCAGAACAAAATGCCGTGCGGCACTGCGTCGATATCCTGAAGGATGGAAGCTCCGGTGGTGGTGAAACCGCTGGTGCTTTCAAAAAACGCGTCAATGAACTCCGGACAGGCACCGCTCAAATAAAATGGCAGTGCGCCGAACGCGGACATGGATAGCCAGGAAACGGTGACAATGGCAAATCCTTCACGATCCCGGAGTTTTGCTAATCCGGAGGGAAACAGTTTCCACAATATCAGGCCGGATGCCAGGCTGAGTCCAAATGTCCAGCCAAACGCCGAGGTTTCGGACATGAAACCCTCAATAGGAGTATGGCCGTAATACAGCGAAACGCCTATGGGGGCCAGAGTCAAACCGGAAAGAAGGACCAGCAGAACTCCTACGACATTGAAGATGGATTGGATATTCATCTGAAGGGAAGGAAAGATCTTTTACGGCCGAACAGTTTCTCGATTTTTTCGATGGTTCCGGGCAGGGCCACCACGATGACCGAATCACCCGCTTCGATGGTGACATCGTCATTGGGGAGTAACATTTCCCCCTGCCGGAGGAGAGCCCCGATGATCGCACCTTTAGGGAAATTGATTTTGCCGATTTGTTTGTTGGCGATGGAAGAGTCTTCCTCCACCCCGATCTCCATCACCTCGGCATCTTCAATCAGCTTGAAGACCGACATGACTCGGCCCTTCCGCAAATGTTTCAGGATGGCGCTGACCGTGATGAGTCTCGGGTTGATGGTGATGTCCATCCCGATAGAATCCAGGATGGGCAGGTATTCCGGGTCGTGGGTGATGACCAGCGCGCGTTTGGCGCCATACTTTTTTGCTAACAGGGCAGAAAGAATATTATTTTCATCATCGTGGGAAAGAGCCAGAAAAAAATCGGCATCCTTCATGTTGATCTCGTTAAATAAATCCATGTCGGTGCCACTGCCATGCTGAACAACGGTGCGCTGAAGCTTGTCGGCGGCCCGGTGCGCTTTTTCCCTGGAAGGTTCAATGATGCAGACGTCACGCATGTCTTCTTCCAAGGCCTTGGCCAACTGTGTGGATGTGGATGTGGCGCCATAAATGATAATTTTTTCCACCGGGTCGAGGGTTCGGTTCAGCATGGGCAAAAGGAAAGGCAAAAATTCTTTGTCGATCAGAGTGTAAAACCGGTCGCCAGCCTGCAGGATATCCTGGTCTTTTGGGATGACCAGTTCGCCATCGCGGACAATGGCGACGATCAGAAACGAATCCATTTGCGTGATACTGCGAATGTCTTGAATGGTCTTGCCTGCAATGGGGGCGTTTTCCGGTACGTCAAACTCGCGCAAAAGAACTTCGCCGTCAGCAAATTCCGCGACGCTGACCACGCCGGGAGTCTCGAGAATTTTTAGAATAGTTTCGACAATGATCTGGCCGGGGTTGATGGCCTGGTTGATGAATAATTCTTCCGGAGAGAAAACACTTTCATTCTCGGTGAACTCCATGTTGCGGAGTCTGGCAAAGCGCTTGGGGACATTAAATCGGGAGGCCAGAAAGCAGGCGAGCAAATTGATCTCATCCTTTTCGGTGACCGCAATCAGCATTTCGGAGGATTTGATCCCCGCCTTCACGAGTACGCTGGGAAAACAGGCATTGCCTTCCACCACCATAACATCCAGCGTGTCAGTGATGCGCCGAGTTCTTTCCGGATCCTGATCCACGATAGCAATATCATGGCCTTCCTGGGAAAGCTCCTGAGCGAGGTTGTACCCGACTATGCCGGCACCCACAATGAGTATTCTCATGCCACCTGATAAGTAAAGAGAACGGTTCTCAGTCTATATAATAATGATATTCCATGATTTTTGCCACTCCGGTCATGGAAAAATTTTTATTTGGATTTGTTCAGGAATCCCAGGAAATCGGAATCTTCAGACATAAGGAGAGTGGTGTTGGTTTTTAAAGAGTTCTTATAGGCTTCCATAGATCGCATGAAAGAATAGAACTTTGGGTCTTTGTTGAAAGCATCCGCATAAACTTTAGTTGCGATCGCATCGCCTTCACCTCGAACAATCTGCTCCTGTTTGTAAGCTTCGGCGACCAGAATGGTTTTTTCCTTATCCGTTTCAGCGCGGATTTTGGTGGCTTCTTCTTTTCCTTCAGACCGGTATTCCATGGCGATGCGCTCACGCTCTGTGCGCATGCGGTTAAAAATGGAGTTGGCGATTTCTGGCGGCAGATCGGTCCGCTTGATGCGCACCTCGACAACCTCAATGCCATATTCGGCGGCTTTGACGTTGGCTTCTTTGGTGACCTTGGACATGATCGTGTCCCGGGTTTCCGTGACGATATCGTGCAAGCCATGAGTACCGATTTCAACCCGCAACTCGGAGTAGATGATGTCATCCAACCGCGCCCGCGCGCCCTGTTCCCCGCGAACGGTTTCCAGAAATTTCAAAGGGTCCACGATGCGAAACATGGTGAAGTTATCGATCAACATATTTTTCTTGTCTTTGGTGATAACTTCAGCCGGGTTAGAATCGTTATCCAGCAATTGCCGGGAAAAGTACCGAACCTGCTGAAAGAAGGGGAGCTTGAAATAAAGTCCGGGTTCTGTGATGATCTCTTTAGGTTTTTGCAGTTCCAGTACCACAGCGCTCTGGGTCATATGAACTGTGAACATGGAGGACGATAAGATAACGATGGCGAGAATGCCGCCTATAATCAGGGAATTTTGTTTCATAGCTATCTATTGCCTCCCATAAAGTTGCCGCCCAGAGGGAGGATCGGCAAAACACCGCTACCCTTTTTGTTTTCCATGATAAATTTTTTGACGTTAGGAAGAATCTCTTCCATCGTTTCAAGATAAATCCTTTTGCGGGTGATGTCGGGGGCTTTTTTGTACTCTGCGTATTGTTGCAGAAAACGCTTGGCGTCACCCTCGGCTGTTTTGATGACTTTCTCCCGGTACCCTTCTGCCTCCCGGACAATTTTCGCGGCCTGTCCACGCGCTTCCGGGATAACCGCGTTACGGTAACCCTGGGCTTCGTTGATCATCCGCTCCTTGTCTTCCCGGGCACTAACAACATCCTTGAACGCGGCTTCGACCTGTTCTGGAGGATGCACATCTTGAAGCTGAATGGTCACAACCTGCAGGCCGGAATCGTATCTATCAAGCAGTTGCTGAATCTGACTCTTGGCGAGAACCTGAATTTCCGCTTTGCCGGTGGTCAACGCCTCATCGATGTTTTTGCTACCGATGATTCCGCGGATGACCGTCTCGGCGGCATCGCGAATCAGTTTATGAGGCCGCCTCACATTGAACAGGAATTTCACCGAATCCATGATCCGGTACTGAACAACGAGATTGATATCGATAATATTCTGGTCACCCGTCAGCATCAGGGATTCGGCGGGGACCCTTTGCAGAGGCCTTCCTTGCGAAGTCCTGAATCCGATTTCCGCCCTTCGCACTTGGCGAATTGCTGGGGTCGCGACATGCTCAATGGGAGAGGGGAACTTGAAGTGCAATCCTGGAGAAGTGGTGCGGCTGAATTTCCCGAATGTGGTGACCACGCCTTCTTCATCCGGTTCGACAAAATAAAAGGTTCCAGGCACAATCCATACTACAAGCAGGAGCAGGATGATCCCCAATACCACGGATGGTTTGAATTGTGGAATTTTGATTCGTGGAATGTCAAAAGGCGGTTTTTGCGAACCTCCACCTTGCCCACCGCCTCCTTTAAATCGGTCTTCGGGGCCTTTCGGCTCGTGTAAATCGTCCCAGGGCATATTTCAAATCACAAAAAAGTTAGACATATATTAGCGGGTTACGCTATCAGACTGCTCAAGCCTTGTCAATCAGTCTCTCAGCCTTACGAGTTTTGCACATTGTACCCCTTCTACCCCTTCGGGGTATGAAAGCTAATGAAGAGGGCATAACAGGGGCATAAAACTTGTGGAAGGGGATATCACAGCCCCAGCGTCATGTGTGGTGTCCCCTCATTTGTCTTCATGTCTCAAAGGGGTACTGGCACTGGCGGGTCAGGTGAAATTGTAGGCAAAGCATCCGCTGGAACAACGCACCATATAGTGAGGGCAACTTTTGCAGGGTTCGTTGGGCTGTGCTTCAAACACATGTCCGAGAAACTTGGTATGCATCTTGGTGATTGAAAGTTCGTTGATCTGTTTGAAGTCCTGGATATTTCCCAGTTTCTTGTTGTGAAACGGAAAACAGTTGAAGCAATCGCCTTTCGGATCGATGTCCATGGGGCTGTCATCCGCACAACCAAAATAAAAATCACGGTCTTTCCATTCCGTGATATTGGGAACGGACTGGCTGCCATGATAAAAGAACCGCTCAACCAGCGGATATTCCTCTTCTTCAATTTCGTCGAGAAGGCAGGGTGGGAACGAACAGTCAAAACGAAAACACATTTGTGGAAACTCTTTAACCATGTCCAGCATCATCCTTCCCATTTTAGGATAATCTTTGATGGGTAAGGACACGTGGTTATCATCTCCGACAATTGGGAAAGCCGGACTGACACGAATTTTATATTTTTGTCCCGGCGGTAACCCCAGGTCCTGATAGATTTCATCAATCTCCCAGCATTGAGTGGATAAATCCTGATCGATGGAATACAGGTTGAGGCTGAACATGAGTCCGAATCCGTTTTTGCTGAGAATGGCCTCTGCGACTTCCCGGCAACGCGCATGATTTTTTTCCGAGATATTCTCCATGGTCTGCCAGTTAAGAAGAATAGAGAATTGAATCTGGCGCTCGATACTTCCTCCCCGGCCGACAGTATGCAAAAGAAGGTCGAGGACTTTATCCGGCATCAAGCCATTAGTGAAAACTCCCAGAAAGGAAAAGGGCTGCATACCTTCCAGGGTTTGCGACAGAATATCGTTGAAGTGAGGATGCAGGGTGGGCTCGCCGCCCATGAAATTGATGAGCGAGGCGTTTTTTACCCGGGGTAAAAGCTCGTTCAGGAAAAAGCCATAGTCCATGGATTTGTCAGGAGTTTTGACATTCTCCTCCATATACTCATCGGCAAAGCAGTAATTGCATTTTAAATTACAATAGCTATTTAGAATAATGTTCATGCGCGGGCTCTTGCCACCCGGCTGGAGCAAACAAAACCCTGCCGGGAGAAAACCTGCGATTGCCCCGGGCACCCGTGTGGGTTTGGCCTGGCAATATCAGGTGGATTTTAAAAAAGTTGATTTCCCTACAGTTAAACGATATATGAATTATGTCAGAAATTACCTATAAATTGTAGGGATAAATAGGGTCCAACCTGACCTCTTTATAGATTGTAAAAGAGCAGGGCCTAAATTACCTTGAAATCATTCCCCTAAAGCGTCAGAATGAGACTTTCCCAACCCATTTAAGAGAGAGAAATGTTAGCTTTTGCCAAAGATATCACCCAGAACCAGCCCAAAAACCAGAAAGAGTCTGAGGACGATGAGTTGAAGCAGTACATGGAGTATCAGCGCAAGCTGAACCACGAACGATTGGTTCATCATGCGCTGGATTATGCCAAAAACCATCTGCAACTCAATATTCAGAAATCAGATGGCAATGAGGAGCAGTTGGGCAAATATCTTCAGAAGGCTTTCCCCGTTTTTCACCGGTTTGGTGATGCGGAAAAGATCATGCTCATGCTCCGTAAACTGAGCAATGGTCAAAACGCCGGCAATAACTGGTACCGTATGAATGCCTATTATCATGCGTTGGTTCATGACAGCATGAAACGGTTTGTGAAAATTTACAATCAGATGGTTTTAGATTCCCCCGATAAGGCCAAGGAGTATGGTACTTCCGAGGGCGTTCAGATCGATTTTGATGACTGGGTTTATTTATATTTTCCCGATCTGGATTTTCATATCGGTCATGACCTTGGCTACACGCATTATCCATTTGCCAAGCGGAATAAAGCCATTGAGGATGAGATTGAAAAAAGAATGCAGGCGGGTGGTTCCCGGGAAGATGTGTTGAAGTCCATTAAAGACGATTATGAAATGGATGATACAACCATCAAAGTTCTGCTGGGGAAACCTGTCGGTGCCGAGGATATGGAACTTTTTTATACTTCGGTAGAAAATCCTATCTATGAAGCACTGACCGAGGTCGAGGATGGAAGGTGGGGGGTCATGGATGGAGAATCCCTTTTGGACCATTCCTATTATATGGGCTCCCATTTGAAAGTCTGGGAGTGGAGGAAACGCGAGGAAGTAGAGGAAGAAGCCGAGTCGATCATGAATGAACTCAGCAAATCTTCCCCAAAATAGTCCACTGGGCGTGGGGCCAACGAGCAATAACTATTTTTTTCCTCTACACCTCAACCTGTTTGATTGAGAAATTGTTTCAGGAATCCAGCCACTGCCTGCGCGTTATCCCGAATGAATTCCAGATCCAGCGTTTCCAGTGTATCGCTGGGTTGGTGGTAATTCCGGTTCAGTCATAGCGGTGGTTTCTCTCCGAGTAGTACTTTTTTCCCACTCCCGTGGGAGGGAATAGATTCCCAGCCTTCGGCGGCCCGCCGGGCCTAATGGACTTTAACTCTTTACAAATATTATTGAAAGTCATAACATGACCGCATGCTTAAGGTGGAATGTCATACAGGTTCAAAGTTACAAGAAAATCCGGTGGCCTTCGTACTGAGAGACAGCCGTTACAAGGTGGAGGAGGTTATTGACCGCTGGTATGGAGAAGGCTTGACTTACTTTAAAGTTAAAGCGGATGATGACAATATCTACCTTCTCAGATACGATAAGCGATCCAACCACTGGGAATGGGTTTTTTACCAGAACCCCAGCAAGATGAATGCCCTGCCTTATTCACTCTCTGGAATGAATCCGTTTCGTAAAGCCAGGTGGGAGGAAATGGACCCGGACAACCGGTTTCTCTCCTGAACAAACCCGCTTTCTAACAAATAAAACTTCGTCCTCGATGGAGAGGTTATGAACCGCTTGTCTCCGGAATTGATTCAGTCCCACGCCGGGCAACGCCGTAAAATGGTTGAAGAACAATTGGTCGAACGGGGGATCAAGGATCTGTGCTTGATGGAAGTGATGAGCCGGGTGCCCCGTCACCTGTTCGCTCAGGAGTCCTTGCAACACCGGGCCTATGGCGACACCCCCCTGCCGATCGGAGAAAACCAGACACTTTCCCAGCCTTATATCGTGGGAGCTATGACGGCGGCACTTGGCCTGAAAGGCGATGAAAGGGTTCTGGAAATTGGTACCGGCTCTGGTTATCAAACCGCTATTATTGCGGAACTGGCCGGTCAGGTTTTTACCATCGAACGTTTGAACAGCCTTTCCAGAAAAGCCCAAAAGATTCTGGAAGGGCTCAATTATACAAACATTGTTTTTAAGATGTTCGATGGAACTTATGGCTGGCCTGACCAGGCTCCGTTTGATGCGATCCTGATCACCGCTTCGGCTAAGGAAATTCCTGAATCGCTGGTCAAGCAGTTGGGAGACGGCGGTCGGCTGGTGGCACCCATCGGAGAGGCGGATAATCAGAAACTGGTGGTGCTGACCAAAACGGGAAACCGTGTCAGCCGTCGCGATTTAGGTGATTGTAAATTTGTCCCGCTGATTGGAAAATACGGTTGGCAAGCGTAGCCGCCCCTCGGCAGGCAACCGGTTAGATCGCTTATTGTAAGAGGTGGCAAATCACCCCAGCCCCTGTGGTGATTTGCTTTTTCTGCCTAATGGGTCTCGAAGGCCAATAGGAAAAAGGTTAATCCAGGGTTTTTTAAGGGAGGGTGCGCGGTGTTTTCCAGAATTATAAAGAAAGGTAATTTTGTTCTCAGTTCAGGGGTTAAATCGACTTATACTTATGAGCTATGAGTATGGAGACCTGTCGGATGCCATGAACGAGGCTTATTGCGAGGTTCTTCTGAAAAAACTTTTAGCCTGGCAAAAGCAACACGGAAAGTTCAGCGTGGTAGTGGGTTGTGAAACCCAGGGCATTCGCATCGGTCACCAATTATCAAGCTGAGGATGGATTTTATCGATAAGCGTCTGGTGGCGTTGTACAGTGAAGAGTGATCAGCTTTTTTTGATCAGGTAATAGACGATTCCCCGTTCATGGTAGTGACCCGCTTTAGCCCCGGCTTCTTGCCCGGTTCCAAAAAACAGATCTCCCCGTCCCGGTCCGCGAATGGCATTTCCGGTGTCCTGGTCCACCACAAATCTTGAAATGGGTTGCCAGCGTATGATCTTGTTGTTCTCGTCGAGCACGGGTTGCCGGACTTTTATGAAGGCCAGTCCTCCAGCCGGATAAATGGATTTGTCGGTGGCGATGGAACGTCCGCCCACGAGCTCTCCTCCACCTGACCCACGCAGCCCATCATTGTTGGGGGTGAAAAAGATATAGCGTTTATTCTGGTAGAGGTATTTGGCGGTATCCTGCGGATGATCGGCGAAATATTTTTTAATGCCTTGCATGGAACCTTGCGAGATATTGATGACCCCATCTTGAATCATCAGTTTCCCGATGCTGGTGTAGGAATATTGGTTGGAGCCTTGATAGCCCACACCCTGCCGACTTCCATCAGGAAACTCCAACAGGCCGGAACCTTGAATATGCAGGAAGAACCGATCAAGATCGTCCTTGAGCCAGGCGACTTCCAGTCCCTGTCCCCTTAAGACACCTTTGCGGTCAATTTCCTCGCGGGTGAAACGCTGCCACGCCTTTTTTTTCAAATAAGATTCGCGGACTTTTTTAATCCCGGTATGGGTGCTGACCCGTTGAATTCCGTTTTTATACTTCACCTGTGGCAGACCTCGTTTGGGCATCTGGTAGATCGGGTAGCGATAGAGGGGGGTTCGCACCGGACTGGCCTGCATGACGGGCCGGTAATAACCGGTGAACAGCATTTTTTTATTTTTTCCTTTGCCGACCCGGTAGAGAACGAATTCTTCTGAAATCTTTTTGTTGAATTCCTCAAAAGGCAGATCGCGCTTTAGAATATCTAAGAAAGCTTCCAGGGTTTCCACAAGACGTCCGCGTGTCAAGGTGAACGACCCCAGCCTGACGGGAGTAGAAGTCTCTTGTTCAAACATGACCTGGAGTTGGTTGGTGATGGCTTTTTCCAGCGAGGCGCGGCCCAAATCGTCGGCGAACCCAACCAAGTCGTTAAGAGTTGCCGGGCCGCTGAGCGATTCCAACTCCTGTTCCAGACTTTTTTCGCTTTCCTTGTCTAATTTCCGGAGTCTGTCTCTCCGGTAGTCGAAATCATAGTCCTTAAGATTTCCAAGTTTTCCGGTACGGTCCGGGTAAGAGCCCGTGCGGGAGCCCGGTCCTTTGGTGGAGCAGGATGCGACCAAAAAGAAAAGGCTCAGAATAAGGATGTAGAGAAGAGTTGAATTTTTTTTGAAAAGAGACCGTTGCGGGATCAAATTCATTCTATCGTCCGATTAAAAATCTATAGTTTATGATCGGTTCTTTTACCCGTGTCTTTAGTGGGTATTCTAAAGTTCTGCAATGGCTTCGTTAGCCAGTTGGTCACAGCGTTCGTTTTGCGGATGGCCATTGTGGCCCTTCACCCAAATCCATTGGATGGTATGGGGCTGGCTCACCTTATCCAGTTCCTGCCAGAGCTCCCGGTTTTTCACGGGTTGGCGCGATGCCGTTTTCCAGCCGTTGCGGATCCAGCCTTTCATCCATTCTGTCATTCCCTTTACGACATATTGCGAATCGGTCGTTAATTTAATCTCGCAGGGTTCCTGGAGCTGTTTCAGAGCGACGATGGCGGCGGTCATTTCCATGATGTTGTTGGTGGTTTGTGGGTGCCCCCCCTTGATTTCCTGAATGTTACCATTTTGTTGAATGATGCATCCGTAACCGCCAGGACCCGGATTGCCCTTGCATCCCCCGTCGGTAAATATTTCGACTTTTTTCATGATTCGGATTCTTGATAAAAATGGATGGTGCTGACCGGGATTGGAGTCCTGCTTTTAGACATGGCCCGAATTCCAGATTTTCTGCCCCAACTATAACACATTCTTTTTATTGAAGAAATTTGATTCCTGCGATTTTTTATCGATTCTTCAAAAGAAGTGGACGAAAAGCTGTGATAAATTGTTTTTTGTGACCCGGGGCGGTGCAAACGGAAATCTTTAAAGTGCCCTTAAGATTTCAGGGATGAGAATGGAAAAAAGAAAAACAGAGAGTGCAGGTACGGGCAGGGCGTCGTTTCAATGTATGGATGCGATTGAGATCAGTCTATTTATTGAAAAGGAAGGCCTGTTTTTTTATGAGTCGGCGGGCAAGAAAGTTCAGAATCCCAAGGTCCGGGAGATGTTTTCCCGTTTGGCCGATGAGGAGAGAGAGCACATCCAGACCCTGCAGGAAAAGTCCCGCTACTTGCAACCGGCCATAGCAAGTCGGAGCAGGCCCAAAGAGCATTTGTCGCGTTTTATTAGTGAAGAACTGCAGGGTAAAATTTTTCCTGCTTTGAGTGTTTCTTCCACGCAAAATATTGATAGCGACAAGCAGGCTCTCGACTTGGGCATCGAATCGGAAAGAAGATCAATTGAAATGCTTCAGAGTTTGTTGGAGAAAGAGAAGAAGCTGGATGTGAAGGTCATCTTTTCGCATTTGCTGGTCGAGGAGAAAAAACACCTCTCCATGTTGCAGGATTTAAAAACGGAACTCTAACCGGCGCCACTCGGCGTGGGGCCAGTAGCCGTGATATGCTCCCTTAGTTTTCGTGCCCCGTAGGGGGTAAAATAACTATTTCTGGTAGTAGCAATTGTCTCGGCCTAATGTTACCCTGAGTCCTGTGATGTTTTTCCTGTTCGCCCACGCGGAGTGGAGGCGAAGGGCGGATAAAACGGTAACGCCAGCTTGTATGACTGGTCAAATTGTCGATAAGCCGAGAGGGGGGGGGGTGAATCCTTGCCGATGTAAGCGGAGTTGCAGGAATTGTCGAATGTTTGTAGGGATTTAGGACCTTTTATCTTCCAAGCCTCCTACTAATAAAGGTTTGAGGACTTTAATCCTTGCTCCGAGGAGCCTGCGGGCTCGGCTGGATTTTGGGATTATATTTGGGTGCAGGCAGGATCCGGGATATACTGGATGAACACGTTAAGAATGACCTAAGCTATTTCAGTTATTAAGGTTTGACAACTTTTTTGGTCTGGTTTATTATTAAGCTCTTTTTCTTCAAATTTAACTTACACTAAGGACTATCAGAATGAGCCAATATAAGGTCTTACCTGGGCCGGAGGCATTTCTACCTCCTGCCGCAGCATCAATGGGAAACGTCTTGCCTGATCCTGGGGAAGCGCATATAGAAGGTAAGGTTGTGCCCGTGGATGAGGCTTATGAAGTTGCCGCCAGAAAGATTTTAGGGGCCAAAGTTCCAACTATTTTTCCAGGACCTTTGGTGCTGTGGAAATGGACCGATCACGTGGCGGAGAAAGCTACAGGCCTTCGAGAGCTGGCTAATGAGGTTCCGATGCGGTTGATCCCCATGGCTGACTATCGGCCCAAATATCCCAAGATTGAAGCGGAGTTTGAGATCAACCCCAACCATCCGAATTTGACCATCTGGCATAACAAGATTGATGTCTGTATTTTTATTGGGGTTCATTGCCATATGGCTAATTTATCTCTAAAGATTATCCGCGGGGGGACGAGTTGTTATACAATAGCGATGTGTGCCATGGCCGGGCATGAAGATGCGTGTCTCTCTTTTCGTGATGCGGATCTGGCAATGATTAGCAAACTTAGGGAAGCTATTAAAAAATTGAAATCGGAGGGTGTGGAATCTCAGGCTATTCCGTTTCAGCAATTTAAAATGGGCCGGTCCGGCATCATCCAACAACCAGCTTAAATATATACCAGGTTGAAAATCTGTAGAAGGTAATTTTTTAATCATTTTAAGGCACTCTTTATACGGGAGTAAATTTTATGAATAAACAAGTGGAGCTTAAGAATAAGAGAATCATAGCTTCGACCCATGTAAAACTCGGTCAGAAAAACAAAATGGATCAGACTTATACGGATGTTAATGACATCTTTTATAATGCTGAGCAGGCACCCTGTTTCCTGACCGGTAGTGAAGTTATTCGCGAAGCCATCAAACGATCCAGTGTGGGAACCTCCGTGGCTTATCCCATCACTCCTCAGAGTGAGGCGGCGGCTTTGATCGGCGAAATTTATGCTGAAGGCTATCTGGACGAATACTTTCGTGGTGAGAGTGAGTTTGCAGTTATGGGGCAATGTGCAGGTGCTGCCTTTGGTGGACACCGGGTTTTTACTACGACCGCGGGTCCGGGTACTCTGCGGGCCATGGAAAATTTTCCCATGTGGGCCGGGGCGCGATTGCCGATTCAGGTTTGTGTGACTTGCCGGGGAGTGAATTCTCCTCTGAGCATTCAGCCCGATACGTTGGAAATGTATTACCTGCTTGAGACGGGAATGCTGGTCTGGCATGCTGAAACGGCGCAAGACCTTTTTGATTTTATATTGAAAGGTTTTATCGTTGCTGAACAACCGGATGTGCATGTCCCGATTGCGGTATGTTGTGACGGTTTTTTCGTGACCCACACCAAGGATACGGTAGAGCTTCCCCCGTTGGACCTGACACTGCCTCCTTATGATCCGTACAGAAATCCGCAACCGGTTATGGATATGGAAACCTCTCCGTTCCGCATGATGCGTGATCCGTTTGTCATGAAATCCAATTACATCAGTTATGCCACCCATGCTTCCTGGCAACAGGAAGTCAGGGCGGCGGTTGAGCGGTCCCGCAAGCACACCATTCCTCTCCTGGATGGTTTGATTGACGAAGAGAACACCGACCGGGAGATTCTGATTGTGGCCTCTGGAACTGCAATATCGCAGAGCCGGGAAGCCATCCGCCTTCTTGAAGAAGACGGTGTTAAGGTGGGACTGGTTAAAATCAAAACCATTCGTCCGTTCCCCACTGAAGAGATCAGGCGGGTTACCAAAAACGCGAAACATATTTTTGTTCCAGAATTTAATGTGACCGGTTGGCTGGCTCGTGAAATCAAGGCCGTCATCCCGGATAACGAAAGGGTTTATGTGGGGCCGCATGTTTGCGGTGGCATGACCTTGCCTTGCGAGGTTATTGTGGAGCAGATCAAAATTCATTTGGGCATGGAAACCGAGAAACTCAGGATGTAACGGTAGTTTGCCCGAGCTAATTTTATAAAGTTACCTTTCCCACAATCGGGGAATTAATTTAAGGGGAATTTATGAGCAAGGAAAAAATCAAAATATGTGAAGATCTGGCAGATATCATGCCGCCGGAGTATCAGGAACTGGTTGCAACGGCCACTTTTGGCAATCGGGATCGCGGCTGGAAGGACATCGGTTCCTCCAAAGAATTGATCGAGCAACATTCATTGTGTGCGGGTTGTCCAGAGTCCATTGCTTTCCGTTATATTCTGGCCAGTTTGCCGGCTCCAGAAGATACGGTATTTGTCGGTTCCACCGGTTGTACCAGCTTGGTGTTCCCACATGTTGCGGTGCATAACATCCATTCTTTGTTTGGCAATCAGAATGCCATTGCCTCCGGTTTGAAACGGACTTTGGCTAGCCGATTTCCGGATCAAGAAAAGGATGTCGTGGTTCTGGCCGGAGACGGGGCAACCGTTGATATCGGGTTGGACATGACCATGCAGTCCTGGTTCCGTCTGGAAAAGTTCACCACCATTTGTTTTGATAATGAACTTTACGCTAACACGGGCGGTCAGGAAAGCGGCCTGATGCAGAAAGGCTTTGTCGCCAAGATGGCTCCGAAAGGCAAGAACTTTGAAAAGGTGCGTTTGGCGGAAATTGCCCGGGAAGCGGGTTGTGCTTATGTAGCTGTCTTAACAGTCAGCAAACCCAACCGGGTGGAGCAGGTCATTAAAAATGCCATTTATGTGGCGCGGGAAATAGGCCCCACGTTTGTTCAGCTTTATACTCCTTGTATTCTTGAGATTGGCAAGCAGAGCATGGAAGGTTTGGATGAAATGAAAGATTCCGAAACCATTGGTGGTCGGTTTGTTCAGAAAGAGTACATTACCGAGGAAGCCCAGAAGCTTCTGGATGTTATTAAGGAAGAAACCAAGGAAAGAAAAAAAGCGGCTAAGGCAGCTAAAAAGCCGGTCAACGCTTAAGATATAGGAGTATAAAAATTATGAGCAGGATGAATATCCGTATTTCCGGTTTGGGCGGGCAGGGGGCAGTTACAGCCGCGCATCTATTGGCCATGGCCGCCAATCGAGATGGTAAATTTTCTATTTCGAATCCCTTTTTTGGTGCTGAAAAACGCATGGCACCCGCCGAAAGTTATTGCAGAATAGGAACTGAGCGTATCTATGACCGGGGCGAGCTGGTATTCCCGGACATCATCATGGTGTTTCACGCCCAGGTTATTACCATGCAGAAAAGTTATACGGCTCCTTTTTATTCCGGAATCAAGGAAAATGGCTTGGTCATTATTAATACCCCGGCCGACCTCCTAACTGATGAAGATCATAAAAGGCTGGAAGACCTCAATGTGAAGGTGCTCAATCATGATGCGACCAAGTTGGCTCTGGAAATCGGGAAAACCGAGCTTTCCACCAACATGGCAATGATCGGGGCCTGCGCAGGCGTTACCAAAATTGTATCTATCGATGCTTTAGATGGTGCCTTGCAGGAGCGTTTTGGTAAAAAGTACGTGGCTTCCGGGGGTACCGCAACACTTGACGAAGCCATCAAGAAAAAATATGCCAAGAAAGAACAGCTTCTAAAGGCCAATATGGACACCATCATTGAGTCCTATAAGTTAAGCGAAGAATGGGCCAAGACGCAGGACTTGCAGTTGGTGGAAGTTTAATCGTCTTTAGTGAAATCAGTCGGTATTTGGTTTTAACCTTTTTTAATTGAGGAGAGTTTTGAAGTGTATAACATTGCTTGGGTAGATAATGATAAATGTATCGCTGAAAAAGGTTGCCGACTGTGCATCATGTACTGTCCAGAAGCAGATACCATTATGCTGGATGAGGCCACGACAAAGGCTATAGTGATTGAACCCCGTTGTAAGGGTTGTGACCTTTGCAAGGTGGTTTGTAGCACCCATAATGCAATTACAATGTTTCCTGTGGACGTGATAACGGGTAAGGTTATTATGGGTGGTCAAGAAGCTGAATCGGCTGCTTTAGGCCAGGCCTACTCCGGCTAAAACCCCGAAACTGTATTGGACCCATGGCCCCCTGGGTCATGGGTTTTTTTTTGCCTGTTTGAGACGTGATATTTTTAGAACCAGGGCTAATTTCCCCCATCTAAAAACAATCAAGCTATTAATTTTAATGCAATCTGAGGAACAAACGGATGGTTAATACTTTTCAGAAAGAAGTGCAGTGTACTCTCTGCCCGGAGATTTTTGAACCTGTCATTGAACCTGAGGAAGGGGACAACACCTATCTGATTCATTGCTCCTCATGCGTTCAATGTATATCGGTGGCTGGCACTAACCCGGTGCGGATTGCCTTCCGTGATGTGTTGGGGTTAAAAGGGGAGGCCCTGGCCCTGGCTTTTCAAAGTGTTCTGGCTCCCTGCCAGTGCGGGGGCGAGTTCAATCATGACGCGGGTAAGCGATGCCCCAAATGCCTCTACAAGATCGAGAGGGAAGCCCGGCGGGTCAATAAGTCCAAGGATCAGGAAGTAGATTTTACTCGTCCCTGGAACATGGCGGAATTGAAAAAATCGGAAGCCAGGTTTTTCGAATATATATTCCAAAAGGTGGAATCGAAGGAAGAAAACCTGAACCAGTTGATCGAGAAATTTGAGTCGGGCGAGATGGACGCGGAAACCTATATGGAAGGACTGGATGCCTTGCGGTTCAGAGAGTCGACTCAGGTCTCCGTCATCCAGGCCTGGGCGATGATTCTAGGGTCGGATATGGCTTTCCGCGCTGCGGAAGAACATGGCCTGGTTGACCGTTATGGTTCGAGAGTCCTGGTCAGCATTGCCAGTGCACTGGAAATAAGTGAAGGCAAAGCCGTCCTTGCCACACTGGCCACAGAAATTAAAAACTGGGATGGTCCCATCGAAAGAGAACTAAATACCTTCATAGCTAAAATTGGCGGCGGCTTCTAACTAGCCAACGACCGGTAGTCGTGATATTCTTCCTATTATATTCATGGCCTAAGGGCCAAAAAGTGCTCTGAACTGCGGTCCGCGTTAATCCGATGTATCACGTCCGCCACGACCGATAATGGTTCTTGAGAATACCAAAGACATGTTCCAAATGAGGCGTCCAGCAGAGTCCTCTGTTGATTATGAATCCCTATGACTCAAACTGAGTATTTAACGGGGACAGTAACTTTTCGTAACGGTCTCCCAGTTGAGAACGAAACCGGCTGATCGTTGATTCATGGACCGCGAGTATATTAGCGATCATTATCTGGCTATGACCTGTTGTCAAAAGAGCTTCAATCTGATACCACCGCCCTGCTATGTGTCACCGCTCATGGATGCTTCTCTTATCGACGAGAAAAACCACGATGTTACCGTAGTTTACCCTTTCACCAACAAGTCGAGTCGCGCTTACAAGTTGAATTCGGAAATTGTTTTAATAATCTCAGAGGAGGAAAGATGACAATGAAAAAAAACTTGCTTATCTTGTTTCTTGCCGTTTATTCAATTTATTTTGGGATTTCTCCAGACGCGTTAAAGGCAGAACCCAGAACCGGGGTTCAATTTGGTAGCAGCTCCAATATTACTATTATCCATTACGGAGATAATTTTAGTTACGCGTTTGGCGGCAGTATTGGCTTGGGTCATGATGATAACCCTGAAAACACGGAGGAAGTGGAAATAGGTATTTTCGCGAGAAAGAATTTTAAGGTAGAAGAGAAGACATATCTTGGCTTTGGTCTTAATGGCGGTTTCAATTTTGGGGAGCGGGAGGGTAAAAAGATTAAATCAAGTTTCTATGTGGCACCTTATTTCATAATTGATTATCATCTAAATAAAAATTTTATCGTTAATGGTGGTGCCAATATTGTTAATCTAGAGCAGGAAAAAATAGGAGGAGCAGCTAGAGTAACTTCGTTTAGCTATTTTGATCCATTCCTTGCTGTGACCTACCTTTTCTAATCGAGATTTTTCAGGGACGACTAACTGGCAGGTTGCTGAAAAGATCCTGTAGTTCGCCAATATCTACATCCCTCGGGGGGGGGGGATGTAGATATTTTTTCCTTCAGTCATTTGCGGAACATCCGATCCGAGCGTACCGAATACAACACGATCAAAAGCAGGGCTTTCAACAAGCGATTCCGGAGGAATCGAGAGGGGAGAGAGTCCCGTGTTGCTGGACATCGCCTTATTCATCCGTTCAGGACTGGCAGAGGCCTTCCTTTTTGACGAGGGCTTCAAAAACACCCTGAGCAAGCGGGGAACGGCAAATATTTCCAAGACATACAAAACAGACTTCAACCGTAGAGTTCATTTATTGATTTACCGGACAATTGAGTTTAAGATATGCACAAAATATTTCTACCATAATTAAAGAATTTTTCTGCATTTATTCAACCGCAACTTTTATTCCCGACCTATTATTCAAGGAACTTGACTTTTGATTCCACGATACTCATTGCCTGAAATGGCGGTCATTTGGGAGCCGGAAAACAAATTTAAAATCTGGCTGAAAATAGAAGTTCTGGCTTGTGAGGCCCTGGCCAAAAGAGGGGAAATCCCAAAATCAGCCTTGAAAGACATCCAAACAAAATCCCGTTTCAATGTGGAGCGCATTGATGAAATTGAACGGGAAGTTAAACATGACGTGATCGCGTTTTTAACCTGCGTGGCGGAACATGTCGGGGAATCGGCCAGGTACATGCACATGGGAATGACTTCTTCCGATGTTCTGGATACCGCTTTGGCGGTGCAGATGAA
This sequence comes from Nitrospinales bacterium, assembly GCA_965249625.1. Classification (GTDB taxonomy): domain Bacteria; phylum Nitrospinota; class Nitrospinia; order Nitrospinales; family VA-1; genus LS-NOB. The sequence goes on along the minus strand of OZ252246.1, from coordinate 2,330,884 downwards.
GCAATCCGCAACCCTGATTTTGAAAGAGCTCTCGGTGTTCAAGGATGTGTTGGAAAGGCAGGCGAAGAAATACAAGCTCACGCCCATCATTGGCCGGTCACACGGTATTCACGCCGAGCCTTTGACCTTTGGATTAAAAATTGCCAACTGGTATGAAGAAATCAAACGAAATATCGACCGCCTCAAACGGGCACGGCAAACCATTGCTTATGGGCAGATTTCCGGCGCGGTAGGAACCTTTGCCTGCATCGACCCGGACGTTGAAGAATACGTCTGCTTCAAGTTGGGATTGAAGCCTGCCCCGGTTTCCAGTCAGATTATTCAGCGCGACCGCCATGCAGAGTTTTTTTCAACCCTTGCTATTATTGCTGGGACCATAGATAAAATTGCTACGGAAATTCGCCATTTGCATAGAACGGAAGTGTTGGAAGCGGAGGAGTATTTTTCCAGCGGACAGAAAGGATCATCGGCGATGCCACACAAGCGGAATCCAGTGGTTACCGAGCAAATGTGTGGTCTGGCCCGGGTGGTTCGGGCAAACGCTTTTGCGGCTATGGAGAATATGCCGCTCTGGCACGAACGGGACATCAGCCATTCTTCCGTGGAACGGGTGATCGGGCCGGACAGTACGATTTTGATCCATTACATGTTGAAGAAAATGACGTCGATGATGGATCGGCTGATGGTTTACCCTGAGAACATGATGCGCAACCTGGAAAAAACAGGTGGCCTGATTTATTCGCAAAGCGTTTTGCTCGCCCTGGTGAAAAAAGGCATCACCCGGGAAGAGGCTTATAGGCTGGTGCAGGAAAACGCCATGCAAAGCTGGACCGATGGAAAAGATTTTTTAACACTATTGAAAAAAGATAAAGATATCCGAAAACTTTTATCCGCCGGTGAGATTGAACAGACTTTTAAATTAAAAACCCAATTTAAAAATATAGACCGCATTTTCAAGCGGGTCTTTAAGAAATAAGAGAAAGATCATGGAACGTCTGAAAAAACTTTATGAAGGTAAGGCCAAAATCCTTTACACCACCTCTGACCCTGATTTGGTGATTCAATATTTCAAGGATGATGCTTCGGCTTTCAATGGAGTGAAAAAGGGAACCATCATTGACAAGGGTGTGATGAATAACCATGTCTCAAGCCGGATTTTTCAGTTTTTGGAAGGGGAGGGTATCAAAACCCACTTTGTTGAATGCCTCAACGACCGGGAAATGCTGGTTAAAAAGCTGGATATCATCCCTGTAGAAGTGGTGCTGCGCAATGTTGCGGCGGGTAGTTTATGCAAAAGGCTGGGGATTGAAGAAGGGCGGGTATTGGAAAAGCCCATTCTTGAGTTTTTTTACAAGAGCGACCCATTGGGGGACCCCATGATCAATGAGTGTCATGTTGATGTTTTCGGTTGGGCGACCAAGCAAGAGGTGGAGACCTTGAAGTCAGAAGGGCTCAAAATCAATAACCTGATGATCGACTTTTTTAAAGCCCGGAAAATTCGTCTGGTGGATTTTAAACTGGAGTTTGGCCGGCACAAGGGCGAAGTTCTTCTGGGAGATGAGATCAGCCCGGATGGATGCCGTCTGTGGCATTGGGACACCAATGAAAAAATGGATAAGGACCGGTTCCGTTTTAATCTGGGCAATGTAGAAGAAAAATACCAGGAAGTGTATGACCTGATTTGCCACTAGGCGTGGGGGCCAAAGTGCCATCGCTTCATTTGGTGGGCCGAGAGTATCGTTGCTAGCGGTAAAAAGCTATTGCCCACTGCCTGCCCCTGCCAAGGGGCTTAAATTTCCTTGCACTCCATTTTTTCAAGCGGCTGGGCTTGGCATTCTATGGACTCTGTCATACCGTTGGCCACTTTGGCGCAAGCTGTGCTCATACCCGTCATGATGGTGTCGTCCTTGGCCATGCCTTTTACCTCCTGACACACGATCTGGTCTTTGTATTTGATACAGACTTCGCATTGATATTTATTGCCGGTCCACAGAAGGTCAATGGAGACGCTGGCAACGAAAGCGAGAAATACCAGGGTGATGATCGCGCCTTTATTCATAGCTGAGAGGGTTGTTGGTCTTCAGGTTACAGGCTGGGCTATGTTGGCTTCTTTGCCGATGAAATAATGTTGTCGATAAAAGACAAGTTCTTTAAGAGATTCCCGGATATCCGTGAGGGCCATGTGCTCGTTGCTTTTTTTGGGGAATTTAGGACCGTCCGGGTACCAGCGGTTCACCAGTTCTTTGACGGAGGTCACGTCAATACTTCTATAATGTAAAAAATCATGCAACTCACTCATATATTTCGCAAGGAATTTTCGGTCTTGACTGATGGAGTTTCCACATAAAGGGGGCGTGCCTTTTGGGCAGTATTTTTTGATAAACTCCAAAGTCCTTTTTTCGGTCTCCTCTTGATCTATCAAGGATTCGCGGACCCGCTTGACCAGTCCTGATGCATTGTGGTGTTTGGTGTTCCATTCATCCATTTGGTCCAAAATCTCGTCTCGTTGATGAATGGCGATGCAAGGCCCTTCCTCAAGAATATTCAATTCGCTGTCAGTAATCAGGGTGGCGATTTCAATGACGACTTCTTTTTCCGCGTCCAAGCCAGTCATTTCCAGATCCATCCACACCAGATTGTATTTAGATTTTCGAGCCATAATATTCAGTTCTGTTTTTTCCTGGAAGTTTTGCCGAGGTGGGAAAACTTTCTGGTTTAAATCAATGTCAGGCCTGTTTTGGCCAGAATAACTTTGCTATGGTGCAGAAATTGCGGCTCCCATCTTTTGAGAAGGTCTCTTCCGCTCTAATTATGCGAATTTAGGGTGCATTGTATCTTAAATTCATGAAAATATGAACCCTTCAATAGGCAAATATATGGATATATTGGACTTTATTGAGTTTACTTTAATTGCTGGTTAAAGAGAGCGCGAGGCATTTATTGCCACCGCCAGCTTTTAAAAATTCGCCCACGGGTTTGAGGATAACCCGATAGCCCAATGACTGCAGTCTGTCTATCAGGGTGGGGCTGGCATGATTCAAAATCAGGTTGTTTTCTATTGTGATGGCATTGCATGCGAAATGAATGGCATCCTCTTCGCTTATTTCGATTCGGTTTTGGGCGGGAATATTTGCTTTGATAGATTGGAGGGAGTCGTCGCTGAACGCTTTTGGATAATACATGACCCGGCCTCCTGAAAGCGGACAAAAGCAGGTGTCCAAATGATAAAACCGCGGGTCAACAAGTTGTAACGTTATGATACGCAGAGAAAATAATTTTTTGAGTAGGTCCTGTGACCGCAGATCGGTTCTAAACCCGTATCCCATCCACAACAGGTTATTCCCGGGTTGAAACAGGGCATCCCCCTCCCCTTCAAAACGGACAGAGTCAGCCAAGTCTTTAAGACGGTAACCCATCCTGAGAAACCATTTTCTGAAATGGGTTTCCTCCTGGCGCCGTTCCAAATGTTGAAAATGGCTGGGAATGAATAGTTCTTTTCTAACCAGACCGGCATTGGCGGTAAAAACCATGTCGGGGACATGCGGCCGGGGTTTCAGCAATTCAATATTGGCGAATTTTGACAGGGTTTCAAATAGACTGTGCCACTGTTTTTTGGCATTGTCAGTGTCAACGCAACCCAAATTATGGGTCATCCAGGGATTGATACTGTACTCCACCCCAAAATAATCCGGGGGGCACATGAGAAATTGGGAGCTCATTGCTCACCTCCGAACAAGAATATCTTGTATCTATTTAGATGCTTTTCCTGTCAGCTTGGGTTTCAATATTATGGAAACTAATAAAAAAACACGAGGGGAACAGGCAGGCTTGGAGAACCGCCTGTTCCTCTCGTGTGGAGGAGACGGGGGAAAGACTTGGTCATGGAACCGAATCCGCTCCCCCCGAGAGGAGGAGAAAAATACTGTCTGTATTCTATAAAATTAGTATTAAAAAAGTATTAATCCGACATTAAAAATTTTTAATGTTATAGGAATGGATTATATAGAAGGTTTGGCGTGGGAAGGATGGAAAATTAGTGGGTAGTTCGATAATGGCGGGCACTAGTTTATTAGGTTGTCCAGATCGAGAACTGCGTTCATATAAGTGTCCTGAACTCTTTTGAGGTTTTTTCTCAGCCAGAGGTCGGCAAATTTGGGAGGAAAGCGGGCGAACCCTTTTATTTGATTGATGGCGAGACGGCAGTCCCGATACCAGGAAATATTTCTATTAGCCTTGAAAATTTTCATGGCTTTTTTTAACTCTTCGATGGCGGAATCCGGTTTCTGGTCCCCAAAGTATGCGAAGGCCAGTCCCACCAAGCCCAGTCCTTCTTTGGGTTTTAACGTGGTTGTTTTCTTGAAGGCTTCGGTGGCCGGGGAATATTGTTTTAAGGCTGCAAGGGAATTGGCGAAATGAAACCAAGAGTCGTAGTGGCTGGGATTGGATTCTGTAAGTGATCTGGATGTCTCGATGGCTTTGTCCAACTGCCCCAGACGTGAGTAGGTGTTGGTGAGTTTGAGCTTGGCGTAAAGGATGATGTTTGGTGGAGGATTTTCGTCAAGGGTTTTTTGCCAGTATCTGGTGGCATCTTCAAAAAACTCTTCTTTATCCAGACTCCGTGCTTTTTCCAGGGAGCCTTTGTAGGGTTCCTCAGCAAAAGCCAGGGAAGGCAACAGGAAGAGACACAAGGCGATTTTTATAAACCGAAGAGGATGAGACTTCATGGCGGATATTTATGAGCTGGGTGTCAACTCTTCCTGCAAAAATAACGGTTCTCCGGTAACCAGAGGCCGTAGGGATTTTTTAATGGTTTGAATAAAGCGTTCTTTATTGTTCATGATTTTTTCCACGTCTTCGGGGCGCAGGTAAAAAACATTAGAAGCAGAACCCTGATTGGTGTGGAGGACGGCTTTCTGACATTCCATATGGGCATCTGAGAATACTTTGGTTTCCATCATGAATGTTCCCGGCAGGTTGTGAGTCGATAATTTAACGGATCGCCCAATGGTTTTCATTTTCAATTTTACTTCCTGGAAATGCGGTTTCTCTGAAACATTAGCCACCGACCGTCCTTTGAATATAGATGCCAGCGGCTCCTTGTCAATAAAAATTCGGCGCAGGTCTTCCTGGATACGTTGCTGAATAAAGAAGAAATCACCGTAGTCAATGGGTTTGCCGGTAGAATCGATAACTTTAAAGACATCAAAAACCTTGTTGTGTAAGGTCTGAATATTGGCTTCGACAATATCCATCTGGTTAAACGCCAGTACTGCTGAAATTTTGTGAAGAAATCCCCGGGCATCCTGGGTGCAGACGATCAATTCAGAAGGTTGTCCCGGTTTAAAAAGCATTTCTGCCAAAAAAGGTTCCTGTGACTGGATAAATTTATAATAGATTTCCAGTTGTGACTGCAGTTCCCGGGGCAGGCGAACCATCTTCAGGAACTCCAGTTTAATGTGATTGGGAACGCTTTTTCGTTTCTTGTGGTGAAGGGTGTATTGGTAAAAAAGTTTTAATTGATCGATCTGCGAAGTGGACATGTTCATTTTGGTTCCGCCACGGTCCGAATGGGTAAGCAGGATCAGCATCTTGAGCCTTTCCTTGTCATGGTTGACGAGGTCGAGCACCATGTCGTAAGTATCGTCGGCTTCCGGGTCGAGAAGCATCAGGTCATACATGGTCAAATGTTTTTCTACTAAAAAAGAAACATCATCTATCCGTTTGGGTTTGTCGTTGTAACCCAGGTTGTTTAAAATCTGCGGAATCATTCTTGCGCCGACCAACTCTTCGTTCTGATCGCCAACCTTTGTACCTTTGCCGATGTCATGCAGTAAAACGGCCAGCTTAAGAGCTGTTTTATCCCTTTGCGAGTGATAAAGTTCTAAAAGGAAGGGGTCGGCCGTGTCACGGAACTCCAGTCCGTTCAAAACATCCAGAGCGGAAAGAATATGGATGTCTGTTGGGAATTTATGTACATAAATATCTTGTGGCATGCCTTTAAGGTTGTTAAATGCGGGAATGAAATAATCCCCTAATATTTCGAACTCGTGCAACAGGCGGATGGCTTTTGAAAAATATTTCCCCCGGATATAGCGTTTGAAGTAGTTCTGGATTTCCAGTTTGGATTCTTCATCCATGAAAATGGGATAGGCCTGATCAACATATTGTTCAATGGCACGGGTCACTTCGTAGGACAAATAATAATTCCTTTCAGCGACCCAGATGAAAACCTTGAAGAGCCATAAAGGCTCCTGGATGTACAGGCTCTTGGGGTTTTTCTCAAAGTAAATTTGATTCTGCGTATTGAGGGAGAAGAACTCTGAAAGGCCTTTCTTCTTTTTGGTGTCTACCGCCATGCTCTCCCAGTAAAGGTTCCGGCTGAACCGCTTAAGGGGATAAACAGCATCGAAAAAATATTTTTGGAAAAAGGTCTTAACATCAAATCCCATAGACTGGGCAATCTTTTCCCGGACTTCATAGCTCATGGTATCCCGGTGGGTCCCTTTCTGGAAAGTGTGCAGGAATAAACGGACCCGGGATAAAAGGTGAAGCCCGTTTTGCATGCTTTTATAAGCCAGTGGGCTCAGCAAGTTCTTGGAAAACAATTCGTTGAGCAGTTCAAACTGGTTGGTGGTTTTCAGGTTTTGCAGGAAACGTACAGAAGCCAATGCCCAGTAAAGGCGGCGCATTTCTTCCTTAATGTTTGGTTCCTGTTGAAAGACGGTATTCTGGACTTGGTAGCATCCTTCATGGCTCAGGCAGTGCTTTTGAATTTCGTCGTGATAAAGCAGGCTGACCGTTTTAATGGAACTTTTAAATTCGTTATAAACCAGAGAGTTTCCGGCTACAAAGCGATGTTCCAAAAGTGCCAAAAACTCGGGAACCCTGGAAGGGTCAAGATCCCGCTCAAACGTTTCGTTTTCGGTGTAGCAGGCATTGCTGGAAGAAGGGAAAATATCCTGAAAAACAAACAGGTACTCGAAATGCCGGATGATTTCCTCAGCGGTTTTTTTGTTGTTCTCGCTAAGAGATGATTGTGAAACGATTTGGATATCCACGTCCGACCGGAAATACATTTCCTCTCTACCATAGCCACCCCGGGCCACTATGGCTATGGGGACGGACTGTGTGGTCCACTCCCGGTTATTCTGGTGATTGAAATACCAGACTGCCGAATAAAAGCTGGCTTGAACGAGCGTGTCCACCAACGCGGTTTGCTTGAGCAATAGCAGGTGGCAGTTGTCGGATTTGGTGCACTCTTTTTGAAGCAGGTCGGTTTCTTTATGGACCAGATCAATAGCCCGGTCCTTAAAGTCTAAATAAAATTTCTGCAGATCGATTTCACCGTTGTCGGACGATTGTCTTGCTTGATGGAGAGAAACTACTTTTTGTTGAAGTTGGTGCCGGTATGTTTCTGCATGCTTGCGGTTTGATTGATATAAATCACTCATTAGGGAGCGCTAAACTAAAAAGTCATTGAACCTGATCAAGAGATCATGAACAGGTTGTTCATAGCCATAAAAGCCGTTTCAGAATAAACCTAAAATCCTAGGAATTCAAGAGTTTACCACTGGGCGTACCCCTCTGGGGTATGAAATCTTTGGAGGGATATAACATGGGGTCAGGGGGCCGTGATATTTTTCCTTAGCCTTCGTGCCCTGAAGGGGTAAGTAACTTTTTTTGGCTGGCGAGCGGTTTTCTCGGATCAAGTTGCTACTGCTATTTGCCACCGGCCGCTGGCCGCCGGGCTCCCCGCCCGGTTGGAACAAGGCAATGTCTTTACCAAGTGCTCTAGCTGTGTGGCGGCTCAACGGACTTTTGTCTAATTGCCTCTCTCGCTAGGAGACCTTTGCATAACCCCGGATTACCCCTTCGGGGCACGAGGGCTTGAGTTGAACATCACGTCTTCGTCACCTTGTTCCTCAGAATGACAAATAGCCTTGTATTGTCATTCTGAATGCTTCGGCTTCGCTCAGCACAGGCTCCGCTTTGTCATTCTGAACGAAGTGAAGAATCTCGCTTTTCTGTCATTCAGGGAGAGATCCTTCGTCTCCCTAAAGGGACGTGCCAGGCCTTCTACCCCTCCGGGGCATGAAGTTTAATGAAGAGGACATCACAGGCTCCTCAAGGATGACAAATTGGCGTTTCTTGTCATGCTGAACGCAGTGAAGACGTGATGTTTAACTCAAGCCCTCGTGCCCCGAAGGGGTAATCTCGCTTTTCTGTTTTTTTTCGACTTACGCAAAGCTCTCTCTCGCTAGGAGAGAGTGCGGCCCATTAATTCGGCGAAGGGTCGCAGGTTTTCCATGAGCCTGGCAAATTTTGCAGGTTTCAGGGACTGGGGTCCGTCTGAAAAGGCTTTGACGGGATCGGGGTGGACCTCAATGATAAGGCCATCGGCACCGGCGGCAATGGACGCGCGCGACATGGATTCAACCATATCCCAATGTCCAGTCGCATGGCTGGGGTCAACAATGATGGGAAGGTGGGTTTCCTTTTTCAAGACCGGTATACAGCTTATATCAAGAGTGTTTCGGGTTGCGGTTTCGAAAGTTCGGATGCCTCGCTCACAAAGAATCACTTGGTGGTTGCCTTCGGAAAGAATATATTCGGCGGACATCAAGAACTCTTTAATGGTGTTCATCATGCCTCGTTTCAAAAGAATGGGTTTGTCGATCTTTCCCAGTTCTTTCAATAATGAAAAATTCTGCATATTCCGGGCTCCGACTTGAATGACGTCGGCATATTTTGCGACCAGATCAATCTCGCGCGGATTCATCACTTCGGTGACAATGGGCAAGCCGGAAGCCTCTTTGGCAGAGGCCAGCAGTTTGAGTCCGTCCTCTTCCATTCCCTGAAAACTGTAAGGGGAAGTTCGAGGTTTGTAGGCACCTCCTCGAAGAAAATTGGCTCCGGCATCTTTAACCAGATTCGCAGTGGTGCATATCTGTTCTTTGCTTTCCACCGAACAGGGTCCCGCGATAATGGCGATCGCAGGCCCGCCGATATCAACCTCCCCGACCCGAATTACAGATGGAGTGGATTTCACTTCCCGGCTGGCAAGCTTGTAGGGTTTGAGAATGGGGAATACGCTTTCGACTCCACCCATGGTTTCTATAGATTGCAGGCGGTCTTTACCGCGCTCATCACCCACGGCCCCTATTACTTTACGTTCCACACCGACAATTTCATGCGGGGTGTAACCGAGTTCCCGGATGGTGTCTTCTACCTTTTCTACCTGCTCCGGGGTTGCATCCGGGGCCATGACGATGATCATTGCACACCTTTCTTAAGATGTTATGAAAAACCGGTATATCAAAAAATTCATGAACTGCTCTATCCCATCAAACCGGGGCCATCCAGCGTGTTCATTTTGACCACTTCCTTGATGGGCCGGCGATAGTCCCTGGGCCGGGGCTCCTCTTTCTTAAATCCCACGGCCATTAACATGACTGGGATATAATTAGGCTTGAGGTTTACCAGTTTAGAAACCGCTTCAGGATCAAAGCCGATCATCGGCGCGGTGGCCCAGCCCCGGTTGTGAGCCGCCAGCATTAACACCATGGCGGCCAGCGAGGCACTGCGGATGGCTTCATCCCTTTGCAACTGGTCCTTGCCGTCGTAGAAATTTTTTATCATAGGAAGAACCTTGTCCTGTATTCCTTGGGCGGCACCCTGGTAAATTTCGGGAGCGTCCTCATGGGCATTCAATTTGCCGCAAATGACCAGCAATACCGAGCAGGTTTCCACCTGTTCCTGGCCCCAGGCGGCGGCCTTGATTTTTTCTTTAAGGGTAGTGTCCTTAGCGGCGATAAATGACCAGTGTTGCAGGTTGAAGGAACTCGGACTCAACACCACTTCTTGCATTAACTCTTTTAACTCCGCATCGCTGATTTCTCTGCCGGGCTGGTAGGACTTGATAGATCGGCGTTGTTGAACAGTTTCTGAAAATTCCATAATGAATCCTTAAAGAAATTATTTTTTAATTTATAGCTCTCCCGCCTGGTAAAAAGGAAAAGCGTTTTACAATAAAGCCATCAGCAGAGAACAGGCCTCCGCCACTGATCAGAAGTGGAAGACATAAGGCAATGGCCAGAAGATGATATTCAAAACCTTCTCCACCCTGTTTGCCAGACCAGTTCATAAAAAAGCCATTGGCTGCATGCGACATGACGATGGCACCCGTCATGATGATGAGAATCCCTGCCGCGCAAAAACGGGTCAAGAACCCGGTGATCAACCCCAATGCCCCTAGAGATTCACCCAGTATCACCAATATGGCAACGACCATTGGAATTCCCAATTGGTTGGTAAAAAATCCCAGAGTACCTTCAAGCCCATATCCCCCGAACCACCCCAGAAGTTTCTGGGCACCGTGGGAGAACATGACGATTCCCAGTATTACGCGAATAATAAGATTGTTTATGCTTCCATCTGTTTGAAAAAAAGCTTTCATTGGATCTTCCTTTCTATCGATTTCGATACAGGGGATAGTCCACCTGCGCTGGAACTTCAATCGTTGCCACGCGCAAAGGAGAACCGGAGTCGGCATGCATTGAAAACTCTCCGCGCTCTTGCGCATGAATCAAAACGAAGTCCTGCCTGTTGACATGGTGCTTCGTCCCGGTCTGTATGTCAAACAATAACCCTTTGCCGGAAATAACCACCAGTGCCAGGGTTTTCCCTTGGCCGAGCGGGTATTGAAATTGCCGGTCTTTTTCGATGGAGACATCTTTCATGATCACATCCGCAACCAGAGTGACCGGTGAGCCCTTTCCAATGACGGTTTTGAAGGTAACGCCGTCCTTCGATTCGCTGGGGAAGTCCTCATTCGTATACTCATTATAAACGGGTTCATTATGGATTGTTTTCTTGATATTGGGATCAAACCAGATTTGAAAAAAATCGGTACGGTCGCCCACCGTCTCTTCTTCATGGGAAACTCCTGAACCCGTTTGCATAACCTGAGCTCCTCCTGCTTTGACCCGACTGCGGTTATTCAAAGTATCGTAATGTCCAATTTCTCCTTCCAGAGCATAGCTCATGATCTCAAATGCCTGGTGAGGGTGCAAGGCGATTTTGCCATACCCTTTTGCCGTGGCCCAGGCCCAGTAAAACAGCGGGCCGAGGTTTTTTATCTCTGGGCCTTCATGGGGAAACCCAATGGGCTTGATTTCGGTGATACGGCCGCCGTCAAACTGGCCCACCCCCTGTGATTCTGGAGGATAAATTTTAATATCCAGTTCGGTTTTATTTTTAATCATGATTTTTACCTTGAAAAAATTCAGGTTTAATCTAAAAAATGAACTTCCAGCTTCTTTGAAAGAAATCTCAACGCAACCTTAATTGCTGATTACCTTCCAATCCTGTTGCTTGGCCCATTTCTCGTAATTTTCCCATTCAACCTCTGGAAAATCCCGGTGTAATCCTGATATGTCCACCGAGCTGAAAACAAAATGCCCCACTCCGGCTTGCTTAGCCGCATCGGCCAGAGTGATTCCCTGTTGGGTCTCCGCCTCAACCCCTGCCTCGAATGGAGACCTTTGCATAACCCCGGATTACCCCTTCGGGGCACGAAGTTTAAGGAAAAATACCACGTCTTCGTCACCTTGTTCCTCAGAATGACAAATAGCCTTGTATTGTCATGCTGAACGCAGTGAAGACGTGATGTTTAACTCAAGCCCTCGTGCCCCGAAGGGGTAATCTCGCTTTTCTGTTTTTTTTCGACTTACGCAAAGCTCTCCCTCGAACGGCGTAGTCATGGCAAACACTGTGTCCATTCCTTAGTATGGCCTGGGCCAGGGAACCAGGATCGGTGAAATCACCTTCCACCACTTCTACTCCCATTTCTTTAAGTTGCTTTGCTTTGGCGGAATCGACGTTGCGTGTGAATGTGCGAATACGATGCCCCTTGGGCAAAAGGTGCCGGACGACGGTGCCACCTTGGTTTCCCGTCGCTCCCATGATGAGTACGGATAGTTTATTGGACATGATAAAAACCTTTCTGTTGATTGTTTGATTTTAGTTTGAAAAATGAATTGAATAGTTGAGCTTGTCATTTAGAAAGTTCCTTGTATGTGTTTGTTAGATTGACTCCTGAATGAACCCAATCCCACAAGGCATAACCCTGGAAATCTTTCATGGTGATGCTCTTTTGGGCCTGTTCCAAAGTCATGCCTTTTTCTACCGCTCCCTTAACGTTTTTATGCAGGATTTCCAGATATCTAATGGTGAAGTCAATGGCTTGAGGCTTAATCGGAATGCCGTGGCCCGGAACAACAATCGCGTCATCAGGAAGAAAAGAACGAACTTTTTTCATCGTAGTCAGAACTTCTTCATGTCTGCTATCCAGTAACCAGGGCAGGGCAGGGGGTTGCGCAACCACAGGATTCCCTGTCCAGAAAACTTTATTATCAGGCGACCATACAAACAAATCTCCATCTGTTTGAGCAAAACCAAGGTGCATGATTTCCACTACTTTATTTCCAAGATTGATGATTTTTTTGTCATCGACAATTATGTCAGCCGTGCGGGACACAACATCCTCAATCCCTCGGTTTGCCCCAAAATATTGGATCATGAACTTTTTATCTACCTCAAAGGCCTCCTTGTTGTCCATAAAGGCTTTAGTTTTGCTGTGCTGGATGATTTTTGTTGTTTTGGGGAACGCGTAGTTCCCGTAAGCATGATCTCCATGGTAGCTAGTGTTGACAACATAACGGATGGGCTTGTCTGTCACCTTCTTGACAAAGCCCATAACTTGTTCTGCCAGGCGCTTGTTAACCATTGACTCGACAACGAGTACTTCATTATCCCCGACAACAAAACCGCCGGATGTGGCAACCGGATACCCTTTCGGGTTTTTTTCTCTAGCGTCAGTGGGGTAAAATGCATATACACCCGCCCCTAATTTTTCAAGTTCAAGTTGAACGGTTCCTGCATCCCAAATCAGGTTTTCCTTTTTTTCTTTCGCTTTCTCTTCTGCCTGACTAAAGCCGAAAACAGTCACAAAACAAGTGAAAGCGATTAAAGTAGCTGAAAATTTAGAACCAAAAAATTTTGTTTTTTTCATTGTTATATTCCTTAAATATCAAAGGGATTTATGGTTTTGAGTTTTTAAAGCCAAGCAGTCCTGTTGTGCTGAACACAACACCTAATATCCAAAATATGGGGCCTAAGATTCCAGGAAATATCGGAAGATATTCAGGCATCAAAACAAAAGCAATGAATCCAATGTCGGTGACGCTGATGGTTATCAAATTGATCCAATACCCAAGGCGGCTGTTTTGCCAATTAAATCTTATCGCCACCACCATTCCCACCACTGCGAAGAACAGCAAACTCCAGGCATCTTGAAAAACCCTGCCTTGAACCATTCCCACATCCAAAGAGACCCCCAGCTGATAAACGCTGTAAGCCGCTTTTAAATGAAGCAGTCCCCAAATGAAATACATGATGGATCCGATTTTTGCTGCGTTCGTATTCATGATTTTGTATCTTGAAATTATTTGGTGCTAATCTGCAAAATGAATTTCCAGCTGGTGACCATCCGGATCAAAAAAGTAGATGGACTTTCCACCCGGATGGTTCCTGGGTTCCCCATCCATTTCTACATTATGATCTTTAAGGTTTTGGATAATATCTTCATATTGCTTCGGCTTGGCTGCAAAAGCAAAATGCAGGAACCCATCATTAGTCATAACCTTTTGTGCTGAGTCGAAATCCAAATCAGGGGATTCGAATAAAGCCAGCACAACATTGCCGACATCTATTTCAAAATGCTTAATGCCCGAACGGGTCTCGGTCCTGTTAACCACAGGAAATCCCAGTACTTGGTGATAAAATTTTTCTGATCGTTTCATATTCTTTACGTTCAAGGCAAAATGGTGCAGGCCTTCAAGTTGAATTTTTGTGACTTTAGTTTTCAGTGTCATGTCGCTCTCCCTTAATCTGAATGGGCCTCTAAATTTGTTAATACCCACTAGAAGGCAGGGATCGTGCCATTTCTAAATCTCAGAAAACCTTTTATTTTTAAAGGGTTTATGTGTTATCTAAAAACTACTTGATTTCGTTTTATATGAATTATGGTAGTATAAAGAGGATATTAAGTAGTATTGGGTGGGATTCGGAATCAAAGAAGCAGGGGCGTTATGCAAAAAAAAATGGATATCGAAACGGATCAGGAATTGGCGCAATTTACCATCGAACGATCTGCGGATTCGATTATCTGGCACGATTGTACGGCAAATATCAAACGGGTCAATGGGGCAGCCTGTAAACTTCTAGGATATTCCAGGGACGAGTTACTGGAACGGACCATTCAGGATATCAACCCGGATTCCAATAAAAAATCATGGGCAAAGTTCTGGAAGCAATTGCGAAAAGAAAAAGTTCTGCAATTTGAAGATTCCCATACGAAAAAAGATGGCACGGCTATTCTCACAGAGGTCACTGCCAACTTTATTGAATTCAAGGGTCAGGAATTTGCTGTAGGCATTTCGAGGGATATCTCAGAAAGAAAGCGAAATGAAGAGGAAAGAGCCTGTGCTCTTCGTGAAATCGAAAAACTGAAGAGAGAATTGGAACTGCAAAATGAATATTTGCAGGAGGAAGTGGTTGATCTTCAGGCTTTCGGGGATATTGTTGGAAAGAGTCCAGCTTTGCAGGCGATATTGAGTCAAATTGAAATGGTCGCTCCAACGGATGCAAGTTCCCTCATTGCGGGGGAGTCTGGAACCGGAAAAGAGTTGATTGCGCATGAGATTCATAGCCGGAGTTCTCGAAACAAGCATGCAATGGTTCGGGTCAATTGCGCGTCCATTCCACGAGAACTTTATGAAAGTGAGTTTTTTGGTCATATAAAAGGAGCTTTTACCGGCGCGGTTCGGGACAGGGTAGGTCGGTTTGAACTGGCTAATCAGGGAACCTTGTTCCTCGATGAAATTGGTGAAATCCCATTGGATCTCCAAAGTAAACTGCTCAGGGTCCTGCAGGAAGGCACTTTCGAGAGGGTGGGGGATGAAAAAACCCGTAACGTGGATGTGCGAATTATTGCTGCCAGTAATCGCGATTTAAAGATTGAGGTGGAACGGGGAAATTTTCGGGAAGATCTTTTTTACCGTTTAAATGTTTTTCCCATAGAGGTGCCACCGCTCAGGAAAAGAAAAGAGGACATCCCATTGTTGGCCGCACATTTTTTAGGGCTTGCTGCAAAAAAATTCAAAAAAAACGAACCCCAGTTGACTCAAGCCAATGTGCTACAGTTGATGAACTATGACTGGCCGGGAAACGTGAGAGAGTTGCAAAATGTGATCGAACGTTCTGTAATTATTTCTCAAAAAGGTAAATTAAAATTTGATTTGCCAAGAAGCGTAGCCGATAAAAAAATGACTGTTGATACGGATTGGGATAAAAAGGAAGATCAAGAGATTTTAACTTTTGCGGAAATCAAAATGTTGGATCAGGAAAATATTCTAAAAGCACTTGCAGAAACCGGTTGGAAAATTTTCGGCAAGGACGGTGCCGCCCAATTATTGGGTGCCCCTCCCACAACTCTGCTGTCCAGAATGAAAAAGTTACAGTTGAGAAAGCCTCATTATCCCTGATTTCTCTGCAAAAGTTTGTTCAAGACAGGAGCCCCGAGAATTTCCGGATTACCTTTGGCCAGCTTTTTGGCCTTGCGAAAGTTTTTGATGGCTTTTTCTTTGTTTCTTTCCTGAAGATAAGCGAGACCCAGGTTGAAATGGATTTCACCCGAGGTCGGGTCGGCAAAGCTGGCCTGATTGAATTGCAGTAAAGCCTCTAAATATCTTCCGGCCTTATAATGTTCGATGCCAAGATCGTTGCGTGATTTTGCCGAAGGTTCCGCTCCCGGCAGTAAAGTCAGGGGAGATTCTTCCAGGTTTTGGGTGCAACCGGAGAATCCCAAAGTTATTGTTATTAAGAAAATCCAGGTTTTCATGGGTATTTGTCAGCAGGATTAATTAAATCAATATTCCAGGTGACAGAAAGGTTACCATTGCGGGTTAAAATATTAAATCATTTAAATAGTCTAAATCTATAATCCAGAATGGTAGGTCTGTATAATGATCTTTCAGCATTCCAAGATTTGGAATAATTACGGACGATTGATTTTAAATTAACGAAGAGGCTCATGTCTAACACTATCCGAGTAATAACTCTGGTTATCCTGATGACTGTGGGGGGCGCAAACCTTGTCTTGGCCCAGGAAAATCCCGGTTCCATGGCAGATGGTGAAAAGGCATTTTTTCTGGGGGAGTACGATAAAGCCGAAAATATTTTCAGCGTCCTTCTGGAAAAAGAACCGGATAATTTTATTTTGCTGAGAGCCCAGGCCAACACCAAGATAAAGCTGAAAAAATTTGCCGAAGCGGAAAAACTGCTGGATAAAATTCTCGCCATGCCGGTATCTACTGGGCGGGACGTTCTGGTACATACCAGAGAGGGTGCTCTTGAGGCCGAACTGGTAGATGAAACTGTGATGGTCGTGGATGAGTCCGGAGAAAGTGACGACGCGTTCAGCCAGTTTCTGAAAAAAGATCATGAGGGACCCGTCCCGCACTACCGGGTGTTTCTCAAAAAAGCCGGGAAAATGAAACTCTTTCGAAAAAGTCGAACCCGAATCCAGTATTCTGGAATTCCTGCAGCCACCCGTGAAAAAATTGAAGTTCTGAAGGCCTATGTGATGAAAGAATCTATTTCGGCCAGCCATGCGAAACCGGAGTTGGAACTGGTTGATATCCCCGGTGGATGTTTTCAAATGGGGAGCCGGGTGGGTGACCCGGATGAACAACCCGTTCATAAGGTTTGTATCTCTGCTTTTAAGGTGGCGAAATATGAAGTGAGGCAAAAATTTTTCCAAACTGTTATGGGCTATAACCCTTCCCAGTACGTGGGCGGAGATCTTCCGGTCGACACGGTGTCTTGGGAAGGGTCCAGAGACTATTGCAAAAAACTGGGCCTGCGACTGCCGACAGAAGCGGAATGGGAGTATGCGGCCCGAGCAGGAACGCAGGGAGAATTTTATTGGGGGGAAACTATTACCGGTAAGGAGGCGAACTTCTGTGATAGCAACTGCGGTCTCAATAACCGGGTTCCCGATTTGACGGATGGTTTTAAAAATTCTGCTCCGGTGGGGTCTTTTCCCCCCAACGCTTTTGGCCTTTTTGATATGTCAGGAAATGTCAGCGAGTGGGTGCAGGACTGGATGCCTGTCGATGTGAACTATTATAAGATGAGCCCGGAGAAAGACCCGCCTGGGTCACGACCAGAACTAAACGCCTGTAGCGGGGCGAATTGCGTCGGGTCAATTTCCATCACCTATAAGATTTATAGGGGTGGGGCGTGGAACCAGGGTATTCCAGCCATGCGATCGGCCAACCGCAAGGCCGCACACTTCCAGCTTAAGGCAGATGGAAATGGATTCAGGTGTGCCGGGGATATAAAGCCCTGATTATTTTGCGCAACGAAAACCGGCAAAGTTTAATCGTTTGCCAGGTTTGGCGTCGGTACGGTCAGAGGGCCGCGTTCCGACGGCGTAATTGATCCACGAGCCTCCACGCATGACCTTGCGCTTACCTTTCAAAGGGCCTTTGGGGTTTTTTGCCGGCGATTTTCCGTAATATTCTTTTCCATACCAATCGGACACCCATTCATAAACATTGCCGCCCATGTCATACAAACCATATCCATTCGGGGAAAAGCTCCCTACCGGAGCGGTGGTTTCAAATCCATCCTTGAACTGTTTTGCTTTCCATCTTTTGTCACAATGAAGGTCGCAAAAATTAGCTTTGCCTGACTGAACTTCATTTCCCCAGAAATAAATATTTTCTTCTCCTCCTTTGGCGGCGATTTCCCACTCCGCTTCTGTCGGCAGGCGTTTGTCCGCTGACTTGCAATATTGCAGGGCTTCCTCCCATGTCACCTTTTCCACAGGCAAACTCTTGCCTTTGAACTCGGATGGGTTGTTCCCCATTTTCCAGGCGAACTCTTCCTGGGTGATTTCAAATTTATCGATTAAAAAGGAATCGAGATAAACAGTGTGGATAGGCTCTTCGTCCTCAAACCACTTTCTTTTGCAGGGGTAACTATGCTTGACGCATTCCGATAATGCCTTATCCGTTTTGAAACCAATTTTATAATTCCCCGCAGGAATGCGGATCATGGCCTCTTCGCTCCAACTTTGCCGGGGAAAGCTGGAAAGTGCAAAGACGATAAAGACAATTGATGTGAAATGCATGGGTGGCCTGTTTCGCTAAATCAGTTTTGATCGGAACACTAACAGCTTCTCTTCTGTCATTTCCATCATGGTGGGAAGAATTCCTCCAACGCCTGACCCGGAAGTTTTGCGGCCATAGAACGGCATCCAATCGACCCGGAACGCGGTGTGGTCGTTGATCATGACAGCCGCGGCGTTGATCCTTTTGGCGGTGTCCAGAGCGGTGTCGATATTTTGGGTGAACACCGCGGCTTGAAAAGAAAAGGGTGTTTGATTGGCTCTTTTGATCGCTTTCGAACGGTCTTTAAAGGAGTAAATAATGACGACAGGCCCGAATATTTCCTGGGAAGAGACCTTGTCCTTGTCGGAAGGATTGAGGATGACTGTGGGGGCGTAACAGGTGGTGCCGATTTTTTTTCCTCCGGCCAGGATTTTTGCACCATTCTTTTTCGCTTCTTTCACCCATTGATCGACACGGTCCACTTCTTTTTCCTGAATCAACGGACCGACTTCCGTTTTTTCATCAGTGGGGTCACCAACCACAAGTTTTTTAGCCAGCTTGACCAGTCCTTTTGAAAATTTGTCGACAAGCTTTTCATGCACAAATACTTTTTGCACGGAAACGCAAACCTGCCCGGCATGGTAAAAACCACCTTTGGCAAGCAAGGGCAGGGCATCTTTCAGGTCCGCATCATGATCGACGATCACCGGGGCCGCACCGCCATGCTCTAAGGCACAGCGAGTGCCCGGGGCCAGCTTGGACCGGAGCTTCCATCCGACCTCTCCCGAACCGATGAATGAGAAAAACGCCACGCGAGGATCGGTTACGAGTTTTTCTGCCAGAGAACTTTCGCAAACGAGTGTCTGACACCACTCTTCGGGTAGTCCCGCCTCATACAAACATTTAACGAGGTTGAGACAGGAAAGAGGGGTTGCGCGCGCAGGTTTTACGATGACCGGGCACCCCACCGCTACTGCCGGAATCACCTGATGAACAATTAAATTGAAGGGGTGGTTGAACGCGCTGATGGCGGCAACCACACCGATCGGTTCCCTGGTGGTCAGGGCCATCCTGTTCATGGATGAAGCGGTCAGGTTCATGGGGATTTCATGCCCGGTCAACTGACTGATAGACTGTGCTGCTTCACGGATGCCCTGAACCGCACGATCAAGCTCGATGCGGGAATCGATCAACGGCTTGCCGCCCTCTTCCGACGACTGGCAGGCAAACTTCTCGGCTTTGGACTGAACAATATCTGCGGTTTTTTCCAGTATCTCGATGCGCCGGGGAGCGGGAAGGATTTTGTCCGAGTCCTGTGCCAATTGATAAGCGGTTTTCAGAGCACTCTCGACTCGAGTTGCGTCATCCAGATTAATTTCAGCAATCAAATGGCCGTCGTAAGGCGAGTTTACCTTCAAGCGTTTTGTCATGGAGTCTTTCCCATTAGAATTGGGTCTATGCGGATTAATGCGGGTTGATATTATCATTTCAGGCTAATCAGCCGGTAACCCAAGCCATGCTAATGGCAATTCATTAAACTTGTAGTGACAATTCACGCTGTGAGTGTAGTCTAGACATCTTTATATCATGGGTCTTTGAACCAGTCGTTCAAGACATATTCAACTTTTAGTCCCAATGGAGATACTAGTTTGAGATATTGTTTTCGCTTGAAATCACAGGTTTGCGGTTTGTTTTATTAGCACTTGTTCTATTTGCTTCGTATGTATATAAATATGGTCAAGGTCGTCTTCGTTGTGATGATCTTCACCGTAACATATCATGCTTTCCATATAATTTTTTTGTTCACTATCTGTCAGATAGCTCACCATCAGAAAAAGGCTGTTCATCTCTTTGTCGGTAAATATAATTTCTTTCATAATCTCGCTCCCATTTCATTTTCATTTGACACACAATTTTGTCGTCTATTACTGGTTTCTGGCTTAGAGCGGGGTACGGGAAAATGGAAAAGATCAAAGCGCGGCAACCGCTTTGATCTCAGAGCAACTTGCATGCCATTTTGACAGTCTTTCATAGTCATAAAATACAACCCTGTTCTCTAATTCTTCAAATGTATGTAACTCCATTTTGGAGTCGAACTCTTTCTTTCTTGATTTATCGGCAACGATAAAGCAATGTACATTGAAATCCGCCAACTCATTGAATTTTATGAGAGACCTGTCCATTGACGTTGAATGTTCAACCTCGAATAAGCACACGGGCATTTCTCGCGAATTGAACCACGAAACATCAATAGTTTTCATGTGGTTGACGAAATTAGGGTAGCCGAACTGGTAAATCTCGGGCATCGTCCTGATTTTGCCAATCGTACTGCTCAGAAATTTTTTATTCTTGTCCTGGTGAGGAGCAAATGTGCCGTAATTGGTAAGGTTTCCAATTTGCAATAACAGTCCTTGATAATAATAGTGGTCATACTCCTCACGCTGTTTATTACTAATATCGTCTTTGAAATTAACATGGTCGGGCAATTTGTTCTTGTGAGACCGTAGTCCCCACAATCCGGGTTTTATACTGAAAAAGAACCTTTCATCCTGAACGATTCTTCTTATGGAGGCGTAAGGCGTTTTCGTTTTCCAATTTGTAACATCCGTGTGCTGATATAATTGTCCAAAAGTGGCGAAACCACCGAGACTTGTCATCACCTCAATCAGTTGTTCATGTTGTTTCATTATCTTGTGTTCCGCCCTGTTTTGGAAAGGCTGCTAGTTTCCGTAACCCACTGCCCTTTATCAACCTTAACCATTTTCCCTGCATGACAGCTTATGCCTCCATTTGAAAGAAAGTAAGGCGGATCTGCGAAGATCATGTCAAATTTCCCATTTGGATATTTGTCGATCAGCTTATTCATAAACTCCAGACAATTTGATTGATATAACCAGGCCCCTGCTTCATCATCACGAAACACGCACTGGTTAGAGGAATGTTCGGAGCTTTCCATAACCATCAAGGGAAATGAATCTTCTATGTTTTCGTTGTAGTTCATATCTATATTTTTTGCTTTATTGAAGCTCATCTTTCTACGAAAAGGGTAGGAGGAATTTGTTTTTCTGCCTGCGCGATATCCTTCGTATCCCGGAGGGGTTGTTAGCATCACATTGTCAGCTACGCCGAGCTTACAGAATGCAGGTTCTTGCGTTCAGTTCGTCAATCAATACCTTTTCATTTTCCGAATAGTCTATCGGAACTTCGATCAGTTGCACCCCTTTGGCATTGAGGCACTCGTTGAGAAGCGTCGGCAATTGGTCGGTGGCTTTCAGGCGGTGCCCTTGGGCACCGTAGGACTCGGCGTACTTAACAAAATCAGGATTGCCATAGTCCAAACCAAAATTTGGGAAACCCATTCCGGCCTGTTTCCATTTGATCATTCCATAGGCGTCGTCGCGGAGGATCATCACGACAAGATTTAACCCCAGTCGAACAGCGGTTTCCATTTCCTGAGAATTCATCATGAAGCCGCCATCACCGCAAATCGCCATCACTTTTCTATCAGGATGAACAATTTTAGCCCCTATCGCCGATGGCAGGCCGGCTCCCATAGTGGCCAGGGCATTATCCAGCAAAACGGTATTAGGCCGGTAGGCTTTATAATTGCGGGCGAACCAGATTTTGTAGACACCGTTATCGAGAGCAATGGTGCCATCATCTGGCATGGCCTGCCGAACTTGCGCGACAAGATGCTGGGGAATGACTGGGAAACGGGCATCTTCACTTCTCTCTTTTAAATGTAACTCAACTTCGGTTTTGACCCGCTTGAAATAGCTGAAGTCCCAGTCCGCACATTTTTCCAGTTTGTCGGCCAGCCTGTCAATGCTTCCGGCGATGTCGCCGACGACATCCAGTTGCGGGAAATAAACTTCATCGACATTGGAAGAAAAATAATTGATGTGAACCACCTTGGCTCCGCCTGCGGACATAAAGAAGGGTGGTTTTTCAATGACATCGTGTCCGACATTGATGATCAGGTCGGCGTGGTCGATGGCGCAGTGCAGGTAGTCCTTGCTGGAAAGCGCGGCGGTGCCGAGAAAGCGGGGGTGGCTTTCATCCACTACGCCTTTACCCATCTGGGTGTTGAAGCAGTATATGCCGGTCTTCTTGATGAGTTTAGTCAAGGCACCGCAGGTGCGGTTGCGGTTAGCCCCGGCACCAATGAGCAAAAGTGGATGTTTTGCTGCGCCGATCATTTCTACCGCTTTATCAAGCGCCTTTTCATCAGACTGCGGTCTTCGGGTGGTAACGGTTTCGAAAGGAACGGTAGAGCACTCTTCGGCGGCGATATCTTCCGGCAACTCTAAATGCACCGCGCCCGGCCTTTCTTCCCGGGCTATGCGCATGGCTTCATGAATCAGCACGGGGATATTGTTTCCATGCACGATCTGTTTGGTGAACTTGGTGAGGGGCCGCATCATTTCCACAACGTCGATGATCTGGAAACGCCCCTGCTTACTTTTTTTAATGGGCTTCTGACCGGATATCATGAGAATAGGCATGGCCCCCAATTGTGCGTAAGCACCTGATGTTACAAAATTGGTCACTCCGGGTCCTAATGTAGAAAGACAGACTCCAACTTTTCCGGTCAGCCTTCCATAAGTGGCGGCCATGAACCCGGCACCCTGCTCGTGGCGGGTGAGAATCAGTTTGATTTTGGAACCTCTCATCGATTCGAGAAAATCAAGATTCTCCTCTCCGGGAATGCCAAAAATATACTCCACACCCTCTTGTTCGAGGGAACGGATAAAAAGGTCAGATGCTTTCATGAACGAACCTCTAGTTTCAGAATCAGGGCTTATGAGAATCTTAGAGTAGAATTTACTGCATAACGCACTTATGTGCAATGTCTATCGATTAGTAGTTTCCTTACAAAGGAAATTTGCGAAGGCATTGGAATTATAAATAATGCGTGATGAGGGAAAACCAGAAGGGCGGAAGCATCCTGCTTCCGCCCCGGTTTTTTTTCAGGAAGGTAACGCTTGCTTATTTTCCCTGGCGGGCGACTTCCAGGTTCTGGTCTCCTTCTACCACCAGATGTCCGATGGCGCCTTTGGCGACCCGATAGATGCTGTGGTCAACCAGAGCATAAGTTCCCGGTGTATCGACTTTGAACTCGACAATTGTTGCGCCGGCAGAAGGCACCAGAGTGGTTTGAATGTTCTTGCTGCTCGGACCACCAATTCCTCCTTCTTTGTAGACCTTGTCGAAGATTTCTCCAATGATATGAAAAGAAGAAATGCCGTTGGGTCCAATGTTGCCAAAATAGATTCTCACTGTTTCACCAACTTTGGCTTTCAGAGCATTGTCGCCGAGCAATCCGCCTTCTTTGCCGTTAAAGACGACATAGGTGGGGTGTTCGTCAAGTCCCTTTTGAATATCAAATGGAGCGACGCCATTTTCCGGTTCTCCGGTGAAAAACTCACTTTCCATAACATAATATTCCCGGTCAACCTTTGAAAGCCCGCTTTCCGGCTCGACCAGAATCAGGCCATACATACCGTTGGAGATATGGTCGACAATGGAACCGGCCGCGCAATGGTAGATAAAAAGTCCGGCTGCCTTGGCCTTGAAGGTAAAAACTTTCTCTTCTCCGGGGTCCACCGTAGTGAAATCAGCACCACCGCCGGGTCCGTTGACAGCGTGGATGTCGATGTTGTGAGGTTGGGTGTTACCTTTGGCGTTGGACAAGTGGAACTCAATGCTGTCACCCACGCGGAGTCGTGCCATGGGACCTGGAACGGTTCCGCCAAAACTCCAGAAACTATATTTCACGCCATCAGCCAGATCACCTACATATTCTTTGGCTTCTAAATGGATCACAACGGTATCGGCTCCGCGCTTTGTGGCGGGCGGAACGTTGGGGGCGTGGGTCAGTATCGCCATGACTCCGGCGAAAGCCGCAGTGGCACCGAACCCGGCAACCAGGGCAAACGCGACTAAAGCACTTGTTAGTTTTTTCATTTGCAATCCTCCTAAAGTGTTAAAAATCCAGTTACTGAAATAGGTTGGTGTGGATTAAAAAATCTCTGCGTATCCCGAAATCTTCTGTGGCCGACCCAAGGCTTGAAAAAGAACCGGATCCGGACAAAAAGCCATATATAAGATAAAAGGATATGTTTATCTTTTATTTAAGACCAAGATATGATATGTTAAAGTAGGTGTCAAGATAAATTTATCTATTAAAGAGGCACTATGATTTCCCAGACTTCAGAATATGCTTTGCGGGCCGTGGTTTGTCTGGCCCAGAATCCGGATAAGCCTCACACCACAGCGGAAATTGCCAAGTGGACCAAGGTTCCCGAGCATTATTTGTCCAAGGTTTTGCTGGCTCTGGCCAAGCACGAGGTGGTTTTTTCCAAGAAAGGTCTGCATGGGGGTTATGTGCTGGCGCACGACCCTGAAGACCTACCATTGCTGAATGTTATCAACGCGGTGGACCCCATCAAACATATAAAGAGTTGTCCCTTGAAACTGAAAACCCATGGCACCCATCTTTGCCGACTGCATAAACGGGTCAATGATTCGATTGACATGATAGAAGAACTATTTCGCACTTCGACCGTTGCCTTGATTCTGAACGAGCCCACCCAAAGCATCCCGCTTTGCGAATCTGTCACCACTCAGCGTGGAGCTAACTAACAATAGCTATAGAAGGCTAGCAAAAAATTGTCTCAGCCCAAGAAACCAGGGACCCTGTTTTTGAAGCGGGAATTTGTACAGAAGTTTTTACGGAACTTTAGGGTGCGGGAAATTTTTTTTACAAAATCCCACCTGCGACAGGACCACGCCCGGAGGAGAGTATGAAGAAAAACCGCTGAACCCAATGAAGATGTTTCTTATTGGGTCCAACGGCACGGCCATTACATGGCAGGCAAAATTTTTAGCTTTTTGCTGTGCCGTCACTGTATGAAGTAAAACGAGGTGTTGCCCGTTGCCCCTACGGTGAGTAATGGTCGGGGCGAGAGGATTCGAACCTCCGACCCCCTGCTCCCAAAGCAGGTACGCTAGCCAGGCTGCGCTACGCCCCGAAAAATTCTTTTAATACATTCCTTGTTTTCAGCGAGAGGAATGAGCCGAATGCATGGCGTGAGTTTTTTTCCGCTGTTCTTCAGTCAGCAGGTTGAGCAAAGCGATTTTTGCTTCTGCCGTGGCCATTATCATTTGAGTTTTGGTCGCGGCAATTTTCCCAGCCGCTGATCGGATGGCTTGGGCATTTACCTTCTCAGCATGGACCAGTCTGTTAAACTCCATATGCGCAATTTTGTGATCGGCCTTGTTGCGAATGCTTTTCTTCCGGTATTCAAATCGCAGTCTCTTGACTTCCGCCACCTGGGCTTTGGTCAGGCCCAGTTTACCCTTGAAGCGTAGTAAATGGGTGAACGGGCATTTGCTGGTGTGACCGCCATGGCTTCCATGTGAACTTTTTTTATAACCGTGACCGGATCGGGCATGGTGCGAACTTCCTTCGGACTTTTTGTAGCTATGTCCCTTTGATTTTCTATGATGGGAATAGGATTTTGAGCCGCTGCCCTCTGACTTTTTATGGCTATAGCCGTGCCCTTCCTTTCCACGATAAGAATAGGATTTTTTAGAGCCGCTTCCTTCCGCTTTACGATGACTACTGTTTCCAGATATATGAGGGCCTTTGCTTCCGATAATATGGTGGGGCATTGTTTTGGTTTTACTGCCCGCACCTTTTTGCTCTCCATGACTATAACTGCCGGCACTGCCGGTGCCGATGGAGTCCATTCCGGTTGCCGCCAGAGTGTTTTGACTGAAGAACAGAGTTGCTGTTGCAGTCAGAATGATCAGGTATCTTATTTTTAGATTAAACATAATCCTCTCCTTACTTTTTGGGTCGCCCAAGGCAAATCATTTTTTAGCCTGAACCTTTTACGATAGCCCAACAGGGCAGTTGCCAGTTTAATGCAGGTAAAGCCGTGCTTCACAACTGGCCCTACCCTTGGTAATGGTACGCCCGGCAGGATTCGAACCTGCGACCTACGGATTCGAAGTCCGGAACTCTATCCAGCTGAGCTACGGGCGCATATAAACAGTTGGGGTGATCGGCAGGTTTTTAACCCACCGCCACGGGAGCCACAAGACAATGTATTATAAGGCTCTATGTAATGGGAAACGTATGGATATTTCCTTTATATTTTGCTAAAGAAAGACATTCTATATGGTATTGCAAAATAAGGGAACAAGAAAATTTTAAATAATTTTTGGATTCTATGAGCTTCGGGATAGCATTCCGGGTGGATTCCACAACTATTGTGTCAGTGGGAAATTGAGGAAAAAATGATCAAGGCAATGGGTGCGTTAGTTCTTCTTGGGTTTCTGTTGGTCTTTCTGACCTTCACCACGCCTGTGACCCGGTTGGGCTCAGGGTTCCTCGTTGGTGATGGGATGCATGTATTCACCTATCATGATCTGGTGAAAGAAGCGGGAGTTCTGAATGTCAAATTCCCCAACGAAGATGATATTCAAGCGGAGGTAATGTTTCTCGATCCTGCCAGCAACTTGGCGATATTGAGATTGAATGAAATGCCGAAGGTAAAGCGCCTGCCTCTAGTGGTGAACGCAAAAGGATTGGGGCCGCGAAGCGAGCCGGTATTCACATTGGGATACCCGTGGACCAACACGCTGGAAGACCAGCATGTTTTAATCGAAGGATCCACCGATACCTCATCTATGCTGATCGGATTAAATATGGCCCTTGACCCGGTGCATAGTGGGAGTCCATTGTTCAACTCCCAGCATGAGGTGGTGGGAATGGTGTTGTTGGAGGCACATGCCAAAGCCGCGTTTCCAGTGGAGGCTTCGCATCATTTTGCTATCCCGGCATTGTTGTTGGAAAAAGCCATGAAGGCGGGTAGAATTGATGAAGTCTCTCATCCGGTTGAGAACCTTTCGAGAGATGCGTTCATTTCAAAATCGAGAAATAATATTGTTCTGATTGAGGCAAGATAAATGCAACCCACTGATGAAAATTATATGCTGTATGGAATTTTATTCGTTTTCCTGTTGTTGGGGTTGTTGTTCAATGTGGGTAAATGTTTTGGTTCTTCCAAAAATTTTCCACCCCCCAAGGATAAGAAGGATAAGTGAACCACCGAGGAATAATTTTTATGCATGGAACACCAAGGCAACTGTAAATGCCAGCAAGTCATCAATCTATAAAGGGTGGATTCAACTAGTAAGTGCAACAGTTAGTAAAGTTTATTTTTTGAAGAATAGTTCATAGGGTGTTTTAAAGTCGAGTGTTTTTCTGGGTCGGTGATTGAGTTGATGCATGATGGTGCCCAGTTTCTTTTGGGTGATGTTATTCAGGGGCTGTGATTTCGGTAAATATTGTCGAATGAGTCCATTGGTGTTTTCGTTCAGGCCCCGTTCCCAAGAAGAATAAGGATGGGCAAAGTAGATATTAGCGGACAGGGATTGCGCCATTTTCTGGTGTTCGGCAAACTCCAGCCCGTTGTCATAGGTGATTGTGTGAACCCTGTTTCTATGAGGCATAAGTCCTTGTTCGATGGTTTGGCGTACCGACCGGGCTTGTTTGGTGCTTGATTTGGCCAAAACCGTATATTTGGTTTTGCGTTCTACCAGAGTGGCGATGACACCCCGGTGTCCGTGTCCAATGATGAGATCGCCTTCCCAGTCGCCGGTCCTGGATTTATTGTTAACGATAGCCGGGCGTTTATCAATGCTGATGCGGTTGGGAATGCGCCCCCGGCGGTCTTGTTTGCGGTAACGTTTGCGGCGTTTTTTCTGGCAACGCAGGTGATTATGAAGATCACCGCCTTGTCGTTTATTCTGGTAAATATGGAGGTAAATCCACTCGTGGCTGATCGAAATGCCTTGTTCTTTGAACAAACGGCCTGAGACCTGTTCCGGGCTCCAGTCTTGTTTGATCAGGGAGTCTACCAGGGTCCAGGTAGAAAAACCGATGCGGGGTACGGATTTAATTAAACGGCGCATCATAGTCCTCTCCTGGGCTTGTTTTGGCCGGTAACCACGGAGACCTCGATTACGTCTGATCTCACGGCTGATCGTTGATTTATGGACGGCAAGTACTTTGGCTATCATTGTTTGGTTATGACCCGTTTTTAAGAGTGCTTCAATCTGGTATCGTTGTCCTTGGGTAAGTTGGGCATAAACTCTCATCCGCGCTCCTTTGATTTGGCGATTTGAGAAACGCTGTGGAGTTTATCCCAGCTTGCCTCTTAATCGACCATCAAAGTTGCACTTACAACTTGAACTCAAGAAGTCTATGTTTGGCGCAATTCGATATTTATCCCCTGAAGGTCTGCCGTTGATTTTGAAAATGCCGTTTCCTAAATCTGTCAATTGCTCGTCACCTACAGAGCCATCAAAGTATTCTACTTTTGCCCGTGGCATACCTTCTTCAGGCAGGACAATAGTGATGACACGATTCATTTTATTTGTATTAGGTAATATTGAATCGCACCATCTCCCAAAGGCATGCTGTTCTTCTGCATCAGGTGATGACGGTAAAGCGATAATGCCTAATGCGAAAAATAAAGCAAAAACTAAACCTGAAATAATATTAATCATTTTAAACCCATGAATCATTGATCTGTTTAGATTCAGTTCTAAGTGGAAAGTGAAAAATAGGTACATATTCTTAATGCTTCGATGACATGCTTTCAATTAGCAATATTGACAATCACCGAAAGCCCAACAAAGACCGAAAAGAATATGATTTCCTTTTCCCTGGAATCAATTTTAGGAACGTTCCAGGATAACAGATAATATATTACGATAGGGATTACTAACGGTGCAAATACATTGGCTTTAACTGAAGATATTAAGTTTAATTTAACAAAATGATGCACCCCTGCAGTCATACCGCTAAATAGGCTTTTCACTCCCAAGATACGTTCTATGGGTGAAGGGGATAGCCCTATAAATGCTTCTATTTTTACAATTGGGTTATTTTCAATAAGAGCAAAGCCTACTAATCCGAAAACTAGGAGAAGTCTCCACATCAAGTGAGGCTTCTGTTGGTTAGTCGACTTTCTCATCTAGTCTGGGCTTTCTGACAACCAGATACAAGGGAAGAGCCACTATGCAAAGGGCGAATGTGAATATTCCCCACCCAAGACCACTCATTCCTCTGCTACTTGCATCTTTGCCAATAACAATTCCTGTTACCGCCGCAATAATCACAGCAAAAAACCATACCCAATCATCGCATTTATAGCAATTGACACTGCATCGTCCATTTTGTCTCCTTTAATTTGACATTAAATCATCTTGAATAAAAACCAGCACGAAAGCTAAACGATTTTCTGTTTGGTTCGGGTCGGAGTTCTACAATGCGGGCGTCTACTTCTATTTAATTGCCTCTGTGACAGTCCACAATGCTATAGAGTCTCCTCCCATATAAACTCTTAATTTAACTCTGATGAAACCTAGGTCTATCACCGAATATCTTTTACCATTAAGTGAGAAGCAAACTTTCCCCAACAATGCTCGCATTCCATCAAAATCCTTTCTAGAAGTGTAGTTTATGAATTCATCCAGATCAGATTCTGTTAGACAACCAACAAATTCTCTGGTAATCGTCCCTTTTTCCTTAAGGGCAAAGGCAGTTGATTCTAACCCTATAAAAAAAATACCTAAGACACTGATAAATCCTATTATTAGCATTCGCATCATGACTTCTCCTTTACTCACACCACTTATGAATTTTCAGCCTTCCGAATATCCCGATTTTGCTATAATTAGACCATCCATTGACCTGCCCCAGTTAGTTGTACCACTTTTTAAGTTAGTATTTCCACCTTCACGGGCTGTATAGCCTCTGGTGCTGGAGGCCGATAATTCAGTGAGCTATGTGGTCGAAATTGGTTATATTCCTCCCTCCAGTTTTCAATCAGTATCTGAGCTTCCAGCAAAGTTGTGAAGATTTCTCCATTTAACGACTCATCTCTAAGTTTTCCATTGAACGATTCATTATAACCATTCTCCCAGGGACTTCCTGGTTCGATAAACAGTGTTTGAACGCCCAATCGTTCCAACCAGTACCTGACAGCTTTTGCTGTAAACTCTGGCCCATTGTCAGAGCGACGGGCCTAGAACCCGCGACCCCTGGAGCCACAATCCAGTAAGGGTTCGACCATTGATTCTTTTGAAGTTTTAATCCCCCTAATTTTGTTCTAAAATCTCCCCAGATTGACAATATTCTCCTGCTGAAATAGCATTGGTATTCCAAATACAACGAGGTGGCTAGTGAAGAAACTTTTCTTTCTATTCCTGCTTGTCCTACTGCGGCCTTCTTATTTCTGTGGATTATAAATATGGAAGTATCGAATCAAAAACCCTGGCATGGTATCGGTGCGGATGTCGACAAAAACGATTCCGCTGCTGAAATGTTGTACAAGGCTAAGCTCGATTGGGAGGTTAAAAGAGTTCCTTCTCAGCGGCCAATATCCTACGGCAATCAGGAAACGATTAGGTTCTTCAAAGCCTTTTTTGAGGTTGCCAAGGCCAAAATCGAAACTGTAGGCGGCCTTGATAATGCAAGAATACTTTGGAGCCTTGCCTGTTTGAATGAAGATTTCACTTTGCGGGGAGGAGACAAGGTAAAGGGTTACGTCTTGTTGGCCTCGCGGAATGATGGTAGGGAAAGGATTGAAATTCAGTTTCTCACCGTGCGGGAAAGTTGTCATAGTATGTTAAAGATTGTTTCCAATGCCAAATCCCACATGAAAAATATTTTCAGAAGTACGTTTAAACCTGCCTTTCCATTTAAGAACGAGAAGCCACAAAAATTCGATGATAAGATGAAGCAAAAAGTAAATGACATCATCGTTCCAGGGCGCGAGGCGATTACTGCTTTTGCAAATGTTGCTCGGGACCTGTCAGATAAAAAGCTGGATGAACCAATAGCCTGGAGGTATCTGTTTGAAGTTTTTCAGCCGGATACCCTTGAAGGCGTTTCTGTAATCGGTGAGAAAGAATTGGATGAACTTGCGGAGAAAAACACAAAGTTAGCGATTGAGGCTTTCTCCCAGGCACCGGGACAGGATCTTGAATCTGCTGAAATGACCGCTTGGGGGTTATTGAATGCGGTTATCTACATTATCGATCACCAACTCGGATCTACTAAAGACTATCGCCTGCGGCAGGCTTGGTTTGGTTCGAATGCCAAAATTAAGCAACGAGCTCTTGACCTTGCTTTGGAAATATGAGGCTTTTGAATCTGTTTCCAATTGATGTATGTGAAAACTGCTTGAAGCCTTGAAAAATGTTTTGGAAAGGAAAGGATTGGTAACTAGCCAGGAAGAAAAAAAATAAATTGAAAAGGAATTTTTTAAAGTGCGAAAAATTCAGAGAGGCCAGACAATGAGGATCATGGGAACGGCAAGGACTGTAATTAAAATTTCCAGCGGCAATCCCATGCGCCAGTAATCGCCGAACTTGTATCCCGCTGGGCCCATGATCAATGTGTTGTTCTGATGTCCAATGGGGGTGAGAAAGGCGCACGAGGCACCCACGGCGACGGCCATGAGGAACGGATCGATGTTGACACCGAGTTGTCCGGCAATGCTGACTGCTACCGGAGCCATCACCACGGCGGTTGCCGCGTTGTTCATCACATCGGACAAGGTCATGGTAACGATCAAAATCAGGGCTAGGATGAAGGCGGGAGCCAGATTTGCACCCAGGCTCAGAATCGCTTCGGCGATCCGTTCCGTCCCTCCGGTAGATTCCAGAGCCCCACCTATTGGAATCATTGCTCCCAGCAGAACGACGACGGGCCAGTCGATCTCACGGTAAACATCACGGACGGGTACGATATTGAAGAGCACCATTGCAATGGCGGCGGCTGAAAGGGCTATCGGAAGTGAGGCCAACCCCATTGTCGCGGCAACGATGGCCACTGCAAAAATACTTACTGCAAGCCCAGCCTTTTTTCCGGCTCCTAAATTAAGCCTGCGTGTGGCCAACGGGAGACAGCCTAATGACGAGACCAACTCTGCAAGACTTTCGGAATCACCTTGAAGTAGCAGGACGTCACCACCACGAAACCGCACTTGTGGAAGATGTCTGTGGACCGGCGTCCCCTGGCGGGATACTCCGAGCAGATGAATACCGTAACGGTTCTTGAGTCGAAGCGAGGTAAATGTTCGTCCCTCCATTCGTGAACTCGACTGCACGACGACTTCCATCGTCGTGGTATCTTCTGAGCGCAAGAGGGAAGCTTTCCCTTTGTCTCCCGTCACCAACTCGAGTTTGGTCTCGGTCACGAACTTGTCAAGTTCCTGGGGTCCGGCTTCGACAACCAGGATATTTCCGCTGTTGATTTCTTCATGACGAAGCGCGGCCAGGATACGGCGTTTATCCCGTACCAGTCCCACGATCTCGACATCCAGCTTTTCCGCCTGTTGGTCGAGTTCCCGCATCGCCACGCCGATCAATTCTGAATCTTTTGGTACGCGAATTTCGGAAATATAATCATCGATGGCGATCAATTCCTCATCGGCGATTCGTGCCCGCCGTTTTTTGGGAATCATCCTCCAGCCTGCCAATGCGATGTAGGCCACTCCCGTGATCGCCACTACCCCGCCCACGGGCGAGAAATCGAACATTGTAAATGGCTCTCCTTTCACATCCGCGCGAAAGTTGGCGATGATGATGTTTGGCGGGGTTCCAATGAGAGTAACAAGACCACCCAGGATGGATGCAAAGGACATCGGCATCAGAATCACTGCAGGCGATCGTTTGGTTTTCTTGGAAGATTCAATCCCCACCGGCATCAAAAGGGCCAAAGCGCCGACATTGTTCATCACCATGGAAAATAACGCCGAGACCCCGGAAAGCACAGCCACATGAAGAGAAACTCGCTTGACAGTGAACATCACAGTTTTCACGAGCAAGTCCACCGCGCCGGAATTGGCCAGACCCCGACTGAGGATAAGTACCACTGCGACGGTGATCGTCGCTGGATGGGAAAAACCGGAAAAGGCATCCTGAGCAGGAACCAGGTGTAGAAAAACGCACAGGATGAGCGCTATGAAAGCGACCACGTCATAACGGATTCTTCCCCACGCGAACAGAGCAAGAACACCGGCAAGAATTGAAAAAATCGCAACCTGTTCCTGGTTCATAAATGATCTTCCCGCATAAGTTGCACTAGTTTGGGACGATTACTATCACCATCAGGTCCCGCAGAACGTCTTGTAGGGTCTGTCCGTAACCGGCGCCGGCGCGGCATAAGCTTCGTTGCCCGCGACCTCGTCGAAGGGATGGCTTAAAACGGCCAGCAGCTCCGAGAAGGGCATCATGTCATCCCGATTGGCGGCGGCAAGGGCTTCTTCGACCTTATGGTTTCGCGGGATATAAATCGGATTGACCCGGTCCATCGCCTTAGCGCCAGTCTCCGCTGCAATTCCATCCCGTTCCAGGCGCTTTCGCCAACGCTGCGCCCAGACATCGAAGGCAGCAGGTTCTTTGAACAAGTGTCGTACCGCGTCGCTATCACCGCGCAAGGCTTGGGAGAGACGGCGGAAGACGAGGGTGAAATCTGCATGTCCGTCTTCCATCACCGATAGCAGATCGTTGATCAGTTCCAGGTCGAGAGGATCTTCCGTCGACAAACCGATCTTGGACCGCATTCCGGCCAGCCAGTAAGTCTCATAGAGTGGCTGAATACGCTCGATCGTTTCGGTCAGCAATTCGATGGCCCGGTCCTTGTCGGGATCGACAAACCGGACCAGCGTTTCCGCCAATCGGGTCAGGTTCCAGGCCAGGATCACCGGCTGGTTAGCATAGGCATAGCGGCCGTGGTGGTCGATCGAGCTGAACACCGTGCCCGGCGCATAGCTGTCCATAAAAGCGCAGGGCCCGTAGTCGATGGTCTCGCCGGAGATCGTCATGTTGTCGGTGTTCATCACCCCGTGGATGAAACCGATATTCATCCAGCGCGCCACCAGGGCGGCCTGGGCATCGGTGACGGCCGCGAAGAATGACAGATATGGGTTTTCCGCATCGGCTATTTCGGGGTAGTGTCGCTGAATGGCATAATCGGCAAGTGCACGGACTTTGTCGACGTCACCGTGTGCAGCACCAAACTCGAAGGTCCCGACGCGGATGTGGCTAGCCGCAACCCGGGTGAGAATAGCACCGGGTAGAGGGAATTCCCGATAGACGGCCTCCCCGGTGGTAACGGCCGCCAGGGCGCGTGTAGTCGGGATGCCGAGCGCATGCATGCTCTCCCCGATCAGGTATTCGCGCAACACTGGGCCAATAGCCGCCTTGCCATCTCCGCCGCGAGAGAACGGGGTGCGGCCCGATCCTTTTAGCTGGATATCGCGGCGTCGTTGTTGGGTGTCGATCACCTCACCGAGAAGAAGCGCGCGTCCATCCCCCAGCTGCGGTGCGAACCCGCCAAACTGGTGCCCGGCATAAGCCTGGGCTAGCGGTTCCGAGCCCTCGGGTGTTGCATTGCCAGAAAAAATCGCCAAACCTGCTTCCGAATCGAGCGCGACGGGATCAAGGCCGAGCTCCTCGGCCAGGGCATGGTTGAACTGCAGCAGTTTCGGGGCGGCCGCAGGTTCTGCCTGGCAGAACTTGAAAAAGCCTTCAAGGCTGCGGGCGAAGCTGTTATCGAAGTTGAAGTGCGGGCGGGTAGGGTCGGCCATCGTCTCAGTTGGCTTTACCACCTGGTTTCTCCCAACTTTGCCGCAAAATTTAATACTAAATTTAAAATGACCATGACTAGTACCTAATTATTTTTTTAACTATTTGTGTCACTCCCATTCACTGCAGACACACTACCATGAATAGTGCTACATTGTATCGTGGGCGTTGGGTGCCGAGTAAAAAGGTGAATTATAACTTTGGCCTCATAAGCAATTTTGTTTCCCATCTCCTTCTCAGAAATGGACTGCAACGATATGCAACAAGATAAAAAAGTTGAGTCTCCTCAAAATGAAGTTAAACAGGAACCAGCCATGAGTAAAACAGCCAAGGTTATTTTGGCTGTTTTTATAGTTTTGGTGATTACTCTGTTCGTTTTAATGTGGAAGGGGTTAGGAGGCGGGCCAATCATAACTCCACGTTCGTCGCTTTAATTTCGTATTCGACTAGTATCTGAAAACTTTTAAATGCTCCCAACATTAACTTCGTGAGCCTGCGATATCCTCTTCCGTAAGTTCATGCCCCGGAGGGGTAGAACCCGCGACCACTGGAGCTGGGATTCAGTGGTTATCTGGTTGTTGAATTTTAAGGGGTTAGCTGATGGGCAAATTTAGGGGTTTAAAGGCATATGGTAAGGTTGATTCCTTTCAGCCATATTGATATTATGGCTACACCTTCTGGTGAAAGGGTTCTCCATGCAGCTTGTCTATTGTTATCACATTGATATCAATATTCAGCCTGCCTTTAGGTTTAGCCTTGAATATCCAATGGATGTCCAGTGTTAGCCTTCTTGGTCGTTAGGCCAGAATGATGATATGTTTTACATATTATTAAGGTCGCCAGGGGGATTGCAGGAGAATAGTATTATGAAAAATAATATTATACCTTGCTGGGCACGTGACCTCATGAAAGCCACAAGATTTTTATTAATCTTGTGGAAACTGATTGAGTTAGCGTGCTCGGCTAACGACTACCTTAAAAAGATCTCATGCAACATAATTACGATCTTTGCTTTAAGACCCCTCAAAAACGATGGATTTTTGTTCCAAGCGATAATTGCCGCTTAAAAGGCAAAGAGATTGTTAAAACCATCCTGAAATATTGGGCTCCCCCCGATTACTGTTATCATTTTAAAGCTGGTGGGCATATTGCAGCAATCTTAGACCATAAAGATAATCGTTATTTTGCTAAGGTAGATATTAAAAATTTTTTCTCAAGTATTTTAAGAAGTAGAGTTCTTAGGGTTTTAAGATCCTTTCATCTTTCTTATAAACATAGATTAAATATTGTTGAATGGAGTTGTGTCGTTTCAAAGGAAGATCCGTCGAAGCGAATTCTTCCATTTGGTTTCGTCCAATCTCAAATATTATCAACCTTATGCATGGATAAATCACCAATTGGAAATTTTTTGAGAAAAGGTGTCCTTCCAAACGTTGCAATTTCTGTTTATGTTGATGATTTTATAATATCGTCGAACGACGAGGCATCTCTTTCAAAGACTTATGAAAATTTGGTTGCAGCAATAGAAAAGGCTGGTTTGCTTTTAAATCAAAACAAGTCGCACCCTCTTCAGCTTAAATCAAGTGCATTTAATATAAGCATAACTCAATATAAAAGAGCAATTGAACATGATCGCTTCAATAAGTTTTTGAATGCGGTTTCCTTGGAAAATCCGAAAAGATCGGAGGCGATAATAGGTTATGTGAAAAGTGTTTGCCCTCAGCAAGGGAAGGTAGTCAGGCCTTGATATTTTAATTCTTCAAAAGCCTTTAATCCTACTTCCGCTGGGATCCCATAACCCCCCAACAAACAAGCTATAGTTTCTTCGAAAAGGTTTTTGCCTAAAGCATAGGAAAAATAATTTTTATTCCATAAAACTAATTGGGTTTGAATAATCCAATAAGAAGGTGTTCCAAAAACTAAAGGATTTCCCCATTTAAATTTTAGTATTAAATTAGAGTTTGATAATTTTATAAATTCGGTTTTATTCGATTTTTTTAAATAATCCTCGCATAATATCCGGATAAATGTATCTTTGTCATCTTGTGGTGAATAGTTAGTTTTTTGGGCATAGGAATTAATGCTTATTTGGCTCGGTTGACCCATTCTGTCAAATCTCCCTTAAGAACTTCAACAAGGTTTGCTGCAATAAATAACCCTGGGTTTGATGTGCGACCATTTTCTATAGATCAAAGAGTATCGAGAGAAACGTTAGCCATTTTTGCTAGTTGGTCTTGAGTGTGGTTTTGTGCCTTTCTTTCCTTTTTTAGGGTTTGCGAAAAAAGAAGGCCTCTTTGGCGGGTATAGCTATCAATTGGCTTTTTTGGCATGTATAATTATACATGTTTCAAGCAATTTTATCTCTAAGCAGTTTGTAAAATAGGCTAAGTGCCATTATATTTAATCTGTTGACACTATGGTGGAAATGGGGTAAAAAATTAAAGCTTTTAAGGACAGCAAGTACAAATTAACATTTCATTCTCCCACCTGAGTTCGCTGGACAGCAGGCCTTGAAGTTATAACATATTGATAATTAATAGATTTTAGCCTTTTTTAATCAGTAAAATTTGAGGATTATTTTTGCATGAAACCTAGATTGATTGCTTTACAGCTTTTTTTGGATCAGCTCGGAGTTTCTTCAGAGATTAATTCCTTGGAGGATAGGGTTCGAGTTCAAAAAGCCGTTTATCTGGGGCAACTATCTGGCATTGATTTTGGTTATAGATTTAGTTGGTATTTAAAAGGCCCCTACTGTTCCAAATTGACCAAAGACTATTATGAATTAGAAGAAGCTATTAATCTTGGGGAAGACGATTTTGAGAAAATGAAGCTTAAAACCTCGATTAGAGAAAAACTTGATAATATTTATCCTTTACTAGAAAAACCAGAGGCTTCTTCTTTGGCAGATGAGGAATGGCTTGAACTTGTTGCTTCCTATCATTACCTAATTGGAGTGAGAGGTTGTAACAAAAATGAAGCTCAAGATACACTGAAAGAAGAAAAACCCCACCTTATTGATTCCCTTGAGTTAGCAGACACCCGATTGTCAGAAGCTGGTTTATTAAATTAGCTCTTTACGTGCCAAACCTCCTCCTGCCATTAAATATTACCGATCTCGTTCATAAGACGATCAAGCTATCCAATTTAGAAGGCAGTATCATTCAAACCAAAATTTTCCAAAGGCTTAGAAATGTTAAGCAATTGGGATTAGCGCATTATGTCTACCCAGGGACCGATTTTTCTAGATTTTCTCACTCGTTGGGGGTTTGCCACATTACTGGAAGGATTTTGAATGAATTAATTGGAAAACAATCCACCCAACTTTCCCCTGAAGAAATGCAAAAATATCGTCTGGCAGCTCTTTTGCACGATGTTGGGCATTATCCCTTTTCACATGCAATGGAAGAAGCAATTGGGAATTTTTACACACAAACGATTTATGAACCAAAAATTTCTGATCCAAAAGGGGAAGGTGAAGATCAGGCTAAAGATTTTTATTCTCACGAGGTATTGGGAAAAAGAATTCTTGAACTAGACCCTGAAATTAACAAAATTCTTAGGGATGCTGGCTTTGAACCTAAAGAGATTGCTTCTATTATTCGGAGAGAGGGGGGGCACCAGTTTCAAAATTTAATTAGCTCAGATTTAGATGCAGATCGAATTGACTTCCTAATAAGGACTGCCTGTCATACCGGTCTTCCATTTGGAAATGTAGATATTGATTATCTAATCACGCAAATGCTGGTAGATAAGAATAATAAATTATGTCTTTCCAAAAAGGCTTTGAGAGCAGCAGATCATTTCCTGCTTTGCCGTCATTTTGATCGTTTACAGGTTGCTTACCACAAAACGGTTGTTGCTTTAGAGCTGGTATTAAAAGATATTATTCAAGCTCTACTTGACAAAGAAATT
The DNA here is from genome assembly GCA_965249625.1 of Nitrospinales bacterium. GTDB lineage: Bacteria > Nitrospinota > Nitrospinia > Nitrospinales > VA-1 > LS-NOB. Next base: position 2,292,056 of record OZ252246.1, on the reverse strand, counting down.
ATTGATTGCTCAAAGGAAAAACTAAGAGAGAGTTTGAGGAACCAAGAGTGGTCATATTTTGATGATTCTTTTGTTTTAAGTAAAATAAGGGAATTGAAAAAGAATTCAACGGAAGAAATCTTGAATTTAAAAATAGATTCAATTCTCGAAAGAAACCCTCCCAGATTAGTTGGAGATTCTGAAGAATTTGTCGATAGAGATGATAAAAATATTGAAGATGCTGTAGCACTTGCTAATAAAGAAGTTGTCGAAGTATCTAAGAGATTTTCAATTGAACAAGAACGGATTTACTTGTGGACTAGAATTAAAAACCCTATTACAGCATTCGGTTCCCATATGCTTGCTTCTAAATTAAGTGAACATAATTCTGAAGACCAAGACAAATATGAGCAGTTAATTAAAATAGCTAATGATAATGGTTCAGATTCTAAACCGATTACTGAAACCAAAGGTTCCTTAATGAACGTAATTGGTATGAAAAAATTCACTTCAATTCGCTTTTATATTCTTTTTAAAGAAAGTGACATTAGTAAGCGTACTGAAATTAAGGAATATTTAAAAACCAAGTTACGCGCTTTCAATTAAGATTCTTGACCCACCTTTCTGATTATTTTTTATGATAGGCCTTCCCAATTTCATCAAAATTACCGCAGAAAGATTTCTATAATTTAAAAAGGGTTTACCCTTTCTACCCGTCCCGGGCATGAAGTTATAGGAGGGGTTATAACATACCCCTATAGGGCATGAGGTTAAGGTTGGGGATATCACACGCTCACGAAAGCTTAAGTGGGAGATATCATCATACTCTATAGGGCAGAAGCCAATGGCATGAAGGCTAGGGAAGAGGATATCACAAGGCTATAATAGCCAAAAAATGGGGTGAGCGACGGGGCTTGAACCCGCGACCACTCGGACCACAACCGAGAGCTCTACCAACTGAGCTACGCCCACCATTATTTTTCTATTTAGACTCGATTCAGCAGAGGCAGAGTGTAATCTATCCTCAAACCTTTGTAAAGGATATGGTAACGGTCCTGAACAATTATTTGATGACTCGAAGGTGGCTGCGGTCGCGCTTACCTTCGGGTTTGGTGTCCTTGGAAGGTTTGCTGCTTGATTTCACTGATTTCAGTTTTGACAGGGATTTTTCTGGCTGGTCACCCATCACTTGATCTGTCAGGTTCATATCTTCGGGGATGCTTTCTTCCCACACCTGACCGTTCTTCATTTTGGGGTCGTATATGGCCCATACCGCGTCATAGGGAAGGGAGCATTTATAGGGTCTGCCGTCGAAGGCCAGCGTGGCAAAAATCCCTTCCTCTGTTATTTCAAGCGGGTGCCCGAAATTAAGGTTGAATATCAGGTTCAGCGATGAATTATTTTTTTGGTCCGCTGGAACATCCACTTCCTGGTGCCGGGCGTCGAGGCAAACCATGGCATCGCCTTCTTCCAATAGATACAAAAGAAAATCATATTTCTTTTTGCTCAAGGCACCCATGGTAATAAATTAGCATAATTGTTCAAAGGGTTAAAGGAGGGCTTTGTGTAAGCCGAGACTCTCATTGATCCTCCCCTCATGAGAGAGACCTTTGCATAAGTCGAAAAAGCGTAAAGGCGAGATTCTTCACTCCGTTCAGAATGACAAGAAACGCAGGTTTGTCATTCTGGAGGAGCGTTAGCGACGAAGAATCCAGGGTTATGCAAAGGTCTCCTCATGAGAGGAGAGCTGCGTAAGTCGAAAAAAACAGAAAAGCGAGATTACCCCTTCGGGGCACGAAGGTTAAGGAAAAATATCACGTCTTCACTGCGTTCAGAATGACAATACAAGGCTATTTGTCATTCTTGAGGAACAAGGTGACGAAGAATCCGGGGTTATGCAAAGGTCTCTCATGAGAGGAGACCTTTGCATAAGAGGGTATTTCAGTAATTTTTATTAAACGGTGTTGAAGTTGAGAGTGAAACGCTATTGTTTGAGTAATCTTCTTTGAGGCATATAGTTTTTATTGCTATTCGCTTTGCCGTTTTCCATGTTCCCCCGGCGCTTTCCTCTCTCAAGCCAGAGTTTCCCGTGTTCGCGCTAAAACAAGACATCGTTTTATATTCATGGCCATGCAAACCAGGGTGATTTGAACCGCTGTCCGCGTCAACCCGATATAGCGTGCCCTGCGCAACCGGTAATGGTTCTTAAGGATACCGAAGACATGTTCTACGGGAGCGCGTAATTTAGTCATGCGTTTGTTGAATGCGGTCTGAGCAGGTTTCAGGGGATGATACTGATTGGGCCGATGCATGATGCCAACAAAAATACCGCGTTCCTGAAGTTCCTTGCGCCGGGAGTGTTTGTCATAAGCCTTGTCCGCGTAAACCGCTTTCTCATCACCCATCACCAGGTCATCGGCCGGTGTCGTGTCATTGACATTGGCCGGGGTGATGATCACACGGCGAACCAATCCAGACTTCCGATCTACTGCCGTATGCATCTTGTAACCGCAGACATTGTCTTTTTTGCGGGAACCATAAGTCCCCGCCTCAGGGTCTACCGCTTTTTTCGGACTGGAAGAGCGAACAAACGATGCGTCCAGCATCGTTCCCTGTTTGATCACAAAGCCCTGCGATTCAAACTGGGTATTTAACGAGGACAATAACTTGTCGTAACGGTCTCCCAGTTGAGAACGAAACCGGCTGATCGTCGAATGATCGGGAACCGCATCGGACAAACTCAAACCCGCAAAACGGCGAAAGCTGATCCGGTCCGACAACGCTTCTTCCATGCCAGGATCGGAAAGGTTGTACCATTGTTGCAGCAAAAGGGTTTTGAATAAAAGAACCAGCGGATAAGACGGGCGGCCCGTATTGCAGCTATAAATCCCTGACAACTCCTTTTCCAGAAGGCTGAAGTCCAAAACCTTATCCACTTCTGAAAGAAAATTCGTTGCCCCGTTCACCAAATCATCCGCGAAGCTTAACTGACCCAGTTGCTTTTGCATTCCCATTCCTCCAGCAATCGTTAAAAAAATACCTCAACGCATTATAACCTGTCTCCAAATGCTATACTTATGCAAAGGTCTCTCATGAGAGGGGAGGCAAGGCGTAGCTGCGGAGGGGTGTGGATTGTTTTTGACGATCCATAATCCAACCCTCCCCTAACCCCTCCCTATGAAGGGAGGGGAAATTCCTGCTTTCGCAATGACGACTTACGCAAAGGTCTCCGTGGGAGGGAATTAGCAGGGGCTTGAGCGAGCCGAGAACATCGTTGCTAGCCAGAAAAAGATATTGCAATTTGCCCCCACGGCGAGTGGGCTAGTGGTTGCCTGGCAAGGGGGGAAATGCTACCATGTTGCCTCATTTCCATAACCAATGGGTATAAACCGTTTTTCAGGGGATTGATATGGTGGGATTAAGATGGCTGATCGGCGTGGGGTTGTTTGTCAGCGTTCTGGGCGGGGTCTGCAGCGCGGAAGGTTCTAAAACCGTTGAGGTGTGGAAGAACCTTTTCACGGTTGTGAATGGAGAGGGGGTAGATTCGAACACCACCTTTCTCATCACCCGTGACGGAGTCGTTGTGGTGGATACCCGGGTGACCCCGAAGGAAGCAGAAAAAGTGCTGGCAGAAATTCGTAAGCAAACGGATCTCCCCATCCTTTATACGATCAACACGCATTATCACGGGGATCACACTTTTGGTAACCAGATATTTAAAGACAGTCGAGCCATCATTGCCCATGAAAATGTTCGCAAGAGCCTGATGGGTTCTTCCGGCAAGGGGCATCTGGATTTTTTCAAGACCATGAATATTCCCGGAATGGATGAGACGGTCATCACTCCGCCAAATATGATTTTTAAGGAAAGAATGGAAATCTTTGTCGGCGGGTATAATTTACAGTTGATTCATGTGCGGGGGCACACGGATGGGGACTTGTTCATTTATATTGAGGAACTGAAGACCCTGATTACCGGCGACCTGGTTTTTAACGGAAAAATTCCGTACATGGGAGACGCTTATATAGAGGATTGGCTTTCTGCCATGAATAAGTTGGGTGATCTGGATGCGGAAATTTATATCCCGGGCCACGGCGAACCGGGCGGCAAGCCGGTGTTTCTGGCGATGAAGCATTACCTGATTAATCTTAAAACAATGGTCCTCAAACAGTTGGGAGAAGGCAAGTCCCTCAAGGAAACTCAGGATGCGGTCCGGCCGGTTTTAATGGAAAAATATAAAGGCTGGAAAAACCTGGACTGGCTGGACGCGAATATTCAACGCGCTTATCTGGAATACAGTTTGAACCACTAGCCCTGGAGGGGTAAAAAGCTATTGCAATTCACCTGCGGAGGTTCTCCGTGATATTTTTAAGATGCTTGCTGAATCCCAGCATAAAGAGGGTCGCCCCTAACATTTCAGACCCCTCCTCAATACTGATTAACAATCGTTTGTAATCTAATCCCATCGGGTACACAATATTTTTGGCCAGTCCTTCAAGCAGAAGAACCGATATCCAGAAAGTTAAGGCCGCAAACATTGTGGCAAGGATTCCCGGTGAATAGCGGAATTTTTTTAAAAAGAAGCGGCTGAGAAAAATGACCACAACCACAATAATAGGGGCATAGAACCACAACCATTCGTAAATAAAGTGAAAGACCGTTGACTCGGGGAACAGGCTCCGGCTCCATGAAATATTGTCGTGGATGCCGATACAATCATCCAGGCCGATATAAAAATAAACACTGGCGACCAAATACCATGGCAGTTTTTCTTTCCAACCGGCTTTCTTGCCGTAATCGGCCCAAGCCGCCATCATTACAACCAGACCCAGAATATAAAGCTGTATGGTAGAAAAATGGGTGCCGTAACCCTGTTCGGCATCCAAACTCCAGCGAAAGTCATCGGGGTAGGTAAACCACATAATTTGAAGTGCGAATTCCACAACGATCAAAAAAGCGAAAAAATAAAATCGATGAGGAGTGCTATGGAAAATAGCAGTAAAAGCAGGGCCAGTGGATTATTCAGCTTTTTTCCTGGAAGGGGAAAAGGGAAGGAAACACCAAACTGGCTACTCAAAAAATACAACAGCAGGATGGTGAGGTCTATCCAGATCACAAACCGGATCAACGTATCGAGTTTATGTTTTATCGGTTCAGTGAGCGGCAAAAAGTGTTCCAATTAAAAGGGTCAGGGTTTTCTTATGAATTGACAGGTTTCAAAAGCCGCATCCACCTCAAAAATAATTTTCTGTTCAGGAAATTTTTTCAGCCAGCCGGGCGATTTCATTCTTCCAGCACACCTTTATTTTTCCAGTAATCCCGAAGCGATGTGGAAGCGTCCAGACAGGTATCCAGATAAGTATGATTCGCCGGAATCATAGGCATGACATGTCCATGGACTTTGTCGTTGTAAGGATACTTAACATCCAGGACATAAGGCCCTTTGTGTTTGAGCATGCGCTTTAAAGCCGGAACAACATCTTTCTGATCGGTAATACTTTCAGATTTGATTCCAAAAGCGTGCGCGACCTCGGCAAAGTTGGCATCGCCGATGAAAGTATGGCCGCGAAGGGATTTGTAAAAGCGGTCTTCCCACTGGGCCACCATTCCTAAATGAGCGTTGTTGAGAACAATATTTTTTACCGGGATATTTTCTATTTTCAGGGTTTGCAGTTCCTGAATATTCATCAGAAAACTTCCATCCCCTTCAATGTTGATCACCTGCCGGTCGGGAAACGCAACCTGAGCTCCCATGGCGGCGGGCAGTCCATACCCCATTGCCCCCAAGCCGGATGAACACAACCAGTTATTGGGTTTATCAAAATCGAGAAACTGAGCCGCCCACATCTGGTGTTGCCCGACCCCGACGGAAAAAATAGCGTCCTTGGCTGCAAGCTTGTTGACTTCGGCGACGACAGATTCCGGAACAATTTCGCCCTTCTTAAGTTTAAACCCCAGGGGAAACTCTTTTTTCCAGTCTTGTATTTGTTTGATCCATGGCTTGATATCTTTCTTGGGTTCAACATAGCCGTGAAGAATTTTTAACGCCTGTTTAACGTCTCCCTGAATGGGGATATCTATCAGAATATTTTTATTGATTTCTGTCGGGTCGATATCAATATGGATGAACTGTGCGTTTTTACAGAATTCTGCAAGTTTGCCGGTGACCCGGTCATCAAAACGCACACCCATGGCGATAACCAGATCGGCATGGTTGATAGCGATATTGGCATAAACCGCCCCATGCATTCCCAGCATGCGTAAAGAAAGTGGATCGTTGGAGGGGATTGCCCCCAAACCCATTACCGTAGTGGTGACGGGGATGCCGGTTTTTTTAATAAAGGCCCGCAGGTTTTCCGAAGCACCACTGCTGATGATGCCGCCCCCCGCGTAAATCAGTGGACGTTTTGCAGTTTGAATAGCGTGCGCCGCTTTTTTACATTGCAGTATCGAGGGCTTTACGTTGGGTCGATAGCTGGGGCAATCGAACGTAACGTCAAAATCAGCGATGCCTTCCTGCTGTTGAATATCTTTAGGAATATCGATCAGAACCGGTCCGGGTCTGCCGGTCCGGGCAATATGGAATGCCTCATTAACGATTCGTGGAATTTCCGCGACATTCTGGATCATATAACTGTGCTTAACCAGCGGGAACGTGGCCCCCATGATGTCGGTTTCCTGAAACGCGTCACTGCCTAGAACCGCACTGGGTACCTGGCCGGTGATGGCGACAAGGGGAATGGAATCCATCTTGGCATCAATGATGCCGGTGATCATGTTGGTGGCTCCGGGACCCGATGTTGCAAGGCAAACCCCAACTTCTCCGGTGGCGCGGGCATAGCCCCCTGCCGCGAAGGAACCACCTTGTTCGTGGCGGGGCAGAACCATGCGTATTTTCTTAGTCAGGGTCAGTCCTTGATGGATTTCCATGGAAGCTCCGCCAGGATAGCCAAAAATAACTTTGACTCCCTCATTCTCGAGAGCTTTAACCAGAATATCCCGACCTTTCATGGGGCGCCCTGAAGATTTCGAGGACCTCTTGATGGAAACTAGTTTCTTTGCTGAATTCTTTTTAGTAGTCATGGTGATGGAAAACCATATCTGAAATGGACCTTGAAGTCAAATTCAATCAATCCCCAAGCCCTTTTTAGTCAGGGTTTTATGGGAAATATGAGGTCCGTGTCAGGGAGCCCCGGCTTCTAAGGCTTTCAGGATGATTCCTTCCCGCAGGCTGTATTCGCTGACTATCAAGGAATCGCATTGAAACATCCGCATGGTTTCCAGAACGATTGCTGTTCCCGCTATGATCAAATCTTCCCGGCCCCGTTCAAGAGGTTTTAACGCCAACCGTTCGTTGAGAGACTTTCCTTTCAGGTCTTGAATCAGGGTCTTGATGTCCTGCCGGGGCAATAATGCGCCATGAATTTTTTCGGGATCATAAGGGGAAATATTTTCGTTTAAAGCGGCTAATGTGGTGACGGTCCCCGCTGTACCGATCAATACCTGCGGTATGAAGGCCGAGAGTTTTTTCTTGATCGCTTGCAATTCGTTTCTTAAGTGGGTGGTCAGGTTTTCGTACTCTGCATTATCCACCGGATGCTGGTGAATAAATTTTTCTGTCAGCCTTACCACTCCTAAAGAGCTACTACAAAATCCGGCGATTTTTTTTCCTTCAGAGAGTATGAACTCGGTACTGCCGCCGCCGATATCGAGAGTGAGACTCTTGCGGTTCTCATGCGGTATTTTCCAGAACACGCCTTCCAGGGTGAGGCGGGCTTCTTCTTCCCAAGGGATGATTTTAATTTCGATGCTGGTTTCTTCCTGGGCAAGACGGACAAACTCTTTACCGTTGGAGGCCTCCCGAATGGCACTGGTGGCCACAGCGTGTAAGGGAGGGTTGCCATGAGTCAGGCAGTCCTGGCGGAATGTAGACAAAGCTGAGAGGGTTGCAGATATTCGAGGCCCCATCAGTTTCCCGTGGATGTCCATCCCTTCCCCAAGACGGGTGATCACCCTTCGGGATGCCAGGATACGGAAATCCCGGTTCTTGTCAAATTCCAGAATCAGAAGCCGAACGGTGTTGGAACCAATATCAATGGAAGCGATTTTCTTCATTCAACGTTAAATCGGGAAAGCCTTTTCACTGTCGATGGTGAGCAATAAATAAAATCCAAGAGATGTGAACAGCAGGTTGGGACCCCATGCGGCCAGAATCGGATCAAAGGTTCCCCCGCGGCCCAGAGATATGCTGAGGGCATAGAGGAAAGAGAAAGCAAAACCCATTGCCAGGTTCACCCCCACACAAAACAGCAGGCCCCCATGCCTGCTGGACCTCAATGACAAGGGAATCGCCAGCAAGGCTAGAACAACGCTGATGAAAGGATAAGACAGGTTGCGATGCAGATCGATCCATTCTTGGGAGGTGTCCTTGCCCTCCTGAGCATGCAACTGAATGGTTGCGTACATTTCCCGAAGGCTCAGTTCTTCCGGTCTTTTTATTATCTTGGCAAAATCTTTCGGGATTTCAGAAACCGGGAACGACCGGCTCTCGAAGAATTCTGTGGACACCAGGCCTTCCTTGTTAAATTGACGAATGTAGCCATCATTGAAATACCATTTGTTCACCGACCAGATAGCACTCCGGGCATCGATTCTCTGTCTGATTCCAAAGTCTTCATCCGGCATCAAAATGATGACCCCCTGGAGGACGGATTTTTCCGGGTCAAAGGAGTCAACGCTCCAAACAGCATGATCCTTAGCTTTGAACCATAGATTCTTTTTTGCTATTTTCCCATAGGTTACCTTTCCCCGAACCTTGCTATAAAAAATATAATTCATTTTTTGGTTGGTGATGGGGGCAAGATATTCGCTACAGGCTAATACCAGAAGAGCAATAACAACCGATGCGCCGATGATCGGGAATGTGATTCCTGTGACACTGATGCCGCAGGCCTTCATGGCGGTGAACTCATTTTGCCTTGCCAGCGAGGCGAGTGTGATGACAGTTGCCAAAAGTACGCTCTGGGGTGCCATATAGCCGGCAATAAAAGGTATTTTGTAAACATAATAAGAAACAAGATCAATAAGTGGAGCGTCTTTTACCATGAACTCATCCACCCGCTCGAAAAAATCAATGATCAAATAAATCCCAATCAAACCACCCACGGTTAACAGATAGACTTTTAGGAACGTGAACAATACATATTTTTTGAGGATCATCATGGTCTGTCAATTCCGGTATCTGCGTTGAGCCTGGGAATCGCCTGTTTTAAAACCTGGCCGAGCGGTTCCAGGTCTGGCCGGGAATGGATGGTGTCCCGGATGTACTGCAAAGTAGGGTCAAGGTATTCCAGGTATCGTTCATTCTTATGTTCGATGTATTGAAACGCGAAGGTGCCGATGGCTTTCAGGTTTCGCTGGATCGACATCCAGTCAAAAATTTTCAGGAAAGGAGAATGGGGGATTTGTCGGTTTTCCTCCTGCTCCATACGCTGAAGGTAATAGCTCAACAATTCATTGCGGGTTTCTTCTTTCAGGACAACATACGAATCTTTCAAAAGGGATACCAGATCATATTGGCGTGGTCCCATCCGGGCATCCTGAAAATCAAGGAGTAGAAGGTCGTCTTTCAGGATCATCAAATTTCTTGAATGAAAATCCCGGTGAACAAAAACCCTTTCCTCTTCGGCCAGGGTTTCGCAGAGTCCAAGCAGGGCTGTCCGGACTTTCGACTCTTCGTCCTGATTTAGCCCACGCTTCAGGAATCCCTGAATATAATGTTTTATCATGAAGTCCATTTCCCACATCAGTTTTTCAACATCAAACTTCAGCGCAAAGGCAGGGCAATCAGGTTGTATGTTCTGGGTGACGCGGGTCTGCATGGCTACAATAATTTCTATGGCTTTCTGGTACCAGAAAATAATATCCCCGAGGGAATTGTGGGCCAGATCCTCCAAATGCTTGTCGCCACCATCTTCAAGGAAAAGCAGTCCTCTGTCGGCATCGTAATATAAAATTTCAGGAACCGGTATATCAAGATGTGCCAGAAACTTTTGCGTGCGGTTGAAGTCCGGTTCATTTTCAGAGCCCGGTTCCTTCAATTGCATGACGATGATCGATGACCCTTGTGTCGGAAGACTTTTCACGCAGTAGTTGACGCGGAAATAACTTCGGTCGGACGCATCGCCCTTCAGCGCGAAAAACTCAAAGCGGGAAATAGGTTCCTTGATGAGAGGTTCCAGTCGGGATTTTAAATAGTCCTCGTCAAACTGTCCTTCTGGGGAGCCATCTTTCTTATCCGGTTTTGTGTTGAAAACTTTCATTTAAAAAAAACTATTTCCTTTATCAAACATCTAATGTAGCATTCTGTTTTTCAATAAACCTGAACGGAGATTTACTGATGCCGAAACCAAGTTATCATATTTTAGTGTGTACCAACAGCCGCCCGCCCGGGCACCCTAGAGGCTCCTGCGGAGAAACGGGTTCCAATGCCATTTTTGAAAAGATAGCAATGGGGGTGGAGCAAAAAGGGTTGTTGGGCAAATGCATGGTTGCAAATACCGGATGCCTTGGCCCTTGTGGAGTAGGCCCTGTCGTTGTCGTTTACCCGGATGGTGTCTGGTACCAGAAGGTCCAGCCGGAGGATGTGGATGAAATTCTTGACCAGCACATTGCCCAAGGTAAAAAGATAGACCGCCTGGAAGTCCCGGACGAACTTTGGGGATAACGACCAGCGGCCGAAGGTAAAACTTTTTGGGCGAAGCAATAAGGCAGAACTGGCACCCAATTATTACCCCTTCCCTTTTTCGGGGAAGGGGTTTTTTATTTTCCAGATGTCGGCTTGTTCCGATTCATGCATTGGGTGCCCGATTTTAATGAGCTTTTGACCCTTAACGTTGTTCCCGGAGCCAGGATTGGTAAGCGGATGAGACCATATCAGTGCCCGCCATTTTTGTCTTTGGAAGAAGCTCCGCCGGAGCATCCGGAAAAGTTTATATCTTGCTTTAAATTTAACCACTCTTTTAAAACGAGACCTTTGCATAACCCCGAGATTACCCCTGCGGGGCACAAAGTTTAAGGAAAAATATCACGTCTTCACTGCGTTCAGAATGACAATACAAGGCTATTTGTCATTCTGAGGAACAAGGTGACGAAGAATCCGGGGTTATGCAAAGGTCTCCCTAACACAGCTATACGAGTTTTCCAGCACCCTGTTAGTGGTGTGCAAGCTTTTGTAGTTGGGCCCAGAGTTCTTTTCTCCCCGTATGGTTTTTGCTGGAGTAGACCGTGAAGTCCAGAGCGTTTTTACCCATGAATGCGGATTTAATTATTTTTACCTGTTTACTACGCTCCGAGGCGGAGAGTTTGTCGGCCTTGGTGATCGCCAGAATATAGTCTCTATCCAATTCCTCCAGCCATTCTTTCAAGGTCAAATCCAACTCAGTTGGTTTGCGCCGAACATCAACGATGAATACGATGGCGGTGAGAGGTTCGCGCTGGGTCAGGTATTCCTTGATCATTTTTTTCCACTGCCTCTGCAGGGCCGGGGGGACTCTGGCAAACCCATAGCCTGGAAGGTCGGCAAACATCATTGCATCATTGATGTTGAAAAAATTAATTTCTCGGGTTTTGCCGGGAGAAGAACTGATGCGCACCAGTTTTTTCCGGTTGAGTAAGGACTTGATGAGAGAGGACTTGCCCACATTGGAACGGCCAACAAACGCGAATTCAGGAAGCACTCCTTTTGGGTATTGCCTGGCCGAAACGGCCCCGGTTATAAACTCTGTGGATATGATTTTCATGGTCCAAATTTATTGATGACCAGTCCCGATAAAAGTTTAGGATAGAAAAAGGTGGCTTTCTGCGGCAGGCGCACGCCTTTTTCCGCCAACCGTCGCACATGTTCTATGAGAGTGGGGTTCATGAAAAATGCCACATCGTATTCGCCGCTATCTACCATTCCCATCGCTTCCCCAGAATTCACCTTGTAGGAAACATATTGTTGGCCGGTCTTCTCCCGGGTATCGATCTTGAGAATGTGTCTAAAAAGAAGGGCGTGGAGTTGAGCGACATCAAGAACCTGCATGTCCTCGGGTTCGTCGTGGTCCAAAAGGGGTACAACGTTTTTGGGGTCTTTAACTTTCAAAATGAAGGTGTGGTCTTTCCCCATATAAGCGCAGAAAGTGATTTGCGCGTTCCCCAGTTCTTGTAGTTTGGATTTTACTTCTGCTCCATTTAGCGGGCCAGACCAGGGGGTGATGTCAAAATATTTTCCGGCTTTTTTAAGGAACGACTTGCGGTCAAACGGTTCCGGACTTTTCACCACTCGATGAATGGGAAAGATCGACATGGAGTCCGAATCCATATTGGTCAGGAACATCATGACATGGGCGCAATCTTCTACTTTGCCTTGATTAGCTTCCGCGAAAGCCAGAGCGGTTTCATAACGGTGGTGCCCATCGGCGATATATATTTTTTTGTCACCAATCTGGTCAGAGAGTTTCCGGCAGGTGGCGGAATTGGTCAAGCGCCAGATGCGATGCACAACACTGCCGTCATCAATCACAGACAAAGGTTCCAGATTGCCTTCGTCATTGAGTAGAGCATCGATTTTGCCTTCGGGGTCGGAATACAGCCCAAAAATTGGACTAAAATTGGCGTGGCAGGCATTGAGCAAATGGGTGCGGTCAGTCTTGGCCTTGGAAAGCGTGAACTCATGCGGAAGGATATTGCCTTCGCTGAACGCTTCCGTTTTGACGCGTGCGAAAAAACCCGTACGGCAAAATTTTTCTCCCTCGAATTCATACTCCTGACTATATAAATAAAATCCCGGTTGCGAATCGCGAACAAGTGCCTCCTCTGCCAGCCATTGTCGGAATGTGTCTGCGGAACGGCTATAGCGGTTGTCCATTTCCGAGTCGGTGGAAAACTCCTTGCCTAAAATCAGGCGCACGACATTATGCGGATTTTTCTGGTACAGAGATTCCTGAAGAGCGGGAGAAATCACATCATATGGCGGAGCGGTGACCTCTTTGAGAGGTCCGGTGACTTTGGTGTTGTACAGCAGGCCATGGAACGGTTTCACTTCAATCATTATGAGGCCTCACTTTTTTTATAAGTTGTGCGGGTTAAGGAGGGACTTGTTTTTATCTCAGAGAATGATTATAGCAAACCACTCGGCGCGGGGCCAACCGGCGAGCCACCGGTGGCAAATTGCAATAGCTTTTGTTGGCGAGCAAGAACTTTCCTCGGCTGAAAGAGTTCTTGCCAGTTGCGCCCCCTCGTGAGAGATTCTTCCACAGCTTTCATGTCCCGTAAGGGGTACTAGAGGGCCCGGCACTGGCACAGATCGCGGATGTATTGGACCAGAGAGTGGATGGTATCCTCATCGAGAGTGTGGCCCCAGGCTGGCATACAGGGAGCCCGGCCTACAGAAAGTCCGCCGAATTTGATGGCTTCAAAAAGTTGCTCATCGGTCCGGGTTTCGAGATATTCGGCTTTGGTGTGGTTGCGGGGTGGGACCGTGAGGAATTTGGCGTTGATGCCGTCGCCCTTTCCTTTCATGCCATGGCATTGGGTGCAATACCATTGATAAGTCTGCCGGGTTTTTTCCGTGACCTGAACCAGCGCAGATTGTGGAGTTTGCGAAATGGTTTTCCCGACCTCCTGCTGTGTGGGAGGTTTGATGGCAGGGGCGGTCTGTTCACTTTGTCCGCAGCCGGTGACCCATAGCGTCAGGGTCATTATTCCGGCGAGTGAATTTTTTTGATTTATTGTCATGGCCTTATTTAATGTTTTCTTTTTTTAGCATCATGAGAAACCGGGTGAACTGGATCAGGGTGGCGGGATCCATTTTGTAGCGCGGCATTCGCCCCTTTCCCGTGTAAGCTTCCGGTGTACTCAGCCAGTCGGCTACCCAGTTGGCCTGCAGTCGGTTTCCTGCGTTGACCAGCGATGGACCGGATATGCCGCCACGGACTTTCCCAGCCAGGTTCAAACTTTGATGGCAGGAGATGCAACTGAATGTTCGCTCAAACTGATATTTGATTTTGGCGCGTTGCCCCTTTGACAGAGGCTCGGGAGTGACCGACGTTTGCCTGGGAATTTTTAAACCTATTAGCTCTGCCGCCATGGCATTGGCCTCTTCTTCAGGAAATGAAGGATGCGGCGGCGGGTTTTCGGAGATCCCCTTTAAAAACCCGGGAGCGGTGATGAATCTGCCAGGCCGGATGATCTCAGGGTTTTTCAGAAATTTGATCAACCATTTTGGTTGGAATTTGCTGCCGGCATAATGCAGGTCCGGCCCGGTAAAACTTTTTTCGGTCTCTTCAGCATTCAACCGGTGGCAGGAGCCGCAATTTTTATTTTCCAGGATCCCTGCGTCGGCAAGGCGGAGTGCCTCCGCTGGCAACTGAATCTGGTTTTTCTTCGTGCTCAAGGGTGCCTGGTGGTTTGTTAGGCTATTGCTATCTGCCTCCACGGCAAGTGGGCGGAGTATAAAAAATCCGCTGAATATAAAAATTGCGAAAGTTTTCATGGTCCAGGTTCAAGGGGTGACTGGTCATTCCCATTATCAAGTGTTTCGTCGTCCTGGAAGAGATCGTATAAAAACTCTATGATTTTCTTTTGCTGGGCGGGTTCCGAGGTTCCAGGTTCCTGCAGTGTTGACGGGATTTTTGCGGCAGGAATTTTTGGTTCGACTTTCACAAACTGGTTTTTTTCCACATTATAATAAAGGTCATCCTTTAAGGGCGGTGGACCCATACTATTTTCCTGCGCACGGTGTCGGGCGTCATAGGGGAATTCCTGCCGCGAAAGCAGGCGCGGGAAACTCAATTCGCGTAAGCTCAGGAAGCGGAACGAACGGTAGCGGTCTGTCGTTTCCTGCAAGGCAGAGATTTCTTCCGCGTTTAGAAAACGGATCTCATCGCCGGGAAAAGCCGTTTGCAGGGGTTCCCCGTTTTGCGTCACCCCCTGCTTGAGTTGGAACCGCGGCAGAACCTGGTTGTTGGATCGCAATTCATCAAAAAACGAAGTTGCGTTTTTAATGTTCTGCCGTAGGGGGTCGCCTAACCCGGCGGACAATTCGTTTTGATGGCAGGACTCACAACTGCGGACGGTCTTGCGAATCGTATGCGGGGAATAGGTGGTCCAGATCAGGCCTGCTCCTCCATCCAGAGTCAATGGCGGTTCGGCACGTTTGGTCAGAAGACCCAGCGGACTGGTTTGGTCGGTGATAAAATATTGGTAGCGAGGTTTTAATATCGAATATTTCCCGCGATCATTTTTCCCCAATATCAGGTCCGACCATCCGGTCTCAGTAAACACGGACCACCAGTATCCCTGCAAACGGTCTCCTTCAATATTGTCAGGGCGGGATTTTGCAGTGAGCCAGTTGATCATTCCCGGTTGGCCAGATACATTTGTTGAGAGTTGCTCCTGCAGGTCCGGGTCAGCTAGGTTCCAGCCCTTCCACTTTTCCGGGGCGAACGTGTTTTCGCGAATGAGATGCATTCCCCATTCTCCTGCCGACCATCTGGCATGGCAGGCCGAACACTCTACCTCCTCCATATGTTTTGGAATCTGATGGGCGATAGGCGGTCGAATATCTTTTAGAAGAGGAATAGTGTGTTTCTTTCCCGTTACTTTGGAAATCAAAATCCACTTGTCCTTCTCCTGCTTGATGTGTGTCATGGGTGAGAAGTTGGAATTCACCAGCACCGTATCTCCCGCGCGGATTTTCCTTTTCAGGTTAGGATTCAAGTCAGCACTCTTTAATAATTGTTTGGTTCTGGGATCCGATTCAATCAACAGCAATCCTTCGGGTGGTTTCGAACGGGTGCCGTGGCAATCAGTACAGTGTATTTGAACTGCCGAACGCAGGCCTTCCGGTTCGATTTCCGGTTTCATTTCATCGCCGATGTGACAGTCGATGCAATGCATGCCCTTTTCACGGTGAATATCGGGAACCAGGAACTTATGTTCCTTTCCGTACAAAACCGGTTGTTCATCGTTGATGGATTTTGGAGCGGCTTGAGGCCGGGCAGGTATGGCAAACAAGCCTTCAAACTCTTGCCCCACGCCATTATTGTTATGGCAATGTTCGCATTGGACGCTGGGTATGGCGGTGGTGAATTTGTGAAGCAGGGGGTAGCCCCGGCGATTGCTCAGAGATTTACCGGCGAATTTTCGTTCAAACCGGTTTTGTGTTTTTTCCTTTTCCTGCAAAGCCTGAATAGCCCGGTCGTGCGACAGAGAAATGCCGTCATTGGTGTAGACCATATGGCAGGCCGAGCATCCGGTTGCACGGTAATCCCCTGGCCGGTGCGGGCCGGGCGCACCGAGATGACATCTCAGGCATTTGGTTTTGAGAAACCCGTCTACCGCGTGCCTGGCTCCCGATGGAGGGTAGGGTTGCTCCTGTTCTCCGGGATACAGGGAATAGGGCAGTTCATCGGCGGGTTGTGCGCCCCATCCAAAACGGGTGATATTGATCATGCGTTTGGCGGTGGCCATCACCGAGCGGCCGATTTTATTGACATGGCTCTCATGGCATTTGCCGCAAAACCTGGGAGCGTTCTCCATGGAAGAGGGATTTGGCACCAGTCCTTTATGGGCTTTTGGCAGGGACTTGGCCCGGCGGTTTCCGCCATGGCACCGAACGCAGGCCATCTTGTGGTTAGGGCTGAGTTCTTCGATGCCCTGATGGCAGGTGTAGCACCCGCCTCTTTTTTCCAAGTATTTAATTTTACCGAAAACTGCATCTATAGAGAATCCTGATTCGCGATAAAACCGCTCAACGAATTTTCCGGACTCTCCGTAGTTCTGAAACTGGACTCCATCCAAAGTGGTCCCCGGTTGCAAAATTTTTTCTGAATTTTCCTGAAAACCCCGAACCCGGTAAAAAGGATCGTTGAAATCAGCGGCGTCAAAATCTTTTTTCGAGACCGATTTTGGAATCTTAACCATACTCTTAGATTCAATAGCGGACGTACTGCCACTGCCAACATCCGGTTCAAAAATTTCTTCGGATTCAGGCTGGGCATCGCCGTCAGGTTGAATGAAAAGATCGAGTAGTCCTGAGAGGTTTTTCTCAGGTGCAGGGGATGGAGGGGGCTTTTCCCATTCATCACTGCCTGGAAACTCGAATGGATTTTTGATTTCCAAATCCTGCCCTGAAGACAGAAAAGGAAAGGACCAAAAACTTCCTGCCAAAACCAGCAGAGTTGAAATTTTAAAGAAGCGGTTCATTCAGGGGATCGCCTCAAACTCAATATTTTTTCCCGTAAGCGACGGTGGTCCATTGTACGTGCAAAGGCATAGCTCTGGTTGATGTCCTGATAGACCGGATCATCATACCGGTCGTGGCAGGGTATGCAATTGCCAACTCTTAAAATCCGGATTATTTCTTTTTGGTTAAAGGCCCGGGCTTTTGGCTGATGGGTTCCTGCAAGGGGTTCTCCCCGCATTGACACTTTGGCTTGCGGATCAAACTGTGATGCCTTCAGTACTTTATCCGTACGGTTCAGGGGATCGACAAAATCATTTTTCCCAGTGGAATTTTTTCCTATCTTGAGATCGCCTTCCCCTAATCCTAAAGTTTCAGGAGACAAATGGCAACTGGTGCAAGAGCGGGCCTGTTTTTGTATGGAATGCGGATTCAGCGCATAGGCCAGATTCGAGCCGGAGGTGCCATGCGGATTGGTAAAAGCCCACTGCCGATAATGGCCCTGTTTCTTTCCCATCCGCCCCAGAACGGGAATCAGATTTTCTCTCTCATCAAGAACGGTCAGGTGCCTTTCCGGCTGGGTCAGCATGGGGGCCACCTTGCCCCGAGGCCCGATCATCAACGCGGGTTCCCCGATATCCAGAGGATGGGATGTGGGCATGGGCACTTGGGCCCGACTGCCCGTGATGGCCAGATGGCATCCCGGACACCGCACTACCCAGCGCGCGTGGCAAGCCGAACATTCCAGACGGGACTGGTGTTGGGGAATGGAGTGGGCATCGAGAAAATCCTTCACCAGAGGAATTTCATGAACCTTGCCGCTCTGCTTGCCAATGGCGACCATACGTCCATCCTGAACTTTTACATTGGTCATTTTCCGGCTGTGTGCCGAAACTGCCATCCAGTCCTCCACCTTGTTTGAACCGCCTTGATAATATTTGCTGACCCGAATCGCCGCATCCCCGGGCTCGGTGATTTGTGAAATGGAGGGATAAGCCAGGCTGTCTCCATGACAGGTCTCGCAGCGAATTTCTACCGCTTCATGTTGTTTGGAATAAAGATTCCCATCCCCCATGATATCAAGTTGAGTATGGCAATCGGTGCAGTCCATTCCCTTAGCCGTGTGCACATCTTTCAGGACCTGGCCTTTTCCGGTAAACAAAGAAAATTCTTTAACGGGGTCGTCCTCCTCGGGTGCTTCGACCGTTGCATCTTCTATTTTTTTAGGGTCGAGGATGGTTGATGGTGCGGGGTTGATTGAATTGTCAACCACCTCAGAGTTGTCAACAGGGGCGGTGTTTTCTTCCGCTTTGATTTCTTCCAAGACATCCGGTTCTTCGTGAGGCTTGGTGCCCAGGGTTTGCAATTCAAATGCCCGATGGCACTGAACGCAGGTGGCACGTGAGGGAATGGCGCGGATTTTATGGAACCGGGCGTGGCCCGGTTTGGCGTGCGAGATCGTCGGATCGTTGCCCTCGTAGAGTCCGCTGGAAGAATATTCAAAATGACAGGCGGCACAACCTTGTGAACGGTACTGGCCTTTGGCAGGTGGTGAATCGAGATGGCATTGGAAACATTTTTTTCGTAGCAGGTGATCTGCCGGGTGCCGGGATACAGGAACCGACATCTCTTTTTTCAAAGCAGGTTGGGGAATTGTTGTGGAAGAAAAGAATGGCAGCCGTTCCAGTTTTTCCAAAGCGCCCTGATTTTTGGGAACGGACCCATCGGAATCGGCAATGGAAAGGGTGCCATAACGTGCGGTTTTCCGGCTCTGTCCCGCCCATTGGTATCTCAAACCCGAGATCACACCCGCCATCGTGTTCATCATGGATTTTTTAACACGGTCGACATGGTTTCTATCTTCATCTGTGTGACCCGCATGGCAATATAATTGTCCGCAGGATTGTTCCACCACACTCAGGCTGGAAGGATTGCGCTTCCCGGTCCCTGCCTCGGGATCATAAATCAATGTCGCGTGCGCCTGATTCTTGTCCACCGATTCAGGTTCGCCGCCGTGGCAGACGGAACAGCCAAACTCGGGAGGATGGGAAGGGCTGATACTGGCGATGCCATCGTGGCAGGTGATGCACCGTTCCACCGGCCGGTTCCGGTATCCGGAAACCTTGATCCATGGGTAGTCCGGCAATGCTGCGGTGACACGAACCTCTTTAACATGCGGCTCCTGAAATGCTTCAGAGGAAGAAAGCGATTGCAGAAAACGCTCCTGCCAAAAAGTCCAGTCCTTTTCCTGGGCGAAAACGGAACAGACCCCTGAAAAGGCCAGAAAAAAAACTGCGAGTCCCTTGAAAAATTTCAACACGGTCTAATGGGTGAGGGAATTGAGCGTGAAGTTATAAATAGTCGTCAACATGACCGGATCAATCATAAACCAGAGTTACCCGTTTAAGAAAGTCTGAAAGTTCGGTCAGCCCGTCTTTAATCTGGTCGGGGTTTTTTATTCTTGCAGCTTCTTCGCTGGTTTCGCCGATTTTGCTGATCGGTATGAAACCATAGCCGCCTCCGGATCCTCACATGGAGTGGCCCAGTACGCAGATTTTACCAAAATCAGAGGTCTTGAGTGCCTTGTTAATAGCTTTTATATCTTTCTGGCGGTTTTGCAGATAACCGGGTATCAAGTTGCTGAGGTCGGGTCAACATGGGCGATGATTTTTTTTGCCGGTTTTTTCATGAGTGCTCCTGAAACTTCGTGCCCCGCAGGGGTAATCTCGGGGTTATGCAAAGGTCTCCTCCAGGCGTGGTCCGGGTCAGTAGACTGGGTTGTGGAAATAGTACAGGGCATCGTCTCCGGGATTTATGCTGTAATCAGGCAGACTAGAGCAATGTTCAAGCGATATCTTCCATTGTGAGCCTTCCCGGGTAAACATATAACTGCAGACGCTGTGTTGCCTCTCATCGGTATCGGTTGATTTGGAGGTGATGCTGATAATTTCATCGACCAAAACATAGCTGACATCTTTGCCGACTGTTCCGCTGAGGACCTGACGCTGGGTTTCGCATTTCATATCCCTGAAATCAGACATCATTTGGCGATAGTCCTTAACCCTGTTCTCCAGCAAGGTACGTTTATCATCCACCATGATCACCAGGTTTTTAGCGTAAAACTGCGGAAGCTTTTCGGGTTGGGTGCAGGTGAGCCCGTCAATTTTTTTGAGAATGTCGGCAAGTCCATCGGTTTCGGCCGCGAAAGCCTGACTGCTGAATACCAGGGAAAGCATTAAAATTAATCCTGCTACGATGCTGCATTTTTGCATTTAAAAATCTCCAAACAATAAATTGCTATAGTTTCTTAAGCCTCCAGCGGAGTACCTCCGCCAGCAATGAATAATGGCTTATCGCTAGCAACGATTCTCTTGGTTTCGGGAGCTCGTGCTAGTTGTACCCCTCGAGGGCATGGAATTTATGGGAGGGGATATCACAGCCCCACGCTTTTGGCGGTCGCGGTAGTGCTACCGCCCCATTGCCTACCTCGTCAGAGGTTTAGGGGAAGTTTTGTAGATAAATTTCTACTGTTTCTCCATCCTGAGCCCAGCCGAAGGTTCCTGTTCCTGCAAAAGTGGAGATGGTTCCGTTAGTGTCCACTTTACGAATGCGGTCGTTTCCCATATCAGAAATATATAAATTACCTTTTGAATCGAAAGCGATTGCCGAAGGACTTTTGAGCATGGCTTTGGTGGCCGGGCCGCCGTCGCCAAAATAGCCTTGATAGCCCCCGCCCGCAACCGTCACGATTTTCCCGTCCTTGGTGATTTTTCTTACGGTACTGGAGTTCATGCCGACAATATGCAGTTCGCCAGCCGGACTCATAGCCAGGTAGTCCATATTGCGAATTCCCGCTTTTAATGCCGGGCCGCCATCTCCCGAGTTTTCGTGATTGCCGTTGCCAGCTATGGTGCTGACAATGCCTTTGGTGTCTATCTTTCGGATCATGTTATTGGCACCATCGGCGATGTATAGATTGCCCTCCTTGTCGGTGGCCAAAGCGCTGGGGTCGCGGAACGCGGCTTCACTCGCCGGGCCGCCATCGCCATAATAGGCCGACTCTCCGGTACCGGCGATGGTGGCAATTTCGCCTTGGGCAGACACTTTTCGGATTTGGTGGTTGAGTCGATCAGAAATAAACATATTGCCTTTATGGTCAAAGGCAATATCTGAAAAAGTGGTGATGACCGCCAGTTCCCCGGTTTGGACCCTGCCTTTGTATTTGCTCTTGGCAATGGATTCTAGATAGTCCTTATCTACCGTTCCCAAAACTTTGCGCATGATATTCTTTTCATCTATTTTACGAATAATGCTGGTAAACCCGCTGGGGCTGACGATGAACATTTCTCCCTTATTGTTCAGCTTCAGGGATGTCGCCCCATAGATGGAAGCTTCCAGGGCTGGCAGTCCGTCACCGATGTTTCCCCGTATCCCGTTCCCGGCGATGGTCTGGACGATTCCGTCCGGTGAAACCCGGCGAATGCGGTAGTTCCCTTTATCGGAAATAAGCAGGTTGTCATTTTTATCTACAATGATGCCGTGGGGAAAACTCAAATTTGCTCCGGTAGCCGGGCCGCCATCTCCGGCAAACATCTTGGCCCCATTCCCGGCAACAGTTATGACAGTGCCGCGACGAGGGTCTACCCGACGAATGCGATAATGCGACCGGTCAATAATGAGCAGTTTGTTATCCTGATCGAGAGCAACCCCGAAAGGCAGGTACAAATTGGTATCGCGGGCCACTTCAGAATCACCGTTGTAATCCTGTTGCCCGGTTCCTGCCACGGTTCGGATCATTCCCTGGGTGTCGACCGCGCGGACCCGGTTATTATTTCGGTCGGCGATGTAGAGGATGCCATTATCATCCACCACCACGCCGGTGGGTCCTGCGATGCTGGCGCGATAGGCGGGGCCGTTATCCCCCATGTAGAAAAAACTGCCGTCGCCGGCGACAGTTGTGATGATTCCCTGAGGATTGACTTTTCGGACCCGATTGTTTCCGCGATCCGCGATATAGAGATTGCCTTTTTTGTCCAGGGCCAGCCCGAACGGTCTTGACAGTTGCGCCTGGGTGGCTGGGCCTGAATCACCGTTATATCCGTCCATGCCATTTCCTGCGATCGTGGTGATGATTCCTTTGCTGTTGACAACGCGGACCCGGTCGTTGGAGCGGTCGGAAATATAAATATTCCCGTTATCATCGATGACGATTCCAGAAGGCAGATTGAGCATGGCATCAGTGGCTTTTCCGCCATCTCCGCTGAACCCTGCTGTGCCATTACCCGCGACCGTGGTGATGGTGCCGCGTGTGTCCACTTTTCGAATGCGGTGGTTGTCTCGGTCGGCTATGTAGAGGTTGCCTTTTTTATCGAAGGTCAAGCCAGCGGGTATTTTCAGCTTTGCGTCGGTGGCCTTTCCGCCGTCCCCGTCAAACCCGGACTCGCCGGTACCGGCAAAGGGGGTCATGTTCCCTTGGGTGTCTACACGGTTGATGATGTTGTTATCGCGCATGGCAATAAAAATATTGCCTTTTTTATCGACGGCGATTCCATCGACCAGTGAAATTTCGGTTTCAGTGGCTTTGACCGTTTTTGCCAACACAGGGATGGCAGACAGTGCCACCCATAACAAAATATTCAGAGCGATCAAAACTTTAAGATTTTTCATGTTCAAACCTCATTTATGGACGGAAAACGCCAGGAAAATCCCATTTTCGCCCCAAATAATCCGCAAAAAATAATATGAGAGGAATTGGAATTAATGCCCTTTTTGCTATGGGGGAAAACCCGGTTTCAGGATGGCTTCACCCTGCCGGATCACTGTGTCGGCGGGGCAGAAAGCTTTATGTATCGTATAAGCAGGCAATTATACTTTGCAGGAAATTGATGTCAAATATTATCTCGTTGGGCTTGAGATCGTAAAAATGCTATCATTAACCCATCATGAAAACCTTGTTGATTTTTCCGGCACAGTGGTACCCCACGCAGCCGTATTTGAGCACGCCCTATCTGACGGCCTATTTACGCGCCAAAGGTTGGGAGGTGGAACAAAGAGATTTTAATATAGCGTCCTACGAGCATTTTTTGTCGGCACCCCTTTTGCAAAATGCTGAAAACCTGATGGCTCAGCGTTTGGAATCGCTCAAAAGTCAGAGTTCTCTGTCGATCAAGGAAAAATCTCATCTGGATGTTTTGGCGATGGGGTTAAAATTTTCCGACCGCATCATTGCCGGCATCAAGGAGGCAAAGTCGGTTCTCAGAACTCCAGAACAGTTTTTCGATTTTCCCTCGTATCAGCAGGCGGATATGGTGATCAAGTCCGCTCTAAAACTGGTTTCCGACGCGCACGCTCCGGCGGTTTTCAGTCTGTCGACTTTTGAAAGCGGTACTCGCGCTGAAGAGTCCACCCAGAGAGCGCATGAAGCCAGCCGCGACAAAGAGACTAATCCCTTCATTCATTTATATGAGAGCATTTTGATTCCCGGTGAAAACTGGTCAGACTATGACGTGGTCGGCATCTCTATTGTCGGCATCTCGCAGATCATTCCCGGGCTAACTTTAGCCAGGTTACTCAAGGAAAAATTTCCGCATCTACATATCACTCTAGGTGGTCCGATATTCAGCGTCAACGCCGGGCAGTTGATCGGTCATCCGGAATTTTTTGATGATTTTTGCCATAGTATCGTGACCTTCGAAGGCGAAGAACCCCTGCATAGATTGCTCACCGCGCTCAAGGCCGGGGATGCGTTATCGACCGTGCCCAACCTGATTCATCTGGATGGACGGGAAGTGGTGCAGAACAAGGAACGTGTGGAACTGAGGTTTGAAGATATTCCCGGTCCGACCTTCGACGGCCTGCCGATGCATAGCTATTTGTCGCCATACCCGATCATCCCCGTTTTACAGAGCCGGGGTTGTTACTGGGGCAAGTGCACCTTCTGCACGCATAGTTTTGTTTATGGACACCGCTACGGCAAACAGAAAACCCATGCCATGGTCGATGAACTGGAAGCACTGATGAAAAAATACAACACGAAGTATTTCACTTTTTCCGATGAAGCGGTTTCGCCGCACGCCCTCAACGATGTTTCGGAATTGATGATCGAACGCGGGGTGGAAATCCGCTCCCTGGCATTGCTGAAGTTTGAAAAGGTCATGGACGATCAGTTGTTCGCGAAAATGAAAAAGGCCGGATTCGTTTTCCTGATGTTCGGATTGGAAAGTGCCAACGACCGGGTGCTGGCACTCATCGATAAAGGAACGACGAAGGAAGTGGAACGAGACGTTTTGATGAAGAGCCATAAGGCGGGTATCTGGAACCATTCGTTCCTGTTTTTCGGGTTCCCCACCGAAACCCGGCCCGAGGCTCAGGAGACCATCGACTTTCTGCGCGACAACATTGATTCCATCCATTCATTCGGCCCCGGAGTGTTCCTGCTGAACCGGGATTCAAGTTGCTACCAGTATCCGGAAAAGTTTTCCATCGAACGAATTATCGAAGACCCGGATAGAAACATTGCCATGAACCTGGATTTTGTTGCTAAAAAGGGGATGTCCCGCGATGAGGCCGTGGAAATGAACAGCGAATGCATCAGCATGGCGGAAGAGTTGTTCAAGTCCCTGCAATTGTGGGGAACGTTGCCACGCGAACATTTTCTGCTGTATCTCGATAAGTTTGGCAAAGAGTCGCTGAGTGGTAAACAACCGCCGGCGGAAGAAGAGGAGAAGATCCTTTGCCGGGCCTAAATGTGCCTTGAAAAATTAATTTTGGCCATGAGCGGCCCTGTTTTTAAAACAGGGACAGCGAATTGCCTTTAAGAAAAGTTTTGGATGAATTAAGACAGTGCTTAAAAAATGAAAACATTACTCATATTCCCCCCTGACTGGTTACCTTCCGAGCCCTACCTGAGCCTGCCGTCACTGGCTTCAGTTCTGCGCCCGGCAGGTCACGACGTTTCGCAGCTGGATGTCAACGTCGAGATGTATGACCTGTTTTTCAGTTCCCGGTTTTTGGAACATGTCGCGCAACGCATTGCCAGCGAACTCAGCTGTCTCCAGGACAAGGAAAAAGAAGGCAACCTCGATGAGGAAGAGCAGGAGTTGATGCAAAAGCTCATCACCTGCACCCCGGAACTGTTTCAACAATTTTCCACGGATGTCGAAAGGGCCAAGGGCATCCTGCGCGGCAAGGCGTTTTACGATATCGACCAGTTGGAGTGGGCGACGAATTGCCTGCATCAGGTTATGGCAGCGGTTTCGCTTGGCTATTATCCGGCGCAAATCTGTTTTCCACCCATTGAGACCGACATCGTTTACAAACCGTTCATGTCCTCAGAAATTCTGGAAGCGGTCGATGACGACCAGATCAATATTTACCGCGATGTTTATCGCATGCTGATCCGTCCGGTGATGGAACGCGAGCGTCCGGCAATGGTCGGCATTTCTGTGGTGCAACAGAAACAACTTATCGCCACCTTCACCTTCTGCAAAATGATTAAGGAAGAGTTTCCCGGAACGCATATCACCCTGGGTGGAAACATCATCACCCGCATCCGCGACACCCTGCCGGAAATGCAAGGGCTATGGGAATGGTTCGACACGGCGGTGGTTTATGAAGGCGAGTCAGCCTATCTGAAACTGACCGAAACGGTGAAAGAGGGCGGCGATTTTTCCCAACTCCCCAACCTGATCTACAAAGACGATAGTGGCATTCACACGAACAAAGAAGTCTGTGCCGAAAATTTGGCCGAGTTGCCGCCACCGGACTTTGATGGTTTACCGCTGGGAAAGTATTTCGTGCCGCATCTCATCCTGCCCTACCTCGCGACAAGGGGGTGTTATTGGGGGCGTTGCACTTTCTGCGACCATTTTCAAGGTTACGTCGAAGGGTTCCGCACCAAGCAGGTCGACCAGATCACCGATGAAATCAAGCACCTCAAAGAAAAATACGGCACCCGGTTTTTCCATTTCACCGATGAGTCCTATCCCCCGGCACTGTTCCAGAAACTTTCGCGCCGCTTGATCGACGATAAACTCGATATCGCCTGGACCACGCATATGCGGTTTGAAGAATCCCTATTGGATGAACAAGTCTGGAAAGATGTTGCCGAATCGGGTTGCAAATATCTGCACTTCGGTTACGAGTCCGGCAACCAGCGGGTTTTAAAGCTCATGGATAAAGCCACCAATCTGGACGCCATCGAAACTAATCTCCGCATGTCATCCGAAGCAGGCATCTGGAATCACCTGATGGGGTTCTTCGGTTTCCCCGGTGAAACCTCGGAAGAAGCCGATGACAGTAAAGCCTTCGTCGAGAAAAACTCGGCCCACATCCACTCACTCGGATTCATGACCTTCGTTTTAGGCAAGTACAGTCCCGTTGCGTTTGAGCCGGAAAAATACGGCATCACCTTTTACAAAAATCCGGAATGGGATCTGGCCCTCGACTACTACTTCACCACCAAAGGTGGACTCAGCATTCAAGATGCGCTGAATGTGTTTGATGAGTTCGAGCGCAACCACAACACAAAATGGGACCTGAGAACCTGTGTCCGCGAATACATCTTCCTCTACATCGACAAATATGGGTCCAACCACCTACCGCAACTCGAAGTCACCGAAGAACAACGCCAACAAATGCAACACACCGCCATCGGCATGGTCTGAGCGGCCACGTGGCCGCCCACTAGGCGTGGGGCCGACTAGCCATAAATTTTTTATTTCTATTCAAGTTATTTACTTGTTTTTAAATTGATACTGGTTTCACCACAATTGCAGCACATTAATTCGGCATCGTTTTTGCGTGGCAAAATGTGAAGGTGCGATTTACAGTTCGAGTTCTGGCAGCGCATTTGCTCAAGTAGGTTCCTGAATGCGTCAACAACCTCCTGCATCTCATGGCACTGGAGATTCGCCCATTCATTGAAATGAACAGACGGGTTAATGGCCCATTGTTCTACACTTGCTTTTGCAATTAATTCCTTTGTTGTGGCACGCTTCTTGGCAATTAATTCCTTTTCCTCTTTTCGATCCCAATATTCGGCAGATTTTTCCCCTTTCAAAAGCCACGCCTGCCATTCCTTAAGAACGTTTGGTAATAGGTCTCCAAGGTCGTAATTGCCATCGCCTCTGAACTCTATTTTGGCTCGAAGATTATCAGCAAGGATGTTAGCTGAGAATTCAAGGTAACGTCGTAATAACCAGGCTGCCTTGGCAACATCATTCTTGCCGAGCTCGCTTTGAATCTCTGTCCAAATATCTTTATCATCCCAAACTCTTGGGCCTGTATCGACTGTCCATCCACCAAATGATTTGCTCTGGTTAATGAGGCCCTCAGTTTTCATATACTGGAGCCAAACACGGTCGTGAGTCGTGAGAATGAATTGTGTATTTGGAAATTCTGATTTCAATAGGCGGCAGACATCTCGGCGGTGACCAGTGTCGATCGACATAAGTACATCATCGAGAACTGCAAATGTGAAATTATTTCCAAGGGTATGTTTCATTAGTGCCAAATAGAGGCAAAGGCCCATGCCGTCTTGATGGCCTTCACTATGATACGCACCTGGTGGAAAGAGGCCACGACCATAAAAATCCACATCAAAACTCAGTTTCGCAGGTTCTGACGTGAGCTTGCCAATAAACTTTTGTTCGTCATCGCTGTTGATGACGCGATAGTAGTTTATAAAATCTGTGGTTACTTTATCGTAGATACCTTCTAATACACTGGTGCGACTTTTATTGTAGTGATCAAGTACATTTTGTGCTATCAGCCTGCAGTCTTTCTTTTTATCTGCAGTTGTTTTGTTGCTTAAAAGCTTTTCGTAGCGCTCCTGCGCGACGATTAGAATATCTTGAGCTTTGTCCTCGGCTGACGTATCTGGCAAAGCTTTAACGGCCTTTAGGCATTCCTCAATTTGGCTATTTTGTTCAGTCTTTGGCAACCACCACGAATTTGAGACAGCTTCAATGGCAGTTTTGATCTGTATCCGGTCTTTCAAAAAGTTGGTGAGCTCTGTTTCCAACTTTTTGAGTGCATTGAGATAATTTGAAAGTTCGGTTTTATCAATAGGGGGTTGAAGGCTTTGGCTGTACTTTATCGCTCGCTCAACTGCTTGTATGCGTTCGGACAATGGTTGAAGGAGGCCATTAATATTGTCTTGAAGTTGCCTCATAAGTTCCTCGATTTCCTTTGCACTAAGCAGCTTCTCCCGCAAATGCTCACGCAGCTTATCTGCATCCCATTCGCTATCGCAAAGAGGGCAATTGTTTTCTGTTATGAGATCAAGACCCATTTTTATGAATCCCTGCTGCCGAGCCAGCATTAAAGCTTTTTCATCGCTCTTTAGTTTTTCCAAGGCAGTTTTAGCAAATTGTCGGTTCTTAACAAGGTCAGAAGGTTCTTCTTTATTAATCGCTGAATGTAAAGCTGAAAGGTCGGCAAGAGCCTCGACCTTTTTTAATATTGGTTTTTTCGGTACCCCCTGAGATTCAGTTACTCCAGTTTTAAATGAAGTGTCCTTGCACAACTCTGAAAGAGTTTGTAGGCCTAAAATCTCACGTTTTTCATTAACCTTTTTTAGAAGTATGGTGTCTGTAAGCTCGTCGATTTGGAATGCATTTTTTAATTCTGCTTCGGCCATTGAGAACGCACGGTCAGCTTCCTCTGCTTCACCTTTCTGGTTATTGCAAAAGGTAGTTAGTGATTTTCGCAGCTTCTCGATATGTTCGAGGCGCAGGAGGGTTTGAACTTCCTCGGATCGTTTGCCGGGAGGGGTGATGATGTACTTGATGATTTCGCGGCGAGACAGTGCAAACTCAGGATGCGTTTGCAGTTCTTCAATAATGGCCTTAACGTCTGCATCATTGGGAGTGACTTCAAACTTCCGGGGGTTCTTCACTGATCGATGAATCTTTACCAATTTTCCAAGTGAAGGAATGTCTGCTGTAATCGTGACACTCGATAGTTCGGGATGGCTGCTCTGGTCAACATGCGGAGCGTGGGCTTTAACGCTGAGGCCTAAGCTTCCCTCTCCCGACAAGCGAGTTACATCGCCTGTGATGCAGAATTCTATGGCATCTACAACTCCGCTCTTTCCAGTTCCATTGGGGCCACAGATTCCAAAATTTTTGGCACCCAGTTCTAGGTCAAGGCTGCGGATGCCGCGAAACTCCTCTATATGGATGGCCTTGACGCGGATCATGCCTCACTCCCGGTTGAGGGATCGAATAACGCTGTGCTAATTTCATCAGGTTTAGGGACGGTATTTTTTCGCAAAATTTCCTCAAGTCTGTCAATAGAGCCGTTTTCAATTCCATCATCTGCGCGCATGGCCGTAATGAACTGGTCAATTACTTGTGAGACGGTTGGTGAAACGCTTGAATTTGTGTCTTTTTTCATTTTTAGATTGCTGCTCGTTTAGGATTTTATAGAAGTTGGCCTTGGAGTGTAAATAAGATTCCGATTAAGAAAAAGCAAGGTTTTTCCGAATTTTTCTTTTGAAAGAGGGGCTTTTAAGGTTAATTTCCGCACATCATTTTCATCGGCCCCACGCCGAGTGGGCGGCTCGCCGCTATTGGTCGATGCAGAATTGGTGGAGATTTCAGGTGGGGTGTTACAGCAGTTCTTCTTTTATCAGGCCTTTTCGAATCGCATAGAACATCATTTCTGCGTTGTTCTGCCAGCCCATTTTTTTCATGACGTTGTTCCTGTGAGTGCTGATTGTTTTAGGGCTTAAGCTCAGAACTTGAGCTACGTCGGTCAGACCTTTTCCCGATGCCATCAGGCACATGACTTCGAGTTCGCGGTCGGATAAGATCTCGTGGGCCAATTGCATTTGAGGTTTATGGCCCAGGTTGGTCATGGCCATTCTTTTTGATACATCAGGAGGGATGACTGTTTCGCCCCGGTAAATTCTTTTAATGACATCTATCAAATGTTCAATCGAACCGGTATTTAAAAAATAGCCTTTTGCGCCTGCCTTAAAACATCGAATGATAAAATCCATCTCCGAATAGCTGGTTGAAACCAATACGGAAACATTTTTAAACTCAATTTTCATATTTTTAATAATGTCGAGCGTGCTGGGGCCGGGCATCATGGGATCTATCAGAACCAGGTCGCATTCAGTAGTGGCAACCAGTTTGAGTAATTGCCAGCCATCCGAGGTTTCCCCTGCGACCTCGATGTTCATGCCACCGTTTTTCAATAAATGAGAAATGCAACTTCTGATAATGGTGCGGTTATCCGCAATAATAATTTTTATGGTTTTGGGTAGCACTAAATTTATTTTCGTCACCATCTGGTTAAGATTCTTCACTGTCATCCTCGTCTCCACCTGGAGTGATTCCAAAAAACTCTGCCATCAACTCGCTATTGTTTTTGGTCGAATCTTTCTTTTCCTCGATTGGAATATCACCAGTGTTTCCAGTGGAGGTGTCAGATTCGTTTGCATTGTTGTTAAAAGAATTCAAAACAAATTCCTCCTTTCACTATTTAAAACGCAGCAGAGACAAAAAGGTTGACCTGAAAACAAAAGATTTTTGAATATATGCGGCCCACTTCAAACAAACAGGAGTTCTGCTGAAATCCACCTAGGAATTCGGCTGAGCTCCCACCTTGAAACCCGCGCCCTGTGGCGGGAATACGGATATTTAGAGCAATATGAATGCCAAAAAAATCGATCTGGGCAATGCCCTGATTAGTCTTTAAAAATCAATGTTTTTCGCGGGTGCCTCGCGTGCTGTCGTGGGGAGATTAATTTTTGGTGGGCCATAATGGGTAAAGCATGGGCCGTTATGGGTAAAGGAGGGGTGAAAATTTTTCCCTGGCTGGATTTTTTTGGGGCACCGGGGGAGGCGGAAATTCAGCCATTTCCCAATATTCCTTTCAGCCAAGCCCCCATTATTTTTCTGCTTAACCTGCCGATCAGACCACTGTTAATAATTAAGGATTTATGGGGCAGTGGGGGACCCGAATCCCAACTTAAGACAGGAGGTTAAAATGATTGAAGGCCTTGGTGGTTTTAATCCACAGAGCTTTGCGCAAACTCGAGACATCTCACTTGACAGAGAGAATCACAAACCGGCACATGTGTTGTTCAATCGAATTGATCAGAACGACAGTGGGGGATTGGACCCTGATGAAATCCAAGCCTTGATCGACAAAACAGGGCGAGGCACAAAGTTATTGGAAAACTTTGACAGAGTGGATAAGGATGGAAGTGGGGAAATCAGTTTCAGGGAACTTAAAGCATTGCATAACCAGGATCATTCGGCGCATCGATTGTTCAACAAGGTCGACCAGAACGACAGTGGAGGGGTGGACACCGATGAATTACAGGCCTTGATAGACAGAACGGGGCGTGGCGCAAAGCTGTTGGAAAACTTTGCCGAAATAGATCAGGACGATAGCGGGGAACTTAGCTTTCGAGAAATTGCATCTTATTATAAAAATATCAACGAGACTGTTTGATCAAACAAAAGCCTGGGAACCACCTCGGTTCCCAGGCTTTGTATTCTACCTGCTATGGGGTTATTTACCCGCGGCGGCTCGCTGGTTTCTCACTGGCCCTGCGCCTAGCCGCTATTTGCCGATACAAAATTGACCGAAGATTTTATCGAGTAGGTCTTCTTCAAAGGTTTTACCGAGCACGGAGCCCAGGTGTTCCATTGCCAGAGTGACATCGACGGCGATGAGTTCTTCGGAGAGTCCGTCGGTGAGGCTTTCGCTGGCTTGTTGCAGGGCTTCGGCGGCTTGTTGCAGGTGATCGCGATGGCGTTCGCGGGTGATGACGATGGATTCTGTAGTGCGTTCTCCTCCGGTGGCTTTCTGGTAGAGCGCTTCTTCTAAAGAATCGAATCCCTCAAGAGTTTTGGCGGATAGAGCAATCGGTTTTTCTTCTGCGAAAAATTCTTTGAGTTGTTCCGGTGTCCAGGAGGCCGGGAGGTCAGATTTGTTGAGCACCACAAGCCGGGGTTTTTCTCCCACTTCATTCATCAGCAGTTTGTCGTTATCGTCAAGGGGTTCGGATTGGTCGAACACGACCAGTACGAGGTCGGCTTTTTCTAGAGCCAGCCGGGTTCTTTCGATGCCTTCTTCTTCGATCACTTCCGGGTTGTCGCGCAGTCCGGCGGAGTCGATGATAATGATATGGATGTCTTTGATGCGGGCGCGTTCTTCGAGGGTGTCGCGGGTGGTTCCCGCGTAGGCGGTGACAATGGCGCGATCTTCCCGCAAAAGCGCGTTGAGCAGGCTGGATTTCCCGACATTGGGTTTGCCGGCCAGAGCGACGCGCATTCCTTCCCGATAAATCCGTCCCTGCCGAAAAGAATGAACCAGTGTTCTTAATTCGTTTTCAACTGTTAGAATTTGGTTTTGTGTGGCTTCGCGTGACTGGAAGGTGAGGCCGTCTTCTGAGAAATCTATTGCCGCTTCCAGTTGAGCCTGGGCGTTGAGCAGGGTTTCGTGCAGGGTGTTGAGTCTGCGGGAGAGTCCGCCTTTGAGTTGTGCCAGTGCGGAACTTAAAGCTTTGTCGGAGGCGGAGTCGATGACATCAGCGACGGCTTCGGCCTGGGTCAGGTCGAGTTTGCCGTTGGTGAACGCGCGGCGGGTGAATTCCCCCGGTTCTGCCAACCGTGCCCCTTGCCCCAAAACTAGTTCGAGGATTCGTGAGGTGATCCATGTCCCACCGTGGGCGCTGATCTCGATGACATCTTCGGCGGTATAACTTTTGGGTCCTTTAAAAAAAGTGAGGAGAACCTGATCGATGCACTGCTCAGATTCGGGATCGCGCACCTCGCCAAACAAAACCTTCTGGGGCTCAGGTTCTTTAAGGGCTTCGCCCATGGCCGGATGAAACAGGTTTGAGGCAATGGCTAAAGCGTCCTTCCCGCTTATGCGGATGATGCCG
Source organism: Nitrospinales bacterium (assembly GCA_965249625.1). Lineage (GTDB taxonomy): Bacteria > Nitrospinota > Nitrospinia > Nitrospinales > VA-1 > LS-NOB. Next base: position 2,258,940 of record OZ252246.1, on the reverse strand, counting down.
ATGCCCCCTTCGCCGGGCGGCGTGGCGATAGCTGTAATGGTATCGTTCATATCAATGACCTTAACACCCCTTAGCAGGTGAGGCAATTAGCACAGGCTTGATTAAGCCGAGATAACTTTTCGTTAGCCAAAGACAGCCATTGCACACTGACTCCAGCGTTACGCTGGCCGCTAGTCTTTGGCGACGTGGTAGATGTAGTATTGCTGGGAGATGGTCAGGATATTGTTGACGGTCCAGTAGATGACGAGTCCGGATGGGAATGAGATGAACAGGAAGGTGAACACGATGGGGAGAAACATCATGATTTTCTGTTGCATGGGGTCGCCCATCGATGGGGTCAACTTTTGTTGCACGAACATAGTAGCGCCCATGAGTACGGGATAAACGTAGTAGGGGTCGGCGACGGAAAGGTCGGTGATCCAGCCGATGAACGGGGCGCCGCGAAGCTCGATGGAAAAGAACAGCGCGTGGTAGAGGGCGATGAATACGGGAATCTGCAGCAGCATGGGCAGACAACCGCCAACCGGATTCACTTTGTGTTTTTTGTACAGTTCCAGCAGTTCTTCATTCATTTTCTGCCGGTCATCTTTATTTCTTTCCTGGATGATTTTTACATAAGGCTGAACCTTCTGCATCCCCTTCATGGACTTGAAGCTTTTATGGGTCAGCGGGAAAAACAGCGTTTTAATGATGATAGTCAGGAAGATGATTGACCAGCCGTAGTTGCCAGTGATCCCATAGAAGAACGCCAGAACCTTGAGAAGCGGTTTGACCAGGAAGGCGAATTTGTTTCCGAACCAGCCGTAGTCGATCATCCTCACCAAGTGGTGGCCTTTTTCTTCGAGGATTTCCAGTTCCTTGGTGCCGGCATAAAATAAATGTTGAGCGTTGGCGGAGGATTGAACGGATTCAAATTCCAGCCCGACAAAAGCCTGACCTTTTTCTTTGAACACCAGGCCGGCTTTGGTGCCTTGTTGGGGAATGAGGGCAGACCCGAAATATTTGTTCTGGAAAGCCACCCACTTCAGGTCTCCTTTGAAATAAGAAGTGTCGTGGATATCTTCAGGCGGGTTTTCGATCCGCTCATTATTGCTGAATACGGTTGCGCCGGAAAAGACGATGTAATCGGTTTGCGAAGATATTTTTCCGCCCATTCCGGGTCCCAACACCACTTGGTATTGCAGATTCCTGTTTGCCATTGACGCTGCGTTAATTTGCGTACTCATTTCAACCATGTAATCGCCGAAGTGGAACGTGTAGTTGCGGGTGACCTGTAATCCAGACGAGTGATTCAGAGTCAGGGTCAGCCGTCCTTCCGGATTGTTTTCGTCTAGAACAATAGAAGTTGTCGAAGGCTCATAGTGTGCGTACTGCAAAATCGCCGTGACCTCAGGGTCGTTGGCCTGAAGGGCCAGAGCGGGTGTCAGGTGATCGGGGTTGTCGATCAAGTCGATAATGTCGCCACTATCATTTTTAAAGCGTGGCAATTGCAGTTGCTTCAGCACTCCGCCGCGATTGCTGATGATGAAGTGGGTTTTCCCGGTAGAGACCTGGATGAGAACTTCTTTTCCGGGGAAAGGATTGACAGGGACAGGGGTCGGAGTTACAGGTTGTGATGATTGCGACTGGGGAGCCACTGAAGGAGCCGAACCTGTGGGCGGCGGAGCATCTTGGCCTGGAGTCTCAATGCCCGGTTCTTGTGCCGGCAATGGACCCTGCATTTGCGCCAGGAAATAGCCCCACCCTACAAACACTGCCAAGGACAAAACAAAGGCGAGCAATAATCTGTTTTCCAAGTCGAATCTCCGATTCCAGGTTGTTCAGCCCTATTTTAACGGGTCAGCCCCACCGTCGTGATAGGGGTGGCATTTTAAAAGTCTGTTGATGATCAGTCCTGCTGCTTTAACCAAGGAGTAGCGCTTTAAAGCCTGGGCGGCATATTCTGAGCAACTGGGGTAAAACCGGCAAGCCGGAAAAAACAGGGGAGAAATCCACCGTTGGTAACCACGTACTAATTTAAGGAATATCTGGTTTAACATGGAGGTCTGCGATGGATGACTCTGGTGTTTGACCCGGTTTAGGCATTCACCTTTCGGTTAGAAGGGCAGTTGAAAGTTCTTTTTCAATCACCCGGTAGGGAAGCGTGACCATGTCCTTCCCTGATATAACAACGATATCCAAAGCGGGCTTTATGCGGTGTTTGATTTGGCGAAAAGTTTCCCTGATTCTTCGTTTCACCCGGTTTCGGGCCACTGCGTTTCCGACCTTTTTCGGGGCGATGATTCCCAGCCTCTTTCTGCCCAATTCATTAGGGAGGGAAAAGATAATGCATAATTTGCCCACCCGTTTTTTTCCCCCTTCCGCCATGACCTTTTCAAACTCGGGCCGTTTGGCCAGTCGTTCGGTCTTTTTGAAAGAGAAATTTTTCATCTACTCGGCACCAGTGCCCCTCTAGGGCATGAAGGCTAATGAAAGATTACTACACATGACGCTGGATTCAGTTTGCAACCACTGGGCGTGGAGCCAGAGAGCAATGGTCCATCAAGCGACCAAAGCTCTTTGCCAGCAAAATAAGGAGATTGCCAGTTACCAGCGGAGGTTCTCCGCAATCAGACCGTCAAGCGTTTTCTGCCTTTGCGCCTGCGGTTTGCCAAAACGCGTCTTCCCCCAACGGTAGAACTTCGTTTGCGGAAGCCGTGCACACGTTTTCGTTTAATATTACTGGGTTGAAAAGTCCTTTTCATAAATCCATCCTAAAAAAACAATCCTGCAAAATGCGAAAAATCCTGCCTTACTCTCACCAAATCAGATGGTTAGACAACCAGAGGGTAATACGGGAAGGTTTGGTGAATTATTTCACCGGCTAGAGCCCATGTCAAGGGATAATCCCTGCGGGCTAATCTCTCCACTTCCGATGGAAATACAGAGATGGCAAACACCGGCTATTATGCCAATTTCAAAAGCCACTCCAAAGAGAAGAACCCAAAATATTATGCCCAAAAACAAATTACGGCAGAAAGAAAATATGCTAGTGCCGGGTTTATTGTACCAGACTCGACTCCGGTGGGCACCGTTACAAAACTGTTTGAATTGAAGCTGGCAGCACTCGAGCCCGACCTGGTCTTTGTGGATATCGGTAAGCGCCAGGGAGTAGAAAAAGGCGACCGGTTCACGGTCTATACGCTGGACCGTTATATCTATCACCCAGTGCTATCAGGGCACGGGTTTGAGAAACTGGAAGAGTATACGCGGCGAAAGGGCTATTCCACCATTCTTGTATTTCATCCTGAAAAACCTGTGGGGCATCGGGTCATGATTCGTGGAGTGCTTGAAATTACAGAGCCGGGCGACAAGGTTTCTTATGCCCGCGTGGTGAAAGCGTATGATATTATTAGGGTTGGGCACCTGCTCATGCCCTATAAAAAATTTGAAGACCAGACTTCCGGGTTCCCACAGACAGACAAATCCATTGAGGGTTATGTTGTTGCATCCAAGGGCGATGTGATAGGTATCAAGAGTGATGATATTATCTACATCGACAGAGGCTGGGATGATCAGGTGCGGCCCGGCGATCATTTTGAGGTTTATACCATTCCTCAACTTGAGGAAGATGCCTGGTACAGGTTAAATCCGAAAAAGACACCTATGCTACCGTTCGTACGTGGAGAGATAAAGGTCATCGACACGCAAAAGAAAACCGCGACGGCGATTGTTGTGAAAAGCAAGAAGAGTATGGAAATCGGCGACCTGATTCGGTTCAAACGTTCTCATCATCCAGGTTGAATTTTCAGGAACCGTTTCTTGCCGACTTTGATGAGATATTCCTTGTTCCCAGGCAGTTCCTGATTGACGTCGGAAATTTTTTCTCCATTTACCGTTACGGACCCCTGCTGGACCAGACGGCGAGCTGCTGAAGTGCTGTCGGTCATTTTGTGGTCTTTCAGGATATTGCAAATACCTCGCAACTCCTCCCCCCAACCTCTTGCTACCGGGATGTCCTTGGGCAGGTTCTTTTTCTTGAATACATTTTCAAATTCGGCCAAGGCCGTTTCCGCAAGTTCGGGGGAATGGTATCGCGCGACGATTTCTTTTGCCAGATTCATCTTGGCGTTTTTGGGATTCAGGGTTCCTGCCGCGGACTCTTTCTGCATGCCCTCCAGTTCCTGAGTGCTGACTTGGCTTAACAACTCGTAGTACCGCCACATCAAGTCATCCGAGATGGACATGATTTTCCCGAACATTTCGTTCGGGGCATCGAAGACGCCGATGCTGTTGCCCAGGCTCTTGCTCATTTTTTGAACCCCATCGGTTCCTTCCAGGAGAGGCGTGGTGAGAACAACCTGAGGTTTTTGCCCGTAGGCCCGCTGGAGGTCCCGGCCAACAAGGAGGTTGAATTTCTGGTCGGTGCCACCCAATTCCACATCAGCTTTCAAAGCCACCGAGTCGTAGCCCTGGATCAGGGGATACATCAACTCGTGAATGGAAACCGGCAGATTTTTAGCGAGACGTTTTTGAAAATCATCGCGTTCCAGCATTCGGGCAACGGTATAATGCGCCGCCAATTCGATCATGTTCACCGAGGTGAACTTGTTCATCCATTCGCTGTTATAAGCCACTGTGGTTTTTTTAGGGTCCAGGATTTTATATACCTGTGCGAGATAAGTTTTTGCGTTTTCCTGGACTTCCTGAGGTGTCAGGTTTTTACGGGTCTCAGAACGGCCGGTCGGGTCGCCGATCATCCCGGTAAAGTCACCGATCAAAAATATGACTTCGTGGCCCAGTTCCTGAAACTGCCTCATCTTGTGCAGAAGAACTGTATGCCCAAGATGCAGGTCGGGAGCCGTGGGATCAAACCCGGCTTTCACCTTGAGGGGTTTCCCAGAGGCCAGCAGTTTGGCGAGATCCTTTTCGTCGATGATCTCCGAGGTGCCTCTGCGAATGGTTTTAAGTTGTTTGTCGACAGGAAGCATGTTTTTTTAGAGAAGGCAGTTGGCAATAGTTTAGTGATAGACTGAGAGCAGGGATAACATACCGTCAATGAATCTGCAACTGCCGAGGTGGTTGCTCCCTTTTATCTTACATTGAAAATGGAAAACAAAGACTTTCAATCCACCGGGCAAGAACCTGTTATGCCAGGAGGAATGGTTGTGAGCGGAGGTTCTCCGCCAAGAAATCTTGAAGACAGAACCCGGAAGTTCACCCAGGCCGGATATGGGTTTCTTGTCTTGAATGTAGCCCATCTTGCTATCGCCATGATGTTTATTCCCCCCTTCAACCTGGGGTTGTCGGCGATCCTTTCACTGGTCGCTTTTTTACTTCTTATGGGTGTGCTGACCTATTACCTGCTGAAAGGAAAGAAAAGACTGGCCCAGGTTCTGGCTGTTATTTATGGAGCCCGATCCATATTTTCGGCTTATTCCCTGATGGACGTAAGCACTTTTCAGGCGGTGCCGTATTTGCTGCCTTGCCTTCTGGTCACGTTTTATCTGCTCGGGAGGGCAGGGTGGAATTGGCCCTGAGCCCCCACTAGCCGTGGAGGCAATGAGCAAGAACCCGTTGAGCCGAGAGGAACGGTTGCTAGCAGTGAAAAACCATTGCCAGTTACCCGCAGAGGTACTCTGCCCTCTACGAGGGAGAGCTTTGCATAACCCTGGATTACCCCTGCGGGGCACGAAGTTCAAGGAAAAATATCACGTCTTCGTCACCTTGTTCCTCAGAATGACAAATAGCCTTGTATTGTCATTCTGAACGCAGTGAAGACGTGATGTTTAACTCAAGCCCTCGTGCCCCGAAGGGGTAATCTCGCTTTTCTGTTTTTTTCGACTTACGCAAAGCTCTCTCTACGAGGGAGACCGATAGCTGTAGCTCGTTGGGCCGAGAGAGCGTTGCCCATAAGGTGAGGATATTACAACTCGCCAGCGGAGGTACCCCGCCCACGCCCTGTGGGGAACGGGGCAGCACCCTATTAAGCCGAGGGTGTCGTTGCTAGCGGTCGTGATATTCTTCCGTAGCTGTGTGATGTCCTCTTCCTTAAACTTCATGCCCGGCACGGGTACTTTGTGCTCCGGAGGGGTAAAAAAACCATTGCCGGTTACCTGCGGAGGTACTCCGCTTGCTCAAAATAAAATATCGAATTATTCAGGCACCTTTTATATGTCTTCCCCAGTAATATTTATAAAGTCCACCGACCAACTTCCCCTGGTCACTGATGTGGGGCGAAGGTTTCTCGGGCTGGAGGATACCAGGTCCCCGGAACTGGCTCATCGGGTCAAAACCGTTTTCAGGTTCTTGAATGGCAAGCTGGGGTTCCCGGACACCGTGCCGGGTAGGGAAAACCAGGAAATTTTTAATCTGCTTCTCTGTATGGTTTATCCTGAAATATTGATCGATCTTGCAGACTTGTTATATGTCCAGCATGAGCGCCCGGCAGTTTTTCTAAACTTTGACCACATCCACATCAACCTTCGCAAGAATCGCACCGCTTTATCTCAACCGCTGGAGCAGATGGATGAAAAGTTTTCCATCCTTTTCTATGAACTGGTCAGCCTGATTAAAAAAGACCCGATTCTTTATAATGATCCGGAATGGGTCACTCTGCTTAGTGAAAGCTACAGCTTTTATCTGCACCAGACCGAGAACTTCCCATGGGACAATCCGATGGAACTGGTGCCGCATGACCTGAAAGCTCCGCTGATGGATGTGGCGACGGGGCTCGCGGGATTCCGCTTGATCCATGACTGGCCAAAAGACTTCCCCCGATTGATTCTGGCAGACAACATGCCTTTTATTATTAAAGGGCTGACCCATTTTGTAAAACTTTCAGGCAAGGAGAACATAGAAGTCCTGAATGTTGATTTTCCCGGCGGACCGGTCGGTAAACACTATGGCTGTATTCTCGCCAACAAGTTTCTGCATCATTTGCAAAGAACAGAGTGCCAACAGTTTCTGCGTTGGGCCACAGAAGCGCTGGAACCGGGAGGCTTCCTGATGATTCTGGATACCGACCTGGAATACCAGATTTTAAAACGTGCTCGTGACCCGGAGTACCGGAACAAACTGACCCGCGGTTATTTTGAAACACTGGTGGAGATAGAAGAGAAGTTTTGCGAGACCTTGATTCAGGATGTTCGGAAAATCGGTTTTGACGTTTCACATTTTGATTTTCACGAATATGAAGATGAAACCGACGCCTACAGCCAGTTTCCCGGAGAAAATTTGTCGATAAAATTCGTCGGACTGGAAATTGTCGCCTCCCGGCCAGCGACCGGTGGCAATGAGCAATAATTTTTATAGGCGAGTAAAGAGCTGTCTCAAGAGTAAGTCAATAACAATCTGTCAGTTACGTTTTCACTTTCTAATATTTGTCCTTCCATTTGAAACCTTTTAAGCATGGATTTTCCAACATTCACGCATATTTCTTTCTCAAATAAACCATCTGGGGTTGAGAGGTCGCATAAATATTTTCCAGATTTTTTTTGTCCCATCAATACTAAGTACAACAAATACTCCTCTCGCTTTACAGTCATGTATCATTTCAAGTAGTTCTTGAAGTTTGAAATTTTGCCCACCATAAATAATATCCTGACTGTGTACATATGGTGGGTCACAATAAATCAAATCGCCTTCCTTCGCTTTGTTCATGGCATCTTTGTAGTCAAGTAAGCAAAAATCTGCGTGTTTTAACCTTGAATGCCACAAATCAACCCGATGCTTAAAGCTAGACGGTTTAATAGGTTCATGGACCCCACACGGGGTTGACATGTACCCATCTTCTTTTCGGAATCTTACAGCCCCTCCGTAGCAGGATCGGCACAGAAATAAGAAATCAGCACCATTTGGTTGTTTATTAAACGAGGCCTTAATGCTTTCATACCTTTCTCTTTTTGATTCTCCGTGGGCAATTTTCCACCTTTCTTCGTACCATTGCGTTAATTTTTCTGGGTTATTTTTTAGAGCTAACCAAATTTCTATCAGTGGTGAAAAAGCATCTGATGCCAATGCATTTTTTGGTGCAAGAGTAGCAAGGACTCCACCACTACCTAAAAAGGGTTCAAAATAGCGGTTATACGCTAATGGAAATACGCCCACAATTTCATTGGCAAATCTTTGTTTGTTTCCAATCCATTTCAATAACTGAGTTCTGAATGGTTGGACGTCAACATGAGGTATTTCATCAAAAAGTGATTGTTGAATAATGGTCAAATGCTTGTTCTCACAGTAGCTGTATTTGGACAAAATAATATCCGATTTTGGGATATTTGGCAATCAGATATATAACTCCCTCATGGGAAACAACACAGAAGTCAAGAGAGTCAAATTAAGGCAACTTCTTCGTGATATCAGGGAAAAGTCTGGTATTCGCCAAACTGATCTTGCAAAAAAACTTGGAAGACCACAATCCTTCGTTAGTAAATACGAATCTGGAGAAAAGACCCTTGACCTTGTTGAGGTTGAAGAGGTCTGTCGTGCCTTGAATGTATCCTTTCTAAAATTCATCAAACAATATGAAGACGCTTAAAAATGAAGCCAAATAAGAAGTTTTTAAATCTTGACAAGTCATTTTGGGCATTTATAAGAAGTCTAAGCCAAAAAATGGGATATTCCTTCAGAGGTGAAGGTACAATCAAAGTGCCTTCAATTCAAGAAATAAAGACAGCATTTGCTGACCTGCACTAGACCCAAAGAAGATTGAAAGAAATGGAAAGATCTCGGAACTAGGTAAGACCCTTATTAGTTATTTTAAATATAGGGCTGATGTGCTGACTAATTTCGTTGAACCTCATTTGATGGATGCGGTTCTTCTAGATAAAGAAGGTAAAATACTCAATGATCGTGGAGCAAAAACCTATAAAGCCAGAAAAACATATGAGAGGTTACGTAAAAAATTAAAACCAACTTGTCCTCTCCCGATGAATAAGCAGAGAGGAAAAAAGAAAGCGAAAGCATTCTTTACATGCATGATCAACATGTTGATTGAAGCGAATGTGGGAAAAATTTCTTGTGACTATAATCCGAGAAAAAGGGCAACTTTCACGAAAAATGGGACACCTGTAAGAACACTTGCAAGACAAATGGACGGTGCTATTCCAAATGCTGTAAACCCTGGTGTCTTATGGGAAATAAAAGAGTATTACTACACAACTACTTACGGTAGCAGGGTGGTGGATGGGATTTATGAAACCTTCCTTGATGGAATGGAGTTGCAAGAGCTATATCAGAATGAAGGTGTTAAAGTCTTGCACTATTTGATGATAGATTCTCATTACACTTGGTGGGTTTGTGGTAAATCAGATCTCTGTAAGATTATTGATATGCTTCATATTGGGATATGTTGATGAAGTTTTATTTGGTTATGAAGTTGTTGAACGACTACCCAGCCTTGTGAAGCAGTGGGTGAAAGTGGAAAAAGGAAAGAGAGCGAGTTAAGCCTCTCTTGGCTTGAATGGTCGAAAAGGTCATTGCTCATTGCCACCAGCGGTTCGCCGGAGGAGTTTTTGCAAGGCTTTCCATTCGTTGCGGCTGGCGGTGTCGGCTTTTTTTTCCATTTTGCGATAAAGCTGAATGACTTTTTCACCGGCAGGGGTCAGTTGGGCGCCACCTCCCCCTTTGCCTCCGGTGACGCTGATGACCAGCGGTTCCTTGAAGCACTGGTTCATGGTGTCCACCATGTTCCAGGCACGCCGGTAGCTCAGATGTCTTTCCCGGGCCGCTTTGGAGATGGACCCTTCCCGGCCAATCGATTCGAGCAAATCGACTTTCCCCGGTCCCAAGGCGATCAAATCTCCGGTCATTATCCGGAACCTGGACCGGACTGAATTTCCCTTTTTCTCCGGCAAATTGCACCTCTTCTATTTTCCAAGACGCACCAGACCCAGCACGTTCGGGACCGGATGGGAAAAAGTATTTTCGTCATGCTCCCTGGAGCCGCTGGAATAACTGCCGATGAATTCGTGCTTCTCTTTTCCTGTGTTGATGTACAACTGGGCATCGGCCCCGCCTTCAACATACATGGCCTGTTTCAGGCCGATGGGAAGTTTGAGAAGCATATTGATCAAGTCGTGGGTGGTGTATGGCGACCGAACATGAATGAACAAGACCCGATCCTGATGATCCAACCCAATTGCGGCGGTGCTCCACATTTTCGTTTGCCGTCCCCACATATTTTCTCCCTGACAGGAGACCATGCGAATACTCTGGATCAGGGTGCCATACAACTTTCTGAGCTTATCAAAATCTTCGCAATCCCGATCAATGATTCGCACCGGGGGCAGATTTTTATCAGTAGGATCGAAAGCGAGGATGGTTTTATCCTTGGAAACCCAGGTGCTGTTGGCGTGTTGCCGGGTTTTCATATAAGAAATACTGGACATCATGTTCTTTTGGTACATGCTTGCATTGATGGCGGCAACCAGCCCGTTCTCGTTGGCCCAGTTTTTCATGGACCGGCGTTTGCCCTGATCCTTGGATGTGGCGTTTAACAGCCGCAAAGAAAAATAGTTGGTATCTGCCCTTAAAATGCGAATTAACGAGTCGCCCAAGGCGGATTTTTTTGGAGCCTTGAAAATGCCTAGTTCCAAACCCTTCTCAAGGTTTTTCCAGGCAGAAGGCTCTGCGGATTCGAGGGTTTCTGGGCTGACCGTCAGTGTTATAGTCCCAAGCAAAAAGATAACTGGAATAAGCAGATGTGGGAAACGTTTCAAGGTTTTTGGCTCCACAGTAAAACATTTGTAGAAAAATTTAACCACCCTCTCAGGGAGAGACCTTTGCATAACCCCGGATTACCCCTTCGGGGCACGAAGTTTAAGGAAAAATATCACGTCTTCGTCACCTTGTTCCTCAGAATGACAAATAGCCTTGTATTGTCATTCTGAATGCTTCGGCTTCGCTCAGCACAGGCTCCGTGAAGACGTGATGTTTAACTCAAGCCCTCGTGCCCCGAAGGGGTAATCTCGCTTTTCTGTTTTTTTCGACTTATGCAAAGGTCTCCCTCTCAGGAGGAAACCGGACCTGTAATCAGGCGGAACAAATTATAGCCTTCATTCTTTGGGTTGTCCCTCAAATCTTTACATTAAAGCATCTGGCTTGGTATGGTAAACTGCCTTTATTTGGAATTTTTTTTGTTTTTTTGTCTCTAAGGTTGTATTAAACACAATTGAGTTTCACCTTCAGCTTTATAAGAAGATAATGACAGAATTGGTTAAAACTCCAGTCTTTGCGGACGACAACTTGATCAACCTGTACCACTTGAACGAGTTGTATCAGAACGTGGCTACGGAAGTTTCCCGGCGAATGCGGGAAACTCACCAGATTGATATTCCCATCACTTCAGGAATCTGGGGCGGTACCTATCTTATTGCCCGGCCCAACGGCCTGTCCAGAAGGCGCATCTGGAGGCTTTATTGCATTGTTAATCTTCCGCAAAACACTCCTTTGGATAAACATCAGAACCTGGAGAGGTTGGTCTCAATTTATTGTGATGTGTTCACAGAGGCGTTTTCTCCACAGTTGCAGTTAAAACTGAAAATGTGGGGCGGGTGCCTTCCTTTCAGCAATTCAATCAGGCCCAGCCTGACTCTGCACATGGAAGATGCCACCGAAACGGTGAGGTGGCTGAGAGTGTTCTTCGTCTGGAACCATGTGCCTTGGGAGGAGTCGATCATCAGTGATACAGCAAGGATCATCAAGGAATACAAAGAATTTTTTGATCTGGATAAAGGCCCGACCATAAAAGATCCAAAAGAGATCAAATACCTTCTTCAGGACGTCATTATTATTTACCGTACTCTGCAAAATGCCTGCAGTGAAGATTTTCAGGAACACGCCAACCCGATCATCGCAAAAATGATGGAACGGTTTATGACAGGTTTGCATGATTCAGGGGAAATCGTTGACCTTTATGAGAGGGTATTTAAAAATGCGTTGATTTATGGTTTTGAGGAAAGCCTGGAAGGGCCCTTTTCAAAAGCCAGTCTCGATATCCATAATTTGGAAAGCTGGCCGGTGGAAAAAATTAACTGGGTGCCCGATGAATTGAAGGAAAAGATCATTCCCCCCATTCAGAAATTGTTTGCAGGATTCAAAGCGGAACTGGAAAAAGAGAAAGTCTAAAAACGGAATGCGGGGGAAGGTTTCAGGCTTTCAATGCAGAACTGAAATCTTCAAGACTTTCAAAGATCAGTTCTGCGCCGTCAAAACTTATATTGCGATTCAAGGGGTTTCTGAGAATGATGCAGGGCATTTCTGCTTCTCTAGCTGCATTGAGCCCTTTTAGCGCGTCTTCCAGAACAAAGCATTCACTGGGAATGCAGCCCAGTTTTTCTGCGGCGTTTAAAAAAATATCGGGATGTGGTTTTTCCCGGGCCGCTGATTCCTTGCCCAGAATAACCGGGAACAGATTCAATGCACCAGCATTTTTGAGAATAGCGCGAATGTCCTTAGCCCAGGACCCCGAGGCGATGGCCAGCTTGTGATTGACCGACAGGCCCTCTGCCATGCTCTGTGCCAGCGGAAATAACTTGATCTCTTCACTCTGGCAAAAGCGGGAATACACCTCGAATTTTTGATTTCTCAAGTCGACCGGATCCACATCCAGTTTAAGGTTGTGGCGTTCGATCTCTCCGGCTATGCCTTTTCCTTTCGAGGTCCATTCTACCCAATATTCTTCCTGATTCAGGGTGTGTCCGTACCGTTCAAAAACTTCGTTATAAGCCCGGTAGTGGTAAGGTTCCGAGTCGGCCAGCAATCCGTCAAAGTCGAGAATGGCGGCCTTGCAGTGAGTGAGAAGGGAATGCAGTCTGCTTTTTAATGTGGAAGGTTCTGTCATGCCGTGTTATTCCAGAATTTTTCCGAACCGTTCAAACCGAACCCAGCTTTCAATTCGATCCCAGGACCAGTAAATCATAAGTGCCTTGCCGCGGATTTTTTTAACATTCAAATAACCCCAATAGCGGCTGTCCTGACTATTCTCCCGGTTATCGCCCATAACAAAGACATGGCCTTCCGGAACAAGAATGGGACCGAAGTCATCCCGAGGCACCAATGCACTGTCTGAGGGCGGTTCGGTATGGCGGGCATGGGTATCTTCATAAGGCTTGCCATTGATAAAAACTTTTTGCTGCTGCACTTCCAGCAAGTCCCCTGGCAGGCCGATCACGCGTTTTATGAAATCCCGGGTTTCATCCTTAGGGTATTTGAAAACGATGATGTCTCCTCTTTCAGGAACTTTTGTAAAAAAGACTATATCGTCAAACAGTTTGATATTAAGGAAAGGGATTTCGTTAGGGATATGTGTGCCATAAGGGAACTTGGAAACCAGGATGTGGTCACCGATAAGGAGTGTGGTTTCCATGGAGCCAGAAGGAATTTTAAATGCCTGGACAATAAACGTGCGAATCAACAAGGCCAGAAGCAGGGCGATTAAAATGGCCTCGGTATATTCGCGGGTCAGGCTTTTTTCTTGGACTTCGGTCTCTGCGGCCGGAGCGTCAGGGTGGGTTTTATTTGTCATCAGTCCTCAATATTGCGAGAAAGGCTTCCTGGGGAATTTCCACGCTACCCACCTGTTTCATTTTTTTCTTACCCTCTTTTTGTTTTTCCAGTAGTTTGCGTTTGCGGGTGATATCACCACCGTAACATTTTGCCAGAACATTTTTCCTGAGTGCTTTGACCGTTTCACGCGCAACGACCTTACTGCCTATTGCCGCCTGAATTGCGACCTCGAACATTTGACGCGGTATCTGCTCCTTGAGTTTTTTAGCCAGGTCGCGGCCCTGATAAAACACTTTATCTTTATGGGCAATCAAAGATAGTGCGTCGACCAGTTCTCCATTCAAAAGAACGTCCAACTTTACCAGATTGGATGTCCTGAAATCTATAAATTCATAGTCGAACGAAGCGTAACCTTTAGTGCCTGATTTGAGACGGTCATAAAAATTCAGGACGATTTCGTTAAACGGCAGTTCATATTCCAGCAGGACCGTTTCTGGATTCATGTACTCCATTTTTTTCTGGATTCCCCTACGGTCGCGGACCAGTGCCATCACCACCCCGATATATTCTTCCGGAACGATGATGGTTCCTAAGACGTAAGGTTCCTCAAAATGGTCGATGTTTTTTTGTTCCTGTAGTTTGGAAGGGTTGTCGATCATCAACGTTTTTCCATCAGCAGTGATAACTTTATAGATGACGGTGGGCGCGGTAGTGAGAAGGTCAACTTTGTATTCACGTTCAATTCGTTCCCTTATAATTTCCATGTGCAGTAAACCCAGGAATCCGCAACGGAAACCGAAGCCCAGGGCCGTGGAGGTTTCTGCCTCATAAGAAAACGAAGCATCGTTCAACGTGAGTTTTTTTAGTGCATCGCGCAAATCTTCATAGTCGTCACCGCTGATCGGATACAATCCGCTGAAAACCATGGGTTTAACTTCTTTGTAACCGGGCATGGGTTCTTCAGTGGGGCTCTTGGAATGGGTGATGGTGTCTCCCACCTTGGTCTGGTCCAGTTCTTTGATATTGGCGACCAGGTAGCCCACCTCTCCCACCCGGAGTTCGGTGCTTTTCTCCTCCCTGGGATTGAACGTGCCCAGCTCTTCGACCATGAACCGGTTTCCCGTTGCCATCATCATTATTTCCTCACCCGTCTTCAGGTTCCCCTGCTGTATCTTGACCAGGATGATAACCCCCCGGTACGCGTCATACCATGCGTCGAAGAGCAGGGCCTGCAATTTTTCGGAAGCGTCCCCGGTCGGTGGAGGAATCTGCCGAACCACGGCTTCCATCAATTCATCGATCCCGATTCCTTCCTTGGCACTGACCAGAACGGCTTCCGTGGATTCTATCTGCAAAACATCTTCCAGTTGTTCTTTTATAAAGTCCGGGTTTGCGCTAGGTAGGTCGATTTTATTGATCACCGGTATGACGGTCAGATCATGTTGCATGGCCAGGTTGAGGTTGGCGATAGTTTGTGCCTGAATGCCTTGTGTTGCGTCGACGACCAGCAATACCCCTTCGCAGGCGGCAAGACTGCGGGACACCTCATAGGTGAAATCTACATGACCCGGAGTATCAATCATGTTGAACACATAATCCTTTTTATCTTTGGCGTTGTATTTCAGGCGTACCGTTTGGGCCTTGATGGTGATCCCGCGTTCCCGTTCCAAATCCATATTGTCCAGCACCTGTTCTTTCATTTCCCTTTCGGGGATCGCCGAGGTGGCTAGAATCAGCTTGTCGGCCAGGGTGGATTTGCCGTGATCGATATGGGCAATGATGGAAAAATTTCTTAATCGGTTCTGTGCCATAACTTGTTTAATAGCCAAAAGGCATGCTCAATCCACTCGGGATCACATGCCGGTGCGGAGAATCTCCGCTAGTAATTTGCAATACTTTTTTATCCCTGCGGGGCATGAAATTTATGGGAGGGGATATCACAGCCCCTGCGGCTAGCAGTCAGCGAGTGGGAGATGGTCGTGCCACTTTCTCGGTGGGAGCGATGCGGGAAACCTTGTTGTAGTTTTCGGTAAGGGTTGGGGATTCTTTATCTTCTCGTAAATATTTCCACCATTCATCAAAACGGGTTTTCATGGCCTCATAGTCTTTAGAGTTATCAATGTCCAGTGCCGCTCCCGGATACGGGACTTCCAAAGCTACAAAACGGGTTTTCATGACGGCGGAGATACTTTTTTCCAACTCTTTTTTAGGATTTAAATTGCGTAAATAATCGACCATGAAATCAAGCCTCAGGCTGGTAAAAAACAGGCATAATTGCAGGCCGATATAGTTTTTATAATGTTGGGCCTTGCCTTTTCCAAAAAGCGATAAAGCAAAAAACACCAGGTTTTTAAAATTTCTCTGGTAGCGGTACTGATACATTTTCTGGATATATTCCCGGTTCTTAATGCGCAAGGGTTTAACCAAATGCAGGTTGTTAATCCGGAAGCTGTCTTCTTTGATATGAAGATAGGCCATTATTATACCCGGTTTCCCTTTCTGCGGATAAAAATATTTTAATTTTTTACGAGAAACCAATCCCAAAACGTGATCGTGATTTTCCATGTCCGCATGGGAAACAAAATACTCCACTTCCTGCGGGGTCATCAATGGAGCGTCACAGGGTACGATCAGGACTGCTCGATCGCGATGGGACTCGGTGTTCGGTGCTTCTCCATTTTCATCCTTTAAGGATTGTAGGAAAGTGTGCCAGACGTTTTCGTAAAGATTGGTTTTTTGTTCGACAATGTGAATACACTTGGGAGATTCCAGGTCGACCCGTCCCGAAAGAAAAACCTGTTGCAGTTTTTCTTTGTGACCCACGACATAAATATCCTGAATAGATTCCACCTGTTGCAGAGTCTCGACAATGTAATGAACAATGCACTTTCCGTTGATGGTCAAAAAAGCCTTGTTCTGATGATGGACCTTGTAGCTGGATTTTCCTTCTCCTGCAACCAGGATCACGTCATATTTTTTGTGGCCGTTCGTTGAACTCATACAATTAAGAATCCTCTCTCTTTCGACTCTATTATAATACCTTGCGCTCTCTAATGAAATTGGTTATACACAGAGTTTATGTTCCTCACCCAAAACACCAGATTTTTTGAACATGTCTCAAGAAACTTTCTCAAGCCTGAAAACCACCCCTTTGACCAATACCCATAAAGAGCTCGGCGGTAAGCTGGTTCCTTTTGCGGGATGGAAGATGCCCATTCAGTTTCAAGGGGTCATTCAGGAACATCAATGCGTCCGCCAAGGCGTTGGCATATTTGATGTCAGCCACATGGGCGAGATTGAGATCCAGGGACCTTCTGCCAAGAGCCTGATTCAAAAACTGATGACCAATGATATCGACTCAATGCAGGACAATCAGGCCCTTTATACCCTGATGTGTCTGGAGCACGGCGGTGTGGTGGATGATTTGCTGGTCCACCGTTTTTCTGAAGATCATTATCTCCTTTGTGTAAATGCTGCGAATACGGAAAAAGATTTTCAATGGATTTTAAAAAATACCGGGTCTTGCGATGCCACCATTCGAAATACCAGTCATGAAACCGCGCAACTGGCGATACAAGGGAAACACTCTGAGGCCCTGTTGCAAAAATTATGTGAAGCCCCTTTGAGCGAAATCAGATACTACCATTTTAAAAAACAAAAAATTCACAATTTTGCAAGTATCATCGCGCGAACCGGATACACTGGTGAAGATGGTTTTGAGATTTATGTCGATGCAGTCCACGCTGAAACTGTTTTCAGGGCCATACTTGATGCCGGCAAAGAGTTTAACCTTCAGCCTATTGGCTTGGGAGCCCGGGATACTTTGAGAATGGAGATGGGATACGCCCTTTACGGTAACGAAATTAATGAGGAATCCAGGCCGCTGGAGGCCGGGTTGGGTTGGGTCATCAAGCTGGGCAAGCAGGAGTTCATAGGGCAGGCAGAGCTTAAAAAACAAAAAGATGCGGGGAATAGACGCAAGTTGGTAGGGATTCGTCTGCTGGAGCGGGGAGTGCCGCGCCCGCATTACCGGGTGTTAAAAAATGGGGCTCCCGTTGGTGAACTGACCAGTGGAACTTTTTCCCCCTCCTTGAATACAGGGATCGGATTATGTTATGTATCCCCTGAATATGCGAAACCCGGAACGGAACTGGAAGTGGAAATCAGGAAATTGCGCGTGCCCGCTGAGGTCGTCAAGCCGCCTTTTTTACCGACCCGTGTCAAAAAAGATTAATCGCTAATTAACGGAGGCGTCATGGAGGTCCCCCAGGATTTAAAGTATACGCAGGAGCATGAATGGATCCGCATTGACGGCAAGAAAGCTGTGATCGGTATCTCCGAGTTTGCCCAGGAGCAATTGGGAGATATTGTTTTTGTCGAACTGCCGGAAGTGGGTAGCCAGATTGAACAAGGAAGTCCCTTCGGAGTTGTGGAGTCCGTGAAAACCGTTTCCGACCTTTATGCACCGGTCGGCGGTAAGGTCACGGCTGTGAATAGGGATTTGGAGACCAACCCGGAAAAGGTCAACAGCGAACCCTACGGAGAGGGATGGATTGTTGAGATTGAACTTTCTGACGAAATCAATCTTGAATCTCTTCTCGATGCAGATGCTTACAGCGAACAATGCCAAAAGGAGATGGAGTAAACCCTCTTTTCCCTGCCTATGAGGTATATCCCCCATACAGAACAGGATATCAGGCTGATGCTTGCCGAAATCGGCGTGCAGAATATTGATGAACTGTTCGACAGCATTCCCGACTCTTTGCAATTGGGAGACAGCCTGCTGGGACTGCCTGAGAGTCTGTCCGAAAGCGAGCTGACTGGATACATGAAACGACTGCAGAAAAAAAATGCCACCGCCGAGAACCATTCTATCTTTCTCGGTGCCGGAGCCTATCACCATTTTTCTCCCGTATTGATGGATCATCTGATTTTGCGTGGCGAATTCTCCACCAGTTATACGCCATATCAACCCGAAGTCAGCCAGGGGACTCTTCAGGCCATTTATGAATTTCAGACGATGATCTGTCTGTTAACCGGGATGGATATCGCCAATGCCTCAATGTATGACGGGGCTTCGGCCCTCGCCGAAGCGGTGGCGATGTCTAACCGGGTCAACCGCCGCACAGAATTTTTAGTTTCACGAGGGGTCCACCCCGAATACCGTAAGGTGACTCAGACCTATACAAGCAGAAGCAACTTCAACCTCAAAGAAATCCCTTTTGACGAAAAAGGGAAAACCGATCTCTCTGCCATCACCGAGAACTTGACCGGGAACACCTCTGCCGTTGTTCTGCAATCGCCAAACTTTTTGGGAACGGTGGAAGAATATGCCTCGTTAAAAGAAAAACTCGCGGAAAACAGAACACTTCTGATCGTTGCTGTGGCAGAGGCTTTGTCTTTGGGGATTCTGCAAGCACCGGGAACGCATGGTGTGGATATCGTTGTGGGTGAAGGGCAGTCGCTGGGACTACCGGTTTCTTATGGCGGGCCTTATGTTGGATTTTTCGCCACACGCGAAAAATTTTTAAGGCAAATGCCGGGACGCCTGGCCGGGGAAACCGTGGACCAGAATGGGAAACGTGCGTATGTCCTGACCCTGTCCACACGGGAACAGCACATCCGGCGCGAGCGGGCCACGTCCAATATCTGCACCAATCAGGGACTGTGCGCCCTGGCCACGGCCATTTTTATGTCTACCATGGGAAAGCAGGGCTTTCGTGAACTGGCGGTGCTGAACTTGAGAAAAGCTGACTATTTAAAAAACCGGCTGGCTCATGTGACGAATTTTAAGATCCGTTTCTCCGCCGACACGTTTAATGAATTTGTTCTCGAATGTCCCCGCCCGGTAGAGGAAGTTTTACACGCTTTGAAACAGGAAGGCATCATTGGGGGTCATGCTTTGGAGTCCTATTACCCGGATTTAAAAAACTGCCTGCTGATTTGCGTGACGGAATTGAACACCCGCGAAGAAATGGACCGTCTGGCCGAAAAACTGGAAGCGATGTAGTTGTCAATGGTCGGGCAATTGTTCAAGCAGTTCTTCAGCAGGATAGGTCAGGATTTCTGCCAGAGTAGGGTGATAATGCGGTATTGCTGCAAGGTCTTTTACCGTGCCGCGAAAATGCATGAGGGTGATGATCTCGTGAATCAGTTCCCCCGCTTCCGGGCCGACAATATGTCCCCCCAACACTTCTCCCGAAACAGGATCGCAGAGTAATTTTACATGGCCGTGCGTTTCTCCCAGGCACATCGACTTACCGTGATCGCCAAAAGAATGGGACGCCGCCAGATAAGCGATATTGCCGGCCTGACATTCCTTTTCGCTCAACCCCACACTGGCGACTGCCGGGTCGGTGAAAACCACTGAGGCCTTGAGCCGGTCATCGACCTCACGCTCACTTTTGGGATGCATGGCGTTATAACCGGCTACTTCCCCCTGCTGAATGGCGATATGCACCACTTCATGAACTCCATTCACGTCACCGACAGCAAAAATATGCGGCTGATTGGTTTTCATTTTTGCGTCGACAGGAATGCGGCCTTTTTGGACTTCGACTCCTGCTGACTCCAGTTGGAGTCCGTCTATATTGGGTCTTCGTCCCAAAGCCTGAAGGATGATCTGGGCGCGGACTTGTTTTTCTTTTCCTTCATGCTGGAAATAAATAGCAGAGCCTTCCGACCCCTTCTCCGCCCGGAGGATTTTTGTTTGGGTATAAAGATCCATTCCCTCTTCACGAAACCGGATTTCGACTGGGTGCGCCAGATCTTCATCGCCTTTCGATAAAATGTGCGGGCTTCTTTGCAGGAGCGTTACCTTGACGCCGATGCGCAAAAAAAACTGGGCTAGTTCCACCGCCACCGCTCCGGCACCCAGAACAATGATCGACTCGGGTGCCTCCCGCATTTTTAAAACATCATCGCTGGTGACGAATCCGGTTTCCTCAAGGCCCGGAACCGGATAGTCGGCCACCACCGAACCGGTGGCGATGATGAAGAATTTCGATTTGAGGGTTTGGTCTCCGGCGCGAATTTCATGAGGCGAGATAAACTGGGCCGGTTCCTGAATGAGGGTGAACCGGGGGTCTTTCAGTTGTTCGATACGATAATCGGCAAATTCTTTAATGAGTTTGTTTTTGCGGTCGTTGATGTCAGAAAGGCACGCATGCGGGTCAACCGGCTGAATGCCGAATTCCTTTGCCCGGCGCATCAACGACATGATGTCGGAGGAACGCAGGATGGTTTTGGTCGGCATGCATCCCTTGAGAATACATAAGCCTCCCAAAGGGCCGGGATCAATAATGGCCACCCGGGCTCCCAGCGACTGGGCGGTAGAAGCCGAGGAATAACCTGCCGAACCTCCGCCAATAATGACGACATCAAAATCCATATAAATCTTAGAGAGTCTGGCAGTCTTCGGGGGTCAGCTTGAATTCCCTGCCACATTCCTGAATGAGGTCGCGGGCATTTTTTTCCATAAACGCATCGCCCGTCTCCTTAAAAAGTTCCACTGCCCTGGCAAGATGATGAATGGTTTCCTTTCCGGACTTGATTCCATAATAGAGCATGGCAATATTGCTGTGGGCTCTGCCGAAATCCGGGTTGATGCGAAGGGCTTCTTTATAATGCTTGAAGGCTTCTTCCATCTCGCCGATGAAATTGCTGACCACGGCCAGGCTGTAATGAACCATCGGAGCCTCGGGTTTTAAACGCAACGCCTCGCGAAAGGATTGCGCGGCCTCCAGATTCATCCGCAGTTTTCCGTAACGTATTCCAATATTGAAATGGGCCAGAAAATGGTCCGGGTCGAGCTCAATAGCCTTCTTATAAGATTCGAAAGTTCTGCGGTCATCACCCAGCTTGCTGAATGCCAGGCCGTCATTAAAATGTTCTTCCGCAGTTTTTTCCGCTTGCTGTTCTGACGACATAAATCTCCTCTAACTTTCTAAAAAATTAACGGTGTTAACGACAAAATTGATAATGGATTGGTACTTATGCTACCTTATTTGCCCCTGCCAATGCAACTGCTCGCCGCAGGAGCAATAGGTCGATACTCGTAAGGCAATCGAATATCGTTGGGCCTTTTACTATAATTTCCGCTGATAGGGAGACCTTTGCATAAGTCGAAAAATCGAAGAATCGAGATTCTTCACGGAGCCTGTGCTGAGCGAAGCCGAAGCATTCAGCATGACAATGCAATCTCGTTCAGCATGACAATACTGGGCCATTTTGTCATTCTGAGGAACAAGGTGACGAAGACGTGATATTTTTCCTTAAACTTCGTGCCCCGAAGGGGTAATCTTGGGTTATGCAGAGCTCTCCCTGACAAGGGAGATTTAGGGGGTTAAAATAAATCAACAGTTTGCTTTCCCCAAAGGAAATGTTGTTATGGCTATAGAACCAGGAACGGATGAAGAAAGGCTCATACTGGGCCAGTGGATTAAAAAAGGCCAGAGGCTCATTGTAGGGACTTCGGCGTTGGGCGACTCCTATTTAGACCCTAATGTCAAAAGGGAAGAGGACGTCGAGAAAAAATCACAGGATTATGTGGCGTTTGACCACCAGGTCGCCGAAGACCTCCCTCACCTGAAGGGAAGGTTCCGCTGGGACTTGGAAAAATATTATCGTGACCGTTACGGTCCTTACCTGCCTCAGGACTGATCATGTCTAAACTCAAAGTTTCAGAACTCAGCGATGTCCCGGAAGAGGGAACTGGCAAACAAATTCACTTTAAGCACCTTTATACAGAGATCGACTACGTTCTCGCGTTGTTTCAGGTCGAAGGCAAATTTTATTGTCTCACCGACCAGTGTCGTTGTTGCGAAGGTAGTCTCGGACTGGGTGTGTTGAGGGGGATGTTTGCCTTCTGCTGTAAAGAGGAATGCGGCTGGAATATTAGAAAAGGATATTGCAAATTCAACCACTCCGACACCACCCCCACCTACAAAGTTGCCATCGAAGAAGACGGACTCTACATCGAAATCTAAG
Source organism: Nitrospinales bacterium (assembly GCA_965249625.1). Lineage (GTDB taxonomy): Bacteria > Nitrospinota > Nitrospinia > Nitrospinales > VA-1 > LS-NOB. Next base: position 2,236,464 of record OZ252246.1, on the reverse strand, counting down.
CGGCGAGCCGCCGCTGGCAAATTGCAATAGCCTTTTTGAGCGAGCAAAGAGTTGTTTCGGCTGGTGATGCTTTTCACTAGGCTTTCATGATAATCTATTTTCAAAATATGGATTCTATTGGAGGTGTGTTATGAGCCTGGACTTAAGCAGAAAAGTTATAACCGTGCGTCCCGATCAAACGATTGCGACCAAACAGAACCTGCCCTATTATGTCGGCATTTCCACAGAAACGGTTGGGGCGGTGGGGCTGTCGATGAACCTGGTGGTGATTCCTCCGGGCGGGTCGCCCAAAGCGCATTACCATAAAGATTTTGAAACGGCGATTTATTTGCTGAAGGGCAGAGTGGAAACACAATTTGGCGAAAACCTGCAGGAGTCGGTGATCAATGAGGAGGGCGACTTTGTTTATATCCCCCCTGGGGTGCCGCATAAGCCGGTGAACCTGTCCGACAGCGAACCAGCCCTGGCCATCGTTTCGCGCAACGACCCCAATGAGCACGAGAATGTCGTGCCTTATAATCAGTAGCCAGACGGCCTACGTCAAACTACCCATCAATTTGCATTTATTTGAAATTCAAGGGTTTTTGAGCCGGTGTTGGATGTTTTTTTCTATCGCCGAGACCCTCATAACACCTTGAAAAATTTTACAGTTTTTCTGTTTTGGTTATCATGGGGCCTGTTATGAAGATAAAGCCCGACACAGACAGCTTCAGCATTATTGGTGATAGCCCGCAGATTCGCGAGTTGGCGAATTTTGTTGAACGCATGGTTGTGCTGAGCATTGGCTCTACCATCACCCCAAGAGATTTGCCGGATAAAGTTCTGGGCGAAGTTCCCAAAGACAAATGAACTCCTCTTGCCGAAGAATCTCAGCCAGTGGGGAATCCCGCTCAGATGCTGCAACAGTCGCTAAAGCAATCCTTCCATGTAGGCATCCCCGATGAAGGTATCAACTTGAAAAAACTGGTGGAAGATTTTGAGAAGGAACTTCTCATCAAAGCGTTGGGAAAAAACCGGTTGGGTCAAAAACAAGGCGGCAACTTTGCTGAACCTCAACCGCACCACCCTGGTCGAAAAACTCAAAAAACTAAAATCACCAACCCTCCGGCGTAGCCGCCGGTGGCAATGGGCAATAGCTTTCATGGGCAAGAATAGCGTTATCTCGGCTTGAAAAGTGGCTGCTATTTGCCCCTTATGATTTGGCGGTCACGTTAGCGTCTCCGCCCCACTGCCTCCACGGCGAGTGGTGGGTTATTCGATGCGGGCGTTGGCGAGCTCTTGTGCGACTTTGGTTATATCTTTGACAAATTTCTCGAAAGCTTTGTCATCGTCTTTATGTTGGGTTTGCTTGCGGATTTGTTCCCCATTGGCATCAATGACAAGATCCAGTACATTGACCCCGGGAGTCACGTGGTGTTTCCTGATCTCCACTCTAATTTCATTGACTTCCATAGGTTGCTCTCCAAATTAAACGATAGACAACGACAATAAATTTTAAGGATACTTTTCTTGTCAGGAGAGTATTTAATATCATTTCAGGGTAGGGGAGGTCAAGCCCCTCTTTAAAGAAATCGATTCAGTGCGACCGGCAGTGCTGACCAAGCGGTTGCCGCCAGCACCCACGAGATTGGGTGCTGGTGCTTTCCACCACATTGAGACTGGTCTGGTTGTCTGGTCCCGGTCCTGCGCCGGCCTGAATATTGATCGGGTCGGCGTTTTGCCCCAGGGACCCGGCCAACAGGTTTCGGTTGTTGAATTGCAAGGAACCTGTGATGCGGTCGATTTCGCTTTTGATTTGACTCAACTCCTGATTCAACGCCTGCCTTTGGGGATCGTTCAAAGTTCCATTACTGGATTGTATGGCCAGTTCCCGCCCCCGGTTTACCATGTCGGCGATTCCGGCCAGTCCGCCTTCTCCAGTGCGGACGAAATTGGCACCCGATTCGACATTACTGACAGATTGGGTCAGGGCACTGATGTCTGATCGTAGCTGAGCCGATAACGCGCTTGCGGCAGGGCCGGTTTCAGTTGATCGTGTTCAGCAACTGGCTGAATGTTCTACCACTTAATGGGGTCGACCATTTTGATTCCTCAAGATTGTGGAGGGTCTTTTAAGGATGAAGCCATCCTCTTGGCTTATCAGTGAAGGCGGAAAGAAAGACTGCCGGTTTGCAATGCCTTTCTTTGCAGATTAGAATTACGTGGAGAACCTCCGCAAGCGGGTGCCAGCATGCCGCGGGGCTCCAAAGAGCTATGTGTTTATTCTGCGGGCAAACGTTCTCGGCCTGTGGGCTGGTGCTTATTGCACCCCTCCGGGGCATGAAAGCTTAGGTAAGATATCACAGCCCCACGCTGAGTGGCCTCTTTGCAGGGGAGGCAGATAGCAAAGAATTTTTCAGCCGAGATAACTCTATTCTTGTTTGAATAATACCATTGCATATTGGCTCCACACCGAGTGGGTGTGGTACTATCCTTCCTTTAGTTTGAGAATATTTTTTATCGGTTTCCTCTATGATTTGTGTCCCCATTGTTGGCCCCTCCATGTCCAAAGCCATTGAGCAGATCACGTTGGCCTCTGCGATCGCCGATATTCTGGAACTGCGTTTGGATTTGATAGAGACTCCCGACCTGAACCCGTTGCTTGATTCGGCCACCTTGCCGGTCATCGTCACCAACCGTTCCAAGCACGATGGCGGGCAATTTAAGGGGACGGATGAAGACCGTGTGCAGTCGCTTCGCAATGCCCTGGAGGCCGGAGCCGATTATGTCGATATCGAAGTCTCCACACCCCGGGAATATTTGCAACCCTTCCTGGAAGAAGGCGACTCCTCAAAAATCATTCTTTCTTATCACGACTTCTCACACACGCCTGAAGATTTCAATCCACTTTATGAAACCATGCGCGAAATGCCAGGAGAAATCATCAAGATCGTCACCTACGCCCGAGACCTTAGTGACAACCTGAAAATGTTTGAACTGCTTAAACGCGCCCGGCAGGAAAAGCAAAAGCTGATCGGACTCTGCATGGGTGACCTCGGGGAAATCAGTCGTATCCTTTCTCCTTTCTTTGGCGGATTCCTGACCTTTGGCAGTCTCGAAAGCGGACAGGAAAGTGCTCCGGGTCAAATTCCCGCAACAACTCTCAAAGATATTTACCGAGTCAACACCAAGCGTTCTGATTTTAAAATTTATGGTGTTATTGGCAGTCCGGTGTCAAAGAGCCTGGGATATCTGGTGCATAACCGGGCTTTTGAGGAAAAGGCATTTCCGGGCATCTACGTTTCTTTTCTGGTCGATAATGTGGAAAAATTTTTCAACGATTTTAAGGATTTCTTTAGCGGACTGAGTGTCACCATGCCGGGCAAGGAACAGATCATGCCCCTATTGGACAGGGTCGATGAAACGGCCAAAAAAATCGGCGCGGTCAATACGGTAGTGAAAGAAGGGATAGACTGGGTGGGCTATAACACTGATTGCCCCGGTGCTATTTCAGCTCTTGAAGCCTGCACATCGTTGCAGGGTAAAAATGTTCTCATTCTCGGCTCCGGTGGAACCGCCAAGGCCATCGGTTTTGGCGTGAAAGAAAAAGGCGGCCTGTTGACCGTCACCTACAATAAAAATAAAGAACGGGGCGAAAGTCTGGCAAAGGAGTTGGACTGCGAACTGGTCCATTCGCGTGACGCGGGAATTCGTGCTATCGATGTGTTGATCAATTGTTCGCCGGTCGGTATGAGTCCGAACATCAACGAAACCCCGTTTCTGGCCAGAGACTTCAAGGAGGGCATGGTGGTGTTCGACTCAGTTTATAATCCTCTAGAGACGAAACTTTTGCGCGAAGCCAAATCTGCCGGGTGCACGGTTATTCCCGGCTATGAACTGTTCATCAACCAGGCGGCCCGCCAGTTTGAGTTGTGGACCGGCCAACCCGCCCCTATCGACACCACGCGCGAAGTATTGCTCAAGCACTTAAGGGATTAGTTTGCGATTATTTTTTCGGATATTAATTGATGGAGTTTCTGGAAATCGGAAGGTTGCTCTTTTATATCTAAGCTAACCAGACTTTTAAGAACCTCTTGCATTTTTCTTGGTCCTTGAAGATTTTTCCCATCCACATCTTCTACTTGGAAGCATTTGCCTATGATTGCGGGCAATGCCCTGCTTCCCTGAATCAACTCAAGCCATTTCCCAGAACCAATTTCAAGCTTGCTCTTTCCTCCTGTCATCTCGTTAAAATTTTTTTCAAACAATACTTCAATGTGCGTGTTTTTTAAGTTTTTCACGCATTTTTTCTCATGCTCCTGAAACTCTTTGCGTTTCAATAGTTTCTTTAATGCTGTTTCCCTTGAATTAAATCCGGTAGTTGTATTAAACGCTTTGATCCATGTCTCTTTTAAGCTTTCCCGTACTTGAGTAATAACCTGATTGGCAATATCGAAGAAAATATAACTCTGGCATGTCTTGACAAGACAGGACTCTAATTTATTTTTGCTGACCGATAAATACTTTGATTTGGCTAGATAGTCAGGGTTTAAAAAATAGTTTTCGATCTCCCGGAGCTTCCAAATGAGCAAATTATTATTGTTGGGGTCAGGAAAATTTCTCCAACATTGGTTTATGGCACTATCAGTGTTATGATCCCTGTCTATTAGGAAATAATAGAATGGATGTTCCTTGTATAAGGCTTCTGCTACGCTTTTAACGTGGTAGGAAGGGCCCAGCGGGGTGATAGTTATTGGTGTTGAATCTTTAAGTAATGCTCTCAAGATGAAGGGGTCGACCGGATCGCTTCCAGAACCTTCTACAAAAAGAATGTGTTTCGCGTCTTGCTTGACCTCTTCAGGCCGGGCATCTTTGATAACTTTCATCGTGCTCTGGAGACTAGTTTCTTTGCTTTTTTCCGTTTTGGCGGGTTGCCGGGTTCAAGCAAAACCCGTTTTTCAATTGGTGCAGACTCAAAAAATTTTTCTGAATGGGTTGCCATAATGTATTGGTTGTCGGGAGCCAGTTCATGCAACTGCCGGATGAAACGGGAGTGCCATTCATGATTAAGATGGAGTTCCGGTTCGTCTATCAGAACGATGCTCGAAACTTCCCGAGTATACTTCCAGATCAAATAGAGGGTCGAAATAATTTCTTTTTGCCCGGAACTCAAGCCGTCAAAAGTAAAAGAAGTATTTCCATCCAGAGTGGTGATGCGGATATCAACGGTGTTATCTTTAGAGGGTCTTAACTTATTAATGACCCCTCCGGCAAACACTTCCATCAGGAAGTTTAGTTTTTCCAGAGAATTTTCAGGTTCTTTGGCATCTATATTTTCAAATAAATTGGCATGTCCCATCATTAATCTGAGAATTTCCAGCTTAAAGGAACTGGAAGGTTCTTCTCCTACCATCCTTCCCAGTTCGGGATTGCCTTCAGCTACTTTTCTAAAGCTGTGGAAATATAATAAAGGGGGGACTAACACAGGGTCCAGGGTTTTCCCAAAAAACGGTGTCCAAAAACCTGTAGTGCTATACCCAAACATTTGTTTGCCGTACAGGACTTTCCGTGTTTTGTCGAGTGGTTTTTTATCGCTAATCAATGTAATTTTTCCAGATAGGTCTATCTCAATTTTAGAGGAAACCTTTTTGTCTTTTATCAAGAACTCGCCTTCAATGGTTGCTTTATGTTTTCCAGCTTTTACCATAAAACCCAAGGGGTTAAAGTTTGTAGAAAGATCTGGAAGATAAACCTGATCTTCTCTCGAAAGCATGCGAAACAATAATAGCGCACAGGCTTCCAATACAGATGTTTTACCGATGCCGTTTTTGCTTCCCATGACAAACACATCAGGTTCATCTCCCATTACGGGTGCTGGGAAATCCAGTTCAAGCGAATCAATAGCCTTAAAGTTCTCGATTTTTATTTTTCTAAGCTTGATGGAAGGTTTTTTGGGGGTTGCCACGAAATTTTATCCTCATTTTAGTAAGGTTTAATCTTACCATATAACTTATTGAAAAGTAGATACTAGCGATAGCCTAATCTGACTGGCAACGATGGTCTCGGCTTTAAGGGTTCTTGCCAGTCGGCCCCACGCCGAGTGGGGGGGGGGGGGGGGGGGTTAACCTGAGGATCGGTAACGGGGTACGGTGGGGTCGACCACTTGTGACCACGCATCGATGCCGCCGACCAGGTTGTGAACGGTTTTGAATCCGCATTCGATCAATTCGTTGGCGGCTCTTTGTGAACGCTCGCCATAGTGGCAGATCACCACAATTTCTTCTTCAAAGATAAATTCCTGCTGTCGGTCAACGACCTCGGCCAGAGGAAAATTTTCCGACCCGTCAATGGCGGCGAGGGAGAACTCCCAGGGTTCCCGCACATCGAGCAGAAAAATGTCTTCCCCGTTATCCAGCTTCTTTTTCAATTCAATCGCTTGCAGTTGTTGGACGGAAGGCATTAGCTGGATTATTGAAAACCGATCATCGGCCAGTAGAACATGAGAAGTAGCAGATAGAAAGCCATGCCCAGCAAGCTGAGGATACTTCCTGACCAGATCATCTCCCTCAAAGTCAGAAACCTTGAAGAATATGCCAGTGCCGAGGCGGGGGTGGCGATCGGTAAAATGAAGGCAAAGTTGCTGGGCAGAATCACCGTCATGGTGGCCAGTGCCGGATTAATGCCGTAGGCCGGACTCATGCTGATAGCCGTAGGTAGAAGGATGGCGATGACCGCTGAATTGCTCATGAAAGTGGTGAACAGGGTCGACAACAACGCGATGACCAGTAGAAAAACAGTGCTTGATTCGACCCGTCCCGAAAACAGTTGTTCAGCCAGCCACAGGGCCGCTCCCGATTCCGACATGACTTCTCCCAGGCAGATGGCACCTCCATACATCAGGACAATAGCCCAGTTGATATGGGCTTCCACCATTTTCCAGGTGATGAGGTTCAGCACGAACAACAGGACGATGGAAATGATGGCGATGTTAGCGATGCCCAGCTGGTCGCCATACCCGAACCAGCAAAAAAGTGTGGCTCCCATGACCAGAGCGATGCCCTTTTCCTGAAAGGTCAACTTCCCCATGACCACAGCTTTTTGCTTCAGTGCTTTTCGCGCTTGATCGATGTTCTGAATGTCCGGGGGAAACAAAATTTTCAAGGTCCCCCACCCAACTGCGAACAGGAGTAGCACCAGCGGGAAACTCAACTGGGTGTATTGCAGAATGCCCAGGGTTTGTTGTCCGGCGGTGGCTTTTTCCAGCATCTCTACGCCGAGAGGTACCCTTCCTCCTCCAAGTACGGTCATGGATCCACCGATGATGCATCCCCATGCCATGGCAAAGTACAGAGACTTGCCAAAGACGGAATTGTCGCGTTTTAAATTCAAGGACTGCACGATTTCATGGATAATTGGAAATAATATGACGGCCACCGCGTGCTCGGACATGAAACACGAGCTGATTGCTGCAAAGCAATAGGTAGAGGTGACCAGTCGCCCAGGTGTGTCGCTCCAGTGTTCCATGACCCAGATGGAAATGCGGGTGCTGAGTCCACAGGCGATCATTGCCGCCGACAGAATGAAGACCCCCAGTATAAAGAAAACCGCTTTGTTACCAAAATAACTGTAAGCCTGGGTGGCTTCCATGATTCCCAGTAGCGGAACTGCGGCGATGGCCATCAGGCTGGTGATCGACAGGGGGATAAGATTGGTCGACCAAAGAAAGACACAGAGAATAAAAAGGCAGAGAACTTTATAGCCTTCCGATGACAGGTCGCTGGGGCCTTCCAGTCCCAACAACAGGGCAAAAGTACCGAAAAACAGGGCCAGTAAAATATAGCGGCGCAGACGGTCAAAAAGTATGATCCATAGAGGGCGTCTATCGACAATGATCTGCGGGTTATTTGATTTGGAATCGGTCATGATAATTTAAAAAGGTTAGACCTTGAAAACAAACTCAGCTAGCGATGATAACCCGTTGATAGTTTAAGAGCTATAATAAACTTACTTGGGATCAGGATAATTGCTGTTTTTTGTCGAAGGCCTATTTTACCAGCAGGGGGGTCTGGCAAACTGGCAGGTTTGGGTTTTGCGGGTTCGGTGCCTGAAGGGACCTGATCGATCATCTACAAACTGCAGGTGCCACAGTGGGATTTTATGCGTATTCGGTCGATGGTTTCTTTGACGAGTCCGATAATTTGGTTTCCCGCGAAGGGGTTGTCCATGCGGCTTGCTGAGGCCTGTATAGATTCATTTTACGCACAAAAAACAGTGAAATAAAAATTTTATATGGTTTGGCCGTTTTCAATGGTATCTTAGCTACTCATAGCCTTTTTGGAAGTTTAAAAGAAAGACTAAAGCACCTTGCGGGGTTATTTCCGCTTTGAGGGGAACTTGTTTGATGGGAATGACGATTACAGAAAAGATTTTAGCCGCACATGCGGATAAAGAGTCGGTTCGGCCCGGCGACAATATCTGGGTGGATGTGGACGTGTTGATGACGCATGACGTTTGCGGGCCAGGTACTTTCGCGATTTTTAAAAAGCAGTTTGGCGAAAATGCCAAAGTATGGGACCGGAAAAAGGTGGTGATCATTCCCGATCATTTTATCTTTACCAAAGACACCCGTGCCAACAGAAATATAGACATCCTTCGCCAGTTTGTGAAGGAGCAGTCCCTGCCGCATTATTTTGATGTTGGGACGGATAATTATAAAGGAGTGTGCCACATCGCTCTGGCCCAGGAAGGATTTAATCGGCCTGGCGAAGTGTTGTTTGGCACGGACTCCCATACCAGCACCTCCGGTGCGTTTGGCATGTTTTCCACTGGCATTGGTAATACCGATGCGGCGTTTATTCTGGGGACCGGCAAGCTCTGGGTCAAGGTTCCTGAGTCGATGTGTTTTGAATTTACGGGAACGTTTCCCGAGCATGTCATGGCTAAGGATGTGATTCTCAATGTTATTGGCGACATCGGGGTGGATGGCGCGACCTATCGGGCGATGGAATGGAGGGGTGACGCGGTCATGAGCCTCTCGATGGAAGAACGCATGACTCTGTGCAACATGGCGATTGAAGCAGGTGGAAAAAATGGCATCATCGAAGCCGATGATGTGACCCTCGACTATGTTCGGCAGAGAACGGATGCGCCTTACAAAATTTATAAGTCTGATGCCGACGCGCAGTATTTCTTCAAAAAAACCTACAATGCCAGTGGGATGGAACCAATTGTGGCCAAGCCGCATTCTCCTGACAACAAGGCCAAGGTCAGCGATTGTGTCGATGTGAAACTCGACCGGGCTTATATAGGGTCTTGTACCGGTGGCAAGCTCACCGATTTCATGGCGGCGGCCAGGCTCCTGAAAGGCAAGAAAGTAAAGATTGATACTTTCATTGTGCCTGCGACCCGTGAAGTCGAGCAGAATTTATATAAGGAAAAAATGGGCGGTGAAACGCTGATAGACATTTTCAAAAATGCCGGAGCCTACCTGGGCGACCCCTCCTGCGCGGCGTGTCTGGGTGGACCGAAAGATACTTTTGGTCGGGCCAAGGACAATCAGGTAGTGATCTCCACCACCAACCGGAACTTTCCCGGACGCATGGGTTCCAAGCAGGCGCATGTTTATCTGGCTTCGCCTTACACGGCGGCAGCTTCTGCTCTGACCGGGCACATTACCAATCCTGCGGAATTTATCAATAATTAAAACCATAAAAACAAAATGGATAAAGTGATTGAAGGTATTGCCTATGTCCTGGGCAATGATATTGATACGGATCAGATCATTCCCGCCGAGCATCTGGTGTACAGCTTGAGTGACCCTGAAGAACGCAAGAACTATGGCAAGTTTGCTTTGTCAGGAGTGCCTGTTGACCAGGCAGGCCTGCCGGATGGGAAAGTTCCTTTTACTGAAAATGGGCAGAGTAAATCGAAATATTCCATCATCATAGGCGGGAAAAATTTTGGTTGCGGATCCTCCCGCGAGCATGCTCCGGCCTGTATGGAGATCGCCGGTGTTCGTGCGGTCGTTGCGGAATCGTACGCGCGTATTTTTTATCGCAATTCGGTGGATGGCGGGTTCTTCATTCCGTTTGAATGTGTCACACGCATGGTCGAAGAGATCAAAACGGGGGATAATCTGGTCATTGATTTGAATGCGAGTACCCTCACCAACCGTTCTGCCAATAAAACTTATGAGTTGAAATCGTTGGGCGAGGTGATTGAGATTATCGAAGCGGGTGATATTTTTGAGTATGCCCGGAAGACGGGAATGATCCCATCCACTAGCCGTGGGGGCAGCTAGCAATAGCTAGTTGGGCCGAAAGACCGTTTGTCCGCAGATAAAACCATTGCAAGTTACTAGCGGAGGTATCCCGCAGATGAAAGTGGGTTCTGAAAAAACCCTTAAAAATTCTGTATTCAAGACTTGGTTGTTTCTGTTGGTTTTTCCGTTTTCAGGTTTAGGTGTCTCCGGGATTTTAATGGCGGAAGCAGGGGAGATAGTTCAGGTTCCTGAAGGTCCCTTCATAATGGGAAGTTCTGAGGAAGATATCCTTTGGGCGGTGAAGAAATTTCATTCCGAATCGCTGGACTGGTACCGCGATGAAACCCCGGCGCATAGTGTGACTCTGCCCGCGTTTGAGATTGATAGGTATGAGGTCACCTTTGGGGATTACGCGGTATATATGGAAGCCACGGGCAAGCCGGCTCCACGTGAAATTGAGAATTCACGCTTGAACCATCCTCGGCAGCCGGTGGTGAGCGTTTCCTGGCAGGACGCGAAAGATTATTGCCATTGGGCGAAGAAACGTCTGCCAACAGAAGCGGAATGGGAAAAGGCGGCACGGGGCACCGATAAACGGCATTATCCCTGGGGCAACGAAGCGGACGCGCTCAACACCAATATTCGTGGCAAGGGAGACAGTTATCGTAATACCAGTCCGGGAGGCAAGTTTCCGGAAGGAGCCAGCCCTTATGGGGTGATGGACATGTCGGGCAATGTCTGGGAGTGGACCGAAGACTGGTATCAACCGCATCCGGATAACGAACATTCGAACGATTTCTACGGCGAAAAGTTTAAAGTGATCAAGGGCGGATCGTGGAATTCCAATTTGGATCTGGCTCGCCCTGCGGTTCGTGGTAAAGCGTTTCCGGATCAGAAAAAAAACTATATTGGCTTTCGTTGCGTGGCCTCGAAATAAAAAAGGAGAATTTTATCGTGTCGATTCATAAAAAAGCAGTACAGGGAGTTTTGGTGTTGGGTTGGCTGGTCTGGTCTCTGCCCGCATTTGGTGCCGGGGAACATTCGCCTCATGAAGACAAACAGCATGGTTCGGGACAACACGGCGGCCCTGGTGACGCGGCAAAAAAAGGACATGGTGGCGGTGGAAAACATGGCGGGCATGGTTATGGCCGGCCAAAGGAGCCGCCTGCAGATATCCCGGCTCACATCAGGGAAAAGTTGGATCAGGATGGCACAAAGATCAATTTAAACCGGTCATTGATCGGTGTGAAGGGGATGCAGATTCTCGCTGACATGCCGGAATTGAAAAATGTGAAGTCTCTGGCGTTGCAGGGAAACAAATTGGGGGATGAAGGGGTGCGCATTCTTACAGAATCTGAAACGTTCAAGCATACCGAGAATCTTTCTTTGTGGGGCAACAAGGTTTCTGCCCAGGGAGCAAAGATGATTGCCGAGTCGCCTAATATGAAGAACCTGAAGCAACTCAAGCTGACCCGCAACCAGATAGGCGATGAAGGAGTGGAGGCCTTGGCCGCGTCGGAAAATTCTTCAGCCTTGACCTTTGTAGATTTTAGTGCCAACGAGATCAGTGACCGTGGTGCTTTGGCGATTGCCAATTCTCCTCAATTTTCCAACCTGAAAAGGTTGGATCTTTATAACAACCGCATCACCACAGAGGGAATGAAGGCTCTATTGCAATCCAAAAATCTCAAGAGTCTGGAGATGCTCATTCTGGTGCGCAACGAGATTGATCTGGAAAAAGCCGATGAGATCGCCAAAAATCCGAGCCTGCCGAATTTAAAGAGGTTGGAACTGGAATAATAAAAAAGGTTTCTTTAAGAACAGAGCAGGGTTGTTAACGATACCGGCGGTCGTTATATTGGTCTATTTTTTCCTGCACTTGGCGGGCACCCCGCATCAGGGTGTCCAGCATTTCCTTTAACGCTTCGACTTCCTCCGCGGGTGATTCGGCGGCTTTTAAATTTTCCGCCTCATCTTTCACTTCCTCGATAATGGTGTCGATTTCTTTAAGCAATTCCATAGTTTTAAACCGGGTTTTTGTTCATCATAGCTTAAAAATAAATGCCAGAAATAGAAACAGTAAAATACATGTGATAATAATTGTGAATAGACTTGCTACCCAGCCGTCAGCAGCTTCGTATCGGACAATGTTTGGGTTTTTAAATGGCTTCGGTTTCATTTTGGTTTTTTCTTCGAACTGATAGTCTCTTTTGTCGCGCCAGCACTTAAGCACAGCCTCATAATGGGCGGCGGCTTCGCGTGTTTTAAATGGGCTTGATTGCCATACTTTCGTTGGATAGCCGCCAGCAGTCTGAGGTGAACCGTTTGCTAAATGTGTGCGAATCCGGGCTTCTATATTTCCTGTGTGCCCGACATAATGTCCGTAACCCGACATAATGTCCGTAATCGGTTTCAAGAATGTAAACATAGAATGGGCGGTTATGCTGTGCATCAGAATTTTCAAAAACGGAATGATCTTCTGGGTTATGCCATCCACCACGTTTTCGAGCCTCATTGCACCGGTAACATCTGGTGTAATGAGCTTTAATTTCTCGCCCACAAACAATACAAGCATGGTATGAAAACATGTTGGCGAATAATCTGTATCCCATTTTGCGTTACTTTTGATTTAATGATTGTTCTTTATTGAGATAATGTTTGAGTGTTTCGAGAATGCCCCAACCGGGGGTTTTAGGACTCCGCCGTATCGTTTTTCGCTGTTTGATCTTTGCGATAGTTCGTTCATTTATCATATCCCAGGTTTTGATTTTCTTTTGCCGCGGCCTGCGCTTTTTTTGTCCACTCTGTAAGTTCTGCCATGTCCAGCAACCACTTTATCATTTCGTCCGTTCCGCTTTTGGTGTCTTTCGCAGGGATCAGCAAAGCCCACGCCGGCGTGCTGAGATTCCAGGAATCGGTTGTGCGATTTTCGCAAATCCATTGGACGAAGGTTTTGTCGCTGGTTGTTTGGCACGCTGGCTTAACTTGCTCGTTGTAGTCATCAGCGACTACCTTTTCAAGGGTCTTTGGTATCATCGGATTGTAGCATACCGGGGTGAGAGAGGGAACTACAACCGAGTTGATATTTTGTCAGGGAATTATATCCCTGACGATCCTAAAGTCTGCCTTGCGAAGCAAACCTATTGGAAACTTCCCTAGTTGAATTGAGAGTAAAAAAAGTGGTAACGCAAAGGAGTAATCGTGGGGGGGGGGGGGGGGGGTCAGGTTTGACTGGCAAAGAAAAAGTGGTGGGACGGGACGGAATCGAACCGCCGACACGAGGATTTTCAGTCCTCTGCTCTACCGACTGAGCTACCGTCCCAACACGATTTTATTGCAATCAAAAGAGCGAAAATTAACACAATCGCCCCAACTCTGTCAATTGGGATTGGGGCTATAAATTATTATTTTTCAGAGCTTTTTTGCCATAATGCCGGTTGTAATAGATTTTTTATCAGCTTTCCCTATAAGCAAACTTGGAATAAGCAAACTTGGAACGGACTCCGCCCAGGCTTGTTCTCACTCGAAAAATTGGCGAAAGCATCAAAATTAATGAAGATGTCAAAAGGACCGTTACAGTGGATGCAGTCTGTCCTGTCGCCTCATTTGGCGTTTGTGACTAACGGATATCCCCCACCTGTATGTACCGGACTACAAACTGAAGCTGCTGGGGGGAAGAGGATAAGAAAAAAGTGGGCCTGGAATTGGATGAACCGTTCCTCACTCGTTCCATTGTCACGATCCCGGAAAATTATACCGAAATGACCGCAAGTCTGGTGGCCTCGTTGGTGATCAACTCCAAAAAAAGAATTGGAAAACAAGCGGAGGTTCTCCGCCAGCGTGCCGCTGGATCCAGACTGCAATAGCTTTTTAAGCCAAGAGAAAACTTATCCGCGAGAAAAATAAATTGCTAGCGGGCCCCACGCCGAGTGGTTGCTATTTGGCAGCGGCGGCTTGCCGCTGGTTCAGGTAGGCCGCCAGTTGTGCGTCATTGCTGTTGGCATCTATATAGAGGTAGGTGTCGCGGGAACTGGAATTGAGGGCAAAGTTGACCCGGTCCAGTTGCATGCCATCGACAAACATGAGAGTGTCCCAGGGTGCTTGCACCCGGTAGTCGCGGTTCTTTTTCACAAAGCGGATGAAGGTTTCGAAGGAACTGGCGCAAAGATATGACCGCAGACCATTCAGGTCGCAGACCGCTCTTAGTTGAGTCGAATTATTTTTGGTCCTCCCTTCCAGTTTTACAGCCAACGTAGTTTTTTTCGTTGCCTGGGTTTTCAGGGCTTTGCGGGAAAAATATTTTTGGATTTCCTCCGGCGGTAGATCGTACCGGATGAAGGCGTGAAAATCGTCCTGAATAAGCGTGTTGTAGCGGTTGAGGGTAACCTGTCCCCAATGCCGCATCCTGAAATCGGTGCTCTGGCTGGCCTGGGCAAGGTTGCTGGCTCCCTGTTCGCATTCGTCCATTGAAATATCTACAGCGCAGATCAGATTTTCCAATTGCAGTTTGTTTTTAAAAACTGTGCCATATTTTTCCTGAATTCTTTCATACATTTTTTGCCGGGGATTCCAAGTCTTAAATGGATCTTTTAGCAGGTGCTTCCTCATCTTGGCAGGAGAATCGTTAAAGCCCAGAATCAGTTTTCCAGGACTGTCCGGCGCAGTGTGGGAGTGAGTGATGACGATTTCCTGCCAGCCTATGGTCTTGCGTCTGTCGGGGAGTCTCACCACGGCCAGATTTTCGTATCCCTTCAAGCAATTGTTGTTGGAAATTTCCTGCGAACAATAAAACTGTTTTATCTTGAGCTTTCTGGAAATGTTCTGTTTCAATCCACGGATTTTGTCCAGGAAGGCTGTTTGCTCTTCATGACTTGGCCGATTGTTGAGGAATTGAGTAACTTCATCTTTAGTGGCGTTCCAGGGGATCAAGATGGTGTGAAACCCGGCAGTTTTCAAAAACTGATTGCTGATGCCAATAACTTTATAAGTGGAATTCCTGGAAACGGCGAAAGCTTCCTTCAAGATACGAGTGCCAGTCAGGCACTGTTCGATAAGTAGGACCTGGTCTTCCGTGAAACCGATATTTTTTATAAAAGGGAAACACTCAAGCGTTTGTACGCCAAATTGTTTTTCCAGTGCCTGCTTTTCTTCAAGGAGGTAGTGAAACGCGTTAGCGGTAGCAGGAGATGGAATAGAAAGGAATCCCACCCAAAACGCTAAAAAAATTCGTGACAAAAGTTGTAGTGCCATGTTCCATTTATACCACCCTTGGGCGAGGGAGGCAATTGGGCAATAACCCGATTAGCAACCAACACTTTTGCCCGCAAGAAACAGATATTTGAACTTGCCGCCGCAGGCCCGCCATTAAAAATAGTAGGCGAGTTCTATTTGCAGGATTTCATCGTCACGCTGCTCGAACAGAAAGTCTTCGGCAGGCTGGTTGGTGAAAGTGCGTATTTCTACAGTCAGGAGCAGATTATCACCAAACCTGCGGCTGGCCTCTAGAAACAGGAGCCGGGCTTGGCTGCCAATATCCTGCACCCAGCCGAAAAGGACTTCTGTACTGGCCGCGTCGTTGACGGCGAGGCGAAGTCCGCCGGCAAGATCATTCTCAAACGCGGTAGTGGCCTCATCGTCACGAGTGTCAAACATCCACTCTCCGATCAGGCCCAAATCCATTTGTGAACCCCAGGCTCGGGTGAAGGTGTATTCAAAGCCTCCGGTCCAGGCGAAATAATCATCGTTGCCCTGACCGGTGCGATAGAGTGCTTCCCCTTTCCATAGCCATTCGCCAGAGGCCAAGGAGATATCAAGGCTGGTTTGGCGGATTTGTTCATAGCGGGGAATTTTAATAGCCTTGCCTTCAGCATCGGTGCCATCGAGCAGAGTGGGGTCACGGCTGGTGCCGACAAACTGGGAGAGGCCAACATCCCAATCGCCAATGAAATGCGAATAGCGAAAGGCCCAATCACTGTGCCACTTTTCGGCAGCACTTTCATATTGGGTGCGGTCTGAGTCCACTACAGCAGCACCTCGCAATCTGCCCTCTGTACCAACAAAAGTTCTCTCGCGGAAATAAGGCAACCAATAGAGGTCAAAAGTTCCCCAATCGCGTGAGAAGGAAATATTGGTCATGGGTTGCCCAAGTTTGTCTTCGGTATTTACATTTTCCACCAGATCGGTTTGGTTAATGATGTCGACCAGGTGCAGGATTTCGGTGGTTCCCCAGAACACTTTTCGTACTCCGAGTCGAAGTTCGAAATCTTTTTCAAGCCAGAGAAAGGTGAGTTCCCGAATATCGAAATGTGTGCGTTCCCGGTCAGTGCTGTCGAGCCGATAAAAAGGGACAAAGGTAAAACTGCTCCCTCCCTTAAACTCATGGTAGTACTCAGGCTGGGCGACGAGGGAAGTGGAGTTGTCTTCCTGACCGAGATGCAGGGCACTGTTGGGAAATAATCGTACTTCGGTGCCGATAAAACCGGAAAGTTCATGCGCATGGGAAAGGGTAGCGGTGACGAAGGAGGCTGCCATAATGAGAAACCATAAAATTCCACGGTCTAAAGCTGCCAGGGACATATTAGCGGGCGCGTTTGAGGCTGTTCTTATTGAAGTCCTTATCGCTCAATCCGGTCTGAAATTTATAATCCGACCAAGTTAGCAAAGTGTTTTTCCCAGTTTGGTGGTTTTCCATATACATGCTTCCCGGATACCAGTATTTACCGAGGTATTGTTTGAAACCAGATTGAGTCAAGGTTTTTAACGGCGTGTTTTTACGATCAAAAAATTCAATTCGCAGGATTTTATAGTCTTGCTTGTCGAGCCACACTATCTGCCGCGTGTACCCTGAGTTTTTATAAACTGGGTAGCGTTCAAAAACAAAACATTTTTCTCCCTTAAAATCTTCGTCGCGGATCCATTTGTAGTTGTATTTTTCCACTTCCTGACTAGTGACATCCTCATAGGCAAATTCACTCCCCATAAAGGAACCGGATTTGTTGGCGGAACTGATACGTTTGACTCGCTTCAAAGCGGGCAGGAACAACCATTGGTCATCGGTGCCTACCTTATGTGTAAAATTAAGCAGGGCAGTGCCCTTCACGTCACGGGGCCGATCAAAAATAGAGATAGACTTGTCGCCATCGCCTTCGACCTCCAGGGTTTTGTTCCTGATATTGCGGGTGCTTTCTTCGCCTTGGCGATTTTTTAAAACCATTACCATGTTGGCAGTGAAATTCTGGAATCCGTTGTCCCGCTTATCGTCTTCCCTGGCAATTGCGAGTCCTTTTTCTTCCGGTGTTTCAGCGAGCGCAAGGCTGGAAAACAATAATGTTGAGGTAAATAAAGTGAAAATAAGAATCATGCGTTTCATTAAAGCTTCTTCCTTTTAGGGGTAATATTTTTACGTTGTTGTTCGATCTAATTTCATTAACAGAGATGGCAAAAACAGGAAATCCGCCAACAGGGCGCAAAGAATCGAAATGGTGGTCATGAATCCTAGTTGGACGTTCATGCGAAAGCCGGAGAAAGTCAGCACCAAAAAGCCGCACACCAAGATTACCGATGTCAGAAGTAATGCGGTTCCCACGGTGTGGAACGAATAACGTACCGCCTCCTCGGTTGATTTCCCGAGTTCCTTTCGAGCTCTGCGAAACTTACTTAAAAAGTGCACGGTGTCGTCGACAATGATTCCTAAGGCAACGGGGGCCACAACAGAAACTGCTAACCCGATTTCTCCAACGACCCATCCCCATACGCCAAAAGTCATGATCATTGGAACCAGATTGGGAACGATGCTGATGAGTCCAAGCTTGAAACTTCGCAAAACCGCTACCAGGATTGCAGAAATCAAGAGCAGGGCCACCACGGTTCCAACCATCATGCTATCTATATTACGCATGGCGATATGCGAAAACATAATCAAAGGACTCGCTCCGTGTGAAGCCATCTCGGGTGGAGCGTTTTTCCTCAGCCATTCTTGAGCGGAATTTTCCAGATCCAACGCATCCTGGGTCGAAATACTTTCGAGTATAGCGGTGAACCGGGTGGACGATTTGTCGATATTGATCTGGTTGTTCAGGTCCAGTCCGAAAGGTAATGACAATTCATACAACAACAGATATTGGGCCGACAGATCGCGTTCATCAGGTAGACGGTAATAGGATTCGTCATCCCCATGCATGTTTTTGTTCAACCGTTTCATCGTGTCTGTAAGAGTTGAGACATACATGACCCCGGGTTGTTGACGGTACCAGTCCGCAAATTCTTCGAGTTTCTGAAGATACTCCGGATTACTGATCCCTCCCGATTCCCCGGCGCCGAGGGAATATTCAATGGATTCGAATCCGGTTAAATGTTCTACCACATAATCGTTGTCGATCCGGAACTGGTATCGGGTGTCAAAATATTCGTTGAAT
The DNA here is from genome assembly GCA_965249625.1 of Nitrospinales bacterium. Taxonomy (GTDB): domain Bacteria; phylum Nitrospinota; class Nitrospinia; order Nitrospinales; family VA-1; genus LS-NOB. The sequence goes on along the minus strand of OZ252246.1, from coordinate 2,217,810 downwards.
TTTTCATTGATAGTATTTCGAGGAATCTGAACGGAGAGGAGGGTTATGATTATTATCATGCCCCAGAAAAGCAAATTCCGGTTATGGATAACCCAATCGCCAAGTTTGTCAATGAATCCATTATTTGAAGAAGAAACCGCTTTCATGCGCAAGGGTAAAATGGCCATCATCGCTGGCAGGAAAAATATGGAATAAACATAAGCCGCCATCACCCCGACAGCTACAATATTCCCGAGGTCGCGGAAAGGCGGTGAATCGCTGAAATTCAGGCTCAGAAATCCAATCGCTGTAGTGAGACTGGTGATGAAAACCGGCTGATGGTTCACACGCAACGATTCCCTAATCGCCTCGAGTTTGGGTTTGCCGTGCCGCATCTCATAAAATAATGTGACCAGGATATGAATGCTGTCTGCCACCGCAAGGGTGAGAATGATTGTCGGTGCATTGGCTGAAATAGGGGTCAAAAGAACTCCCGACCAGCCCGCAAGGCCCATACCTGTAAGAATCGAAAACGCCATGATCAGAATAGTGATTAAAGTTCCCCAGAAAGTTCGCAGGCTGAGAGCCATTATGATCAGCACAATGCCATACAGGAATGGTACGAGAGATTTCATATCCCCTTCACCCGCCTCATTGAAGGCGTTGTCCATGAAGACAACACCGGTCAAATAGATATTTATGTCAGGATATTTTTTCTGGAACTTGTCTTTCATCGCACGGACAAACGCCACCACCTTCGGTGTTTCGGAAATGGTTTTTTGAGGACGGTTGATAGTGACATTTATGCCGGTGATATCTGATTTCCGGGTGATCAGCCGGTTCAGCAGAAGCGGTTCGGCCAGGGCCACAGCCTGTACTTTTTTTAATTGTGCCTCCGAAAAGCTAAGGGCATTTTTCACTAGATCCTGAACCACCAGATCATCTCCGTCAGCCCAGGTGTACTGGAAATTGGTGACGGAATCGACCCGGATGGAATAGGGAATTTTCCAGGAGGCCTGGGTGATTTCTTCAATGGCCGCCAATGTTTTCGACGTGAAGACCTTGCCATCTTTGGGTTGAACGGCGAACATCACATTATCGTTTTTGGTATAGGTGTTTTGCAGGGTTTCAAAAGCGAGCAATTGCGGATTATCTTTGCTGAAAAATACCCGGTAGTCGGTGGCAAAACTGAGAAACCGTCCCCCAGATGCGGCCGCTAGGACGAGCAAGAGAGTCATGAGGATAATCAACCAGCGAAAACGGATCACCCAACTGCCTAAACTATTATTTGAATTTGTGTTCATAGGTAAATATTGAATAATTTTTATAATATTTAGTTAAAAAAGAAATTTTTTTACTATTTTAGTCCTTTTGTCAACATGGCGGTTACGCCGGCTGCTTCCTGCCTCAATTCTTCCAACGTGAACGCGTCCATATATCTTGGTGCGATAAATTTTATTAGAGAGGCCTGAATCCATTTCGCAGTTCTCTGCACGTCAGGGATATTGAAGGCACCATGGCGGTTTCCTTCCGAGAGAATTTCCGAAAGCAGCGATCTTTCCTGTTCCATATATTTTGCCACGATATCCCAGCGTTCATAAGAAATAAAGTCAACCAGTTCCATCAGCCTAGGCTGGTCTGAGAACTGCTGATGCATATATTCCAATACATCCAAGGCAAAAGCTTCCTTCAAGATACGAGTGCCGGTCAGGCACTGTTCGATAAGTAGGACCTGGTCTTCCGTGAAACCGATATTTTTTATAAAAGGGAAACACTCAAGCGTTTGTACGCCAAATTGTTTTTCCAGTGCCTGTTTTTCTTCAAGGAGGTAGTGAAACACGTTAGCGGTAGCAGGAGATGGAATAAATAAGAACCCCACCCAAAACGCTAAAAAAATTCATGACAAAAGTTGTAGTGCCATGCTCTATTTATACCACCCTTGGGCAAGGGAGGCAATCCGCCGGCTGTAGAGGTGGGGGATTATTAACCAAACTTACTTATTATCATTCAATAAGTCCGCTGGCCTGTTCTTTCCATGTATCTTCAAACATCATACTGAAAGTGGCCGATGGCTCATTGACCATCATTTCACCTCTGTCAAGGGCGATCCTGTATGTTTTCTCAAGCGTGTCCAGCAATTTTTTCTTGTAATTCGTATCCTCGTTTCCCTTCAAATGGATGCCCTTTGTTTCCAGAATCAGAAGTTTTCCGTTATCTTTTCGGCAGGCCACAAAATCGGGATACACGCGGTGTCGTCGCCAGCCTTGCAGAGAATATGCTTGCCCTGCGGCGATTCTGTGCCACCAGTATATGGCGTTGCTCTTATCCAGATAGAGTGCGAAGTCTCGTTCCAAACCGTTAAAACCGCTTTCATAAATAGGCTCAAAAAGGCTTTGCTGTATAGGTCCGCCATGTTCGCTCTGTAATGATCTTTCTTGACTGGAAACAAAGACCTCGAACGACTTGCTCAGCTCGTAGTCCAACTGCTCATCGGTTTCAAGATGAAACCTGATTTTATTGCTTAATATGTCGCGGTCGTAGTCAATAGCACGCCATTTTTTGCCACCTTTATGTAATGCCACTTGTTAGCTGTTACTTACGGGCGTGCGGCATCAATAATTGCTTTCTCAAGATTATTATCTTTTAGCTCATAGGGATTGAGTAGATGGATGTTACCGTGCTTAATATGCAACTGCCCTTCGTTCCCCTTGTTTCCTCTATGTTGACCTTTGGAATACAGTGGATTTCTCTGAACCTTTTTTGAGTTCATTATCCAAAGGACAATCTCATCGCGAAATACTGCAACCCAAATAAACACATCACAGCACCTTGGCAAAATAAAGCGTAGTGCCATGAAGCCAGCCTTTAGCCATGATCTAGCCATGGCGTAGTTCAAAAACCTAGGGGATTAACCAGGCATTATCTAATGCCTATCTCAAATCCGAAGGGCTTTATGCATTACGCGACGGTTGGATCAGGCTTCACTATCCTGAGTGAAACGCCCTGTGCGGACCCGCATGCAGGGTGTTGTGGGGGCTGTGGGTTAGAGACCCTCGGCTACCCGATTAGCTGTTTTTTTGCTTGAAGTGGTTACGGAGTACATTTTTCACATATTCTGGGGCATTTTCTTTCACCCCATTTGCTTCTTTTACCAACATTTCATATTCGACCACTTCTTTACCTGACCAGAGCAAATCAAGCCTGCGAATATCACGCATAGCAATGTGACTGTAAGACTCTGGATATGCCCAATAACAAGTTTTGCATGATTTTTCTTCCTTGCTTTTCCAGTTTGGGCAATTTTCACAACTCCATGACTTTGCTCTATTAGCAGAAGCTGACAGCAACATATACTCATTTACATCATCAGGTAATCCTCCATTATCTCCTGCAATTTCAAATGGAACACGATGGTCTATTTGTAACTCTCGCATTGGAAATGGCTCAAGATATATATTGCAAAGAATACCATATTTTTCGATCAGCGCATCTTTGAGTTTTGATGAAAAGGCTGTACGCCCAGATAGCTGAGTTGCTCTAACCTCGGAAGGATCACCAAATTTATAAGCTGCGATTTTCCTACCATCAGAACCAGTAATTCTAAATGTTTTTAACGGAATCCCCTGTTCTCTTACATCTCTGACTGCTCTTGGCGGGTGATTGTAACCATAAGTATCTTTTAATTCTTCGGTTGTAATTTGACCATGCTTGAGGATATGGTCAATGACTGTTTTAGGGCGTTTTGCTTTTACGCTTTGAAGTAACTCAATAAATTCTTTAGGATAGTTCGTGTTACTCATGCAAACATTAGCTCCTGCTGTGTTTCTTGTTGAATAACAGGTGCAAATTGCTTTTGGATATTTAAACGATCAACCAAGGCAGGGGATATATACAGTGATTCTATTGTTTCATCATTCCCACCCAGTAAAGTAGCTTGGCTTGATCTCCCTGCATTAACATGTAAATGTTTAAGTGATAAGGATCTTGGCAGCGACTTACCATGAGATTTATCACCCGTTTTTCCATCATAGCTAATAATGTACGAGGTGTTTTTTTTATTCATTATTTTAAGGACATCAACAAAGTCATCATAAGTCAGACCATTTAAATATCTATGGTCTCTTGTAAAGGATGTGCCCTGATAAGGTGGATCCATATATACCAAATCATTTTTTTTTGCTTTTTTTACTACTTCACTAAAATCAATAGATGAAAGTTTTGTAATACCCGAAAGTAAAGAAGAAACATTTATAATATTTTTTCTCATCGTATTAGGGCGCATGCCAGCCCGTCTATTATCAGCACTTTGGTTGAATGAACCAGTTGAGCTGTATCTAACAGAGCCTTTTACTATTCGTGCTAGTAAATATAATAAATGGTGGGGTTGATGGGCTTGATTAAACTGTTCACGCACTTTGAAAAAGTACGCCTTTTTATCTGTATGTTGCTCATGCCATAACTGTTCATACAGTTTCACTAAATCATCAGGGTTTTCTAATATTTCTTGCCACAAATGCATTAACGGCTCATTTAAATCATTAATAATTGCTTTTTTCATTAGCCCGTGTGCACTTGCAGATAATGTTATGGCACTTGCACCGCAAAACGGTTCAATTAGGCAATTCACATCTGATGGAAAATGAGGAAGAATGTACTTGGTTATTCCTCGTTTGCTTCCTTGATAAGGAAACGGATGAGGAACTGAAATATGGTCAAATGTTTTCATGGGACCTATTTTACCCTCTTTTGATAGGCAAATCACCAGATGGCTTTTTGCACCCCAACGGTGGAGTTGACCTACCATTGTATCAGTATAATGGATGCTTGCATTCTATTATGCTGGAGAATGGTCTGGTCGAACGATTTGTTCGGCGGTGCTTTGCGCCGACAACAAACGGAGAGCGGTATAGGTCAACTCCACCGTTCCTTCGGCGCGAAGTGCCGAAGGAACGCTTCCAGCAGAGGCAAAAAACCAGAGCGAAGCGGAGGTTTTTTGTCTTGTTGGCTGGACTTGTTATACGTTTTAATCAACATGCATTGCTATTTCAGCATACTCTTTCAATATCTCTTTTGCTTTATCAAAGCTGGCTTTGGCCTGAATGTCATTGCTATGTGTTTTTAGGTATTCTTCGAGATACTTAACCTCAATGTGCACAAGATCAATTCGAAGCCTTTGAAGCCAATTAGGTGTACCGAGATTGTGTGACTCCCAATTTCTGTTCTCAAAGGGATGCTTATAGTATGGGATATCTCGAAACAACTCTGGAGAAATGCCCTTCCTAACCAGCAAAGCCTCGAAATCAGCCTTAAGAGACTCATCACTTTTATGAAATGATTCAAGAAGATTTTCAATTCCACTAATGGCATCGTATGCACTTGCTATCACATCAAAAAAGCTGCTGTCGCCATTTACGTCCATTGCTAACTCACTATCAGCAAATATATGGTCTAGTTTGTTTAGGCGATTAACGTCAGACCAATACTTCTCCATTTCATAAGAAAGCTTAGTTAGCTCTGCTTCATCAAGCTTGAAGTCCGACTTAAGGAATAGCTGTTCATGCTCTCTCTTGATATTTAGAAGCCGTTCTACTGGGTATTCTTCAACGTCATTGGTTTCAATGTGGTGTGGATAGCATAGTATCAGTAAGTTATCGTAGCTTCTTCTATGTTCATCGTTTCCTTCGGGGTTATATCGCTCCCCGCCTTCCGAAGCAGCTTCTATATGGCAAACTTGTGCTATAAATTTATTTCTGTCATTAATCAATGGCTGAGTACAACCCGGAAAGGCACACTGATTTCCAGATTTGGCGAAGAGTACCCTCAATACATCCGTTTTTGATGCTCGTCGTGCCATTCTATTCCTTCGATTCGCGCTGACGTATAACGCCTAAACTCAGCGGCTGCCGTAGGCAGTCCGCTGGAGTGCCTTGTGTACGCCCAGCATGGGCTGAACTAATGGGGTGAAAGTCCCCTGTAGGAAGGTCACCATCCATAGCAATGTGCGGATTAAAGTATATAAATCCCTAAATTTCATTGTTTATGCTTCCGAATAAAATCGCATCAGTGATTAAGTGTACCATACGGCAAGCCGCAAAACACAATCCCCATTTCGGTCAATTCTTTCTGCCCCATAAATTGCGGATGCTGTTCAGGGCGGAACCCGTGCTACGCAGAAAATCAAGGTTCGGTTCATAGATGAGGTAGAACAGTCGGTCTTTGGTTTCATGGAAAAACCCGTCTTTTCCTTTGGTTTTGCGGATTTTGTCCGGCGATTGGCCGGTTGCCGTATAGACCAGATGGCGGGCCAGTGTTTCGTAGTCCGGCAGGTGCTTGCCGGTGAGCATTTTTTCAATGCTCATCTCCTCGCCCAGGGTGCAATAGGCAAAACTGCCACCAAGCCCGTTTTTCAAATTTTCATCTTTGGATTTTGGTACGCCTTTTATCACGCGGCGGACACGTTCGGCGGTGATTTTGCTGGCGTAATCCTCGCACTCCACCAGAATAAACTTGCGATTGCCGCCGTCTGCTTTGTTGAGGGCAAGGACGGCGTGAGCGGTCGTGCCGGAGCCGGCGAAGGAGTCAAGGACTACAGCATCCTTGTCTGCCGCTATCGTGAATATCCGCCACAACAATCCCAATGCCTTCGGATTATCAAAAGGCGATTGCTGGTCGCTGAAAATCTCCTTCAGGAGTTTACGGGCACCATCCGTATGTCCTACTTCATCATACGTCCAGACGGTGAGGGGAACTATGCCTTGTTGCACCTCCTTTAAGTATCTTTTCAATTGTGGTGCGCCCTTGCCGTTGTGTCCGAAGAACACGCGGGTTTCCTTTATCCACACCTGCATATTTCCTTTACTTGTTCTCCAACATGTTCCCTGTGACGGGTTGTATTTTTTACCGGTTTCAGGGTTTACGATTGGATAATCGTATTCGGGCGAATAAGACTTAACAGTCAGATTGTCAGTGCGCCACAAACCTCTGCCATCCTTATCGTCATATTTATAGAGTTTGTCCTGCTTTTCCGTGCGCGGTAGTAACCGCCGCTCCCAGGCTGCGGTCGTGTTGTCTTTTCCGTTAGCGCGGGTTTTCGCATAACACAGAATAAAATCGTGATTGTCGGAGAAATACTTGGCATCGTTTGCCGGCGCATATTTCTTTTGCCAAATGATATTAGCGACAAAATTCTCTTCCCCGAAAATCTCATCCATCATCATTCGCAGGCGGTGCTGTTCATTATCGTCAATGGAGATAAAAATCACGCCGTCCTCGGCCAACAGTTCTCTTAACAACTGCAATCTTGGCCACATCATGCACAGCCATTTGTCGTGCCGCTCAAGGTCTTCGCCGTCCACTGGACTTTTGCCTTTCAGCCACTCTTTCATCATCGGGCTGTTGACATTGTCGTTATAAACCCACCTCTCGTTGCCGGTGTTGTACGGCGGGTCAATGTAAATGCAGTTCACTCTGCCGGCGTAGCGCGGCATCAATGCCTTGAGCGCGTGCAGGTTGTCGCCGTGGATAATCAGGTTGCTACCGAGCGATGGGTTTTCCCCTTTCGGCGGAAGAGATTTTTTAGCGTCTATCTCAAGCGTCCTTGACAGAACGGCCAGGTGATGGGCATAAATGAGTTGCTTGCCTTTGAAATCAAGCGTCGGCATTGAGATTGTCCTGAAAGTAAATATTGGCTGATAAAGGGGCAAGCGGGGATAAACGTGATTCTTGAATCGCCAAACCAAAGGAATGCGGACGAGAGCTTACACCCAACTTACACAGGGACAACGATACCAGATTGAAGCCCTTTTGAAAACAGGACATCAAGGAGATTTAAAATGCAAATGAAGTGATGTCACAGGCTCACGAAGTACCCGTGCCGGGCATGAAAGCTAATGATGGTAATATCACAGCTACGGACAAATATCATGGCCCCGCGCTGAGAGGCTAATAATAAGCCAGTTCTATTTGCATGATTTCATCGTCGCGTTGCTCGAACAGAAAGTCTTTGGCAGGTTGGTTGATGAAAGCACGGAGTTCAGCCGTCAAGAGCGGGTGACCGCCGAACCTGCGGCTCGCCGGCGGGGTTGGCCTGGTTAGACCGTGATAGTAGTGGCACCGATGTCTTTGTAGGCTTCGAGGGAGCGTTTGTGGCAGGTGAGGACGAGGACCTGTCGCTGTTTACTGAATTTGCTGAGAATTTTTATGATGCGTTCATCGCGTTCATCATCAAAGTTCACGAAGATATCATCCATCACCGCAGGGAGCGGTTCGGAGCGGGTTTCGTATTCATTAATCAGGCCGAACCGCATGGCCAGATAGAGTTGTTCGCGCGTTCCCCGGCTCATTCCCAGCACTCCTTTTCTCTGATGCTGGTCATTTTCTATCAGTACTTCATCTTGGTCGATGGTTTTGATAATGCGACGGTAACCGGTGATTTGGGTGAACAGGTTTTCCGCTGAGCGGATCACCCCGGGTTGCCGGGTTTTTTCATATTCCTGCTTGGCGGCATCAAGGAGAACCAGAGCCCCCCGGTAAGCAGCCCACTCATAGGCCATGGATCGCAGTTGTTGTTTCAGAAACTCCAGTTCTGTTTGTTTTGCGATCAGGTCGTTGTTAGAGGATAGTTTTTCAATTTCGTTACGGGTTTCACCGATGTCCTGTAACAATTGTTCGCGGTTGCTGTGGAGTTCTTCCAACGTAACCTGAAGGCGGCTTAGTTTTTGTTTGATTTCTTCAAGCGGAGTGGTTTGGATGGCTTCAATAAACTTATCGAAATGCGAGCCCATCCCGATATTGGATTGAATGATTCCGCGTTTCTGCGCGATTTCTTCCTGCAGGGATTTTCGAACGTCCAGAATGGATTGCTTGCGTAGAAAATCATCGGGATCTGCGGCTCCCGATGAACGAATAAACTGCGCCAGGTCGTTGGAAATGTTTTCCAGTTGATTTTTAAGATGCGTGAGTTTGTCGGCCTGATTCTGGTATTGGTTTTCCAGCATGTTGCTTTTTCCCCGGTTGGTTCTACTCTCATCAAAAGCATGGCCGATGATCTCGATATTCAGAGGGAGGTCATTTTTCAATGAAACATTTTCAACCATTGATTCGAGTGAGAGAACACTTTCCCGGGTTTCCTTGCAGAGGGTTTTCATTTTCAGGATACGTTCATCGAGCCTTGCCCGTTGAGCGAGCATGGTTTTGACCTGTCGTGCGGTTTCGGCGATGTTTTTTATGGTGGTGGGGGCAATGCTGGGATCCAGGTTCCGTTCCTTACAGCCACTCTCGCCATTCACCAAACTTATCGTTCAATTCTTTTTCTTTTTGTTCCCATTGGCGGGCAAGATTTTTCTCGGCAAGGTCTTCCTTGGTGAAATCGTCCGTGCTTTTTGTGGTCATCTTGAAAAGAAAGATACCTCCGGCAATAAGAAGCAGGGCACCTGCCAAAAGAGGGATGTTCATAAAGTACCCACCAAGAATCGCTCCCAATGCGCCGGTTGCGGTGAATCCGTAATAAAATAATTTCAACCAATCGGGAATGTTCCAGCCTTCTGACATTTTTTCAGCTTTTATCCTGCGGTGGCTCTCCAGACGGTCCTGATACAAGTCCCGGTCTTTTTTCAAGCTCTCAAAGCTGTCATAAAAACTGTCGATCTGGCCTTTTTCCGCTTCGGTTAAATCAAAAGCCATTACGGTTTTTTCATCCCAGTCCCGGTCGATGGATTTGATTTCTTTTGCAATACGCATATCCAGGTCTTCTCGTTCGGACCGCAATCTGTCCAGGTCCTGCAGGGCAGATAGAACGGACTGGGTGGACTGTTGCAGTCGATGAACATTTTCTTCCTGTCCAAGCAGGTCATGGTTTACGGTCAGGGCATCGCGGTTATTTTTCAGCGTTTGCAGTGCAGACTGTTCTTCTTCAATACGCAGGATCAGGTTTTTCTTTTTCTGCTCCATGGACTCAAAAGTCTTCAATCCATTTTCAGGGAACTGCGAGAGGTCTTCCAGCGTTGCCAGTTTATCTTTGGCTTCGAGGAACTGGATGGTGTCTTCATAAAGCCGGACCTGGGTTTCCAGGGTTCTTTTGCCCGATTCCAAGTCTGCCAGGGAATTCTGCATGCTGAGTTTTTCTGTCAGCAATCTGCCGAGTTTTTCCTGCAGTTCGTCAAACAGAGTCAGGTTTTTCTGGGTCAGCAGAATTTTCTGCTCGTTGACTTTTATTTTTTCCAGCAGGTTTCCCATTTGCGAGGAGCCACGCGATTTAAAAATCTGTTTGTGGTGAGTTTCCAGTTCTCTTTCTATTTCTCTCAGCGAAACATTGCCGAGACCCAGTCCAGCACCATAGATGCGGTTTTTGACCTCATCGCTGTTGAGAGTGTTGAAGTCATGCAATTCATCAATGGTGAAAGCGTAGATATTTCTGTAAATATCCTTGGAGGCGTTTCCGAGAAGATGATTCAAAGCGGATTGCCCCTGCAGGACTTCTACCGGGTGTAGAAATCCTCACCATTCCTCCATGCGTGCCGGGGCTTCTTGAAATGATCAGATCCTCGCCGTTTTGCAGCATCACCTTTAAACTACCGCCCAGCGACCCTCCCTGCACGGGAGTATAGAGGTTGGTGTTCTTCGTTTTGGTGGGAAACCCGAACAGGATTCGCCGGATGAATTCGAGCAGGGTGGTCTTGCCAAATTCATTTTTGCCATAGATGATATTGATTCCGGGAGCCAGCCCGGTGATCCGCTTATTGGCGAATATTCCGAAGCCGTCAATATGAATTTCGCGTAATTGCATGGCGTTTCCTATGGGTTCTCGCGGTTGACCAGTTGATCGAGTGCCAGATTGCGAGCTTTCAGAGTGATGGTCCGAATATTTTCACCGTCTTCCAAATATTTTCTTCCTGCCCAGGATTCGAATACGGGTTTCATGGCTTCCTGAATTTTGCTTTGCAGTTGTTTGTCCTGGTCGTCTTCGCAAAGATTTAAAAGGTCGGCGATAAAATCCTTGCCGTCCTTCAGAGAGTCAATGTCATAAGTGCCTGCGGTTTGAGTGGAAAGGTCCATCAGAATCCAGGGCGAATGCCCTTCAAAAAATGTATGAATCTCTTCGGCCAGAGCTTTGGTGGCCCCGGGATTTTGCAATTCATTGTGGACCGTGGTTCGTCCTGTTAAAACCAGTCGTACTACCAGGCCTTCGCGGGTCAACGATTCTTTGGCGAGCTCTTCCACCTGCGACTGAATGGCTTGCAATACCTCATTAATGCTGGAGGCGCTGCTAACATCCACTTTGGCGGAACGGTAGCTCACCACATCGGTGGCGACGAACCGTATATTGGCGGGCGCGCCGGAATTCAGGGTGACGAGACAACAGCCTTTACCTTTAGGGCCGGTTTCCTTGAGATGCCGGGCCTGGGTGTTGCCAGAATAAACAATACACGGGTTATTCTCGCGCAGGATTTTGAATTCATGGATATGGCCCAGAGCCCAGTAATCAAAATCGCTGGATATTAAATCCTGCAAACTACAGGGGGCGTAATTATCATGTCCGGGATGTTGCCCGACATTCGCGTGCAGGAGCCCAACTGCAAAACCCTGCTCCTGATCTTTCTTGAACTTTAATGCCAGGTTTTCGTTCACTTCTTTCTGAGGATAGCTGATTCCGTAAATCCAGGCCAGTGTCTCACCTTCCCGGATTACCGGGATGCGCTCCACTTTATTCCCGGGGAAAATAGTGGTGTTCTCCGGCCAATCCAACATGTGGGACCAACTGTTAGAAGGGTCGTGATTGCCATGTACAATAAAAGAAGGAATGCCTTTCTTGGATAGTTCCAGCAGGCCGCGGTGAAATTTTAATTGTGCTTGCAAGCTTCGATCAGCACCATCAAAAATATCCCCGGCGATCAGAACCGCGTCCACCTTTTCTTCCACGGCCAGTTTCACGATATTGTGGAAAGATCGGAAGGTGGATTCTCGCAGCCGTTCAGTGAGAGACGGCACCTGAGATGCCAGGCCCTTGAAAGGGCTGTCAATATGGAGGTCGGAACAGTGAATAAAACGAAAAGCAGTCATGATATATTATTGCCAGGCTGTGTTTCAGCCTCGGCCCTTCTGCTCTTTAGGTTGTAAGCTATTATACTTCAATAGTATAGGCCATCTGTTTTACCGCCTCAATGATTTTCTGGTGAGTCTGGCCGCGTAAAACCTTTTAAGGAAGAGGTTGGCAACGAATTGAGCCGAAGGCCATCCTATTAACTATGGAATATCGTCGGTTTGGAAAAACGGAAGAAAATATCTCGGTGATCACCCTTGGGGGAATGCGTTTTAAAAATGGGTGGAATCCCCCACGCGCGCATCTTCCTTTGGAGTCTGTTAAAAACTGCACTGAAATTACCCGTCAGGCCCTGGAGCTTGGAATCAACCATATTGAAACGGCTCATGGCTATATGAAAAGTGAAAACCTTTATGGCGTGGTTCTTAAGGAGTTGGGCGTACCTCGCGAGAGTTTTAAGATGATGACCAAGGGGGCTCCGATGACCGGGGAGGAAACCCGCGCACTGGTTGAAGAGCAATTGCACAGTTTAAAGTTGGACTATCTTGATTTTTATGGGTGGCATGGGATCAATAATGAAGAGAGGCTGAAAGCGGCGGTTAAGCCGGGGGGCCCGGTGGAGGTCTTGCATCGATTGCGCGAAGAGGGACTCATCAGGCATATTGGCTTTTCCACGCATGCTCCTCTGGATATCATTCTTCGGGCTCTGAATACCGATCTGTTCAGTTTCGTGAACCTGCATTATTATTATTTTTTTCAGCGCAACCTTGCCGCAGTCCGATTGGCGGGGGAGAAAGATATCGGTGTGTTCATCATTTCTCCCAATGAAAAGGGAGGCCTGTTGTGGAAACCCTCACGAAAGGTAGAGAAGACCTGTCACCCTTTAACCGCGATTGAGTTTAACGGACGGTTTTGTTTGAGCCATCCAGAAATCACGACTTTAAGTATGGGGATTCATGAGCCGGAGCATTTTGGGCAAAACCTTTCCATCCTGAATGATGAGGGTTCTTCAGCGATGGGCGAGACTCTGGCGAAGATGGATGCGCCGCTTTCCGAGATACCTGGTCTTTGCACATTGTGCGCAGAATGTTTGCCTTGCCCTGAAGACATCAACATTCCCGAAGTGTTACGTTTCCGCAACTTGTTGAAAGCCTATGAAATGGTGGACTACGGCAGGTTCCGCTACAACATGTTCGAGGGCGAAGGGCACTGGTTTCCGGGAAACTTTGCTTCTAAATGTACGGAATGTGGGGATTGTTTGCCGCGTTGCCCGGAAAAGCTGGAAATTCCAAACCTGTTGAAAGAGACACACAAAGAATTATTTGACCGCAAAGCCTGGGCTAAAAATCAGTTTTTCCAGTTGGCGGTTTCGATTGCCAGGTTTTTGCGTAAATTTATTCCGGGTCTTACCTGACCATGGATTGTTCTGCAAGACGGCTGTTGTTGTTCTTGCGACAGACTTTAAGGACTTCTGCCGATTCAGTATCAGGGATCTCTTTGACGATGTGGATCATTTTTGGAAGTGCTTTTTTGAAAGCCTCGACGAGTTTAGGCTCAAAATCTTTTCCACAATCTTGTTCTGGTCTCGAACCTGATTGTGGAGCAGGCGGATTTCCAGCATATTGGAAATTCGTTGGGTCGCTTCGGTAATATCAAACGGTTTCTTGATGAAATCACAGGCTCCCGCCGCAAGGGCGCGAAGCCGTGTGTTTTGAGCGTGCTGTGCTGTTAAAATCAATATCGGGGCATAGGAGTTTTTTCAACTTTCTCTTTTCTTGACTAGGAAATGGGTACAGATTTAAGCTCACCTTCAATGATATTTCAATGATATTTCTGAATTTATTTATAGGGGAGCAGTGATTTCCCCGGCTTCGATACTGGAGAGATCCAGAATCTCATTGATGAGGTCTAGTAGATGATTGCCAGCCTTCAATATCTGCTTGGTATGGGCCTGGTGAGATTTCGCCAAGGGGTCTTTAGTGCTTGCCTGCATTAATTGCGCGAATCCGAGAATAGCGTTCATCGGGCTACGTAGCTCATGGCTCATCTTGGCAAGGAATTCCGATTTGGCCTGGTTGTTTTGTTCCGCCAGATTCTTGCTTTTTTGGAGTTCCTCCGTGCGCTCTTTAATGCGATCTTCCAACTTGGCACAAGCGTGTTTCAATTCCTTTCCCGCTTCTTTGCGTTCTGAAATATCCCAGGTAATTCCCATGAAACTTTTTTGCCTATTCACTACAATTTCAGTCACGCTTATCTCAATAGGAAAAGTTGTCCCATTCTTTCGTATAGCGGTGACTTCTCTGGCCATATTCAAGATATGTCGTTGTCCGTTTGTCAGGCCGTAAGCTTCGAGTAAAGTGTCCTCGTATTTGTCGTAAAGGTAAAGGGCTGGATAGGGAAGTCGCTATTCCTGCTTACGAATCGATGCGGGCTAATGAATCTCTGGGTTCCCGTGTACTGGAGATATTATTGGCGGGTGTGAGCACCCGCAACTACAGGAAGGCATTACCTCAAGTTGCAGGGACGGTGGGACTTTCCAAGTCGAGTGTAAGCCGTGAGTTCATTGAAGCGAGTGCAGAAGAGTTGAAGCAACTGTGCGAGAAACAGCTGGAAGACGAGACCTTTGAATTCTTGCCCCGTAGGGGTATCTCGAAGCATCTCGCTTTTCAGGTTTTTCGACTTATGCAAAGGTCTCAGTGCGGCAGGGAGCTTGCTGGAGGGCATGGAAGAGATGTTTACCTTAAACCACTTGGGTTCACCTCCGACTTTGACTCTCGTTGTCCTGCCACAACCAATATCATAGAGAGTCCCAATGGAGGAGTAAGACGAAGAACCGGTCGGGGGAGTTGTTGGAAGAACGGAAAGATGGTTCTGCGTTGGGCGGCCTCAGCATTTTTATCTGCCGAAAAAAACTTCAGAGAAGATTATGGGCTACAAAGACCTTTGGATTTTAGAAGCCGTCCTGGGACGATCAAAAGTTTCCCGGATTGACAAAAAGAAAAAAGTGGCGTAAAATCACGCGGAGCTGTCGCTTAACTACTTCCAACTACGGTTAGAACAGTCTCTATTGAAATAATTCAAAATATAAATACGTTGATATAAGAGAACAAACTATCGAGGCAAAAAAACAATTAGATGTAGTAATAATTTGTGTTTATTAATCATATGTCTTAATCGCTTTGGCTTCAGAATATTAGGATTTTAAGTGTCGCTGGTTCATGTCTGAGTGTAATGACCAAAAATCACCCCGTCCTCAGCCAACAACTCTCTTAACAACTGCAATCTTGGCCACATCATACACAGCCATTTATCGTGCCGCTCAAGGTCTTCGCCGTCCACCGGACTTTTGCCTTTTAACCACTCTTTCATCATTGGACTGTTTACATTGTCGTTATAAATCCATTTTTCATTGCTGGTGTTATACGGCGGGTCAATGTAAATGCAGTTCACTCTGCCGGCGTAGCGCGGCATCAATAATGTTGATTGAGCCCAATGAGACGATAATGCTGTTTTGCTCCAGGCGCGTGTTAATTTGCTCTAGTAGTGGCTCTAAAAGGTTTTCAGTGTTAAGCAGGTTTCTGAAACGCCAGATGGTTGAGTGATCTGGCACGGCTGCACTCAAACTTAAGTCAATAAAGCACCTAAACATTAAACCTCTGGCAATTTGTTTTTCCAAGGCTTCATCGCTCAGGTTATACCAAGCTTGCAGGATTAGAATCTTAAACCATTAGTGGCGGGTAAGCCAGCACACCTCTTTTAGATGAGTATAGATTGGACAGGGTGGTTTCATCTCTTTCCAGTTAATGATGTTGTGTACATCGTCAAGTTCGCTCAGGGATTTATGCTCGACCACAGGCCTGTCTGCAATTGAGTGTTGGGCGGTTTGTTTCCAGGACATTTTGAGTTGGTTTTGGTGGTTGTTTAGAGGTTTTTCATTTTACCAGATTTGGTATGATTTAGGCTTGATTTATACAAAGGTCTCACAGTATAGCATATCAAGGCAATAATGCCTTATACTAATTGTTAGGCATACAATAAATTATGAGCAAGCAACAAGCAATAACAATAGTAAACGATTATTTAGAAAGGAAAGTATTAAATAATCAAAATACTCATTTTGCAAATATAAATAATGCAAAAGATGTATGGTGGTTTTGTATACCATTAACAAGATTTGATAATGATTTACATTTGTTGCTAAACAAAAGAAATGGAATTATTTGGCTTAAAGTTTTAGCAAATACATTTGAAAATCTTAGCAATGTATTCAGAATAAGACTCAGAGAGCAGTGGAGAGAGCAGCGGGTGGATTTAGAAATATCATCAAACAGTCAATATATGGTAGACATTAAAAGCGGTGGAACAAGATATGATTTTAGGCAACATATTGAACACGAATTTAACCAAAGAGCCTAACAAATCATTCCACCTGACCGCTAACGCGGCAGGTGAATTCAAGCGTTATGCAAAAAAGTAAGGAAAGCACGTTATGTCTATCAGAATAATTATCGGCTTATTAGGTCTTTTTTTAGCAACAAGCGCGTACAGTCACGATGCATGGAGACAATGATCTTCCCCCGTGACTCTGGACACGGGGTTAAGCTGTTTGCTCAAACAACATCGGTATCCGATGTCCGATAGCAGAATGTTTTCGGATACCGGCCTAAATAGTTTTCCTAATTTAGACGTCATGCTTTCCGGATTTCTCAAATAATGGGCTTCATCAATGATTAATAAATCCAATAAGGTTTTTTCGTATTCTATCTCATCTAGGAATTGAGCTAATTTAGATGCATTATTATCAGAATCTTCCCTATTCCAACCTCGTCGGGGTCTTAAACCTTGGAGACTTGAAATAATTGAAAATCCATCTCTTTGACCATTTAACCTGATATAGGTTAAATTTCTGCGTAAATCTATGATGCGTCCTAATCTTCCGGTTTCCAATTGGTCGATTGGGTCTTCGCTATCTGGTATTTGCTCTACTTGACTTTCAAGTAACCATTCTGAGCCATCAGGGAAATTCACTTGCCAGTAAATACGATCTGCTCTTTTTCTATTTTTTCCTGTGGTTGTCCCATTTCGACCAGGATTGTCTATCAGTCGTAAACGGGTTCCTGGTTTTAATTTATTGGGTAGAGGTTCAATTTCCGAATCTGGATACCAATGCAAACCATCTGGAAATACAACTTCCCGCTCAATAGAATTGTCCCCTGAGCGGTTTCTACCAGTTAGGGTTCCAACTCGACTAGGATTCGCAATAAGCCATATGAGGGTTCCAGGTTCCATAGTTTTTGAAAGGAGTTATAGTTATTTCTGGTGTGCAGGGTGATTGAGATGGCGGTGTACCCTTTGTTGTAAAATTGTTTTCTACGACAAAAGCAACTTAACAAAGGAGGACACCCCCATGAAGAAGGATAATGTTATTTCCTTGGAAAATCCATGAGGAGAACAAAGATTTATTGACGAGTCTGCTGAGGTCAGGAGCCAGAGAGTTGATAACGAAAGCAGTCCATATTGAGTTGACCGAGTTCCTTGCAGGTGTGACGGATGATCTGCTCGACCTGAAAGATAGAGGCTTTAGATCGCCAGGATTGGCTATCGGGGATGAGGCTCTGGGCTTCTGGAAGGCATCGAGAAATGTGTGTGGGGTATCGGGCTTAATTCGGGCAGCCTCTTTTGCAAAAATATGGAAACAAAGTGTGCAACTAATGAATTGGCTCAACGATGAAAGACTATGTGCCCTGGGAGTGTGACGCCATGAATTTTTCGCAGGAGTCTAAAAGGTTTTGGGCGTTGCGGTAGGTGTCGTCTTTTTTCAGCACATTTTCCAGCAGCGGGATGGCCTTCTGACATTTAAGGAGTTTGGTATAAATTTCACCCATGATGAACTGCAGGTGAATTTCATCGGGGTCTATCAGGCTGTAGCGGTTGCCATACATAAGCACTTCTTTGGCTTCGCCCAGACTTCGGTAACTGAAAACGATGTTTTGCAAAACTTTGAGATTCATAGGGTCTTCCTCAAGAGATTTGAGGGAGTATTCCAGAGATTTCAGATATTCATTTTTGATATTGTAAAATTCGGCCACCGATTGCTGGAGACTCTTGTCATCTGATTTTTTTTCCGCCAGCTGAAGCAGGTTGACCAGTCCAATTTCCCGCATGACGGTTCCCATTTGGCGCGGGTCATTTTTTGCCGTGCTCTTGAAATAGTCCAGGGCTTCTTCTTTTTTCCCCAGTTCCAAAAGGTTGTACCCCATATATAGGTGGGCGAAACTCAATTTCGGGTGTTTTGCCAAAACCATTTTGAGGATTTCAGCACTTTTCTCATATTCGCCGACTTGATAATAGCTGTGGCCC
Source organism: Nitrospinales bacterium (assembly GCA_965249625.1). Taxonomy (GTDB): domain Bacteria; phylum Nitrospinota; class Nitrospinia; order Nitrospinales; family VA-1; genus LS-NOB. The sequence goes on along the minus strand of OZ252246.1, from coordinate 2,199,434 downwards.
AGGTTGAGCAGATTCTCCATCACTTCAGGATTCTGTTCCACCTGTTCGATTAGCCGGGCCATCTGATCTTTGCCTGCCTGCAGATGGTAGCGAACGAGATTGTTGTCTTCTATCATGCTCAAGGCTTTAAGCAGTTGTCCCCGATTGTTGTACATCACGCCGCGTTGGTAAAGATCCATGGCCTGGTAATAGGTCCTCAGAGTCATCCGGTCTGCCGCAGAAAGATTCTCCACATGGTTGGCAACTTGATCAAAAGAAGCCCGGTTGAATATGTATTTTTCTCTTCCGGACACGTCGATCACATTCCCCAGGTCGAGATAAAACTCAATAGCGGGATGGTTGTCGGTGATAAGGGGGTGGCCCTTGCCTAAAGCCTGAACTTGTTCATCCAGCAGCCAGATGTTGCTGAGAAAAGAAAAGATATTGGGGATTTCAATATCAGCCAGCGCTTTTTTAATTTCGGGTTCTTCCATGCGGACTTTAAGTTTTTCAAAATCAATTCGGATCGGTTGATCGGATCCGATAATGAGAATTTCGTTTGCCACCGAAAGCCAACCCATGGTGTAAGGAAAAACGGATTGGAAGGTTCTGAAGTGCATGTCCACTTCATTTTCTCCCTGACTGTGAAGGGGAATCCATTGCGCAGCGATTCCTCCCGGTTTGAGGCGACTTTTCTGGAGCTCATAATATTCCCGGGTATACAGGTTTACGGTGAATGCGGTACGGGGAGGCGGTGGCTCGGAGGTGATGATGTCGTAACGTTTGTGGGTGGTCAGAAGGTGGTTCCTGCCATCCTGAATGATAAAATTTATTTTGGGGTTGTCAAGTGCCTGATGGTTCTGGTCGGCAAACATTTTTCCCGCGTTGATGACACTGGTGGATAGTTCCAGGCTATCGACGGACTTGACGCGCGGGTGAATGCCCGCCGCGCCTGTGGTTTGCCCGGTTCCAAAGCAGACCACCAGCACGTCATCGGGTTGATCCACCAATAGGATGGGAACATGGGCGAACAGTTTCATGTAGCGTGTTGCGATCAGGTTGGAGGCAGACATGGAAATGCCGTTGGTGATCAACCGCTTTGCAGTCGGGTCGAGAACGCCATAATCGTCTCTGAACACGGCCACAGTATCAGAGAGGCCCTCCTCGAAATACATCAACTTTTTAATGTTGCGTTTGCCGGCACTGTCTCGCATGAAAAACGGATTTAATAAATTCTTTGGAATAGCCATATTGACAAAGAGGATCAGTATTGTGAACACGACGGTCAATCCCTTGCGCACTGCCGGGCTAATATAGTTTCCGGTGCGGAACAGTAAAACCGTGGTCAGCAGGTTCAGGGTGGCGATCAGGGTCAGGCTGACCTGGCTTCCCAGATTTGGCAGTAACAGGAAGCCCGCGCATAACGATCCGAAAATCGCCCCCAGCGTATTTGCCGAATAGATCTGGCCGGTGGCCTTGCCGACGTTTTGATGTCCGCCGGAAACTATTTTTATCAACAGGGGAAAACACATGCCCAACAGCAGGGTGGGTATCAGCATGAGTCCGGCGGAATCTTTGAAGTAGCGCAAAAACGCTGCGCCCGGATCGGTCAGGTTGTAGCCGTTCCAGGGAGCGGAAAGGAGCGACTCGAGTCCGTACAGGGAGCCGATCACGTAAAGACCGGTGCTGGCTTGCAGGATTAACAAGGCGGTGCGGATGTTATGGATCCGCGATGCCAGAGGGATCAACAACAGGCTTCCCAAAAAGATTCCCAGAAGAAAGACCGTGAGCATCATGCTGAAGGAATAGACGGTGCTGGCGATACTGAACACCAGTAGCCGGGTCCATAACACTTCATAGGCCAAAGCCGTGAATCCGCAGATAAAGCTGATGCCCATCCAGAATTTCTGGTCCGCGTTCAAGTCGATACGCGGTACCCGTAAGGGTGGGAGCCGAAACTTCCAGTCGGCACCGGGAACGGTTTCCAGATAAATTCTCAGTGCGCTGATTCCGATCAGCAGGTTTGCCCCTGCTGCCAGAAGAACGGTTTGCAAAACTCCGAACGTGCCCATCAGGAAGAACCCGGTCATCAGACAACCCACTGCGGCACCCAGGGTGTTGAGCGCATAGAGCAGGCTCACCTGAGTTCCCATCCGGCTGTCATCGGTGACGCAGTATTTACTGATGATCGGCAGGGTTGCTCCCATGAAGGTGGTGGGGATCAGCATCATCCCAAAGGCGAACAACATTTTTATCAAATTCTGCAAGGGAATCGATTCAGGGATGAAACTGTGCAGGGAGGCATAGATTCCCGAAAAATTGGCGAATAAGAGAGAGAGCAGGGCCCCGCTGGCAAAAATCAGGATTTCTATCCAGCCATAGATAAGGAGAGCGGACGGGGTTTTTCCTGAACCGTTTGTTTCCGGCAACCGGTCGACGGCATAGCCGAACAGGTAACTGCCCAGGCCTAACCCTGCCATGAATGCTGCCAGCACTACCGATACAGAAAACACGGTATGCCCGAACACCAGAGTCAGCATCCGGGTCCAGACGATTTCATAAGTCAGCGCGGTGATGCCGGAAATAAAAAATAAAAAATAAACAATAGGGGATTGTCGCATAAATGGTTAAACGTTTTTTATAGAAGGGCTTTAGCAAACCTTTAAGAGGGTTTGTATGGATTGAACGTTTTATGAGCTTGAAATTGCCCGCCCCATTAAAGAGGAGAATTTCTGCATATTTATTGACTTTGTCATGAGCATCAAGTAATTTTTATGAAGACCTCTAAATAATTGGAAACTTTATGCGCTACCATTCTTTTGTAAACAAGGGCGCAGCAGATATTGGCTTTTAGAGGTGCTATTATAATACAATCTTTTTACATAATAGCGGATTGGGGTGTTGGTGAGAGAATACATTCGTATTGGGGTGTTGGTGAGAAAATACATTCCTAAAATTTTTGCCTATTGCGAACAGCATCCAGATGAGTTGGAAAATCTGATGGATGTGGGTTACACCACAGAAACATTTGGCATTTCCTCTTTTCCGTTTTTCCGTTTTGCATGAAAATCGAGGCTATTGAGCAGGCAGCTAATAACCGCAGGTTTTGGGTGCAGACGTACCCCGTATGCGGGAAAACGGTTAGAGTAACAAATCACTGGCATGCTAAAAACGAGCCAAAATTTGTGCAGTATCTTATTGGTAAAAAGATTTTCAACGACACGGAAGCCGCAGATTTATCGCATTCCATTAATACGTCAAATTCACAAGATATAAACAAAGCCGAACAAAACCACACTAATAGTCGTTATCGTAAGCCTGCGATAGGTAATTCTCAAAACGGTTTCGTGCGTAGCATTCTTGGAAATTTGGGGGCTGAATCTTTTCTTGAATCAGATTGGAAGGAAGTCAAAATATCATTCGGGCAAAAATGCGCGTATTGTGAGGAAGAGAAAGCGTTGGTGATGGATCATGCCGTTCCAATAAACCGAGAACACTTGGGCGAGCATCGTCTTGGGAATCTCGTTCCGGCTTGCAAAGCTTGCAATGATAAAAAAGGAGGGAAGCAAGATTATCGAGAGTTTTTACCTTCAGAACCGGAACGGCTGAATAAGATTGAAGAACATATGCGCAAACATAAGTATACACCTTTGAAAGACCAAGAAAATTTTGAGCAGATGCAAGAAGTGGTTAAGCTTGCACATGAAGAACTCAAACCGTTTTCTAAACGATACATTAAAATTTTGAATGCTATGCGCGTTGAGAAAAATATTAATTATTGATGAGTAATCTTTTGCCGACAAACGATATTTTTGAACGCATCACGCCACAAGTTGTGCGCGACTTTGCCGAACATGGCGTGGTACTGTTAATGTAAAAGTTTCATTCTTACAGGTGATGTTTATGGGAGCCGGGGAAATCAAAATTACTGATGTCGATCATCCTTATGCCAGGGAAAATGGCGTTGAGTGGTCTGAAGATGCGTGGGAGAGGGTGAAACACGCTCCGGAATTTGTACGTCCGGGCATCCGCAAGCTGATGGTTCAGCGGTGCGTTAAACGGGGTTTTAAAATAGTGACCTCTGATTACCTGACTGAAATTCGTAATGAGTCCATGATGTTGGTGTCCAAAAGGGTCAAGGGATTTGGTTTCGAGGAGCTGACGATGGATGCCTTTGAAGTGGCGAAGGAAAAAATGCGGCAAAGCCCGCGCAAGGTGGAGGTGATCGAGGAAATCGAAGATTTTCTTTCTATGCGTACCGAGAAAAAAGACGAAATTGTTGAAAAATTCAAAAACTATATGGAAGTCGCCGAGCCTCAGGGCATGCCTTGGAGCAAAGAAGCGTTGGAGAAAATGGAGAAGGTGCCTCCCTTTGTTCTGGGTATGGCTAAACAGACTATTGAGGGTCGCGCCCGCCAGCGTGGAGACAAGATGATCACCCCGTCTATCATTGATGAGGTGTTCACCAGTATCATGCCTGCATCGGCTAAAGAGGCAATGGGGATGGAAGTGACCGAAGAGGATCTCAAGCGCGATGAGCAGATCGATCAGGAAAAGGAAGAGCCGGTGGAAGTTTCCCTGAAATGGGAGGACGATGCTTTGGAAAAGGTTTCCCGCATTCCTATCCCTTTTATACGTAATATGGCGGTGAAGCGTATTGAGCAAGAGGTCTCTAAAGAAGGGCAAGAAGTTGTAACGCTTGAATTATTTGAAAAATATCGATTTACTTTTTAATCGCGAGGTTATTATGGTTGCTGAAATGAATTGGGTTTATCCGGTCGGAATGGGGATTCTGGCAGCGTTGCTTCTTTTGTTTTCGGGTAACCGGGTTCCCGTTCGGCAAAAATATCGAAGGGGAGTGCACAAATAATTAAGTGTGCAGTGTTTAATTTATTTGGAAGCTCCGGGTTTGTAAGTAAAGCATTTCCCAACCCATGCGTTGTTGCCACACTCCTTTGAAAAAATAATTCCAGGGATGGTTTGAATTCTTCCGAAATAAAAGATATTCCGGATTCTCTCCATATTGGCCGGTTGTTTTGTTTTGGTTTGGGCTTTTCTTCACGGGCCTTGGCTAAAAGGCTCTTACCTCAAGGGTGGGATGTTTCAGGGACCGTGCGGGGTGAGCAAGATGAAATCAGGGAGAAAAGTATTTCAGTCCGCCCTTTTAATGGTTCCCATCCTACACCGGAAATTTCTGAGGCCATCTCCCGAGCGACGCACCTTTTAATCACGATCCCTCCCCAACCATCCGGCGATGTGGTGCTGGAAAACTTCGGCGAAGAAATTTCTAGAGCCCGGCATTTGCAATGGATCGGGTACATCTCTTCAACCGGAGTTTACGGTGATGCGAAGGGAGAATGGGTGGATGAGTCTTCGCCCTTGCTGGCATCTACAGAGCGCAATTGCCGCCGCATCGAAGTGGAATCGGCCTGGCTCAAGATAGGCCAGGATCAGGGTCCACCAGTGATGATTTTTCGTTGCGTGGGCATTTATGGGCCGGGCAGGAACCTGCTGGTCTCTGTAAGGCAGGGACGCGCCCGGCGCATTGACAAACCCGGTCTGGTTTTTTCCCGCATTCATTCTGAGGATCTTGCGCAAACGCTGGAAGCCTCAATGAAAAAGCCCCGGTCTGGTGAAATCTATAACGTCAGCGACGACTGTCCTTCCCCTCCTGCTGAAGCGGTGGAATATGCTTGTAGTTTGCTAGATGTGGAACCGCCGCCGTTGGTGCCTTATGAGAAAGCTGATCTTTCTCCCATCGCCCGGGGTTTTTACATCACTAATAAGCGGATATCGAACAAAAAAATTAAGCAGGAACTGGGAGTGAAATTGCAGTATCCCGATTACCGCTTAGGCTTGAGTGCTTTGCTTAAAGAGTTGTAACCGCGACCATGATATTTAGAGGCCGGTTGGATAGTCGAGAAACTCCGTGGCGAGTTGGAACTTTTGTTCTAAATGAAGGCCCACCGCTTTCACGCCTCCGGTTTCGGTGGCGTAATGGCCGGCGAAAATCAATACGCATTGGCCCTCAATGGCTTCGTGGTAATGGTGGTTGGCCCCTTCCCCTGTGATGTAGGCATCGAGTCCTTCACGGCTGGCCTGCCGGACGATATCCGCGGCCCCACCGGTTACCAGTCCGATGGATTCAATCTCTCCCGCACCGACCACTTTGACGGATGAACCCAGTTTCTCTGCCAAGTCCTGCGCTAGACTTTCAGCGGATTTTTTGTTGATCGTGCCCTTGAAACCAATTTTGATGCCGCCATATTCGCCAAATGGCTCCAGGTTTTCCAGCCCGATCAAATCAGCCAAAGCCCGGTTGTTGCCCAGTACCGGATGCAGGTCGAGGGGAATGTGGGCCGCATACAACCCCAGGTTGGCACGCATCATGGAGGAGATCTTTTCATAAAAAGAACCGCGAAGCGGTTGCAGTCCGCCCCAGAAAATTCCATGATGCACGAACATCATCTGGCAGTTTTTTTCGACGGCCAGATCAATGGTGGCCTGGCACAAATCTACCGCCAGCCCTATTTTTTTTATTTCGCCGGTGTTTTGCACCTGCAGTCCGTTTACGGCGTTGGGAGCATCACTAACGGTCGCGATGTCCAAAAGGTTGTCCAGGTAGTTGCTGAGTTGTAGAATGTCCATGACCGAAATTATAACTTCTTGTTGACGGTAGAGGCAATAGTGATCAACTTTATTATTCGAAACATTTGGCAGAGGCTTATCCTGCTGGTTTTTATTTCCATCATTTCACACTCGGTCATTCATCTGGCTCCGGGAGAACCGGCGTTGGTGGACCCTTCCAACCCGAGGATGAAAGCGGAAGACATTCAGCGTATTCGGGCAGCCTACCACCTGGATGAGCCGCTCCACGTACAATATGTTTTTTGGGTGAGAGACCTGTTTACCGGGGAACTCAAATCCTTCAAAGATAACCAGCCGGTTTTGAAAAAAATCTGGGACCGGTTCCTCAATTCTGTTCCCTTATTCATTGTCAGTATGATGATGATTTGGTTTCTAGCCTTTCCTATTGGAATTAAAGCGGCCTTAAGCCGTAATTCGGCATTTGATAAAGCCAGCACTTTTATTTCTTACGCGCTGATTTCCATTCCCGGTTTTTTTCTTGCTTACTTGTTAATCATTTTCATCGTCAAGACTTTTGATGTTTCTGTTATTGGAATGAGAACCTTTGGTCTGGAAGACGCTCCGTTATTAATCCGGTCGATGGATCGAGTGTGGCATTTGACACTTCCCGCGATGATTTCGGCAATAGGGGGAATGGCTGTCTTGTCGCGCTACGTCCGTTCGCAAATGCTGGAGGTGATTCACCAGGATTATATGCGCACTGCTCGGGCTAAAGGACTTCCTGAGGATCAAGTCATCTACCGTCACGGGTTGCGCAATGCGCTCCTGCCTTTCATCACCATGTTTGGCTTGACCATTCCCGGGTTGATTGGCGGTTCGGTGATCTTTGAAACCATTTTTGCCTGGCCGGGGATGGGGCGGTTGGGATTCGAAGCCATACTGGCGCGGGATTTTCCGGTGATTTTGACACTGACTTTTTTTTCAGCCATTCTGGTTTTGCTGGGTACATTGATTTCTGACATTTTATACGGCGTGGCAGACCCACGCATAAAATTTTAAGGAAGTCTTATGAACGAACAGATCGCCAATCTGGAAGTCGACGCTCTGCCGCCCTCCCAAGGTTTGTTCCAGGAGCGTTGGGCACTTCTCAAGCGCAACCGCATGGCCTATGCGAGTTTTTGGTTTTTAATCGCATTATTTGCTCTGGCCGTAATGGGTAAAATTTTTACGCAGAACATCGTTGTTTTTGATCCAAAAATTGTGCGGCTGTCAGAAAAGTTTTTGCCTCCCCTTACTCCACACACGAGCAAGATCACTCCAAAAGAAGATGCGCCTGTCATGGGAATCTACTTATTGGGTACAGACGAACTGGGCAGGGATGTGTTTGCCCGTATGATAGAAGGCAGTTTTGTTTCGCTGACGGTGGGTTTCGTGGCAGTGGGGATATCGCTGACGGTGGGGATTTTCCTGGGTGGCCTGGCGGGATTTTATGGCAGGGTGAAACTGGGATTCATCACCGTGGATACGTTGATCATGCGTTTTGTCGATATCATGCTTTGTTTTCCCAGTTTCTTTTTGATTCTGACGGTGGTCGCCCTATTGCCGCCGAGCATTTACAACATCATGATTGTGATTGGCCTGACCAGTTGGATGGGGATAGCCCGGTTTGTCCGGGCAGAGTTTTTGTCTTTGCGCGATCAGGATTTTGTCGTCGCCGCCAAGAGCCAGGCGATCCCTGAATGGCGCATCATCTTCATCCACATGGTGCCCAACGCCATTGCCCCGGTCCTGGTTTCCGCCACCATCGGTGTGGCCACAGCCATCCTGACCGAATCGAGTTTGAGTTTTCTGGGTTTCGGCGTACAACCCCCGGACGCGACCTGGGGCAATATTCTCGCCGATGGCAAAACATTTTTGTTCGATGCGCCCTGGTTGACGTTCATTCCCGGATTCACCATCCTGTTTGTGGTGCTGGCCTTCAATCTGTGCGGGGAAGGCCTGCGCGAAGTGTTCAATCCGAAACTGAGAACAACCCCCTAGCAGGATATGGCATGAGTGTTTTTGAGTGCAGACTGGAAACATTATTGAATCACCCTCACCTCAATCCTCTCCCCCTGAAGGTAGACGTGATATCTCTCATAAGCATTCGTGCCCTGCAGGGGTAAGGCTGGGATGAGGGGGGCAGGATGAATTCCTTCCCATAGTTAAGTGGTTGTGTAATTTTCAGGCCAAAAATGTTTTTCCAAAGAGGCACCTCATGATATTTGTTGAGAAAGTAGTTTTGCAATTTGGTTCCAAGGTGCTCTTTGAGGATATCGGCTTCCACCTGCGCCCAAGGGAGAAGGTGGGGCTGGTGGGTGAAAATGGTACCGGCAAGACCACGCTCTTTAAAGTAATAACAGGAAAAACCCTGCCGGATGCGGGCAAGGTGACTCTTAGAAAAGGCCTGCGTTTTGGTTTGCTGGAACAGGAACTGGAAGGGGGCAGCGAAACGGTTCTCGAAAGGGTGGTGCTGGGCGATCCATATTTTCTTAAAGTGAAAACTGAAATGGAACGGTTGCAATCGGACCAGACTTATCATGAACGATACGGAGACCTGCAACACGAGTTTGAACGTCTGGGTGGCTATGATCGGGAGGCTCGGGCAAAAATCATCCTCTTGGGATTGGGAATCAAACCTGAAAAGTGGGATCAATCTCTCGACCAGTTATCCGGTGGCTGGAGAATGCGGTGCGAACTTTCGCGTCTGTTATTGCAGAGCCCCGATGTCCTGCTGCTGGACGAGCCGTCCAACCATCTGGATTTGCGATCGGTGGTCTGGCTGGAATCGTTTCTGAAATCTTATGAGGGCAGTGTCTTGCTCATTTCTCATGACCGCAGATTTTTAAATTCTCTGGTAAGCCGAATCGTTGAGTTGGACCGTGGGTCGCTTTCGGTTTATAGCGGGAATTATGATGACTACGAAAAGCAGAAGCAGGAGAGGGCGGAGTTGCTGGAGTCACAAGCCGCTAACCAAAGTCGAAAAATTGCCGAAGTGGAACGGTTTATAGAAAGGTTTTGCGCTAAAAACACCAAGGCCATCCAAGTGCAAAGCCGAATAAAAATGCTGGAAAAAATAGAGCGGGTACAAACGACCCAGGGTACAAAAACGATCCATTTTCGTTTTCCTCAGCCAGTGAGAACAGGGCGTCATGTTCTGGAGGTGAAGAAGGTCTGCAAAAGTTATGGGTCTCTCAAGGTGTACCAGAATTTTTCCATCAATTTGGAAAGGGGTTGGAAAGTGGCGTTGGTGGGCGAGAACGGCGCGGGGAAATCCACCCTCCTGAAACTAATGGCAGGAGCTCTTCAGCCGGATGAAGGGGAAATAAAACTCGGTGCTAACGTATCACGATCCTATTTTGCCCAGCATCAGGGCGAGACGTTGAACCTCAACCATACGGTTTTTCAATCCATGGAAGAGTCTGCGCCGGGGCTCCTGCTCACTGCAAAGCGAAATATTCTGGGGGCGTTTTTGTTTGCCGGGGACGATGTGGAGAAAAAAGTTTCTGTCCTGTCAGGGGGGGAACGCTCCCGGCTGGCCCTGGCGCGAATGTTGTGCGGTGGCAACTTGCAAGAGCCTGTTAAGCCGAGAAGAATGGTTACTAGCGGTAAAAGGTCTTTGCCAGTTACCGGCGGCGGTTCTCCGCCTTCACTGATTTTGTTTGATGAACCGACCAACCATCTGGATATGCGGTCGCGTGAACATTTGGCGGCGGTGCTCTCGGATTATGAAGGTAGCCTGGCCATCATTTCTCATGACAGGTTTTTCCTCGATGGATTTATCAACCGGGTGTGGGAAGTGGAAGGGGGAGTGGTTAAGGAGTATCCCGGCCATTACAGTGATTATGAATGGGCGAAATCAAAAGAGGTTCAGGATGTTGAAGTTTCTTCAGGCCCGGCCAGGGAACCTTCTTCGTCGAAGTTGAACAGGGAGCGAAAAAAAGGAAGCTGAAGAACGCAACCAGCGCTATAAAAACCTGAAACCTCTGCAAACGAGATTAGCTAAAGTGGAGTCCCGGTTGGAGGTTTTAATGCAAACGAATGAAGCCCTGCAAACGCAGCTTGCCGATACCAGTATCTATGAAGATGATCAAAAGCCTCGGTTGTTAAAAGCCCTGGAAGAACAGGTAGTGCTCAAGGCTGAGGAGAAAACTCTGGTGCAGGAATGGGACGAACTGACAGTTGCGATTGAAGGAATTGAGAGCGCGGAGTGATACTTTGAGAAAAGCAGGAAAATCAAATCCCCCCAACCCCCTTCGTAGAAGGAGACCTTTGCATAAGTCGAAAAAAACAGAAAAGCGAGATTCTTCACTGCGTTCAGAATGACAAGAAACGCCATTTTGTCATCCTTATTGTTTAGCATGACAAGAAACGCCATTTTGTCATCCTTGAGGAGCCGAAGGCGACGAAGGATCTCGCCTTGCACTAACCTGGGGATTACCCCTTCGGGGCACGAGGGCTTGAGTGAAACATCACGTCTTCACGGAGCCTGTGCTGAGCGAAGCCGAAGCATTCAGAATGACAATACAAGGCTATTTGTCATTCTGAGGAACAAGGTGACGAAGACGTGATATTTTTCCTTAAACTTCGTGCCCCGAAGGGGTAATCTCGGGTTATGCAAAGGTCTCTCTCGTAGAAGGGGGAGCTTCAATGAACCCCTCTTTTTCAAAGTACCCGTTCCGGGCATGAAGACAAATGAAGGAATATCACAAGGGTTGGGGTGATTTATAACGTCTCGTGAAATATGCAGGCTAAGGCATGCTTGAACCCATATTTTTAATTTGCGGATTGCTCATCCTGTCGGCGATGGTGGTGTTGCGGTATTTTTCGGGGCTCACTGGCATCCGCTTTTACCTGGAACGATCCGGCGGATTTTGCGATTCGCCGAGGTTCGGTCGGGAGGAACTTTTTGCGATCTCGGGTGCGGGTTGTGCGGGGAAACTTGTTTGACTTTGATCCGAGTTCAGCCGATGGATAAGTTGTTTCCGGAAATTTTGAAGAAACTAAAACCTTCCGTGAGAATCATTTCTTATCGATTCTGCCTGCACGGTATGACCCCGGACAAGGCCAGTGAAGACAAGACCCTGTTCCTCTACCAGTTGGACAAAGGAACCCGGGTGAACAGCTACCCTTGGGCGGAGGGCTGGTAATGTCCACATTCATGCAGTCACTCGCGATGATAGGGTTTGGTTTGCTCCCTCTTTTTTAAAGAGGGTCGGGGTGATTGACCACCAGGGATTTTGTTTTGAATATCCCCTCCCTTCATAGGGAGGGGCTTGGGGAGGGTTGGCTGTCATGCTGAGCTAGTGATATTTGACCTTTGAATTCTTGCCCCGTAGGGGTATATCGAAGCATCTAGCTTTCACCACCAACTTGTGGTTAAGGAGTGATATACCCTTCGCTGGCCTCATGGCTCTTGTCACTACCGTACGTCAGGTACGTTGTTTTAAATATTTTCCCCATGCGTCTTTATATTTTTCAATGGTTGAACGATGCTCTTTATTAGAACAATAAATGGCAAAATTGCCACCTAACCATGGGTGCTTAATTTTTTGAGCCTCTTTTGCCGGGATAATCCAAAATTCAGGTTGGGTGATTACATCGCTAAAATTTTTGTAATAGAGTAAAACATAAATAAGCTCTTCTCTTTTTGAGACATCTTCTTTTCCAATACCCCATTTCCCTCCTCCTTGAATAGCCTTAACAGAAACCTCATATAGTTTTCCTTCATTTGTCTTCGTGCTCGGAACGGGTACTCCCAGAAAGAGGGAGTAAAACCTTTTTAAGCCGAGACAAATTTTTTCTAGCCGGATATAGTCATTGCTCATTGGGTCCAGCGTCATGCTGGTCGCCGGACCATTTGAGAACGCCTTCCCAGATGTAGCCGGAGCGGTTTCTAAATTTGACCACCAGCCAGTTCCCGTGGTTGAGTTCGATATTGGTTCTTCTTACGAAACTGACTTCCTGACCTTTGCGGAGTTTGGTGATGTTGGGGAAAATCTCTCCCGGCCCTTTTTTCATTTCGACTCCATCGAGCATGACCGTCAGGAGTTTTTCCGGAGGCGACGGCTGTTCTTGTGGAGCGAGTTTGGCAATTTCGACACCTATATTTTCTGCAAACTTTACAAAAATAGGATTGGAAACCAAATGGTCTTGAGGGGAGACCGTTGCCATGACTCGATAATAAACGGGTTCTTTTCGGTCTATGCCGACATCCCTCCAGGTCAATTCAGAAGGTAGGGAAACGGTTTCTTCTTTGACGAGAACCCCATTGCGGATGATCTGAATCTGTGCCGTCTTGTTTCCTCCCTTTACAGAGCGAAGTTTCAAATTGATGGCGGGGAAGTCGGTTGCAACCAGTTCCTCTCCCATCGTGACCTGGTTGCCGGCTTTCTGATCTCCGACGACAAACTCGTCGAGCGAGAGCCGGTTGGCATCGGCCTGGCGGACGGCATACATTCTTCCTTTTTTCATCGCATCGAGCACGGTGTCGTTGTTTCTTTCCCGCACGAGAAAAATGGTGCGCACGGAGCCCAGGCTATCTCCCTCTTGATTTTCGCAAAGAAAATCATTACTGCCAAAACCCCAAACCGGTTGTTCCCGATTTCCATTCAGGTATTCCATGAGCACCTGATCCCATTGCTGGCCTGGGTCGGTTTGACTGATCGGTTTGTCGCCCACGGCCTGGAACCCGGTATAGTTTTGTGTTTTTAACAGGTCATCTGGGTAGGGCAGGGTTTCCAGAATGGTGGTGCCTTTCTGGCTGATACCGGAAGTGGTTTCCATATGATTCCAGAAAACCAACGCGCCTTTGGAGGTGGCAAAATCTATTAAATTTTGATAAGGCTCCACGCCATAATCTCCATTATAAGAATCAAAAGGAGAACTTTGAAACGGGTGATTGTTCAAGGTCAGCAGGGCGAAGAGCAACATGAGTGGCACTGTGATTTTGCGAAAAAGACCTTTGTAAACGGCCCCGACCATCACCGTAAAGATGAACCCCATAACTATGAAGTTATTGAGAAGCTCATGGGTATATTTTTTGGAGAAATTACTGTTGGGCAAGGGCAGCTGCTCGTAATCTTCAGCGGAATCCATTCCGAAAACCAGCAGATGCTTGTCCCAGTTATGGGCCGTGAGGTTTTTATCGTAGTTGCTTCCGGTCCAGAAATAAAAGGGAATGGTTTCCACTCCGGGAATCAACAAAGTGCGCTCAAACTGGCGGTCGTTATCCTTGATTTCTGATAAATACCCTCCCACTCCCCGGTCGAGCACCGAGGACCCCTGGGTGATATTTTTAAAAATTCTTTCAAATGGTTTGATTCCGAATTCAATGGAATTGCGGGCAAAGTCCCCAAACAAGACCACATCTATTTTCTGGCGTTCCGCCTGATTGGCAATATCGGTGATGGACGAACATCCTTCGCTGAAGTTGGACTTGATATCAGCGACTCCATCAACTTGAATATAAAGAGCTAATGCACTGGAAGGGAAGACGGTCAACAAGGTGCCGAGTAAAACCATTGCCCCGCCGCATTGCGATACAAGTTTTTTTATGGAATGGGAAACCCGCAGCAAACGAATCAAAGCCTGAAAACCTCCAACTATCTGATCCTTAAAATGTTATCTCTATTAAAACATAGAGTTCGGACACACTCCATCTAAAACTTATCGATAATTTTAAGGTTTAAGTGAGGTTTTGCGGCTAAATTTTTTCAGGGTCAGAAATTTTATGGTATACTTAACTGGTTGAGTTTGAATGGTTTTCCCCACTAGGCGTGGGGCCAGCGTGCAATAGCCTTATTTGGCAAGAAAGAGTTGTCTCGGCTTGACGAGCTTTGTCAGTTGCCCCTGCGGCGAGCAGTCGCTCGGTGCCAGCGTGATGCTGGACCCAGTGAGCAATGGCTGTTGCTGGCTAGCAAAGAGTTATCCAGGCCTAAATGTTCTTGCTATATTCCCTCCCACGGGAGTGGGTTCGCTAGAGGGCGGGGGTGGATCGCCGGTCCCATCCGAAGTTCTTTTCCAAATCCCGAAGGTTGAGTTTCATGACATCCAGACTTCTAGTCGCTGACGATAGCATCACCATCCAAAAAATTGTTTCCATGGCTTTTGAAAATGAGGACATGGAGGTTGAGGGCGTCAGCAACGGCCAGGAGGCTTTCGATCGAATTGCGGAATTTAATCCTGATATTGTTTTGGCCGATGTTGGTATGCCGGGGTTGGATGGTTTTGAGTTGAGTGCGAAAATTAAAGAAGCCCCGGAAACGAGGGGCATCAAAGTTCTGTTGCTGGCCAGCGACTTTGAAGATTTTGATGAACAGCGCTACCAGGCTTGCGGTGCGGATAACCATATCTCGAAACTGTTCAAGTCGGACGATATTGTGTCCATGGTCAAAGGTCTGCTGGAAGGTTCATCCGGCGATGAAGATGCCGCTTTGCTTTCTGACTCAGAAATCGTCGGACGACAGCCGGTGAAAGAAACGGAAAAAGCCGCAGAAATTTTAAGCAACCTGAAATTGCCGGGATCGCAAGAGGAACCCAGTCTTGAGGAGTTATTAGATTCGGTTGAAAAACTTTCGATAGATGGGACGGAAATTTCAGATTTGGTGGATGAAGGGGAACCGCTCGAAGAGGAAGCTCCCGCGTTGGTGGATGAAGAACTGGCACTTCCTGAGTCTGTTCAGTCTCCCGACCCAGCCGCAGAAGAGGCCGAGGCTTTTCCTTTTGCGGAGTCCGGTGCGGATGAACTGGAATATCTGGGCTATACAGATGGGCCGGAGATCTTCGCCGAAGTGGGCAAACGCAGAATGGACAATATGGATGAATTGGATTTTGCGTTCAAGGAGCTTGCCATGGGGAGCAGGCCAGATTCGGCCAATCATGAGGAGAAGCCTCCCGCATTGTCATCGCGAGGCATTGTTCCTGACCCGGAAGACCTTTTAGAGTATATAGTGCCGGGTGCATTTTCCGAGGTGGGCAAACGCCCTGCAACTCCAGAAGACATAAAAGAAAATCTGGATGCTATTTCCGGATTTTCCTATCAGGGCCGGGATTTGGATCCGCGCAATTTCCCTTCCAGGAATTGGCAGTATGAATCCGAGGATGACCGCTTCACTCAAGCAATTGCCGAAGAGGTTAAGCAGGCATTGAAAAGATCGTTGGGCACTTCGCTGGGAAAAGAGGTTTCCGGATTGTCTGATGTGATTTTAAAAACCATCCGTGAGGTGGTGAGAGAGGTCACTCCGGAAATTGCCCGCAAGGTGATCCATGAAGAGATAGAAAAAATCAAAAAGCAGGACATGTATTAGCAGGCCCCGCTTTACGACCCGCTCTTTTTTAAAGAAATTCTTTCCTCGTTACTAGTGATATATAAAGACCGTTACCATTTTAAGCTTTCCTTGTGTGTTACAGGCAGAGGGGGGAGTATTTTTTATGTTTTCCTGTAAGGAAAATTTTTAATCGAATGATTCAATTGGATAAGCATTACGAGCCAGAAGAAGTCGAAAAACGCTGGGGACGATTTTGGCAGGAAAAGAACTTTTATCACGCTGATGAGACGCTTGACCGCCCGTCTTTTTCCATAGTCATACCGCCTCCCAATATTACTGGGCGTTTGCACATCGGCCATGCCTTCAACAATACCCTGCAGGACATCCTGACTCGCTGGAAACGTATGCAAGGGTTCAACGCCCTGTGGCAACCGGGCACAGACCATGCCGGAATTGCCACCCAGAACGTGGTTGAGCGGCAATTGCACGCGGAAGGAACTGACCGGCAGGCACTGGGTCGCGAGGCGTTTGTAGAGCGGGTGTGGAAGTGGCGTAATGAATCCGGTGGAACCATTAATGAGCAGTTGAAAAAACTGGGCAGTTCTCTGGATTGGGAGCGGGACCGCTTCACCATGGACGAGGGGTTATCCAAGGCGGTGCGCGAGGTTTTTGTCACGCTTTATGAAGAAGGCTTGATTTACAAAGGCGACTATATCATTAACTGGTGCCCCCGTTGCCATACGGCACTTTCTGATCTGGAAGTGGAACATCAGGACGCTCAGGGTCACCTTTATCATTTGAAATATCCTTTTAAAGAGGGCGAGGGTTTTCTCATCATTGCCACCACCCGACCGGAAACTATGTTGGGAGATACGGCTGTGGCGGTCAACCCGGAGGATGAGCGCTACGCGAAATACAAAGGCCAGATGTTGATTCTGCCTGTCGTGAACAGAGAGATTCCACTCATCGAAGATAGTTATGTTGACACCTCTTTTGGCACCGGCGCTCTAAAGGTGACTCCTGCCCATGATCCGAATGACTTTGAAATTGGACGGCGGCATGACCTTGCGTCGATCAATGTGATGGACCCCAATGGCACTATGAGTGCTGAGGCCGGCCCGGCTTATGAAGGGCTGGACCGTTTTGAATGCCGCAAGAAACTGGTGAAAGATTTAAAAGATGCGGGAGTCCTGCTGAAAATAGAAGACCTGAATCATTCCGTCGGACATTGCTACCGTTGCAAAACAGTGGTTGAGCCTTATTTATCCAAACAATGGTTTGTCAAAGCTAAACCTTTGGCGGAACCGGCGATACGGGCGGTGAGAGATGGCACTATAAAAATTGTCCCGAAATTCTGGGAGAACACCTATTTTGAGTGGGTGGAAAATATCCGTGACTGGTGCATTTCCCGGCAAATCTGGTGGGGGCACCAGATTCCCGCATGGACCTGTAAGGGCTGCGGCGAAATTACTGTGGCCCGGGAAACCCCAAAAAAATGTTCGGCCTGTTCTTCGACAGATATGGAGCAGGAGACCGATGTGCTGGATACCTGGTTCAGTTCCGCGCTCTGGCCATTTTCCACATTGGGCTGGCCTGAAAAAACGGAAACGCTTAAACGGTTTTATCCCACCTCTGTTCTTTGTACCGGATTTGACATCCTGTTTTTCTGGGTGGCGCGCATGATCATGATGGGGATCAAATTTATGGGCGATGTGCCCTTCCGCCATGTTTATATCCATGCCCTGATTCGTGATGCGGAAGGACAGAAAATGAGCAAGACCAAGGGGAACGTGATTGATCCTTTGACCGTCATGGAACAATACGGAACGGATGCGTTGCGGTTTACGCTGGCGGCTTTTGCCGCTCAGGGCCGGGACATTAAACTGGACGAAGATCGCATTGAAGGTTACCGAAACTTCTGCAACAAACTCTGGAACGCTTCACGGTTTGTATTTATGAATCTGGAGGGTTATCAGGGAAACTGTCAACCGGATGATAAGGCAGAGGGGTCCATCGCTGACCGGTGGATTTTGAGTCGACTGAACAACACCACGCGGGAAGTTAATGAGGCTCTGGAAACTTTCAGGTTCAACGATGCCGCTCTCGCGGTTTACAAATTCATCTGGAATGAATATTGCGACTGGTACATCGAACTTTCCAAATCCCGTTTGCAGGTGGAGGGCTCTGAAAAAATAGCCACGCAAAATGTTCTTGTGCATGTGCTGGAAGCGGCCCTGAAGCTGTTGCATCCGTTTATGCCGTTTATCACAGAAGAGATATGGCAGAAATTACCCAAAAGCGGAGACAGCATCATGGTCAGTGCTTTTCCCGAATTTGATGCTGCGAGAAGCGAACCCGATGTGGAAAAGGCAATGGGGAAGGTGATGGAAGTCATTACAGGCATACGAAATATCCGTGGCGAGATGAACCTGAATCCGGGTTTGAAATTAAACGCATTAGTCAAAACTCGACATCCCGATTTGGAAGCTGTTTTGAAAAAACATGCCGGTTTCATCCGTGAATTAGCCCGAGTGGATCAAATAACCATAGGTCCTGATATTGAGAAACCGAAGGTCTCGGCATCTTCGGTATTGGGAGAAATGGACCTGATTATCCCTCTTGAGGGACTGATGGATTTTGACGAAGAACGGAACCGCATAGAAAAAGAGTTGAAAAAAATTGCAAAAGACCTCATATTTTTGGATAAGAAACTCTCCAATCCGAATTTTGTGAAGAAAGCACCTGCCGAAGTCATCGAAAAAGACGAGAAAAGGAAAACTGCCCTTTCTGAAAAACAGGCTAAACTTGAAACTCATTTAAAAACGATACAGCAGGCAATCCGGTAGAGAATGTTAATCACCTTTGGGGAACCCATGTTTCCCGTCCTATCCTGAATTATGGATGCCAAAGCAGGAACCCTGGCACGCGATGAAGTGACTGTAGAGTCCCAATGGGATTTGACAGGGTTGTATTCATCCGATGATGTCTGGAACACCGAGTTGACCGAATTGGAAGCGGGTATTAATGAATACGCTTCCTTTGCCGGCACGTTGGCGGAGTCTGCCCTGAAACTCAAGGCTTGCCTGGAGTTTGATATGAATCTCTCCCGTAAATTGGAAAAGCTTTACACGTTTGCCCATCTTAAAAATGATGAGGATAAAACCAACAGTCTTTATCATGGAAATTTTGAAAAGGTTATGAGGCTGGTCAATGAAGCGAGCCAAGCTTCCAGTTTCATCCGGTCAGAAATTATGTCTATCCCTGATGATAAGATATCTGCGTTTTTGGCCGATAAGGAACTGGAGTTTTACCGATTCCATCTGGAACAGGTTTTGCGTTACCGGGATCACACGCTCTCCGAAAAAGAGGAGGCACTTTTAGCCGCGTCCGGCGAAATGGGGCGGGGTATGCGGGACGCATTCGATATGCTCGATAACGCCGACCTTCAACTGGGGGAGATTGAGGATGAAAACGGTGAAACGGTTTCTCTCACTCACGGCAATTTCCAGAGCCTTCTGCAGAATTATGACCGCAGGGTCAGGCAGGATGCTTTTAATACCTATTACAAGGCTTACGAATCCCATCAATACACCTATTCCACTTTGCTTGCCGGAAGCATAAAAAAGGATTTATTTTACTCGCGGGCCAAAAACTTTTCCAGTTACCGGGCCAAGGCGTTGTTTTCTGAAAATATCCCGGTGGAGGTTTATGACAACCTGGTCGAGTCGGTGCATCAGAATCTCGACCCGCTTTATAAATATTTTGATTTAAGAAAACGCCTGTTAAAACTTGACGAATTGCATATGTATGATTGCGGTGTTCCGCTGGTGAAGGATATGAAATGGCATATGCCCTTCGAACAGGCGGTAGAAGAGATCCGGTCTGCCCTGAATCCTTTAGGTGAGGAGTATGTCGAACAACTGACACGCGGGTTGTCGGAAGATCGCTGGGCAGACCGTTATGAAAACAAAGGCAAGCGGAGCGGGGCTTATTCCTCCGGGTGCTACGATTCAAATCCCTTCATTCTCATGAATTACCGGGAAGACAATATCAATAGCGCATACACTCTTGCACACGAAGCGGGGCATTCGATGCACTCGTTGTATTCCAGAAAAAATCAGCCTTATCTGTATTCCGACTACACCATCTTTGTGGCGGAGGTGGCTTCCACTTTTAACGAAGCCCTTTTGACCCGGCATTTTTTGAGCCAGGATATTGCACCGGACATGCGAATTTATCTCATTTGCCGGGAGATTGATAATTTCCGCGGTACGTTATACCGGCAGACCATGTTTGCCGAATTCGAACATCAGGTGTATAAGGCAATGGAGAATAATGAGCCTTTGACACTGGAACCTTTCAAAAAGATTTATAGGGATCTTCTGG
This sequence comes from Nitrospinales bacterium, assembly GCA_965249625.1. GTDB lineage: Bacteria > Nitrospinota > Nitrospinia > Nitrospinales > VA-1 > LS-NOB. The sequence goes on along the minus strand of OZ252246.1, from coordinate 2,179,173 downwards.
AACGTTATTTTGGTCCAGCAGTGGTTTTGGATGATTGCCTGTCCTTGGAATGTTTTCGCATCCCACATTTTTATTTTAGTTTCTATGTTTATAAATACGCCACAGGCATTTCTGCCGCTTATGCTCTGGCCGACCGGGTTCTTTCCGGTGGAGAGGCGGAGTTGAGCGACTATTTGGGCTTTTTGAAATCAGGGGGATCAAAATACCCGATCGACCTGCTGAAGTCTGCCGGGGTGGATATGTTTTCACCCGAACCAGTTAGAACCGCTTTGGCAAAATTTTCCACATTGGTGGATGAGCTCGAGCACTTAACCCATTAACAAAAACAAAGAGGATGATTAGAACCATGAAACTCCACCCCATATTTAAAGGAATAGCGTTTTGAAAAAAACAGGCTCATTTAGAAGAAACGAGAACAACCCGCGGAAACCTCAAAATCAAAACCGCGAGGGCAACGCCTCCGGAAGAAATCAAAACCAAAACTCTGGGCAGAGGAAAGGCGGAATCCATCCATGGGTTTCCTCTAGTCCTTCTTCTTCCCAGGCATTGACCTCTCACATCAGCATAGCCAGCAAAAACAGGTCCGGTTCCAGCAATACCCGCAAACCGCAAAACGGCAAGAATCCGTATCACCAAAAACGCAGCAATGGCGGTAACCCAAATGGGCAAAAACCACCCTATCAGGAAAGATCTGGCCGGGGCAATGGAAGAACGGCACCGACTTCAAGGCGGCCTGTTGAGACCTCCGTAGCGAAAAATCCGTCTGTCTCGGAAAAGCCATTGACCGGGAATCTGGATGCTTTCAGTTTGTTCTGTGCCTATCATTTGGGCATTGGACCTAAAAAAGAATATATGCCTTCCAACCTCAATGAGGTGGCAAGACGTTTTGGTCAGGACCCCGCGACCGTTCGTCAGGCGCTGAAAGAATGTGATATGGATTCCGCTTCCCTATTGGATCGGGACTTTGACATGGCCTTGGCGCAGTTGGATATCCAAGTCGCGCCGGAAGGCATTGACCGCATGGAACTGGCGAAATCCATTTATGAGGATTTTCTAGCCGCTCCCCATGTGAAAAGGGATTGGAAAAAAATTCTGGAAGAAGACCGCAAGGAAAACCGCAAGGTTTTTGGCGGATAAGTCAGAGGGTTTTTAAAGAGCCGAATCTGAAGTAGGTGGAGGGTTTCCCTGTTTTTCGGAAATGACACTGCCTGTAGGAATGCGCCGAAAGTGCAACCCTTCCAGGATGATCTGGTCCTGTAGTTTTTTGATCCTGCCGTTAGAGCATTTCAAGCCATTCATTAAAATCGAGAAAGCAAAAGTTTCTCCGTCCCGGGATTGAAAATAACCGGAAAGCGCGCTGACAAAATTCAGGGTGCCGGTTTTAACTCGTGCCCGCTCCGAACTTTTTACCCCACGCATTCTGTTTTTTACATTTCCATCCACCCCCATCACACCCAGCGCAGAAACAAATTCAGGGTACACTCCCAGGTCGTTCTTGACGTAACGGAGGACATCAACAATCATTTGCGGCGACAAGCGGTTCTGCCGGGACAAACCGGAACCATCGAGAACCTTATATTGATCTGGTCGGTATCCCAGTTCTGTCAGATACTCTTCAAATGCTCTAAGACCTTTCAGGGTGGTGCCGGGGGGGCCATATTTTTCGGCCCCGATGGTTTTTAAAATCTGTTCCGCCACAAAGTTGTTGCTGAACTTGTTGAGACCCTGAAGTGCCAATGTAAGAGGTTCTGACTCGTGAGTTAATAATTCCATTGCTGTTGCAGGAACTATTCCCTGCTCGATTTTGCCCTTGAACCGGATGCCTGCATACCCCAGATATTTTTTCAGTGTGCTCAGAGTGTATAGGGTGGGGTCGGTAATGTTTAAGAAATACTGGGCCCGGGGCTGGTCAAGACGGATTCCTCCTGAAACCGTAATCTCGTCAAATCCATAGCGGTCCAACCGGTTGACGATCAGCCGGTTGCGTTTGCCGGGTTTAAGGGTTCTGGCCTGATTGTCGAGAGTGATGTATTCGGTATCGGGTTCGATAACGATCTTCGGTTTGCTCCCCGCTTTCGGGCCGGGGCTCACAAAAGCCTGGACCGTGTTGAAGTTGTAAGACAGTGCGCCTGAGGGGGCCTCATAAGCCTCTGCGCCTGGATTCTTGATCCAGGTCTTCACTCGTTTCCTGTCATCGAAGAAAGAATCGTCGCCAATAATGTTTCCAGTGATTTCACGCACCGGAAGATTTTTTAATTCGTTGACCAGTAGCCACATTTGCTCTGTGACAAACTTAGGATCGCCATAACCCTTGATATAAAGATTGCCGTTTAACACGTCATCTTCCAAGGTCCCATCTGTATAGAGCCGTGTTGGAAAACGGTAATATGGGCCAAGGACTTCAAGCGCAACGGCAGTAGTGAGAACTTTTAAATTCGAGGCGGGAATGAATAACTTTTTCCCGCGCAATTCGAAAAGGGATTCGCCACGATCCAGCGAGTAAACTTTGATACCAAAATTTTTTTCTCTCAGACAGGAACTGGAAAGGATTTTCTTGATTTTATCCTGGAACAGGGGGATGCCCTTTTCGTTAGCTTCGCCGCTTGCGGGGAGGGGAACTGCCAGAAAGAAACAGAGTGCATATAGGGCAATAATTGTTTTGGCTTTATGGTTAACGCTTTTCATCAGTGGGAATTCTACTCTGTTAAAAATAATTTTACAATTGACAAATACTGGCGCATTAGCGAACCTGCTTTAAGCAGACATTGATAACAAAACTTTTGAGTGAGGCCATGATCGATTTTTCGCACATCAAATATGGAGTTTTAGTCGCTATGATCGCGATCCTGTTCGGAGGGTCGTTGGGTTTGTCTTTCGGTTGTTGCGAAGACGACACCATAAATTCCTGCTAGTGCTGAATAATCACAATTTAAATCACGAAAAATATTTTTTATGAATTACGATCTGGTAGGAATAGGAAACGCGCTGGTTGATATTGAAATTCAGGTTGACGACGCTTTTATAGAAGAAATATCAGTGACCAAAGGGGGGATGACCCTTTCTTCTGCGAGCGATCAGGCAAAAGTTTTAAATGCTCTGCAGTCAAAGCCACGCAAACTTTCATCCGGAGGCTCTGCCGCCAACACCATTCATGGCACCAGTGTTCTGGGGGCCAAATCCTATTACCTGGGCCGTGTGGCCAACGATGATAATGGGATACATTACACGGAAGACATGCGCTCCTGCGAGGTTGGGTTCAGCGGACCCGGTTCTGATGATGAAGGTACCGGCACCTGCGTGATCCTCATCACTCCCGATGCCGAGCGCACGATGCTGACGAACCTCGGTGTCTCTTCAATGCTTCATCCCGACAATGTCGATGAAACCATCATCCGGGATGCCAAGGTGGTTTATGTGGAAGGCTATTTGTGGACCGGGGACAAAACCCGCGAAGCCGGACTCCATATGGCAAAGCTCGCTAAACAGCAGAGCATTCCGGTCGCCTTCACTTTAAGTGACGCGTTTGTGGTCAATACTTTCAAAGACAGTCTGTCGGACTTCATCCAATGGAACGTTGATATTCTATTTTGTAATGAGGTGGAAGCTCAAGCCATGACGGGTGAAACCGATTCGAGAAAGGCATTCGATAAACTACTGGCATGGGTGGATACCCTGTTTTTGACCTTAGGCTCCAATGGATCGCTGGTCGGGAAAAGTGGTCATGAGCCGGTGCAGGTCGGCACCTTTCCCGTCGAAGCGGTGGATACCACCGGAGCCGGAGATCTTTTTGCCGCCGGAGCACTTTATGGTTTGATCAATGATCGGTCATTGAAGGACTCGGCTATCATTGGTTCCTATTGTGCGGCGCAGGTGGTTTCCCATATGGGAGGACGGTTGCCGACCCATTCCCACACGCGGATAGAAAGTATTCTCACTGAATACCGCAAACATCATCCTTACAGTCCTGCCTGATGGGCCCTATTGCCTTGCTTTTAAGAGGGGCAATTCCAGTTATATACAGTTTGTTTTGGTGACCATCTCTTCTTAAATACCCAAATCAATTTCTCCACCCAAGTTATGTCTGATAATCATGCCAAAAAAACTATCAGAACAAGCCCTAATGGTGCTAAAATGAATGTTACGTATTTAGTTACGTTGGGACTTTTTTTAACTTGATAAAGGACTATAGTTGCGTTATGATCGAATGTAACATTAATAATAGCAAGGATAATGCAATGTCCGAAAACGAAAAAAAACCAACAATTTTAATACCTTACATACCATTTAAGACCTTTTATGGGTTCGTTGACAACCTGAAAAATAACACTGTCCCCCCAATAATTGATGCATCACTTCTACAAACCATGTCTGGGTCTATGAAAGGGCAACTTTTGTCCTCACTCAAGTTTTTAAAATTAATAGGAACTGATTGTGCTGTTCTTGGGAGCCTAGAAAACCTTGTAAACTATTATAAAACAGAGTCTTGGGGTGATTGCCTTCAGGGCATTGTTTTTGATGCTTATTTGGAGATAACTGGGAATGTTGATCTTAATAGCGGGACATCTCAGCAGCTTTACGATGCGTTCCGAAAGCGGGGAAATGTTGATGGCCAGATGCTGGATAAATCCGTACGGTTTTATCTTTCGGCCCTCGACGAATGCGGGGTTACATATTCTCCGTATTTCAAGGCAAAAAAACCTAGGAAGCCAACGCAGCGAAAAAAGAAAAAAGATCAAAAGAATAAAGTGCGTGAATCGGGAGAGGATGGGTTCAGTGATGGTGAAGATTTTGATAATGCAGGGGGAGCAAAGTTTAAAATTGCGGTTCCAGGAAAAAGCGATGTTGTTATCCACCTACCTGAGGATATAGATCAGAATGATTGGGAAATGGTTAAAACGATGCTCGATGCTTATGTAAAACGATTAACAAACTTTGGAGGAACTGAATAATGAGAAGAAGAAAAAGCCCTGTTCGGACCATCGCTGAACAGGGCTAATCTTTAGTCGTCTGTCGGGACTTGGTTTGGTCGCCGATCCGACAGGCGGCAAGGTGGGAAGTCAGGAACGGGCCGTGATGATGGTTCACCCGGAGGTCTTCGCAGCCATTCGCGCGGGGTTCGATTCCCCGACGGTCCATTCCTTTTTCATTTATAAGCTACCATATTGGTGCTTATAAGTCCATGAACAAACTTAAATTCGAGCCTTTTGAAAAGCTTGAACTAAGGATAACTATAAGGATTAATAAAATGGCTACAAAAAAATCAGGTGGCGGTGGCAAAAAGTCTCCGCCTCCTAAAAAACAATCTTCAGATAGCTTGTCATCACTGGCTTCACAAGTTCTGAAAGGTAAAAAACCGACACAAAAACAGGCGCAGAGTTTGGCTGGGTCAGTGCTCAGTCAAGATGAAACAAAAGGGAAACGGAAGTAAGTTTACCTTGTATTTTCCATTTCGGTTGGCCTTGCAATTTGATTGCAGGGCCAACTTTGAAAAACAACTCAGCCCATCCTTACAGTCCTGCCTGATGCTGTGTCCTGTTCTGTGTTTTGGTTTCCTCGGCAGTTATCAAAATTATACTTTCGGCTGAAGATTTGTTACACTCTCCTTAACCAAATTTAAGATTTAATCCAAACAAAGGAGGAACCCATGAGACTGACGCGCGTTCTCCTCCTGGCCCTTTGTACGCTTGTGGTTGGTTGTGGTACGGTCGGGAAAGATTTTGATGGCTCCAAGGTTAAAAAAATTCAAAATAATGTAACAACCCAGATTGAAATCCTCGACTGGTTTGGCGTGCCCTACAAAGAAGGCACCGAAAACAAACACACCATGTGGACTTATCAACTCGATACCTGGCAAGCTATCGGTGAAGGGCGGTCAAAGGGGTTGGTCATCTTGTTTAACGACAAAAACATCGTCAAAGCCTATCGTTACGAATCAAACTATTAGCCGCTAGGTGCTGGGCCAGTGTGCAAAACTTTATTTGGTTGGCAAAAGGTATAGGCGGCTTTAAATGCTTTTGCCCAGTTCTCATCGAGAGCTTCGCGTAATCCCAGATTCTTCGTCACTTTGTTCCTCAGAATGACAAGCAGACATTGTCATGTCATTCTGAACGGAGTGAAGAATCTCGTTCCTACCGGGTGTGGCCCGGCGGCCAGTGAAACGAAAAATCTCTCTCATTATCTACGATTTTGACGGCACTCTGGTCGACACCCTTTTCGACATTTCCGATGCTGTTAATCTTTCCTTGAAGGAACTGGGATTAAGAATCCTGAGCCGCGAAACGATTCGCAAATATGTCGGCAAGGGAGTCGAGAAGTTGATGGCCCAGTCGATAAACGGAACGGGGTATACCGGCCTTCCCCATGCTGTGGAGCTGTTCCGCAAGCATTACTCGGATAATTTGATGAACCATACCCGGTTTTATCCTTCCGGGCGCGAAATGCTCGATCATTTCCGCAACAAAAAACAGGCCATCTGTTCCAACAAACCGGAAGAGTTCGTGCGGCGCATACTGCAATCCTTGGAAAGCCTGGATTCCTTCGATGCCATTCTTGGTGGTGACAGCTTGAAATCCAAAAAACCCGACCCAGAGGGACTGCTCTACTTGCTCGACCGGTTTCAATGTTCGCCGGAACAGGCGGTGCTGATCGGCGACAGCCCGGTAGATATTGAAACCGGTAAACGAGCCGAGATTTATACCTGTGTGGTCAGCTTTGGGTTGGGGGACCCGAAAGAGATTGCCTTGGTCGAACCCGATTGTTCCATCGACCACCTCTCAGAACTCAAGGACCTATTTTATTAAACTTAGAAGAATCGAAGGGGTTCCGGCAGGCTGGCATCCCATCCTGTTGACTTTGTTGAGGGGTGTATCTACAATGCCTCATTTCTATGGAAGATATTAAAAACATTTATCTTATAGCGATCTGTGGCACCGGTATGGCGGCGTTGGCGGGATTGTTGAAAGGTGCCGGTCATCGGGTCTCAGGGTCCGATGCCAATGTCTATCCGCCGATGAGCACACTTCTTAAAAATGCCGGAATTCCGGTTCTGCCAAGCTACCGAAAAGAAAATATCACAGGCGATATCGATCTGGTCATTGTCGGCAATGCAGTGTCCAAAACCAACGAAGAAGTGCAGGCTACTCTGGAAGCCGGGTTGGATTACACATCTTTTCCTGAAGCCATTGCGCGTTTTTTTCTGGACGGTCGAAAATCCCTTGTGGTGACCGGGACGCATGGCAAAACCACCACCACAGCACTTTTAAGTTGGGTGCTCCAGGCATCTGGCAGAAAACCCGGTTTCATGGTGGGTGGCTGGTTGAAAAATTTCGACAACAACCATCAGGTTCCTGATGGAGATTATTTTGTGACGGAAGGCGATGAGTACGACAGTGCTTTCTTCGATAAGGGCCCCAAGTTCCTGCATTATCGTCCTGACGCTTCGATTCTGACGGGCATTGAGTTTGACCACGCCGACATTTTTGACGATCTGGAGCAGATTAAAGACGCTTTCCGCAAGTATGTGAGCCTGATTCGGCCTGATGGGGTTATACTGGTCAAACACGCCGATGCAAATATTCAGGATGTATTGGGAGAGGCCGTTTGCAAGGTCGAGACCTACGGCTATTTGGATGGAGCGGATTGGCGGATCAAAGATTACCGGTTTGAGGCCGGGTGCGGTTATTTTTCCCTGTCTTATCGGGATGAAAAAAAAGCAGATTTTCAGTTGGCCATGATTGGTCGGCATAATGTAGAAAATGCGGCGGCGGCGGCGGCCCTTTGTCTGCGGTTGGGTCTGACAACCAATGAAATAAACTCCGCCTTTAAAACTTTTCAAGGTATCAAACGACGGCAAGAGGTGGTCGGGGTTAAAAACGGTATAACGGTGCTTGACGATTTTGCCCATCACCCGACGGCCATTCGCTTAACGTTAGAAGCGGTGAAAGAGGCTTATCCGGGGCAAAGGTTGTGGGCTGTGTTTGAACCCCGGTCGGCTACTTCAAGGCGAAAGGTATTTGAACAGGATTTTCCGGATAGTTTTCACGTCGCTGACCGGGTTATTATTGCGGGTTTGTTTGCGCCTGAAAAAATCAGCGAGGAAGAAAGGCTGGACCCGGAACAGGTCGTGACCCATTTACGGCAAAAAGGAACGGATGCCCATTTCATTGAGGAAGTGGATGACATTGTCGCCTTTATGGCTGAAAACGCTGCAAGCGGCGATGTGGTGCTGGTCATGTCATCAGGCGGGTTCGGTGGCATCCACCAGAAGATTCTGGATCGATAATGGCTATGGATAAAATTTATCACGGACAAATAAAACTTGGATTGATCCAGAGAGGGCTTACGGTTCCGAGTATTTTGCAGGGACTTTCTGAGGTCGCGGGTGGACTCTGTTCCGGTGAGCCGGGCGAGGAGATCACTCTGGCTCTGGCGGAAGACTTCATCGTCAAGGCCAACCTGAATGCACCGGGAAAGGACGGACCAAAACTGGTCTGCCACGAAGACCGCTTGCGGCTCCATATGAGTGAAGGGGAGATTGACGTCGGCATCATCACGATTCCGGAATTTCTCAAACAGCAGTTGAAGCAGCGTACCCCGGTTTCTGAAAATATTTGTCTCGATGGCTATTGTCTGAACATTTTTCTCCGCGCCATCGGTCGGAGCAAAAAACTGAGCATGCCGATCGAAGCCATTCTTTCTGTCATCCAGTCGGCTTTTGAAGAAGGGGCCGCAGATCTGGTACAACTGAATATGGATTTCTGCGAAGAGGCCGACCGGGGATTCAATCGGCTGGCACCGTTGGCGGAGGCGATCAAAAAACGTTTTAACACTTTTGTTGCGTTGAAAGGCTTCCCGCCTTCGAACTTGAGCACCATTGACCTCATGTATGCGTCTGGTTTTGATATCATTGACTTTCCATTGGGCGGTTTTTCCGGGACGGTCAAGTCGAAAAAAAAGATGACGGCAAAACAGGTTCATTCTGCCCTGGAATATGCCGCAGGAGTTTTCCCGTCCGGCACAGTTTGGACCGACCTGGTTCTGGGGCCGGAATCCCTTTCGCGATTTAAGGAAGGTGTTGACAGGCTGGCGGACTCGGGAATCATTCCTTTAATCTATCTGCAACGTGGCAGCAGCGAAAAGCCGGATGGATACCGTGATCTGGTGGAACTGGCGGAACATATGGACAAGGCGATTGAACGCAACCGCCTGCCATTAAAATGGTTGTATCCGACATGCCGTTTTTTGAGTCCGCTTGACACCCGGTTTTTTACCGGGGACCCGCTTCAGGCAAAGCTTGCAGTGACACCGGTTTATCGATCAGGACTAGGAAGAAAAACTTCGGCAGGGTTCGCGGTGCTCCGGCGCAAACTGCGCATCCGTAGCGTCAGCGACTCTTTCGAATCTGCGGGGCTTTAATTACATGGACACGCAAGTAAAAAATCCTGCTAAAAGAACTATTCCAGAAGTTCCTTTGAAAAACCTGGAGACGCTATGGTTGCAGGTTGGAGGTACGCTCTGCAATCTTGAATGCACTCATTGTTTTATCAGTTGCGGGCCGATGAATGACACCATCGCCATGATGACCCTGGCCCAGGTTAAAGAAAGACTGGAAGAATCTAAAACCCTGGGGGTGAAAGACTATTACATCACCGGCGGCGAAGTATTTATCAATCCGGAGATTTTTGAAATTCTTGCTGATATTTTGCGTTACGGGCCTCTCGATGTTTTGACCAATGGAACACAGATCACCGCCGAAAAGGCTCAGCGGTTGAGAGGGATTCAGGACGCCTCTAATCATCCCTTGCGTTTCCGGGTGAGTATGGAAAATTTTGAGGAAGCGGCCAACGATGCCATACGTGGAAAAGGAGCTTACAGAAAAGCCGTGACCGGAATCAAGCACCTCGCCAAGGCCGGGTTTTCGCCAATACTCACCATCACGCGCTCATGGGAAGAGGAGCAGGACGCGGAAATGGAATTGCAGTTTATCGAATTTCTCCGCTCTAACCGGGTTTCCCAGCCGCAAATTAAGATACTGCCGGGTTTTATGCTGGGGCAGTTGGCTAAGAATGAACGCGGCTATAATGATGAAGAACGGGTGACGCAAGCATGTTTCGAAAATTTTGATATTACCCAGCTCCAGTGCGCAACGTCGCGCATGGCGACTGGCGAAGGCGTTTACGTCTGTCCGATTCTCGTTGATAACCCGAAGGCCCGCATGGGAAACAATATTGAGGAGACCCTGCGCCCCTTTCCCTTGTCACACTCTGCCTGTTATACCTGCCGCGTTACGGGAATGACCTGCAAGTCGTCCACTTGAAAAACTTTATATTGAGCCGGTCCCGAAAGGCTGGTAGCATACTCCATCAATCCTTTTTAAAAGACGCTCATGGTCTTCAATAATTCACAATGGCTTTAATGCATTCCACCATGGTTCCTTTGGGAACTCCGGCTGCCAGTTTCCAGCTTCCCGGAGTTGATGAGAAGGAATATTCTCTGGAAAGTTTTTCGGATAAAAATATTCTGGTGGTCATTTTCATGTGCAACCATTGTCCTTATGTCAAGGCTGTGCTTAAGCGGTTGATTGATTTGCAGGCTGAGACCGGGCATCAGGGAGTCCAGTTAGCTGGCATCAATTCCAATGATGCAGAACGCTACCCCGATGACTCTTTGGAAAACATGAAGAAGGTCACCAAGGAGAAAGGCATAAGTTTTCCCTATTTGTTCGATGCTTCGCAGGAGACGGCCAAGGCTTATGATGCGGTGTGTACACCTGATATTTACGTTTATGGTCCGGAACGAAAACTTTTATACCGGGGCAGAATTGATGACAGCTGGGAGCATGAAGAAAAAGTGACCCAGAGAAACTTAAAAGAGGCTCTGGATTGTATTGTTGCCGGGAAAGAAGTTCCGACCGAGCAGATATCCTCAATGGGTTGTTCCATAAAATGGAAGGAAAATTAAGGGTAAACGATGGAAGCAATTAAAAAGTGGTTGTTCATTCTGGCGGCAGTGGTTTTTGCCGGTTCGCTATTTGCCGATAAAATCCTTTCCTTTTATGTTGACTGGTTGTGGTTCGAAAGTCATGGAATTACTTCGGTCTTGTGGACGGTGGTGGTATCGCAGTTCGGGTTTGGGTTGCTGACGGGTGTTGTATTTTTCCTGCTGACATTCGGTTTTTTAAATCATGTGTACAAGAAAACTTCTCACCTGCCGATTCTTTTGTCAGATCAGGCCCGGCGGGAAGTGCCTTTGCTGGATATCATGGCCAGCAATTTAAAATTATTGATTCTGATGATCCCTTTGATTTTGGCAGTCATGACCGGACTGGTGATGGCCCAGCAATGGGAAACCCTTTTGCAATATTTAAATGCTTCCCTGTATGGAGAGGTTGATCCTATCTATGGCAAAGACATCTCCTTTTACTTTTTTACCCTGCCCCTTTGGTTGCTGGTGAAGTCTTTATTGTGGGAAACTATGATCGTGCTTTCCATTGGTGTGGGGCTGATCTATTTTTTCAAGCGTTTTATTTATGTCGGGCCGACCGGAGTGGTCCTTCTTCCTGATGCCAGACGCACCCTTTCGGGGCTCGCCGGTTTGTTCTTTCTTTTGTTTGCCAGCGAATTTTATCTTCAGCGTTATGAATTGTTGACGGAGGGAAGTAGTTTGATCGCCGGGATCGGATTCTCCGATGACAATGGGAAAATCCCTGTCCTTTATATTTTGGTCATTACTTCTTTGATTTCTGCTCTGTTTTCATTTATGGGGCTGGTTCGACCTGGTATGAAAAAAGTCATGCTTTCAGGTGTAGGATTGGTGCTGGTGTTTTTTGTCGCCAACTTGTATCCAAAGATTTTACAGAAATTTGTGGTGGTTCCTAATGAATTGGTCAAGGAAGCCCCTTATATCGAGCATACCATTGCCGGCGCGTTGACAGCATATGGGCTTAGTCAGACCGAGACGCATGAGCTTTCCGGTTCTGCGTCTTTGACAGCCGAAAGCATCCGGCAAAACGCGATAACGATCGAAAATATCCGGCTCTGGGATCAGGAACCGCTTCTCGATACCCTGGGTCAGATCCAGGAGATCAGGACCTATTACCAGTTCCAGTCTATAGACAATGACCGCTACCTCATCAACGGGAATTACCGCCAGACCTTGTTGTCGCCACGGGAACTGCTTTCCTCCAACCTGCCCAACCGCACATGGATCAACGAGCACCTGACTTTCACACATGGGTATGGGGTTTCACTCAGTCCTGTTAACCAGGTTACGCCGGAAGGATTACCGGTGTTGTTCATTAAAGACATCCCGCCGCAATCCAATGTGGATCTGGTGGTGAGTCGGCCCGAAATCTATTTTGGAGAACTGGCCAACGATCATGTTTTTGTCAACACCGAAACCAAGGAGTTTGATTACCCGGAAGGTGAGAAAAATGTATACAAGAATTATGAAGGCAAAGGGGGTTTTGAAATCAGTTCCTTTTTCCGCAAGCTTGTTCTGGCGGTCCGGTTCAAAGCTCTTAAAATTATTTTTTCTAATGATATTAATAGTGAAAGTCGGGTTCTGATGTACCGGAATATCACTGACCGGGTGCAGAAAGTGGCACCATTTCTTAGACTGGATAACGACCCTTACCTGGTGATTTCAGAAGGCCGCCTGATTTGGGTTTATGACGCGTATACGGTGAGTGACCGTTTTCCTTATTCTCCGAAAATTCCCCGGTTTGGTAATTATGTGCGCAACTCTGTAAAAATTTCCATTGATGCTTATGACGGTTCGATGAATTTTTATATCGCCGATCAGGCAGACCCGGTCATCCGGACGTACCGCAATATTTTTCCCGATTTGTTTCAAAATTTGAGCGAGATGCCGGAAGATTTGCGCAGTCATATTCGTTACCCCTCCGACCTGTTTACGATTCAGACACATATTTATGCCACTTATCATATGAAGCAACCGCAGGTTTTCTATAACAAGGAAGACCAATGGGAAATACCGGAAATCGATGGGCGTATCATGAAGCCTTATTACACGATCATGAAACTGCCGGGCGAGGATCGCGAGGAATATATTCTCATGCTTCCATACACGCCCAAAGGAAAGAGCAACCTGTCAGCCTGGATGGTGGCGCGAAGTGATGGCGAACAGTATGGCAAGCTGGATGTGTATACCTTTCCCAAGCAGAAGCTGGTGTTTGGGCCCAGCCAAATGGTGGCCCGGATCAATCAGAATGCGGAGATTTCCCAGCAGATTTCATTGTGGGATCAACGAGGATCAAGCGTTATACAAGGAACTCTTCTGGTCATTCCCATTGAAGAGTCGCTGGTTTATGTACGGCCTTTATACCTGAAAGCCGATGCTGGAAAGATCCCCGAGCTCAAGCGCGTCATTGTAGGTTATGAAGACAGCATTGCCATGGAACGGACTCTGGATGAAGCGCTGGAGAAAATATTCACTGGTTTTGCCCGTGAGCCTCGCGAAGGTTTGGGCCTACATGTCGCCGAAGCCGACCCTTCCACTTCGTCGAAATCTGCAAAAGATCAGAAACTGATTTTGAGTAAGAGCGACTATGACATGATTCGCAGCACTTATCGCCGCATTCTGGAATCGCAGGGAAATCTCGATCAATCACTGGTGCAATATCGCAAAGACCTTGAAGGACTGGGGAAACTTCTGGAAAATACCCGGGTATCCCCACAGGTTAAAGCCGCTCCTTAAGTCCTTCCAGGATTATTAGGAATTCTCGTTAGCGAATAAACCCAGCTGATGGGTGACTGGTTTTTTGTCGGGGATCGGGACGGGGTAATTGCCATCAAAACAGGCGGAGCAGAATTTCTTCTTGCCATTTTTCAGCACTCCCAGCATTTTTTCCAGGCTGAGGTAGGCCAAAGAATCTGCTACCAGATACTTGCAAGTTTCTTCGAGATTGTGTTTGTGGGCGATCAACTCTTCCTGGGTGGGCGTGTTAATGCCGTAAAAACAGGAATGCAGGATCGGCGGAGCTGAAATGCGAAGGTGAACTTCCTTGGCTCCTGCATCCCGGAGCATTTTTACAATCTTACGGCTAGTGGTGCCGCGGACGATGGAATCGTCAATGATAGCGATGCGTTTGCCAGCGATCATTGATTTTACCGGGTTCAGTTTAAGCTTAACACCAAAATGCCGGATCTGTGATTGCGGTTCAATGAAAGTCCTGCCAATATAATGGTTTCGGATGAGACCCATTTCAAAAGGAATGCCGCTTTCTTCCGCGAAACCCATTGCCGACACAACCCCCGAGTCAGGCACGGGAACAACGAGATCGACATCGGCGGGGCTTTCCTGAGCCATAGCCCGGCCCATGTCTTTACGCACGGTGTAGACATGTTCCCCAAACAGAAAGCTGTCTGGGCGCGCAAAATAAATATGTTCAAACACACAATGTTTGGGGTCGACTTTTTTAAACGGAAAAAAGGATTGTAACCCTTGATTGTTGATCAGGATGACTTCGCCCGGCTCGATTTCGCGGATGAACTCCGCTTCGATAAGATCCATCACACAAGTTTCGGAGGCTACGATGTAGGCGTCATTGAGTTTGCCAAGGCAAAGAGGACGAAACCCGTGTGGGTCGCGGGCGGCCACCAACTCTGTCTCCGCCATAAGGACTAATGAATAGGCACCGTTGACTTGCCTCAAGGCTTCGGCGGCCCGGTCCACGAAAGATTCGGCTTTCGACTGTGCCATTAAATGCACGATGACTTCGCTGTCGTTGGTGGACTGAAATATCGCCCCTTGGGCGCCCAATTCTTCGCGTATGGTCTCGGCGTTAACGAGGTTGCCGTTATGAGCCAGGGACAGAGACCCGGCTAAATAGTTGATCATGCAGGGTTGGGCGTTGACCAGTTCGCTTTTTCCGGCTGTGGAATAACGGTTATGGCCAATGGCTATAGGACCCGGAAGTTTCAGGATTCGGGTCGGGCTAAAGATGTCGGCGACCAGTCCCATGCCGACCTCAAGACGCATTTTGGAATGCGTACTGGCGGCAATGCCAGCACTCTCCTGGCCCCGGTGTTGCAGTGCATAGAGTCCGAGATAAACCAGATTGGCGGCTTCAGGATGGCCATAGACCCCCACGACTCCGCATTCTTCATGTAGCTTATCCAGCATAGTTCCCCAGTGAAGTTTTCCAGATTTCTTTTAAAACTTCGATGTCCTGTTTAACAACTTCTTTTCCGTTGACCGTCACCGTGAAATGAGAACCACCCACTTTGCCAATCAGGGACAAGTCGACCGGAAATGCCATCGCCAGATCTTCGATCTCCTTAATTCGTTCTTCGGGAAAAGAAATAACAATGCGCGACTGGGTTTCCCCGAATAACAAGGTGTCATTTCTTAATGTGGATTCCAGTGTGAGCGTGGCTCCCAACGTCTGGCATCCCGGCGAGAAACAAGACTCTGCCACCGCGACTGCCAGTCCTCCCTCAGAACAATCATGAGCAGAAGAAATGAGGCCCTTTTGAATCAGCTCCCGGCAAAAACCCTGCACCTGTTTTTCGTGTTTTCGATCCAGAACGGGGGGTTTCCCCTCACTGCGATCAAACATGACTTTCAGGTATTCGGTTCCTCCCAACTCCTCCATGGTAAAACCGATGAGAGCGATTTGATCCCCGGATTTTTTAAACCCCTGGGTCATGATCAGTTCCTGATTCTCGATCAGGCCAACAACGGCAACGGTTGGAGTTGGGTAAATCGCGTCTCCTTTGGTTTCATTATAGAGGCTGACGTTACCACTGACTACCGGAATATCAAAAAACCTGCAGGCATCACCCATGCCTTCCACCGCCTGTTGAAATTGCCACATGATTTCGGGCTTTTCCGGGTTCCCAAAATTGAGGCAATTGGTCAGGCCTATTGGCTCAGCCCCGGAACACACCACATTGCGACAAGCTTCGGCAACGGCGATGGCGGCACCCTCACAGGGGTCGAGATAGCAGTAGCGGCTGTTGCAATCCACCGAAATGGCCACCGCTTTATTTGTATCCTTGATGCGCAGGACGGCCGCATCCGAGCCGGGCAAAACCAGCGTATTCAGGCGCACCATGTGGTCGTATTGTTCGTAGACCCATTCCTTGCTGGCGATATTGGGACAGGCCAGAAGTTTTTTCAAAGCCCTGTCTCCGTGTGAAAAGTCGGGAAACTCGGTCAGGCTTATATGCACTACCTCGTCGAGATATTGAGGACGTCTTGTTTCCCGTTTCAGGTCCAGTGCGCCATCCACAACCGGAAAGATCGGTAGGTTCACCACTTCATGGCCTTCAAACTGGATGCGTACGCAGGATTCCTCGATTACTTCGCCGATGATGGCTGCATCCAGCCCCCATTTGTCGAGAACGGCAAGAGCTTCTTTTTCATGGCCGGGTTTGATCACGAATAGCATGCGTTCCTGCGACTCGGAAAGCAGAATCTCGTAGGGGATCATGCCTTCCTCTCTTAAGGGAACTTTTGACAGATCCATAGACACCCCGGTTTCGGCCCGGTGCGCCATTTCAAACGAAGACGAAGTCAGCCCTGCGGCCCCCATATCCTGCACACCCACCACCCAGTCGCACTCAAACAACTCCAGGCAGGCTTCGATCAACAGTTTTTCGGTAAACGGGTCGCCCACTTGCACAGTGGGCCGCTTGTCTTCCGTGGTTTCATCAAACTCGGAAGAAGCCAGGAGGCTCGCGCCATGAATTCCGTCGCGACCGGTTTTTGAACCGACATAAAGAATCTGGTTGCCCACTCCTCCGGCTCCAGCCAGGAAGATCCGATCCGATTTAAGCAATCCCAGACAGAACGCGTTGACCAGAATGTTGCCGTTGTAACAGGCATCAAAATAAATTTCCCCGCCGACAGTGGGAACGCCAGTACAGTTTCCATAACTGGCGATGCCATCGACCACACCATTGAGCAGGAACCGAGTGCGCGGTTCTTCCAGTTCGCCGAAGCGTAATGAATTCATTAAGGCAATAGGTCGTGCGCCCATAGTGAAAACATCCCGCATTATTCCACCGATGCCGGTTGCTGCGCCCTGATGAGGTTCGATAAAGGAGGGGTGGTTGTGACTTTCAATTTTGAATGCGACCGCCAGACCGTCGCCAATATCTACGACTCCCGCATTTTCCCCCGGGCCTTGTAGAACTCTGGGGCTTTCGACCGGTAGTTTCCTTAAATAAGACCGGGAACTTTTATAACTGCAATGCTCGCTCCACATGACGGAAAAAATACCCAACTCCGTCAGGTTCGGAGTGCGACCGATCAGGTTGAGGATGCGTCGGAACTCTTCCACGGTCAAACCGTGTTCCTCAACAATCTCGGGGGTGATCTCGGGGCCGGGGCGGATTTTTTTAGGTTTGTCCACAGCGTTAGGAATTTGAAATAAGGGATTGAAAAATGATTTGGCCATCCGTTCCCGCTAACTCAGGATCGGCACAACGCTCTGGATGTGGCATCAGTCCCATCACGTTTTTTTGCTCATTGGCCACACCCGCCACAGAACCTACAGAGCCGTTGGGGTTGGACTCGGCGGAAACATTTCCCGCCGTGTCGCAATAGCGGAAAAGGATTTGCCCGTTTTCTTCCAGATGATTCAAGGAAAAAGGATCAATATAGTAGCTGCCCTGATGGTGGGCGATGGGAATTTCCAGTACCTGGTTTTTCCCACATTGCCGGGTAAAGGGGGTGTCCGTATTTTCAATACGGACGGACACATTTTTGCAAATGAATTTCCGCGACTGGTTCTGGATCAACGTCCCAGGAAGCAGGTTGCATTCCAAAAGAATCTGGAATCCGTTGCAGATACCCAGTACCTTGCCTCCGCTTTCGGCAAAACGGATGACGGAATTCATGATCGGAGAAAAACGGGCAATGGCTCCGGCCCGAAGGTAATCCCCATACGAGAACCCCCCCGGCAGGACCACCAAGTCGAAGGACTCCAGATTGGCCTCCTCTTTATGCCACAGCCAATGGGTCTCCTGATTCAGGATATGTTTGAGGATATGGTAACAATCGTGGTCACAATTGGACCCCGGGAATACGACAATGCCACACTTCATTTTATGCCGGTTTCGATTCGTTTTGGAGTGTTATTCAGTGGGAACAAGGGTGAAATGGAAGGATTCAATCACCGTATTGGCCAGGAGTCGTTCGCACATTTCCCGGACCCGTATCTCGGCTTCCTCCTCCGATGCAGAATCAAGTTTGATTTCCAGATATTTGCCGATATTGACATCCAGCACTTCGTCATATCCCAAATCGTTCAACGCCTGGTGGACGGTTTTTCCCTGTGGATCGAGAACACCCTCCTTGAATGTCACGTGTATTTGGGCAAGCATTTTTTCAACCTTAGCACAGAAGTTTATTCAATTCAGCAGGCTTTGTAACAGGAAAATGCCGAAAGCCAAAGACCAATTTTTGACCGACCTGAAATATTATGTTAAACAAGGAGTTAGGAAGTTCGGCCCGAAGGGTTTTCTTGCCAGAGTTTCTATTCCGCAATGACGTAGCCCAAAACCTACTTGTACCGGGAGACCGGGGACCCTTAATGCAAAACATTTGTTCGAAAGAATTATGGAAAACAAATGGAACGATTCAGAGGCCAAGGCGGCTATTGAAAAATATAAGGATGTCTCAGAAGATGTTGCGCTTCGTGTTTACACTTCACGATTGATAGGCGCAGATCCCTCGCTGGTTCTCCACGGTGGAGGCAACACCTCGGTCAAGTCGTGCACCCGGAACAAGGTGAACGAAGAGGTGGATGTGCTTTATGTGAAAGGCAGTGGATGGGATCTCGATACACTGGAGCCCCCGGGTCTTCCCGGAGTCCTGCTCGGTCATCTGCAGAAACTGAGAGGCCTCGACCAGTTGAGCGATGAGGATATGGTCAATGAACAGAGAACACACCTGTTGGACGCGTCCTCTCCCAACCCATCGGTGGAAACGCTTTTGCACGCATTCTTACCGCATAAGTTCATTGACCATTCGCATGCGGATGCCAGTTTGATCATTGCCAACCAGCCGGACGCAGAGAAAATCTGCAAGGAGATTTATGGAGACAGGATCGCTATCGTCTCATACATCATGCCTGGTTTTGCGCTCGCTAAAGCTTCTGCCGAAGTGTATGAAAAAAATCCGCATGTGGAAGGGCTCCTGCTGATCAATCACGGGCTGTTCACCTTCGGGGATACCGCAAAAGAAAGTTACGACCGCCATATTCATGCGGTGACTCTTCTGGAAGAATATATCGGGAAGAACACGCTAAAAGCCCTCACTCCTCTTAAAGGCCCCGCCCTGAAAGCAGGAGAGGAAACCTTAATGAATGCGTTGGCACCAGTGCTTCGTGGACTCTATAAAGAGCAGTCCGGTAAGGATTGGGTTTTGCATCACCGTGCCGATGCCGAGGCAAAAGCGTTTGCTTCCAGTAAAGAGTGTCAGGTCTGGTCCCAGATTGGCACCGCCACTCCGGATCATGTAATCCGCACCAAACAAAAACCCCTGCTCCTGAATCTGCAACAATGGCAGGATCCGGACAGGCTGCGGGAGGAAGTCCTCCAGGCCCTGAACGCGTATTGTGAAAGTTATCACCAATATTTTGAAACCAATAAGTCTGCCAAGAAGGTGGATAAGACTGAGTTGGACCGACTGCCCCGAGTTCTGCTGGTAGCCGGATTGGGCTTGGTGACGATCAGTAAAACCGTCAAAGAGACTGGAATCTCAGCCGATATTTATCAGCACACTATTGATATCGTCCATAAATCTTTTTCAGTGGGCAGGTATGAACCGCTTGATTCCAGCGGCTTGTTTGATATGGAGTACTGGTCTTTAGAGCAAGCCAAGCTGGGCAAAAGCAAAGCTCCAATCCTGCAGGGCAAAGTGGTCTACATCACCGGTGCTGCTTCCGGAATCGGTCTGGCTACTGCCAAACTGTTTGCCGAGCAGGGGGCCAATCTTTTTCTTGTCGATGTGACGGGGGACAAGTTGAACGAGGCCGCTGAGGCAATACGTAAAAAGTCCAAGGTCGGTGTTGCCAGCCAAGTTTTGGATGTGACCGATGAGTCGGCCGTGCGCCAGTCGTTTGAACAACTGGTACAGACTTTTGGCGGTATCGATATCCTGATCTCCAATGCTGGTAATGCTTTGCAGGGTGCGATTGGTGAGATGGATATGAAAGATTTGCGTGCCAGTTTCGAATTGAACTTTTTTGCTCATCAGGCACTGGCCTCCGAAGCTTTGCGGTTGTTTCTGATTCAAAAAACCGGAGGTATTTTAATGTTCAATGCATCCAAGGCGGCGTTCAATCCGGGAAAAAATTTTGGTCCCTATGCGCTTCCCAAGGCGGCAGTGGTGGCACTCACCAAACAGTACGCGCTGGATTACGGGTCTCACGGTATCCGCTCCAATGCCATTAATGCCGACCGCATTCGCACGGCCCTGTTTTCTGAAGACGTGCTGAAAGAAAGGGCTACGGCGCGCGGGCTTACTCCCGATGATTATTACAGAAACAACCTCCTGCAGAAAGAAGTCTATGACACCGATGTGGCGCAGGGATTCCTCAACCTCGCGCTGGCGGAAAAAACAACGGGAAGTATCCTTACCATAGACGGAGGCAATATCGCCGCCAGCCCCCGCTAACCGGCCACTAGGCGTGGGGCCGATTGGCAATAGCTTTATTTGTTAGCAAAGAGTTGTCTCGGCTTGATGAATCCTTGCCTAACCCTCTTCAATATCAATTATTTAAGCAAGTATCACAGGTAATGGAACGGGTCTGAGTTTAATAAATTAAAATTATTGTATTAATGATTGACAAGCAAAAATGATTTATTACCATAGGAAGCCTTATAAACTAATCTGAGAGAACCATCATGCGAATAAAACACTCTATAAGACGATATCAGGAAAGGTTTTTATTATGGAAGAGAAAGAGACGACCCTTGGACCCGGCATCCATGAATTAACGCTTAAAGAGATTGAAAAGAAATTTTGTTTTAACTCGCATCGTAGGCAGTTTTGAAGGTCTTAAAAAGGTTGTTAAAAACCTAAGGTCAGCAGGGATTGAAGGAATCTACATTGATGGCAGTTTTGTAGGTGATAAGGAATTCCCTAATGATATTGATGGTTGTTGGATGCCAAAGATGGGTCTAAAAACTGAGAAGATTGACCCGGCACTGTTGGATTTTTCTCAGAGCCGCAAGAAAATGAAAGAAAAATATAGTGTCGATTTCTTTCTCGCCAATGTAATTGAAGGGGCAAGCGGTGAACCATTTTTGGAGTTTTTTCAAACCGACCGCGATGGCAAGCGTAAAGCCATCATAAAAATAAAGCAGGAGTAACTACCTGACAACAGGTCAAGAAAATGATTAAGAACGAAAAACAATACAAGATCACCAGATCGAAACTTAAAGATTTCGAGCGATCTTTAAAAGTATGCAGGGAAGGGACGTTCCCGAGCAAAGTCATCCATAAGGCGATGATCGAGTCCCTGAAATCCCAAATGAAGGATTTAGAGAAGGAAATCCGCGAATATGAGAACCTGAAGAACAAACAAGTTCCTACTTTAAAGTTTGGGTCTCTTGAAGACCTGCCGCAGGTTTTAGTGCGTTCTCGAATTTCTCATGGGCTGACACAGAAGCAGTTGGCCGAAAAGCTTGGCATGCCAGCGCAGCAGATACAGCGTTATGAATCGGAAAATTATCGTCGGGTCAGTTTTGAGACTTTATTGAGTGTTTCTAAGACGCTAAATGTTGATCTGGATAGAGGCGCAAAAGCAAGGATTGTTTATGGTGCTACGGTTAAGAACAAACCTGTAAAATCCCCTAAGAAGAAGTCACCGCTTAGGTCGAGTAAGCGGTCAGGTGTGGCAAACCGCTAAAGCTGTTTACTACCGGGTCTTACCCGGTCATTCCCACTCAATGGTGCCGGGAGGTTTGGAACTGATGTCATAGACCACCCGGTTGACCCCATGTACTTCGTTGATGATGCGGTTTGAGAGTTTTCCAAGAAGTTCGTAGGGCAGGTGAGCCCAGTCAGCAGTCATGCCGTCGGTGCTGGTAACGGCGCGAATGGCCACTACATTTTCGTGGGTGCGGGTATCGCCCATGACCCCTACTGTTTTTACCGGAAGCAGGACTGCGAACGATTGCCATAAATCGTTGTACAAGCCTTCGGCTTTCACTTCCTCCAGAATGATCTTGTCGGCAGCGCAAAGGATGTCGAGGCGCCCGCGGGTCACCTCTCCCGGAATGCGGATGGCCAGGCCCGGACCGGGAAATGGCTGGCGGTTGATGATTTCATCCGGCATGCCCATCTCGCGTCCCAGCACACGGACTTCATCCTTGAACAATTCGCGAAACGGTTCGAGAAGCTTCAACTGCATTTTTTCCGGCAGGCCGCCAACGTTGTGATGCGACTTGATCACTGCTGACGGGCCGCCTTTGAAGGAGACCGACTCGATGACATCCGGATACAATGTGCCCTGAGCGAGAAAAGTGAAGTCCCCCAGTCGTTTGGCTTCCTCCTCAAAAACTTTGATAAAGGTATTGCCGATGGATTTTCTTTTTTGTTCCGGATCGGTGATATCTTTAAGCTTATTTAGAAATTTGTTGGCGGCATCGATGACATCAAGGTTGATGTTGAAGTTATCGCGAAACGTGCTTTCCACTTTTTCTTTTTCGCCGGACCGCAAAAGTCCGTTGTCGATGAACAGGCAGTACAGGTTGTCGCCGATGGCTTTGTGAATCAGTACCGCCGCGACCGAAGAATCTACCCCGCCGCTCAACCCGCAAACCACTTTTGAGTTCCCCACACGGCTGCGGATATCGCTGATCATGTGATCGACCAGTGAATCCATTTTCCAGTTCTTCGCGCATTGGCAGATTTTAAACAGGAAGTTCTTGAGGACTTTAACGCCCTCCACCGTGTGGACCACCTCTGGATGAAATTGCAGGCCGTAAATATGTGCTAATGGATTTTCAATGGCAGCCAGAGGCGAATTATCTGTGAAGGCTATACCTTTGAATCCGTTCGGCATTTTTGATATGCGGTCGCCATGGCTCATCCACACGATGGAATTATTTTTCACCCCTTCGAACAGATGTGAAAATTCTTTCAGCATTAACTCGGCTCTGCCGAATTCGCGATGTGGGGAAGGGTCTACCTTGCCACCCAGCGCATGGGTGATGAGTTGCATGCCATAGCAAATACCGAGAATAGGGATATCCAGTTCAAACAGTCTTCGGTCGCAAGCCGGTGAGTCTTTTTCCAGAACGCTCGCGGGCCCGCCGGAGAGAATAATGCCTTTTGCATTGAAAGCTTCGATTTTGTCAAACGGTAGGGTGCAGGGGTGGATCTCGCAATAGACCTGGCATTCCCGCACTTTGCGGGCAATGTTCTGGGTATATTGCGACCCGAAATCAAGAATGAGAATTTTTTGTTCGTGCAGAGCGTCTGTGGTCATGGCAATAGCGGGACTTTCTCTAGCTCGTCCGGGGAAATTCCGGCGGGATCAGTCGATATTATAATTCGGAGCTTCTTTGGTCACGATCACATCGTGAACGTGGCTTTCTCGAAGCCCGGCCGAGGTGACCTTGATGAACGAAGCGTTCTTTCTCAACTCGTTAATAGTAGCAGCTCCGCAATATCCCATCCCCGCACGCAGTCCCCCTAACAGTTGGTGGACGGTGAATGACAATGCGCCGCGGAAGGGAATGCGTGCTTCAACCCCTTCTGGAACCAGTTTGCTTTCGGAAAGTTCCCATTCCTGGAAGTACCGGTCACTGGAGCCTTGGGACATGGCGCCGATGGAACCCATGCCCCGGTATTCTTTGTAGCTTCTGCCTTGGTAAAGGATTTTCTCTCCGGGACTTTCGTCCGTTCCGGCAAACAGGGAGCCGATCATCACCGTGCTGGCCCCGGCGGCGATGGCTTTGGTGATGTCGCCGGAAAGTTTGATGCCGCCGTCGGAAATAACCGGGATATTTTTTCTCTCTGCCACCTTCACGCATTCCGCAATGGCGGATATCTGCGGTACGCCGACTCCCGACACTACACGAGTGGTGCAGATGGAACCGGGGCCAATGCCAACCTTGATGGCGTCGACTCCGGCTTTGATCAGGTCGGCGGCTCCTTGGGCTGTAGCCACGTTGCCGCCTATCAGTTCAAGTTTCGGAAAAGTTTTTTTAATTTCCCGGATGGTCGCCAGAACTTTCTCCGAATGCCCGTGGGCGCTGTCGATCACCAGAACGTCAAGCCCGACGCGGATTAAATTTTCAATATGTTCCACAGGATTCTGGGTGACCCCCAAAGCAGCCCCGACCAGAAGTCGGCCTTTGGAGTCTTTGGCGGCGTCGGGAAATTGCCCGGCTTTTTCAATGTCCTTGATGGTGATCAGCCCCTTGAGATGCCCTTTTTTGTCGACCACCAGCAGTTTTTCGATACGGTTATCATGCAGAAGTTGTTTGGACTTTTCCAGCGGCGTGCCTTCCGGAATGGTGACCAGATCGTCTTTGGTCATCAGGGAACTGATTTTCTTGTTGAGTTTTTTCTCAAACCTGAGATCCCGGTTGGTTAAAATTCCCACCAGTTTTTTCTTTTGCGTGATGGGGATGCCCTTGATGTTGTATTTACGCATGACTTCCAAGGCTTCGCTGATTTTCTGGTCGGGGCCCATGGTGATCGGGTCGGGGATCATGGCACTCACCGAGCGTTTGACCTTGTCGACCATCTTGCGTTGTTTTTCCGGTGGAAGGTTGCGATGGATGATACCGATTCCGCCTTCCTGAGCCAGAGCAATGGCCAGATTGGTTTCGGTCACAGTGTCCATCGGGGCGCTGATCAACGGACTGTTCAATTTAATCTTGCGGGTCAGACGGGTCGAGAGTTCTACGTCTACAGGCAAAACTTTCGAATGGGCGGGCAAGAGTAACACATCGTCGAAAGTAAGATAGGTTGGGACATTCCTAGGGTCAATCATAGGGTATTGTAACAGAAATTTATTAAAAACGTAAAATGGCGATACTAGCATGCCTGCCTGACGGGCGGGAGGAATTTTTTGGAGCACCAAAACTTGGCTTACAGAGAAATCTTTCATGTTTTTCTATAAACAGGCACTTCTATTCTTGCTGGACAGGGTTGCCTGACACCCTAGACAAAAGGCAACTTTTGAACTATACTCTGTCCGACTCAGAGTATTATCCCTACATATCTTTTTCTAAGATTTTCCGGCTTCTTTAGGCTTGAACGCGCTGTTGCACGTCTTGGAATCCTTCTGGACCCCTTTACGTAAAGTAAGGGATTGTCCCTTTCTCCGTCTTTTAGAAAAGAACTGGCGGGGTTTTTGTGGACACTTATAGAAAGCCTCAGGATTAGTTACCTGTTTACAAAGCACTGATACTAAACTATTTAACGAGGTAGTGATGACCAACAATCATATTCAGGAAAGTCGTGTAACCACAGCGTTGTTGTTAGCTGCTGGCACTGGAAATCGTTTACAGCCCTTCACAGATGCTATTCCCAAATGCCTCGTTGAAATCAATGGAATCCCTATCCTTGAGAGATTGATCGATAATCTCTGTGATAATGATTTTAAGCGGCTGGTTATAGTGGTCGGCTATATGGACCACTGCATCCGAAGGTTCGTGAACGAATATGCTGGGGATCTGACCATAGAATTAATTTCCAACCCGGTATTTCAAACGACCAACAATATTTATTCCTTGTGGCTGGCTCGAAACCAAATCCGGGAATCCTTTCTTTTGGTTGAAAGTGATCTCGTGTTCGAGCCCACCCAACTGGAAGGCCTTCTCTATCCAAATAAAACAGCCCTTTCCCCCCTGCAACCTTGGATGAATGGAACTACAATAACGATAGACTCTCTGAACAGGGTCGAATCTTTTAATATGGGTGGTAACGGCTGTAGAGAAGGTGCTCACTATAAGACGGTCAATATATACAGCCTTTCTGATTCAACGTGGCGAAAGGTCGTTGAACGGTTAGAGCTTTATATTTCCTCTGGCAAGGTGAACGAATATTACGAGGTGGTTTTCAAAGAGATGGTAGCGGATGGCAGTCTTTCCATGGATGCCGTTTTCTTTGATCCTGACCGCTGGTATGAAATTGACACCCCAGCCGATCTTGTAAATGCGGAATGTATCCTGGAAGAAACCGATACGTATCCTGAGGCCTGCTAAGCCAGTTATTCTTGCTCCAGCCTTTTTTTCTGGAGCCGCACCCCCTCGAAAACAAGAGTGAACATCCTGATGAATGGTGAAACGGAACCTGCCGCTAATACACTGGATTATTCAGTTATTAACAGCTATTGGAAGAAGGCAGATCCCTCTATCATGGGACCCTATATGATGGAAGGTTTTGGTTTTCCTGCCAGTGCCGGGCGTTTTCGTTTTCGCGCCGAGTCCGTTATTGTCCAACAACTCATCCACAATGCCAAGGTCGATACTACTGGGGCCGTTCTTGATTTGGGAAGTGGTGTCGGATTTTGGGCGGAATTTTTTGCGCAGAAATTCAAGAAGGTCTTTGCTGTTGAAGCAAGTGCGCCACTATATGAGAGCATGGTGCAACGTTGTTCTTCCTACGACAACTTCACTCCCATCCATGACGATGTATTATCTTTTGAACCCGAAAGTCTATGTTCACTTATCTTCCTCGGTGGACTATTGATGTATCTCAATGAAAAAGATGTTGTCGCACTGTTACGGAAATTGAAGTCTTTTCTTACTCCGGGAGGTGTTATCCTGTGCCGGGAAAGTACGGTGCGGAAAGGAACGGTCACCCGGTATGGGGAATACCAAGCCGTCTACCGTTCAGTCCCGACCTATCTCAGTCTGTTTAACAGCTGCGGTCTGACAGTGGCCCAAACCTGTTTAAATGTGCCTTATATTATCCTGCAAATGGGTTGTGAATTTATTAAGAAGTGGAAGGAGAATGTGCCAGGAAACCTTCAAATGACACCTGCAGTGGGGCATCTGGCATACTGGGGTTTGCGTTTGGGCGATCCTTGGATAGCACGTGTTCCTGAGGTAGTGGGCATTGACTTCCCTGAATTGACAAACCATTTTTTTCTGATTCGCTCCGGTTCCCAACCGCACTCCAGCGGCAAGACGAGCCCCGTCAGTCTGTGAAAGTTTCGTCACTCAGATGTTTGAACAGTTGCTGATTCTGATCATAAAAAATTGACATCATAAATCCTATTCCTCTTCTTAACTTAATTTGTTTATGTAATATGCGTGCTAGTACCTTGTTGCGGAGGTTCGCACTTC
The DNA here is from genome assembly GCA_965249625.1 of Nitrospinales bacterium. Classification (GTDB taxonomy): domain Bacteria; phylum Nitrospinota; class Nitrospinia; order Nitrospinales; family VA-1; genus LS-NOB. The sequence continues at coordinate 2,151,886 of OZ252246.1, read as the reverse complement.
GACAAGCTCAGTATGACGACAGCGGGGGTTTTTGGGGTGTTATCCCGAGTTAGTGGTGTGCCTCCCGTTGCCTTCTTGCCCTGGAGAGGCACATCGAAGGATCTGGGGGTTATACAAAGATCTTGTAAATAAGGGGAGGTCTGTCTCAAAAGGGCCGTTGATTGCAGGCTCTTTAGAATGTCTCATTGATTGACAGAGTGGTTTAAAAATGGCATAATGCTCTATTCTATCCTAATATTTTGATCTCAAAAGATAAAAGATGGTTTGCTCAATTGAGATTAAGAAACCTCGTTTGAAAATTTAAAAAACGGATTCCTTGACGTGTGGTTTTGTTCAAAAACGTCCGTCCTTGTTTCAATTTTATTAGTTAATTTTGGAGGATACTTCGCTGATGGAGAAAATAAAAATTGCTTTGATTGGTATTGGTAACTGCGCCAGTTCTCTTATTCAAGGAATCTATTATTACAAAGATAAAGATTCTCAAGATATTATCGGCCTGATGCATCATAAAATTGGGGGGTACAAACCAGAGGATATTCAGGTTGTGGCAGCCTTTGATATAGACAAGCGAAAGGTGGGAAGTGATGTCCATCAAGCCATTTTTGCCAAGCCGAATTGCGGTGTTGTTTTTTGTTCCGATATTCCGTTATCCGGGGTCAATGTGAGAATGGGTAAAGTTTTGGACGGTTTTGCGGATCACATGAACGATTATGATGCGGACAGCTCTTTTGTTTTGGCTGATAACCCTGAACCCACTAAGGAAGAGGTTGTACGGATTCTCAAGGAGTCAGGTGCGGAAATTCTCCTCAATTACCTTCCGGTAGGCTCCGAAGAAGCGACCCGGTTTTATGCGGACTGTGCGTTGGAGGCTAATGTTGCATTTATTAACAATATACCGGTATTCATCGCAAGCGACCCCGTATGGGCCAAGCGTTTTGAGGAAAAGAATATTCCCATTGTCGGTGATGACATCAAATCACAGGTTGGGGCGACCATCACTCACCGGGTTCTGACCGACTTGTTCAGGAAGCGCGGTGTCAAGTTGGAACGAACCTACCAGCTCAATACCGGCGGCAACACCGATTTTCTCAACATGCTCAACCGCCATCGCCTAGCCTCGAAGAAAAAATCCAAAACGGAAGCGGTTCAATCCGTTACCGCCCATCGCTTGGCCGACAAAAACATCCATGTTGGTCCTAGCGATTATGTGCCTTGGCAAAAGGACAACAAAATCTGCTTCATTCGAATGGAAGGCAAACTCTTCGGCGATGTGCCCATGAATATTGAGCTTAGGCTTTCCGTGGAGGACTCGCCTAATTCCGCTGGAGTCGTCATCGACTCTATCCGATGCACGAAATTGGCATTGAACCGTGGTCAGGGTGGAGTTCTTTTTGCCCCATCAGCTTATTTCTGCAAGCATCCTCTCCACCAGTTCACTGATGATGAAGCCTTTCAAATGATTGAGAGGTTTATCGATGGCACCCAGCTTGTCCAGGATAATAACATCCTGCGCATAGAGGAGCTAAGGCTGGAGACATCTCTAGATTTGGTTGCAGAAAATCTAAACCAAAATTGAAGCCTAGATGAGGTGTCTAATTATTGCGGCAGGTAAAGGCCACCGCTTGTGGAGTAAGGGCGATAGCAAGCCCCTTGTCCCACTTTTTGGTATCCCTTTAATCGAACGGGTTGTCCGTTGCGCCTATGAGGCTGGAGTGGACGACTTTTTTGTGGTCACTGGTTACCAGGGGGAGAGTGTTCGCTCTTTTCTTGGTGTATTGGCCGACCGTCTTGATATTCGTATCACCTCAATCGTTAATGAGGATTGGGAAAAAGAAAATGGCCTTTCAGTGCTCAAGGCACGGGATTTCCTGAGCGAACCCTTTTTGTTGCTGATGGCGGATCATCTCTTTGATCCATCTATTGTCCGTAATTTGTTTGAGCAACCATTAGCCAAAGGTGGAATGGTCTTAGGAGTGGATACAAACATGACCAATCCGCTGATTGATTTAGAGGATGTTACTCGAGTTAGGACCGAAGGCGGAAAGATCCAGGATATCGGCAAAAACCTGAAGGATTACAATGGATTTGATACGGGTTTATTCGTATGCGATCCTGCAATTTTCGGTGCATTAGAACGGTGTGCAGAAACCACTGGCGATACTTCCTTATCTGGGGCGGTACGGGAACTTGCCAATGGCGGCTTGGCGAACGCAATTGATATAAACGGTCAGTTCTGGGTCGATGTAGATGATCCCAATGCTTTCCGGCGGGCGGAAAACGCGCTCTTGTCCAATATGCGAGGAAAGGTCAACGATGGTCCCGTGGCCCGTTTTTTGAATCGGCCTTTATCGATTTGGGTTTCCCGTAAGCTGGTGAATTATTCGATTACCCCGAATCAGATATCCCTTGTCTCGTTCCTGTTTTCGATGCTGGCCGCAGGTCTGCTTGCCCTTGGCGGTTATTTCTCCCTTTTCCTGGGCGGCGTTCTCGCGCAATTCGCCTCGGTGATTGATGGTTGTGATGGTGAAGTGGCGCGGCTCAAATTCCAAGTCAGCGACTATGGGAAATGGCTGGATGCCGTGCTGGACCGTTATGCCGATGCATTCCTTCTTTTTGGCCTCACTTGGCACGCTCACACGGATAGGACGGAAGGCCTTGTCCTATTTGTCGGATTCATGGCGATCATCGGGTCATTTTTGTTGAGTTACACAGCGGATAAATACGACTATCTTATGAGCCGCCAGATTCGCCAAGGCAAAGGGCTCCGCATGGGCCGGGATATTCGTGTCTTCATCATATTTCTTGGTGCTGTGCTCCATATACCTTTTTGGACGCTGCTGGTGATCGCCGTGATGATGAACCTTGAAACCATACGCAGAATCATCGTTTGCCGGAATTATGGATAGCATCGAATACGCAAAAGGGAGAATCAAGGAAGTCATCGCCGCCTCCAAAGTTCCGGAAGATCCCGCCCATGCCGATAACACGCTTGCATGGCTTTTTAAGTTGGACCCCAAAACTGATCTGGCCATGCAGATTGCCGCGCTCGCCCATGATATTGATAGGGCGGTGGAGGCGCGGAAGGTCCGCCGTTCCGATTTTGACGATTATGATGCCTTCAAAGCCGCGCATGCCCAAAACGGGGCGAAGATTCTGCGGGAAATTCTGCATGATTGCCAAGTTGCAAAAGGCATTACCGATGAAGCTTGCCGTCTTGTAACGCTTCATGAAGTAGGTGGAGATTCCCGTTCTAACCTTTTAAAGGATGTCGATAGTATTTCCTATTTTGATGTGAATATGCCTCTATATTTTCAACGCGAGGGGTGGGATGAAACGAAACGCCGATGTATTTGGGGCTATCGGCGTCTTTCTTCACAGGGAAAAGAGATAGTCAAAGGCATAACCTATGAAAAACAGGCTCTGACGAGATTGTTAAATGAGGCCATTGGGCAGGCTGAAGAAAAACATGTTTTAGATATAATCTGAATTGCAGATTATGATATACAAAAATCTACCCAATATTGTTTCCCTGCTCGGTGTTCTTCCACTTTCAATCCTTTTTTTTACAGATGGGTTTCAATATTTGATTCCCTTGATTATCTACAACAACATCATGGATGATCTCGATGGTATCCTTGCCATCAAGCTGAATCTCAAGAGTGATTTTGGCGCGGCGTTGGACAATGTTTGCGATGCTGTTGCTCATATAATTATCGTCATGGCACTTGGCATTCACTACGGGTTTGCCTTTAGCATAGTCAGCCTTGTAGCGGTGACCGCAATCTTACTGCGTGTTACTTCTCGATTAACGTCTGCTGAAACGATCAGCGCGGGATCGCCCACCAACGAATTGATGCGGCATCTGCTATTAGCACTCCTGACAGCAAAGTATTTTGAAATTGCCCCAGAACCATTCTTGATTGCAGTAATGCTTTTGAACTCCATTTCTATGCTTTCGCCCTTTCCCATGCCCTACTTGATAAGGACTTTGACTAAATCAGCCGCAGCGATTGGGTTTGTCAACGTCTCGTTGTTGGTGGCGTGGCTCATTCCCATTGCCGCACCGGTCATTGCTTTCGGCTTCTTCGCCACCCATCTGTATTCCCTCGTCAGGCCAAACGGCCGGTGGCTATTGCAATAATTCTATCTGGCGAGCAAAGAGTTGTTGCGGCTTAAAAAGGTTTTGCTCCCCCGCGTTATATCTTCCGTTAGTTCGCAGAAAATTCCCAGCCTCTTAAAAGTCAATTGATTTTTGCTTTTTATTCGCCTATAATTAAGATGAGGCGAGGAGGTGAAACCGTTGTGTTTTGTGGCCTTGAAAGAAAGTTTTTCAGGCACTCTAGAATTTCGTTGACATACTACATCTTGTATAATATTTTACTGGACAACACAAAATATGGATATTTTGTGGTTTGAGGCACCCAATAATTTTAAGAAAAAGGGCAACTAAGAGTTGTTGTTACCCTTCGAACCTTTGACCCATAACTGATTCAATTTATTGGAATTATCTTTTTACCGAAGTGGAGTGTTATATGCGAATCGATCGGGTGTTTACCAAGGATCATCAGGGCCCCTACGAAGGGATTGGCTTTGTCGAGCGAGTTTCTAAAATCATCAATGCCGATGGTTCTTTAGTTTCTGAAATCAAGAATGTTTTGGTGCCTGACACCTGGTCGCAGGTGGCGGTGGATATCATGGCGCAGAAATACTTCCGCAAGGCGGGAGTTCCGGCTCGGTTGAAAAAGAAGTTCGAGCCCGGACTGCCCGAATGGCTTTGCCCATCGGTCCCAGATGAAGAGGCACTGAACCAGCTTCCTCAATCGGCGCAGTTTACTCGCGAAACCACATCGCAGGAAGTTTTTCATCGTCTGGCCGGGTGCTGGACATATTGGGGCTGGAAAAATAATTGTTTCAGCAGTGAGAAAGACGCACACAATTATTATGACGAGATGCGTTATATGTTGGCGCGGCAATTGGCAGCACCCAATTCTCCGCAATGGTTCAACACTGGCATGAACTGGGCCTATGGACTCGAAGGACCGGCACAAGGACATTATTATTTCGACGAGGAAGCTGGCGGACTGCAAAAATCCAAAAACGCATATGAACGACCGCAACCACATGCCTGCTTCATTCTTTCTGTAAGTGATGATCTGGTGGGTGATGGCGGGATCATGGACCTGTGGCGGCAGGAAGCTCGGCTGTTCAAGTTTGGGTCTGGAACCGGGAGCAACTTCTCCAATCTTCGTGGAGATGGCGAGCTCCTTTCCGGTGGTGGAAAATCTTCCGGACTGATGAGTTTCTTAAAGATCGGCGACCGGGCGGCGGGAGCGATCAAATCTGGCGGAACCACCCGACGAGCGGCCAAGATGGTCACTCTTGACATGGATCATCCTGACATTGAAGAGTTTGTTGAATGGAAGGTCAGGGAAGAGCGCAAGGTTGCCGCTCTGGCGGCGGGAAGCAAGATGACCCGTCGGTGCTTGAAAGAGATCATCCGGGCTTGCTGGTTAAAGGATGAAGGGGAAGAAACCCGGTTTGATGTGCAGAAAAATAAAGCCTTGAAAAAAGCCGTCCGCAAGGGATTGGCTTGCTTCATCCCTGAAAACTATATTTACCGCGTTATCCAACTGGCCCGGCAAGGGGTCAAGGATATTGAGTTTGAAGAGTATGACACCAATTGGACTTCAGAAGGTTACCTGACTGTTTCGGGCCAGAACTCCAACAACTCGGTCCGACTCACCAATGAGTTTTTGTGCGCAGTGGAATGCGACGGAGACTGGAACTTGATCCGCAGAACCGATGGAGGGATTGCCAGAACTCTACCCGCTAAAGATCTGTGGGAAAAGGTCAACTACTCTGCCTGGTCCAGTGCCGACCCGGGACTTCAGTTCCACACGACGATCAACGAGTGGCATACCTGTCCGGAAGATGGGCCGATCCGTGCTTCCAATCCCTGCTCCGAATACATGTTCCTTGATGACACCGCCTGCAACCTCGCGTCCATCAACCTGATGCGTTTTTACGATGAGGAAAAGGGAGTGTTTGCAATAGAAAATTACCGGCATGCTTGCCGCTTGTGGACTCTCACGCTGGAAATTTCGGTGATGATGGCGCAGTTCCCCAATCAGGCTATCGCCAAAAAGAGTTTTGAGTTCCGCACCTTGGGCCTCGGATATGCCAATTTGGGAGCCATGCTCATGGTAATGGGTATTCCTTATGACTCGGAAGACGGTCGGGCCATCGCCGGCGCAATTTCCGCCATGACCACCGGAGCCTCTTATGCCATGTCGGCAGAAATGGCTGGAGAGTTGGGTCCCTTTGCGGGCTTTGAGAAGAACCGGGATGCTATGCTCCGGGTTCTGAAAAACCACCAGCGTGCGGCGCATAATGCGGAAGTTCGTGATTATGAGGGACTCACCGTATACCCGCAGGGCATTCAGGCGGAACATTGCCCAACCCATCTCCTCGATGCGGCCCAAAAAGAATGGGCGGATGCGCTGAACTTGGGCGGGAAGAACGGATTCCGCAATGCCCAGGCCACTTGTATTGCACCGACGGGTACGATCGGATTGCTGATGGATTGCGATACCACAGGCATTGAGCCGGACTACGCTCTGATTAAATACAAGAAGCTGGCAGGCGGCGGTTATTTTAAGATCATCAATCAGTCGGTTCCCGGCGCGCTTCGCAGGCTGGGTTACAAGCCTGATGAGATTAAGGACATTGTTGAATATTGCGCGGGCTCGGGGAGTCTAGAAACCGCTCCTTACATCAACCGGAATTCCCTGCGCAAAAAAGGGTTCACCGATGGAGTGCTCGATAATGTTCAGCTTGAATTGCCGAAGGCTTTTGATATTAGTTTTGCGTTCAATAAATTTGTTCTGGGGGAATCGTTCTGCAAGGACGTATTGAAGTTGACCGATGAGCAGTTGGACTCTATAACCTTCAATCTGCTGGAGCATCTGGGTTTTACCGATGAAGAAATCCAGTTGGCCAATGACAGCATTTGCGGAAGAATGACGGTTGAAGACGCTCCGCATCTGAAAGAGTGCCATTACTCTGTTTTCGATTGTGCCAACCAGTGCGGAAAGTATGGTAAACGTTTCATCCGCCCCGAGGCACACATTCGCATGATGGCGGCGGCCCAGCCTTTTCTTTCCGGGGCAATATCCAAAACCATCAATATGCCCAACGATGCCACCATTGTCGATGTCGAACGGGCGCATATGCTGAGTTGGAAACTGATGTTGAAGGGAACCGCCGTCTATCGCGACGGCTCCAAACTGAGCCAGCCGTTAAACAGTGTGGCGACGGACAGCTTTAACCAATTGAAGATGGAAGAGGAAGCCCCGGCCATGCAGGCGGCCAAACAGATCATTGAAGTGGTGCGTGAGCACAGGCGCAAAGTCCTGCCGCACCGCAGAAAAGGTTATACCCAGAAAGCCTCCATTGGCGGCCACAAGGTTTATCTCAGAACCGGTGAATACGATGACGGAACCCTTGGCGAAATTTTCATCGACATGCATAAAGAAGGTGCCGCCTACCGCAGTTTGATGAACTGCTTTGCCATCGCGATTTCGCTGGGACTGCAACACGGTGTTCCGCTGGAAGAATTTACCGATGCGTTTGTGTTCACCCGGTTTGAACCGAACGGGATTGTTACCGGCAACCAGGCAATCACCATGTCCACCTCAACCATCGACTATATTTTCCGGGAGCTGGCGATCACTTATCTGGGCAGGACCGATCTGGCTCAGGTGACCCCGGATGATTTGCGGGCCGACTCCATCGGCAAAAAGAATCAGCAATCCAGTGACGATGATGCCGGGTTTGGCTCTAATGGGTCGTCGTCGGGTTCGTTATCACCTGAGACTTCCACGAGCACCAAAACGGTGCTAGAGATGTCCCATGCAATCGCAAGGGCTCCGTCCAATGGAAATGGCAACGGCAATGGTGCCTCGGCGGCGGGAGTCGCGACCACAACGGCTGTGATCGCCAAACTAAAAGGCTATGAAGGTGATGCCTGTCAGGAATGCGGAAGCTTGACATTGGTTCGAAATGGAACCTGTTTGAAGTGCATGACTTGTGGAGCGGCATCAGGCTGCTCCTGATTCACCCTCCCACCTGAATAGAATGTTTGCAGGAGTTCGGCCAGCGAGTTCTTCGCTGGCTTCTCTTGTTTTTCATCCCGGTTTTATCTTTTTTGCACCAGAGATTTTGCGCAACGAAACCCAAACGTCGGGTTATTCATTTTAAGATCGACGTGGTTGCGAAATGAAATGCGTGCCTGTCTTTTATCGCTGGTCCATCCCCCGCCTTTGACAATGCGGGTTCCAGGCTGGGGCCGTTCAGATTTTTTATCGTCCACCCATTCCCAGACGTTCCCGGTCATATCCATCACACCGCTGGCACTGGCACCGGATAGAAAAGAACCCACCGGCGCGGCAAACAGGTGCCGGTCTTTTTCTCCCAGTAGATTAGAGCGTTCAGGAAGAAACACCTTTCCCCAAGGATAAGTGAAGCTGCTGACACCCCGTGCGGCGGCTTCCCATTCTTCTTCCTGCGGCAGGCGTTTGCCTGCCCACCGGCAATACTTACTCGCTTGAATCCAGTTGATACCCATGGCCGGGCAGTTAGGGCAGTCTTTTCCCCCCATGAAGGGTTTCTCATCATAAGCAGGTTGGTATTTTCGAAATTGAGTGACGGTAATCTCTGTCCGGTCGATATAAAACGCCGCCAGATTTGTGAATGGCAATTGGTTTTCACTCAGCGTTCCACGGCTAGACAGTTCCTTCTTACCGACACGGTATTTGCCCGCATCGATGAGGATCATTAAAGCCTGGTCCTTTTTGCTCAAGAGAGTCGGGAGTAAAGAAGTTTTCATCGAACCGCGTACAATGGGATCCGATGGCTTGAGGGTAGCTTTCGGTTTGGCGGATTTCGATGGACGTTTTTGTTTTTGTGTTGATTGTTCTGTCGGGTGAGCTTTTCGGTAGCGTTTACGGTGCTTTTTGCTGGCAGGGGCACAGGCACTGACCCAGGCGAACAGGAGGATGAAAAGTATTAATGGCTTCAAGGCTTCTCCTTGTTCATGATGGAATCCATTTTTCCCTTGAGTCGGCGGTATTTCTCATAGCTTTTTTCGGCAGCCTCGGCCAAAAACATTACCAAAGCCTGGCACTCTGAATCCTCAGCTTTGCGGTATTTCTCATAGCCTTTTAACATTGCCAAAGCCTGGCACCCTGAATCGCCCATCAGTTCATAGGTGTAGCCCAGGCTGTACCAGGCATTGTAGTGGGTGGGGTCGAGCTGGATGGCTGACTTGAAAGCCTTCTCTGCGTCTCCATATTTTTTTTCAAGATTATAGATTCCTCCCAACCCATAATGCCCGTCAATATTTTTAGGGTCTTTTTCTACGGCCTTTAAGAAAGATTCCCCTGCGCTGTGATATCGCCCCTGCTTGGAATACTCAATGCCTTCCTGGACATATTGGGCACTCGTTTTTTCCCCGCATTGGGTTAAAATTAGTCCGGTGAGGATAATGGCAAAACATTTCAGTAGTGGTTTGAGATGGCTCATGGCAGGGACCGGGTTGACAAGAAGTAGAGAAAATAAAAAACGAACGCATTCAATATAACACCAATGGTTCTTCCCTCTTATAGAAAAAAATTCATGTCTTTTATTAATCTTGCAATAGGGATCTTTAAGCTCTGGCGATTCATGGATGCCCGGCAAAAACAATTCCAGAAGAGGAAAGGCGTTTCTCCCGAGGAGAGCAAGGCCTTGGAACTTGTGCTGGAAACCTGTTCTGCTTGCCGCAAGGGAAATTTTTCATGTCAGGAAGAGATTTTACCGGACACTCTGCATCTGGTTTCCCGCCTTGCGGCTATTTATCATCCCGATGGGAAAAAGCCATTGGAAAAAGCCCGCATTGGAAATGTGCTCGCTGCCTTTCTGGAAATGAATCGTCAAATTTTGGATATGTTGGATCTCCCCGGTTTGGAAAGACTGACTCAGTTTCGTCTCCGTGAGGTGGTTCCCGGTTTTGCTGCTAATAAAAATAATGCGGACCCGTCATGGGTTCCGGCCTTCTTCCGGCTCCGGGTGATGCGGGCGCTTCAGGTTCAATGGCTCCTGTCAGTGGGTGAAGCTGCAATAAAAGTTTATGGCGAACACCGGGCCGAAGAAATCCCCGAGCCCGAAGTCTTGCTCGATGAAATGGATCAATTGCAGGAAGAAACGGAACGGTCTTTGCCGGATGAGGTTCGTGATATCGTCGAGGCATCGAGAAAAAATATTTTGTTTTCGGTGAAACCGCTACCGTGGGCTGAAGTGAAATTGCTTTTTATTTCTCTGGCCAAAAACATTGCCAAAGCCTGGCACCCTGAATCCTCAGCGCCGTTATATGAAGCGCGGGTTTATGATTTGCTGCACACTCTGGCGGACTATCTGGAATGGGTCGGCAATTTAAGTCAGAAACCGGTGCTGAACAAAATGCTTGGGTTGCGGATATCCCATTTAACTGGGGCCAGGGAGGTGGCGGTCCCTTTTGCCAATAGCAAACTCTTTGATTGGGTGCAGAAATATCAGGTTGGGCGGGCGGCGAAATGGTCGAAAACCATTTATAAAACTTTGCAGAAGAAACAACCGGCAATCCTGTTTCGCGATGTGGCAGTCGGTGTTGTCAAGGAGGGCGGTAAACGCTGGTTGATCCTTTATCTACACGATAAAATCGCCAACGAAACGAACAAGTTGTACAAGGTCCCTTAGACAGGTTTCTAGTGGTTAGGACGCCGGCCTCTCACCCCAAAATTGACAATATCCGCACTCTAAAATATTATTAGGCAATCTAGGTATTCCAAACTCAAGGAGGTGGCCCGTGAAGAAACTAGCTTTTCTGATTCTGCCCTTTTTACTAATGTCTTCCCCTCAGACAGTAGCAGCAACCGACTTCCCAAAACTTGAAATACACTCTGACCACTGGATAGCTGGGTACCCTCTGGGAATGCCTGATACCAATGATTTGATTATCAGAAGGATTTATGCTCTCAGTAATAATGATCAGACAAAGTTTGCAGACTGGGTTGCCTATAAATTGACCCCTGTGGAAGTAATGGGGACATTGGACATTAAGAGAAAGTGGAAAGCCGATCCAATGTTAGATGCAAACGAGACTTTAGAACCAAAGACAGACGATTACAAAGGCTCTAATGCAGCGCATAAGTATGATAGGGGACACCAAGCTCCTTTAGGCTCATTTAAGGGTTCTCTCTGGGCCTCAGAAACAAATTTTTTAAGCAATATCACTCCACAAAAGGCAGACTTGAATCAAGGCCCTTGGAAAAAACTTGAAAGTGCTGTTAGAGCGTTTATCAAAAAAGGGAATACCGTATGGGTAATGACAGGCCCTATCTATAAAACAGACATTGACCCACTCCCCAATGCTGATGAAACACATAAAGTTCCATCGGCCTACTGGAAAATTATCTCTACTAAGACAGGAAATCAAATAAAAGCCACTGCATTTATTATGGAGCAAACTACGCCAAGAAGTGCCACGCTGGCTTCAAAATTAACCACTGTTGCCTACCAGTTGGAGGCTCTTATCAACGTCCTTGCACACAAAGGATTATTGACCAATGATGAGGTCTTGGAAGAGCTAAGTAATGTGGTAGAGAAACAAAGGAAAAGAGTTAATTGATACGATTGACCCAAGGGCATATTGCCAAAGCCTCAAGGGCAGAACAGAGAAAAACTCTAACTCCTTAGCATATAAAAGGTTAAAGGAAGGATCAGCGATAGCCAGAAAAGTTTAATGTTGTGGTTCATCGGCCTCTCACACCGTTTGTGGAAGTCCGCAAACGACCCAAAGCGGACGTTGAATAAAAAAAATGGTGCCAAATGAAAATAAAAGATCTTAATGAAATAAAAGCGATGTTGCTTAAGGGAACCCTCACGGAGCATTCCTATGAAAATGTTGAGCTTAAACGAGACTGGTCTCAAGAGCATGGTGAAAAAATATCAATGCTTTGCAACGGACAGCCTGATACTACTTGCTATTTAATTATCGGCGTAGAAGATGATGGACAACTTTCAGGAAAAGATGATTCTTGGTTATCTTCAATAATTGAAATTGTATCCCAACACTGTAATCAATACCTTGATCCATCCATAACTCAAGTGGATTTGACTACTGAAGAAATAGATAAAAGTAAAATTATAATTTGTACAGTTAAAAATCCAGGCGTAGTTGTCAAATGGAAAGACAAGGCTTTTTCTGGAAGCGGAACTACAAAGAAACAACTAAGTCCAGCAGAAATTCTTGAGCTAAGTCTTTCTTTGCCAGGCATAAAAGATCTCTCTAAACAGAAAGTCTCGTTTATTGCCAATGATGATCTTGTAAGAGATTTTTGTGCAATGGGCGGATTGGAATATGATGAGTACACGCTCCACCGTCTTCATTTGGATGATACTAAATGTGGCGAGTTATTATTTGCTAATGGTAAGTTTCGTTTTGTTACATACGATAATAAAGGAAATGTCACAAAAAACGAGACGAGAACTGGATTAATCAATATTCTTTCCGATTCATTTAGCGAAGAAATTAAAGTTTATTACCGCGAAAAAAATTCTAAACCACCTAATATAACAAATTCGATGCTTCGTGAAGCTATTGGGAATTGTGTAGGTCATGCCGCATACCATGAAAATGATGGAGAAATTATTGTTGAACTTTACCCAGACAGAATCTCATTCAGCAACCTTGCTTATGCAGAATATACTTCATTAGCGAATAAATGGTTTTCATCGGCGCATAAATCACCAAATTCATTTCTCATGGAAACACTTAGGGTTGCAAATAAAGTGGATGAGTTAGGACGTGGAAAACAAAAGATACTATCAGAATGCTTGACACATGGGATTAGCGCTCCTGTAGTAAATTTATCAGAGGCAGGAAGATATAAAAGATGGACATTGCAAATAAGATTTGAATATCAGTCTGAAAGATATAACAATCTTCAAGTTGAACTAAAAAGGCAATATGCGGGCACTGATGGAAAATATTTAATTGCGTATGCCCTAGTATTGTGGAGTGATCAAAAATTTTCAGAAATAAAAAAATATTTTGATGCTCATGAAGCTAAGATTGCCGTAGAAATACTGACCGATTTGAGAGGGCCATTATTTTTCTGGGAAGAGGAAGATAGGTTCATCCGTAATCGATGGGTCAAGGTGTTATTAGACGAAGGTAAAGCATCTAAAGGATTTTCTGAGCATGAAGAAAATGAGTTATATGAACGTTGCCAATCATTTTATAAAAAATTTCGGGGTGGACTAATCACACCGCAAGAATTCAGAGATACGGCCCACCTTTCAGAATCCAATTCAGATCGTAATTTAACGTCAAGAACACTTAAAAAATGGGTGGAAATGGGTAGATTAAAGGTTGTTAAAAGAGGAACTTATAAATTCGTAGCTAGAAAGTCTCCCACAACATTATCCATAATTGCTGATCTACAGGCAGCTTTCTCACAACAGAGTGATAAATAATTTTGAAATAAATGCTGTCTTATACTGTGTCTTAAACTCATTTTGAACAATGATTAATCTCTATTGTTGGCTGATCGTTGATTATGAAAGGCCTGTTTCCCTTCTCGTAGTTGAAGGGGTCAAATCTCTGCTTGACTGCAACAAAGTGGTCATCCATCTGGATCAAGGCTTATGGGAAGAAACAGAACTTAAATGAACGTCCGCTTTTGGCCGATAGCAGCCTATTAAGTAATCACTCCCAATTGCCAAAGATTTGCCAAACCCCCGTAAGCATCAATATAAAATTTTCTCCAAGTAGAAGAAGCCCATAACTCATTAGCTTATAAAAGGTTAATAGAAGGATCGGCGATAGCCAGAAAAGTTAAATGTTGTAGTTCATCGGCCTCTCACGCCAACCACGTAAAAATTGCCCACAACGTGCCACCAGCGTTAGACATAAAAAAAGAGTTGGCAAATCCATTTGGCTTGCCAGTATCTGGGACGGGTGATAGTCTTTTCTTTGATCAAGTGAGATCATTTGTTCCCATAAAAGGGTCCAAGATGCCTTTTCTTTCTACAACCTCCCGGTTTTCTGTAATCGCCAGCGTTATGTGCCTGTCACTGGTTCCCCCCTCTTCAGGCGTCGAATCCCGCAAGGTAGAAAAAATGATCGAAGAATCCGAGTCCCAAACGGGGACGGAGTTGTTGGTGGAAAAAAGAGGAAAAGCCCTCTATTACAAGTTCTGCATTCCTTGCCATGGAGCGGAAGGCAACGGAAAGGGCAATGCCTCTTATTATTTATTCCCCAAACCTAGAAACTTAAACTTGGGAATTTTCAAATTCCATTCCACCAGAACCAATACCCTCCCGCTCAACGAAGACCTTTATAAAACTATTCAAAACGGAATTCCCGGGACTGCCATGCCACCCTGGATCGATGTTTTAAGTGAGGAGGAAATTCATCTCCTGGCAGAATTCATTAAAACCTTTTCCAGACGCTTCAGCATGGAGCTGCCTGACTACGAAATGCCCGTCAGTCTGGAACCTCCATTTGACAAGTTATCCATAGCCAACGGAAGGATCATATATAAGCAACTAAGGTGTGGCCGATGCCATGGGAACGAGGGCGATAGCGAGGATCGGCTTTCAGGTTCTATTCAAGAGTTTGGTGGCAACCTGTCTTTTGTTTATGACCTGCGTCGGCCCGACCAGTACAAGGCCGGGGCGGCAGGACCCGATATCTACCGAACTCTTATTACCGGATTAGACGGTTCCCCGATGAATGCTTATGAATACATGCGTGATAGGGAGCTATGGGACCTGGTCCATTATTTACAATCCCTTTTTTTCATACAACCTTCCAAATCCGTACTTACCGACCGGAAAATATACTCACAAACCATTGAAGAGAAGATCGACCTAAAACCCGATAGTCCAATCTGGAACGGCGTAGTTTCTTTTGAGATCAATCTTACCCCGGTGAGAGCCCGAAAGAATCCTATCACCCGGTTGACTGTTCAATCCGTTCACAATGATAAAGAAATTGCCTTTCGTCTGGAATGGGAGGATCCCACACCCAATGGTGCGATTAACGGTACCTATTTGGACCAGAGCGCGGTTCAGTTTGCCCTCAATCAGGACAATATTTCAGAAGGTCCTTTTTTTGGAATGGGGGAGAGAAACAAACCCGTCAATATCTGGCATTGGAGAGCGGACGTGCGGCAGAGGATCTATAATGGCGACAATCTCAAACCAAACCGGTCTCACTCCATTTTGCACCCGCCAAGCGGATTACTACTGAATCCATTCATGGAGTCCTCCGTCGAAGAAATAAACTCCGAGGGATTTGGAACACTTAGCCTTCAACCCGTGGAAGATCAGCAGTTAAAAGGTATGGGCCAATGGAAAAATGGCCGCTGGAGTGTGGTGTTCTCACGCGACATAAAAACCCCGAGCCGATGGGACATTAAGTTTTCAAGTGAAAAACCGGTTTTGCTGGCCTTTGCTCTTTGGGATGGTGACAACAAAGATAAAAATGCCAACAAAATGGTTAGTTTCTGGAATATATTGACTTTAAAATAAAGACTTATGAAACACCGCTTATCGGGGGCAGAAAAACTTCATTTATTTTTTTTTATCGCGGGGATCACCTTCTTACTCTTTTTTCCTTTTTCAAAAAGCCAAGCTGGGGAAAAGGAAAACCTGGTACTGATTCCTTCAGGTGAATTTTTCATGGGAACGGAGGATGGAACGGAATCCGAGCGGCCCATTCACAAAGTGCACTTGGAGGCATTCAAAATAGGCCGTTACGAAGTGACCAATTTACAGTTTGAAACATTTGATCCTTATCACACCCGTAGTGCCGCTTCCGCTTGCGACCAATGCCCTGTTACGCTGGTCACATGGATGGAGGCCAATGATTTTTGCAAACATCAGGGCGGTCGTCTTCCCACAGAAGAGGAGTGGGAGCGAGCCGCCAGAGGGCCCGAAGAGTTTTCCTATTCCTTCGGGCCGAAGGGGGATACTTCCAAAGCCAATTATGGGAATGAATTTAAAGCAGGTGCCAAACCCGTCCATTCCTTCCAACCTAATGGTTTTGGCTTATACAATATGAGCGGAAATGTTTGGGAGTGGGTACACAATTGGTTTTCATTCTACCCTCAACAAGCGGTGTCTGCTGTTAGAGACAACAAAAAGCCAAGAGAAAAACTTCTTCGCGGGGGAAGCTGGTACAATAAGGCTTATTACCTTCATGTTGGAATGCGCTTCACATTGAAACCCGGGACCAAGTTGAACTCAGTCGGTTTTCGTTGTGCCCGTGAGGCCGGATGAATCCTTAGATTCATCGTCCACATTAACTTAATTTTTAAAACAAGTGCTCGTCAGTGTCCAATATAAAAATTCCTTCTTCATGGGATCTCCCAGAAAACCAGATTACGCTGGAAGAGGTGTACCTGAACCGAAGAAGTTTTCTTGAACAAATAGGAAAGGTGACGGCTGGCACCTTGGCGCTTTCCGTGTTTCCCGGTTTCTTGTCGTCGACACAGGCTTCCGAGAATTTTCAAGATCGCATAACGCCGGAAAACCTGGTCACACGGTACAATAATTTTTATGAATTCAGCACCAACAAGGAAAGTATACAGTATCTAGCTAAAAAATTGCCTCAGGAAAACTGGACCCTGAAAATCGCTGGACAAGTCGCAAAACCACGAACGCTTGACCTGGAAAAATTATTGCGGGGGATGTCACTGGAACAACGTGTCTACAGATTACGATGCGTTGAAACCTGGTCGGCAATTATCCCATGGACCGGTTTTCCTCTTCGCGATCTGATCAAGGCATTGGACCCGCTTTCCACCTCACGCTTTATCAAGTTCCAGACGTTTCTCAATCCCAATGTGGCGGCAGGTCAAAAAGAGCGGTTTTGGGAACCTTGGCCCTATACCGACGGATTGAGCATGACCGAAGCGATGCATCCTTTGGCACTTCTGGCCGTGGGCATCTACGGGCATCCCCTACCTCCCCAGAATGGAGCTCCCATCCGTCTGGTAGTTCCCTGGAAGTACGGATTCAAGAGCATCAAATCCATCGCTTCCATGGAGTTTGTCAGCGAGGCTCCCAAAACGTTCTGGCAGACAACTGCTCCATTGGATTATGATTTCTGGTCCAATGTTAACCCCAACGTTCCCTATGCCCGCTGGGATCAACATTATGAAACCCTACTCGGCAAAACCCGAAAAGTAAAAACTCTCCTTTACAATGGTTATGCCCACGAAGTTGGCGGCTTGTATTAAGAGGACCCAAAAATCAATCCGGCTTGCGCTTGGTGACCGGCGGCTTGCAGAACTTTTCTATATCTTCCGGCTGGGCCCGAATAGCCTTCACCCGCCACTCACTTGTGGGATTGGAAATACGTGCCCAGAAGTCTCCTAATCGTCCCATATCCCAATTTGAAATTCGCAGTGGCCCCCAATATTTTTGCAATCGCCCAAAAAGCAGGTTGTTATGAAAGCTGATCATTTGCTGACTTTTCACTACCCGTTCGAGCAGTGGAAAAAAATCCCGCCCATGTATAGCGATACCCTTCAATTCCAGACCGCGCAACATTTCGAGCCCGGAACCTGAAATCATTTTCAGGCGTAATGCGCCACCATTCCGGAAAGAATAGACGGGCCATTGCTCTTCCGCCAAAGGGGCGGCGACCTGATAATCTCCCTCCGGCACACCCTCGTTCTCAATCGAACTTAGGAAATTTGCATCCAATTTTCCCTTCGCGCCCACACCCAAAAAGCAAACTCTCTCAAGTTGAATACTCTTGGTCTTCAAAGACAAATCGCCCGGAAAATCGGTT
Organism: Nitrospinales bacterium; assembly: GCA_965249625.1. Classification (GTDB taxonomy): domain Bacteria; phylum Nitrospinota; class Nitrospinia; order Nitrospinales; family VA-1; genus LS-NOB. Next base: position 2,134,002 of record OZ252246.1, on the reverse strand, counting down.
TTCCCAGTTAGCCTGACAACAATTTCCACTCCCATGCAAGCAACCGGATTCATACTGGCCAAAGATAAAGCTGTCAAACCAATCAGTACCGACTTTAATTGCATCGTCAAGTCATCCTCCGGAGGTTAATCTCTTATGCTCAGTATTCTTTTTCGATGAAAATAAAATTTTTCTTAAACGCATTCGATGAAATTTTCAATTCCATCGAATCATCCTCAATAGTTTTTTCAGAGCGACCACCAGATTTTGCCGACCTGGGCAAACCAGACAAAATTTGATGCAGATAGGACGATTTAACGGCAAAACTGGCTTTTTTAGAAGCTTCCACCAGATTTGTAAAGCTCTTTTTCGCGAAGCGGTGGGTGAGCAACATTCCTATCACCTGACCGCTCTTATTTAAAAGCGGCCCACCGCTATGACCCGCTTTGACTTGCAAATCAAGCTGAAATACTTTCTTGCTATTATCCACCGCGTTTTTTTTAAGAATGGTCCCTTGGTATAAGGGCGTGTCAGGATGTGACAATTTGGAAAAATCGACTGCGTATACCGGATCTCCAACTTCAAGGCGAGAATCATCTCCAAAGTACAAAATCCGCGAGGACCTGCTTTCAGGATTTGTCAATTTCAATACAGCAATATTATAAATTACAAACTTTTTGAGCAACTCCAGCGGTGCCGTAGTGCCATCCATGAACCGGGCCCGAAATTTCTTTGCATCCCCCAATACGTGATAAGGGGTAATGATCTGTCCAATATTTCCGATCTGAAAACCAACGCCGGTAGTTTGCCATCCGAGATCCGCCTGAAGTTGACTACCAATTCCGAAATCTTCAGGTGTTAACTCCAGTTCTTTATAGGCCTTCCCCAGATTTCTTCGCACGATGGTTAGATTTTTCTTTGCCTGGTCATCCCCGCGATTCTGGTAATGTTTTTCCGCTTTTCTGAAATGATCAATGGCCTCCACGCCTTGTCCCTTGGAAAAATAGAGAACGCCCAAGGCATGGTGAGCCTCCGCAAAATCCGGCCTGATCTCCAAGGCCTGAAGATAGGCCCATTGAGAGGCTTCTGAATTTCCACCAACAGAAAGATCAAATCCTTTTCGATACAAATCTTCTGCGGTACTGGCCTCGCCGACCCCTCCAACAAATATCAAACCAGATAGCAAAACAAGCATTAGTAGAATTCTCGGTCTGATTATAGCCATGAGGGCATCAAACTCCCAGAGAGAGTGAGAATACAATGAAATCGGCTTAATGAACTGTGGCTTGGTCATTTATGTTTTTCCGCGCAGGAGTTGCCGGGGGTTTTGAGGCAGCAATGGTAATCGTACTCAATATAATTTTGATACAGAGCCAGGTTCTCCGCCTTCATTCTGCATTGTGAAATGCCGGTCACGGTGTCGACTTTTTTTTCTTTGCCGTCTTTGTCGATGAGGTAGACATCGAAGGTTTCTTTCTCCATGTCTTTCCCGCAAGCACAAAACAAAAACAGACACATCATCACTGTTGCATAAGTCCCGAGCTTTGAGGTTTTGCATAGACTGAAGTTTTGCATAACGCCCTCTTACGTTATTTTAACCGATATTCTCGACTAGGGTTCTTCAATAATCCGGGAGGTTGACCTATTTTTATTTTTTTAAGAGGTAGGAGATTCTCATGCTTTGCTTCACACAGGGCACTCCGACTTGCATGACCTTGAGTTTTTAAATTACTCTATAAATATCTGAGATTGGAGAGTTGGTCCCTTATTTGCGTGACAAAATCGCCGAGAAAATGAACAAACTGTACAAAGCTCTGCCCGATGCAAATGAGAACCACCCATAAACAGAGACGGGTAATATGGATTACCCTTTCCCTCCAGAAAAGAAGAGGTTAGCCTTCAAATTGAGGCAAAGCTACAAGCTGGGTGCTTTCCTTTAATGCTGGGAGAGAAAAAGAGGTTTGAAATAAGCACTCCAAAATATTTTTATTTTGGTTAGAAGGATGTTGCCTGGAAAATTTTTAAAGGATTCGCATAATTGAAGCCAAAATTGAACATTGAAACTCTAATTAAAGAAGCTTCTGTTTTTTTCCGAAAGCGAGGGCAAACATGACGAACCATCGCTTTTTGGTGTTACCGATGGCAAAGCAGTTGGAACATATTTGGAACATAAATTTTCCGACCACCTAGAAAACATTTATACCTATCAGTCGGGAAATTCTGCTTTGGGTATAGATTGCCCAGATATCGAGGTAGACATAAAGGTGACCAGCATTAAGCAACCTCAATCCTCCTGCCCTTTTAAGTCTGCACAACAAAAAATTTATGGTCTTGGATACCATTTATTGGTTTTTGTTTATGAGAAAATCGATAACCATAGCAAGAAAACATGCAAGCTGGATATTCAACACACCATATTTGTAAAGAAAGAAAGAACAGCCGATTTTCAGATGACAAAAGGAATAACTGATATATTGAAAAATGATGGCAACGCAGATGATCTTGCGGCGTTTGTTCAGGAAAAAAATCTTCCAGTCGATGACATAGGTGCAAGAGATTTGGCAGAGGAGATTTTGAGGAATCCACCCAAACAGGGTTATTTAACCATCTCTAATGCCCTCCAGTGGCGGTTGCAATATGGACGAGTGATTCAAGAAGCTGGAGAAGTTGAAGGCGTGGATAGGGTAAGATAAAGGCTATGGCATCGAAAAAAACAAAAGAAATCTGGGAGTTTGGAGATTTTCAGACACCATGTGAACTGGCACATTTAGCGACAAAGGTTGTTAGCAAATTTAGCTTCAAACCTCTTTCTATAGTGGAGCCAACATGTGGACGTGGTGCCTTTTTGCTTTCCGCGCTTGATATATTTCATGAGGCTAAATCGTTTGTGGGTATCGATATTAATGATTTTCACTTAGATTGTTTGCAGGAACAAATAATTAAAAAATATCCAAATGCCCCAGTAAAAATATTTAATGCTGATTTTTTTTCTTTTGATTGGGTAAAACTCTTGGAGAATTTGCCCGAACCCTTTTTGATACTTGGGAATCCGCCCTGGGTGACAAGTTCAGAGTTGGGAATGCTTCAAAGTTCAAATGTCCCGGAGAAATCAAATTTTCAAGCAATGAATGGTCTCGAAGCTCTTACTGGAAAGAGCAATTTTGACATTTCAGAATGGATGCTTATAAAGCAGTTAGAGTGGTTAAAGAACCGAAATGGTCAGATTGCGATACTTTGCAAAACGGCTGTAGCTAGAAAAGTTCTCAACTATGCGTGGAAACACGATTATCCGCTGAGAACCGCACGTTTTTATAAAATTGACGCAATGAAATATTTTGGCGCCTCTGTTGATGCGTGTTTTTTCTTAATGGATTGTGCTGAAGTAAATAGTAGTTTCTCTAAAAATTGTGATATTTATGAAACTCTGACTGATTCTGAACCTTCTTATGCCATTGGTTATCATGACGGCAGTGTTGTGTCAGATGGAGAGTCGTACCTAAAAAGTAAATTTTTACAGGGTGCAGATAAAAACTATATTTGGCACTCTGGGGTTAAGCATGATTGCGCCAAGGTGATGGAATTGACACGTTCTCCGGATGGTTTTCTTAACGGTTTTGGAGAATTAACCCATTTAGAGGGGAAATATGTTTTTCCACTTCTTAAAAGCTCAGATATTGCAAACGGCCATGTCAGCAATTGCCGCAAATATGTCTTGGTCACGCAACAATTTATTGGGGAAAACACAGCGCATATAAAAAGAGATGCTCCCAAAACATGGAATTATTTGGAGAGGAACTCAACATTACTTGGCAAGCGTGCTAGCTCAATTTACCGTGATCGTCCACCGTTCTCGATATTTGGTGTTGGCGATTACACTTTTACCCCCTGGAAAGTAGCTATATCAGGTTTTTACAAAAGTTTAGACTTTAAAGTAATTGGTTCTATTGAGGATAGGCCGACAATATTTGATGACACCATATATTTTCTACCGGCTTGGTCAGAGGAAGAGGCAAGTTTTCTTGCAGAAATCTTAAATTCCAAGCCAGCTAATGAATTTTTGACTTCGATGATTTTTTGGAGTGATAAACGGCCTATTACTATTGATTTGTTGAAACGTCTCAATCTGCACACCCTTGCTCGAAAACTGGGTCGAGAAAATGAATATCAATCTTTTATTGCAATGCGCTTGATCCCACCCTCATTGGAAGATCAACCACAGCAAGTCCTACCTTTTTCTATGTAAAAACAATAATTATATTGAGACTTATTGCCTTCACGGCTAGTGGTGAAGTAGATAAGAGGCTCTCACACCACTGGTGTAGACATCGGCCCAGTGTGAAGCTTTTTTCTGGTCGGGGGTGAGCAGGTCATGATAGGTGCAGGTCCGGGTCTGGTATTCCTGCCAGTCGATTCGGGTGCAGCTCATTCCTAACGACTGGAACCAGATTTCGAGAAGTGCCGGTGTTGGTAAAGTGATGAGGCTGAGGTCTTTGTTGCGGTACGGGAACGAATGCGGCAGGCGATAGTCTTTCTTTTCCGGCTGGGTCAGGGCGGTGAGCATCAGTGGCAGCTTCAGGCTTTCTTCATTGATAGATTTGTAGACCTCCGGCGCGTCTTTCCCTTGAATGGCGGCGTAGGCGGCGGTGAAGGTATCGAGCAGGACCGTTTCTTTCGCCACCTTTCGCATGAGCTTCAACAGTCGATAAGGTTCGACCGTATAATAGAGCGTACCGAGACAGAGCACGGTATCAAAACTTCCTTCCTCAAGATTCTCCAGATAAGCAAACGCGTCATTAACTCTCAGGTCATAGCTGGGTCCGGGAACCTCTAATTGTTGAAACAGTTCCTGCCCCCGTTCGATGGTTTTTTCTTCCGTGTCGATCCCCTGAACAAATTCAGCACCGAGTTCGAGAGTGGCGTAGGCGAACGTTCCCATATGCGAGCCGATGTCGAGAATTTTTTTGCCCTTTATGCAGTCCCGGTTTTGAGTCAGCAGGTGATCGATCCGGGCGTTCAGGCATTCAAAGTTGTAGGGAATGGCCCAGCGGGTTTGCCGGGTTTCGGTTGTCAAAAAAGGAGAGTCTTCGGCGATGACGATGGGGACTTTTTTCATGATGGTCTAACAAGCAAGAGCTGTTTGGGCCGCGAGAATTATTGTTAGCAGTATCAAGCTATTGCGAGTTACCTGCGGAGGTATTCCGCCTCATTTGTAATGCACCAATGGTACCTTGTAAAGCACTGACGAAACGGTCTTGAAAGGGGAATGACCACGACAAAGCGAAATTCAAGGGACTATTAAGATAAAAAATCAAACCATAGCATTTATTCCTGCGGCATGGTATTGTTTCCTGATTAACTGGTTAATTGCAGTTGGCGCAGCTCTGTGAGCGTTAAAATCGTTTCCGGTTTTTTTGGTTTTTTAGTGCAGGGTTGGTTTTCGAGGCTTTTACTTGACGGATGAATTCTGTCAAGGTCTCTCTTATGGGAATATTCGATGCAATTACTAGAGAACACGTGCTTAGAGCATTAGAAGAAATCAAAGAAAATAGTATTCCAGGAAGAGATCAATCCATTCGTTATGACTTGATTCACAACAATGGGTGCTTTCCGCCCAAATTGGTTCTTTCTACTGCTTATGAAATAGCAACCGGGGTTGGTCTCGATAGACAATCTTTCACAGGCGGTCGACGGACAAACAGTAAACTTGAGAAGCTTAACTTTTCGATCGTACCGAAGCCTGGGGCCAAATTTACCGATGATGAAATTAAAGAGTTTCTGGGAAAAGCCAAAAAAAGCGGAGAAGAAGAGCCAGAATCTCAGACTAAAAAGACGACAACTTATTTACGAAGTCCTCTGATATTTGAATTAACAAAGCACCTATCTAACGAGATATGTGACCTTTGTGAAAAGCCCGCGCCCTTTACTTCTAACAATACCCCCTACCTGGAATGCCACCATATAGCTCATCTAGCTCAAGGTGGTCCAGATGTCCTAGAAAACACGGTAGCACTCTGCCCGAATTGTCATCGAAGAATGCATATTTTGGATAAAGCTGATGATAGGGAGAAGCTGGTGAAAAAAGCAAAAAGTAAATTGCGCCTGTACCAACCTTGACTAAATCGACATCATCGCTATTGCAGGAATAGTTTCAATGCCCAAAGACTTTTATCTGTTGGAATAAACCCATTTTTACAGGAATTGACCTGGCCCGCCTGCTACAGGGTTTATCCCTTTAACGCGACTTTAGTTTGTGTTACGATTTGCATGTCTTTTTATATATAGTTATCTATATATTGAAATATAGAGATTGGGGGATTTATGAGTCGATACCAAAGGGGCTGGATCGGGTTGGTTTTATTTCTATCCATGGGATGGGGGAGTCCGCCTGAAACCAATGCGGGAACGGGATTGCGGATTCAAATCGTCGGGTCGACCACGGTTTTACCGGTGGCTTCACGAGCAGCACAAAAATTCATGGAATCGTCATCGAGTCGGATTCTGGTCAACGCCGGAGGCTCGGGGGTGGGCATTCATTCTGTGGCCGGCGGTCGTGCTGATATAGGCATGGCTTCGCGCGCAATCTCCCAGGATGAAAAGAAACGATTTGAAAAGTCCCACCTAAAAATCTACCCGGTAGGACTTGATGCCGTGGCCTGCGTGGTCTCTTCGGAAATTTATCAGGCTGGGGTTCGGCAATTAACGCCCCAACAGATTGCCGGGATATATTTAGGAAAAATCCGCAACTGGAAGGAGGTCGGGGGACCGGATCGGCAAATTGTTGTCGTCGATAAGGAGCGACATCGGGGAACCCGCCACATGTTCATGCAATATATTTTCGGCAATGCATCGCAAAGAACACCGGGAACGCTTCTGGTTACCGGATCGAATAATGAAGAGCAGGCCAAGATCGCGCAAAGCGATGCTGCCATTGGCATGCTGTCCTTTGCCTGGATCAACGATGATGTGAAAGCGGTGTCGCTCCTGGATCAGGGAAAAGAAATTTTACCGACATGGGAAACAGTTCAGCGGGGAAACTATCCCATTGTTCGAAAATTGAATTTTATAACGGCCGGGGAACCGAAAAGTGAAATTAAAGCTTTCATAGGTTTTGTCAAGGGTCCGGAAGGTCAGAAAATTGTTGAAGAGAGCGGTTACATACCGGTCGGAAGTTCCCAGCCATGAAAGCTGGTTTTGGGCGGGGTCTTTTCAGCAATCATCATTTAGAGCCGGTGGGTTGGGTTTTTGCCGCAATGAATTTTATTTTTTTCTTATGCGCCGTGGGTCTCGGTCTTTTTCTGATTGTGGAGTCGGTTCCGATTCTGCGTTCGGAGGGATGGGGCTTCTTGCTGGGAGAAAACTGGTGGGTGGGCGAGACGTTTGGTGCCTTGCCTATGATTTGCGGTTCCCTGATCGTTACTGGCCTGGCGATATTCATGGTATTGCCGGTGGCTCTTTCCGGTGCTTTGTTCACTTCCGAATATCTACCGTCTTCTTTCAGGAGAAGAGTGAAAGGGATCATGGAATTGTTGGCCGGTGTGCCCGGCATTATTTACGGTCTGCTTGGTGTTTCTTTTTTGACCGCCGGGATTAAGGATGTATTAAACCTGGTTGATGGCAACACCCTCTTCACCGCCGGTTTCCTGTTGGCGATTATGATTTTACCGACGGTCTTGACTTTGTCGGACGATGCCCTCCATTCGGTTCCTTCGGAATTTCGTGAAGCCGCCGAAAGCCTGGGTCTCACTAAACTGCAAACCGCCTTGCGGGTGGTTTTACCCCAATCCCTGCCGGGCATCGTGGGAGCGGTGCTGTTGGGAATAGGACGGGCGATGGGAGAAACGATTGCGGTGATGCTGGTGATTGGCAGTCTCGACCGGGTGCCCGGATTCAACCTTTTTGTTTCGGGCCAAACCATTCCTTCCAAACTGGGCCGTGAGGCGGCGGAGGCTCTGGGTAGTGGACTGCACTGGAGCGCGCTGATGGGTTTGGGTTTGACCCTTTTTATCATGGTGGCGGTCTTAACATTTTCCGGAAACCTCTTTGTGAGGCGGAGCAGTCAGTGAATGCGATAACGGCGGAGAAAGTGGTGTTGGCGTTTATTGGATGCGTCACTTTTTTAATTGTGGCCCTGCTGTTTTCCATTCTGGCTATCATGTTTCTCAAAGGATTGCCCGCGATGCATGGCGGGTTCCTTTTTGATGAGTCGAGAGATTTTGGGCGTACGGGCGGTGTTTTCTACCAGTCTGCAGGAACGCTGATTCTGATGGGGGTCGCGGTTTTATGGAGCTTGCCGGTGGCCCTGGGGTCGGTGCTTTTCCAGACGGAATACCTTGAGTCTAGAAAATTTAAAAATTTTTTAACCCAGTTGACTTATATTCTCAATGCCACACCGACGATTTTGTTTGGGCTGGTGGGTTATCTGTTTTTTGGGGTTTACCTGAAGGCAGGAGTTTCATGGGTGACGGGCTCGTTAATTCTGGCGGTGATGATTCTGCCGACTTTGCAGGTGAGCATCCGCGAGGCGGTGGAAGCCTTGCCGGAAAAATACCGTGAGGCGGGGATGGCGCTGGGCCTTTCAAGGCCTGCACAAATCTGGCGCATTATCCTGCCGCAGAGTTTTTATGGAATGGTGACGGGGATTTTGTTGGGGTTGGCCCGAGCCGCCGGAGAAACAGCGGCGATTATGTTCACGGCAACCACCTTTTCCGGCATTCAATTTCCGCAATCGTTTTCTGACCCGGTTCCTACTTTGCAGACCCATATTCTGGTTCTGGCCCAGGAAGCGGCCAACCCGGAATCTATCGCCCAAGCCTGGGGTGCTGGCTTGGTGTTGCTGGGTCTGGTATTCTTGTTGACGCTGGCGGCCTGGGCATTCAGGACCCGGATGGTTATGGAGTCGGAACTATGATCCAATTTAAAAATTTCTCCGCTGCTTTTGGCGAAAGAAAAATCCTTCAAAAACTAACCTTCAGTCTGCCTGCAAACTCCATCACCAGTATTATTGGAGCATCCGGTTCGGGAAAAACCGCTCTCCTGCGCGTTCTTTGCCGGATGAATGACCGCATTGAAAATTTTCGTATTGAGGGAAGCGTTTTTGTCGATGGAATGGATGTTTACCGACCCGGTACTGATGTCTATGCGTTGAGAAGAAAGGTCGGCATGATTTTTCAAAAGCCCTGTGTGTTTCCAAAAAGCATTATCGACAATGTTATTTTTGGAGTCAGGAAGAAAATTTCCAAAAAGGATTACCCGGACGTGGCAGAGAAAGTATTGCGTGAAGTGTTTCTCTGGGAGGAAGTCAAAGACCGGCTCGGGGAGAAAGCCACCACGCTTTCCCAGGGGCAACAACAACGGCTCGCTCTGGCCCGCACCTTAGCAGTAGGGCCGGAGGTTTTGCTGATGGATGAGCCGACCTCCTCCCTGGACCCTAAATCAACCGCAGCGATTGAAAAACTGGTTCAATCTTTAAAGAACAGACATGCCATACTGTGGGTCACGCACCAGCACGATCAGGCCCAATCCATCGCCGATCGGGTTCTGGTTATTGAGAAAGGCCAGGTTCTCCCTTTAGGCGCCTCAATCGCGCGACCGGCAAAACTCGCCTCTTTCACCAATGTCTTGCAGAACGTGCAGGGGTATCCCGAATAAAAACTCCTCCTCTTTCAATCAGCTTTCCAACCACCTATAATTGAACCATCATGCTTTTTCAATGAGGCGGGGTTTGACTAAAAAGAAAACCAGAAAGAAACAGGAGTTCTCATCCTTCACCAGCGGGGATAAGGGACTTTCCACGCTGGGGGAAAAACTCAAGAGTAGTAACCCCGATTTGGTGGAACGGTTTGAGGCCATTCGAGGCATTGAACTGACGGTGCCAAGGTTGGCGCAGGTCATCGAAGACCTTCTGCCTTACCCCTGGGATGATATTGAATTGTTTGAGGAGGCGATCAAACTCACGACCCAGGGATTTTATGGGGAAGCGGTTGCAGTTTGCGGTGATGTATTGCGCCTTAGCCCTAACGCCTATCCTGCCTACCATCTTCTGGGACATATTTTCGGGGCGATGGGGAATCCTCGGGAAGAAATTGAGCATTATCGCAAGGCCGTCCGGCTCAAACCCAATTACCCGCAAATCTATTTTGATCTGGCTACGGCTTATTGGGTTTCCGGCAAGGAAAAAAAATCGTTCGTCACCTTAAAAAAAACCATACCGATGGCATCAGATTTTGCGGTGGCGGATTATTGGCTGACTTTCATCTTTGACCGGTTGGGAAGAAACCGTGATATCTATCAGGTTTCTGAAAAGGATGCTGTGGCGGCGACCGAAACCTTCGCCCATATTTGCGGGCTTCTTGGTGCCGCGTTTCTGGAGCATGGCCATCATACCTCGGCCCGCCAGGCTTTTAAGAAGGCGGTACGGGTGTATCCGGAGTTTGCCGAAGGCCACTATCAGTTAGGGGCACTTCATCTTAAAAAACTGCGGAACCCCAAACGAGCAGAAAAATATCTGGAAGTGTCAGAGCAACTTTATATTCGCCAGAATGATTTTCCAAGGGCGGCTCTGGCACACCAGTTATACCGGTCCAAAGATGAGGTGCATGATAAAAACAAGGCTTCCGAAGAATGGTTGAAAGAAGGGTTGCGGCTCCAGGGGTTGGGCCGGTATCAGGGAGCGGTGGATGCCTATCGGATGGCTCAGGGTTTTAAATCTGATTTTCTCGATGCCTTCTACAATATGGGGGTGGCTTATGGCTGTATGGAAGAAAACGGCATGGATGCCCTGCATAAGGCCGTATGGGTTTTCAAAAAGTCGATGGATATTAATCCTGAATTTATTCACTCCTATACGGCACTGGGTGCATCTTATATCAAGCAGGGCGAGTTAGAGTTAGCCATTCAGGTGCTGACCCGAGCTGTGGGTGTCGACCCTGAAGACTCAAATGTTTATTATTATCTGGGAATTGCCTGCCGCATGAACACGCAAATTTCCCAGGCTGTGGATTATATGAGGCAGGCCGTAGCTCTTAAACCCGATTCGGTCCAGATGCAATTTTATTTCGGGTTGTCTCTTATGGATTTGAAACTGTTTGATGAAGCCTGTGCGACGTTTCGGGAAGTGGTGCGGATTAAACCTGATTTTGCCGAAGGGCATTTAGTGTTGGGAAAATTATATCGCGAAAAATTATCAGACGAGGACAAGTCACTGCATCATTTAAAAAAGGCCGAAAAACTTTTTGTGAAACTGGAAGATTATCAGCGGGTTGGGCAGATTCGTCAGCTTCTCATCCGCCATCCTGTATGATCGTTGCTTATGTCTGAAAATATTTCCAGGGTAAAAACCTGTTTCCTTCTGACCGGGGTTTTGTTTCTTGCCCTGACTTCGGCCAAAGCGAACCCTGCCACCAGTGCCGAGTTGAAAAACCTGACGGCCGACGAAATGTCCTTCCTCGCCCTTAAGGATTCCATGTACTACCATTTTGATGAGTGGTTCTCCCGGTTTCAGGGAGAAATCAACCGTCTGGAGTCTGCGCTGCCTTCTCTGGACAACCGGGTGGAACTGATGAAGTTTCATTTCAATTATGCAGGCTTGTTAGGGGAGCTTTGTCACACGCTGGCTTTCACCAGTAAATATCAGGATGAAAAAATAGCTGCGAAATTTCTGTATCACAGTAGGCAGGTGAAAGATCTGGCCCATGATGTTCTGGACGATGCCGCCGTGACGCCGGGTCAGGAAGCACAAGCGAATTTGTTCCTGGGTGCGGCAGAAGGTTATATTGGTATCTTTGAATATGGGCAGGGCAACCTCATCCAAGCTCTAATCAATGGGTTTCAGGCCGATACCCATCTTGAAAGGGCTCTCTTTCTAAACCCCAAACTTGTTGATGCCTATTTCGGCCTGGGAATGTATCGTTATGGAAACAGCCGGCTGGGAGGATTTGGCAACCTGATCATGCAGGGCGGAAGAGACCACCGTCTCGTTGGCCTGAACCATATTGAGCATGCCATTTTAAATGGCGGGGCAACGCAACCGCTGGCACTGAAAACCCTGGCATGGTTTTATATTTCTGAACAAATCAATCCGGCAAACAAGGGGCTTCCCCCTGAAAACCCTTTATCACAAAAGAAGACCCGGCAAAACGCCATCGGACTGTTGATCGATTTAGAAAATCGCTATTTCAAACAACCAGCACCTCATCCCCATTTTCAGGGTAATAAGGAACTGGCCATTATGAAAGCGCTCCAGTCTGTGCTGGATAAGGATTACGCCAAGGCCGGTACTGAGTTTAAAAAGGTGCTGCAAATTGTTGACCATTTGCAGAACCGAGGGTTTCGAATCAATCCGCAACTGACGCAATCAGTGGAGGCGGGCATCAATTTTTGTGAGTTGATGTTATTGCAGACATCGGAAGGGGAAGAAAAACGCTCCGCCTGTATAAAGGTCAACAAGCAGATGAATTTTTTAAACGGCGGAGGCTCTATGGTCGAATACGATTCTAAAAAAATCCGCCGGGAGCTTCACGCAGTATTTTCGGAGGCCTTACAGCAAATGGCTGAAAAGTTGAATTGCGAGAATGGTTAACGGGTAAGGATTTGGAGTTTTCTTTCAAAGTATTTTGGACATGGGCTTTAAAAAAACCGGGACACGAAGGCTCCGGGTTTAGTTGGTTGCCATCGATTCACGCCTTCCAGTGACAAAATTTAAATTGTTGGCCGCTCCCACAAAAGCAGGGATCATACTTTCCAATCTTAGGGATAGCGGCTCCGCTATTGCCTTGTGCAGGGTTTAAAAAGTCTATCTTTTCCATAGACGGAGACCGGAAGGAGAATGTTGTTTTGCCACCAAAATTTGTGACAGCTAAATCTCCCGTCCCAATAATGTCCATGCCAAGAAGAAGATCACACCCTTGAGGATTCCATTGGATCACCGTCATGTCAGGAAAACACACGTTGTTGGGGAGATATATGCAAACACGATAAACAGGCCTTCTTCCTCCCCCTCCCCCCGCTCCGCTAGCCCCAGAAAAAGTGAATGGCTGTATCCCCAAAGTATCTACAACTTTTTGGGTGATTACCGAATGCGTTGCGCCGGTATCCCAAAGAGCAGGGAAATCATTTTTTGCTGGGTCCAGGTTGTCTAGCCTTAGGTCGCTACCGACAGGCATTAACGGCATGGTTGGGTCAAACGTGGGGGTTATTTTGCAGTGGCTTTTAAGCTCTCTTACGATCCCATTGTATGAGAGGGTGCATACTTTCGCTTGGGGTTGTTGGGCCATTCAGAGCTTTTTATCCAACTCGAGAGTGAAAAACTGCTGTGGTGTCTTGATCGCCGGGGGAGCATTTTTGAACTAAAAAAGTACCCATCTCGTAGCCCTTTGCAACCGTTTCATCTATTGCGGGGCCAAGATCCTTATATTCACCAATTACCTTACCATCTTTCACAACAATATATTTACCATCGTACTTTTTAACGAGATCGGCTTGATTTTTCAGATACCATTCAAATTCTTTTTCAAGAGAATCCGGCATGGTCTTTTCTCCTTGAGTTGTTCCCATAACTAAATTATGCCCTAAAAGCTGCATCTGTCAATACTTATCGGCGAGATCACGCCTACAATTAAGGGGATTCTGGCAGGATTTGGACTTTCGGCCTACTTTCAGGAGCAGGCAATAACCAGGTGATAACCCCTCAATGTACCCGTTATTTATTTTTCAGGCGGACATTTCCCCCTTACCTATGTAATCGGAGACAAGGTATTGGCTATATAAAAACCCGTTTGTTAAAGGTTTATCCCAATAAAAAGTCAAGTACCCGATTTTCTTATTCCCCCAACAATAACCAGCGAACTCCACGCAGTGTTTTCGGAGGCCTTACAGCAAATGGCTGAAAAGTTGAATTGTGAGCAGGGTTAAAAGACAACACTGCAGGGATGTCCATAATAAATGTTGGGTGTAAGGAATCGCTGAGCAGTCGACCAACCGAGCGGATAAACTTAGGTTGGTTTTTTTATGCCGAAGCAGATAGAAAAATATATTTCACAAGGTGTGTGCGGGCTATTCATTGTCGTTATGCTTTGCGGCTTTGACACCTCCCGGCACAGTAATCCCGTCGATGGTATTTATGATGGGGGGGGGGGGGGGGGGTAAGGACGGAATCCCCGCCATCCTCCACCCGAAGTTCATATCTGCGAAAGAAGCCGATGAAACGTTTTTAAAAAAACATGACCGTGTTCTGGGATACGTTAATAACGGTCAGGCGAGGGCGTGCCCCATTAAAATCCTGAACTGGCATGAAATTGTCAATGATCGTGTTGGCGGGACATCGATAGTTGTGACTTGTTGCCCTCTTTGTGGCACCGGGATGGTGTTTGATTTCCAAGTGAAGGGACGCAAGCTCACTTTTGGGGTTTCGGGTACGCTCCACCAAAGCGATATGTTGCTTTACGACCATCAAACGGAAAGCCTCTGGTCGCAAATTAAATCGGAGGTGGTGACTGGCAAACTGACCGGTGCCCGTTTAAAACTTCTTCCTTCCAGGCATACGAACTGGGCGAGTTGGAAAGTCAATCATCCGGGAACCCGGGTCTTATCTGATAAAACGGGCTACCGGCGTGATTATGACCGCGATCCCTATCAGGGCTATGAAACCAGTGAGCGACTGATGCTCAATGTGGACCAGAAGAGCCGGAAATACCATCCCAAGGAAAAAATGATCGGTATAGAATTAGGCGGAGTCACTAAAGCCTGCCCTTTTTCTGAGTTGAATAAATTGAAATCGCCTGTCAAGGATGTTCTGGGAAAAACACCCATTCGTATTTTTTATGACCACAGATCAAAAACGGCGTTCATTCGGGGCGAAAAAAACGGGGAGATACCTTCCGTCGTAGGGTTTTGGTTTGCCTGGTACGCGTTTCATCCTGAAACCCGTATTTTTTCTGCCAAGTAATTTTTTATTTGGAATCAGGAGGATGCCGCTTTGTGAATTTGGCCCCCTCTGCATTGCAATCGCGCCACTGCATGGTGAGAAACGAAAGAGGGTAGCAAGTGCGGGATTAGTAATGCCGCACTTTAGTACCATTTTGGTACTAATACTTAATTCAAATACTATGGTATAAGTAAAATTTATTATCGGAACTCTTTTAAAAAATCAGTGAAAAATGCCTCTTAGCTGGAATGAAATTAAAAGTCGCGCCTTGAATTTCTCAAAGGAATGGAAGGATGCACATTATGAAAAAGGTGAAACGCAGTCTTTCTATAATGACTTCTTTGAGGTTTTCGGAATTTCACGTCGGAAGGTCGGTTTTTACGAACAATCAATAAAAAAGTTGAACAACAAATATGGCTTTATTGACCTTTTCTGGCCAGGAACCTTATTGGTAGAGCAAAAATCAGCAGGGCGTTCTTTAAAAGAAGCAAAAGATCAGGTATTTAACGACTATCTCCCCAGTATCAATGATAACGAATTCCCACGCTATATCCTTTTATCCGATTTTCAGAACTTCGATTTGCTTGACCTTGAAACAGGTGAACAGGTTTTCTTTTCTCTAAAAACCTTGCATGAGAATATCCAGCATTTTGCATTTATCGCCGGATACAAGACACAAGTTTATCGTGACCAGGACCCAGTTAATATCGAAGCCTCAGAGCTTATGAGCGAACTGCACAGGCAGCTAGAAGTAAGCGGCTATCAGGGGCACGACCTCGAAATTCTCCTGGTTCGACTAATGTTCTGTTTATTCGCAGATGACACCGGAATTTTTGAAAAAGACCATTTCCTGTTTTACCTACAAAACCATACCAAAGAAGATGGCAGCGATTTGGGTGGTCATCTTCTTACTTTGTTTGACACACTTAATACATCTTATAACGAACGGCAAAAAGCATTAGACGAGGACCTCACTCGCTTTCCTTATGTAAACGGAGCACTCTTTGAAAGACCGTTGCGCCCGGTATCATTCGATAAAGTTATGCGTGATGCGCTTTTACAATGCTGCTATTTTGACTGGAGCAAGGTATCACCTGCTTTATTTGGATCTTTATTCCAAATAGTCATGCTACCAGAGGAGCAACGGAAAAAAGGGGCGCATTACACTTCTGAAAAGAACATATTAAAAGTCATTAAGCCTCTTTTTCTGGATGAACTCTGGCAGGAATTTGAAAAGGTTAAAAATAATTGGCCAAAGCTAAAAGCATTTCACGAAGGACTGAGTCAGATAAGAATCTTTGATCCAGCTTGCGGTTGCGGAAATTTCCTTATTTTGGCCTACCGGGAATTGCGGGAACTAGAACTGGAAATCCTGAAAATTCTTTATACAGGAAAGGCTATGCTGGATGTTACCTTTTTCAGCAAAATTGATGTTGACCAGTTTTATGGTATCGAGCTAGAAGAGTTCCCCGTACGTATTGCTGAAACTGCCATGTGGTTAATGGATCACCAGATGAACATAAAGCTGTCCGAAACTTTTGGACAAGCCTTTTTCCGTTTGCCCTTAAAAAAATCTGCCAAGATATTTCATGGAAACGCTCTAACAACTGATTGGAAGAAAATCATAGAACCCAGAAAATTGAGTTATATCATTAGCAATCCCCCTTTTATTGGTTACAGTTTGATGAGCTTAGAACAGAGACATGAAAATCAATTTCTTTTCCGTAGAGTAAAAGGAGCCGGGGTTCTCGATTATGTAAGTGGCTGGTATGCTAAGGCAACAGATTATTTAAAAGGCACGAAAATAAAAGCTGCTTTTGTTTCCACTAATTCTATTACACAGGGAGAACAAGTCAGCATTCTCTGGAATGAATTGATAAATAATAGAGGTATTCATTTGCATTTTGCGCATCGGACGTTTAAATGGACACTAGACGCTCAAAAAGCACATGGAATGAATATAGCAGCCGTATATGTAGTAATTATTGGTTTTGCGGATTTTGGAGCAGATCAAAAGAAAATATTTGAGTATGAAACTATAACATCTGACCCCCATGAAATTAAGGTAAAAAAGCTGAATTCCTATCTTGTTGAAGGGGAAAATATTTTTATTTCTAAAATATCAAAACCTCTATGCGATGTCCCTGGTATTACAAAGGGTAACCAACCTACGGATGACGGGAACTTACTCTTATCAAATGAAGACAAAGAAAAATTTATTAAAAGTGAACCTAATGCTATTAAATATATTAAGCCTTTTATAAGTGCTAAAGAGTTTTTAAACAAAAAATCTCGATGGTGTTTATGGTTGCAAAGTATACAACCAGACGAATTAAGGAAAATGCCTTTAGTTATAGAGCGAATAAAGCAAGTAAAAGAATTTCGTCTTGCAAGTAAAAAAGCTGCTACCGTAAGATTAGCTCAATTTCCTTCACTTTTTGCTGAAATTAGGCAGCCAACAAGCGATTACCTACTTATTCCTCGTCATACCTCAGAAAATAGAAGCTATATTCCGTTTGGGTTTTTGGACAAAGACAATATTGTGGCAGATTCCTGTTCTTTTTTGCCTAATGCTGAGCACTTTCATTTTGGGGTAATGTCATCCGTCATGCATATGACATGGGTACGGTATATTTGTGGGAGATTAAAAGGAGACTATCGCTACTCAAACAAAATTGTATATAACAATTTCCCTTGGCCGGAACCTACCAGTCCACAAAGGAAAAAGGTAGAGGAAAAAGCAAAAACCGTTTTGAATGCCCGTGCAAATTTTCCTAAGAGTTCACTGGCAGATTTGTACGATCCAAACACCATGCCTCCCGCCCTTCTGAGAGCTCACCATGCACTGGATAAAGTCGTTGATTCTACTTATAGAAAAACTCCGTTTAAGAACGAACGTTCCCGCATTGAATTTTTGTTCAACCTTTATCAACAAATCAAGGAGCCATTAATTTCAGGGAAGAAAAAAAGAAAAGGAAGTAAGACATAGAAAATGTTATCCTTGCAAGACCGAATTGTGGTTGCTGATATTTATAAAAAATAAATTGGATTTAAGATGGACTTTGCACAGCCCAAGCCGGACTCAAAAAAATATTCTGATCTGATTTGCGAGATACAGAATGGGATTATTAAAATTCCAAAATTTCAACGCGATTTTGTTTGGAGTATAGATAAAACAGCAAATCTGCTTGACAGTATTCTTAAAGGTTATCCCATCGGTACTTTCATTCTTTGGCAAACCGATGAGCGTCTCAACGATATTAAGAATATTGGTAATCTAAAGATTCCTGACACGCCTGATGGCACAAAGGTCCAGTATGTTTTGGATGGGCAGCAACGCATTACATCGCTTTTTGCTGCGTATCTCGGTGCTAAAATTCAGAAAATCGGCGAAAAGAAATTAACGGATTACAGCAATATTGTTGTTAACCTTGGTAAAGATGTCAGAGAAGATAATGGGCAATTGATTACCGCAGAGCCATCTGGTGATAAATTTTTGTCGTTATACTATGTATTGAATTTTAATTTCAGCAAAGGGCAAGAACTTTCAGATAGGTTCAGCAATGACGAGCTGGGAATAATTGATGCCTATTCAACAGCTTTCAAAACTTACGAGTTTTCTACAGTAGTTCTTAGAAAAGAAGATATCGATTCGGCCATTGAGGTTTTTACGCGTATAAATACTGGTGGACAAACTCTTACATTGTTCGAAATTATGTCAGCTAAGACCTACGATGAAGAACAACAGTTTGATATGCAGGCTAAGTGGGACTCTTTCATTAAAAAATTGAAAGATGTGAAATATGAAGGAGTGTCTAGCACAGTTATATTGAGTGTGCTTTCATTGGTGTTAAGCCGTACAAAAGAATGTAAGCGAAAAACGATATTGGGTTTAGACAAACAAGCCATTATTGAAAACTGGGGTGCAGGTATTTCTGCACTTAAAGACAGTATTGATTATTTTAGAACCACTTATCGAATTCCAGTCTCTCAACTCTTACCCTATGACTCTCTAATAGTTCCTTTTTCCTATTTCTTTTATTTTAAGAACGAAAAGCCTCAGGGGGAACAGCGAAAATACCTAGAAGAGTTTTTCTGGCGTATGTCTTTGTCTTTTCGATACTCTAGTTCTACCGAATCTAGGCTAGCACAAGATATCAAACGTATTGATCTAATTTTGCACAACAAGCGCCCTGATTACAGCGATATCAAGGTTGACCTCGATTCACCTCAGACATTGATAGACACAAACTTCAGTGCTGGAAATAGTTACTGTAAGGCTTTTTTGTGTTTACTGGCATATCAAGAACCTAAAGACTTTCAAGATAACGGTAACGTGATTCTCGATAACTCATGGCTAAAAGTGGCAAGCAGTAAGAACTATCATCATTTTTTTCCAAAAGCCTATTTAAAGAATAAAACGACGCTTAATAGCAATAGCTTGGTAAATATTACCTTTGTTAGCGATCACATCAACAAGCGCAAAATTGGTTCAAAATCACCATCTAACTATATTGGCGATTTTCAAGATGAAAATGCTGATATCAACAGAGCACTCAATTCCCACTTCATTGACCTAAATGGCTTTGGGATTGAAAGCGATGACTATGATACGTTTCTGCAATCCCGAGCTAAGCGAGTATATAGTGAGCTTGAATCACGTATTAACTTAAGCCGCAAAGTACCTGGTGGCGAAGCAGCACAAGAACTTATATTAGCTGGCGAGAGTGATACTGTTGAGTTTAAATCAACGTTACGGTATGACCTACGTGCTAAATCAGTTAACAAGAAATTGGAGTATGTTATTGCTAAAACAATAGCTGCTTTTCTCAATAGCCAAGGTGGCAATCTTTTCATAGGTATCGATGATAATCAAAATCCTCTTGGCTTAACTGATGATATTGAGTCCTTAAGTAAAAAGAATATTGACGGCTTTGAACTTCACCTTATTGAGGTAATAAAGAAATATCTGGGTGGTGAATATAGTTCCAATATTAAAGTCACATTTCCTAGTTATGACGACTCTAAGGTTTGTCGCATTCAAGTAGCGGGAAGCAGTAAACCTGTATTTATTAAATTTGAAGGCAGAGAAGACTTTTTTGTTCGCACAGGGTGTTCCTCGCAACCATTGGGAAGGGAAGAGCAGAGCGATTATGAAAAAGAGCATTGGGGCTAGTAGTCAATCATGACAAGCACCTGAATATTAAGACCGACAAATTATTTCCTGGATATTTTAAGTTCTCACCTGTTTAAACTAACCTGCCTACATAGTGCCTACACAAAGAAAAAGGGCTTACAGAAAAATCTGTAACCCCTTGAAATAATGGTGATCCGTCTCGGGATCGAACCGAGGACCTACTGATTAAGAGTCAGGAAGATTCTGCCTTGTGTAGGACGAGGGAGGCGGAGTTGATGCAGTAGCGAAGCCCGGTAGGGTCCGGACCGTCTTCAAAGACATGGCCCAGATGGCAATCGCATTTGCTACACAACACTTCAGTCCTACGCATAAAGAAAAGAGTGTCCTGTTCGGTGGCGATACTTTCGGGGCGGAGAGGCTCGTAATAACTCGGCCACCCGGTGCCTGAATCAAATTTAGCGATGGAAGAAAACAGAGGCGTATCGCAACATACGCAATGATAGTTTCCCCAGTCATGACAGTCCCAATGCTTTCCGGAGAAGGCCGGCTCGGTTCCTTTTTTCCGGCAAATTTGAAACTGTTCTTCGGTCAGAATTTCCCGCCACTCGCTTTCGGTTTTTGTGATTTTTTCCGACAAATCCTGTTATCTCCCTAAAAAGTTCTGATTAATTTTTTTTCTGCGATCAATCGTTTAATTTTTTCTTTTACTTCAGGATTCATATTTCTGTCCTCAAGAACTTTGGATTCATCTTTTCCCATCGACCGGGTTATCCTGCAGATGATTTCCAATTGTTTCCGATATATTTCGCAAAGCCCGCATATGGCAAGATGCATTTTAAGCCGGATCCTGCTCAAAAAAGTGAGAGGATGGTCCTGGCTTTCCGAAATAAGTGGATAGACATCCTTGCATGTCATTTTAAGCGCTTTTAGCATTCCATCCATCATAAAATCCTACCCCTATTTTGCGTTGAGCCAGTTCGACTCCAGGCAAAGTTTGAGCTGGTTTCTGGCACGGTGCAATGTGACCCACAAGTTAGTCGGTTTTATGTTGAATTCTTTACAGATTTCGTCGGAACTCAACCCATCCATTTCTTTCAGGACAAAGACCCGGTGAAATTTTTCCGGCAACCCTTTCATGCATTTAGCCAGAATCTGGGCAAGTTCGTTATTTTCAGCGGCTTTTTCAGGGTCCATATTCCAGTTTACCGGCTTGGGAACCATATGTTCGTAGGCATCAAAATGAATCCGGTCCGCTTCTTCTGCAGTCAAATCGATGGAAATATTCTTTTTGGAGCTTCTAAAATAATCCATGGTTTTATGTTTCAGGATTCCGAACAGCCAGGTTTTTTCCGATGACCTACCGGCAAAGCTGTGTTGTGATTTTAATGCTGCAAAAAATGTGGCCTGAACCAGATCTTCAGCGGCCTCAGGGTCTTTCACCCTGACAAGCGTAAAGCGGTACATCATATCCGCATAGTTTTCCACCCATTGTTGTGGTTCTAAAGTCTCTTGGCTCATAATTCTCGGTGATCGGGATTAGACTTGAACGTGATAGAAGGAGCCCATATACTTGGCCTTATGGAAGAGCCATCCACAGATTCCGGGGAATGTGCCAGAATCCTGAAAGCACTGGGGGATGAAACCCGATTAAAAATCGTCCAGTTGTTACTTAAAGGGGAAAAGAGTGTTTCCGAAATTGTTCGGTCTTTATGCATGGGGCAACCACAGGCCTCTCACCATCTTTCCATATTAAGAACCTCGGGCCTGGTTGGCACCCGAAGAGAAGGCAACAAGGTTATCAATTTTATCCATCCGGGTAAATATTTTTTAAATAAAAAAGAGACCGGGCTTGACCTTGGCTGTTGCTCCGTCAACTTCGACAACCACCACTAACCGTGGAGGTAGCTTGCAATAGGTTGATTGGGCGACCAAAGAGTTAGCTCGGTCTAACAATTTTTTGTTTCACTTCCACCGGGCGAGGCCCGGTTCTTTGATTCCTAATTCATATAGCTGTTTCGCAAATGATTTGAGTAATTTGATCGGATTGAAAGAAATATCTATGGGGTAAGCCTGTTTGAAATCCTCAACAGCGAAAGTCCGGTAATCTGTGATCCCTGAAATCTCCATGTCTTCCAAATGAAACTGGCCGAACTGTTTGAGCCTTGCTGCTTCCAGGGCATAAACCCTGTCCAGAGGAATGTTTAACAGATCGGCAAAAACCCGGTCGAGAGCGGTCATGTCTTTCGATGCCCCCATCACTCCAAGGGGGTAGGGCGTTCCGTTGATCGGGCCTTGCCCCTGCATGGCCTGAATACCATCGGCGATGGTCAGGCAGGGGTTGACGTGACGAGCAATATCTATCAGCATTTTCCCGAACTTAAGCTTGTCGTTTTTAACCAGGCAATGAAGGACCGGCTTGCGTTTGCCGATCACCAATCCGAACAGGTTTTTAATGCCCAGCGTCATGGTCATCTGGCAATGCGATTTAACTTTTGGGAGATTAATGATTTGGTCATAGTGTTCCAGGCAACCGGCTATTTTCAGATGCGGAACCTGTTCTGTATTTTCGAATGGGATAGGGTCGGTCAAGGGCAGGATCTGCGCGCCATATTTTTTTTCCAGAAAGCCATACCCGGCTTTGTCAGCCACCGCCGATAAACTGCCCAGAGCGGGACTATCGCTGATAACGATTTGTTGGACCGACAGGTCCTTAAGAACCCGGCACACTGCCTCCACCACCACAGGGTGAGTGGTGACACAGCGTTCGGGTTTGAATCCCCGTAAAAGATTGGGTTTCAAAAGAACCCTCTGACCTGGGCCGAACAGGGGTGCTTCAGGGTCCAGGATTTTCAGAGAGTTCCGGACAAACTGCTCCACGTTCTCCAGTGAATAATCTTCAATTTTTTGTAAGTGGACTTTTGATTTCATGAAAAGCTCTTTAAAGTTTTTGGCATTATAACCTCTTTATGACGGTTAAACATGCGAATTTGGAGGTTTTCAGGAGGGGGAATATAGCACTTTATAGATGCCCATATTTCTCAGCACATGTTTGACATAGCGGCGGGTTTCAGAGTAGGGGATGGATTCGATGAATACGTCCTGATCGCTCAAATGTCCGAATCGTTTCAGCCATTTCTTCAGGACATGGGGGCCGGCATTGTATGAAATCAGAATATGCATCCCGTTTTTGTCGAACCGTTTGTTCAGTTGGCTAACATATTTCACACCCAGCCGGATGTTCAGATCAGGATCAAAGAGGGCATCGGTCTCAAAAGGTTTTTTCAATTTTGTTTTCGGGTAAAGTTCTTTTCCGGTGGCTGGCATGATTTGCATGAGCCCGCGAGCACCGGCAGGGGAAAGTGCCTGACTGTCAAAAAGACTTTCCTGGCGGATAATGCTGTTCACGAAGAAGGGGTCGACCTTGCGCGATTTGGCATAGGCCAGAACGGCTTCTTCGTAGGCAAGAGGGAAAAAATGCTTCCAGAATTTTGAAGAAAGATTTTTCTCTTTGGCTTTGGTGGTGAAGTCTTTGTACAGGTGTAAAAGCCTGATTGATTCTGCATAGCCCTGCGCCTGATGATAAAGCCGGGAAAGCCACAAAACCCCGGTCAGGTTTTTCCGCACTGTTTTTTGCAATTCTCCAATTTCACTGCGTGCTTCCTGCGTCAATCCAAGCGTAGTCAGTTCGTTGGCCCGGATGTAATGAAACTTTTCCCGCTTGCTGAGAGACCGTCCCAGTTGCAGGCTTTCTTCTTTGGAAGATGGCTTTTGTTGGGGCGTTTCGAGTTTAACATCCAAGGCCAGGAGCCTGTCTTTAGCGCGGATGCCGTGAAACGTGTAGGGGTAAAGCTCAGCGACTTTGGCATACAAATCGCGGGCCACATCTTTTTTGTTCAGTTTTTCTGCCGACTTGGCGCTCCAATACAAGTTGTATTCGATAAACGATTTATCAGGGAATCGAGTGGCCGCGTCTTGGAACTTGTTGAAGGCTTGTTCAAATTTTCCGTCGAGATAATGGACCCAACCCAGCCGCCAGCCGGCCCATTGCGCATAACCTTCATTGGGATATTTTTCCAAAGCGGTCTTGTAGTTTTTTAGTGCTTCAGGAAAGTTTTTGCGTTCTTCATAAATCTTTCCGAGAAAAAACTGCGCCTTCACCGCCAATTCTGTTGAAGGGGCGTCCTGAGTGACTTCCTTGAAATATTTGGCCCCCGCCATCGGTTTGCCCAGGTTCCAAAGGTTTCTGCCGATGTCAAATTTAGCGTTTTGTACCCTGGTGTGGTGAGGATATGTTTTCAAAAATTGTTTTAAAGCCTTGTTGGCTTTTTTACGATCTCTGAGTCCTCCATGCGCCCGGGCCAGGAAAAAATAAAATCGCCCCGGTAAAAGATGGTTTTCTTTTTGCAATTCCTGGACTTCCTGAATGATTTCCTGGTAACGCACGTTTTCAAACAACCCTTGAATGCGGTTGGTGTACTCTCTTAAAGTTAGCGGAACCTCTTTAACCGCTTGCAAAGCCGACAGATGCCTGGGTGCCATTTCTGCCTCGGGCGTCTGATCATGGTTGGGATATTGGATGTGAAGTTTGCGAAAATTCAAATAAGCTTCGGTTGGTTTTCCGGACTGTTCCTGAGTCCTGGCCAGTTGGAAAATCAGGTCAGGCAGAAAATCGCGAAACTTGCGGCGGCTGAAATCATTGGTGATCGACCGGATAGCTTCTTCCAGTGTTTTGATCGCGGCTTCTTTTTTTTCCAACTGAGTTTGTGCTTCGGCAAGAATCAGTTGGAGTTTGGCATAGAGAAGGGTGTTTGGGCTGTGCTTGAGGAGTTCGAGAGTGTTGTCGCGGGCTTTTTCATGTTTGCCTGCTTGCACCTGTGCCTGGATTAAATGGAAGCGGATATAATCTTCCACCTCTTTGTAATTTTTGCTCAATGGTTCGAGAAGCTTTATGGTTTCTTCCGGCTTTCCCTGTTCGGCGTGAATGAGGGCGAGTAAAAACCGGGCGCGTTTGGCTTCCATTGAACCTGGTTTTTGATTTTGCAGTGCAAGAAGGCTGTTTTTAGCCTTGCTCCAATGTTTTTTCTGGAAAAGTTTTTTAGCCTTTTCATAGTGCGTAGGTTTGGCTTCGCCTGTTTGTGCAAAGCCCAGGAACATGGCCAGGAAGCAGGCGGCGACTTTGGGTAGAAGGGAAAGCAGTTTATCCGCCATGGCTTTGGGCGTGTCTTTGGAGTCCACCGGCAGTTTATCGGCGTTATTCATTTTTCTGAACCAGGTCAACTGCCTTTTAGCGTAGTGCCGGGTTTCCCTTTTAATCTCATAGGCGGCGCGGTCCAGATCCAAACTGCCTTGAAGATATTGAATCATTTGTGCGTAACCGATGCTTTTGCAGGGTTTCAGATCCGGACTATAGCCACGCTCCAAAATGCTTTGAACTTCTCGGGCAAGCCCGTCCTCAATCATTTTGTCCACACGCTGATCGATTTTGGAATATAGCTCGGTCCGGTCTCTCTCCAGAATGAAGGTGTGGATGGGGAACTGGCCTGCGGTCGGGGAGTCGCTTTCATGAAATTCCGAAAAACGTTTTCCCGTGTCGAGATAAACCCCTAAAGCGCGTTCGATGCGAAGGGAGTCTGTTTCAGAAATTTTTGTGGCATATTCAGGGTCAACGTGTTGGAGCTCCTGATAAACTTTTTCAACGCCCTGGTCACGAATGTCCTTCCGGATTTTTTCCTGGATTTCGGGAGAGGCTCTTTCGGCGCAATCGTGATCTTCGGTCAGGACTTTTATATAGAGTCCGGTGCCGCCAACCAGAATAGGAATTTTATTACGACTCATGAGTTCGCGAATGATTTCCAAGGCCCGTGTTTTAAAATCGAAGGCGTTAAACTCTTCATCAGGTTCGAGAATATCGATCAAATGATGGGGGATCTCCTCCCTCACTGCCAGCGGAGGTTTAGCGGTGCCGATGTCGAAATATTTATAGACCTGCAACGAATCGGCACTGATGATTTCTGTGTCCAGCTTCCGGGCAAGGGCCAGAGCGGTTTCACTTTTTCCCGAATTCGTTGGGCCGGTTAATATAATTAAAGGAAGCATAAATTTCCTGCATCCACTCGCCGTGGAGGCAGATAGCTATGGCTCGTTCAGCCGAGAAAACGTTTGCCCTTAGTTTAAAGCTATTGCCAGTCACCTGCGGAGGTTCTCCGCCTCTTTTGAATAGGTGCCGTCCTCATTATAGACCGTCAGCGGCGGGACCACGCTAAAATTGGTTTTTTCTTCCTTAAAGGCGGAAACCAGAACGATTTTTGCCGGAGCCAGGTAATTGCCATGGACAAAACGTGCCTGGTTGGGATATAAATTTCTGCATTCCAGTTCCCGCATGAGTTCGCCCAGTCGCTCGGGCGGATAGGCCAAGCTTATCTGTCCGCCTTTTTTTAGTAGCGGAGCAGATTTCTCCAGCAGGGAGCTCATGCTGAGGGACAGTTCGTGCCGGGCCAGGGCTTTGCCGGAATCGGGATTGATCCGTCCCGTCTGAACTTTCCGGTAAGGCGGATTGGAAGCAATATGGTCGAAAGATTCGGGCTGCAGGTTTTCTGCTTCTTCCAGGAAATCACCTTGAATGAGAGTAATCTGCTGATCCATTGCATTTTTGTGAATATTTTTTTGTGCCTGGGTGCAATCCTGAATTTCAATGGCGGTTACTTCAAGCGTCGGTTGCCGGTGAACTATCAATAGAGGAATGATGCCGCAACCAGTGCCGATATCGAGCACCGACTGGTCCGGCAACAAGGGCATGAAATCGGCCAGCAGAAACGGTTCGATGGAATAGCGGTAGCCGGTATTTTCCTGGTCAATGACCAGTTCAGTTTTAGTGCTGTTCACAATGGCATCGCCAAATAACGGTTTTGCAACGAAATTTCGATTAAAGTTTAACCCATACTCAAGAGGGTGGCAACCTTTTGTGGTTCCGAACTATTTGTTTATTAAGAAGTAATGGTTGTAATAGGGATCGGTCCCCATGTTCATGAAGAGGGGGTTTTCCTGAAACCCCAATTGTTTCGCGCGGAGTACCTCCGCTGGTAACTAGCAATATCTTTTTACCCCTGCGGGGAACGAAGTACCCGTGCCGGGCATGAAGTTTAAGGAAGAGGACATCACAGCTACGGAAGAGTATCACGACAGCTAGCAAAGATATTTTCGACTTGTAATATTTTTCATCGGCCTTCATGCCCCAGAGGGGTACAACGAGTTATTGCCCTTTGGCAGCATGTTATGACCCCTCATCAGTCTTCATGCCTCGAAAGGGGTACGCCGAGTGGAAGGAGAAAGAATGGATTTTTTAGTGGAAGAACAGGTTTGGGCGATAGCGATGGTTGTTGTGGGCTCTTTTATCCTCAGTGTCTATGCGCCAAATGGGGAAAAGCACATGAGGAAGCCTTTAAGGACCCGCGTGATCACTACGGTAAAACTAAGGAGGAGATGAAACCCAAATCCACGCGGGGAAACATCATGACCGTGGTGGGTGGTGGCCTGTGCTTCGGCGACATGATCCTCTTCCTGATAAATATCTAACTGGCGAGCCGCCGGTGGCTGTGATATCCCCAACATTAGATTCATGCCCCGGAGGGGTAAACTGAGCCCGGCGAGCCGCCACCAACTCGCCGCAGGGCGAGAATAAAAAAAGCTAGCCCAATGACACTGCATTCAGAGTTCCCCGAAGATTTTAAAAAAGAAACGGTTGATCGGATTGTGGGCGTTTTTCGCCTGAAGGGGACATCACAGCCGCAGAGGCGATGTTAAAGAAAAACTGACGCAGGATTTTTTAGATCGATGTATCCGCTATCTGTTCATCACCAACACCGGCGGTGTGCTGGCGATCATTTCTTATATGGGAACAGCGGGCATTGTAAAAGCGAACGGGTTTCATAAGACTGCGCTTGTGATGTTTGTCGTCGGGGTGATTTGCGCTGGTGTTTTAAACCTCCCTTTGCTTCGCTTTACAGATAAACTAGCGCTGGACTGGCGAACGGAGTCTGGGAAATACTACGCCGATCAATTGCACTACGACCCCTTATGGGACGAAGACGAAGCCCGATCAAAAAAAGCAGAATGCTTTTACTATGTTGGCTATGTTTCTTTCGGTCTTTTTATCCTTGGAGCCGGGATCGGATTGTGGGCGTTTTTCGCCTGAAGGGGACATCACAGCCGCAGAGGCGATGTTAAAGAAAAACTGACGCAATACCGAAAAGGAAAGAAAAGAAATGGGCGCGGCCCGAAAACCACGCCCACCTTTTAGATTTACCGCCGATTAGCCATAATCATCGTCGTCGGTTCTTGCCAGCTTCACCCGCAACCACCACCCGCTTGGACCTTGATCCAGACCGGTGACGTCGAGGTCAGCCGAACAATCACGACATTTCAGATAGGCGGGGACTTCTTCCAGCGAGTCGACATTACGCGACCCCTTGCCCCCACATCGGCGGCAACGAAAATTAACAAACATATTTTCGTACCGTAAAAATGGTAATGTTATTGTTGACAGGATGGGGCAAAACGGTGGTAAACTACGCAACGTATATATGTTGTATGCCTTTTCCCCCGTCGACGGGAAATAGATGCCAAAAGTACCCGCCCTTGCAGTTGCCACTGCCGGGGCGGTTCGCTTTTGGAGCCTGTCTGTTAAAAACCCCATAAACCACCAGCTATGGGGGTCGTTACACAAAATGCCTACAAAATGTGGGGGCGTCAACCCTGTTTCCCCACTGCATTTGTGACACTAACAACTTAATCATGCTCCCCGAATTAAAGCAACCGATTCCGACAGATGGACAGGAAAATCAACACTTTTGCAGAGCATAGATTTAACTATAAATCAACCTTCCTGAACTCCCACTCCAATATAACAGCTTATCTGTGTAGCAGGTTGTTTTGCGTGCAGGAATTTCCCCTCCTTTTCCCTCTTGACAAACCCATCTTTTATGTGTATACTTATACACATGATAACGAACAGCCGGGGAATAATCAGGAAGCTGAAACGGGAAGGGTGGGAACGGGCCCATGTTCGTGGCAGTCACCACCAGTTCAAGCACCCTGAAAAAAAGGGACGGGTCACGGTGGCCCACCCGGTAAGGGATTTGCCAATAGGAACGGTAAGGAGTATATACAGACAAGCGGGCTGGCTATGAATGCCGCCCCAAAGGGGAAACCATGAGACATTATATTGCATTGATCCGGAAAGAAAAAGGCACCTGTTACGGCGTCGATTTCCCTGACTTCCCCGGTTGTATCACGGCGGCGGAGTCGGTAGGGGAAGCTCAGGCGCGGGCGGTCGAGGCACTTGACCTGCACGTCGACGGCATGGTCGAAGACGGCGAACCATTGCCCATGACGACCGGGCTTGACCAGATTCTTGAAGAAGACGTCGACGGGTTTGTGATGGCGGTCCAGGTTCCGCTGACTGACAAGAAATCGAAAAAGGTGCGGGTCGATATCACCATCCCCGAAGATTTGTCGCTCCAGATCGACCGACACGTCAAATGCACTGTGGGGTTGAACCGGTCTTCTTTCTTCGCCGAGGCGGGGCTGGAAAAAATGCAAAGGGTGACCATCCACCGTGAGGGAATTTCTTTTGAGTCTGGGAAAGGGGTAATAAAGCGGGCGGGGACCTTCACAGTCAGGAAAGCAGGGAAGGTGGGCGTTGCACTGCCACCCGGCGTACGGATCAAAAAGGGAAAAGTGGTGCGGAAGTTTACGAAGGGCACCAAAAAGTCGACAAAGGCCAGGGCCTAGCCAGTCCGGTTTTTTTATTGCCACCGGCGGCTCGCCGGTAGAGGATTAACCATATCAAGGAAATTTTGGAGGGGTGAACCATGAAAATATTCTGGATTGCCATATTCTTTTTAATTGCCAACGCGACCGCAGGCTCTGCGGCGCCCTATGAACTCAAAGGCTACGCGCTGGGCATGACTCTCGCCGAGTTCAAGCAGGCGTTTAAGGAAAAGTCACCCGAGGGACCTTATTGTTCCGACGACCACGGGTCCGGCCTGGCCATTCAACCCGCCGTGCCCGGCGCGGTGATTTGTTCCCCCATCGCCAAACCCATGATAAAAGCCGGGAAAAAGTCGAGCTTCGGCGGTGGACCCGTCACCCTGCTTTACCAGCTTATTTCTGAGAGCCCCGAGAGATCGAAAACGCTTTTTTCGATCCTTGTGTTTTTTGAGGAAAAAAGTTTTAAAACCATTAAAATCGCGCTCACGCAAAAGTATGGGGCGGCGGGACAATCGGACCCCATGTTTGAGACGTGGACAAACGGACCTGGAAAAATGGTTTTAATGAAAAAATATGCCGGGAAAAAGTCGGTGCTGTTCCTCACCCACACCCCCTTAGAAAATATCTACACACAACGCAAAAATAAATTGATCGCGCAAAAAGCACTGGCGGATATGTAATATGAACTGCTGCTAGTCGGCCCCACGCCTAGTGGGCCAAGAGAAAAATTCACGCCAGGATTTTTTGGCGGTGAGAATTATTGCGATGGGTTCTTTTTCGTAAACGATGGGGTATTGCCTTAGCGTCACGAGAAACCCGTTCGCTGTTGCTGTGATCTCTTCCCGTCTTTTGCCGCTATAAATGTCGCGGATTTCTCCTATCTTTTGTCCGGCTTGGACGGCGGTTCCCACCCTCACTTCTTTGAGAAACATTCCTGCTGTGCTGGCAAGAACGGCGACCTCATCCTCAGGTTGATAAACCCTGGGTTTGGTATTTTCCTTAGGTTTTATTTTTCTTTTGTCTTTCAGGATTTTCTCGGCAACCATAAAATTCACGATGCCCTGGAACAGGGTTTCGCATTGCTGAACGTTCAGGGTGCGGGGTGAGCCGACTGACAGGGTGACGGTGATGATATCGTGTGCGTACCACTGATGAAACAAGCTGGCTTTTGAGGTTTCATTTAACTTGCGCACGGTATTGATTTGCAGGTCGCGGGCCAGCTTTTTGATTCTTCCGTCCAGCTTTGTGACTTGGATATGCGGAGCGTCTTCATAATGCGGCGGCGCGGATTGCAGGATGAGTCCCCAATAGGAATCCGCCGTATGGGTACAAATGGCGGAGGCCAGGGCTTCGTTGGTTTCGCCTTCGGGGTTACCGGGAAACGCCAGATCCATGCCGTCGTAGGGCCACAACCTGAAGCCGGATTGAATGGCGTTCAGGTTGGCTACCGGGAAGCTGATGACCTGTCCTTTGAGAGTGTAGTTGGGGTCGATACCTTCCACCACACTGTCGAGAAACTGCGACAGGCGCGAACTCAGATACATGCCGTTCAAATGGTCGCCTTGCAATCCGCTAACAATAGACAGGATTTCGTGACCGGATTTCCCCCAGCTGTTTTTATAAAGCTCCAGTGGGGTGCCGAATGCAGTTGGAACGGAGAGGACTTTTTCTTTCATGCCGGTTCCTCGGTGGCGATGCGGGCCAGGGGCGCGCCCTTTGAAGTCAGAGGATGTTCCCTGAGGGTGAAGAGAAGGCCGGAACAGGGTGAACGGATTTCTTCCAGCACCTTGCCTTCGACAGGGTCGATGAGGTCGCCAATTTTTTCTCCTTCGGTTATTATTTGCCCCACTTCTGTTTGTTTAACGAATAACCCGGCATTCTCAGCCTGGATCATGGTGACGTATTCGGGTTGCACCACCTTGGGCGGTGTGATGTTTGCCAGGGGTTCGTCGCCATCGAGCGTGCCGGTTTGTTGAAGCAGGCTGAGGATGCCGAGAACAATCTGCTCGCAATAATTTTTGTTAATGCGCAGGCAGATTCCTGTTTCGATGACGAGAGTGGGTATTTTGGCCCGGTTCAGGTTGTAACCGAGAGTGGACTCAAAAATCTCTGCATGGGGATGGACCCAGATCAGGTCTACGTTGCAAAATTTTGCCAGCGGCACGAGTTTTTTTTCAAAATCCTTGATGATTCTAATTTGCGGCAGTTCCATCAGATGAAGATTGCTGGAATGAATATCAACCGCCAGATCGGAGTTGGACTTTAGATCTTCCAACAGGATTTTCGATACCTCACTGGGCAAAGAGGGTGTGTTTGTTTGGCCGAAGGTGCGATTGATATCGACGGAAAAAAAAGGCCACAGTCGGGTTCCTGTTTCAAGGGCCTGCGGATTGACCGCCGGATAAATGTGGACCTCGCCTTTGAAAGCATTTTGTTCTTCCAGATTTTTCAGGGTCTCTATCAGCCGGTGGCAGATATAAAGTCCTTCCAGTTCATCGCCGTGCAGACCGGCAACCAGCGAGACGCGCTTGACTGGCTTTGGTAAATTGGAGGCAAATGTGTGGCGGATGATTTCCACCGGCGGCCCAACCGGGGTTTCAACGGAGAAGATGCATTGGCTTAGCATGAGAAAGACCGGTTAATCTGCTGAATCGTCGCAGGTTTGACATGGGTTTCAACGAAGAAGATGCATTGGCTTAGCATGGAAGTGAGATCAGGAGCCGTTGGACTTGTGATTTTTGGGCGAAATTTTCATGGAGTCAATTTTTCTTTTGAGGGTATTGCGGTTGATGCCCAGAGCCTTGGCGGTGGCGACCTGTTTGCCGGAATATTTGCCTAGAAGAATTTCAAAAAGGTGTTTTTCAATTTTTTGTACGAGGGTTTCATAAATCGCCCCTTCTTCATGGTTGTTAAGAAGAAAGTCCTTCAGCAACCGGTTCAGGCGTTCATCCCATTGTCCTTCATCGTCAGTGGTGATGTCTTCCTGCAGGTGTGGCGGCAGGTGTTCCGGCAGGATGGGGCCGGAAAAGGCCAGCATCAACGCGCGTTTGATGACGTTTTCAAGTTCGCGGATGTTGCCGCTCCAGTGATAACCGCTGAGGATGCGTTCGACATCGGGGGAGAGATAGACCTTGCCGCATGAAAGCGAATCGGCGTATTGGTGGATGAAATGATTGGCCAGCAGGGGTACATCTTCCAGCCGTTCTCTTAACGGTGGCATATCAATATGGATGACGTTGAGGCGGTGATACAGGTCTTCGCGAAACCGTTTCAGGTCCATCATGTCTGTCAGGTTCTGGTTGGTCGCGGCAATGACCCGGACATTAACGGTGATCGGATTTTTGCCTCCCACCCGGTAGAATTCATTGTTTTGCAGAACGCGGAGGATTTTGGCTTGCAGGGGCAGTTCCATATCGCCGATTTCATCGAGAAACAGGGTGCCTCCATCGGCCTGCTGAAATTTCCCGATCTTGGTCTCTATGGCCCCGGTGAAAGCGCCGCGCTCGTGACCGAACAGCTCCGACTCCAAAAGTTCGCGCGAGATGGCAGCGCAGTTGATGCAAATAAAGGGCTGGTCCTTGCGGTGCGAGTACTGATGGAGCGCACTGGCCACCATTTCCTTACCGGTTCCGCTTTCTCCGGTAATCAGGATCGACAGGTCGGAGCCCGCCGACTTACCGATGGTTTTAAAAATTTCCTGCATGCGTTTGCTCTTGCCAATGATCGAGGATATGGCACCTTGCGCGCCGGCTTCCTGATTCTGGTCGGACAAGTCGGAGGCCGGTGCGGAAACGGACCGGGCAGTTTCCGCCTTGTTGATCAAGCGGAAAATCTCTTCGAAATCGAACGGCTTGGTGATGTAGTCGTAGGCTCCCAGCCGCATGGCCTCGATGGTGTTGTTCATGGTGTCCTGAGCGGTCATCATCACCACTTTCAAGTCGGGAGAAACCTTCCGGGTATGTTCGAGAAGTTGCAGTCCGTCGGTATCCTCCATGAAAATATCGGAAAACATCATCAGGTACTGGTTGTCGGCCAGCTTTTTCAGTGCTTCCTGCCCGGATGAGGCGGTGTGGACGCGATAGTTTTTCTTTTCCAGTCCTTTTTTCAAGACCCAGAGAATGTTTTGCTCGTCATCGACGATGAGGATTTTATTCTGTTTGTCTGTCATGTTTCTATCTTATCATTTCTGCCCGCTGGGAAGAAATACTTGCACCGTGGTGCCTAATCCTTTTTCGGAGGTGATTTTAATTTTTCCATAATGGTCTTTGACGATTTTCAGGGAAATAGGAAGCCCCAAACCGCTGCCCTTTTTTTTCGTGGTGTGAAAGGGGGTGAACAGTTTTTTCCGGGTTTCCTCATCCATACCTTCTCCTGAGTCGATGATTTCGACCACGATATTTTGTTGCGGGATGGGAGAAGAGGCGGCCTTGACGGCATATCCTGAACTGACCCGGGTGACGATCTGGATTCTGCCGCCTTTTCTTGATGCTTCGATGGCATTTTTGATGAGGTTGAGAAACACCTGCTTCAATTGGTCTTCATCGGCCTCAATGGGGGGTAAGCTGGGATCATAAATTTGCTCAAACCGGCCCTTTTTGCGGGTGAGGCTGTCTTTTTCGAGCACCAGGATTTCTTCCAGAACTTTATGGATATTGGTGCTTTTCAGTTTCAGGTTGAGAGGTCGGGTCAGGTTCATCATTCTCTTGATCATTCTGTCTATCCGGTCCACTTCGGAAACCACGATACCGAGATATTCCTGATGCGATTTGTTTTTGATTTCCTGGCGCAGAAGCTGGGCCGATCCGCGGATACCCCCTAAAGGGTTGCGAATTTCATGGGCCATGCCCATTGCGATCTCTCCCAGCTTGTTGAGTTGATCTTCTGGTCTTTGTCGTTCCTCCAGTTCCCGAATCAG
This sequence comes from Nitrospinales bacterium, assembly GCA_965249625.1. GTDB lineage: Bacteria > Nitrospinota > Nitrospinia > Nitrospinales > VA-1 > LS-NOB. Next base: position 2,099,283 of record OZ252246.1, on the reverse strand, counting down.
GGCCATGTTTTTGACCAGCATGATCACCCCCTGAATGGAGTCGTCGGTCTCCAGATAGGGCGACAGGGTCAGATTAGCCGGGAACCGGGAAGAGGGGATGTTGCGCATGCCTTCTGCCTCCACATCGTGGTAGCAGGCTCCGGTTACCAGAACTTTGCGGACTTTGTCGAGTATATGCGACTGGCGGGGGAACAATTCTTCCAGACTGCGGTGAATGAACGAGTCGCGGGATCGGTGAAACATGTCTTCGACGGCCAGATTGTTTTCCTGAATGGTCAACGCCGGGGAAATGAGCAGAACTCCGTCTATGATGGAATAAAAAATATTCTGGTGCAGGCGGTCATTCATGGTGCCAGTGCCAATTTATTTGGAGCCTTTGGCCTTTTTGGATTTTCCCCCGGAATAAGGATTTTTGGGCGAGGGCTTTTTAGCCGGGGCTGCAGGTTCAGGGGTTTTGGAGGTTTTCGTAGCATGCGCGGGTGCCGGGGTTTCGGTGTCGGTTTTGCCCTGTTTGCTTTCTTTTTCCCAGCCCTTCTTGCGTGCTTCGGAAGGGTATTCAGAAGTATACCATCCCGAACCTTTAAGAATAAACCCGGAAGCGGAAACCAGACGGCGGACTTTTCCGTTATCTTTATCGTCGCAACCCAAGCCATTGCAGGTCTTTAAAGGTTTGGCGGACATGGCTTGCATGGCCTCAAAGACGGCTCCGCATTTGTCACATTCGTATTCGTAAATCGGCATAACTCAAAATCTCCGGCGTTTGCAGTATAGGGACTGAAAATTATATGATTCAAAAGCGGAAATGGCAGGGTTTTATTTAGCCTATACCTGGGTGAGCCATTTCTGGAATTTGGGGCGGCCCCCGTGAACCACTTCAAAAAATGTTTTCTGGATCCGGTCGGTGATCGGGCCCTTTTTGCCCAAGCCGATAGCGCGGTTGTCGATCTCGCGGACGGGTGTGATCTCGGCGGCGGTTCCGGACAAAAAGACCTCTTCCGCGATATACAGTTCATCACGGGTGATGGTTCTTTCTTCCAGAGCAATCCCCAGATCGGCACATATTTCAACGACGGCGTCGCGGGTGATCCCATCCAGATTGGAGCAGGACAAACAGGGTGTGTGTAATTTTCCCTTGGAATAGATGAAAATGTTTTCTCCCGATCCTTCTGAAACGTAACCTGAAGGGTCGAGAAGGATGGCCTCGTCGTAACCATCGCGAATGGCCTCGGCCTTGGCCAGGATAGAGTTGATATAGTAACCGCAGGCTTTGGCTTTGGTCATGGTGGCATTGACATGGTGCCGGGTGAAGGAAGACAGGCGGACACGGATGCCCTTGTCGAGGCCATCCTCTCCCAGATAGGTGCCCCAAGGCCAGGCGGCGATGGCGCAACGGACATCAACCCCTTTCGGGTTGAGTCCCATTTTGTTATCACCTAGAAATATGATGGGCCGGATATAACATTCCTCCAGCTTATTTTCCCGGACTACGCTGAGGGTTGCGTCAAAGAGGTCTTTGTTGGAAAAAGGCACTTCAATGCCGAGAATGACGGCAGACTGAAACAGCCGGTCGATATGTTCCTGCAAGCGGAAAATGGCCGATCCGTTATCTTTGGAGTTGTAGCAACGAATACCTTCGAAGACGCCGAATCCGTAATGCAGAGTATGAGTGAGGACATGGACATTGGCTTCGTGCCAAGGAACCATTTTTCCATCAAGCCAGATTTTTTCAGATTTTTCCAAGAGAGCCTCTTTATTGAGCAGGTTTACAGGTCAGGGATAAAACAGGTTAAAGATAGATATTATTGGGCCTTAGGCATAAAATCAAGCCAAATAAATGCATTGACATGTTAAAATGGGTCTGTTAATTTCTCCCCTTTCGCTTTTGATTTAAGAATGGGCCGCTAGCTCAGTTGGTAGAGCACTTGACTTTTAATCAAGTGGTCGAAGGTTCGATCCCTTCGCGGCTCATTTCTTTTTTCCTCGTTAAAATCTGGAAGTCCCCATCGTCTAGCCTGGCCCAGGACACCGGCCTTTCACGCCGGCGACGCGGGTTCGAATCCCGCTGGGGACGCCAGTTTTCCTGCCTCAGAGCTTCCGGTTTGGCTTGATATGCCATCTATGCGCGGGAAGACCATAGAAACTTGTTGAAATAGTAATGGGCCATGATCAAATACGGGTACATGATCTTGCTCAGTAAAAATAGACACGAAGAAACCGATGGATATAATTATTTTTGGAGGTGTTTTATTAAAGCAGTCCGTTTAGTGGTAGAGGAAGGCAGGCTGATTTTCGAGGTGGTTCGGGAGCTTTACCAGAAATATGTCTTTGAAAACTAAAGTGTATAGTTTTGACCAGAGATTTGGGACAATAAACCCAGAGAAAATAAGCCTAACCTCTCGCCGTCGTAATCTGATCCGTACCTGGGGGAGGATGAGGAACAAGTGCTTTATCCCGGCGTGAAACTTGTATAACATCTTCCCCCGCATCAAAAGTATCAAGCTTCTTGACTATCCAAGAGATAGCATGGCTCTTTGATGCAATAGCTATAATAGTGTAGAGAACCAGTTGTATATCAAGCCACACAGATTGATGGGTGATATAAATTAGACCTAGGCGCGACTTCCAGGGGCGAATCAGTTGATTGTAAGACAAGCCAGGGTCCTGTCTGCCCGCTAAAATATTCCCCTCATCAGAAAAGATAATTGATGAGAAATCAGTAATGCCTGGCTTAACAGAAAGCAATTTTTTCTCAGTAGTTGTATATAAATCAGTTTCACTTTGCACATTTGGACGTGGTCCAACCAAGCTCATATCTCCCAACAATACATTCCACAGCTGGGTGAGCTCATCTAATTTATAATTACGAATAAAATGACCGATGGGTGTAATTCGCACATCACTGTTGCTGGTTGAAGCAACACCATTCTTATCTGCATTAACAACCATAGATCTCAATTTCACCATGCCGAACAATCTCTCGTCTTTACCAACCCGACGAGCAATATAAAATGGTGATTGGCGATCTTGTACCCAGACAAGAAAAATCACTGGCAACAAAATTGGACTGGCAATCAGCAATCCAAACAGGGCAACAACAAAATCAAGCATTCTTTTCATCGCTACTGCCTGTAAAACTCTCTAACCTTGCCGCACACATAACTAACATCATCATCATCAATGAACATATTCATCGGCAACATCATACATCGCTGAAAAAACCGTTCAACTTTTGGAAGTGTGATGGCAAACCCCAAATGCTCCCACTGGTGAACAGCTTTTCCTCCCCACTGAATCAGAGTACCGATACCATTTGCATGAAGATATTGCTTTAAATCATCGCGTCTATCGGCTTGCAACTCGTAGTTCTGATAAACATCAAAATGGTCCATATCACTATTAGGTGCTGGTGGCAGTTGTAATTCTTCAAGATCGCCCAACTGCTGTTGATACATGTTGGCAACAGCACGGCGCCTGGCAATTATTTGATCATAACTTTTGATGCGGTGGTTCAGAATAGCTGCCTGCAGATTATCTAGCCGACTATTTCTTCCCCAGCCTCTTACCTCGCCATTAATATTTCTGCCATGATCGTGCAACTGATAGACCTTATCAAATAAATTGAAGTCATTTATAACTACTCCGCCACCATCACCAAGACAACCTAATACCTTTGCGGGAAAGAAACTGAATGCACCCGCATGACCAAATGTACCCGCATGCTGACCCTTAAAACGCGAACCCAATGCCTGGGCAGAGTCCTCTACCACAAAGAGATCATTTTTTTCTGCAATACCCATAATGTGATCCATATTGCAGGTTCGGCCATTGAGCTGGGTGGGCATAATACCAACGGTTCTTGGGGTAATTGCCGCCTCGACAGCATCAGGGTCTATCAGGTTATCTTCTCCCAACTCAACAGGCACAGGCGTACCGCCAGCAGTTTTAATCGCAGAAGCAGTTGCAAGCATGGTGTGAGAGCAGCAAATAACCTCGTCGCCAGGTTTCAAACCCAATGCCATCCAGGCTAACTCAAGACCATCCGTAGCATTTGCCACACCTACTGCATATTTTGCACCGGTAAATTCGGCAAGTGTGAGTTCCCAATCACGAAGATCTTGCTGCATGATGAATGCACCGCGAGTCCCGACATCTTCAAAAATATTGATCAGATCTTCCCGATCATCCAGATAAGCACGAGGATAATTAAAGAAAGGGACAGAACGCATCATTTAATAGTATTCTATCAATCCAAAGGTTTAACCAACACAAATGTAAACATCCATGCCATACGTTGAACATAAGGTATTTTTTCCAACAAACTATCAAGCAAATCTAGTGAGGATGTTAATATAGGAAATTTACCGGCAACGTATCCGACTATATGCCAATAGTTGAGCTGACCAAGGGTAAAAAAGCGTTTGGCGAATTCAACATCCTTAAGACTTAGGATGTGTGCTTTCTCCCACTCTGTTCTCATATCAGGAGTCAACATACGATACAATTTGATTGCTGGATTATAATCTAAAGCCTCGACGGCAAGAATTTTACCTCCAGGTTTTAGAATTCTGCGAAGCTCCGGAAATGCGTATGAAAGATCTAAATGATGGAGCATGCCTGAGCAAATGATTCTGTCTATAGAATTGTCAGGCAGTTTGGTATTTTCAGCGTCAGCCTGAACGAAGCGAACATTATTCAACCCTTCTTCTTTTGCATATCTAATAGCGTTTTCTACAGATATTCCTGAAATATCTAAACCAAGACTTAGTAATGCGCCCTCCCTTCCTGCTTTTCTAACATTTTCTCCATTACCACAGGCATAATCCAAAAATACTCTCCCTTGAGCTTCCGATTTAATCCAGCCCTGGATAAATGCACTAAGTCTAGTAGTGATCTTGTAATACTTCTTATTGCCATAAAATTTTTCATACGTATCTTGTTCTACGGACTGCTTTACTTGATCCTCATTACGATTTTTATCGTGAAATTCTAATTCTTTTTGCTTACGGTCATTTAGCAACCCCCTCCATGATTCATCACTAATCATGTCAATTTCATCAATCAACTCATGTAAAACATCCAATTCCTTTATGACAGTGCCTCCTTTAATACAAATCTTCTATTGAATCATAATAACCTAGTTGCTTCAAAAACAATCTGCTCAACGGTCATATAATATTTTTTTTCTATTACTCTTGAAGTGGGAGCAGGGGCATCTGGTAATGTGAGACGTAGTGGTGATTTCTTCAAACAATCCACAGGAACCCTCTCCACAACACTCGAAATCACTTCGGCAGAAAACCCGACAGAACGCCAGCCAGAATCGATAACCAACAGATGCCGAGTTTTTTTTACAGATTCAACAATCAACCCTGAATCAAATGGGTTCAGCACTCGAATATCGATCACTTCTACCGATATGCCCTCAGTTTCAAGCCGTTCGGCAGCTTGCCTTGCAAGATAAGAAGCATGTCCTGAAGCAACAACAGTGATGTCGCTTCCCGAACAGATAGAGCGTGGGCCCTGTTCAGTGAGGTCAATCTCTTCTACAGGCGCAAGGTCGTCTTCCTGCTCATATAACCATCGATCATCTATGTACATCACCGGGTCTTTGCATAAAACCGCAGCAATCAGTAAATCCCTTGCATCAGCTACAGTGGAAGGCATAACAACTCGAAGTCCAGGCACATGAGCAAACCAGGCATGCAACGCTTGTGAATGCTGAGCACCTTGCTCCCCACCACGATTAATAATAGATCGAATGGTAACCGACGGATGCGCCTGGCCACCCATCATATGCGACCACTTCGCAGCTTGATTAACAATCGCATCCATCGCATACAGCATAAAATCCATTCTCGGATGCACTACAATGGGCTTCATCCCTGCCAGCGATGCGCCCACCGCAGCACCCGTACATGCAGATTCAGAAACCGGCGTATCAATAATACGCTCAACACCAAATTTTTTATCAAGACCAGTCATGGAATTGCCAACATACCAAGGACTCCACAAACCCTGGCCAATCACAAACACCTCTGGGTAATTTTCTAATAAATACTCAAAAGCAGCGCAAATAGCAGTGCCATAATTATATCTTTCCAACGTCATTAGTAATTATTTCTAAGAGTTAGATGAGTAAACATAATTGAATGTCATATCATCATCAGGATAGGGATCGTTCATTGCTTTTTCCCAGGCAATTTCTATCTGCTTGTCAAATTCGTCACCCAAGGTCTCTTCCTGTTCTTTAGTCCATATACCTTTACCTATCATGGCAACAGACAAACGAGCAATAGGATCTCTTGCTTTCCAGTTCTCAATATCATCCAATGAACGTGCAACACCCACATCCACATCATCTCTCCAATCAACATGTCCATACCAGCGGTAAGTAACAAGCTCAAGAAACCCTGGTCCATCACCCGCTCTGGCACTGTTAATTAAGTTCTTTGCCGCCCTTGCCACTGCAATCACATCGTTTCCATCCTCCAACTTATGTGGAATATTATTTGCTATAGCAAACCTGGAGGTCATATCGCTAGGTTGTCGCAATGCAATATGCATATGGCTTGCGAACAGGTTATTTTCAAGTACAAACAACATGGGCGCATTCTGGATACGCGCTAAATTTAGTGATTCATGTACAATACCTTCTTCCACAGCACCATCACCGATATAAACCACACCTATATCGCTGGTTTTTTGCAACTTTGCAGCCATTGCCGCACCAACCGCCAAAGACACGGTGCCTGATACAATAGGCACTGAGCCATAAAAGCCATTTGGCTGATCCCACAAATGCATTGAGCCACCCATGCCGCGCGAAAAGCCGGTTTTTTTCCCCAACACTTCAGCAAAAAGTTTGTAAAAATCAGGGTTGAGAGCAAGCAAATGAGAATGGGAACGATGTGTGCCAAACACCCTGTCCGTTTTATGCAAAGAAGCAGACACACCAACAGCAATGGCTTCTTGCCCAACCCCAAGATGCACAGGACCACCAATCAAACCATTCTTCTTAGCAAAAGCCAGTTGCTTCTCGACTTTTCTTATCATGATCATGGTCTTCAGAGCATGCGCAAGAAAACCGGAATCAGTAATATCAATGGACAAAGGCTCATGAAATTTAGTTGGGTCTGCCAGTTCATCCAAATTACTATTAAAAAAATTATTCATATTTTTTTAACGGTCATCACAAATTTAAATGCAGAATTTTTTACATTGATCAGACTATCAAAACTATCTGATATTTTAGCGGTTAATTTATCACCCAATATTTTCACCAGCAAAGGTGCCAACCATGAAATTGAACCAAAATATTGCACCTTAACGTCTCCAAATTTACTGCGGTAAGATTCTATTAGCGCAATGGTTGGCATACGCTTTAAAGTGCTTAACGTCCGATGACCACGAAGATAGCGTACCCATCGATTTATTTTATACACTGGATTATGATTTAATGAGTCGATAGCAATCAATACCCCGCCCCGTTTAAGTACTCTGTAAATTTCATTCATTACAACGCCGTTGTCGCCATAACTTAAACATCCAGCACTTGCAACAATGTCGAAACTTTCATCCTTGAATGTGAGAAATTCCATGTCAGCTACCTTGCATTCAAGTTTCTCATTATCATAAAACCGTTTCTTAATTATAGAAATTGAATTCCCTGAAATATCTGTCGCAGTAACCGTTGCCCCTGTTTTTAACAATGAACCAGTATGCAGGCCGGTACCCGCCCCAATTTCAAGCACTATAGAGTTATTATCGATAAACACCGAAAGCGCTTCTTCATAGGCGAGATACGCCTTCCTTAAAGAAAGATGTATTGCAGTTGCACCCGTAGCATCATAAAAATATTTTTTAGAACCTGAAAGAGTGGCAGAACGATCATCGTAGCGATTTAACTCAATATCTTTATCGCTCATCTTTTGCCATTCTCTCAAGATGAACAACAAAATCATCATAAACTTTATTGAACTCAAAATCATCGCTATAAAGCTTCCTGGCGTTGTTTGATATGGTTCTTTGTAGTGCTTTATTTGTGAGTATTATCTCAATACACTGTTTCAGTGTTTTATCTTTCCCATAAGTCAGACCTACGTTATGATTCAAGATTAAATCAGCCACCACCCCTTTTAATGGACTCAGTATTGGTAGCCCTAGCATGAGTGCATCAACAATTTTATTAGGGATATTCAGTATAAAATTATCAATGTTTCTGTATGGTGCCAGAGAGGCAATCGACATTTTAGCCAAACTTTCAATCTCATGGCTGTCAATCCACCCCGGGAAAACCACATTGGGTAACGCTTGCATCATGGTTTTAACCTTATCTAAGCAATCCCCAGAACCGCATAGCACAAACTGACATTTTATTCCTTGCGCCAGCAGTTGTTTTATTGCTTGCTGCACAGGCTTAAAACAAACACCAGACGTAAAACTACCAACAAAAGATACAACCGGTAAGCTTCCGTCAACGCCTTGCTCTTGCCACCATGTTTTTGCCAGCAATAATTCTTTGGTAGTGGATTGTGCGTCCGGAGGAGTTAACCGGAAAACTTTATCTAGTTCCGAGCCTTTTTTATCAGCAAAACTTAATGCCCATTCTAAAAGACCCTGGGTCGGTGAAGACACACAATTCACTTCTTGAATAGTGCGTTTCGCCAAGTAAAAATAAGGGTAAAAAACCACTTTGCCTAATGGTTGCAAGAAGTCAGGCAGTGCCTCAATAAACATCAAAGGCCACAAATCCTTGATATCTAATGTCATCGGCACATTGCGTTTTTTTAACCAGCGACTGATAACTGCCGCAACCTCAATCGGCGGGTAGCCAATAAATGCTACGCTGGGCTTATCTTTTTCTTTTTCCAGCAACCTCTTCAAATTCCATGCTAATTGAGCATGGTCTATTAACCTCCCTAAACCAATATGTTTTTTGTAACCACAACTAGGAATCAAACGAATTTCTAAATTGTTATTGATTTGGTGTATTGTGTATTCTTTACTACGGTGTCGTTTATGTTGATGGCTAAATGCCGAGCTCCACAAGACAACGTCATGACCCGCATCAACCAGTTTATTGCTTAAACTTACCGCACGCATTGGTCGAGACAGCCCGCTGTCAATATGCAAAGGCTCACCCGTTTGAAGTAGCCAGACTTTCAAAATAAAGCCAAGTCTACGCGGAGACATACGGGTTGATATTGGCATTCCCGGGTCAGGGCAGAAAAAATACTGCGGCAATTTCCAGCTTTATATTTCCTCATCACGATAACCATAGGCTCATCACTGATGATAAAGTGAAACAGAGAAATGAAAAGATTCTTCATGGCATTAATTCTTCAAAACGGACGCTTTCTTTTCTACCATACTTAAGCAAAAATATTAACAATGTAGCTAAAATCAAGCCATGTGTTAAAAACACAGCAGGAAGATCGGACGAACAAACCATCGTAAGAAAGCCAGGTAAGCATACAGCAAATGTGACCGGTTTCCACTCCTGCGGGGATAGCAAATCAACAACAAAAACAAAAGCACTTAAAATTGTCACGTATATAGCCACGCCAATTATACCCGCCTGCTGGTAACCAGCACCGATTATACCCGCATTTGCATGTGCACCTGGAAGACCAATATATTCACCTATTAAATACGGCACTGGCATCTCGTAAGGGTAGCTTACTAAGCCAAATGTTATCTTGCTGTCGGAATAATAAGTGAATACAGATTGTGAAAAGTATTCTATATAAACACTCTGTAGGATTGAAGGCACCATCAATGAACGCCTGATTACAAAATCGGGAACATTAGAGTATGTATCTCCTAAATAGAGGAGAACAATCATGGTAAAGAGCATAACTGTTAGTGACGAACATATAACAAGACCAAATATTGAAGCGTAACGCTTATAGAGTATATAGCCTGATAATACAAAAAAAGGACATGCCAATGCCACACGATGCTGAACCAAAAAGAAAATTAATATGGCACACATGAAAGCAATGGCCATACTTTTGAATTTTTTTGTATGCAGAGCATAAATAAGCACAAAAGGCAGTAGTGATTTCGTAACCACTGGATGTACATACTCAAACAATTCGAACTGATTTTTACTAATTAATCTTCTGTTTATGTGGACACTGTCAACAAAAAAGTTAATTGCAGAATAATCAAAGGATAAACTAATTAGAACAACACTACCACTTACCCCTCCCCAGGCCAACACATTGGGATTTAAGGGTAGTCTTCTGTATGCGCCATGAAGTGAATAGGTTTGTGTCGAAACTAGAATAACAACCAATAACAATACACAAGCCATGGAAATCATTTTTAAGGTAACGGCTGAAAAAATAAACCCTACCAATGAGGGGACAATCAAAAACACTGTAATTATCCAAACAAAACCGCCAGAGGGTTTATTGACCCCTATTGGCAGTAAGAAAGAGAGCCACACAATACCGATAAACACCCACACACATTTAGAATAATCTAAACCATAACCATACATATCAAGGGTTGTGAGACCAGCATCCATAGTCATTTGGTATGCCACAGTCAGAGTGGCAACGTATAATGCAAGCCAGGCGAAAACCCAAAAACGATAAGAACTACTGGGCAATGTCATTATACATCCCGACTAATTTAGCTACTTGTTGATGCCATGAATATTTTTTGAGGACAATACGTCTCATACTTTGTTTTTCAATTTTTGAAAAACACGGCAAACACTCACGAATTTCAGCATCATTAACTGCGCTCGACACAACAAAGCCAGCATTATTTTCGAAAACAAGCTTTTCCCAAACTGGAAAATTTGATGCAAGAATAGGAATGCCGTAATACATGTATTCAAAAAATTTAGTTAACTCTTTTTCATGATAATGAGGTGAATAAGGAAATAGTGCCAACCCAATATCCCATTTACCCTGAAGATAAAACTTTTTTATGTCGTCAAAAGGAATACCTTCTTCAGGTGCGACAATGTGAAGCCTGTTTTCTTCATTGCCTGCCGATTGCACCAACTCCAAACGTAATTCACGACTGCATTTTCCAACCATCCATACTTCAATATTAGTTGCAATATGCAGTAATTTTACATGATTAAATGCGCCGCGTTCGGTTGAAATATTACCCGTATAAATACAACGAAGCATGTCCGTTGCCTCAGTCGGTTTTTGTAAAAGTGGTGAGTCGTCCCTATGAACGACAGGATAATTCAGCACAGTTGTACCTCTCTGGAAACGCTTCAAGTAAACACGCTCTGCGAGAACAATATTGAAAGTCAAGCGTGCAATGCACTCCAGTCCAGCGACAGCCGACTTTAAAAGCATTTTCAATAACGGCGGCAAATAGTCTTTATATTGAATAGAAAGGAGATTATTCTCATGCACGTCATAAACAACCTTTCTTCCCACCAACTTAAGAATGAGACCAATTAAAATTATCTCAGGGTCGTGAAAATGGACGATATAGCCTGGATTACGCAAACATATGATTAACGCATGAATATTTCTTTGTATTCTTCCCACCAGGCCGGAGTGCCTCGCAAGAGGGGCAAACTGAATACCTGCTTCCATTTCTGGTAACTGGCCAGAAAATTGGGCGATATATGTTACCTTAAACCCCATCTCTGCCAAAGACTTTACCATCTTCTCGTAAATCCGGTTATCCCACCAAGGATGAACTGTTGTTAAATGAATTATCTTGAGTGATTTACTCATTGCCACCTCATCTCCGAGGCAGTCAAAGATACTATCGAAAGTGCCAACTTCTCCCAGCTGCCTAATTTTTCAACTTTCAAATCTGGCAGTATAATATTTTCTAAAGTTTTTTGTTTTTTTGCGGAACACCAATTAGATTTTAACCACTGCTCAGACCAATATGTATCTGGCGCAGGAAACCCCAGTTTATTCTTCCTCCAGGCAATATTTGAATGACCGTGTCGGTCAAGATATTTGCGAAGAATATATTTCGTCCAACCATTTTTAATCAATAACCTTGGTGACAGACTAAATGCAAATTCAACCAATCTATGATCCAGCAGAACCGGTCTCCCCTCTATACCAAATGCGGAAGAAGAACGATCATCAAAACGTAGCAACCGCCTTAATTGTGAAACACCCAGAGTTTCAGATAGCTGTAATTTTTTCAAGTCAGATGGTGTGTCCTGCATTGACCCCGCCAATCCAGAGGCAATATATTGTGGATTAAATATTCTTTTTGCTCTCGCCGTTCCTCTCATCGTTCTAAATTGGTTACCATTGAAATATATTGAATATGCAAATATTTTTGCCCAAGAAAGGTTAGTATTCCTATGAACGCCTATGATTCTCTCAATTAGCGATTCTTCATAATCTATATTATTGCGTATATACGAAGAAAGATAACGTTGATAGCCAAGAAAAAGTTCATCCCCTCCCTGCCCGGAAAGGTATGCTTTATATCCATTCGCACAAATTTCGCGCAATACTCTCCATGAAACAAACTGGGAGAAAGAAGTGAACATTGTTTCTTGGTGGCGAGAAAAAGTAGCCACATCCGCTCCTAAATCGTCAACTTGTGGTGTGACCGGAACATGTCTCATTCCCAATTTTCCTGCCAACTCGCCAGCCAGCTCAAATTCATCGAGTGGAGAACCAGGAAAATGAGAAGAAAAAGCGGTTATATCACTATATCCCTTTCGCGCGGCAGCAACGGCAATGACAGAACTATCAATACCGCTAGAGAGCGTAAGCACTACTGGAACGGCAGCCTGCATCCAGTCATCCACGGTATTTTCCAATATTTCAGAGAAAACATCTAAAGCATGCTCTTCGTTATCGACTTTATTAGCATAAAATGGGAGTTCCCAATATTTATCAAAGTTTATCTCTCCAAAAGATGGTTTGAACACGCTATAACTTGCAATCGGGAATTCTTTTATATGCTTATATATGGTTTCACCATCCATGGAAAGAAACCCTTTAACACTAAACTCTACGACCCGGTGTGGCACAACTTCGGCTGACTGCTCTGCAAGTGCCATCAAACTTCTTATTTCAGAAGAAAAATAAATTCCTTTCTGCCCACCTTTCTCTGCCACCATATAGTAAAGCGGCTTAATGCCGCAACGATCTCGACTGAGAACCAAACTTGGACCATCACTATCATGCGGGTCATATATTCCAATAGCCCAAAACCCATTTAGACGTTCAAAAACTTTGTATTTCCAAAAATCATAGCCAGCAAGAACAACTTCGGTATCCGTATTACTGATGAACTTGTATCCCTCCGCCTCTAGTTCGCTACGCAGTATCCTCCAATTAAATATTTCACCATTAAAAACGAGCAATCTGCCTTTATTATCTTTGAATGGTTGCCTGCCTCGTTCTGACAGATCAACAATTGAAAGCCGTCGGTGGGCAAATTCCACTAACATAGGCGCATCATTTTTACCAACAAAAGAATGACGAGCAATGCCATTTCCATCGGGTCCCCTGTGAGCTATCAAATCTGATGCTTTGTGTATGTCTCTAGGCAAACACTCCATACCGAAAAAGCCAGCAATACCGCACATTGTCTTACCTCATCCCCTGTTTATTCTGGATTTACATTGCACATTTCATTATGCGCTTCAACAAACAGAGCCAGCTCATAAATCCTGGCTGTCAGAGTTAAGGGGTCCGCCGCATTTAAACACGCATTATGATCATCATTAAAAGTATGAAGCTGCTGCCAATCCATTACTTTTTGTAATTTTTTAGAGAAATTATTTGCATGTTCCCCAAGAACCAGAGCAAGCATTGGGAACTCAAATCCAGGCGCATTATAAGAAACACATAATGGATAATTTGACAACTCATCAATATTTATACTATTGAGATAACCTGTAGCATGTTTCAACAAACTGGAATTATACAATGTGTGATATTCAAATCTATTTTTCATGCGTGCCAATGGAAAGAGAACATAGTGGTGATATGACTTTTCTACTACCTCAATATCCTGGTATGCTGTATGTTCTCGTCTTGCAAATGCCATTCTTGCCAGGATCCCCCTAACAGAATTGGCATACGCAATATGTCGAATACGACCATCTGCTCTCAAACGCATTAGACCCTCAGCTGTTTTGTCTAAAAATAACCGAGGTTCTTCAAAGCCGCCAACATCTGTAATTGCAGCAGCCAGCCAAGCTTGATGATCATAGGTATAATCAATTCTGTAATTATTATTTAAAGGGTCACTGCGTTGCCACATGCCAAATTTACGAGAAAATTTCAGTTGTTTGATAACTCTGTGAGCTAATACATAGGCTTTAGAATCTTCTAAGTATCTATCAAGCCTGGCAAGAGATTCTAAAACCCATGCCGGCCCGATAACGCCATTACAGATATCAAGACCAGGTTGCTGCCTGATTTTGAAAACACCACAACCCACATAATAGGCATTATCATCCAATAACCACCTACGCATACCTTCAATATGACGTAACACCTCTTTATCCTTCAGCCATGTGTTTAGAATTAAGAAGGTTACAAGCCAGTGGCAGGTATTACGAACGGGGGTTTCAAGCGCAAAATAGGGGCCGTTACATCCGGGACTAGCAAAGCAACGTTGTCGGTCCACCCAGTTAAACTTGTTCATTTGTGCATAAGAAAAATTCTCAATCCATGTCTTTGCACGATCATTGGCAAGCATCATTTGGCTATTTATTAATCTATAATCGACTGGTTTTGACATTTCGCCATGTCTTTGAAAGGTCATATAGAACAAACAGAATGCGCGTCAAGCACAATATTGTTACAATATGTTCAGCTTCTATCGATACATTTATTAGACTTACATAAGCATAACCACCTAAAATCACCAACAATTGACTCAACTGCCATAACATCCTGTAATGATAAGTGCCTCTAATAACTGCCACATCCTCAACGCAGTAGAAGACAAGATTCATCATTTCCATTACCGCAATAATCTGTAAAAATGGTACCGCAACTATCCAATCATCCCCTAGTAAAAACGACACAAACCACTCCGCAAAATAGATAAAAGTGCCGCAACACAACAATGAAGAAATAAAGCTAACTGTTATTACTATGCGTGGCCGGGTCATAGAAAGAATTGGACTATCAACATATGATTTGTATCTATGTCTAAAAACATGGCCAATGGATTGCCCAAGAAGCCTAGCAGGTATACCAACCAAACGTTCAGCCATTGCATACGCTCCTGCAGCCCCCCCCGATACAGAACCTACTATCAGAACCGGCAATCTAGTATGAACCGTTTTTGACAAATGTGTGACCAGAAGTATAGGTAGATTTTTCATTTGCATGCGCATAATTAGGGGGATTAAGCGGGTGCTGCCGTTAGTTAAAACTTGACTCACGTCTGTAATAATAAGAAATGGAATGAGCGATAAAACCAACCCGCACACTTGCCCCAGTATTAAGCCTGTAGCTGGTGCTAGAGCGTCAACAAAAACTGCATAACCAATGGAAACACCCACCGTACCTATGGAAGCGAAGACAGATGAAACCCCGTGCGCCTTAAACTTTCCAGTATATGTCGCGTAACAGCGCAACGCTTGGTTGTTCCCGATAAAAAAAACAGCCAATCCCAACAATATCGATATATTATCAATTTCTTTGAGCGTCGCAAATTGGCTGAAATTTGTTACAACAAATTCGAAAATTACGGCTAACAATAGACTGAATAAGGATACTAATACAATAATGCCGACGGTTAGTGCATTAGCCCTCCGCTTACTTCGCATAGTAATGATAAGGTGTTCAGCTTGACAAGTTGCAATAACAGCTAAAATCCACGCAAACGAACTAAATATTGCAAGCACGCCAAATGCTTGTGGCGCATATAGTTGCGTAAGAAGTGGCAAAGATAGTAAATTCACCATTTGCGCAACGGACTGACCGCTGGTTATACGCGAAATATCGGCTAACAACTTAACTCCCGAAAAGTAGAGGTATTGATATAGAAATTAGCCCTTGCTCTAATTGAGCACATCCACTTTTTGTTGATCAATATCGATACCAAGAGCTTTGCAACCAATTTCAGTATATCGAATCATCAATGGCAAACCAACATAGCCAAGCCCAAGAATGCTGATTAGTTGGTCTGGTGTTGTTGGCAGGCACGAATAACGCTGCCCAAGCCTGACTAGAGGTGTGCGAAAGACAAGGGACAATGTTGTGCGAAACATAATGTCCATGGGTGTTGACTGAGTTATTGTCAAACCTGGTATTCAGCAGTTAAATCAAGCGGCGATCTGATCGGCGGATTTAACTAGTAAGTGCAACACTAAGTGCGGTTTGCGGGTCCCTTGATAATTTTCAGATGGATTTCAGCCGCCCTTTTCCATAAGCAGCTGCCGCTTCTCTTCGTCATCAAGGTTATGCCATGATTTGAGTTCGGCCATTATTTCCTCAGCTTCTGACCATTCGCAAAAATTCTCTTTAGCTTCTAAAATCATTGGGTGTTCGGTGCTGGTGATGTTATCGCCGATGAAGAGTTCTTCGTGGATTTTTTCCCCTTTTTGCAGCCCGGTATACTGAATCTCAATGTTTGGTTCTTCTACGCTGCTCTCGTCAGTTTTTAATATGCGGCCGGACAAGTAAACCAGTTGTTTTGCCAGAGAAAGGATTGAGACAGGATCGCCCATTTCCAGTGCAAAGGTGCTGCAGCAATGACTACCCATAGAGCCTGCTTGTATTACAAGTTGACTGGCTTCTGGAATGGTCATGAAATATCGAGTGGCTTCTGGATGGGTGATGGTAATGGGGCCACCAGAGGCTATCTGTTGCTGAAATAAAGGCACTACAGAACCGGAAGAACCTAACACATTGCCAAAGCGCACTATGATAAAGCGTGTAGCTTTTTGCCCGCTTATGCGCTCTATTCCACCTTTTTGGGCGAGTCCTTGTACTATTTGTTCAGCAATTCTTTTGGTTGCCCCCATGACGCTGGTTGGGCGAACAGCCTTATCGGTGGATATGAGGATAAAACGTTCCACATTCAGATTAAGAGCTGCCTGGGCAACATTACAGGTGCCGAGTATGTTATTGAGTACGCCCTCCTCAATGTTGTTTTCGACAAGGGCTACATGTTTGTAGGCGGCGGCATGGTAGATGGTGTTGATTGTGAAATTTTTGATGGTTTCTTCTACACGCCGTTTATTGGTGACAGAGCCAAGGATGGGAATGATCCTGGCGTTACAGTCTGACCTTGCGCACAGGTTGATTAATTCAGCGTTAACTTTGTAGAGATTGGGTTCTGAGTGGTCAAACAAAACGATAAGGGCGGGGTCCAGCGCCAGAGTTTGGCGGCAGAGTTCAGAGCCTATTGATCCACCGGCACCGGTTACCAGTATCTTTTTATTGGTGATGCAGGCGGCAAGAAGCTTCTGATTTGGCGCCACTGCTTTACGCGCCAGCAAATCGGTGATATCGACATCTCTCAGATCATCTATCGCCACCGCCCGGGAAGCAATATCATTGAGTGAAGGTATTGTCCTGACAGCCACATTTTTATCTTCAAGATATTTCAACAACTCTTTACGCACGTCGCGGGGTATTTCAGGCATCGCCAGCAGGACTTCCAAGGTGCTGGTCGTGGCACGAATTTTCACAATTTCGGAACGACCACCCAGGACTTTCAAATCTTGGATATAGTGACCATGCAACGTAAGATCATCGTCAATAATGCCTAAAACCTGAATATCTTTGCCATGTAATAAAGATGAGGCCAGCTCCCGTCCAACTCTTCCCGCGCCATATATCAGTACGCTCTTCCTGGGTTGAATGGTAGTGACAGCGGGCTCCGATAACAGCCAACGGGCTATCTGCCGACTGCCACCCACATTCAAGAACAGGGCCATCCAAAAAAGTATGGGCATGGAACGGGGAAACCCAACTTCAACGCCAGCATAGAAGGGAAGAAGAGTAATTGCGACCAACAGTAATAATAGAACCAGCACCCCTGCGGCTTGGGCAATTATCAGCATGGACCTATGCCCTATGAAACGTATTACTGTCCGATATAAGCCAAACTTGACAAAAACAGGGAGAGCTAAAAGGGGAGCCGCGATAAATAACCACTTTTGGCTCTGGTTTGGCCAAAACCACTCACCCAGACGTAAGGCAAACGCCAGCCACAATGAAAATGTCACCAGAAAGGCATCTGCGACAATCATTACGGCGCGTTTCTTGTTTCGACTGAGGAATGAAATATGCTCGAAAAAGTTATGCATTGGTCAGGATTCAGTGGAGGAAAATAAAATAAAGCCGAAGAAAGAGTCTGCAGATGCAGGCAGTTTGAATTTCAGGAAAATGCCAGGCGATGCAAATATCTCTACCCAGCCCGTAAACAATTAGTGGGTGGAGGACTCTGTTACGGAGACCTTTGCATAAGTCGAAAAATCGAAGAATCCTCAGGTTAGTGCAAGGCGACGAAGGATCCCTCCCTGAATGACAGAAAAGCGAGATTACCCCTTCGGGGCACGAAGGCTAAGGAAGAGGATATCACGTCTTCACTGTGTTCAGAATGACAAGAAACGCCATTTTGTCATCCTTAAGGAATTTATTTTTCGTAAGATATTCCAGGGGGCTTCAATGTTCAATGAACAGGTTGGATTTAAGGTCTATTCGGCCCTGGGGGCTTTTTTTACTTGAGTTAGAGAGAGGCCCATTAAAAAATATAGCAACATTGCAACTTCCGAGTCATAGATATTGGTCTCGAAAAAGCCTCCAACTATAAAACCAAGAACCGCTGCCAAGGACCCCAACAATAGACCCTCGACATTGCCCTGAGACGTTTCCTTATGTAAAATCCACCGGTGCTTAAAGATTTCAATGAAATAGGTTGCCCAGATTGAAAGCCAGGTCCCCAGCCCTACAACTCCAGTATCCACCAGCAATTGCAATACATTATTGTGCATCCCTATTATACGCGCAACATATCCGGAAGGATCCGGATATTGAGAATGAATTGAATCCACACATTTAAAGCCGCATCCTGTGACAGGGTGGTCCTTGAAAATTTCCCATCCTCCTTTCCACAAAGACATCCTTACCTGTAATCCACTATTTTCCATGTCTGTCATAGTAAACACGCGATCTTTAAGACCTGCAGGAGCAAACAATAAAAGACCTGCCAACAATAACGGCAAGATCAGAAGATATTTTTTGCTCCGGAAGAACAGCAGAAATACTGTCCCCGTAAAAAAACCAAGCCAGGCTTGTCTTGTTAAAGTCAACAGAAGACAAAGGCTGATAATTCCCAGACTCCCCAGTACCCAATATTCTTTGGGCTTGTGAAACAAAAACCTTCCCAATGCAATCAACCCCGCAAGCATTAAAACTCCTGAAAGAGTAGAGGGCATGCTCATTGTGCCCAGGAGCCGTTGGGGTGAATAATAACCCTGTGCCCAAAATGGAAAGAGCCCATTCAAAGCCGTAACAGCTCCGGCGACGATAACCAGTCCAATTAATAAATCCCTTTGTTTTTCATCCTGAACCGCATTGGCCACCCAAAAGAAGATGACAAACTGAAGCAATTTTTTCAGAGGCTTAATACTGCTCTCCAAGTCAACCGATGTTGCCACTGCCAAAACACAGGCCAGGCAGAAGAATAAGATAGCAATACCAACCCGCGTACCTCTCAGTTCTTTCCATGATTTGGTTAAGTGGATCTTAAATAGCCATGCAAGTGCCCCAATGGCAAATGAAATCTGAGTGACACTGATGGAAAACATGGAGAAAACGGCAAACGTGAACAAGGAAAATTGAATTACTTTGTCCAGGGCGGGAATCACACGGTTTGCTTCGGATGAATTAGTGTCAGGCGAGAATTTTTCCATTTTCACAAAATGAGGGGTTGCGTGATCTTCGCATATTTGCCGACGATTGAAAAAAAGGGCTTTACGCTACCAGCAAAAGCCCTTTCTTCGAAAATCGAGTATATATGAACTACAGTCAGGTTCAATCCAAAAAATATTTTAATTAGAATGGTAACAAAATTGGGAAGGGATATCCAAAGATCTTCAGTTACTTGAGTGCTGAGTTCAGACATTCCTGTAATGCATCCTGCCACTGGGGCATTTCATGGTGGAAGACCTGTTTCAATTTTCTGTTTGAAAGCGGTGAATATCTGGGGCGAGCCGCAGGGGTGGGATACTCGATAGTGGGGATGGGAATCACCTCTGTGTCTTTTGAAAGGTTGGAAAGTTCAAGGATTTTATTTGCAAAATCAAACCAGCTAGTCTCCCCGCCACATGACATATGAAAAACTCCTGAACCGGTAAATACTTGAGATGTCGTGGTGCCTTTAAGGCACTGCTCCAGAATTTGCGTTGTGCCCTCGGCAATAGCTCTTGCCCAAGTGGGGGATCCCGTTTGATCGTCAACAACTTTTATTTGTTTTTTGGTTTGAGCCAGTTTTTGCAGGGTAAGCAGAAAATTGCTACCCCTCAGGCTATACACCCAGCCGGTTCTGAGTATGAAATGGGGAATACCGACCTGGATCACTGCTTTTTCCCCAGCCAATTTGGATTTTCCATAAACATTTAAAGGGCGGGTGAGGTCCTCTTCTTTATAAGGAGATGTTGTTTTCCCATCAAAAACATAATCGGTGGAATAGTGAATCATTCTTGCGCCTGTTTTTCGAGCTTCCTCGGCGATTATTCCCGGTGCGATTCCATTGACGGTCATAGCCAGTTCAGGTTCCGACTCCGCTTTATCGACTGCGGTATAAGCGGCGGCATTGATAATGATATCCGGTCGGATCTTCTGAATGACGGGACCCAGCGTTTCTGGTTTGGAAAGGTCCATCTGGTCTCTGCCCATGGCAAAAACAGTTCCTAGTTTAGAGAGTGAGCGGTTTAATTCCCAGCCCACTTGTCCGTTTTTTCCTGTCAGAAGAATTTTCATGAATGGAATGTTTTTATGGGAAATGCGTGAAGCAAATAGATTAAGCTTTGATAATTTTTGCGGATTTTGTATCTTTGCAGGCGTTGCGGGTGTCAATAATGATTTTTGAATTTTCTACGATGCTTTCGTAGTCGTAATCCGAATGGTCCATCAAGATAGTCGTCAGGTCATATGAGTCTGAACCATTTAAGGGCGTGCTTTTTTTCCTTTAAGTTTTTCATGCTCTCTCGTTGGTTTGATTTCAGGGACGAACGGGTCATTATGGTCAACATGCGCGCCCTGTTTTTGTAGCGCATCAATGATTTTGTAAGTGACAGATTCACGTTCATCATCGACGTTTTTCTTATAGGCCAGTCCCAATTTCTTTGGCTGGGAAAATTCCCTAATATTTTCAGTTACGATTATTTTTTGGAAATCAGGCGTATGAGATATTGTCCGTACCCGTTTTTTTTCAGTGATCGAGCGCGTTTCCCCAAATCCTCTGCCGTGATCCAGCCTTTACTGTAGGCAATCTCTTCAGGACAACAGACCATCAGCCCTTGCCGCCGTTGAATGGTTTCGATAAAGTTAGCGGCATCCAGCAGGGATTCATGAGAGCCTGTATCCAGCCAGGCGAACCTGCGGCTCATTTTTTCCACAGATAGCTGTGATTGCTCAAGATATACCCGGTTGACATCGGTGATCTCCAGTTCCCCTCGTGCCGAGGGTTTGATGGAAGAAGCGATGTCGACAACCTGATTGTCATAAAAATACAGTCCGGTAATGGCGTAATTTGATTTGAACTCCTGAGGTTTTTCCTCGACGCTGGCGACTTTATTATCGGGGCCGAACTCGGCCACTCCATAGTTTTGCGGATCCTTCACCCAATAGCCGAAAACGGTGGCACCCGTTTTCCGTTTCCTGGCTTTCTCCATGAGTGCGGGCAGTTCGCGACCATAAAAAACATTGTCACCAAGGATCAAACTGCACCCATCTTTGCCGATAAAATCTTTTCCAATGATGAAGGCCTGAGCCAGACCATCTGGACTGGGTTGGACTCCATAACTGATATCGATGCCCCATTGGCTTCCATCGTTCAACAATTCTTTGAACAGGTGCTGGTCTTTGGGGGTGGTGATGATAAAGATATCCCGGATATCAGCCAGCAGGAGGGTGCAGAGCGGATAATAGATCATCGGTTTGTCGTAGAGGGGCATCAATTGCTTGCTGACAACCTGGGTCAATGGATAGAGCCGGGTTCCCGATCCTCCCGCTAAAATGATTCCTTTGTTGATCATATCGAATGTTCCTTAAGATTTTTCAAGACCCAGGCGTTCCCCTCTATAGGCACCCGACATGACCCGGCTGGTCCAGTCCTGATTGTCCAGATACCAGCTCACGGTTTTTCTTAAGCCGGTTTCAAAGGATTCCCTGGGAACCCAGCCCAGTTGATTTTGAATCTTGCTTGTGTCAATGGCATAACGCCGGTCATGTCCAGGACGGTCCTCGACAAAGCTGATCAGTTTTTTGTGCGGTCGGTGTGGAGAGTCCGGTACCTTTTCATCCAAAATATGGCATAGAGTCTGAACAACGTCCAGATTGGTTTTTTCATTATGCCCGCCAATATTATAAACCTGCCCCACGGTTCCTTTTTCCAGAACTTCGAGAATGGCCCGGCAATGATCTTCAACATACAGCCAATCTCTTATCTGTTGACCGTCTCCGTATACGGGCAGGGGTTTCCCTTCAAGCGCACAATGAGTCATCAATGGTAAAAGTTTTTCGGGAAACTGGTACGGCCCATAGTTGTTGGAACAATTGGTGGTTAGTGTCGGAAGGTTAAATGTTTTGTGATAAGCTCTCACCAGATGGTCAGAGGAGGCTTTGGAGGCCGCATAGGGTGAATTAGGCGCATAAGCAGTTTCTTCCGTAAACAAGCCGGTCTCCCCCAAAGACCCATAAACCTCATCGGTAGAAATATGTAGAAATCTAAAGTTGTTCTTTCGGATTGTATCCAATCCTTGCCAGTAACAGCGGGTGGTTTCCAAAAGTTCATAGGTTCCCACCACATTGGTTCGAATGAAATCTCCGGGTGCTTCAATGGACCGGTCGACATGAGATTCAGCGGCAAAATGAACCACAGCATCGATTTTATGCCCTTCAAATAATGTTCTTAGCCTTTTTTTGTCACAGATATCACCTTGCTCAAAGGTGTAATGATGGTTTTTCTCAATACTGACCAGGGTATCGAGATTTCCCGCATAGGTCAGTTTGTCATAATTGATTACTTTTGCCTGGCCGGTTTTCATTAAGTTCAGGATAAAGTTTCCACCGATAAAACCGGCACCACCCGTAACAAAAAATGTTTTCATTTCTGTAAAAATGGATTGGAAGGTGATACGACAAGAGTAGCAGGAAATGTTTCGAGGCCCTCTCAAGGAGTATAAGTGGTTGAGCCTGGATATTCAAGCCAATACACCTTGATAACCTTAGTAAGCACATCAACTTATAACATTCCGGTTTAAAAGGAATATGATGCGCATCTTAAATGCTTTAGGCTTCAACCGTGCAGTTGAAAACCCAAAGAGTATTTACATTGGGAGCTTGGGTGGAGTTGGCGACTTGGTTCTGGTTTCATCTCCGCCCGCCGAACTTAAAAAAAAATTCCCAAAAGCAAAAATAACTTTTGGTATGGGAGCGGAAGCCTTTCATAGCATTATCGCTAACAATCCTAATATCGATGAATTTGACACCTCTTTATTTTATTATCCGCCAACAAAAAATATTCGTAAATTATTATTCAATAAAATAGCCTTCCATAAAAGAAAATTAAAATTTGATTTGGTTATATTTTTTAACAACGAAGAAGGCAAAAAGCTGAGAAAAGGAAACCACATTGTTGATAATATTGCTCAATTGTGTGGAGTAACGCTATCATACCGCAGGCCTATTGTTTATTTAAACAAAGATGACATTGCTCAAGGGGAAATCATTATAAGGCAAGCAGGGATTAAAAAGGCAGAGCCGTTTATAGTTTTGGGTCCTGAAACACGTTTTGCCAAAGACTCCAAGGAATGGCCTGTAAACAAATTCAGGGAATTGGTGGCAATGATCCACAGAAAGTTTTCAGTTAAAATAATAACTTTTGTTCCCCCAGCGTCAAGAAAGGAATATCCTGGGACGGTTGTAATTAAAAACACACCAACAATGCGCTCTATCGCCGCAGTTATCAAACGAGTCTCTTTGTACATAGGCTGTGATAATGGATTAACTCACATAGCCTCAGCATTTGGAATGCCAATAATATCTATCCATAGTGGCTACTTGATAGAATATTGTGGGAGCCTTTCACCCAACACTGTGTTTGTCTCCAGCCCTCCCTTTCTCCCTGCGGACAAACGCCCCGGTCCGCACATTGACCCTAACCCTATCACCGTTATACGGGTTTTTGAGGAAGTTGAAAAAGCCTTGGTCCCGGTGATTGCGGCATCAAAGTTGAGCCTCGATCATCCCCATTTATAATGGTTTTTTGATGGCGGCATTTAAAAAGGTTCTCATTGTGAGCACCACTGGCATGGGAGACTGTCTTTGGGGAACTCCGGTCATACGCTCCACAGAACGGATGGAACAACCCTCTAAAAGAGATGTTATGGCAGTTTCCTGTTTTTCAATTTTTAGCTTGTTCATGGAGCTTAAATGGTCGCTTAAAATGAGCCTGTCAGAGGCAACGCAAAATGTTGTCCAGCATAGCGGGGGAACTGGATATTATGTTTGCGCTAGACTGTATCCAAAGGAACACCAACTTCGGATTTGCATTGCGGATATGGGCAGAGGTATATTAGGTTCGCTTAAATCTTCTGTAAAACACATGCATCTAACAGATCATCACGAAGCAATTAAATTAGCCACACAAGAAGGCATTACCTCTAAGGTAAAACACGCCGGTTTGGGCCTCCATCACATTAAGAAGTTCTTGGAGGTCAATAGGGGCCAATTATGTATAATTTCCGGGAAAGGTAAAGTTTTCTGGAAATTTGACCAAGGGAAAATTACAAATCAGACTATGAGACATTCTTTTTCTGGTACAATATTGAAGCTGGTAATTAACACGGGTAGAGACCACGGGTACTGTTTAGCTTCTGAGGAAGAACCAATATTCTAGGAGGTATTTAAGTGGTTATAGACATAAAGAAAACTTGCGGTAAGAATATTATTACCAGAGAAGACGGAGAAATAATACAGGCCAAAATCTATGATGCCTGGGAGAAGGAGGATGAAATTGTTTTGGATTTCAAGAATATCCAGATAGCCTCAGTATCATTCATTGATGAGGCTTTTGGAATGCTGGCAAATATGTTTTCCCGCGACGAAATGAAAGGCAAGCTTGATTTTGTCAATATGGATGTTTATGACAAACAACTTTTAAATGACATATTAATTTCTCGCTTCAAACAGAAAGCGGCGGGCAAGGAGAGCGACTTACTGGCCCGTGCCTAATAATGAAACTGACAACCAATGATCATCCCCCGAGATACCGGACACCGAGTTAAGGATCATATAATGGAAATGATTCAAAACGAGGTGTTGGATGACAAGCAACGGAGAACATTCAGTCGGGAATTCAAGCAGGAAGCGGTTGCATTGGTGGTAGAACATGGTTACAGCTATGCGGCTGCGGGACGCCGTTTTGGGCGTAAATGGTGCTGATCGGGTGCTGGAAACGGCACCTGGAAGACAACGCTGGGTATGAAAGGGCCTGTGGTCGACCAGATTAAATCCAGAATCCTTAAAACGCAAAACGAGCCATGATTGACGAAATTGATTATTTCCCTCGAAGAGACCGGCATAATAAAAAGAAGAAAGTGGACTCGGGATGGGGAGACCTGAAAAAACAAAAATCGGAACAGGACAATAAAGCCCAGGATGAAAATAAGGAAAGTAGCAAGAAATCTCCTGTCAGGCAGAAAAAACCCACCGAATAAGACCCATCAAAATTACCAGTTTGGACTGGTACCCCTCCGCTGTTATAATACCCGCTCATTCAATTTCAATTTTCCACGACAGGAGCCGGATGATGGGTGTCTCTTTTTTATTTTTTAAAAATACAGTTTGTTTATGGGTTTTATGCTTTTTTCTGTTCCCGGTTTTGGGGATTGCGGGCGTTGTCGATGAAACTCTCAAGGGGGACGCTAAACTGGCCCAGGGGGAAATTCAGGCAGCCGAAGAGCATTATGCTACGGCTCTTAAAATGGATCCGAAAAGCTGGCGCATCATGCGTTCTCTGGCCGATGTCAAATTCCGGCTGGAAAAGTTTGAAGAGGCGGACAAGTTGACCCGCCGAATTCTGGCCATGAAAGTGACCAACCGTAATACCGTCATTGTTACGGTTGAGGGAGGCCCCGAACCGTTTGAGGCGGAAATTGTTGATGAAAGTGTCATCACTCCCGACAGCGGTAGAAATAATATGAGAAATTACGTTGATGGGAAAGCTGCGAAACCCGTCCCACATTACCGCCTGTTCAACATGAAGACGGGCAAAATGGAACTCATCCCCCACAGCAATGCCCGCATCCAATACCAAGGCGTTCCCAACCGGGTGTATGAGGCGGTTCGAGAACTGCAGGGCAAGATCACCGACAAATTGATCGCCAAGGCAGGGTTGTCCGGTTCGGTCGAGATGGTCGAGCTCAAGGGCGGTTGTTTCAAAATGGGCAGCGAAAAGGGTGCTCCGTCAGAAAGGCCGATTCATGAAGTCTGCTTAAAACCGTTTAAAATAGACAAACACGAAGTCAATCAAAGCACCTTTCAGGCGACAATGGGACACAACCCCTCCCGCTTTAAAGCCGCAGATCGGCCGGTTGAAAGGGTGACCTGGCACGAAGCCGAGGAATTCTGCGATAAATCTGACAAACGCCTGCCGACCGAAGCGGAATGGGAATATGCCGCACGCGGCGGAACCGATACGGCCTATTACTGGGGCAACGAATTCGATGCCTCAAAATCCAATTTCTGTGACAGCACCTGCGGCCTGAACATCCGGGCCAAAGACCTGTCCGATGGATTCCCCAACACAGCACCGGTAGGTTCGTTTCCGGCTAATCCGTTTGGACTGCATGACATGGCAGGAAACGTCCACGAATGGGTGGCGGACTGGTTTGGTCAAAGATATTATTCCAGTGGTCCGAAAGATAATCCACAAGGACCCCAAAAATTAAACCCGACTGACCGACGGGGCGGAGGGAATGAAAAAGTCCTTCGCGGCGGAGCCTGGGAAACCGATCCGGCCAGCCAGCGGTCTTCTTCACGAAAAGAATTTCAAACCGATTATCGTATTGAAGGTTTCGGTTTCCGCTGCGCCCTCTAACCGCCACTCAGCGTGGGGCTGTGATATCCCCATCATTAAATTCATGCCCCGAAGGGGTACAGTGGCCGTGATATTCTTCCGTAGCTGTGATGTCCTCTTCCTTAAACTTCATGCCCGGCACGGGTATGTGATATTTTACCTTTGCCTTCATGCCCGGCACGGGTATGTGATATTTTACCTTTGCCTTCATGCCCGGCACGGGTACCTTCGTACCCCGAAGGGGTAAATAGCTTGTTACTGCTTTCAAATCGCGTTGGCGGCTTAATGGGGCCGAGATAACCTTTTGCTTGCCTGGAAAAGCTATTGCTGGTTACCACCGGGCGTGGCCCGAAGTTCCGACTTTAGAATTTCCCCGGTCGCGGTTTTTGATGATTCTCATACTTGAATGAGTTAAGTCGTGGTAGATTGAAATTTTAATGTGCAATAGGCTGCAAAGAAATGAAAAAAGCGGGTGGTAAGCTAGATCGAAAGAGATTAGATAAAATGTCGAAGCCTGAAAAAAATGAGCGGCCCGTGTTCTACTGTGATCGAGTTGGTGTTAAGTTTACCTCGCGAATTTCTCCTGAATATCGAAAAAAAATTGGTTTCTATTTAACACCGCCGTCTGTGGCTGATTATATGGCGGGTCTTATTACTATTCAAAAAACAAAGATCCGAATTTTAGACCCAGGAGTGGGACCAGGAATCCTATTGTGTGCTTCTGTTGAAAAAATAGTTGAAGGTTCCTTTAAGCCTAAAGCTATAGATATAGTTGCCTATGAGGTAAATTCGAAAATAATCCCACTGCTAAAAAAGGTTCTTTCTTATTTGAAATGTTGGTCGGAAAAACGAGAGGTTTTGCTAAATATTAAAATTGTTGAAGCAGATTTTATTTTGGCACATTCCGAATCACTGGCCCTTTTGGGTAGTTTGTTCCATTACACTTCTACTGATTCCGAATTTGATGTTGTTATTTCAAATCCTCCATATTTCAAAATATCTAAAACCGACCCCAGAGCTAAAGCTGCTTCTTCTGTTGTTCATGGTCAGCCCAATATGTATTCACTATTTATGGCTGTGGGGGCAACCTTGCTTTGCTCGAGTGGGAGCTTTATTTTCATTACCCCCAGGAGCTTTGTTTCGGGTTCCTATTTCAGGCTGCTTCGTAAAGAATTCTTTTCTATTATCCAACCTGAGCAGATTCATATTTTTGAATCCAGAAAAGAAGCGTTTAACAGGGACGATGTTCTCCAGGAAAATATAATAATTAAAGGGATTAGAGCGGATTCTTGGCCAAAACTTAATGTATCTCATAAATTGTTAATTTCCAGCAGCCATGGCAAAGAGGACATACAAAAGGCCTCAAAAAGAATAGTTTCTTTAGGTGAAATGCTCAATATGGATAGTAAAGAAAAAATTCTAAGAATCCCTGCCTCGGAGGAGGCGGAAGCTGTCCTGAAATTGGTTGACTCTTGGCCAATGTCTCTGGATAAGTTAAGGCTTAGAATTTCAACGGGACCAGTTGTTCCTTTCCGTGCGAGAGAACACCTTGAGCATTTTGGGAAGGTTCCAGAAACTCATATTCCGCTTTTTTGGATGCAACACGTCCACCCGTTGAAATTTGATTGGCCAGGGAAAATGCATAAAGCGCAATATATTAAACTTAAAGGGGCGGCAAAATCCATACTCCTGCCTAATAAGAACTATGTTTTGCTACGCCGTTTTAGTTCAAAAGATGATCTGAGGAGGCTTACTGCGGCCCCTTACATTTTGGGAAAGATTGATAGCAAGCTTTTGGGTCTTGAAAATCATCTGAATTATATTTATCGACCTGGAGGTGTTCTGTCGGAAAACGAAGTGTGGGGATTGGCGGCAATTTTTAATAGTACGCTCATGGATAATTTTTTTCGAAGTATAAATGGTAATACTCAAGTTAATGCAACAGAATTGCAAATAATGCCATTGCCAAACTATGAGATTATCGTGAGAATTGGGAGAGAAATCAAACTATTGGAAAACCCGATGTTAAATCTTGATGAGTTAATTGTTAAAGCAATTGGATGTGGAAATAAAACGAAAATTCTAGAGCTGAACGAAAGGGCTGCCGTTGTCTAAGATTAAACAGGCCCAAGAAATCTTAAAAGCTTTGGGGTTGCCTCCCGCTCAACAAAATGAAATTGCTGCTCTGACGTTGTTGGCTTTGTGTGGAATTAAACCAAGAGATAAATGGGCTACTGCGAAAAGAAATAGGAATTCCGTTTCCAAAGACATAATGGTATTTATAGCAAAGCAATATGCGGTCAACTATGCACCAAACACCAGGGAGACTGTCCGGCGTCAAGTTCTGCATCAGTTTGTCCAAGCTCAAATTGTAGATTATAATCCTTTTGATCCAAACCTTCCAACTAACAGTCCCAGAACTCACTATGCTATATCAAATGAAGCTCTTACCGTAATTCGAGCCTATAGAAAAAAATCATGGCCCAAAGCCGTTAAGGAATTCGCTTTGAAGCGGGGCTCCCTTTTAGAGGTTTATGCTCGAAGGAGAAAGAGAAAACTTGTTCCGGTAAAATTACCTAGTGGTAAAAAATTGAGTTTATCACCCGGCAAACATAATGAGGTTCAAAGGGCGGTGATAGAAGAATTTATCCCCGGGGATTTGCTTCTGGAGCAAAGCTTCTGTACATGGGTGATACGGCCAGGAAAAATCTTTTTCTGGATACGGAAGGGCTTATTACTTTGGGAGTTCCCATTTCAGATCACGATAAGCTGCCAGATATTGTTTTTCTCGATGAAAAGAAAAAATGGTTGTTTATGATGGAAGCTGTGACTTCTCATGGCCCCATGTCCCCAAAAAGAGTTTTTGAGTTGGAAGAGATGTTGAAAGGTTGTCAAATGGGTTGTGTTTATGTAAGTGCTTTCCCTGATATGGCAGAATTTAGAAAGCATATAAAAAATGTGGCTTGGGAAACAGAGGTTTGGATTGTCGAAATTCCTGAACACATGATTCATTATAATGGGGATCGTTTCTTCGGTCCACGCGAGCGAGCTTAAACAGAATGTTTTTAATTTCCTGCTTGGTATTTAGAAATGGACTAAATTTTCTTGAGGTTGGAAACTGTTGACTATCTTTTCCTTAGTTGGTTTTTTGGGGCCAATGAGGAAGTTAGTTGCCATTGCCATCGGGCGTGGCCCGAAGTTCCGACTTTAGAATTTTCCCGGTCGCGGTTTTTGGCAGGGACTCCATAAACTGAAACAGGTCGGGGATCATGAAGGCGGGCAATTTCTCCCGGCACAGTTCTTTCAACTCCTGTTCGGTGGCTTGAGCCCCTTCACGCAAAACGGCAAACACTTTTACTTTTTCTCCTACCCGTTCATCGGCAATGCCCACTGCCGCCACTTCGATGATTGCAGGATGATTCATTAAAGCGTTTTCAATCGCCAGGGGTGAAACGTTTTCCCCGGCGCGAATGATGAGGTCTTTGATCCTGCCAGCGGAAATAAACAGTCGGCCTTTTTCATCAAGATGACCGAGGTCCCCGGTTCTGAGCCAGCCATCGGCTGAAATGGTTTGGGCTGTTTCATCGGGCTTGTTCCAATAACCTTTCATTACCGTTTTGCCGCGCACGCGGATTTCGCCGACTTCTCCTTGTGCTACAGAGTTTCCGGTTTCATCAACGATGTCCAGTTCGACATTGGGCAGGACGGGTCCGACAGAGCCGGGCACACTGCCGTCTTTCATCGTGTTCACGGCGATCACCGGCGAAGTCTCGGTCAAACCATAACCTTCGATGACAGTGACTCCCAATCCTTCTTCAACTCTTTTCAGCAGGGCTTCGGGCAGAGAGGCTCCGCCAGAAATACAATGGCGGAGGGATGAAACGTCATACCCGCCACGGGCATAAAGCTGAACCAGAAACGAATATATGGTAGGTACCAACGGTAAAATTGTCGCTTTGTGTTGGGCGATGGATTCCAATATGGTTTTAGGCTGAAACTGTTTCAGTAAAATAAGGGTGGCTCCCGAACGCAATAATACCAGTGCCATGATGTTTCCAAACGAATGGAACAGCGGCAGGGCGACGATCACCTTGTCTTCCGGCGTAAACTGCAGATGCTCTAAAAACCCGGTGCAGTTGGTGTCGAACTGGTTCTCTTCCAGCATGACCCCTTTGGGTTTGGCGGTGGTGCCGGAAGTGTAGAGGATGACATCGGGGAGGCTTTCGCCTCTTTTATGTCTTTTTATGGAGTCGCCGGAATCACCCATCTCCATAAACTTGTCCCAGCTTAGAGTCCCTTCCCCCACTTGTGTCGGGTCCGCCGGACCAACAAGAATTTTGTTGGCGAAGAATTTGAAAAAGGGCGCGATTTCGGGTTTAACAAATGCCGAGTCGACCACCAAGGTATCGATTCCTGCATCCTGGGTGATGTAGACCAGGTCTTCCGGTTTCAGCATGAAGTTGAAAGGGATGACGGGAACGCCTTTCAGTAACGCCGCGAAAAAAGCAATGAGGTATTCTTTCTGGTTCAGGCACAGTAGTCCGATTTTACTGTTGGCGTTGAGGTCGAGTTCGGACAAGGTGCTGGCGAACCGTTCGATCTGGGAAACGAAATCGCCATAGCTTAAGGCTGTGTCTCCCTCAATAATTGCAGGATGAGCCGGGTCCTTTTCCGCCTGCGCTTTCAGATATTGATAAAAAGACAATCTTGAGGCTCCAAAGTTTTAGCCAATAATTTGCAAGTATACGACCCATTGCTTAGTCATTAGTATCTAATATCATATGCTCATTGATTTCAGAAAAAAATGATAGAAGCAGTTTTCTATTTCCCGGCTTATTATTCACAAATAATGGGCTGGGGTGAGGTGTTTCAGATATCCTAAGAGTGGTTATTTTTGTAATGAAAGGTTTTGCTTGAGCGGCCTTTTTGCCAACCAAAACAATAGTGTTTAGGGAAGATAAAATTTTTAATAGGCACTCTAGATAAATTATGCCTTCGGCAATGTCTGTCTTGCTTGCCGGCCTTATTTTTTTTCCAGTTCCTATATACCAGGGAACAATATTCCAAAGCACGGTATCACTTCTTTCGAATGCTGCTTCATTTAGGAGGTTAAATATGTTCTTAGCGGTTTCATCGGGGTTGTTGCGGGAAACAAAGCCACTTTTCACCGCTTTTGCTCCAGGAGCTTCAAGGATAAAAAGAACTTTGGCAGATATGCCACCGTCGAATGGGTCAAAATATGGCACTTCATCAGTAAGATTTCTTTCGTTACGCAATTTTTAACAAAATTTGTTAGTGAAGAAACATGTTCATTCTGGAGCATTGAGAAACGGTCCAAACGAACTGCCTCTTTGCCAAGAGACTTTGGTTCATCGATATGGGTTGTCATTGCGGTATTCCCTCCATTACCGTGAAGCTTTCACTTCAAAATGAATGCCTTCTTTTTTTTGCAGGGTGCGGATGATGCTGAACAGGTTGTTGGCTGTGGGGTTTCCGCTGGGACTGAACATGCGCATCAGGCTTTTGGGTGATTTGTCTGCCATGTTCCCCAGCTTCTCAAAACCAATCGTGGCGTTGATATAGTCGCGCAGAATCATTTTCCCGGTTTCCGTATCCCCGGCCAACATGCTTTTGATGCTTTCTTTGAGTAGTCCTGTGCGGAACTTTGGGTCCTTGAGGGCGCGTGCCTGAATGGTTTCTTTAAAATTTTTGGTTATGGCCATGATTATTTTTCCTTTTTACGTTTTTTATATTCCTGCCAAAGTCCCTTTGCACGGTTGATATCGTTTTGCTGACGCTTCTTCGTGCCGCCACCCAGCAGGATAATCAATTTATCCCCGTCCTTGCCAAGATAAACACGGTAGCCCGGCCCCCAATCAATCACGCATTCATGAACACCGCTTCCTACGCTTTTTGCTGTGGATAAATTTCCATTTCCTATCCGCGTGAGACAGGTATTTACACTTTGAGAGCGGCTTGTGTATTCAGCCCACTAAACCAATCGGCGAAGGGGCTAGTCTCATCTTCACGAAGATATTCTCTTACTCCTCCCATAATAGTAACATATAGGTTACTTTATTGCAAGGTCGAAGGCCAAAGTCTGGGTTCTTACTATCACTCCTGGGTCGTCGCACTCCCTTCGGTTGTTCGCGATAACGACTAAAGCAACCCCCTCAATCCCCCTTATCAGGGGGAAGTTTAACCGAGTAACCCCTGAAGGTAAATCACCCCGGCCCTTGTGCTATCTCTTCATTTAACTTCATGCCTTGGAGGGGTGCTTTAAAAAAAAGGAGAAAACCTCTTCAGGCCGAGAAAACGTTTGTTTGCAGGTAACGCTACGGCCCCATTTCCCTTGGGCGTTGCCCGGCCCACCGGGCGAAGAAACCGTTGGGCAGGTTGAGTCCGGATGACTGGTCGGGGATGAACATTTCTCCCGTCTCGAAATTCCCAGGTTTGTGTGACGGGAAATAAGTCCGCATCATATTTTCGAGAGTGAGTGCGGAGAATCCCGGCGAATGCGTGGTGAACAGTAAAAATGCCGGAGAATCGCTGAGGATGTTCTGGCAGGCTTCCATGAACTTGGATAGCATATTTTCGATGTTCCAGACTTCTCCTTTTGGTCCCCGTCCAAAAGAGGGCGGGTCCATGATGATGGCGTCATATTTCTTGCCGCGCCGATGTTCTCTCTGCATATATTTCATGGCGTCATCGACAATCCAGCGCACCGGACAGTCGCCCAGTCCGGAAAGTTCCAAATTGCGCTTGGCCCAAGTGACCGAGGCCTTGGAAGCGTCAATATGGGTGACATGAGCCCCGGCAGAGGCCGCCGCAATGGTGCTGGCACCGGTGTAGCCAAAAACATTAAGTACTTGTATTTTTGTGCCGTTAAGCTGTTTAAGCTGATCCATGATCCATAGCCAGTTGAGGGCCTGCTCGGGGAAGATCCCGATATGTCCGAATCCTGTGGGTTGAACTTTAAATACAAGGTTATGGAACTGAATGGTCCATCCATCCTCGGGGAGTTGGGTGAAAAACTTCCATTCACCTCCTGTGTCTTTACCCTTAAAATATTTGTATTCTCCTTCCGCCTTTTTCCATTCTTTGGGAGAAAGGGATTTGGGCCAGGTGGCTTGGGGTGCGGGACGGATGAAATGGTGCGGGCCGAATTGTTCGAGCTTCTGGAATGACCCGGTGTCGAGCAACTGGTAGTCGAACTGGTCGAGCGGATAGTTTTGTGTTGGCGAATGGCCCATGAATGTTGAAAACCTTTAAACACTGCTATAGGATAATAATTTCAAGATCTTACTATTAACAAATGCCCTGTTTGGAGGGGGATTATATCAGAATTTCGTTTCACAGATCAAATCAGCCTGTTTTTCCACTCCCCTATTGATTCTTCTATTGGTCGCGTGTTCTTCCTCCGAAGACAATGCCCCACAGGTTAAGAAGAAGGAATTCTCGCTCCCGGTCCAGGTCGGCAAAGCCGTGTACATGGATGTGGCGGACGAAGTGCGCACGGTGGGAAATATTGAGGCCGAAAAGAGAGCGGTGGTCAATGCGGAAGTCCGGGAAAAAATTACCCGGATCGCAGCGGAAGAGAGACCTTTGCATAACCCCGGATTACCCCTTCGGGGCACGAAGTTTAAGGAAAAATATCACGTCTTCGTCACCTTGTTCCTCAGAATGACAAATAGCCTTGTATTGCCATTCTGAATGCAGTGAAGACGTGATGTTTAACTCAAGAAAGATTCGCTCCAAGCGGATCCGGATTCTGTACCAACAGCCACCTGAAAAAACTGCTTCCAGCCCACTACCGTGGAGGGGGGAGTCGAAAAACTCATTAACTCTGGTGGTCCGCTGGCCAATCCTGGGGCGGGGGACAATCAATAATGATTTCTTCTTTGCTCGTCGGGTGATTGAAGATCATGCGCCGGGCGTTTAGAGCGATCCGCCCTTCCGGCAACGTTGAATTTGCGCCATACTTTTTGTCGCCAACGATGGGGTGCCCGATGAAGGCGAGTTGTGCACGGATCTGGTGGAACCTTCCGGTATGCAGATGAATATCAAGCTGGCTGGTGGTGCCAGAAGTTTCGATGACTTCATAAGCCAATAGAGCTTCTTTAGCGTCAGGTGTCGGGCGGGGGAACACGGTGGCCTTGAGGGATTTTTCTTTTCTCATGTAATGCGTCAGGCTGGCTTGCTGAGGTTCTGGAGTTCCTTCGACGAGAGCCCGATAAATTTTTTTTGTGGTTTTTTGACGAAACTGTTCCGAGAGCCGCGAGGCACCTTTGGATGTGCGGCCAAACACCACCACTCCCGACACCGGCCGGTCGAGCCGATGCACCAATCCTAAAAACACTTTTCCGGGTTTTTTATATTCTGTTTTGATCCAGTCCTTAACCTGGTCCATCAGGGAAGCTTCGCCGGAATCGTCAGACTGGGTGAGCATCCCTGCAGGTTTGCACACCGCGATCAAATGGTTGTCGAGATAGAGGATGTCGAGAGAAGAGTCAGGAAGGTTGCTCAAGCTTCAGTCCTTTGGCTTCGATGACTTTGAGTTCCTGAGGGGTAACGATGCCGCCGGAAACCACATACTTGATGCCTTCCTCAATGGTCATGGAAACTTCCGTGAGTTCATCGGCCGGAGAGAAGATCAGGAATCCGGAAGTGGGATTGGGCATGGTCGGCACGAACACGTTGAGCATATTCTCCTGGGTCATCTGTTGCACTTCTCCGCGGGACTCGCCGGTCACAAACCCGATCGCCAGAAGTCCCCGGCGCGGGAACTCAAGCAGGACGACTTTGCGAAAGGCCGACGTGTCGGCCTGGGCGATGGAAACCACTACCTGTTTGGAGCCTTTATAAATTCGGCGGACGAATGGGATTTTTTCAACAATGGTTTCGCCGAGTTCAAAAATCTTTTTCCCGAAAAAGTTAGTGGTCAGCCAGCCCACTGCGAGCACGATCAGCAGGGTGATCAGCACTCCCAGAAAGGGGATGCGGTAACCTTCGGGAAAGGGCGCACCAAGTTGGATCAGCATATTGGTGAATACCGGCGACAGGGCATCGAGGCTCTTGAACAGGAACTGCAAAATGAACCATGTCAGCGCAATCGGCAGGGTGATCAGCAACCCGGTGATAAAAACATTTCGAAGTCTGCGTTGGAAATTTTTAAGCACAGTGGTAATGATGAGTTAAGGAATGGTGTGTTGGTCTGAAAACTTTCAATATATTATATAGGGAAAGCGGTGGAAGGCAATAGAGGGTCAGGGCGGGGTGGTTTTGCCCTTGACAGTTGTGGGATAACCGCTAGTATCATGCGGTTGCTTTACAGGTGGGGTCAAATAAATAAATGGGGCTGTGGCGCAGCTGGGAGCGCGCTTGAATGGCATTCAAGAGGTCAGGGGTTCGATCCCCCTCAGCTCCACTTTTGTTTAGAAGGGATTAGCAGAAATGCTAATCCCTTTTTCTTTGAACTGTAGCCAAAAACTGTAGCCAAACTATGCGGATATGCGGTAGTAACGATTTGCGTTGACAGTCGGTCTCCCGACTAAGACATTCTACACGATTTTAAGCGGCTTGATTTTCCTTCTCCGAGTTTTCAAAAACATATTGTTGATTTGGAATGGGTATCAACCGCTGTTTGCTGATAAATCTTTCCAACACCTTTAACGTACCCGATATAACAGGTGTCCTGGCCAGGAAGGAAACCCGGATGTGGCGTTTCGATCTCGCCATGCGCTTCCTTTGCGTAATCTAAAACCTTCTGCTCAATTTCCGGGGCACTCGATTACCTATCCGTGGAACCTTCCGGGACTTTTCGATGAGCCCTTCCACACCGTCCTCACTAGTCCAAATTATTTAGACCGTCAAATAACTATTTATGATTTCCTCTCCCAAGTTTTCCATAGCATCTGTAGCTACATTCCGGCCTTTATCCAGAATACAAAACTTTTGTGCTACACGGCGCGCAAAGGGCAGTTTTTGTTCCACCAGCAATATTGTCAGTCCTTTTTTCTGATTAAGGCGAATAATTATATCTCCTATTTCATGCACAATATTAGGCTGAATACCTTCTGTTGGCTCATCTAAAATCAAAAGTTTAGGGTTTAGAATCAATGCCCTTCCTATTGCCAATTGCTGTTGTTGACCTCCAGAAAGATCTCCCCCCCTCCGATTGAGCATTTGCTTTAATGCAGGAAATATTTCAAATATGAATTCAGGAATTTCGCGCAACCCATCCCCGCGAGCCAGAAGACCCACGCGAAGGTTTTCTTCTACGCTTAATTGAGTGAATATTTCACGACCTTGAGGTACGTAACCGATTCCTTTATGCGCTCGCAATTCTGCGGGCTTGTCTGCCAGTTCGTCACTCTCCAAACTAATAGAACCTGAGGTTACAGGTAAAAGCCCCATAATAGTCTTAAGCAAGGTAGTTTTTCCTACCCCATTTCTCCCCATCAGACAGGTGCAAGTTCCGGGCAGGACATTCAGATCGACATCCCAAAGAGTATGGCTTTCACCATAAAATTGATTCAATTTTTGAACTTTTAACACTCTTAACTCCCCAAATAGACCTCAATGACTTTTGGATCGTTTTGTATCTCATCCATTTTTCCTTCCGCCAACACATGCCCTTCATGCAAAACAGTTACTTTATTTGCTACAGAACGTATAAAATCCATTTCGTGCTCGACCACCACAACGGAGTGCTTTCCTGCAAGTGACTGCAACAGTTCGGCTGTGTGTTCGGTTTCCTGGTGTGTCATTCCCGCCACAGGTTCATCAATCAATAAAAGTCGTGGATCTTGAACCAACAGCATTCCTATTTCCAACCATTGTTTTTGACCATGGGATAATAAACCAGCTGGAAGATTTTTTTGCTCCTTCAATCCAATGGTTTCCATATCTTCTTCAATGATATCCCTTTGTTCCTCAGTTAAAGACTGCACGAGGGATTGCCAAACATCCTTTTGGGTATGAAAGGTGAACTCTAGATTTTCAAAAACTGTATGGTTAAGAAAAACCGTTGGTTTTTGAAATTTGCGGCCTATGCCGGCATGAGAAATTTCATATTCCGTCATTTTAGTGAGGTCGTGGTTTTGCCCGAAAAAAACAGTGCCATGGTCCGGGCGTGTTTTTCCAGTAATTACGTCCATCATAGTGGTTTTGCCAGCACCATTAGGACCTATAATGCAACGCAACTCACCATCATCAATATAAAGGTTTAAATCATTAAGTGCTTTGAAGCCGTCAAAGCTAACTGTCACGTTTTCTATATAAAGGATACAACCATGCCTTGTATCGATTGAGTCATCTTTGATGCGGGCTCCTGAGCCATCCATTAAGCGGACTCCCTTACTTTTTCTTTTGAATTAAAACGAGCAAAAATTCCAACAAAACCTTTTTGGAAATATAACGTCACAACAATGAATAGGGCGCCTAAAAAATAAAGCCAATAGTCTGGCGCGGCAACGGTAAACCAACTTTTTGCTCCATTGACTAATCCAGCTCCAATTAATGCTCCACTCAAAGTTCCACGCCCCCCGACCGCTACCCAGATTGCCATTTCAATTGAGTTAGAAGGCTGCATTTCACTTGGATTGATAATTCCAACTTGTGGAACGTAGAGGGCTCCCGCAATACCACAAAAAAATGCCGACAGAGTCCAGATAAAAAGTTTGTAGTGAATGGTATTGTATCCAGAAAACATCACCCGACTTTCAGCATCTCGAATTGCGGTAAGCACTCGTCCCAATTTGGATTGAACTATGTATCGGGACAGGATATAGCTCAAAAATAATATTATTGCGGTAATTATATACAGGCCCATTTTGGTAGACGGCTCTTGCAACGAATATCCCAAAATACGCTTGAAATCGGTGAGGCCATTGTTACCACCAAAACCTGTTTCGTTTCGGAAGAATAAAAGCATGAGTGCGTAAGTCATTGCCTGTGTAATGATGGCGAAGTAGACTCCTTTAATTCTCGACTTGAAAGCAAAATAGCCAAATGTAAAAGCAAATAAACCGGGAAATATCAGGATAACCAGCAAAGCAAAAGCAAAGTGATCGAATCCATACCAATACCAGGGCAATTCTTTCCAATCTAAAAAGACCATAAAATCAGGTAGATCACTTTTATAAACACCTTCTTTTCCAACACTCCTCATCAGGTACATGCCCATGGCATACCCTCCCATAGAGAAGAAGACCCCATGCCCCAAACTGAGAATACCGGTATAGCCCCAAATTAAATCAATCGCCAAAGCTACCAAGGCATAACACAAATATTTACCCATTAAGGCAAACATATAGTCAGGAACATGCAAAGCAGAATCTTCAGGCACTAATATATTTAAAAGAGGAAGAA
Organism: Nitrospinales bacterium; assembly: GCA_965249625.1. Classification (GTDB taxonomy): domain Bacteria; phylum Nitrospinota; class Nitrospinia; order Nitrospinales; family VA-1; genus LS-NOB. The sequence goes on along the minus strand of OZ252246.1, from coordinate 2,059,665 downwards.
GAACCGTAGCAATGGCCAATAAGGAAAAAATGAAAAACCATCCTTTAATGGAATGTAAATGGGTGAATTTTTTAATCATTTAGTAATCTTAGTTATCCACCATGCGACCTCTTGGGGCGAATAAACCCTGCGGTCGTTTTTGAATTAAAACAATAATAAGAACAAGAACGATGATTTTCCCCAACACCGCACCTGCAACAGGTTCCAAAAATTTATTTAAAACTCCCAGACCCAGAGCACCCACTACAGTGCCGGCAATTTTTCCAACACCACCTGTCACTACAACCATGAAAGAGTCCACGATATACAACTGACCTAACTCTGGACCAACATTACCAATTTGAGACAAAGCAAGACCGCCAAGCCCAGCCACACCCGAGCCCAATCCAAAAGTATACATATCAACCTTATGAGTTGGTATTCCCATGCAAGACGCCATCTCTCTGTTTTGTGTTACAGCACGTACTTGTAATCCCAACGAAGTTTTTTGAAGTAACGTCCAGATCGAAACCACGACAAAGACCACAAATATAAGGATAGCTATTCGGTTAAAGGGAAGAACAACTCCATGAAAAACTTCGATTCCTCCGGAGAGATAATAGGGGTTGGCCACCGCAACATTTTGTGCACCAAAAATTAGCCTAACACTTTGAATCAAAACTAAGCTGATTCCCCAAGTAGCCAAAAGAGTTTCCAAAGGTCGCCCATAAAGATGGCGGATGATAATCCTTTCCAAAAGGACACCTATAATGGCACTGACCATGAATGCGATTGGAATGGCTGCTATTAGATACCAATCAAAAAAACCGGGTAAGAATTCTTTAAACAGGTTTTGAACAATAAACGTGGAATAGGCGCCGAGCATTAACATTTCCCCATGAGCCATGTTGATAACACCCATGAGGCCAAAAGTTATAGCCAACCCTAAAGCGGCCAGAAGCAAAACACTTCCCAGACTTAATCCATAAAATAAGTTTGCGGCCTGGTTAATGAAAAATTGACGATTCCCGATTTTTGAAATTGCTTTGGCGGCACTATCACGAATGTCAGGGTCACTCTCTAAAAACTCACCCGCATCATTTTTTTCCAGTAAAGCTTCTAAATCTGTTTTAAAATCATTGTTCCCAAATTTATTGATAGTATTTAACGATTGGAGACGCTTATTTTTATCATCACTGTTTAATCCTTCTTTTGCCAAAACCAACATAAATATTTCACGAACTTCATTATCATTCTCTTTATCCAAGGCTTTCTCTATTAACTCCACCAAGTCACTCGATGGTCTTTTTAGCAGGTCCCTTGCGGCCTCCAAACGAACCTCGGAGGAATCCGAGGTTAATTTCAATTTCCCTATGGCTATTGATAAAACCCTTCGAACCGAATTATTGATTTTGGGCTTACGGAGAGTTAGAGAACCCAAATCAACAGGGTTTCCATTCAATGCATCGCGGCCTTGATCTCCAGGCCCATTAAGAATAATAAGCACTCCATCTTCGCTGATTTTCAAACGTTTATTCTTCAAAGCCTCCAGGGCAGGAAGTGCTTTGAGATTCCCCATATTTCCCAGACGTTTCACAGCCATTTTAATTTTGGAGCGACTTTTGTTTCCCAAATCCTTTATGGTTAATTCAAAATCATTTGCCTCGCATAAAGAAAATGAAAACAATCCCGCAATCAAAAACACAAAAACCCCAAGAAGCCGGGCAAGCATTTTCCGGCTATGGGGGGCAACTCCCAACTTGTGAGATTTGGATAAAGGGCAGGATTTATTCATTCGGATAAAACTTCCCCCCGTAAAGATGGAATTTTATGTGCTAAAAAAATGTAAAAATATCTCTTCTCCAGACTCTATAAACCAGCCTTGTTGGAGGAGACTACTACGCATATGGAGTCAGAGAAGGGTCTTTCAGTAAATTAGAACCTGGCTTTTTTGCAATTGCCGCAGACCCAAGGGTAAGTCCAATCAGCAACTTTTTTAGCACTATCTGGAATGAAAGGACTCCAAGCCTGTGCCCGGATCGGTCCATCAGTTTTCCAAACCACTTCAAACTGGCCATCTTCCTGGATTTCCCCAATAACCACAGGTTTATGCAAGTGATGGTTCTTGGCATCCATCGTGATTTCAAAACCGGATGGAGATTGAACCGTTTGGCCGCCGATGGCCTGACGAACAGCATCAACGTTAGTCGTGCCGGCTTGCTCAACGGCTTGAGCCCACATTTTGATTCCAATATATGTTGCTTCCATTGGATCATTGGTAACCCTTTTGCTCCCCCCAGGAAGTCTGTTCTTTTTCACATACGTATTCCACTTTTTGATAAAAGCTTTGTTTTCTGGAGTCTCAATGGACATGAAATAATTCCAAGCGGCTAAATGACCCACCAATGGTTTAGTATCGATCCCACGTAATTCTTCTTCCCCGACAGAAAACGCGACCACCGGAATATCCTCAGCTTTGAGCCCCTGATTTGCCAGCTCCTTATAAAAGGGAACGTTTGAGTCACCGTTAATGGTCGAGATAACCGCAGTTGGCTTGCCCGCCGCAAACTTCTTAATGTTGGCTACTATTGTCTGGTAATCGCTGTGACCAAACGGTGTGTAGGTTTCCATAATATCTTTTTCAGATATTCCTTTAGACTTCAGGAAATAGTTGAGGATTTTGTTTGTCGTGCGGGGATAAACATAATCAGTTCCCAACAATATAAAACGCTTGGCTCCGCCACCATCCTCACTCATTAAATACTCTACTGCTGGAATGGCTTGTTGGTTAGGAGCTGCACCGGTATAGAACACGTTAAAAGAAGATTCTTCGCCTTCATATTGAACAGGATAAAACAGCAATCCGTTCAACTCTTCAAAAACCGGAAGAACCGACTTGCGCGAAACCGAGGTCCAGCAACCAAAAGTAACAGCGACCTTTTGTTTTTGAATCAATTCGCGCGCTTTTTCTGCAAACAATGGCCAATCGGAGGCAGGGTCAACCACTACGGGCTCAAGCTTTTTCCCCAGAACGCCCCCTTTAACATTGATCTCCTCAATGGCCATCAGAACCACATCTTTTAATGATGTCTCACTGATTGCCATAGTGCCGGATAGAGAATGCAGAATACCTACTTTAATGGTGTCAGCTGCCTGCACTGTTGCATTAGCAACGAAAAACACAATTGCAAAAACCAGGCACCTTAAGCTTTTTAACTTTATATAGTTCATATTAAAATTTCCTTTATTTAAAATGTTATTAAGGAAAGAGATCTCACAATCTCGTCTCCCGCATCTACAATTCCATTTGCTATTTACAATTGGAATTGAAGTCCAATCTTGAATGTATTTTTAGAATCGGCATTCGAGCCATTTCGATCAGCAGAGTAAGTTAGATTTATTTTTGCGTTTTGCCCATCAATAATGTAATTCACTCCACCTTCAGTAACCGTGCGGTTTCCACGGTTGGCCTCTACATTAATATTGTCCCGAGCAAAATGCTGATACCGTACGTAAGGCTGAAACTTTCCCCAACCTATTTGTTGGGGAATTAAATAACTGCCTAAAGCAAAGTAACCTTCTCCCTGGATCAGGCTCGAATCGGCCTTGTCCTCCAAGTCATAATCGTAGTAAGCACCTTCCAGATTGACAACACCGCCGTTCCCAAGTTTTTTCTCCATGAGAACATCGACATTCCAAGCAGTGAAATCCCCTGAGGCCCCGACTGAGTTGCCAGCCCCATCATCCTCATACTGAAAAACAAAGGCCACTGCCAAAACATCCTTCGCCCCATAATAGGAGCTGGTGGTGTAATACCCAGGCTCAGGATCCCAAAAATTGAAAGTAACCCGGGCGGCATGAAGCAGGTTGTCAGACTGGTCGGGGTTTGCGTCATCATTGGTTGAGTTTGTCCGGCCCTCAAAGGTTGAGTTTGTCCGGCCCTCAAATGCCCCATAGGACCATTTGAATTTGCCGCCGGCATATTCTTTCATGATTGCCACACCGTTATCGCGGCCAGCAAAAATTGCCGGATAGGCCTGGACGACAGGAAAGTCGAAAACGTTCAGATAATAGGGACCATCCAAATTGGACCTGTCACTAGGGGGAAGGAACCGGCCAGCCCAAAAATCAAATCCTTTAATTGAAAACTTGGCCACTGCGTCCAAAACACGGAGAGATGCGTTACTAGTTCCATTTGAAAGATCTGTATTGAATTCAAGCGTTATATTTTCGTGCACCTTGGCCGCCGTATAAAGCCTCATATTGTCAAGGCTAACGCCGGAAGAGGATTCCGTACCGTTTGGAGCCCCATCCTCTGTGATAGCAAAAGAACTTCTAAAACCTAGACCAATACTGAACCAGCGCGTGTCATCAATTTTAATCTTCGCACCAGCGACAGCCAAAGCTGGAAGTCCTAAACCCAGTAAAAGCACCGCAGAAGCACTGAAAAGTTTACGTTTAAAACCTGAGAACATACTGATACCTCCTCTTTTCTATTAATCTAAAATTTAAGTGGATTGAGATGGCGTCGCGCGAGGGCGGCGGTCCAAAAAAAATAATATGACTTGTAACACATGGTCATTTAAAAAACAGCTTTTTACTTTATTTGTTTTTTAAATCCGCACTTTTTATTGTTCTGGTTACCTGAACTTTTCCCACATTTCCCTTATGAAAGTTTATGGTCAACTTACCGGTAAACAGACTTTTTGCTAACTCGTTGATTAAATCTATCAGTTCCTCCCCAAGTCTGCCCCCCTCTAAACCAACCCTCTATTTTAAAATTTTTGGTTGGTTAGACATTATTTCTCCTTATGATGCAATACTTATTCCTTTTTAAATTTTCGACCTAAAGTATTAATTCCAAGTCCTTTGGAAGAGGCTGGTTTGACCTCCATGCCTATTACAAGACATTAAATGCTGTGCTTTGTAGCATAATTTGAGGCGATGTTTAATTTTGAGGCTATGAAGAGAGGGTATGAACAGTAAATTTGTGCTTATATCCTGCGGTACAAATTGTCTTCAAATGGAAGCTGAACAAAGGAAGGATTCATGGTTTTATAGTTTTGTCTTGGTTCTGCAAATAAATGGGAAAAGAAAACCCATTTAAAGCAATTCATCGAATAGTTTATTTTGTTGGATTTTATACTCTTCATTGTCCAGGAGTTTTTTTTCATGAAGATACTTTAGATGCTTTAGCTTTTTCTCCAGTTCTGGGCTGAAATTATTGCTTGAAGAATTAGTTTTAAAATTTCTAGAGAACTCATTGTCTTCCACACTCTTTTCCTCTGGAATTGTAAGTTTTATGTTTGCAACAACCCAGTTTCTCTGTATGCGCTTACCTTTATCGGCGCCCGACTTAAAATAAAGTTGACCTTTTTGAGGCATCAGCTTCCAGGCAAAAATATTCCACTCACGGACATTATTTCTTTGAAAAAAAGCTTCCCCGCGAATTGAGTCAAACCGCCAGTTTAAATATTTTCTGAAAGAAAAAATATCACCCGATGTAATTCCGCCCTTACTCTTTAACTCGATATGAATAATTTTATTCGGATTCACACCCGCAAACGCTTTCATAAGCACCGGAGCCAATTTTTTGATTTCAGGTTTGGAAAAAACCGGTTCTTCCTTGTTTCCCAAAAATGTCCCCTTAAACCTTAGCGAAACCAGGTGGTTAATAATTTCTTGATGTGAAATTTTTATAGGATGGTTCAATTTAAATTTCTTAACATCAAAGTTTCCATGCGATTTCGATTTATAGCTCAGGTTGATCTTAATGCTGTGTTTTTGTGAATCTGCGCTTTTTACGACCCCAAAAGTGGCAAGGAGTAAAAAAAATAAAAACATCATTGCAATTAAATATCGACGAATCAAGTCCATGCTATTTGAAATTATTATAGATATGGAAATAAGGTTCATAATAATCCATGGGTAACAATAAACTTTTCTATCTGATCCGTTCCAATGCCATTTTTTAAGTTAGTGAAGGTAAAAGGTTTTTCACCGCGCATCTTTTTAGCATCCCGCTCCATTATGTCTAAGGAAGCACCCACATAAGGAGCCAGATCAATTTTGTTGATGATCAGTAAATCGGACTTCGTGATACCTGGGCCCCCTTTACGGGGAATTTTATCCCCGGCGGCCACATCGATCACATAAATAGTTAGGTCCGAGAGTTCGGGGCTAAACGTTGCAGCAAGGTTATCGCCTCCACTTTCCACAATGATCATATCAAGGCCGGGATATTTATGGCACAGATCATCAATTGCAGATAAATTTATGGAGGCATCTTCCCGAATAGCTGTATGCGGGCAGCCTCCGGTTTCCACACCCATGATTCGTCCTTTTTCCAAAGCTTCATTTCGGATTAAGAATTGAGCATCCTCTTTGGTATAGATATCGTTAGTCACAACGGCAATTTGATACTTACCTCTCATTTGTTTGCATAAGACGTTGATCAATGCCGTCTTTCCAGAACCTACCGGCCCTCCAATTCCCACGCGTAATACTTGTTTATTTGTCATATTCATTTCTTAGAATTTTTAAGATCGGAATATCCGGGTGTATTGGGTTTCATGAAGAGCACTGGCTATTCCTTGGCCTGGTGCTGTATAGCCTATGTCTTCATCTTTTAACGATAAACCTGTTGAAACCAGTTCTGGGATAATTTCAATAGCTGAAGACAATATTTTCTGACCGCTGGTTTGTCCTATCGGAACCAGTTTTATCGCTGCCAGGACTTGATTTTCTGCCCACATCCATAGATATCCCCAAGAAACATCATTAATCGGTATTTTCCAATGCGCTGCCCCTAAAGAGAATAGGGTTAAAAAACATACTCTGGAAATTTCCCTCCACTCAACCGCTTCTGGAATGCCCAAGTCTCCCAACAAACGTGCCAAAGCATGAGCTAGCTGTTGTTCTTCCGCCTGAAGCTCTCCTGAATCACGACTTGCAAATAAATAATCATTCCAATAGAGAACATTTTTTTTATCATTGACCAACCATGCTTTATGTAAGCGTGACAGCATAGGAATATCTAAATTCGTTAAGGAGTTTCCCAAAAGTCCTTTAATCCATATTGAAGCTGTGTTGTCATCTTTTACCCAACCCGAAGAAACCGCAAATTCCAAGCCTTGTGAATAGGCGTAAGCTCCAACAGGAAGCATTGGGCTACACAGCTGCATTAAACGTAAAGTTTCCTTTGGCTGCTCAGGGTTCACTTTTTACTTACGCTTCATTATGATGAGAATGCGGATGACTGGAGTGCCCACTATAAGCTCCTCCTTCCGGCTCAAAGGGGGACAATTCGTGTTTCACAGCAAGTCCCAAAGATTGAACCATTTCTTCTAATACATGATCTCTTTTAAAGCGCAACCAATTTCCCCCTATTTGAAGTGGAACGTGACGGTTTCCCAGGTGATAGCAAGCCCGTGCAAAAAGAAAAGTGTCCTTTGTAGAAATAACAGCGACCTCTTCATTGGCAGCGCAAACTTGGATAATCAAACCATTATCTGCCCGCAATAAATCACCATGACGCAAAACGCTACCACGTTTCAATATTAATGCAGCCTCTTGCTTATCGTCTAAAGAAACTCGCAAACGACTCCTTTGCCTTTTTTCAAATGGCAAGGTCAGGCTTACAGAGGGTGTGGCCGGGGTATCCTGTTTTTCGGTAATCTGCAACATTTAACCAGTTCTCAATTAAAAAAGAAAATAACGTTGGGCCAGTGGTAATTCAATTGCTGGCTCACAGGTTAAGAGTTCACCATCAGCCCTAACTTCATATGTTTGCGAATCCACTTCTATTTTTGGAAGATAGTTGTTGTGGATAAGATCCTTTTTAGTAACGCGGCGAGTATCATGGACCGCAACCAACCTTTTATTTAGCTTAAGTTTCTCACTCATTCCAGTTTCAAATGCGGCTTTTGATACAAAGCTCACGCAGGTTTCACTCCGCGCTCCTCCAAGTGCCCCAAACATAGGTCGATAGTGAACGGGTTGTGGGGTTGGAATCGAAGCATTCGGATCGCCCATGGGAGCGGCTACAATCATTCCCCCCTTAATAATCAGAGCCGGTTTGGCTCCGAAAAAAGCGGGTTTCCACAATACAATATCCGCTAGCTTGCCCACTTCGATGGAACCGACCTCGTGACTGATTCCATGGGTGATGGCAGGATTTATCGTGTACTTGGCCACATAGCGCTTGGCACGAAAATTATCATTGTTGGAGGTGTCCGGACTTAACGGCCCTCGTTGTACTTTCATTTTGTGAGCGGTTTGCCAGGTTCGGCAGATCACTTCTCCAATACGTCCCATCGCCTGAGAATCGGAAGCGATCATGCTAAAGGCTCCCAAGTCATGAAGGATGTCTTCGGCTGCAATGGTCTCACGCCTTATACGCGATTCAGCGAACGCGACGTCTTCAGGGATTTTTGGATCCAGATGATGACATACCATAAGCATGTCCAAATGTTCATCAATAGTGTTAACCGTATAAGGGCGAGTAGGGTTTGTGGATGAAGGCAATACATTCGCCACACCGCAGGCTTTAATGATATCTGGAGCATGTCCACCACCGGCACCTTCTGTATGGTAGGTATGAATCGCCCGGCCTTTAAACGCTGCTAAAGTATTTTCGACAAAACCGGATTCATTCAAAGTGTCGGTATGAATGGCAACTTGCACATCATAATTGTCCGCAACGGTCAGACAATTATCGATCGATGCGGGAGTCGTCCCCCAATCCTCGTGCAACTTCAATCCCATAGCACCTGCAAGAACTTGTTCTTCAAGAGCGGCGGGTAGACTGGCATTACCTTTTCCCATAAGCCCAAAATTCATTGGCAATTCTTCTACCGCCTGATACATACGCTGAATATTCCAAGGCCCCGGTGTGCAAGTTGTCGCATTAGTACCTGCGGCCGGTCCTGTTCCACCACCCAGCATGGTTGTAACTCCAGACATGAGTGCTTCATCTACCTGTTGCGGACAAATAAAATGAATATGAGCATCCAGGGCTCCCGCAGTGGTTATAAGTCCTTCCCCTGCAATCGCTTCCGTTCCAGGACCGATAATGATGTCAACATCAGGTTGTATGTCAGGGTTCCCGGCTTTTCCAATTCCGACAATCCGACCGGATTTAATTCCAATGTCAGCCTTGACGATACCCCAATGATCGAGGATCAAAGCATTCGTTATGACAACATCCACCGATTCTTTGGAAGTTCTTTGGCTCTGCCCCATTCCATCTCGAATTACCTTGCCACCACCAAATTTGACTTCCTCTCCATAGGAAGTTTTATCCTGTTCCACTTCAATCCACAGCTCTGTATCTCCCAGGCGTACACGGTCACCGGTTGTGGGGCCGTACATATCCGCGTAGGCTCGTCTACTTATCTCACTCATTGTTCACTCTCCAACTGTCCCATGATTTTTCTATTGAATCCATAAACCTGCCTGGAACCTGAATAGGCAACCAATTTAACTTCCCGTTTTTGTCCTGGTTCAAACCTTATAGCCGTCCCGGCAGGAATATTGAGCCGGAAGCCTTTTGTCTCTTCGCGATCAAATTTCAACGCGTCATTCGTTTCAAAAAAGTGATAATGCGAACCTACTTGAATCGGTCTGTCTCCGGAATTGGCAACCATGATATGTATTGTTTTGCCATTTTTGTTGAGGGTAATATTTCCTTCTTTTACCTTTAATTCACCAGGAATCATTTCCATTCTCCATTTACGGAATCGGGTTGTGAACGGTAACCAGCTTAGTGCCATCAGGGAAAGTGGCTTCCACCTGCACTTCAGGTATCATTTCTGGAATGCCTTCCATGACTTCTTCACGTTTAAGCAGAGTAGTTCCATAGCTCATTAAATCAGCAACACTTCTCCCATCTCGCGCGGCTTCCAGGATGGCTGCTGAAATATAGGCAACAGCTTCAGGATAATTAAGTTTCACCCCACGGGCCAACCTTCTTTCCGCCAATAACCCTGCCGTAAAAACCATTAACTTGTCTTTTTCTCTAGGGGTAAGCTCCATCTTTTTCCTCTCTTTGCATATATAACGCTCATATTCAAAATAAATTAATATGTAATATCAAGTTCTCCAAATGCGTGGCTCCACTGCTACAAGACCCATCACTTCCTGACGTAATATTTTCCAAGCACAAATAAAACAATTTTTAGCTCTCTCCACACTATTCCCCAAAAAATAACAGAGGATAGCACCATCCATTTGAGTTACAGAAAACAATTCTTGATCAATTGAAACATTTGTTATCTTTCTCAAAGAATCCGCCAATCCTGTTTTATCAGTCACGCAAACCAAACTCCCAATCACAGGAAAGCCAAGCAATCCCCACTTAGCATGAAGAGCCTCATCGCCTCCTTTTAACCTTAAGCGCTCAACCCGTAAAGGCTTGCCATCCCGCCAAACTTCAAAACTTTGATCTAACTCACCCTGACTAAAAATCTCGTCCGAAGCCGGTCGTCCCAGACAAGAAATTTCCCAACCTATAAAATGACTATCGCAGGACAATTCAATTTTAGTTTTAATCTGTGCCTTGGCTCCTGAAAATAATATATTTTCTGATGGGACCCATTCTAAGGTTCCCTCAGGTGCAACTTTTAAAATCTGTTGCTGTTTGGCCACCAACCCGGCACTCCGATAAAACTTTCCCGCTGCGGGAGTTGTAATCAGCGCATGTGCATTTGGATTTACATCTACACATATATTTAAGCGATCTCCCCCGACCACTCCTCCAGGCGGATGCAATATATAAACATGACAGGCCCCATTTAGTTCTGGATAAAAGGGTTTCTGTACCTGCAAAGGACCGTGATGTTTCCGATGGCTAAGTATCGTCCTGTGGTTAGACTTGGAAAACTTCAAGTCCAGTTGAGCTTTCCATCCTGCATCCAAAAACTTTTCTTTTAATTTAGCTGTTGGCATAAACCCAATGGCGGTGAAACCATCTCTTTAATTAAAATCAGTTATGAAATAAGCAAAATTTACGCCAACAAAAAGATGTGGGAATGAAATTAAAAAGATCAATTAAATTAGAGGCTTACGATTTTTAAAATTGAAGATACAATTATTTTTGCTGAATGAATGCTCTAAAATAAAGCACGGTTTCAGGAAAAGGCCAGTGAAAGGTTGCCACAAGCCAAGGATATGCTGGAGTCACGCAAGCAGAATTGTACGCGAGGGAGTGACACCCTGATTACGAATAAGAAAAGATATTTCAATAACACCTTTTAACTTTTTACCTGCTTTGCACAATTTGCCTACATAGTGCCTACACAGCAAACAAGGTGCTATGCCCTAAAGACATAACCCCTGAAAAAATTGGTGAACCGTCTCGGGACCGAACCGAGGACCTGCTGATTAAGAGTGTTTTTTTTGGGAAATTTCCCAAGGAACTGATAACAGGCTGGTTTCCTCTATCTGTTTATATTATTGGTGGTTTTAGGTTATCCATAGGTTCCATCATTTCTACCAAATCCGCCTCGGTGGGAAATTTCTATCATAGTTTTATCATAGTCCCAAAAGCTTCCTTCCTGTTCTGGGTTATTTCAAATCTATAAAACCTCTTCCCACTTACAGCTTAAGAGAAGGCAAAGTCCCATTGTCGGTTGAAATTGAACAATGCCTCACGCCACTTTAATGATATTTTCTTTAAAATTCAAGTTCTTCACAGTCTCTCTGAGTTCTTTGAGATGACGGTATCCACGTACGATTCTTAACTTCGGCTCGATTTCTTGTAAAGCCGTTCCGACCCATCGTTGTCGCTGATCACTGCTCTTCCAATAACTCACCCGATCTGTGTAAATTCCCACCTGACGCATTATATTCTCAATGCAGTTGCCCGTCTTGAAGCTGATACCAGGTTTTGGGAACATGCCCAGGCGGTGAAGGGTTAATGTTTCCTCCATGCCTTCTTCCGGGCTGCGAACGGCGGATTGATTGAGAATCGCCAGTTCTCTCCTGATCAGGTGCAGTCTCTTCCTCGCCGCCTCATATGCGGGTTGTTCATAAGCCGACTGAAGTTTGCGGCGGAAGTTCGACTAATGACTTTTATCCAGATATTTTAAGATGTTCTCCCGCTTGTGCCGTTGGCAACGCTGGACCACAGCCTTCTCGGAAAGAGCACTTCTGATTCCTTTGTAAATTCCCTTGGCACCGTTGATAACAAACAGGATTTCATTATCCGTGTTCAACCCTTGATTGATGAGCTCATTCATAAAATCACGGCACACTCGAGCGTTCTCTGTACTGGATTCGATGAATCCCGGCACAACCTTTTCCTCTGTCAGGGTGATGCCTAAAGCTGCCATGATCGCATTTTCCGCAAAGCCTTTGCCATCTATAAAAATACTTGCAGGGTTTTGGTTATTTTTTGAAAATATTTACTAACCTATTGTAAACAAGTCTTTTGACCGCTACCCATTTTTTTCATTCGAGCCTTCATGTTTACCTTATTTTCCCCTATTTTCGGAACCAGGTGGCTACCCTATGGCTGCCCTAAACTTTTGAAAATACCTTTCAAGGAGCCCCTTATGGGGAAGCATCATCCAAACAAATATGCCCTAAGAACAAAATCTATATCCACACCCCAAAGATTTTCTTCAAAAAATCTATCTTACAAATTTCGGGATGATCATTTTGATGAGAATTATTATCAACCTGGATTTTGGAAACCTAAGCCAGTGGATTTGGAAAGGGCTAAATGGGACTTTAGGTTTACTTGCACTACGCTACATTTGTGTTTACAAGTTTTGTAAAAACTTTTCTAAACTAGAAGAAGGGAAATTGGCCCTAATCTGCCTATCGGCTTGTGGAAAACTGCTACGCAGTTTACCCACAGGGCCAACAGGCTCGACAACTACTGCTATTAGTATAAATGTTAACAGTTTAAGGCCGTTTACAAACTTTGTACAAGCAAATAGTGACTATCCCAGCTAAACTGAAAAACAACGGCACACACATTTTTGATCTTTTTGAATTTGAACGGCAGCATGGCGAAAAAGCCATTGCTGCTTATCGTGCTCCATCCACCTTCAAAATTTGGGTTGCGCCGTATCCAGTGTCTGCATGAAACCGGCCAGGCAGGTGCACGGTATGGTGTTGAATTATATAACCAAGAGATTAAATTTATCCATGTGCCAGGTCGCTCACATATCTCCAAGGGCCACATTGATTTTTGGCTGAAGAATGTGGACTTAGTGGTAAACGGTGCGGAACAACCCCCAGAGTTACGGGGCGTGAGCTTTTTAATTAGCAACCAACACCTGAAAGAACTTATTCCAGATCAGTCCGTGGTTATTGACTTGGTGAGCGGCAGTGCAAGCAACCGAAGCCTTGTGGAAGCGGTTGTTAGCTGTAGTTTTCTGGACAGAGCCTTATTTTGTGCAGGATGGCGTCACCGTGTCGGTTTTTTATGAGGATGGCCAATGATGGGCATGATGCGAGAGACCGCCATTCGTTATTCTGGGCAAATCGTCGATGTCTTAATCGGTCATGAAAAGTTCATTGACGGACTTCATTTGCTAAAACCCGGTGTTCAGCGGGCACTAGTTTGTGGCCCTTTTTATCAGTAACTATCAAAACTGCTTTCGAGGAATTTTTTTATGGCAGCAGAGCCGGAGGTTTTTCATAAAAAAAGGCTTGGCCATTTGGCCAAGCCTTTTTACATAAACATGGAACGGACTCTGGCAGAGTCAAAGTTCTGCCGGAAGATAGGTTCTTATTTGGGTACCACTTGAGTAGCTTGTGGACCTTTCTGGCCCATACCTTCTTCGAACTCAACCGCCTGGCCTTCTGCAAGAGTCTTAAAGCCATCCCCTTGAATTTCTGAGAAATGAACAAAAAGATCTTTGCCGCTCTCGGACTCAATGAATCCATAACCCTTGCTTTCGTTAAACCATTTTACTGTTCCTACTGCCATAGCAAATACTCTCCTGCAATTGAACGGGAACACATTCCCAGAAAATCTGGATAAAGCCCTCCCTATTTTTTAATTGGGTTGGATTGATGCAAGAACCTCTGGAGAACCACTTCGACGAAAAACCCAATTCACCTCAGTCTGTTAGATCAAAGTGTTTTTGCAGGTCTGCTCTAGGCGAGAAACTAGAAGGAATCAAATTACACTGCAACTAAACAACCCTATGTTTATTTAGGAAGGGTAGCATGAATACGGGGGATGTCCTAATTTTTATCTTAACCTAAAGATTGAAATTAAAGGTAAATCAATGCGGCGGACCTCTTACCCGTTCTGTGACTGGCTTGGCGGGAATATTAAAAAATTATAATTTTAATCTCTTTGTAATCTTGCCTCACGCATGATAGCCTGATAATGTCTCTTTCAGGTGATTCCCCCTGAGGCCAGACATCAAAAAATCGTAAAGGATTTTATATTTTTCCGCTCCTTTTTGGGGTGGTTTTTTTTGCCAATTACGCCAGAGGATAAATAGGTCAAAGCGAGGTAATTTATGCATGAGGTTAAGGTGTACGACAGTTCCGGGAATTTGAAAAAAGTGATCTCGGTGAAAAAATTGAATATCCGGTCAAAGAAGCAATTGGAATTTCCTTCTCTTTTCAAGAAAAATAAAAGGACCGGAAAACCACTGACAAAACCTACTAAGATGTCGGCGAAAGTTGAAGCCTCACAACTTTGAAAACAGGAGTCCTCTATTTTGCAAGTCACCGTTTATCAGAATCAGGTCGAACGGGCGTTAAAAGGTTTGAAGCGCCAACTCAATAAAGAGGGCTTGTTCAAAGAGCTTAAGCGCAGGCGATTTTATGAAAAGCCGTCGGTCAAGAAAAAACGCAAGATAAAAGAAGCCAAAAAAAAGCGCAAGGTGGCGATGCGACGCGTGCGTTCTGCCTGGCACCAGATGTAGAGGCCACCGGATAACCTTTGTTCCTGGTCTTCAATCTCTCGTTCTACTGAATAAAACAAAAGGGTTCAGCGATTTCTGCTGAGCCCTTTTGTTTTGAAATTATAGGGTGTTGTCCCGATCTCGTTGTGCGAAAATATCAACCAACATTGGTCAACCAACATTGGTCAACCAACTGTGAAGTAATATGCAGAGTCCCTCTAATTCGCCGGGAAAATTTTATTCGGACCTACCAATTATTCAGGGATTTTCTGGGAGTGTCGGATGAAAAAAACTTTCATGATGTTCCTGAAGGTTGGTTGTTGTTTCTGATATTAAGGGGTCGACTAAAGCGATTGAAAGTGGACGCTACAAAGATGTAAATATTCTGGGGGCTTCTTCAATTATCGCTGTTCTTAATTGCGCCCAGAATATCGAAATTCCCTAAAAAATTTTTAACACGTCTGGTTTATCCTGCCTTATTAAGATTGTCTTGATTTGGACTTAAGGTTGGGGAGATGGATGGGGAAGAATACCTAAATACGTTGACGAAAAACTCTGATTTCCAAAAATTTGATGACACTCTGCGAATGACCATCGATAGCAACCCGGAACAACGAAAAAAACTTGTTGGATATCTGGAAGCTCAGAGGAAGGCGGGAGCATTATTTTATGGAATTCAAATTTCCGATTCAGCATTAATGACGTGTATGGTTTTTGACCGCAAAGACCGCCATCTGCATTTTGTGGATGGGGCCTCCGGCGGGTACGCTTTGGCCGCGAAACAGATGAAGAGCAAACTCGCTGGAAATTAAAAATTTATATGGAAGATCATTAACGTTATGAAAAATTTGCTGTTGATCATGGTGCTGGTTTGGGCAATGCCCTCATTGGCATGGGCCGGTTATCAGGAGGCCACAGACGCGTTTGATCGAGGCGATGCCCGGACAGCGTTGAAAGAGTTTCAAGCTCTTGCGGACAGTAACGATGCCAGGGGCCAATATGGCCTGGGGATCATGCATGACATGGGAGAGGGAGTTCCGCAAAGTTCAGAACAAGCGGCGAAGTGGTACCGACTTTCCGCCGATCAGGGCTACGCAGACGCCCAGAATAACCTGGGAGTGATGTATGAAAATGGGGAAGGTGTCCCGAGGAATTATGATGCGGCCATGAAGTGGTACCGAAAAGCGGCAGAACTGGGAAACAAGGATGCTCCCAACAACATCGGGGTCATGTATATGACTGGAAGCGGCGTACGGCGGGATTTCGTGAAAGCCCGTATGTGGTTCAGCATAGCGGGAAAAGGCGACCCTGATGCGACTAGCAACAAGAACTTTCTCCTGAAAAGAATGACCTTGGAAGAAATTGCGCAGTCTGAAAACCTGGCGCAGGAATGGTTGAAGATTCGAAGTCAGGAGAAAGCGGGGAAAAATTGAAAGTAGCAAGCGTGGAATGTGGATTGAAAAAATGACAGCGAGGTTTATTTAATTGCGGGGCTCCGGAGAAAATAAGAACAGTCTTCTTGAACGTATTTGAAAACACCATTAAATATAATAAGAAGCAGGGTAAGGTTACCTTGAGCTTGACTCGGGAGGGACCCGAAAAAAATCTGGTTTGCTATTTGAGATACCGGGGGACGGGATACCGGAAGAAAAATATGAAAAAATATTTGATCCGCTCTATTGACTTGAGAATCATGTCGAAAACTGTATAGAATGTGATTTCATTTTCGCATCTGTGACGGACTACAGGAATTTTAAATGTTGAAAAAGTATTTTTTTAAATTTGTCCTGTCTGTTTTTTGTGTTGGGTGCCTCGGCTGTGGGCAGGGTTCTCATGAAACTCGAAACTCCAGGCTCGTCATTGCTATTGACGCGACGTTCATCCCGATGTCATTTTTAAATGACCAGGGGGAACTGGATGGATTTGAGGTGGACCTGATTAAGGAGGTCGTGAAAAATGCCGGGTTCGATTATGAACTGGTTAACGTGGAATGGGGCGGATTATTTGGAGGGTTGATCACTGAAAAATTCGATTTGGTTATCAGTTCGATAACAATTCTTGAAGAAAGAAAAAACCGCATGGCTTTCAGCATTCCCTATCTGCAGAGCGGGGTTGCCGTGCTGGTCCGAAAGGATCTCGCGAATGTCGATAGTCTGGAGCAGTTGGCTGAAATAAAAGCTACAGTCGGAGCTCAGATCAACACGACCTCGTATTATTTTTTGCAAAAGCATCTAGGTATAAATATCAAGACCTATGAAAAATTTGGTCATGCGGTTATTGATATGGCCAATAAGGGTAACGATGGAGTGGTCGGAGATTCTGTCCAGGTGAATTACTATTTCAATAAGAATAAGGAATTGACCCAGAACGCCAGGTTTCTGGGTTCCAGAATGACCTCGGAGTTTTATGGTATTGCCCTGCGCAAAGAAAACCTTGAACTGAAACAGAAAATTGATGCCAGCTTGAAGGACCTTCTTAAAAATGGAACGGTTCAAAAACTGCACGACAAATGGAACCTGGGGGATTTTGCCGTAGTACCATCAGCGTGACGCTGAGGCTGTGATATTCTTCCTTAGCCTTCATCTTCATGCCTCGAAGGGGTACAATGCGCGGTAGTTTTATACCTCTCCGGGGCATGAACTTTAGGGAAGAATATAACGTCTGGCGGGCAAATAGTCATTGCCCAGTTCCTACCGGGCGTGGCCCGGAAGAATCAGGTCATGACGAGTGCTCCGGCGATACAACCGGTGAGGACCGTCGCGAGAAAAGCGGTCCACAAGGCCCGTCCCCCCATCACGATAATGTCATGGGCTCGGGATGGAACCAGAGCGGTCAAACCCCCAATAAAAATACCCACACTGGCGAGATGTACAAAGCCGCATAATGCATAAGTTAAAATGGTCACCGACCGCTGGGTAAACGGCGCAGGGTCGGCAATCTGGGCTTCTGCCAGGGCAAAATAAGCGGATACTTCAGTTTCTATAAATCTTGAGCCTAAAATCTGGCCTGCCAACTGCCATTCTTCGCGGTGTAGTCCCAAGAGGGCAGAAAAAGGTACGGTCAGCCAGCCCAGTAGGCTTTGCACGGAGAAGTTTTGCCCGAACGATTTAGCGAGTGCCAGATCTACCAAAGCTTCCAGGCCGAGTACCACTATCAAAACGGTGGCAATTCCCACGGCCATTTTAACTCCTTGAGAGCCCCCCTCCACCAGCGCGATCATGAAATTAGAGGGTTTTTGGGTATCGGTATTGGCAGGGGGCAATTCCCCCAGCGTTTCGGGTATCATCTGCTCTGGGTATGAAAGTTTGCTGGTAATGACGGCACAAGGAATGGAAATTAATGACGCAGAAACGAGATGCCCTGCGATTTCGGGGAAAATATCGTGCAAGGCGATGACATAAATTCCCATAACTGTGCTGGCAACGGTTGCCATCATGCAGGTCATCAAGGTGAGTAGTTCAGAACGGGTCATCTTCATAAGGTAAGGCTGAATAGTCAGGCCAGATTCGATGCCGACAAAAATGTTTGCGGCGGCGGATAAAGATTCCACTCCGGATAAGGCAAGCAGGCGATAGAAGATGTGAGCGAAAAAGCGGATTACAGCCTGCATGATTCCCAGATAGTACAGTCCTGAAATGGCTGCTGAAAAGAAAATTACGGAAGGAAGCACTTGAAAGGCAAGGACAAACCCTATTGAGGGTGTACCATCCGGCAAGGCCTGCCCCGGGCCCAGGGCAAGGGGACCAAATAGGAATAATGCCCCTTTCTGGGAAGCTGAGAGGAGGACTACCAGAAAATCATTGACCCACTGTAAAACGGACCGAGACCAGGAAATCCAAAACGTTAGCGTTCCCAAAATCCAAGCCAGCACCATGCTTCCCATGATGGTTTTTGTATTGATCTTTTGCCGACTGCCGGTAGCCCAGGCCATGAAAGCCACGAGAAAAAAACCAGCCAGTGAAATTAAACGGTAAATGCTTTCATCCATTGATTTCTGAAATACATACGTCAGACATTTTTGAGGTCCCTACCTGTTTTTCATCGGCCAGCAGTGCGGCCCACAGGGTACCATTAATAAAATTTTTTTTAAAGTACTTCTGAAGTAATTATGGGGATACCCTTTCGGGCGTAGGCAGGATAATATAGTGAGGAATAGTTATTTAATTATTTGGGTGAAAAGAAACTTTGAAAAAAAGACCTTTCACAATTTTGCTATGGGCTTTTGCGGCTGGGTTGTTTTATCTTTGCCTGCAATCGATTGACCTGGACCGGGCGTGGAACGAATTTGCCCGGGCGGATCTTTTGTGGTTGTTTATTGCTGTTTTTTTCAATGCCTGCATTTTGGGGATTTGGGCTTCGCTCTGGTACCTGCTCCTGCCGAAAAAAATTTCAGTTCCTTTTGCCAGGATTTTTCAAGCCAACGCTTTTATGTCTACATCCTGCAATACCATTCCTTTTCCCGGGGGGCATACGGTCGGGGTCATGGCTTTGGCCCGGAGGGCAGAGGTGGGGCACACTGTGGCTTTATCGGTATTGGCGCTCGATCAACTCATGGAAGGCTTCGCCAAAATTTTTGTTCTGACTTTGGTGGCAACTTTTGTTCTTCTTCCAGAGCGAATGGGGCAGGGGATACTGATTTTTGTAGTTGTTATAAGTCTTTTCGCTTCAATCATGTTTTACCTGGCTCATAAAAAACCGCGTGTTCGGGAGGGGCAAGAAACTATGTCTTTGACAGGCAAGATCAGGGCTTTTGTGTCACGTTGGTCCGCTCACCTGGAAGTTTTGAGGGATGTGCGAACCTTCAGTTCAGGATTTTTGCTAGCTCTTTTAATGATGCTTGCACAGACTCTGGGGATCTGGGCGGTACAAAAAAGCCTGGGCTTGGATCTTCCTTTCTGGGCTTCCATTTTAGTCATGGGTGCCCTGAATATGGCGACGGTTTTACCGATCACTCCTGGAAACTTTGGCATCTATGAAGGAACCGCTTTTCTGGTTTATCAATTTTGCGGACTCGCTCCGGAGTCTGCTCTAAGTTTGGCCCTCCTGCAACACCTTTGTTTTCTGGTTCCCATGGTGGGGACAGGCTATCTGGTGCTTTTGTTCCTGACCTCTGCCCAAAAGCAGAGCCTTTCAAAAGAAGAGTGGGTCCCCGACGAAACTTAGCGGAGCTTTTTGGAGCAACGAAAGCCCTCGTTCCACTTCCAGCCTGTTTTTGCCAGAAAAAAAGATTTTTGATTTCCCTGCAGAACCCTGAAATATTAACCCTTGGGTCTAAGAACCTTATAGGGGAGGATGATATTTATGATGATAATCGGAGCTTAATTTTTGATGCGGAGATTTTAAACTCAGGAGCAGTTTTTAAAGGAAATTTTGGACTCTAGAAGGATTGAAATAGTTCCAAGTAAGTTGAATTTTTGATGGTTATTTATTTTGGGGTAGGTGGCGAGTCGGCAAGAAACGCAACATTTAATGTAGAGCTATATCCCCCCTATAGAGAGACCTTTGCATAAGTCGAAAAACCTGAAAAGCGAGATGCTTCGATAAACTCAGCATGACAATCGTGACAATAAAGATCTATTTTGTCATTCTGAAGAGCGTACGCGATGAAGAATCTCGGGTTATGCAAAGGTCTCCCTATAGGCGGGGCATAAATGTTGTTTGTGGTTGGGCTGGTGGGGGAAGATTTTTTAAACAGTTTTACCTTTCAAGTCAATCTGCATATCGGATTTTACGTTGCTTAAAGTTAGACCGAGAATAGTTTTGGTGCTATACTTTTGCCCTAAACGGGGTTTCCGGTGTCAGAATAAATCGGTTTGTGAGCTTGCTAACTGAGTAAGTCGATTTTCAAGATTCGCAAGGGGCTGAGGGCTTATTTTTTTAGCTCGGTAGGAACCTTGGCAGAGAGTGAGACCCATGTAAAAATTGGGAAGGTTCGTTGGATAACTTGATTGGCCTTGCCGCTAAAAATGTTGGAGGTTAACTGTTATGGCAGAGGGAAAAGTAAAATGGTTTAACGATAGTAAGGGTTATGGGTTTATTGAGTCTAGTGATGGGGAAGATTGTTTTGTTCATTTTTCTGAAATTCAGACAGAAGGATTCAAAACCCTTTCTGAAGGCCAGGCAGTAGAATTCGAAAAGAGCATGGGACAAAAGGGGCCTCAGGCATCCAAAGTAATACCCAAATAGATTTTGTTTGAGAATTAAAGCCAGCGGAGCATTGTTCCGCTGGCTTTTTTTGTCCATTTTCATTCCATTTGTCAGGGAATGGTCTGTTGCCAGGAAAATATTGTCCCCGCCACCAAAAAGTGAGTCCTTTGATTTAAAACGCTAAGGGATACTTTCACTTTCCTTAAAATTGACACGCGCCGAATTTTTTTGCTTAATAGTTCCATTCTTTACCTTCGAATCGTCCACTGATCCGGATGGGAAAAGACCGAGAAATCCAAATTGAATAGAGCATCTTATTTGCCAACTCATGAACGAGAGGTGAGCTCATGACTAGAAGTGCTTTCACGCCTAATGCCGGGGACAGCATTATTGTACGCTTGAGAATTGGAGGCCAGACTAAGGGGTATCTCGAAGCATCTCGCTTTTCTGATTTTTCGACTTATGTAAAGGTCTCCTTTCTCAGGGGGCTTCTATCCGAGACATCAGCATCTACACGTCGGGAGCGGATCATGGTGAGGAAATTGTTGAGGCATTAAAAAAGGTGGAGGACGTAAAAGTCATTCACTATTCCGACCGCACTTTTCTTTTGTATTTGGGCAGGAAGATAGAGGTCACCAGTCGTAAAACTCTGAAAACCCGGGATGATCTTTCCATGGCCTATACTCCTGGTGTGGGCCGCGTTTGTACCGCGATTCATAAGAATCCTGAACAAGTTTGTAATTTGACGATGAAAGGCAACATGGTTGCCATTGTCACCGATGGTTCGGCGGTTCTTGGCTGGGCGATATCGGTCCAGGGGCCTCAATGCCTGTGACGGAAGGCAAGGCGATGCTGTTTAAGGGGTTCGCCGGAATCGATGCCTTCCCCATATGCCTGAATACCTCAGTGGTGGACGTCGTTAAGGCCATTGCGCTTGGTTTTGGCGGAATCAACTTGGAGGATATCGCTGCACCTCATTATTTTGAGATTGAAAGGAGATTGCAGGAGGAACTGGATACCCCGGTTTTCCATAATGACCAGCATGGAACGGCGGTTGTGGTCTCCTCTGCATTGATCAATGCCTTGAAACTTTTGAACAAAAAACCTGAAAACATCAAGGTTGTGGTTTTGGATGCCAGTCCAATAACAAATAATTTGGTAAATGTAAAAAGCATTGGCGACCAACTTCATTTCCCAATAGGGATCAGTCTGTGTATACTTGCGTTGGTTTCTTTTGATGTCTTCTATTAAGATTTTGTGATTTTACCTCGCTCGTCTTCAATGCTTCGGGTATGAAAACAGTTCTTAGTTGGTGTTTCAAAAAAATTACCCGCCGTTATCCCGGTACTCTGCTAATTCTGGCAATTCTTTTAAGCGGAATATCCATTTATTGGGCCAGTGGTTTAAGCTTCAACCCCAGGATGGATAATCTTCTTCCTCAGGATTTACCGTTAATCAAAGAATTTAATGAAGTGGTTGCCAAAACCGGCGGATCTGGTCCGCTTGTGGTTGTCCTGGAGCAGTTGAATCCCATTCAGGCTCCTGAAGTGATTGGTAAACTGGCACGGGCTCTGCAAAAAGTTCCCGGAACGCATTTTGTCGATTCGCAAGTACCCGAAGAGTTTTTAAAAAATCGTCAGATCCTGTTAATTCCGAAGACAGAGTTGCTTCAGCTTGAATCACTGTTCGCGGAAGCGATTGACTATGCACGGGGCCAATTCGGAGGATTTTTGGGGGAAGATGAACTTTTTAATCCGGCTAAGCTGCAAACGCTTGCCAACCGGTACGATATCTTTGAAAACGTTAATCCTTACCACAGGGGAAAGAGGAAAAATAATTATTATATCTTTGTCAAACCAAATGGAACGGTTACCGATACAGATTTTACCGAGCAATATGTCCGGTCCGTTCAAGAGGCGATTGACCAGACCGAACTTGAAAAGGATATTCCTGAACTGACTATCAATCTTACCGGCTCGCTGATTGTGCGGCTGGAAGAAAACCAGTTTATCCGGAATGATCTTAAGAAATCAGCGATGCTCGCGGCCTTGTTGGCGAGTTGTATCATCCTTATCTATACCCGATCCTGGTTTTCCATACCGCTTATCATTTTTCCTCTATTGCTGTCGCTGTCTTATACCTTTGCCTTGACGCGTCTGTTCATCGGTCACCTGAATATAATTTCCGGTTTTCTGGTAGCTATATTGATGGGGCTAGGGATCGATTATGGCATTCACCTTTATATTCGTTTCAAGCAGGAACTGCTCAAAGGTGAGACCATTGCCGAAGCGACGGAACTGGTTGTGACCCAGGTGGGGCGGTCAGGGCTGATAGCGATGCTGACCACGATGAGTGTTTTTTTAATCTTAAGTTTCTCGGATTTTCAGGGATTTGCGGAGTTCGGGAAAGTTGCCGCGCTAGGTATCGTCTGTGCTTTTTTGAGCTACTATTTCATTTTTCCGGCACAGGCCTTGTTTTATGACAAAATTCATTGGTTGGGAAAGCCTCGGCCCAGGTTGTTCATCTTTAAAATTTCCAAACTGTATTTCACCACGCCCTATTTCCTCTCTGCCATGTTCCTCTTCTTAATGGTTGCGAGCTTGTTTCTTCTTCCCGGACTCAGGTTCGAGTATGACTTTCAGAAACTGAGGGGAGAGTCACCCGCCAGCGAGTATGAGACGGTCACTACAGACGATTTCGGCTATGCTTTTTCACCCACCTTGATCCTGACACAGGAAAAGGGAAACCTGTTTGAAATCCATACAGCTCTGGAGGAAATCAAACACAAAGGTGGGGAGCAGACCATCATAGGCCTTCAGTATTCTTTAAATATATTCAGTCGCAAGGAGTATGAATCGAAGAAGGATGCGATCATCCGGATTCGCAAAATGTTTTTGGATAATGCGGATATCATTAAATTTTCGCTGGGGAATGATCGGTATAAAAATTTTGGAAAGCTGGTCAATGCCGAGCCGTTTGACGAAAACCGGGTACCCTCTAATTTGCAGAAAAAACTCCGCGCTGGAGATGATTATCTGGTTTTGTTGCTTTCTCCCGCAGATAAAAATTTTTTTCGTGTTGAAAATATTTATCAGTTGGAAAAGGAAGTGGCAGAATTGAAGCGCAGGATGGCTGAAAAAAATATCAAGATTTCTGTGCTGAATGAAAACCTGATCGCCGCTGAAATACTGGATTGGGCCAAGGACAAGGGCCCGGTGGCCATGGGTGCCGCTTTCGCGTTGGTTTTCCTCATTCTTTTAGTGGACCTTCAGAGTATTCGTTTAGCCGTCATTACTTTCCTGCCTCTTTTTACCGGTCTGGCTTTGACCGGTGCGCTCATGTCCGTTTTTGGTGTGAAGTTGAATTTCATCAACATTGTCATGCTCCCTTCTATCGTGGGAATCATGATTGACCATTGCATATATCTCAGTCACCATATCCTGGATTATTCCAAAGGCGCTTCGCTCAAGTCGTTGCAGGAAACAGGAAGCGCCATTATATTATCGGCCTTGACCAGCCTTGCGGGTTACGCCAGTTTGAATATTGCCCATCATCAAGGGATCAGGTCCATTGCTACGGTGGTGGGGTTAGGGATAATAACCTGCACGATTTGCGCCCTGTTCATGCTTCCGGCCTTGTTTGAACTTCGTAAAAGCAGGTCGTCCTTTACCCGTTTTACAAAGGATTAAGAATCAGGGATTAAATGAAACGCTATTGAAATTTTAGGGATTTATTAAAAAAGGGTTGAATGATGCGTGTCGGAATTATTTTTGTATTTATTTTATTGGTCGGATGTGCTGAGGACCGCAAGTTCGAAGACTTTACCCATGAAGACAGTGGTAAGGCAGAGCAGGAATTTCTGGAAGATTCTATAAAATGTACGGCGGAAAAAGATAAGCACAGCCACAAAATCCAAGGCCGTGAATTCGGATTTGAAGGTGAGCATACGGGATACCTGGGTTGCATGAAACTGAAGGGCTGGGACCAGAAAACAACCTCTTGATCTATGGGACGGTGTTTCCCCATGCTCTTTGAATTATGCCAGCGGGTTGATGGATCAGGTGGTACATTTTGCAGGATTGCCCGGAGATGTGCTCCATCTTCTTCTGAAATAATTTTGGGTCGAGGGTTCCGGAAGCGAAAGACCTCCTGATTTCCTGAAGCGCATCCATCATATCTTTTCCAACAAAAAAATCCTTAACAGTTGTCGAATTTTTGGTCCATTCGGTAACATGGCATTTTGAGCAGACCGATCTCAAACCTCTGAGCCTTTTTGAGAATATGTCGATGGCCTTCCAGGACTCGTTGTATTTTTCCTGCTCAAAGCAAATCTCAATGCTTTTGAAGGAAGACGACAGCCGGTGCATAAACTGGTCATAATCTAATCCCTGTTCATCAATGGGGTCGAGGACTTTTATGGTCTGTGTCGATAGCCAGTGGTAGCGGGCCCAAACGCTGATGTTATGTTTCTGGTGGCATTGAGAGCAGGTTTTTTCCACGTTGGCGGAGGATTGTTTTATTTTTTTCTGCGTTTTGCGATTTGATACTTGCGATAAAATTTTCTGAGGCTTTAAGATCAAACAGGTCTTCCCATTCCGGAACCATTTCCGATGCCTTCTGGTAGGCCGCGCCAAAATCTTGTGCGCTCTTTAGGGCCTTTTCCCGGCTTCCCTGATCCATGCTGATAAACGTTGCACCAAAGGTTTTGCTGATTTGGCGCATTTGTTCTATCCATTCAGAGGTTTTCCCTCGTTCTGAATAGGATTTGTCCATAGATTGCGGGGGAGGCTGGGTCAGGAAGTCTGCTGAATGTGCAACATAAGGAATAAAGAGTAAAATAAAACCTGCGATGATCGGGGATTTGGATTTCATTTGCCGATGGGATGCCCTTGTGTTGCAGGGTTGTTTAAGTGGATTTGATTCGATAAAAGGTGTCGCCTAATTGGAAAGGGCTCCCGCTTCTGATGACGCCGCAACACCTGCGGGCCTGATCATCATCCAGATTTTTCAACACCTGCTCCAGTAACTCCTGATAGGAAATGTCTTCCCAGGAACAAAAATCTGACGACCGTTCCAGGAAAAATCCGGAGATATCTTCCATTTCAATATTATACTTGTCTTTCATAATTTTCAGGCTTCTACTTTGTGGCCAGTTTGAACCAGCTTATCATATTTGAAGTTAGCTATTTCACGCAAACGATTTTTCGTGGTTGTTATCCCTTGTGACCTCTGCTATTTTCGCAGGATCACTGAAAACATTGTCCAGGTTTTATTATGCTATTAGTCATTGATGTCGGCAACTCCAATAATGTGATCGGCTTGTTTTCCGGCAAAAAGCTCCTGACCCATTGGCGAATTCGTACGGAATGGAACCGGACGGCCGATGAGTACTGGGTTTTGATCAAGGAATTTATCCTGTTGAACAATGTTGAGGCAGAAACAATCGATGATATTGTTATCGCCTGTGTGGTTCCTCCTCTGGCTCCCATTCTGCAGGACATGGCAAGAAAATATTTTTCCTGCGAGCCTCTGGTGGTGGGGCCAGGTATTAAAACGGGAATTTCCATTCTTTACCGCAACCCTGCCGAAGTGGGTGCTGACCGGATTGTCAACTCGGTGGCGGCATTCGAGAAGTTTGGTGGGCCATTGATCATTGTGGATTTTGGCACCGCCACGACCTTTGATGTGGTGTCCAAAAAAGGAGAATACCTGGGAGGCGCTATTTGCCCGGGGATTCAGATTTCTCTGGAGGCCCTGTTTAAACACACCGCCAAATTGCCCCGAATCGATATGGTGATTCCGGAAAATGTCATTGGAAAATCAACCGTAGAAAGTATTCGTTCCGGTGCGGTCTATGGTTTTACGGGAATGATTGAAGCTCTGGTCCGGCAAATCAAGAGTGAATTGGGGCAGAATGCGCATGTGGTGGCTACAGGGGGAATCGTTGACTGGATTGCCTCAAAAACAACGGTTATTGATACGCTGGATCCATTTTTAACTTTGGAGGGTTTGCGGATCGTTTATGAAAAAAATCATCCGGAGAAGCTGAACTAGGTGGACAAACACAGGCTATGGCAGACTTAAGATTTGCAGTTAGAGGAGGAGACTGAAACCTGAAAAGTCTGAAACAACCTGTGTTCAAGGATTTTCGTTAGGCTTTTATAGCCCGAGAGCCCTTGCGGATGAACAAGCGCACCATCCGGGGGTCGTCTTCGATATCCGAAATTTTATAGCCCTGGCCTTCAGCCCATTTGGAAAAGGCCTCAGTTAAATTTCTTTTTTTATCGATAATAAGTTCCAGGATTCCGTTTTTTTTAACACAGCTGAACTCTTTCGATGCTAATTGCAATGCGCTGAAAAATGAAAGTCCGCGTATATCGATTGTTTTGAATGTTTCCATTATTGTTCTCCCATTTTCATCCCAAGCCTTGATCTGCCTGGACAGTCTTTAATCATTAATTAAGGGAATTATATACTTATTGCCCAAAATATCAAGAAAAGGCTTGACAATAATGGGCATATAGTGTAATATAATGGTATTACAAATCAAGTTTAAGGTGTTGAAAATCATGGCAAAACATAAAGCAGTTACATTATCGGTTTTTGAGTTTTTCAAAATGTTCCCTGACGAAAACACGGCGGTTTCTTTTCTTGAGGCTCAAATATGGAGTAAGGGCGTTGTCTGTCCTTATTGTGAGGGCAAAAGGATTAAGTCCCGCAAGCACAGAAATGGTCATAGGTGTAATGACTGCTTGAAAGATTTCACTGTCCGCTATGGTACCATATTTGAAAATTCAAGGCTTCCGTTAAAATCTTGGCTCTATGCCATGTATTTAGTCGAGACTAGTCGCAAGGGTGTTTCCAGTTTACAGTTATCTAAAGAATTGGGGATAACTCAAAAGTCGGCTTGGTTCATGCTTCATAGGATTCGTGAGTCTTGCGATTCCGATTCAGTTAAGTTAAAGGGGATAGTTGAAATCGACGAAACGTATATCGGTGGTCTTGAAAAGAATAAACACTCAAACAAAAAGACTAAGGGAAACCAAGGCAGGAGTATAAAAACAAAAACTGCTGTTGTGGGTATGCGATCCAGAAGTGGAAAGGTAAAAGCCACTGTTATGGACAAAGTCAATTCTAAAAATATTCAAAATTACATAAACAACAATGTAGAGGCTGGTTCAGTTTTGGCAACGGACGAAGCCAGGTTCTATCGACCTGTCCGGGGTTATGACAAGCTCCTAGTCAATCATTCCGTTAGACAGTATGTAGATGGCATGGCTTCAACCAATGGCATTGAAAGCGTTTGGGCGGTTTTGAAAAGGGGTTATCACGGCACCTTCCACCATATCAGTAAAAAGCATTTAAACCGTTATGTTAATGAGTTTACTTTCAGGCTTAATGATGGGAATGTTCAGATCGACACGATTGATAGAATGAAAAAGTTGTGTTCAACCAGTGTTGGCAAGCGATTAACCTATAAAGAATTGGTGGCATGAATGAATATGCTTAATCTAAATACCGAAAAGAAATTGCAATTAAAAGCCATTGCGAATAAATGGGTATCAGATAACTTTAATGGTGAGAGAAAATATATCTCATTATCAATGCCTGGATATCGTGATAAGGATACTTGGTTTATATCTCTATTAACTAAACCCTTAAAGGGCGGGATTGTTGGAAGTTTAGAGATAGATAAAAGCATGGCTATAGTAAAGCATACGAGCATTGACACCATATTGGCCAGACTTGATGCAGTTAAAGAAAAACAGATAAAGCCATGCTCTAGCATAACAACAAATAATGAAACTGGATTATTGTTTGGTGATGGGATAGCAGGCGCGGATTTATTAGAAGATTTATCTATAGACTTGCTACTTACAGACCCACCTTATGGGATAAGTAGTGCCTATACTTGCGAGAAGCAAATACCAAGGCGAATGAGAAATGATGGGTCTGATTTTATCATGCCTAAAGGGGATTTTGGTAATTGGGACCGTGATATTGACCCGCACCAATGGACTGCTAAAGTTATCCCTAAAGTTAAAGGATGGGCGGTGATATTTTGCTCTCATATACAGATTAAAGATTATTCAGAAATATTACAAAGCCATAAGTTCAATTCAGTGGGTACCCTTGTTTGGCATAAGACTAATCCAGTTCCATTTAATCATAAGTTCAAGCCTATCAATGCGTGGGAAGCGGCGGTAGTAGGTAAGAGGCCGGGCACAATTTTCAATGGTCGGTCAGTGCATAATGTCTTTACCTATAAATCACCATCGCCACAACAAAGAATCCATCCCACGCAAAAGCCAGTTCCATTGATTGAAAATCTTGTAGAATTGTTTAGTTCCAAAGGGGATTTATTATTTGATCCATTTGCAGGAAGTGGAACAACTGTAGTGTGTGCAGATCGTCTTGGAAGAGATATTATCTCTTATGAAAATAACAAGGAATATTTTGAAAAAGCCTTAGTTCGTATTAAAAGAGAGCCAAGAACACTTTTGTAAAATGCCTGATAGTTTTGAATCCAAATTTAAAAAGGACTCTAAGACTTATGAAGTTTATAAGGTCTTAAAAAACCTACAGTGGCATTGTAGAGAATGTGAATACATTCATGTAGGAACATCACAAATAGCGGGCGGAGCAGGGATACAAGGCTTACAAAGGGGTAGTTCCAATAGAGATGGCATGGTGATAGAGAGTGAGAATCGCCAATGTAATAAATGCAGTAGGTCAACCAGACAAGATAAATGGTCGGGCGAATTTCATCCGGCTTTAACTTCTAAGTCTATTCCCCTTAAATTTCAAAGTCGGGTATTGGCATTATTGGATTCAAAAGACATAGTAGAAATGCGTAAGAGGCCATTAAGCCAGATCACTATTGACCATAAATTGCCAATGATACGATGGAATCAAACGACCAAAATTGAGCAGACAAATTACAATGTTATGACAAATGCAGATATTAAACAGAATTTCCAATTACTGAAAAAATCAAATGGTAGTGTAAGCCATAATCTATTGAAGAGTAGAGCCTGTGAAAGTTGTTTTAGGAATAAGAAAAGGGGAACGCCTTTTGGGATTTTCTTTTTCTATTCGGGGAATGAAGATTGGATACCAGAAGATGATGACCCTAAGGGATGTATTGGTTGTGGATGGCATGACTTCGGTCTTTGGCGGACTAATCTGAATAATGAACTAAGGAAACAATTATGAAACCCAAAACTGAAAAGAATCTAGCCAAAATAGTCAAAAGGGTACATTAAATATAAGGATTCAACAAATATGAAAGAAAATCCATCCGAGGATAAAATCAAAAAGAGGTTGGGTAGAGTAGTTAAAGAAATCATGTCTTATACGCCTTATAAACCACCTAGAAAGCCTGTTAAGGCCCCAAGTAAGGCTGAACTACAGAAACGATATAAGCTCGAAGTATGAAGGGAACTTTGGGCAATAAGTATATAATTCCCATTTTTTTAATCTTTTGGGCAAAATCCCCCTAGAAGTGAGAGCTTTGCGTAAGTCGAAAAATCGAAGAATCGAGATGCTTCGACAAGCTCAGCATGACAATACTGGGCCATTTTGTCATTCTGAGGAACAAGGTGACGAAGAATCTCGGGTTATGCAAAGGTCTCCCTGGAAGTGGGAGTGGTTTTTGAAATTTAAAGAGTTATTGGATTTTAGAGGCTGGCAGAGAAAAGTGACAAATGGACTCGCGAAAGTGGGAGCTTTTCCGACTCGTTTTCCGTTGAGCTTCTGAAAGACAAGCTGTTAGTATGAGTAGCGTTTCCCCCTGAAGGTAAGAGAGGCGGGATTTTTGATAGTCTTCTGGAGATAAAAATGGGCATAATTCGCGGTGGAGATTCGGAGTATGAGGAATACGAACCTTCTTTTGAGGAGAAAACGGAAAAATGGCGGAAGACCCTCCAGCCTATGTTGGAAGAAGAGCCGGACTCGCTCAAACTTTCGGGAAAATATATTTCCAACGATGATGTGAAAATCATTTGTGATTATGAGGGACTCAAAAAGGTCCGGGTTCTCGATCTTGCCGACAATCAGATCAGTGACGAGGCGTTGCTTTTTCTTTTTGAGTCGGGGAATTTGGCTCAACTTGAGGAACTCTATTTGGGCATCAATTTCCTGACCGGTCAGGGGCTGACGGATGTCGCCCAATCCAATAAGATCAAACTGAAAAATCTGAAAACACTGGTTATTTCCGATAACCGCCTTACCGATTCTTCCGTGGCGGATTTTTTCCGGTCTGAAAATTTCCCCAATCTGGAATCTTTGGATGTGGGGTGGAATGAGGTCGGCAACGAAACGGCCAGAGTTCTTGGGGAGACAAGGTCCTTTTCCGGATTGAAGAAGCTGATACTTGAGCGCAGTTATATTGAGATTGAAGGCCTGAAAGAAATGGTTCAGGGAGACCTTATGGAGCAATTGCAGGAACTGAATCTTTCAGCGAATAAGCTGAAGGACGAAGGGGTTGAGGTTCTTGCATTGGCTCCGAAATGGAAGGCTCTCAAGGTTTTGCGGCTTTCGCAGAATATGTTTGGCGATAAAGGTGCGAAGGCCCTGGGGGAATCGGCCTCGCTGGTCGGGTTGACGCATCTTTATGCCGGAAGAAACTATTTTGGCAACGACGGGGCGCAAATGATTCATGAAAGTAAGACCCTGGCCAGCCTCAAAACGCTGGTGCTAAAAGAAGGTGTGGAGGAAGATGCCGGGCTGGTCAATTACTCCCGGCCGGAACTGCTTCGCCCCGATGACCCCAACTCAATTTAAACGCACAACCTCACCTCAGCCTCCCTCGCAAGATGCTTCGATGTACCCCATGCCCGGCGAGACCTTTGCATAACCCCGAGATTACCCCTTCGGGGCACGAAGTTTAAGGAAAAATACCACGTCTTCGTCACCTTGTTCCTCAGAATGACAAAACAGCCCTTTATTGTCATGCTGAACGAGATCGCATTGTCATTCTGAACGTAGTGAAGAATCTCGCTTTTCTACTTTATCGACTTACGCAAAGGTCTCTGTTAAAGAGGGTCAGGGTGATTTACCTCAAGTGGGGTTGCTTATATTGTCATACTGAGTTTATCGAAGGGCCACACGTCTTTCAACGATTTTGATTTCTTCGGCCAGAACCCTTTACCTACCTCAGTTATCATTTCAAAAAATAAATTATCTTTATTTTCAAGGTGTTACAGATTATTATTAGTTCGGGAAATCTAATATTTTTTACTCCACATCAATTTTTCCAATCAATAAGGAGACCTTTGCATAACCCCGAGATTCTTCGTCACGTTGTTCCTCAGAATGACAAAATAGCCTTGTGTCGTCATTCTGAACAAAAGGATGACAAAATAGCCCAGTATTGTCATTCTGAACGCAGTGAAGAATCTCGCTTTTCTGTTTTTTTTCGACTTACGCAAAGCTCTCATCAATAAGGAGACCTTTGCATAACCCCGGATTCTTCGTCACCTTGTTCCTCAGAATGACAAATAGCCTTGTATTGTCATTCTGAACGCAGTGAAGAATCTCGCCTTTACGCTTTTTCGACTTATGCAAAGCTCTCATCAATAAGGGGAAGTTAGTGTTCATTAAAGGTTCTTTATTCACCAGAGAGTTTTTGATTGATGGAATCCTGGAACATGAAGAATGGAAGAACCTTCAAGAAAGTGCAGTCAATGATTTTCGAGCCAAACTCAACGCAATATTTGCAGACTTCCCCATAAATGGAAACCCCATTGAATCGACAACAGAAAAGGATTTAATTGAGCCCGTAATCGAGGCTTTGGGGTGGGACTCCTACCTGACGCAACAGACCACCTCTAAAAAGGGACGTAAAGATGTCCCGGACTATCTGTTATTCCCTAACGCGGAATCCAAGCAAAAAGCCAACAATGAAAAACAACAGGCCAAACGATATAGATATGGCCTCTCCATACTCGAAGCAAAAGCCTGGGAAGTTCCTTTAGACAAGAAGGGAAAGGGTGAGGACTTTGACAGTAGAATTCCATCCAACCAGATTTTACGCTACCTCAGCCTTGCGGACATACAATCCAACGGAAATATTAAATGGGGCATTCTTACGAATGGGAGAAAATGGCGTCTGTATTTTCAAGATGCCCAATTTCGCCGGATGTTATGGACGCATACATCAGTTGTCATCGAGTTATAGTTCTGCTATAGTCCCACGACAGCTCGGCACCTTTGTGTCCAGGGCTTCTTCAAAAAATACGACCGGAGACGGACATGATGAAAAAACTCTTATTTGTGATAGTGGGCATAGTGTTGTTGGCGGGTTGCGGCGGTGGCAGTGGTTCAAGCAGCAAGATTTCCGTAACATCGATGGTCACCGGAGAAACATCACTTCAAAGCACGGTTGTTGGCAATGTAAGCACCGCCAATAACCCTGCCGCGACCGCAAGCGCGCGCGGCGCGGCATCTGCCACCCCCGTTGACGGTAGTGTTACCCAATCGTCAAATGTTGATGCCAGCAAAGTTACGCAAGACCAAGTTAGTGCCACTGCGACATACAGCGGTAGCACGCTAAGCGTTTCGGTCACTAATGGACTAACCGGCAGTTGGGGAACCGTGAGTTCCAGCGATGTTGAGTTGCGCCGCAATAATGATTTGGTGGGCACCAGTTCCGGCGATACTTACCGCGAACGTGCAATAGGCAAGAGCATCGGCACAAGCGGATTGGTGGTAGTGGATGTTTTTACCGACCGCTTGGACGTCACCGACACCGACTATCTGGTGGGCGGCGTGTGGCTGTATATTCCCGATGGGGCGAACCCAAATCCGGAGATCGGTGCGTTTATGGACGGCCCCGATGACAACCTCACTCCCGCCGCCTACCTGACCGCAGAAAAAGCAAATGCCACTTATGAGGGTGATGCGACTGGCATCTATTTGGGCGTCGATAGCGGCACTGTGATCGCTGGAGAATTTGTCGCTGATGTCGGACTTACTGTAGATTTTGGCGCAAGCCCCACGATTAGCGGAGAGGTAACCAACATAAATGAGATAGATCCCACTAGAACCATCCTTGCCTCAGTGGAGGGCAACCCCACATTAAATCTTGGGACAGCATCTATCGCCGATGCTGCTGGCGGATTCTTCACCGGCGACACCAGCGGCGTAGATGCGTCCAGCCGCGAATACACTGGAAAATGGGGGGGGGGCAGTTTTACGGCAACCAAGCCCAAAAAGTTGGTGGAACTTTCGGTGGCATGACCGACACCAACGACTACGACCTTAGTTTTGTCGGCGCATTTGGCGCAAAGAAAGACTAAGATCAAGCCGTAACTAAAGCGGGCAGCCATTCGCATGACACATTCATGGCGCACGTATGTCGCGGCGGCGTTGTTGTTTGTGTTTTGTTCGCTGGCGCATGCCGACTCGCATTTATCCCAGGATGCGCGGGTCAATCGCGCGCGGACGCTGATTGAAAGCGGCCGCCATCATGCGGCGCTGGAAATCCTGCGTCCATTGAATCGAGACGCGCGCGCCGACCGCACCGACATCCGCTTTCTCATCGGCTTGGCGGCCATAAACGCGGCCGAACAGTCGCGCGTTGCCGAACAGTCGCGCGTTGATGACCAAAAAACCGCCTTGCTGCGCGAAGCGATCGCCGCCCTGCGCGCCATTCTCGTTGCGCGTCCGCAGTTGACGCGGGTGCGGCTGGAACTGGCGCGGGCGTTTTTTCTCAAAGGCGATGATGATTTGTCGCGCCAGCATTTCGAGCGCGTTCTGGCTGGCAACCCGCCACTGGCGATGGCCGCCAACGTCCGCCGTTTCCTGCACACCATCCGCGCGCGCCGCCGATGGAGCGGTTATTTGTCGGTCAACATCGAGCAAAACGACAACATCAACAGCGGCACCGACACCGAAACCATTTACCTGTTCGGCTTGCCGTTTGTGGTGAACGAGCAATCGCGGCCGCGCGCCGGCACCGGCTTATCGGTCTCGTTCGGCAGCGAATATCAAGCCCGGCTGGGCGAGCAGTGGCGCTGGCGCTTTGGCGTTGACGCAAGTCGCAGCGAATACGGCGGCCATGAATTCGACCAGACCTATCTGCAACTCCGCACCGGCCCGCGCTGGCTGGTATCACGGCGCAGCGAAGCCAGTTTGCAAGTTATCGCCGCGCAAAGATGGGTGGCGCGCAATCGCCATAGCGAAGAGGTTGGTTTGCGCTTCAACGCCCGCCACCGACTCACCCGGCAGTTCGGCCTCAACGGGCAAATGTCCTGGCAGAAAACCCGCTATCGGCGAACGCCCGCCGCGGACGATAGCGAGGTGGATGTCGCGCTGGGTGGCACCTATTTGTTTTCGCCGCTACTGCAAGGCAGCGCGCGAATCGGGCATTCCCAAGCGCGCCGCAAAAGCGGCCTCCATAACCGCAGCCGCCGCGCCAATATCGGCTTGGGCGTGATCTTGCCCAGAGGCTGGACCGTCGGCGGCAGCATGGAATGGTCGCGGCGGCGGCACGCACTCAATGCGCCGTTCTCAAGCCAGCGCCGAGTTGATCGCAAGCGCACTGTGCGCCTGTTTTTGTTGAACCGGGGGTTGACCCTTTTTGGTTTTAGCCCGCAGATTATTGCGACGCGAGAACGGCAGCAATCCAATTCTGAGTTGGATAATTATCGGCGCGAGCGGGTGGACTTGCGATTCGTGCGACAGTTCTAATCCAGTCCGGCGGCGGGGCGTCCCTGTATCGCGGACCACTATCGCCGCAACCTCGGGTTGGCTATAACCGGTTTGCTTGAAGGCGTAAATCTGGTATCGTTCCTCTTGGGTAAACTGTGCGCATCTCATCGGTGCTCCTCCTGCTTTGTTGTTTCGAGAAAGCCACGACGCTGTCACAGATTGTATGTAGAAGAGTCGATAAGTTAAAATAACCGACTCGATTCGCAAGCGCGCAACTGATTTGTTACTTGTTCGTCCAGCATTAACATCTAATACCAATAATTTCATGACATTATTCAAAACAGTAAATCGGCTAGAGATGATAGAAGAAAAGCCTTTTGCGGATGAAAAGGAGGTGCAAGCAACACATTTGATGTGGTATATCGTGGAACAACTCCCTATGATCCCTCCGGCAATGTTTGAGGGAAAAATCGGTAAGACAAAAATCGCGGATTTTGTTCGGGAGCAGGTTTTACGGCTCACCTACACGGCCTGGGATATGCAGCCCTTCGCTCAAGACATGGGCTATGAGGGCGACCCGTTCATCTGGGATGAGGAAGACCGCCGCCACCGCAAGGCGAAACTTGATGCGTTGTTTTTCAATCTTTACGAAATCATCGATGAAGATGCTGATTATATTATGGAGACTTTCCCCATCGTCCAACGGCACGACGAAGAAGCCTTTGACGGCAGGTATTACACAAAAGACCTCATTCTGGCTTATATGAAAGCCCTGAAAGCCGGGGACACGGAAGCTAAGATAAAATTGTGATTGAAATAGAGCTATAGCTCTCTGCGCATTTAGCTGTGGGGTAGAGCAAGGACTTGTTAAGCCAGGAAGAGCGATTGTTAGCGGTAAAAAGCTATCGCAAGTTACCAGCGGAGGTACTCCGCTAGAAAACTTTAAGTTTTTCCAGCTTGGTGAGTTTCGGCGAGTTTTTTAAAGCCGCTTTGGCTTCTTCAGATTTAACCCGGTTGCCCCCCAGATGCAGATAGGTCAGATTGCAGAGATTGTCTGAATTGGCAATGGCCAAAGCACCTTCATCTCCAGCCCGGTTGTCCACCAGATTCAGATATTCCACCTTTGTCAGCACAGAGGATTGGGCCAGGGCTTTGGCACCTTCCGCAGTAATGCCGTTGCATTCCAGGTTCAGGGTCACCAGTTCCGAAAAAATTTCTGACTGGGCGATGATTTTAGTGCCCTCATCTCCAAGATTGTTGGAGCCCAAATGCAGATCGACAATTTTGGGGAGAAACGGGGACTCGGCGAGGATTTTCATCCCATCCGGCCCAAGCTGGTTGTGGGTAAGGATCATGCTGGAGATGGTTTTGATGAACGGGAAGTTGGCGATCATTTCGGCCAGGTTCTTACCGTGGTCTTCTTCAATTTTCCCGGTTTTGGAAAACAGGTAGGCATCCTGGATTTTAAGGACTTTTTTGTCCTTAATGTTTTCAAAAAGGATTTTTTCTTTTGGCGAAAGGTTTTTCCCCTCACCGCCATAGTTTTCCCCGTCGTTACAGAGCTCTTCCCAGTTCTTGACCTTGTCTTGCATAGTACTTAGCGGGATAACCTCTTGTGTCGAGCGCAACCCGAACCATTGCCCATATCACAAGCCTTTAAATAAAACTGTAGTGCCTTTTTCTGGCGTCCTTCCTTATAGTTGAGGCTGCCCAGGTTGAAGCAGGCCGGGTCTTCACCTGCGTCACAGGCCTTGGTATACATTTTTCGCGCTGCTTTGAACTCCTTGCTGTAGGGATTCCCTTTCATGGCCAGGAGATTGCCACCGTTGGTGCATCCGGTCATATAGCCGGCATCACAGGACTTGGTGTAAAACTCGAGGGCTATCTTCAGGTCTCGCTCGATAACGCGATAGCGTTCGCCCATTTTAAAACACGCTGTTGAATTCCCTTTTTCACACAGCGCTCTTTTTTTTGCGGTCTCTTTATCATCGCCAGCCCAGACTCCAGACATCTGGACAAAAATAGCCAATACCGTTAAGAATATAATCTTTTTCACAATTTGCCCCTTCCTTGCTGAATGGTTAGCCCAAGAGAATGTGAAAAATGGGTTCTCCGAGAAACCCGATTATACCATAGGGGGTTTATGTAAGAAGAAAAAGACAGTTTTTGCCTAAATTCAGGTTTCGTTTGCATCGGCAGAAATATTGCTTTACTCTTTTTGCGTTATTGAAAACAAAGCATTTTAGAGAGTCGGACTCTGTCAGGGCTACTAAAAGGAATCCCGAGAAGTCCATACAGGATACAGGTCGTTGAATATTGTCATGCTGGGCTACAGAGGAACCGGGAAATCGGTGATTGCAAGAATTCTTTCTGAAGAATTGCGGAGAAAACTGTATCGGGTGGATGATTTGATTGTCCAAACTGCCGGGAAACCCATTCCCGAAATTGTAAAACATGAAGGCTGGCCGGGTTTTCGAAAACTGGAATCAGAAATTGTGAGCCGGGTGGTCGGGGAGGCTCAAGACGGTATCATTGATTGTGGTGGGGGAGTGGTGCTTGACGACAATAATATAGTTCTCCTGAAAAGAGAGGGGAAATGCGTTCTGCTCACGGCGAGCCTGTCTACGATCATCAGGAGGACCAAAAAAGACCGTAATCGACCTGCTCTTACAGAGGGTCTCAGTTTTGAGGAAGAACAGAAAAAAATTCTTGCTGACCGGCATGAAAAATACCAGTCTGCTGCGGATTTTATTTGCGACACCAGCAGCCGAAGACCGGGAGAAACAGCTCATGACATCATCGCCTATTTTAAAGAGCAAGGATGGCTGAAATGATAAGTCCTCTTTTTGAAAGCCTGATCAAAAACAGCTTGACGGTTCTGGCTGATGAACCGGACGATTCCACCGCCATGGTCTGGAGCGAGGCCGAGGCCAATGCCGAGATTGAAAACAGCGAAAATGCTATCTATAAGCTCGACCTCATTGACAAGGAAGTGCTCATAGAAGAAGTCGAGGATCTTTTGGCCTACGACACAATCCGCAAGGTTAAGGAGCTGTGGCTGGATAAAAATGAATTTGGCAATGAGGGGGTAGAGGCATTGGCAAATTCGCCCCAGCTTAAAAAACTGATGGTTCTTTCTCTGGCTCATAACAAACTCACGAACTACTCGGCGCAGTCCATAGCCGCGTCACCTTATCTGGGCCATCTGCAGAAACTTTTTCTCCAGAGTAACCGGATCGGACTTGAAGGCTTGAAAGCGTTGACGGAGTCAGAAGTTCTTTCCAATCTGCAATTGCTTTACCTCAATCTCAATCCGGTAGGGCCTGGGGGTGCGCAGCTTCTTGCAGGAGAATCTAAATTGCAAAACCTGCGCGAACTTTATTTGCAAAAAACGGGTTTGGGGTTGGGGGGTGTTAAGGTGTTATGTGAATCCAAAAACTTTCAGGAGCTGACTCTGTTGTCCCTTGCGGCAAACGGATTGGAAGATAGTGCTGTGGATTTGCTTTGTCGTTCAGAGGCGTTCCCTCGTTTAATCACTCTTGACCTGTACCAAAATCGGATCAGTGATCGGGCGGTGGATCAACTTAAGGCCTCTCCCAACCTTAAAAGCGTCCGGGCGTTTCAGGTAGACTGGCGAGGGTGACTGAGATGCCGCTCCCCAGCAAAAAAATAATCCTGAAACATTTTGATGAGAGAGATGCCGTGATGGCCCGTGTGATACGCCGGATGGGTCCCTTCAAGCTGAAACGGAACCGAAATTATTTTCAGGTATTATGTAAAGCCATCGTCGGGCAGCAGATTTCGACGCAAGCCGCGGAATCCATCACCCATCGTTTTCAAAATCTTTTTACCGGTAGCCGGCCCACTCCGGAAAAGGTGCAGGGCTTGCCAGAAAAAAAATTGCGGGAAGTGGGCCTGTCGAGCCAGAAGGTGAAGTATATGAAAGACCTCAGTACGAAATTTCTTGATGGCAGTGTTCGCCCTCACCGTATGGCTTATCAGGACAATGAAGAAATTATCCGGCAGTTGACCGGTGTTTATGGTGTTGGACGGTGGACGGCGGAGATGTTCCTGATCTTTTCCCTGAATCGGCTGGATGTTTTGCCGGTTGGAGATTTAGGGCTCCGGGCCGGAGTGAGACAACTCTATAACATGAGGGCATTGCCCACTCCCGATAGAGTGCGTACTTTGGGAAAAAAATGGCAACCGTTCGAAACGGTGGGGACCTGGTATACCTGGCGTACTCTGGATGAAGGAATTGTGACGTATTAAGAGTGTCTCTTTAAGAAATTTGCGGGAGGGTTCATGGACTTTATTGATGAAAAGATAGAACAATATGCCTTTGACCATACCAGTGAGGAAGGTGAACTGTTAAGCAGGCTTGAAGAGGAAACTTACGAAAAACTGGAAATTCCTCAGATGACCACAGGCAGGTTGGAGGCCCGGCTTTTAAAACTGCTGGCCCGCCTGGTCGGGGCTCGGCGCATTCTGGAAATTGGTACCTTTGGTGGGTACAGCGCTTTGTCGATGGCCGAAGCTTTGCCGGAGGATGGAACTCTAGTGACCTGTGAAATGGACCCTGTGGCGATTGCCTTTGCGCGGAAATATTTTGCTGAAAGTCCACATGGAAAAAAAATAACCCTGCTGGAAGGCCCGGCACTGGAATCGATCGAAACGCTGACTGGCCCGTTTGACATGGCCTTCATCGATGCGGACAAACAGAATTACAGCAATTATTATGAAGCCATCTTCCCATTGATTCGCCAGGGCGGATTGATTGCCGTGGACAATGTTCTGTGGAGTGGCCGGGTGCTTGACCCGCAGGATGATTCGGACAAGGCGATCCACCAGTTCAATGAGCGGGTCATCAAAGACCAGCGGGTGGAATCGGTTCTGCTGACAGTGCGGGACGGCTTGAACTGCATCATAAAAAACTGAACCACCCATTTTAGAAAGGCTGAAAACATGAAGGTAATTTTGTTAGGAGCCAGTGGAATTATTGGAAGTGAAATTGCTCAAGCTTTATCTCCAAACCATGAAATTGTACGTGCAGGACGAAATGGAGATGTGAAGGTAGATTACACGGACACCCGGTCTGTGAAAGCAATGTTTGAACAGGTTGGGAAATTCGATGCTCTTATAGCTGTCGTTGGTCGTGATAGTGCGTTTAAACCTTATGAAGACCTGATGGATGAGGACTTTGACTATGGGTTTCAAAGGAAATTTATGGCGCAAATCAATCTGGTGCGAATTGGAACACCGTATGCCAATGATTCCGGTTCATTTACCTTATCCAGTGGGTACCTCAGTGACTACCCGAATCCCGCCAGTGCGGCCACTGGCCCCTTTAATGCGGCAGTCGATTCTTTTGTCCGAACAGTAGGGCCAATGTTGTCTCGAGGGATACGCCTCAACGTTGTCAGTCCGGCACCAGTTGTATCGCCTGAAGAATCAGGTCGTGGAGTAGTAACAGCTACCCAAGCAGCAGCCGGATATGTTCAAAGTATTGAGGGAACAATGAACGGTGAGGTGTTACGTATGTGGGGCGGTCTTGAAAATGAACCTCGTCGTTAACTCATAAATTATTCACATCCAACCACGTAAGGTTCTCTGTCAAGGTTGAACCCCTGCATGGGGTGTGTTAGTTTGAAAAAAAAGGCGTTACTCATTACCAGCGGAGGTACTCCGCCGTTAACTCAATTTTTAAATACTTTTTATGGCAGAAACTTTAGGTAGTCTGGTTGATAAACTTTCAATTAAAAACCTGCGCATCTGGCATCTGGATGAGGCGTTGGAAAATGCAGAAACTTCAGAACGGCAGGAACTCCAGGAAAAACGGGATCTGGCAGACAGGCAGAGGCAGGATCTGATGAAAGAGGTGAATGGTTTTCTGGCCGCTGCCTTGAGAGGAGAAGTCCGTATTCGTGATGAAAAAATTAAGATGTATACCAACACCAATGTCTCGTCCTCCGACGCAATCAAAGAGTTGGGCAATGCGGTGAGCGAGTTGGCTTGCCGAAATATCAAGCTCTGGCATTTGGAAGATGAAGTGCGCAGAACAGATTTGCCGGATGCCACGATTGTTCAAACCAAAAGGAAGATCGACGCGGCCAATCAGGAACGCAATGACCTCATGGATAAGGTCGACGAGATTCTTTCCACCGCTCGGCACCAGCGTGACGCTGGACCCAATGAGCAATAGCCCATAAAGCCATTGCTAATTACCAGCGGAGGTTCTCCGCCTGAAGATAGGTGTCGAGCAACTCTTTCCTTTTCTGGTCATACTCTTTTTCATCGATCAGGTTTTTCTCATGCAGGTTTTTGAGGAACTGAAGCTTCTCTTCCAGAGCGGGGTCAGGGCTTTTTGCGGGTGAGTTGCCTTCATTTACAGGTGCCCTTGATAGAGCTTTCGTTTTATTTCTGGAAGACTGGGGGCTTTTCTGTCTGGTGTTTTTCTGCAGGGGGCTTCTTTTGATTTCCGAAGGAACCAACTCGGCGATGATCCAGTTTTCCTGAGCCTGGGTTCCCAGAAGTTTGTGGACCGCATGATACTCCTGGCCCGATTGCGGAACCATTCGCCAATTGGTATTTCCGAAACTGGTGTAAGATCGTCCGGAAAAGTTCATTCCCTGTATGGAGTCGAACCGCCAATGGATGTATTCCTTGCTGGCGAAAAGGTCTCCCGCTGTAGTCCCTCGCGAGGTTTCAAGTTCATAGTGAATGATTTTATGATTCGGAACGTGCTGAATGGCTTTTGTGAGCAGGCGTCCAATGCGATCCAGGTCTTGCGGAAGAAACACGGGTTTTTTCTTGCCGAATAGAGACAGTTCTTCAAAGACCAGAGATTTTAAATGTCTTCGAACGTCAGCCTCCGATAATTTAACGGGATGGCTGAGTTGTATTTTGTTGACGGGAGAACCTGCTGAAGTCTTGTCCCTGTAGGAGAGCGTGAACCCTTTGGTTTTGAGTTTTTTCTCCGAGGTCGATGCGCAACCCAAAATAAGTCCTGAGCACAAAGCCAGGGTGAGAATTAAAATTAGATGTCGGTGATGTTTCATGGTCGCCAGTCAAAAAGCAAGTGTTTGCTCATGGTTTTTGCGCGACCAGCGAGGCGAATGCTTTGGGATTCTCATCCACTTCCCGGTATCTTAAAATATGAAAATCGCTAAATGCCCGAAGCAATTCGTTAGCCTCTAAAACCCATTCCTTTTTAAAACTGCTGTATTTCAGGTAGTCGAGGGTAAAGGTTTCGTAAAAAAGCAAACCACCTGGTTTTAGTGTTTGGCGGATTCCCGAAAACAGATTGCGATCCAGAAAGTTGAAACAGAGAACCAGATCGTATTCATTTTCCCTAAGAGAGTTATTATCCAGATCGGCGAGAACTGTTGTAATCTTAGCGTTTTTTTCCTGCGCCAGGGTCTGGGCTTTCTGCAACCCATTTTCTGATATGTCGAGGCATGTGACTTCATAACCTTTTCTGGCAGCAAAAACGGAATTTCTTCCTTCGCCTCCGGCGATGTCCAGGGCTTTTCCGTTTCCGTCCAGAAGCCCGGCGTTTTCTTCAAGCCAGCCACTGGGTTCTTTCCCGGTTATGTACTCGTCGGCGTCGTATTTGCTGTCCCACTTTTCTTTATCTTTCAAAGACATGCGAGTTTTCCTGGGGCTGGATTTGTCCTTGGAATCATTATATAATGCGGTCAAATATTGAAAGCAAGCTTACAGGATATATTCCTTTGTGTCGATAGGCGTTTTCTTGACAAGAGGAGCTTTTTTACCTATTATGACCGTTTTATCCAATGTTGGGACGGATGGGGGTTTCCTGAGTGGAACCGCCCTTATTGTTTGATATTAAGGAGTGACTGGAAATGATAGCAGTGGTTAAAACGGGTGGCAAACAATACAAGATATCAGAAGGCGATGTCATCCAGGTTGAAAAGTTGGACGGCAATGTTGGAGAGACCATTAACCTGGATAAGGTTCTTATCTGCGGGGAAGGTGGTTCGATCAAAGTCGGCACTCCATACGTAGAGGGTTGCACTGTAGCGTGCGAGGTTACCGAGCAATTGAGAGGCAAGAAAATTATTGTTTTTAAGAAACATCGGAGAAAAAATTACCGGCGCAAGAATGGCCATCGCCAGTCCTTGACACGCTTGAAAATTACCGGAATTACCGCTCCATAACCAGAGGAAATCATGGCACATAAAAAAGGACAAG
Source organism: Nitrospinales bacterium (assembly GCA_965249625.1). Classification (GTDB taxonomy): domain Bacteria; phylum Nitrospinota; class Nitrospinia; order Nitrospinales; family VA-1; genus LS-NOB. Next base: position 2,015,794 of record OZ252246.1, on the reverse strand, counting down.
GCAGTACCTCAAACGGTCGTGACAGCCGGGGTCAAAGGTTGGGTGTGAAGCGGTTTGGAGGTCAGGCCGTCAAAGCAGGGGGAATACTGGTTCGCCAGCGCGGTACCCACTTCCACCCGGGAAGCAATGTGGGTTTGGGGAGTGATTATACGATTTTTTCTAAAATTGCGGGCGTGGTCAAATTTGAATATAGGGACCGCAAAACGCAAAAAATTAGCGTCTATCCACAAACACAAAACTGAACGCGTCTCAACTCCCTCCCACTCGGTGTGGGGCCAACTAGCAATCGCTCTTGTTATCTGCCGCCCCTGCCAGTAGAGAGCTTTGCATAACCCCAGATTCTTCGTCGCTAACGCTCCTCCAGAATGACAAACCTGCGTTTCTTGTCATTCTGAACGGAGTGAGGAATCTCGCCTTTACGCTTTTTCGACTTATGCAAAGGTCTCCCAGTAGGGGACAGAGCAATTCTTAACTTGTGGTATTCTTCCTCAACTGTGATGTCCTCTTCCTTGAACTTCATGTCCGGCACGGGCACTTCGTGCCTCGAAGGTGTATAGCCCGGTCTTCATTAAGGGGGCATTCGAAATTTTTCAGATCCAAACCATTAAAAGGCTCCTGGGCTTTTTGTCATGTTTATTGATCAGGTGACCATAACCGTGCAGGCGGGGAATGGCGGAGACGGCTGTTGTAGTTTTCGCAGGGAGAAGTATGTTCCCTTGGGAGGGCCCGATGGGGGGGATGGAGGCCGGGGGGGTGATGTTGTGCTCGAGACCGACCCCAATCTTTCCACCCTGATCGATTTGCGCTACCAGAAGATTTATAAGGCGGAACATGGAAAACCGGGCCGGGGCCAGCAGATGACCGGAAAAAGCGGACAATCCCGAGTCATACGCCTTCCGCCGGGAACTCTGGTCAAGGATAAGGATTCGGGGGAGTTGCTTGTCGATCTCAATCAGGCCCATCAGCAATTTGTCATTGCCGAAGGCGGTGATGGCGGGCGTGGAAACTTTCGCTTCAAGTCTTCCATTCAGCGTGCTCCGAAAAAGCTTGAAACGGGCTGGCCTGGTACAAGCAAGACGCTTTTTCTCGAGCTCAAACTTCTGGCCGATGTGGGAATCATTGGATTTCCCAATGCCGGCAAGTCCACCCTCATCTCAAAAATCTCCAACGCCCGGCCCAAGATAGCAGACTATCCTTTTACGACCCTTGTGCCCAATCTGGGTGTGGTGAGGTTGGAAGAAGGAGAGTCTTTTGTTGCTGCCGATATTCCGGGATTGATCGAAGGGGCACATGCAGGGAAAGGGCTCGGACACCAGTTCTTAAAGCATATCGAGCGTACCCGTCTGCTTCTTCACTTGATAGATTTTTCAGACCCGGACGGGGAAGCCATTTTGAGTCGCTATCACAAGCTGCAAGATGAATTGAAACGTTTCAGTCCAGTACTATCCCAGAAGCCACAAATCCTGGTGGCCACCAAGGCGGATGACCCTCAGTCGCAAAAAAATATCGATGCTCTGCAAGCGTCCATGACCGAGTTGAACCCTGCGTTTTTTCTGATCTCGTCTTTGACCGGAGAAGGAATTCAGCCACTGCTGTGGAAAATCAAGGAAGGACTTCCTAAGGAGGGGCTTTCTGAGGAAGAACAAATCGCCATGTTGTACAGGGAGCGGGAAACCTGAAACCCGCTTTATTAGTGGACTACAAAAGCCTCAAATTTGATTTTCTTGACCCGCCTATCACTGTCAATTTTTTTGTTATGTGCGGTTTGAAACCCCCCTCCCCCGGAACTATTGGGAGGTAGAGAATCTGAGTGGCCCACTGGCTTCTCTCCGGTGTAACCAGAAAACTATTCTGATATTTGGTGCACTGATTAACGACGTTCATCTTAACGTGTTTATAAGATAATATTGGGATTTAGATAGTTTTTAGAAAAATTGCCAATATTGCTTGATTTTATTTATAGTGGATGGTACAAGGGTTATCTTGCCCCATACTAAACGTTATGATTAAAAGGTGGTCTATGAACTCATTAGAAATGAAAAAGTTATTTTGGCAAGTATTTAACCGCAATGGTGAGAATGATTTGCACAAAATCGTTGCTCGCGACAAGTACTTTAAGAACTCTGATAACTGGTATCCGTATGGGGGAAGAAATAAAGACGATAGGTCTAATTTTGGCACCTTCGAGAATCAGCAAGCCCATTCTGGTGCCGCTTTAGTTGAAAAAATCACCAATTCGATTGATGCCTTACTGCTCAAACGATGCAAGCAAGAGGGCATTGATCCAAAATCACAGAATGCTCCAAAAACAATGGAGGAGGCAACGGAACAATTTTTTGGCATTCCTAAAGGTGATATTGGTGAATTACCAAATAAAGTTCGAGCTAAAATGGCAAGAGATAATATCCAAATTATTGCCCTGGGTGATAGTGATAGCCCCGACCTAATGATTTATGATAGTGGCGAAGGTCAGCATCCCGATAATTTTAAATCCACTTTTTTATCTATTGCTAGCAATAACAAGACCGATATTGCCTTTGTGCAGGGCAAATATAATATGGGTTCTACAGGCGCGGTTGTTTTTTGTGGCAAATACAGATACCAGTTAATTGCTTCAAAAATGAATCAGAAGGTATTTGATCGAGAAAACAAGCATGTTAAAAATTTATTTGGCTGGACTGTGGTTCGCAGGCATATCCTGACAGAAGGGGAAGACTTAAAATATGGCAGTAGCTGGTATGAGTATTTTGCCATTGATGGTAAAAAAATACCCCAATTTGAAATTAACGGGTTAGACATAGGTTTATATGACGATAAAAAATTTACTACGGGCTCTTTTATTAAGCTGTTTTCCTATGAAATGCCTAAGGGGGCTAAAACATCAATTAATCCGGGGCTTTATCGAGAATTTAATCAACTATTATATAAACCTGCACTGCCTATATGGTTACATGAAAAACGGAAATATGGAACGCCACAAGACGTGCTTAGTATCGCAGTTTATGGCAACCATGTAAGAATCAACAATCCTGATCGAACAGATGAGTTGCTTGAAAGATTACCCATTTATGAAAAATTACAGGATGAAAATATAGGAATAGTAACGGTACATGTCATTGTTTTTAAGAAAGGTGAAAACCAACAGCAACAAAGTGAAAGAAAAAGAACCTATATTGGTTCTGGCAGGAATGTAATTTATACCTTAAATGGTCAGGTTCAAGGAACGGAAGGACAATCATTTATCACCCAATATCTGAAATATAATTTTTTGAAAGATTCAATGCTTATTGTCATCGACTGTTCACAAATAAAAACAGAGTTTCGCCAAGATTTGTTTATGGCTAATCGTTCTAATTTAAGACAAAGTGATAAATCAGAGAAACTAAAACAAAAAGTTATAGATACATTAAAGGGAAACGGCACCTTACGAGAACTCAATACCCAAAGAAAGAACGCTATACTTCAAGGTGGAGATGATAAAAAGGAAAAAGAACTGATAGAAAGTTTGTTATCAAAAGTCCCGTTGGATAAGTCCTTGACCAACCTTTTGAAAAAAGGTTTGGATTTAATCAACTTGCCCTCTCAAAAAGACAGGACATCAAAACAAGGAAAGAAGCAAAGAAGACCACAAGAAACCAAGCGGTTTCCTTCTATTTTCAAGATCAATATGAAAGAGGACAAAATCAGTGGCAAAAAGATAAAATCAATACCACTGAATGGCAAAGGGGTTATTCAGTTCGAAGTGGATGTGGTAGAGGATTATTTTTATCGTCCTCAAGAAAAAGGCGAGTTTCAGATTCATATTTTTGGCAGTCAAGATAAAAACGACTCTGGAGGCGGCGTCAGAGCAAGGCAAGCCAAATAAGGTGGAAGATTTTTTTGAGGTTAATCAATCGGGTCCTTCGGATGGTTCAATTAAGCTGACATTAAAGCCAAGGGAAGAACTTGGTGTAGGCGGTGAAATAGCATTAAATGCAAAATTAACCTCCCCCGACGGGGACATGGAAAGTATTTTTTATGTAAAAATTATCGACCCGCAAAAACAAGAAAACAAGAATGTAGAAAAAGAACCCGAAAAACCAGAACTCCCTCAACTTATCAAAATTTCAAAAGACAAGGATAGTGATGAATGGAAACAGGATAATGGCCAAACATGGAACGAAGTAGAAGGATGGAGCGAGCAAAGTATCATTCATGTCATTCCCGCAGAAGAAGGGGAAGAGAAAATTGTCAGTGCGATAGCTGTTAACATGGATAGCTACTCCTTACAGAAATATTTATCCAAAAATAATGCAAAAAGTGAAAAAGATATTGACTACCTAAAAAATCAATACATCAGCAAAATTTACTTGCATGGGTTATTTTTGTATTCCATTTTAGACAAATTAAAGATGCAAAAAAACTCAGAAGATAAGTGTTTGAACGAAAACCAGAGCAGCGAAGATTTGCTTGCCCAAATATTTAAGAATTACAGTGATGTGCTTATCCATCTAGATACGAACAAAGAAGTTCTAGATTCACTTGATGATGGCGAATAAATGTCACTATTTAATCATAACAAACCATTCCAGAGGACGGCTTACGCTTCGCTCCAGTTGCCCCGTATTGCGGCGATATTGCGCTTGGTCAAACACCGTATAAGCTCGTTCACACAGCTTCTTCAACGGTCAAGCCGTTGGGGTGTGTCGGGTGCCCTGATCGTTATAACGCCCTCCCTGCCTGTGGCAGACAGGTGGAAGAGTCTCTAAATTGACAAAGCGCAACCATTCTAATACAATGGGGTCGGGTTGAGAGAGTTCCGGATGGCATTACCTGCCTGCATAAGGCCTCCCCGCCTTTTTCATTCGTGCCGCTTACGTCCCCAGGTTGAATTTATTTACTTTAAAAAGCTCTAAGCCGTTAAGAAAAATATGACCGTTTACAAAGCAAAACAGATTGTAATTCCGCTTTTTCTGGTTCTGGCGTTTACAGGGTTTTTTACGGGCAAAACCCCTCAATACGTTAGTGGATTATCGCCATTCTTTTCCGCAGTAAGCCGGGTGGAGGAGGGTGTGTTCCATAGGGCAAAAGAAACACGTTTTCAAAATGGGCTGGCCTACGACAACCGTATTCGGGAAAAGATACGCCTGATCATTTCCGATTATAACACGGGGCTGGATGAAACCAGTTCTGTGCTGATTCCTGAATGGATTTTGGCGGAAAGCAGGAAATACGGATACGATCCACTTTTTCTCACTGCATTGATCATTACCGAGAGTTCTTTCTACAATTGGGCGAAGTCAAACCGGGGCGCACATGGCTTGATGCAGTTGAAACCGGCTACGGCCATCGCGTTGGCATCCGAAACCCGTTTGAAATGGAAGGGAACCCTCACCCTGTATGACCCCAGAAAGAATATAGTTTTAGGGGCTTATTACCTGAACAAGATGGTAGTAAGGTTTGGGAATATGACCCTTGCCCTGGAGGCTTATAATCAGGGTCCGTCGCGGTTGAGTCGATTTCTCCGGAAAGGCTATCTTCCTCATCGTTATTCCAGAAAAGTTCTGAAAAACTACAGAAAAATCCGTTTCCAGCCCATTTAGGGTGGCCACGAATGGAATGTTTTGGCAGGGTCGCTCTCAATTTGGTTTGACTTATATGGATTCATTCAGGCAATTCACATACCCGAAAGCTTTTTCAAAGAGAACGGTGGGTTTTGCAAAGCATGGCCTTCTGGTTGCCTTGTTTCTTGTATCATTCTCTGGATGTACCAGTAAGGATGTTGAAAAAGCGTTTAAGGGGGATCTTCGTCCAGGAAAAGCCAATAAGATAATAGGCGAGTACTGCCAAAGTTGCCATATTCACAAAGATTTTGATCCTCCCCTGCATGTTTCAAAAGTCAGAAACCTTTATAATCGCCCGGTTTTTAAAAAAGCCCGGGAATGCCGATCCTGCCATTATATTGAAAAAAACTGGATGCATAACCAGCATGAACGTAAAACCCGAATGCCGAAAGACGCGAACCGGGGAAAGTTCAAGAAGTTTGAGAAAAAAGAACTGAGTCGAAAGCGCAGAGGTTGATCGCCCTCCTGAAAAAAATCAAAATTCCTTTTTTGAAAATCAGAATAATCCGATTAGTATGTAATCAGTGGGCAGTGCGAGAAAGCATAAATAAAGCCACGAATGTTTATTTCCCGGCGTCGAGGTTGGCCTGGAAGAGAGAATGGAATATTTAGTGAAGCTTTTTTTTAAATGTGGAGTTTTGCTGGTCGGAATTTTTTGGGTTATGGTGCCTGAAGTTTTTGCGTTTTCCATTGGAGAGTTCCAGGTTAAAAGCAAGTTTGGCGAAAAATTTAATGCTTCCTTAGAAATCGTTTTGGATTCCGAAGAGCCTGTGGAAGTGAGTCTGGGGGATGTGGATGACTACAATAAGCTGGGGATTGACAGGCAGGATATTGTCGATGCTCTGGTTCTGGACTCCGTTCAACCTGGTAGTGGACTAAAAAATACCGTTCACATTCATTCAAACAATCCTTTATTTTTTCCTTCGTTCAACCTTGTGATTCGGGCAACCCACAACGGGGGTACCTTGCTGGAAAATTTTCTGGTCACAGTAGACTTTCAGCAAAGCCTGGCCTTGAACGTCCAGGGAAAGAAAAAAAGACCCCTCTCGAAAAACTTCCCAAACCTGAACCCCAACAAGAACCTGCGGTAAGCCAGGAAAAGGCTCCACGACCTCCAGAGACACAACAGTTTGTAAAGGATGAGTCAGACGCCAAAAAAACGCAGAGAGGTGAATCCAGAAAGTCAAACCCCTGAGACCCCTGAAGATAAGGTTCCCTCTGGGGAGTCCGAGGGCTTGCCGACGGAGTCCATTGTCCCGCCGGTTCCTGCCAAGGCCCAAGTGGTTACACCGAAGGCGTCTTTCAGGCGTTATCTGGGCTAATCCCAGGCCCAAGCCCGAATTGATAACCGCAGAGACGAAAAAGACCCGTTCGGAAATTGTGCAAGGCTTGTCGGCCTCAGAGGATGCGTATGTTTTGCAAAAAGGGGAGGGGTTGTTTTTGATTGCCAGAAAACTCAAGGTTGGCAATTACCACCCGGCACAGATTGCAGCCGCCATCTGGATGAAGAATATTAATAAATTTATATTTGGCAATATCCACGGCATTCGGGAAGGGGTTCAATTGGATCTGAAAAATCTGGAAGAACATGTTTCCGGGATCAATCTTCAGACCGCAAGAAGTATTTTGAAGAACCAGGCTGTAGAATGGAAGCTTACAAAGAGTGCTACTCCGGCTGAGGTGAAGGTCTCAATGATTCCTGAAATACCGTTACCTTCGGAAAGATTGGAGGACCTTACCGATCTGTTTGAACAGGTCAAGGGTTGGCAGGCCACTTGGGAAAACATGGACATGGAAGGGCATCTGGCTTATTACCAGGTTTTGGAAACTGAAAATCCATTTCTGACCCATAAAAAGAAGTTGTTGGCCCGATACTCTAAACCGCGTCTTGAAACGTCCTCCAAACTGATGATGTTGAAAGAAGGAGTTCCAATGGTATTTTTTACACAGGCTTTTTCATCTGAAAACTTGAAAAGCTGGGGACTGAAAGAACTTGAATGGACTCGCTCCCAATGGGGTTGGAAAATACGCAGGGAAGATTTTTACGAATGGTTTTCTCGTTCAGGGGAGGGATCTTTTGAAAACCAGGCGGGTTTAGATGATCGCATCAATGCAGGAAAGGCCCTCTCTTTTGTCATTCATGTCTCCAGTCATTCCAACGAACCCTCGGCACTTTCTTTGACGAACCGGTTGCGGGAAAACGGGTTCGATGCTTATTGGGCTCCAGTCAGAATGTCGAAGGACACCTTTATTTACCGAGTTTATGTGGGGCGATTCTCAGATTGGAATCAAGCTCACAGAGTGGTTCGAATATTGAGAAAAAACCTTTCTGGGGCCACGCGACAGCGATTCCCTATCCCTATGCGTTGCAGGTCGGAGAAGCCAAGTCTTTGCAAGAGGCGAGAATGTTATTGAAATCTTTGCGGAAGTCCGGGTTGTCGGGTTTGTTGCTGGTTTCCTATAATGAGCCGACCGGGGTCCATTTTCGCGTGGTAGTAGGGGCTTTTAAAAAGGCAGATAATGCGGCATGGATGCTTCAGCAACTGCAGCAGTCTGGCTTTAACGGTGAGTTGATGTTCCCCTAAAAATGCGGCGGAAGGTTCTAATCAGACTGAATGAGGAAACAAAAAAACCGCTCACTTTTCAGTGAGCGGTTTTAATTTTTGACGAAAAAGCTATAGGGAGTTTTTCAATGTAGGAGCAGGTTTAAAGCCAACCGTTTTACTGGCTTTAATTTTGATTTCCTCACCCGTTTGAGGATTCCGGCCTTTTCTTGCTTTCCGGTTTCGAACCGTAAAGGTTCCAAAGCTGGGGTAGGCGAACCGTTTTTCCTTTTTGATCCCTTTAGAAATAGCTTCGAAGGTGGCATCGATCACATCTCCGGCCAATCGCTTGGTCAGGCCATCGTCTTTACAACTTTTAATTACCGCGCTGATTAATTCGTCTTTAGTCAAGATTCATCCCCTCCTCTCAAATCGTTATAAGGCTGGTGCATTATTATGAAACCCGCATCAAATGTCAAACAAAAAAATATTGAGGGGCGAATTCGAACCCCCTACCTTGAGTGTGATAAAATAAGACTTGTATTATCAGGAGGCATGGACCCATATTTTATTCTGGCCAGTAGTAAAAAAACTGGTATTTTAAATATGTATTGAGAGAAACCACACATGAACTCAGAGGTTGGATATGGCAGTGCTGAAAGTCGCTAAATTGGGCAACCCTGTTTTGAGGCAGATCGCCAAACAAGTGGATTTAAAAGAGTTGGCCGATCAGCAAGGCGAATTGCAGAACTTGATAGATGATATGATCGACACCATGCGTGAGGAGGGGGGTGTCGGTCTGGCTGCTCCGCAGGTCAATCGTTCCCTGCAAATTGTGGTGCTGGAGTATGAGAGTAATGAGAGATATCCGGGAGAATCCCCCATCCCCGTGACCGCCCTGATCAATCCTGTATTGTCGGATTACAGTGAGAAAAATGCTTTGGGATGGGAAAGTTGTTTGAGTCTCATTGATTTCAGGGGACTGGTTCGAAGATCCAAATCCGTGACGCTCAACGCTTATGATCGGGAAGGCAATAAGATGGAGAAACGGGCAACCGATTTCGAGGCGGTGGTTTTACAACATGAAATTGACCACTTAAACGGCAAGGTATTCCTGGACCGTATGGAGGATCTCACTCAATTGGCTTATCAGGAAGAATTCGAAGAATTCTGGATTAAAAAAGATCCGGTTCTATAAAAGGAGAGATGGTATTGGACAACTCCTTGGAAGAAGAGATATTGCATCTGTATCAGGAGCCGGGGATTGGTGCTTCCTACAGCAATACCTACGGTGAAGAGAATATCCAAAATCTGGTCGGCAAGTACCGCGGTCTCAAAGATGAGAGTATGCGGGAGATGCTGGAAATGCTGATCCGTTTTTCCCGGTCCAGCGATTTGGCGACCTGTTTCGTTTCGGTGGGGGTCCTGCACGCTTTGGGGAAAAATGAAGATGTTCAAGAAGCCTACCGATGGGCCGAAACCCAGGACGACCCGGCCCGGATCACCAGTCATTTCGATATTGGAAAGTCAGTCGCCGATTATTTCACCTCGGCCTGAATTTCGCCATCCCCGGCTCCAGGGGTTGGGTTGAACCCGCTTGGGTCAACGGGACATATTGATGAGCCGACGTATTCCCCCTGCTTTAACCTGTTGCGGAGAAAGATCAGGAACCCGGACCATAAAATCCCCGGTATGGTGACCAGCCCTGCCATCCACAAGGCAATCTGAGTGATACTCAAGCTCCATCCGTCCACGGCATAGCCCACGCCCCAATTGCTAAAGCCCATCACCAGAGTTAACAGGGCGAGTTCAAGACTGAAGACCCGGCCCAGATAATGGTCTGGAGCGGATAGGTGGATCAAAGCCGAACTGAAAACCCAGACGATGGAGCCGAATAGGGTGGCAAGGGCCACACTGAGGGAAAGCGTCCAAAGGCTGTGGGAGTAGGCGACGAATATCCATGCACAAGCTTTCAGAAAAAATGCGCCAGCAATGGCCCATCGTAAAACTGAAGCACTTTCCCCGAAGATTCGCCTGACCAGAACGGGACCTAAGGCGGCACCCAATCCGCGTGCGGAATAGAGAATACCGATTCCCAATGAAAGGGAACCGGACAACACCTGGCTGGCCATCAAGGGAATCAGAGTCATGATGCCTCCTGCTACTGCCAGTCCGGCCTTTAATAATGACAACACCAGCACCATTGGTTCCGTCCATAAATAGCGCAGAGAATCGATGAGCTCTTGGTAGCCGGTTTGTTTGGGTGAATCCTTTTTCTCCGATTTTTCCTGGCTGGGAATTTTCGAAATGAACCATGCCGAAAACAAGAAAGTGCTCGCGTCCAGGATAAAGGCAGCTCTTATCCCGAACAAATGGACGACCACGCCACCCAAAGCGGCACCAAAGGCCAGCATGACTGACCAGGTTGAACCGCTCAATGCGTTGGCGGTGACCAGATCTTTTTTCGGAACGAGCGAAGGAATGATGGCACTCCGGGCCGGTTCAAAAAAACCTGATAATGAAATCTCAACGATAACCAGGGCATAAACCAGCCATAGGGCGTCCTGATCTTCCACCAGAAGAAATCCCAGCACTACCCCGCAACGCAATAGATCGCTGATGATCATCACCGTTTTTCGGCTGACACGATCGACCACCACCCCGGCTATTGGACTGATCAGAACAATGGGCAGGAGCTTTGCCATCATTGCCCCGGCCATGGCCATTCCGGAGTCACTGAGTTTAAGGATCAGTGCGTAAATGGCGATGCTGTTGAGCCAGTCTCCCAGTTCAGATACGACCTGGCCATACCACAGGTTGCGGAACGCAGGGTTCTGGCGTAACAGGCGAAAATACCCGACTGTATTTTTGCTTTGCATTAAAAATTCCCGGGGAAAAAACTGAAGGCGAGTGATACGGAGTCCATACTAGAGACCCCTGCATGAATCTGCAACTGGAATTCGTTTTCGCGGTCTGGTATCTTTAACCCACTAAAAACAGGTTTCAGCATAAAGGTGTCCCGTGGAAGAAGAACAACCAATATTGCAGGAAATAGATGATAAAACAGAGAAATGGATCAGAAGGGTTTCTCTGTGGGCCTCTCTATTTCTGACCACCGCTTTGGTGGTCTGGTATTACCAGGGAAATCCGCCGGATTCTCCGGAAGTGGTTAAGATGCGAATGTTTTTTAAGGAAAGAAATATGGAAGTGGGGGAGTTCATTAAAATGGACAGAAACGAGCAAATCGCATTCGCCTATAAAAACAAGCATCCTTTCTACAAGCGTTATATCAAGGTTTCTACTGTAGAGCAGGAAAGCATTCGTTCGCTCATCCATATATCCAGGGATTATACGCCTAACCAGTACTGGCTCAACATCTTTTTCATGTGGGTGATGTGTTTCACCGCCTTCTGGTTTATCGGCCTGATGACTGAAGCCTGCATCGTGCTCATGCGGCGCAACTCACAAGTACGCATAAAAAACTACCAAAAGGAAAAAGAAAGAGAGCAAGGTTCAGCATCGGGTGAAAGAGAGCCCTCTGAAGAATAAACCCTTCCGCCAGGCACAAATTTCATACCAAACCCGGATTTCCCATCAAACTTAACCCGCTATTGAATTTTTCCAGGTTTCTACTTGGTTGAAACCAAATGATACCGCTCTCTCCGGCGGCGCAACAGCTCCAAAGCAATCAACAATCCAATTAGAAGTGTCATAAGGATTGTTGCTACAGCGAGAACCGAGGGGCTTAATTGTTCCCTCAGACCTGTCCACATTTGCATAGGAATAGTACGTTCTTCGACACCCGCGAGAAACATAACGATAACAAGTTCGTCCAGGGATGAGGCAAAAGCAAGCATACCCCCATATATTATGCCGGGCATGATCAATGGCATCGTGATTTTAAAAAAAACATAAGTCGGAGATGCTCCAAGGCTTTGTCCAGCCCGGGTAATATTTGAATTAAATCCTGCCAGGGCCGCGTTTACGAAGATAATCACAAATGGAGTGCCGATTACTGTATGGGCGGTAATAATCCCCAGTAAATTTCCGGTTAAGCCATGTTTTGCGTAAAAGATATACATGCCGATCCCTGTAATCACCAGAGGGACTATCATGGGTGAAATCAAGATTCCGGTTGTCAACTTTTTAAAAGGGAGGTTAGGCTTGTTTAATCCCAGAGCTGTCAGAGTGCCTAGTAAAACGGCGAGTGCCGTGGAACCAAAACCAACGATAATACTATTCTTGGCCGATACCATCCACATCTCATTATCTAAAATATCTTGATACCAACGCAAGCTGAACCCAGGCATCGGGTAAGTAAAATAGGGCTCGGAGTTAAATGATAGCGGAAGAACGATTAGTACAGGGAGAACTAAAAACATGAAGATGAGCCCGCAAAAAGCGAGAAAAGCATAATACCCCAATTTGTCTGGCAGGGTCGCATAAGGAGGAAATTGCCACATGGTCAACTTAACTTTATCCTATAATTTTTTGCTATTTTGTCATACAACCCGTATGCGGAAAGAACTCCCAGGAGCAACAGGGTTCCAAGAGCGGAAGCTAGCCCCCAGTTCAGGGAATGGTTGGCATGATGAACGATAAATTGGCTTATCATTTGGTCTTGTGATCCGCCCACCAATGCAGGGGTAATGTAATAGCCCAAGGCCAGAATAAAGACAAACAGGGCTCCAGCACCCACACCTGGAAGGGTTTGGGGAAAATAAATTCTCCAAAAAGTTGTCCAGGGAGTAGCGCCCAGTGACAGGCCGGCACGGACATAGTCCTGTGGAATATTTTTCATAACACTGTAAACAGGGAGAATCATTAATGGCAACAATACATGTGTCATTGCCACGAGGACTCCAAAACTGTTATAGATGAGTTGAACGGGTTCGTCGATCAACCCCGAAAAAATTAAAAGATTATTAACGATTCCTTCTCTTTGCAGAATAACTACCCAAGAGGTTGTCCTGACCAGAAGTGATGTCCAGAATGGCAGTAGAACCATGATTATTAGCAAGTTGGCATTTTTGGGCTGAACCCTCGCAAGCAGGAGAGCTACTGGATAGCCCAGGATAAAACACAAGAAAGTGACCAGAGCACTGACCCAAATGGTACGCCAAAAAACCATTAAATAAATCTGTTTGTATTCGGGAGCCTTCACAATAGTCCCGTTTATATCCAGCTTTTTGTCAATGGCCGCCAGATAATACCCTGCGGTTATCGACTCACTGGAGTTTTTGATTATTGCCCAATACCCCGGTTGGTCCCAGCGCGTGTCAATTTTCGCTAATGTTTTTTTCCATGTTCCCTCTGGGGGAACCGCATTGATAGATATCCGCTTTACTTTTCTGGCTGTTTTCATTATCAGGCTTCGCATCCCGCCACTATCATAGTTCAGGCGCGTGGCGATGCGGCCAACGCTTTTGTTTTCTGCGGCTTTTTTCAATTCAACAATGAATGTGGCGTAGGTTTTTTCATCGGGAACTCTTGATGTATCCCATTGCTTCAGGATCGCACTGGTGTGGGGAAGATGTTTGGGTAGCAGAGGATTATCAACACTTCTGTAGATCATGCTTGTAATCGGAATCAGGAAGAAGACAAGAAAAAATACCCCAAACGGGAGGATAAGGGCGTAAGACCTGGCTTTACTCAAAAATTCCGCTTTGCGTAACTTTGTTTTTAACGGGATGTCACAGGATGTTTTCATTTTGATGCTGGCAACTGCAATCGTTTTCGCGGTCAGATTTTTATTTAACCAGCCAGTTGTTAAAACGTTCTGTCAACTCATCTGTATGGTCTGCCCACCATTCATCATCAAGTTGCAAGGCATTTTTCATATTTTCCGGAGCTGTCGGCATATGTGGTGCCATGGGGGTTCCCGTCTTTTTATGGGTACCGATCAATTTGGCGGACGATTTACGAACAGGTCCATAGGAAATATAGCTGGCTTGGTCCGCCAAACGCCGGGTGCCTGTTGCGAAAGCAATAAACTTCATGGCATTAGCTTTGTTAGGCGAACCTTTTGGGATGGCCCATGCGCCAGTTCCCCAGGTTTGACCATCCCAGACTATTTCAAAGGGTTTTTTGTCCATAACCTGAGCATCGAAAATCCGACCGTTCCAAGCCGTGGTCATGACCACTTCACCGCTGGCCAGCCACTGCGCAGGCTGTGAACCCATCTCCCACCAGATTGTATGGTCTTTGATCGAGTCAAGCATTTCAAAAGCACGCTTGATTCCCTCTTCTGTGGAAAGTGTTGAATAGATTTGGGAGAGAGAAACGTTATCTGCCATCAACGCTATTTCCATGGTTGCATAGGGTGATTTATACAACCCTCGTTTTCCTGGGAAATCCTTGATATTAAAAAAATCCGGAATCGATGCAGGTACTTTGCCTGAAAACTTGCTTTTATCGTAGGTAAAAATATTTGAGTACACCACATTTCCAATACCACACTCTATCAAGGTACCCTTAATAAAGTCGGAACTTGCGGGAGTTCCATCCGGGGCGGGCGGCAATGCGGAATGGTCTAATTCTTCTAGCAGTCCTTCATCACAGCCTCTGATGGCATCCTGGGCACCCAGATCAACCAGGTCCCAGGTTACTTTTCCCGCTTCAACCTGTGTTTTTATCTGGGCCAACCCACCACTGTAGTTTTCCGATATCACTTCAATCCCGGTTTTTTGCGTGAAAGGCTTGTAATAGGCCTCAACTTGGCTTCTGGTATAAGCTCCGCCCCAAGACACCACTGTAATGGATTCAGCGAAAACGAGGTTTTGTACTGCCAAACTAGCAATAATAAATGAAAATAACGCGGTTTTCAGTGTCTTGTTCATACTTCCTCCACTAAACATTTCTGATTTCTGACATCGGCAATCTACCAGATCTTTATTTTAAAAGGCTGGCTTTTGGCTGATCGCCACTGTCAGCAGGGTTTTAGAGGTGTGGACATTGTTTTTTGTCTCATGCCTGATTCGATATTGCAATCATTTAAATGGGACAAATACTGTCAGAGCAATAGGGGTCTAGCGCACGACAGTCTTCTGCTCTCCAACCAATTTCCACTGTCTCTCCCGGCCACAGGCTGATTTTTTTTTCGTTGTTGGAAATTTTTATGACAAAATCTTCGTTTTCGCAAAGGGAGGTGTGAATTCGTATGTGGTCTCCAAGATAAGTCAACTCCCGCACTTTTACTTTATAGACATTAGGGCAACCATTGCTATGCCCAGGCTGAATAAATACCCGTTCCGGCCTGATAGCCAAAGTAGTTCTGGTTCCCGCCTCGTGGATATTGACAGCGAGAGCCTGAACCTGGCTTCCATCCTTTAATTCTACCCTGCAAAATTTACCATTCCCTTCGATCACCTTTCCGATCAACCTGTTATTGGCCCCGAAAAATTCTGCGACAAAGGCATTCATAGGGGATTCATAGAGGTTGGCAGGAGTGGAGAGCTGTTGAATCACTCCGTTATTGAATACAGCCACACGGTCGGACATTGTCATCGCTTCACTTTGGTCGTGAGTTACATAGACAATGGTCGCTCCAATTTCTTTATGAATTTGCTTTATTTCGTGTTGCATTTGTTCACGGAGTTGCCTGTCCAAGGCACCGAGCGGTTCGTCCATTAAAATCAAATCCGGGTTAAAAACCAGAGCCCGCGCCATCGCGATTCGCTGTTGCTGACCGCCAGAAAGCTGACTGGGCCATCGATCACCGAATTCACTCATCCATACTATCTCCAAAGCGTGTTGAACTTTTTTACGGGCATCTACCAGGGGTGTTTTTCGTACTTTGAGGGGAAACATGAGGTTTTCAAAAACAGTCATGTGCGGAAACAAGGCATAATTTTGAAAAACCACTCCAAAATTGCGTTTATGGGGAGCTATAGAGTTAATAGATTTTTCATTCAGCTTGATCTCGCCAGAAGTTATGGTTTCAAATCCTGCCAGCATAGCCAGGCAAGTACTTTTCCCGGACCCCGATGGGCCGAGTATGGTCAAGAACTCCCCGGCAAAAATATCCAAGTCGAGTTTTTCCACAACCAGGCTGTTGCCGTCGTAGCTTTTTTCGACATCTATGAATTGGACATGTGGTTTATCTGTCAATATAAATCCAAACCAAGTTTAAGGTGAGTGATACATACAACCAAAAGAAATTTATCATTCATCCAAAACGATGTCTTTTACTAGGTTAAGAGTAAATCAAGCTTCACCATACTGGGTTCTACCTCAAATTACCACCGAAAACTGGCTCAATTTCTGGTGGTAATAATAGAATCGGAGGGCGTTACAAGGTAAAGTGTGATTACCGGATTGCTGAAAAACTTTCAAACAGGTTCTGGGAAAAGGAATGTGGCAGGGTGGATGGTGGTCTTTCTCCGGGGCCTTGAAACTGGCAGTCCTTTTGACGGGCATTTTGTGGAAGCAGGAAAAATCCCGATGGCCGTGGCATTGCGGGATGGGGCTTCAAAGGAAAAAACGCCAATTAAACGAGCCGGTTTTTGGCCGGAATTAAAATTTCAGCAACATTTAAGTGATGAAAAGCTAACGGGCAATCATTGCCCCATGCAAACCGGGCTGGTTTAGAGTAATATAATGGGAGTCGCCATATGCCTGACGGGAACGGAGCAAGAACTTATCAGGCGAGGTAAATTTTTGCTCACCAGTAAGAATTTACCCATTGAGTCCGGCATCATGCTGGCCAGCGCAGGAACTCCACAAAAAATTATGGACGCCAATCAGATTCGCTTTGCGATATTTATTTCGGTATTTTTATTGATGCTGGGTCTGGAGTCGGTCATTCAACGTCATCCTACCGTTGACTCTAAAAAACGTCGGCTAAAAATCAATTTGGCTTTAACGGGCATCGACATTCTGGTGGTGCGTATTTTTTTGGGAGCAGCGGCGATGGGGGCCGCCCAATTTGCCAAAGAAAAGGGATGGGGCCTGTTCAACTACTTGCAATGGCCAGAAGGACTGGAAACCTTGCTTGTCGTTGTCATTCTCGACCTGATGATTTATATCCAGCATGTGGTGGTGCATATGATCCCTTTTTTCTGGCGCCTTCATGTTGTGCATCATTCTGACCTCGATTTGGACGTTTCATCCGGATTACGCTTCCACCCTATAGAGATATTGGTATCCATGTTTTATAAAATTGGTTTGGTCTTTGCTCTGGGTCCCTCGCCGATAGCGGTTTTGATTTTCGAGGCGGTTCTTAATGGGATGTCCCAGTTCTCCCATTCCAATATCACTTTGCCGGAAAAGCTTGATCGGTTGCTAAGATATGTGATTGTCACGCCGGACATGCATCGCATTCATCATTCGGTGGAGAAAAGGGAAACCAACTCTAATTTCGGTTTTAACCTGTCTGTCTGGGACCGAGCTTTGGGAACATATATTCATGATGCGTCAAAACCGCAACCTCGGATTATAATCGGGGTCAACGCGTTTCGCACCGGTGAGGAAGTGTCTTTGAAAAATTTATTGATGATGCCATTTCGGGAGGTTCCCGAAAGCTACTCGCTTTCCCCCGAAAAAAATAAGGAGAGGTAATGGCTATCAGATTGACAAAAATCATTGCGACATTAGGCCCCGCCAGTGGCAGTAAAACTGTTATCCGGAATCTGGTGAAAAAGGGGGATCGGGTGGTGATCATCACGGGAATTCCGGTCAATGCTCCCAACTCGACTAATGTGATTCGGGTGGAAGAGGTTCCCTGAATGGGGTAAGCAACCAACTTTCATCTTTAACTTTTTCCTGATAGGGTTCGGTATGTCTCCCCGATATTATATAGGCACTGCAATACTAGTTGGGGTTCTCACGCTGGCGATCAGTTGGTGGAAGCAAAAACAGACCCGCCGTGAAATTTTTTGGGTTATGATTAAAGTTGTTTCTGCTTTGGCTGTAATTATTGGGGGAGTTCTGGGTGTGGCTCAGCTCCTTGTTTTTTTTGGCGTGGCTCAATCTGGATTTTTTTTATGAGCCCTCAACCTTCAGACTTCTCAGGATTCATGGTCGTTTTCCTGAGCTTTTCCTTTTTGGCCATCTCTTATTTTATGGGTATGTTGGTTCATTCTGCCCTGATGTATGAAGACAAAAGAAATATTGGAAAAGACAGTCGCAGTGGTTGGGTGTTGAGCATGGTCGCCGGAACCGGCATAACAGGGTGGATGTTCTATTATGGGTACTATGTGAATTTTTTAAGATAAAGGCTATTTTTAAAGAGACAGCAGGTCGACCAGTCTCCGGCAATCATTTTTATACCCCAGGATTTCCTCGTTTTCCTCATCGCTCAAATCGTCCGTCAGGTTCTCCTCAATCAACTCAATCGCATCATTCAGTCCGCCAGCAACGATATCGAGTTCGTTTTCGTTCAGCGCATACATCGACCCGCTTTGCCTGAGCTTATCAAACACTCGTGAATATCTGGCTTTGTAATTTTCGAGCCCGTTCTTTTTTTCAGGAGATAACTCCTGCTTGAGTTCGGTATTCATGTCCGATATCGAATCATTCAAGGCCATTTTAATGGTCTCAATATCTTTGTCCGTGACGGAGGCGAGTGATTTCATGCTTTCCTGTATTCAAAATTAAGGTTGCTGATTGGGCCTATATTTTATTCGAATTTTGACCAAATCTGGAGTTCTTGATGTTTTACCATAAGTTTGCCTCGGGTCGCATGAAAAATTAAAGAACAGGGCCGGTTTGTCGATTCCCCCGCTCCAAAAATAATGGGCCGACTTATAGCGGGGCTGTGCCCCGTACAAGCCGGCGAGTGATTTTCTTCTTTTTAAAGACTCAAGATTCGACCTTGATCTCTATTTTTTTCGGTTTTGCCTGCTCCTTTTTGGGCAGGGTTACCTTCAGGACCCCCTGTTCCATTTGGGCGATGACTTTTTCTGGGTCAATCTGGTCGCTGAGCCTGAAGCTCCTGGCAAAACTTTGTTTGCTGAATTCGCGAATGCGATAATCGTCTTTATCGGTTTGCGAATTTTGCTCCCGATCGCCCTTGAGGGTCAAAACGCCGTCATGAAATTCAACCGAAACGTCTTTTTCTGTCATGCCTGGGGTTTCCGCTTCCAGATGAAACGCTTCGTCTTTTTCAATCACATTGACCTTGGGCAGAACTGTCGGTTGATCCCATTTAGCTCTGGGGAACCCGAAAAACCTGTCGGTATCAAAAAATCGGTCTAAAGCCTGCTCTGGGTTAAAAGTTACGAGATTCACGATGTTCTCCTTCTAAACAAAGTTGATGATGTGGTTATCATGTCTCTCGGCCGAGAGGATATTGCCTATTCTGTACTATGAATAAAATGGGAGATGGGGGTTGTCAAGCTGGCTGGAGAAAATAAACTCTGCTAAAAAGTGCTATGATTTGTTGGATAAATCTAAGGTGGCCCGCAGGATTCATTAAACTCTAAGGGGAGATGGAGGTTTGTATGGATTATACGGTTTGCGTGGTTGAGGATGAAGGGGTTTCCCGGACGATGATCATTGAAATGTTGAAAAAGATGGGAATCAGTAAAATAGTCACGTCAACAGATGGTCAGATTGCCCCGGAAAAACTCAAGTCTCAAAAAGCCGATTTGATTATCTCAGACTGGCATATGCCGGTGATGGATGGGATGGAATTTTTTAAGGCTGTTAAGAAGGAAGAGGCATATGAAGACACGCCCTTCTTGATGGTGACTGTGGAAGATTCAAAAGAAAAAGTGGTTGAAGCATCGACGATAGGGATCCGCGATTACATTGGCTACAGGAGGGTAAAAGAAGCGTGGCAATCCAACCCTCCCCCAGCCCCTCCCTATGGAGGGAGGGATAGATATCGGCAGAGGGGGTTTGAACCATTTTCTGATGCTCGGCAAACTCCAGGCCGTTGTCATAAGTGATGGTGTGAACCCGGTTTCGGTGAGGTTCCAGTCCCCGCTCAATACTCAGGCGTACCGATGAGGCCTGTTTGGTTTTCGATTTGGTCATAATCGTATATTGAGTTTTGCGCTCCCCAAGAGTGGCAACAACGCCAGCCTTTACCGATGTGGGTATCGCCTTCCCAGTCTCCGATACGGGCTTTATTGTTAACGATAGCCGGGCGTTCATCAATGCTGATACGGTTGGGGATACGTCCCCTGCGGTCCTGTCTGCCATAGCGTTTGCGGCGTTTTTTCTGACAACGCAGGTGTTTATGGAGATCACCTCCTTGGTACTTATCCTGGTAAATATGGAGGTAAATGCTTTCGTGGCTGATCGAAATGCCTTGTGCCTTAAACAAACGGCCTGATATCTGCTCCGGACTCCAGTCCTGTTTGATCAGGGAATTTACCAGCGACCAGGTGGAAGGGCTGATTCGAGGTTGAAATTTTTCATAGTGTCGCATCATCGCCTTTTCATGGGCTTGTTTTGGCCGGTAGCCACGGAGACCGTGATTACGTTTTAGTTCCCGGCTAATCGTTGATTTATGAACGATAAGTACTTTAGCTATCATTGTCTGGTTATGACCGGTTTTCAAGAGTGTTTCAATCTGGTATCGTTGTCCATGGGTAAGCTGTGCGTAACCGCTCATAGGTGCCCTCTTACTTTTGTCAGTGAGAAAACCACGATGTTACCGCAGTTTACCTTTCTACCGACACGAAGAGTTGCACTTACTAGTTGAATTCAAGAGAAATTAACAGGAGACAAACCAATTTTATTGGGGATACAAAGACAATAGACTTCTTAATTCAAAAAGAAGGACAGTTTAGTCGTTTTGTTTAAACAGCATTCATGATAGGAGGGAATCACAATGACAGAAAAAAACTTTAGCAACAGGAGGGTTCAGTTACTCGGAGCGATTGGGGCAATTTTACTTTTGATTGGCGGACCACTTGGGGTTGTGGCCGCACCTGAGGAGGAATATGAACTGGAGATCCCCTTGGGACTGGATGAAGATCAATTTGTTATTCCGGAGGACAACCCTTTGACCAAAGAAAAGGTAGAGTTGGGTCGTTTTCTTTTCTTTGATAAACGGTTGTCGCAAGACAATACCATTTCATGCTCCACTTGCCATATCCCGTCGCTGGCTTTTACGGATGGCCAGCCGGTTTCCGCAGGCATTCATCGGCAGCAGGGAGGTCGAAGTGCTCCAACAGCGATTAACCGGGGATTCAGTAAAGTTCAATTCTGGGACGGTCGGGCGGCAACATTAGAGGAGCAATCCGTGGGTCCGTTGACCAACCCGATTGAGCATGGTTTTCCTGAAAACGATGATGTAGTTGCCAAGCTAAATAAAATCGAAGGTTATAAAAATCTTTTCAGCAAGGCTTTTGCAGCCAACACGATTACCATTCAGCATGTAGGAAAAGCCATTGCTTCTTTCCAAAGGACACTTATTTCCGGAAACAGTCCCTTTGACCGATTTGATTATGACGGAGAAGAAGAGGCAATTTCTGAAGCGGCGAAAAGAGGAAAAATACTATTTTTTGGTAAGGCCCGATGCAACTTGTGCCACTTTGGGACAAACTTCTCAGATGAAAAGTTCCACAATGTCGGGATCGGTTGGGGAGGTGAAGCTGTGGATATTGGAAGGTACAAGGTGAGTCATGATCAAAAAGATATCGCCGCATTTAAAACGCCAACCTTGCGGGAGATTTCTAGAACTGCGCCCTATATGCACGATGGCAGGTTCGCGACTCTAAGGCAAGTGGTCGATCATTATAACGGAGGCGGAGTTAAAAACCCGTTTCTGGATAACCAGATCATTCCGCTGAAGCTCACTGAGTCAGAAAAGCAGGACCTTGTTGAGATGCTCCGCACCTTGAATGGTGAGGGTTGGCAACATGTAACAGTTCCCCTTTCATTTCCGGAGTAATGGCCCAGCGTGACGCTGGACTCAAAGAGAGAGCCTTTGATTGTCGACAAACGCTTCTTTGGTTCAACGGGTGTGTACCTGAGTCCCTAAAGATATACCGCCTGATGATTTGGATGATGTGATACTGGGCAGGATGATTAGGGAGGCGGGGATGTTTTATAAGATGGAGTTGGAGAGGAAGAAATCATATGGCTAGCAACATATACAAAAGGGTTACAAATTTCTATAGTCTGTTACTTGAAGATAAAAATCATAGATATAAATCTTGGGAGCATTGTTATTCACACTTTATAGAAGATGACAAGGCATCTAGTAATGTTGACGTGTCTTGCTTGCATTTATCGTTCTATTTAGCTAGTTGGGGTATGTATAGGGGGTCAAGCTTCCTACTTTGGAAGGACTATCGTATCCATAAAGCTGTTGTTGAAAAATTACTTAAATTCAGACATTTCCAGAGACTTGATTTTTCCTCAATTGATGATACCGATTTAGAAAAAATCATAGGTTTAGCAGAATGGATTAAAAATTGGTACAGCGAAAACATAAAAACAATCAATGGAGAATCAAAATCAGCCAATGCAACAGACACCCTTGTGACAAAAATTATGCTGGGAACAATTGGCTGTATTCCTGCGTATGATCGTTACTTTATTAATGGAATGAGACAATCTGGAATTCGATACTCTAAGCTTAGCCAAAAAAACTTAAAAGCTGTTTCTGAATACTATCAAAAGAACGAACCAGAATTCATCAAGGCACAGAAGTTTATTTCTAAAAAATGTAATTTTAGTTATCCCGCCATGAAATTAGTGGACATGTATTTTTGGGAAACTGGATTTCAGGCAGACTGACTCTAATGCAGAAGGTTTTATTAAAGCTAACAAGGGAGTGGTTGAAGGAGCATGGGAAATGATGGGTGTAGTTATGAAATATGATGGCAACCGGGCCGGGGCCTTCGGGCTCCGGTTTTTTATTGGATTAGGAAAATTGTTTGTTTTCTGATGCAAATATTTGAAAAACAGAGTCCTAAACATAAAGTGCGCCTTTTATCATATTTCATGTTGTATTGCAAGTACAACAAGGGTATTATGCATGCATTAAGGTATTTCCCTTCTGGAGGTAAATATGACATTTGGTGAATTTTTCCATGATAAGAGAATTGAGCTTGGGATTACTCTACGGAAATTTTCAGAAACGTTTGATGAGGACCCAGCTTACATTTCTAGGCTTGAAAGAGGAAAGGTCCCTGCACCTAAAGTTACCGCAAAGTTGAATTACTATGCCGGTGCTTTGAAAATGGAGGAGGGAACAGGAGATTATGAGAAATTTTTTCACTTGGCGAGTATTTCCAATAAATCTTATGGAATTGACCAGGTAGAGAATGAAAAAATCCTTGAAAAGCTTCCTGTGTTTCTCCGCACTCTGGACAACAAAGGGCTGGACGAGGACGACCTAGACAAGCTGATTAAATTAATCCAGGATTCTTAATGAGCCCAGGATTTATCCCTGCCGAAGAAATTGAATCTGCCGCGAAAGCTTTCCTTCTCGAACACCACCCTGATGGCTCCATTCCCGTTCCCATTGATGAGATAATTGAGATTAAATTAAAAATCAGAATCATACCGATTCCAAGATTAGGATCGTTTGGGATTGATGGGTTTTTCAGCCATGGGTTTACAGAAATTCACATAGACGAGTACCAGTTTTCCAATTCCGAAAATAGAGCCCGGTTTACGCTGGCCCACGAAATTGGGCATTTGGTGTTGCACAAATCCTATGTAGAATCGCAGAAATTCAAAAACGAGGAAGAATGGAAAAAATTTATTGTGAATGATTTAAGGCGGGATCCTCTTGAAATACAGGCCAATATGTTCGCGGGTTTTTTACTTCTCCCCACAAAAGACCTTGAAAAAGAATATGCTTCGATCAAGGAAGAGTTGGTAAAGCATGAAGAGTTTAAGGATATTCTCCCGGGCGATTCTCAGTTAGCCCCCTATATCGCAAAACCAATTTCTCGAATCTTTAATGTTTCAGAGCGATGCGCTGAGATTCGGATAAATAATTGGCTGAGATAAACATAGAATCTGGTCGGTCTTGGTACACCTGAACCTCAAGGATATACCACCTGATGATTTGGATGATGTGATACTGGGCAGGATGATTAGGGAGGCGGGGATGTTTTGTCAGATGGAGTTGGAGAGATTGAAGCGAGGTTATATATGCCGAATGGTCATGGCGGTATTCCAAAATACGGTTCCGTTATTTTCCTTCTAATTTTGATTGCGCCTGCAATTTATTATTGGGTGCAAACCAATAATTTTTTCGCAGGAACCATGATTCCTCCTCTTTTCATTTTATTTGGATGGAAACTCGCTTGGCACCAATACATGTACGATGTGATGGAATATGGCGGTGGCTATACATCTGAAGAAGAGATGGAAACTGCAAAGACATGCCATAAAAAGGCGTTGTTTCTATATATTGCTGGAGCCATTGTGGTGGGAGTTGCAATTTTGATGATTTAAAGGCCAAGTAATGGATGTTTGGAGGCAATTTCGTGGGCCAAAAAAGGGCCACTTGCCAGCAAATTATAGCAGTTGTTGGCGAATTTCCCCTCCAAATGCTACCCATAAATAAAAAGGGCCTGCGGGAAAACCCGCAAACCCTTGTATTTATTGGTGGGCCCAGGAGGATTCGAACCTCCGACCTACCGGTTATGAGCCGGGGGCTCTACCAACTGAGCTATAGGCCCGCACGATCAGCTTTCGATAAAACTGCGTAATTTTTTGCTTCTGCTGGGGTGGCGCAGTTTACGTAGAGCCTTGGCTTCGATCTGTCGGATACGCTCGCGGGTAACGGCAAAATCCTGCCCGACTTCTTCAAGCGTGTGCTCGGAGTCCAATCCGATGCCGAACCGTTTCCGCAATACACGTTCTTCACGGGATGCCAGGGTTGAGAGAACTTTCAGGGTTTGTTCTTTCAGGTTCTTTTTAACTACAGAGTCGATCGGCGACAGGACCTTCTTGTCTTCGATGAAATCTCCCAGATGGCTGTTTTCCTCTTCGCCGATGGGAGTCTCAAGAGAGATGGGTTCCTTGGCGATTTTCAAGACCTTGCGGACCTTGTCCACCGGCAGAAACATTTTGACGGCGATTTCATCCGGCGTCGGTTCGCGCCCGAGTTCCTGCACGAGATGCCGGGATACCCGGATCAGTTTGTTGATGGTTTCGATCATGTGTACAGGAATCCGGATCGTTCTGGCCTGATCGGCAATGGCGCGGGTGATGGCTTGCCGAATCCACCAGGTGGCGTAGGTCGAAAACTTATAGCCCCGCTGATACTCAAATTTATCGACCGCTTTCATGAGGCCGATATTGCCTTCCTGAATCAAGTCAAGAAACTGGAGTCCCCGGCTGGTGTATTTTTTAGCGATACTGACTACCAACCTGAGGTTGGCTTCTGCCAATTCCCGCTTGGCAGCTTTGTCTTTCACCCGACCACGGGCAATGGATCGCACGGTGGCCAGCAGACTGTCTTTACTGGTTACCGTTTCTTTTTCTATCTTTTTGATTTTCCGGCGCCCGCTTTGCACCTGCTTCATGAAGTTGTCGTACTGGGTGCGGGTGATCACTTTTCCCTTTGGAACCTTGACGCTTTTCTGCTTGGTCCAGTTTTTAGCCAGCTTTTTAACCCCGGCCAAAGATATGCCCAATTGTCTTTCGAAATCCCTTTCCTGTTTTCCAGCTTCCCGATACTCTACAGCGATCGCATAAATTTTTTCGATGAGGCCGTCTATTTCATTGAGGGAGAGAGCCAAACCGGCAATGAGGCTTTCCATTTCTTTGTGCTGTTTTTGCAGCTGATCGGCTGTTTTGGCCTGCATTTTTTCAGACAACTTGCCGCTCTCGACTCTCTCTTGAGTTTTTTCGAACTTGGCGAATTCCGATTTCAGGTGCTTGACTTTCTTTACAAATTTTTTGGTTTCATCTTTTTCAGATTGTTCCTTGTCTTCTTCTGGTTCGGGACTCTGGATGAGGCTGAAGATGCGGATTTCCCCTTTTTTAACCTGGTCCGCCATGGCGGCGAGTTCGCGGGTTGTGACTGCGCAACTGGCCACTGCCGCGAGCACTTCATATTGCCCGGCTTCAATTCTCTTGGCAATTTCCACTTCTCCCTTACGAGTGAGCAGGGAAATGGTTCCCATTTCACGCAGATAGAGCCGGACTGGATCATCAATGGAAACAGAATCGGATTTGGAGGCCGGAGCATCCTCGGTGCTACCCTTATCACGATCTCCTTTGGCGGCGGCTATTTTTTCACCCTTGACGGTGGTGTCAACGATGTCTATTCCATTTTCAGCAAAAAGGGCCATGAGGTCGTCGATTTGTTCCGGGGTCACAACATCAGAGGGTAGGACATCATTGACCTCTTCATAGGTCAAATAACCTTTTTCCTTGCCCTGTGATATCAGCTGATTGATTTCTGATACATGTGTCAGTTTTTCCACTGTTGCCATCTGGATGATTTCTCCTAATTACACGTTTATGTTTTGACTATATATTAGTGGGTTAAGGCTAAATGCATTTCACGAAGCTGTGCCTGCAGTTCCCGCGACCGTTCTACCTGCCCGGCTTTGGTAGCATTGAGGCGTTGCAATTTAAGACCCTTGATTTTTGATTTAAGGTGAATGTTTTTAAATTTTCCGACACAGTCCTTAATGGTTCGTTCGGGGGTATCAAACTCTACTGTTTCCAGTCCTAACCGGGACAAGATATTTCTGATCTCGGGGTCTTCGGTCTGGTCGAGCAGTTGGTCAATTTTTAGATCCTCGCCGTTATTGATTTTTTGTCGGCAGGTTTGGGCAATGGCTTTTAAAGCAGGGTCTGAAAATTCTTCCGGATCTATTTCCAAGAGAATGACCTCGGCCGTTTCCTTATCGGAAAGAATCAGGTGAACTAAATATTTCTCCAGGTTTAAAAGCGGGGCCAGTTCATTTTTCATTTCGGCCAGTCGAGGCTGGTTTCGGGAAAGGGCCTTGCTCAGTTCCTTTAAAAGAGTCCGGTCATCAATGTTTGTTTTCGAGGTAAATTTTTCCAGCCAGGCGGATCGTTCCACAGTATTTTTAATTTTTACCAGCATGGGAAGAATCTGGTTGGCCATTTTAACCCTGTCTGCAGGGCTCTTGCCGGGCGAATCCTGAACCAAGGCATCAATATAAGATTCCATAAAAGGCTTGGCGTCGCGGATTTTTTCCAGAAAAATTTCTGCACCCTGTTCGTGGATGAACGAGTCCGGGTCCTGGCCCTCGGGCAGGACAACGATTTTCACATTCAATCCGTGCTCAAGCAGGACATCAAATCCTTTTTCTGAGGCAGATCGACCGGCGGGGTCGGAATCGAAAACCAAGATGGCGGTTTCCGCGTGGTTTCGTAACATCCCCGCCTGTTTGGCAGTCAGTGCCGTTCCGCAGGTGGCGACCACATGCTCAATGCCATGTTGCACCGCCCGCATCTGGTCGAAATAGCCCTCAACCAGAATGACCTGATTTTCCCTGCGAATTGCTTGTTTCGCCTGATCCATACCGAAAAGCGTTGCGCTTTTTTGATAAAGAAGGGTTTCGGGAGAATTGAGGTATTTGGGCTGATCTTCCGCGGCAACGCTACGGCCTCCAAATCCGATGATGTTGGAGTGCAGGTCCTTGATCGGGAAAATTACCCGACCGCGAAACCGGTCATAGACCGTAGAACTGTCTTCTTTCTCGATGATCAATCCGGACTGAACGAGCTGTTCCTGAGTGACGGAACTTTTTTGCTGGACATGAGTCAGCAGGCCTCTCCATGTCGGTGCCGCCCAGCCTATGCGGTACCGCTCCAGAATTTCTGCATCAAAATGTCGGGAAGTTAAATAATTTCTCGCGCTCAGTCCGCTTTCCGGGTTTTTCAATAAGGACTGGAAATATCGCGTCGCGGCCTCATTGAGTTTTCTTAAAACGTCGCGCTCCTTTTGTTTAGGGTCAGCGGAATTGCCCGAAGTGTTGCGGGGCAGGGGAACGCCTGCACGCTCGGCCAAATTCTTAATGGCTTCCGGAAAGGCAATGCTCTGGATTTCCATGAGGAATTTAAAAACATTGCCACCGGTTCCACAACCGAAACAGTGGTAAATGCGTTTTTCAGGGCTGACTGAAAAGGACGGCGTTTTTTCCGAATGAAAGGGGCAAAGTCCCTTATAGTTCTTGCCGACTTTTTTAAGCACGACATGATCCGAAATCACCGCAACGATATCGGTGCGGTCGCGAACCTCATCAATGATATGGTCTGGGATTGAAATTTTCAAAGTATCAACAGATCGCTAGGAAAAACCCGGCCTGGTAAGGCCAGGTTTGAAATTTTTTTATCAGGGATGACAGATTTTTTAATCTGCCGATGTTAATTTAAAAACTCACCCGCCAGGTTTTTGATCACGCTGTTATCGGCTTTGCCTTTGAACTCGGGAACCAGAACTTTCATGATTTTGCCAAAATCTTTCATCCCTTTGGCTCCGGTTTCTGCGATCACTTCCTGGATTCTTTTGCGCAAATCCTCTTCAGAGACTTGCTCCGGCAAATAGCCCTGCAAAATTGCCAATTCCTGATCTTCCTTTTCCATCAAATCCGTGCGCCCTCCCTGCTTAAAAAGGGCAGACGCCTCTTTTCGTTTTTTCCCTTCACGGGTAACCACAGAGAGAATCTCCTCTTCCTCCAGTTCTCTGCGAAGGTCGATTTCCTGGTTTTTGATGGCGGAAATTACGCTACGGATGGTATTGAGCCTGAGCGAGTCCTTGGATTTAAGGGACTCCTTCATATCTGCAAGGAGTTTGTCCTTTAAAGTCATGAATTTATTCCATTACACAAGGTGAAAAATATAATGACCCACACGGGGTTTGTCAATAGCTGGGGGGGGGGGGGGAACTAAGAAAACACTGAATAAACGTGGAAAACCTTACCTAATCCATTTAAAAGCAAGTGCTTATGTCCAAGCTGGGTGTTGCTTCCTTGTTATGCTAATTCTTTCCAGCAATAAAATCGCCACATTGTCTCATTTTTCTCCAGTTTTAGGGAAATTTTTTTTAGTAATCTACCAATTGCGGAATTACAGGTCTCATTTTTTGGGGCTGACCCAGATAACGCTATTCAGGTGTTATTATGGTGGTTGTGAGGAAGAGCCGACTAAGTAAGATAAAGCAGGATAGATTGATGGAGCATTTTGTGGCGGGAACGACAGCCCGCTGCCTCGGCCCTTGTCCGAGTCAATCCCAAAACTGCGGTTTATTATTTTCACCGTTTGCAAGAAACCCTGGCGTATGAACTTGAGCAAGAAGCGGATAGGGTTTTTAGTGGTGAGATTGAAGTAGATGAGAGCTATTTCGGAGGCAAACGGAAGGGGAAGAGAGGTTTTCGGGGCGCAGCTGGTAAAACCCCGGTATTTGGGCTTCTAAAGCGGGGTGGCAAGGTCTACACGAAGGTCATTACCGATGCTTCGTCATCAACTTTATATTCCATTATTAAACGTAAGGTGGTGCCTGATAGCATCGTTTATTCTGACTGCTGGAAAGGCTATAATGTATTGGATGTTTCGGATTTCAAACACTATCGGATCAACCACATTATTTGCGGATAAACAAAATCATATCAATGGAATTGAGAATTTCTGGAACCAGGCGAAGCGGCATATGCGTAAATTCAACGGGGTTCCAAAAGAGCATTTTGGGCTGTTTTTGAAGGAATGTGAATGGCGTTTTAACAACCCCAGGCCAAAAGATCAATTACTGAAATTAAAACAACTTGTTAAACAAAATTTAACTTAGTTATCCGGGTCAGTCCCAAATTTCAATTAAAGCTAAGGGATATTTTGCAGGCCGGTATTTTCAAAGGAGGGGGTGGGGTAATTTATTCTCCAGCCCTTGCGACAGGTCCTAAAAGGTTCATGTGGCGACTAAGATGCCAAATTTTAATTGGTTTTAGCCCTTTTGAATACTTGATGAAACTGGTGCAAATCTGCCACCGTTCTTCCTGAAATCAAATATAACTTTTCTTATCAGGGGCTTCTCTTGAAAATCACGTTAAACAGTTTGAGGATCGGGTTTTGCTTAAAACTTTAAAGAAGTGTGGATTCAATAAAACCCGGGCGGCAGAGGCTTTGGGGTTGAAGCGTTCCACCTTTCGATACAAACTTTCCAAAGCTATCAAGGACCTACATTCTTCGGTTGCTTCAGTAAATTAGAAAATCCTGCCGGGCAGGGAAAAAGGATTCCAACTCTTCCCGCCAGGAACTTTCCAGTTCCTCCAGAGAAAAACCGGGTTCGAAAAGGGTCTGGCGCAGTTTCTCGTTACCATATAGGAGGTCAATGGCCAGCCGGTCGCCGACGAACTCATAGGGTTTGGTTCTCCATTGCAATTGGTCGGGATAAATTTCAGCAATGGCACGAAGCAATGCCAGGGTGGTGAGCAGGGGTTTGAACCTTTCCCGGTCGGTGATATGAAACTGGAGCCCGGCGCAAATTTCTCCGGCATGTTTCTGAAACATGGGTTTAAAATATTGCGGACGGAAAAACACCCCCGGCAAGAGATGTGAGTTCGTTTCAAGTTGCGCGGCCAGTTTATTTGGGTCGATGAAAGGGGCGCCGATTTGCTCGAAGGGCAGGGTGGTGCCGCGTCCTTCTGAAAGCCGGGTTCCCTCAATCATGCACATTCCTGGGTAGACGATGGCGGTTGCCAAGGTCGGCATATTGGGCGATGGGGGTGTCCAGACCATGCCTGTCTGGTCATACCACATCTCCCGGCTCCAGCCGGTCATTGGCACGACTTTCAGGTCGCAATGGATATCATCATTGAACATCTGGGCGAGTTCACCCACCGTCATTCCGTGGCGGTTGGGCAGGGCGTATTGCCCGACAAAGGACCGCCAGGGTTCTCCTACCAGATTGCCTTCCACCGATGTCCCGTTTACGGGATTGGGCCGGTCGCAAATCACCATCCGCACCCCGGCCTGCTGGCAGATGGTCATGCAGTTGGCCATTGTATAAATGAATGTGTAGTAGCGTGCGCCGACATCCTGAATATCGAAAACCAGATTATCAATACCTTCTAACAGTGCCGGATCAGGAACCAGAGACGCTTCATTTTTCCCGTACAGGCTTTTTATGTTGAGGCCGGAAAGCGGGTCCACCTCATCAGCGATATGGACCATGTCCTGTGCGGCGCCATACAGCCCATGTTCGGGAGCGAACAAGGCTTGCAGCGTGAAACCTGAATGGGATTTGAAATGAGCGATGGAGTGCCTGCCATCGCCAACCAGACTGGTATGGTTGACGACTAATCCGACAGTCTTACCTTTTAAATATTTTTCGGGCTGGGATAGTAAATGGTCAATTCCTGAAACGGTTCGGGTCATTGGGCAGGTAACATGTTTTATGAAAGGGTGCGTTGAATAATTAGAGAAATAAAAAAATCAGAAAATTATAGGTTGTTCGCCGTGCGAGCGAATAAAAAGGCAACCCCCCTCAATCCCCCCTTATTACCCCTCCGAGGCACGAATGCCAAGGAAGAATATAACGCAGGGGGGGGGATTATATTAAGCCGAGATAACCCTTTGCAAGCCATCAAAGTTTATTGCTCATTGGCCTCACGCCTAGTGGGGAAATTTAAAACCTTTGGGAATGACAATGATGTTGGATTCCTCATCAACGAAAAAACGGCCTTTATCCTGTTCCAGATCATACCCCATAGCGGTATTGGGGGGAACCTCAACATCCTTGTCGATGATTGCCATATTGATTTTGCAGTTTTTGCCGATTTTTACCCGGTCCATCAACAAAGAGTTGATGACCGCTGCGCCACTGTCAATGCTGACTTCGCGACCGATCACGGAGTCTTGCACAATTCCTCCGCTGATAATGCTTCCTTCGGCAACGATGCTGTTGACAGCCTGGCCCCAGTGCCCATCCTCATTAAAGACGAACTTGGCCGGCGGCGTTCCGTAGTTTGCTGTTTTAATGGGCCAGCTTTTATTATAAAGATTGAACTCGGGTTTGATGTTTCTCAAATCCATATTGGCTTCCCAGAATGCTTTTATGGTTCCGACATCCCGCCAGTAACCGATTTCTTTTCGGGTGATGCCGGGTATCCGGTTTCTGCGAAAATCGTAAGCGAATACTCTGGATTTTTTAAAAACTCGGGGCAGGATGTCTTTGCCGAAATCGTGAGAGGAGTCCACATCCGCCGCGTCGTCATAGAGCATTTCAATCAAAGCATCTTTGTTGAACAGGTAGTTGCCCATGGAGGCGAAGGCTTCATGAGGTCTTCCTGGGATGGATTTTGCGCGTTTGGGTTTTTCTTTGAACCCTGTGACTCTTTGCTTTTCCTGCACCTGAATCACTCCAAACGAAGATGCGTCTTTAAGAGGTACGGGCAGGGCGGAGATGGTGACATCGGCCCGCTTTCGCACATGAAAGTCGATCATTTGTTGCAAGTCCATACGGTAGATATGGTCAGCGCCGAAGACGGCGATGAGGTCGAAGTCGCCGTCCTCAATCAAATTGATATTCTGATAAATGGCGTCTGCTGTGCCGCGGTACCAACTATCGCCTGTGCGTTTTTGCGCGGGGACAGGGAGAATGAAGTGGTCACGCAGGATAGAACTGAAGCACCAGCTTTCCTGCAAATGTTCGGCTAGCGACTGGGACTTGAACTGGGTCAGAACATAAATAGAATAGATTCTGGAATTGATGAAATTGCTCAAGGGGAAATCAACCAGCCGATACTTTCCGCCAAAGGGGACAGCGGGTTTAGCACGTTGCTGGGTGAGCGGATAGAGTCGACTACCCTCGCCGCCGGCAAGAATCATTCCGAGGACTTTTTTTATCGAACCGGCCATAAGGGTCTCTTCCACTAGGCGTGGGGCCAATGAACAATCACTCTTGCTGGTGGGCAACGATGCTCTCGGTCCAACAAGGCATTGCCCCATTTCCCCGGGCGTGGCCCGGCTGGTTTCGATGATATTGCTAAAACTCCGGGCTGTCAATCGGGCA
Organism: Nitrospinales bacterium; assembly: GCA_965249625.1. GTDB lineage: Bacteria > Nitrospinota > Nitrospinia > Nitrospinales > VA-1 > LS-NOB. Next base: position 1,982,738 of record OZ252246.1, on the reverse strand, counting down.
CAAAAAAACCGGCCCCCCGTAAAAAGGAGCCGGTTTAATTTTTGCGTAAAATAGAGAGGAGGATTTACATCATCCCGGGCATACCGCCCATGCCTCCCATACCACCCATGCCGCCACCGCCATGAGCATGACCTGCATGGTCATCTTTTTCTTCCGGCAGATCGGCGACCATCGCTTCGGTGGTCAGAAGCAGTCCCGAGATGCTGGCAGCGTTTTGCAGTGCGGTGCGTGCCACCTTGGCAGGATCAATGATGCCCGCTTTGATCATGTCGGTGTACTTACCGGTTTTAGCATCGTAACCTTCGTTGCCCTTCAAGGTTTTCACTTTCTCGCAAATCACGGTGCCTTCTTCACCGGCGTTGGCTGCGATCTGGCGTAGAGGCTCTTCCATGGCTCGGCGGATGATTTTTACTCCCATCAGGAAATCATGATTGCCTTTGATTTTATCCAATGAGCCCAGGCTACGAATGTAAGCCACGCCACCACCGGGGATGATTCCCTCTTCTACTGCGGCGCGGGTAGCGTGCAGGGCATCCTCAACACGGGCTTTTTTCTCTTTCATTTCCGTCTCGGTTGCAGCGCCAACTTTGATGATGGCTACGCCACCCACCAGTTTGGCCAACCGCTCCTGGAGTTTTTCCCGATCATAATCGGAACTGGTCTCTTCGATCTGATTACGGATCTGTTTAACCCGCGCCTGGATGTCAGAGGCTTTTCCTTTGCCATCGACGATGATGGTGTTCTCTTTATCAATGGTGATGCGTTTTGCACGACCGAGGTCGGCGAGGTCTACACTCTCCAGAGAAACACCAATGTCTTCGGTGATCACTTTGCCGCCGGTCAGGATGGCAATGTCATTGAGCATATCTTTCCTGCGGTCGCCGAATCCCGGTGCCTTAACGGCAGAGACATTCAGCGTACCACGCAGTTTGTTGACCACGAGAGTCGCCAGGGCTTCACCTTCGACATCCTCAGCGAGAATGAGAAGAGGTTTGCCGCCTTTGGCAACTTTTTCCAGCAATGGAAGAAGATCTTTCATGCTGGCGATTTTTTTCTCATGAAGCAGAATGTAACAATCTTCCAGAACCGATTCCATACGCTCGGCATCGGTCACGAAATATGGGGAAAGATAACCACGGTCGAACTGCATGCCCTCAACGATTTCCAGGGAAGTGTCCATGCTTTTGGCTTCTTCAACGGTGATAACACCATCTTTCCCGACTTTATCCATGGCTTCGGAAATGATTTGCCCAATTGCTTTATCCTGATTGGCAGAAATGGTTCCTACCTGGGCGATTTCCTTTTTATCCTTGGTGGGTTTGGCCATCTTCTGGATTTCAGGAATGATGGTGTTAACGGCTTCTTCAATGCCGAGTTTGATATCCATCGGGTTGGCCCCGGCGCTGACGTGTTTCATGCCTTCACGAAAAATCGCCTGAGCCAGAACGGTAGCTGTGGTTGTGCCGTCACCGGCGTTGTCGCTGGTTTTGCTGGCAACTTCGTTAACCATTTGTGCGCCCATGTTTTCAAAAGGGTCTTGCAGTTCAATTTCCTTGGCGACTGTAACACCGTCTTTGGTGATGGTGGGGGAACCGAATTTTTTGTCAATGACCACATTGCGTCCTCTAGGGCCCAAGGTGATTTTTACGGTATCTGCCAGCTGGTTAACTCCTGCTAGTATCTTATGTCTAGCATTCTCACTATATGCGATTTGTTTAGCCATAAATCTGATTCTCCTTGTCTCTTAAGAGATGTGAATAATTTTGTCGTTATTTGTCGATAAATGATTGAGATGGAAACTTAACCTACGATCGCAAGAACATCGTCCTCACGCATCAACAGGAAATCTTCTCCGTTAAATTTGATTTCTGTTCCGCCGTATTTGCTGTAAAGGACTTTGTCGCCGACTTTCACTTGCAATTTGACTGGCTCGCCATCATCACCTACTTTGCCTTTACCTACAGCTTTGACGCGGCCTTCGATTGGCTTTTCCTTGGCCGAATCGGGAATGATGATCCCACTTTTTCGGACTTCTTTTTCCAGAATAGGTTGAACCAGAATACGGTCGTGCAATGGTTGGATTTTCATATAGACTCCTTGAAAAAATGTTAAACTCTGATTAAATGTTGGAAAAAAGCCAGTGTTTCCTGAATCTGCCCGAAAAAAATTATTAACATATTGAAATTAAGTGCCTTGTGCCCCAGAGCGGGAGAAATTCGGCTCGGGATTTGAATTGTCAGCACTCTCCAAGTATGAGTGCTGACACTATATAAAATCCTTATTTAAAAAGCAAGGTCTTCCCTAAGCAAAAATGAAAAAACTGCCAATATTATGAAAAATACCAATAAAAAAGAGGTTTTACAGATTGAAACATTCCCGAATCCGTTTCCAGGAAGGGATTATGCCATTGAAATGGAATGTCCGGAGTTCACCTGTTTGTGTCCCAAAACCGGGTGGCCGGACTTTGCCACCCTGCATATCAGTTATGTCCCGGACAAATTGTGTTTGGAGTTAAAATCGTTGAAGATCTATCTGGTGTCGTATCGCAATGAAGGCGGGTTTCACGAAAAGGTGACCAATATCATTTTGGATGATCTGGTGTCGGCATGTCGACCGCGAAAAATGAAAATTATCGGCGATTTTAATGTGCGCGGGGGGATCCACACCACCGTTACGGTGGAACACATGGCTAAAAAATCAGCTGCTCGCCGCAGGGGCAGTGGCCGTGGTATTCTTCCTTAAAGATCGTGCCCCGAAGGGGTAAATAACTCATCGAGCCGAGAGCATGGTTGCTAACAGTAAAAAGCGATTGCAATTTACCGGTACTCCACTGCAACGGGCGGGTGAATGTCATTCCTGCGGGGAGTGTTGCAAGACGGTCAACATGACCGTTGTTCGAGATATCACACTCCAGCAACATGGCAGTCTGAAAGAATTGGAACTTTACATGAAGGCCGATGAGGAGTCATAACATGCTGCCGACTAGCAACAGCCCGTTAAGTGACCTAACATTCTTGCGCGCAAGTCCTCATCGTTCCTCAATTACTGAATAGCAACTATTTTTATTTTCAGAGAGGAGATAACATTCTGTGCAGTAAAATACTCTCAAATGGACCCAGAATCTGATTTTCAGGAGAGCAATTATAAAATAGTAAAATACTCTCAAATGGACCCAGAATCTGATTTTCAGGAAAGCAATTATAAAATAGTGTTTTATTTTTTGTTCTGGAGAGGCTGTTTTAAGGAGCTCGAACAATCTCTGCTATAACGTCGCGTTTGGATGGAGTTATGGGACAACGATTTGTTGAAAATGGCAACAGGACGATAAAAGACGTTCGCACAGGTCTAGTTTGGCAGGAGAGCTACGCTTATATTGAAACGGGAAATAATATTAGCTGGTATGATGCCCAAGACTATATCAGCAAGCTAAATCGCAAAAGACTGGGAGGCCATGAAGATTGGCGCCTACCGGATCGACTTGAAATTCAAAGCCTTTATGAAATCGCCAAACCCTTCCAGTCGCGTGGAAAAACATTCATTCTTCATATTGATCCGATTTTTGAATTCAGTTACGGCAGTTGTTTTTGGACTAGTAAGACCCGGCTTTCTGCGGCACTTGGCTTCGAATTTGACATGGGAGACATTCACTGGTATCCCAAGGGGAGCCATAGGGGAACCGTTCGGGCTGTACGGAATGATTGGCAGCCCCTATTAATGATTGACCCGGGTTGGGCAGAAAAAGCCAAAGACTCCTGAAACTAATATGGACGAGCAACAATTCAAAGTTGAAAAATCCAAGGCGCGAAAACTCCGCCAGTCGCAGTGGTGGAAAGAAAAAATCCAAGCTGGCGTTTGCCATTATTGCGGAGGCCGGTTCACGGCAGGAGAGTTAACGATGGATCATATTGTCCCCATTTCCCGCGGTGGAAAGAGTAAGCGTGGGAATCTGGTGCCCGCATGTAAAAAATGCAATGTGAATAAAAAGCACTACACCCCGGCAGAGATCATCCTTCGTGAAAAGCTAGGTCAGGACATTCAATTTTAAAGAATGGGTGGTGGATACCTGGAACACCGCCTCAAAAACTTCTTCCAATAAATTTAAAGGTTTAAATTAATTCATGCAGATTCTTTTGGATGCGGATTGTCTGATTCAGGCATCGAAAAATATTGCGGATTCGGCGGTGTTAAGCCTGTGTCGTCAGAAGCGTTGCCAGGGCTGGGTAGCATCCACTTCCATTCCTGCCATTTGGCAGGAGGCAGGAGCACGAAATGTTCAATCAATTTTGCGGGACTTGGCTGTTTTGACTCCCACGGCTCATGATATTGACCTGGCCCTCGGCTCTGAAAAACCCTTTACGCAAGCCTTGGCGACACGTCTGGTAGAGGCCAGCGGGTTGGACGTGGTGGTCACGCTTGCTCCTGAAAATTTTTCCGCCTTGACAGTAGAAGCCCTGACTCCCGGACAGTTGCAGGAAAAATTGGATGCTCTGCCAGAGCCGGTTGAGGAAGTTCGTTTACTGGATATCACCGCCTCGTATCACCAGATATTGAATGAAGTGGAAAAGGAGATGGCGGAAACGATTCGATCGGGACATTTCATCCTTGGCCCTAAAGTATCCCGACTGGAAGAGAGGATGGCAGATTATTGCCAGACCAAATATGCCGTTGGAGTTTCATCCGGAACCGATGCGTTACTGATTGCGCTGATGGCTTTGGGGATTGGCCCGGGTGATGAAGTGATCACCTCCCCCTACACATTTTTTGCAACGGCGGGTTCTATCATTCGTGCCGGGGCTAAACCGGTTTTTGTGGATATCAATGACATTACTTTCAATATCAAGCCGGAGCACATTGAACGTTGCATCACCCCAAATACCAAAGCCATTATTCCGGTGCACCTTTATGGGCAATGCACAGATATGGACCCTGTTCTTCAGCTGGCCGGGAAAAAGGGTCTAGCGGTGATTGAAGATGCTGCGCAGGCGATTGGTTCTGAGTACAAGGGCAGGCCGGCAGGTTCGATGGGAGATATGGGGTGCTTCTCATTTTTCCCCGCAAAAAATCTTGGGGGATTTGGCGACGGCGGTCTAGTGACCACTAACTCCAAAGAACTTTACAAACAGTTAAAGATTATCAGAGTGCATGGTTCGGAACCGAAGTATTATCATAAAGCGATAGGCGGAAACTTTCGTCTTGATGCTCTGCAGGCTGATGTTGTGAGTGCCAAGCTGAACTTCCTGGAAGACTGGACCGAGAAAAGGAGGAGAAACGCGCAAACTTATAATCAGCTATTTAAAGATTCCGCATTGACCCCGTTTGTCCAACTGCCTCCTGAAGTGTTTTCCCGTCATGTTTATAATCAGTATGTCATTCGCGTGGGAAGCCGCAGGGATGAACTCAGAACTTTTCTAAATGAAAAGCGGATCGGGTGTGAAATTTATTATCCCATCCCGCTTCACCTTCAAGACTGTTTTAAATCTTTAGGCTATAAAAGTGGTGACTTCCCTGAATCCGAAAAAGCTGCAAGGGAGACCTTGGCGCTTCCCATATTTCATGAAGTCGATCAAGCTCAGCAGGAATATGTTGTTCAAATAATCCACCGGTTTTTTCTGGGAGAGTGAGTCCGAACCTGGATCAAAACAGGGGCGGTTTTTCTTCCACAATAATTTTTTCGCGGGGTGTGTGAACCTGACTTTCGCAAACCATAATGATATGATAGCCTAATTTTGTTTTGAGGGGTCCTTCAAGCTTGAATTTCTCCGATTTCATGATGCAATCGATCAATTCCTGATTCATGGTATGTGGGGCTATTTCCATTCCCTGGTAAATCCAGCCTAACGACCCTCCCAAGGCTTTACTCATGCACGCACTATATTTTTTTGCGAGACGGGTGAAAAATTTTTCTATTTTTTCCCAGTCATGAAAAGGCTTGTCGGGATCGTCCATTTCCTGTTGTGCCAGTTCGTTCTGATAATCCACCAGTGTTTCCCAGATCATTTTTGCAGACTCGATGGAGGTCATGCGGATGGTTCTCGCCCGGTGTTCCATGGGCTTGTCAGTGGTGAAAGTTTTCTTCGTCGGGACAAAGGTTTTTTTAATTTTTGGTTTGGGCTTGATAGGGCCTTTAGGGTTATCCGCGACAGGCTGGGGTTCCTTGGCGGTTTTGTCCCGTTCGAAAATGGTCTTTTCAGGTTCTTGGGGTTGCTCAGACATAATAATTCTTTAGAAAGGTTATTTTGATAGGGTGGTGGTTATTTTCAATAGCAGTGTAATTTGAATGGGCTCATTTTTCAAGCCATATAGACTCCAGATATTGCAGGACAGCTCCCTGGGCATTGCTTCCGATGATCTCATTAGAGGATTCCTTGACTTCCGGCAGAGCATTTTCCATGGCAATGGCCCGACCGGCGATGTAAAACATGTCGAGATCGTTCAAATAATCTCCGAATACGACGACGTGCTCCAGCGGGACCCCCAGTTTTAGAGCAAGAACCTCTACCATATTTCCTTTACTGGCCTCCTGGTGAAAGGACTGCAGCCAGTAATAGCCTTTCATGGACACGTCTTCGGCGAAATATAAATTGAGGTGGTCAAAATGTTTTTCTTTAAGTGATTGGTAAACGTGTTCGAGCCGATCATGCATGTCGATCAACAAAAATCCGGAAACTTTTTCCCCCTCTTGAAAATCAAAACAGTTAACTCGGCAAAGTCTTGCGTCACTTTCAAGGCTTTTGACATAGGCTTGAGAGCCGGGATTGGTGGCATTCAGATAATAAAGTTGGTGTTTTTCTCCAAGTGTATAGATGAAGGGATCAATGCCCAGAGGCAAGGCCAGCTCAAGCATGCTTTGAACGACTTTTTTTTCAATGGAGCTGGAATGTTCCAAAATGCGCCCGGTGTTGAAATCAGCCATGTAAACGCCATTGAATAAAATGACCGGCAGGCTCAGGTTCAATCCCTTCAAAATCGGATGCACGGAATCGTAGTTTCGGGCGGTGGCAATGGTGAAACGCATTCCCATGTCGATCAGACGGTTGAGGCGTTTCTTGTAATCATCGGGGAATGAACTATCGGGCCGTAACAGGGTGCCGTCCAGATCGGAAATATATAAAAGCTCTTTGTCCATAATGGGGTTTGAATGAATGGAATTCTCGCAGGCCTGTTTGTAAGGAATCGCTTCAGGAGTATACTAAAATAAAATTGTTAAATGAACAATCCTGCTGCCAACGGACAGGATATCCTGAATAAAGTGTTATTTTAAAAAATGTGGCAAGCCAAGGAGAATAAAACCCACTTGTGGGATTTAATTATTTTGCGAAAAAGGATTGGGGTTCATGAGAGATAAAAATTTTGTCCGGCACTTGCGGTCTTCAGTTTTGGGAATATTTCTTGTTTTTGGTTTTTGTTCCAATGGTGAAGCTTTTGATTTTTCTGACTGGGATGTGCTGATCAAAAAATATGTAACTCCTAAAACGTTGGAGGGTGTTCCGCTCAACGCGGTTGATTATGCCAACCTGAAAAAAGACCCTCTTTTTTCGGGTCTGATTTCCAGACTCGAGCTGTACTCTCTAAAGAGTTTGAAATCGGATAAATCCAAATTGACCTTCTGGATCAACGTTTATAATATTTTGGCGGCAAAAATGATCACCGACCACTATCCCATAGAGAGTATCAAGGATGTGGGGAGTTTATTTAAATCTGTCTGGAAGTGCCCGGCAGGCAAGGTGGGAGGCAAAGAGCGCACTCTCAACGACATCGAACACGAAATCCTCAGGAAGATGAATGAGCCCCGTATTCATGTGGCTATCGTCTGTGCTTCTGTTAGTTGTCCAGATCTTCGCTTGGAAGCCTATACGGTGGAAAAGCTGAATGACCAGTTGGACGACCAGATGAAAATGTTTTTGCGATCCAGAGAAAAAGGAATGAAACTGGACGAAAAGAAAAACCGGGTTTATCTCTCATCCATATTCAAATGGTTTGCGGAGGACTTTGAAAGTCGTGGAGGAGTTTTAAAGTATATCGGTCAGTATGTTCCGGCAGAAGAAAAAAATGTTTTGAATGATTCCAAAATAAAAATTTCTTACCTGGACTACAACTGGAAGATCAATGGCCGCTAGGCACCAGCATCACGCTGGTTAGTCCGCGTGTTTGCGGAGAAATGTTGGAATATCAAAGTTTGCGGTCAGGCTTCCCGGATCCGGGTTTTCTTTCTTAATGGAAGAGGCCATGGACTTTAAATGTTTATAAGAAGTTGGGCCTGAATCGTCATTGGGCATCGGGTCTCCCCCGACCACTTTTTTCAAGGCTGGCCCTTCTTCAGGTCTCACTGAGACCGTCTCCTCAAACCCTGTGGCGATGACGGTCACCCGCATCTCTCCTTCCATTTGTTTGTCGATCACTGCTCCAAAAATGATGTGAGCGTCTTCATGGGCGTTTTCCTGAACCAGCATGGAAGCCTCATTGACTTCAACAAGGGTGAGGTCTTCACCGCCAGTGATGTTAATCAGAATGCCCTTTGCGCCATCGACCGTTGCTTCATCCAGTAGAGGACTGGAGATGGCTTTCTGTGCCGCTTCAACGGCCCGCATTTCTCCGGTGGCGGTTCCGCTGCCCATCAGAGCTTTGCCCATGCTACCCATGATGCATTTAACATCGGCGAAGTCGAGGTTGATGAGGCCGGGTATTACGATCAGGTCAGAGATGCTACAGACCGCCTGCTTTAAAATATCGTCCACCATGGAAAAGGCTCCAGTGAATGAAGTTTGTTTGCCGACATAACTGAGAAGCTTCTGGTTGGGGATGACAATCAAAGTGTCAACCGCATCTTTTAGCTCCTGGATTCCTTCATCAGCCTGCCGCATTCGCCGTTTACCCTCAAACGCAAAAGGTTTGGTGACTACGGCGACAGTCAGGGCTCCCACTTCCTTGGCGATACACGAAATGATGGGAGCGGCCCCGGTGCCCGTTCCACCACCCATTCCAGCAGTGATGAAGACCATATCCGCTCCTTCCAGCATTTCGCGGATGCTGGCTTCACTCTCTTCGGCAGCATCCCTTCCGATTTCAGGATTGGAACCCGCACCAAGCCCGCGGGTCAATTCTCCGCCGATTTGAATTTTTCCAGAGCAGTCAGACTTCTCAAGTGTTTGCAGATCTGTGTTGGCGATAATAAACTCCACGCCGCGGATACTGTCCCGAACCATGGAGTTGACAGCATTATTGCCCCCACCCCCTACACCAACGACCTTGATTGTTGCTGAATAATCGTTTTCGTTATCAAACTCTATTAAACTCATTGTATCCTCCGGTTTTAAAAAAATTCATCTGCCCAATCTTTCATACGTGTAAAAATTTTGTCGAACAGGTTCCTCCCTTGAAGTTCCCGACTCGTTCCTGACTTAAACCTTCTGGCTCCGTACTGGATCAATCCTGTACAGGTGGCATACATAGGGTTGTTCACGACATCCATCAATCCTCCGAGACCAATGGGTATTCCCACGCGCACAGGGGACTGGAAAACATCTTCGGCCAATTCCGCCATGCCCTGCATGCTTGCCGCTCCGCCTGTTAGGACAACGCCTGAAGAAATGATTTCCCTGTAGCCGGATTCGCTGACTTCATGATCCAGCAGTTCAAACATTTCCCGTGTTCTGGCTTCGATAATTTCGCTGAGAATCTGGCGCGGAACCGTTCGTGGCTCCCGTCCTCCGACACTTGGTGCTTCGATATTTTCCCCTTCCTGAACCAAGGGAGGGTAGGCGCATCCATACGAGTGTTTGATTTTTTCTGCTTCCGAGTTTGGGGTGCGGAGTCCGATGGCGATATCATTTGTCATTTGGGCACCGGCAATCGTCAAAACTGCTGTATGTTTGATGGCCCCTTGATAAAAAATTGCCAGATCAGAGGTTCCACCACCTATATCAATCATCGCAACGCCGAGCTCCCTTTCATCCTGAGATAAAACGGATTCACTGGAAGCCAGTTGCTCCAGCACAATGTCCTGAACTCCAAGACCTGCCTTGTTGACGCATTTGACAATATTTTGCGCGGAAGTCACGGCGGCGGTAACGATATGGACCTTGGCTTCAAGCCTTACCCCTGCCATGCCCAGTGGAGTTTTAATCCCGTCCTGGTTATCGACAATATACTCTTGGGGAAGCACATGGATGACTTCCCGGTCAAGAGGGATGGCAATGGCCTTGGCGGCTTCGATGACACGATCAATATCCTTCTGCGTGATTTCTTTTCCTTTGACCGCGATAATGCCATGACTGTTCATGCTGTTGATGTGGCCTCCTGCAATACCTACAAAAACAGAATCGATTTCGCATCCCGCCATCAACTCGGCCTCCTCAACAGCACTTTTTATAGATTCCACGGTGCTGTCTATGTTTATAACCACGCCTTTACGCAAGCCCCGTGATGGATATTGGCCCAGTCCGATGATATCTATTTTTTCATCATCAACGACCTCGCCGATGATGCAACAGATTTTGGTCGTTCCAATATCCAGTCCGACTATATAACTGCTTTTTTTGGCCATGCGTCCCATCTCCTCCTAGTTGGTTTGCCGCTTCATGGATGTTGAGTTGATTGAAATTCGGTCTCGGACGACGACTTGATCTTTGAAGGATAGGTCGATCATATGGACCTTCATGTTGTCATCTTCCAGAGTGTCGAGAACAATCATGAATTTTTTGAACCCTTCCGTTAACGCTTCCATGGACATTTGAATTTGCAGACTACGATTGCGAGTGAAAAATATGATTCTGGAATTCCCCTTTAGCTCGGCGGTGTCAAGAGGATTATTTTCAAAAAAAGAAAGTTTGTTGAAATAATGCATGGTCTTGAGGCTCTGTATGACCTTGTCCCCGGAAAAGTTTTCTGGTTTCGCCCCCTTGGAGGGTTGAACGATCAACGGTAAGTGCCGGTACTCCGGTTTTTCTTCAGAGAGGAGTACTCCAAAATTATCCATTAAAAATATTTTTTTGAATTTGACCCGAGCATAAGGCACACGTTCGGTCAATTCGATTTGAACTTCCCGGGGAAATTTTCTCTGGACAGATGCGGAAAGAACCCAGGGGTGCTCCGCGAGTCTTTCTGAAGCTTTGGATAGATCATAAGTAAACAGGTTTTCTCCATGAATCGGCCCCAGCCAGTCCAGAAGCTGGTTGTCCTGCAGGGAATGATGACCGTGGAACGAGACGTCCGTAATCTTAAACCTGGGATCGGAAATCAAAAAACTATAGCTGGCATAAATTAAATAAATGACCACCCCTGCCAGAAAAAGTTTTGAGGTCAGTTCAAATAATATTCTCGTCCAGGAAAAATCACGGCCCGATGTTTTTAAAGGCGCTTTTTTACTCAAGTCGCCACCACGTCTCTGCTTTTTCTTTCTTTCAGAGCGTAGGTCTGACCACGCCATGGAGGGACTCTTTTGACCTGTGATTGCAAAATCCATGATTATTCCGTGTAATCCCGTTGAGCGGTTTTTAATATTCCAACGACTAAATCATCAAACCCCAGTCCCATCTCCCGAGCCGCCATCGGTAGAAGGCTGGTGGGGGTCATTCCTGGGATGGTATTCATCTCCAGGACCTGAGGGATTCCGTCGTCATCCAGAATGACATCCACGCGGGGGAAACCTCTTCCTCTTAACACCTGAAAGACCTGTTTTGCGGTTTGCCTGCACCGGCCCGCTTCGCTTTCCTCAAGGTTTGCCGGGCAGATGTACTCGGTTTTTCCCGAGGTGTATTTTGCCTCGTAGTCATAAAATCCGGACTTGGGACGGACGTGAACAATCGGCATGGGTGTCATTTCATTCATTCCAATTGCCAGAAGTTTTCCTTCAATAAACTTTTCTACAATCACTTCTTTAGAATAAGCGAATGCGGCTTCCAATGCCGGCTCCCATTGACTTTCGGTTTTAACGATGGTTACTCCCAGACTCGACCCTTGATTGATCGGCTTGACGACAACGGGAAGATTCAGGGCTCGGTCTGTTTTTTGGTTTTTATAGAACACTTCATAATCGGCTGTGGGTATCCCATGGAATTTCAAAATTTCCTTGGATTTTAATTTGTCACAAGCCAAAGCACTGCCCATAACCCCTGACCCGGTGTAAGGAATTTTGAAATATTCAAGCAAACCTTGAATGCATCCATCTTCTCCAAAGGTCCCGTGCAGGGCATTAAAAGCCAGGTCGATCGGATTCGACTTGAGTGTCTCCCCAATATTATGGTCAACGTGAATCGGCAAGGCGGTCAATCCTTTCCTGTTAATGGCCTCAAGAACCGAGTTTCCTGTGACGATTGAGACCTCTCGCTCGGGAGAAAGTCCTCCCATGAGCACTCCAATGGTTTTACCTTTTAAATTATCCAAAAGCCTTGTTACAAATTCCCTTTAAGCAGGTCCGCCTCGGCCCTTGGCCAAAAGGGCTGGAGAACAAAGGAAGGAGGGGGGTTACCTTTATTTGCGGACCAATTTAATATTTTTGCTCACCTCTAATAATTTGGCATTTTGCGTTTTGGCAATTCGCGCACCCTTTAAAATAAAGGGTGCGGTCATGCCGCCGGAGGTGGATTCCCTCGTGCTTCTCCAGTTCATTCGCCAGCACTAACAATTTCGGTTTGCAATTCAATACCGGTTTTTTCTTTAACCTCTTTTTGAATGTTCTCAATCAAATGGGTCACATCTTTAGCCGTTGCGCCCCCTTTGTTGACAATGAAATTTGCATGCTTGATCGAAACTCCTGCATCGCCAACAGAAAGTCCTCTGAGTCCTATGGACTCGATCAACCTTCCGGCTGTATCGCCTTCTGGATTTTTGAAGACAGAACCCGAATTGGGTACTGTCAATGGCTGGGTCCGGGATCTTCTGGAGAGATGCCGGTCCATCGCGTTCTGGATTTCAGGGCGATCTCCTTCTTCCAGTCCCAGCTCCGCTTCAATAATAATTCCGTCGTCATCAGGGAAAATGGTCTTTCTGTATTCGAAAGAAAGCTCTTCGCGTTTTAAGGTCTGAATTTCCCCATCCGAGGTGATCCGGGTTACGCTACGAAGAACCTGGCTTGTTTCGGTCCCTTCCGCCCCGGCATTCATGACAATCGCACCTCCCAATGATCCGGGAATGCCTACCAACTGCTCGATTCCTGTCAAGGAATAGCGGGCTGCGTGTTTGGCGAGGTAAGACATTTTTACTCCGGCCCCCGCTTTGATCACTGCCCGGCGGTTTTCGGTTTCCTTGCGGAAGAACAGAGGGCGTTTAATTCCCTTGAAGCAATTTTTTAAAGAGATAACCACTCCTCGTATCCCCCGGTCGCCGACAAGCAAATTAGTTCCTTCGCCAAGAATGAACAGAGGCTGGGAACCTTTGTGCTTCAAAATCATTTGAATGTCGCGAACATCCTCAGGGAAAATCAATACATCCGCTGGGCCGCCAATTTGAATGGAAGTGTAGGGAGCCAGAATTTCGTTTTGCAGGACGGTGCCTTTTATTTTGTGTAACCAGGGAAAAGAATAGCTCATAGTTTTACTCTGATGAATTTTGTGACCCAGAACGGTTTTGGGGTACTCCATTTTAGTTTTGAGATTGAACTCCCTTCCCGTTCCAGAATGGGCAATGTGAATCAATCGGCGTTTCCAGGCTTCGTTGAGCATAGATGATGGTCCTTCCTATTGAAAGCGATCAATCATTGAAGTGGGATGCGAGCTTGTGGCTCAACTCCCCGATATTCCCAGCACCGAGAGCCATGACAATGTCTCCCGGTTTCAGAATTTTTTGCAAATGCGGGATCACGGATTCCGTGCCCCCGATGTATTCCACGTTTTTATGTCCAAACTCTTTCACGCCTTCCGCGACCCTCTCAGAATGGACGCCCTCTATTGCATCTTCTCCAGCTGAATAAATATCAAGCAGAAGCAGTTGGTTGGCATCGTTGAAAGCGGAGAAAAAATTTTCCATGAGATATTTCGTGCGCGAGTAGCGATGCGGCTGGAATATGACGACAAGCCTTCGGTCTGGCCAGACTTCTTTGGCGGTTGACAAGGTGGCCTGGATTTCTACCGGATGATGGCCGTAATCATCAACGATTATCAAAGACTCGGACTGTTTCAGAATTTCAAACCTTCTCTGTACCCCGGTAAAGTTTTTCAGCGATTTGGCGATCGTCTGGAAATCCATATTTAATTCCATTCCGACAGCGACCGCCGCAAGGGTGTTACAAACATTGTGTCGTCCCAGAGCCCCGGACAATATTTTGCCCAGCTTTTTATTTTTGTGATAGACGGTGAAGTAGGTTTTTAATCCCTCCATTGAGATATTTCGGGCGGTGTAATCGGCTTGGGATTTCAAACCGTAGGTAATGGTTCGTTTCTCAATCCCAGGAAGCAGGGATTGAAGATTAGCATCATCCATGCATAAGATCGCAGCACCATAGAAAGGGATTTTGTTGAGAAACTGCAGGAATGTGGATTTCATATTCGACATTGTCTGGTAAAAATCCATATGTTCTTCGTCCAGGGTCGTGACTACTGCCAGCGTAGGAGAAAGCTTGAGAAAAGAACCATCACTCTCATCGGCTTCGGCAATGAGGTACTGGCTCTGGCCGAGTTTCGCGTGTCCGCCCATATTCTTGATTCTTCCACCAATCACTACTGTTGGGTCAAGATCTCCAGCCGCCAGAACCGTGGCGACCAGTGAGGTTGTTGTGGTTTTCCCATGCGTACCCGCAATGGCGATGCCGTGTTTCATCCGCATCAGTTCAGCCAGCATTTCAGCCCGGGGAATGACCGGTATGGATTGCTCCCGGGCGGCCTGCACCTCCACATTGTCGTCACTGATGGCACTGGATACGACGACAACGTGTTTGCCCACGATATTTTCCGCACTATGGTTGTGGCGGATGTCAGCCCCGAGAGTTTTCAAGTGGTCGGTCACCCGGTTGGAAGAAGGGTCGGAACCGCTCACCTCATAATCCCGATTGATTAAAACTTCAGCGATTCCGCTCATTCCCGACCCTCCGATCCCGATAAAGTGGATCCGTTGTGTTTTTCCTAGAAACATGACAGAACATAATTCCCTTCTTTTTTTCCGGCCTGGCCGGATGTCCAATTTGCGTTATCCAGTAAGTCCATACATATCTGGCGAACTTTTTCCGTAGCGTCCCGGTTTCCTAACTGATAGCTGTTCTTTTCCATTTCCTGCAATCGTTCGGGGTCTTCCATAGCACGAAGGATGGATTGGGCAATACGTTCTCCTGACAATTCATTGTCCAGCATCAATTCACCGGCATTGGCGGCATCCAGCACTTGGGCATTTTTTTCCTGATGATTGTGGGCCGCATGAGGATAAGGAATTAAGATGGATACTTTTCCGCATGCGGTTACTTCTGCCAGAGTGGTTGCGCCAGCCCGACAGATCACTAATGAGGCTTTACGATATTGCTCTGCCACGTCATCGATAAAGGGCCTGACATCATGGGAGAAACCACTGTTCTCATATTTGCTGTTCACCATTTCATGATCGCTTTCACCGGTTTGATGGGTGATATGAATATTTTCCCGTTTGGAAACAAGAGACTCCAACGCTTCCACCATTGCAACGTTAATGGAGTGGGCTCCTTGACTGCCTCCCAGGACCAGTACACGAAAGGGCCCTTGAGAATCTTTGGGAAACTCTTCCCGAGGCTGACAGAATTCATCTCGAATCATGTTGCCCGTCACCTCGACTTTATCCTTGGGAAAGAACTTTGCAGAGTCTTTGAATGAAACTGCCACCTTGTCTGCGATCCTTCCCAGCCATTTGTTGGTGAGGCCGGGAAAGGAGTTTTGTTCGTGGATAAGAATGGGCACTCGTAATATCCATGCAGAGAGAACCAGAGGACCTGATACATATCCGCCCACACCTACAACCAGATCCGGCCGTTTGCTGATCAGGAAACACATGGACTGGGCGGTGCCTACCGGCAACTTGACCCATGACATCCAGCGGCTGAGGCGTTTTTTACCGAGTAAACCTGCTGAAAGAATAGTTTTCAACTCGAATCCTTCGCGCGGGAGAACTTTTGCTTCGATACCTTGTTGAGTTCCCACAAATGAAATTTCAATATTCATATCGTGCCTCATGAGAGCTTTCGCTAAAGCGATTCCTGGATAAAGGTGGCCTCCAGTACCACCACCGGCTATGACAACTCTTTTTTTCATTGAATCAATGTTTTACCGTTTGTTCCGAAATATTCAGCAAAACACCCACCGAAAGCATGGTGATTAACATTGATGACCCGCCCATGCTAATGAGAGGAAGGGTCAATCCCTTGGTTGGAAGAAGCCCCACAGCCACTCCCAGATTGATAAAAGCTTGAAACCCGATCAAAAGAGTCAGACCGGTTGCCAAATGAGTTCCAAACGGATCTTTGGCCCGACAAGCGATGGCAAAACCTCTCCAGATTAAAATTGAAAACAGGAGAACAATTGCTGTAGTCCCTATAAACCCCAGTTCTTCCCCGATGACGGAAAAAATGAAATCCGTATGAGCTTCGGGAAGATAAAAAAGTTTTTGATGGCTGGCTCCCAACCCGGTTCCCCAGTAACCTCCCCGACCAAAGGCGTAAAAAGACTGGATGGCTTGAAACCCTGCATTCAAAGGATCCTGCCATGGGTCGAGAAAAGCGATGATCCGCCGGGTGCGGTATTCCGCACTCATGATTGCCGATGCGATAAAAGGAATCAGCGCAAGCACGGAAAGAAATAGAAACTTTTTCCTTAGGCCGGCGATAAAAAGCATTGTGAAAGCAACCATGCAGATAATCATGGCGGTGCCAAAATCGGGCTGGAACAGAATCGGGATGAAAAAGAAACCCAGTACAATCAGATTGGGAAGATAGCCGTAAGCGAAGTTCCTCAGCTTGTCGGCTCTTTTGACCAGAGACTTGGCGATAAAAAGAACAAGGGCAAACTTTGCCAGCTCCGAAGGTTGAAAAGAAAATCCTCCAAGGGTCAGCCATCTTCGCGCTCCACCGACCTCCTTGCTGATTCCGGGAAACATGACCGCAAGCAAAAGCAAAAAAGTCGCTATCATGACGAGATACGTGTGCTGGTGCAGTTTGTGGTAGTCCAGGTTTTTGGTGACGAGCAGAACCCCAGTTCCCAGAAGACACCAGACGGCCTGGCGTTTGAGGAAGTAATAGGAATCGTTGTATTTTTCCATGGCATACACCGCGCTGGAACTGAAAACCATAACGATGCCGATTAGAATCAAAACGGCTACGGTGATGCTCAACAGAGAGTCTGAATGTTTTGCCTGAGACGTTGCCAAAACCCATTACCCTTCCAGATTTTTAACGATGGTTTTAAAACGGTTTCCCCGATCCGCGTAATCCTTAAACATGTCAAAGCTGGCACAAGCCGGGGAAAGAAGAACAACATCGCCATCTTCCGCTTTCGCTTTGGCCAGAGCCACAGCCTCTTCCAGGCTATCGCTTTCTTCATAACCGAAGGAGCCGTTAAGAATTCCTTTGAATTTATTGCGGGTCTTTCCGATCAGAACCAGATGCTTGACTTTTTCTTTCACCAAGCTTTTTAAGGGAGAAAAATCCGTGTCTTTGTCTATTCCGCCGGCGATGAGAATGATGGGGCGGTCAAAAGTGTTCAATGATTTGCAAACAGAGCCCACGTTGGTTCCTTTGGAATCGTTGACGAAATCAACACCATTCAGGTTGCGGACCCATTCCAGACGATGCTCAAGGCCAATAAAGTTTTTTAAAGCCTGTTGAATAGCTTCCAGCGATACGTTGAGCAGTAAAGCGGTGGCGATGGCGGGGAGGGTGTTCTCGATCTGCCATTGCATTTCTCTGGACAGCGACTCAAGAGATATGATTTCCTGTTCGCTATTTTGCAGCCGAGCGATGATCTTGTTGCCAGACAAAAAGATTCCTTTTCCCAGCTTGGTTTGAGTGCTGAAAAAAATACGTTCTGCCGGGCAGTCTTTCCCCATGTCGCGGGCATTGGGATCATCCTGATTCAGGATCAAAAAATCGTCCTGAGTTTGATGAGCGAAGATTTTTTTCTTCAACGCAACATAACTTTGGAAATCTTTATGTCGGTCCATGTGATCGGGGCTTATATTAAGAATGACAGAAACGACAGGGTGAAGTCCTGAGGTGGCTTCCATTTGAAAACTGGAAAGCTCAAGGATTCTGTAATCGGCATCACCCTGGTCTAATAAGGAAATAAAAGGAGTTCCAAGGTTACCTCCCGCGTGCACGGTTTTTCCAGACTGCCCAAAAATCTCAGCGATCAAGCTGGTGCAGGTGGATTTTCCATTGGTTCCGGTGATGGCAATAATCGGAATGGTATTGAATCGGTTCGCCAACTCAATTTCGCTGATGATTTCTATTCCCTTTTGGCTTGCGTTTTCAAGAAACGGCGAGTGAATATCGACTCCTGGACTCAACACTACCGCTTCTGTATCGGAAGGCGGTTCAGGATTTTGGAAACGGATTTTCACATCTGCGCACAATTGTTTCAAAGGCTCCAATAATTGTTCACGGGACTTGCTGTCTGTCACCGTGACACGGGCTCCGTGCCGGGAAAGGAAATTGGCGACAGCGATGCCTGTTTTGCCAAGTCCGATTACAGATAAGTTTTTATTTTTAAGTTCCATCTTTACCTTAGCTTCAAGGTGCTGAGACTGATCATGGCCAAAACCACGGCGACAATCCAGAACCGAACAATGACTTTGGGCTCTGACCAGCCAAGTTCCTCAAAATGGTGATGAAGCGGGGCCATTTTGAAGAAACGTTTTCCACCTGTGTATTTGAAATAACCAACCTGAATGATGACGGACAGTGCTTCAATCACGAAAATTCCACCAACAAGAATCAACAGAAGTTCATGCTTGACGATCACTGCGATGGTGCCCAACACACCTCCCAGAGATAAGGACCCGACATCGCCCATAAATATTTGTGCGGGGTAGGAGTTGTACCAAAGGAAACCCAGGCTGGCTCCAACAACGGCTGAGCTGGCGACCGCGATTTCTCCCGCCTCTTTGATGTGTTGAATGCGCAAGTATTCCGAAAAATTAAAATGACCAGAGATATAAACGATGCCGGTATAAGTGAATATAGCGACGATAATGGGGCCGATGGCCAATCCATCGAGACCGTCCGTCAGATTGACGGCGTTGGAGGTACCCACCATTATGAAGACAATAAAAATCAGATAGCCAAACCCCAATTCGGGTTGGAAACTTTTAAAGAAGGGGACCGACAAACGTGTGGCATATTCGGCACGCGCAGGATCGAAATACAGCAGATAAATTCCAATCGCCAGGCTCAACAATATCTGGAGAAAAATCTTTTCTTTTGCGGAAATGCCATCCCCTTTTTTTAATTTGATGAAATCGTCCCGTAGCCCGATAGCTCCAAAGCCAATAGCGGAAAGAATAACGACCCAGATATAGTGATTGCTTAAATCAGCCCAAAGCAGAGTAGAGCCTATGAAGGTCGCCAGAATAAGTAGTCCACCCATCGTCGGAGTTCCAGACTTGGTGCTGTGATGCTGTGGGCCGTCACTGCGAATCTTTTCCTGTATCTGCAGTCTCTGCAAAGTGCGAATCATCAACTTGCCCAGAATCAGGCTCAATGCCAACGCCGTAATTCCGGCATAAGCAGACCGGAAGGTGATGTACTTGAAGACATTGAATACTGAATATTCCGAACTGAGCGGATAAAACAAGTGATAGAACATTTTTAATTTTTATCTGCGATAAAGAGTTGTAATACTTTTTCCATTGCGGCCTTTCGTGAGCCTTTAAACATCACGCAATCGTCACTTACCGCTTCCCGGATTAAAAATTCTGCCGCCCCCTGATGGTCGGTGAATTCCAGGATATGAATTTTTTCTCCTGCAAGAGTTCGAGCACTTTTTGCTGCCAGGCCTGCCAGTTTCCCGACTGCGACCAGAATATTTGTTTTAGATTCGGCTATTTCCTCTCCCAGCTTTTGATGGACGACGATAGACCGATCTCCCAATTCGAGCATGTCTCCGATCACGAATATCCGTCGGCCCTGAGTTTTGAAATTATCCAGTGTTTTCAGGGCTTCGGTCATAGACCGGGGATTGGCGTTGTAAGCGTCGTTAATCAGATCAATCCCTTTGTGCCGGATCTGTTCGTTGCGCTGGGGCATGCGTTGATAATTCTCCAGTCCGTGAGTCATGGCCTCTTCCTGGATCCCCAGCGAATAACCGGTCGCCAGCGCGGCCAACGCATTATGAATATTGTAGTAGCCCAAGTAAGGAAGACGAACGGAAAGAGTTTTATCGAAAAGGCTGACTTTGAATTGAAACCCAAGATTGTCCTTGCTTTCTATTTCGCTGGCCCGCACATCCGCAGGCTGATCAATGCCAAAGGTAACGGTTCTGGCACGAAGTGACCGAGCCAGTTCCAGAACCAGCGGGTCATCGGCGTTAACAATGGCCGTGCCTTCTTTTGTCAATGCCTGAAACAGCTCTCCTTTTGCGGACTGAATATCTTTCAGACTCTTCAATCGCACCAGATGCCCTTCGGAAATATTGGTGATCACACCAATATCGGGTTGCGCGATCTCTGCCAGCTTTTTAATCTCACCCGCCGCACTCATCCCCAACTCAAGAACTCCCACTTCATGAGAGGGTTCTCTTTTTAGAAGGGTCAGGGGCAGACCGATATGGTTGTTCAGGTTGCCCTGTGTCTTCAAAGTCTTGAATTTGGTTTCCAATATAGAAGCAATCATTTCTTTAGTGGTCGACTTTCCGTTTGTTCCAGTAACGGCAGCAACCTGAAACGGATACCGTTTTCTCTGAAAGCCCGCTAAATCCTGCAAAGCTTTAAGCGTGTCCTGGACATGAACCACAAAAGGCTTCTCCCAGGCCTGGGCAGGTTTATCCGGAAGCTTTTCCGGATTGGACAGAATGATTCCTCCAACCTCTTTATCAATCACGTCAGCCAGAAAATCATGTCCGTCAAATCTCTCCCCTTTAATGCAAATGAACAATTCCCCTTTCGAGACCGTCCGGGAATTTATGGAAACTCTCTGGAAGGGACGAGCGAGGTCTCCTTGCAGGAGATGGCCTTCAAGCGCATTGAGGCAATCTTGTGTTCGACCTTCCATCAATGGCCTCGTTTCCTTAAAGCTGACCGAGCAACTTCCCGATCATCAAAGTGAATAGTTTGCGTTGCCAAAATCTGATAGTCCTCATGACCTTTTCCGGCGATGAGAACCAAATCGTTTTTGCCAGCGAGGCGGATGGCATGTTCAATAGCCTCTTTCCGGTTGATGATGGCGGCATAATCATCGCCCTTGCGAGCAGAAGAAGGAACGCCTTGAAGAATGTCCTCAATGATCTGTTCGGGATCTTCTGTTCTGGGGTTGTCAGAGGTGATGATGAAAAAATCGGCTTCATTCAAAACGGCTTGCCCCATGGCTTTTCTTTTGCCTTTGTCCCTGTCGCCACCGCAACCGAATACAACAATCAGCTTTCCTTCGGTAAATGTTTTTGCCGCAGAGATCGCATTGCAAAGTGCGTCATCGGTATGTGCGTAATCCACCAGCACGGAAATCCCATGGTTGTTATCAATGCTTTCAAATCGGCCGGGAATAGGCTGGATCTGGCGAAACACTTCCTGAACCTTTTCCAGAGAAACATCCTGAACCATAGCTCCCGCTGCCGCGGAGAGGAGGTTGTGAATATTATGCCGACCGAGGAGGTTGGAGTGGATTTCTCCAGCCCCAAAGGGAGTTTTTAAGGTGAATTGGCAACCTGATTTTGTGAGTACAATATTTTCAGCCTTAAAATCCGCGCTACTGTCGATGCCTGTGGTGAAGGAACCTGCTTTGAATTCTCCAGCGAATTCCCGCCCCACCGAATCGTCAATATTGAAAATTCTCTGCTGCACCCGGTTATCCAGAAAAAGTTTTTTCTTGGCGTTTTTGTAGCTCTCCATATCGCCATGGAAATCCAGATGATCACGGGTCAGATTGGTGAAAATTCCCACCTTAAATTGCATGTCATGAACACGGCTCTGGTATAGGGCGTGGGAAGAGACCTCGAGAAAACAATATTCAATTTTTTCTTCGATCATTGCGTCCAGCATCCGATTCAAATCCAGGGATTCAGGTGTGGTGACAGGGGCAGAAAGTTTTTTATCCCCGTAATGGTAATTGATGGTGCCAATAACTCCCGTCCGCACTTCTTTTGCCCTGAACAAAGCCTCAAGAATATAGGACGTGGTGGTTTTCCCGTTTGTACCGGTGATTCCCGTTACGGCTAAGCGCTCTGATGGGCGGCGGTAAAAACTGGCACTGACGATAGAAAGTGCTTTTCGGGAATCTTCCACGCACAAGGCCGTTACGTCATGCGACCCCAGGTCGAGCCCGCCCAGGGAATCAAGAGGGGTTTGGGTGATAAACGCTGAGGCTCCTTTGACGATCGCATCTTTTATGAACACGCCGCCATCCCAGTTTCTCCCGGGTATGGCCACAAACAAGCTGTCCAGCCCGGATTTTCTGGAGTCGAAGACGATTTCGCGAATGGTCCGGTCCATGGTTCCCAAAATATTGGTAACCGGCAAACCCAGGATTAAGCGCGAAAGTTTTTGTTCGTTATGCTCAGTCACGTTAAGGTAACCACTTTCAGGCAATACCAGCCAGTTTGTTGAACTTGTTGATTCCATCAGGCTCGATCAAGAATAAAAACACGTTCTTTGCTTGACGGGACGTTTAAATAACGCAGCACCTTTTTTGCTATTTTCTGGAATACCGGTGCGGCCACAACACTTCCCCAATGCGACCCCTTGGGGTTGTCGATCATCACCAAGATCACAATCCGTGGAGAATCTGCCGGAGCAAAACCAATAAAAGAAGAAATGAATTCTGTTTTGGAGTAGGACTGAGTCTCGATATTATATTTCTGCGCTGTCCCGGTTTTGCCCGCCACGTCAAACCCTTCCAAGCCTGCTGTTTTCCCGGTTCCGCTTTTCACCACCGACTTGAGAATCTCAACCATTTGAAGGCTGGCTTTTTCGGAAATGACCCGCCGCACTTTTTTTGGCTTAAATTGCTCCACGACCTTCCCGTCTTTAATCAGTGCCTTGGTGATATGAGGCACCATAAGATTTCCGCCATTGGCGATTGCCGCCAGAGCGCTGACCATTTGAATGGGGGTCACGGCGATCTCATGCCCAAAAGAAATGGAGGCGAGAGACATCCCGGTCCAGTTTTTCTGGTCCTTGAGCTGACCTGCGGATTCGCCGGGGAGTGACAGGCCGGATTTTTCACCGAACCCGAATTTACGGATGTACTCATAAAAAGGTTTCCTGCCAACCTGCTGGGCAATTTTGATCGCGCCGATGTTGCTGGACCTGGCAATAATGTCGCGCATGGTCAGCCAGCCAAATTTATGTTCGGAAGCCTCTCCGATATAAGTTTTCCCGATTTTAAGTTTTCCATTTTCACAAAAGTAAATATCCTGCGGCCCGGCCAACCCTTTATCGAGGGCTGCGGCGGCAACGATGGGTTTAAAAATTGATCCGGGCTCGTAAGAACTGGCGACGATATTATTTTTCCAGACTTTTCGGGAAAATGCTCCATAGTGGTTTGGGTTGAATTGGGGGACATTAGCCATCGCATAAATTTCCCCCGTGTGAGGATCCATAACAACAGCCATCCCTGAGTCTGCATTAAAACGTTCAACTTGTTTTTTTAAATGATATTCGGTGGTGAATTGAATGACCTCATCCAGAGTAAGAACCATGTCATAACTTCTGGATCTGGAGTTGTGCAATCCGTCAAGGGTTTGAATATTTCTTCCGCGGGCATCGCGTTCTGTAACCTGCCTGATGGTGGTGCCCTTGAGCCTGGATTGATGGGCATGCTCGATACCAGCAAGGCCTTGATTGTCTATGCCGACAAACCCCAAAACACTTGCCGCAAGTTCCCGCTTTGGATAAAACCTTTTTTGTTCGGACACGAATCCCACACCTGAAATACCGGCTTGCTTTAGCGCCGCAACCTCATCAAGACCGCTTTTCCGTTTAATCCAGACAAAATGCTTTTTGGAAGAGATCTTTTTATAGACCTTATCCCGGTCCAGTTTCAGCGTTGCCGAAAGAACACGGGCGGTTTTCTTTCGGTCCAGTATTTCCGAAGGAGTTACATAAACAGATTCCACTTCGACATTTCGTGCGAGCTCATTCAGATTCCGGTCATAAATCATTCCGCGCCCGAATTGAGTTTCGACAGTGCCCATGTACTGCTTTTCGGATTGTGCCAGGAGGGTCTCATGCTGAATGATCTGCAGAAAAGCCAGCCGGGCGATCAAGGCGGCTCCGAACAGGAAGAGCAATACCGAGACAACCCACAGCCGGGTTTTAATCCCATCTCGAAACGTTCCGGTGGCCTGTTTGTTATTTTTTGCCATATTGCTATTTTAGAAAAATGGTGATCACTTTACCTTCATCAGGTTCTTTCATTCCTACCGCGGTTTTAGCCAAAAAATGAACGCGGTCCAGGGATCTCAGGCTTTCGCGTTCAAGGTTGAGCAGGTAGTTCTCTTTCAACAGTTTCCTGCGTTCTTTGACCAGATCCTGATACCCATAGGCCAGATTGATTTTTTTTACATTGGGCCAAACCAAGGCCAATGCTCCGAGCATGAACAGGATGGAGATCGAAATGACCATCCAGAAATCTTTAGAGGAAACATGGAGCCGGCCCTTGATAAGCTCACGAACTCCGTCAAACATAAACTCTTTCGGCGACCCTTAATTTCGCGCTTATTGATCGTGGATTTTGCGCCACCTCTTCCTCTGAAGGCACAAGGGGTTTGCGAGTCAAAACTTTTAAGGTCTGCGTTCTTCCACAAATACACATAGGTATTTTGGGTGGACAGGAGCACCCTTTTTCCTCGGCTCTAAAAAATGTTTTTACAATCCTGTCCTCCAGAGAGTGAAACGAGATCACTGCAACGCGTGCTGTTGAATTGAGCAGTCCCATCATGTCGGCCAATGCCGTTTTCAGTTGTTCCAGCTCATCATTGACGGCTATTCTCAGAGCCTGAAACGTCTTGGTTGCTGGATGGATCCGTGAATGCCGGGGCGATGACACCACCCGCGTTACAATTCGGGAAAGCTGACCGGTGGTGGTGATGGGACGCTCAGCCTGTTCCTTGCGAATTGCGCGGACGATTTGTTTTGAATAACGCTCTTCGCCAAAATTTTTAATAATGGATGCCAGTTCCGCGTTAGAAAGTTTTGCCAGAAGATCGGCGGCTGAAGTTTTCTGGGAGGAGTCCATTCGCATATCGAGCGGACCATCATGCTGTATGCTGAAGCCGCGCTCAGCCATGTCCAACTGGGGCGAAGAAACTCCCAGATCCATCAGTAGTCCAACTACACCTGTGATCCCGTTTTCGGCTGCGAGGCTTTTAAGGTTTCCCAGGTTGCCGTGGGCCAGAGTTACCCTGTCGCGGAAAGGGGACAGCCTTTCGCTGGCCCGCTCTATAGCGGAGCGGTCCCGGTCAATTGCGAAAACCTGAATTTCGGGATCTGTGTTTTTAAGGATGAATTCCGTATGGCCTCCATCCCCGAGTGTGCCATCCACGATTACACCCTCCATGTGAATATTCAGGTAATGAAGCACTTCGTTTTTCATTACCGTTTCGTGGTACGTTGGCATGATATTTTTGGCGACTCCCTAGATGGCTAATGTCTACGGAATGCCATTTATGCTTTCTCCTGCTTGGACCATTCTTTGGGGGACCAGACTTCAAAGGTTTTGGACATTCCCACCAGAATAGCTTCTTTGCTCAACCCTGCAATGTCTCTCTGGTTGGCAGGGAGCAAAATCTTTCCTGATTTCATTTCGCACTCAGTTGCTTTAGAATAAAATTCGCGCAATCGGTTACGGTCGGCCTTATCGAATGCGTTCAGGTCGCTCAGCTTGGCCTCGTTTTCGGACCATTCTTTCTGGGGAAAGACGACCAGATAATGGTCCATCACACATACCACCAACTGCTGGCCAAACTGTTCCAGCGTACTGCGAAACTTCGCTGGTACGTTGAAACGGCCCTTGTCGTCCAGGCTGATGTTGTAGGTGCCTAAAAAATTGTTCATTGACTGTGTTACCGATTCCGTATAACTCTGACATAAAGTTACATTTTACGACACTTTAGTACACAATCCTATCATAATGGGACAACCTGTCAACTGAAAAGGAGACATAAATACTGAAAAACTGTGTCGGGGGGAAATGGGCTAACTTTTTATTTAAACAGGGGTTGGTCGCTTCCAAATGGGTCGCAAAAAGGCTTTTTCCCGGAGACAGGGTAAAATCGGGTTGTGACACCGCTATTATCAGAACCAGTCGAAAGCACTATTTTTAGACAGAAACGACGGGGGCAGGGGAACGGGGTGGGTAGAACGACATATTTGAGTTAGCAAATTAATATATAAATTTCTTTTCCATGAATTTTGGGCAGGGGATTATTTATCCCTTTCCTTTTCAATGGATTTGCTTTGACAAGGCCAAATTCTGGATGCTACTATGAAAAAAGCCTCAATAAATTAATAAAATTCTTTAGCCAGAGGATGTAGGCCGGTTATGAAGCAGAAAAAAATAAGGTTTTTAGTGGGTAGCCTGCTGATTGTCGGTGCCATCGGCTATCTGATTACCATGGGCATCAGCAATACCTCTCAATATTTCTTTACCGTGGATGAGTTGATGAACCAGCAGGTCTCTTATGCCGGTGCGGGATTAAAAGTAAAGGGCAATGTGGTGAATGGCTCAATCCAAAGGGATCCCAACGATTATTTAAATGTGAAATTTTTCATTGAGGAGAACGATGCCTCGTTAAAGGTGGCTTATCAAGGGGTAACGCCGGATATGTTTATAGATGGCGGTGAGGTGGTGGTCGAAGGGACTTTGGGAAAAGACGGAGTTTTTCACGCCAACACTTTATTGACCAGTTGCCCGTCAAAATATGAAGCTGAAAAAGAGGCCGGGAAGATGCACCCGGGAACATTCCCTCAAGCCGATAAGTATCGGAAGCCGGGCCTCAATAAGGCGGAAGCCTTGCCGAAAACAACAATCTGACCTCCCCTGTAAAATCGAGTAACCCAGCCATCCAGCATTAGTGCGGGATTGAAGGCGTTTGCATAGAAACCATGAACGATATTGGTGAGTTTACATTACTGGTAGCCTTGGCAACGGCTCTCTATGGTTGCGTTGCCTATGTAATGTCAGCCCGTGGAAACCGCACCGACCTTTATCTTAGTGCCGACAAGACCCCATTTATTGTCTGGACGTGCGTTATGATCTCTTCCATTTGTCTATGGAAGGCTTTTCTCACCGATGACTTCAGCCTTCAATACGTCTGGGCCTATTCCAACCGCGAGCTCGACACGTTTTATAAAGTTTCCTCATTCTGGGGCGGACAAAAAGGTTCTCTGCTTTTCTGGACCCTGCTTCTCAGTACCTACATGCTCGTGGTTTATTTTCAGAACCGGAGTAAAAACCTCAGAGTGGTTCCCTATGCGATGGCAGTCATGCTTGCCATCGTGGTGTTCTTTCTTTTCCTGATCAATTTTTCCACCAATCCATTTGAGCGCATCCCTCTGCCTCCCGAAGATGGGCGCGGTCTGAATCCACTCCTGCAAAATTACTGGATGGTGATTCATCCGCCAACATTATATTTGGGATATGTTGGATTCACCGTCCCTTTCGCATTCGCAGTGGCGGCCCTTCTCAGCAAAAACCTGGATGACGGTTGGATTCGTATGACCCGGAAGTGGTCTTTGATCTCCTGGTTTTTTCTTTGCATGGGCAATCTGTTCGGAGCTTCCTGGGCTTATGTGGAACTAGGCTGGGGTGGTTACTGGGCCTGGGACCCGGTTGAGAACGCCGCATTCATGCCGTTGCTGATCGCAACCGCTTTTTTACATTCAGTGATGATTCAGGAAAAAAAGGACATGATGAAAGTCTGGAATATGTCCTTGATCCTTCTGACATTCGCGATGACGATTTTTGGAACGTTTATTACCCGTAGCGGTCTTATCCAGTCGGTGCATACCTTTGATGAAGCCACCTTGGGATATTATTTTCTGGCATTTCTTTTTGTGATCATTGTCGCTTGTACAGCATTGATCATTGCGCGGCTTCCCCTGTTGAAGAGCGCGAACGAACTCGACTCTTTTTTGTCCCGAGAAAGTAGTTTTTTATTTAACAACCTGGTTTTACTGGGGATTGCTTTCGCGACGTTTTGGGGAACCATCTTCCCGATTATTTCAGAAGCCGTGCGGGGTGTGAAGATCACCGTAGGGCCGCCCTTCTATAATCAGGTTAACGTGCCTATAGGCCTTGCTCTGTTAGCGCTCATAGGCATTGGGCCTGTAATTGCATGGCGTCGGGCCACATTTTCCAACTTAAAAAAGAACTTTTTAAAACCTATCAGTGCCGGAATTGTTATGGCAGCGGCGTTGTTCCCGATCATTCCGTTAGGAAGTCGATCCGAGATTTATACTTATGTGACGTTTGTGCTTTGTGCTTTTGTGCTGACCAGTATCTTAATGGAGTTTTACAAAGGGACGGTTTCAAGAATAGGCTCGCATGATGAGTCTGTTGTTGGAGCTTTAACAACGATGACCTGGCGCAACAAGAGGCGGTATGGAGGTTACATCGTTCACATTGGCGTGGTGTTGATTTTTGCTGGCATTGCAGGTTCGCAGGCTTATGGAACCCATACGGAAAAACATCTGCAACTGGGTGACTCCTTTGAGATAAGAGGGTACACGATCAAATATGAAAAACTGGTCGCGGTGCAGGCGACAAGCATTAAGACCCGAATCATTGCCCAGCTTGCCGTAGAGCGTGATGGCAGGCGATATTGGACGGCCCGCCCTGAAAAAGAATTTTATAAAGGACAGAACCAGCCGGTCTCGGAAGTGGATGTCCTGTCAACCTGGAAGGAAGATTTATATATGATCCTTGCGGACTTTAGGGAAGATGAGTCGGCAACGATAAAAGTGTATGTGAACCCGATGGTCAGCTGGATTTGGACGGGCGGATGGATCATTGCTTTTGGAACAATGATCTCCATGTGGCCGGATCGATTGGAGCAACGTCGCCGCCTGGACAGAGTCCGCAGGCAGGAGCAGTTGTTCCCCTCTCCCGCACAGGAGTGACCGAATGAGAACTTTAAAAGTATTGACGGTATTGTTTGTGTTGGTAGGGGTTTCGATAGGCCCAGTGTCCAGCACCGGGGCCGGGGCTGTTTTGCAGGACCTTGAAAACGCTTTGATGTGCAAATGTGATGACAAGTGTGGAAAAGTTCTTATTAATTGCACCTGCTCCACTTCTGATAAAACCCGTGCCAAGTTTTCGAAAATGCTGGAGTCAGGTCTTACCGTTGAGCAAATTATAAAAATGCAGGTGGATGAATATGGGGAAACCGTATTGTCCGCTCCTACCAAATTTGGATTCAATCTCACAGCCTGGATGACCCCGTTTGTAGTTTTAGTTGCCGGGGGATTTGGGCTTCGTAAAGTATTTCAGCCCTGGATCGGGGAAAAAGGGGGTGACGATTCCCCTGAGATGCCTGTGGACGAACCTGAAATTTCAGAAAAATATTCCAAGCGTTTAAAAGATGAACTAGACGGGATCGAGCTATAGGAATGGGATTTATCCACTTCTTAGAGTTGATTCTAGTTGTTGGAATCCTGCTTGCAGTGGGAATACCGCTTTTTGGAAAATTGAAACTCAAAAAGCTGGTGGAGGCGGTGGACCCTGCTGTTGACGAATATAAACATCTTTTAGTACGTAAAGAAGAAACTTTGATTTCCATCAAAGAACTGGAGTTCGATTTCAGTACCGGAAAAATTTCAGAGCCCGATTACAGGGAACTTCGCCATAAGCTGGAAACAGAAGCGATGAAGATTCTGGAGCATCTGGACCAGTTGGAAGAGGAAGGCAAAAAAAACAAATCCGGTAAATCCCATTAAACCTAAGGCAATCGTTTAGCAGGGGGTCCTATTGAGAATGGTAGACAATCCCAAACCCTCCGATTTTGCTATTGAAGTCCGCCAGCTACGCAAAGAGTTTGGGGTCTTGAAGGCGGTGGATGGCGTCAGCTTTGATTTAAAGCGCGGGGAATTTTTATCGGTGTTTGGTCCCAATGGAGCGGGTAAGACCACTCTGATCAAGATTCTTACGGGATTGACCCGGCCTTCATCAGGAACAGCCCGGGTTGCAGGTTACGAGGTGGAAGAGGGGAGATCCGAAATGCAGCGCGAAATCGGTGTTATTTCCCATTCACCCGCTTTATATGCAGATTTGACTCCCACGGAAAACCTGGTTTTTTTTGGCAAGATGTATGGGCTGGAACATCCTCAGGAGTCAGCACTGGCGGTTCTTGAAGATGTGGGGCTGGCAGCACGCAGGCATGACCGGGTGCGAACCTTTTCCCGGGGCATGTTGCAGAGGCTGTCCATCGCCCGGGCCATCCTGCACGATCCTTCCATATTATTTCTGGATGAACCTTTCACCGGCTTGGATATCCATGCTTCCAACGGGCTCAAAGAGCATCTTCAAACTTTACATAACAATAAGAGAACCATATTGATGACCACGCATGATGTTGCATGTGGGCTGGAAATGTGTGACAAGGTCGCCCTACAGGTGATGGGCCGGTTCGCCTTTTTTAAAGATATTAAAGATGTTGATAAAGAAAATTTTGAGACGATGTATTTTGATGCGGTTCTCAATAACCCGTTCACCATGGGCTTTCGCCCTCACTGAGGCAGGCTGAATCCATGAGCCTTTTTTTGAGTCAAATCGCGGCGATTGTCTGGAAAGATTTCGTGACGGAACTCAAGACCCGGGAACTGTTTAGCGCAATGTTTATATTTGCATTACTGGTGATGCTAATATTTATTTTTTCTGTGAACCTGAGTGTCATCAAAGCCAGTGAGGTCGGGCCGGGGATTTTGTGGGTGGCGTTTTTATTTTCTGGAACTCTGGGTCTGAACCGATCTTTCGTGCTCGAAAAAGAAAATGGCTGCCTCATGGGGTTGATGCTGATGCCGGCAGACCGAACGGTTATTTATTTCGGAAAACTGATCAGCAATTTTGTTTTCCTGACCATTATGGAATTGTTCATCCTGCCGCTGTTCATGATTTTTTTTAATATTGACCTTATTGAGCACCTGCTTCCGCTTTTACTTGTTATATTTTTGGGGACCCTGGGGTTCTGCGCTCTGGGAACCCTGTTGTCTTCGTTGGCCTCAAACCTTCAAACCCGGGAAATCATGTTGCCCATTTTGCTCTATCCCCTACTGGTGCCGATTGTCATAGGAGTGGTTCGGATGACCGGGCAGATTCTGGCTGGGGAGCCTTTGTCGGAAATGATGCACTGGATTGGTTTGACGGCTTCCTTCGATATCATTTATATTGGTGTCTCCATTATGACCATCGACCATATTCTGGAGGAGTGACGGAATGGATAATCTGGGGTTTTTATTTACGGCCAATGCGTTTGTATGGGGCGGCATTATTTATTATGTGTACACGCTCAAGCAACGCAACCGCGCTCTTGAAAAAGACCTGGACTTGCTGAAAGAAACTTTGAGCAAGGAAGGATGATGAGTCCCGATGTGGTAGAAGAAAAAGAGGAAGAAAACAATATCCTGGTCTGGTTGACTGGCTTGGCATTTCTGGCGG
Organism: Nitrospinales bacterium; assembly: GCA_965249625.1. GTDB lineage: Bacteria > Nitrospinota > Nitrospinia > Nitrospinales > VA-1 > LS-NOB. Next base: position 1,950,991 of record OZ252246.1, on the reverse strand, counting down.
CGATGATCGCGATCTTCATTTATGTCCCCACCGAACGGACTGAAGGTCTGATCCAGAGGATCATGTATTTTCATGTGCCTTGCGCCTGGCTTTCATTTTTTGCATTCTTTGTGGTTTTTATCTGTTCCATTCTGTTTCTTTGGAAGAAAGACCGAGAGTGGGACATTTATGCCCATGCTTCAGCAGAGATCGGGGTGATTTTTTGTTCACTGGTGTTGATCACGGGTCCGATCTGGGCAAGACCTGTTTGGGGAGCCTGGTGGGTGTGGGATGCGCGCCTCACCTCCACTCTGATACTCTGGATCATATATGTGTCCTACCTCATGCTCCGGGCGCAAAGCGATGCCGGCTCCATGCGGGCTCGTTATGCCGCAGTGCTTGGCATTGTCGGGTTTCTGAATATTCCCTTTATCCATTTTTCTGTACTCTGGTGGCGGACATTTCACCCTCCGCCCAAGGTCATCACTAACGAAGGGATTGGCAAGGGAATGGACCCCAGCATGCTGGCGACGCTGGGTATATCTCTGTGTGCCTTCACTCTGCTTTATTTCCTGTTGCTGGGTGAGCGGGTACGGCAGGAAAAACTTAAAGATGAAATTGACCGTCTTAAAAGAGAAAAACTTTACTCGTCTTAAAGACGGATTGCTGGGCCTGTTGATCCTTGTGGCCCTGACTTTACTCGCACTCCGTATTCAAAACCCTGGCCCGGAAAACCCGCAACCGGCAGTCAATCAGTTCAAGTCGCAAGAAGGCTATCTGGCCCCCCGCTTTACTTTAAGGAATCTCAAGGGCAACCTTGAGGGGCTTGACGATCATTCCGGTAAAGTGATTGTTGTCAATTTTTGGGCCACCTGGTGCGTTCCATGCGTTAAGGAAATGCCAAGCTTCGAAAATCTGTACCGCCGCTTTCGCTCGAAGGGGCTGACCATTCTGGCAATCAGCTTGGACAAAGGTGATTCTTCCAAAGTCCAGAAATTTGTGGATAAGTACAAATTGTCTTTCCCGGTTTTGCTGGATATCGAAGGGGTTGCGGAAAAACTTTATCCGTCTTTTACCATTCCGTTCACCTATGTGATCGATAAGCGGGGCAGGGTTATTGCCCGTGTCGATGGTGCTAAAAACTGGGAGTCGTCTGAAACGTTCGAGGCGGTGGAGCATCTTCTAAAACAATAAACACATGAGGAAAGCATTTAATGATAAATAAAGATAGAGCCCAGTCTGCCAATGAAAGTTTTTATGAAGCTTTTAATAAAAGGAATATTGAGGCGATGAAAAGGGTGTGGAGGAATGATGAAAGCATAACCTGTGTTCATCCCGGCTGGCCTCCCCTTAATGGGTTCAAACCGATCCTAAATAGCTGGGCGGGTATTTTTGAGAACTCGGGAAATATGGAGATTCAAATTTCTGATGTGCGGGTTCTGGCTTCGAATGATCTGGCCTGGGTTTCCTGCATCGAGAAGCTTTATACAATCGCTGAGAGCGGAGTGCTGGCCTCTAAGGTTTTTGCCACAAATCTGTTTCGTCTTGAGGACGATGTTTGGAAGATGGTCATGCACCATGCTTCGCCCGTCCCCGACATCCGGAAAACAGAAGATGTCTCGAGGAACTGAAAACGGGCCGGAGTCCAGCAAAAGAGGTCATTATTTTAAAAAACACGCGACAAGATGTCCGGGGCCGGTTTCTTTAAGGGGAGGTATTTCTTCTTCACATTGCTTTTCTTTGATGGGGCAACGGTTGTGGAAGGCGCAACCTTTGAGGGGGGTGGCGGGATTTTGGATATCCCCCTTGATAGATGCCTTTTGTTTGATCCGTCCTGATTCCAGATTGGGAATCGCGTTCAGCAGAGCCGTAGTGTAGGGGTGCTGGGGCGAATTATAAATTTGTTCGCTATTGGCAAGCTCAACAATTTTTCCGAGATACATCACCGCGACCCGGTCGCAGAAATATTCTACCACCCCCATATCGTGAGAGATAAACAGGTAAGAGATGTCCAGCCTTTCTTTCAAGTCGAACAAAAGGTTGATGATCTGAGCCTGTATGGAAACGTCTAAAGCTGATACCGGCTCATCCGCCACCACCAGCTTTGGGTTCAAGGCGATGGCCCGGGCAATGCCCACGCGCTGGAGCTGGCCCCCGCTCAATTCGTGAGGATACCGGTTAAAATGATCGGAGGTCAGGCCTACGTGTTCTAAAAGCTGTGTTGCTTTTTCGGCATTTTCTCTCTTGTCTTGGTAGCCATGAATTTCAAAAGGTTCCTGAAGGATATGGCCAATACGTCTTGCCGGATTGACGGAAGAATAGGGGTCCTGAAAAATGATCTGCATTTTCCTTCTAAGACTTCTCATCTCAGTTTCTTTGAGAGCAAACAGGTTAGTGCCGCAAAAGCTTACCTGTCCTGAAGTCGGCTCGATCAGGCGGAGCAAGGTTCGGGCTGCAGTGGATTTTCCGCAACCACTTTCTCCCACCAGCCCCAGCGTTTCTCCTGCTTTAAGGGTGAAGGAAATACCATCTACCGCGCGAACCGGTGGGGCTTGTTCTTCGAGAAATTTTTTTTCGGGCAGAAAATATTTTTTAAGATTCCGAACCTCCAGTAAGGGAATGTTTTTTTCTATGGTCATATTGATCCTGGTTCCAAGTGGCAACTCCATTGCCGCTGGGCATCCGCCTGACGCAATTCGGGTTTTTGGGTTTTACATTTTTCAATAGCCCAGGCGCAACGAGGGTGAAACGCGCACCCCGAAGGTCGCTGATCAAGACTGGGAACGTTGCCCGAAATTTCCTCCAGTCGTGCCCCTGTTTTTTTTACAGTTCCCAGTTTGGGAACAGAGGCGATGAGTCCCTTGGTGTAGGGATGAAGAGGATTGTTCAGAAGAGCGCGGGCGGGCCCGAACTCCACTATTTCTCCTGCATACATGACGAGAACCCTCTGAGCAATTTCTGCGACCACCCCCAGGTCATGGGTGATGATGAGCATGGACATCCCGGTGTCTTTTTTTAAATTCCCCAGAAGCTCAAGAATCTGAGCTTGAATCAAGACATCAAGAGCGGTCGTGGGTTCATCGGCGATGAGGATTCTGGGAGCGCAAGCCAGGGCCATTGCAATCATGACGCGTTGCCGCATTCCCCCGCTGAGTTGATGGGGATAGTGTTTCAGTTTTTCTTCCGGTGAGGGGAGTTCCACCCGACCCAACAGGTTTGCCGACTTTTGCAGGGCTTCTTGTCGATTCATGGTCGTATGGCGAAGGAGTGTTTCGGCCATTTGTTCTCCGATGGTCAAGACCGGGTTGAGAGAGGTCATAGGGTCCTGGAAGATCATAGAAATAGAGCGACCGCGTAGATCCCGCAGGGCTTTCGCATTGAGGGACAACAGGTTCTGGCCGGAAAACAGAATTTTTCCGCTCAGAATTTCCGCCGGAGGCTCTGGCAAAAGACGGAGAATAGAAAGGGCACTGACTGTCTTTCCGCAACCGGATTCCCCCACCAAGGCCAAGGTTTCTCCCCGATTTAAATGAAAGCTGATTCCATTGACGGCGATCAGCTTTCCCCTGGGAGTGGAAAAAGAAACCTTCAGGTTTTGAATATCCAGTTCCGGTGATGGCATCGTTATTTTCGCAATAAACAGGTTGAAACGAATTTAATCTAGCATAATTCGGCTTTCGAATCTCTGATGTTATAATAAGTCATTTACGCGCTTAATGGTCATTGAAATGCCAGGGCTGGATCGGGTCTGAATCGAAACGGGGGAAATGAATTTTTGTTTGTCAGAGCCAAATAAAAAGGCGGCCTGACGACCGCCTTTTTAAGGATTTGGTTTTCTTTAAAATTCTATTTGGATTTGACAAGGCATTCTTTTTCAAGTTCCTTGCTCACGATATTGTCGCATTTTTTGGGATTGCCCAGAACGATCGCATAGCAATAGGTCTGGCTATCACGATTCAAGATCAGGGTGCAGTAATAATTGCTGTGATCCTTATGTTTGTAGCGGCTTTCGGGGTCGTTGACAGGGGTGAGGGCGAGGCAAAGGTTTCGCTGATCTTCTTTAGAAAGCTTCCCTGTTGGTTTTGCCGCAGACGAGAACAAACCGGTCCTCGACATGGCAGTGGCGGGACCTTTTCCATCAAGAACGGTTACCGGGGCCACCCCGGGGCGTCCCTTTCGAACTTCATGGGTAATTTCATCACAAGCTTTTGTGTCGGCAACTTCAGCCGCCATGGAGAGTGGCGTGCCGATCAAAAACGCTGACGTCACTACCATCCATCCCGCAGCCCTGTTCATCCACATATCAGTCTTTCTCCCCAATGACCTGTATTTTTTGATATCTGACAAAAAAAGAAACAACGTGATGGCTAAAAGGATACCCTATTTTGCCGGGAAAAACCAAGAATGGTTTATTGTACCCATTATAATTGTTAAAACTGTTACGTTTATGTCAAAGATTGGTCAATTATTTGCGGTTCGGATACCCTGAATCCGATTTTATGGAGGTGATTTCGTGAGATCATGGGAAAAGTCGAAAAAAAACAGAAAAGCGAGATGCTTCGACAAGCTCAGCATGACAATACTGGGCCAATTTGTCATCCTCGAGGAGCCGAAGGCCTGGCACGTCCCTTTAGGGAGACGAAGGATCCCGCCTTGCACTAACCTGGGGATTCTCATTGATCCTCCCCTCTCATGAGAGAGCTTTGCGTAAGTCGAAAAAAACAGAAAAGCGAGATTCTTCACTGCGTTCAGAATGACAAGAAACGCCAGTTTGTCATCCTTATTGTTTAGCATGACAAAAAACGCCATTTTGTCATCCTCGAGGAGCCGAAGGCGACGAAGGATCCCGCCTTGCACTAACCTGGGGATTCTCATTGATCCTCCCCTCTCATGAGAGACCTTTGCATAAGTCGAAAAACCTGAAAAGCGAGATGCTTCGATAAACTCAGCATGACAATCGTGACAATAAAGAGCTATTTTGTCATTCTGAAGAGCGTACGCGATGAAGAATCTCGGGTTATGCAAAGGTCTCCTCTCATGAGGGGAGGTCTGGAGGGGTGTGGATTATTTTTACGGAATTCATAATCCAACCCTCCCCTGGCCCCTCCCTATGAAAGGAGGGAGTTAAATATGGCACCATGATGGGAGTTTTTTTCTGCGCACCCAATCTTATTTTTTATGCTGTCCAACCGCTTCCGGGATACCTTGTGGTTCAGTGGTGTGCAGGAGGGCTGATTGAAATAACCCTGGCAGGTGCAATCCTGGCATCTATTTATCGTCCCAATGAAACCTGAATTCGAGCCGCATTAGATGATTTTTTTGCTATTTCGAGATTATACTTCCCGGATTTGTTTATATAGCCCGCTTCATGAACCGGAAAATGAATATGAGAATTTTAAAATAGCACCCGGCACAAACTCTGGCCCTGTTATATGCGAATTTTAAGCTGGAATGTCAATGGCGTCCGTGCCGCTGTTAAAAAAGGATTTTTTGACTGGCTGGAATCTGAATCGCCGGATGTGGTGTGCCTGCAGGAAATCAAAGCCCGAACCGAAGACCTGGATGAATCTATACAAAATCCTGCTGGCTACCATGCGGTTTGGAACCCGGCTGAGCGCAAGGGATACAGTGGTGTCGCTGTTTTTACCAAAAAGAAACCAAAAGCAATTCATAGAGGGATAGGTATTGAACGGTTCGATGTGGAAGGACGCGTAATTAGAATCGAGTTTAAGGAATTTGACCTGTTCAATGTCTACTTCCCCAATGGCACCAGCGGTTCAGAAAGGCTTGAATACAAAATGGAATTTTATGATGCCTTTCTGGATCATTGCGAACAGTTGCGGGCCGAGGGCAGGGAGTTGGTGATCACCGGAGATGTGAACACTGCCCACAAGACCATCGACTTGAAAAATCCTGAAGCCAATGCAAAAAACTCGGGCTTTTTGCCGGAGGAGAGGGCCTGGGTCGATAAATTTGTTTCACATGGGTATGTGGACAGCTTCAGGGAGTTTCATCCGGAACCGGATCAATACACCTGGTGGAGCTATCGGTTTAATGTGCGGGCTAAAAATATTGGCTGGCGCATTGATTATTTTTTTGTCACGGAAAAACTCATGGCAAAGGTTCAAGACTCTTTCATCCAACCGGATGTCACAGGCTCAGACCATTGCCCCATCGGCCTGGATATCAAGGCCAAATAATTGGTGTATACAACGTTTGCGGATTGTCTGCATCTAATAATTTGCCATCCTGATAAATCGGGTTTCTCGATCAAGCGTCAAAACAAAGAATCATTTTAAATTGGAGTGGGGATTTTATGGGATTTGAGCTCAACAAAAGTTATAGCGGATTCAAACTGACCCGGAAGGAGGAAATTGCCGAGCTGAAATCTCTCGGCCTTTTTTTTGAACACGAGGTTACCAAAGCTGAATTGATGGTTCTTGAAAATGATGATGATAACAAGGTGTTCAGCGCGACGTTCAGGACTCCGCCGGAAAACGATACCGGGATTGCCCATATCCTGGAACACAGTGTTTTATGTGGTTCTAAAAATTTCCCGGTCAAGGAGCCTTTTGTCGAGCTCATGAAAGGAAGTTTGCAGACCTTTCTCAATGCAATGACCTTTCCTGACAAGACAATGTATCCCGTTGCCAGCAGAAACCGGAAAGATTTTTTCAACCTGATGAATGTCTATCTGGATGCGGTTTTTTATCCCAATATTTCCGAAGAGACCTTCAAGCAGGAAGGTTGGCATTATGAGTTGAACAGTCCGGAAGATAAAATTGTTTATAAAGGAGTGGTGTTCAATGAGATGAAAGGCGAGTTCTCCAATCCGGAAAGCTGTATTGATCGCCAGTTGGCCCACTCCCTGTTTCCTTCCACCGCATATGGTTTTGAATCGGGGGGCGATCCTAAAAGTATTCCCGACCTGACGTATCAGGATTTCACGGAGTTTCACAGAAAGCATTATCATCCCTCCAATAGCAGATTGTTTTTGTACGGAAATGGGGGCACCCAAAGCTATCTCGAGTTTTTGCAGGAAAAATATTTAAAGGATTTTGGGCTTATGGATGTCAACACTTCCATTGCCCACCAGAGATCTTTCAGGAAGCCGAAAAGGAAACCCATGGCCTACCCGGTTTCCAGCGATGAATCGCTGGAGAAAAAGACCTATGTCCTGGTGGGCTGCAAGTTGGATAAGGCTGTCAACCATGAACATTGTCTTGGGTTCAGCATACTGAGCCATCTCCTGCTGGGATCCTCCGCATCTCCTTTGAGAAAAGCCCTCATCACTTCCGAGTTGGGCAGTGAAGTCATTGGCGGAGGATTCGATGACAATCGCGCCGATACCATGTTTGCCGTAGGGTTAAAAGGCACAGAGCCCGAGCACGAAAATAAAATTCTTGCACTCATAGATTCGACCCTGCGCGAACTGGCAGAAAAGGGGATAGAGGAAGATATGATCCTCTCGGCGGTCAATTCCATAGACTTCAGGCTTCGGGAGGCCAATTTTGGCGGGTTTCCCAAAGGTATTGTTTATAACATTCAGGCATTGGGTTCATGGCTTTACGATAAAGATCCTTTCACCCATCTCAGATTTGAGAAAGTCATGCGGAAAATCAAAAAACAGATGCACGAAGGATATTTCGAGGATTTGATTCGACGCTACCTGATTGAAAATAACCATCGCAGTATTCTAGTGGCTGCGCCCAAACAGGGACTGGGCAAAAAATGGGAAGCCGAGGAAAGAAAAATTTTGAAAATGGTTAAAGAGGGGCTTGCCTCCGAGCAGATTGACAACCTGGTCGCGGAAACCCAAAAACTGCAGGAATTGCAATTGACCCCGGATTCGCCAGAGGCGCTTGCCACGTTGCCTTCGCTGGAGATTGAGGATGTTCCCATAGAAATTGAAAAATATCCCACGGAAATAAAAAACCAGGGCGACTCAAAGATACTATTCCATGACCTGTTCACCAATGACATTGCTTACATCCAAATAGGATTCAACACGCACTCGGTACCGGCCGAAATGATTCCCTACATCCCGTTACTAGGAACTCTGATGCTGGGGATGGGGACTCGCAGGCATAGCTACACGGAAATTTCTAAGTTGATCGGCATGCATACCGGCGGAATCCGCACTTCCCATTTTTCTTCGGCAACGGTTCAAGACCGTCAGCAGGTTCTCTCCTATGTTTTTTTCAATGGCAAGGCGTTGATGGAAAAAGTGGGCAGCCTGTTCGATCTTTTTGATGAACTGCTTGGCGAGTATAGTTTTGATGACACTAAACGACTGGTTGAAATCATTCGCAGTGCCAGGTCCGATATGGAAGATTCGATTGTCCCGCATGGCAATCATTATGTGCTGGCGAGACTTCAGTCCTACCAGTCCCGACTCGGAAAGTTTGATGAGCTTACCGATGGAATCACCTATTACCGGTTTTTGGAACAATTGCTGGAGCGTGTGGAGAAAAACCCGGTGGAGGTCGCTGGCCAGTTCCGACAGGTCGCGGAACGGGTCTTTACCCGCAAGAACGCTCTGTTTAATATCACCTCCGGAAAAAAGGATTACCGGATTATAGAAAAAAGAATCTTTGGAACGGTCGGTGTCCTTTCGGATAAGGAATGGAATGAGGAGGATTGGGACCTGAAAGCGGCGCCTCTGAATGAGGGTTTTTTGACTGCCAGCACCGTTCAGCACGTAGGTAAAGGGGCTAACCTGTATGAATTGGGATTTCAATATTCCGGCCAGTTTGAGGTACTCAAAGGCCTTCTTAGAACAGGGTTCTTATGGGACAAGGTTCGTGTGCATGGTGGCGCTTATGGCAGTGGCAACTCGTTTGATTTTTTCACCGGTGATTACAGCCTGGTTTCCTACCGCGATCCCAATCTTTCCGAAACGTTGGCCGTCTATGATGAGATCGCGGACTTCCTGAACAACCTGGACCTGCCCGACGAAGAACTGACCAAAATCATCATCGGCTGTGTTGGGAAAATGGACCCGCCTTTAACCGCCGACCGCAAAGGTTCAGCTGCCATGATCGATCATCTCACAGGCCGCACCCACGAATTGAAACAGAAAATTCGTGAAGAGTTGTTGTCCACCCGGCTGGAGGATTTGAAGGATTATGCCCCGTTGTTTGAAAAAATCCGCGACGGCGGCAATGTCTGTGCCCTGGGTAATGAAGATAAACTCAAAAAATCAAAATCTGTCTTCGGCCAACTGGTTAAAGTCTTCCACTAGCCGGGCCATTTTGTCATCCTCGAGGAACCTGTGCTGAGCGAAGCCGAAGCATTCAGCATGACAAGAAACGCCATTTCGTCATTCCGAGGAACATTTTGTCATTCTGAGGAACAAGGTGACGAAGAATCTCTCCTACGAATGACAAGAAAAGCGAGATTCTTCATCGCGTGCGCTCTTCAGAATGACAAGAAACGCCAATTTGTCATCCTTGAGGAACCTGTGCTGAGCTTGTCGAAGTATTCAGCATGACAAGAAACGCCATTTTGTCATTCTGAGGAACAAGGTGACGAAGAATCTCGCTTTGCACTCACCTGAGATTACCCCTTCGGGGCATGAAGTTTAATGAAGAGGACATCACATACCCCTTCGGGGCACGAGGGCTTTGGAACAATATCACGTCTTCACGGAGCCTGTGCTGAGCGAAGCCGAAGTATTCAGCATGACAATACAAGGCTATTTTGTCATCCTCAAGGAGCCGAAGGCCTGGCACGTCCCTTTAGGGAGACGAAGGATCTCGCTTTGCATAACCCCGAGATTCTTCACTTCGTTCAGAATGACAAGAAACGCCAATTTGTCATCCTTGAGGAACCTGTGCTGAGCTTGTCGAAGTATTCAGCATGACAAGAAACGCCATTTTGTCATTCTGAGGAACAAGGTGACGAAGAATCTCGCCTTGCACTCACCTGAGATTACCCCTTCGGGGCATGAAGTTTAATGAAGAGGACATCACATACCCCTGCGGGGCACGAGGGCTTTGGAACAATATCACGTCTTCACGGAGCCTGTGCTGAGCGAAGCCGAAGTATTCAGCATGACAATACAAGGCTATTTTGTCATCCTCAAGGAGCCGAAGGCCTGGCACGTCCCTTTAGGGAGACGAAGGATCTCGCTTTGCATAACCCCGAGATTCTTCACTTCGTTCAGAATGACAAGAAACGCCAATTTGTCATCCTTGAGGAACCTGTGCTGAGCTTGTCGAAGTATTCAGCATGACAAGAAACGCCATTTTGTCATTCTGGAGGAACAAGGTGACGAAGAATCTCTCCTTGCATTCGCTCGCGATGACGTAGACGAAGGCGGGATACTTTTCCTTGACCTTCGTGCCCCGAAGGGATAATCTCGACTTGGTCACTACGAACACACCAGTCACCACTACCACAGAGCGCAGCCATGAGTGAAGCCATCGCGTTTGTTGACACATTAAAATTTGCCAAACGCCTGGTTGATGCCGGCATCGACCCGAAGCACGCCGAAGCGATTACCGAAGGACTTGCCGAACAGCATCTGGAATTTCTGAACAGTAACCTGGCGACTAAAGTTGACCTCGCCAATCTCAAAACTGACCTCGCTCAGGTGGAAGCCAATCTCAAAACCGACCTCGCTCAGGTGGAAGCCAATCTCAAGATTGACCTCGCCAATCTCAAAACTGGCATCGCCAACACCGAAACCAGCATCGCCAACACCGAAACCAGCATCGCCAACACCGAAACCAGGCTAATCAAGTGGATGGTTGGCATCATGCTGAGCGGCATGTTCAGCATGACTGCGTTGTTTTTCGGTCTGGTAAAATTCGCGCTATGAACACGCCAGTCACCACTACCACAGAGCGCAGCCATGAGTGAAGCCATCGCGTTTGTTGACACATTAAAATTTGCCAAGCGCCTGGTTGATGCCGGCATCGACCCGAAGCACGCCGAAGCGATTACCGAAGGACTTGCCGAACAGCATCTAGAATTCCTGAACAGTAACCTGGCGACTAAAGTTGACATCGCCAATCTCAAAACCGACCTCGCCAATCTCAAAACTGACCTCGCTCAGGTGGAAGCCAATCTCAAGATTGACCTCGCCGAGACCGAGTCCAAGCTAATCAAGTGGATGGTTGGCATCATGCTGAGCGGCATGTTCAGCATGACTGCGTTGTTTTTCGGCCTGGTAAAATTCGCGCTATGAACTTGCTGATAAATAGTGTGAACTTGCCGCAACAAGCACGCCGCGCCGACACTTTGGAGTCACTATGGACACGCATAACCCCGAGATTACCCCTGCGGGGCACGAGGGTTAAGGAAAAATACCACGTCTTCACGGAGCCTGTGCTGAGCGAAGCCGAAGCATTCAGCAGGTTACTGCAAAGCGGGATCCTTCGTCGCCTCAGGCTCCTCAAGGATGACAAAATGGCCCCGCATTGTCATTCTGAACGATTGCGCTGTCATTCTGAACGAAGTGAAGAATCTCGCTTTTCTGTCATTCAGGGGGAGATTCTTCGTCACCTTGTTCCTCAGAATGACAAAATAGCCTTGCATCGTCACTCTGAACAAAAGGATGACAAGCCGGCGTTTCTTGTCATTCTGAACGCAGTGAAGACGTGGTATTTTTCCTTAACCCTCGTGCCCCGAAGGGTAATCTCAGGGTTATACAAAGCGAGATCCTTCGTCTCCCTACAAGGGACGTGCCAGGCCTCAGGCTCCTCAAGTCAAGGATGACAAAATGGCCCCGCATTGTCATTCTGAACGATTGCGCTGTCATTCTGAACGAAGTGAAGAATCTCGCTTTTCTGTCATTCAGGGGGAGATTCTTCGTCACCTTGTTCCTCAGAATGACAAAATAGCCTTGCATCGTCATTCTGAACAAAAGGATGACAAGCCGGCGTTTCTTGTCATTCTGAACGCAGTGAAGACGTGGTATTTTTCCTTAACCCTCGTGCCCCGAAGGGGTAATCTCAGGGTTATGCAAAGCGAGATCCTTCGTCTCCCTACAAGGGACGTGCCAGGCCTCAGGCTCCTCAAGGATGACAAAATGGCCCCGCATTGTCATTCTGAACGATTGCGCTGTCATTCTGAACGAAGTGAAGAATCTCGCTTTTCTGTCATTCAGGGGGAGATTCTTCGTCACCTTGTTCCTCAGAATGACAAAATAGCCTTGCATCGTCATTCTGAACAACTGCATCGTCATTCTAAACAAAAGGATGACAAGCCGGCGTTTCTTGTCATTCTGAATACTTCTTTGTCATTCTGAACGATTGCGCTGTCATTCTGAACACTTCGGCTTCGCTCAGCACAGGCTCCGTGTAGACGTGATATCCTCTTCCCTAACCTTCGTGCCCCGAAGGGGTAATCTCGGGGTTATGCAAGGCGAGATTCTTCGTCACGTTGTTCCTCAGAATGACAAAATGTTGTTCCTCAGAATGACAAAATAGCCTTGCATTGTCATTCTGAACAAAAGGATGACAAACTGGCGTTTCTTTGTCATTCTGAACGAAGTGAAGAATCTCGCTTTTCTGTCATTCGTAGGCGAGATCCTTCGTCGCCTTCGGCTCCTCGAGGATGACAAGCCGGCGTTTCTTGTCATTCTGAACGAAGTGAAGAATCTCGCTTTTCTGTCATTCTAGGGAGAGATTCTTCGTCACGTTGTTCCTCAGAATGACAAACCAGCCTTGCGCTGTCATTCTGAACGAAACGAAAGGATGACAAGCTGGCGTTTCTTGTCATTCTGAACGCAGTGAAGAATCTCTGTTTTGAATCCATAACTGATGAAACGATATTATGTTTATATTCTGACAAATGCGTCAAAGACCCTTTATACGGGTATGACCAATGACCTTGAGCGCAGGTTATATGAGCATAAACATAAAATGATTCCGGGTTTTGCAAAACGCTATAACCTGTCCAAACTGGTCTATTTTGAAGATGCTAACGATGTGAAACAGGCCATTGCCAGGGAAAAAGAAATTAAAGGTTGGTTACGGAAAAAGAAAATTGCGTTAGTAGAATCCGCGAATCCCAAATGGCGGGACCTGGGTTTAGACTGGTTTTAGGAAGGGATCCTTACGTCGCCTTAGGCTCCTCGAGGATGACAAACCGGCGTTTCTTGTCATTCTGAACGTAGTGAAGAATCTCGCTTTTCTTGTCATTCTGAACACTTCGGCTTCGCTCAGCACAGGCTCCGTGAAGACGTGATATCCTCTTCCTTAACCTTCGTGCCCCGAAGGGGTAATCTCGCTTTTCTTGTCATTCTGCTTGTCATTCTGAACAAAGTGAAGAATCTCGCTTTTCTGTCATTCAGGGAGAGATTCTTCGTCACCTTGTTCCTCAGAATGACAAAATGTTGTTCCTCAGAATGACAAAATAGCCTTGCATCGTCATTCTGAACAAAAGGATGACAAACTGGCGTTTCTTTGTCATTCTGAATACTTCGACAAGCTCAGCACAGGCTCCGTGAAGAATCTCGCTTTTCTGTCATTCGTAGGCGAGATCCTTCGTCGCCTTCGGCTCCTCGAGGATGACAAGCCGGCGTTTCTTGTCATTCTGAGCGATAGCGAAGAATCTCGCTTTTCTGTCATTCAGGGAGAGATTCTTCGTCACGTTGTTCCTCAGAATGACAAAATGACACAGTATTGTCATTCTGAACGTAGTGAAGAATCTCGCTTTTCTGTCATTCTGAGGGAGAGATTCTTCGTCACGTTGTTCCTCAGAATGACAAAATGACACAGTATTGTCATTCTGAATACTTCGACAAGCTCAGCACAGGCTCCGTGAAGAATCTCAGGGTTATGCAAGGCGGGATCCTTCGTCGCCTTCGGCTCCTCAAGGATGACAAGCCGGCGTTTCTTGTCATTCTGAACGAAGTGAAGAATCTCGCTTTTCTGTTTTTTTCGACTTACGCAAAGCTCTCTCTGGCAGTTACAAGGCGCGATAACGTAGAACCGTTTTAAAACTTGCAATAACAATTTAACTTTGTTAGGGTCATCCGACACTTGCGTCTGTATTTTTTAAACCTCAGTGCCTCACAGCCAAATTGGAGATTCCGGACGATGGGCCATATCGAATACCCCAGGTTAGTGCAAAGCGAGATCCTTCGTCTCCCTACAAGGGACGTGCCAGGCCTCAGGCTCCTCAAGGATGACAAAATAGCCCTGCGCTGTCATTCTGAACGATTGCGCTGTCATTCTGAACGAAGTGAAGAATCTCGCTTTTCTGTCATTCAGGGGGAGATTCTTCGTCACGTTGTTCCTCAGAATGACAAAATAGCCTTGCATCGTCATTCTGAACAAAAAGGATGGCAAACCGGCGTTTCTTGTCATTCTGAACGCAGTGAAGAATCTCGCCCATACGTTATGAACATACTGAAAAAACAGCATGGCCGACCCCCCCCCCCTTATTTTCTCGCATGTTGCGGGCAGGGGGTAATCTCATGAAGCAGTGGAGCAACCCCATGAAGCAGTGGAGCAACCCAATGACTAATTTCCTTTCGCGTAGCAGCCGGCTCGTCTCGCGGGCGTTTATCGCCGGCGTCCTTCTGTTGTGCCTGGCCGCGCAGGCGCAGGCGCAGGGCCAACTTGCGTTTACCGAGGACGGACAACCCGCGCTCACCAGCGATGGCGAGAGCGATGGCGAGACGGTGGGTAGCGTAACCTACGCCAACGCAGGCGACATCCTGACCCTTGCCTTCACGCTCAATCAGGCATTGGAAAGCCCCCCGGAAGTGACCATCGCCGGGCAGAGTGTCACGGCGGTAAAAGGCACGGACAATGCATACACCGCGGCCTACACGGTGGACGAGACGCATACGGGTGTTATCGGAAGCGACGGCGTGGCGGTGGTATATGACATTGGCGCAATGGTAGCCGCCAGCAATTCCGCCCTTACCCTTAACCCGCCCGCGGCTACCGAAAGCAATCATCTAATTGATGTGGTCGCGCCAACGGTGGAGTCCTTTGTTGCCGTCGATCCCACAGTCAGCGTGATTGATGCGCGGCAGCATTACGTCATTGGCTTCTCCGAGCCGGTGACTGGCTCTTTTGATAAGACCGACATCACCGCCGAGGATGCCGTTGTGCATCGCATTACCCTGATCCCCAGAACATTCGACCGCTCCTATACCATCAACCTCACCGCGAAAGCGGCAGACTTCACCCTGACCCTTGGCGCAAATCAGGTTGCCGACCTGGCCGGCAACACCGGTCCCGCGACCCCGCAGATCGCAACCGGCACCGCCATCGCCGCGTCCGCGGATGCGTCTCTGAACGTCTTGTCGCCTGTGGAAGGCGGCCATTTGCTCCCCGCCTTCGTGCCTATCCTCCATGATTACAAAATGAGCGTCGCGAATGAAGTGGCAAGCATTAGGTTTGTGCTTGAGACGGCTCAACCCGCCGCGCGCGCGACTGTGGGCAAGTCGGGCTTGGACCCGGTCGCGCTTGCCAACAATCTAATCTCCGCTGGGATTGACCTGGAGGTGGGTGAAAACGACCCCATCGAGATCATCGTTACCGCCTCGAACGGCAGCGACACCCAAACCTACCGCGTCGTCGTCACCCGTGCACCGGCAACATTGGCAGGAGTCATTACCGGTCTGGTCGTCAATACGCGGACGACGCCCGGCAGTACCACCCTGACCTGGGAAGCCTACAAATACACTGTTGGCGATACCGAGATGACCTACGGCGGGGTATATGTCATTGAAAGTGCCACCAACGAAACAAATGAAGCGGTTCTGGCGGCCGATCTCGATCCCGATCCCTCGCCATATACTTGGAGCGATGCTGAAACCACTACCGCCGGCGCCACTACCCATACCTGGAATGCCGGCAGTGTACCTAAAGTCCATAGAGTCAGAATTAACGACCCGACTGACGCTACCGGCGACACCAAAATATACAGTGCCTTCCTGCCGGGCGCCGGGTGGTTTGCGCTAACCAGTAACGGCAGCACCGAGCCGGCGAATCCGAAGTATGCCTACGATGTGGCGGCAACGGGTGCCACCACCATAGACTTCCGATACATCCCGCCTGGTGTTATCAACCAGCCTAATTCCAACGACATCACCGCGGCTTCCCATGTTGCCGCGTCCGGTGTCGTGACCTCATTGGCTGGCACCGCCACCGAAAACAGCGGCACGGTGAGGGTGCGCTCAACCGACCGACTATACCGACAATCTCTGAGCAATCCGAGCAGGATAAACCTCTACCGATGTCACGCGCACGGCGATATAACCGAAACCGACGGAACAATAGTGCGTCAAGTCACCTACACCCCGCCTGCCGCCGGCACCGAAGACACCTTTGATGTGCAGGTGCAGAAGGTCTTTCTCCAATTCAGGCCGGAAGCCAGAGCAGCCCAGCCAGGTCAGGCCCTTGGGGTGAACTGTTACCCTGACGGCCCGTCGCGGATGCAAACCATCACCCTGACCCGCCCGGCCAACCTGCCGCCGACTGCCACACATCCCTACAGCGACACATTGGAAAGACCAGCCGGCAATCTCGTCACTCTGCAAGGCAGCGGCGCTGACCCGGAAGGTGGCGCACTGACCGCGCTGGCTTGGTCACAAGCAGATTGCGGCGCGGCGGCGGTTGGCGCAACGGGTTGCCCTGCGGTTACTGGTCTGGAGAATACTCGCACTGACGGCGGCACCGGCAACCAGGTCACTGCCACTTTCACGGCGCCGGCTACCGCCGCTACCTTGACCTTTATCCTGACCGCGACCGATGACCGCGCAGCGACCGATACCGCACAGGTGACCGTCAAGGTGACCAACGCCCGCCTGAGCGGTGTGGTGTTCACGCCGGCACTTGACGCCCCGGGCCTGTCCCCCTCATTCAGACCCGAATTATTCAACTACAACGCCTCGGTGGCGAGCGATGTGGCAAGTATCACGGTCACGCCGACTGCGCGTGACGCCGCGGCAATCATTGAAGTGAATGGAGTGGTGGTTGCCAGTGGCGCAGCCAGTCCGTCGATTGCTCTGGCGCCGAACCTAAACACGATTACCATTGTTACGCTAACCGCCGATGCAGCCATCGAAACCTATGCCTTCACAATCATCCGTAGCGTCGTGCGCTCCGCTAATGCGGACCTGGGCGGTGTGAGCATAAGGGATAATAACGGCAACGAGGTCGCGCTGAATGAAACCATCACATCCGCGGTAACCACCTATAGCGCGACTGTGGCGTTTGAAGCGACCGACTTCACGCTCACGGCGACGCCTGCTGATAATGCGGCTAATGCGGATGTTGACGGGTTCGGTGAACCTTCCGAGAATTTTGGTTTTAGCGGCGACACGACATCGATTGAGGTTTATATTCACGCCGAGGACGGCACCGAGAAAATCTACGAAATCACCATCAACCGCGCAACGGCGGAGACACCCGCGGCACCGACCATCGCCCTGGCTGAGGACACCGGTGCTGAAGACAGCGATGGCGTCACCCGCAATGGCCTGGTGAATGTGACTCTGGCGAGTGGTTTCGGCACCGAGCGGGGCGCGGAACCGGCTGATTTGTGGGAGTTCTCCACTGCCGGCGCCACGGATTACACCCGCGGCGTCAACCCTGCTACCGGCATCACCGCCGCCAGTTTTGATTTGAGCGGCTTGGGCTTGGCCGATGCCACCTATCAGTTGCGCGTCCGCCAGCGCGTCAATAATGTATTGTCCGGTGTCGCACTTTTGCAAGTAACGCTGGACACCACCGCGCCGACCGTGGACTTCGGCGACATTGCCGAAGGCGTGGCTGACATGTCACAAGAACACATCATCACCTTCTCCGAGCCGGTGAGCGATTTGGCGGTGGATGATTTCTCCGCTTCCACCAAGGTCACGGTGAATAGCATAGTCGTGGTCGACAGGTCCGCCCGCGCCGCCTACACCATTGATTTCACCCCGAGCGCGGCCGCCTTCCGCCTGACCCTTGGCGCGGACAGCGTGATGGACCTGGCCGGCAACACCGCTCCCGCGAACGCGGTGACGGCGACCCCGCCGTCGACCAAACCGGTTGTTACGGTTACGCCGGCATCGCCGATAGCATTTGCCGAAAATGCCACGGGCACTGTGGCGACTTTCACTGCGGCCGCGACTAGTGGCAGGATGATTACCGGTTACGCCCTCGGCGGGACCGATGCGGATGACTTCGCCATCACTAACGCCGGCGTCTTGACCTTCTTTGCCACGCCGGACTATGAGGCAGCGACCGACGCCAACACCGACAACAATTATGCAATCACCGTCACCGCCACCGACGACGCGAGCGAGACCAGCGACGAGATTGCGGTCACGGTGACGGTTACCAATGTGAATGAATCCGGCGTGGTCACCCTCGTTGGCACGCCGCCTCAGGTTGGGCGGGTATTGACCGCCACAGTAACCGACCCGGATGGCGCGGTTACCGAGGCAGTGTATGAATGGAGAAGCGCGACCCCCCCAAGCACCAACCACGACACCGAGGTCAGCAAAGGAAGCAGCCCGGACTACATGCCGACGGAAGATGATATCGGCAAGACTCTGTTTGTCGTCGTCGACTATACCGACCCGCAGGGCCCCGGGAAATTCGCCTCCATCTTAACCCAGACCGCCGCGGTGATTGCCGTGCCCAACACCGAGCCGGTGATTACCAGAACCGATGGCGATGATGCGATAACGGTTGACGAGAATGTTGCGGCGGTGCATACCTACGCCGCGACCGATGCCGATGCCGCGGATACCGACATCGCCTGGTCAGTCGGTGGCACGGATTCGAGTTTGTTCACGATTGATTCCACAAGCGGCGTATTGACCTTCAACGCACCGCTGCCGAACTATGAAGTGCCGACCGATGACGGTGGCGACAGAGTTTATGACATCACCATTACCGCCACCGATGGCGATAGTGGGGCAAGCGAATTGGCAGTAGCGGTAACGGTTGCCGATGTGGAAGAGACGGGCGCGGTCACCATCACCGGCATCGCTCGGGTTACCGAGGCATTGATCGCCCAGGTCACCGACCCGGATTCTGTCAGCGCGAGCAACCCGTCTGGCGAGATTAGCCGTGACATTGAAAGTTTTTGGGAACGTGCGCCGTCCGGCACCCTTGCCGACTCCGCCGCCTGGGCAGCCATCAGCGGCTCCGAAGGCACAACCTACATGCCGGTGGGAGATGATGTCGGCAATATCCTTCGAATCATTGTCAGTTATGACGACAGACGGGGTTCCTCTAAAGAAGCCACCAGCGCGGCGACCGCAGTGGTTACGGCGGCAGAGGACACCACCGCGCCAGTGCTTACCCTGGTCAGTGTTGTCGCCCCCGACGGTGTAGAGGTAGGGGACGATGTTATGCGCTGGCTGAATGAAGGCGATGTGGTCACGATAACCCTGCAGTCAACCGAACCACTGACATCTCTTACGCGCGCCGCCAGAATCGTCCACTCCGGCGATGATCAGCTGGTTAGAACGGGTCTGGTGCCCACCGCCAACGCCAACGAATATTCGGTGACCTTTACGGTGCCTGATGTTAATGCGGGCGGACTCCCCATAGCCCTAACGATTACCGGTGCCCAAGATGCCGCTGGCAACGAGGCTGTGTTGACTTCTACTCCTCTGAACATAGGGAGCATTGATACCCAAGCGCCGGGGACGACGTTGGTGGGAGATGCTGTCATTACCCTTGCCCACGGCGAAACTTACAACGACCAGAGCATACTCATAGAGGGCAAACGCCCAAGTCAGGTTCGCCGCGACAACACTCTGGTGACGACCTTTACCCGTGACAGCATAGCGGTGGACGCAGTGGACACCAACACCGCCGGCACCTACCTCATCACCTACGCCGTGACCGACCGTGCCGGCAATGCCGCTGACCCGCTGACCCGCACCGTCACCGTTGGCGAACCGACCACGAGCGTAACCCTTGCCTTTAGCACAGCACCCGCTCTCACCACCAGTAATGCCGGTGATTACGCCATAGATGGCGAAACCCTGACCCTGACCTTCACGCTCAATCAGGCATTGGCAGGCACCCCGGAAGTGACCATCGCCGGGCAGGATGTCACGGCGACAAAAGGCAGTGACAATGATTACACCGCGACCTATGTGGTGGTCGCGGCGCAGGTTCAGGCACGCGACGGTGAGTTGGCAAGGTATGCCATTGCCGAAATGACCGCCGCTGATGCCGCCGCCGGCACCCTTGACCAACCCGCTGCCGACAGTGCGATTCGAATTGATGTAACCGCGCCGACCGTGACCCTCGGCCCCATTGACCCAGGTGTGGTTGGCACGGCGCACGATCACGCCATCACCTTCTCCGAGGAGGTGACCGGTTTGGCAGCGAGTGATTTCCGCGCCGACGAGGGTGTCGATGTGGTGGTGAGCAGCGGTGGCGGCAATGCTTACACCCTCGCCCTCACCCCGACCGATGAGTCCTACACCCTGACCCTCTTCGCGGGCGAAGTCACCGACCGGGCAGGCAATCCCGGTCCCGCCGCCATAGCGCGTGCAAATGGCACGGCAAACTATGCGCCGTCTGCCAATGCCGGAGCCGATGCTGATGCAGTTGCCGGCGCCGAAGTGACCCTGGACGGCTCTGCTACCAGCGATTCCAATGACAATATGCTGACTTACGCCTGGGTGCATACCTTGACCGATGACAGCGCGCCTGCGCCGGCAGCGGTAATCGCCGTGACTAATGCGGATACCGCCACCCCGACCGCGACCTTCATCGCGCCGGCCACGGCCGGGGCTTATACCTTTGAACTGACCGTCACCGATGATGGCACGCCCCCGGCAAGCCACACCGACACGGTAGTCATCACCGTGACCGCCCCGACCGTGACCAACACCGCGCCGGTGATAGACACTGCGGATGCGGCGGTGGATTATGCCGAGAACACGCCTATCGCGACCGCGGTGGCGACTTATACCGCGCCCGATGCCGAGAGCGACACCGTCACTTGGACCCTGGGCGGCGCGGATAGTGCCTTGTTCATGATTGATGAGATGAGCGGGGCTTTGACTTTCAGGGCTTCGCCGGACTTTGAAGTCCCGGGCTCCGCCGCCACGAGCAATACTTACTCCGTTACCATTACCGCCACCGACGACGGTGCTCCAAACGAGAGCGACACGCTGGATGTTGCCGTCACCGTCACCAATGTGGATGACGAAGCCGGCGTGGTCACCATCGCCATCACCCGTGATGACGCAACGGTGTCGGGCGCGCCGCAAGTGGGCGATACCTTGACCGCCGGCGTGACCGATGCGGACAGCGGCTCGGTCACCGACACGACCTGGCAATGGCAGAGGGTGGACGGCGGCAGCCCCACCGCCATCGGCGGCGCAACCGCTGCGACCTACACGCCGGTTGAAGCCGACATAGACAGCACCCTGCAAGCCGTCGCCACTTACGACGACAGCACGGGCAGCGGCAAGACCGCCACCAGCGACCCGACCGCAACCGTTACCGCCGCGCCGCCGGGCGCGCCGACCGGTTTGTCGGCGGATGCGGGCGATGCCACGGTCACGCTGACCTGGACGGCACCGAGCGCGACCGGCGGCGCGGACATCACCGGCTATGAGTATCGCCAAAGCGACGCCACGGGCGACTATGACACCACCGGTTCCGCCGCCGTCGTCGATTGGATGGCAATTTCAAACAGCGCCAACACGACCGAATACACCGTGGCCGGCTTGACCAACGACACCACATACTTCTTCCAAGTGCGCGCGGTGAACTCGGTGGGCGAGAGCGAAGCGTCAAACGAAGCCACCGCCACGCCGACCGCCACCGTGACCGTGGAAACCCCGGTAATCACCGGTCTGATCGCCGAAGTGCTGGCTGTGCCCGGCATGACCACCCTGTCTTGGACTGCCTACAAGTATGAGGATGGCGGGAGCGAGACGACCTACGCCGGGGCATACACCATTGAGAGTGACTCCTCCGATGGCCCGGCGGATACCAATTTTGCCTTTACCGAGGAGGGGCAAATCTCTGCCGCTGGCGGCACTACCCATACCTGGGATGCTTCCGCTTTGGTTAAAGCCTATAGGCTTAGAATTGACAACCCGGCTGGTGCGGGCGTGATCTACAGTAACATCGTGAAGTCCGCCCAGTTGTTTGAGGCAACCAATAGCGGCAGCACGCAGCCGGCGAATCCAGATTTTGAATACGAAGTGTCGATGAGCGTTTCCACCACCATAAACTTCCAACACACCCCGACTGGTGCCACAGTCCCGGCTTCCCATGTTGCCGCGCCCGGCGTCTTGACCTCATTGGAGAGTGCCGGCATCACAACCGCAGACGGCGGCAGGGTGACGGTGCGCTCAACCGACCAACCTTATGCACAAAATCCGGCAGAACTGAGCCGAGTAACAGGCATCGCATGTAGTGTAGATGGCGCAGTGCGCGGCAGTATACTGCGCGAAGTCACCTACACCTTGCCTACTAATCCGGAGGTTGGCGACGCCACCGACACCTTTGATGTGCAAGTTCAGAAGTTGTATCTCCAGTTAATAGACGGTGCCAGAAGCACTGGATTCGAAACCCACTACAACTGTTACGCCGACGGCTTGCCGGAGACGCAAACCATCACCCTTACTCGCCGCGCCTCTACGGATGCGACTCTGGCAACTCTGACGATTTCGGACGGCACCCTGGCTCCGGACTTCGTGCCTACCACCGACGCTTACACCGCCAGAGTGGACAATAATGTGGAAAGCGTCACGATTACGCTGACCACGAGTCACACCGCCGCGACCACGAATGTGACTGTGGATAGCGGGGCTTCCGGCGGCACCACAGCCAGCGAAACGATTGACTTGGAAACTGGCGCAAACGTCATCACCATCGTGGTCACCGCCGAGGACGGCAGCCCAACAGCCTACACCCTCACCGTGACCCGCGCCGCCAACAGACCGCCGGTTGCCGGAGCCGGGGGCAATCAAGATGTGGAGACCAACAGGGTCGTAACCCTGAACGGCTCTGGTAGCGACCCCGATACCGGCGATACATTGAGTTATGCCTGGGAGCACATCACCACCGATGGCGCTACGCCCGCCGCGCCAATCACCTTGCCCGAGGGCGCCAGCCCGACCTTCACGCCTACCAAGGCGGGGCTTTTGATCTTTGAACTGACCGTCACCGATGATGATACCGATGCCCCGGCAAGCCACAAGGACAGGGTAACCATCGCCATCAACAATCTAGCGCCGAATTTTAACGAGAACGACCCCGTCACCATGACGGTGGAGACCTACACTGCGACCAGAGACGTTACCTGGGCGATCCTCGGCGCGGATTTCGCTTCCTTCTCGATTTCCCCTGCGGGCGTCTTGACTTTCAAGGACACTTCGCCGAACTATGAGGTGCCGACCGATGCCGGCGCCGACAATGTGTATAACATCGACTTGTATGCCATTGCCGGCGGCACGACATTCAAGAGATTTGATGTGCGGGTGACGCTTATCAATGTGGATGAAGACGGAAGCGTTGATGACATCACCGGCACCCTGCGGGTAGGCGAGGAATTGACCGCCGGCAGGGTAACCGACCCGGATGCCTTAAGCCGGATAAATCCGGATAGCACGGTTGCTGTTGCTGACATCGTCTATACATGGCAAAGCGCGGCGGACGACGGCAGCACCGACGACTACACCGGCATCAGCACCGGCGCGACCTATAGGCTGCAGCCAGCCGATAGCGGCAGGATTATTCGAGTAGTCGCCGCTTACGACGACCCGCAGGGACCCGGCAAATCTGCCGCCAGCGCGGCGACCGGTGCCGTGGCGCCCGCGCCCAAACCGGGGTTGCCGTCCCTCGCCCTGGCTGATGACACCGGTGTTAATTCCCGCGATGGCATCACCAGCAATGACGTGGTGAATGTGACTGGTTTGGCCACTGGCGCCACCTGGAAACACACCATCAAAGGCCAAACCACCACAGTCACTGACCCCAACGTCACTATCTTCACCCTGCCCGAAGGCGTGTATGGCATTGATGAACTGCAGGTCGTGCAGACCCTCTTGGGCACCGACTCCGACCCCGCCACCTTTGCCGGGGAGGTTATCGTGGACCAAACCGCACCGGTCATCACCGTGGACGCGGATGCCGTAGATGTTGCCCACGGCAGCGGCACTTACAACGATCAGGGCGTGACTGTGGATACCGGCGAGACCCTGGTAACGACTATTGCCGGACCCGACAGTTCGGCAGTGGACAGGGTGGACACCAACACCGCCGGGGAATACACCCTTACCTACGATGCGCAGGACGCCGCCGGTAATAATGCCGTGCAGGTAACCCGCACCGTCACCGTGAATGCCGCCGACGAACTACCGCTCCAAACTGGTACCCCGACCCTGTCAACTGTGGAAAATACTCCCGCCGAGACTGCCCTGACGTCCTACACTAGTAGTGAAACGGATTTCTCAACCTTTCTGATAGGCGGTGCGGATACGAGTTTATTCGAGATTAAGAGTGACTCCGCGCTCCATTTCCTGGTTCCGCCGGACTATGAGACACCGCTGGATGAAGGCAAGGACAGGGTCTATGACATCACTATAACCGCCGTCGACGCGGGCAATACTCCCTTAACCCAACCCCTGGGCCTTGCGGTAACGGTTACCGATGTGGAAGAGACGGGCGCCATCAGTGCCATCACCGGCACGCCGCAGGTTGACATGGCATTGACCGCCGGCACAGTAACCGACCCGGATTCTGTCAGCGAGACGAGCACCCCGCCCAACTTGACCGGCGAGATTGCGACCAGCGCCATAACAAGTTACCAATGGCAAGGCGCGCCGGGCGACACCACCGACCACGCCATTGACAGTGTCGCCTACGCTGCCATTGCCAGTGCCACCGCTTCAACCTACACCCCGGCAGCCGCCGATGAAGGCATGCTTATTCGAGTCGTTGCCACTTACACCGACCGTCGGGGCAGCGGTAAACAAGCCGCCAGCGACCCGACCGCCGCGGTGATGGCCGCCGTGGCCACCCTGGTGCTGAGCGGCGAGGTGCCTGACCAACACTACATCGTGGGCACCGTGAGCACCCCCCTGTTTCTGCCGGAAGCCAGCGGCGGCACCAGGTTTCCGCCGGAACCCAGCGGCGACAACAGCCCATACGAGTACACCCTGACCGGGCCGGCCGGCGCCAGCCTGCCGGCGGGTCTGAGATTTACCAAAACCGTCCGCAGGCTGACCAGCGAGCCGACCGTGCCGAGCCTGCCGGGGGGGAGCATCGTGCTGACCTACACGGCGACCGACGCCAACGGCGAAATCGTCAGCCAGACCTTCACCGTGACCGTGACCGAGCCGGTGGCAATCGCCCTGGCGCTGCCGCCGCCGCCGCCCCAGCAGGTCTATGCCCTGAACACGATGATTATCCCCCTAATCCTGTCGGAAGCGACCGGCGGCACCGCGCCCCTGGCCTACACCATGACCGGCCCGCTCGATGTCCTGGGTCTGACCTTTAATGGGGCAAGCCGCACGCTGTCCGGCACGCCGATCAGGGTGGCGAGGTTCGCCACCCTGTTCTACACGGTGACCGACGCCAACGGCGTCATCGTCAGTCAGCGCATTCGTCTCGCCGTGACCGACGGCTTGGCACTGAACGCGCCGCCCCTCCAGACCTATACCGTGAACACGCCGATCACCGACCTGGTCCTGCCGGAAGCGGCCGGCGGCCTCGGCGCACTGACCTACTCCCTGACCGGGCCGGAGGACGCCACCCTCCCGACGGGCTACGGTCCCCTGCCGGCGGGCCTGAGCTTTAACGACGAGACCCGCACGCTGTCCGGCACACCGACCGAGGAGGTGGAGGGCTTCACCCTGATCTACACGGTGACCGACGCCGGGAGAGATGTGGCCGAGGCCGAATTCAGTCGGGTATTTGGGGTCGACGTGATAGCCCCCGTACTGTCCACGGATGCGACCTTGTCGGGTTTGACAATTTCGCAAGGCGCTTTGATGCCCGCCTTTACTGCGAACAACTTGCCTTACACCGCCACCGTGCCGAATAATGTGGATAGCATTACGGTGACGCTGACCGCGACTGACTCCGCCGCGAGAGTGGAGGTGGTTGTGGAAGGTGTGCAAATTGCCGCAGGCACAGGAGGGGTAACGGCTAATGTGATTCTGGCTACAGTGGGTGCCGCCGGCAACGGCATCGACATTGAGGTCACCGCCGAGGACGGCAGCACCAGGCAAAACTACACCCTCGCCGTGACCCGCTCCGACAACATCGCGCCGACCGCCAATGCCGGGCAAGCACAAACTGATGCGGTTGCTGGCACGTTCGTGACGCTGGACGGCTCCGCCAGCGACGACCCCGATGGGATGAACAATGCGCTGACTTACGCCTGGACGCATACCCTGACCGGTAGCAGCGCGCCCGGCACGCCCATCGTCTTGGCAACCACCGCCACCCCGACCTTCACGCCCACCACGGCGGGGGTTTATACTTTTGCACTGATCGTCACCGATGCCGGCACGCCCCCGGTGCCAAGCATCAACGCCGCCACGGTAGTCATCACCGCAACCGGGACGGACGTGACCCTGCCGGCGACGCCGACCATTGCCCTGGCTACGGACACCGGCACCGATAGCGATGGCATCACCAGCAATGGCGTGGTCAATGTGACTGGTCTGGCCACTGGCGCCACCTGGAAATACATCATCAACGGCACACCCAGCGCAGTCTTTGATTCCACCACCACCACCACCTTCACCCTGGATGAAGGCGTGTATGCCGTTGACGAGGTGCAGGTCGTGCAGACCGTGAGCGGTGTGGACTCCGCGCCCGCCACCTTTGCCAGGCAGATTACCGTGGACACCACCGCGCCGACCGTGGCGACCTTTGACATCATTGACGTCCAAGGCACGGTTGGCACGCCGCAGACGCACCCCATCACCTTCTCCGAAGCGGTAACTGGTTTGGACGCGACTGATTTCATCGTTTCCAGCCTCATTGCGCCGTCCGGTGACATCGTGGTGGATAGTGTGGCCGACTCCGGCGACCATACCACCTACACCATTACCTTCACCCCGGCCGTGCCCTCGGTAGCCTTCAGCCTGACCCTTCCCATAAACAGCGTGGCCGACATCGCCGGCAACACCGGTCCCGCCGTGGCAGCGACCATAACTGGCGCCGCCACCGCCGCCGCGTCCACGGATGCGACTCTGTCGGGTTTGACCATTGCCGAGGGCGGTAACGACGTGCCTCTGGATCAGGCCTTCGTGTCTGGCACCCTGACCGGCTACACCGCCACCGTGCCGAATGAGGTGGCAAGCGTTACGGTAACGCCGACCGCGACTGACACCGCCGCCAGCGTGACTGTGAACGGCACGGCTGTCACCGGCGAAGCCCCCGGTGTTTCGGTTGCCCTGAATGTTGATGCAAACGACATCACCATCGTGGTCACCGCCGAGGACGGCACTGCCACCCAAACCTACACCGTCGCCGTGACCCGCACCGCCAACACCGCGCCGAGAATCACCAGAACCGCTGGCGATGATACAGTGAGTTATGCCGAGGACCGCACCAATGCAGTGTGGGACTACGACGCGACCGATGCCGATGCCGCGGATACCGACATCATCTGGTCGTATGGTGGCGCGGATGGGGATTTGCTTGCGGTTGATGCGGATGGCGTATTGACTTTCAACACCATGCCGAACTTTGAAGTGCCAACCGATACGGGTGGCAACCATGTTTATGACCTCACCATTACCGCCAGCGATAGGGGCACGCCGCCGATGACAGACACACTGACGGTTACGGTGAAGGTTACCAATGTGGCAGAGGAGGGCACGGCAACCATCGCCGGCATCGTTCAGGTCGGGCAGACCCTGACCGCCAGCGCGACCGACCCGGATGCCGTCACCCCGAGCAACCCGAATGGCGATGTTACCGGCACCAATTATCGTTGGGAAAGCGAGCCAACGGAATTAGGCAGTACCGCCACCGGCATCGCCACTGGCCCATCCGCTACCTATGTACTGAAGCCAGCCGATATAGGCAAGACCATTAGAGTCCAGGTCACCTATCTTGACAAAGGCCGCACCCAAAATGCCAGGAGCGACAAGACCACCCCCGTGCGTGCCGCGCCCGACACCACCGCGCCGACCGTGACCCTCGGCACCATTGCCGCAGGTGTGATTGGCACGCCGCAGGATCACGACATTACCTTCTCCGAGGCGGTAACCGACTTGAAAGTGGGTGATTTCGGTGCTTCCGATGATGTTACGGTGAATAGCGTGACCCCGGCAAGCGGCCCCAGCACCACCTACACCATCAGCATCACCCCGAAGGGGATAGCCTTCGACCTGATCCTTGCCGCCGACAGCGTGATGGACACCGCCACCACCCCGAACACAGGCCCCGAGAGCGCGGCGAGCGCGACCGGCACGGCCGCCGTTGCCCTTATCTTTGCCACAGCGCCCGCGTTCACCACCAGCAACACCGACATACAACGCGCCAAAGCCGGCGACATCCTGACCCTGACCTTCACCGTCAATCAGGCATTGGCAAGCGACCCGGTCGTTACCATCGCCGGGCAGCCCGTCACGGCGACTGGCACAGCAGGCAATGTGTATAGCGCGACCTACACGGTGGTCGGGTCAGAGGTTACTGACGGCGCGGCGGTGAGTTATAGCACTGGCATACTGACCGCCGCCGCTGGACCCGACAGTAATACCCAACAGGTAGATGGCCAGAGTGTGATTCTAATTGATTTGACCGCGCCAGCCATCACCCTGACTGGTGGCGACGCGCCTGTCGTTCTGACTGTGGGCGAGGCATACACAGAGCTGGGTGCCACCGCCACGGATAATGTGGATGCCGATGTCGCCACGCCCACCCCGAGTGGCACAGTGGACACCGACGCCGCCGCGGAATACACCGTCACCTACACCGCCACCGACCGCGCCGGCAATGTCGCCACGCGCACCCGCACCGTCACCGTGCGCGAGCCGACCGCGAGCGTAGCCCTTGCCATTAGCGGGGGACCCACGCTCACCAGCGATAACGCCGTCAATAGTGGTTACGCCATAGATGGCGACACCCTGACCCTGGCCTTCACGCTCAATCAGGCATTGGAAAGCACCCCGGAAGTGACCATCGCCGGGGTGGATGTCACGGCGGCAAAAGGCGTGGGCAATGATTACACCGCAACCTACACGGTGGACGAGACGGATGCGGGTGTTGCGGGAAGCGACGGCGTGGCGGTGGTGTATGACATTGGCGCAATGGCAGCCGCCGGTGATGACGCCAATATCCTTAACCCGGACCAGGCCACCAGTGCGATTCTAATGGATGTAACCGCGCCGACCGTGACCCTCGGCCCCATTGACCCAGGTGTGGTTGGCACGGCGCACGATCACGCCATCACCTTCTCCGAGGAGGTGACCGGTTTGGCAGCGAGTGATTTCCGCGCCGACGAGGGTGTCGATGTGGTGGTGAGCAGCGGTGGCGGCAATGCTTACACCCTCGCCCTCACCCCGACCGATGAGTCCTACACCCTGACCCTCTTCGCGGGCGAAGTCACCGACCGGGCAGGCAATCCCGGTCCCGCCGCCATAGCGCGTGCAAATGGCACGGCAAACTATGCGCCGTCTGCCAATGCCGGAGCCGATGCTGATGCAGTTGCCGGCGCCGAAGTGACCCTGGACGGCTCTGCTACCAGCGATTCCAATGACAATATGCTGACTTACGCCTGGGTGCATACCTTGACCGATGACAGCGCGCCTGCGCCGACAGCGGTAATCGCCGTGACTAATGCGGATACCGCCACCCCGACCGCGACCTTCATCGCGCCGGCCACGGCTGGGGCTTATACCTTTGAACTGACCGTCACCGATGATGGCACGCCCCCGGCAAGCGGCACCGACACGGTAACCATCACCGTGACGCCAGCCCCAACTCCACCGGCTACTCCGGCACTTGTTCTCGGCGCAGTCACTGATACCAGCATAGAGATTACCTGGGGTGCGGTGGATAATGCCGACAGTTACACCCTGACCCGAATTGTTGTAGGCGAAGATGATGTTGAAGTGGCAACAGGCAATGTATTGACTGCCATTGATGAGAACTTGGAACCTGCAACCGATTACAAATATGTCATTACCGCAACAAATTCTGATGGGACAAGTGACCCTTCCGCCGAGTTTGCTGCCAGGACTGATGCAACACCAACTGCACCGGCTACTCCCACACTTGTTCTCGGCGCAGTCACTGATACCAGCATAGAGATTACCTGGGGCGCAGTGGATAATGCCAACAGTTACACCCTGACCCGAATTGTTGATGGCGGTCCTAATGTAGCAGTGGTATCAGATGATGTATTGACTGCCACGGATACTGGCTTGACTGCTGACACAGAGTATAAGTATGTCATTGTCGCAACAAATTCTGTTGGGACAAGTGACCCTTCCGCCGATTTTACTGCCAGGACCTCAGTACCTGTCGTGACCGACACCACCGCGCCGGTGATTACCTTCAACCGGTTTGAACACGCCGATGGTATAGTCGTGGACACTACGACCTATTTGAATGTTGACGACACCCTCACGGTGTTCGTGAACTCCACCGAACTGCTGGCGGATGCTTCCCTTACCGATGCCGCCGTATTTGACATTGACGGCGACAAATCTGCGCAAAACCTGGTTCAGGTCGGTGCTACCAACCAGTATTCGGCGACCTATACGATCACCCGCACTGACAACGACACAACGCCAGTGTTTAAGGTTAGCGGTGTCACGGACACTGCCGGCACCCCGAACACGGCAGACGATTTCACTACTGACCTGGGAACGGTGATAATTGACACCACTGCACCGACCGTGGACTTCAACATCAACAACCTTGCCGATGGTGTGGTTAGGGTCTTGCAGAACCACGACATCACCTTCAGCGAGGCGGTAACCGGTTTGGCAACGACTGGTTTTTCCAGTTCCCAGGATGCCGCAGTGGTGCTCGTGAGCGGTAGCGATAGTGGGTATACCCTCTCCATCACTCCGGACGACATAAGCTACATCCTGATCCTTGCCGCCGACGCAGTAACCGACCTCGCCGGTAACCCCAATGCCGAGGCGAGGGTAACCATATCCGACAAAGTAAACCGACTACCGGTTGCCGATGCGGGGGCCGATCAATCTGATGCGGTTACCGGCACGCAAGTAACGCTGGACGGCTCCGGCAGCATCGACGACGATAGCATTAATGATCTGACTTATTCCTGGGCGCATACCTCAACCGATGGCACCCCGCCGAATCCTTCTGTGACGATTACCGAGAACGGCACCGATGCTGACGACCCCGCCACCCCGGCCGCGGTCTTCACGCCCACGGTCGAGGGGGTTTATATCTTCACCCTGACCGTCACCGATAAATTCTCAACCCCGGCAAACGACAGCGACACGGTAACCATCACCGTGACCGAGCCGGCCGCGACCGCACCACCGAGCATCACCCTGGCTACGGACACCGGTGCTGATACCAGCGATGGCATCACCAGCAATGGCGTGGTGAATGTGACTCTGGCGAGCGGTTTTGATCCCAGCAGGTCCCCCGACGGGGACACCTGGCAATACTCCACCGATGGCAGTGTCCCCAGCACCGCCGGCACCAACCCCGTTTCCGGCACCGATGCCAGTTTCACCCTGGATGAGGGCGTGTATGACGCTGATGATGTGCAGGTGCGCCAGACCGTGAACTCAGTCGTATCCGAAGTTGCCAACCTCGGCGCGGTTACCGTGGACACCACCAAGCCGGTTATCGCTCTGGAGGGCGGCCCAGTTACCGTTGCCCACGGCGGCACATACACCGAAGATGAAGATGCGGGCATTAGGGCGGGGCGGGACGACACTACGGCGATGACGACTACCGGACCCGACGCTATGACAGTAAATGGCATAGCAGTGGACACCACCACCGCCGGCGACTACCTCATCACCTACATCGCCACCGACCGCGCCGGCAATGTCTCCAACACGCTGACCCGCACCGTCACCGTGGAAACCCCGGTAATCACCGGTCTGAGCGCCGATGTGCTGGCGGACAAAGAAATGACCATCCTGAACTGGGATGCCTACCAGTATGATGTTGCCGGCACCGAGACGACCTATACCGGGGAATACGTCATTGAGGGGTACCTCTCCCGTGAACCGGGGGATACCCTGCCTTTGGGTGCTGTTTTTACCGCAAGCGGACAAACCACTAGCGGTGATGACACCGACCACACCTGGAGTGCTGGCTTCGGGGCTAAATTCTATCGGATCAGTATTACCGACCCGACTGACAGCACCCAAAAACTATACAGTAATATCGTGAAAGCCTCCGAGTTGCGCACGATAACCAATGACCGCAGCCTGGCACCGTTGAATCCGCAATTTTCTTACCATGTGGCGGCAACGGGTGCCACCACCCTGGACTTCCAATACTTCCCGCCCGGTGGCGGCCGCGGGGCCCTACCGGCTAACTATGTTGCCGCGCCCGGTGTCTTGACCTCGTTGGCGAGCGGCACCACCGCCGACGGCGGCAGGCTGGAGGTGCGCTCAACCGACCGTCTATACCGACAATCTCCGGGCAATCCTGGCAGGGTAGCACTCTACCGATGTAGCACTGGCGGCGATATAAGAGGCGCTATATTGCGTGAAGTCATCTACACCCCGCCTGCCAGTGTGACCCCTGACGACACCGAAGACTCCTTTAAGGTGTCGGTGCAGAGGGTCTTTATCCAAGCCAGGTCGGAATCCAGAGGGGTCTCGGGAGGAGGCGCGGGAACGGGAGCGAGTGTGAACTGTTACGTCGACGGCGCGGCGGAGACGCAAACCATCACCCTGAGGCGCCCCATCACGCCGGTAGTCAGTGGCGCGGCAGCACCGAGTTATGCCGAGAACACCCCCGTCACCACGCCAGTGGCGACCTACACCACGGACGACACCAACAGCATCGCCTGGTCAGTCGGTGGCACGGATATGGATTTCTTCTCGATTGACGACGACGGCGAATTGAGATTCATAAACCCGCCGGACTTTGAAGCACTAGCGAATGTCGACGGCGACAATGTGTATGACATCACCATCACCGCTACCGAAACCGATGGTGTCCCAATCAACCTGGCAAGCGAACCACTGACGGTTACGGTGAGGGTTACCAATGTGGATGAGGCGGGCGCCATCGGCGACATCGGTGGCAGCGCGCAGGTCGGCGTGGAATTGACCGCCGGCACGGTAACCGACGCGGATTCGCCGGATGGTGTGGAAGTTGGCACCATCACCTATCAATGGCAAAGCGCGCCGGGCGACACCACCGACCACGCCATTGACAGCGCCGCCTACGCTGCCATTGCCAGTGCCACCAATTCAACCTACACTCCGGCACCCGCCGATGAAGGCAGGCTTATTCGAGTCGTTGCCACTTACACCGATGGTGAGGGTAGCGGTAAAGAAGTCACCAGCAACCCGACCGCCGCCGTGCAGGCCGCGCCGGTGACCAAACCGGTTGTTACGGTTACGCCAGCATCGCCGATAGCATTTGCCGAAAATGATACGGGCACTGTGGCGACTTTCACTGCGACCCCAACTGGCACCAGAACCATTGTCAGTTACACCCTCGGCGGGGACGATGTGGATGACTTCGCCATCACTGACGCCGGCGTCTTGACCTTCAGCGCCACGCCGAACTTTGAGGCGCCGACCGATGAGGGCACCAATAACGTTTATGCAATCACCATCACCGCCACCGACAGCGAGGGCGAGGCAAGCGACGAGATTGCGGTCACGGTGCGGGTTACCGATGAGGATGAAGCCGGCACAAACCGGGCACCAGTGGTGACCATTACCACCACCGACCTAAGTGAGGCGCGGTATAACGAGGCCTTTACCTTGATCGGTGAAGGTGTCGACCCGGACGGTTCCGACACAGCCCTCTTCTTTACCTGGCAGCAACTAAATTGCGGCGCGCGCGACGTGCCCGGATCCGTCACAATCGGTGTAATCGGCACACTGGTACCCGGCACAACGCTTGGCGCTGCGGATTGCCCGAGGGTCACCTTGGATGTCGACCCCGACAAACCCAGAACCGTACCCTTCACCGCGCCGGATGTCGCGGCCGACACCACGCTTACCTTCCGATTCACGGCGCGAGATAAAATCGGCGACAGCGATAGTAAGAGCGATAGCGAGACTGTGGACATCCGCCTTATCGCGCCGCTTTCCAGCATTGATGGCGCCGCGGCGGTAGATTTTGCCGAGAATGAGTCGGGTCTTGAGGTGGCAACCTACACCGCCAACCTTGCCGCCGTAAGAACCCTCGACGATAACGATAAAGTGCTTGGCGGTGCGGATGCGGCATGGTTTGATTTGACCGGCGCTGGCGACGCTCTCATCTTGAGTTTCAAGGCTTCGCCGAACTATGAAGCCCCAACCGACGCCGACGCCGACACCAACGCAGACGGCGTCTATGAGGTCTCGCTGACCATCACCGACAGCGCAGGGGCGTCGTCAACCCGCGATGATATCCGCATCACGGTTACCGATGTGGCAGAGACGGGCAGCATCGGGCCCATCGCCGGCACCGTTCAGGTCGGGCAGGTATTGGCCGCCGGCGCGGTGACCGACCCGGATGCCGTCACCCAGAGCAACCAGGCTGGCACGGTTGCGGTTGCCGGCATCACCTACGAATGGCAAAGTTCGCCGTCCGACAGTAACACCTACACCCCCATCAGCGGCGCGGGCACCACTTCAACCTACACGCCGGATGCCGATGATGTCGGCAGGACCATTCGAGTCGTTGCCACTTACACTGACGCGCATGGTAGCCAATCTGTCACCAGCGCGCCGACCACCGACGCCGTGGCCACGGCCTCCGCTAATACGGCTCTGGCTGCTTTGACCCTAACGGATAGTAACGGCGACACTGTGGCGTTGAATGAATCCGTCGCGCCCGCGACACTCGGTTATACCGCGACTGTGCCAAGTGATACGACCGCGTTCACGGTCACCGCGATTGCTGCTGACGCCAATGCGGAAGTGGATGTTGACGGTTCAGGTGCCAATTCCAAGGCAATTACATTCAGCGCATCACTCGAAACATATACTGTTCGCATCAAAATTACCGCCGAGGACACAACAACCGAAGCAACCTATACCCTCCACATCACCCGCGCCAAAGTCACCGTGAATGCCGGCGCGGATCAACCTGGCGTGCTGGAAAACACGACTGTGAATCTGGATGGCACCATCACCAATCCTGGCACCGACCCGGTCATTTTATGGACGCACACCGGGACCAATGGCTCACTGCCGTCCACCCCGCTGACCATCACCGGTTTGGACACGGAGGATGCGAGTTTCACCACGCCTTATGTAACCGTCGACACCACCTTGACTTTTGAGTTGAGCGTGACCCTGTCCGGCGACGGCAACTCGCCCGTTATCGACATGGTGGAAATCACCATCCCCAATGTGGCGCAACCGCGCGCCATTGCCAGCGTCATCGTCGACGCGGGCTCGCCCGCCGATAGCGCCTTCGCGGTGTCCTGGACGCAAGAATCCGACACCGACAAAGACCCGACCACCGGCTTTGATGTGGAATATAAAGTGACCGGCGCGGACGACAACACCTACACGGCTGCGAATGTCGTGGTGACTGACGAGACCGCCGCCATCACCGGCTTGACGGCAGACACCGGCTACACTGTGCGCGTGCGCGCCAAAGCCGGCAGCGGCGCCACCGCCGAAGTGGCAGGCGCTTATGTGACCAACACGGGAACGACCGCCGCTGATACAACAACAGCACCCGCCGCGCCGACCGGTTTGACGGCGGATGCGGGCGATACCACGGTCACGCTGACCTGGACGGCACCGAGCGCAACCGGCGGCGCGGACATCACCGGCTATGAGGTTCGCCAAAGCACAACATCTGGAACTTATGACGATACCAATCCGTGGACAGCAATTTCAGATAGCGCCACCCTGACCGAATACACCGTGACCGGCTTGACCAACGACACCGCATACTTCTTCCAAGTGCGCGCGGTGAACTCGGTGGGCGCGGGCGAAGCGTCAAGCGAAGCCACCGCCACGCCGACACCACCGACCAAACCGACTGTTGTGGCACCAACACCGCCGATAGAATTTGCCGAAAATGATACGGCAGAAGTGCACGCCTTCACTGCGACCGCGCTTGACGGCAACACCATTACCGGCTTCGCCCTCGGCGGAACCGGAGTGGATGAGAATCTCTTCGATCTTACCAGTGGCGGCGTCTTGACCTTCAAGACCCCGCCGAACTATGAGATGCCGACCGATGCCGGCGGCGACAATGGGTATGACATCACCATCACCGCCACCGACAGCGCGAGCCAGACCAGCGACCCGCTGGCGGTAACGGTAACGGTTACCAATGTGGAAGAGGGCATCGGCACGGTAACCATCAGCGGCGTTGCTCAGGTAGGGAAGGTATTGACCGCCGGCAAAGTAACCGATGACCCGGATGGCTTCGTTTCTGTTCAGAAGCACCAATGGCAGAGGGTGGGCAGCAGCGGCACCACCGACATCGGCACTGACCAAGACACCTACACGCCGGTGGAAGCCGATGAAGGCAGGAACATTCAAGTCCATGTCACCTACACCGACGAGGAAGGCAGCGGTAAAGAAGCCACCAGCGCGCGCACCGTCGCCGTGATTTCCGAGGCGGCACGCCCCCCATTTACACTCACCGCAGGCGCAATCACTTCTACCAGCGTTGTGATTAACTGGAATCGTGAACCAGGGGGCACCGACCGCTATCAAGTGTATAGAGGAGGGAGTGGAGTACACGAAACTGTAAGCAACGAACGAGCCAGAACACACACTGATGTGCTGAGAGTGGAACCTGGAACAACCTACACTTATCGTATCGAAGCAGTTAACTCATTTTTTGACCGTATTGCCACATCTAATGATCTGACTATAACTACCCAGGCAGCGGATGCGACTCTGTCGGCTTTGACTCTTGCCGATAACAATGGTGCCGCGGTTGCTCTGGTGCCGGCGACCTTCGCGCCCGAAACCACGACTTACACCGCCAGCGTGGCGACTGAGGTGATCAGCATCAGGATTAGGCCGACCGTGACTGACTTCCCGACCAACCCGGATGACCCCGCCGCCACCGTGACTGTGGACGACACAGCGGTTGTCAGCGGCGCACTCAGTGACGCGATTGCCCTGGTTCCTGGCGATAACACCATCCTCATCAAGGTCGCCGCCGAGGACACCAGCGTTACAGAAACCTACACCATCAACGTCACCCGCGCCGAACCGCCGACCAAACCGACTGTTGTGGCGCCAACACCACCGATAGAATTTGCCGAGAATGGCGAGGGAGAAGTGCACCCTTTCACCACGACCTTAACTGGCACCAGAACCATTGCCAGTTTCGCCCTCGGCGGAACCGATGCGACTGCCTTTTCCATCACTAACGCCGGCGTCTTGACCTTCAAGACCCCGCCGAACTTTGAGGCGCCGACCGATGACGACACCGGCAACAATTATGAAATCACCGTCACCGCCACCGACAGCGAGGGCGAGACCAGCGACGAGATTGCGGTAACGGTGACGGTTGCCAATGCGGAAGATGCCGGCAGCGTCAGCGCCATCCGCGGCACCGCGCAGGTCGGCGAGCCCCTGACTGCCGGCACCGTGGTAACCGACGAGGATAGCGCGGGCACGATTGCCATCACCGGCCATCAATGGCAACGCGGGGATGCGGTGGGTGACAACAATACCGACATAGATAGCGCAACCGGCAATA
The DNA here is from genome assembly GCA_965249625.1 of Nitrospinales bacterium. Taxonomy (GTDB): domain Bacteria; phylum Nitrospinota; class Nitrospinia; order Nitrospinales; family VA-1; genus LS-NOB. Next base: position 1,913,243 of record OZ252246.1, on the reverse strand, counting down.
CCTACGAGGTGGCGGTTGCTGATGAAGGCAACACCCTGCGCGTGGTGGTCTCTTATACCGATGGTTTTGGCGGCAACACCGACGAAGCCGCCAGCGCATCGACCGCAGTGGTTACGCCGGCACCGGACACCACGCCGCCGACCGTGGCAACCTTTGTCAACATCACCGACGCCGGTGTGATTGGCACCGAACAGACGCACGACATCACCTTCTCCGAGGAAGTAACCGGTTTGGCAGTGAGTGATTTCTCCGTTTCCACCAACATTGTGGCGTCCGGCGACCTCGTGGTGAATAGTGTGACCCCGGCCAGCGGCCCCAGCACCACCTACACCATCAGCATCACCCCGCGAGCGACAGCCTTCACCCTGACCCTTGCCGCCAATAGCGTGATGGACACCGCCGCCAGCCCGAATGATGGTCCCGCCAGCCCGGCGAGCGCAACCGGCACGGCGACCGCGGACACCACCGCGCCAGTGCTTACCCTGCTCAGTGTTGTCGCCCCCGACGGGGTAAGATATAGGGGTGATATCTTGCTGAATAATGGCGATGAGGTCACGGTAACCCTGCGGTCAACCGAACCACTGGTGGAGGCATCTCTTGAGGACGCCGCCGAAATCTTCCACTCCCGCAGTAGTAGGCTGTTTGAGGGGGATTTGGTGCTCGTCCCCAACTCCGACAACGAATATACGGTGACCTTTACGGTGGGTAGGACTAAAGCGGGCGCACTCCCCATAAGACTAACGATTACCGGCGCCCAAGATGCCGCTGGCAACGAGGCTGCGTTTGATCCTAATACCGACGATCCTCTGGTCATAGGGACCATTGATAACTTCGCGCCGAATCTGATACTGGTGGGAAATGCTGCCATCTCCGTTGCCCACGGCGAAACTTACAACGACCGGGGCTTTACCATAGAGGGCAGTCAACCAGGGTCGACTAGCGACACTGTTCATCCGACGACCTTTACCCGTGACGGCATAGCGGTGGACGCAGTGGACACCAACACCGCCGGCACCTACATCATCACCTACGCCGTGACCGACCGTGCCGGCAATGCCGCTGACCCGCTGACCCGCACCGTCACCGTTGGCGAACCGACCACGAGCGTAACCCTTGCCTTGAGCGGGGTGCCCGCGCTCACCAGCGATAACTCGGTCGATAGTAGTTACGCCAGAGGCGGCGACACCCTGACCTTGGCCTTCACGCTCAATCAGGCATTGGCAGCCACCCCAAGCGTGACCATCGCCGGGCAGGATGCCACGGTGGCAAAAGGCAGTGACAATGATTACACCGCGACCTATATGGTGGTCGCGGATGATGTTGCCGACGGCGCGGTGGTGTATGACATTGGCGCAATGGTAGCCGCCGGTGATGACACCAATACCCTTAACCCGGACCAGGCCACCAGTGCGATTGCAATGGATGTAACCGCGCCCACCGTGACCCTCGGCGCCATTGACCCAGGTGTGGTTGGCACGGCGCATGATCACGACATCACCTTCTCTGAAGAGGTAACCGGTTTGGTAGTGGGTGGTTTCTCCCCTTCCGATAGAGTCAGGGTGACTAACGTGAGTGGTGGCGGCAATGCCTACGCCCTCGCCCTCACCCCGACCGATGAGTCCTACACCCTGACCCTTGCCGCGGGCGCAGCAACCGACCGGGCAGGCAACCCCTCGACCGCGGCGAGTGTAGAGGGCACGGCAAACTATGCGCCGTCTGCCGATGCCGGAGCCGATGCTAATGCAGTTGCCGGTGCCGAAGTGACGCTGGACGGCTCTGCTACCATCGATTCCAATGACAATATGCTGACTTACGCTTGGGTGCATACCATGACCGATGACAGCGCGCCTGCGCCGACAGCGGTAATCGCCGTGACTAATGCGGATACCGCCACCCCGACCGCGACCTTCATCGCGCCGGCCACGGCTGGGGCTTATACCTTTGAACTGACCGTCACCGATGATGGCACGCCCCCGGCAAGCGGCACCGACACGGTAGTCATCACCGTGACCGCCCCGACCGTGACCAACACCGCGCCGGTGATTACCAGAACCAATGGCGATGATGCGATAACGGTTGACGAGAATGTTGCGGCGGTGCATACCTACGCCGCGACCGATGCCGAGAGCGACACCATCACCTGGTCAGTCGGTGGCGCGGATGCGGGTTTGTTTGCGATTGATGCGGATGGCGCATTGACTTTCAGGGCTTCGCCGAACTTTGAAGTGCCGACCGATGTCGCTGACCCCGACGATTCCACTGTCGTCGCCGGCGATAATGTTTATGAGATCACCATTACCGCCACCGATAACGGCGCGCCGGTCGAGGCAAGCGACGCAGTTGCGGTAACGGTAACGGTTACCAATGTGGATGAAGACGGCACGGCAACCATCGCCGGCGACGTTCAGGTCGGGCAGGTATTGACCGCCAGCGCGACCGACCCGGATTTCGTCACCCAGGACAACATGGATGGCGATGTTACCGGCACCAATTATCGTTGGGAAAGCGAGCCAACGGGATTAGGCAGTACCGCCACCGACATCGCCAGTGGCCCATCCGATACCTACATGCTGAAGCCAGCCGATAGCGGCAAGACCATTAGAGTCGAGGTCACCTATGCCGAGGAAGGCCGCACCCAAAATGCCAGGAGCGACAAGACCACCCCCGTGCGTGCCGCGGGCGTGACCCCAACTGCACCGGCTACTCCCACACTTGTTTTCGGAGAAGTCACTGATACCAGCATAGAGATTACATGGGGTGCGGTGGATGGTGCCAACAGTTATACCCTGACCCGAATTGTTGATGGCGATGATAATGTAGTAGTGGCAACAGGCAATGTATTGACTGCCACTGATACTGGCTTGACTGCTGAGACACCGTACAAATATGTCATTACCGCAACAAATTCTGTTGGGACAAGTACTCCTTCCGCCGAGTTTACTGCAACTACCACTGCAACACCGGTGGCCGCCGTAGCCCTTGCCTTTAACGCAGGAGGGGAACCCACGCTCGTTAGCGATAACCCCGGTGATTACGCCATAAACGGCGACACCCTGACCCTTGCCTTCACGGTCAATCAGGCATTGGCAGACGACCCAAGCGTGACCATCGCCGGGCAAACTGTCACGGCGACAAAAGGCAGTGACAATGATTACACCGCGACCTATGTGGTGGTCGCGGCGCAGGTTCAGGCACGCGACGGTGAGTTGGCAAGGTATGCCATTGCCGAAATGACCGCCGCTGATGCCGCCGCCGGCACCCTTGCCCAACCCGCTACCGACAGTGCGATTCGAATTGATGTGTCGGCGCCGGTCATCAGACTGAATGGCGCTTCATCCTTTACCGTTGCCCACGGCGACGCTTACAGTGATAGGGGTGTGATTGGAGTGGGGAGTGGGGAGACTCTGGTGAGCACTATTGCCGGGCCTGGCGCTATGACAGTGAACGCAGTGGACACCAACACCGCCGGCGACTACACCATTACCTACATCGCCACCGACCTCGCCGGCAATGTCTCCAACACGCTGACCCGCACCGTCACCGTGAGCGAGCCGACCCCGACCAAACCGACTGTGGTGGCGCCAACAGAGCCGATAGAATTTGCCGAAAATGGCGGGGGAGAAGTGCACACCTTCACCGCGACCGCGACTAGCGGCAGGACGATTGCCAGTTACGCCCTCGGCGGAACCGGAGCGGGTGACTTCTCCATCACTAACGTCGGCGTCTTGACCTTCAAGACACCGCCGAACTTTGAGTCAGCGACCGATGGCGATGGCGACAACGATTATGAAATCACCATCACCGCCACCGACAGCGAGCCCGAGACCAGCGACGCAGTTACGGTAACGGTGAGGGTTACCAATGTGGATGAGCCGGGAAGCATCAGCGACATCAGCGGCAGCGCGCGGGTAGGCGAGGAATTGACCGCCGGCAGCGTAACCGACCCGGATGACGCGGTTAGGGGTGATGGTTATACCTGGCAAAGCGCAGGCGGAGACGGCGCCTACACCCCCATCAGCGGCGCGGGCACCACTTCAACCTACACGCCGGATGCCGATGATGTCGGCAGGACCATTCGAGTCGTTGCCACTTACACCGATGGAGAGGGTAGCAACAAAACTGCCACCAGCGCGGCAACCGATACCGTGACGGTCACGCCGCCTACCGTATCCGCCGCGCCGACCGGTTTGACGGCGACGCCGGGCGATGCCACGGTCACGCTGGCCTGGACGGCACCGAGCGCAACCGGCGGCGCGGACATCACCGGCTATGAGTATCGCCAAAGCGACGCCACGGGCGACTATGACACCACCGGCTCCGCCGCCGTCGTCGATTGGATGGCAATTCCAAACAGCGCCACCGCGACCCAATACACCGTGACCGGCTTGACCAACGACACCGCATACTTCTTCCAAGTGCGCGCGGTGAACTCGGTGGGCGCGGGCGAAGCGTCAGGCGAAGCCACCGCCACGCCGACCGCCACCGTGGATACCGCCCTGACGGTGAATGCCGGCGCGGATCAACCTGGCGTTCTGGAAAACACGACTGTGAATCTGGATGGCACCATCACCAATCCTGGCACCGACCCGACCATTTTATGGACGCACACCGGGACCAATGGCTCACTGCCGTCCACCCCGCTGGCCATCACCGGCTCGGACATGGAGGATGCGAGTTTCACCGCGCCTTATGTAACCGCCGACACCACCTTGACTTTTGAGTTGAGCGTGACCCTGTCTGGCGGCGGCAACTCGCCCGTTACCGACATGGTGGACATCATCATCCCCAATGTGGCGCAACCGCGCGCCATTGCCAGCGTCACCGTCAACGCGGGCTCGCCCGCCCAGAGCGCCTTCGCGGTGTCCTGGACGCAAGGATCCGACACCGACAAAGACCCGACCACCGGCTTTGATGTGGAATATAAAGTGACTGGCGCGGACGACAGCACCTACACGGCTGCGAATGTCGCGGTGACTGCCGAGACCGCCGCCATCACCGGCTTGACGGCAGACACCGGCTACACTGTGCGCGTGCGCGCCAAAGCCGGCAGCGGCGCCACCGCCGAAGTGGCAGGCGCTTATGTGACCAACACGGGAACGACCGCCGCTGACACAACAACAGCACCCGCCGCGCCGACCGGTTTGACGGCGGATGCGGGCGATACCACGGTCACGCTGACCTGGACGGCACCGAGCGCAACCGGCGGCGCGGCAATCACCGGCTATGAGGTTCGCCAAAGCACAACAGCGGGAACTTATGACGATACCAATCCGTGGACAGCAATTCCAAACAGTGCCACCGCGACCGAATACACCGTGACCGGCTTGACCAACGACACCGCATACTTCTTCCAAGTGCGCGCGGTGAACTCGGCGGGCGGGGGCGAAGCGTCAAACGAAGCCACCGCCACGCCGACCGCTGCACCGGCTACTCCCGCACTTGTTCTCGGAGAAGTTACTCCGACAACGATAACGCTCTCATGGGGTGCAGTGGATAATGCCGACAGTTATACCCTGACCCGAATTGTTGATGGCATTAATGATATTGAAGTGGCAACAGGCAATGTATTGACTGCCACTGATGCTGGCCTGACTCCTGAGACACCGTACAAGTATGTCGTTACCGCAACAAATTCTGTTGGGACAAGTGCAGATTCTAACGAGGTTGAGGCAAGGACTAATGCTGCGCCAACTTCACCTGCCGTGTACACTCTCAACGATGAACCCCATGCGACTGACGGAGATAAAGTAGTTATAACCTTCACGTCGTCACACACCGGTGATTTTGAAATTCAATTTGATCCTGGTTCTACCACTGGCTTTAGCATTAATGATGCAGCCGTCCCATACATTCACACAGAAACAGTGGGCTATGATTATACTGGCGAGGTTAGTATTTTCCTTGGCCTTGACGCAGTTATAGATTCTGCACCTATAACGACTGGACCTGCGCCAACTGAACCACCCGCCGCACCGATACTTTCTGCAGGAACAACTACGGCATCAAGCGTAGTGCTTGAATGGACTGCAGTGGATAATGCCGATAGTTACACCCTGACCAGAATGGTTGCAGGCGGTGCTAATGTAACAGTAACCACCACTGCATTGACTGCCACTGATGAGAACTTGGAACCTGCAACCGAGTATAAGTATGTCATTACCGCGACAGTTGGGAGCCGAATAAGTGCTAATTCCAACGAGGTTACTGCAACTACCTTGCCTGCGCCAACTGCACCCGCCGCACCCACACTCATTCTCGGAGCAGTCACTTCGACAAGTGTTACGATTACATGGACTGCAGTGGATGGCACCTTGGCCTATTGCTTGGTTAGGTCTGATAAAACCGGCTGCATAGCAAGGGTTTTTCACACTACTCTGGGTGGTGATTTACCAGCATACACTGATACGGACGTGACTCCTGGAACAACTTACACTTATCACGTCATAGCACTTAACGATGCTTCCGAGCAAAGTAACCCATCCGCTGTGTTGGTTGTAACTACCCCACCTGTACTTGTCGCAGGAACAATTACTGATACAAGCATAACGCTCTCATGGGGTGCAGTGGATAATGCCGATAGTTACACCCTGACCAGAATTGTTGCGGGCGGTGCTGATGTAACAGTGCCAACAACCACTGCATTGACTGCCACTAATACTGGCTTGACTGCTGCAACCGAGTATAGGTATGTCATTACCGCGACAGTGGGGAGCAGAACAACTGCTAATTCCAACGAGGTTGCTGCCACTACCTTGACTACACCAATTGAAGCACCTGCCGCACCTGTACTTGTACAAGGAGCAGTCACTCCGACCAGCATTGTGATTCAATGGACTGCAGTGAATGGCGCCACAGGATACGAGTTGTTTAGAGATGGCGCTTCCATAACAACTACTACCACTGAAACATCCTACACTGATACTGGATTGACTGCCGGAACAGCGTATACATATCACGCCACATCAACTAACGCTGCCGGGACGAGTGACAACTCTGCTGATCTGCCTGTAACTACAACTACTACGGCTGATGATGTTACCCTACCAGTAATCGCAGTTGTTGAAGATTCATTCTCTGTTGAACTTGGAGCGGAATACACGCCATTTACCTATTCTGCCACTGATGATGCTGATGGAGATATCGCAAGTGGTGTAGTTGTTGGTGGCGATACGGTTAATACCAGTGTGGCTAATACATACACTGTAACCTTTAATGTGGATGATGCGTCTGGAAATTCTGCGGAAACAGTAACCAGAACAGTTACCGTTACAGATACTACCCCACCAGTTATCGCAGTAGCAGGATCTAGTGAAACAATAGAGTTAACTGCAACCAACACTTACACTGAACTTGGCGCTACGGTAACTGATAATGACCCGGCTTACTCTGGAGCAGTAGCAATTACAGGCGACACACCTGACACCAGTGCTGTAGGAGTTTACACCGTATTATATAATGCGCCGGATGATGCGGCAGGTAACACACCAGCCCAACAATCAATTGTAATTACTGTGGAGGACACCACAGCACCGGCAGTTCCTGCAATTACCACAGCACCGGCAACTGTTGGTTCATCGCCAATCACAATTGAGGGCACGGCTGAGGCCGCAGCGACTGTAGCACTATTCAATGGAACAACCTCAGCGGGTACAACAACTGCTGATGGCTCAGGGGATTTCTCATTTGCAGCAGTTGCACTATCTGAAGGCGCCAACACCTTCACCGCAACGGCTACGGATGCAGCAGGTAATGAATCTGGTGCGTCATCAGAATTAGTCATTACGCTTGATACCACAGCGCCAGTCATCACAGTTGTTCCTTCTACCGTTACACTACAAATTGGTTCAGCACCACCTAACTTACTTGATGGAGTCACAACTGATGACGGTTCTGCAGTGACTACAACGGGAACTGTTGAGGTTGGCACACTAGACGATTACATAATCACTTATGATTCTGTAGATGCATCAGGCAATGCGGCTACCTCGGTAACTAGAACATACACAGTAACGGATGTACCTGACACCACCGCGCCGACGGTGACCCTCGGCACCATTACCGCAGGTGTGATTGGCACGCCGCAGGATCACGGCATCACCTTCAACGAGGCGGTAACCGGTTTGGTGGTGGATGCTTTCTCCACTTCCACCTTTGTCACGGTGAATAGCGTGAGCGGTAGCGGTGCCGCCTACACCATCAACTTCACCCCGACCGCGGCAACCTTCAGCCTGATCCTTGCCGCGAACAGCGTGATGGATGCTGCCACCACCCCGAACCCAGGCCCCGAGAGCGCGGCGAGCGTGAACGGCATGGCGACGGCGGCAGCGGCTAACACCGCGCCGGTAGTCAGTGGCAATGCAGCACCGAATTATGCCGAGAACGCCGACACCCCGGTGGAGACCTACACCGCGACCGATGCCGAGGGCAACGCCATCATCTGGTCAATCACTGGCGGCACGGATGCGGCATTGTTCTCGATTGCTCCTAATAGCGCTGCTCCTAATAAGGGCGAATTGACTTTCAACAATCCGCCGGACTTTGAAGACGATGCACACACCGAGACCTACGAGGTCACCATTACCGCCACGGAAACCAATGGCGTCCCAAGCAACCTGGCAAGCGCACCGCTGGCGGTAACGGTGACGGTTACCAATGTGGATGAGACGGGTGCCATCAGCGACATCACCGGCACCGCGCGGGTTAGCGTGGAATTGACCGCCGGCACGGTAACCGACGCGGATTCGCCGGATGGTGTGGAAGTTGGCACCATCACCTATCAATGGCGAAGTGCAGGCGGAGACGGTACCTACACCGACATCAGCGGCGCGGGCACCGGTGCAACCTACACGCCGGTGGCAACCGATGAAGACAGGACCATTCGAGTCATCGCCACTTACACCGATGGTGAGGGTAGCGGTAAAGCAGTCACCAGCAACCCGACCGCCGCCGTGCAGGCCGCGACCCCGACCAAACCGGTTGTGACTCCACCACCAACAACACCGATAGTATTTGCCGAGAATGATACGGCAGAAGTGCACTCCTTCAGCGCGACCACGACTGATAGCAGGACCATTACCAGTTACGCCCTCGGCGGGGCCGATGCGGATGACTTCTCCATCACTAACGCTGGCGTCTTGACCTTCAGCACCCCGCCGGACTTTGAGATGCCGACCGATGCCAACACCGACAACGATTATGAAATCACCGTCACCGCCACCGATGACGCGAGCGGGACCAGCGACGCAGTTGCGGTAACGGTGAGGGTTACCAATGTGACGGACGAGGGGTTTACCGACCTCAATGCCGTGATCCTGCCGGAAATGGCGCGTGCCATAGCGGACCAGACGGTGAGCGCGATAACGCAACGTATCAGTCAGGCTGGGAACGGCGGCAATGCCCGGTCCGTCACTATTGCCGGGCAGTCCACATTGGCCGGGGCGGCATCTGCCCACGGCCAGGCCATTGCTGACGGTACGCTGAGTCTTAAGGATGTGCTGGGTAACTCCGACTTCGTACTGCCGTTGAGTGATGCGGGCGGACCGGACAGCGGGATACTGTCCTCCCTGACCTTGTGGGGCGGGGGCGGCTACCGCAGTCTCGAAGGTTCCGGCGGGACAATCGACTGGGACGGCAGCCTGTTCAGCGCCCATCTGGGACTGGATGGCCGACCGCGTGACGACCTGCTGACGGGTCTGACAGTATCCTGGAGCCATGGCGATCTGGACTATCAGGACGGCGACGATAGCAGCGGCGATTACGAGCTGGACCTCACCAGCGTCCACCCTTATGTGAGCTGGGAGGCGCTGGCCGGACAGCTGGACCTGTGGGCCACTGCCGGCTACGGCTGGGGTGACCTGGAGATCACTGATGAGCAGGACCCGGCATCGAGCGATGTTGAAGCGTGGAACGTGGCTGTGGGTAGCAATGCCCAGTTGTCGCGGGCAGGCCCGGTCCTGTTCCAGCTCAAGAGTTCAGCTTTGCTGACTGAGATGGAAGTGGAGGGCAGTGATGATATAGCGGGACTGGAAGTGGAGTCCAGCCTGTTGCGCATGATCCTGGAAGGGGCGTATAAGCATACGCTGGCTGACGGGGCTTATGTGGAACCGAGCCTGGAGGCTGGAGTGCGGTATGACGGCGGTGACGGCGAGACCGGTTTCGGGGCCGAGCTGGGCGCCGGTTTCCGCTACACCGATCCGACCGCCGGCCTGACCTTGGAAGGCAGGGCCCGCACCCTGGTAGGACGGGACAACTATGAGGAATGGGGTGTTTCCGGCCTGATTCTTCTGGAGCAGAGCAGCAACGGACGGGGACTGTCGTTCAGCCTGAGTCCCGGTTACGGCGATACAGGCAGTGGCACGCAAAAAGTATGGCAGCAGGGCCTGGGCGATGAGGTCAGCGGTGACCAGGGTTACGGCGCGCGATTGGATGCCCGCCTGGGTTACGGACTGACCGCTCCCGACGGACGGGGACTGCTGACTCCCTACAGTGAGATGACTCTCGGCGACTCTTCCAGAAGTTACCGCCTGGGGATGAGATGGGAACTTGATGCGTTGTTTGACCTGAACCTGACCGGTGAGCGCAGAGAGAGTAACAGCAATGTTACTGACCACGCCATCATGCTGAAAGGCGATATCCGGTTTTAAGAGAAGCGAGATTACCCCAGTTTGTCATTCTGAGGAACAACGTGGTTTGTCATTCTGAGGAACAAGGTGACGAAGAATCTCTCTCTGAATGACAGAAAAGCGAGATTCTTCACTTCGTTCAGAATGACAATACAAGGCCAGTTTGTCATCCTTTTGTTCAACATGACAAAGCAAGGCCATTTTGTCATTCTGAGGAACAAGGTGACGAAGAATCTCTCCCTGAATGACAAGAAAAGCGAGATTCTTCACTTCGTTCAGAATGACAAAGCGGAGCCTGTGCTGAGCGAAGCCGAAGCATTCAGAATGACAAGAAAAGCGAGGTTACCCCATTTTGTCATTCTGAGGAACAACGTGGTTTGTCATTCTGAGGAACAAGGCGACGAAGAATCTCTCCCTGAATGACAGAAAAGCGAGATTCTTCACTTCGTTCAGAATGACAATGCGGAGCCTGTGCTGAGCGAAGCCGAAGCATTCAGATTTGTCATCCTCGAGGAACCTAAGGCCTGGCACGTCCCTTTAGGGAGACGAAGGATCTCTCCTACGAATGACAGGAAAAGCGAGATTCTTCACTTCGTTCAGAATGACAATGCAGTTGTTCAGAATGACAATGCAAGGCTATTTTGTCATCCTTGAGGAGCCTGTGCTGAGCGAAGCCGAAGCATTCAGAATGACAAGAGACGCCATTTTGTCATCCTCGAGGAGCCTAAGGCCTGGCACGTCCCTTTAGGGAGACGAAGGATCTCTCCTACGAATGACAGGAAAAGCGAGATTCTTCACTTCGTTCAGAATGACAATGCAGTTGTTCAGAATGACAATGCAAGGCTATTTTGTCATCCTTGAGGAGCCTGTGCTGAGCGAAGCCGAAGTATTCAGAATGACAAGAAACGCCAGTTTGTCATCCTCGAGGAGCCTAAGGCCTGGCACGTCCCTTTAGGGAGACGAAGGATCTCTCCCACGAATGACAAGAAAAGCGAGATTCTTCACTGCGTTCAGAATGACAATACAAGGCCAATTTGTCATCCTTTTGTTCAACATGACAAGAGACGCCAATTTGTCATCCTTGAGGAGCCTAAGGCGACGAAGGATCTCGCCTTGCACTAACCCTATGACAAAGCAGTCGTTCAGCATGACAAGAGACGCCAATTTGTCATCCTTGAGGAGCCTGTGATATCCTCTTCATTAAACTTCATGCCCGGTACGGGTAAAAAACTACGGTGAGATAATATTCAGTGAAATTTGCCGGTGTCAGAAAGCCATGGCACGGTGTAGCCGGGTTGATTGTTCTTTCCGCATTCCTTTCCCTTGAGTTTTATACCAACCTGTTTGAAAAAAGTGTCGGTTATCACTTAAAGTGGCAAAACCACAAAAGGCCTCAATTAGGTAGAATGTGGGAGCGGGATAGACAATCTCTGGTAGCGCAAGCCAAGATAAAGTCCATTCGGTCCTCGCTGGATCTTCAGGAAGAGACGGCTTTGGGAATTTCTTCCTTCAAGCATTTGTTTGAAGGGTTGTCCCCGGGGTTCCCCCTTGTTGTTTCCCGGGAAAAATTTCTCCAACTCTATTATGATTTTCCTGGGCCATGGTCGGAGCAAATCATTTCTTCTTACGACTTGGTTGAGCTGGACTCAAGGAAAAACTGGGATCGGATTTTTCTGAAACGATTTGGTCCCTGGATCACCCTGCAATTCATTGACCGCCAAAACATTCCCATTCATGAATTGTTCTTATCTGTAGACACGTTGTTTGAGGTTCAGGCTACGCGGACGGTTAAGCGGGGAACTCTTGAAGATGCGAATTTTACTGAAAACCGGATTTTCTCAATTTTCGATTTTCTTCCTGTTTTGAAATCTCTGGACGCAACCACCCAAAAAGCAGTTTTCCCGGAACCCCGCTGGTTTTTGGGGAAGAATTATCATGTCACCCGTGTGGGCATTTCGGATTTGCCTGCTGGAGAACCTGTCCAACACTTGCTGTTTGGAGTTGAGTACGACACCGATTACTACACGGGGATTCTCTTGATTCCTGTGGCTGTGGAATTGGCCAACAATATGATGTCCCAAATTGAAAAAGCGGATATTTCTGATGCAAGTTCTAATGGAACTCCACCTTCCTTGAAGGAAAGCCCTTGACCGACCGCTTACTCCATACCCTGAATCTGGTTCTGGTAACTTTAATTCTTTTTGTGGTTCTGGTTGTGGCGGGTCTGTACTTCTGGTTAAACCAGGACTTGCCCCAGCTTCCCAAAAACCTGCAACATATCAACCTGAGCCTTCCGACAGAAATTTATTCTTCGGATGGTGACCGCATCAAGATTCTTGGTGAGAGGCATCCTGTTGCTCTTGAGGATATTGCGCCCTTTTTCACAAAAGCCATTATAGCTGTTGAAGATTCCCGGTTTTATCGCCACAGCGGAATAGATCACAGGGGATTGGTGCGTGCGTTATTGACCAACCTTCGTGAAAAAAGGATTGCTCAGGGGGGAAGCACGATCACTCAGCAACTTTCCAAAAACCTGTTTTTTTCTTTTGAGAGAAACTGGGTGCGCAAGATCAAGGAACTATTGATTGCTTTTCAATTGGAGGCGACTTTCAATAAAGACCAGATTCTTCAAGCCTATTGCAATCAGATATATTTCGGTAGCGGCGCTTATGGTGTGGAAGAGGCGGCGCAAGTCTATTTTAGAAAACGTGCCAAGGATCTGACTTTGCTGCAATCGGCTCTTCTTGCGGGCCTCCCCAACTCTCCCAATAATGCCAACCCGTTCTCGCATTATGAAAGAGCGATGAAAAGAACGGAGTATGTGTTGAACCGGATGGTCAGTGAAAACCTGATTACCGCTGAAGAGAAAGAATTGGCCCTTCAGTCCAATATTGATCTGGTTAATCCCCGGGTAGATTCGGGTCCCAATCTTTATTTTGTTGATCAGGTGCTGGAGCAAATAGAAAAGGATTATGGCAAAGAATTTGTGCATTTTGGCGGCTTAAAAATTCTTACTACACTGGATTCGCGTTACCAGAAGCTTGCTTTTAAAAGTGCCCGCAATCATCTGGAGGCTTTGGAAGGCAGAGTCGTCAAGGAGCCGGGTGCGGGTCCACTTCAGGTGGCATTAGTGGCGATAGAAAATAAAAGCGGTGCTGTGCGGGCCATGCTTGGTGGAAGAGACTACTCCTACAGTCAATTCAATCGAGCGGTATCGAACAACCGCCTTCCAGGTTCTTCCTTCAAACCGTTTGTGTATTTTACGGCTATGGAAGAGTTGGGTTATTCACCCGCCACAGTGGTGGTGGACGAGCCGCTGACCATAGATGTTCCCGGCAGCGAACCGTGGAGTCCACAGAATTTCGATGAAGAGTTTGCAGGAAGTATTATTCTTAAAAAAGCTCTGATGAAATCCATTAACATTATTTCTGCGAAACTGATTAATGAGGTCGGGTCGGAAAAAGTGATTCGTACGGCACGGCAGTTTGGTATTAAAAGTCCGTTAGGTAAAAACCTTTCCCTTGCTCTGGGGACTTCCGGTTTATCCCCTTATGAAATGGCATCCGCCTACAGTGTTATCGCCAACCTGGGAATTTATAATGAACCTTATTTGATCCAGCACATTGAGGATTTCCAAGGCAACCGGCTTTATGAGCATTACTATCAAGGGGTGCAACAGTTTTTGCCTGATTCCCTTTTCCCGCTTCTGAACATGATGCAAGGAGTGATAGATGGAGGCACCGGACGGGTGGTAAGGAGGATGGGTTTTCGTCACCCCGCCGGGGGCAAAACGGGAACGACCAATGACTTTAAGGATGCGTGGTTCAATGCTTTTACAAAAGATATCTCAGCTTCGGTCTGGGTGGGCTTTGATAATAATGAACCTATGAAAGTCAAATCCGGTAAAGGTTTAACTGGTGCCAGTGCCGCCGCTCCCATCTGGGTGTTTTTTATGCAGAAGGTACTGGAGGGGAAAAGTCCGGTGAAATTTCCTGTTCCGGAAAAAGTTAAATTTGCCACCGTGGATGTGCAGACAGGTTATCTTGCTGATGAGTTTTCCCTTGAGACTTTGCAGGTTGCGGTTAAAGAAGGTGTGGACCTTTCGGTGCCTCCCGCTTTGCCTGAAGACTCGGAGCCGGATGAAACCGGGCTTCTTCCTGATCCGAAAAGTGAACCCATGAATTCCAAACAATCTGAAAAAAGAAATGCTGTACCAGACCCTTAAATTTTATCTGGCCCGAATCGCCGTCTCGTTAATCCTGATTTTTGGATTGGGTTTCACGCTTCTGTTTTTTCTGCACGAGGTGGCACTTCCAAACGTTCTGTTTGACGATGCTCCGATCCAGTGGGCGATTTTCCTCGTCTGCCTGTTTTTTGGGTTTATTGCGTATGGGATGGTAGGGGAACAACGTTTTTTTAACGCTCTGCACTTTCTTAAAAATTTTCCTCCCCAGTCAAACCCTGACGATATTAAAAACCAGTATGAAAATCTCCTGAATTTCACCTACTCCTCTTATTTTTTACCGGAAACGGGCAAGCAGTATCGGATTCTTGGAGTCCTGTTATACGCGGACTACCTGCTATCAATTGGGGATGAAACCCCCAGGGCCTTGAATATTTATGTGCAGGCCTTTTTGCAAAGCCCCGGGGATTCGCGTTTTCGCAAGCCGCTCCTTGCTATTCTGAACCAGGGCCGGGAACTCACCCGGGAGGAAATGGATCTGCTTCTCGTCCTGGTGCAGCAGGAGGAAATTCATGACCCCGCTTTAACTCATTACCTGTCCAGCCTGTTTCTAGAGGCTGGACAATGGTCCGGAAAAGTTGAACCGCTATTCTTGAGTGCGTTGGAAGATCAGAGTGAGCTTTCCAGTGAAATTATCCAATTTGCCCTGCCTATTTACCTGGCTCACAAAAGAACGGATGAGTTGGCCTTGAGGTTTTACCTGTTTGCGTTGAATTATTCGGTTAAAGAGGAAGAAGAAATTAAGAACTATCTTGCCCATAGTTATTGTGAGGGGAATCTTGCCGGGGTTGCGCCAGAATTGCACCAGAAATGCGGAGAAGTATTTGCGGGCTTGAGTTCTGACCAGCAGGCGGAGGCTAGAAGACAGTCTGAGGAAAACCGGATCGCTTCCAAACTGAAAAAGATAAAACTTTTCCGCCGGGAAGATCTTCAGGATTTGAAACGCCTGAAAGTGGAGATGGGCCTGGTTGCAGGCCGAATGACAATATTAAGGAGAGGGTTCGGTTGGCTGGCCCGCAAAATTTTAATTGGATTTAAATGGATCCTTCTTCAGGTTCTTGAAGGCCTCATCCAGTTCGGACAACTCTCGTTGAGGGCCAAACTGGTCAGCTTTGCGGTTCTTTCCGTTTCAATTATGCTGGCCCTTGGCTTCAGCGAATTGGTTTCGAAAAATGAGGATAACCTGTCTTCCCCGTCTTTAACATCGATGCTTATATCAAAACTGGCACAAATAAAAAAGGAAGACAGGGTATACACCATTCAAATTGCCGCGGTCATTTCTGCCAAACATGCGGATAAGATGATCCGGCGTCTTAAAAATAAAGGGATCGAAGGCCTCTACGTCGTCAAGGACATCCGAAGAGCCGGAGGGCACTGGTATAAAATCAGGGTCGGACAATTTGCTGCCAAGGATCAGGCCGGCGCATACGCCAACCGGCTGGTCGACTCAAAGTCCATTAAAAATTATTTTGTGATTTCATTGCCGAAAAATTAAAGTTCCGGTCGTTGCACACTATTTTCAGGGCGGACAAGATCAGCAACGACCGTAGCGGTCTTCGTAACGTGAGATGTCGGATTCATCCAGGAGATGGCCAAACTGAATTTCAATAATTATTAGCAGGTCGGAACCTGGGTTCCCCAGTCTGTGCCTGGTATTTTTGGGGATGGTGATGGAGTCGTTACTTTTTAATTGAAAAGTTTCTTTGTTCCGCACCACTTCCGCTGAGCCGGAGACAACAGTCCAATGTTCACTGCGGTGCTGATGAGATTGCAGGCTGAGTGCTTCTCCGGGCAAGACTTCGATACGCTTTAGCACATAAGAAGACCCTGAATCCAATACCGTATAGGACCCCCATGGTTTATTAACGGTAGCAGGCTGTTTGCCTTCAGGGTGGCCGTTTTCATTGAGAGACTCCACCAGTTTTTTTACATCCTGGGAACGCTCCTTGGCGCAGACCAGGAGGGCATCGGGACTGTCCACCACGATTGTATCTTTTAATCCCAATACAGCGATGAGCCGATTTTGCGCCTGGATTATGGAGTTGCTGCAATCTTGAACCAGAACATTTCCGCTGATGATATTACCTTTAGAATCTTTTTTGGATACATCGTCCAAAGCAGTCCAGGCACCGACATCGTTCCAACCGATATCTGCAGGGATGAGGACTGCCTTTGACGAATTTTCCATGACCGCACAGTCGATGGAAAGACTGGGCAGGGAAGAAAAAAGGCTGCGGCCCCTTTCATCCAGTTCCAGATAGGCGGATTTTCCTTTTGCGTTCCGGATGCATCTGGCAATAGTTTCAAGCTGTGAATAAATATTTTCTGCATGCTGTTGCAATTCCTCAAGAATGACAGAAGCCTTCCAGACGAAGACTCCGCAATTCCAAAAATAATAGCCATTCTCTAAATATTGTTCAGCCTCAGGTCGGCCAGGTTTTTCTACAAACCGTTCTACCTGATAGATTCCATCTTCTATTTCAGCTCCCTGTTGCAAGTAACCGAATCCGGTTTCAGGCCGGGTCGGCGGGATACCAAGGGTAACGAGATAACCCTTTTTGGCCAGAGTTTCTGACCTTTGAAGTGTCTTGATAAAGTTCTCAGAGTTCGCTACAACATGGTCAGCGGGAAAAACACCCATGACCGCACCAGGATCTTTTTCGATGATTACTTTTGCCATCAAACCGATTGCTAATGCGGTATTTCTGCTGCAGGGTTCTGCCATGAGATGATCGGGGAAAAAACCGTAGGAATCCAGCTGGCGAAGGGTCTCGACCGCTTGCTGATGGTTGGTGCACAGGTATAAATTTTCAATAGAAACCAGGGGCAGCAGGCGTTGAACGGTGTTTTGAAGCATGGTTCCGGTGCCAACGATTTTCTGCAGTTGTTTTGGGCTTTGTTCGCGGCTTTTAGGCCAGAACCGGGTGCCGCTTCCCCCGGCCAGTATAACTCCGTACATAAGACGGTCTTTCTTTTTGATGGTTCAAGTGATTACGGGTCTCCAGGGATTAAACGGGATACAATGTTTGTTTTGAGGAGCATTTTAATTTTACCCAAACCCGCGCCTATTCTAGCTAAAAAGCCGTCAAAGGAACAGGAAAATAACCTTGGTTGGCGGGAAGAGGAAAAGGATTTAAATTGGAAAACTTAAAATCATTCTGGCCGTATATATCCAAATACCAGAGGGAGCTGGTACTAGGCATCGTGGCTTTAATCATCACGGATTCTATAACGCTGGTTGTGCCCTGGTTGATCAAGGAGTTTATTGATGTCCTGCCGGGGAAGCCTTCTTCAGAAATTCTTTTGAAATATGCGTTTCTTCTTTTGCTGATTGCTCTATTTCTTGTAGTGGGCCGTTATGGCTGGAGGATGTATATGTTCGGAGCCTCCCGAAAAATTGAATTTGATATCCTGAACCGGCTTTTCAGCCATCTTTTAACTTTAGACCGGGCATGGTACCTGAAGCAAACGACAGGGGATATCATGTCGCGCGCCACCAATGATCTGCGGGCGGTGAGGGAATTTATTGGGCTGGGGGTGTTGATTCTCATTGATGCGGTTTTTGTCATTATCACCGCCATGAGCATGATGATCTGGATCAATGCTGATCTGGCTCTCAAGGTTTTACTGCCGCTTCCTTTTATTTCGTTCTTGTTTTTTTATTTTGTTAAGGAAATCGGCAAGCGTCATAAAGCGGTGCAGGAGCATTTGGCTTTGATAACAGGTCACGTTCAGGAAAACCTTGCTGGCATCCGGGTTCTCCACGCATTTGTTCAGGAGGAAAATGAAAAAATAAAATTTGCAGAACTGAATAACGAATACATCAAAAAAAACCTGTATGTCACGCAAATGTTTGGAATTTTCACGCCCACAATGGTGTTTGTTATAGGGGTGGCGGCGATGCTTTCTTTGTGGCTGGGAGGAAAGGCAGTGATTGGCGGCTCCATGACGTTGGGATCTTTTGTCGCATTTAATGGTTATTTGATGCTTCTTTCATGGCCCATGATGGGAATCGGATATGTTTTTAACCTCACCCAGAAAGGGATGGCGGCCATGAGCCGTATTCATGAAATCTTTAAGGCCCAGCCTGAAATAAAACCGGCCCTTGAAGGAGCTGGTTCTCTGGAGCCAATGGGTGGCATAGAGTTTCAGGGACTGCAGTTTACCTACCCCGATGCAGAAACACCAAGTTTAAGGGGAGTCGATATTAAAATTCCCAGAGGCCAGACGCTGGGAGTGGTGGGTGTGATCGGTTCTGGAAAAACCACTTTGGCTCAAATGCTTTTACGCTTTTATGATCCGACTGCGGGTGCTTTGTTAATAGGAAACCTTCCCATAAAAGAAATCCCTCTGCAAAAACTGCGAGAATCCATAGGTTATGTGAGTCAGGAACCCTTTTTATTTTCTGCATCCATTCGCGACAATATTGTGCTGGGAAGGGGATCTGCCACAGACCTTGAGTTGGAAGAAATTATCCAGATCGCCGGATTGAGCAAAGATGTGGCACGGTTCCCGGAGGGATTGGAGACGTTGGTCGGCGAGCGTGGGGTTTCGTTGTCGGGAGGCCAGAAGCAAAGGGTGGCCCTGGCCCGTGCTTTGATCAAGAAACCCGAAGTGCTGATTCTTGATGACGCGTTTTCAAATCTGGACTCGGACACCGAAGAAGAAATTTTAAGGAATATCCAAGGCCAGCCAAGTCAAACCACCACCCTGATTATTTCCCACAGGTTATCGGCTGTTCGTGACGCGGACCTGATAATCGTGATGGATGCGGGAAAAATACTTGAACAGGGCAGTCATGTTTCGCTGACCCAGGCGGGCGGAGTCTATGCGGGCCTGTTCCAGAATCAATCATTGGCCAGAGAAATGGAGATTTTTCTTTGATGAGTGGAACCTACATGGAAAACATGAAAGACCGGTACCGCGAGTGGGTTTTATTTAAGCGGGTGCTTGTTTATCTGAAACCTTATAGCCAGTGGGTGGCGCTCGCTATATTCCTGCTTTTAGGAGTTTCTCTGCTCAATCTGGCAGGCCCCTACTTCACCAAGATCGTTATTGACGACTATATAAAAGTTTCTGATCTTAATGGGCTGGATGTCGTCGCGGGCCTGTATCTGGCTGTATTGATCGCTTCATTCGTGTTTCAGTTTTTCCAGAACTATTTAATGCAGTACATTGGCCAGAAAGTCATGTTTGACCTGCGTTCTAAAGTGTTCGCCCATCTCCATAAGATGTCGTTTTCCTATTTTGACAAGAACCCCATTGGGAAAATGATCACCCGGGTGGTGAATGATGTTGAGGTTCTCAATGAAATGTTGACTTCCGGGCTCATCCTTATTTTCAGCGACCTGTTCACATTGACAGGAATTTTTGCTGTCATGCTTTATCTGGACTGGCGACTGACGCTTGTGGTCTGCACGGTTTTCCCGTTGCTGGCGTGGGGTACGCGTCTATACAGGATTCGAGCGCGTGACGCGCTTAGAAAAAATCGGGCGCATGTTTCGGAGCTCAATTCTTATCTACAGGAAAATTTATCAGGTGTGGATACGGTTCAATGCTTCAACCGGGAAAAGACGAATCTGGAAAACTTTACCGGCATTAACCGTAACCGGCTTCAAGAGGATTTAAGAACCGTTTATTACAATTCCCTGTATATGCCTTCCATCGATTTGTTCAACTCGCTGGCTGTGGGGATGGTTATCTGGTATGGGGGAGGGCGATTTGTTCAGGATGAAATCCAGTTGGGAATCCTGGTGGCATTCATCCAGTACCTGCAGAAATTTTTTGAGCCGGTAAGAGACCTTGCGGAAAAATTCAATATCATTCAAACGGCCATGGCATCTTCTGAGCGGATTTTTGAACTGCTGGACACGCCTGAACAATTGCCCGACAAGGTTCCATCCCACCCGGATTTCAAAATGAAGGGGGCGGTTGAGTTCAAGAATGTCTGGTTCGCCTATAATGATGAAAACTTTATCTTGGAGGACATCAGTTTTTCCCTGTCAGAAGGGGAGAGCCTTGCCATTGTCGGCGCGACGGGTTCGGGAAAATCCACCCTCATCAATGCCCTTTGCCGTTTTTATGATATTCAAAAAGGCGATATTCGGTTTGACGGTAAACCCATCAGGGATATCAATAAATACGATTTACGCCGCCAGATTGCTCTTGTTCAGCAGGATGTATTTTTATTCTCAGGAAATATTTCGGATAATATTCGACTGGGAAACCAACAGATGGGTCAGGAAGAAATCGAGTCTATTTCGCAAGCCGTCAGTTCACATAATTTTATCAGCAGTCTTCCTTTTAAATATGAGCAGGAGCTAAAGGAAGGCGGGGTTGGGATTTCCTCCGGCCAGCGGCAATTATTGTCTTTTGCCCGGGCTTTGGCCAGCAATCCACGCATACTGGTGCTGGATGAAGCGACTTCCAGCGTTGACCCTGAAACCGAGAGCCAGATCCAAAATGGAATCCGGGAATTGACGCGTGGAAGAACCAGCATTATAATTGCACATCGGATATCCACCCTTCTGCACGCCGACAAAATTCTTGTATTGAAGCAGGGAAAAATATTGGAATACGGCCCTCGAAAGGAACTGTTGCAACAAAAAGGAGTTTTTTATAAACTTTGCCAGTCGCAGTCGCAACGCTTAACATCAGATAATACGGGAGAATAAATGAATGTAAAAATTTGTAAGAAAACTCCCAGCAGTTTTCCCGCCTCAAGTGAAGGAAAATTTATTTTTGCTATGCGTTGACCTAACCCAGCTTAAATTAATAAGTCAACCAACTTACTACTCAAATTTGACAATATTGCTACCCTGATTTAGGGTAGGCATTCCGATTTAATTTAAAATGTGAGGTCCCAATGGCTGAACAACTGCTTACGTGCCCTAATTGTAAATCAGAAATCCCCTTAACTGATGTCCTTACTAGTCAAATAGCCCAGGAGTTGAGGACTGAAATAGAATCAGAGGCCAAGGAAAAAGAAAAGGAGTTAATTGAAAAAGAAAAAGCATTATTAAAGAAAGAGGGGTCAATTGAGAAAACCATTAGTGAAAAATTATTAAAAGAAAGAAATAACTTAAAAATAGAGCTTACCAATGAGGCGGAAAGCAAATTTTCATTAGAGTTAAATGATTTAAACGAAAAGCTAAAAGAACAACAGGCTGTAAATGAAAAACTAAAAGATGCCGAACTAAAGGCCCGAAAAACTGAACGCAAATTGCAAGAAACCAAAGAAGATTTTGATAGAGAATTGGAGAAAAAGGTGATAGAAGCTAAAGGTAAATTAAAAAAGAAATATGATTTTGAAAAAGAAAAGGAAATTGCTGAGGTTGAAATCAACATTAAAAACCTAAACGAAGAATTAAGAAAAGCAAAAAATGAGCGTAAAGACTTAGAATTGGAATTCATTAAACAAAAGGATCAATTAGAAGACAAAAAAAGGGAGATGGAAAAGGATTTTCTTTTCAACAAAGAAAAACTAATAAAAGAAACCCAAGATCAAACTCAAAGTGAATCCAGGCAAAAACTTGGGGAAAAAGAAAAAACCATTGAGCTTCTTAGAAAAGAAATCAATAATTTAAAGCAAACGGTGGAACAAGGATCACAGCAAATACAAGGAGAAGTAACTGAAGAACAATTAAAAGCTACTTTAAAAGAAAACTTTTACGAGGATATCATCGAAGATGTTCCTGTTGGTGTCAATGGTGCTGATATTGTTCAAACAATACGTCTTCAAGGTAGGACCTGTGGCATTATTTTGTGGGAATCCAAAAATACTAAATTGTGGCAAGATCCTTGGATTGATAAATTAAAGGCTGATCAGAAGGTAGTTAATGCGAACTTTTCTATATTGGTATCTAAAACTCTTCCTAAAGAAATCTCAAATTTTGGTGATATCAGGAATGTTTGGGTAACTAATATGGATTTAGTTGTTCCACTAGCCAAAATTCTCAGAAATGCAATTATTGAATTGCATCAAAAAGATCAGACCTTAGAGGGTAAAAATCTAAAAATGGAAAAGCTTTATGGTTACTTAACTTCTCCAGGGTTCAAAAACAGGATTTCTGATTGTCTAGACAGTTTTAGCCGAATGAATGAGGAGCTTCAAAAAGAAATTAGAACCACTAAAAACCGTTGGGCTAAGCGGGAGGAGCAAATTAAACAAGTTGAAGAGAATATTTTATCAATGTATGGCTCATTTGAAGGAATTGTAGGTCATTCAATTCCTCAATTAGAAGACATCACTGATAATTTACTGGAAGCTGGCGATGCGATAGAGGAAGATTTGGAGAGTTTATGATCTATTGCCATTAATTTTAACAAGTTGTAATGGTTCAGGGAGCGTGTCAAAGGGGACAGGAAGAACATTGGTAATTCCTCCCACCCTGATTTACCTGCAACTATAAACCTATGGTAGACCTGAAGATAAATCACCCCAGCATCAACCCCTCAAATGATCGGGCTTGAGTCTTTAAAAAGAGGGGGTTAAAACCTAATCCCCTTGGCGGCCAGAGTTTTAGCTTTTGGGCTTGAAAGGAATGATTAGCCGGTCAACGGGGCGGTTGTTCTGGATATGTTCGGTGAGGATTTCTTCCATGTCTTCCGTCTTTTTCCACTTGTCTGATGAGGTTTTATTCGTATGCGTTATCGTGGTGCTTAAATTGTCGGAAGATAACAACCCTCTCCACTTCATTTAATTCAAAAATCAACACGAAGCTATCGATATGCACTCGCCAACGATTTTTCAAAACATTTCGTAGGGGTTTATAGTGGTGGGGGTTTTCTAAAATTTCCACCATCTTTTTTTGGAGCCGTTTGCCGAGGAGGGAATTTTCTTTTATTTTTTTGTATCTTTTTTGAAATTTTCAGTAAGCTGTCTCCGATACATGGATTTTTATTTACTAAACATATCCTTAAACATTTCCTTACTGCTTTCGTACTCCGTGTACTTTCCTGCCTTATAATCTTCATCATCCTGCTTCATTTCCTCAATAAACTCCGGGCGAAAATTCTCCTCCGGAGGCATATCATTTTCCGCTTCTTGCTTGGTTAAAATCCGCACCTCAAGTATTTCGTCCGGATCAGCAGAAATACCCTCTTGCCATTCGGGAGGCAATTGGCTTTTTTTTGTATGAATAACTTTTGACATTGTGTGCGTACCCGTAAAGTTATTGTTGCCCCCAGTTTAGCGTGTCAGAAAAAAAAAGCAAGGGGTGCCGGATGCCCGACACTAACCCCGTGCCGTACAGATTTTGTGTGGTATTGAGACTGGAAATCAGCTAACCCAAATTCAAAGACCAGGATTACCCTAAATGTCGCATGATTTTGTCTTGATTTTCAAGCGATCAGAGTTTTAGCTTTTTGCCTTAAAGGAAAGGGTTAGCCGGTCAACGGGGCGGTCGTTCTGGATATGTTCGGTGAGGATTTCTTCCATGTCTTCTTTCGTCTTCGGGGAATACCAGACATCATCGGGATAAACCACCATGGATGGCCCTTGGGCGCAGGCATCCAGACACCCGGCTTTGTTAACCCGCACTTTCCCTTTCAGCCCCCAGTTCGTGGACACGGCTTTTCATGTGATCTAGAAGCTCTTGGGAACCGCGTGCGTGACAACAGCCTCTGGCATCATCGGCTTTTCTTTCGTTGGTACAGATGAAAATATGTTTTTCAAAAGGTGGCATGGTTGATCGATCCACTCGCCGCCCCTTGGCAGGGAAGGCAGATAGCAAAGGCTTGTCAAGCCCCATACCTCTTGCTCGCCAAATAGAGCTATTGCTCGTTGGCCTCACGCCTGGTGCTGGAGTGGGTCTCGTAATACTGCTTGAATTGCCCAAAGTTAACGTAACATCTTTCACAACTGTCGGGGAACACGGTAACAATCACCCCTCTTTTAATCTGTGAGGCGAGTTTCAGGGCTCCCACCATAGCGGCGGCAGAAGAATGCCCGACCAGGATGCCTTCCTGTTTTTCCAGCACCTCAACCATGTCGTAAGCTTCGTCGGTCGGGATGCTGAGTTTCCCATCCAGTTCTTCTTCTTTATAAATTCCGGGTACGATGGAAGTCTCCATATGTTTGAGGCCTTCCAGTCCGTGCAGGGACTCTGCCGGTTCCACTGCGTAGCATTTGATGTCAGAGTTCAGTTGGCGCAGGCCGCGGCTGGTTCCCATAATGGTACCCCCGGTTCCGATACCCGCCAGGAAATGGGTGACTCGGTGATTGGTCTGATTCCAAATTTCCTGTGTTGTGGTTTCCTGATGCGCTTTCCAGTTGGAGTCGTTGTTGTACTGGTCCGGCATGAAGTAAATATCCGGATTTTCGTCATAGATTTTCTTGGCCATGATGATCGCACCATCGGAGCCTTCAAAGGGGCTGGAGGTCACAATTTCAGCGCCGTAAAAGTCGGCCATGAGTCCTTTGCGTTCTTTGCAGACATTCGCTGGCATGACCAGTTTGACTTTATAGCCTTTTACCTTGCCGATCAGTGCATAGGAGATGCCGGTGTTGCCGGATGTGGAATCGAGGATGATTTTATCTTTGGTGAGCTTGCCGGATTTTTCACCATCTTCGATCATTCTCAGGGCAGGGCGGGATTTTACTGAACCGCCGGCGTTTTTCCACTCGGCCTTGGCGTAAATATCCACATCCTTGAACTCTTTTCCCAAGTTATGAATGCGGATCAGAGGGGTGTTGCCGATCGCCTTCAACACCGATTGGTTGGTGATGACAGGGCAAGTTGGTGCCTGAACCTCAAAGGGAATGGGGAATTTCATCGATTTTGATATTTCAGATATTAGATATCTTTTAAACCGGGTACGATGCAAAAAATTACCGGTATTTTTTATATTTCTTTATCAGCGCGGCAAACCACAAAATTCTTCATAGTCAATCAATTCGGTGATCGCGGGTTGGTCGCTACAAATAGGGCACTTCGGATCTTTCTTTAATTTCAGTTTCCTGAATTCTGTTTTCAGTGCGTCATAAATAAGCAGAGAACCGACCAGGGTTTCTCCTTTCCCTAGAATTAGTTTCAGGGTCTCGACCACTTGCAGGTTTCCGATCACTCCTGCCAGCACACCCAAAACACCGCCTTCCTGACAATTGGGAACCAGACCCGGTGGGGGCGGTTCCGGATAGAGGCAACGGTAGCAGGGGCCTTCGTCAGGCTTGAAAACGGTTACCTGTCCTTCAAAACGGAATATACTGCCATGGATATTGGCTTTTCCCGTCATCACACAGGCATCATTGATGAGATAACGCGTGGCAAAATTGTCGGTGCCATCAAGAATATAATCATAGCCTTCAAACAGGCGCATGATGTTTTCCGAATTCAGTCTCTCATTAAAAACTGTGACATTGACATCAGGATTGAGTGCTGAAATGGTTTTTTTTGCGGACTCGGTTTTGAGCATGCCGATACGCTCGGTATTATGGATGATCTGCCTCTGCAGATTACTGAGGTCGACGGTATCAAAGTCGATGATTCCCATGTTGCCGATACCAGCGGCGGCAAGATAAAACGCGGCAGGAGAGCCCAGCCCACCTGCACCCACCAAAAGAACTTTTGATTCTAAAAGGAGGCTTTGTCCCTCACCTCCCACTTCAGGGAGGATGATGTGGCGGCTGTAGCGCTCTATCTGCTCATCGGTAAAATCGATCATTTAGTGCCGCCCGCTATTGCCGGTATGATGGAGATTTCATCGCCATCTTTAACAGCGGTGCTTTCGCCCTCAAGAAACCGGATATCTTCTTCGTTCAAATAGATATTAATGAAACGCCGGGGAGCACCGCTTTCTTCGCAGATGCGCTCTTTAATTCCAGCAAACTGGCTCTCCAGATTGTTGAGAATTTCGCTGATGGTGGCACCTTCTGCCGTCACCTCGCTCTTGTTGTTGGTCAACTTCATTAACGGGGTGGGTACTCTTACTTTTACTGCCATGCTTTACTCCTTTTAAACTGTTAAACCGTTGGCAAAAATTTCTTCAAAACTATCTATTTTAGGTTCGATCACCGTAGGCACTGGAAAACAACCTGCCAAGGCTTCCTGGGTTTTTAATCCGTTGCCGGTAATACAAATGACCGTCACTTCATCCGGTTTGATCCGGCCTTGCTGGACCAGTTTTTGTGTGACGCCTACAGTAACGCCTCCTGCAGTTTCCGTGAATATGCCTTCGGTCTCGCCCAGCAGTCTCATAGCAGTGACCACCTCTTCGTCAGAGATGTCTTCTCCGTAGCCACCGCTGGTGTTTGCGGTTTTGATCCCGTAGTATCCATCGGCCGGATTTCCAATGGCGATGGACTTGGCAATGGTATTCGGCTTGACCGGTATGATGTTTTCAGTGCCATTTTTTATGGCTGTGGTGACGGGGGAACAGCCAGTGGCCTGGGCCGCAAAAATTTTGGTTTGTACCTTATCGACCAGCCCCAGCATTTCAAACTCATGAAAAGCTTTCCATATTTTTGTGATCAGCGAACTGCCTGCCACGGGAACCACAACATTGTCCGGTGTTTTCCAGCCCAGCTGCTCGGCAATTTCATAACCGTAAGATTTAGACCCGTCGCCATAATAAGGCCGGATGTTAATATTCACGAAGGCCCAGTCATGGTTGGCTCCAATTTCACTGCAAAGCCGGTTCACGTCATCATAACTGCCTTTGACGGCAATCAGCTGCGTTCCGTAAATCAAAGTCCCGAGAATTTTTCCCGCTTCCAATCCATCAGGAATGAAGATGCAACTTTTCAGGCCGGCCTCTGCCGCATGGGCGGCCACCGAGTTTGCCAGGTTACCCGTTGAGGCGCAGGAGATGGTGTCGAACCCAAACTCTATGGCCTTGGAAACGGCCACTGAAACGACCCGGTCCTTGAAAGAAAAAGTGGGATGATTGACGGAGTCGTTTTTCAGGTAAAGATGTTTCAGTCCCAGTGCCTTGCCCAGGTTTTTTGCCCTGATTAAAGGGGTGAAACCGGTGTGATGACCTACTTTTGGGGGCTCATCCAGAGGCAAAAGGGCCTCATAGCGCCACATGGAGGGCGGGCCGGACTCAATAGACTTTTTGGTCACGACCTTTTTGATGGATTCGTAATCGTAATTGATTTCCAAGGGCCCAAAACAAAATTCACAAACGTGAATCGGGTCCTTGGGGTATTCTTTTTTGCATTCTTTACAGATTAATCCTTTAACATAACCCATTCCAACATTCCCTTGGTTTTTTTTACAGGAAAACAAAATCCTGTCTATTTTAGAAGTATTGATTAAAACTGAAATAGCGTTCGCCCGTATCTGGTAAAACCACCACCACATTTTTGTCGGGGCCTAACTCTTTGGCCACTTCATTGGCGGCAAAACATGCGGCTCCGGAAGAAATGCCAGCGAGAAGACCTTCTTCTTTCCCGAGCCTCTTGGCAAACAGAAAGGCGTCTTCATCGGAAACGGGTAAAATACGATCCAGCAGATCAAAGTTCAGGACATTGGGTTTAAACCCTGCGCCAATTCCCTGGATTTTGTGGGGACCGGGTGGTTCTCCTGATAACACCGCCGAGGTTGCCGGCTCGACACCCACCACTTTAACCTGCTCATAATGCTGTTTTAAGACTTCCCCAACTCCGGTGATAGTTCCCCCGGTTCCAATGCCGGCCACAAAACCGTCAACCGATTCACCATTCATGGCGGCAACGATTTCGGGCCCGGTTGTTTGCCGATGCACTTCCGGGTTGGCGGGGTTGTTGAACTGCTGGGGCATGAAATAACCCGGATTTTCAGCCAGCATTTCTTCTGCCCTTTGGATGGTGCCTTCCATCCCGAATTCGGCGCGGCTCAATTCAGTTTTTGCGCCAAAACTTTCCAGAATCATCCTTCGTTCGGAGCTCATGTTCTCAGACATGACCAGTATGACATTGTAGCCCTTGATGGCACCCACCAGAGCGAGGCCGATCCCTGTATTTCCACTTGTGGGTTCAATGATCGTGGAACCGGGTTTCAGCAGGCCCTTTTTTTCTGCATCTTTCACCATAGCCAGTGCGATACGATCCTTGACACTGCCCCCTGGATTGAAGAATTCCAGCTTAGCGAAAATATTGGCACCATTTGAAGGGATAACGCTGTTCAGTCTAACCAAAGGGGTGTCACCGATCAACTCTAAACTATTCACAAATTTGGATTTAATCATTTCAACCCTGGGAATCTGGCACTCTAATCCGCTTCCTTTGGAATGGCCCCTGTGTATGCCAGGAAACAAATGTGCACGAAAGGGAATTATAGAATAAAAGAACACCCACTATGCTTGAGATTGGCCCTGATTTCAAGCACTTTATGGGGTTTTTGCCTGGGTTGGAGGCTAGCTTCTTCTGGGGTCGAGGTTTTTCAGGTTGGGCAGACGTTTTTTGAATTCGCGGGTGACAAACTCAGAATCATCAGAGTTCGAGATAACGTGAGGGGTGATAAATATCATCAGTTCCGTTTTTTAGGGGTGGTGGTTTCGGAATCAAACAGCTTTCCTACTTGTGGGGGAGATCTTTCAGCATAGGAATGCTTGCAGTGGTGTCGGTGGTGTCTGTACGCATCAATCCCACCAGCGAGGAACCACCCACCATGGATGGATAAGGGGGTGGGTCCAGGTTTTGACCGACAAGGTAACAAGGAGAGCGATGGTGGGGACAAAAGCCAGATTGACCGCATTGACCGCCGGGAAAATTTTATTCACAGGCACACATTTCCCTCATAATTTCTCTCCCTACTTAATGAATTTATTGATGTTTGTCAAGTTATTACAAAATTTTGACGCATCGAGACTGGCCTCATACTCACTGTAATAAATCTAAGTTCGGATCAGGCTGAAAACAACGTGAAACGATAAGTGCCCTCATTATTAGCAGACTTGCCTATTATTATTTTCGGATAATTAGGGAAAGACCTTTAAACATTTATGTTTCCCCTGTTCGCCGCAGGGGCAATTGGCAGGAACCCGTCAAGTCACCCATACTTTTTGCCCTTGGGAGAAGGTAATTACTCATTGGCTCCACGCCTAGTGGGCGTATATACTGGTCGAATTCAATAGTTGGTCCTCATTTTGGAAAGGAATAGATTTTGAGCGCACAGTCTTTGTTAAATGAACTTTTACCGCACCTGCCACTTCGTGTTTATGGGCGCGGAGCTGTGTTGACCTTGCTCCGTGAAATGGGATTCCCGGTCAAAAATAAAACCCCGCTTGAAGTGATCGATGTTTACTGCGATGACAATTCAGGTGAACTGGTCTGCAAGCTGAGTCCGGATGGGAAAGGCGAGTTCACTGCCGCGCTCACCAACCTGAAACTCGATATTACCCACCCCCTTTATCGAAAGGTCAAAAACTATCAGGTCGAAGTGTCGGAAGCTCTTGGCAAACTCGATGTGGAAGACACCCGCCAGAGCAGCATTGATCAGGAAGACCGCGGCGGTTTCCGTGTTGGAGATCTTTATAAAAACCGGTGATCCACCGGTGGCAAAGTATGATCTGCTAGTGGCTCGCGGAGCGTTTTACCCCTTTAGGGGCATGAAGTTTAAGGAAAAATATCACGTCTTCGTCACCTTGTTCCTCAGAATGACAAAATGGCCCAGTATTGTCATGCTGAACGAGATCGCATTGTCATTCTGAATGCTTCGGCTTCGCTCAGCACAGGCTCCGTGAAGACGTGATGTTTCACTCAAGCTTTCGTGCCCCGAAGGGGTAATCCCCAAGTTAGTGCAAGGCGAGATCCTTCGTCGCCTTCGGCTCCTCAAGGATGACAAAATGGCCCAGTATTGTCATGCTGAACGAGGTCGCATTGTTATTCTGAATGCTTCGGCTTCGCTTAGCACAGGCTCCGTGAAGACGTGATGTTTCACTCAAGCTTTCGTGCCCCGAAGGGGTAATCCCCAAGTTAGTGCAAGGCGAGATCCTTCGTCGCCTTCGGTTCCTCGAGGATGACAAAATGGCCCAGTATTGTCATGCTGAACGAGGTCGCATTGTCATTCTGAACGTAGTGAAGAATCTCGCTTTTCTGTTTTATCAACTTATGCAAGGGTCTCCACGCCTAGTGGGCTTATTGGTTTTCGGAATTGATGAACTTTTTCAGGAAGGGGAACATGGCACCGCGTTTCTCGATCATTTCTTCGCGTGACTTTTTCACGACGGCCTCGTCAATGAGGCGGATGTCGCGTTCGGCGGCAAATTTCTCGATGCCTTTCACCACCATACCGCGGGCGAAAGAGGGGATTCGGTCGAGTCGGCTTTTGGCTTCCGGGGTCCATTGGATCTGGAACTCGACTTCGAGCCCAAGTGTGTCTTCGACTTTTAAGGTGATGGCTTTGCCGCCATATTTTCCCGGTTCGTAATCGCAGGAGGGGTCCGGGTCCATATAGTTTCCGGTTTCGGCAAAAGCCCGTGCCCTGCAGCCGGAACACATGGTGGAGAATTCGCAGGTGCCGCATTTGCCTTCGAGTTGTTTGCGGTCGCGCAACTGGATCATCAACGGCGCGTTTTCCCACAGGTCTTTAAATGTTCTGGATTTCAAATTGCCCACTGACTCTTCGATAAAGGGGCAGGGGGTCAGGTTGCCTTCCGGTGAAATGCGGCTGTAATGTGTGGCCGCCGGACACCCGCCGGAATAGGTGCGGGTGTAAACCGATTCGGGATCGTTCTCATAAACAACGCGCTTGTACTGCGGGGCGCATTTGGAGTTGATCATCAACTTGCCTTTGTATTTCATTTGCTGCTCATACAACATTTTCAAAGCTTCTTCATAAGCAGCGTTGGAAATATCGGTATTGCCTTGTCCTCGTCCGGTGCAGACCAGAAAATACAAATTGAAAGCGATGGCACCAATTTTTTCGGTGAACTCGACCACCTCAGGGATTTCCTTATAGTTCATATCCGATACAGACATCTGCACGAGAAAGTCGACACCCACTTCGTTCAGAATATCGAAGGCCGCCATGGAAAGTTCCCAGGCTTTTTCCACCCCGCGAAACTTGTTATGTTTGTCCGGATTCATTGAGTCGATACTGATTCCTACACCGTGGGCTCCGGCGGCTTTTATTTTTTCGGCGTTGACGCGATTGATCATGGTGCCGTTGGTGCCCAGCACAACCATGAATTTTCTGTCGGCGGCGTAGCGGATTATCTCGTAGATGTCGGGACGAAGTAGCGGCTCGCCACCTGTGAGAATCAGAAACGCGTTAGGATTAACTTCCGCGATCTGGTCGATGACCCGGAAACATTCTTCAGTGTTGAGTTCATCGGTTTTGAGGCCACCGCGAAAGTCGGCGTCAAGATAGCAGTGGTCACAATTGAGGTTGCACCGCTTGGTGAGGTTCCAGGATATTGAGTAAGCGCGGAAGTCCATTTTTTCCGGGCTGAATTCTAAAGTGGGGTTCGTTTCCATGTTAGACTGGGGGCCTGATAAAAATTAGCAGTTGATGAATACTTTCTCCCATTATAGGAGGTTTTCTCCAATGAAACAAATATTTTGTGGGTTTTTGGCCCTGCTCACCGGGATATGGATTTCAGCCTGCTCCGCCCCGGAAAAATCGGAGCTGGGGGAGCAGAGGAATTTTCGCATCACCCATGCCGATTCCGCAGGCCGGATGGTTTCGGAAACCTGGACCGTGCCGAAACTGGAGTCATTAGGGTCGCGGGAAATTTCCAGCGAGTATTTTGACCGGGCCATGCACACGAGTGACTCGTGGTTTAATGCCATATCTCTTTCCAATTTGGTGAAGGAGTTTGCCTTGAAACGCAGCGAGGATGCCGTGCTGTTGAATTGCTTTGACGACTACCAGGGGATTTTATCTCTCAATGATATTTACCGTTATGATCTGCGCCTCGCGACAAAAATAGGGCTGACGTCCACAAGTTCCAGGCCGGACTGGTTGAATCCGCTCCTCATTCTGGTGCCGGATGGAAAACGACCGCCGTTTCAGGGGCGGTTCATGACGGCGAATATTCGGGAACTGAAATTCGTCCGACTGAATGACTATTACGCACCGCTCGAAAAAATTGCGGGAGATTCACTGCAGGCTCGGGAAGGCTTGGAAGTTTTCAAAAATAATTGCCTGTCCTGCCATTCCTTAAAAGGCAGGGGTGGCAATAAGGGTGTGCGACTCCTACAGGAGTACACCTTTGCGAATGACTCAGATCGAAAACGGTTTTTGGCGGATTTTAAAAATTTTCATCATAAAGACAATGCAGATAAACAGGATGTTGAATTTGAACAGTTCGTCACCGAGGGAAAACTGGAGCGTGTTGTCGATTACCTTTTGCAGGCTCAGAATAACGTTAAGTGATTAACCCTGCGGGGTTTGGATTCCTTCTGGGTCGAGGAACTGTTTAAAGGTTGGGTCGTTCAGGATATGCGGAGAGATGGGCATATTGGCCGGCAACCCTTCCAGGTTGGGATCAAACATGTTCTTTACATTGTCAGGAAGCTGGGCCTTTTGATTTGAAGAAGGTCAACACTTCTGGTTCAAAAAGAATATGCGGTGGGAGATCTTCAATCCTGATATTGGAACTGGCTGTTGGTTTTGGAGCAGAAGCTACTCGAAACTTCGGTCATTGGCCTGAATGCGGGCACTGAAAGGAACCGTTTCAAGGGAAGGGTCAACGGAAAATAAAATCCCGGTTTCGTCCTGAATGTTTCTTAAAACGCCAAGCAGGCCAGGTCCTCAAACTGGAGGCTGATTCCGCGAGGTTCAATTTTGGGTTTGTAAACGGGATTGGGAGGAAGAGGCAGGAGTGGGGGCTATTTCTGGAGTCGGCGACGGTTTCTGTTCTTTACAAGTCGAGAAAACGCGCATCGGCAGACACCTGCCATAGCATGAACCCGGCTCCAAGTACGATTCCTGTCTGGATAAAACGTTTCATCCCGGTCCTCCACTACCGAGAAATATTGGTGGGAGCATAGCTGAAAAATCAGGTAAAAGGAAGTCTGTCTCCTTGTTTTTACTTGTGTTGGGTTTGTTAATTCTTGATAAATCGATGTTAACAGGGGGCAGAAAAAGCTTCCGGACTTTACCGGATTTTTGCTTTCCGGCAGGTCCGGCAGGGCAGGGACCGTGCTATGGTGAAAACTTCTATTTCGCTCGTTTAATATTTTACAGGTATTTGAAATGTCTTTACCCATTACCGCTATTTTTGCTCTGGGCACAGGGATCGAACTTTATGGATTGAAATATGTGAGCGATGAGATCAGCATCCTCAATACGGTTTCGTTGATCATGTTCACCTTTCTGGTGGGAATTGTTGTCAGCCGCAGCTATGGCAAAGAGGTCTTCGAGAAAATGCAGAGACAACTCAAGTCGCGCGAAGCCCCTAGTGACGAGGCCCTGGACGGCGCGGTGATGGGGGTGGCCAGCATGCTCCTCATCACTCCCGGCGTGGTGACGGATACGATTGGACTCCTCATCATGACCCCGCTCACCCGTGGGATCTTCAAGAAAATTGCTTTAGACATTACCAAGGATAGAATCCAATCAGGACAACCGTATTTCTTTTTCAAAGACTAGCCCCGGTGAGCCACTGGTGGCGGTGACGCTGCCGCGATTGCCAAAGGCGTGGGGCTGTGGTATCCCTTTCCATAAATTTCGTGCCCCGAAGGGGTGCAACTAGCAAGAATTTTTATTTCCCGGCAAAAAGTTATCTCGGCTATAGAATCTCATTCTTATTCCCTCCAATGGGAGTGGGCGGAGGCCCTCTGTAATGCGATCATTTTTCTTTCCTCCTAGAAATCTTAGAGATGAACTGCTGGACCTGGACGAAGCTCCTTATGAAGAGGTCCGGGACAGTCTGCAGGATGTTGCCACGGTCAACCGCTATTTGAGCGGATACCGGGTTCTGCTCCGGCATGTGGAACCTTTCTTGAAATCCCATAAAGCTGATCGCCCCTTCAGGGTGCTGGACGCGGCCACCGGGTCGGCCGACCAGCCAGTGGCGCTGGTCCAGCTGGCGCGCCGTTTGGGAGTGCCGATCCATATCACTGCTATTGATATCAACCCCAAGATGCTGAAACTGGCTTGGGAGGAGATTGCCTCTTATCCCGAAATCCACCTGGTGCAGTGCGATGTTCTTGCGTTGCCATTCCGAGAAGGCGGATTCGATTTGGCGGTCAACTCTTTGTCTCTGCATCATTTCAGTTGGCAGAAGGCGGTAGCGATTTTGCGGGCGATTTACAAGGCCGGGCGATTGGGTGTGGTGGTCAATGATCTGCATCGCAGTCGCGTGGCGCATGCTGTGATTTTTCTGTTGACCCGAATCTTTACTCGCAACCGGTTGACCCGGTATGATGCGCCGGTTTCGGTGATGAATGCCTTCACGCCCGACGAGTTTCATGAGTTGGCCAGGGAGGCGGAAATAGATCCTTTTGAAATCCACCTCCACTTTCCTTACCGTATTGCTTTAGTGGGACAAAAGACCCAATCATGAATTTTCACGGTGTGGTTTTGAAATCCCTCTCCATTTTCTATAAGGCATTGCTTTGCTGAGCCGAAAGGATCGACCATGAATTCTTACGATGTCATTGTCATTGGCGGCGGGCCTGCGGGTTGCTCCGTGGCGTTGGACCTCAGCCGTCGTGGTTATGACGTGGTGCTTTGCGATCAGGCCAAATTTCCCCGCGACAAGGTGTGTGGAGAGTTCATCAGTCCGGGTGCCGACCCTATTCTTGAGCAGTTGGGCGTGCTTAGTTCCATAGAGGCTTTGTCGCCTAAACGGCTAAAAGGTGTAGCGATCTCGTCTTATGAAAGTGCTGAGTTGGAAATTGACTATCCTGTTTCAACAGAGACGGGATTGAGTCTGACCAGTTTGTCGGTGCCGCGTTACCAGTTGGACGCACTGTTTTTGAAGCAGGTTCAAAGCACCGGGGTGAAAGTTTTTGAGCAATATAAGGTGACGGATTTTATTTTCAACGAAGGTTATGTTGTTGGGATTAAGGGCTGGGATGAAACGAAAACCTCCTTTTCCTTGAATGGCAAACTGGTGGTCGATGCCGGGGGGCGCAATGCGGTCTCTTTGAGGAAATTCAATTTAAAGCGGAAACCCAAAGGCAATTCGAGGATTGCTTTTTCTGCGCATTGGCAGGGCGTGCGTCTGCCGCAAGACTATTGTTATATGCATGTCAGCCATCCGGGCTATACGGGAATATCTTCTGTCGGAAACGGTCGGGCCAATGTGGTGCTGGTGGTGGCGGATTCTGCCTTGGATGGTGAAAAATCGGAAGCATTTTATCATCGTATGCTGATGAAAAACTCTCGTCGAACTAAAATGCTTGAGGGCGGGGAGCGGGTGGAACCTGTGCGCTCGGTGGAATCTTTGGCGTTTGCGGTTAAGCCTGTTCCTTGTGGCGGACTTGTGTTGGTCGGGGACGCGACGGGTTTTATCGACCCGTTTACCGGTGAAGGTATTTATCTGTCATTGAGAAGTTCTCAGCTAGCAGGTGAGGTGATCCATTCTGGATTTCAAAATTCAAATTTTTCCAGGAATTTTCTTTCCGTTTATGACGAGAGGCGAAAGCAAGAGTTTGGCGGCAAGTTTTTGTTGAGCCGGATTCTTCAAGGGCTGATTTATAACCGGGTTTTATGTGACCGGGTGATGAAAAGCCTTTCGGACAATCAGGTTCTCGCTGAAACGCTGGTAGGTGTGATCGGGGATATCCTGCCAGCCAAAAAAGTGGTTTCTTTGAAGTTTCTGTTACAACTTCTCGTTGGAGCTTTCAAGGGATATGAGACGGTGGCTTTGAGAAAGGTGCTGTGACTTAAGGTGATCAGTTGCTTTTAAGGATAGATTGCGCGGCCTCCAGACCTTCTTTAGTGTTCTCAATCAGGATTTCCAGTTCTTCGGAATCCAGATCCAGTTTGTCCAGGACACCGTATTCGAGAGGCACCGTGTCTTCCGGGACAATACCATTGCTGAATTCGTTCTGGTTTGCCAGAAGGTTGGCGGTGGCGAGAAGGTGGGCAATATGCTTCACGTTGCCATCATCTCGTGGTGAATCATGGTGGACGCGAATGGCTTCCATCAGGCCCGGTGAAACCGGCCACCATTTTTCGATGAACCGTGCCCCCAGTTCAGCATGTGTGATGCCGAAAGTTCCTGCTTCATTTTCCGCCAAGGTGAGGTCGGATGATTTTATTTTCCAGGTTCAGGAGGATATCGGGAAGAGGCGGGAGATCGCCTTTCTCCTCGATCAAGGCGGTCAGTTTTTTTTCATAGATTTGTGGTGTCCAGATGGGCTAATGGTTGTTAGTGAATTGTCTCTTCATAGAGACTTAAAATTTTCTCCATGCGATCTTTGAGGCTTAGTTTTTGTTTCTGGTGTTTTTTCTTTTCGAGTTCCTGTTCGGGAGTGATGAGCTTCATTTTGTTGAATTCCGCAACTTTTAATTTGAGGGTAGTGTGTTCTTCATAGAGCTCACGAAATTCGCTATTTTCCTGTTTAACTTTTTCAAGCAAAGCGGGATTAATGTCCATGCTTTACAACCTCCTGATTAAATATTTTGCGGTTTAATTCTGCTTCCGATTTCCTGACATAATGAATGGTCAAGGCGTCAAGGTCAAAACAGGGATTCGCCCTGAATTGACTGAAGGCAAGTTGCGCTGCGCTGGCGGCAACTGTTTGGTTTTTGATCGGGGCCTGATCGATAAACCTGTCTCCTAACGGGGAGGAAAGGGTTTCTCCATAGGGCTCTAACCCACCTCCTAAAAAGACAGTGGGTTCCTGGGTCAGGTCACATAATTCTTGGGGAGAAATGGCCTGGTCCGGGGTCTCCCTGACTAATTGTTCACCTGTATATTTAAACTTCGCGGTATAAACTTCTTTCTTTCTAGCATCCAGGATTGGACAAATCGGTTGGGAAATGGGTTTGACTAAATTCGCATATGCTTCCAGCGTGTTGATTCCCCAGAAAGGCTTTTCTGTGGCTAGTACCAAACCTTTTATCAGGCTGACGCCAACCCGGAGTCCGGTAAAAGAACCGGGACCTGTCGTGACGCAGAACCCATCCACTTTCTCGAGCCCCCCCTCCAATTTCCCCAAAACTTCATCCACCATGACCAGAAGCTGGTCAGAAAATGCTGAAGAACTGGCAGACTCGGCAATGATGCGTTCGCCATCCAGAAGAGCAACACTTCCTTGAGGCGTGGAGGCATCAAGCCCTAATATAATCATCGTTTCACGTTCGGGAAATGAAGATGAAATTGCAACGAGAGGGACATTGGATCACTCCTGAAGACTTAATCTAAACATAGGGGATAGGTTGGGGAAAGTCAATGAAAAATCGGCAATTTTGAGCCTCAATAGAGGTGCAGTTTTGCTTTAAAATTCATGGGTTTAAGGAAACAAGACAAATGACAGAGGAGCATGATATCTTCAAGCTCTTGAAATAAGCTAACTTAACTCATATTCCCATTTCAGAAGAAAATGTTTAATGTTAGCAGGGCGATGATGGGGGATATCAGTTAGGGCAAACATTCGGCTGGAATTTTTCATTGCAAAACGAGGGCCTTGAAAGTAAGGTTTGATCGGGCTGAAAAACCATAAGTTTTCGGGTTTTGGCCAAGAGGGGAACTTCGCTTCTTAGATTTAAAGTTTTCCTGATTCACAATTTTTAACATCAAACAATTTCAACCGGATAGCAATTATCATTTCTGAATCCTTTAAGAATCCATCTGAGCAAAGGTTAAAGCCGCCCAGGGCATGGTCGCCATTGATCCGGCATTTTTCCTTTCGGCTTACCCTGCTATTGGTACGCACACCGATCACGCCGAACCAGATCACCTCCTTGTCTTTACTGTTTGGCTTGGCCGCTGGAGTGACCTGTCTAAATGGAACCTATACCTCGACACTTATTGGCGCATTTTTGTTGTTTGGTTGCTATGTGCTCGACAACTGCGATGGTGAGATTGCCCGCCTCAAGGATATGCGCAGTATTTTTGGAATGAGATTCGACACCTTCGTCGATTGGGTTGTCCATGGTTTTTTCTTTGTTTGCCTGGGGTGGGGGGCAACCTCAGTGACAGGGCAGAAATGGTGGTTGTGGACTGGTATCGCTGCGGGGTTAGGCGGCACCATTAATTACGGCCTGGAGCTTTATCAAAATAAGACCAAGCTTCATTCCAGCCAACGTCCTCCCGAAGATGCGATGACGAGGGATGACGACACCAGGATGGATCGATTTGTGCTCAACGCACGTGTTGTCCGCAGCGATTTTTGTTTCATCGTATTATTTATGAGTATGGGGGGCGTACTTTGGTACATTCTCCCTCCGACCGCGATTGGTGCCCAGGCCTATTGGTGCCTGCAGTTCACCTGCAGTGCGCGTCGCTGGCATGTGTGACAGCTATGAAACCTTTAAAAATTTTGTATTTGTTGATAGGTATTGGCCTGCTTTTTTTTGTTCTGAGCTATACAGACCTTGCTTCGGTTTGGTCCCAGTTAAAAAAAATGGGCTGGGGCATTGTAGTTGTGTTGGTCGTTTATAAAATAGCCTTTATGGTGGACACCTTTGCATGGCAGTTTACTTTGCCCGGCACACAATTCACCAAACGATGGTTGTATGACCTTTGGAAGGTCCGCATGGTGGGTTCGGCTTTTTCTAAAGTGATGCCTTTCAGCTCTTGGGGAGGAGTGCCTATTAAAGGTTATATTCTCAAGCATCATTATGGAATCCGCTACCGGGAAGGGACGGCATCAATGATCCTTGCCGAATCCACCCATATGATCTCCCTGGTTTTATTTGCGGCAACGGGTGTTTTCCTTATAATCATGGGTTCAGACCTTCCTGAGAGCTTTCGTCTCTTCGCGATTCTTAGCTTGAGTGCAATCACTCTTGGAATATTTTTGTTCTACGCCATTCAGCGCTACAAGATCACTTCATTAACCGGTACTTGGCTTAGCCAGAGAAAGTTTGGCCAACGGCTGGAAAAATTTCTCCACCAAATCCATGATATGGATGAGCGGCTGGTGCAATTTTATACCTGTGACAAGGGACGCTTCATCTCCGCGCTATTTTTGAATCTTGTTAACTGGTATTTGGGTGCCTTGGAAATATTCGTCATTTTTTATTTTTTAGGCCATCCTATTACAATTGTTGAGGCCATAATTCTGGAAACACTCATTGAACTGGTTCGGGCAGGCACATTTTTTATTCCTTCCGGGCTGGGCAGTACGGAAGCTATTTTTATGATCGCAACGGAAGCGATAGCGGGTCAACCTGCATTGGGCGTTGCTGCGGCTCTCATCAGGCGGGTTCGGGAAATTGTCTGGTTGGTTTGGGGATTTTCCGTAGGCCTGGAATATTCACAAAAGCCTTTTGATCTGGCTAAAGTCGCTCAGGAAGATTCGAATTAGGATGCTTTTAGTTTTGACAGAAATTTTTTCGCTGAAATGAGTCATTAACATTATGAAATGCTTAATCATTATCGCTGGAAAAGGAAGTCGCTTAAAATCTCTGTCCGACAGTAAGCCGCTGGCTTCCCTTTTGGATGTTCCTCTTGTTGAACGGGTCATTTGTTCTGCTTTAGAGGCGGGAGTGGATGGATTTTATGCGGTGGTGGGGTATCGAGGGGATCAGGTTCGCGCTTTTCTTGAAGATTTAGCTGGCAAAATTGATGTGCCTGTCACGGTGATTGAAAATGACGATTGGGAAAAGGCCAACGGCTTGTCGGTGCTTAAAGCAAAGAAATTTTTAAAGGAGCCTTTTTTCCTGTTAATGGGAGACCATCTTTTTGATCCTGGTATTGCTCGCAAAATGATCGACTATCCCTTGGCTGATGATGAAATCGTTTTGGCGGTGGATCAGGATCTGAAAAACCCCATGGTTGATCTGGATGATGTGACTCGGGTGATGGCAGAGAAGGGCCTGATTCAAAATATAGGTAAAGGAATTGAGGCATATAACTGTTTTGATACGGGAATCTTTCTTTGCAATCCGGCCTTGTTTTCGGCCTTGGAGCAATCTTTGCGGGACTCTGGGGATGACTCACTGTCCGGAGGGGTTCGTATCATGGCCCGGGAAGGTCGGGTACGCACCATGCCGGTCGATGGCATGTTTTGGATCGATATTGATGACCCTGAAAGGTACAAACAAGCCGAAAGTTATTTGATTGCCAATTCTTCAAAATAATTTTTTAATGAGATCGCTGAGAGAGGCGTAGGTAAATCAGATAGGTGGTGAAAACGGTGGCACCTACAGCGGCGATGAATATAAACACTTGCACCAAATCGATCAAAGCCATCAACATAAGAAAATGAATGAAGTCCCGGTTGGCGAGTTTATCGGCCAGAGAGGGTTGCGATTCCGGTAACGGAGTGGCGGCGTTGGAGCTTTTCTTGAGAAGGGATGCGCCCAGAAGCATAAAGGAAGTTAAGCTGGCGAATGCGGCCAATCCTCCTACATATATGTAGGTTTTGTCGCCTGTTGCCTCGCTCAACCCCCAGCCTATAGCTCCGAATGCGAAGAAGTGGACAATGTTGTCGCAAACAATGTCCAGCTTGCCTCCTAATTCCGTTTCCATAAATTTCAATCTGGCGATTTCTCCGTCTGCTCCATCCACCCATGTTGAAAATAATAACAAGAGGCCGCCAAATATGTTTGTCTGATATGTTCCTTGCGCAAAACACAGAGCCGACCCCAAGCCCATGGCAAAACCAAACAGCGTGATCTGGTTGGGGTGAATCGGCGTATTCAAAAAAAAGCGGGTCAGTTTTCTGGAAACTGGACGGGATAGAAGTCGGGTTATGGTGCTGTCATGGTTTTGGCCGGAACCTTTAAGTAAGCGTTTGTTTAGAGTATTAAAATCTTTTTGTTCCCGAACATGGGTTTTTTCCATCCCAGGTACATATGTAAAGGAGCGTGTGTTTTCTAGGAGTTCTCCTGATTCTTTTTCGCCATTCGTTTGGATTTTTTCTATCAATGATTCGAGCTGCTCGTTGCTGATGGGTAAAGTTTCAGGAGTTTTTGTTCCTTCAGTTTCTAGAAGGGAACGAACCTCTTTTTTGTCGTGAAGAGCAGATCCGTTAAAAAAAAGAACCCGGTGGTTTTGCAGCGTTTCTTTTAGCTGGTCGGGTTTTGTCATCCAATGAACCTTTGCGGTGATGCGAGAATCTTTCTCAATGGCGAGGGTTAATTTTTCTGTTTCCCCGGCATCCATGAGGATGGTTATGTCATGCAGTCCAGAACGCTGAAGAGTCAGAATGTTTCTTAAAAGGAAAGGTACGCCGGCAATGGATGATGCATACCACTCCGCAGTTTCCCAAGGTTCCGGAGGAGGCGGTAAGTAAAGGATGCCACATGTACTTTGCAGTGAAGCTTCGGAATTTGGAGGGTTGGTGTTGGGGTTCATGCGGCTGTTAGCCTGTGAAACGTATTGTAATATTAAACAAAAGCTAGCCTCACCCGATAGAGGCCATTTGTTTATGAGGGTCGGTTTTTAAGTCAGTTTGTTGCAGATCTCTAGATTGGAAAAAAACTATCCAATACAGGCTGCAGGGTGCCATTCTTGCACAGAATCAACAGGTTTGCCACTCGCAAGGTTGTACCTCCTTCTTGTGCCAGGGCCTTCCAGTTGAACCAATTTACAACCACTAGAGTCATGATCTAACTTGAGAGGAGTAGGACTTGATGACTGAGACCAGCGACAAATATAGCGGCATGGCGAAAAAAATTGCGCCGCCAAAAGGGAAATTGGGAGTTTTGTTGCCAGGAATGGGAGCGGTGCGTTCGACACTTATCGCTGGGGTCTTTCTGGTGAATTCTGGACATAGCAAACCTATTGGGTCGGTCACGCAAATGTCGCGCATCCTTCAGGATGATCTTTATCCCGATCTCTATGGAGACTACTACCATAAAATCCGCATCGAATATTATCCTCCAAGAGGAGATGCTAAAGAAGGCTGGGATGATATAGATATCCAAGGTTGGTTGGGTCAAAAAATGCAATTAAAAATCAATTTTCCTTGTCGCGATTCTATTCTTGCGGCACCTGTCGTTCTGGACCTGGTGTTATTCCTCGACCTGGCGCAACGGGCGGGAATGAGAGGCATACAGGAATGGCTTTCGTTTTATTTTAAATCGCCCCAATGCAGACCCTACCTCAAACCGGTGAACTCCCTGTTCGATCAGGATGATAAACTTCGCAATACCTTGCGGATCATTATGGGAGAAAAAGTGATCGACCACTCTGGCCTGGATTATTATGAGAATAAAGGCTGAAACTGTTTCATTGCCGGGAATAGGTGGAAACAGCCCCCTCCTCCAATATCGTAGATAGAGTTTTGTCAATTTCTCCAATAAGTTAAAAGTCCCTCCCACGAATAGCCGTGATGTGGTCGCGAAAATTCTTTTTCGCGATGGCAGCTTTTAAAATGTCCGCCAAATTTCCCTGAAAAACATTAATAAAGGTGAGCTTCATAGGACCGCATTTTTAATTTAGCCTAAATTGATAAAGGGGTAAATCTGATGTCCACTAGAAGGAACTGAGTCTAAGCATTGAAAAAATTAGCTTTATTTGCTTGACAAACATCGATGTTGAATTTATAGTGAATATTAGTTGCAGGGTAAATCTTATTTTTTGGTTTATTTTGTAAGCGCAGGGGACACCAGAAAATAGGTATTGAGGGCTTTTTTTTGGAGGCAGGCGCGTTATGTTCTATGAAGTCAGGATTTTCGACACCAAAGGAGAACTGAAAAAAGTTTTATCCCCCAAAAGGCTGAGCAACCGATTTTGGAAGAACGGTGAGCAGAATTTGATCGACTTTAGTGATAAGGAGACCCAGTCCTCGTCGGACTGGGAAAGCAAAAAACTTAGGTTCATGACTCGTTAAAGCCATTAAAAGTGGTTCAAACTTCAGTTATGACAAAGAGTTACGCGGCTTTGAAACGTGCCCGGATTTCGAGGAGGAAATTCAGGGAAATTTTAAAGTATTTTTCACTGGATATTGAAGCGACCAGGATTGCCAAATTGACAGGTTTAAATCGCAACCCGGTTAATAAATATCAGCTTCTTGTCCGCGAAAGAATTGCTGAAGAATGTGAAATAGAATCTCCATTTTCTGGAGATATCGAAGTCGATGAAAGCTTTTTCGGGGCCCGGCGGGTTCAAGGAAAAAGAGGTCGCGGAGCCAGTGGCAAAACCATCGTCTTCGGGTTGCTTAAACGTAATGGAAACGTATACACAAGGATCGTTCCTGATTGCTCAAGAGCCACTCTGCAAGCGGTGATCCGGGGCAAGGTGGATTTTGAAAGCACGTTCCGCTCCGCTGGATGGAAAGGCAAGGACGAGTATCAGTTGGAAGATCATTGATTTAAAATGTTTTAACGAACTCTGATCGAATAAAGTGGCATGGAGCCAAGCTCTGTGCCATTTTTTTATGCTCTGGGCGGTAATGGCTTTATTCTGTTATTTTTTTCATCCTATTCTTCTGGAGTCGATTCCCCTATAATTCTAATTTTGAGAATTGAATAGGAATTAAACCAGTTTTTCGAGTTAATTTATGTACATCACGTCTGCGGACCAGTTAAAAGTATTCTGTGAAAGCCTTCAGTCTGCTGAAATTCTGGCGGTAGACACTGAGTTTGTCCGGGAAAGAACTTATTTTCACCGTACCGGGCTGATTCAGGTGGGTAGCGGAGAGCACTTTGCCGCCATCGACCCTGTTTTGCTTTCGGATTTGACTCCGTTGCTGGAGTTGTTAAAAGATCCCACAAAA
This sequence comes from Nitrospinales bacterium, assembly GCA_965249625.1. Classification (GTDB taxonomy): domain Bacteria; phylum Nitrospinota; class Nitrospinia; order Nitrospinales; family VA-1; genus LS-NOB. The sequence goes on along the minus strand of OZ252246.1, from coordinate 1,868,662 downwards.
ATAAAAATCTTTCACGCTGCCAGACAGGACCTTGAAATTCTGGTGCGCCTCTGCGGCCAGGTAATTCCTCCGGTGTTTGATACCCAGATCGCCGCTGCCCTGGTGGGATGGGGGACTCAGATTTCCTTCGCAAAAATTGTCTATAAAGCTATAGGAAAAAAGATTCATAAAACAGAAACCTATACAGACTGGTGTCGCCGCCCTTTAAGTAATAACCAGATTGAATATGCCATTGACGATGTCCGCTATCTGGTTCCGGTGTACAACAAACTGATTGAGCGATTGAAAAAGATGAATCGTCTAGATTGGGTGAAAGGTGAGGTTCAGAATTGGGAAGACCCCAAAACATTTGCTTTGCCCGACCCACGACAACGATTCATGAAAATTAAAAACCTGCGTAGCTTGAAGCCCAGGAACCTGACGGTACTTCAAGAAATCGCTGCCTGGCGGGAAGGGGAAGCGGTCAAGAGAGATTGTCTGGCCAAGGCCATCATCCGGGATGAAACATTACTGGAAATAGCCCGCAAAATTCCCAGGGACCCAAAAGCGTTATCCGGAATTCGTGGTTTTTACCAAAAGGAACTGAGTAAAGGCGGGGCAGCCATTTTGTCTGCGATTGAAAAGGCTATGAAAATTCCGGAGGAGGAGCTTACGGTTCTCCCAGAAAGCAATGGACATGCCACGACCCGGGGAGTGGAGGAGTTGCTTTCGGCTTATGTGCAGATTCGGTCTGAAGAATTGAAAATTGAGCCGAGCGTTTTGGCAGACCGAAAGCAGATTCACAGTTTTGTGGCCCACTTTGAACAAAAGGAAGATATGGAAGAACACTTTCTGTTTCAGGGGTGGAGGAAAGAATTAATAGGCACACCCATGTTTTCTTTGTTGAGTGGCAAGGTGGGACTCAGGATTGACCCATCCGGCCAGGTTCGTTTGACGGAGTCGTAAAATCAGGTCGCGGTCGCAGAGGGTATCTTTTCTTTCCAGACTTTATATTCATCCGATTGCCTCAAATTATTAAGATCGGAGTCGCTTTCCATTTGTTTAAATTGTTTGAACCCTTTTCCTACCGCTTGTTTAAGAGCTGAGAGGCTTGGTTCCAGGCTTTCCGTCAAAGAATAATAGCAGGCAAAGTTGTAATCGAATAGAGGTTCCCGCGGGAATTTCTTTTGACCCGTCTGAAGTGTTTCCAGTGCTTTATCGAACACTTTGTTTTTCATATAAGCGGTGCTCAGGTTAATGAGGGTTTCCTTAAATCCCTTGTTATGGTGCATGGCTTTTTCGTAGCGAATGATGGCCTCGGCATAATTCCCTTCCCTATAAAACTTATTTCCTTCGTTGTAATGGAAAATTGCCATTCGATGTTCCCGCCCTTCCTGTGAAAGATTGCTCCAATTACTGCCTTCCTTATGACTCCCTTCTGCCATGCTTTGAAGATTCCCCGGGTTGAGTGAGGCAGGTTTCTCGGCTGGAGGAAAATAATCCGCTGTAAGAAAAACGATGAAGGCGGTTACGCCAAGATGGGGCAGGTATTTTGTGAAAGGTGACATGGCTCTCAGGTCACTGGGGAAAAAGCCCGGCACTTTAATTTGTTCGCCGAACCTGAAACCGATGCCTGTTTAATTTCAGCACCGTGTGAATAAAAGTTAAAAACACGGGTAGCTGAATTGGCCTGGATGATGTATTCCAGTGTTCGTAAATAACTATACATGACTTGGTCGGTGAGCAGGGGATTCTCCTGAGTGCTTTTTACCGACAGTTGTTTTTTCCCTGATTGGAGGTTTTTTTCGAAGAAATGATTGTCCAACGAGGCGTCTCCGTATTGCATCGGTACCATCATATCACCAATTGACTTGCAATCGTTTCCGAATTGCTTTAAAAAATTGATTGGGGCTTCAGAGCGACAATCCCGCCGCAAGCGGATGGAGTATCCTGATAAAGAGTTATTTTAAAAGACATAGCCGAGTCATGGGGAGTAAAACCCCACTGGTGGGGCTGAAGGATTTTCATGTCTGTTTCCTCTCAAAAAGCACACCCGCAAATTCGCGTCCTTTCTGATGACCTCGCCAGCCAGATTGCCGCCGGGGAAGTGGTGGAACGTCCCGCTTCCGTGGTCAAGGAACTGGTTGAAAACTCCATCGATGCCGGGGCGACCCTGATCCGGCTGGATATTGAGGGCGGCGGGAAAAAGAAAATCCGCATTATGGACAATGGAATGGGTATGGTGCCGGAAGAATGCAGTCTGGCTTTTTCCCGTCATGCGACCAGCAAAATCTCCCGGTTCGAAGATCTTGAGAGCATCCAGTCGTTAGGATTTCGCGGCGAAGCCCTGCCCAGTATCGCGTCCGTGGCTAAAGTGCGTTGCACCAGTGCCCGCAGCGAAAGTGAAGGCGGCAGGTTGATCGTCGTAGAAGGGGGAGAGGTTCTGGAAGAAAAGGATGCGGCCTGCCCCCAGGGAACGACGCTTGAGGTGGCCCAGCTTTTCTATGTGACCCCCGCACGCAGTAAATTCCTGAAAGGGGATTCGACAGAATTTTCTCACATCACCCAGGTGGTCACACAACAGGCACTGGCTTGTCCCCATATCCAGTTTCACCTAACCCATAACGGACGCGAGGTGATCAACACCCTGCCCACCGATCAATGGCATTACCGCATTGCCGAGTTGTTCGGGCCCGACCTTGGCAAATCTCTACTGGAAGTTGAAGTTGAGTCGGGGGACTACCAGTTGAAAGGATTTGTCTCGAGCCCTGTTTATACCCGCTCTAATAGAAATGCCCAGTATTGTTTCATCAATGGACGTTTTGTGCGGGACAAAGTTATTCTGCATGCCACCCAGCAGGGCTATAGCCATTTGTTGCCGAAAGGGCAACACCCGGCGATGTTCCTGTATTTGACGATGGACCCCAAACTGCTCGATGTGAATGTCCATCCCTCCAAGGCGGAAGTCCGCTTCGCGTTTCAACAGGATGTGCACCAGTTTGTGGCGCACGGTGTTCGCGCGGCTCTGGAAAAAAACCAGCAGGTCGATTTAACGGCGCGGGACGAAGCCGACATCCCTCTGAGCGAATCAAGACAATCGTCTCCACCGCGAGCCAGCTATCAGCCACCGCAGTGGATCGATAAATCGCATCCCCCGGTTCGAGGCGATCTGTCACAAGCCTTAAGAACCATGTTGAAACCCGATGTCGACTCCGCATCACATCAGGTTACCTGGTTCGACAAGGCTCCAACACCAGTTGCCGACCTGATCTATTCGGAGTTCGAGCCATTAGGACAGTTGGACCGGTCTTTCATCATCATGCAGGGCAAACAGGGAATTCTGGTCATCGACCAGCACGTAGCCCATGAACGGATTCTTTATGAACGGTTTCGCGGTGCCGCCAAAAACTGCAAGATCGAAATCCAGCAACTTTTGTTTCCTCTCCCTATAGAGCTTTCTCCCGAAGAGACGGAAGTTTTAACGCCTCACCTAACACGATTGCTTGATCTCGGACTGGAACTGGAAACGTTCGGGAAAAACGAATTTTTGCTCCGCTCCGTCCCGGCAATCCTCAAAAACGGCGATCACGAAAAACTTTTGCGCGAAACCCTCGAAGCCCTGCCAAGAGAAGCGCATGACGACGTCCTCAACGAAAAATACGAAGATGTGTTGATCATGATGTCGTGCCGCAACGCCATCAAGGTCAACCACACTCTCAACCTCGACCAGATCCGGAAACTGATCTCCGATCTGGAACAGACTTCCATGCCCTATACCTGTCCTCACGGACGGCCCATCTCTCTGTTGTTCGATATGGATGACATCCTGAAAAAATTCCTCCGTCGCTAGGCGCGAAGCCCACTGCCATAGCTCTTATTGGCAGGCAATCGGCTACCTCGGCTTGAGTAGGTTTTGCCCCCTCTTTCTAAAAGTCCCCTTCGGGGCATGAAAGTTAATGAGAGGATATCACAAGGGCTGGGGTGATTGACCGCAAGGGGTTTGGCTTATTCGATGGGATTGAGGGGCGTTGCTCTATCCGTCATTGCGAGGAGCCGGAGGCGACGAAGTAATCCAGAAAGACTGGATCGCCGCGCTCCTTTCTGTCGCTCGCGATGACGAATCTAGTTTACGGGTCTCCCAGATAAGGGAGAGGGTTAGTCGTCATCCTGAGGCCCTCGAAGGATCACCTCCTCTTATGGTATGATTCCGCTCAAGGATTTTACTGTGGGGGTTTTTGGCAGACCCGAAACTTTGTAGCCAAGAAAAGGGCCTGTTGCCCAAAGGGTTGCCGTGAAGGGTTGCTGATATTGATTTTGTGTATTTCCTACGAATTTTCTTTTCTAAATTGAAATCCCAAAACTCAGATTCATTCCTCCCCAAGTTGAAGCCTGCAAGCAGTTTTTGAATCGTTGTACGACCTTCAATGCATTACTGTGAATCGATTTTTTCAGGTGTTGGATCATTCGTTTGATGTTTTGAATGGATGCAGTCAGGTATTCTTGAATCTGGACCCGCCATAATCTTCGCCACCGCGCCCTTTTGAATCCCAAGGGCACTGAATATGCGAATGACCGTTCCATAAGATGCTGTCTCGTTTTCAGGTCTTGTTTTCCTTTTGGGGTCTTTGCCATTGCGCGCATTTCTTCGAGGTCGTCCTGACGATCATACCGTTGGATCGTGCGTCCGGTTGCACTACGTGTGCATTGGGATTTTAGTTCGCAGGCATTACAGTCGTCTGCTCTGGCGGCGTAATACATACGCTGCTCTTTTAACCGGCGGGTCTTCAGCCGCAAGCGTTTGCCCGCCGGGCAGATATAGGTATCGCTTTCAGGGTCGAATGTAAATGCGCTGAGTGAATGCATGTCGACCACCGATTCCCGGGAAGCGTTCGCATCGACAAGGCTTGAGTCCATGAACAATTTCTTCCCATCCACCAAACCCAACTCTACACATTGGTGTACGATTCGCTCGAACAACTCTTTAAAAACTGATTCACCTCATCTGAAACGCGCCTTCGATAATACGCTGTGATTAGGAATCACAGTGTCCAGACCATAACCCAGAAACCAGAGCCAATCCATCCGGTACGGAAGCGTACGCATCAACTCACGTTCGGAACGAACGTTGTAAAAGATGAGCAGCAACATCAGTTTTAGAATCACCGGAGGCGGAACCGATTCGTTTCCATTGTGGCCGTACTTATCCTTTACTTGTTCATACATAAAATCCAGGTTCAAAACGGAAGAAACTTGCCGCAACTCGTGATCTCGAGGTATCCGATCTTCAAGATTCACGGCATAGTTAAAGAATACGCTCTGCCACGGGGTTTCGCGTTTCATCATGGGAAGGACTCCCGGAAAAAAAGATTAAAACTGTAGAACAACAAAAACTAGCTGGATAAATTATAATCCTTATAAACCCACGCTCCCATCAAAAGGTTTGGGCAACAGGCCCAAAAGACTTGACCCCTTTAAAGGATGAACAACCCCTGGAACGACCAATTAAATGAGTGAGCATCCTGATCAAAAAGAAATCCAAGGAAAACTTAGAAACTTGATCAGTTTGGGATCTGATGCAACCGGGTCTGCAATTGGAGGAGTAACTGGATTTTTAATTGGCAGACCTGTTGGGGCGGTTGTTGGCGGGGTAGGTGGTGTATTCATTAGCAAAGCCCTACGGGAATTGGGAGATGATATTTCCAATCTGGCAGTGGAATAGTTTGCATGAACGTTCCTCAAGTTTTTTGTTTTGTCAGATAAAGTGAGGGATTGATCCTTCGACATACCCCTGCGGGGCAAGAAATCAACGGTTAATTATCACTAGCTCAGGATGACGCGCAGGCGGTCGAGCGACACGTTCCCCAGTTTGGCAAGTTTGACCATGACCGGCGCGTTTCTTTCCCCTGCTTCGTATCGGACATAGGTCCTGAATCCGATTTCGAGGGCTTCTGAAAGGGCCATCTGTGTGCAGTTGAGTTTTTTTCTGAGGGTTTTTAGATTTTCAGAAAGGACTGTCATGATTTTTGAACCCCACAAGTGGGTTTTACTTTCCCCGCTCAGGTGGGGCCAATAAGCCTGGACTTGTCTGGCTAACTACGGTGCTCTCGGTTTAAAAAGCTAGTGCTAATGCCTGCGGAGGTTCTACGCTCAGGCCAGCTCAATCCCATTTTTTCTTAGAAATTTATAAGCCTCATCAATCCAGAACCGCTCTTTTTCGAGTTTGTAGTCGGGCAGGTCTTTGGAAGAGCCGACAATACTTTTCATGTGGTCGATGGCTTCCTGTTTTTTTCCTCTTTTGTCGAGAAGCCGGGCGTAGTGGTAATAGGCCTTAAAAAAGTGGAAGGAGTTTATGACTTCACGATATGTTTCCAGAGCTTTTTCTTCATTGCCGGACAAGCGGTAGCTTTCTGCGAGGCCAAATATTGCATTGCCATAGTCGTATTTTTTTTCAATGGCGGTCAGTTTTTCCAGAGCAACGGCGGCTTCTGCATAGTTGCCCATTCCGTGAAGGCTTTTAGCCAGACCATAACGGGCTTCCAGCATTTCCGGGTCGCGTTGGATGGCTTCCTCAAACTCGGGAATTGCCTGCTCAAACTTTTTCTGCTCGATATAGACCTGCCCAAGCTTTTCATAATGATAGGCTTTGTGGTGTTTTCCGATCAGTTCCTTGAGCTGCAGGGTTTCTTCCGTTTCAACTTCTTTGCGGATGGGAGTGATGGAGAACCCGGTTTTACCTTCTCCTCCGGCGCGGTTTTTCACCACAAAGAAATAGGCAACTGCCCCTACGGGGAAGAGGATGATCATGATAATGATCCAGATAAAATGTTCGCGGCGCTGGATGCAGTCCAGACACATCCAGACCATGAACCCGGCGGCGCCATATATAAAAAGATCGGGCAAGATAACCTCTTTTTTGTAAAAGGGACTATTGGGACAAACTTAATAAATGCTCATTGGCCTTCAACGATTTTATTGCTCTCGTCGAGAAGAACTACTTGGGCATTATGGTTTTCTTGTTCGGTATCTATCATACCATAAGCCGCAACGATGATACGATCATTTATCCGCGCCAGACGGGCGGCCGCACCATTGATTGAAAAAATCCCGGATCCCCGTTCGGCGGTGATGACGTAGGTGACGAACCGGCCTCCGGTGTTAATGTTATAGATGTGGACCTGTTCAAGGGGCAGAATGCCGACTCTTTCCAACAGGTTTTCATCAATGGCGATACTGCCTTCATAATCAATCTCCGTTGCCGTTACCCGGGCACGGTGAAGTTTGGATTTAAGCATAATTCTTTGCATCAGAACTCCTCGATAATGCAATTGTCAATGAGCCGTGACGGGCCGACCTTCACCGCGAGGGCGATCAGCGTTCTACCACGAATTTGTTCTTTTTCCTTGAAACTTTCCGGGTCACAAACGGAAATATAGTCGACTTCTGTTCCTTCTTGCTCGGACAGGCATTGCCGGATTGAATCGCTGATCGCTTTTGCCGAAGTAGTTCCCCGGCGAATATTGTCCCGGGCCTGCTGAAGCGAACGCGATAAAGACAGCGCGGATTGTCTCTCTTGAGGTGACAAATAGCGGTTTCTGGAACTTATGGCAAGTCCATCAGGTTCCCTTACAATTGGGACACGGATGATGGCAACATCAAGGTTTAAATCCTCAACCAGAGCCTCAATGACGGCAAGCTGTTGCCAGTCTTTCTCGCCAAAGTGAGCGTTGTGGGGCCGAACGATATTGAACAGTTTTAACACCACTGTGCTGACTCCCTCAAAAAGATCGGGTCGACTGTCGCCGCATAGCTGTTCGGTGATGTTCTGCACTTCTACATAGGTTTTGTAGTCGGGTGGATACATCTCCTCTTTGGTTGGATGGAACATAATGTCGGTGCCTATTGTCTCCAGCTTTTCGATGTCGTTCTCCAACTGGCGTGGGTAGGTATCAAGATCTTCGTTGGGACCAAACTGAGTGGGGTTGACAAAAATACTGACCACGGTTCGGTCACAGGTTTCCAATGATCTTTTGACCAGGTTTAAATGACCTGCATGGAGGCAACCCATAGTCGGCACAAACCCTATAGTCAGGTTCTGTTTCCGCAACGATTGAGAAATATCTTTCATTTCGGAAATGGAGGATATTTCTCGCAAGGTTCGAGATTTAATTTTAGTCCCCATCGTTGACCTGTTTGAGTTTTCCCTGTTTCGAGTGATAGGTATGTTCCTGCCCCGGAAACGTTTCGCTCCTGACGTCCTGTATGTATTCGGAAACCGCGTCCTTCAGGCTATCAGCCAGTTGGGCATATTGTTTTACGAATTTGGGCACGAAGTCCTGATTCAGTCCGAGCAGGTCGTGAAGCACCAGAATCTGTCCGTCACATTTAGAGCCGGCCCCAATACCGATGGTCGGTGTTTTTAATTCGGCGGTGATTTCTTCTGCAAGTCCACCGGGGATGCCCTCCAGAACCAGAGCAAAGATGCCGGCGTTTTGCAGATCGTGCGCATCCTGCTTGATTTGCCGGGAGTCGAGATAGTTTTTGCCCTGCACTTTGTAGCCACCAAATTGATGGACGGACTGCGGGGTCAAGCCAATATGGCCCATGACGGGAATTCCCGCCTGAACAATCGCCTGAACCCTGTCGGACACGCGGGCTCCCCCTTCAAGTTTGACGGCGGAGGCCCCGCCTTCCTGAATCAGGCGGCCAGCGTTAGTAACTGCCTGTTCCACTGAAACCTGATAGGACATGAACGGCATATCGCCCACAACCAGTGCACGCTGGACGCCTTGTTTGACGGCGCGGGTATGGTCAACCATGTTTTCCATGGTCACTGCGAGGGTGTTCTCATGGCCGAGTGAAACCATCCCTAAGGAATCTCCCACCAGAATGATGTCTAAATCTGTTGCGTCGAGGAGTTTCGCGAAGCTGTAATCGCAAGCGGTCAGGGCGGTGATCTTTTTCCCTGAATTTTTTCTCCCTGAAATTTCAGGGACGGTGACAGGCCTGTTATCCATGATTTTTTATACGGATAAGGCTTGAGGCCAAACGGGGGGGGGATCAAAAAATGAAACCAGCAGCAAATGCTGTGGGAGCAGCGTAGCATGGAGAACGCTATGAAAAATTTTGAGGCCGCCAATGGGGTCCCCGAATTACGTTCGCCTTGATTTATGAAGCTTACTCCGTCCCGGTCCGTTAGGATCCAAGCGGGTTATAATATTCTCTGCCTATTTTATGGCTGTTGATCTTGTTAATCAACTCTTCCAGGTCACATTTTTTTTCAACAAAGTCGATTTCATTGGTATTTATGACCAAAAGCGGTGTGTCGGAGTAGTAAAAAAAGAAATTATTGAAAGCCTTGTTCACCGAATCAAGATAATCGGGGTCCATAAAAGCTTCATAATCCCGGCCTCTTTTGGAAACTCTCTCCATCAACACTTCGGTGCTGGCCTGCAAAAAAATGACTAAATCGGGTTTCGGAGCTTTGTGGCCGAGTAGGTTGAAGATTTGTTCATACAGGCGATACTCGTGATCTTCCAGGTTGAGTTGTGCGAATATTTTGTCGCGTTGAAACAGGTAGTCGATCACGACCACGGAGTTAAACAGGTCTCTCTGCGCTAGCTCCATATACTGATTGTAACGGTTCAGTAAAAAAAAAATCTGGGTTTGAAAGGAGTAGGTCTCCTGATCCTCATAAAATTTCGCGATAAAGGGATTGGAGTCATTCTCCTCCAGAATCACCCGGGCGCCATATTGTTGTTTAAGGAGGCTGACCAAAGATGTTTTGCCTGCGCCTATAGCACCTTCAACAGCAATGAATCTGGGTTCGATGGTTTGCTTGGCCATTTTATTCTGATCAACCCGCTTTCAGCTGATTGAAAATCTCCTTGATGGTGAGTTTCAGTTCCCTGAGGTCCGCTGATTTGACCACATAGGCATCCGAGGCCCATACTCCAAAGTCCTGCTTGTACTGGCCATAAGCAGAACAAAGTATTATGGGAATATCGCCTTTATCATCCTTGATTTTTCGCATGACCTCAATGCCGTCCATTCCAGGCGTTTTGATGTCCAGGATAATGAGGTCCGGAGCCTGCTTATCTAACATTTTCAGAGCTTCTTCGCCGGTGGCAGCCACCGAAACCTGGTAACCGGCATCTTCAAGCTCTTCCTTGTAAAGAAACCTGATATTTTGTTCGTCATCAACAACGAGGATGGTTTTCATGTTTAGTTTTGCTTTTATGGTTTCAGGTCAAGGATCCTGGAAAAAGAAAATGGATTCACCATGACAGAAGGACACTAGTTTTTATAATAATCGGGGCTGTTTTGCAACGGTAAATGGAGATAGACGATAACCCCTTTACCTAATTGGTTTTCCACCCGAATTGTTCCGCCATGATTCTCTATAATTTTCCGACAGATGGAAAGTCCGAGCCCGGTTCCCGTATGTTTAGTGGTGAAAAAGGGATTAAAAATATTTTCAAAAACTTCATGGGGAATGCCTCCTCCTGTGCCCTCAACTCGGACTGTGATCATTTTCTGTTTCTGGGTGTATTCTTCTTGAAAGGTTTCAACTTTCAGTAGTCCGTCCAAAGAACCTGTGAGTCCTGTGGGAAGCCGGTTTTGTGTTTTCCACAAGCTCACAGGATTCGATTCAGGGCACAATAGATCGTTTACCCCTTGGGTTATTAAACCCGTCCTGGAGCGCAGGTCGTTGTGTCCTGTTTTGATTAACCCGAACAGTTGCCTGGGCCACTGAGCCCGCATCGACAAGGCTGGGAGACCAAATTATGAATCAGAAAGCGCATTTTATTGGCATCGATATTTCCAAACACCATCTGGATGCCGCTGACAGCATGACTCAAGAAACCTGGCAAACCGCTGACAATGAGGAAGGGATTGCTGGTTTGGTCGAGAGTTTATCCGCCTTAAACCCTCCATTAATTGTTCTGGAAGCCACAGGCGGTTTGGAGCTCCCGCTGGCCTCGGCCTTGGCTGCGGGTCGACTGCCAGTAGCCATGGTCAACCCACGGCAAGTTCGTGATTTTGCCAAAGCCATCGGAAAACTGGCAAAAACGGATGTCATTGATTCTCTTGTGCTGGCCCATTTTGCCAAGGCCATACGCCCTGAGGCCAGAAAAATCAAAGATGCAGAATCCCTGAAGCTCTCAGCTCTGGTCACTCGCAGACGCCAGTTGATCGAGATGCTAACCAGGGAAAAGACCCGTTTAAAACAAGCTCCAAAATGGATACGTAAGGACATTAAGGAGCATACCGAATCTCTTAAAAAAACGCTTGCGTAAAATCGATGGTGACCTTTCCATAGCTATCCGGAACAGTTCTGTCTGGCATGAGCGCGACCTGATCATTCAAAGCTTGCCAGGCGCAGGGCCCGTATTGTCGCCTGTTAGCCGGTGTTCCAGAGTTAGGAACCTTAAACCGGCGGCAAGTTGCCGCACTGATCGGTCTTGCTCCACTCAATCGTGACAGCAGAAAGTTCCGGGGCCGCCGGTGTATCCGGGGCGGACGCGCCAATGTGCGTGCCGCTTTATACATGACCGCCGTCACTGCTATGCAACATAATCCTCTGATTCGTACCTTTTACACACGCCTCATCGAAAAGGGAAAACCCTTTAAAGTCGCCATTACTGCATGCATGAGAAAATTATTAACGATCATCAATACTATGATCAAAACAAAAACACTCTGGAATGAAAATCTCATTGCCAGCACTTGACATTTAACACAGTTGCTTCGGGGCATGAGGGTTAATGAAGGGTCACCACACGTGACGCTACCCAATGATCAGGAACTCTTCAAGCCAAGGAGAATTGTTGCCAGCCTTGAAAAGCTATTGCTAGTTACCAGCGGAGGTTCTCCGCTTAGAGGTGGACCTGTTGGCAAAACAGTTGTGCGTATTCTGAGTCAGTGGTGATCAAGGTATCGTGCACTCCTGTTTCAACCAGTTCTCCTTGTTTCATGACCAGAACACGGTCTGCCCCTTTCAAAGTTGACAGGCGATGCGCAACAATCAGAGTGGTACGCCCTGCCATCAACGTGTCCAGAGCTTGTTTGATATGGCTCTCGGTTTCAGTGTCCACCGATGAGGTGGCTTCGTCCAGCACCAGGATCGGCGGATTTTTCAGAAAAGTCCGGGCGATGGCGATGCGGTGTTTTTCCCCTCCAGAAAGTTTGACTCCCCGTTCTCCGACCATGGTGTCGTATCCCTCCGGCAGATTTTTTATAAAGGGGTCGGCGTGTGCTGAGACAGCGGCTGAAATGATCTGATCCCGGTCGGCTTCAATGTTCCCGTAAAGGATGTTTTCTGCCACTGTGCCATTAAACAGGAACGGATCTTGCGCGACCAGCCCGATCTGTTCGCGGAGATAAGAAAGCTTCAGGTCTTTTATTCGGTGACCATCAATGAGAATGGCTCCTGACTGGACATCATAAAACCGCATGAGCAGTTTAACCATGGTGGATTTGCCGCTGCCGGTATGACCGACCAGAGCTATCTTTTCTCCGGCGGCAATGGTGAAGTCAACTTCTTGAAGGACGGGTTTGCCCGAGATGTATGAAAAGTCCACCCGGTTAAATTGAATCGTGCCCAAGACATTGGTAGAGGGGAGAATCGCATGTGGCATCTCTTGGATCTCGGGCACCGTGTCGATGATCTCAAACAACCGTTCGCCGGAAGCCAGTGCGTGCTGAAGCATGTGATTGACCGAATGCAATTGGTTGATCGGCGTATAAAATAATGCCAAGTAGCCTACGAAAGCGATCAGGGAACCGACGGTGATATCCCCGGCCTGTACCAGCCCCACTCCATACAGGAGGATCAGAACTGTGCCGAGAGACCCAAAAAACATCATGGTCGGGGAGTAGAAGGCCCACAACCGCATGACTTCCAAAGTCCCATCGCAGTAATCCCGACTGCGTTTTTCAAATTGATTGACTTCATGAAGCTGGCGGTTAAAAGAAAGTGTTTCGCGGATTCCTGAAATGGAGTCCTGCAACTTAGCATTCATTTTCGCGGCCCGCTTGCGCACAACATGATACTGGTCGTGGGCCTTGGCGGTGTAGATCCATGCGCCATAAGCCAGGAAAGGAATGGGAAGCAGGGCCACCAAGGCCAGTTTCCAATGCATATAAAAAAGTATAATGGAAATCCCGATCAGGGTCAGGATCGCGGTCACAACCTGCTCCACGCCATCAATAAAAATTCGCTCGACATAGGTCACATCATCGTTGGCGCGGGACATCAACTCGCCGGTGGAGCGGTTTTCAAAATAGTTCAGGGATAAATTCTGCAACGCACGATAAACGTCTGACCTTAAATCGAACACTACACTCTGCTCGACTTTGTTGTTGATCATGATGCGCCGGTGATTGGTGAAGTTTCGCGTCAGATAAATACCGGCCAAACCGGCTATGGGTCCGTATATCCATAAGGATTCTCCGCCTTCGACCAGGCTGTCGACAATCAGTTTAATCAGCCAGGGTGGGACTAGATCCAGGAGGGTGGTGGCGATGGCTAAAAACAGTGTCATCGCTACCCCTTTTTGATAAGGTTTTAAATAACTCAGTACTCTTGCAAGGGATTTCATGTTTTCAGCGTTTGGACTGCTATAATTAAAAAAGCCTCTAAAAACTGTCAAAGCATAAAGGTTCTGATTTTTAGAGGTGTCCTTACGATTATAATGAGTAACCTTAATAATGCGAAATGGTTTTTGCGAGAAAACCTGAAACCTTAAATTTAAACTCAACGAGAATATGGAATACAGAAAACTGGGAAGCAGTGATCTTGAAGTGTCGGTGATCGGTTTTGGTGCGTGGGGGATAGGTGGAGCACCCTTCTGGAATAACGAGGGCGATGGGAAATCGCTGGATTCTATCAGGAAGGCGTATGACCTGGGTATTAATTTTTTTGATACGGCCCCGGTTTATGGTTTTGGCCATTCTGAGGAGTTGATTGGAAAAGCCCTGAAACCGCTCAGGGATAAAGTGATTCTTGCGACCAAATGTGGATTGCGGTGGGATAAGAAATCCTTAAGCTCGCTCCGCAAGGATGCCAGCAGAACTTCTATTCTGGAAGAAATTGACCAGAGTTTGAAACGTCTGGATACGGATGTGATCGATCTTTATCAGGTTCACTGGCCCGATGTGGAAACGGGTCAGAAAGAGACTATGGAAACCCTGTTGGAGATTCAGGAAAAAGGCAAGATTCGTCATATCGGTGTCAGCAATTACTCGGCTCAACAGATCAACGGCTGTCTTCAATACGGAAAAATTGTGTCACTGCAACCGGAGTTCAGTTTACTGGCTCGCGACATTCAGAAGGACACGGTTCCTCTTTGTCTGGAAAACGATATCGGAATCATCGCATACAGTCCTCTGTCGTCAGGAGTCCTGACCGGCAAGTATGATAAGAATACCAAGTTTAAAGACTGGCGAAGTGAGGGAATCATTGGCACTTTTACAGGGGAAGGATTTGTCATGAATATTGAAAAGGTGGACCGGTTAAAAGAAATCGCTGATGAAGAGGGCAAAACCTGTGGCCAGACCGCGATCAACTGGGTGTTGAGGCAGGAGGGACTCACAACGGCTCTGGTGGGTGTGAAAAATCCAGATCAGGTGAAAGAAAACCTGAAAGCGGTTGGTTGGCAACCGTCCCCTGAACATTGTGAAAGAATAGAAAAGATTTTTGATCTGACTTGATTGGTTTGGGCGGTCATTCAACTGGAAATATTTCTTTCTGGCCTTCAAGGGCTTGCACCATCTGGCTCAGTTCATTAGAGTTTCTCTGAACCTTCGCAAAGCTTTCCAGGGTCGGGGGGCCTTCTTTTGGGGATGTCTGTTTTTGGGTCTCGTGTTTGGTTTCTTCGTTTTCCATATTTCAATTCCGATTGCTGATTAGAGTGCTCTGTTCATTTTTTTCGGGAATCATTATCTCACCAAATATTCCAAGTATAACTGAATGAGCGAGTTACCATAAAATAATGTGATCAGGGTGCCTGTCGCGAGAAACGGTCCGAACGGGATCAGGCTTTTCCTTGATTTTTTCTGCACGATGATCTGGAATAGGCCAGCTATTGATCCTAAAAATGCTCCGATAAAAATCACCAGCAGTACTTTTTGCCAGCCCAGCAAAGCACCAGCCGCTGCGATGTATTTAATGTCTCCCCCGCCCATCCCGCCATTACTGAGTACAGCGAGTAAATAAAATAATCCGCCTCCCAGGAAAAACCCGAGCAGGGAGTCCACATAACCGACCGTATAGCTTCCCACTGCAAGCCCCAGGATAATGCCCGGTAGCGTGATCACATCGGGAATAATCTGGTGCTCGATATCAATAGCTGTGATGATGACCAGTGCGGGAGCCACCACAGCATAAACCAGAAAACTAAACGACAGTCCGAACTTGAAAAACCCAGCCAGCAGAAGAACGGCTGTCGCCGCCTCGATAACCGGATAAATCGGCGAAATACGTGTGGCGCAATCTCTGCATTTTCCGCCCAGAAAAATATAACTGACGAGCGGAATGTTATCCAGCTGGCGAACCGCCGACGAGCACACTGGGCAATGCGACCCGGGCATGACCACGGATTCTTTCCGGGGTAAACGGTGAATACACACGTTGGCGAAACTGCCGACTGCCAGTCCAAAACAGAATACTGCCCCAGCTAAAACAGGATAAGGAATTGCTTGAATAAATTCCATTCCTCTATTATTCGCCTCCACGGTTAGTGATTTTCAGCGTCTCATAAATGATATCGGCGGAAAATCCTCTTCGCTGAAGGTATTGGGCTAAGCGGCGCGTTTTTTTTTCAGGCTCCAGTCCGTGAAGGGATGCCAGCTTTTTGTTTGCACAGGCCAGGGAAAGGTCTTGTTCGGGATGGGAATCGTATAGGGTGTCTAAAGTCGTTTCAATGATATGGGATGAAACGCCTTTTGCCAAAAGCTCATGGCGTAAGCGTTTTTTGCCGAATTTTTTTCCTTCAACGCGCGACTGGCCCCATTCCACCGCGAAGCGCTGATCGTTGATGTAGTTCAGTTTTACAAGATCCTGAAGGGTCTTTTGAATAACAGAAGGAGCATGCTTCTTTTTTCCCAGGTATTGGGCAAGCTCCCGCTTACTCCGATCCCGATAGGCGAGGTGTCTGAATGCCTGGGATTTAGCGATTTTGAGGGCTTCTTGATCCGGCATTAGGTTTTACGGGAACCTCAAATAAAGGGGTGGCGCAAAAGCTGATTTTTAGAGGTGCCCTCATCAAAGGTTAGGAATTTTTTGCGGCCTTTTTCTCCTTGGCGGAGGGTTCTTCCGCATTTTCTTTCGGCGTCGTTTCTGCAGCGGTCAGCCCAAGGGTTTGGCGCAACCGTCCTTCAATTTCTGCCGCCATCTCCGGGTTATCGATCAAAAACTTTTTAGAATTTTCACGACCTTGACCAATCCGGTTTTCATTATAGGAGAACCATGTACCGCTTTTGGCGATAATATCGTGGGCTACGCCGAGATCGAGCAGGTCACCGACTTTGGAGATTCCTTTTCCGTAGATAATATCGAATTCAACCTGGCGAAAGGGCGGGGCGACCTTGTTTTTCACTATCTTGACCCGGGTGCGGTTACCGATGACAGTTTCTCCGTCCTTCAAGGCTGCGATGCGGCGAATATCCATACGGACGGATGAATAAAACTTGAGCGCGTTTCCGCCGGTTGTTGTTTCGGGGTTGCCAAACATCACTCCAATTTTCATGCGTATCTGGTTGATGAATACCAGACTGGTTTTGGATTTGTTGACCACCCCCGCAAGTTTACGCATGGCCTGAGACATCAGTCGGGCTTGCAGTCCCATATGGGAATCGCCCATATCTCCATCGAGTTCCGACTTTGGAACGAGGGCGGCCACGGAGTCGATGACGATGACATCCACCGCGCCACTACGAACGAGAACTTCGACAATTTCCAGCGCTTGTTCACCAGTATCTGGTTGAGAGAGAAGCAGGTCATCGAGATTGACACCGAGGTTGCCAGCATATTCGGGGTCTAAAGCGTGTTCTGCGTCAATGAATGCTGCGACCCCACCGTCCTTTTGTGCTTCAGCAATGATATGTAGCGTTAAACTGGTTTTTCCTGAACCTTCCGGGCCGTAGATTTCGATAATCCGGCCTCTGGGAACTCCGCCCACACCCAACGCGTGATCCAGAGAAATGGAGCCAGTGGGAATGACACGGATCCCTTTCAGGCTTTCGGCTTTGCCCAGTTTCATTATGGAGCCCTTGCCGAATTGCTTCTCGATTTGAGTGAATGCCAGTTCCAGTGCTTTTTCTCTGTCGTCCGAGCCCATTCTGCCTCCTTGTCTTTCAGTTTGTGAGCGAGGGGTTCGCTCTTTAACGCAAATTGCACAGTATACGCTACGCCCTCAGGAGTCAACCGGCTCCGAGTTCAGCCCGCTAGACGCCAACTTGCTGGCCCTATGCCTAGTGGACGGCATTATACCTTTATCCGGGGAGGGGGCGAATCAATTTTATAAAATTATTTTTCCGAGGTTCTGCAGGCTGTTAAATATTATGGGGAAGCTGGAAACGAAGATTCAGGATTTGGGGTGATCTCACCCATTTCCAGCTTTTTTTAAAGAAATTGATGTTTCTTGCCTCTAATAAGGAAAAGCGAGCCCGCATCAAGCCTTGGATTGATTTTGGATCGAAGTTATGGACCTTTCGTTTTCGCACAACGAAAGCCGAAGCTGTTGTTCTTCACCTCAGGGGTGAAAAAACTTCGGTTGAAGGTTGGAGCACTCAATCCGCAACCATAAGAAAGGCAGTCGAACCAGGACCCGCCTTTCAACACTCTTTTATCTTCTCCATATTCTGCGCGCGTGACGGGATTTCCCGGATGCGGTAAATAGTAACTGTCCACCCATTCCCACACATTTCCGGAAATATCATAGAGCCCATAGGGGCTGCGCCCCTTCGGGTAGGAGCCAACAGGTTCTGTGCCGGTGGAATGCTTATAGGGATTGTTGGACTTGTCCAGTGACCACTCATTTCCCCATGGATAAATGAGACCTTCTTCGCCCCGTGCCGCCTTTTCCCATTCCTGCTCAGTGGGCAGGCGCTTGCCAGCCCAGAAACAGTAATCCTTCGCGTCGAACCAATTGACATAAACAACGGGATGATTTTCCTTGCCCCTGGGAAGGTTTTCATCTGGCCAGTGAAAAGGAGGCGTTCTCTGGGTTGCGTCCACAAAATTTTTATAATCTGTATTGGTGACTTCATTCATGTCAATATAGAATGCGTTGGTTGCAGAAATATGCTCCGGCGCTTCATCATCCCAGCGTTCATTCGATCCCATGATAAACTCTCCGGCCGGGACATAGGCCATGGAGGGTTTTTCCTGTTTCACAACTGGAGTGGAGTTTTTGGCCCGAGAATTAGGCACGGTTTGAATGAGGGATTTCAATAAAAGGTTGTTGTTGCTGGTGAGGCCTGCCGGGGTGGGAACTGAAAAAGGGGATAAAGTGCTTTCTCCTATCACTCCTGCGTGGCAGGCTTTGCATTCGGGCTGGGTGAATTTGTTTTTCTTTGCTTTCAGGATGTGCTCCGCTTGATGGCAGGTGGTGCGGCATTCTTTTCTAAATAGGCCTGGATTTTCAAAGGCATTGGAGGCTAATGGATTGCCAAAGCCCAGGGCCAGAATGAAAGCGAGAAAATAAATTGATTTTGAAAGGTATCTGGAATTGACTCCCATACTTCATATTTATAGGATGATTCTTTACGAGTCAAAAAAAATATTGTCAAAGGACATGGAGTGGTCGCCATGAAAAACCCTGCTTGGAGATTGATTGAAGACGGCCCCGGCGATGGCAGGTTGAACATGGCGACAGACAGGGCCATTCTCACCGCCTGCGACAGGGGGCAGGCCCCAGCCACTTTAAGGCTGTATGGGTGGGACAAGCCGACCCTCTCTATCGGTTATTCGCAGAACGAATTCAAGGATGTGGACAGGGTGCAGTGTGAACAAAGAAACATCTCCATCGTCCGAAGGTTTACAGGAGGGCGGGCCCTTTTGCATCAACATGAATTCACCTACAGTCTCGTTGCTCCCATACCTCATCCCGGGTTTCCTGGAAACCTGGCCGGAGCTTTTTCGGCCGTATCGAAAGCTGTGATTCTTTCTCTGGAAAGAGTCGGTGTTCTCAAACCTGAAATGGTCGGAAAAGATAAAAGAACTCCGGGTAAGCGTTCCCCGGCCTGTTTTTCGACATCCAATCATTGGGAAATAACAGTGAAAGGAAAGAAGCTGACTGGTAGCGCCCAGCGCCGGTTAAATGGAGCTTTTTTGCAGCATGGCTCCATCTTGTTGGATAAGGATTCTGAACTGGCTCATAGTCTGCTTCGCTATTCCTCGGAGGTTGAAAAAAACCGGGGGCTCAAAAACTTGATTTCGAGCACGTTAACCTTGAAAGAGGTGCTGCCGAAAAAGCCGGAGTGGACAGAACTGGCTCCTTGTTTTATAGACGGATTCCGGAAAACGTTTCCCGGATTGTGGAAACCGGAACCCATGAGTGCCCTGGAATTGGAGTTGGTGAAGGAGTATTTAGAGGAGGACGAACCTGTTTCATCAAGATTTTGCTCAACTCCTTGATTTTTAAATAGAAGGTGGAAGCGCAGGGTCTTTTCCCCCTGAGGAAGTGATTGTTACCCACTTACGGATTGTTTATAATGCCCAGTCTTTTATTTATTGTTCTTGGAGGTTTAACTGAAAATGGTAGACTGTCTAGCTGGTATTATATTAGGCGGGATTATCGCGCACACAATAGTAAAACTTTGGCTCTGGATTTTTTAAATGATAATAGAATAAAACTCACGATTGTGAGCATTATGAGGACAAGCCGAATAAAAACCTGATTGAGCTTTGCCGGGATGCCGATGCTCTGGTTTATGACGCTCAGTATACAGAAGATGAATACTATGGCCTCAATGGTCAGTTTCCCCGTAAAGGCGAGATCCTTCGTCGCCTTCGGCTCCTCGAGGATGACAAACTGGCCCCGCATTGTCATTCTGAACGATTGCGCTGTCATTCTGAACGAAGTGAAGAATCTCGCTTTTCTTGTCATTCTGAATACTTCGGCTTCGCTCAGCACAGGCTCCGTGAAGACGTGATATCCTCCTCCTTAACCTTCGTGCCCCGAAGGGATAATCTCGGGGTTATGCAAGGCGAGATCCTTCGTCGCCTTCGGCTCCTTGAGGATGACAAACTGGCGTTTCTTGTCATTCTGAACGATTGCGCTGTCATTCTGAACGAAGTGAAGACGTGATATCCTCTTCCCTAACCCTCGTGCCCCGAAGGGGTAATCTCGCTTTTCTTGTCATTCTGAATACTTCGGCTTCGCTCAGCACAGGCTCCGTGAAGACGTGATATCCTCTTCCCTAACCTTCGTGCCCCGAAGGGGTAATCTCGCTTTTCTGTTTTTTTTCGACTTACGCAAAGCTCCCCGTAAAGGCTGGGGACATAGCACCATGCGGGAAGGGATCAAGATTGCGGAAGCGGGGAGGTGGAAAAACTGGTTTTGTTTCATCACGACCCTTCTCACGATGATAATTTTATCAAGCAAATTGAAGCGGAATCCCGCCAACTTTTTCCAAAAAGCATAGCCGCCTATGAAGGCTTGCACATTGATTTATCACAGGACGCATTGCCCAAATCCCTTTTTGATTAAAGCCTTGGTGCGAGTCTTACTCGTGCTGGTACTTCTTAATGGGTGTGGAGGCTCCCAACCCCATATTGCGGATAATCCCGCCAGCCAGCGTTTTCGTGATGTGACCGGAAAATGGCTTTCTCAACAAAATTCCTCTCCAAGACACGCCACTTTCCTCCGCGCAGACCAGGACGAATTGCCGGATTTAATAGTCCTTAACGAGGCGGGAAAACCCCAGTTGCAGCTCTTCACCAATCAAGGAAAAAATAGTTTTCTTCAGGAAGATCTGGGGCGCTGGGTAGAGGGACACAAAGATCCTATCCTTTCCTTCACCGCAGCAGACTTGAATCGCGATGGAGGTGATGACCTTGCTCTGATCATGCAAGTTTCGGGAAGAGTGTCCACCCAAATTCTTTTTAATAATAAAAAAGGTTATTTTTACGCCAGGGATGAAGAGGGTTCTTACCCCCTTAAGGCCGGAATAGATAAGGTGATTGCGGTTGACCTGGATCAAGATGGAGACAAGGATCTTTTTTATTTTGGTCAAAATGTTCTGGGTGCAAATGGAAAACCCGCAGGCCATCAAGCCCGCCTGCTCATTAATAAAGGTGCAGGGAAGTTGGAGGACTTGACAACTTTGCTCATGCCTCGTCTGCCTGCGGGAATTCGCGATGCCTCTTTTGCCGATTTTGATGGTGACGGGGTGGTGGATGTTTTTCTGATTTACGGAAAAGGCCAGAATCGGCTTTTGATAAATAACGGAGTGGGAAAGTTTGCAGACCGTACTGCGTCTCACATACCCCGCATTATCGACGCTAGCGGGCATGCCGACTGGGCAGACTTTGATGGGGATGGAGATAATGACCTTCTGGTGGTCAACCGGTCTATTAATAAACCTTATCGGGCTTACCCTGGGGAGACCGCATATTTCCTTGAAAATACGGGAGGGGGGAATTTTAAAAAACGATCGCATAAAATGCTTCCCCGCCTTCCTTCTTACAAGGTTTATCTTTTAGATGCGAATGGTAATACCAAACCCGATGCCTTGATCTTGACCTCAAAAGGAGTTTATTATTTACAAGGTAGAGGTCGATGGAGATTTTCTGATGAAACCGAAAGGCGTCTTCCTCGTTTCCGGTTTTTCCGAGAGATGGCCTTTGCCGATGTCAACCAGAATGGGTTCCTGGATATTTTCGCTCTATCACCAACTCCGGGCAGAAGCCGGGTTTGGTTGAACCGTTTCGATTAAGGGAAACGCAATGTCAAAGTTTAAAAAAATGACTTTTCTTAAAGTGCTCACCACCGTTGCCTGGGCGGATGGCGAAGTCTCGCAATCTGAACTTAATATTCTCAAAACATTTTACAGAAAATTTGATTTGGAAAAACATGAGTTGGATGAGTTAAAGCCTTATCTCTTGGCTCCGGTCTCAAAAAAAGAAAAGGATGAGCTGTATCGCCAGATGATCGCCGAGTTATCCTCCCCGGATGAGAAGATAGAAATCATGGGGGCGTTGGAGGCCATGGTCGAAGCACATAAAAGAGTAAAGAATGATGAAAGGGAGTTGATCAGCCAGTTTTCTGATTGGCTGGAAAAATCCTCTCATACAAAAAAATCTTTTGGGCGGATCAGAAACCTTTTGCAAAGGACTATTTTTAAGCAGGCACGGGACTTGAACCCGGATATGCAAAAATATTTTAAACGCCGTGTGTTGAAAAAAATTGAACTGAAAAGCGCACATTCTAAGATTCCCACCAACCTACCCGATGAGCAGCTCTATTTTATTTGCCTTGTGGGTACGTTGATGGCGGCGGTTGCTCACGTTGATGACCATTTTGACCCGGCAGAGAAAAAGGCTTTGAAGCGTTGCCTGACCAGTCAGTTTTCTTTGAAAGGAAAAGAATTGACCCTGTTGTTTGAGGTGGTGGAGGAACAAGCACGCCAGGGTTTTGATTTTCATGAAGTGGCTGCGGAGCTGAACCGCGTTGCCTCCTACAACGACCGTATCCATTTGATGGAATGCCTTTTTGAAATTTCCACTGCCGATGGGGAGATGGTCCATGAGGAAGCGGAGGAAGTCAGACGGATCACCAAAGCTCTCCGCATTCCTCATAAAACATTCATCGAATATAAAGTTCGCGCTCTGGATAAGATAAGGTGAGGGTGAAGTCTGGTCAGCCTGCGAAGGTGGCAATAAACTATTCTTTATGATTTTGACAGCCGTTTGCGCAAGCGAAGGATTCAGATTGCAGGGAAACGATGAAAGAAACCCGAAAAATTTTTGGGTATTATGTTCGAATGCTGCAATATTTACCAGCGCACGGGGTGCTGGTGGTTTCCCGGTTTACGCTGGCCGGAGATTGTGCCAAAGGTAGACGACCGGGTTTCGACAATGCTGCTAAGCCCAAGGAGGCGGAATCTTTTTACCGTGCACAGGATAGAAGGGGGGTGGCAAGCTAAAAAGGAATAGCGCCTCGGGCCAGTTCCATTAGAAAAGAGGGGAACAGCCCTATAGCCACGACCGCCACACAACTGACGGTAATCAAGGCTCCCATGCCTTTGGGAATCACAGGTTGCGGAGCGTTTTCATCTTCATGGAAATACATCATGACGATCACGCGGAGATAAAAGTAAACGGAAATGATGCTGGCGATGGCTGCCATAACAGTTATGAGAATGTAGCCCTTCTTGACTGCGGCATAGAATACGAACAACTTTCCGAAGAAACCGGCAGTCGGTGGGAACCCGGCCAGCGATACCATGAACAGGCTCATGGCTGCTGCCAGAAGGGGATTCTTTTTGGCCAACCCTTTGAACCGGTTGATGGAGTTGCCTTCCTGCCCTTCCCCTTCCATTATGAAGACCACGGCAAAGGCTCCAATGTTCATGAACAGGTAAACCGCAAGGTAGAAAATAATGCTGGCTATTCCTTCCTGGGTGTTGGTGACGATACCGATCAACAGATATCCGGCATGAGCAACACCGGAATAGGCGAGGATCCTTTTGAGATCATCCTGAAAAATAGCGGCGGTATTCCCCACCAGCATGGTCAGGATCGATATGCCGAAAAGAATGGGCATCCAGACCTTTTCCAACTCTGGCAGGGCGATGAAAAAAACGCGGGCGATCACCGCAAAGGCCGCCGCCTTGGTCGCCACCGACATGAACCCGGTGATGGGTGTCGGTGCGCCCTGGTAGACATCCGGGGTCCAGGAGTGAAAAGGCACCAGAGAAACTTTAAACGCCAGTCCGCAAAACATCAGCCCCATCCCGATAAAAACCAGCGTGTTCCTGGTATAGGGGTTTTCGTGAATGAGTTGTCCGATCATTTTGAGTTCGGTCGTACCGCTGCCGGCGTAAATCAGGGCCATGCCATAAACCAGAATGGCGGAAGCAAATGCGCCGGTCAGCAGGTATTTAACCGTCGACTCCTGCGAGGCCAGAGTTGTCCAGCTTAGCTCAGTATTGCTGTGAGGTCCTTCCTTGCCGGTTCCGTGTTTGGCGGAAAAGCCGCAAAGAATATAAAGTGCAATGGAAAACAGTTCCAGGGAGATGAATATGGTGATCAGGTTGCCGGACTTGGCCATAAACATCATGCCCGCAACCGCCATCAGTAGAAGCGTGAAGTATTCTGCTTTGTTCTCATGGTCTTCCTGTGGGTAACGGGCCGAACCGAAAATTGCGAACAAGGACATCAGCAGGAATATCAGATTGAAGGTCAGGGAAAACCGGTCGTAGATCAAGGTACCGCTGAACATGCTCGAACTGCTTCCGCTTTCAGCGGTCGGGGCTCCACCCCAAAGGTTCAGGGTGAAAAGAAACGCCGCGCCGACTCCAACCAGCGAAACTGTGGATAAAAAGGGAAGGGTATTCATCCTCTTTTTAAGTCCGGCTAGAAGAATGAAGAAGGCGGTTATCAGGATGATGAGTTCCGGCCCGATTGCCGCCCAATTCATATCGTCAAAATTGATCACGACTTCCATGGATTTGTCCAAGGGTTTCTGTCACCATTTGGAGCAATAAAAACCCCATATTAAATCAATAAATGTTGGTCAATCCAACAGCACTATTCGAAAGCAACAGATAATATTGTTAAAATCACCGAAATCTTGCATAACCACATAAATTGGGTGTTTTATAGCATTTCTGTGCTTTTTACAACTCTGATTAAATAATAGGAAATGGGGATAAAATATGTCTGCCCGGCTTCCCTCACAAAAGGGGACCTTTGCATAACCCCGAGATTACCCCTTCGTGCCCCGCAGGGGTATGTGATATGCTTTTCATTAACCTTCATGCCCCGCAGGGGTAATCCCGCTTTAGCATCTCGCTTTTCTTGTCATTCCGCTTGTCATTCTGAACGAAGTGAAGAATCTCGTTGTCTTTCACGCCCCGCAGGGGTAATCTCGCTTTTCTGTTTTTTTTCGACTTACGCAAAGCTCTCTCACAAAAGCACTTGCGAATCGGGGCATTTCCCGTCAAGATAAGCCTTTTTAAATCCTGTTTGTGGAGAATTTTGTGGATCTTAACGAGGCACGGGCTTACCTCAATTATCTGCTCACTCTGAGGCTCCGACAGGAAGAGGCGTTTGGTCCCATGGCGCTCGATTTCATCCGCGAAACGGATTTCGACGCAGTCGGTTTTTTACCGGAGGAACAGTTCAGCCTTGTCATGGCCACCATCCAGGCTCTGGCCAGGGAGCCGAAACGCTACACCCTGAAACTGGAAATGCTCAACCGGGCGCGGGAATTGGTCGATAAAACCACCCACAAAAATCCGCAACTGATCCGACAGATCGAACAGGACATTAAAAAGACCACCGCCGAGATCGATATATACAATGAAGCGATGCGGCCCACCAAAACGGATGCACGGGAAAAGCAGTGCCTGGTGGTGCAGACCGAAGCTCCGGACTATTTTTTAGATGTTGCCCGGAAACGGGCTTCTGCCTATTATCAGGACAAGTTCGGCTTGAGTAAGGAGGAGAAAACCGCGCAACATTTTGGCGGCGGACCGAGAAAGTTCGAGCCGGATAACCCCAAAGTGCACCGCGAACATCCGGGGGCATGCGGTCCGTTCATGAATGCGCGTACCAATGCTTTTCACCTGATGATGCCCTTCGATATCAAGATCAGCAAAAAACCCGATGACCCGTTGGATGCGGGGATGCGGGCCTATTATTGCAAGACGGGTTACTCGTTTCCTTTGGGATTTGAAATGGGAAAGATCTGTAGTTTTCAGGACGGGGAGATTCTGGATATTCCTCTGGATGATCCAAACCTGATATTCCTGTCGGTTTCCAGGATCAAGGAAAAAGAATTTCGCGCTCCCGCTTACCCAGCCACGCCGGAAGTTCCGGTAGAATATGCCTACCCACGGGCGGTCCTGGAACGCACTGGAACTTTGGGGCCTTACGTGCAGGTGGTTTCAAATTTTAAAATCTGGTTTGATGCCAGTCAGGTGTCGATCCTCATTCAGGGCGCGCCCGACCTTTATGAGTATGGACTTGAAGGGGGTTCCGGCCTGATGGTTCGGAGTCACGCCGCGGATAAGGTTCCCGCTTATGTTGAAAATACTTCTCTACCCTGGCAGGAAGGGATGAGCTTCAATTTTGTCAACATCCACCTGACTCTCAGCCCCGGTACCGAAACGGCTGTTGTCCCCTACAACACGCCACTTTTTACGGTTTACCCCATATTGCCCGTCCAGAACTTTAAGTGGATGGACGTGTCGGAAGCTTGAGAATCTCGCTTTTCTGTCATTCTGCTTGTCATTCTGAACGATTGTGCTGTCATTCTGAACGAAGTGAAGAATCTCGTTTCTCTGTCATTCAGGGAGAGATTCTTCGTCACGTTGTTCCTCAGAATGACAAAATGGCCCCGCTTTGTCGTTCTGAACAACTGCATCGTCATTTTTCTTGTCATTCTGAACGCAGTGAAGAATCTCGCTTTTCTGGGGGGGGGCGGGGGGGGGGGGGGGGTGCTTTGCCCCGTTGCGATTTTATTGAGAAACCCTTTACAATCCCGAATTTTCCGCTTGCGTCCGGGTGGCGATACAGGGTAGCATTCAGGGCAGTATTAGAATCACGCGGTCGCGCACCGCGCCGACACTTTGGAGTCACTATGAACACACCAGTCACGACTACCACAGAGCGCAGCCATGAGTGAAGCCATCGCGTTTGTTGACACATTAAAATTTGCCAAACGCCTGGTTGATGCCGGCATCGACCCGAAGCACGCCGAAGCGATTACCGAAGGAATTGCCGAACAGCATCTGGAATTCCTGAACAGTAACCTGGCGGCTAAAGTTGACATCGCCAATCTCAAAACCGACCTCGCTCAGGTGGAAGCCAGTCTCAAAACCGACCTCGCTCAGGTGGAAGCCAGTCTCAAAACCGACCTCGCTCAGGTGGAAGCCAATCTCAAGATTGACCTCGCCAATCTCAAAACTGACCTCGCCAACACCGAAACCAGGCTGATCAAATGGATAGTTGGCGTGGTGCTGACGGTGGCGACGGCGCAGACTGCGTTGTTTTTCGGTCTGGTAAAATTCGCGCTATGAACTCTTTTTCCGCTTGCGTCCGGGTGGCGGTGTGGTAGCATCCAAGGCAGTATTAGAATCACGCGGTCGCGCACCGCGCCGACACTTTGGAGTCACTATGAACACACCAGTCACGACTACCACAGAGCGTAGCCATGAGTGAAGCCATCGCGTTTGTTGACACATTAAAATTTGCCAAGCGCCTGGTTGATGCCGGCATCGACCCGAAGCACGCCGAAGCGATTACCGAAGGAATTGCCGAGCAGCATCTGGAATTTCTGAACAGTAACCTGGCGACTAAAGTTGCCCTCGCTCAGGTGGAAGCCAGTCTCAAGATTGACATCGCCAATCTCGAAACCGACCTTGCTCGGGTGGAAGCCAGTCTCAAAACTGACATCGCTCAGGTGGAAGCCAATCTCAAGACTGGCCTCGCCAATCTCAAAACCGACCTCGCTCAGGTGGAAGCCAATCTCAAGATTGACCTCGCCAATCTCAAAACTGACCTCGCCAACACCGAAACCAGGCTGATCAAATGGATAGTTGGCGTGGTGCTGACGGTGGCGACGGCGCAGACTGCGTTGTTTTTCGGCCTGGTAAAATTCGCGCTATGAACTCTTTTTCCGCTTGCGTCCGGGTGGCGATACAGGGTAGCATTCAGGGCAGTATTAGAATCACGCGGTCGCGCACCGCGCCGACACTTTGGAGTCACTACGAACACACCAGTCACCACTACCACAGAGCGCAGCCATGAGTGAAGCCATCGCGTTTGTTGACACATTAAAATTTGCCAAGCGCCTGGTTGATGCCGGCATCGACCCGAAGCACGCCGAAGCGATTACCGAAGGACTTGCCGAACAGCATCTGGAATTCCTGAACAGTAACCTGGCGACTAAAGTTGCCCTCGCTCAGGTGGAAGCCAGTCTCAAGATTGACATCGCCAATCTCAAAACCGACCTCGCTCGGGTGGAAGCCAGTCTCAAAACTGACATCGCTCGGGTGGAAGCCAATCTCAAGATTGACCTCGCCAATCTCGAAACCGACCTCGCTCGGGTGGAAGCCAGTCTTAAAACTGACATCGCTCAGGTGGAAGCCAGTCTTAAAACTGACATCGCCAACACCGAGTCCAGGCTGATCAAATGGGTAGTTGGCGTGGTGCTGACGGTGGCGACGGCGCAGACTGCGTTGTTTTTCGGCCTGGTAAAATTCGCGCTATGAACTTGCTAAATAGTGTAAACTTGCCGCAACAAATGCAAACCCGCGCACCGCGCCGACACTTTGGAATGACACTCAGCACAGGCTCCGCTTTGTCATTCTGAACGCAGTGAAGACGTGGTATTGTTCCAAAGCCCTCGTGCCCCGAAGGGGTAATCTCGCTTTTCTGTCATTCAGGGAGAGATTCTTCGTCACGTTGTTCCTCAGAATGACAAAATGGCCCCGCTTTGTCGTTCTGAACAACTGCATCGTCATTTTTCTTGTCATTCTGAACGCAGTGAAGAATCTCGCTTTTCTGGGGGGGGGCGGGGGGGGGGGGGGTGCTTTGCCCCGTTGCGATTTTATTGAGAAACCCTTTACAATCCCGAATTTTCCGCTTGCGTCCGGGTGGCGGTGTGGTAGCATCCAAGGCAGTATTAGAATCACGCGGTCGCGCACCGCGCCGACACTTTGGAGTCACTATGAACACACCAGTCACGACTACCACAGAGCGTAGCCATGAGTGAAGCCATCGCGTTTGTTGACACATTAAAATTTGCCAAGCGCCTGGTTGATGCCGGCATCGACCCGAAGCACGCCGAAGCGATTACCGAAGGAATTGCCGAGCAGCATCTGGAATTTCTGAACAGTAACCTGGCGACTAAAGTTGCCCTCGCTCAGGTGGAAGCCAGTCTCAAGATTGACATCGCCAATCTCGAAACCGACCTTGCTCGGGTGGAAGCCAGTCTCAAAACTGACATCGCTCAGGTGGAAGCCAATCTCAAGACTGGCCTCGCCAATCTCAAAACCGACCTCGCTCGGGTGGAAGCCAATCTCAAAACCGACCTCGCTCAGGTGGAAGCCAATCTCAAGATTGACCTCGCCAATCTCAAAACTGGCATCGCCAACACCGAAACCAGCATCGCCAACACCGAAACCAGGCTGATCAAGTGGATGGTTGGCATCATGCTGAGCGGCATGTTCAGCATGACTGCGTTGTTTTTCGGCCTGGTAAAATTCGCGCTATGAACTCTTTTTCCGCTTGCGTCCGGGTGGCGGTGTGGTAGCATCCAAGGCAGTATTAGAATCACGCGGTCGCGCACCGCGCCGACACTTTGGAGTCACTATGGACACACCAGTCACGACTACCACAGAGCGCAGCCATGAGTGAAGCCATCGCGTTTGTTGACACATTAAAATTTGCCAAGCGCCTGGTTGATGCCGGCATCGACCCGAAGCACGCCGAAGCGATTACCGAAGGAATTGCCGAACAGCATCTGGAATTCCTGAACAGTAACCTGGCGACTAAAGTTGCCCTCGCTCAGGTGGAAGCCAGTCTCAAGATTGACATCGCCAATCTCGAAACCGACCTCGCTCAGGTGGAAGCCAGTCTTAAAACCGACCTCGCCAGTCTCAAAACTGACCTCGCTCAGGTGGAAGCCAATCTCAAGATTGACCTCGCCAATCTCAAAACTGACCTCGCCAACACCGAAACCAGGCTGATCAAATGGATAGTTGGCGTGGTGCTGACGGTGGCGACGGCGCAGACTGCGTTGTTTTTCGGCCTGGTAAAATTCGCGCTATGAACTCTTTTTCCGCTTGCAGTCCGGGTGGCGATGTGGTAGCACTCAGGGCAGTATTAGAATCACGCGGTCGGCGCACCGCGCCGACACTTTGGAGTCACTATGAACACACCAGCCGCCACCCAACATTTTAAAGTCACCCCCCCCCCCCCCCCCCCAGATTTCGGGGGTCGGTTGATGAGTGCCGTCTGGCCCTGCAACAATACGAACTCGCGCCAGCGGGCGCGGTCAACACAACCCCATAAAACAAGGGAACCAGCCATTAAGGCTGGACAAAGAACTATTAAAGGCGCACTAAGAATGCTAAAATCCGGTTTAGTGACTATTGGAGGGAGACCTTTGCATAACCACGAGATTACCCCTTATTTTTCTTGTCATTCTGAACGAAGTGAAGAATCTCGTTTCTCTGTCATTCAGGGAGAGATTCTTCGTCACGTTGTTCCTCAGAATGACAAAATGGCCCCGCTTTGTCGTTCTGAACAACTGCATCGTCCGAAATGAGAACCATCAACCTGTATTTCCGGTTTGGGGTGGCCACCGATAACATCGAGTTTCCGATAGCCACCGGCGGTACCGGCGGCCTGATCTACTCTGTGACCGGAAACCCCGGACTCGAATCACTGGGGTTTAGCTTTGATCCGACCACCCGCATCTTCAAGGGCACACCGAAGCTTGCGGGCGCGGGTCAAGCAGGCGACGGCTTTGCATTCACCTACAGGGTGAACTCCTCGGCGGGTGGTGGCTTCGCCCTCATCTTCGTCAAGGTCACGGTATGCGAGGGGAGCGGGAGCACAGATGGCGAAACGGTCTGCACACCCCCGGATTTCGCCGCGCTGGGGTTTGCCGCCGCGCTGGCCGGCCAGAGCTACACGGTTGGCACGCCGATCACCGCCCTGACCCTGCCGGTAGCCACCGGCGGCACCGGTTCCAGCCCCACCTTTATCTACCGGCTGACCAGCTTTGGCGGTCTTCCCGACGGGTTGTCCTTCGATGCGGCCACCCGCAGGCTCACGGGCACGCCGACCACGGTTAAGCAATCCACCCTGACCTACCGTGTCCAGGACGCCGCGAGTTTGAAAGAATTCAGTCGGCAATTCCCGCTCGACGTGAATGCGGCCTCCGTGGCTGCGGACACCACCGCGCCGGTGCTTACCTTCGACCGGTTTGAACACACTGGTGGTGTAGTCGTGGGCACTACGACCCATTTGAATGTTGGTGACACCCTCACCGCGTTCGTGAACTCCGACGAACCGCTTGCCGCCACGTCGCTTGTGGATGCTGCCTTCTTTGACTTTGACGGATCAGCACGCGCTACGCAAGATCTGCGGCCGGTAGCCGGCGTCGCCAACCAATATAGGGCGACCTATACCATCACAACTGCTGATGACGATGCAGGGCTACAATTTAATGTTCGCGGTGTCATGGACACTGCCGACCCCGCCAACACGACACCTGATTTCAGACATTCTCTCGGCACAGTGACTATCGACAACAGCGCGCCGGTCATCACTCTGGAGGGCGATTCATCCGTAGCCGTTGCCCACGGCGGCACATACACCGAAGATGAAGATGATGGCATTAGTGGGGCGGGGCGGGACGACACGACGGCGATGACGACTACCGGACCCGACGCTGTGACAGTAAATGGCATAGTAGTGGACACCGACACCGCCGGCGACTACCGCATCACCTACACCGTGACCGACCCCGCCGGCAATGAAGCCGAGTTGACCCGCACCGTGACCGTGGCCCCGGCACCCGGAGCCAACACCGCGCCGACTTCCGATGCGGGACCCGATCAACCTGATGAGGTTGTCGGCAGTCCAGTAACCCTGGACGGCAGCGGCAGCGACAGCGAAACCGCCACGGATGATCTGACTTATTTCTGGTCGCAGGCAGAGGGCCCGGATGTCGACTTGAGCAATGACCGCGTTGATAGCCCGACCTTCACGCCTCCCAGGGCAGGGACTTATATCTTCAACTTGACCGTCACCGATACTGGCACTCCCCCGATGCAAACCACCGACAGCGTAATCATCACCGTGGCCGTTGGCGCGCTGGTCGACACCGCCGCGCCGATGATTACTTTCGACCGGTTTGAACACACTGGTGGTGAAGTCGTGGGCACTACGACCTTTTTGAATGTTGGTGACACCCTCACCGCGTTCGTGAACTCCGACGAACCGCTTGCCGCTGCGTCGCTTGTGGATGCCGCCTTGTTTGACTTTGACGGATCAGAACGCGCTACGCAAAATCTGCTGCGGGTCGGCGTCACCAATCAATATAAGGCGACCTATACCATCACACCTGCTGATGACGATGCAGGGGTAGAGTTTATTGTTCGCGGTGTCGCGGACGCTGCCGACAACGCGCTGGCAGCCGATTTCAGACATTCTCTCGGCACAGTGACTATCGACACCGTGGCACCGACCATCACTCTGCTCGGCAATTCACCCGTAGCCGTTGCCCACGGCGGCGATTACACCGATGCGGGCGTGAATGGAGTGAGGGGGGGGGGAGACTCTGGCAACGGTCATTACCGGGCCTGACGGTGCGACCGCAGTGGACACCGACACCGCCGGCGACTACCTCTACACCTACACCGCCACCGACCGCGCCGGCAATGTCTCCAACACGCTGACCCGCACCGTGACCGTTGGCGAAGCGCCGCCGGTGGTGACTCCACCGGCAACGCCGATAATGGTTAACGAGAATACGGCAACAGTGCACACCTTCATCGCGACCACGACCGCGACTGACGGCAGAACCATTGCCAGTTTCGCCCTCGGCGGGGACGATGCGGGTGACTTCTCCATCACTAACGCTGGCGTCTTGACCTTCGACCCAGCGCCGGACTTTGAAGCGCCGACCGATGCCAACACCGACAACGATTACGAAATCACCGTCACCGCCACCGATAACGGCACGCCGACCGAGACCAGCGCAGCAGTTGCGGTAACGGTGAGCGTTGCCAATGTGGATGAAGCCGGCACGGCAACCATCGCCGGCATCGCTCAGGTTGGCGTGGAATTGACCGCCAGCGCAACCGACCCGGATGGCGCGGTTACCGCCGCACTGTATGAATGGCGAAGCGCGGCAGGCGTGGTCAGCGGTGATGACCTCAGAGACATCGCGACCTACACGCCGGATGCCGATGATGTCGGCAGGACTCTGTGGGTCACCGTCGTCTATTCCGACCCGGTATACGGTAACAAGAGCGTCACCAGCGCGCCGACCGCCGCCGTGCTTGCCGCGCCCGACACCACCGCGCCGATGGTTACCATCCCCGCTCTGGGCGAATCCACGGTGGGTAATCGGGCAAGCGTGAAAATTACCTTCGACGAGGCGGTTACCGGTTTGACGGGTGGCGATTTCACCGCTACCAACGCCATGATGATTGAGGTTAGCCCGGACAGCGGCGCCAACACCGCCTACACCGTCACCTATACTCCGCGCGCGGCGGGCGCGGTAAGCCTGACTCTCGCCGCCAATAGCGTGTCCGACACCGCCGCCACCCCGAACACGGGTCCCGCCAGCCCGGTAACCGCGAACGGCAACGCGGCGGCAGCGGCAACCGAAGACACTACCAAACCACGCATCACTGCCCAAATGACCATTGCCGGGCTCACCACCGCCGAGTTTGATGCGGACAAGTTCCGCATGGGCATGGCGCGCTTCTTGAACGTGCGTTCCGATGATGTGCATATCCTCAGCATTACCGCCGCTAGCGTCATCGTGGAGTATGAAGTAGTCACCACCGCGGACCAACTTGATGCATTGGCAGCGACCTTGTCCGGCGCCGGCGCGTCGCAGTTACGCACCGCCAGCGGTCAAACTCTCCCCGGCGGCGCGGCGGTGACCAACACCGAAGCGCAGACCAGCCAGCCGCCGGTTGCCGATGCCGGGCTTGATCAGCGAAATGTGGATACCGGCGCGATGGTGACCCTGGACGGCTCCGGCAGCACCGGCGATGAGCTGGAATATGCCTGGACGCAGGACACAGGCGCGACTGTTACCTTGAGCAGTACCGCTGTCGTCACGCCGACCTTCACCGCGCCGGCTCAAGCCAATGACTTGGTGTTCACCCTGACCGTCACCGATAAGGATGGTGTTACCGCCACCGACACGGTGCGCATCTTCGTAACCGCGTCGACCGCGTTCCGCATCGCCCTGCATGAGGACACCGGCATTGACGGCGATGGCATCACCCGCAATGGCGTGGTGAATGTGATGAACCCCGGGGCCGGCTGGTCATACACCACCGATGGCGGTGGTACTTCCATCGTCGGCACCGGCGCCACCAGTTTCACCCTGCCCGAAGGCATGTATGGCGCTGACGATGTGGTAGCCTCTCAGGTTGGAGAGGACGTCGAAACTGCCGAACTCGGTGCGGTTACCGTGGACAGCACTGTGCCGACGGTGGAGACCTTCGGCGCTATTGCCGCTGGCGTGATTGGCACGCCGCAGGAGCACGACATCACCTTCTCCGAAGCGTTGGACTTTGTTAGTGCCGACATCACCGCCGAAGGCGCCACGGTGAATCGGGTGACCAGCAACGATGGCATCACCCATACCATCAACTTCACCCCGACCGAGGTAGCCTTCAGCCTGACCCTTGACGTGGACAGCGTGATGGACTTGGCCGGCAACGAAGGACCCGACGCAGAAGCGAGCGCGAGCGGCAGCGCAAACCAGCCGCCGACTGCCGAAGCGGGGCCCCCGCAAACTGAGGTTGCCGGCACAGAAGTAACCCTTGCCGGCTCCGGCAACGACCCCGATGGTAATAACGATGATCTGACATACTCCTGGGCACTGACCGGCGGCACCGGTATCACCTTGAGCGATGCCAACAGCGCCGCCCCGACCTTCACGCCGACTGCGGCAGGGACATATACCTTCACCCTGACCGTCGCCGATGCCGGCGCTCCCGAGGGAAGTGCCACCGACACGGTAATCATCACCGTGACCGCCAACACCGCGCCGGCCATCAGTGGCAATGCAACACCGAATTATGCCGAGAACGCCGACGCAGCAGTGGAGACCTACACCGCAACCGATGCCGAGAACAACAACATCGCCTGGTCAGTCGCTGGCGCGGATTCGAGTTTCTTTGCGATTGATGCGGATGGCGTATTGACTTTCAACGCCTCGCCGGACTTTGAAGACCGCGCGACCTACTCAATCACCATTACCGCCACCGAAACCAATGGCGTCCCAAGCAACCTGCCAAGCGAACCGCTGGCGGTAACGGTAACGGTTACCAATGTGGATGAAGACGGCGCCATCAGCGCCATCACCGGCACCGCTCAGGTTGGCGTGGAATTGACCGCCGGCACGGTAACCGACCCGGAGGATGGCACGGTTACTAGCGTCACCTATCAATGGCAAAGTTCGCCGTCCGACAGCAGCGACTACACCAACATCAACGGTGCTGACCAAGGCACCTACACGCCGGCAGTTGATGATGTCGGCAAGACCATTCAAGTCGTTGCCACTTACATCGATGGAGAGGGTAGCGGTAAAGAAGTCACCAGCAACCCGACCGCCGCCGTGCAGGCCGCGACCCCGACCCCGACCAAACCGGTTGTGACTCCACCAGCAACACCGATAGTATTTGCCGAGAATGATACGGGCGAAGTGCACCCCTTCAGCGCGACCACGACTGATAGCAGGACCATTACCAGTTACGCCCTCGGCGGGGACGATGCGGATGACTTCTCCATCACTAACGCTGGCGTCTTGACCTTCAGCACCCCGCCGGACTTTGAGATGCCGACCGATGCCAACACCGACAACGATTATGAAATCACCGTCACCGCCACCGATGACGCGAGCGAAACCAGCGACGCAGTTGCGGTAACGGTAACGGTTACCAATGTGGATGAGGACGGTATGGCGTTCATTGACGGCACGGCTCAGGTAGGGCAGGTATTGATGGCCAGCGTAACCGACCCGGATGGCGAGGTTACTGGTGCACTGTATCAATGGCAAACCGCGGGCGTCTCGGTCAGCGGTGATCTCAGAGCCAGCACGACCTACACGCTGGTGGATGCTGATGAAGGTAACACCCTGCGCGTGGTGGTCTCTTATTCCGATGGTTTTGGCGGCAACACCGACATCGCCACCAGCGCATCGACCACCGCCGTGCAGGCCGCGGCCGCGACCCCGACCAAACCGGTTGTGACTCCACCAACAACAACACCGATAGTATTTGCCGAGAATGATACGGCAGAAGTGCACTCCTTCAGCGCGACCACGACTGATAGCAGGACCATTACCAGTTACGCCCTCGGCGGGGACGATGCGGATGACTTCTCCATCACTAACGCTGGCGTCTTGACCTTCAGCACCCCGCCGGACTTTGAGATGCCGACCGATGCCAACACCGACAACGATTATGAAATCACCGTCACCGCCACCGATGACGCGAGCGAAACCAGCGACGCAGTTGCGGTAACGGTAACGGTTACCAATGTGGATGAGGACGGTATGGCGTTCATTGACGGCACGGCTCAGGTAGGGCAGGTATTGATGGCCAGCGTAACCGACCCGGATGGCGAGGTTACTGGTGCACTGTATCAATGGCAAACCGCGGGCGTCTCGGTCAGCGGTGATCTCAGAGCCAGCACGACCTACACGCTGGTGGATGCTGATGAAGGTAACACCCTGCGCGTGGTGGTCTCTTATTCCGATGGTTTTGGCGGCAACACCGACATCGCCACCAGCGCATCGACCACCGCCGTGCAGGCCGCGGCCGCGACCCCGACCAAACCGGTTGTGACTCCACCAACAACAACACCGATAGTATTTGCCGAGAATGATACGGCAGAAGTGCACTCCTTCAGCGCGACCACGACTGATAGCAGGACCATTACCAGTTACGCCCTCGGCGGGGACGATGCGGATGACTTCTCCATCACTAACGCTGGCGTCTTGACCTTCAGCACCCCGCCGGACTTTGAGATGCCGACCGATGCCAACACCGACAACGATTATGAAATCACCGTCACCGCCACCGATGACGCGAGCGGGACCAGCGACGCAGTTGCGGTAACGGTGAGGGTTACCAATGTGACGGACGAGGGGTTTACCGACCTCAATGCCGTGATCCTGCCGGAAATGGCGCGTGCCATAGCGGACCAGACGGTGAGCGCGATAACACAACGTATCAGTCAGGCCGGGAACGGCGGCAATGCCCGGTCCGTCACTATTGCCGGGCAGTCCACATTGGCCGGGGCGGCATCTGCCCACGGCCAGGCCATTGCTGACGGTACGCTGAGTCTTAAGGATGTGCTGGGTAACTCTGATTTTGTCCTGCCGTTGAGTGATGCGGGCGGACCGGACAGCGGGATACTGTCCTCCCTGACCTTGTGGGGCGGGGGCGGCTACCGCAGTCTCGAAGGTTCCGGCGGGACAATCGACTGGGACGGCGGTCTGTTCAGCGCCCATCTGGGACTGGATGGCCGACCGCGTGATGACCTGCTGACGGGTCTGACAGTATCCTGGAGCCATGGCGATCTGGACTATCAGGACGGCGACGATAGCAGCGGCGATTACAAGCTGGACCTCACCAGCGTCCACCCTTATGTGAGCTGGGAGGCGCTGGCCGGACAGCTGGACCTGTGGGCCACTGCCAGCTACGGCTGGGGTGACCTGGAGATCACTGATGAGCAGGACCCGGCATCGAGCGATGTTGAAGCGTGGAACGTGGCTGTGGGTAGCAATGCCCAGTTGTCGCGGGCAGGCCCGGTCCTGTTCCAGCTCAAGAGTTCAGCTTTGCTGACTGAGATGGAAGTGGAGGGCAGTGATGATATAGCGGGACTGGAAGTGGAGTCCAGCCTGTTGCGCATGATCCTGGAAGGGGCGTATAAGCATACGCTGGCTGACGGGGCTTATGTGGAACCGAGCCTGGAGGCTGGAGTGCGGTATGACGGCGGTGACGGCGAGACCGGGTTCGGGGCCGAGCTGGGCGCCGGTTTCCGCTACACCGATCCGACCGCCGGCCTGACCCTGGAAGGCAGGGCCCGCACCCTGGTAGGACGGGACAACTATGAGGAATGGGGTGTTTCCGGCCTGATTCTTCTGGAGCAGAGCAGCAACGGGCGGGGACTGTCGTTCAGCCTGAGTCCCGGTTACGGCGATACAGGCAGTGGCACGCAAAAAGTATGGCAGCAGGGCCTGGGCGATGAGGTCAGCGGTGACCAGAGTTACGGCGCGCGATTGGATGCCCGTCTTGGTTACGGGTTGACCGCTCCCGGCGGACGGGGACTGCTGACTCCCTACAGTGAGATGACTCTCGGCGACTCTTCCAGAAGTTACCGCCTGGGAATGAGATGGGAACTTGATGCGTTGTTTGACCTGAACCTGACCGGTGAGCGCAGAGAGAGTAACAGCAATGTTACTGACCACGCCATCATGCTGAAAGGCGATATCCGGTTTTAAACGGAGAAGTAGACCAGTTTGTCATTCTGAGGAACAACGTGACGAAGAATCTCTCCCTGAATGACAAGAAAAGCGAGATTCTTCACTTCGTTCAGAATGACAATACAATGCCAGTTTGTCATTCTGAGGAACAAGGTGACGAAGAATCTCGCCTCGCACTCACCTGAGATTCTTCACTTCGTTCAGAATGACAAAGAAGTTGTTCAGAATGACAATACAAGGCTATTTGTCATCCTCTTGTTCAGCATGACAAGAAACGCCAATTTGTCATCCTTGAGGAGCCTAAGGCCTGGCACGTCCCTTTAGGGAGACGAAGGATCTCGCCTTGCATAACCCCGAGATTCTTCACTTCGTTCAGAATGACAATGCAGTTGTTCAGAATGACAAGAAACGCCATTTTGTCATTCTGAGGAACAACGTGACGAAGAATCTCTCCCTGAATGACAGAAAAGCGAGATTCTTCACTTCGTTCAGAATGACAATACAAGGCCAGTTTGTCATCCTTTTGTTCAGCATGACAAGAAACGCCAGTTTGTCATCCTCGAGGAGCCGAAGGAGACGAAGGATCTCTCCTACGAATGACAGGAAAAGCGAGATTCTTCACTTCGTTCAGAATGACAAAGAAGCATTCAGCATGACAATGCAAGGCCATTTTGTCATTCTTGAGGAACAACGTGACGAAGAATCTCTCCCTGAATGACAAGAAACGCCAGTTTGTCATCCTTGAGGAGCCTAAGGCGACGAAGGATCTCTCCCTGAATGACAAGAAAAGCGAGATTACCCCTTCGGGGCACGAAGGTTAAGGAAGAGGATATCACGTCTTCACCTCGTTCAGAATGACGATGCAAGGCTATTTTGTCATCCTCTTGTTCAACATGAGGGGAAGGGAAAAAATGGAGGCGCCGGGCGGACTCGAACCGCCGATAGAGATTTTGCAGACCTCTGCCTTACCACTTGGCGACGGCGCCCTGCTTGGTTACAACGATGGAAAGATGGAGCGGGAGAAGGGGTTCGAACCCTCGACTTCAACCTTGGCAAGGTTGCACTCTACCACTGAGTTACTCCCGCATTTTATTTGTCCTGGATGGAACACCCGAAGGCTAATTATATTTCCCCAAACGTGATTGTCAAATTCTATTTTCTAATAAACTTCGATTCGGTTCCCTCGATGAGGCGAAGAATATTGCCATAATGCCTTTGCACGGTGAACAAACCGACAATGACCGCAAGATAAATATAGGGAAGCGGCAGCTTAAAAAAAATGGCAAACAGGGGCAGGGAAATCGCCGCCATGATCGACCCTATGGAAACATAGCCTGAAATCCACAGGCAGACGGAAAACACCCCGACCGCGCACAGGGTCGCCCAGGGCATGATATATGAAAACAGGCCGAGGCTGGTCGCAACCCCTTTGCCGCCCTTGAACTTCAGGAAAATGGAGTAGAGGTGGCCGAGAAAAACCATGAGTCCGGCGAGGGCGATCAGCATTGGTTTTTCGTACAGCGATCCGGCACCAAAAACAACGAGAAACCCTTTCAGTACATCTCCCAGCAGGGTCAGCAGTCCGGCTTTTTTACCCATCACCCGGGCCACGTTGGTGGCGCCGATATTGCCGCTACCGTGTTCACGGATGTCCATGTTCCTGGCTCGTGCAAGCACGACGCCGAAAGGAATGGATCCGATCAAATACGAGACCAGACAAAGAGGTAAAATTTCAGTCAGCATAATAAAGGGTCATTCTTCCTCGTCGACCCAGGATTCGTTTTGTAGTTTGGACTTCAATTTTAATTTGGCCTTTTTTTCGATTTGCCGCACACGCTCGCGGGAAAGGCCGATCTCTTTTCCGATTTCCTCTAATGTTTTTACTTCGCCAAAAAAACCGAAACGCATTTTGAGAATTCTGGCTTCTCTTTCCGAGAGGTCTTCCAGTAATTGGTCTACCTTTTCGCTGAGCGATGCCTGCATGAGCTGGTCATCGTAGGGAATGAGGTCCCGGTTTTCCAGAAGATCCAGATAGGGCGTGTCTTCACTATCTTTTAAAGGAGAATCGAGAGAAAGGTGGGTCCGGTAGGCGCGCATAATGGAGTTGACTTCCTCATCCCCGTATCCCAGGCTCTTTGCCAGTTCAGACTGGGTCGGTTCGCGTTCCAGGTCCTGCACCATCTGCTGGCTTCTTTTGTTGATTTTGAGGACTTTCCCGGCCTGCTTGACGGGCAACTTGACCGCGCCGGACTGTTCGGCGAGGGAGTGCATGATAGCCTGCTTGATCCACCATACCGCATAGGTGATGAACTTGACGTTCCTGGAAACGTCAAAACGTTTAGCGGCCTGGATCAATCCAATATTTCCTTCTTCAATCAAGTCCTGGAGAGAAATGCCCAGCCCCCGGTATTTATTGGCCACGGTCACGACATATTTTAAATTTCTACATACCATTTCCTGAATGGATTTAGGGTCTCCGGCTTTAATGGATTTTGCCAGCTTGATTTCTTCTTCCCGGGTGAGAATCCTGATCTTGCGGATATCTTCCATGTACTGGGTGAGCGGGTCATGGTTGGTCCTCTTGTTCGTCGCCGAGGAAGCACGTTTTGTGTTTGCCGGTTTGCGTTTGGTGGTCTTTGGCATAATTTTTTGAGTTCAGCGCAGGGTTCTCAAGCGAAGCTGTGCCTCTTTCGCGAACTCGCTTTGAGGCGATTTTTTAATAACGTTTTTATAATAAGTGCGGGCTTTGGAAAAATTTTGTTCCTTATAATAGGATTCGCCTAACAAAAACTCTACTTCGAGAATATAGGAATTTTTGGGATATTCCACCTTCAAGCGCTTGAGTCTTTGGATCGCCGACTGATAGGAGCCGGTGCGGTAATAAAACTTGCCGATCTCAAACATGTTTTGCGCCAAGACGTCCAGACATTGGGTGATTTTTATTTCCGCTTTTTTTGCGTAAGAGCTTTGCGGGAACTCTTGTGCAAAACGCTGAAAGCCTTCCAGTGCAGAATTAACCGGCGTTAAGTCTCGGGAAGCCAAATCGATCAGCTTGAAATTGGACATGGCCTTGTAATAATATGCCCGGTCGACAAACTGGTGGGCAGGGTAGAGTTCGGTAAACTTCTGGTAGTGAAATTTTGCCTCTTCATATTCTTCCGCATTGAAATGAATGTCTGCGAGCAACATGATGGCTGCTACCCGTTCTTTACTATCCGGATAATCTTCCATCAGCTGCTGGGCTTTGGCTTTGGCTTCTTCGGTTTCCTTCTTTTTGGCAAGCCGCTTGCTTTGTTGCAATAATTGGTGTGCGGAATAGTTCTTTTCCTTTTTTGTGGTGGAGCAGCCCAAAAAAAGCACCAGCACGGAAACCAAAGTGAAATAAGACACAAATTTTGAGGACAGGTTAAATGGCGACATTGCGGTGTTTAGTGATAGCAGGTTGTTCCCGAATATATACTAAAAAACCTTATATTTAAAGAGATCAATTATTTTTCGGGACTTTAAAGCTCCTTGCTTATCGAGAAAACCTCGTGCTATAACTTCGATGATATCCCCATCTTTTGGATAGGAAACTTCTTCAAAAAACAGCCATCATTATGAAACGAGTTATCAAAATTGTATTGTTAAACCTGTTGGGGTTTCCTGGGCTGGTTTTTGCCGCAGGCCAGGCCTCCGCCGATTCGTGGAAATTGCTTTCCACCTTCGAAAAAGGCGGGGTCATGATGTATCCCATTCTTTTTGCCTCGGTACTCATGCTGGGGATTGCCATCGAGCGTGCTTATAACCTGAGAAGAAAAAATATCATCAACTCTAACTTTCTTCAAAATGTTCGGGATCAGTGGGACTGGAAGGACATACAAAAAACTCTGCAGTTGTGCAACTCTTACGACAATTCGCTTTCACGGATTTTGAAGGTGGGGGTGTTACGGGTGGGGGGCAAGCTTGATGAAATTGAACGGGCGATTGAAGGTGCTGGCCAGCACGAAGCGTCTCTGATGAATTCGAATCTCCGGGTGCTGGGCGCGGTGGCGAACATCACTCCGATGATGGGCCTTTTGGGAACCGTGTTCGGAATGATAAAGGCCTTCAATGTGATTTCTCTCAGTGGTACCGGAAACCCCGGCCTTGTGGCCAGTGGCATATCCGAAGCGTTGATCACAACCGCAGCGGGAATGGTGGTCGGCATCCCGGCTTTGGCCTTTTATCATTATTTCCGGGGAAAAATTGACCGCTATGTTTTCGAGATGGAAGAAATTTCTTTCCAACTCATTGAAGAGCTTTCCTACGATGGCATTCGAAAGGCCAACGACCTCAGGACCGTCCAGGGAAAAACCTGAAAAGACGTCAAGCGTTGGCTGACCGTTCAGGCATTGGTCTTTTTGTTTAAAGGGATTCACCATGCAGTTCAGAAAAAAAGAAGAAGAAGATAATTTCGCGTTGGATATGACCCCCATGATTGATGTGGTGTTCCTGCTTATTATTTTCTTTATGGTGTCCACAGTGTTTGTGGACTTCAGCCGAAAGATGGATATTAATTTACCGACTTCCAAGTCCTCTGTCCTTGATGAAAGCACCAAAACCCTGGAGGTTGAGATGTTGAAAGACAAAAAAATCTTTCTCGGGGGCAAACCGGTAACCCTTCTGGGGCTGGAAACAACCCTCGCAAAAATGCAATTCAAGGACAAAAAGCCAAGTGCCACCATCCGAGCCGATAAATCCCTTCCTTATGGTGATGTGATTCAGGTCATGGGCCTGTTACAAGAAAAAGGCATTCCTGATATCAGCGTAGCGGTAAAATAAGGTATAATCGTTTAATTCTCATACAAATTTTTTATGACCCATAAGTTTGCCCCGGAGTTTGGGCAGGCTCTTTTTTGTTTTTAAGGAGATTTTGCATGGCAACCTACACGAAGAAAAAAGATGTCGAAACCACATTGGAAGATGATTCCGAGGCACGCAAAGCGATGCAGGAGGTATTTTCCAACACCGCCCGATGGCCGGCCGGGTTCGGTGGCTTCACCGCAGATGTGACGGCAAATATAAATGGTGATGAACAAAAGGGCACGGTGACAGTTAAAGGTCCCAAAGAAATCGAGACCGATATCAGCGAAGAAAAAGCCAAGGGCTTTCTCATGGAAAATCTGGCTTCGATTGCCATGCACCGGGGCCCGCGTTCTTTTGATGAGTCAGATGGCAAATACAAGCTTGGCTTCGGAGATGATGGTACGCACCCGTTGGGAAGAAAACTCGTCATGGGCGGAGACGGCATGAGTTCGTTCTACCGCATCAAGGACGGCAGAATCCAGCAGATCAACCGGCAGACACCGCGCTTTTCTTTTTCCATCAATATTGAAGAGAGCCGGAAAAACCAGGATGGCAAATACCTGACCCATAAATACTCCGTGTTCTATTTCAATCCGGAAACCAAAGGCTTGAAAGATGTGGAAAGTTACACGGATGAATATACAAGAGTGGGGGAAGCGGACCTTCCTAAACAGCGCCGTATCATCAACTGCGAAGAAGGCGCGATTTCAGTTTCTACCATGACGCTGAGTAACCACAAACTTTTGTAGACAACGAATAAAAAATAATCCTCCCCCTTGCTTGGGGGAGGTTCCCCAAAAAATCAGTTCCCCCCCGATAAGGGGGGCTAGGGGGGTTCTATTAGTTAGACTAGCAACCCCCCCCCCCTAATATCAGTTTCCCGGCAAATCCACAAACCCCCTCAGTCCCCCTTGTCAGGGGGAGGTCCAATCAATTTATTTTTGGAAAAAGATGCTTATAGATTACTATTGGTATAGCCAATTTTAACGCGTGGGGAAATTATGATTTTTGATGACGAGTTTATAGAAAGCCTGCCGGAAGATAACTGGAAAGCCTTGGAAAAAATATTTAAGCATTTTGAGGTCTGCCATGAGAGGCAAGGTGTGGATCAGGAAGATAATAGCGCAAATTATTCTACCCTTGTTGAGGCCTATAGTTTTTTAGTAGCTTTTTTAGAGAAAATCGGATTTCCAGATAAACTCCCTGAAATTGACATTAAGGA
This sequence comes from Nitrospinales bacterium, assembly GCA_965249625.1. Lineage (GTDB taxonomy): Bacteria > Nitrospinota > Nitrospinia > Nitrospinales > VA-1 > LS-NOB. The sequence continues at coordinate 1,824,205 of OZ252246.1, read as the reverse complement.
TAAGGAAGCAAATATTAATGAAATTTTGGGTGCCTTTTACGGCACTCTACCAAAACATATTGAAACCCTCGAAAATAAATTGAACAAAAGTATTTTTATTGATTCTAAATCCAGGTTTGCTGCAAAACTTGGAACAGGCTTTGCCTATGAGTTTTCCGAGGGTGATCTCAATAAAGTTCAAACAAGCATCAATGAACTGAGAGATTTGATTTCTGGTTCTGAGATCATAGAAGACAACCATAAGCAACGCCTGCTCAAACGGCTGGAACGTTTGCAGAATGAGTTGCATAAAAAAATGTCTGATTTGGATCGTTTTTGGGGTTTCGTTGGGGATGCGGGTGTGGTGATAGGGAAATTTGGGAAAGACGCCAAACCTTTCACGGACCGAATAAAAAATATCATGAATATAGTGTGGCGGACACAGGCCCGGGCGGAAGAGCTTGAAAGCGGTTCCCCCAATCCATTCCTGAAACAGAACAATGAAAGTGATGAATAAAAAATGATCTAACCTTCCCCCCTGATAAGGGGGGATTGAGGGGGGTTAAAAACAAGTTGGATTATATTCCCTACAACCAGTCGCTCACCAAAAGAGCTCGGGATAACCGCAAAACTCCAACACCAGCAGAACAAAAGTTATGGCTGGACGTTCTACAGGGCAATAAATTTGAAGACTTGAAATTTATCCGCCAGAAACCCTTGGACGAATACATCGTAGATTTTTATTGTAGCGAATATTTGTTGGCAGTCGAGATAGACGGGGACAGTCACGGGGAGCAGAAAGAGTATGATCGTCAGCGCACAGAACGGCTCAATGCTTTAGGGGTTACCGTCCTTCGCTATACTAACGACGAGGTGATGACGAATATTGAAGCTGTTTATGAGGATTTAAAAATTAAAATTACTAGTTTAGGTAAACCCCGAAAAACTAAACCCCCTCAGTCCCCCTTGTCAGGGGGAAGTTAAAATCAAGGTATTAACCCTAAATTAAGGGAAAATCTAATTCCCCCCTGATAAGGGGGTTAGGGGGTTAAGTATTTTCCCCTAAAGCGATGCATCCACCACTTGCGCATCATTTTTTACAGCGACTCCTTTGCCGATAATAGAATTTCTTACGGTGGCACCGGAGCCGATAGTAGCACCCGCCCAGAGTATGGAATTTTCCACGACAGTGCCTGATCGCAAACGACATCCATCGCCCAGCACTGCATAGGGACCTACCTGTGCGCTATTAGAGATTTCGCAGTCTTTCCCGATATGAACCGGTGGCACCACCAGAAGGCCTTCGGGGTTTCTCGATGGCGAGGTTTTTAACTCTAGTTTTCCTTCCAAGGCATCGGCTTGGGCCTGGATATAGGTTTCCCGTGTACCCATGTCGATCCAGTATTTCTTATGCAAAGTTCCATAAACCGGTAGCTCTTCTTCGATCATCGCTGGGAACACGTCTTCTGCCGTACCATAGAATTTGCCTGCCGGTATGCGGGAAAATATTTCCGGTTCCATGATCTGTATTCCGGTGAACATGACCCGTTGGGTTGTTGCGGGAGGATTTTTAATGGACGCATTCACAAAGCGCGTAATGCGCCCGTCATCGGCCATCTCAATAGGTTCATATTTTTCTGGCTCGGCGTCCTTCCTCACAACCAGTGTCAGGCAGGAGTTTTTTTCTTTATGAAAACTGAGGACTGTATCCAGATCGATATCTGCGAGTACGTCGCTGTTCATCACCAAAAATGTTTCTTTTTCAAGAAATGACTGGGCCTTTTTGAGTCCGCCGGCGGTTCCGAGAATTTCTTCTTCCCTGGAAAACTGCAGGCGCACTCCAAAATCTGCACCATTGCCGAAATGCTCGACAATTTTATCGGGCAGGTGATGCACGTTGACAATGATGTCTTGAATGCCATTGGAACTTAAAAAGTTCATTGTGTGTTCCAGAAGGGGCCGGTTTAAAACAGGGAACATGGGTTTGGGAAGGCCCAGTGTGAGGGGCTTGAGGCGGGTGCCGAAGCCTGCCGCCAGGATCATGGCCCTCATTTCTTTTGCGCCATCGCCTTGAGCGACTCGGTGAAGGGAGGACGGGCAATACCCTCTTCGGTGATGATAGCGGTGACCAGTTTATTGGGGGTGATGTCAAACGCGGGATGTGCCACCTCGATGCCCTCGGGTGCAATTCTTTTTCTGTTGATGTTCACCACTTCTTCCGCCGAGCGTTCTTCTATGGGGATTTCATCGCCGGATGCCAGGGAAAGATCCAGAGTAGAGACAGGCGCGGCGACATAAAATGGAATATTGTTTTCCTTGGCAAGCACCGCAACCATATAGGTGCCTATTTTGTTGGCGACATCGCCATTTCCCGCAATGCGGTCGGCACCGACAACGACCAGATCGACTTCCTTATTTTTCATAAAGAAGCCGCACATATTATCGGTAATAAGTTTGACGGGAATATTATCTTCTTTGAGTTCCCACGCTGTTAGCCTTGCCCCTTGCAGGAAAGGCCGTGTCTCGTTAGCCAATACTCGGATATTTTTCCCCGCGTTGATGGATGCGCGAATCACTCCCAGCGCGGTGCCGAAACCTGCTGTCGCTAAAGCCCCAGCATTGCAGTGGGTCAATACCACATTGTCGTTTTCAATCAGAGTCTGCCCGTGTTGTCCCATTGCCTTGTTGATGCTGATATCTTCGGTCAGGATGGTGAGTGCTTCTTCCTTCAACCGGGCTTTCAGTTCGGGGATAGAAAGGTTTTTTGAATCCCTCGCAAGCTGTTTCATCCGGTTGATGGCCCAGGCGAGATTCATAGCAGTAGGCCGGGACTTGCCGAGGTGGTCGCATTGCTTTTCCATCGCGATGTAAAATTCATCGAAGTTGGAGGCGGTAATCGCATCGGCTCCGAGGCTGACCCCCATGGCTGCGGCGACACCGATGGCCGGTGCTCCCCGGATAATCATGGATTTAATGGCCTGCCCAACTTCTTCAATGGTTTTGCAGTCAACAAAAACTTTTTCTGCTGGAAGGCGAGTCTGATCGATCATCCTCACCACTCCGTCTACATACTCAATGGTTTTGATCATGAATTATTTTCTTTAAAAAGGTTGGGAATTTTAGCGGTCAGTTTTTCTCGAAAATCAGATTCATCCATCCCGTTAATTTCGACGGTTTTGTTTTTACTGCTGCGTCCCGCGACGATACAGACCATGGAGGGACTCACCCCCAGCCACTTGGCCAGGAACTTGACGCAGGTTTTGTTGGCGGCTCCATCTACCGGTGGTGAGGTCAATCGAATTTTTAAGGAATTATTATGGATCCCCGAAACTGCGTTCTGGGATGACCTGGGTTGGATGACGGCTGAGAACCGGATTCCATTTTCGCAAGGATTAATCCTGAGCTGAGTTTCCGGCATTGCCGTTTTGGGTTCCCGCTTTAAATTTGTTTAAATGCTCTACCGCAGTGGCTCGGATATTATCCATCAGCTGTTGTTTCTGTTTTTGTAATTTCTGGATATCCTCCTGTATGGAGTCCAGCTCTTTCGCGGCGTTTACTTTATGTTGCTCAGCATGTTGCTTTGCGGTGTTGATGATTTTTTTTGCTTTTTCTTTCAACATCTCCGGCGTTAACTGCGAAAACGCGCCATTGCTGTTTGACTGGCCTTCATTGGCTTTTTCCATTTCCTGAATCAGTTGGTCTTTTTCCCCCAACTCTTTTCTGAGAGTCCGCAACTCTTCTTCCACCTCGGGAGAGGTTCTGGTTTCGGGTTCTTGTTGGGAAAGCTCGTCCAGATTTTGTTTGAGTTCTTTAATTTCCTCGTTTTTTAAGTCGATCTGCCGGTCACTATCCTTGAGGTCTTCGGCCATGGATTTAAAATCATCGGCCACAAGGTGGAGGAAGGTGTCGACCTCCTGCTTGTTATAGCCACGAAACTTGTCGTGGAAGCATTGCTCCAGAATGTCAAGATAAGTCAGGCGCATGATAGATCATTGTAGTTTCAGTGCCAAGGCTCCCAGCGACTGGACCAAAAAACTTTGAAGGAAAATAATTACCAGAAGAACAATGATTGGCGAAAAATCGATTCCTATTCCGGACATGGGGATTAACTGCCGCACTCGAAGCAAAACCGGTTCTGTGATACTGTATAAAAACTGGACGATGGGATTATGCGGATCCGGATTCACCCAGGATAATAGGGCGCGGATGATAATGATCCACATATAAAGCTGTAAAATAATATTCAGGACCTGGGCGGTCGCTTGCAGTAAATTTCCTAGAATAAACACAAAATATGGGGTGTAGGTTTTTCCGGTTAATTTCTTTGGAATGCTGGGAAAAATCATTGCTAACTGCTCTCCCTAAAATATCTGAAAACTCCTTTATTGTCAATGAGAAGAGTGCTTGTCAGGGAGTACTTAAACAGGGGTAAGTCGAGTTTATGAAACGGACAAAAATTAAAGACCTCCTCATGGGTGAGGAGGGAGAAGTGCTGGTAAAAGGCTGGGTGAGAACCCGCCGCGATTCCAAGGGAGGTTTTTCCTTTCTGGAAATCAATGATGGTTCTTGCTTCGCTAATATTCAAGTGGTGGCTGAACACACCCTTCCGGATTATTCCTCCATTGAGAAACAGATGACCACCGGTAGTTGCGTGGCGGTGCGCGGCAATCTGGTAACCTCACAAGGCAAGGGTCAATCCAAGGAAGTTCAGGCTACAGAAATTCAGGTTTACGGCTCAGCCCCGGTCGACACTTATCCTTTGCAAAAGAAACGGCACTCCTTTGAGTTTTTGCGTGAGATCGCTCACCTTCGCCCACGTACCAATACTTTTGGCGCGGTCATGCGGGTGCGAAACCGACTGGCTTTTGCCATTCACCAGTTTTTTCAGGAAAAAGGTTTTCTTTACCTGAACACGCCTATTGTAACCACCAGTGATTGTGAAGGTGCTGGGGAGATGTTTCAGGTGACAACTCTGGACATGGCCAAACCTCCAAGTGTGGATGGCAAAATTGACTATACCCAGGATTTTTTTGGCGAGAAAACCGCGCTCACCGTTAGCGGGCAACTGGAAGGTGAAATTTATGCTATGGCCCTTTCAGAGATTTATACGTTTGGTCCTACCTTTCGCGCCGAAAACTCCAACACCAGCCGACACCTTGCCGAATTCTGGATGGTGGAACCGGAAATGGCCTTTTATGACCTGGACGACGATATGGACCTGGCGGAGGAATTCATCAAATACCTATTGTCGGATGTGATGGAACATTGCGCGGAAGACATGGAATTTTTTAATAAGCGCATTGACACCAGCATTCTTGAGACCCTGAGAAATATCACTGGCAGTGGTTTCGAGAGGTTGACCTATACCGACGCTGTTCACCAACTGCAAAAATCCTCTGAGACATTTACTTATCCAGTGGAGTGGGGTTTTGCCCTGCAAGCAGAACATGAACGCTATCTCAGTGAGAAGGTTTTCAAAAAACCGATCATCGTGTTCAACTACCCGGAACAGATTAAATCTTTTTACATGAAACTCAATGAGGGCGGTGAAACCGTGCGGGCTATGGATGTGCTTCTGCCCAACCTTGGTGAAATTATCGGCGGTAGCCAGCGTGAAGAAAACTATGATGTGTTGCTACAACGGATGCGGGACAAAGATCTTGATCCGGAAGAATACTGGTGGTACCTCGATCTCAGAAAATTTGGCTCGGCACCTCACTCTGGATTCGGGTTAGGATTTGAACGGCTGGTCCAGTTTGTCACTGGCATGGAAAATATCCGCGACGTGATCCCCTTTCCCAGAACCCCCAAACACGCCAAATTCTAACCACTGGGCGTGGGGCCGACTGCAATAGCGATTTTTGACTAGCAATAGTTGGCCCGGCTTAATAAACCTCTTTCCTTCACCCCGCCAGGCAACTTGGCCGGGTGTTACTCTTTTTTCCCAGGGCGTTTTCGGGTGAGGCGGACAGCGATTTCTACATGCTGGGTCTGGGGAAACATGTCGATCAATTGGATGTCCCGAATTCGATGTCCATTGAGACGATCGAGATCCCGCGCCAGGGTGGATGGATTGCACGAAACATAAATAATCTGTTGGGGATGGGTATCGATCAAAGTTTGAATGACCGTTTCGGAGCAACCTTTACGGGGAGGGTCGACGATGAAGGTGTGAGGGGTTTCATCCAAAGCAGGGGCATGTTCTTCCACCGTTCCAGTGAGGAAGCGGCAGTTTGACAGTCCATTGTTTTCGGCACTCAGTCTTGCATCTTCCATCGCGGGTGCAAATTTTTCAATTCCGATAACATTTCTACCTTGTTTTGCCAGCCACAGGGCGATGCCTCCCGACCCGCTATAGGCATCGACTACAGTTTGGCTTTCCTCGGTCCATTGGCTGATGAGGGTATAGAGTTTTTTCGCCTGTTCGGAATGCACTTGGAAAAACGAGCCCAGGGACAGATGAAAGTTTAACCCTCCAAGATTTTCCCTGTAACGGTTTTTGCCCCACAACACCCGCTCTTCGGAACCTAGTATGACATTGGTGTTTTGCATATTGATGTTCTGAATCAGCCCGACAATGCCCAGCTTTTTTAAATGATCCTCCTTGGTCAGTTCAGCGAGGAATCCTCTAGGAAACCGGCCCTTGTAGGTGACCAGTCCGGCCAGGGTTTCCCCCGTAGATGCGGAATGCCGAATGATCAATCCGCGTAGCAGTCCTCGGTAATGGCGTTCGTTGTAAATAGAGATATCGTGTTTTTCCAAAAGCTGGCGCAGCCATTCCTTTGTGTCATTGATAGCGGGCAGGAGAATATCACAGGTGGTCGAATCGGCAATCTCATGAGAGCCTTCTGCGTAAAATCCGATTTGAGGTTTTCCTCCTTTTCCCTGCACCGCGAAACTACCTTTGTTGCGATATTGGTATCCGGTGTCGGCTGGGATGATTTCAATATTTTCTGGGATTTCGATATGGGCAATGCGTTGCAGGCTGTCCTTGACCACCTGGACTTTAAACTGCAGTTGTTTTTCGTAGTTCAGGTCCTGAAATTTGCAGCCGCCGCATTTGAAGAAAACCGGGCAGGGAGGATCGACACGGTCTTTCGATAGCTCAATTCTTTTCAAGACATCGACCACGCCAAAACGTGGCGTGGTTTTGATAATTTTCCCCAGGACGCGGTCGCCGGGCAGTCCGTGCGGTGTGAACAGGGTGTAGCCCTCGTGTCGGCAAAGGCCGTCACCGCTGGAGGCTAGCGTTTCGACATCCAGCTCAAGCCGGTCCCCTCTTTTTACAGGAATATTCAGTTTCGGCTTTGCCATGAGTTAAAGATTTCTCCTGAGTAATGGAAAATTGGAAACACTTGAATTTGCAGAGAAGCGCCATTAGAGAAAATGCGGCTGCTATTCTATTCAGCTTTCTGCCAAGCTTCAAGAATTTTTATTGCCCTGTCCTCGTTGTGAAATTGATCGACTTCCAAGTCGTATCGAAGAACTAGCGTGCCAAGAAAAGCATTATCCATATATAATCGGGTGATTGGCACCAAAGGATAGAGAAATGACCATGAGACTACCAAGAAGCCTGACAGACAGGGGATCTTGGCGGGGACGGTAAATGATGCACAATGTTACAATCAATATAGCCATGGCAAAAATCGTCGTCAGAAGAGATTCCCTTGTGGTGAACCATTTTGCCATGGACTCTATCATTTCCGAATCTGTTGTCGTTTTTTCCATGGTTTTTCTCTCTTTTTCCAAGTCTGGGGAAATTATATCAAACTAAGTTTATTATAATGTTGTTTATCAACCTGGGGAGTGGGGGGGGGGGGGGGGGGGTAAATGAACAACTCCGCCGCAAGCAGACGAGTACCTTAATAAAGTGTTATTTAACAGGACGTGGCAAGCCGCGGGGAATAAAACCCACTTGTGGGGTTTGAAATGCTGGATTGAAAGAGGGTGGTATACTTCTGTTCTATGAATGATTGCATTGCCATATTTGGAGCGGTAAAAGAAGAAATTTCCGGTATCAAACGGGTCATGAATATTTCGGATCATGTGCGTCTCGGTAAAGCTTCTGCCTGGCCTGGCAAGTGGGGGAAGCAGAACTTTGTCCTGGTCCGGTCCGGCGTTGGTAAGCAAAGGGCCGACGATGCAGTCCTTCAAGTCATCGACCGTTTTCAACCCAGGGCCCTGATCAGCACTGGCTATGCCGGCGCGGTTCAGCCGGAACTGAACGTTGGTGATCTGGTGATTGCCGATGCCATTCTAGAGGCAAAAGAAAAAGTGAAATATTTTCCCGATCAGGATTGGTTGGGTCGTGCCAGGAACATTCCCTGTCCCGATGGAGTCAAGATGGTTGTGGGTGGACTGTTAACCGTCAATACTGTGATCCATGACTCAGCAACCAAGCGGGAACTAGGGAAAAGTTATAGCGTTCAAGCGGTGGAAATGGAAACTTCGGCGATCGCCAGAGTGGCTGAAGAACAGGGTTTGCCTTTACTGTCTGTGCGGGTGATCTCTGACAGGCTCGATCAGGAACTTCTGGACAGCTCCTCGTTTCTGGGAAGTGATGGAGAAATCTCGACCCTCAAAGCCGGATGGTATGTGTTGACGCACCCGGGTTCTATCAAAAACGCCTTGTCACTTCGCGCACAAACTCAAATTGCAACTCAGATGCTGACAAGGTTTCTTTCTGACCTGTTACGTTAAATTTAACATTTGGTTCATGCGTCTTCCGACACGACTTTGTTTCTGCCGGAATTTTTTGCGAGATAAAGCCTTTGGTCGGCTTGGTCGATAGTTTTTTCGATAGGGGTATCTCCTGAATACTTGCTGACTCCGAAACTCATGGTTATGGGGATTTCCTGATCCTCAAAGATAAGGGGTTTCGCGGAAACCTGTTCCCGGATTTTATTGCCAAACTGGACGGCTCCTTTTAAATCTGTTTCGGGAAGTAAAATCAGAAACTCTTCTCCTCCCCATCTTGCCACCTGGTCTATCTCCCGTTTTTCTGTGTTCAGGAGCTTGCTGATTTTTATCAAAACATCATCGCCCGCTGCATGACCATGGGTGTCGTTGATTTTTTTAAAAAAATCGATATCGCCAAAAAGGATGGAAAAAGGTTTATGGTTGCGTTTGGTGCGCATGGCTTCATTCTCAATCTTTTTTAAGAAGGTTCTCCGGTTGAACAGGCCGGTGAGGGAGTCTGTTTCACTATCCCGGATTAATTTTTTAATGACGGCGGACAAAACCAGATGGGTTTTAACCCTGGCGAGGACTTCTTTAAGGTTGAAAGGTCTCATGATGTAATCCACGGCTCCCACTTCAAATCCTTTCAGGACATTTTTAACGTCTCCCTTTGCGGTAATAAAGATAATGGGTATGTCTATCAGCTCCTCGTCTTCTTTCAGGCGTCTGCATACTTCAATGCCATCGATTTTCGGCATCATGACATCCAGTAATATCAGGTTGGGTTTCAGTTTTGGGATCAGGTTGAGGGCCATTTCTCCGCCGAAGGCCACTGAAATGTTGTATCCGATGCTTGCCAGAGCGCGTTGCAGAACAATGACATTAGCCTGGGTGTCATCAACAATCATTATGGTCATGGAATCCGGTGGGAACAATTTTTCTATGCTCAACATAAAGCTCTCCTCGAATCAATTCAGTTTGAATACAAGATGAGTATTGCTTCCACCTCCACCTGGATTGGGGCCACCTGTCAGAAGATGAATTTGGTTTTTCCACAAAACTGATGCCAACCCATGTCTGCCTGACGGCATAGGGTTAAAGGTTTTCCATTTATGGTTTGAAGGATCATAGGCTTCATTTTCAACAAAGGTTTCTTCCCCTGATTCGCCGCCAAAGACATGGATCAACCCGTTCAGCACCTGAGAAGTGATACCGCTACGGGCTGTAGGCAGAGGAGCGTGACGGCTCCACTTGCCGGTTTTGGAGTCGTAAGATTCATGGGCATCCAGGTTATTATTGTAGTTGACGTCCACCCGTCCGCCAATGGCGTGCAGTTTTCCGCCTGTTACGGAAACGGCAAGGTGATCGCGCGCGGTGGGCATGGGGGCAAGGGTTTGCCAGCTATCTGTTTTGGGATCATAAACTTCATGGGCAGGGGTGTTGACCAGATTAAAAAATTTGCGGTGTACGCCTCCGACCAGATGAATCTTGCCATCAACCACTCCAGCCGCGAGTGCTCCGCGTGTTGTGGGCATGGGAGCTTTGGCTGTCCAGCGTAGGATTTCAGGATCATACTCGTAGTTCACATCAACGGATCTCCATGTACTGGAATCAAACCCGCCGATGACATAAAGTTTACCGTCCACCACAGAAGCTGTTGTGTGATGCAGACCGCGGGGAAGGGGAATGATTCGGCTCCATGTTGCGGACTCAGGGTCCCATACATCCACCTTGTTGGAAATTCCGTTCGGAGTGAACCCTCCCAGCAAATAAATTTTATCGCCGATAAGCGCAGAAGAAGATTCCGTTCTTTTAATGGGAGTGGGAGAAAGTTCAACCCAGGTTCCTTGAGGGTCGGCCGTAGAGATAAGAGGGGAAAACAAAATTCCCGTAAGGAGAGTGATGAAAAACCGTTTCATGATTTTTTCCCCTATGGGTTTTCTATCATTTGTCCTTTGCCTCGAACGATGTGATCCAGAGTGATCAATTGTTCCAGAAGTTCCGGGAGCAGGTCGAGTCCCAGCATACTGGGTCCATCTGATAATGCATGGTCGGGATCCGGGTGGGTTTCCATAAACAGGGCATCACAACCCACTCCTACTGCTCCACGGGCGAGGTCGGGGATCATCTCTCTTTGTCCGCCACTCTTCGTCCCCTGGCCTCCGGGTTGTTGCAGGCTGTGGGTAGAGTCGAAGATCACCGGATAGCCGTAGTCCCGCATCAAAACAAGGGAACGCATATCCACCACCAGATTGTTGTAGCCAAAGGTTGCCCCTCGTTCGGTCAGCAGGATATTTTTATTGCCGCTCTCTTCAAGTTTGTTCACGACATTCTTCATATCCCATGGGGCCATGAACTGCCCTTTTTTAACATTGACTGGTTTGCCGGTGCTAGCGGCTTTCACCAGAAGATCCGTTTGCCGGCAAAGAAATGCCGGGATCTGCAAAACATCGAGCACTTCCGCTGCGGGTTCGACTTCTTCTTCCTTGTGGACATCGGACAAAACGGGAAGTTCCAGATCGGTCCTGATCTTTTGCAGGATTTTTAATCCTTCTTTCAATCCCGGGCCGCGAAACGATTGAATGGAAGACCGGTTGGCTTTATCGTAGGAAGCTTTGAAAATAAATGGCACTCCCAGGTCTCCGGTAATACGTTTTAGTTTTTCGGCGATGTCCCGGGCAATTTTTTCAGATTCAATCACACAGGGACCCGCGATCAGTGCCAGAGGATTCTTCCCACCTATGCTAAAGGCACCTGTAGAAATTGCTTGGGTGGTTTTGGGCGTGTTGCTCATTCCGGTCTCGGTGAAAGGGCGTCCTGCACTTCTTGGGAAATGGGGACGGGGTGGGGCACTTCGGTCCGGGGGGGTAGTCCTTCCTCGGCAAGAAGGCCCAACATAATTTCGCGCACCTTTTCGTTATTGCTGGCCTTAAACACGTTGGGAAACCCGTTTGCTATTATTTCCACAAGATTGATATCCGGAAAATCATCTGTGAGAAGAAAAATCACAGGAGTTTTCCGAAACCTCTTTTTCATATTCATCAGATGTTTGATCTCGTTTTTTTCCTTACGCGGTACAAACACCATTAGGTCGTAATTAATGAGTTCGGATTTTTTGAAACAATCGTTGGGAGAAACGAACGTCATGACAGTAAAAATTTCCTCACTGAGAAATTTTGCCATTTGAATTCGCTCGCCCCTGACTGGATCAACGATGTAGATGGTTTTATAATCCATGAAATTTCCCTAAGTTAAAATCATAGCCAATCAACCAAGTTTACCATTAAAAGAAGCGTCGGTAACGTAAAATCAGGTTTGACCCGGATGTGGGGTTTGCTTTATTCGTCCCCCTGTGGAACAATAATGCAACACATGCACAGAAAACTTTCGATACCTATTCTCAGGGCATCCTGATGAACAAACAAATTAGTTTCCTGTTACTGATTTTGTTTCTGGTCGTTCCTCCCGCTTACTCCAAAGGCCGTGTGATTGTCGTTAAACTTTCAGGGTCGATCAATCCAGCAGTCGCCGAATATGTTTCCCATGAAATTAGCCAGGCCAACGCCGATCAGGATGCGTTGATTGTGCTGCATATGGATACCCCCGGCGGACTGGATACTTCCATGCGGCAGATTATCAAGAAAATCCAGAGTTCCCAGGTTCCAGTGGCTTCGTTTGTTGCGCCGAGTGGATCGCGTGCCGCCTCGGCGGGGACATTTATCACCATCGCGTCCCATATTGCCGCCATGGCCCCGGGCACCAATATTGGTGCTGCCAGTCCGGTGAATATGATGGGCGGAGGAGGCGAAGGCGAGCAAGCCAAAACTATGAAAAAGAAAGTGACCAACGACGCCGCTGCTTACATCCGTTCTCTGGCGGAACTTAGAAAACGCAATGCTCACTGGGCGGAACTGGCGGTAGTCAACAGCGTTTCGATATCTGCGGAAGAGGCTAAGAAGCTCAATGTCATTGATCTTATTGCGGGGGATGTGACTGCACTGGTGCTGGCTATTGATGGGAGGGAAGTTCAAGTCGCCTCCGGGTCTGTCACGCTCAAGACCGCAAATCTCCAGATCGTTTATCACGAGATGAACCCCCGGCAGAAAATGCTGGATATTATTTCCAGCCCCAACGTGGCCTACATCCTCATGATGCTTGGGATAGTGGGACTTTATTTTGAGTTGTCCAATCCAGGGCTGGTTCTGCCCGGTGTGATTGGTGCCATCAGCCTCATTCTCGCACTCTATGCCATGCAGGCTTTACCAATCAACTACGCCGGACTGTTACTGATCATATTTGGCGTGATTCTGTTTATCGCTGAAATCAATGTCATGAGCTATGGCCTGTTATCCGTGTCCGGGGTGATATCGATTTTTCTCGGGTCCACCATGCTGATAGACAGTGATGACCCTGCCATGCAGATTTCCCGGGCCATCCTTTACCCGACGCTAGGTCTGACCGTTGTTCTGTCGTTAGGCATTGTCGTTCTCGCTACCCGAACCCGCAGTCTCAAGAAACTGGGGGGGATGGAGGGAATGGTTGGCGAAACCGGTCTGGTGAAAGAAACCCTGAATCCAAAAGGCCGTGTCATGGTCCACGGGGAATTGTGGGAGGCGGAAGCAGAAACTCAGGTTGCCGAGGGGGAGAAGGTTCGGGTTGATTCGGTGGAAGGCCTAAAAATTAAAGTTTCTCAAGTTGAAAACCCGAGTTAATAAAGTGACGTGGACTCAGTCTGCTGGCCTGCTGGTTTTCTTTGTATTGACCTATGCGGCCTTCCTGCTCCTTTTTGAAAACAAAATCATTTTTCATCCATCCCGCTATCCGGAAGGATTTTGGAATCCGGCATCTGTTGGAGTTCCGGCGCAGGACATTTATTTCAAGGCGGAAGATGGAATAAAACTGCATGGTTGGTTTATTCCTAATCCCAATGCGGTCGCGACCCTGCTATGGTTTCATGGCAACGCTGGTAACCTCAGCCACCGACTGGATAATATTCAGCGTCTTAAGCCGCTCAACCTGAATATTTTTATTTTTGATTACCGCGGTTACGGAAGAAGCGAAGGCGAACCCGATGAGCAGGGAATTTACAGAGATTCCCGGGCGGCTTACAAGAAGGTTCTTGAGCTGGATGGCGTATCCGTCGATTCGCTATTTCTTTTTGGCCGCTCTTTGGGTGGCATCTGCGCGGTGGAAACGGCCCTGAACCACCCGGCCAGGGGGTTGATTATGGAGTCGGTGTTCACCAACTCTGCCGATATGTCGAGACAGGTTTTCCCGCTTGTTCCTCTGGGCTGGGCTATCCGATCTAAATTGGACGCTTTGGGAAAAGTCCCTCACCTGAAGCTCGCCAAACTGTTCCTGCATGGCACACGCGATGAGATTGTCCCTTATGACCTTGGACGTAAATTATTTGAGCAGGCTGGAAACCCTAAAACGTTTTACCCTATCGAAGGGGCTGGCCATAATGACACATATATCATGGGCGGAGCCCGCTATTTTGCTGCCCTGAGCCGGTTTATCACCGAAACTCTGGAAAACTCCAACAATAGAGGATGACCTTCGTGGAATTTTAGGTTACATTTTCCTCTGCGGTTTTTTTCTTCAATGAGATTTTGAACATCCCAAGAATATGACAGTACGTAGAGGCATTCTAAAAAACATCAGAACGGTGGTGATCAAGATTGGCAGCAGTGTTATTTCCAATCGGGAAAAAGGCCGTCCATCTCTAGAGTGCGGGTTGAGCAAGGACTGGGTGCGGCATTATGCCAGCAAAATAAAGGCTCTCCGCGAAAAAGGCTATGATGTGGTGTTGGTTTCATCCGGTGCTATCATGGCGGGACGGGAACGCTTGGAGTTTGGCCGCGCTGATTTAACAATTCCTGAAAAGCAGGCCTGCGCTGCCATCGGCCAGAGTTTCCTGATGCATACTTATGAGAAAGCTTTTGAGAAAAAAGGACTGAAGGTTGCCCAGATTCTTTTGAGTCATGAAGACCTGGGAAACCGTGTGCGCTACCTGAATGCCAAGCACACCATCAAGGCGCTTCTGGAGAGAGGTGTCGTTCCCATCATCAACGAAAATGATTCGGTTACGGTTGAAGAGATCAAAATCGGCGACAACGATACCCTTTCCGCAACCGTGGCCTGTCTGGTGGACGCACAATTATTAATCATTCTTTCCGATGTTGAGGGATTGTATGACTGGGACCCTTCTCTGAAAAACAGGCCTGGCACTGAAAAAGCACAATTGATTTCCCATATTTCCAAAGTCAATGAAGACATTGAGCGTATTGCAGGAAAAAGCAAGAATCGGTTGACGGTGGGAGGAATGCTCACCAAGGTTCTGGCAGCAAAAAAAACCATGAGTTTTGGTATTCCCGCGCTGGTGGTCAATGGATTGGACAAAAAGGTCGTCGAGGATGTTTTTGCCGGTAAAGAAGTGGGCACATTGTTCTGGTCGGGGAAAGGCAAGATCCGCGATCGCAAGCACTGGATTGCTCATACCCTGAAACCTGCGGGAACGCTGTTCATCGATGAAGGAGCCCGGAAAGCTCTGGTGGAAAGAGGTAAAAGCCTTCTCCCCGCAGGACTGGTAAAAGTGAAGGGCAAGTTTGAGTTTGGCAATGCCCTGATCCTCCTCGATGAAACGGGTAAAGAAATTGGTCGGGGACTGGTCAACTATAATTCACGTGACCTTGAACAGATCAAGGGCATGAAAACTTCCGCCGTGCGCAACTTGATGGGCGAATCCTATTATGAAGAGGTGATCCACCGTGATGACCTGGTAATTTTTTAACCCACCCCCGTGGGAGGGGATGAGTACGTTATATCCTTCCTCAACCTTCGTGCCCCGAAGGGGTAATAGCATGTTGAACCGGGAAACTGTTTGTCCGCAGAAAAAGATGTTGCCAGCTTCCAGTGGGGGAACCCCACATGGCTAAATGGTGGGAAAAAGAACCAATTCGTTTTGAATGCCAACCGGATTGCTTCAAGTGTTGTATTAAACCGGGTATCGTGCATTTTGACCTGGCAGATATCCGCAGAGCCGCTAATTTTTTGAAAACCTCTCCGCTTAAATTCAGAAAAACTTATCTCACTCGCGATGAGGGTGAGTGGATTCTCGAAGTCGGGGAAGAGGGCGAGCCTTGCACTTTTTTGACTGATCGGGGATGCGGCATCCACGAGGGCAAACCGAAACAATGCCAGTCCTATCCTTTCTGGCGGGAAAATATGGATTCCAAATCCATGTGGAGGCTGGTTGGCGGGTTCTGTCCCGGCATTGATATCGGCCCCAGGATCCCTTTAGAAACTATAAAAACCTTCCTCAAAAAATTCATCCACCAGGCGTAAGGCCAGTGAGCAACCCCCTAATCAGCGAGCCGCTGGACCCAACTAGCAATATATTTTTCTGGTTGGCGAAGAGTTATTTCGGCTTGATAAGCCTCTGCCCGATTGTCTCTGGCCACTGGTCGGGCTTGCCGTCTATGGCGGTCGCGTAGCGTCACCGCCCCATTATCCCCGGCGATTCGCCGGGTTGACAAGAAGGGGAGGGGTGAGGATAATAGCCCGCTGGGCGCAGATTTTATCTGTTTTTGTTGTTTATTTGGAGAAATTTATATGCCGGTTGCAGTAGTTGTAGGAATGCAGTGGGGCGATGAAGGGAAGGGCAAGATCATCGACCTGCTTGCTGAAAATGTTGATGTGGTCGCACGCTATCAGGGTGGTCATAACGCCGGGCATACCATTTGTTTCAATGAGAAACAATTTGTCCTGCATCTCATCCCATCCGGAATTTTCCATGAAAATAAATTATGCGTGATTGGTAACGGAGTGGTGGTGGACCCTATGGCTTTGGTGGAAGAAATGCGCCAGCTAGAGGAAGCGGGGATTGACCTGGAGGGCAGGTTGGTCATCAGTGACCGGGCTAATATCATCATGCCTTATCACGGCACCAGCGATAAAGGCCGTGAGAGTGGAGGCGGGTTTCAGAAAATTGGCACGACGGGAAGAGGGATCGGCCCCTCCTATGTTGATAAAGTTGCCCGGGCAGGAATCCGGACTAATGATCTTCGCGATGAAACTTATCTGAAGGAACGGTTGAGGGCCAATTACGATGAAAAACAAAGGGTTTTAAAAAGCCTGTACGGTACCGAGTTGCCTGAGTTCAATTGTCTGTTGGATGGGTTGATGGGCTATCGGGAAACCATTTTGAAATACATTGCCAATACCCATATTCTAATGCGTGACCAGATCGCTCAGGGAAAAAATATTTTATGTGAAGGCGCACAGGGAACCATGTTGGATGTGGATCATGGCACGTACCCGTTTGTGACGTCCTCCAATTCAACCGCAGGGGGTGCCTGTACCGGACTGGGCATTCCGCCAACGAAGATAGATCGGGTGCTGGGTGTGATTAAGGCTTATACCACCCGGGTCGGCGAAGGTCCGTTTCCCACCGAGTTGTCAGATGCGGATGGCGAGCGTCTTGGCAAAGTCGGGCATGAGTTTGGCGCGACCACCGGAAGGCCTAGACGGTGTGGATGGTTTGATGTGGTGATTGCAAAATATGGCGTTCACCTTAATGGAATTGACGCATTGATTCTCACTAAAGTTGATGTCCTGGATGGATTCAAAACTATCAAGGTTTGTACCGGTTATGAATATAAAGGAGAAACATTTCTCGACGTGCCGGCTGACGCCGAAGTTTTGGAAAACTGCCGACCGGTCTATACCGAGTTTGATGGCTGGTCGGAAAGCACTGTTGGGGTACAGGATTTTGACCGATTGCCCGAAAACGCCAGACGTTATATCAACCGGTTGAGCGAACTTCTTGAAATACCGTTCATGATGATCTCCACAGGCCCGGATCGGGAACAAACCATCCAGCGCGAGCCTTTGTTCTGACCCCCCCCTTGGGCAGAATCTTCCTTTCTTACTGCCCATCTTTGGTATAATGAGGGGCTGATAGTGAACCTTTTAGGATGTGGCCATGTTGACCGTAGGCATATTGGTTTCAGCCTGTCTGTTTTTTTATTTTGTGGGCTACCGGGCTTATGCCCAACGGCTGGACCGGGAATTGATTCGTCCTGATGCTTCCCGGGAGACCCCTGCCATAAAACAAAATGATGGTGTGGATTATGTGCCCAGCAAACCGTTGGTGTTGTTCGGGCATAATTTTGCATCCATTGCTGGTGCCGGTCCGGTTATTGGCCCGATCATTGCCATGCATCATTTTGGCTGGGCGATAACGCTAGTTTGGATTTTGCTGGGCAATGTGTTCATTGGTGCGGTTCACGATTACCTGACACTGATGATGTCGGTGCGCAATCGTGGCAGCTCCATTGCTGACATCGCGGAATCGACTATAGGCTACCGGGCCAAAGCCGTGTTTGCTATTTTCCTGGTTCTGGCCATGTTGTTGGTGATCGCCGTGTTCGGTGTGGTGGCGGCCAAAACTCTCATCGCCCAACCGGAGATGGTGTTCCCCACGTTTGCCATCATTCCCGTTTCTATGGTCCTCGGCTGGTGCATTTACAAAAAAAACTTCAACCTTCAGATTGCCTCTTTCATTGCGGTGCTTGCGATCATTGTGAATATTTATATCGGATTCAAAATGCCCCTGCCCTTGCCGGAAGAGGGTGTGATGGGGCTCTCTCCACTAGTATTCTGGTTTGTTGTATTGATGATTTATGCCGGGGTGGCTTCGATCCTGCCGGTGCAAACGCTTTTGCAGCCGCGTGACTATCTTTCTACATACATTCTGTTTGGTTCCATGTCACTGGCTATTGTTGCCCTGTTATGGGTTGCGCCGGGATTAAACACTCCGGTCTGGAGAGGCGCGATGTCGGATGTGCAGGGGCCGGTTTGGCCGATGCTGTTTGTGCTGGTGGCCTGTGGTGCGATATCAGGTTTTCATTCTCTAGTTGCGAGCGGCACCACTTCCAAACAGTTGGCTAATGAAATGCAGGGCAAACCCATCGCTTATGGCGGCATGCTCACCGAAGGGGTGGTCGCTGTCATCACCGTCCTGCTGGTGGGTGGAGGTCTTTATTGGGTGGCCCCGGAAGGAGGGGGAGTTGATATGGCCCGATTGGGATTCCGCGAGACCCTGCAATCCGGTGGATGGATCCTGGCGTTTGGCAACGGATTCGGCAACGTGGTGCACCAGATGTTGCCGATTTTGAGCTTTACTATAGCTTCTATGATCGCTGTGCTGGCGTTGAACACATTTGTGCTGACCACCCTGGATACGGCGGTGCGTATCACACGGTTCCTGATTCAGGAGGCATTGGGCAAACAGGTTCCAGCTTTTTGTAATAAATATGCTGTGACGGTTGCGGTGGTGTTTACCGCCTACCTGATTGGTGCGACCGATGGCTGGCAGAAAATCTGGCCCATTTTTGGAGCGACCAACCAGCTCATTGCGGCGATGGCCCTGTTTGTGGTGGCAACATGGTTGATGGCGGTCAAGCGGCCGACACATTATGTGCTTTATCCCGCTCTGTTCATGATGGCGACCACGATCGGCGCATTGGCCTGGCAGGCCTGGCAGTTTTTTGTTGCGCCGGACCCGAATGTGTTTCTCGGTACGGTGGCAGTGATACTCATTGGGCTAGCCGTTTTTGTCGGATACGAGGCCATGCAGGCCCTTAAAGGACGAAGAATGGTCGTGAGTCCGATTTCGGAAGTTCCTTCCAGCGCCGAGTGATCCAGATAATGTTTGGTTCCCGCGTTTAATTATATTAGTATGGTGCCTATCCATTAAACTTTGAAAGTTCTATTCTTGTGAAGATCAGCGAAGTCCTGGCCATCCAGGAAAAAATAAATGAAAAAAGTGCGACTGCCAATAAGCCGAAGCCCAAGGCGAAAGTGCGTCCAAATATCAAAAAAGCCCTGAAAGTGGTGCGCACGAAAGAAACCCCGAACCCCAACGCCTTGCAGTTCGTCATCAATGCGGTGATTCTTGATGACGGTAATATTTCCTTCACCAGCAAGAAAGAAGCAGAAGGGGATAAACTGGGCGAAGCCCTGTTTGAAAAACCTGGTATCTTGAACGTCTTTGTCATGGATAACTTTGTCACTGTGACGAAGGACGATAAGACAAGTTGGGTTCCACTCAAAGACCGGGTTTGGAAAACCATTGATGAAACGGTGACCGTGTATCAGGCTGAAGGGAAAGTGCAATTGAGCGAGGTGGATGTCGTCAACTTTTCCAACCTTGATGACGAGAAAAAACTTCAAGGAATTGAAATGGTGCTCAACCGTTCGATCCGCACCAACCTTGCTCAGGACGGTGGCGGAGTAGAACTAAAAGGCATAGAAGGCGACGAAGTCAGCATTCATTACCAGGGAGCCTGCGGCAGTTGCCCGACCTCGACCAGTGGAACCCTGCAATACATCCAGACCCAACTGCGCCAGCAGTTGCACCCCAAGCTGACCGTCAAATCAGTCTAGCCGGCGAGCCGCCGGTGGCAATGGGAATTCGCGTTAACGTTCAGCCGATACTTCAATAATTCTTCTCCCCCTGAAGGGAGACCTTTGCGTAACCCCAGATCCTTCGTCGCCGTTGGCTCCTCAAGGATGACAAACTGGCGTTTCTTGTCATTCTGAACGCAGTGAAGAATCTCGCAGTTTACCCCCTTTCATTCACGTCGTCGCGAGCCGCGAAGCGGCGTGGCGATCCAGGTTTTTGGGTTTGATGGCTGGGGGAAAAATATTTGCATCCCTCCCTTCATAGAGAGGGACTGAAGGAGGGTTGGATTATGAATTTCGTCAGAAAAATCCACACCCCTCTGCGGCTACGCCTTGCCTCCCCTCATGAGTACCCCTCCGGGGCACGAAAACTGAGGAAGAATATAACGCAGGGGAGGATATAGGGTGATTTGCATTTAGGGGTGTTGGTTGTCATCCTGAGGCTCTCGAAGCATCTAGCGGTTTGCCCCCTTTCATTCCATGTCCCAAACAGGTAGAATCGGAGCGCGGAACTGGAGCGCAAGGTGAGTTCAAAGGAAGAAAGTAGTTCACTTAAAAAGCAACTTGTAGTCAAAAGTGAATCTGACTCCTTTAATGACCCCTTCAAAGTGGGGTTACTAAAAAGGGTTATTTTGTAGGAGACTTAAAAGGTGCCTTCGCCCGTTATTTACCCGCTACCGGTTTGGAACTTGTGCCAAGACTTATTGGAGCCAAAATGAAAAAAGATATATTAACCAGTCTATTGTTTTTTTCCATTTTTTATCTCTTTGCTCCCCCCTCTCTTTTGGCTAACGATAATAAAGAGCGGTTGCTACCATTAATTTTCTTGATCAATGCTAAATCATTAAAATGTTCATTTGAAGACGGTTTTTTCTCTACATGGGAGAATGGTGAGATTAGCTCGGAAAAAAGCACCTTTGATCCAATAGTGTTCGATTCCATCGATTTCGCAAGTGGAAAATCTAGGGTTATAGGCCGTGATGGTTCAGCAGATGTAATGGCAACCCTGACAAGGGGTGGAAGGGGTGGAGCCCATTTTATTGAAACAACCAACTCCGGAACCTGGAACACAACTACCGTATTTGTTGTGTATAGTGAAGAAGGTGAGGAACTTTTTAAAAGAGGATTATTTTTTGCGGTTCACTCGAGGCATGTTTCTGCTCTCCTTATACAACCAATGGTATCGCAATACTATGGCAAGTGCGAACTATGGAATATAGACTGAGAAATTATTTCTTATATTTCCTATGAACGGGCCAAGTCCACTCTTAACTATATGTTACGGACGCGCAGGTTTTCAGCGTTGCTTTTTATTTCCCCCGATTCAGGTTTTTGGGCAGGTTGAGGATTCCTTCCAGAATACTGGCTGGCTTTTCAGTCAAGGATTTATGTGGTAAAGGGATGAAGCTTAGTTCGCTAAGCTTGCCGCCCACCTTGATGTAAATTTCGAGAACGCCGCCTTTTTCTCCCCCTCCTAAAATCTGGCCCAACAGCGGAATGGCTTTGATGATTTTTTCTGCCACTTGCAGTGGCACGGCCTTAACCTCTGCATTGACGGAGTCTTTCACCAGATCAGCTTGGCCTTTAACGGTCATCGTGATTTGCGGACCTTTCATTGCCAAATTTTGGGTGTCAACAACCCCTTTCCTAATTTTAAAATCTCCTCGTATATAGTCATAGACCAACCCTGCTTTTTGAGAGCCGGATATATTGAGGTTGAGCAGATTGAGCAGGTTTTCCAGCACACCAAGCTCTGGAATCGTTCCTTCAACAAGGTTGATTTTCATATTGCCAGAAAGTTCCCGGGCGAAATCGGGAAGTTCCGGCGTATCGGTATTTTTAGGAAGCACTCCTCCTATGGCCCCTGAGAACTCCAGATGGCCCTTAATGTGGGGAGGGGAAAGGTCCTCCACCCTTAATTTTTTTCCTCTAAATTTCATGCGATAGTTTCCAGACTCAGGCTGGAGATTGCCGGCAAGTTGTATCCGTCCGTTCATGGGCCATATCTCAGCCCGGGTGAGATCGATTTTCTCCGGGCTGAAATTTATCAACGCCTGGGCTTTTTTAAAGCTCCTGGCGTCCAGCTGGATTTTTTCCGCAGTGACCTCTGTCTTGAACAAGGCGGAGAGGCTTTCCTTGAAATTCAGTTTTATAGTGTCAATGGTTCTCTCGGGTTTTCCTAATATCAGTTTTTCGCCCAAAAGGGTTCCTACAAGTTTCAACTTTGGAGAAATTTTTCCGGTGGTAGGAAGCGGTCCTTTTATATTCAGATATCCCGTCAGCGTACCGGAAGAAGGGGCCCATTCGCTTTTCTGGATCAGGGGGACCCAGTCGAGGCTGACTTTCTCCAGCGACAGGCTGGAGTCTGAGGTGATCAGGGTTTGCGCTTTATTTTTTTGAAAAGTCAAACGGCCTTTTGTCTTTACGGTTCCGCCAAACAAGGTTCCGTTCAAGTCATGCGCGATCTTGCCTTGTTTCAAGTTCACTTTTCCTTCAAAGTGCTGAATATTTAAAGGAAGTGTGCCAGCAGAAATATTCAGATCCGCCACTTTAAAGCTGGTTTCGATATTCAGCTTTCCGGTCAGTAAATTTTCCGGCTCCGGCAAGGGGCCTTTCAGTTTTATTATTCCGGAAACGGTTCCTTTTTCCAAGGTGGTTGTCAGGGGAAGCTGGGTCAAATCGAGATTGGTGAGTTCGATTTTATTATTGAGAACCGGTTTTGTGGACCCAAGGAAGACTTTACCGTCCGAATTAATGGTTCCGTTAAATACGTCGGCTTTTAGTTTGTAGTTGACCTTGTGGTTTGCAATATTCCCATCTCCTTCCAAACGGGCCAGCGAAATGGCAGGGGAGTCCTTTCCCTGGAGTTTTAAGTTTTGCGCATCAAACCTTAGTGATGTTTTGATTTGGCCGGGAAAACTCTTCCCCTCTCCAGGGACAGGACCTTTCAGTTTGAGGGTTCCTGAAACCTTCCCTTGTGTGGGACGCCAGCCCATATCCTTTGGCAAAGGCAGTTGGGCCACATCCAGATTTTTCCAGCTTATGGTGGAATCAAGAACGGGGTTAGCCGGTGGCAGGCGAAAATTCCCCTTGACTTCAAGCTCACCACCCCAAAGGATTATCTGGATGTCATGATTCAGTAAGCCCTCTCTCAAACTGCCGCTGGCCTTCAGTTGGCTCAACTCAATGGGGTCTCCCTGTTTTGCACTGGCTGGTTTTAGAACCAGATTTTGTGCTTGAATATCGAAAGCGCCATTCAATTCATCTGTTTTAATTTCTTTGGGCAGGGGACCGGTGAGAGAAACGTTGCCAGAAGTAATGCCCTGGGTGGGCTTCCACGCCATTCCTTTTTCCAGAGGAAGTTTTTTCAGATCCAGGTTTTTCCATTCCACTTGAGAGCTGGAATCTTTCTCCAGATCAGCAAAGGGCAGTTTGCCGCTGATGCTGAAATCACTTTCCAGCACTCTGCCGGAAAAATTATGGTCGAGCACTCCATTGTTCCATGATCCTTTCCCCTCCAGCGATTCGATGGTGAAACGATTCTTCATTTTTAAAATGGCGTTGCGGATTTTCAATTCAATTTCGCCGGCCATTTGTTTTTTTAATTCGTCCATCTGTGTAAGAGAGTTGAGGGGGAATGCGGCTTTCAATAAAAGGTGATCAACATCAATCTTTTCGAGAGGGGCTAGTGCTTCTTTTGCTGAAACACCAAAGAACTGCATTACAGGTTTTAATTTCTCCAATGAAAAATCATCGGATTGCAGGCTCACTTCAATCCAGGCATTGTTCAGAGTCAGGTTTGAGACTTTCCCGTCTCCTTCAAGCAGGATCGACCCTGTCTGGATTTTGACGGACTTTGCTGAAATATCCATACCTTTGCCCCGGTTAAGGGCAAAGGTTCCATCCACGTTTAAGAGGAGTTGTTTTGTGGAGCCAGATCGAGTCAGGGTGATCTTGCCATCGGAAATGATGAACTCGTCGATGGATAGTGGTGTGTTTTTTATCTTGCCGGTGGTGGATTGAAGGGTTTTAGAATCGATGAGTCCATTTGACGGTTGAGATTTATCCGGTAGATTTTTTTCCTCTTTTGTTGGCGGTTGTTCCGGGGCAAGTTCAGGAATTTCCAGTTTTATTACGGGGTGTTCCAGAGCAGCGGATTTTATTTTGAACTCACCTTTAAGAAGAGGGCCCCATGCCGCCAGCAAGTCCAGTCGATCTACCGAATAGTGATCACCTTCGGGGGTGCTCACTTTCACGCCTTTACATTGCAGTCCCAGGCCGCTGGAGAAGCCGAATCCTATAGAATCTATCTCTACTTTCAGGCCCGTTTCATCGGAAACTTTTTGAATCAGGTTTTCTTTCACCGACTCCAGGTCAACTTGTGAAAGGATAATGGCGAGGGTAAGAATCAGGGCAACAGGAACCCAAATCCAGCGTTTTAAGAAAGACTTGGGCGGTGTCTGAGGTATATTCTTATTAGACGACGTGGGGACCATGATAATACTCAAGTTATCTGGTCATCTGCCGATCCCAGAATAGACGGATAATTCCTTTATTTTAGCATATTTACCCTCATTCGGCGTGGGGACAATGAGCCATGGCATTATTTAGCTATAAAAGAGTTATCTCGGCATGAGAAGTTCCTGCAAATTTATTCCTGCAGGGCATAAAGTTAATAATAGGGATATTACACCCTCCCACGCCCAGTGGATGATAAAATTAATGAAGAGTAATTTAATGGTTCTATTATGAAGATTTTGGGAAAACTCCGGAATCTCTTCTTGTCGATGGTTCTTGCGGCCGGTTTGGCCTGGGCCTGGCAAGAAGGGAAGATGGACCCAGTCATCAAAACCGGACGGGAAATAATTTTCGGGAAGCCCCCTCAAAAGCCCACGGTAAAGGATTTCAAATTCGAACCGGTGACTCGGCAGGACATTCATCAAAAAGTTTTGGCTACGGGAACCGTGACACTCAAAACGGGTGCGGAAGTTAAAATCGGCACCCGCATATCCGGACAGGTCAAAAGCCTGCTGGTTAAAATCGGCGATTTCATTCGTGTAGGAGAAATCATCGCCGTTATTGAGCATGAAGACCTGCTCTCCCGGGTGGCACGTTTCCAAGCCGATCTGGACGCGGAAAATGCCCGGCTGGCAAAAATCCGAGCAGAAGGTCCGCTCGAAATTAACAAGGCTATAGCGGAACGCAATGAACTGCAGGTGCAGACCAAGCTGGCACAGAAAATGTTGGAGCGCAATGATGAGTTGAATCGGAAAGGGTTTGTCTCCACCACCGTTTTGGATGAAGCACAAGAAAGACTGGAAGTGTTGAGGGCCAGGATTAATCTGGCGAACGAGGAGTTAAAACTCAAACAAAGCCAGTTGATAAATGACAGCCGACTGGCCGAAGCTATGGTTGACAAGGCCCGAGCGAACCTTAATGAAGAAGAGATTCAGCTCACTTATGCCTCGATCACTGCGCCCATCGATGGCATTGTCGCGTTTGTCTCCACTCAGGAAGGGGAAACGGTGGTGGCCAGCCTCAACGCCCCGACATTTGTCACCCTGATCGATCTTCGCAAACTGGAGGTTACCGTGTTCGTCGACGAAACGGATATAGGACGAATCGAGGTCGGGCAAATGGCGAAGTTTACCGTCGATACTTACGCCGAACAGTTCTTCAGCGGCAAGGTTCGGGAAATTCACCCGAAGGCGGTGATCAAGGATAACGTGGTGAACTATGAAGTGATCCTTGATCTTGAAAAAAAGAATGTCGCGAAACTCAGGCTGGAGATGACGGCGAATGTCGTGGTCACCACGGGGACTCGCAAAAATGTTCTGACTCTCCCTAAAGAAGCGATCAAACGGGAAGGTAAAAAAACTTTTGTCGTCATGCAAGAGAGCAGTGAACTGGCAGACAAGCCCATTGAGTTAGGTTGGCGCGATGGCCGCAATATCGAAGTGGTCTCGGGTCTCAACGAGGGAGACCAAGTGGGAATTCCTAACAAACCCCTGGGGAAAAAACGCGAAGGTAGAAGGCGGCGATGAACCTCATTGAAATGACCTCCATCTGCAAGAGCTACCGGAATATTGGTTTCGAAACCCGGGTGCTTGAGGATGTGACGCTTCATATCGCAGAAGGAGATTACGTCGGCATTGTCGGGCCTTCCGGTGCAGGGAAAAGTACACTCATGGCAATCATGGGATGCCTGGCCCAGCCCACCACTGGTGAGTACCTTCTGGATGGTGAGCCGGTTGGCAAGTTGAACGACCGCAAACTTTCCCGCGTCCGCAACGAGAAAATAGGTTTTGTATTTCAAGCCTTTCACCTTTTGCCGGGAGTCACGGCACTGGAAAACGTTATCCTGCCTTTGGTTTACGCAAGAGGATCTCAGGGTAACGTCAAGGAACGAGCCCGGGAACTGCTTGCCAAGGCAGGACTGGAGCACCGCCTGCATCACACACCGGGACAGTTATCAGGCGGTGAACAGCAGAGGGTCACCATTGCACGGTCTCTCATTAATAATCCTCGAATCATTCTTGCGGATGAACCCACAGGAAATCTGGATTCAAAAAACGGCATCGAGACCATGAAGACCTTTGACAACCTCGTCAAAGAAGGAAAGACCATTGTGCTCATTACCCACGATCAGGAAGTGGCGCGACATGCCGACCGAATCATCTCCATCCTGGACGGGCAGATCGCCTCAGACAGTGAGGTAAGTCATGAGGAACAAACCCGATCCATTTAAGCCGGAGATCTTGTATGCGAATTTTTAAAAATCTCGGCCAGGCTCTCAGAGGGTTAAGACTGAACCGGGGCAACACGTTTCTCATGACTTTGGGTGTAATGATCGGCATCGCGTCTTTGACGGTGATTGTGGCTATTGGCGATGGCATCAAGATCAAAGTTCTCAACCGCATTGCCAATATGGGGTTTGGTCCGGAATCTTTCTCGGTGATCGCTGGTGCGGGAAGAATGTTTTTTGCCCGCTCTACGAACACCACCAGCATGACCCTTGAGGATGCCGAAGACCTGCTGGCACTTCCCACCGTTAGACTGGTGGTGCCCCGGCAGAGAAAGCGCATGCAGATCATCAACAAAAAAGAGTTCACCAGCACCCGGGTTTATGGGGTGACGCCGGATTGGCAGTTGGCGCGGGGATGGAAAATGACAGATGGTGATTTTTTATCCGACAGTGATCTGAACCGCAGAAAACGGGTGGTGGTGCTGGGTGCGACTCCTGCGAGAAAAATTTTTAAAGGTAAAGACTCCATTGGTAAAATGGTGCGCCTGCAAAATAATTATTATCAAGTGATCGGCCTGCTTGAAGAAAAAGGGCTGACCGAAAGCGGATACGACCCCGACGACCGTGTTCTTATTCCACTGACCACCTCCATGTCGCGCCTGACGCACGAGACCTACCTTCACAGCATCAAGGTTGTAGTGCTGGACTCTTCGCAGGTGCCGGAGACCATGGAAGCGGTACGCCAGGTTTTGCGCCGCAACCACAATCTTTCGGTTCTCGCCGCCGATGATTTCCGTTTCATCACTCCCGAAGGCATCATGCAATGGGTGACCGAATCTGAGCAGGCCCTAAACCGTATGCTGATTCTGATCTCAACCGTTTCTCTTCTGGTCGGCGGAATCGTTATCATGAATATCCTTTTGGTTTCCATCCGGGAACGGGTTCGAGAAATAGGCATTCGCCGATGTTTTGGCGCGCGTCGGTCCGACATCACCTTCCAGTTTTTATTCGAGTCGATTTTGGTTTCCCTGTTGGGTGGGGTAATGGGTGTTGGGCTCGGACTGGCTATTTCATTTGGGTTAAAACGGTTTGATGTGCTCCCCACTCATATCACGGTGGAACCTTTTATCCTGTCGTTCGTGTTTTGTTCCCTGATTGGTTTGATATTCGGGATTCATCCTGCCCGCAAGGCGGCCTTTTTGAGTCCTGAAGAATCCATTCGATCTCAATGAGTTGACTGATGAAATTTTTTTCTTCTCTCGGCATAGCGCTTAAAGCTCTTCTGGCCCACAAGACCCGCACCTTTCTTGCGTCCCTGGGTATACTGATCGGTATCGCCTCGGTGATCATCATGGTGGCCATTGGCAAGGGTTCGCAACAGGAGGTGATGGATGTCATCGCGGGGATGGGAGAAAACCTCATTACCGTCAACGCCGGGGAAATGAAACGGCGCGGAGGGCGTCTACGCCTTACTGGAAATGTGACCACCTTGACCGTTCGTGATGCCAACCGGATCATGGATGAAATCGGCGAGGTGGAGAGCGTGGCGCCTTTTGAAGAGAAAAGAATGGTGGCCAAGTTTGGTAATAACTCGGCAGAAACCGCTATCGCCGGTTCCACCTCCGACTTTTCCGTTATCCGTGGCTACCGCTTGCAGAGTGGTGAATTTTTTTCTGAAAGGGATGCAAAAACAGCCAACCGTGTCGCCATTATTGGGATAACCACTGTTAAAAATCTTTTTGGCGAAGAAGACCCAATGGGACAGGTCATCAAGGTACACTTCATGCCTTTTAAAATCATTGGTGTGTTCGAACCTAAGGGTGTGGATACAAACGGGTTGGATCAGGACGATCTGGTGCTGATCCCGCTTTCGACTTATATGCGTCGTATTGTCAATCAGAAATTTATCAGCCGGATTTTTGTTAAAGCTTCATCAAGGCAAAACATTGCCACAGCTTCGGAAAAAATCCGCGAACTTCTTAGAGAAAACCACAAACTCACCGATGACCGCAACGACGACTTCACTCTCATCAGTCAATTGGATCTGGAAGACTTGAAAAAAGAAACCACCGAACTGTTTACCAGACTGATTGTGGGCGTAGCGGGCATATCGTTGCTGGTGGGCGGCATCGGAATTCTGGCAGTGATGTTGATCTCGGTGAGGGAGCGTACACGCGAGATAGGAATCCGAAGAGCGGTGGGTGCGACCCGCAGAGATATCATCCACCAGTTTCTTTATGAATCTTTGATCATCGGATTTCTTGGCGGCGGACTGGGCATCGTTCTGGGAGTCGGATTGACGCTGGGCCTGACCCACTGGGGTGACTGGACCCTGATTCTTGATCCTAATTCCATCTGGACGGCGAGTTGGGCCTGTGCAGGCATCGGGATTTTATTCGGCGTGTTCCCCGCCATCAAAGCTTCCAAGCTCGATCCTATGGAAGCCTTGACGGTAGAGTAGCTGCCCGTCCACTGGCGTGGAAGGCAGATAGGTCAATACTCGTAAAACAGGACGAATATTGTTGAGCTTTTAGATGATGCAAAGGTCTCCTTCCACGAAGTACCCGTCCCGGGCATGAAAGCTAATGTCAAATACCACAGGGGTTGGGGGGATGTGGTTTTGCTCTCACAAAAAAAGGGGTTCGCCCCCTTGACAGTGGACGAACCCCTTCTTGTACTGTGAGTAAAGACTAGATAAAACAATTAAAACTGCCTTCACCCCTGAAAGGGCAAGGTAAAGGCATTACAACTTTCCAGCGGAGGTTCTTCTCCGCCACTTTCCGTGGAGACAGATGGCTACGGCTCGTGGAGCCGAGAGAGCGTTTGCTAGCCAAACGAGCTATTGCTCATTGGCTCCACGCCTAGTGGGCCGCTAGAACATAATACCGCCGGGGTGGTTGGCGGCGATCATTCCGATTAACATAGGTATTGAAAGCCATGCGTTGGTTCTGCTGGCAAGAAACGCCATTCTCTTAGCTTTGGTCAGGGCATCGCCTTCCAACTCGCCGGCGATGATCTTTTTTTGGTTCGGCCAGATGATGAACCAGACATTGCCTGCCATGATGATGCCCAGCAACATGCCGATCATGATCTCACCGCTGGGAATCCCTTGAACTGTTCCCCGACCGGCCATGTAATAGGCGATGCCGGTGATGACCGTCCACAACGCGGCATGCCGGAACAAAAACAGGGCGCGGGGTAGAATGATCTGAGTATAGGGTTTGGCGGCACCTTCCTCCACCATTTTAGGCATGGACTGCACCTGAACTAGATTGAAAAAGTACAATAATCCGATCCACAAAATTCCGATAATTACATGAAAAAATTCAAATACCCACATTTGGTTTTCCTCTCAATACATTGGTTGATATTTTGGGACGGTTTTATGAAAAACTTTTGGGTGTTACTTTAACTAAGGAATCAGGCGAAACCTCAGCCTTTTGAGGAAGCTTCTATTCAGTAGGATGGTGACAATTACAATAAAGATTCAATATTTCCTCATCTTAGGGGGGTTTTAGCAGAAATAGCCTTCATTTTCCATTCCTTTGGGCACGTTTTCAGTTTCGGGTCATGAACCAAAGCAGGGCCAGCAAACCAGAAACCAGTGCAAAGACCAAAGTGTTTTGGGAAAAGGCATGTGCTTTCTCGTGGTCGGCAGGTGGGTTTCCAAGTTTTGTGATTCTTTCTTTGAGCAGTTGGTTTTTTTTGGCGAGGTCGGTCTTCTCGGCTTTCAGTTTTTCAATCTCGTCCCGAAGGCGCAGGCGATCCACTTTGAGGGTTTTGGATTTCTCGATCTCCCTTTGCAGGGCTTCTTCGGGACCCAGAGTCAGGCCGTCTTCTTCCTTTGGTTCTTCCCAATCGCTCATTCAATGCCCCTTTTTGACCATGGGAAACTGGTCGCTGGCTGTCGTCAGGCGTTGCAACTGACTAGGACTCAGTTTCAGCTCGGCGGATTTCGAAAAATCCGCAACCTGTTCGGATTTTCTGGTGCCCACGATGGCGGTGAAAATATTGTTCCGAGTGAGCACCCAGGCCAGAGCCACCTCAATCGGTTTTCGGCCCAGCTCTTTGGCGATATCACGCACGGTTTCCCAGACTTTTTTGGCGTGTGGATAAACTGAATTTTGGTAGAGAAAATGGTGTTTTCGGGTGGGCATTTCGAGGTCTTCCCGGCTCATTGGTCTTGCCAGTAGTCCTTGCGCAGTGGGCGAGAAGGCCATGTAGGGGATGCCTGCCTTTTTGCACGGGTTCAAAGTTTCTCCTTCGTAGGCCCGGTCTAACAGGCTATAGGGAACCTCGTTCATGGAAAATGTTTTGAGATTGTTTCCCAGAAGGGCTAAATCCTTCGACTGGAAATTTGAGAGTCCTACCGTCGTGGCCTTTCCACTTTTTTTGAGTGTGTCCATGAACTCGGCGAGTCGGGTGCTTTTGTCGCGGGTGTTGAAATAATTTCCCGGCCAATGGATCAGGTAAAGGTCGACATAATCCCGACCCAGAGACTTAAGAGAATCTTCAAGGCATTTTTGATAGGCTTTAAGAGTCAGTTTGGCATCGGGCCAGATTTTAGAGATGATGATAACGGAATCTTTTTTAGGGCCCAGGGTTTTTCCCAGCCTACGTTCCGATTCTCCATCGCCATAACCTTCTGCGGTATCGAAAGCGGTGATGCCATGATCAAGGGCGGAACGCACGACTCTTTCAGCGTCTTCAGGAGAGCAGATGTCTCCCCATCCTTCGCTGGGAGCAATCTGCCAACAACCGAGGGTGATCCGGCTCCAGTCTTTGTCGATTCCTTTTACTCGGTCATAGATCACGCATGCCACCTGAAATAGGTGATGCGGGTCCAATACCTGTCGTTTTCAGTAACGGGTTCTTCCCATTGTTCTAAATGGGAAACATTTTTTCGAAATTGCCGGAGTTTCCAGGCCACAGTCAGTGTGGAGATTCCGGCAAGAAGGATCAACCCGGCAATGAAGGCGGGATAGGCAAAAATAAGAACGGCAAGGAGAAACAGAGTCCCGCTGAAAAAAAACGTTCCCCATGTCAGCGTTTTATGACCCCAGGAAAAATTTTTGTCTGAAAAAGAATTGTTATAATTCATGGCAAACCTTTCTTTTTATAAAAGTTTCTTTGGTCATTATATACATAAAATTTGTTTTCAGGCTTGTCGAGCTGTTCGCCACAGGGGCAGGGGGTGGCAGACGCTCGCTATGCTCACGAGCCACAAAACAAAAAAACGATTTCTCACCTATCTGATTTTCCCTGAGCGGAGAGAAATCTTTGTTGGGCAATCGGTACCACTCTAGGGCACGAAGTACCCGTGCCGGGCATGAAGTTTAAGGAAGAGGACATCACAGCTACGGGAGAATATCACGTGCTCACTGCTTCCGGCGGCTCGGCGGTATTTTTTTGAAATCTTTTTTCTGTTGCGTCAGGGGGCGTTTCCAGTTAGTGACACGCGGACTGGGGTGGTAGAGCGGGAACAAGATGAAATTTGCAGTGGCAAGCGGTTGGGCAACCTTCTGGTTCAATTGGAACCGGGTGCCGAGGATCAGGTTGAGGGCGTTAAGAGCAACGGTGCCAAGAGTGACCACCACTCTGGGACGGATGATGCTAAGAGTTTCTTTTAAAAACGCTGAGCAGTTTTTAATCTCTTTCGCATTAGGCCTGCGGTTATTGCCATCTGCAAGCGGATTGCACAAAACAGCGTTGGTGATGAAGACCTCGAACCGGGTCAACCCAATATGTTTCAGCAGGTTTTCAAAATTATCTCCGGATCGGTCGCCCTGAAACGGAACACCTGTGCGCCCGGCACCAAACCTGCCGGGTGCTTCCGCGACAAAAACGATGTTGGCGTTCAACGAACCGTTGGCGGAACTCAAAACAGCGGGTTGATCTGCGAGGCAAGGACATAAACGGCAGGAGGCCGCTTTTTTTTCCAATCGGTGAAAACGATTGCTCACTTTGCCCGCCTGATAAGGCTATTGCTCATTGTACCCCTTCGCAGGGCATGAGGGTTCAGGAAGAATATCACAGCCCCGCGCCTGATAGCTACTCACTGGGCGTGGCTTGGTCAGTTTCATCATCGGGTTCCTGATCATCTTCCTCATCGCTGGCCTGGCAAATGACAAAGAAGCCTATGATAAGAAGGACGCTGGCAACCAGTGTGAGCAAGATGTCCATGGCAGTTTTAAACGGGTTTGATGGTGGCGAGGTAGATCATGCAAGCACCGACAATAAAAATAGCGATATGTACCATCATCGCGTATTTTTTGGGTAAAGAATCTTCTTTTATTTGTCTGCCGTTTTGCACACCGAGTGCGATCAGAACTACCAGCAGTCCCAATTTCCAGTAAATCCATTGAGATTCGGCAAAAACCCCGGTCTTTACGGCAAGCACCGTTCCGGAAATGAGAGTCACAGCCAAAATGGGGTAGTAGATGAATTTGTGGATCCGGTTCTGGGTTTTTCTGAGACCTTCTGCTTCTTCTGCGGATTTCAAGCGCAAGCGGAAGACAACGGAAAGAGATTGCAAAAACAAGGTTCCAATAACCAGGCACACGGATATCATGTGGAGGGTAAGAAAAAAATTTTTCATTTAAGACATTCCTTTTGTCAGGAGTTATCCGAGACGGGAGCAGCTGGCACCTTTGCCCAGTAGGTGCGGCTGGAAACGATCAAGGCCATTCCTATTCCGCAATAAATCGCGGCGACGACCACATATCCCCCTAGGTACTCATTATAGGAGCGCAAGAGAACTCCAAGGCCCATCATCATCGGGATCAAAATATAAAACGGTTTGGCGAAAATTTGATGGATGTGGACCGGGTTCTCCAGCCCATAAATCCGGGCTTTATTTTTCCGGGCGGTTTTGCTTAATATAAACTTTCCCTTAACCAACCCGATCACCACGGCTGTGATTACAGAAAGGATGATAGCGACTTGAGTCGCGTGTTGTTCTTGACCCGCGAGTCGGTACAAACCAAAGCCGCAGAAAATAAGGAACAGACCAACGACGCACCACAATCCACCAGCGATGGAATTAAGGCTGTTTTTGTTCAAAAGAACCCTCATTAGGTTGATTTAAGGTTAGATGATAATAGCAGGTAAAAGTTTCATCTGCATCCTGTAATGTTAGGATCTAGGCATATTGCCCTGCACCAGTCGGACAGACATTCTACCGGTTTTGCTTTTATATAAGGAGCGGAATTCCCCATTTTTAAAATCGAATATAATTCCCTCGTGTCCTGAATCGCTTTTCAGCCAGACGGTCGCCTGGCCTCCGGGTGGGAAAACGGTTTCCAGATGAATATCCTTTCCATACTTATCCTGGTTTTTTACTTCGGGATTATACAAGGTCTGGATTTCTTCCTCGATAGGCAGTCTCCAGTCTTGAAGGCCGCCAAAGTTCTTGCAACTCATATCAACTGCCCAATCCATAGCTTCATCCCAGGTGAACCATCTACCTTCCTGTTGCCATCCATCTTCTCGAATCCATATAAGAGTGGTTTGGGTGTCGGTTACGGTGCTGTTCTGATTGTCTGTAAATCGATTTGGATTAGACATAATATTTAAAATTTTAAGTGATAGGGTTAACAGTATCCAGTGCAATCTTTTCCAAGCGCGACTTCAGTCCTTCCAGATCAAAGGCGGGGGGATTTTGAAACGCGCTATCGTTGATGATATTTGCAAAGGAATATTTCAGAAGATTATTGGACCACGCGATAAAGGGGGTCCCGAATAAAATACGCTTTACCGTGCTCCGCGAAATTTTCACTTGGGCGTTTGAGTTCAGCAGTTCAGGATTGTTGTGCAACACGGCCACGGTTTTAACGGCCATCCATAAAGGCCAGATACAAAACAGGCGCAGGGCCATCTCGATTCGAGGGATGGCCATGGTGAACTTCAAGGCATCGTGCAGATGACCATTGGTTTTGCTAAGCAAACCTTCCAGGATTTGCAGGTTTTTATCCATGGATATTCCTGAATGAAATTCGTCCACGGTCAAACCTTTCTCAGAAATGATACTTCGGGGAATATACGACCAGCCTCTGTCACGGTCGGCAATAATATCTTTGGATATGTTGGTCATTTGCAGTCCGAGCCCAAAGGATACGGCATTTTGGCGCATGGTATCTCGTGCTGTTTCTGACAAATGCGGCAGTTTTTGGAAAAACAGGTTGCACAGCATTTCTCCCACGACCCCCGCGACAAAATAACAATATTCTTCAAGGTCCTGTATGTCTTCCAGCGGAGTGATTTCGCCGAACTGAAAACGGCTTTGGAAAAAGGCCATGCCTTTCGCCATTTTTGAAACGGAAGGAATAATCTGGTCCTGATGATTTTTGGGGAGTGAGTCAAAGACGTTGAACACCCTGAGAACCTGGTGGAGAAGATCAAGGTCATTGGGGGTGCCATCGACTGCCGTGCATTCTCCAATCCAGGCTGCGAGATTCTTTTCGCGGTAATCCCGGTCTTCGATCAACCCTGAAAACTTCATCAAGAGTCTGGTTTTTATTTTCGGGTCCAGTTTTGCCGCGTCTTCCACCGTGTCCACGATCCGGCAAAAAAGATAGGCGGTGAGAATGCTTCGGTGAAACTCGCCCCTTAGAACAGATATGTTCAGTGCAAAGGTTCTGCTAACCTTGGGAAGTGTTTGTACGCAATAGGTCCAGTCGTCCATTCTTGTAAAAAGAACCCCTTCTCCAGATAAACCCGGGGCAAAAAAGATTCAAAATGATTACAGGGTAAAAGGGAAAAGAGAGTTGCTTAAAAAAACGGGATCTCAAAAACCGTAACTCTAGAGGTCTCCGGCAGGGTTTGTCGATTTCTATCAGGAATGGAGCACTTTTTCTTCCAGGCCTTCAACCTTTTTGGCAATCTTTAAAACCTCGGAATGTACTTGATTGATGATATCTTCCGGGGTGCTGGTCCCTGCAGTAATTCCCACATGTTGTTTGCCAATGAACCATTCCTGATTCAATTGGAGGAACGATTCGATATGGCGTGCCTCAACACCTTTCTCTTCGCAAACCTGCACCAGCTTTTTTGTATTGGAAGAATTAAAACCACCTACAACGATCATCAAGTCGACTTGATCGGCCAGTTCATGTACCGCCACCTGTCGGTCCTGGGTAGGCTGGCAGATGGTATTGACAAATATCACATCATCCACAAATTCGAGAGCCCTGATTTTTTCCACAAGATCCCCAACTTTATCAGTTTGCTGGGTGGTCTGGGAGACGATTCCAAGTTTGCGTTTGCCGGAAGCCCTGATCTTGTCAAAGTCCATTTCGCTATTGATGACCACATGATCACCCAGATCCCCCACGATTCCTTTAACTTCTACATGGTCCTTTTGCCCGATCACAACGGGGAAATAGCCTTTTGTCACCAATGATTTAATGGTTTGATGGACCCTCATCACCAGCGGACAACTTGCGTCATAGACAACGAAGCCGGCGTCATGAAGTTTTTGTTTGGTTTTTTCAGCTGCTCCATGCGCGGTGATCATGACCTTCCTGGTCTTGATTTTATCTATATCTTCGATTCCCGGTACAAGGGAGACCCCATTCTGCTTTAAAGACTCACTGACTTGCGGGTTATGGACCAATTGGCCCACGATGGTCAGGTCGGAATGAAATTCCGGAGACATGGCAAGGTCGATAGCATCTCGAACCCCAAAACAGGTGCCCATTGCGCTGGCAAGGGAGACTTTCATTATGTATATATTCCTCTATGGACGTATTCTTAAATTTATTCGCAAACCGACAGCCTGAATCATAACAAACTGCGTCAGGCTTTCAAATAAAAAACCTCTATTTTGTGAAGAGGTTTTTTTATCGCTTGCCAGGTTGTTTAGCGGCCAATATCGGCAACCGACCCCGTAAGCGGGATATTTTCAGGGCATACCTCAACGCAGACCTGCGTGTTGCCACAATCATGGATTGCGATTGATCACCATGGTGCAGGAGCCGCAAGCCTCTTCCAGATTGGGCGCAGATGCTGGGTTGCAAGGGGACACTTTTCTCGACCCCGTGATCCTGCCGGACCACCGTGATCAATTCCTTATCCTTGCCGGTTCTCAGGCTAATATCGCCCTTGAGGATGCTTTTTTCCCCACATTTACTACAGGTATCCCCGGACATGCCGAGGCTCCTTCGAATGAAGAAACATTCATCCTGAAATCAGGAGTTGTGTCCTGAACCTCATCATACCACAATTCCCGCGAACGGCTACCAATGTTCGCGGCGGGGTGTGTTCTACCCCGCTGAAACGCTGAACACATTTTCCGGAGTTTGAAGACGGCGGATCAACCGTCTTTGCGCAGGGTCTCTATGATTGAATCCAGAAAAGCGGTCAAATAAAGATCAGCTTCTTTTTTGGTCACATCTATCCGCGATGACAACTTGCTCACCGATTGCGCTCGTGTCATGATGCTCCTCCTGAAGTTGGAAAGCATTTATTAATTGCTATAACCAGATAGGGCAAAAACCGGGCCAAAATGGAGCCAATCAAGAAAGCCCAAATTTTTCAAAAAGTTATTGGTTTGCGAGTAAATCTATTGGTTTTCGGGCGGTTATGATATTGGATAAAAGTGTTAACTTATGTGCACACTCTGAACATCGGTTATCCAAGTCATTTACTCTCTGATAGAAAACCCTGTGGGCCCGAAATCGTGGGGTCATTTAGTTTTTGCTGTAAACGGAAACCTTATATTTTTTGCGGTGGAGAACAATGTCTATGAGAAATATTCTGGTTTATTTAACGCATCCTCATGTTGAGGCCTGGAACTTTAAGCCGGAACATAAAGCTTTGTTAGAGAGCCGGGTTCCCGGGTTGAAAGTGGGAGTCTGCCAGAACTCTAAGGACTTCCAAGACCGTCTGCCTAAGGCTCAGGCGGTGATTGTCTGGGTTTTTAAGGAACGGTGGCTGAAATCGGCACTTCAGTTAAAGCTCATCGCCACGCCTGCGGCGGGCAATGACTGGATCCAATTTGAGCCTCCTGAAAATGTGGAAATTTCCTTCGGCGGGTTCCACGGAAGCTTGATGGCCGAAAGCGTTGTCGGAGCCATGCTTTATTTTTTGAAAGCCTTTTCTTTATCGGCAACCATGCAGAAACAGAAAAAATGGGCGCGGGTTAAGATCTCTGAAAAACTGAACTCGCTCTACAAAAGCCGGGTTACCATTTTGGGGTTTGGAAGAATCGGCAATGTTATCGCTGAAAGACTGAAACCATTTGGATGTACTATTACGGGAATTAAAAGAAACCTTTTTCCTGTTCCGCGTTATTTTTCCACTGCAGATCGAATTCGCACTTTTGAAAACTGGAAACAGGTTTTCGCAAAAACCGATCACTTGGTCTGCGCTTTACCAGGAGGAGATGAGACGAACGAAATTCTTCAGGCAAAACATTTCAAGGCATTGCCGAAGTCCTGCTATTTTTATAATGTGGGACGGGGGAATGTCTGTCGAGAGAGTGATCTGGTTGAGGCGTTAAGAACCGGGGAAATTGCCGGGAGCCTACCTCGATGTGTTTGAAGAGGAACCTCTGCCCGAATCCTCGCAATTATGGGAGACTGACAATGTTCTCTTTCAACCCCACCTGTCAGCCGCCTCTCCAGAATACCTGGAACGGTTTGTCGAAGAGTTGGCTAAAAGAATTAATAGCGGTGAGTTGGGCTAAAATAAAACCCCCTGTCCGGGGACAGGGGGTTTTTGTTCATACCAGGCAGGGCTTTAGATTTTAAACTTAGTCACCAAACCCTGCAGATCGGCTGCGAATTTTGAAAGCTCGCCCGCGTCGTTTCTTCAGCTGCAGATGAGACACTGGAAATGTTTTGAGATATTTCACCCAAAAACTTACAATACCCTTCAGGAAGCCAAGACTGCTATTTTTGAGTATATCGAAGTGTTTTACAAGTCGGAAACGCCGCCATTCTTATCTCGGCTACCTCAGCCCAGATGAGTATGAGAAAAAAATGTGGCTTAATTAACTGTCCCTTTATATCGGGAAGATCGGGCTGATATGTTGTCTTAAATAATAATACGAGGAAATAGCTTTGCATCCGAGACAAAAAATATAAGAAAAAAATGGAGGATTTTCTGAGTTTATTTTTCAGGTTGAGGCTTGTTTTACCTTTTCGTGATAAAATTCTCAGATAATTTTTTTTAATTTGGAAGCAATCTTTTTAAATCTTGGAACCGGAGTAAAAATTATTTACAAGCTACTTTGGGAGGAGTGAAAACCCCCTTTGTTAAAGAGAGACCTTTGCATAACCCTGGATTCTTCGTCACCTTGTTCCTCAGAATGACAAATAGCCTTGTATTGTCATTCTGAACGCAGTGAAGACGTGATATTTTTCCTTAACCTTCGTGCCCCGAAGGGGTAATCTCGCTTTTCTGTTTTTTTTCGACTTACGCAAAGCTCTCTGTTAAAGAGGGGCTTCCTTGGTATGAAAGTCAGTGGTTTGCTGGAATTTGTGGCCGACCGTAATCAGGCGTTCTTCATCAAAATGCCGGCCCATCAGCTGCAACCCGACAGGGAGGCCCTCGGCAAAACCGCAGGGGATCGACATCGCTGGTATGCCCGCCAGATTGGCGGAGATGGTATAAATATCTGCCAGATACATTTGTAACGGATCGTCCAGTTTTTCCCCGAGTTTGAAAGCCGGGTAGGGGGCGACCGGCGAGGCGATGACATCGCATTGCCCCAGCGCGTTTTCAAAATCCTGTTTGATCAATGTTCGCACCTTCTGGCCTTTCAAGTAATAGGCATCGTAGTAACCGGAACTGAGCACGAAGGTTCCGAGAATGATGCGCCGTTTTACCTCTTCGCCAAAACCTTCCTCGCGGGTGTTCTCATACATATTCATAAGGTTGTCGGACTTCTCGGTTCGATAACCATATTTGACGCCGTCGTAGCGTGAAAGGTTGGTGCTGGCTTCAGCGCAGGCGATGATGTAATAGGCGGCGATAGCGTAGTCAAGATGGGGTAGGGGAACTTCCACCATTTGCATTCCCAATGACTCAAGCGTGCGGATGCCTTCCTGCACCAATTTTTCAACTTCCGGATTGATCCCGCCGGTAGTGAAGTATTCTTTGGGAACGCCGAGCTTCATGCCCCTCACATCTTTTTGCAGAGCCTGAGTGAAATCGGGAAGCGCAACATCGGCGGAGGTGGAATCGCGCGGATCTTTACCGCCGATCACGTTCATCAAAGTCGCTGCATCGGCAACGGTTTTGGTCAACGGTCCGATCTGATCGAGGGAGGAGGCAAAGGCCACCAGACCAAACCGCGACACCCGGCCGTAGGTGGGTTTCAATCCGGTCACGCCGCAAAAGCTGGCAGGTTGGCGGATGGAACCGCCGGTATCACTGCCGAGAGCGGCGACGCATTCGTGCGCCGAAACAGCGGCGGAAGAACCTCCGCTGGAACCACCGGGAACCCGGTCCAACGCCCAGGGATTCATCGTCGGGTGGTGGTGCGAGTTTTCATTGGAAGACCCCATGGCAAACTCGTCCATATTAGTCTTGCCCACGATCACGGCTCCGGCCTGATACAATCTCTCGGTAACGGTGGCGTTATAAGGAGAAACAAACTGATCGAGAATCTTTGAGGAACAGGTAGTGCGACTGCCTTTGGTGCAGATTAAATCTTTAAGCGCGATAGGGACACCGAGAAGCGGGGCTTCTTCCCCAGTGGCGATCCGGGCGTCTGCCTTCTTAGCCTGCTCTAAAGCTTTCTCGCGCATCAGGTGTGCGAAAGCCTGAACTTTGCCTTCCACTTGGTCGATGCGGGCGAACACGGCCTCGGTCAATTGTACGGAGCTGATTTTTTTATTTTTGAGAAGTTCCCGCGCCTGGGTGATGGTTGTGCGATGCATGTAGGATTTAAATGATCTGCGGGACTTCGTAATGCCCTTTGTTGTGTGCCGGTGAATCGGAAATCGGGTTGTGGTCGGCGAGGGGTTTTGTTGCCGGTTCATCATCGCGGAACACGTTATTGATTCCTAGCACATGCGCTGTGGGTTCCACATCATCGGTATTGAGTCCGTCGAGTTTTTCGATGTATTCGAGAATCGTCCCCATTTGGTCCGAGAGCCGCACTTTTTCATCGGGGGTCAATTTCAACCGTGCCAGCACAGCCATATGTTCGATATCAAAAGACACCGGTATCTCCAGTTGGTTCAAACCTATTCGGATTGCTGATTGCTACTGCTTATTCTGAGGAAGCTTCTTTACGGTCTTTTTTCTTTTTCTTTTTCATTTCGGCCATTTTTTCGGTAGCGGTGATTTTGTTGGACTTTCTGGCCAGCCGTTTGGTTTTCTTTTTTAATTTGCGGATTTCAGCTGCGTCTCCTTTGGACTCCGCCAGTTTGGATTTGGCCTTTTTAAGGTGTTCCTGCAATTTTTCTATGTTTGCCATAATTGTTTGCGCCAGTGTTTAAAGGTTTAGGAAAACAACCTTTATACCAAATAATGCCCCAAACCACAACCACTAGGCGATGGCGACCTGCCGGTGGCTGCGATAGCCGCATCATCAGCCTTCATGCCCCGAAGGGGTAAAATTGCAATAGCCTGTGGGGTCGAGAAAAACGGTTTCTTGCTAGAGAAAGTTATTGCTAGTTGGGTCCAGCGTCACGCTGGCGGCGACTTCCACAATTACCAGTGTGAAGTCATCGCTGAATTCGCACTCGCCGAGAAAATCCTGCGCATTTTTTTTGAGGGCAAGTCCCAGTTCATTGGCGTTTTGGGATTGGCCCAGTCCCAGAGATTTTTTCCCCAACCGATTCAAGCCATACATATCGGTACCCTTGCTGCGGGCTTCGGTGAGCCCATCCGTGCAGCAGATCAGTTTGCTGTTAGGCGGTAGAAGGATTTCCCGTTCCTCAATATCGTTAAGACAATGGATCATGAGTGGGAACCCTTTTTCGGTATGAAGACTTTGAACCGTGCCGGTCTCGTATTCGATGAGCAAAGGTGGATTGTGCCCTGCCGAGGCAAACTTCATTTTTCGGCTGGGTAGATGAATGACTCCATAAAAAGCCGTGATGAAGTGTCCGGATTCCTGATTTTCGCAAAGGATGGTGTTGATAGTTTCCAGCACCTCTTTCGGGGAGCTCACCTTGGCGAGAAAAGAGCGGATCAGAACCCGCATCATGGCCATGATGACTGCCTCCGGAGTGCCCGTGCCCAGAAACATCTGCTACCAGCACTCCGAGATGGTCATCATCAATCCGAATGAAATCATAATAGTCACCGCTGGCTTTGGAAGAGGGCTGATAGTCGGCAAAGAAATTGAAGCCGGGGATATTTGGGAGCTCTTTACAAATCAGGCTTTTTTGGATCCGGGCGATGGTGTCCCGTCCCTCGTCAATGATGGCGTAAGCCTCCATCAACTGGTTATAGAGTTTTTGGGTGCGCAGTACTGCATGAATCCGGGCCAATAGTTCTTCCGACTCGAAGGGTTTGGTCAGGTAGTCTTCGGCTCCTACTTTTAACCCGGTCTTCATGCTTTGCAAATCCCCTTTGCTGGTGATGAAAGATGATAGGGGTGAAGGTGTTTTTGCCTTGTTCCTTGATTTTTTTTGCAGGCCTCGAAACCATCCATGACCGGCATTTCCACATCCATGAGGATGAGGTCGGGTTTTGCCCGATTGTTGACTTCGATGGCCTCAAGTCCGTTGCTGGCAGTAACGGTGTCGTAGTCCTCTTTCAGGATGGATTTGATAAGGGCGACAATGGTTTTCGAGTCATCCACGATGAGAATTTTGGCTCGGCGTTCCGGCTTGAGGCTCATAACGGGGCTTTCGATATTTCAAAAGGTTTTGAGAATGGTAAGAGTTCAATATAAAGGCAGGAGAGGAAAAGTCAATCCTGTACCTGCGATCTTTGGAAAAACGATTTAAATTAATATTGCGAATTTACCCAGCGTTAACAAAAAATAAAGGGGTTACAGCCTAAACCGTAACCCCCGCCAGCCTCAACAAAGTAACTAGTGGCCAGTCACTGTACTCAGCCCAGCTTTTTTTCTATTCGATTGCCATAATCGCTGTCACACTTTTTAAAATGCGCGATGTTTTTCAATGCTAAATCCTTAGGGATGGATTGCATTGTGCCGGCAATAGTGCTCGTCAGCTGATCTTTTTCATCTTCTGACATGATGTTATAAAGCGCACCAGCTTGGGAATAATCGTCATTCCCCTGATGCGAATTATAACGGTCCGCATCTCCTGAAGTTTCAAGAGGCGGTTCTTTTACTGATGGATCTTCAACGGGTCCTCCAAAAGTATTGGGCTGGTAATTGTCCTGCGGCCCGGAATTCCCATCAAAACGAAGTGCTCCGTCTCTCTGGTAATTGTTCACCTCGTTTCTAGGCCGGTTCACAGGAAGTGCCTGATAGTTTGCACCGATTCTGTACCTCTGAGCGTCCGGATAGGCAAACATCCGTGCTTGTAGCATTTTGTCTGGAGACGCACAAATTCCAGGCGGCAGATTGGACGGTGAAAATGCTGCCTGCTCCACCTCGGCAAAATAGTTTTTCGGATTTCTATTGAGCTCCATCACACCCACATCCATCAATGGATACTCCTTGTGAGGCCAGACTTTTGTCAGGTCAAAAGGATTATAGGAGCGGGTTTCGGCATCTTTCTGCGGCATGATCTGGACTTTCACATTCCATTTAGGAAATTCTTTTCTTTCGATCGCTTCGAAAAGGTCTCTCCCTGCATAATCCGGATCTTTTCCGGCAATCTGCGCTGCCTTTTCACCCGACAAGCATTTAATTCCCTGGGCTGATTTAAAATGAAATTTCACCCAAAACCTTTCACCATCTTTGTTCCAGAGACCAAAGGCGTGACTGCCATAACCATTCATAAAACGGTAGCCATCGGGGATGCCCCGGTCACTGAAAAGAATGGTTATTTGATGAAACGCTTGTGGAGCACTCTGCCAGTAATCCCACATTCGTTTCGGGTTCTTATAGCCCGTTTCCGGATCGCGTTTTTGCGAATGGACAAAGTCCGGAAACTTCATAGGATCTCGTTCAAAAAAACCGGCGTGTTGTTACCGACAATATCCAAGATACCTTCATCAGTGTAAAACTTAATCGCGAAACCTCTAGGATCGCGTTCGGTGTCTGCTGAGCCCTTTTCACCTGCAACGGTGGAAAACCTTAGAAAGACATCGGTCTTTTTGCCAACCTTGCTGAATACGCTGGCCCGGGTGTATTTAGAAATATCCTGTGTCACCGTAAATGTTCCATAGGCTCCAGAGCCTTTGGCGTGGACAATTCTTTCGGGAATTTTTTCCCGGTTAAAGTGAGCCAGTTTTTCGATCAGACTAAAATCCTGAATCAGCACAGGGCCTCTCTCTCCAGCTGTCATGCTATGTTGATTCTCCGATACAGGGTGTCCCCCGGCGGTGGTTAATTTTTTACCACTCATGCTATTGCCTCCTTCCTGGTATTTGGCTTCAAAAATCCCCATATGACTTTTACTGCATTCATCATGTTTTGGAATCTTGAGTGGTTTGCTTCGGGTTTTAAGATTGAAATGACATCCGTGCGACCAAACGCGCTGGCCCATTGTTCGGCTGTCAGATCATTGTGATTTTTTAGATCCTTCTCTGCACCTCGTTGAACAAGGAGAGCTACCAT
Source organism: Nitrospinales bacterium (assembly GCA_965249625.1). Classification (GTDB taxonomy): domain Bacteria; phylum Nitrospinota; class Nitrospinia; order Nitrospinales; family VA-1; genus LS-NOB. The sequence goes on along the minus strand of OZ252246.1, from coordinate 1,779,674 downwards.
TTCCATATCTCCTTTAAAAGCCGCTCCCATAAGGATCGTATTCCCCGAAAAATCCGAGGAATTGGGATCGGCACCTTCTTCCAACAGCAACCTGGATGTTGAGTAGTTACTGTTGTAAACCGAAATCATTAAGGGGGAATAACCCTTATGATTTTTCTGGTTGATATCCGTCTCGGGGTTTGAGTCAAGAAACCTCCCGAGCCGAAGAATATCGCCACCTCTTGCCAGTGTGAAAATATTCTCTGACAAATTAAAAGTATCTTTATAGATTTCCCAGTTGCTCATGATGTCTCCGTTAGAAAAATTATTTATTTAATTAGTTTCTAGAAAACTTCTCAGCATCCAGGCGGTTTTGTCATGCTCCTGGATTCTTTGAATCATCAAATCAGCCGTTGCCTCATCGCCAAACTGTTGTGCAATGGTGATCACGCTACATGCTGTTTGAGAAATCGTTTCGTGGCCGTCTAGCAGCTCTTTGACCATTTCCATGGCTTTAGGTGTTCCGGATGCTTCTTTAATGGAGCTGAGTTTCTGGAATTCTGCAAACGAACCGGGTGCGGGAAGACCCAGCGCACGGATTCGTTCTGCAATTTCATCAACAGCACCGGCTAGTTCGGTATATTGTCCTTCAAATACCGAATGAAGCGGTTGGAACATGGGTCCGGTCACATTCCAATGAAAATTATGCGTTTTCAAATACATCACATAGGATTCGGCAAGGACCATTGAAATTTCTTTAACTATTTTTTTGCGATCACTTTTATTGGTTTTTGCGCTCATTATATTTCTCCTTTTTGTCAGGTTTTTTTTCAATGTTTATAGGTCTATTATTGACGAGACATATAAATCAATCAAATCGATTATTTTTATATCGAGATAGATAAAATCTATCTATTTGATATGATTGTTTTATAAGGAGTTGTGCGTGCGGATTTGGTAGCCGTTCCCATCGGTGATGACCTGCACCGCGCCGTGTGCATCGGTGCGCCGGATATCGACGCCCGCCTTCTGGTAGCGTTCCAGAGTTTCGGGGTGGGGGTGGCGCATGCGGTTGAGGTAACCGCTGGAAAATATAACTGTGCCGGGTGCGACGGCCTCGATAAATGCCGACGAATTGGAAAACCGACTGCCGTGATGTGGGGCTTTTAAAATATCTGCTTTAAGTTGATGCTGGGAGTTCGCCAGTTTTCCCTCTACTTTATCGCTGATGTCCCCGGTGAACAGCATGCTGAAATCTTTATATTCAAGACGCATGACTAGCGAAAGGTCGTTGTCGATCCTTCGATCTGAATCAGAGGATTGATCCGATTCAGGGTGCAGAGGGATAAGTCGGACTTTGCCAATGTTGATGGGTTTGTTCATCTTCAAGAGTAAGAGTTTCGCACCCTTCCTCCGGGCCCGATTCTGCAGGTTCCCGAGTCGCCGACCAACGAAATTGTCGCCCAGGGTCAAAAAATGTTTGACTGGGAAAAGATCAAGCAGGGCATATAATCCTCGAATGTGGTCGTTATCGGAATGGGTGGCGACCATATAATCAATTTTTCGAATGCCCCTGTTCCACAAAAAAGGTGCGACCACCCGCCTGCCTACATCGAGCCGGTTTTTATAAAATCCACCGCCATCCATCACCAGCGTTTCACCATTGGGAAACTCGATGAGAAGGGATTCTCCCTGCCCGACATCCAGCACGCTTATGGACAGAGTATTTCCGGGAAACTGAAAGGCACGCGGCCAGGAAAATAAAACCAGTGCGCCCAGGACAAAAACGATAAAACTATTTTTTAGCCAGCCACCCACTTCCTGATTCAGTGCGCGGATTCGAAAAGCGAGCAGTCCGGTCAAGAGGGCTGAAAAATAGAATACCAGCCACAGGGGTGGAGGCGTCGGAACGTAGAGGGAGGAGAAAGAAAGGCGCGCAAAAATCTCTGGCAGCCATAAAAAAAATTGGGTGATACCCAGCGCGGGCAGGGCAGGAAGGGCGGCCAGAGTGGGGAAAACGGTTCCCACAATTGTTGTCAGCAGTACTGTGGGGATCAAAAGGGAAGCCAGAGGCACCATGAGGATGTTCAAAAAAACACCGACCAGGCTAATGCGGTTAAACTGGTAAATCAGAATTGGGAGGGTGACGGCGGTGACGGTGACCGATACCAGGGCTCCACCGATCAAAATTTTTTCAAAGCGAAATTTCAGTGATTGCCAAAAAGGTTTCCGGGTGCCGGTGGAATAACCCCGCATCAATTTTTGCGACCAGGTGGGTTCTCCCATCCTGGCCACCGGGTCATCGCTGATCTCGGACAACAGAGTGAAGACCAGCAGGATTCCCCCGACTGCCAAAAAGGAAAGTTGAAAGCCGACATCCAATATAGATGCGGGTTGCCACAGCAGGATGATGAACCCAGCACCCAGAAAGGCATTGAAGAGACTGCTTTGCCGGTCAAACAAAATGGCGAGCAGTAGGGTGCTCACCATGATTCCCGCTCTGAGCGAAGATACTTTGGTACCGACCACTACCATATAGAAAAGAACCGGGATCAGGCAGAGAACGGCTGTGACCTTTCGGGCGTGTCCGGCGCGGGCGCTGTCCGGCTTCAGTCGAAAGAGTCCATAAAACACCACAGGCCAGAGAATAAAATAAGAGGCCGCCGCCACAAAGCCGATGTGCAGTCCGGACACTGCCATCAGGTGGGCCAGTCCGGTGGCGATATAAGTTTCCCGCACTTCAGCGGGCAGGGAATCTTTCATCCCCAAAACCATGGCTTTGAGCAAGGTCCCTTCCTCCCCTGGAAAAAGTTTTTCCAGGCTTTCAAGGAGTCGACTCCTTAATTGTTGGGGGCCTGTATGCCAGAAGGGCAGGTTGAACCGGCCTGTCCGTTCCATGGTTTCCGGACGGGAGATGTTTCCGGTGGCGTCAATGCCTCTCGAACTCAGATAAAGGTGGTAATCGAAGCGACCGGGATTTTTAAAGTTGCGGGGAATTTTAAGACGTATTTTGTTGAATCGGACTCGGTCCCCAGCTTTAAAAACGGAATGTGGTTTATAAACACTCACCCGCACGGTTCCGGTTATAGGCTTGGTGTCCAGGGATTCCAGTTCAAGTAGATAATACGTTCGATCTTCAAGAACGCGCGGTGTTGAAACTAACCGGCCTTCTACCGCTGTGGTTCGTCCCTCCTCAATGTGACTGAGAATATGGTTCGAGGGCCGGGTTAAATCTGTAAAGCTCGGGGCGAGGAATCCGAAGCCAGCCAGAAAAAGAACAATCATGGATTCCCGGGTTTTATGTTGAACGAGAAACAGGGCAAAGAGAAACAAGCCAAGCGGCAATAAATAGGGAGCAATGAATTGTTGGGTGGCGGCAAAGAATCCACAAAGCCCGCTCATGTAAGCGAGCAAAAAGGGCAGGAGAGGAGGGGATCGGCGAGCCGCCGCCAGCGTGACGCTGGACCCGAATGGCAATAGCTTTTTGAGCCGAGATATTGATTGCCCAACCAAAGAAGTTGTGGTCATTTTTCTCCCCCTCCACTGGCCCCACGCCGAGTGGTGGTCACAGAACAGTCAGGCCGATACGTTTTTGGCCCAGATCCACAGTCGCCACCCGCACTTTCACTGGGTCGCCGATTTGGAAACTGCGATGGCGTCTTTGCCCGATGAGCCGGTGTTCGGTTTCGATAAACAGGTAATAGTCGTCTGTGATACTGGAAATTTTGACCAGTCCTTCGACGAACACCTCTTCCAGCTCGACAAAAAATCCGAACCCGGTAACGCCCGTGATGATCCCATGAAAAGTTTTACCGATCTTATCTGCCATGAACTGGGCCCGGCGCAGGTCGATCACTTCCCGTTCTATCGACATGGCCTGGATCTCCATTTGGGTGGACTGTTCCGAGATTTCGGCGAGTTGGGACAACAGTGCTTTTTTTTCTTTTTGCGGGCATTTGCGTTTCAGGTATTTCTTGATGATCCGGTGCAGCACAAGATCGGGATAGCGGCGGATCGGCGAAGTGAAATGGGCGTAATGAGGAAAGCCCAGGCAGAAGTGGCCGGGGTCAGTTTCGGAATAGCGGGCCTTCTGCATGGTGCGAAGAAGCAGGGTGTTGACGACCCTTTCTTCCGGGTGTCCGCTAATTTGTTTCAGCAGAGTCTGCAAATCTGTTGAGCGGGCCGGTGAGGGAAGGCGCAGTTTGAAAGAGTCGACGAACTCATTGAATCCGTCAAGCCGGGCGGGATCGGGGGCTTCATGAATCCGATGGATGGACGGTATGCTGCGTTCGTGCAGACTGAGAGCGACAAATTGGTTAGTGGCCAGCATGAACTCCTCAATCAATTCGTGTGCCGGGTTATGCTCGCTGATGCTGATGCGCTCGACATGGTCGGCAGAACCCATATGGATTTCCGGCTCTGGTACCTGGAAATCGATACTGCCGTTCTGGAATCTCTTTTTCCGCAGAAGCTGGCTGAGTCGATACATATCGGTCAGGGTCGGTAAAAAAGGGTCGTCCTCTTTTTCTTCTAGTAAGCTATGAACCTCGTTATAGGTGAACCGGCGTTGGCTTTTGATGACCGAAGGGTGAAGCGTTCCGGCGATAAAGTTTGCTTCGTGATCGAAGTCCATGATGGCACTGACTGTCAGGCGCGGTTTATCCGGTTTTAAACTGCAGGCTTCGTTGGACAGGGAAACGGGAAGCATGGGGATGACGCCGTCGGCGTAATAGATGCTGGTTGCCCTTTCCAGGGCTTCTTGGTCGAGCAGGGAATTTTCCCGTACAAAATGGCTGACATCGGCGATATGGACGCCGAGCCTGTACCCTTCTCCGAGGCACTCCAGCGAAACCGCGTCATCAAAATCCTTGGCCTGTTCCCCGTCAATGGTGAAGGCCATAAGTTTTGTGAAATCTTTTCGTTCTTTCAAAGAATCAGCAGGGTCTTCCGCCCCAACGTGTCGGGCCTCATCAAGAACTTCTGGAGAAAAGCTTTGGCGCACCCCGTGCTTTCTGAAGATGGACTGGATCTCGACATTCGGGTCGCTGGATATCCCCAGCACTTCGACCACTTTGCCGATGGGCGGTTTGTGCTGGGTCGGGAAGGTCTCAATTTCCACGTGGACGATTTGCCCGTTTTTGGCCCCCTTGCGGTTTTTTCCGGGAACAAAAATATCATGGAAATATTTGGATTCGGTGGGGATGACCCAGCCGTCCCTGCCGAAAGTCTCATAGGTGCCGACGATATGCGTGGTGTTGCGCTGGAGAATGCGTATGACACGCCCTTGCGGCCTTCCAGGCTCCCGCTCCGACTCGATCCGGACCACGACATGATCTTTGTGCATGGCTTCGTTCATGTGGCGGCGGTTGACGTAAACATCATCCTCGCCCTGTTGATGGTCGGGGATGACGAATCCGAAACCGTTCGGATGGCCGTGTAGTTTCCCGGTGACGAGGTTCATTTCATCGGGAAGCCCGTAGTGCCCTCCACGGATTTTTATCAAGGTGCCCTCGCCAGCCATTTCTTTGATGAGGTTGCGAAACTCCCGTTTCTGAGTTTCGGGCACACCCAACTGGCGGGAAAGTTCCGCGACCTTCATAGGACGCGTGACTTTCTTTTTCATCAGCGAGAGAATCTTTTCTTCTGTGAGTTTCATAGGGGCTTCCAGCGTGACGTTGGACTCCATGGACGATTTCGTATTTATTCAACGCATCCATTTCCGGCATACTTTATCACGGTGCGGGATATTCCGCACTGGGAAGGAACTCATGGCATATTTTTAAGGACGTTGTTAATATGAAACCCAGAGCCTGTTTTATAACCGACCCGGATTTCACGCTTTGCCGATAGCTTCCAAACTCAAAGATTGGACGATACCCTTCCTGACCTTTTTTCTTGCCAGCTTTGCGGTCTATTTCGTATCGCTGGGTTTCTATTATCTGGTTCTTTCTGATGATTCGGCTGATCCCCGTCTCCAACCTGATTCCTATAAGTGTTCTTCGGCAGGACAGGTATCTTTATCTGCCCTCCATTGCGGTGATTGTGGCGGTTTCTATATGGCTGGAGATCTGGGGGCAGGGGCAACGAAAAACCTTTCTGGTAAATTCCATCATTGCCGGAGTGGTGTTTTTTCTCGGGTCCTTATCTTTTTTGCATACCTTTGTTTATGCCAGTGAGCACGCCTTCTGGCAGAGGGTGGCGAACCAGCATTCCCAAAAAGCCTATGCTCAAGTGGAGGCGGGTTATCACTGCAAACTGATTGAGGACGAAGTCTGCGAGGAAAAACGTTATCGCCATGCACTGGCCATCGACCCCGAACATGCCAATGCGCTGAATAACTTGGGGATTTTAATGATGAAGCACAAAAAATTTAAGGAGGCGCAGGTCTTGCTCGACAAGGCGATTCGACTCGATCCCACCGATGCAGTGGTGTATGGCAACCGGATTCTCCTTGCTGAAAAATCCGGTGTCGGGCGGGAAAATATTCCCGAGTGGAAGAAAAAAGCGGAGATGTTCAAACAAATAAAAAAGGGCAAAGACTTATTGTTGGGCGACTTCCGGTTTCGTTAGACGATGGCAAGTAGATTTTGTGTCCGGTGGATTTTTAAGAAAGGTTCACATATAATCCTCTCGAGTGTGGCTTTGAAATATAAGAGCCCAGATTCTTCATGGGGCTTGCCTCGGCAGGAGATGTTCCCTTGACAGGGAGACCTTTGCGTAAGTCGAAAAAACAGAAAAGCGAGATTACCCCTTCGGGGCATGAAGTTTAATGAAGAGGATATCACATACCCCTTCGGGGCACGAGGGCTTGAGTTAAACATCACGTCTTCACTGCGTTCAGAATGACAATACAAGGCTATTTGTCATTCTGAGGAACAAGGTGACGGAGACGTGATATTTTTCCTTAAACTTCGTGCCCCGCAGGGGTAATCTGGGGTTATGCAAAGCTCTTCTTGACAGGGTGGGGGAATTGTCTTCCCCCCGATAAGGGGGATTGGGGGGGTTGCCTTTTCTGTCTTGGCGCAGGACAAAAAAATTTTAAGAGAATTCCATGAAAGTACAAGTTGACTGGTTGAAAGAATATACCGAAATTGATGTCCCGACAGAGGAGTTGGGCCATGTCCTGACTATGGCCGGGTTGGAAATCGAAAACCATGAAGCGGTGGAGTTGCCCGATGGTGAAAAGAGCGAAGTGCTGGAACTGAATGTGACGCCCAACCGGGGTTATTGTTTGTCGCATATCGGTGTGGCGCGTGAGGTTTCGGTGCTATTGAACAAACCCTTGAAGCTGACCGATCCGCTTAAATTCCTGAAGGCCGAGTCGGGAGCGGTGGCGGTGGAAGATCGCGTATCAGTTGAAAATCTAGAACCGAAACTTTGCTCTCGTTATTGCGCCTTAGTGATAGAAAATGTGAAAATAGGCCCCTCACCAAAATGGCTGAAAGACCGGCTGGCTGCTATCGGCCTTCGTCCCATCAATAATATTGTGGATATCACCAACTTCGTGATGATGGAATACGGTCAGCCTTTGCACGCGTTTGACCGAGACCTTTTGGCCGACCATAAAATTATCATTCGCCGGGCGAAAAAAGGTGAACCTTTCGCCAGTCTGGACGGGACCGAATTGAAGCTCGACGCGGAAACCCTGGTTATCGCCGATGGCGAAAAACCCGTGGCATTAGCGGGGATCATGGGCGGGACCAATAGTCAGGTCTCTGAAACGACCTGCCATGTTGTGCTGGAGAGTGCCTGCTTTGATCCGGCGACGGTTCGCAAAGGCTCAAAAAAATATGGATTGCGTTCGGATTCTTCTTACCGCTTCGAACGCGGTGTGGATTTAAGTGGCGTGGTTTCCGCCCAGGCAAGAGCCGCTCTGCTGATGAAGGAATTGGCGGGGGGAGAAATCTGCTCTGGCCAAGTGGACATTTATCCTGATGCGGGAAAACCGATAAGTATTCCGTTAAGAGTGAGCCGGGTGAATCAGCTTTTGGGTGCAAGTTTTAACGCCGGGAAAGTTCAGGACCTGCTTTCCCGGTTGGGCATGGAGATTGTGCAACCGTCGGAAACGATGCAGGTGAAAATTCCCAGTTTTCGTCCCGATCTTTCGCGCGAGGTTGACCTGATCGAAGAGATTGCGCGCATTGACGGGTTTGACAAGGTCGGCACGGTTTTTCCAATGGCGGGGGTTAGACCGGTGAAGGTAGCAGTCCGGCAAAACATCATTAAAAAAGTGCGGGAGGTTTTCTGTTACGCCGGATTTGCCGAAACGGTTCATTTCAGTTTTATCGAACGCGCCTATGCCGAAGAATTCAAAGCCGCTTTTGCCGCAGAGCAGGATCGGACGATAGCGTTAAAAAACCCATTGAGCTCCGAAAACGATACGATGCGCACCAGCCTGCTTCCCGGTCTGTTGAAGACCGCCGGGCTCAATTTGAGCAAGGGCCAGAAACCGATTAAATTGTTTGAGGCGGGGAGCGTCTATTTTGCAAGCTCTTCTGGAGAGCGTACGGAAAAAGCGGTGTTGTCAGCCATCGTGCTGGGGCCTTATGAGCTCACTCCATGGAAACCGAGAGGTCAGGAGTATGACTTCTATGATCTCAAGGGAGTGCTGGAAACACTGATGGAGCACCTGCATTTAAAATTGCAAACTTCTCCCGATAGCGGACCGTTTCTGATGCCGGGAAAATCGATACAGGTTCGGGGCAATGGTGAGACGTTGGGTTACCTGGGTCAGATGGCACCCCAGCAGAATCTGGTTGGCGAGTTGGGGCAAAATGTTTATGCCTTGGAACTTGATTTGGGAGCTCTGGAGAATTCACTTTCATTCTCTCTCCGGTTTCAGCCGATTGCCAAATTCCCGGAGACTTACCGCGATATTTCTATTCTTGTGGATCGGCCGGTCACTTCCCAAAGGGCCGCAGAATTGATCCTAAAAACCGGCAGTCCATTGATTCAAAAGGTTGATCTGTATGACCATTTTGAGGGAAAGAAAATTCAGGCCGATAAAAAAAGCCTCACCTTTGCTTTGTCGTTTCAATCCGCCGAGAGAACACTTTCTGATGAAGAGGTCAACCCGTTGTTTGAAAAAATTGTTCAAGCTTTAAAGAGTGAACTTGGTGCTTCACTAAGGGAATGAGGGGTTATTGACACTCTAATACCCCGGTGCTACGATTCTGCCATGCCTAAACCGGATATTCATCAATTGGAAGAATGCGTGTTGGCCCTGATGGGGGAGTTCCGCCGTCTTAAGAAGGAAAACCAGGGGCTGTCCCGCCAGGTTGATCAACTGAATCGTGAAAAAGGAGACTTGGCGAAGGAACAAAGCTCAAATCAGGACACACGGGCTCGCCTTTCCCAATTGGAATCCTTAAGCCAAAAAAATGAAAAAGACCGCGAGGTCATGTGGACGAAAGTTCAGACTCTTCTGGATAATCTGGAAAAATTTGATTTGGCTTGATAAAAAATATCTGCCGAAAGATATAATTGGATTGGGTTGAATATGGCGAGTAGCAAAAAAATCCAGATTTATGGAAAAACTTATAGCTTGAAAAGCTCTTCATCCGAAGTGGATGCTGAAGTGGTAGCGGGTTATGTGGATTCCAAGATGAAAGAGTTGGCCAAGGCCAGCAGTAAAACCGCCACTTTGGACTTGGCGATCCTCGCGGCACTCAATATTGCACAGGAATTGCTGGAGTTGAAAAATCAGGCCGGGGTGAAAGATGAGGCGGGAGAAAAGAAAATCCGGCAATTGGTTGCGGCCCTTGATAAAGAGCTTCAAGATATTGAAAGATAAGAGCTTTGATGTTTTAGATAGGTCTTGAGAGACTCAGGTCTTTATGTTAGGATGTGATTGAATTTGAAGTGGTGTCTCCCTGTTGTGTTCGGGTAAGAATTTAATTTCTTGAGCCAACAGTTTGTGAAAGGGGTTGATGGATCGACTGTGGTGTGCAGGCCCTCTCAAGGAGGGAAGCCTAAAGCAGTTCACGGATGCCCCGCCTGTCCTTGACAGGTTCAAAAAATAGTTTTTGCGCGGCATGAACGGGGGGACTACTTGAATGTTTAAGAGCTTTAGAGGTTGGAGCCCAACCCGACCGAGCCTGAATATATATCCGGTTCTGGAATGATCGTAGCCGGACTCAATTGGGAGTGAAATATGAGCGAAACGGGAAGGTCTGTTTCGTTTTTTGAATATCCGCAACAAGGTTTGTTCTGCTTTTTTTAGCGGTGGTTTCTGCCTTGCCTCCCCTTTGCCGGTTTCGGTCGGTTTTTGTCTTGCTCCTCCTAAAAGCTTAAATGAGTAGGGTATTTTTTGTGCGCTGTAGCCTGGCGATATCCTGACAACAATCCTGGGTGGGGAAAATGGCTTTTACCTCCATGAAGATGGATAAGTTTGCGGTCCGTCAGGAAATGAGACGTCGGCGGGATGCCATAGGCTTGGATGAGGTTTTAAACTTGAGCCGGGCCATAGAAGACAGGCTGTTTGCCCGAAAGGAATTTTCGGATTGCCGGAATGTAATGTATTTTCTCTCATTCGGCAACGAAGTGCGTACCGATGAAATGATTACGCGTTCCCTTAAGGATGACAGGCGGGTTTATGTCCCGCGTCTGGTCCGAAGGGAAAGGCGAATGGAAGTGTGTGAAATTACCGATATGGACCAGGAGTTTGAGTTGGGCTCTTACGATATTCGTGAGCCGTCCCGGCTAAACTCCAAGGTGGTGTCTCCGTCAATCATTGATGCTGTCATCGCGCCAGGCTTGGCGTTTGATCGTTCTGGAGGAAGAATCGGTTTTGGCGGAGGTTATTTTGACTGGCTTTTTAAACAATTGCGAGATGAGGCGCTCTATTTTGGAGTGGCCTATGAGTTTCAAGTGATGGGCTCGATTCCCCAGGATTCATGGGATGAAAGGGTGCAAAAGATTTTTACCGATAACGACACGATAAACTGCTGAGTCACCGGACGGCTGGATCGGTTTGTTTTTAATATTGAGGTTCTACTATGCATATTTTTACCGTCATTAAAGTTAATTTCATAACCCTGATTTTAGGGATGGCTTTTGCTTTGGTGATCGGTTATGCCATTGGATATTTTTTGCGCAAAATGTTTACCGAATACCAGATCAAGGATGCGGAAGAACGTAGAAAGAAAATTATCCAGGACGCGGAAAAGGAAGTGGAAAGCAGGCTGAAGTCCTGGGAGATTGAAGCACGCGAAAAATCTTTGGTGTTGAAAGCCGAGCTTGAAAAGGAGATGAAAGGCGAGCGGGACAGGTTGCGAAACCTGGAAGGTGATCTGGAAAGAAAAGAACGAGAGATCAGGGCCGAAAACCAAAAATTCCAGACTCGGGACAAGGAACTTCAAGAAAAGAACAGCAAGATCGCGGGTAAGGAAAAAGAGATAGCCGAGCAAAAAATCGAGTACCAGAAACTGGTTGAGGAAGAGCTGAAAAAACTTGAGGTGATTGGTTCATACACCGCCGACAAGGCGCGGGAAGAGGTCAAAAACAAGATCATTGATGAAGCCAAGATGGGCGCGGCACGCGAAGTGAAAAAAATTGAGGAAGATGCAAAGAGGCGCGGCGATGATGAAGCCCGTAAATTAATTACCATGGCTATCCAGCGGCTGGCCTCAGACCATGTGGCGGAAACCACTATTTCAGTGGTGGAACTTCCCAGTGATGATATCAAAGGGCGGATCATTGGTCGGGAAGGAAGAAATATCCGGGCTTTGGAGCAGGCCACCGGAATCGACTTGATTATAGATGACACGCCTGGTGCGGTTGTGTTGTCGGGGTTTGACCCCATCAGGCGGGAAGTGGCTCGCCGCGCTTTGGAACAACTGACCCTCGATGGGCGGATTCACCCAGGCCGCATTGAAGATGTGGTCAATAAATGCAAAAAGGAAGTCACCCGGCAGATTGAAGAAGCTGGTGAACAGGCTGTTATAAATGTTGGCATCGATAATATTAATCCTGAAATGGTCAAATTGTTGGGGCGGCTCAAATACCGAACCAGCTATACCCAGAACGTTCTTGAGCATGTGCAGGAGGTAGCTTTTATGTGCGGGGCCATTGCCGGGGAACTGGGTTTGAATGTGGCTCTGGCGAAGCGGGCAGGGCTGTTGCACGATATCGGGAAGGCCATTGATCATCAGACCGATGGAACGCACACTCAACTGGGAGTTGATATCGCGAAACGCTACAACGAGCATCCTTTTGTTATCAATTCGATTGCCGCTCACCATGAAGATGAAGAGGCGGAGTCCCCTTATGCTGTTCTGGTGTCGGCGGGTGATACCATTTCCGCTTCCCGGCCTGGAGCCCGGAGGGAAATGCTGGAAACCTATATCAAACGCATGACGAAACTGGAAGAAATTGGCGATTCCTTCAAAGGGGTTCAGAAAACCTTTGCCATTCAGGCGGGTCGTGAAGTGAGAATCATCGTCATGCCCACGGGTACGGATGATCAACAGGCCAGCATTCTGGCCAGGGATGTCGCCAAAAGAATTGAAAAGGAAGTAACCTATCCGGGAGAAGTCAAAATCACCGTTGTTCGAGAAACCCGGTTTACAGAGTTCGCCCGGTAAAGAAGGTGTTTGTATAACCTGCCAGAATTTGCCTGGAATAGTTTCCAGGCTCACCGCCCTGGGTTTCCCAGAGCTTCTCCAAAATGTAATAGAATTGGCATCACATGGAAGATTCAGGACGACTGATTAAACTCAGACGCGAAAAACTTGATGAGTTCCGGGAGATGGGGGTCTCTCCATACATCAACCGGTTTCATGTGAACACTACTCTGTCTGCCCTGGTTGAAAAGTATTCCGAGAAGCCCAAGGAAGAACTGGACGAGAAGAATTCGGAATATATTACCGCCGGACGCATGATGAGTCGCCGCAAGCATGGCAAAACCACGTTTGTGAATATTAAGGACGCGTCTGGGGATATCCAGGTCTTTATCAATAAGAATTCGCTGGGCGAATCTGCTTACGAAATATTTAGCAAGTTTGATGTTGGCGATATCATTGGTGTCGAAGGCAGGATTTCAAAAACCAAAACCGGTGAGTTGACTCTGTTCGCCAGCAAGGTGACCCTGCTTTCTAAATCGCTTCTTCCCCTTCCTGAGAAGTGGCATGGGCTTAAAGATATCGAGCTTCGCTACCGGCAACGTTATGTGGACCTGATCGTCAATCCGGATGTTAAAAAAGTTTTCATTGCCAGAAGCCGTATGATTCAAGCGTTACGAGATTATCTGAACGAACGCCAGTATCTGGAGGTGGAGACCCCGATGATGCAGTCAATACCGGGGGGTGCCACCGCAAAACCCTTTAAGACTCACCACAATGCTCTGGATATGGATTTGTTTCTTCGTGTTGCTCCCGAGTTGTACCTGAAAAGGCTGGTGGTGGGCGGTATTGAAAGGGTATATGAGATCAATAGAAATTTTAGAAACGAGGGAATCTCCACCGAGCACAACCCTGAATTTACCATGGTGGAGTTTTATACCGCTTACGCCGACTACAATGACTTGATGGACCTGACGGAAGATTTATTTCGTTATATTTGCGACCGGGTGTTTCCTGAAAACAATTACCGGTTTCCCTATACTTCGCAGGAAGGAGGGGAAACCCGGGAAGTGACAATAAATTTTTCCCAGCCGTTCAAGCGTTGCGCCTTTCGGCAATCGCTGATAGAAATCGGTGGAGTCAGGGAGGAAGTTCTCGATGATCCGCAAAAAGCGGTTGCGTTTGCTTTGGAGAACAAGGTCTCTATCGAGAAGAAGGATCACCATGTGAAAATTTTGGCTAAATTGTTTGACCACTTTGTCGAACCGAAGCTTGTTCAGCCGGTATTTATCACCGATTACCCCATTCAACTATCACCACTCTCCAAGAAAAAGGAAGACGACCCGAGCATGGTAGAGCGGTTTGAACTCTTTATTGGCAGAAAAGAAATTGCTAACGCCTATACCGAGTTGAACGATCCGGTAGATCAGAAACAAAGATTTGAAGAGCAAGTTGCTGAACGCCAGGCGGGCGATGAAGAGGCCCATTGGATGGATCACGACTTTATCCGCGCTCTTGAATATGGTATGCCACCCACGGCAGGGGAAGGCATAGGGATCGACCGCTTGGTCATGCTGTTGACCAATAGCCCGTCCATAAGAGATGTTATTCTTTTCCCGCAATTGAAAAAAGAATCCTGATTCGGGAAAACAAACTGGTCATTTTTTGATTCGTTCCTGATATGTCCTACGAACTTTTCGTCAGCCTGCGCCACCTCAAGGCCAAGCGTACCCAGAAATTCATTTCGCTAAATACCTGGATTTCCGTTGGCGGGGTTGCTCTCGGCGTCATGGCGCTGATTATTGTTATTGCTGTCATGTCCGGGTTCGGCAAAGACTTGCGGGATAAAATCCTGGGAACCAACGGCCATGTTGTGGTCACCAATATTAGCCGAACTGGCATGGAGGATTACGAAGTTATCATTGAAAAAATAGCGCAGATTGAAGGTGTGAATGCCGCTGCTCCGTTCATCCTGAGTCAGGTGATGCTGACCTATGGGAGCAATAGCGCAGGGGTGGTGGTTCGCGGAGTGGATCCAGACCGGGAGGCCGAAGTTTCTGATCTGGAAAAAAACCTGGTGCAAGGAAGCTTGAAAATGCTGGAAGATCCGGAAAGCTCTTCCGGAAAACCCCGCCGGGATGGGATCATCCTCGGTAAGGAATTGGCACACCGGCTGGGGGTGCAACGCGATGATGCCGTGGCGATGGTTTCTCCCGCATCTAGAGTGACGCCTATGGGCCTGATCCCTAAAATCAAATTATTTCAGGTGGTGGGATTTTTTGAGTCGGGAATGTTCGAATACGATTCTAACCTGGCTTTTATTTCCATGCGCTCGGCGCAAAAATTTTTCGCCATGAAGGGAAAGGTCAGCGGCATTGAGATTCAGGTGAAAGATATTGAGAGGGCAGATCAGGTGGCTGCGGAAATTCAGGACAATCTTGGGTTTCCCTATTACGCAAGAGACTGGATGAGGATGAACAAAAATTTATTTTCCGCATTACGCCTGGAAAAAATTGTGATGTTCATCATCTTGATCCTGATTATTCTGGTGGCTGCTTTTAATATTGTCAGTACCTTGTTTATGGTGGTTATGGAAAAGAGCAAGGAAATTGCCATTCTGAAATCCATGGGGGCTTCCCGATCCAGCATTATGAAAATCTTCAGTTATCAGGGCCTGATTATTGGCGTCGTCGGGACAGCGATTGGTTGCGTTGGTGGTTTTACGGTTGTGCCGAACCTGAATGAGATTGTTGGTGTCATCGAAAATATTTTTGGGTTCACCGCGTTTCCCAGCGATGTGTATTATCTGGACAAGCTTCCTTCAGAAATTCAGTATCTCGATTCGTTTCTCATCGTTATCTTCTCTATTATCATTTGTTTTGTGGCCTCGTTGTATCCGGCTTGGAGAGCTTCCCGGATGGACCCTGTGGAAGGTTTGCGCTATGAGTGACGTGAATCCCGGGAAGACAGAACAAAAATGCTTGATCGAAGCGGTTAATGTCGATAAAAGCTATTCGACTCCGCGCGAGGTGATTCATGTTCTTGACCAGGCGAACCTTCAGGTTTTGCCGGGGGAAGTGTTGGGAATTGTCGGTGCGTCAGGGGCGGGTAAGAGCACCCTTCTCCATGTCCTGGGTGGTCTCGACAAACCGTTAACGGGAAGCGTCCTGTTTCAGGGAAAAGATATTTTTAAACAGTCCAATGGTTATTTGGAAAACTTCCGCAATGCCCATATTGGTTTTGTGTTCCAGTTTTTCAATTTATTGCCCGATTTTTCCGCATTGGAAAATGCTATGTTTCCGGCTTTGATCCGCAATCAGGACAGGCGTTTGGCCAAAGAGCGGGCTGAATACTTGTTGTGCGAAGTGGGCATGAAGGATCGGATGCACCACAAGCCCGGCGAACTGTCGGGAGGAGAAAGCCAGCGCGTGGCCCTTGCAAGGGGACTTATCAATCAGCCTGACCTGCTTTTAGCTGATGAACCAACGGGGAATCTGGACTATCATGCCAGCGATCAGTTGATAGAATTGATCCGAAAACTGAACCAGGAATTTAACCAGACTTTTGTAATTGTCACACACAGCCAGAGAGTCGCTGGGAGACTGGATCGAGTGATGGAGCTGGTCGATGGAAAAGTCGGCCCCACCAGTCAGAACCTGGTCATTTAAAAGCTGGATTGAATTTAAAAAAAGGGGAAGCCATGAAGCTGGGAAAGATCGCTGAATTGGTTGGGGGAAAATTAAAAGGCGATGGCTCGCTTGAGATATCTGGAATCCGGGGTATTGAGCACGCTGGTGCAGGACATATCACCTTCCTCAGTAAAAAATTATTCCTTGAGTTATTGAATCGTTCCCAGGCCTCGGCTGTGCTGGTGAAGGCAGCAGTAGATACTTCTGTTCCCCAGGTTATCGTTGCCAGCCCAGAGCTTGCCTTTGCACGTTTGCTGAGGGAGTTTCATCCTGAGCCGCAACCCAAACCGGGTGTTCATGACCGTGCGGTGGTCGGCAAAAACGTTAAACTCGGTGAGCAGGTCACTCTATCCGCTGGAGTGTGTATCGGGGATGATGTGGAGATTGCGGACCATGTCCATTTATATCCGGGAGTGGTTGTCGGCGGCCGTTGCCGGATTGGCAGCCATACCATCCTTCACCCGAATGTCACGCTTTACCGCAATACGGAATTGGGGAGCCGTGTGATTCTTCATGCCGGGGTGGTGATCGGGGCTGATGGTTTTGGCTATACCCTTGATGAGAAAGGAGCGCATTATAAAATCAACCAAATCGGCCGGGTGGTGATTGAAGATGATGTCGAGATTGGGGCAAACAGTTGTGTGGATCGGGCAGCAATGGGCACCACGCTCATCAAACAAGGAACTAAAATAGATAATCTGGTTCAGGTAGCTCATAACTGTACAGTGGGGGAACACTCCATTCTGGTTGCCCAGGTGGGGCTGGCTGGAAGCTGTACCCTGGGCCATCATGTGGTGCTTGCGGGGCAGGTGGGCGTCGCCGATCATGTCACGCTCGGTAACCAGGTCACCCTCACGGCTCGGTCGGGCACGTTCCGCAATATTGAAAGCCACAAGGTTTATGGAGGGCATCCTGCGGTTCCCCTGGGCGAGTGGAAAAAATATGTGACCGTTTTGCCAAAACTTCCGGAATTGGCCCGTAAAATTCGTGACCTGGAAACGCGATTAAACGAAATTGAAAATAACCCGTTCTCCCGTTAAAATACTTATATCCGCGTTGTTCTTAAGAAACTATTTTTATTTAAAGTTATAGATTATGTTTAAATCCTGTGGGTGTGCTTTGATCCTTGCCCTTTTGTCTGTTTTTACCTTGGGTGCTGTTTTTCCACCGATGTCTGGAACAGCTGTCGAGAAGTACATCCAGAAAAAACTTAAGCGTAATGACAGGACCCTCCGAATTAACGAGAAGAATCTGGGTGATTCGGGTTTGGCCATTTTGGCCCAGTCTCCATTAGTTCGTTCTGTCAGGACTCTGGTTTTGTATAAAGTCCATATCAGCGATGAAGGCATTCGTGCCTTGGCCGGATCTCCCAATCTGAAAAACCTGGAGGCCCTGTATCTGGAGCATAATTTCATAACCGATAAGGGAGTGGAGATCATTGCGAGTTCCAGGAATTTTTCCAACCTGAAAATCCTCAACCTTTATCATAACCGGATCACCGATGAGGGTGCCAAGGCTATTGCGAACTCGGACACCCTGACTCAATTGATGGAGTTGAACCTGAACTATAATCAGATCAAGGGGTCCGGAGCTATTGAGCTCACGCGTTCAAAAAAGCTACGCCAGCTTCATAATATCCAGTTAGCCTATAACCCGATTGAAAAAAGCGGCAAACAGGCTTGGAAGCGTTTCCAGTTGATGGAATGGTTTAAAGATCTTCACCGCAACAACCGGTTGAACCAAGTGGGTAAGGCACTGATTGGGAACTTTGGGGTTATGGTATTGCTGGACTTCCCTTTTGTCTCGGAGTTGGAGACTCTGGATTTGAGAAATAATGATTTGAACGATGAGGCGGTGATCGCCCTTTCGCAATCTGAAAAATTAAAAAGTTTAGTTTCTTTGGACCTTTCGAAAAATAATGTTTCTGATGCGGGAGCCCAAGCACTGGCAGGATCCAAAAACTTTGAGAGACTAAAGAAGCTGAATTTAAACTTTAATCGTATCGGGGATGAAGGAGCTCGTGCGATAGCTGAATCTCCGCGTTTGGCAAACCTCGAATCCTTGAAGCTGGGGCAGAATAAAATTGGCACCGAGGGAGCCCGTGCGTTGAATGAGTCTCAAAACCTCAAAAACCTGATTCATCCCATCTTCGGTTTCTACTGATATGTTCACGGCGTCCTGAATACTCTTCCCAAAGAAGAAGCGGCGGATGGATGCAAACTTGGCTTTATGTTAAAATATTGAAAGTTAAATCCTTATTTAAAAAAACTTCATATCAAATATGGTACAGATTCTAGAGTTTGAGCGCGAGATTTTTGCCTTGGAGACCCAGATCCATGACCTGGTTTCCATGTCCCACATGTATGATAGCGTTGGCGACATCACCCATGAGATTGCCAAGCTCAAAAAAAAGCTGCGGCGAATGAAGTATGAGGTGTATTCCAACCTGAAGGGGTGGGGTAAAACCTTGGTGGCGAGACATCCTGACAGGCCTTACACTCTGGATTATTTGAACCTGATCTTTGAGGATTTTTTTGAGCTTCATGGTGACCGTCACGGAGGTTATGGTCCTTCTATTGTTGCGGGGCTGGCAAAGTTTGATGGAAGGTCCGTGATGGTAGTGGGGCACCAGAAGGGAAGGGAGACCGAAGAAAAAATAAGACGGAACTTTGGCATGTCCCAACCAGCGGGATATAGAAAAGCTCTTCGGTTAATGCGAATGGCGGAAAAATTCAATATACCCGTTATTACCTTCATCGACACGCCGGGAGCTTATCCCGGTGTTGACGCCGAAGAAAAGGGGCAGTCTGAAGCGATCGCCACCAATATGTTCAGCATCATTCGATTGAAGATTCCCATCATCTGCGTGGTGATTGGAGAGGGAGGGTCCGGCGGTGCTTTAGCAATTGGGGTTGGCGATCATATTATGATGTTTGAACATTCTGTATATTCGGTGATCTCCCCTGAAGGTTGCGCTTCCATTCTTTGGGGCGACAAAGGAAAAACCTCGCAGGCGGCTGATGCGCTGTGTATCACCGCGAGTGACCTCCTGAAATTTAAAGTGATTGATGAAATTATTCGCGAACCTCTTGGCGGTGCCCACCGTAACCATAAACAGGCCGCCATACGTTTGAAAAAATCCCTTAGAAAAAATCTTGAGCGCTTGACCCAGGTTCCTTTGGGTGAGCTAACCCAGTTGAGAGAGAAGAAATTCCGTGAAATGGGAAAAGTTATTGAGGAAGGAACCTGATTTTACATCTGAGAAATCTCAGGAATAAGGGACCCGCGTTTTTTTGCCTTTTTAAATTATATTTACAATAATGATAAGTAGTGTTAGATGATTTTTCTGGTGTTTATTAGCGTAAACTATTAAAAATAAAATGTTTTCTGGTTTTTCATTGAGCCATCTGAAAGTGGAGGCCCAAGGTTTTGGGCGTAAAACAAGAATATTTTTACCACGCAGACATTGAGGGTCTGATCCACGATGATCCCAGATTAGCTTTACTTCTTGGGGTTTATTATGAATTCAGAGAAGCCGCTCAAGATCCGGAGTTAAATTTTGCGGGAGTTGAGAAGGTAATATTAAAGGACCCGCACCTTACAGCCCATCTTCTAAAAATCGTTAACAGTGCTTTTTATTCATTCTCATCGAAAATTGAAACCAGGGGGTTTTTAATTTCATGGGCGACTTCTGCGGCCATTTCCCCCAAGGCAGACAATCTTTCTGCCTGGGCCAGTTGTTCCTTCATGGGAAGCAGTTCGCGGTTGGTGTCCAGCAGTTTGGAGAAAAGCCTGGAGTTTTCGATGACCCGACTGGCGTAAACGGTAAATCGTGTCAAAAATCGCAGGTTTTCTTCGGTGACGGGTTTTTGGTCATAACGGCTGTCGACCAGGATGACTCCCAGCACTTCTTCATGTGCGATAAGGGGGACGGTGGCGAAGGAGTTCACACCCAGTGCATTGATGAACTCCTGGCTGACGAGTGGATGTTCTTCGGCTTTCCTAATATTAAATGGCTTTTTTTGCAGCACGGTTTCCGAAAGAATATTATCGTTGGCAGTGACCGGATAACTCAATCCGCAAACAAAGTTGTGGAACGAGGAGTCTCTATGCAAGTCACGCTGGGCTTCCTTGATGATCCATTGCAGTAAGTCGCCTTTTTTACCCAGCTCAGTCCAGATTCTCACAGCATCCTCCTGAGAATCGGGACCCGGTCCCATGATCCCCTGAAGTCGCTGGTTCTTTTCGTTAAGGGTGAACAGCATGGCCCACGGTTGAACCCTCCCGCTTCCCTCATGGTGATGGCACTGAGGATGATCCACAATCCGTGCTCCAGTTTGAGGGTGGATTGAACCGCCAAACTGATGTCATACAGAATCCTGGTTTCTTTTAATGTCATCTGGTTTTGGTGAAACTGAATGGCGTTTCTCAGGCAACCGGTGACCTGGCCGGCAATCGTTTCCAGGACAGAGATTTCTTCCAGGCTGAACACTCTCTTTTCAATGCTATGAACATTGATGACACCCAGAGATGGGCAGTTGGCAAGAATTGGCACCGAAAGCATGGAGCTAAACTTTTCTTCTTCGATTTCTGGGAAATAGACGAACCGGGGGTCCTGCATGGCTTCGCTCAAGGCCAAGGGCATTCCCTGCTGGGCGACCCAGCCAGTTACCCCTGACCGATTTTCAGATTAATATGCATGGCTTTATCAGGAAGGCCCATGAAGGCTTTCAGGTGCAGGAGCCTGCCCGATTCGTTGATCAGGTATATGGCCCCCCGATCCATATGCATTTTATTTTTGATCACCGGGATGATTTTCTCCAGAGTTTCATCCAGATCCAGAGTGGAGTTGGTGATCCGGGTAACATCCTGAAGAATTTCCAGGCCGAGACTGCTTTCCGTCATTGAATGAAACTCCTTCCGGTGTGTCAGGAGGATTTCCGGTAAAGACGTAAATACTGTTTGGCGGCAGACTCCCAACTATTGTCTTTTGCCATCCCGTTTAACATCAGCTTTTTCCAGGTTTTGCTTTGGTCGAAACAGGATAAGGCTTTTTGCAGAGATTTCAGGAAAAATTTTTTCTGTGGGATTTTGAATTTAAACCCGGTTCCCTTTCCTGTTTCAGGACTGAATTCCTGGACAGAATTTTTCAAACCGCCGACGGCCCGGACGACGGGAACCGTGCCATATTTCAGGGCATACATCTGAGTGAGTCCGCAAGGCTCATAACGGGATGGCATAAGGAGCATGTCACTGCCTGCCAGAATACGGTGTCCCAGAGATTCGTCAAACTTTAATACCGTAGCGATGCGGTCAGGCCGATCTCGGCTCCATTGCTTAAAAAAGGATTCGTATTGGGCCGAGCCTGTTCCAAGAATCAATAAAGATATGTCCTGTTCATCGAGCGCGTCTTTGGCTTCCATGATCAAATCGATTCCCTTTTGTTCTGAAAGCCGGGTGATCATGCAGAGAATGGGTGTCTTTTTATTGAGCCGGAGGGAAAACGTTTTTATCAGATCATCGCGGCATTGGTTTTTTTGTGACAGGGATTTCGGCCCATAATTAGCCGCAATCAACGAGTCGGTTTTCGGATTCCAGACAGTATAGTCGACGCCGTTCAAAATCCCGTACAGGCTGCTGGAACGTTTTTGCAAAATTTCTTCCATGCCAAAACCCAGTTCCATAGTTTGGATTTCCTGGCTGTAGGCGGGGCTCACTGTGCTCAAGGTGTCGGCAAACATCAGCCCGCCTTTTAAAAAACTGATCTGGCCGTAAAACCCAATGCCGTCTTCTCGGAACAAAGACTCGCCCAGTCCGGTTTTTTTCAAGTGAGAATGAGGAAAGTTACCCTGGTAACCGAGATTGTGAATCGAGAAAAGAGTTTTAGTGCGGGAAAACCATGAGTCTTTACGGTAAAGCGATTTTAGATACACCGGGATCAGTCCGGTATGCCAGTCGTTGCAATGGATAGTATCCGGTTTGAAGTGGAGATTTTTGACGGCCTCCAGAACAGCCTGGGAGAAAAAAGCAAACCGCTCAACGCTGTCGGGATAATCTGTGCCGGGTTTGCCATAAATGTATTTCCGTTTAAAGTATCCGTCGTGTTTGATCAGATAAACTGGAACGCCACCTGAAAGCTCAGATTTGTACAGGGAACCTTTCTGGCCGAGGCTGGGGAGTTTCAGGTCAATCTTGAGAGACTGTATTTTTCGTCCGGCTTTGGCAGTGCAGGGATATTTTGGCATGATGACCCGGATGTCGTGCCCGAGTTTTTTCAGGGCCGGGGGCAATGCGCCGCTGACATCTGCCAAACCTCCGGTTTTGGCGAAAGGATGGACTTCGGCGGAGACTAAAAGGATTTTCAGTTTCATGTTTCTATCCGGGCTCCCCGAAGAATTTCGGCGGTTTTTTAAGTAGGGTTAATATCATATAATATAGTTTTAAACCCATTTGAGAATACCATGCCACCCAAACATTATAGTTTCAAAGTAAAAGGTGTTTTAATAAACGAGAAGGATAATTCCGAAGATGATTTTAGCATCTTCATCATGGCGATGGATGACAATCATGCAGTGATGCTTGTGCGTGAACACCTGAGAAGCCATGCGCCAAAAGGACGCTCCATCATCAAAGGAATAGAAAGAAAATCGGATTGAACCCCACAAGTGGGTTTTGTTCCCCGTGGCTTGGCACGTCGTTTAAAATAGTGTTTTATTCGGGATACTCTGTCTGCTTGCGGCAGGATTGCTCATTTGGAGGTAGGGGGGAGAATCGCTAAGATGGCCCGTTCAGGGTGATTGCCTCTGCAAAATCCACTCAGCTCCCCTGGGTGGATTTTTTTTGATGTTTCAATAGGTTTCGAGATAGATGTCGATTTTTTGTTCATCAGTCAGGTGCTTGAGTAGATGGCTGTCCCGCACCACCCTGATTCCTGCAAGAAATAATGGCAATATTTTAGGAAACGAAGGGTGGAAAGTCAATCGCTTGGCCTGTCTAAAAACATTGCTTGCTCCAAAATTAATACTTATAATTAGACTATGAAAAACGCAAAGATTGTATTGGGTGTCTCGGCCGGTATAGCCGCCTACAAGGCTGTGGAGCTAGTGCGCCTGTTGGTGAGGGAAGGAGCCGAGGTGAGGGTGGTGATGAGTGCCAATGCCGGTCAGTTTGTGACCCCACTGACTTTTGAGGCACTTTCCGGGCATCCGGTTTATCATACGTTGTTTGATTCACAAAATTCTGCGGAGATGGAGCACATCCGCGTTGCCGAGAATGCGGACCTTCTGGTTGTGGCTCCGGCTACCGCCTCCATGCTGGGAAAAATGGCGCATGGCCTTGCCGACGATGCCCTGTCATGTTTGCATCTGGTGTTTAAAGGCCCGGTGCTGATTGCCCCGGCCATGAACGAAGGGATGTGGGAGCACCCCGCCGTGAAAGAAAATATTGCTCTGTTGAAATCCAGAGGCGTGGAGTTTGTCGATCCCGAATCCGGAGAACTCGCTTGCGGGGTAACCGGGCCAGGGCGCTTGGCCGACACCGTCGTTATTCTGGACAAGGTCAGGTGTTATTTTAACCAACGTTATGACCTGACCGGCATACGGTTTCTCATCACAGCCGGGCCCACTCATGAAGCCATAGATCCTGTGCGATACCTGTCTAATCCATCTTCCGGGAAAATGGGTTATGCCGTGGCCGAGCAGGTTGAGGCGCGGGGAGGGGAAGTGGTTCTCATCAGCGGACCGACTTATTTAAAACCGCCGTCGGGTGTGGAATTTAAATCTTGCAAAAGAGCGGACGAGATGAATGTTTTGGTTCAGGAGTATCTTGAAAACTGCGATGTCCTGGTGATGTCCGCCGCAGTGGGCGATTTTGCCGCAGAAAAACTGGAAAAGGAAAAGATCAAAAAAAAGGGTGATGAAGGCTTGGTTCTCAAGCTGGTTCCTACCACAGACATTTTGCTGGAAGTGGCTAAACGTGAGCCAGGTAAGCTGGTAGTGGGTTTCGCAGCGGAGAGCCAGAACCTGCTGGAGAGCGCTCTTGAGAAATTGAAAAAAAAGAACCTCGACCTCATTGTTGCCAATGATATCAGCGCGCCGGGAATTGGATTTCAGTCCGACTCCAATCAGGTGACGATCATTGACCGTGAGGAAAATATGGAACACCTTCCTTTGAAACCGAAGCGGGAAATTGCCGATCTCCTGCTCGATAGGATTCTCGCCCGGCTCAAACGCCCTTAATTATAAAGTTTGCTCTTTATTTCGATGCGTTTTTAGCGCAACGAAATCCTACACCGTTACTCTTCAGGCGGGGCGTGGTTGCATTGCGATAGGTCAGGCCGACATCATCGGCATTGTTTCTCCAGTTTCCCCCGCGAATGATTTTATATTGTCCTTTTTCCGGACCCTGCGGATTTTCTTTGGGAGAAAACAGGTAGTACTCCGGGTAATGCCAGTCATGAACCCATTCGGAAGCGTTGCCGGAAAGATCATAGATGCCGTAATCCGACTTGCCTTTTTCATAGGAACCCACCGGGGTGGTTTTCATCTTCTCTTCGTTATAGTTCAGTTTTTCTGAATCGGGTGGAGAATCCCCCCATGGGTATTTGACCGGTCGTTTGCCCCGGCCCGCTTTTTCCCACTCAGCTTCTGTGGGAAGCCTTTTCTCGCTCCATTCGCAATAGGCGACTGCTTCCTTCCAGGAAACGCCGACCACCGGTTGCTGGTCACCGTTGAATTTGGGATTTTCCCAGCTCTGGGTTTTTTTGGCTCCGGTAGCGTTGACATATTTTCTATATTTTTTGTGAGTCACTTCATAAATATCTATGTAGAACGCATCAAGATAAACCTCGTGAGCTGGGTTTTCCGGGCCCAGAGTGTGTCGGTCAGTGTTGAATAAATCGTGAGGTTTGAGTTCCAACAGGGATTTCCGGCTCCCCATTTGAGATTTTCCAGCCGGAATGAGTGCCATTTCTTCGGAAGAGGGCGCGGCAAAACCGGGCGAAACCATAGAAAACGATAAAAGGATAAAAAAAATCTGTTTCATTACAATGGAGTTTCTAATTTTAAAAAAGGGAACTGGATTATAGGCAATTGAGCCTTCCAATTCAATCACGATTAATAGATCTCCGCAGGGAGAAATTTATGCTCAACGATGGAGATTGACAGTGCTTTCCATAAGTAATAAAATTTAAACTTACCCATTAAGCGTGATTTTTTAATCTTTTTGGCGAAATGTGCCGATCCACTAGGCGTGGGCCAATGAAGAATGGTTGCTAGCGGTAAAAAGCTATTGCTAATTGAGTCGTGCGCAACGCTGGTCGGCGGAGGTTCTTCGCCTAGGAGTTTTGATGGATAAGCCTGAAAAAGAACCTGTGATTTTAAATCAAAGCCAGGACAGCAAAATATGCCTGAATTGCGGGTTCCCCAATCGCAATACGGACATCCATTGCATGTATTGTAAGACCAGCCTGATTGAAGACAGTGGATTGTTCAACCGGGTTCGCCAGACCTATTATATCCTTCGTTGGCGGTGGCAACTCAAGCAAAAACGCGATTCTCTGGAAAGCAAAACCCCGATTTATCGCACATTTGGTTTTTTTGTCCTCGGTGTGATTTTGAGCGCAGTGGGTGTTTTTGTGTTCACCAGTGCTATGAGCCAGAACTCTTTTTCCAGTGGACTGATCGCCCTCCTGCTTATCGGTTATGGAGTGGTTACCCTGAAAACCCTGTTTAATAATAAATAGGTGCCTCTTTCTTTAAAATCCCAACCTTCCCAACTTTCCAAATATAGTTACTAGATTCGGCTACCGAAAATGTGTATCCTGATACAGTGTTGTTCATTGATATAGATTCGTCATGACGGGTTTTAAATCCAAAAATAAAGAGAACATAACTCTGCCGGTTAAGGGCATGAGTTGCGCCAGTTGTTCGGCACGGATCGAAAAGAAGGTTGGCGAACTGGAGGGGGTGGTCTCTGCCCATGTCAATTTTGCTGCGGAAGCAGCCACCATTGAGTTTGATCCACAAAAAATATCGGCCAGCCGGTTCCCCGAGACAATCGAAAAACTGGGATTTGAAGTTCCCCGGCAGAGCACGACGTTTGCTATAGAAGGTATGACCTGCGCTTCCTGCGTCTCAAGGGTCGAGAAAAAACTTGCGTCTGTGGAAGGGGTTCATGAAGTCGATGTGAACCTGGCGACCGAACAGGTGCTGGTTGATTACATCCCTGCTCTGGCCGATTTTAAAATCTTGCAATCAGCTTTGGAAGAAGCCGGCTATCGCCTTTTGCCTGAAAAACTTCAAGACGTTTCATCAAAGGGGGATGAGGGGCGCTATATCAAAAACCTGGCCGATCTTAAACTGAAACTGGTTTTTAGCGGACTGACCAGCTTGGTGGTCGTGTTTCTTTCCGTGAGCACGTTGTTCAATATCGAATCGAATACGCTGAATATCACATTATTCGTCCTGGCGACTCCGGTACAATTTTTTGGTGGCTGGCAGTTTTATCGCGGGGCGTTCAACGGGTTCCGTCACGGTTACGCCGATATGAACACGCTGATTGCCGTGGGCACTTCGGCGGCATATCTTTACAGCGTTTGGGTTACTTTTTTTCCGGCCTTGGTGGGGTTTTCTGAAGTCTATTACGATACCTCGGTCATGATCATCGCCCTTGTCCTGCTTGGGCGTTGGATGGAAGCGCGTGCCAGGCATAGTGCTTCTTCCGCGATCAAGAAGTTAATAGGACTCCAGCCTAAAACCGCCCAGGTTGAACGAGAGGGCAGGGAGATTGAAATCAGCGTGGAGGATCTGATCCATGGGGATGTGGTCCTGGTCCGCCCCGGGGAAAAAATTCCTGTGGATGGAATTCTGGTTGAGGGGAAATCTTCTATTGATGAGTCGATGTTGACTGGTGAAAGTGTTCCGGTAGATAAAAAATCCGGCGATGAAGTGATCGGGGCCAGCCTCAACAAGACCGGGTTTTTTAAAATGCGCGTGATCCGCATGGGTAAAGATACTGTGCTGGCGCAGATCATTCAACTGGTGGAACAGGCGCAGGGATCGAAAGCGCCTGTGCAAATGCTTGTGGATAAAATTGCCGGAATCTTTGTGCCAGTGGTGATTGGCCTGGCTCTTCTGGCTTTCGCATTCTGGTGGGGCTTTGGTGATGCATTCGGTCCCTTACCGACTACGCCGTTTCTCTTTGCCTTGATGGTATTCATTTCGGTCATGATCATTGCCTGCCCCTGCGCATTGGGCCTTGCTACTCCTACAGCGATCATGGTCGGAACCGGAAAGGGCGCGGAGATGGGCATCCTGATCAAGGGCGGGGAGGCTTTGGAGCAGGCTGAAAAACTGGATACGATTGTGTTTGATAAAACGGGAACCCTCACTTGTGGCAAACCGGAAGTGGCCGATGTGCTTTTGTCTCCTACAGCTGTATTGGATGCGGACCGTTTGCTGGTGCTGGCCGGCTCTCTGGAAAAAAAATCGGAACACCCTTTAGCTCAGGCTGTAGTTGCTGAAGCGAGAAAGCACAACCTCCGATTTGAAACAGTTGTCGATTTTGAAGCTCTGCCCGGTTTCGGGGTGCAGGGAAAAATAGACAGTAAAAATATATTCCTGGGCAATATTAAACTAATGCAGGAACAGCAAATTGATTTTTCCTCTATGAGCGATGAACTGGGAAAGCTGGCCGGGCAGGGAAAAACGCCCATGATATTAAGTATTGATGGAAAGATTGAGGGCATCATCACCACCACCGATAAATTAAAACCCAATGCCAAGGAATGTGTTCATCGTCTCAAAAAGATGGGCCTGAAAGTGATGATGGTAACGGGGGATAATCAGAAAACCGCACAGGCGGTCGCCCGGCAATTGGGTATTGATGATGTGATCTCGGAAGTCCTACCTTCGGGAAAGCGGGATGAAATCAGAAAACAGGTGGCAGAAGGCCGCAAGGTCGCGATGGTGGGCGATGGAATCAATGACGCTCCTGCACTGGTCGAATCCACTGTTGGAATTGCTTTTGGCAGCGGTACGGATGTCGCGATGGAGGCTTCCGACATCACTCTGGTCACCTCCGACCTTCAGGCTGTGCCTCAGGCTATTGAGTTGAGTCGGCAAACCCTGGCGAAAATCCGGCAGAATCTTTTCTGGGCTTTCTTTTATAATGTGCTGGGAATTCCTATAGCGGCGGGAGTCTTGTATCCTTTTTATGGTGTCCTCCTGAAACCTGTTTTTGCCGCTGTGGCCATGTCTTTGAGTTCTGTTTCGGTAGTTGGAAACTCTCTTTTGTTAAAACGATTTTCTCCTTCCAAACTTTAGGGGTGGCTTGTGGCCCCACGAGAAAGATTAAAAACGACTCAGTCTTTTTGGTTCTCTATAGGGGTGGTCTTTTTCTTTTTCGGGTTTGTCGAGTTGGTTCTCAGGTTTTCCGGGTTCCTTTAAAGCAATACCGTGAAAACCTTGAGGCCTTAGTGGAGGGGGTCCGAAAAAAGGGCGGCAGGCCAGTATTAGTCAGTGTCTGCAATTTTTATGAATATCAGGATACTGCGAAGCAAACTGCCGTGAATAAAAAAAATCCATTTTTTAATTTCCCTGCTGAGATGGAGCCATATTTGTCGACCGTTCACGACCGCTTTCCCGACCGTTGCCACCCAAACGAAATTGGGCATAGTCTAATGGCTGAGGTTCTCTTTGAAACTTTCAAGGGAGAAATCTCCTAAATCCTCCATGCCCTGGGACAAGTGAGGAACTTTGTTCTGATTGACGAGGAGGCCTTCGGTGTTTTTCAGGGAGTCGATAAAAGCCAAACCTTTTTTTGCGCCCATGACGAACAGGGCTGTGGAAAGGGCATCCGCATCCATCACGGTATTGGTAACGACCGTGGTGGACATCACACCGATGACCGGATATCCTGTTTTTGGGTTCAGGATGTGATGGTAGCGAGTTCCTTCATGGTCAAAATATTTCTGGTAGTCACCGGAAGTGGCAACAGCTTTTCCTGAAAGGGAAAAGGACGCCAGGATCGACTCGGGTTTTCTGGGATGTTGCAGGCCGATTTTCCAGGCCGATTTATCGGGTCTGCCGCCGAGGGTTTTCAGGTCACCTCCCGCATTGATGAAAGCATGATGAATATTTTTTTTCTGCAATATATTTATAGCCCGGTCCACGGCGTATCCTTTGGCGATGGCACCGAGATGAAGACGCATTCCTTTTTCTGTTAAAAATACTGTCTGGTTTTCTAACCGGATTTTACCGTAGCCCACTTGGGAAAGTGCCTGCTCAAGAGCTCTCTTGTCGGGCAGAGAAGGGTGTTCGTCCTCAAACCCCCAAAGCTCCTGAATCGGGCCTACGCTTATATCCAAGGCTCCATTTGTTTTCTCGGCCCAATAAATAGCCCGGTCGATTACCTCGAACACCTCGGGAGATACGGGTATTGGACCGATTCCTGCGGCTTGATTGATTTTGGAAACTTCTGAGCCGGGAATATGGGTGCTCATCAATCCTTCCAACCGTTGAATTTCGTCGAAAGCACTCTGGATGGCAGTCTGGACGATGCTTTCATCTTTTTCAAAAACGGAAATCTCGACCAGAGTTCCCATCAAGAACTGCGACCTTCGGTGGATCAACGATTCAGGCTTGCCGCAACCGGAGAGGAAAATAAATAAACAGAGAAGAAAAGTTAAAGAGGTTCGGGAGGTTCGAGAAATTCGGGAAGTGAGGGAGTGGGACATCAGGGTTCTACCGGTCAAATCCGGACACCAGCACTTCGCGGTTGTAAGCGGCGACCACTTCTCCTCGATTGACCATGCCGATCACTCGCTTGGGATCATCCCGGCGGACTACGGGAAGCTGTTCCACATCGAGTTTGGCGAACATTTCCATGGCCTCGTTGAGGTTGTTTTCCGGCGTGAGGGTCATCACAGATTCGACTTTTAAATCGTTGGCGACCACCAGATCACCCAGTTCTTTTTCAAAAATCATTTCCCGAACCATGTGGAACGACAAAATGCCCGACATCTCTCCCTGACCATTTACCACAGGAAAATAAAAGTTCTTGGAATATGAAATGGTTTCCAGAATTTTTCTGAACGGCATGCCTTCGGGGACCGTCGTGACATCCTTGCTCAAAACATCATTGACCTTGATGGAGTTGAGAATGGAAACTTCCCGGCCATGCTTGATATTGATGCCTTCCTTCAGCAGTTTCTGGATATAAATAGAATTTTTATCGAAGGCGCGAAAGGTATAGGCCGAAACGATGCAGGTGATCATGATCGGCAAAATGATGGTGTAATCGTTGGTCAACTCAAACAGCATCAAAATATTGGTCAAAGGAGCCTGCATCACCGCTCCTGCTACGGCTCCCATTCCCACCAGCGCATAAGTCTCTGGCGAAGCCGTGAAGCTGGGATTGATCGCATGCACCAGGGTTCCATAGGCAGAGCCTAGCATAGCCCCGATAAACAAAGAGGGTGCGAAGATTCCTCCCAATCCCCCCGAACCCAGGGTTGTGGAAGTGCTGATGATTTTCAAAAAAATCAGCGCGAAAGCCAGTCCCCAGAACATATCCCCGTGCAGAGCCTTTTCCATGAACTCGTAGCCGTTACCCAGAACCGCCGGAAAAAATATGGCGATGAACCCAACGATCAGCCCACCGAGGGCAGGTTTCAAGGGTTTCGGAAGTTGAATCTTTTTTTCAAAAATATCATGAGACTTGAAATAGGCGAAAGTGAACAATTTTGAAAACACTCCGCAGAGGAGCCCCAGAAATAAATAAAAAATAATTTCGGAATAGCTAACCAGTTCATGGATCGGCACATGGAAAGTAATTTCGTTGCCCTCCAGAGCCCGTCCGGTCGCCGTACCAATGACGGATGCAACGACGATGGGGCTGAACGTGTGGATGGTGAAATCAGTGAGAATGATCTCGAGAGCGAACAGGACCCCGGCTAAAGGAGCATTGAAGGAGGCAGCGATTCCCGCTGCCGCACCACAGCCGACCAAGACCTGGACTCGTTCATGAGAAAGATGGAACAAGCTTCCCAAGGCCGAACCCACTGCCGAGCCGATCTGCACGGTAGGTCCCTCGCGCCCTGCTGAACCGCCGGACCCAATGGTGAGTGCCGAGGTGGTAGAACAGGTCAGTAAGGTGCGTTTGCGAATCTTTCCGGCTTTCAAGGCGACCGCATGCATGACCCGGTGTACGCCGTTTTCTTTTACTGCATCGGGGAAAAAATGGCAGATAACACCGGTGATGATTCCGCCTATCATTGGCATGAGCGGCAACAGGAAAGGAATCGTAGAACCGGTTATTCCAATCCATGACAACCCCTCGGAGGAAAAAACATCTCCGAAAAATCCGATCAGCCAGCGAAACAGGGTCGATGCCAACCCGGCCAAAAATCCGATCACTGCCGCCAGCAATAGCATATTGTGGTCCTGCATCAAGAGGAGTTTGATCTTCTCACGGAGATTTTCGAGTGTGGTCTGCATGGGCTTAAAAATAGTAGATAATAAGGCCAGTCATTATAATGAAAGAAGCCATTGGGTGCCAGAGGGTTTGCCAGATACGGCCTATAAAAATGGAAGGATTTATCAGCTTATGCTATGCTTCGGGTCGATTTATTTTCTAAATGGAGGTTGATCGAGTTAATGGTCGAGAAGAACGAAGGGGTGATCATCGCGCCTTCCATCCTCTCCGCGGATTTTGCCCGGTTGGGGGATGAAGTCAAAGCAGTAGAACAGGCGGGAGCTGACTGGATTCATGTGGATGTGATGGACGGTCATTTTGTGCCCAATATCACTATTGGCCCGGCGGTGGTGGAGGCTGTCCGAAAAGTGACCGAATTGCCATTGGATGTGCATTTGATGATTGAAAATGCCGACAATTATATTGCTGACTTCATATCCGCAGGTTCCGATATCGTCACCGTTCATGTTGAAGCCTGCCTGCATTTGAATCGCGCCATTCAATTGATCAAAGAAAAGGATGTGATGGCAGGAGTTGTACTGAATCCAGCCACGCCTCTTTCTTCACTGGAGGAAATTTTGCACGAGATCGACATTGTTTTGCTGATGTCGGTCAACCCTGGGTTTGGTGGGCAGAAATTCATTCCATCCATGCTGGATAAAATCCAGAACCTGAGTGAAATCATAAGCCATTACGAAAATACGATTGCCTTGGAAGTCGATGGCGGAATCAATCCCGACAATGCCGGAGAGATCGCGAAGGCGGGAGCCGGTGTGTTGGTCGCCGGGTCGGCGATTTTTAACGCGAAAGACTATAAAAAGGCGATCGATTCCCTTCGTGCAGGCTGAAAGCTTTTCTGTTTTTCCTCGATCAGGGCCATTTCCCCTTGTAATTGCTTATATAAAAGGGATAAACTGGGCTTCTTCTAATTAATTTATCGTTTCTGAATAGGTGGATGGACGCCTGTTATCAAATACTGGGAGGGTATGAATTATGATGGGAATTGGTTTTCCTGAGTTGATGATCATTCTGATCATCATTATGATTATTTTCGGGGCGGGAAAACTTCCCGAAATCGGCAGTGCTTTTGGGCGCAGCATTAAAAACTTCAAAACTTCTATGAAGGATGCGCAGGAAGAGGACGAAACCGCCGAGGTTGAAGAGGGCGGGCAGGCTGCCCAGGTTGAAGAAGGTAAAGCCGAAGAAGATATGACTGAAGAAGAAAAAGAAGCCGCGATTCGCAAGAAAGCTCAGGAAGAAGGCGAGGCCAAAGATAAAGCCATGAAGGATGAGGCCGATAGTTTCACCGCGTCACTTCCCAGAAAAGGATCCTACGACTTCAGCAAAGATCAGGAAAAAAGCTAAAGGGGAAAAGCACTGAATTATTAAAACCCCCGTGTCAGCAGGCGCGGGGGGTTTTTTTATGGGCTTGGGGGGTCCTCGTCGTATTCCCAGGGTTCTTTAAGGTTGTCTGTGGTCCAAATGGTCAGGCCGTCCATGTCCTTATAGATTCCGCGTGTGAAAAAGTTGAACGGATCAAAAAACCGCACCCCTTTTTCCGGATCGATTTCAAAATTCACCTTTTCCTTCTGAATGGGGTGGGCCTTGGATTCCAGGAATTTTTCTCCATCAACCTCCGAAAGCTTAAAAATTGCTTCGATAGTATCGGGTGGATATTGTCCTGAATCGACCACTTCCTTCACCTTCTGCATGACCGCTTCTACTTGTTCCTTGTCCAGATGATGCATTTTCATAACGCGAGCTCGCCCTTTAAGTCGTTCGTGTTTAGAGAAAGAATTATAACACCCCTTAGCAGGGGAAGAAACGGGCTTATTGTTCAGCCGAGAAAACTCTTTGCTAGCCTGCGAAAATTATCGCCAGTCGGCCCCACGCCTAGTGGGAGGCGAGGGCGATGATGGTGTTGGGGAAGATGCCGAGGTTGATGGTGCCGATCACGCCGATCAGAATCACAAACAGGGTCATGGGAGTCAGGGAGATTTTAAACTCCGCTTCCGATTCTTTCATATACATGAAAACCACAACTTTCAGGTAGTAGTAAAACGAGATGGCACTGTTGAGCACAGCGATGATAACCAGCGTGAGTAACCCTTCCTGAATCGCGGCGCTGAAGATGTAAAACTTGGCGACAAACCCGGCAAACGGGGGCAGTCCACCCAATGACAGGAGGAAGATGGTCATGCTTAACGCGATAACCGGATGTTTGTAAGCCAGACCCGAATAATTTTCGATTTCCAGATTCTCCTCACCTTTTCGCCCCAGGATAATGACGATGCCAAAAACCCCAAAGGTCATGAAGGTATAGGACAACATATAAAACAGCAGGCTTGAACTGCCGAGAGAAC
This sequence comes from Nitrospinales bacterium, assembly GCA_965249625.1. Classification (GTDB taxonomy): domain Bacteria; phylum Nitrospinota; class Nitrospinia; order Nitrospinales; family VA-1; genus LS-NOB. Next base: position 1,745,609 of record OZ252246.1, on the reverse strand, counting down.
TTTTGGCGATGACTGCCATCAGGATGTAACCCGCGTGCGAGATACTGGAAAACGCCAGCATCCGCTTAATATTGGTCTGCATGATGGCACCGAGATTACCGACGAACATGCTGAGAACGGCGATGATACTCAGGAGTGTTTCCCATGATGGAGACATTTCCGGGAAGGTTTCAGCAAATACCCGGAAAAAAGCGGCAAACGCGGCGGCCTTGGGTCCCACTGCCATGAAAGCGGTAACAGGAGTCGGAGCACCCTGGTAAACATCGGGAGCCCACATATGAAAGGGTGCCGAGGCGACTTTGAATCCTAATCCGATGATAAGAAGCACCAGTCCCATCAGTAGCAGGGGATTGGACTGGGCCGATGGATTTTGTATGAACTCGGCGATTTTAAACAGGTTCGTGGAACCGGTCGAACCATAAACCAGAGTCATTCCGTATAGCAGGAACCCGGTCGCAAAAGCACCAAGTAGAAAATATTTGAGAGCCGCTTCGTTGGATCGATGATCGTTCCGGCGTATTCCCGCCAGGACGTAAAGGCAGATCGAAACAATTTCGATGCCCAGAAAAATCATGATCATGTCGGTGGAGGAGGCCAGAAGGATCATCCCCACAGTGCAGAACAGGATGAGGGCGTAATACTCTCCGGCTCGTATGCCTTCCCGTTCGTTGTATTCCACAGATAAAAGAATCGTCAGCGCGGAACTGAGGGTGAAGATACATATGAAAAATAACGACAGGTGGTCGACGATATAACTGTCGTTGAAGGAATAGGCGGGAAGGGGATGCTTGGCAAACGCGCTGATAGCCGTCATCAAAAGGCCAACCAGGCTGGTAAATATCAACAGGGTTTTGTTTCGTCCCCCCCAAAGGTCTAACACCAGTACCATCATGGCGAAAACGCTCAAAACGAGCACAGGCGCCAGGGCAATCAGGTCAATCGATTCAGGTGCGAGAATGGGTTCCACAGTTTATTCCTCAATCAAAATTTTTTTTGGGCATTTGAAGCTTATGGTTCAAACCTGCCATTTCATTCGGAGTAATGAGTTGAGTGTGTTCACCATGAGAGTCACTCTGGTGCTCATCACCGGGCCGGAAATTGTCCGGACTCACTTTAGAGACCAAGTGCGTGACCGATGCATCAAACGTATCCATGAAAGGTTTGGGATACAAACCGATCCAGAAAATTAAAACTATCAAGGGAACAATGGTGATCATTTCCCGAACATTCATGTCTTTCAGGTTCATATTTTTCGGATTATTCAACTCCAGGAACATGACGCGCTGGAACATCCAGAGGATGTAACAGGCAGCGAGGATGACTCCAGAGGTGGCGCAGGCCGCCCAGAGCCCGTTGACCTGGAATACTCCCAGTAGTATCAAAAATTCCCCGACAAATCCGTTCATGCCCGGTAGCCCGATCGAAGACAGGGCGACGATCATGAAACAAACCGAGTATATTGGCATGTTTTTAGCTAGCCCGCCAAACTCTTTGATCAATCTTGTATGGCGTCGGTCGTAGATGATACCGACCAAAAGGAAGAGCGCGCCAGTGCTGATGCCGTGATTGATATTCTGGATCAAAGCACCCTGAATTCCATAAGGATTCAGCGCGAAAATTCCCAACATCACAAATCCGAGATGGCTGACGCTGGAATAGGCAACCAGTTTCTTCAAGTCTTCCTGCACCATCGACACCAGTGCCCCATAAATGATTCCGATGATCGACAGCCAGGCCACCATGGGGACAAAATAGTAAGAAGCCTCGGGAAAGAAGGGCAGGTTGAAACGCAGGAACCCATAGGTTCCCATTTTCAGCAGGACACCTGCCAGAATAACGGAGCCGGCGGTGGGCGCTTCAACGTGCGCATCTGGCAACCAGGTGTGAAACGGGAACATTGGCACCTTGATAGCAAAAGCCAGAAAAAAGGCCAGCCACAGCCATTTCTGGGCGTCCAGAGAAACGTCAAGGTGTTCGGTAATATAAATAATGTCTGCCGTGGCCACTCCGGTCGTTTGTTGAATATGGAAATAAATCCAGACGATGGCTACCAGCATGAGCAGAGAGCCCACAGCGGTGAACAAGAAGAACTTGATGGATGCATAAATTCGGCGCGGGCCTCCCCATACACCGACAATGATGTACATGGGAACCAGTTGGAACTCCCAGAAAACATAAAACATGAAAAGGTCAAGGGCGATGAATACTCCCAACATGCCGGTTGAAAGAGCCAGCATGGCCATCATGTATTCGCGGATATGTTTTTTGACATCCCAGGAAGCGATGATGCAGATCATGGTCAGAAAGGTGGTCATCACATAGAGCAGAAGTGAAATGCCATCCAGACCCACGTGGAAGTTGATGCCCCACTCTTCGATCCAGGGAACGTTCAACCCAAACTGCATTTTATGGGTGGTGTTGTCGAAATTCGTCCACAACATTAACGAGAGTAGAAAATCTGTCAACGCGATAGCGAGAGCGGTCTGCTTGATCGCGTTTTCATTTCCCTTTGGCATGAAGGCCAGGAACACTGCCCCGAGGAACGGTAGAAATGTGATAAAAGTTAAAAACATTAAAACATCACCAGCAGAAGACTAATAAATCCAACAACCATAAATAAGGCGTAATTGCGGACGAAACCGGACTGGAACACCTGGGCCTGACGGCTGAACCAGCCGATGGTCTTGGCGGTGCCGTTCACTGCGCCATCAATGGCCCTGGTATCACATTCCTTCCATAACAATTTGGAAGCTTCAATTGTGGGTTGCACGATCGCATCGTCATAAAGTTCGTCCACATAATATTTGTTTTGCACCAGGTCGAATCCCCACTGTCCTTTCGTGAATTTTTTCGGAAGGTCAGGACGCTTGATATAGAATATGTAGGCACTGGCAATACCGACGATGGCGACGACAAGGGAAAACAGCATCAACGAAGATTCTATCCAGAGGTTGTGTTCCTTCGGTTCCAGCAGATGTGCCCAGGAGGGTGCGTGCCGACCTGCCTCATGAAGCATATGCTCGGAATGTTTGAGAGCGTTCGCAAGATCAAAGTGAAGAACTGGCTCGAGCCAGTTGCGCAGAATATGCCAACCATGAATGAGCGGGATGCCCAGCAGGCCGCCCACGGTGGCGAGTCCGGCCAGAGCCACCAGAGGCATGGTCATCACTTTCGGAGACTCATGCGGGTGGATAGAAGGATCTACCCGGGATTCCCCGTGGAAAGTCATAAACACCAGCCGGAACATGTAAAATGCAGTCAACAGGGCGGCAGAAATCCCCATTCCCCAGAATATAATATTTCCGTCCATTAAGGAGTGATACAGAATTTCGTCTTTACTGAAGAACCCTGCCAACGGGAATATTCCGGCAATCGCCAGAGTTGAAACCAGGAATGTCCAATAGGTGACAGGCATATGGTTTTTGAGTCCGCCCATCTTGCGCATATCCTGTTCGCCATGGATTCCGTGAATGACGCTACCGGATCCGAGAAAGAGACAGGCTTTAAAGAACGCATGGGTCACGAGATGGAAAATCGCGGCGGTGTAAGCACCGACACCACAAGCCAGGAACATATAGCCGATCTGACTGACTGTGGAATAGGCCAGAACACGTTTGATATCAAATTGTGTCATACCGATGGTAGCCGCCATTATTGCAGTGCCTCCGCCGATGAACGCGACGACGGTCATGGTCAGGGGCGATAAGTTGAATAACACGTTGCAGCGGACGACCATATAGACCCCCGCCGTGACCATAGTGGCAGCGTGGATCAGGGCACTGACGGGTGTCGGACCTTCCATGGCATCCGGGAGCCAGGTGTAAAGTGGGATCTGTGCCGATTTACCTGTCGCGCCGACAAACAGCAACATGGTGATGATGGTGACTATCTCCCCACCATAGATCAGTTTTTCCGGAGCGGCGTGCATGACATCGGTGAAATCGATGGTGCCAAAAATATTAAAGATGTACATGACCGCCAACAAAAAGGCGAAATCACCCACACGGTTGACGATGAATGCTTTGGTGCCGGCATCGCACGCCGATTTCTTCTCAAAATAATAACCAATGAGAAAATAGGAACATAACCCCACGCCTTCCCAACCGATGAACATGAGCAGGAAGTTGTTGCCCATAACCAGAAGCAACATGGCAGAGGCAAACAGGTTGAAATAAGCAAAGAACCGGTAGTAGCTGAACTCTTCATGCATGTAGCCGATGGCATAGACATGAATGATGAAACCGACCCCGGTCACGACAAACATCATGACCAGAGTGAGCGGGTCGATTTGAAAACCGAAATCAACGTTGAAATCACCGGCCTCGAACCAGGTCCAGACAACCTGTTCAAACACATGTTGGCCTTCCGGCAACATGAGGAATCCGATATAGATCAGGATGGAGGTGAGAAAAGACAGGGCCATGCTACCGCAAGCAATAAGCCCGACGGCGTTTTTGCCAATTTTCAACCCAAAAAAACCGTTGATGATGGACCCGATCAACGGGAAAAGAGGGACCAAGCAGGTCAATTTTAGCAGCATACCGTTTTTACCACTTTAACAGGTTAAACTCGTCCAGATTGACAGTCGGCTTATTCCGATGCAAGGCGATGATAATAGCCAGTCCCACCGAAACTTCAGCGGCGGCGACGCACATCACCATAAAACTGAAAATTTGCCCGTTCGAAAGGTTCATGTAGTTGTCAAACGCGATCAACGAAATGTTTACCGCGTTCAACATGATTTCAATGGACATGAACACGACGATGACATTTCTACGTACCAAGACGCCGACGATGCCGATCACGAACAGAGTCGCGCTCAACAACAGGTAATGCGATAAGGGAACAGAATCTTCGAGCATAATCAGTCCAGTTTAGTTTTAGCCAGAACTACCGCCCCGACCATTGCCACCAGTAAAAGAATCGATGCCACCTCAAAAGGCAACACGAAATCTGTAAACAAAGTTTCCCCAATAGTAGCCACCGTCCCGAAACTGTCCGGGAGGGTTGCGGGCGTATCCATTTCTGCTGTAAACAGGACGCCTGATATCTTATATAGAATTCCCGCCGCTAGAAGTCCCGTCAAAACCGAGAGCAGTAAATTGCGCTCCCTGGCGATCCAGCCTGTGTCCTCGCTCTCTTTCAAATTAAGGAGCATGATCACGAACATGAACAGAACCATAATGGCTCCGGCATAAATGATGATCTGTAAAATGGCGATGAAATGTGCCTGTTGCAAAACAAATATAGCGGCCAGGCCAAGCATCATGCCAATCAGTGAGATGGCTGAACCCACAGGGCTGTTGTTCAAGACAACGCCCAGGGCCAGCACCACACAAAACCCGGCTAGCGGATAAAAGATCAGTAGTTCCATTTCGCGTACATGTTTCGGGTGAATTCAATGCGTTTTTGCAAATCTGCAACCGGTACCAAAAGTTGTTCCTTGGTATAAAGCATTTGTTTCCGGTCCAACATGGAAATTTCGCAATCGTCACTCATGAAGATGGCTTCTTCAGGACAGGCCTCTTCACAGTTCCCACAAAAAATACAAATGGCGTAATCAATGTTGAACACATCCGGCCATCTCTCGTATTGGTTTTGCTTGCCACTGTTCTCGCCGGGCTCGATGTGGATGCAATAAGCCGGACAGGCGATTTCGCAAAGGCCGCAGGCAACGCATGCCGGTTGTCCGTCCTCATTCTGCGCCAGAACCGGCCGACCCCGGTAAGCGATCGGATACTGAACCTGTTCTTCCGGGTAATACACGGTCATGATCGGTCTTTCCTTTGTGGTGCCTAGGAAAAAAGGAACAAAACCAAACAAGTTATGAAAGAAGCGTCGGGAGGTGAGCAACATTCCTTTTAAAATTTCGGGGATGTAAGATCTCTCCCACCAGGTCATCTTTATATTTCTATTTACATAATAAGCCATGAGTGCACTCCTTAATTCAGCGCCAGGATTACGAGCCCGGTAACAAGAATATTTGCCAGGGATAGAGGCAGAAGGATCTTCCAACCCAACTTCATGATCTGATCATAACGGAATCGGGGAAGCGTCCAGCGAATTATCATCTGCAAATAAATGAAAAAAACCACCTTGGCAAAAAACACACCTACATGAATTAACATCACAACGAGGTTCGAGCCCGTGGTGCCGAGAAAGTCAAACCATGAAAGCAACGTGGCTGTTGTCAAAAATGGAATATGCCACGCGCCTAAAAATAAAATAGTCATGAGCGCGCCGATCGTGACCATTTCTATGAACTCGGCCATGAAAAACATGCCGAACTTGAGACCACTGTATTCGGTGAAATAACCGGCGACCAGTTCCGACTCTGCCTCTGGCGCGTCGAAGGGGATACGTTTGTTCTCGGCAATGGACGCGGTCAGAAACATGAAAAATCCAACAGGCTGGAGAAAGATTCCCCACATCCAGAAGTTTTCCTGGATGGCGCCAATTTCAGTCAGCTTCATGGAACCATAAACCATGAGAACGCCGATAATGGTGAGCCCCATGGTGACTTCATAAGAAATCATTTGTGACGCTGTTCGCATGGAACCCAGGAGCGACCAGTTATTGTTGGAACTCCAGCCGGCGATGACATAGCCGTAAGTTGCTAATGATGCAATAGCAAATACGAAAAGAAGGCCGACATCGAGATCTGAAATGACCAGATTGACTTTTTTGTCGAACAGTGTGTATTGCCCGCCAAAAGGCACGACCGCAAAAGTCAGGAGAGCCGGCACCAGAGCTATGACAGGGCTGATGGTGTGAAGAATCTTGTTAGCTCCATCCGGAATAAAATCTTCCTTGGTGAACATCTTCAGTGCGTCGGCGATGATGTGGAACAGGCCCAACACAGTGAAGCCCATAATGTCAGCACGATTGGCGCCGATGCGATCCTGCATGAGCGCACTCTGCTTTCGTTCCACCCAGGTCAGAACCGGGGCAAAAAAGCCAACAGTGACCGCGAAGATGAACAAGATTTTAGCCAGCGTGATGATTAAATCGACCCACATGCTCTTTCTCTAATTCAGCGGCCCGATCAGGGGCTGCCGTTTGTTGATGGGATAATCTTTACGTAAAGGATGCCCCTTAAACTCTTCGTAGAGCAGAATTCGTCTTAAGTTGGGATGGTTGCGAAACTTGATGCCATACATGTCCCAGATTTCGCGTTCATACCAGTTTGCTGTTTTCCATAAAGCTGTTACCGAGTCGGCATTACAGTCTTCTGCCGATACGGGAATTTTTACCCGCAGGCGGTGATTGTGTTTGAGAGAATACAAATGGTAAACCACCTCAAACCGCTCATCCTTTTTGGAGAGATAATCAACCGCTGTAATATCCATCAAAAAATTGAATAACAGTTCAGGATCGTCACGCAGGAACTTGAAGAATTCGCCACCGCAGTTTTTTTTCACGGTGACGGTCTGGTCATCGCGAAAGTCATGGCTGTCTATCAGCGCGGAAGCGTACTGTCCCTTTATGCGTTCAATGATTTTTTTGTCAGACATCGTTTTTCTAAATTAAAATATACTGTTCACACAAACAAGGCAGGCTCTGCAGCCATGCCCGTCAAGCTTACAGATGCGCTGCCTTTCCATCTCTTAATCTTAGCAAACATTGCCTCCTGAGAGGGTTACTCCCAATCCAGCCCGCCACGTTTCCAGACATATAAAAGTCCAATGCCGAGAATGAGAATGAACAACAGCATTTCTATAAAACCGAACATTCCCAGCCTTCTAAACAGAATGGCCCAGGGGAAAAAGAAAATGGCTTCTATGTCAAACAGGACGAATAAAACCGCCACCAGGTAAAACTTGACGGAGAATCGTTGGTGAGGGGATACCAACTGGCTTTCGCCACACTCAAAGGGTTCCATTTTGTCGGCGAACTTCCTTTTGGGACCCAAGAGGGAAGTCATGAGAAGCATGCCACAGGCAATGCCCATGGCAAGGAGGAACATGATTGCTACGCCTGCGTATTGTTCAAGCATATGCTTATCTGACAAAGGCCTGGCGTTTTTATGAACGCGGTTAACCGAGGCCGATCACCTGACTCATAAAGTATTTCCAGCCGATCGGGAACCTCTTCTTTGGGGCCGCCTTAACTCCCCAAAAACAAACAGTTAATTGAACTTGTAACCTGGGGTAAAACTCGGTTAAATAGAAGGGCGATAGTAACCAAGCCGGTAGTTTTTGTCAACGAAAAAGCACTTAAAAAGCCATGATTTCCGGGGTTTTGGGAGGGGGATGGCAAAGCCGATTTTTGCTGTGAATCGAGGGGGGGGGGGGATGGAGGCGGAAAAGCGAGATGCTTCGACAAGCTCAGCATGACAGTAAAGGGCTATTTTGTCATTCTAGAGGAATAACGTGACGAAGAATCTTGGGGTTATGCAAAGTTCTCCCTTCATTAGGGAGAGGAAGCAAATAGTCCCTTCTCCCCTCGAGGGAGAGCTTTGCATAAGTCGATAACAGAAAAGCGAGATTACCCCTTCGGGGCACGAGGGCTTGAGTTAAACATCACGTCTTCACTGCGTTCAGAATGACAATACAAGGCTATTTGTCATTCTGAGGAACAAGGTGACGAAGACGTGATATTTTTCCTTAAACTTCGTGCCCCGCAGGGGTAATCCGGGGTTATGCGAAGGTCTCCCCTTGAGGGAGAAGGTTAGGATGAGGGGGACCAATAAAATCAAGTCCACAACTACGCCCGAATGGGGTAGAACAAGGTATGCCGAAGCATGGTATATTATGCGAGCTTATATAGCCAAGTGCTCCTGCTCCAAATAAGGTTTGCCATGAAAAATTTGCTAATTTGTACTATTGATTCAATAAAAAATGATGAAACTATTTGTTCGCATAGTGAGGCACAAATTATAAATGGTGTCATCCTTAAAATACTTTCAAATTTAGGATGGGATACATTTAATGCAAGGGAAGAAGTAGTACCGGAGCATAACATCGGAGGCAGAAGAGTAGACCTTGCTCTTATACTATCAGATAAACCCCAGGTCTTTATCGAAGTTAAACGGCCAAGCGAAAATCTGGAACCGCATCAAGAACAATTACTGGAATACTCTTTTAAGGAAGGCGTCAAACTCTCTGTTTTAACCAATGGGTTGATATGGTGGTTTTATTTGCCCTTACAGGAGGGAAGTTGGGAGCAACGGCGGTTTTATGCGATAGATATTACGGAGCAGACTTCTTCCGATGCGGCTGAAAGATTAGTCGAGTTTTTAGAAAAAGATGGTATTAGTACAGGGCAAGCTTTTGAAAGGGCTGAGAAAGTCTACCATAGCACACAAAAAAAGGAGGTTTTAAGAAGAGCACTGCCAAAAGCCTGGGGAAGATTAATTGGCGAACCCGATGACTTGCTTGTTGAATTGGTTATTGAAACCACGGAAAGCCTCTGTGGGTTCAGGCCGGATGTAAAAGATATAGAAGAGTTTCTTCAATCAGAGGTAATAGCTCCAGCCCATAAAGATTCAAAGAAAATTATCGTTTCTTCAATGGGGCAACAACGTCCCAAAAAAATCACGACTTCAAGCGTAAATGGAAAATATATAAACACAGACTGTGAACGCTTTTGGTTTCTGGGGAAGGAATACCATCCTAAAACATGGCAAGAATTACTCAGTAGAGTCGCTGAAGAAATATATCGTATCCATAGTGCGGATTTTGAAAGATGTTTGAGTCTTCGTGGCACAAGAAGGTCGTATTTTAGCAAGAACCAAAATGAATTAAAATATCCTAAAAATATAGCAGGTTCGAGATTCTACTTTGAAGCAAAATTAAATGCCAATTCCATTGTCAGGATAGCCAAAGTACTTATGGGACTTTTTGGCTACAAAGGCGGGATTCTTCACTTCGTTCAGAATGACAGCGCAATCGTTCAGAATGACAAGAAACGCCAGATAGTGACTTACGAATAAAGACCCGAAAGACTACTCGAAGGGCTCGAAGAAGGGCTTAGTAACCCGCCAGGTTTAACCCGGACAAAAAAACGCCCCCAGCTTTCGCTGGAGGCGGTTCAAATAAAAATCCGGCCTCGTCCTACTCTCCCACACAGTTGCCCGTGCAGTACCATCGGCGCTGAAAGGCTTAACTTCCGTGTTCGGAATGGGAACGGGTGTGGCCCTTTCGCTAACAAAACCGGAAAATCCGATTTTTAGAATTGACAATTGAATTAGTCTGAAGTAGCGGGGGGAAAATTAAGGTCAAGCCTCACGACTTATTAGTACAGGTTAGCTGAACACATTACTGTGCTTACACATCCTGCCTATCAACCTCGTAGTCTTCAAGGAGTCTTAAGTCTTCCCGAAGGGAAGAAGAGATATCTTGTTTTAGGGTTGGCTTCCCGCTTAGATGCTTTCAGCGGTTATCCTTTCCAAACGTAGCTACCTGGCAATGCAATTGGCATCACAACCAGCACACTAGAGGTTTGTCCACTCCGGTCCTCTCGTACTAGGAGCAGCTCCCTTCAAATATCTAACACCCACGACGGATAGGGACCGAACTGTCTCACGACGTTCTAAACCCAGCTCGCGTACCGCTTTAATGGGCGAACAGACCAACCCTTGGGACCTGCTTCAGCCCCAGGATGCGGTGAGCCGACATCGAGGTGCCAAACCGCCCCGTCGATATGGACTCTTGGGGGCGATAAGCCTGTTATCCCCGGCGTACCTTTTATCCGTTGAGCGATGGCCCTTCCACCTGGAACCACCGGATCACTAAGACCTACTTTCGTACCTGCTCGACTTGTAAGTCTCGCAGTCAAGCTCTCTTATGCCTTTGCGCTCGAAGGCTGGTTTCCAATCAGCCTGAGAGAACCTTCGCGCGCCTCCGTTACATTTTAGGAGGCGACCGCCCCAGTCAAACTACCCGCCTGACATTGTCCCTGACCCGGATTCACGGGATCGAGGTTAGAATAGCAGTGTAATAAGGGTGGTATTTCAAGGATGACTCCACCTCGGCTAGCACCGAAGTTTCAAAGTCTCCCACCTATCCTACACATACTAAACCGATATTCCATATCAGGTTGTAGTAAAGGTGCACGGGGTCTTTCCGTCCTGTCGCGGGAAACCGGCATCTTCACCGGTATGTCAATTTCACTGAGTCCCTGGTTGAGACAGTGTAGCCATCGTTACGCCATTCGTGCAGGTCGGAACTTACCCGACAAGGAATTTCGCTACCTTAGGACCGTTATAGTTACGGCCGCCGTTTACCGGGGCTTCAATTCAGAGCTTCGTCCGAAGACTAACCCTTCCTTTTAACCTTCCGGCACCGGGCAGGCGTCAGACCCTATACATCGTCTTGCGACTTCGCAGAGTCCTATGTTTTTAGTAAACAGTCGCGGCTACCTGGTCACTGCAACCTCTCTCAGCTCCGGAAGCAAGTTCCTTCACCTAATAGAGGCACTCCTTATCCCTAAGTTACGGAGTCAATTTGCCGAGTTCCTTAACCAGAGTTTTCTCAAGCGCCTTAGTATTCTCTACTCATCCACCTGTGTTGGTTTGGAGTACGGTCGGTCAAACCGCTCACTAGAGGTTTTTCTAGGTAGCATGGGATCATCTAGTTCGCTTGTCCCGAAGGAGAAGCTCCACATCACGTCTCGGAGTTGAATGGCGGTCCGGATTTGCCAAAACCACCCTCCTACCTGCTTGTACCGGGACATCCAACACCCGGATAGACCACCCTTCTACGTTACCCCATCGCTAATAACGCGATTCGGCCGGTACGGGAATATTAACCCGTTTCCCATCAGCTACGCTTTCCAGCCTCGCCTTAGGGGCCGACTCACCCTGAGAGGATTACCCTTCCTCAGGAAACCTTGGATTTTCGGCGAACAGGTTTCTCACCTGTTTTATCGTTACTCATGCCGTCATACTCACTTCCATACAGTCCACCCGTCCTTACGGTCGAGCTTCAACCCAGTATGGAACGCTCCTCTACCAGAAGAAACCATCGAAATGATTTCCAATTCACAGCTTCGGTGCCATGCTTAGCCCCGATACATTTTCGGCGCAGGTACACTTGATCAGTGAGCTATTACGCTTTCTTTAAAGGATTGCTGCTTCTAAGCCAACCTCCTGATTGTCTGTGTATTCCCACAGCCTTTCCCACTTAGCATGACTTAGGGACCTTAGCTGGTGATCTGGGCTCTTTCCCTTTCGACCATGGACCTTATCACCCATAGTCTGACTCCTGCAGTACCACATATGGAATTCGAAGATTGGTTGGGTTTGGTAACCTGGTGAGGCCCCTAGCCCATCCAGCGCCCTACCTCCATGTGCTATTTTATGCAAGGCTAGTCCTAAAACTATTTCGAGGAGAACCAGCTATTGCCGGGTTTGATTGGCCTTTCACCCCTATCCACAGCTCATCCAAAGTCTTTTCAACGACTACTGGTTCGGGCCTTCACGAAGTGTTACCTTCGCTTCACCCTGGCCATGGATAGATCACCCGGCTTCGGGTCTACTCCACTTAACTGATCGCCCTATTAAGACTCGCTTTCGCTACGGCTACACCTAACGGCTTAACCTTGCTAAATAAAGTAACTCGACGGCTCATTATGCAAAAGGTACGCAGTCACACCTGTTTCCGCCGAAGCGGAAATATAGTGCTCCCACTGATTGTAGGCTTACGGTTTCATATTCTATTTCACTCCCCTCACCGGGGTGCTTTTCACCTTTCCCTCACGGTACTAGTTCACTATCGGTCGTCAACGGTATTTAGCCTTAGGAGGTGGTCCTCCCAGATTCCTACAAGATTTCTCGTGTCCCGCAGTACTCGGGTATCCGACCCAGGATGAACATGCCTTTTCGCTCACGAGGCTATCACTCTCTATGGCGAAACTTTCCAGTTTCTTAAGCTAAAACATGTTTTTCTTACATCCCGGCGGATCTGTAGTTCCGCCCGGTCAAAACCCACAACCCCAGATGTACAACGCCCACAGGCTTTAACATACAATCTGGTTTAGGCTGTTCCCCGTTCGCTCGCCGCTACTAAGAGAATCGCTTTTGCTTTCTGTTCCTCAGGGTACTAAGATGTTTCAATTCCCCTGGTACTCTCCCCTGACCTATGAATTCAGCCAGGGGTTACACGGTATAACCCGTGCAAGGTTACCCTATTCGGGAATCCCCGGATCAACGCCTGTTAGCGGCTTCCCGAGGCTTATCGCAACTTGCTACGCCCTTCATCGTCCGTTGACGCCAAGGAATCCACCGCAAGCCCTTAAACGCTTGACCAAAATTTTATCCTCAGCTACTTCAAACTATATTCAATTGTCAAAGAACATTCGCCCCGCCAAGGGCTTTTTCAAAAAAACCAAACTTTTATCGACACTCACAAATCCGGAGTATGGAGGTGAACGGGATCGAACCGATGACCTCCTGCGTGCAAGGCAGGCGCTCTCCCAACTGAGCTACACCCCCGTTACGGGATATTCAGACCCACAAACTCCACACCCACTCTCGTGGGAGGGTTAGATTGCAATGCCCCTTTAAGCCGAGACAACTTTTTGTCCCCCCATAAAAAGCGATTGCTCACTGCCCCTGCGACTAGCAGTGGTGGGCCTAGGTAGATTCGAACTACCGACCTCACGCTTATCAGGCGTGCGCTCTAACCAACTGAGCTATAGGCCCATTCATAAGGCTTAAAGCGCACTTCCAATTTTGAAGTGTCCTAATAATTAAGAAAGAATAGGTGCCAAAGACGTTGCAGGTATCGATCTAGATAGCTCTGTATCACAAAAGAGTGATAAGTGCTCCTTAGAAAGGAGGTGATCCAGCCGCAGGTTCCCCTACGGCTACCTTGTTACGACTTCACCCCGATCACCAACCATACCTTAGGCACTAGCCTCCCGAGGGTTGGCATCATGACTTCTGGTACAGTCAGCTTTCATGGTGTGACGGGCGGTGTGTACAAGGCCCGGGAACGTATTCACCGTGGCATGCTGATCCACGATTACTAGCGATTCCAACTTCATGGAGTCGAGTTGCAGACTCCAATCCGAACTGAGACCGGTTTTATGAGATTAGCTCCACCTCGCGGTCTTGCGACTCTTTGTACCGGCCATTGTAGCACGTGTGTAGCCCTGAGCATAAAGGCCATGAGGACTTGACGTCATCCCCACCTTCCTCCGGTTTGTCACCGGCAGTCCCTTTAGAGTTCCCGGCATGACCCGATGGCAACTAAAGGTAGGGGTTGCGCTCGTTGCGGGACTTAACCCAACATCTCACGACACGAGCTGACGACAGCCATGCAGCACCTGCACACGGACTCCGAAGAGAAGCCCTGTTTCCAGGGATGTCCCGTGCATGTCAAGCCCAGGTAAGGTTCTTCGCGTTGCGTCGAATTAAACCACATGCTCCACCGCTTGTGCGGGCCCCCGTCAATTCCTTTGAGTTTCAGCCTTGCGACCGTACTCCCCAGGCGGGGCACTTAACGCGTTAGCTACGACAGAGAAGGGATCGATACCTCCTCCACCTAGTGCCCATCGTTTACGGCCAGGACTACGGGGGTATCTAATCCCCTTTGCTCCCCTGGCTTTCGTATCTCAGCGTCAGTAACAGACCAGAAAGCCGCCTTCGCCACCGGTGTTCTTCCCAATATCAATGCATTTCACCGCTACACTGGGAATTCCGCTTTCCTCTCCTGCACTCAAGCTGAATAGTTTCAAACGCAATTCCACGGTTGAGCCGTGGGCTTACACGTCTGACTTATCCAGCCGCCTACATACTCTTTACGCCCAATAATTCCGAACAACGCTTGCCCCCTCCGTATTACCGCGGCTGCTGGCACGGAGTTAGCCGGGGCTTCCTTTAATGGTACCGTCAGAATTCTTCCCATTTGACAGAGGTTTACGACCCAAAGGCCTTCATCCCTCACACGGCGTTGCTGCGTCAGGCTTTCGCCCATTGCGCAATATTCCCCACTGCTGCCTCCCGTAGGAGTCTGGACCGTGTCTCAGTTCCAGTGTGGCCGATCACCCTCTCAGGCCGGCTAACCATCGTCGCCTTGGTGGGCTGTTATCCCGCCAACAAGCTAATGGTCCGCGAACTCATCTACAAACGGAGTTTGAGACTCCTTTGGCCACATTACATAAGAAACGTGGTCTTATCCGGTATTAGCACAGCTTTCGCCGAGTTATCCCGAATTCGTAGGCAGATTATTCACGTGTTACTCACCCTTGCGCCACTTTACCAGTTTCCCGAAGGAAACCTTCTCGTTCGACTTGCATGTGTTAGGCACGCCGCCAGCGTTCGTTCTGAGCCAGGATCAAACTCTCCAGCTATAAAACATGGAAACTTAATCCAATTTTACTTCAAAGTAATTGTTGCTAGACCCGCAACATCTTTTGACACCTATTCAATTTTCAAAGAGCAAAGTCCAAAAAGCGCAACAGTCTACGCAGTTCGGATAACATTTCAACTGACTTGTTTTCTGAAAAGAGGCAAGAAATCCCTATTTGAAGGCCTTTTCCAAAATTTTGTCCGGAAAAAACTTTCAGATAAAGATTTTCAGGCAATTTCGTCAGCCCAGTAATAATAGAGTCTTCAAATCCTAAAAGCAAGGGCTATTATCAAGATAATTACGTTTTTTTTAACTTTTTTTCCAGAAAACAGGTTTTTAAATAGAAGACAGCCCGTGTCTAACCATCTTGGGTGTAAATCAATTTCCCAGCACGGAATCGGGCCAGGCAATAAAATTCATGGAACGGGAAAACTATTCAACTATTTGAGAGCTTCGGGGTTGGCAAACTTAAAAACGGGTTAGTCGCTGGGGACTTCGCTCTCCTCAATCACCCTCTGGCGAGGGAGGCAAATAGCGATAGCTTATTATGCCGCCCAAACGGTTTGAGTGCTGTGAAAGTTATTATCCCCCCCCCCGGAGCACGAAGTACCCGTGCCGAGCATGAAGTTTGAGGAAGAGGACATCACAGCTACGGAAGAATATCACATGCTAATTAGAGTCCAGCGTCACGCTGGTTTGCAGGCTTTTGAGGGTGTAGAGTTTGTGATAGATGCCTTCTTGTTTCATAAGCTGGGCATGGTTGCCGCTCTCGACCAGCTTTCCTTTATCTAAAACGATAATTCGCTCGGCGTTATGAATGGTCGATAACCGGTGTGCGATGATAAATGATGTCCTGCCTTTCATCAACTGCTCCAGTGCGTCCTGGATCAGCAATTCAGATTCGTTATCGAGTGCCGAGGTGGCTTCGTCCAGAATCAGGATGCGCGGGTCCTTGAGAATTGCCCTGGCGATGGCAATACGCTGTCTTTGCCCGGCCGACAGGCGGATGCCTTTCTCACCGACGACCGTTTCATAACCGTCCGGACATTCCACGATGAAGTTGTGCGCATTGGCGGCTTTAGCGGCTTCGACGATCTCTGTCTTGGAAGCACCAGATTTGGCGTACTCAATGTTTTCTCGGATAGTTCCTCCAAACAGGATGGTCTCCTGCGGTACGATGCCGATCTGGCTCCAGTAGCTGGCCAGTTGCGCGGATTTTAAGGGAATACCATCGATGCGGATCTCTCCCGCGACCGGATCATAAAACCGATGCAGGAGTTGCACGAGGGTGCTTTTGCCGGCACCGCTGGGCCCAACCATGGCCACGGTTTGCCCCGGCTCAACTGTGAAGTTTATGCCGCGGATCACTTCCTGATCCTCTCTATAATGAAAATGCACATCATCGACTTCCACCTTGCCTTTGATGCGTGGCAGGGCTTGTGCTTCGGGGAGGTTGCGCACTTCCCCTTTCATGTCAAGAATTTCAAAGACGCGTTTGCTGGCGCCAATGCCTTCCTGTACACGCGCGTATAAGCGGGCGAAACTTCCCATTGGCCCGGCTATGATGGTGGCGTACAGAATGAAGGCGATGAGCTCACCGGGACTGATGGCTCCCAGAATCACTTCCCGTCCGCCATACCAGAGCAGGATGAGTGAGGTGGAAAAGGCGATGAAGCCAATGCTGGGCCCAAAAAAGGAAGAGATGATGACGCGTTTTTTAGCGGATTGGAAACTGTCTTCCATGGCTGTGCCGAAACGTTCGTTTTCCAGTCTTTCCCGGACAAAGGATTTCACGATCTGGATGCAGGAAATATTTTCTTCCAGAATGGTTGTGGACAGGGCCAGCTTGTCCTGAATTTCGGTTGAAAGTTTTTTCAGCTTGCGTCCGAAGGTGCGGGCGAACAATACCAGAACCGGGGCCAGCACCAGTATCAGTCCGGTTAGTCTCCAGTTCATATAGGTGATTATGATGATGCCGCCAAACAGGCGGATGGATTGCTGAAGTACGGTGGCCGGCAGGTCGGTGACGATGTTCTCGATCGTGGTGATGTCGTTGGTCATGCGCGAGACGATTTCACCGGTTCGGCGTTTGACAAAAAAACTGAGCGAAAGTGTGTGCAAATGCTCAAACAGCTTGATACGGAAATCGGTGATGATGCGTTTTTCGGTCAGATCAAACAGGTAATTGTGGGCGGTGGAAAAGACGAGCTGGATCAGGAACAGTCCGGCGATGCTGAACGTGAGGCTGTTCATCAGCACCATATTTTTTTCAACCATGACCACATCGACCAGCTTCCTGATATAGAGCGGCACGGCCAGATTGGTCAGGGATGCGACGACCAGGCAGAGAGCACCCAGGATCAATGCCTTTTTATACGGCGAAAGTAATTTTAGAAGTCTTCTATAACCGTTCATGATCGTAAAGTTTTTGCGTTGGAATTGGAACACTGTATCATAAACTGGCGTATCCGCTGGTGGCAACGTGCTGTGGCCTTGTCTGGCGGGTGAAGAGTTGCTTCACCAGGTTTCCAAGGTTTTGTTTTTTGTTGAAAGGGTAAAGGTTTTTGTCAAACAAACTCGTCATAATTTTTTCGGACATTAAGATCCAGCATACGGTTTTTGCTTTGCCATTTGCGGTGATGAGCGCGTTTCTGGCTGCCGGCGGGATGCCGGAAGTTGAGAAACTGGTTTGGATCATGGTCTGCATGCTGGGGGCGAGAAGTGCTGCGATGGCTTTTAACCGAATCGTGGACGCACACTTTGATGCGAAGAATCCGCGCACCCAGAAACGGGCTCTGCCTTCCGGCCTGGTCAGCACGGGCAGTTACTGGGCCTTCCTGACCGTGTCTTCTGCTCTGTTTGTTTTTTCTGCGTGGATGCTGAACCAACTGGCCTTCTACCTTTCCCCCGTGGCTTTGATCATCGTGTTTTTTTATTCTCTAACCAAACGCTTCACCGCGTTCTCACATTTCTGGCTGGGGCTTGCCATCTCTATTGCGCCAGTCGGGGCCTGGGTCGCCATCCGCGAAGAAATTTCTTTTACCTCGCTTTTGTTGGGCGCGGCGGTGATTTTCTGGCTGATGGGATTCGACATTCTTTATTCATGCATGGATGTTGAGTCGGACAGGGTGAATCGGCTGCGCTCTATCCCCGAGCGGTTCGGGGTTGAGACGGCCTTAAAGATGGCCTTTGCTTCGCATGCGTTGATGGTTGTGTTCCTGCTGATATTATTGGAACCTGCGGTTCTCTTGGGCCCGGTTTATCTGGTGGGGGTGGTGCTGGTTGCCGGTCTTCTGATTTATGAACATTCACTGGTCAAGAAAGATGATTTGTCCAAAGTGCACATGGCCTTCTTCAATGTGAACGGCATCATAAGTATAGGACTCATGATTTTCGTGATCGTCGATTGCGTTTGGGTGTAAAAAATAATTTGTCCGTCATACTGGGCCGGTAAAAATAAATATGCAAAACTCTATCGAATATTTACCCGTAGAACTGTACCAATCCTGTATATTCAACAGGTTAAATTTTTTTGACGGGTTGGGCATGAACCTGGCAATAACCATTCGAGACAAGGATAGGTTATAATGCGTGGTTCCCTATTTTTTTGATTATTGGAGTTTTACGAGATGCTTTTTGAATTTGAAGATTCGACACTGCAACCCATTTATGAAAAAGTAATGGCAGGGATCCGTCTTTCCTATGAGGATGGGGTGACCGCTTGGAAAACCCACGATCTGCTGGGTGTGGGATATATGGCCAACATAGTGCGGGAAAGGTTGAATGGCGACAAGACCTATTTCATTCACAACCGGCATATTAACCCGACAAATGTTTGTGTTTTGAGTTGCCAGTTTTGCGCCTTTGCGGTCAAGGCCGATCACCCCCGTGCTTATGAGAAGTCGTTGGAAGAAATTTTTTCGGATGCTGAAAAATATAACGGGGGAGAGGTCAGCGAATTTCATATCGTTGGTGGTCTTCATCCGGATTACCCGTTTGAATATTATCTCGACCTGTTGAAGGGGTTGAAAGAACGCTTTCCGTTGGTTCATATCCAGGCCTATACAGCAGTGGAAGTGGAATACCTTTCTCGCTTGGGGAATCTTCCTTTAAAAAAAACACTGGAAGTTTTAAAGGAGGCTGGTTTAGGCTCCATTCCTGGCGGTGGCGCAGAAATTTTCGCGAAACGGGTACGTCGGAAAATTTGCGGGGACAAGATTACTGGTGAGGAGTGGTTGCAGGTTCATGAAATAGCCCACCTTGTTGGACTAAAAAGTAACGCCACCATGCTTTATGGACATTTGGAAACCGTGGAAGAAAGATCGGATCATCTGGTGCGCCTCAGGGAACTGCAGGATCAGACTCATGGCTTTGTCACGTTTATTCCGTTAGCGTTTCATCCGGAAAACACCGTGTTGGACTTTTTGAAAACCACGCCGGGGCAGTTGGATCTGAGGGCTTTGGCAGTTTCGAGATTGATGCTGGATAATTTCCCGCATGTCAAAGCATTCTGGATCATGATCACGCCTAAAATTGCTCAGCTTGCCCAATCTTTTGGCTCCGATGATATGGATGGAACAGTTGTTGAAGAGAAGATCATTCATGCTGCCGGAGCGGCAACGGATCAGGTTTTTCACAAGGATCAGATCATTCACATGATTACAGAATCCGGGAGAAAACCCGTAGAACGAGACACACTCTATGAGAAGGTTGAGGAATTGCAGGTGGGAGGCGCATGTTAGAATGTAATGTTCTGAAATGGAGGAAGATTTTTTTTTAATATGACTGATCTAATCAATAAAGACGGCCTGCCCGTTTCCAATAATCCCAAAGCGATTCATGAAGAACTTTTCCGCAGCACGGGTTATGTGATGGGAGCCGGTGTTTCGGTTTTTATGCAAAATGAAAGTATCACCGAAAAGTATATTGTGATTTCAAAAGATAATGGCTTGGAACCCCCCACAGACAAACGATTTGTTGCGGGCCGTTATAAAGAAGCCCTGGCGCTGTTTCAACAGTGGCTGGATCAGAAAGCTTAATCAATAGGAGATAATGAGATGGAAAACTGGTTGATGGTGACATTGGTGGGTAAAGACCGACCCGGAATTGTTGCCGAAATCACCCATGCTTTGTTTGATCTTAAGGGAAACCTGGGGGAAGCATCGATGACCCGCCTTGGTGGTAACTTCACCATCATGCTTATGGTTTGCATTCCAGAAAAGAAAACCACTGTACAGGAAAAGCTTCGACCGGTATGCGATAAGTTGGAATTGTTTTTTCATCTAGATGAGATAGAGGCGGGCCTGCACCAGCATATCGAACCGGATGTGCGAATCAGTATTCACGGTGCAGATCAGGCTGGTATCGTTGCCCGTGCCACTGATGCGTTGAACAAAGCCGGGTTAAATATCCTCAATCTTGAGTCGGATGTGGGAGGTAATCCGGAAAGCCCTGTTTATGTCATGCATATCGAAGGGGTTGCCGGTAAAGGTTTGGAAGCTGTGGATAAGGCCCTGCAAAAACTGGCCCGCGAAAATGATGTGGTGGCCCGTATGACTCCCATCGATACCATGGTGGGATAGCCCCATGGCCCTCCTGAATGTTCTGGTTTATCCGGATGAAAGGCTGAAGCAAATCTCCCAGCCTGTGAAAGAATTTTCTGAAGACATAAGGAAGTTTATCCAGGATCTTGAAGAAACCTTTCGTTCTTTTCCCGGATGCGTAGGGATTGCGGCTCCGCAGGTGGACCGATTTGAAAGAATTGTTCTTGTGGATATTTCCCATAAGCCTCAGCATGAGAGTCATGGGTTTTTGGTCCTGATAAACCCAAAAATCACGTTTAGTGAGGGAAACAGTTTAGGAAGGGAGGGTTGCCTCTCGGTGCTGGACTATACCGGCAAAGTAGAGAGGGCAAAATCTATCGTCCTGGAAGCTTGGAATGAAAATGGTGAGAAGCGTCAGTTTCGCATGTCGGGTTATGAAGCCCGCGCGATTCAGCACGAGATTGACCATTTGGATGGAAAGCTGTTTCTGGACCGGCTGGTCAGCAGACGAAATGCTTTGAACAAAAGGATCGAACTTTCCACCTGATTTAAAAAAATATCAGCAGAGCAAAAAGAGATTTAGTTTTATTGGCCTACGGGAAGTGTGAGGAGTGGGGCGTTATTTGTAATCTTGCCTGCTTGCAATGAAAAAATCTGCGCCAGAAGAGAGAATGTGGATTTGGAGGATAAATCCGAATCGTCAATGTAAAACCAGGTTCTGCGGTAGAAAATAGTCATGAATCCGGCTTGAGGGTTTTCAGAACGAGAACGGATCCTCAACAGATCGCCCGTCACTTCCTTCCAATCAAAAGCATTTCCATCGGGTGTTTTGGTCTGAGTGACCTTGCCTTTTAAAACATCTTCTCTTGGGACTTCTACCGCCTGGGAAATATAGAACATGATACCCAGAAGGGAACGGGTGACGACCCCGATCTGGTCTCTCTCCCTATAGGAAGGAGTCAGTACATATTGGGCTCTCCCAGGTTGGATATTCATAGCAAGGGCAAACTGTTTTGCCTCCTCCCGCTTTCTATATTCCTCATTTATATGCAGAATCAATTGAGGCACTCCATTCACCTCACGATAAGAAAGGTTTATGGCATCTTGAACCTGCAACTCTCTTAAAAGTTTTATTGCAGAATTGAATTCCTTGAATTTTGGGGCAAGGCTGGGGGTGGGCCCCGATGCACCCGGAGCATTTTTAAGATGGTTCATCCGTTGAAAACATAACCGGAAAATTCTCTCAATACTCCAGCCGGAATGAAATAGAAGAACGATAGTCTGCAGGGGAAGGGGAGATAGCACGCGCTGGATAAATTGGTCTCCCTGTAGAGGAGAATAGGTCACGGTTGGCCTTTCAGTCAATCCCACACTTCCCCCTAAACCAAACAGTCCTTTGACACCTCCCTGCAAAGTGGCATTGGCATTAGCGCTGGTCGACAGGGTGAATTGGGATGCGACACTGCTCACTTCCATGAAAAAAGGTGTG
Source organism: Nitrospinales bacterium (assembly GCA_965249625.1). Classification (GTDB taxonomy): domain Bacteria; phylum Nitrospinota; class Nitrospinia; order Nitrospinales; family VA-1; genus LS-NOB. The sequence continues at coordinate 1,723,281 of OZ252246.1, read as the reverse complement.
TCCCGGTATTTGAGCCGGACCAGGTTGAGCAAAAGTTGTTCGTCGTTAGTTCTTTGCACCGCCATGTTGTAGTTGCTTCTTTCGCTTTTCAAAGTTGTTGGACCCAGATTTGCGCAACCCATAAGTAGCAATGGAAGTATTGCGGTTAAACAAAGAAGTACTGGGGTTTTTGGGAAAAAATAGCGTGGGTTCATACAAAAATCAGTGTTGAGCTTCCGGGTTTTTCATTGCTTCCTGTTGGGCCAAGTGAATGGTTGAAGTGGGGAATGCCGCTTCTGCTCCATTGTCTTCAACAATTTTCAAAATCTTTAAAAGAATGTCCTGTTTGATGGTGTGATATTTTTCCCAATTTGTCGTTCTGGTGAAAGTGTAGATGAAAAAGTCAAGCGAGGAAGAGGCAAAACTATTGAAGTTGACCATCAAGGTTTTATTGGCGTCAATTTCAGGATGATCTTGTAACATTTTCTCAACCTGACTCGTGATCGTTTCCATTTTGTCCGCATCGTCATAACGAATTCCGATGGTTTCCTTGATTCTCCGGTTCTGCATGCGGGAAGGATTTTCCACCGCGATTTGCGAAAAAATAGCATTGGGAACATACAGCGGTCGCTTGTCGAAGGTTCTTATTATAGTGACCCTCCAACCTATTTTCTCGACAACCCCTTCGATTTCCCGATCCGGAGAGCGGACCCAGTCTCCCACTGCGAAAGGCCGGTCCAGATATATGAAGAGTCCCCCGAAGAAATTGGAAAGCAGGTCTTTGGCCGCAAAGCCCACGGCTATACCACCCACCCCCCCAAAAGCCAGAACACCGGAAATGCTGAGCCCGAGTGTTTGCAGCATCATCAAGATGGCTGTGATGGCGACAGATATGCGAGCCAGCTTTGATATGGCATCCAGGGTGGTTGGGTCGATATCTTTGTCGGAGGTCAGATAGCTTGCTTCAGCATTGCGGATGGAAAGAATTAAAAACCAGGCCAGGGCGGCAACAATGATTGTATCGCGTAAGGGCGTGAAGACTTCCAGAATCACGGACCCGGTGGCCTTTTGGATGATTTCGCCAGCGAAGGCGATGCCCGTTATCCAGACGATGAGACTTAGTGGACGGGGAAGGGATAGCAGGAAGGCGTCATCCCATTTGTTTTTGGTTCGTTGCGCTTTTTTTGCTAAGGATCCCAAAACTTTCTTTTGGACCAAATCCGTAATCAGGGCCGCAAATATGACCAGAAACGCCTGAATTATATATGTGTTTTCATGGGCTAACAATTGTTTGAAATCCACCATTCGTTTATTTCCCTTGAAATCGTCGCTGATGCTGAAAGTATCATATTTCAAGGGTTTAAGGAATATTAAATTCTACGGCGTTGATTATTAATTCTGGTTTTTGCAATTTCTTTGGTTGCACGAGGTAAAATAGTTGCGAGGGAGAACTTAATATGGATGATGAGTTTTTATGAAAAGAAGTTTGAATTAACCCTTTGAGAAGCAAAAATAAGAAGCAAAAAAAACGCCCCGCTTTCAAAGCGGGGCGTTTTAAAAACACAGAAGCTTCCGTCAATCTGGGGTTAACAAATTACTCCAGAAGCTCCCCAGGTACTGTCAGATAGCATGGGATCACCTCCTTCTCAGGGAGACCTTTGCATAAGTCGAAAAAGCGTAAAGGCGAGATTCTTCACTCCGTTCAGAATGACAAGAAACGCAGGTTTGTCATTCTGGAGGAGCGTTAGCGACGAAGAATCCAGGGTTATGCAAAGCTCTCCTTCTCAGGGGGAGACCTTTGCATAACCCCGGATTACCCCTGCGGGGTACGAAGTTCAAGGAAAAATATCACGTCTTCATCGCGTACGCTCTTCAGAATGACAAAATAGCTCTTTCATTGTCATGCTGGACGAGATTGCATTGTCATTCTGAACAAAAGGATGACAGACTGGCGTTTCTTGTCATTCTGAACGCAGTGAAGAATCCCGCTTTTCAGGTTTTTCGACTTACGCAAAGCTCTCTCTCAGGGGATGGTTATATGGCACCATGGACTTCCCCGTTAAGCAGAGACCTTTGCATAACCCGAGATTCTTCATCGCGTACGCTCTTCAGAATGACAAAATAGCTCTTTATTGTCACGATTGTCATGCTGGACGAGATCCGCGTTGTCATTCTGAACAAAAGGATGACAGACTGGCGTTTCTTGTCATTCTGAACGCAGTGAAGAATCCCGCTTTTCAGGTTTTTCGACTTATGCAAAGGTCCCCGTTAAGCACACCACGCAACCCGCATTCCAAAGCATGAGCGAGTTTTGAACTTTTGTCAAAAGGGAACTTAAAGTTGCCGATGTTGTATGGAGCTAAAAAGCAACAGGCTAATAAAAAGTCAGCTATTTCTACGGTCCAGCTTGAGAAAAAATATAATTCACGTCAAGCTTGGAATCCGTAGCTATCTTTTTGCAGGAATTTGTTTTTCCCCGGCAACGCATATAGCAGCCGCCCCAACGACCGCATTGGACATATAGCCAGTGTTTGGGCTGGACTATCATGTGTCCCTGGCCTATAACTTCTATGGTCCCTTCATGATTGACTGTAAAGGTTTTTTCGGCCCTGGGAATTATTTCTGGCAAAACAACGCCATTGAAGGAGGCGCAAGAGGCTAGGAAAGAAATCGCGAATACTACCAAAGCTAATTCTACTGTTTTTTTCATACTCTTTCCCTTTTCTTTAGCACTCAGGTTCCAAGCTGGCTTTATATTTTGGTTCTCGCCCACTTATAGCTTGTTTTCCAGACGCAAACCTTTTCAAGCCCGATTGCCCCGGTGGAGTTGTTTCTATGCGGTATTTTCCAATAACATACTGCCTTCTTACGCGCTTTCACGGCCTCGCCAGATGAGTACGGTGTTAGGACTATAAAACGTATGATATACTGGAAACTGGGAATGTCCATAAAAAACAGGACATACGCAGCTTATTTCAGGAAAAAAACATGGAACAACTCACCGACCTCAAAGCCATCCTGCATTCCAAACGCGCCAATATCTATTACCTGGAAAAATGCCGTGTCATGCAGAAAGATGGGCGTGTGCTGTATCTTACGGAAGCCAAAAACGAAAACCAGTATTGGAATATTCCAATAGCCAATACCACCTGTTTGCTATTGGGAACCGGCACCTCCATCACCCAGGCCGCCATGCGTATGCTGGCTCAGGCCGGTGTGTTGGTCGGCTTCTGTGGCGGTGGCGGCACACCCCTGCTCATGGCCACCGAAATCGAATGGCTGTCACCGCAAAGCGAATATCGCCCTACCGAATATGTCCAAGGCTGGATGAACTTCTGGTTTGACGAGCAAAAACGTCTGGCGGCGGCCAGGCAATTTCAAACGGCACGTATTCAGTTTATGCAAACGATCTGGTCAAAAGACTGCGACTTGATGGACGCAGGATTTAACAGTCATGATGAAGATATAACATCTGTGCTAAACAATACCCGTGCCAAAATCGAACAGGCGCAAAAAGTCAGCAAGTTATTCCAAATTGAAGCCGACCTCACCAAACGGCTTTACAAAATAGCCGCCAGCAGAACCAAGCATGGCGATTTTGTGCGCGAAAGAGAATCAGTCGATATTGCCAATGCCTTTTTGAACCACGGCAACTATCTGGCTTATGGGTTGGCCGCGACCACGCTATGGGTGCTGGGCATCCCCCACGGCTTCGCCGTCATGCACGGCAAAACCCGCCGTGGCGCGCTGGTGTTCGATGTGGCAGATTTAATAAAAGACACGCTGGTACTGCCCTGGTCATTTATCTGCGCCAAGGAAGGTGCTACCGAACAGGAATTTCGCGAGCAATGCTTGCAGGCATTTACCGATCACAAAGCGTTGGATTTTATGTTTGAGCAGGTAAAAACCATAGCCTTGCAGCACCACGAAAACAAAGGTGAAGCCAGATGATGGTCACCCTTGTGTCACAGTGCGAGAAAAAAGCCCTCAACCGAACCCGGCGGGTACTAGACAGCTTTGCCAACCGCATCGGCGATAACACATGGCAAACCGTTATTACCAATGAGGGGTTGAGCGCGGTAAAAAAACTGCTGAGAAAAACCGCTTCAAAAAATACCGCCGTTGCCTGTCACTGGATCAGAAGCCGGTCGAGAAGTGAACTGGTTTGGGTGGTGGGGAACAGGAATAAGTTTAATGAACAAGGTGTGGTGCCAGTGAATACAACCAAAAAAAATCATCAACACCTCGAGTGGGAGAGGGGGTGGCTTACGACTGAAGTGATTGCCATTGCTTCTGGTATTGCCGGTTTATTTCATGATGTTGGTAAGGCTAATGACTTATTTCAGAACAAGCTCAACCCAGAAATACAAGGTAAAAACTTTGAGCCTTATCGACATGAATGGGTTTCCCTGCGGTTATTTCAGGCTTTTGTCGATAAGAATTCTGATGAACAGTGGATAATTAAGCTGGCAAATGTGGATGCAGAAGTAGAAAAGGGAATATTGCATAGGTTAGTGGCAGATAAACCACAACTAACTTCTTTTAATCACCCCTTTGATAATCTTCCAGAGTTTGCAAGGCTTGTAGCTTGGTTAATCGTTTCACACCATCGTTTGCCGGTATTCCCTAGAAAGAGAGAACCTGAGCCTGCACTGAGCAATATAAACAATTGGGTAAGCAAGGATTTCGATAACTTATGGAACTCGGATAATTGCCTTAATGACTGGACTGAAGAACAAATTAAATCAAATTGGTCATTTTCAAGCGGCACTCCATTCAGAAGTAAAACGTGGCAACAAAAGGCCGCTGAGATATCAAAACGCGCTATACGTTGTACTGGCTTAATTGGAATCAATTGGTTTGACAAACCATTCATGATGCATATATCGCGTTTAACTCTGATGCTGTCAGATCATTACTATTCAGCAGGGGAAACAACAGCGCGTTGGCAGGACTCGAACTATCAGGCTTACGCCAATACCAATAAAAATCGACAGTTAAAACAAAAGCTGGATGAACATAACGTAGGTGTTGGGCATTACGCTTACCTATTTGCCAACTCACTACCGCGCTTTCGTGATGAATTGCCTTGCATTAGCGATAACCGGGTTTTGAGGAAAGGCTTGGGTGGAGGGAAAGAATTCCAATGGCAGGATAAAGCCTATCAAACGGCTGTAAGTCTTCATAATACCGCCCAAACACAAGGGTTCTTTGGTATCAATATGGCGTCAACAGGCAAGGGTAAAACTATTGCCAATGCCCGAATTATGTATGGACTGTCGGACGAAAAGGAGGGTTGTCGTATCAGCATTGCCCTGGGTTTGCGTACATTGACATTACAGACCGGCAAGGCTCTCGAAGAAAGGTTGGCTCTTGATGAAGGTGACATTGCCACACTAATTGGTTCTCAGGCGGTGCTGAAATTAAGCCAAATCAACCAGGAGGATAAAGAAATTGAGAATATATTTTCCTCTATGGGTAGCGAAAGTCTTGACCTTGGCGCGGATGATGACGGTTATGAAGTTATCTACGATATTGATACCTACGAAGGACTTTTGGATAAGTGGTTCAAAAATAATCCAAAAAACCAAAAACTGTTGCACGCTCCGATTTTGGTTAGCACTATCGATCACTTAACCCCTGCTACGGAAGGTGTACGAGGTGGCAGGCAGATTGTTCCAATGCTACGTCTTTTAACATCGGATCTTATTTTAGATGAGCCGGATGAATTTGATTTAAACGATTTACCAGCACTTGCACGCCTGGTAAATTGGGCAGGCATGTTGGGAGCGAAGGTTTTGTTATCGACAGCAACTATGCCTCCAGCACTGGCGTATGGTTTGTTTGAAGCCTATCAGGAAGGGCGGAAATCCTATCAAGCCGCTACCAGCAGTGATAACTCAATGAAGCCCATTGTGTGTGCATGGTTTGATGAGCTTGATTCAAAATCATCCGAGTCTGATGGTTTTCAATCCTTTAGGGAAGCGCATGATAAATTTGTATCAAAGAGAATTAAAGGCTTGGAGAAAACGAACCTGGCATTGCGAAGAGCTCAATTATTGGATATGCCCGTGCTAAATAACGATTCGCGCTGGTCATCGCTGAGTGAAATGCTTAGTGAAATCATTCAAGAAAATATGAGAAATCTACATGCGATGCACAATAAGGAGCATGAATCAGGGAAAAAAGTTTCTATCGGGTTGGTTCGCATGGCTAATATCAATCCCTTGGTCGCGGTTGCAAAAGAACTATACAAACGAGAAGTGCCGGAAAACCATAAAATTCATTACTGTGTATATCATAGCCAGTACCCATTAGCTCAGAGAGCACTCATTGAAGACAAGCTCGATCAAGTGCTTGACCGGAAGAATCCGCAGGCAATATGGGATGCTCCAGAAATTAAACAAGCATTGAGAAGTTGTCCTGAGCAGAATCACTTGTTTGTAGTGTTGGCAACATCAGTTGCTGAGATTGGCCGAGACCATGATTATGATTGGGCGGTTGCCGAACCAAGTTCCATGCGTTCCATTATCCAATTGGCGGGGCGCATACAACGGCACCGGAAACAAAAACCGGAAACGGCGAACCTCTATATTCTGAATAAAAACATTAGAGCACTTAGCGGCAGAGAAATTGCCTTTGCAAAACCAGGATTTGAAGCGAAAAACAGAAAACTAACCAGTCATGATTTGCACGATATTTTAGAGGTGTGCCAATATAGCGAACCCAATTCTAAACCCAGCATACAGATACCGAAGAAGCTTGAAAAGCAGGCTCCCTTTTCAAATCTGGTAATGATGGAGCATATGGCCTACCGGGAAAAACTGCTGGGTGACAACAACCAGGAAGATAATGCTAGATTATGGTGGAAAAATCAGGTGAGTTGGTGTGCTGAGTTACAGCGCAGGCAGCCTTTCAGAGCATCGTTTCCGGAGCAAGCCTATTGCCTTTATGTGGACAAAAATTCTGATGCCCCCGTTTGGAAGATAAAAAACGAAAATGTAAGCCCTGTTGAATATGCACAAGTTTCAAATATTGAACCTAAGGATATAACAATAGGTAACGGGAATCAGCCGTGGTTTGATACAGATATTCAGGGCCGTTATGAAGACTTGTCAAAGAGGCTAGGGATGTCATTGGCACATACAAGTCGTTGTTTCGGTGAAGTCCGTTTGCGGGAGTATGACAATCAAGATATTCAGTGGTATTATTCACCGTTACTTGGGGTTTTTAGAGAGGTTTAGAGGAAGGCGGTCACAATGAAGAGTGAGAAGGTTGTTCAGGTTATTGATAATTTTTTACTTAGTAGAAAAACTGTTGGATCAGAAAAGATATTAAAAGATGCCATCAAAGGTATCGCTGACGTACAAAGAAGTCATCCTGAGACAACAGAAATAAAAGAACAGGTGAAAGATATTGTAAAGGCCAAAAAAAGTAATGAGATGAAATTTAATTCTCTATGCAAACTCGAATATGAAGCTTTCAATATAACAGTTGGAAAGAATAAAAACCAAAAGCAGTTAGATATTCTTGGTTTTAAAGAACACATAGGAAATGAGATAGATTTACTTAATGAGAAATATAGACCCGTCAACTGGATAGACCTTGTGGCAGATAGGGCGGGTGAAGTAAATCTTGAGATAACACACACTGCTAAACTAACACATTCAAGCGCAAAAGGTTCGAACGTTAATGCAATACCCTATAAATCAGAAATAACTAAGCCGCTACTTTCGACCGAAAGTGCTGGCAATAAATTACCTACTGATTTTTCTTACTCGAATGCCGAATACTCGCCTATTGCAGAATTTTTGCAATTAGAATGTGAAGGAGAAATTCTTGGTAGGATCGTGTGCGATGATCCTTTTGTGTTACGTTCTTTTGCCAATCATGATGATCAAGTTTTGCAATGGCAAAAGCAGTTTAGATGTGCATTTGAAGAATCTGAAAAATCTAGTCACGAACTATTAAAGCAGGTATATTTCCCCGCCTTGGCTGGTTATCATTTGTTAACCCCTTTGATTTCTTCGAGTCTGGCTCAATCGATCCATGACCGTGTTTGGCAAACTCGACAGAGAGAGATGCCTGCAAGAGATGCAAGAAATAAAGGGCTGTATTGTGAAAAAGATGGTGTTTTATTTCACGGAACTGCGATTTTAAAAGTAACACAGAGAAATCACCAGAATGTTTCTTACTTAAACGGGAAAAGATCAGGTCAATTAATTTTATTCCCCTGCCGACCACCACATTGGAAAATACAGATTAAGCCTCCTGTTCGTAGAAAAACGATTTTTAGTCGTGAGCTTTCACGTACTGTCAAAGAACCCATTGAACGGCTCCAAAATCTGTTGCTGGCTATCAAGTCAAAAAATTTGAGTATGAACCTTGCACGGAAAAAGTCGATTGCTTCTTTAGTGACAGAAATTGCCGATTCGGTGTTTGACTATGCAGCACAGATACAGAGTTTAAAGCACTTGGCTGGTTGGTCGCAAGAATCCAACCTGGTTACACACCAGCAATACTGGCTTGATCCGTTCAGACAAGATGAAGTATTTCAAAAAGCCCGAACCGATCTTGACTGGCTAGCAGATATTGGAACGGATTTCGCCAGATGGATTAACCTACAACTTAAACATCCGCAATTGACCTTGGGTGTTGCTCATGAGAAACACTGGCAGAAATTATTTAAGCCACTACTGCGAGAATATAATGCGCTTACTGATGTAACGTTAGCTGAGCATCATTCAATGGGAGTGCAGGAATGAGCGGTGCGTATATAATTTTTAAACGCATTGAGGTGCAGGGTGCTAACTGTATTGCTGGATTCACTTATGGCTTTCCAGCGATTACGCATTTTTTGGGTTTTGCTCATGCACTATCCAGAAAATTATCGCAAAGTGAGCAGTTGAATATGCAGGGTTGTGCGGTGATATGCCATCAGCATCAAATTCATGCCTATCAACCCAAAGGATATGGTGATTATGTATTTGCTCAAAGCAAAAATCCGCCCATATTTAAAAGAGATGCTTCAGAAACTCCGCCTATTGTTGAGGAAGGCAAGATGAATATGTGTGTCTCCTTGATTATGGAGTGCCCCAATTTCACGATGAGCAGAGAGGTTGAAATTGATGCGCTTAAGAAAAATTTAATTAGCCTGGCGCACCAGCATCGTTTGGCTGGTGGAAGCATTCATAACATCCAAGCTGTGCATGTGTTCAGTGAAAAAAATGATCCGGAGCAGAAAAATAAGCAAATGCGAAAGATCAAACGGTTGTTACTGCCTGGTTTTGTGTTGATGGATCGATCAGATTTACTGGAAGAACATTATCAAAACCTTCAGAAAAACCAACCGGATGCGGAGTTGATTGATGCCTGGCTGGATTTTTCTGCAATGAAATATAAGGCCAATCCGATCTTAGAGGATGGTCAAGTAGAAGCTGATTCAGAAACAAAAGCCGAGTGGGTGCGTTTGGATAAGCCAGCAAATGGTTGGTTAATGCCGATCACCAATGGCTATAAAGCAATTGCACCGATTTATCCACCGGGAGAAGTGGCCAAAACACGAGACTTGATCTATCCGTTCTGTTTTGTTGAAGCTGTTCACAGCGTTGGTGAGTGGCGTAGCCTGCATCGAATTCAGCAGGTAACGGATATGTTATGGCAATACCATTATGAAGACGACTGGTATTTATGTCGGCAGAAGCCGTTGAACGAAGAGAGATCAGAGGTGGTCCCGGCGGATGCCGATGATATTGATTTAGAAGACGATTTTTTAAGTTCACTTTAGTAAGGGAGAATAGACATGGCAAAAACGAGCACACCAGAGACTTTGAAACTTCCTGAGATATTGGCCTTCAGCAGAAAGCTTGAAGTGTCTGACGCGCTAATGACTTCAGGCATGTGGAGCGATGTTGGTAAAGAAGATGAGTGGAAAGATATAGAACTTCATGACAAACGCAACCGTGCAACACATAGTCAATATGGTGCACAAGATGCTAAAAAGGTGGAATCTAATTTGTCTTGGGGTGACGATGCAGCACTGCCTCATGATGCAGATACCTTAAGAGTAAAATATTCCTTAAAAGTGATGGGCGGATTAGAAGAGTTAGCGGCTTGTAATAAGCCAGAGTTTGAGCAGGCTTTATCAGACTCAATTTCAAGCTATCGAGAAAAGTACGGATTTACAGAGTTGGCAATCCGTTATGCCAATAATATTGCCAATGGTCGATTTTTATGGCGTAACAGGGTTGGAGCAGAAAATCTGCGTGTTAAGGTCAAGCACGGAGACCAGATATGGACTTTTAATGGCTATGACTATTGCCTGAATAAGTTTGTACAACTTGAAGACAGTAGTGATTTGGCTGCATTGGCTGGTGTTGTTCAAAATGGCTTGCAAAGTGATAGCTTCAAGTATCTGGAAGTTACTGCGTTTGCAAAGCTTGGGGCAGGGCAGCATGTTTGGCCGTCACAAGAAATGGTGCTAAAGATACCCAAAGGCGAGAAGAGTAAAATCCTCTTTCAGTTAAATGGCTGTGCCGCTATACATTCCGAGAAGATTGGCAATGCGCTGCGCACCATAGATACCTGGTATTCTGAAGATAAAGATGTTCGAGCGATTGCCGTGGAACCCTATGGCTCGGTGACTACAAGAGGCGAGGCCCACCGTAGATCAAAAAATGATTTCTATACGTTACTTAAAAATTGGTTGGCAAATAATGATGGTATGGATAAAAAAGATCAGCATTACATTATTGCAACACTGATTCGTGGCGGTGTGTTTGGCAAAAGTGATAAATAAGGTGTAGAAATGAAATTCTATCTCGATATTACCTTACTGCCAAACGCGGAAGCCAACCTCGGTTTCCTTTGGCAAAAAGTTTATAGGCAACTTCATTTGGCCCTGGTTGAACAACAGACAGCGAATGGCAACTCTGCTATTGCGGTTTCTTTTCCAGAATACGGCAATAAAGATTTTCCGCTGGGCAGTAAGTTGCGTTTGTTCGCACTGACGCAATCACAATTACAACAGCTTGATATGGGTAAATGGTTAAACCGTTTAACTGACTATAGTCATTGCGCATCGATTAAAAAAGCTCCGGAGTCGGTTAGCACGTTTGTATGTTTTAAACGTGTGCAATTCGACACTAATGCAGATCGCTTGGCCCGTAGACGAGCGAAGCGAAAAGGCGAATCTTTCGAGCAGGCATTGAAACATTTTAATAATTTTAAAGAGCAGGAAAGTAAACTGCCTTTTGTGAATATGAATAGCTTGTCTAAAAAAGAGCAGTTCAGGTTGTTTATCGGGAAAGAAATAGTAAAGCAAACAGAATCCAGCGAATTCACTTCTTACGGTTTAAGTTTAGGCGGTGCCACAGTACCCGAGTTTTAACCTTTATTTTCGAACTTTTTAACAATTCCTTGAAAATCAAATAGTTAAGAAATAGCCACTTTTTGTTAGTCTTTTAATCAACTGAACCCTAAGTGCTTGTTATAACTATTTTTGTACACTTTATACTGTAGTTCACTGCCGCACAGGCAGCTTAGAAACGATGATCATTTCGTTTGGTATGACAAAAATTGTTCACTGCCGCACAGGCAGCTTAGAAAAGTTTGTATCTCCATAAATGTGTCGATGTGGAGTTCACTGCCGCACAGGCAGCTTAGAAATTTTATGTTTTTCATTGGTTCCGGTGCCCAGAGTTCACTGCCGCACAGGCAGCTTAGAAATTTTTATTTCCCCCCCCCCCCTCTTGAGACTGGTTCACTGCCGCACAGGCAGCTTAGAAATTCCCAGCTTCAAAAGTTTGGGCACGAGGCATGTTCACTGCCGCACAGGCAGCTTAGAAAGCGCGATCTAGGAAAAAAAAGTAAAGTGTATCGTTCACTGCCGCACAGGCAGCTTAGAAATTCAGGCTGCCACTTCGGGTGACTATCTACAGGTTCACTGCCGCACAGGCAGCTTAGAAAGACTGGAGGTTTGCTATAGCTTTGACAACGAGGTTCACTGCCGCACAGGCAGCTTAGAAATATCGATATTGTATTTCTTCCGACGAGTTCGGGTTCACTGCCGCACAGGCAGCTTAGAAAATACGGTCAAGAGTGGCGAACTTTTCCAAACCGTTCACTGCCGCACAGGCAGCTTAGAAAAATTGATATTGTATTTCTTCCCACAAGTTCCGGTTCACTGCCGCACAGGCAGCTTAGAAACTGCCATGGCAGTGCGCCGGTAACTTGTTCGAGTTCACTGCCGCACAGGCAGCTTAGAAAACCTGCATGCGATCATTACGTTTGCTGGGTGAGTTCACTGCCGCACAGGCAGCTTAGAAAATGTATGTTGGATTAGTTCGTGATAGTGCTTTGTTCACTGCCGCACAGGCAGCTTAGAAAATCAGTGGAGCTTATCAAGCAATAATAGGCACGTTCACTGCCGCACAGGCAGCTTAGAAAGTCACGAAGCAGTAGTGTGATAAGTCGAATTTGTTCACTGCCGCACAGGCAGCTTAGAAATGTATCAGATCGAATTATCACGCAAGTGTTAAGTTCACTGCCGCACAGGCAGCTTAGAAATTTTTGATATGCTCTGTTGAATTTCGCCGGAAGTTCACTGCCGCACAGGCAGCTTAGAAATCTGAAATTTCGGTCTTTATTAGACCAGGGATGTTCACTGCCGCACAGGCAGCTTAGAAATCATCATCACCAATAAGCGGACCGCAGTGGAAGTTCACTGCCGCACAGGCAGCTTAGAAACTCGAAAAAATCAAGTCCGGCTCCACAGCAACGTTCACTGCCGCACAGGCAGCTTAGAAATGAAAGTTTCCATGGAGTGACCGGGCTTTATAGTTCACTGCCGCACAGGCAGCTTAGAAATAATTAACATGGATGTTGCAGCAGAAGGTGCTGTTCACTGCCGCACAGGCAGCTTAGAAAAATAGATGCAACTAACGCCGGGACACTCGCTGGTTCACTGCCGCACAGGCAGCTTAGAAAATTGATTGAGTATTGATACGTTTGACTTTCATGTTCACTGCCGCACAGGCAGCTTAGAAAAAATGTTCGCGTACCCTTGTGGCTGCCAACGTGTTCACTGCCGCACAGGCAGCTTAGAAAATCGGACAATCCGTGGAACAACAAAAACAGAAGTTCACTGCCGCACAGGCAGCTTAGAAATAGCAGGCACGGCAAAAGAAATTTTTGCACCAGTTCACTGCCGCACAGGCAGCTTAGAAACTGAGCACGGAGCATTGTGGCTGATGGCGGTAGTTCACTGCCGCACAGGCAGCTTAGAAAGCATTATCGAATCTTCCGTCTAAGAATGGATAGTTCACTGCCGCACAGGCAGCTTAGAAAAACGCGGGTGGCTAGTTACTGATGTTCCGCTAGTTCACTGCCGCACAGGCAGCTTAGAAATTTAAGTGGGCCACAATGGAACAAAAACACACGTTCACTGCCGCACAGGCAGCTTAGAAATAAATTAGTCAAGTGGCTCTTAAGCCAATGGCGTTCACTGCCGCACAGGCAGCTTAGAAACGGGACAAACGCATGGGAACGCTTGGGCGCAAGTTCACTGCCGCACAGGCAGCTTAGAAAGTTAATTGAGTATTGATACGTTTGACTTTCATGTTCACTGCCGCACAGGCAGCTTAGAAATGAAGCCTTGGCTATATGAGTATGGTTCCCACGTTCACTGCCGCACAGGCAGCTTAGAAATTTTAATCTGAGCAGGGCATCGAGGCGGCTCCGTTCACTGCCGCACAGGCAGCTTAGAAATTTTTAAACAACTAATTGTTTTAATGATGTTTGTTCACTGCCGCACAGGCAGCTTAGAAAAGATAAGAGCCATCTAGTTATGCCGGGTCGATGTTCACTGCCGCACAGGCAGCTTAGAAATTTTTAAACAACCTCTTGTTTTAATGATGTTTGTTCACTGCCGCACAGGCAGCTTAGAAATCACTCAAAAGTCTGGTCACGAGGCATACATGGTTCACTGCCGCACAGGCAGCTTAGAAATCCTCGAAAGTTACGGTCTTTATTAGACCATGGTTCACTGCCGCACAGGCAGCTTAGAAAATCAAAAATCTATTAAACATCACTACAAGCCAGTTCACTGCCGCACAGGCAGCTTAGAAATCGATGCTTTGCTTCGGTTAAAAGGCGAAATGGTTCACTGCCGCACAGGCAGCTTAGAAATTACTAAAAATTCCTAGATCGAGGATGATTCAGTTCACTGCCGCACAGGCAGCTTAGAAATTTTAAACAACCCATTGTTTTAATGATGTTTAGTTCACTGCCGCACAGGCAGCTTAGAAAGTGTAGTAAATCTTGTTCGCCGTCGCATCGACGTTCACTGCCGCACAGGCAGCTTAGAAAAGGACAAGAAGCAGAAACCATATTCGAAACTGGTTCACTGCCGCACAGGCAGCTTAGAAATCTTTGAAAGATTTGAAGCTGTTTATGATGCGGTTCACTGCCGCACAGGCAGCTTAGAAAGCTGATCGAGTATTGATACGTTTGATCTTCGTGTTCACTGCCGCACAGGCAGCTTAGAAATGGAATTAAGTGATAACGATATCTTTCTCGCCGTTCACTGCCGCACAGGCAGCTTAGAAATTTTAAGAATTTGACTCTCGCGATCGCAGGGAGTTCACTGCCGCACAGGCAGCTTAGAAAATAGTAATGACAGCAATGAAGCTCATGAGCGAGTTCACTGCCGCACAGGCAGCTTAGAAATCCAATACCAGCGGTCATGTACCCGGCACGAAGTTCACTGCCGCACAGGCAGCTTAGAAATCACAAGTGGCGCTGCCGCTGGTGAAAGGCTAGTTCACTGCCGCACAGGCAGCTTAGAAATCGATGAGGCCCGGCCACGAAGCTGTGTATAGGTTCACTGCCGCACAGGCAGCTTAGAAACATTTCTGCTAGAGCGCCAGTTGCGCCTCCTTGTTCACTGCCGCACAGGCAGCTTAGAAAAGTTACTTGTTCAAACTGTTTAGTGCTTATCCGTTCACTGCCGCACAGGCAGCTTAGAAATTCAATATTAGTAGAAGAAACTAGCAAGGCACGTTCACTGCCGCACAGGCAGCTTAGAAATCTTTCAGAAGACTGTTCTGTCTCCGCTGCTTGTTCACTGCCGCACAGGCAGCTTAGAAAGATCCGTTTGAACAATCCTATCGCGGCCATCAGTTCACTGCCGCACAGGCAGCTTAGAAATCTTTCAGACTGTTCTGTCTCCGCTGCTTTCAGTTCACTGCCGCACAGGCAGCTTAGAAAACTACTGCTTCGTCACCGGAAAAATCGGAAGAGTTCACTGCCGCACAGGCAGCTTAGAAATCGCAACAGCTATTCCCAGACAGTCAACAAATGTTCACTGCCGCACAGGCAGCTTAGAAAGCCCCGCTTATACTTGCGCCATGAGCCGAGTTGTTCACTGCCGCACAGGCAGCTTAGAAAAATAAGCAGCGGGCCACAATGGAACAAAAACAGTTCACTGCCGCACAGGCAGCTTAGAAAAAATTTTGAGCGCGGTTTCTTCTAATACTTTTGTTCACTGCCGCACAGGCAGCTTAGAAATTGCAGTCGGGTAATGTCTATGCGCGAACATTGTTCACTGCCGCACAGGCAGCTTAGAAAAGAAGAGTACAACTACGAAAGCTTGGAATTAAGTTCACTGCCGCACAGGCAGCTTAGAAATTGTAGTGATGTTTTTGAGGTTTTTGATGGGTGTTCACTGCCGCACAGGCAGCTTAGAAATCATCTATAACTCTTTTACAGAATCTCAATTTGTTCACTGCCGCACAGGCAGCTTAGAAAAATCTATTCATGATACTAAGAAGGAAGAAAAAGTTCACTGCCGCACAGGCAGCTTAGAAACCCTTCTTCCGTCGTTGCAATGTATTCATGATGTTCACTGCCGCACAGGCAGCTTAGAAAAGTTGAATGCTAGTACGTTTATGATTCGTGCAGTTCACTGCCGCACAGGCAGCTTAGAAAAGCTGAAACAAGAGTGCAGCTCGCAGAACACTGTTCACTGCCGCACAGGCAGCTTAGAAAAATTAATTATCAGCTCAGCGACTGGAATCGTCGTTCACTGCCGCACAGGCAGCTTAGAAAGGCAGAATACACCGCAGCAGGTATAGTGATGTGTTCACTGCCGCACAGGCAGCTTAGAAATCCCTGGTCATCGAGAAGCCCCACGCTTGATGGTTCACTGCCGCACAGGCAGCTTAGAAATTTTTGATATGCTTTGTTGAAAGTTGCGGGTAGTTCACTGCCGCACAGGCAGCTTAGAAAAATGTTGATTTCCATGCAGACAGCCTAAATCTGTTCACTGCCGCACAGGCAGCTTAGAAAGCTAATGCGATATAAAGCATCCAGAGCTATGCGTTCACTGCCGCACAGGCAGCTTAGAAATTACTCAGGTTAAAAGGCGAAATGCCCCAGTTGTTCACTGCCGCACAGGCAGCTTAGAAACGCGGAGTACACTGCGGCAGGTATAGTGATGTGTTCACTGCCGCACAGGCAGCTTAGAAATCGAGCATTCCGTCTTGATCAACGACATCGGTGTTCACTGCCGCACAGGCAGCTTAGAAATGGAGGCAATTTATACTACACGGACACGACGAGTTCACTGCCGCACAGGCAGCTTAGAAATTCATCAACAAGCGGGCCGCAGTGGAATAAAAGTTCACTGCCGCACAGGCAGCTTAGAAATTCTAGCCATCGGCAAGCTATCATCACGTTTGGTTCACTGCCGCACAGGCAGCTTAGAAATCTAAGTTTAGGTCTATTGAGTCTCCCGCTAGGTTCACTGCCGCACAGGCAGCTTAGAAAACTCGATGCCGTCCCCGGGTCGCTGCTTGTAAGTTCACTGCCGCACAGGCAGCTTAGAAAACGGACTGTCAGATGGCGGCTTATATTTTTTTGTTCACTGCCGCACAGGCAGCTTAGAAAAACCGATACTCCACAAGATGTAGTGCTATCAAGTTCACTGCCGCACAGGCAGCTTAGAAAAGTGTCGAATATGTTTTCTGCTTCCTGGCCAGGTTCACTGCCGCACAGGCAGCTTAGAAATCAAACAACAAGCAACACTTATAATGTGAGCCGTTCACTGCCGCACAGGCAGCTTAGAAAATTTTAAACAACCCATTGTTTTAATGATGTTTGTTCACTGCCGCACAGGCAGCTTAGAAATCTTAATACGGCGGCACCTGCTCCGACTATGCGTTCACTGCCGCACAGGCAGCTTAGAAAAGAATTCCAGACGGATGGAAAACAGATCCTAAGTTCACTGCCGCACAGGCAGCTTAGAAATCAAGCCCGGGCCTCTAAGGAGACAAAATGACGTTCACTGCCGCACAGGCAGCTTAGAAATCGAGGCCCCATACTAGGTACCTTATCGAGTGGTTCACTGCCGCACAGGCAGCTTAGAAAACCAGGGTCAAGCCAGTCATGGTAGCGGCAGCGTTCACTGCCGCACAGGCAGCTTAGAAATGGCGCACCCGAAACAACGCCCTGTTGCTGTGGTTCACTGCCGCACAGGCAGCTTAGAAAGGTCAACGTTGATGTCTCTGCAGACAGCCTAAGTTCACTGCCGCACAGGCAGCTTAGAAATGTTATCTGTAGGTAACTTGGATTAGGTCGTGGTTCACTGCCGCACAGGCAGCTTAGAAAATATCGATAAGGTCATTTACCTCTTCTCTAATGTTCACTGCCGCACAGGCAGCTTAGAAAATGAGCTGAGTTTTGTGGGTTGTTTGCGCCCAGTTCACTGCCGCACAGGCAGCTTAGAAACATCAAAAACTTAGAAAACATCACCACAAGCCGTTCACTGCCGCACAGGCAGCTTAGAAAACTAATTGAGTATTGATAAGTGTGATCTTCTTGTTCACTGCCGCACAGGCAGCTTAGAAAAACAAGCCGTTCAGCAAAAACAAATAAAGACCGTTCACTGCCGCACAGGCAGCTTAGAAAATCCACAAGTATATTAACGACCTGGTGGTATAGTTCACTGCCGCACAGGCAGCTTAGAAATTTTATATTTTTGATCGGTTCCGGTGCCCATAGTTCACTGCCGCACAGGCAGCTTAGAAATGGATGATGAAGGAGGAGCCTCAGGCGGAAAAGTTCACTGCCGCACAGGCAGCTTAGAAATGAATGATGAAGGAGGAGCCTCAGGCGGAAAAGTTCACTGCCGCACAGGCAGCTTAGAAACGATCCCGCGGCTAAGTACCGGCCATGATTGAGTTCACTGCCGCACAGGCAGCTTAGAAACTGTGTGTACTCTGTGGATAAACTGTTGGTAAGTTCACTGCCGCACAGGCAGCTTAGAAAATCGAGGCTAAGCTGTTCGTGTTCTTTGTTGAGTTCACTGCCGCACAGGCAGCTTAGAAATCAATAATGCAGCGGCCGAGGTTACGGTCAACGTTCACTGCCGCACAGGCAGCTTAGAAAACTACGATCGCGGACATCATGATGAGTGAATCGTTCACTGCCGCACAGGCAGCTTAGAAAGGGGGTTCACCGGATGCGATCAATTCTGATGGGTTCACTGCCGCACAGGCAGCTTAGAAATTCATGAGTTATCCACAGGTTATCCACAGGTTGTTCACTGCCGCACAGGCAGCTTAGAAAGGGAGCTTCGGTCCGCGGTGGGATGCGACTCCGTTCACTGCCGCACAGGCAGCTTAGAAATCGTCCCACTGCTCGTACTGCTCTATTGCCCCGTTCACTGCCGCACAGGCAGCTTAGAAACTGGGCATGGGTAAATATTGCCCCCTGGCCAAGTTCACTGCCGCACAGGCAGCTTAGAAAGGTGGGATAAAAAACATAGCAAGCTCTATATTGTTCACTGCCGCACAGGCAGCTTAGAAATTAGCTTCTCGTAATTCTTTAAATGTTTTCATGTTCACTGCCGCACAGGCAGCTTAGAAAGGGGGGCGGATCGGCTTTTTGAAGCATATTTAGTTCACTGCCGCACAGGCAGCTTAGAAATTATCAAAAAATTCAAATATCCTGCAATAGGTGTTCACTGCCGCACAGGCAGCTTAGAAAGTTTAGAGGATCGCCGCTGTTTTCAAAAAATAGTTCACTGCCGCACAGGCAGCTTAGAAACGTCACCTTTTCCAGTGGCATCAATCAATGGAGTTCACTGCCGCACAGGCAGCTTAGAAATATTATGCAAGATTTAATTAATGATGGATCGGGTTCACTGCCGCACAGGCAGCTTAGAAAAGAAGCAAGCTTATAAACGCCTCTTCCCGGATGTTCACTGCCGCACAGGCAGCTTAGAAATTCCGGCAGATTTTTGCGTTGAAAAAACCGGTGTTCACTGCCGCACAGGCAGCTTAGAAAGGCATTTTGCAGATTTGCAGTTTTCAAAAACCGTTCACTGCCGCACAGGCAGCTTAGAAATGGTACAACAGGACATGCAACTGATTTCAGATGTTCACTGCCGCACAGGCAGCTTAGAAAAACAAAAAACCCCGGGGTTTGCCCGGACAAAAGTTCACTGCCGCACAGGCAGCTTAGAAAAGTGCGATGCGGACACCGGCGGGGGACAATGGGTTCACTGCCGCACAGGCAGCTTAGAAATTTAGTCGCAAAGCTCGCCGGGCAATTCACCCGTTCACTGCCGCACAGGCAGCTTAGAAAAGGAATAATTAAAAAAGTTTTGCGATTTGAGTGTTCACTGCCGCACAGGCAGCTTAGAAATGTGACATTGATAGTTAAAGTATTTTCTCTCAGTTCACTGCCGCACAGGCAGCTTAGAAACCAAATACTTGGTATGATATGACGTATGATTTGTTCACTGCCGCACAGGCAGCTTAGAAATGACAAAGGAACAAATCTGAAAACATCGTTATGTTCACTGCCGCACAGGCAGCTTAGAAATTTATACCGCAAGCAACCTTAGCAAACTGGCCGTTCACTGCCGCACAGGCAGCTTAGAAAAAATAAACACTTTATGACCTTGATTAATTGAGGTTCACTGCCGCACAGGCAGCTTAGAAATCCAGCGGTGGAGAGTTACACAGGCCAAGGTCGTTCACTGCCGCACAGGCAGCTTAGAAAATCACCGGAGCCCGATCCATAACCCCTTGATAGTTCACTGCCGCACAGGCAGCTTAGAAATTCCTGCTGCTGATTGTCCTAATGCCACATCTGTTCACTGCCGCACAGGCAGCTTAGAAAATATAGGCACATCTATGGAGATGACTGGGTAGGTTCACTGCCGCACAGGCAGCTTAGAAAATTTGCTGCATTGGTACCTTTTAACTTCGATGGTTCACTGCCGCACAGGCAGCTTAGAAATCCAGGTTGAGGGCCCTAACCCGGCAGTTGTCGTTCACTGCCGCACAGGCAGCTTAGAAATTGATTGCGCCAACCGTGTTGCCATCTTTTCGGTTCACTGCCGCACAGGCAGCTTAGAAAACCGAGCGGACGTCGCCCGCTGCTTGTCCGTCGTTCACTGCCGCACAGGCAGCTTAGAAAGCAATATCGATCTGCACCGTGAGGGTGACGATGTTCACTGCCGCACAGGCAGCTTAGAAAGTTAGGGCGGAAAATACCATATGGACAGTGGTGTTCACTGCCGCACAGGCAGCTTAGAAATCTTGGCGGATCGAATACGTCTAGATCCTCTAGTTCACTGCCGCACAGGCAGCTTAGAAATCTTGGCGGATCGAATACGTCTAGATCCTCTAGTTCACTGCCGCACAGGCAGCTTAGAAAGCAAGGAACGCGGACTGGGCTCAATACTTGTCGTTCACTGCCGCACAGGCAGCTTAGAAACGCCCCCTGTTCCTCCGGCAACTTTTTGCCGGGTTCACTGCCGCACAGGCAGCTTAGAAATGCAGGGAGCCGCTTTCCCCGTGGTGGTTGAGGTTCACTGCCGCACAGGCAGCTTAGAAAGACGGAAAATGGGTCAAGGGGCTGGGGGGGCGGTTCACTGCCGCACAGGCAGCTTAGAAATCAATAGTCAGTGGTACGGTTGTCGGGCCCGCGTTCACTGCCGCACAGGCAGCTTAGAAATAGTTGCGGCCTTTGTTGTCCTGGGAATCCCAGTTCACTGCCGCACAGGCAGCTTAGAAAGTATGGTACTTTCCGTCCTAATGCTGATGTATGTTCACTGCCGCACAGGCAGCTTAGAAAATATGGGAGAAACAAATAGACTCTATACAACGGTTCACTGCCGCACAGGCAGCTTAGAAATGTCCGGAAATGCGGACGTGTCAAAATCCGAAGTTCACTGCCGCACAGGCAGCTTAGAAATGTCCCGCTGCGGGCTGCTGGTCTATGATGTAGTTCACTGCCGCACAGGCAGCTTAGAAAGGACGAGATCACCGGCCCTGGTTACTTTTGCAGTTCACTGCCGCACAGGCAGCTTAGAAAAGAGACATCAGAAGCGACAACATATTCACAGGGTTCACTGCCGCACAGGCAGCTTAGAAAGCCCATGTCTGTTACTCCATTCACTTCTTCGCGTTCACTGCCGCACAGGCAGCTTAGAAACGAACACGGAACGCTGTGGGTTATGGCGGCATGTTCACTGCCGCACAGGCAGCTTAGAAATGGTAGATATGAATGTATTACTCCTACTGGCAGTTCACTGCCGCACAGGCAGCTTAGAAAAGGCCGGGGCGCATAATCAGCAAGTAATTTAAGTTCACTGCCGCACAGGCAGCTTAGAAACAAACAGCGGGTACGGCGTGATCACCGGCATGGTTCACTGCCGCACAGGCAGCTTAGAAAAACAGCTGGTGGAACTTCTTCGCGAAAGCAGTGTTCACTGCCGCACAGGCAGCTTAGAAACGCAGCAGCCGTCTTTCATTTCGGAATTGGAAGTTCACTGCCGCACAGGCAGCTTAGAAAGCACAGGCAGATCAAAGGCGTCAGGTTGTTGGGTTCACTGCCGCACAGGCAGCTTAGAAAGAGGCTAATTTGGCGTAAGCATATCCCGCGTGGTTCACTGCCGCACAGGCAGCTTAGAAACAGGACTGCGGAAGAAACAGTAGCTGCGGTCAGTTCACTGCCGCACAGGCAGCTTAGAAAATACTAACTCATTTTTTCTTGACTCCTTTCCTGTTCACTGCCGCACAGGCAGCTTAGAAACCCGGCAAACCCGCACCCACATTGAAAAATATGTTCACTGCCGCACAGGCAGCTTAGAAACACCGAGCCAGCACTGACGCTTGTGTTGGTAAGTTCACTGCCGCACAGGCAGCAAAACCAGGGTCATACACAAAGAAGCACTTCGCCCAATGTGAGCCAAGTGCTTCTTTTATAATGGTACGCCCGAGAGGATTCGAACCTCCGACCCTCGGTACCGGAAACCGATACTCTATCCAGCTGAGCTACGGGCGCATACTTTTTTTGGTCTCAGTAGCTGTCGTCGAAGCCGGCTACGTTCCCCACCTGACGACCCAATTCCTGGGCGAACTCTTTAATCATCTTTAAACGCCAGGTCCACCACTGGGCTTCTGCTTGTATTTCTTCCGAGGCGTCTTTAGGAATGTTGAAGTTATATTCCTTGTTGGTTTCATCAAAATTGATTTTTATTTCTGCAGCCACTTTCAGCCCATGTTCTTCCAGAACTTTAATGGGGTCTGCGGCCAGACTTTTTTTGAATGATTCATCGGTGACAGCTTTAGCCGCGATGGTTTTCCAATTGTCATCCAATTCTTTTTTTCTGATGGGATTAATCGGGGAAGTGGTGCCCGTGGAACCCAGTATTTCGTTCATATATGATCCTTTCCGGAAAATTTCAACCAGCTTAAATAATGGATGATAGGAAATAATACAGGATTCCCCGACCCATTTCTATAGAACTTTCAAATACGGGGGGTATCAGGTAGCGCGGATCAATTCTTCGGCTTTTTTGAGGGCTTCATCAAGTTTGTCTATCTGGGAACCACCGGCCTGTGCCATGTCTGGTCGGCCGCCGCCGCTTCCTCCCACGATCACTGCTATACTCTTGATGATATTCCCCGCGTGGTATTTATCGGTCAGGTCTTTGGTGACACCTGCCGCCATGGAAACTTTGCCGTCGGCAATGGAGCCCACGACCACGATCCCGGATTTTAACTGGTTCTTGGCATTGTCGATAAAAGTGCGCAGGGTTTTTGCATCCATGTCTTCCAGTTTTTTAATCAGCAATGAAATCTCGCCGACTTTTTGCACCTCGTCGATGCCGGAAGACTCCTGACCGCTGACCATTTTTTCTTTGAGCAGGGTGATCTCTTTTTCCATCTGCCGGTTTTTTGCCAACAGTTTTTTCAGCTTGGCAATTTCTTCGTTGGACGGAGCTTTTAACAGTCCACGGATTGCCGATAAAGATTCCTGCTCGGCCTGGATAGTGTTATAAGCCGTGGCACCGGTGACAGCTTCGATGCGCCGTACGCCAGATGCGATGCCTCCTTCAGACGTAATGCGGAACAAGCCAATATCGCCGGTCGCGGTAACATGAGTGCCGCCGCACAATTCCTTGCTGAAACCGGATACATTGACAACACGAACTGTGTCGCCATATTTTTCCCCAAACAAGGCTACAGCACCTTCTTTGATGGCGGTGTCGATGTCCATTTCCTGTGTTGCGACTTGGATATTGTCGCGGATTTTTTCATTCACACGCGATTCGATTCGAACTCTTTCTTTATCTGTTAAGGGCAAAAAATGTGTGTAATCAAAACGCAACCGGTCGGGTGCCACCAGCGAGCCCGCCTGTTTGATGTGTTCGCCCAGAACTTCTGTGAGTGCTGCATGCAAAAGGTGGGTGGCGGAATGATTGAGAGCAGTGTCACTCCGGGTTTTGGCGCTCACTTCTAAAGTCAGGCCATCCCCGGTCTGCAGGGTTCCCTGAATAATTTTTGCTTTATGAACGATCAGACCGGGCAGGGGCTTGGTCGTGTCACCAAGTTCGAGTTGAACATTTTTATTAAAAGCCCGACCGGAGTCACCGACCTGGCCTCCGGACTCTCCATAAAAAGGGGTCTTGTCGGTTAAAAATTCTATCTCGTCCCCTGCCTTGGCGGAATCTACAGGTGTCTGGTCCTTTAAAATAGCCAATACCTGGCCCTCGCCCTGAGTGGTTCCATAACCCTCAAAGACAGTGGGAGATGAGGATTGCAAAAACTCTTTATAAAAGGGTGCGACTTCTTTTTCTCCCGACCCTTTCCATGGGGTCATGGCTTTGGTTTTCTGCTCATCCATAGCACGGGTGTAGCCTTCGATGTCGAGCGTCAGCCCGGCATCCTTGGCGGTTTCTTCTACCAGATCGGTGGGAAAACCGTAGGTGTCATAGAGTTTGAAAATTTCTTCTCCCGGTATGGTGGTGAGTTTTTCCTTGCGTACCTTTTCCAGAATTTCTTCCAGACGCTGAGTACCATAATGCAGGGTGTTGCCGAAACTTTCTTCTTCATTGAGGACAACTTTTTGAATGAAGTCTTTGTTGGTGAATAACTCAGGGTAGGCTTCTTTAAAATTGTCGACCACCTTGTTGGTGATACGGTGAAAGAAAGGGCCTTTCTGTTCAAGAAGTTTTCCGTGGCGAAGAGCCCGCCGCATGATTTTACGCAAGACATAACCCCGGCCTTCGTTGGAGGGAATGACGCCATCGCTGATTAGAAATACCGAGGCGCGGGCATGGTCGGTCAGCACTCGAAGAGAGACATCCACCTCATCCTGCCTGCCATATTCTTTCCCCGTGATGCGGGCCGCCTCAGTGATGATGGACATCATAAGATCAGTGTCGTAATTGGTGGTGCGCCCTTGAGCAACCGCGGCCAGCCTTTCCAGTCCCATGCCAGTATCAATGCAGGGGTTGGGAAGCGGAGTGAGTTTGCCCTTGGCATCACGGTCATACTGCATGAAAACCAGATTCCAGATCTCCAGGAACCGGTCGCAATCGCAACCGACCTCGCAGGAAGATTTTCCGCAACCGACTGCTTTACCTTGATCGATAAATATTTCCGAGCAGGGGCCGCAGGGGCCGGTGGGTCCCATGGCCCAGAAGTTGTCCTTTTCTCCCATCTTGTATATCCGCTCACGCGGCATTTTCACCTCATCGACCCACAGATTGAAAGCTTCGTCATCTTTCTCGTAGACAGAAATGTGTAAACGGTCCCGGGGAAGGCCAATCACATCTGTTAAGAATTCCCAGCCAAACTGAATGGCTTCTTTTTTGAAATAATCGCCGAACGAAAAGTTGCCCAGCATCTCAAAAAAAGTGTGGTGCCGGGCCGTGCGCCCGACCATTTCCAGATCGTTGTGTTTTCCGCCGGCGCGAACACATTTTTGCACCGACACGGCGCGGTTATAGCTTCTTTTCTCTTCCCCGAGGAAAACGTTTTTAAACTGCACCATTCCCGCGTTGGTAAACATAAGAGTTGAATCATTTTTTGGAACCAGAGGATAACTGGACACGATCGTGTGTCCCCGGTCTTCAAAATATTGCAGGAATTTTTTTCTAAGTTCGTCGCCGGTCATAATTTCAATTGGGAGTAATCGGGGTTAAACCACCCCTGCCTTGAGAGTATCGTGCAGATGAATGATTCCTTCTATTTTCTGGTCATCGCTGAGCACTGCCAGGGAGGTGATGGAGTGGTCCTGCATGATTCTAACTGCTTTTGCCGCCAGAGTATCCCCTGTAATAGTTTTAGGATGGCTGCCCATCATATCCTTAGCGCAAGTTTGAGAAATGTCTTTTTGCTTTTCAATCAGGCGCCTTAAATCTCCATCGGTGATGATGCCGAGAAGCTGATCCTGATCCCCGACCACCAGTGTCATTCCCAATCTTTTTTGTGAGATCTCTTTGAGCACCTGGTAGATGTCGGCATTTTCTTTTATTCTGGGGATATCTTCTCCAGAATGCATCAGGTCACCGACTAGGGTGAGCAGTTTCCGGCCGAGGCTGCCTCCTGGATGGTTGAGCGCGAAATCTTCTTCCTGCACTCCGCGCAGTTCCATGAATGCCATGGCAAGCGCGTCACCCATCGCCAGGGTGGCCGTTGTGCTGGCTGTGGGAACAAGGTCTTTAGAGCAGGCTTCTTCTGCAACGCTGATGTCGAGAACATAATCGCTTCTTTTGGCCAGACTGGATTGTTTGTTGCCGGTCATCCCCACCAGCGTGCAATGGATTCGATTAAAAATCGGGAGCAGTTTGACGATCTCTTCGGTTTCCCCGCTGTTGGAGATGGCAATCACTGTATCTCCTTCAGAAATCATTCCCAAGTCTCCGTGGCTGGCTTCGGCCGCGTGCAGGAAAAGAGAGGGCAGTCCGATACTTGAGAACGTGGATGCAATTTTTTTTCCGATCAGTCCGGATTTTCCAAGCCCTGTAACAACAAGATGCTTGCACTTGTTCAGATGGTGCACGACATCAACGAATTGGGAATCTATCCGGCTTTCCAGCCCCGCTACAGCCTGGCTTTCGATGTTCAGAACCTTGCGGGCGGTTTCAATGATCGACAGGGTTTGGGCATCCTGCTTTTCTGTAGTACCTTTAATGGCGCGCATTTTTGTGGGGGACTCCAACCTAAGCCTTTTAATTCAATTAGTTCATAATCAGAATGGAGTTTTATGATACCACAATTAATTAGACACGGTAAAGCCGCGACTTTATACTTGGTCAGCATTTTTACACTTAAGAGGCCGTTATGAGCAAAGCTAAATCCCTCTATCTGATAGACGGTTCTTCCTACATTTTCCGGGCCTATTTTGGTATCCGGCAATTTTTGTCCACATCGAAAGGATTTCCCACCAATGCCCTGTACGGGTTCATCAATATGTTGCAGAAGGTGGTGAAGGACGAGCAGCCGGACTATCTGGCGGTGGCTTTCGACAGTAAGGAAAAGACGTTCCGTCACAAGATGTATGCGGATTACAAGGCCAACCGGGAAGTGCCTCCTGAAGACCTGGCAAAACAATTTCCTTATTTCGAACCTCTGGTACAAGCCTATAACATTCATGGTGTCCGGGTTCCCGGTTACGAAGCCGATGATATCATCGGGACCTTGGCAAAAAAGGCGGCGAAGGCGGGCTTTCGGGTAGTCATTGTCAGTGGGGATAAGGATATGATGCAGTTGATCGGTCCTGATATCCGTATGCTCGATACCATGAAAAATAAATGGTTTGGCGTGGAGGACGTGGAGGAAAAATTTGGAGTGACTCCAGAGCAGGTGATCGATGTGATGGGACTGATGGGCGACTCCAGCGATCATATTCCCGGGGTTAAAGGGGTCGGACCGAAAACCGCCTCGGAGCTCATCCGTAAATTCGGTTCGATCAAGGGGTTGTATGAGCGGATCGATGAAGTAGACAAGGTAAAACTCAAGGACAAACTGGTTCAGGACAAGGAGATGGCTTTGCTCAGTCGCCAACTGGTGACTATTGATACGTCGATGGAACTGGAAGGTGAACTTGAGGATCTTAAAGTTAGGCCCTCCAACAATGTAGAACTGAGAAAATTGTTTTCTGAATTTGAGTTTTCCTCCTTACTCGGGGATTTGGAAGACAGCTCTGACCCTGGCGAGAGTTCGCCAAAGATTGAGAGCCGTTATGAAACTATTCTCACTGAGGCTGATTTTGAGAGATGGATCAAACAATTAAAGAAATCAAAAATTTTCGCGCTCGATCTGGAAACCACCAGCTTGCATCCAGTGCAGGCTCGGGTCGTGGGAGTCTCGTTATCCTGTGAAGAAGGGGTGGCCTGCTACATTCCATTAGCGCACCGCTATCTGGGCGTTCCTGATCAGTTGAGCCTTGATTGGGTTTTCAAGAAACTCAAACCTTTGCTCGAAGACCCAAAACTTAAAAAAGTGGGTCAGAATATCAAATACGATTTAATTGTGCTGAGGAATGAAGGAATCATTCTGCAAGGGGTTGCCTTCGACACCATGCTGGCCTCGTACATTTTGAATCCTTCCGGTAGAAGGCACAATATGGACGACTTGGCCCGGGATTATTTGGGCCACACCACCATCAAATATAAAGAGGTGGTGGGCACCGCGTCCAAAGAAATCGGGTTTGATGAAGTAGATATCGAGCGCGCCACCGAATATGCAGCGGAAGACGCGGACATCACCTGGCGGTTATATGAGAAACTTTCACCTCTTTTAAAGGGAGATGACCTGAAGCTTTTTCTTGAGCTGGAGTTGCCTCTTATAGAAGTCTTGGCAGAGATGGAAATACATGGGATGAAGCTTGATCAAAGCCATCTGCAAAAGCTTTCCAAAAGCATACAAAAAAAGATGGAAGATCATGTAAAGCAAATCTATTCCAGTGCCGGGGAGGAGTTTAATATTAATTCACCCAAACAGCTTTCGGTGATTCTGTTCGAGAAACTGGGCTTGTCGGTTATCAAGAAAACCAAGAGCGGCTATTCGACCGATGTTTCAGTGTTGGAGCAATTGGCGGAGGAGCATGAGCTTCCTGATTTAATATTGACCTATCGGCAATTGGGTAAACTCAAGTCCACTTACGTTGATGCTTTGCAGGAGGAGATGTTCAGCGAAACGGGGAGGGTTCATACCTCGTTCAACCAGACGGTAGCAGCGACCGGCAGGTTGAGCAGCAGTAACCCGAACCTGCAGAACATCCCTATCCGTACTGAAATGGGGCGTGAAATAAGGGAGGCGTTCATTGCCGAAGGTAATAACCATCTGCTTTCGGCAGACTATTCGCAGGTGGAGCTGCGGGTCCTTGCGCACCTTTCCGAGGATGAGGCTTTGATAGATGCGTTTCAAATGGGTGAAGATATCCACACCCGTACAGCTTGTGAAATATTCGGGACTTCCCCGGATCGTCTGGATGCGGAAGCCCGAAGAATGGCCAAAGCGGTGAACTTTGGTATCGTTTATGGCTTGAGTGCTTTCGGTTTGTCCCGACAGTTGAAAATCTTTCCCAAGGCCGCCAAGAAATTCATCGATCAATACTTCGCGCTTTATAAAAATGTCAAAGTTTATATGGAAGAGACCGTGGAGCAAGCCAGAGAAGTCGGTTACACCATGACCCTGATGAACCGGAAACGCTATCTGCCAGACCTTAAAAGCCAGAACCGACAGGTGCGTGAGTCGGCAGAGAGGGTTGCGATTAACTCGCCGGTTCAGGGGAGCGCGGCAGACCTGATCAAGCTGGCGATGATTCAATTGGCAAAAAAAATCAGCAAGAAAAAATTAAAATCCCGCATGATCCTGCAAGTCCATGATGAACTGGTTTTTGAATGTCCGGAAGAAGAGGAGCAGGAAATGCGGGCTCTGGTTAAAAAAGAAATGGAAGAGGTGGTTTCCCTTAAAGTGCCTTTGATTGTGGATATGGGGTGGGGAGAAAATTGGAACACCGCCCACTGACCAGCCAGCGGCCGGTGGTAATGCGGCGGTAACGCTTATACCTCTCCAGGGCATGAAGGCTGGCGAGGGGGCATAACACGCGACTGCCAAAAACGTTGGGCTAGCCAGGAGGAAATGGGCAATGACTCAGGAGCGATTACAATTTGGCCGTGAAGGCGAGTCTGCCGCGATAGCCTTTTTGAAGAAGAAGGGTTACCGGATTCTTGAAAAAAACTTTCGCTCAAAAGTGGGAGAAATAGACATCATTGCCGAGCAGGCCGGAGTGATCGTTTTTATTGAAGTCAAGGCGCGTTCGGACCACGAATTTGGTCATCCATTTGATGCCTTGACTCCCACTAAACAGAAAAAGATTGTCCAGACCGCTCAAAGCTTCCTGGCCCGAAAGAGAATCGTGGACAAACCTATGCGATTCGATGTGGTGGCCCTGACGTCGGACCCTCATGGTTCCTGGAAAATTGAATTACTTGAAAATGCTTTTCAGGTTTAAACGCCCCACACCGGGATGTCAGAAAAACTGCGGGAAAGGCATTTTTCTGGGGCCAAAGAATAGAGGAAACAAGATTAAAGGGCGGGTTGACAACTTCAGAGGAAAATTCGCCGTAGAATCTGCGACTTTTTGGTAGTTCTAGCATCTATAGTGGAAGACGGGACGTTATTGTTGTATCAGCGTGACAACCGATTTGGACAGGAGATAATCCATTGAACTTTATAAAGCGTTTATTTACGGGACTAAAACAGCAAGCCGATACACCGGTGGCGGTGGATAGTCCAGTGGCGGAAGAAGTTGAGAACAGTCCAGTGGCGGAAGAAGTTGAGAACAGTCCAGTGATGGAAGAAGCTCCGGAGCCTGCGCCGAGTTTTCCTGATGTTCGCAGGGTTCTCCAGATTCCGGCTATTTCTGAGAACCTTTTTCCTGAAAATTCCGATGCAGTTTTAATCAAGGCGCAACCTTCTCCAACGGGGGATCAATGTCTTTTCACAGCTAACTGTCCCTTGATGAGCGGGCACTCCTGGTATTTTTCGGATTTTGAAAGTGCGGAGGGATCGCCCCTTGCGGAAGCTCTTTTTTGCCTGGAGGATGTCGAAACCGTACTGGTGTGTGAACACACCATAACGGTTACCCGCAAAGATAAAACCCTGGTCGATTGGGTCCCTCTGGCTAAGGAAGTTGGTGTGGCGATCCGAGAGGCGTTAGAGGCGGGTGAAGGCTTTATCGCCGAAAAAATCATTGCAGATATGCCTTCGGAGGATGAAATTCGCGAAGGCATTCAAAAAGTGATTGATGACGAGGTGAACCCGGGAGTAGCCGGGCATGGGGGTAACATCACGCTGATGGCCGTTAGAGGAAATTCGGTCACCATACAAATGGGGGGAGGGTGCCAAGGGTGCAGTGCCGCCGATTTGACCCTCAAGCAGGGAATTCATACTTCGTTCAGGAAGGCCGTACCCAAGGTGGGAGCGATCTTTGATGAAACCGACCACACAGCGGGTTTAAATCCGTTTTTTTCCTGAGGTGAAGCATGCCGAAAGTCAACACGTTTAAAGTCAAAGTGCAAACTGGTCAGCAGGGGATGTCTGAACCTGTCCATTTCAATTTCAATAATCATAAACTGCCATTTGAAAATGTTGTGGGGTCCGCAGAGTCCGGAAAAATTTTTGAGGGGAACTTTGAGGTGAATAGTTTTGCCCACAGTTTAACTCTAGTCGGGCCGGGGTCCGGAAAGTGGGAGATTGAAAAAATTACCGTCGAGTATGATTGTGAAAATGAGGAACCTTACACGGTCAATTTTGGCGCGGTCAATTTGGATGAGGCGACAGAAGTGAATATCTGGCAGGATCCGCCTGTTCTGGCTTTTGATGTTTAAAACCACTGGGCGTGGGGCCAGTTAGCTGTGATGTGACCTCTTCATTGTTCTTCATGTGCGGTACGGGTATTTTCGTGCATGGTAGGGGTAAATGGTTCGTTGTATCCCTCTGAAGCTGGTTGATCCATTTCCCTGCGGGTGAAACGGGCGTACAGATCGCCCAGTAAAATATAATCTTTAACGGTGGTTTCAACCGGAATATAGTGTTTGGAGGACCAGACCATCAATTCTCCGGTTTCGGTTTTGAAAATTTCTTTTGGCACAATGATGTTGAGTAATATCTCGTCTCTTTTTTCCCGTCCCTCTTCGACTCTGAAACATTCCTGATCCTTCTCTGACCAGATGTGAATGAGAATTTCATCATGTCCCTTTTCCGGGATGGTTCGGATGATAAATTTCTTTCCTTTCTCCAGTTTTCCGTAAACTCTGTTTCGTACATTGTAGAAAGAGGTGAGAATGTCATTGAAAGCACCGTCAGCAGGAATTTCCCCTTGCCCGGTTTCGATTATTTCGTCATTCACAAGTTTCTCCCAAGTATGCAGTCGACGGGAGTAATCGAATTGGTGCCGTGTGATTTCCGCGTTGCTTGCAATCGTCACCTTCCGCAGAAAGGTCTTAGGTCGGAGTTTTTTGCCGTTATCAATGATTTCGAATTCCGTCTTATAAAAGTGTTTGCGGTACGCCGTGAAAAAACCGACGAAGCCTTTGGTGCTGGCTTCCAGAACTGAAAAATACTTTCCATGCTCCTCAAAAAAGCTCACTTTTGCCGAGGCGGCGTTATCAAACCACAGGAAACTGATGTCGTAATACAGGGTTTCTCCTGAAAAGCGGGTTGTTTTTCCTGTTGGGAGGAAGTTATTGTATTCGCTCAGCGTTGTCGGTTCTGCTAATTTTGTTTCCAAGGCGTGGACGGTGAGGGAAAGGAATATCAGGCCGACAATGGAAACCATCAGAAGAGGTTGAAACTGTAGGCGCTTGAAACTCATAGATTTATGACGAAAAAATGAAAAAATTGTTTTTTTTTAGATATTATTTTAATATTATGAATGATTAGTTTTTCAAACCGCTAGCCCTTTTGGGGCGATTTCATCATTATGCCAGTAGAAACGCTACCTTCATCGCCGGGAGTTACCGAGGAATCTGAAGAGGAAACCCGTCAGGCCTATCTCCCGCTATATAAGATCATAATGTGGGACGATAATGTCACGACCATGGAATTCGTCATCCGGGTCTTGGTCAAATTATTCAGCAAAGATTATTCGACCGCAGAAAAATTGATGTATGAAATTCATCTTCAAGGCGCAGGTCATGTTGCCACCTTGCCTCTAGAGCAGGCTGAGTTTAAAGTGGAGCAAGTGCACACCGCAGCTGCGATGGAAGAATTTCCTTTCACCTGCACCATTGAGCCTGCCTGATCAAGGCGTCTTTGTTTTATCCTTCCCTTTTTCCCATGGGAACATAATTCCTTTCAACAGAACCTGTATATACCTGTCGCGGACGGCCAATCCTGAACTGTTTGTCTTCATGAAGCTCTTTCCATTGTGCAATCCAACCTGGTAAGCGTCCGATCGCGAACATCACCGGAAACATATTGAGGGGAATGTTCAGGGCTCTATAAATCAAGCCTGAATAAAAATCAACATTTGGGTATAGTTTTTTCTCGATAAAGTAATCGTCCTTGATGGCGATCTCTTCCAGTTTTAATGCAATTTCAAGAAGCGGCTCATTAGTTCCCTGTTTGCTGAAAATTTTATCGGCCAGTTTTTTGATTATTCGACTACGAGGGTCAAAGTTTTTATAAACCCGGTGCCCGAACCCCATCAACCGAAAAGAATCGTTGGGGTCTTTGGCCCTTTGCACGTACTTGTTAACATCTCCACCATCATCATGGATGCTTTGCAGCATTTCAATAACGGCCTGGTTAGCACCACCGTGAAGGGGCCCCCACAAGGCATAAATAGCAGAAGACACGGATGCAAACAGGTTGCACATCGAACTTCCGACCAGGCGGACGGTGCTGGTGGAGCAATTTTGCTCATGGTCGGCGTGCAGAATCAATAAAACATCCAGAACTTTTGCAGCGTCTTCATCAATTTCATAGGGTTCGCAAGGAAGGGAAAACATCATTTTCAGAAAGTTTGCGGAATAACTCAGAGTATTATCAGGATATTGAAAGGGCTGGCCAATGGATTTTTTATAACTGTACGCCGCAATGGTAGGAAGTTTTGCCATCAGTCTGTGTATGGCGATTTCCACCTCCCGTTCGTTTCTTACGTCCAGTTCATTTTGGTAAAACGTTGCCAGGGAACCAACGACCGCACTGCACACTGCCATCGGATGTGGGTTGTTGGGAAATCCATCGTACAGATTCTTAATAGATTCATGAACCATGGAATGGTGTACCAGGTGGTATTGGAAGTAGTCAAGTTGCTCGCGGGTTGGGAGATCACCGTATATGAGAAGACAAGCGGTTTCGATAAAAGAACTTTTCTCGGCGAGCTGTTCGATGGGATAGCCCCTGTATAGCAGAACCCCTTTCTCACCATCAAGATAGGTGATCTGGCTCTGGCAGGAGCCGGTACTCATAAACCCAGGGTCAAAAGTGATCAGCCCTGTAGTACTCCTCAGAGTGGAAATATCTATGGCTTTTTCTCCGCAAGTTCCTTCCAGAACTGGGAACTCATAAGTTTTCCCCTCATAGGTGAGTTTAACAGTTTCCGCCATGGTTTTCCTCCACTTAGATCGGGTTCAGGGGCTTATAGGTTATGAATTGCAAAGACACTGTCACGCTGGTATTATAAGCCCTGTTTGTCGGGGTTTGGCAGAATTTTTATTTTTTTCAGGAGATTCGAAATGAAACATAACGGGCTTTTATATCTGATGATTGCCGGCATCGTTCTGGGAATTTTTTCTGGATGGATGTACGGAACCACGATGCTGGCGGTGGAATGGATTGGCGAGATGTTTCTGGATGCCCTGAAAATGCTGGTGGTACCGTTAATCATTTCTTCGATGATCGTTGGCATTGCGGGTTTAGGGGATATCAGGAAGGTAGGAAAAACCGGCCTTATCGCGTTGGGCTATTTTATGATTACCACTTGCATTGCCGTAGTGATCGGATTGGTGATGGTCAATATTATCGAACCGGGGGTCGCGGTTGAGATGACGGTGGAACGAGTCCCTGAGAAAGTTGCGGGCAAGGATTCTGTTGGTATCACCGATATTCTTAAAACTTTTATCTCGCCGAACCTGGTGCAGTCCATGGCAAATATGGAAATTCTTCCTCTCATCGTATTTTCGCTGGTGTTTGGTGGGGTTTTAACCACGCTGGGAGAACCGGGCAAACGGGTGATCGATTTTTTTGATACGGTCAACTCTTCGATTATGAAGATCGTCCATCTGCTGATGTGTTTTGCCCCGCTAGGGGTTTTCGCGTTGATCGCGTCCAAACTGGGTGCTGCTGGAGGTGGGGACCTGTTTCTGGCAGAGTTGGCAAAAATCGGGAAATATGTCATAACCGTTATCTCCGCGCTTTTGATTCACGGGCTTGTGGTCTTGCCGATTATTCTCTATATGGTAACCCGGCGGAATCCTATCGCTTATTTTGAAAATGTGGTGGCAGCACTCACCACGGCTTTTTCAACGGCCAGCAGTTCCGCCACCTTGCCGGTCACCATCAAGTGTGCCGAGGAAAACAATCGGGTTTCCCGGAAATCCTGCCTTTTTGTCCTGCCGTTGGGTGCTACGGTGAATATGGATGGCACGGCTCTTTATGAATCGATTGCTGCTTTGTTCATAGCGCAGATGTTGGGGATTCAACTTGGACTGGGAGATCAGATGATCGTATTTCTTACGGCAACACTGGCTGCTATTGGAGCGGCGGGAATTCCGGAAGCGGGATTGGTCACCATGGTGATGGTGCTTCAGTCTGTGGGGCTTCCCCTTGAGGGAATCGGCATGCTTCTTTCGGTGGACTGGTTTCTGGACCGGTGCAGGACCACTATTAATGTTTGGGGCGACTCTATTGGTGCCGGCGTGGTAGACACTTTGGAAGAGAAGTGGGGAGAGAGAGGAGGAAAGACTTGATCACATTGGCGTTGGTGGGAATCATCGCAGGTATTCTTTCTTCGGGGTCCGGACTGGGAGGGGGGTTTCTGGTGGTTCCTCTGCTGATTTTTCTGGGCCGGGAGGCTAAACTGGCGGTAGGCACATCCTTTGTTTTTATTTTAATGGTGGCGATATCTTCTGTTCTAGCGCATTACAGGTTAGGAAATATCGACATTAAAACAGGACTGGTTATGGCTTTGGGCGGCGTTATCGGTGCGCAAATCGGGCCACACTTGTTGCAACACCTTTCCGACCAGAATTACAAACGTATATTTTCCGTGCTTTTGGTGATCACGGCGGTCTGGCTTTTCGCCGGTTCTTTCAGCAGCCCTGAAAAATAAGCCGAGGACGGTGTCGCGCCGGCCCGGCGCGTATCTCAAAAGAGTTCCCCTCTCCCCATCTTACGAAGAAGATATTTGAAAACCATGGCCGACCTGACCCGCCTGGAAGAATTGGTGAAAACTTTTGACAGAAACCGCGATGCCTACCTGTCCGGGAAATTCAATGAAACTCAAGTTCGTGTTGAATTTATCAATCCATTTTTTGAGCTACTTGGATGGGATGTTAATAACAAACAGGGCTACGCCGAGTCCTACAAAGATGTTTACCACGAAGACGCTGTATCGATAAAAGGGGCAACCAAAGCTCCGGATTATGCGTTTCGTATTGGCGGGACTCGTAAATTTTTTCTTGAAGCCAAGAAGCCTTCTACTAATATCAAGGGAGACTCAGGCCCCGCTTTTCAACTTCGGTGCTACGGCTGGTCGGCCAAACTACCTCTCAGCATTCTCACCGACTTTGAAGAATTTGCTGTTTACGATTGCAGTGTAAAACCCAACTATAAAGACAAATCCTCCAAAGCTCGGACCATATATTGGACCTACGACCAATATCTCGATAAATGGGATGAAATCAGTTCTATTTTCTCCCGCGAGGCCGTTCTCAAAGGGTCGTTTGATAAATATGCCGATTCGCAGAAAACCAAACGCGGAACCGCAGAGGTGGATAATGCTTTTCTCAGCGAAATAGAGGGCTGGCGGGACAGTCTGGCTCGTAACCTTGCTCTATGTAATCCGGCACTGACTCAACGCGAACTCAATTTCTCTGTTTTAAGAATCATCGACCGCATTATTTTCCTGCGTATGTGTGAGGACAGGGAAATAGAGCCTTACGGACAATTGCAAAGCCTGCTCAATGGAACTCAGGTCTATCCCCGTCTCACCCAATACTTCAGAAGTGCGGACGATAAATATAACTCTGGCCTGTTCCATTTTAAAAATGAAAAAAGCCGCCCCACGGAACCGGATGAGCTGACTCTGGGACTCAAAATAGACGACAAAATCCTTAAAGATATTTTTAAGACTGTTTATTACCCTGAGAGTCCTTACGAATTTTCGGTGTTCTCCCCTGAAATTCTGGGCCAGGTCTATGAACAGTTTCTGGGCAAGGTCATCACTCTCACTAAGGGACACAAAGCTAAAATTGAAGAAAAGCCGGAGGTCAAAAAAGCCGGTGGTGTCTATTACACGCCAAAATATATTGTCGATTACATCGTTGAACAAACTATCGGAAAACTCCTCGAAGGCAAAAAACCCGGCTCCAGGGCGGTTAAAGATTTAAAAGTGTTGGACCCGGCTTGCGGCTCCGGTTCATTCCTGCTGGGAGCCTATCAGTATATTCTCATCTGGTATCGTGACCAGTTTGTGAAAGCAGGGCCGGGGAAACACAAGAGGGGTTTATATCAGGGGCAGGGCGGTGAATGGCGGCTGACCACAGCAGAGCGAAAACGTATTCTCCTTCAGCATATCTATGGCGTGGATATCGATATTCAGGCGGTGGAAACCAGCAAGCTTTCACTATTGTTGAAAGTTCTCGAAGGCGAGTCCGGGGAAACGCTTAAACGGCAACTGGCCCTGTTCAAAGAACGGGCCTTGCCGGATTTAGGCAACAATATCAAATGCGGAAACTCGTTGATCGGGCCGGATTACTATGATGATCAACAGACAGATTTGTTCGATGAAGAAGAGCAATACCGTATTAACGTTTTCGACTGGCAGGTCGAGTTCCCAGACATTATGAAAGCCGGTGGTTTTGATGCGGTGATCGGCAACCCGCCTTATGTGCGTCAGGAAACTTTAGGAGATGATAAGGAATATTTTCAAAAGAAATTCAAGGTCTATCACGGCATGGCAGACCTTTATGCCTACTTCATCGAGAAAGGTATATCGCTGGTAAAGAAGGGTGGCTATTTTTCCTATATCGTTTCTAATAAGTGGATGCGGGCCAATTATGGAAAAGGATTGCGGCAATTTATCGCAGAAAAAACCGCTATTTCTCAGATCGTTGATTTCGGCGAACTACCAGTCTTTCAAAACGCCTCTACTTTTCCATCGATTATTGTTCTTC
Source organism: Nitrospinales bacterium (assembly GCA_965249625.1). Classification (GTDB taxonomy): domain Bacteria; phylum Nitrospinota; class Nitrospinia; order Nitrospinales; family VA-1; genus LS-NOB. The sequence continues at coordinate 1,685,585 of OZ252246.1, read as the reverse complement.
GAAATAATGAGCCTAAGCAACAAAATTTTATTTATGCCCCAATAAAGCGAATGGATTTTTCCTCTTTGGGGGAAGATGTGACAGCAATCGGAGTAGAACTGGATCATCGTTCTCTATCCGGTGAAAACTGGACTCTTGCTAAAGACGAGGAAGTCACCATCATTGAGAAAATAAAAAGCAGCGGCATTTTATTGGACGAATACGTCAATGGAAAAATTTATCGCGGGGTTCTCACTGGGTTCAACAAGGCCTTTGTAATAAATAGTGCGATTAGGAAAGAATTAATTGATCAAGATCCAAATAGCGAAGAATTAATTAAACCGTTTGTTATTGGAGACGATGTCCGAAAATACCGAATCAATTTCCAGGGACGATATTTGATTTTTACCCGGAGGGGAGTGGATATAAAGCTTTATCCTGCTATTGAGAAATACCTGAGGCAGTTTAAATATCAACTTATGCCCAAACCAAAAAACTGGAAGGGTACATCTAAGGATGAGAAATGGAAGGGAAGGAAGACGGGAACTTACAAGTGGTATGAAATCCAAGATGCGGTTGACTATTATCTAGAGTTTGCAGGGCCAAAGATTGTTTACCCAGTAATTGCAAAAGAGTCGCGATTTTCTTTCAACCGGACTGGTTATTTTTCTAACGATAAAACGTTCATAATTCCCTGTGAAAATGATTTATATCTGTTAGCTCTTCTTAACTCTAGGGTTTGTTGGCTTTTTTTGAAGCGAATATGCTCGGTTTTAGGAGACCCAGACTAAGGGTGGTCGGCTAGAGCTAAGGGATGTTCATTTAAAAAATATTCCCATCCGTACAATTGACCTCAATAATAGTGAGGATAAAGCGCGACATGGGCAGGTGGTCGAATTGGTAGAACGCATGCTGGACTTAAATAAAAGGTTGGCTACAACCAAAACCGGGCATGACAAAACTGTTCTGCAACGGCAAATTGACGCGACGGACAAGCAAATTGACCAGTTGGTCTACGAGCTTTACGGCCTGACAGAAAAAGAAATAAAAATTGTCGAAGAGAGTGTGGGGTAGGGGGCTTATTAAATCAGCCCGAGATTCTTCACGGAGCCTGTGCTGAGCGAAGCCGAAGCATTCAGAATGACAATCAAGGCTCGTTCTTCACTTTGTTTAGAATGACAATCAAGGCTCGTTCTTCAACAGGCTCAGAATGACTCAGGGTGACGCCAAAGACAAACCCGCCCCAGCACGTCGTCGCGAGCCGCTGTGATAACTCCTCATTAAATTTCACGCCCCGGAGGGGTAGAAGCGGCGTGGCGATCATAGAGCATCGGTTAATGACTATGATAGAAGATTTTTTAGAAACCCCCGGTTCCATCAAAAAAATGATAGTGGCTGGCGCAGACGATAGGCCTGCCTTGGAACCAGTTATCCCGGACTTAATGAAAAAAGTCCCAAGCGATTATCATACTGATTCTATCCGCCAGAGGACAGGCCGCGCAGCCAGAGATGTTATGAAAGACCAAGGGTATGAAGTAAAAGACCACGGGATTAGGCTAGACGCAAAGTGTTTTCCTTTTAGAACGGCCTCAAGATACAAGAAGATATAGCCTTTCCTTCTTTTTCCGCGAACTTGGACAATAAGAGTGCGTTTTGTGCGATATGCCGGGATGTCGCGCCTTCTGTTCATGCGACGCCTGTTACCCTGCGCTTTGTTTGAAGTCACCGCGTACCAGCCGGACGGCAAAGGGGCCTTCCCCAAATTTATTGATCCAACTGGAGCGGCCTTTGACCAGGCTGAACATCATGGCACGATCACCATTGACGGTGTCGGTCCAGGTGCAATCCGCACCTTTGGGCTCGAACTCGGCGGGGATATGAATTTCATTATTTCCAAAATCCCGCTGGCTGAAACTTTTGTCGAAAATGGTTTTAATATCTTCCAGTTTCGGAACCCTCCAGTCGTTAAAATCACCGAAGTTTTCCGCATTTTGTTCTTCGGCAAATTTCATGGCTTTTTCCAGATGAATCCATTTGCCTATCATCTGCCGCGAATCTTTTTTAAACCAGGTCAGGCCGGTTTGGCTATCCGTGATGGTATCGTTTCCATTGTCTGTGAATCTGGACATGGTGAACCTCGTGAAAGTTTGTGATCGCTGAAGAATCATTATAACAGAATTCCGTTTGGGCAGAGAGCTGGCTTCTTTTTGGGGGCGGGCGCAATCATAAAAAAAAGCCGATAGAACAAGTTCTATCGGTTTTTTACCTCGTATAAGATAGGTGATACCGCTGATGCTTATTTCCCAAAAAATTGCGGCAATTTTTACTAGCGATTCCCTTCTTTTTTTGTGTAGGTATTGGTCTTGCGTATAGTTGCTTATATTTCTGAGGTCTCTTTTTTTAAAAAGCGCAATAACTTGTGAAGGCAAAATATTTACAGGAAGTTAGTGTTTTGATGTTGGTGAAGTTGACTAGTAGTGCTGTAGTCTAAAACCTGAATATTTGGTTCTGCTGGTTAGTCCGGGGAGGAGAATTCTATTCCCTGAAAGCCATAAGGCAGATAGAAAGGGTAGGGAATTGAGAAGAAGCCTTGCTCGAAAGGGGGGTTGAAGGCCTCAGCGATCACTTTTTTATAATCATGCTGGCTTTCCTCGCAGGTTCTGAACAAGCACCAGCGGAAATGGATGGGGAGTTTCTTGTCTCGTTTAAGGATAATGCCGAATATGTCCTTTTCGTTGAAAAAAAACTGCAGGGTGAATGTCTCGTGGTTGACCTGATAGGTTTTCCTGTCTGGGAGTTTTGCGATTTCCATGGGATTTGAAACGACGATCCCGGCCTCGGAGTGGGTTTTAAGAGAAACCCTTTCAAAGGCTGATAAGCTGGACGGAAACATGTTGAGCCAAGCGGGCAGCAGAAAAATTATGATGAGGGCTTGTTTTAGCGGGAGGGATCTACTTTTATTGGGCATAGGAGAGGCCGGAATGGTAGTGACCCCGAATTCTAATCGAACCAGCAGTTAAAATGCGAAAAAAAGCCGGTAAGGCATTTGCCTTACCGGCTCTTCATCCCTTATAAAGGGGGTTTAGCTTAATCTTGAGACTTGGCGATTATTGTAAAGTAGGGTGATAATCACCACATTGAGCGTTAGAAACCAAGGACTCTTTCATGAAACCATTGCGATTCTGGTTCATTTGCCTGCGATATATATCGTCAGAATTTTCGCCCTGACAGTCGCCCGCAACCAATCCGTGAACTTCAGCTTCTTCAACCGTTTTAGCGGCTTTCCAGCTTTGCTCGTACTGAGAGGAACCGAATTGGTAGTCACCACCGGAATCTCCCGTATTTGAATTAGCTCTTGACCTACCGGCTCCAGAAGCCAAGTTGACCGCGTTGGTCAGAATTCTGGCATGGGCTCCTATTTGCATTATGGTTTGTCCAACACCCATAACGCTCTGGTCAGCTTGTCCATAAGATCCGGGAACTACGTCATCGGCTACAGCAATGGAACCCATTGCCATAAACCCTACGAATGCGCTTACTGCTACGAAAAAAATTGCCTTTTTCATTACTTGCCTCCCAACTGATGATTGGAAATAAAACCTTTGAACTAAACAACACTGTCAAACAAAACGAGCCGGTTCCTTTCGTAAGAAACCAATGGATAAATAAATTCAGAAAATCCTGCAATTATGGATTTTACCCTACTATCAAAATAGGATAAAACCTTATTGATTGTCAGAATCTATAACCTTGCGGCCCGTTTGTCAATAAAAAATCGACCCTTCTTGCAAACAGGATCAAACAGCTCTTGAGGCAGCTATGAAATGGGGATTTTTTCACTGATAATATATTGAATTCAAAGGTTTTTAAAGACTTCTGCCTTTTGTTGTTTTGTTCTTTGAAATAATCGGATTTTAGTTTTGCTTTGTTGGGATACGGGACTTGTGGTGGATTTTCTTGACCCAATGGAAAACTGGATTAATGGTTTCAAATTCGTATAATAAAAAAAGTGACGCAACGACTGACTAACAAATCAATTCAAAAACTTTTTCATGACTTCAAAAAAACTTTTTACGTTGGAAGAAGCCAATGCCTTTGTTCCGCAACTGCTGGACTGGGTTCCTGAAATTCAAAAATTATCCGGTTCAATGAATCGAGATTTCCCCGATATCCGCAACGCGTGGGAAAAGGCCAAGTGGAATGGCGGAAGTGCGGAAGGGACAGGTTACCTGAATGTGGTTTTGAAATATAACCATTTGATCCGAGAAATCGAATTGGTTGGCTGCGAGATCAAGGGGATTCGCGAAGGCCTGGTGGATTTCCCCTCTATCAGGGAAGGCCGTGAAGTTTATCTTTGCTGGAGAATGCCCGAAAAAGAGATTCGCTTCTGGCACGGTCTGGATGCTGGGTTTGCTGGACGCCAGCCCATTTAGCCCCGCGTGAAGCTGGACTTGTGATATATCCCTTCATTTGCCTTCATGCCCCGGAGGGGTACAATGAGCAATAACTTTTTTCTGGCTGCAAACGTTCTTTTCGGCTCAACAAGCCATCGCTATTTGCCTCCACGGCTAGTGGCGGTGTGGAGCCAGCGAGTAATAGCTCTTGTTGGCGAACAAAAAGTTGTTTTGTCTTAAGAAGTTCTGGTTTATTTTCTGCGGAGGTTCTCCGCAACTATTTTCCTGACCTGCTGGACCATTGTTGCATTTCCCACCACGGCGGTTCCTTCTTCAATACTGGCTCTGTTACCAGAAAAATTTGCGAATCGGCCGCCGGCTTCCTGAACCAGTATTTTACAGGGGGCGTAGTCCCATATTTTGGCGAGAGGATCGACCATCACATCTACGACACCGCGTATTGCCATTAAGTGGCCGAAGGCATCCGGGTAGGTTCTCACGATCCCGGCTTCATGGTTCAGCCGGTTGTAAAGGAAGGTGCATTTTTCACTGCGAAAACAATAATGGTCGGCGACTGCGACAAAAGCTCCTTTCAGACGAGGTTGCGAAGAAACCTTGAGAGGTTTTCCATTTGCGAAGGCGCCTTTTCCTTTTACGGCCCAGGCGGTTTCACCTAGAGCCGGTAGTTCGATGATGCCGAGCACCGGTTCCCCATTGTGCAGGAGGGCGACCATTGAGGCGAAAAGGGGTAGTCCTCTCACGAATGATCGGGTTCCGTCTACCGGGTCAATGGTCCAGACCCATTCGGCATCCGAGTTGTTGCTGCCGAACTCCTCGCCGATGATCCCGTGTTCGGGAAAGTGCTGGGAAATTTTTTTACGCAGAATCTCTTCGGCCTTGCGGTCCGCGATGGTAACAGGACTCTGATCCTCTTTCAGATCGACCGAAAACTGCCCACGATACCACTTTAAAACTTCCGTCTTTGCGGGTTTCATGAAGGACAATGCCGCATCTTTAACTTCCAGTAAATTCATGGTTGTAATGACCTTATGGCTAAGAAAACTTCAGGGTAAGGGGCGGAGTACTCCGCAGGTAACTTGCAATAGCTTTATCATGCGGGCAAACATTTTTCTCGGCTTAACGAGCCCTTGCTATTTGCCTCCCTCGCTAGAGGAGACCTTTGCATAAGTCGAAAAAGCGTAAAGGCGAGATTCTTCACTCCGTTCAGAATGACAAGAAACGCAGGTTTGTCATCCTTGAGGAGCCAACGGTGACGAAGGATCTCGCTGTTCCCCTCCCTTCATAAGGGAGGGGCTAGGGGAGGGTTGGATTTGAATTTCGTCAGGAAAATCCACACCCCTCCAGACCTCCCCTCATGAGAGGAGACCTTTGCATAAGTATAGCATTTGGAGACAGGTTATAATGCGTTGAGGTATTTTTTTAACGATTGCTGGAGGAATGGGAATGCAAAAGCAACTGGGTCAGTTAAGCTTCGCGGATGATTTGGTGAACGGGGCAACGAATTTTCTTTCAGAAGTGGATAAGGTTTTGGACTTCAGCCTTCTGGAAAAGGAGTTGTCAGGGATTTATAGCTGCAATACGGGCCGCCCGTCTTATCCGCTGGTTCTTTTATTCAAAACCCTTTTGCTGCAACAATGGTACAACCTTTCCGATCCTGGCATGGAAGAAGCGTTGTCGGACCGGATCAGCTTTCGCCGTTTTGCGGGTTTGAGTTTGTCCGATGCGGTTCCCGATCATTCGACGATCAGCCGGTTTCGTTCTCAACTGGGAGACCGTTACGACAAGTTATTGTCCTCGTTAAATACCCAGTTTGAATCGCAGGGCTTTGTGATCAAACAGGGAACGATGCTGGACGCATCGTTTGTTCGCTCTTCCAGTCCGAAAAAAGCGGTAGACCCTGAGGCGGGGACTTATGGTTCCCGCAAAAAAGACAATGTCTGCGGTTACAAGATGCATACGGCAGTAGATCGGAAGTCTGGATTGGTTCGCCGTGTGATCATCACCCCGGCCAATGTCAATGACACGACACCGGCCGATGACCTGGTGATGGGTGATGAGAAAGCGGTTTACGCGGACAAGGCTTATGACAAACACTCCCGGCGCAAGGAACTTCAGGAACGCGGTATTTTTGTTGGCATCATGCATCGGCCCAATCAGTATCATCCCCTGAAACCTGCTCAGACCGCATTCAACAAACGCATGACTAAATTACGCGCTCCCGTAGAACATGTCTTCGGTATCCTTAAGAACCATTACCGGTTGCGCAGGGCACGCTATATCGGGTTGACGCGGACAGCGGTTCAAATCACCCTGGTTTGCATGGCCATGAATATAAAACAATGTCTTGTTTTAGCGCGAACACGGGAAACTCTGGCTTGAGAGAGGAAAGCGCCGGGGGAACATGGAAAACGGCAAAGCGAATAGCAATAAAAACTATATGCCTCAAAGAAGATTACTCAAACAATAGCGTTTCACTCTCAACTTCAACACCGTTTAATAAAAATTACTGAAATACCCTCTTATGCAAAGGTCTCTCATGAGAGGGCAGGGAAAATAACGTTGCTTTAATCACTGTTTAAATTATAATCATCTCTTTGAAAAATTTATCGCTTTATATTCATGGGATCAAAAAACATGCGTGACAAGAATCTAATGATTGCGATTATAGGTTGTTTCGCGATCACCGTTATATTTTTGGGGGTCATCGTTTGGGAAATAAAAAAATCTATTGACCACGATGAAAGGGTACAACAAATATCCAAAAAAGCCAACGATGTGGAAGTGGCTGACAACCGGGATTTTAGTATCTATGAAACCCTTGTTGGGGAGGACGGACGAGAAATGGTTTTAGTCCCGGAAGGTATTTTCTCCCGCGGGTCCGATTCCGGAGGCTTTGACGAAAAACCTATGCAGGAAATTTATCTTGATGCCTTTTATGTGGATAAGTTTGAGGTAAGCGTGGAGGCGTACAACAAGTATCGCAAGTTGGCTGAATACGTGGAACCTTCGGTTCCGTTTTTTCAAGGGAACAGTGAGGTGATGAAGGTTCCCAGCCATGCGGTCGTCGGGGTTTCCTGGCACGATGCGGTCAACTACTGCACTTGGGCCAGTAAGCGGCTTTTGACGGAAGCGGAATGGGAAAAAGCGGCGCGAGGCACTCACGGACTGAAATATCCCTGGGGCAATAAAGTCCTGCCCATGCGTGCTAACCTCGCTGGCACTGGTGATGGATACCCCTATATGGCTCCGGTGGGGAAATATCCTATGGGACGTAGCGTTTATGGAATTTATGATATGGCGGGCAACGTTTCTGAGTGGGTCGATGATTTCTATGACCAGTTTTATTATAAAACCGCACCAATGATGAATCCGACTGGCCCTGAAAACAAAAAAAACCGCGTATTCCGTGGCGGCTCGTGGGATTCCCGAAGTGTGGATATCCGTACCGCCAAACGTTTTGCCGCATCACCCGGAAGAAAGGATGGCATTCTGGGTTTTCGTTGTGGCCGTTCAAAAGTCCACTAGCGTGGGAGGCAGATAGCAATGGCCTACTTAGCTGAGAGCATCGTTGCCAGCGATAAGAAGATATTGCATGAGTATTTCTGTGCGTTTACAAGGCACCCTTAAACCACCCTCACCTCAACTCTTGTCCTTCAAGCAAGTTTTCATGCAAAATGTGGGCTAGCGGTAAAAAGATATTGAACTTTGGGTCCAGCGTCATGCTGGCCAGCGGAGGTTCTCCGCCCCGTATCTGGATTTTCCTGTTTTTCTTCGTTTCCGGTGCCACCGGTCTGGTCTATGAAGTGGTGTGGACGCGCTTGCTCACTCTGGTAATGGGCAACACTCACTATTCTATTTCCACTGTCCTGACTGCGTTCATGGGGGGGCTGGCCCTGGGCAGCTATTCCGGGGGCAAAATGATTGACAGGAGGTTCGACCCCTTAACCGCTTATGCCTTTCTGGAAGCGGGAATCGGTTTATATTGTCTGCTCATTCCCAGCCTGATTGATGTGGCTTTTCCGGTCTTCAAATGGATCTATCTCAATTTGGGAGATTCTTATACCCAGGCTAGTCTGGCCCGATTTCTGGTTTGTGTCACCATTTTAATCATTCCCGCCACGTTCATGGGCGCGACCCTTCCGGTGCTCAGCAAATTTGTTTCAAAAGATGAGGCCCTTATCGGAAAAGATGTGGGCACCTTGTATTCCATAAATACCTTTGGTGCGGTTTTTGGAGCCTGGGCCTCGGCGTTTATTTTCATGCGGCTTTGGGGGGTCCAGTCTACCATCTGGATGGCGGCCCTGTTGAACCTAGCCATATCTGCTGTTATTTTTTTGGTCTTTCGACCCCCGCTAAAAGAAAAGGGCCACAATGAACCGCAGCACTCTCTCCCGCCTTTGGATAAAAGGGGAAAATTAATTCTCTTGAGTTTCGGATTTTCGGGCATGGTAGCTCTGGTTTATCAGGTCGCCTGGAACCGTATTTTGTCGCTTTTACTGGGTTCCTCCGTTTACGCTTTCAGCCTGATCCTGACCGTCTTCATATTGGGGCTGGCTTTGGGGACGGCGAGCTTTTCCCGACTCCTTTCTAGTTTTAGTGACCACATGAGAGTATATGGAATAACTCAAATAATAATAGGGATATCTTCACTTTCAATTATTCCGTTGTTTGGCCATATCCCTTTTGCCAATCGTTGGCTTTATGAAAACTGGGGATTGCAGTTTGAGTTTGTTCAACTGGCAAATTTCGGGATCATTTTTGCCTTAATTTTTGTTCCGACCTTTTTTATGGGAGCCCAGTTTCCTCTGGTCATCAAACTGATGGCGCGAAAGCTGGAAACCCTGGGCCGCCATGTGGGCCGGGCCTATGCCTGCAACACGATTGGTGCGATTGTCGGGTCCTTCGTAGCAGGGTTCATTTTGATACCGGGGTTGGGACTACAGACCACACTCCTAAGCGGGGTGTTTCTGAATGTTCTGCTGGGAATAGCGATACTTGCCTTTGGGGCCCGATTCAGCTTTAGCGTGAAGATCTATGTCCTCCCTGCGGTTTTGATGTTTTCCCTATTGGCAGCACAATCAATCGGCCCCTGGGACAAGTCTGTTATTTCCAGTGGCTCCTTCATGCCTTACCGAATTGCGGACCTTAAAGAAGCGGAGTTGAAGAAAAATAAGATCCTCTTCTTTAAAGAAGGGATGCATACCACGGTGACCACCGAGCTCTCCGTATCCGGGAATATTTTCCTGCGTGTGAATGGAAAGACCGATGCCTCTCTGGCTCTTGATATGAGAACGCAATTGCTTTTGGGCTATCTTCCCATGCTGTTTCATCCCGACCCTCAATCGGCTCTGGTGATTGGGCAGGGTAGCGGAATTACCTTGGGGGCGGTGGAGCAGTTTCCCGTTAAAGAGATCAAGCTTGTCGAGATTTCCCCTTCGGTCATTGAGGGTTCGCGCTTTTTTGATCCCTTCAATCACCACGCTCTGGATGATAAGAGAGTGGCTCTCAAGCTCGAGGATGGTCGCAATCATATAGCCCTGTCTGGCGATACTTATGACGTGATTGTCTCTGAACCTTCCAATCCCTGGATTTCGGGAGTGGGAGCTTTATTCACCGTGAACTTTTTCGAATTGCTGAGGAAGCGGTTGAATCCGGGCGGGGTGGCTTGCATCTGGGTTCATACCAATATGTCACCAGCTAGTTTTAAATCCATTATCCGGTCCTTCAGCGAAGAATTTCCTTTTGTGAGTATGTGGGAGTCCATAGCCGGGGACGATTACCTGCTGATTGGGTCTGAAAAGGAATACGGCTTGTCTTATGAAAAAGCCCGTCAATATTTGTCGAACGAAGTTGTAGGACGCGATTTGCGCCGGATCGGTATCAATAGTGTCCCGGATCTTTTGAGCCTGATGATTATGTCGCGCGAAAAACTGCTGGAGTTCAGTGCCTCGGCACCCTTGCATACCGACGATAATTCCCTGCTCGAGTTCAACGCTCCAAAATATGTTTATAAAGATGAGCGGGCGGTTTTGGTCAGGCAGTTGACACCCTTTATTAAACCGGTTCCTGAGTTTGTAACCTTTTCAGAAACCGATGCCGGTGTCCGTGACAAGGTGGTGAAAAAGCTTGAAAAACTGCACAGGTCTGAGAGCCAGATTGAAGATATCAAGAAGAAGGCCGGGTTGGAGAGGCTTTTGGACCAGGCCATGGAGGCGTTCAATGTCGGCGACATCAGTGGTGCTCTTAAAAGCTACCAGAAGATTCTGGAATTGGACCCCGAACATGTGATGGCCCATTACAATATGGCGAATATTTTTCTTGAACTCAAGTTGATGGATCAGGCCGAGTCTGCCTATCGGAGAACACTTGAGATCAACCCGTTTTATGTGTTTGGCTTGATCGGTCTAGCCCGACTCCATATATTTTCCGGACAACCCGACAAAGCTGTCGAGGTTTTACGTGATACGTTAACGTGGTATGGGGGGGATCGGGAAGTCAGCCTGTATCTTGGGCTGGCGTATGCTTTTAAAAAAGAACCTAAAAGGGCCATTCAAGAGTTTAAAAAATCATTAGAATGGGATCCAACTTTCCCACCGGCTCATTATTATCTGGGAGTCCAGTATCAAGGCTGGAACCCTGGATTGGCCAAGCAGCATTTACAGACATTTTTGAAGCTGGCTCCATTGCGGCCGGGTTATGAGAACCTTCAGCCTGGTGCGGAAAAAATATTAAATAAACTTTAAACGGAAAACTGGTATACTCGGGGTTGAATTATCCTCTCGGCCCATGACCCTGCCGGAAAAATTTCCCAGTAACCAGAATTGAAGGCCTAATGCCCGGAAAAATTAAAGCTCTGTGGTACTTTTGCATTGTCACCATTGTTGCTGGCTTTTTGGTGCTTGCCGCCAAAGGCGAGATGGATGAAGCGCGCGATCAGGCAGAATCAGCATCCCAGGCAGCGGTTGAAAAACAAAAGGAAATAGACAAGAAAACGATTCAAATAGATCCGATTAAATTAGTTCGTGAGCTGAACGCACTGGGTAAATACCAGGAAGCTGTGGACATAGCTCGAAAAGCCGGTGAAAGAAATCCAGATCATGCCAAAATACAGACTTGGTGGGGGATTTCCCTGGTTAAGCTGGATAAGAGGGCGGAGGCCATCGACCATTTTATCCTTGCCGCAAAAAAGGATCCCACCGATGAGAAGGCCCATCTGTATTGGGGGCTGACACTGGCAATGGATAAAAAATTCGATGATGCCATTGGTCATTACCGGGTAGTGCTGGAGATCAACCCCGAACACAGTAACGCTTATGCCTACTGGGGGGCTTCGCTGAGTGCCCTGGAAAGGTTGGAGGATGCTGTTGCCAAACTAAAAGAGAGCCTGGTGTTGAATCGGTTTAACAGTCAGGCCTATGGAATCATGATTGACGTTTTATACAAACAACAGAACTATGGGCGTGCCTGGGAAATGGTCCATAAAGCTCGTGCCGATAATGTTTCCCTGCAACAGAGTTCTGTAGACCGATTATCCAGGGTTTTTCCAGAACCTGCTCAAAAACCTTGAAATGTTTCGAGTTTTTAAAGCGACTGATCAACAATAAGCTCGGGAAATGCAAATTTGCCTTGATTATGGGATTTGTGTCAAATTTGTAAACTTTGAAAATACGGGTTGAATTTTAGTGAGTTGGCGTTTACTGTTATGAGTTACTGGTGATAGTGACTAGTGACTTTCCATTTTTATAAACAGAATTTCTGCGATTTCAGGTTCCACACGATATGCGGATCAAGAAATTTATAAAACCAGAAAGGAGCTTTTTGATCACTGGCTTATTTTTCTTTTCTCTGTTTTCCTCTTTTTCATGGGCCGACGTCACGGCTAATGAGTCCCGAGTGCCGAATTTTGTTGCCGATGTGGGCAACGATGTTTTCGTACAAACCTCAGAGGTAACCATAAAACTTGAAAAGAGCATTCCCCGGAGTACGGGGAATTCTTCGTCTCAGGACCCGGATGTCTATGAGGACCTGGAAGATCCTTTTGCCGGAAATGAAGAAGATATCCCCATTTTGACAGACCCTCTTGAAGGCTATAATCGCTGGATGTTTGGCGTTAATGAAACCGTTTACGACAATGTGTTGGAGCCGGTGGTCAGGGGTTACCGGGACACGGTGCATGAGAACCTTCGGATAGGTATTAAGAATATTTTTTCCAATGCCATGGCTCCTATCAAACTGCTCAGCAGCTTGATTCAGTTGGATTTTGAAAAATCCGGCCGGGTTATTGTGCGAACCTTGATCAACACGACATTCGGAATTGGCGGAATAGCCGATGTGGCCGGCGAAGAATATAAAATTGAAGATGTCAATGAAGATTTTGACCAAGCCATGGGTTACCACGGTATCCCCACAGGTCCCTATATTGTCCTGCCGATTTTCGGACCTTCTACAGCCCGAAATATTGTCGGAAGGGCAGCGGATTCTTTCATGAGTCCCGCCTTTTACTTTGCTCCCAGCACCGCTGTCAGCGTCGGTATTTCTACTGAGGAAAATATCAATGCCGCTTCATTCATCGTTGATGACAAAAAGCAGTTAGAAGACAGTGCTCTCGATGAATATGAAAGTGTTCGGGATTTCTATCACCAGTACCGGCATGGACTGGTAAAAAAATAGACGGCGTTTTCTCCTCCCATTAGTTTTCCAGTTTTCTCGTTTCCTCCTGCCTGCTTTTCTTGTATTCTTAGTGGCCATTCTCCCGTTCTGACAGAAAGGTGTTTTTGCTGTGGCCGATTCAGAAATTTTCAATAGTTTAAAAAACGAAACCAGTCCCTATTTACTTCAGCACGCCAGCAATCCAGTTGAATGGTACCCCTGGGGGCCGGAAGCCTTGGACAAAGCCAAGGCAGAAAATAAACCCATCTTCCTCAGTATTGGATACTCCGCCTGCCACTGGTGCCATGTCATGGCCCATGAATCTTTTGAAAATGAAGATATCGCGAAAATCATGAATGAGAAGTTCATCAACATCAAGGTGGATCGAGAAGAGCGACCGGATGTGGATGCTTTGTACATGAAAGCTCTGGTTGAACTGACCGGTCACGGTGGCTGGCCGCTCAGCATGTTTCTCACTGCCGATCAGAAACCTTATTTGGGCGGAACCTATTACCCCCCCTTTGCTAAATATAACCGCCCCGGGTTTGCCGAAGTCCTGCAACAAGCGTACGACTTGTTCACTGGAGATAAGGATCAACTGGATGTCCGGTCACAAAATATCCTGCAAAAGCTTTCCCAACAGAACCGGGCTGGCAAGGCGCGGGGAGTCCCCAACGATGAGATGATTCGAGGAGCTGTGGACATTTTGTCGGACCGTTTTGATGAGGATCATGGCGGATTCGGCTCGGGTATGAAATTTCCGGAGCCCATGCACTACACCCTTTTGTTGCGGCATTGGGCCCAGACGGGTGAGGCCCTCAATATTCTCGACAAGAGCTTGACGGCCATGGCGGAAGGCGGATTGTTCGACCAGTTGGGCGGCGGCTTTCACCGTTATTCGACCGACCGCAAGTGGCGGGTTCCCCATTTTGAAAAAATGCTTTACGACAATGGGCTGTTGGCAAAACTTTTTCTTGATATGTTTCAGGCCACCAAGCAGGACATTTATCAGGTCACCGCAAGAGAAACGTTTGGCTGGCTTTTGCGTGAAATGTCGTCTGATGAGGGTGCCTTTTATGCCAGCCAAGACGCGGATTCGGAAGGCAAGGAAGGCACTTGGTACACTTGGGAATTGAAAGAGGTCTTGAATCTGTTGGGACCCAAACACGCCAAGGTTTTTGCCCGGGCTTATGGCTTAGTTCCCCGTGGGCATCTTGATGGACGTAATGTCTTGCATATCAGCGAACGGATCGAACAATTGGCCGAAGCCGAAAGCATCCCCGTTTTTGAGGCGGACCATATTTTGAAAAAGGCAAAGGAAACCCTTTTTCAAGCACGTGAGAAAAGACCGAAACCGGAACGCGATGAAAAAATAATCACCGCATGGAATGGACTCATGATCACGGCTCTCGCGCATGGCTCTTCGGTGCTGGGCGATTCTAGTTATCTGGAGTCGGCCTCTCGTTGTGCCGATTTTATCTGGTCCAAACAATGGCAGGCTGGAAAATTGTTGCGCGTCTATAGAGACGGCCAAAGTAAGATCAACGGTTGTCTTGATGACTATGCCTATTTTCTCGAAGGCCTGATCGCTATTTACGAGGCCGGACTCGATAGCCGGTGGATCGTGCGAGCACGGGAACTGGCAGACGCAATGATTGCAGAGTTCTGGGATGAAGGGGAGGGCGGGTTCTTTCTTGCCGGTCGGTCGGGGGAATCCTTGATTTCCCCGTTAAAAAATCCTGCCGATGAGGCTCTGCCTTCTCCCAACGCCGTGGCGGCTCAGGTTCTGTTGAATTTGGGGCGGCTCACGGGAGAGGAATCCTATATCCGTAAAACAGAAGAAACTTTAGATGCTTTTCGCGCCATGATGGAGAGAAGTCCTGCAGGTTTTACCGGACTCTTATCGGCAATGAGCGCATCGGATCTTCCGCCGACAGAGGTTGTCTTTGCCGGGCCTCGGGATCATGCGTCCTTCGATGAAATGTTGAAAGTCCTGCACACCGATTACCGTCCCAATAAAGTTGCCCTATGGAATGAAAGCGAATCGACTGGCGACTTGTTGCCGCTTGCTGCAGGCAAGGTCGCAGAAAAGGGCGAGCCGACTGTTTATCTTTGCCAGAACACCACCTGCCACGCTCCGGTTCAAACCGGCAAGGCGTTGAACAAACTTTTGGAAAGGCCGCAGGAGATTCGTCTGAACATTTTTAATCAGGAAAAGAAGAATGCCCAGATACTGGAGCAGGAGCAAGCCAACTTTATGGGCGTGATGGGCAATATATTCCAGCAAATCGGCATCCAAAAACCCTCTGGCGAGGGAGGCAAGAAGCAATAGCTTTTTCAGCTCTTTCTTAAAAGCCGTGCAATATCATCATATTTCCCTTCTTCTGCGTATGATAGAACTGTTTTTTGGTTTCCATCCAGCAATTCAGCATTGGCCCCACTTTCGAAAAGAAATTTTGCAACTGCGCTATGACCCCTGATGGCAACTTTAATTAAGGGTGTGTGGCCCTGCATATCTTGTTGGTTTACATAGCACCACAAGTTAATAAGTATTTTGCAATTCAATTCATTGCCATACCAAGCGGCATATAGAAGAGGGGATGCCCCTAACTTGTTAGCAATGTCAGGATCGACCGCTTTTTGAAGTAGATATTTTACTGTTTCTATATGGCCATTAGCAGTTGCGATTAGCAGAGGTGTCCAACCACCTTCAGCTATAAAATACATGTCTGGATTTCGTTTAGTTACTAATGATCTTTCTCGGTAAAAGCGGACACGAAGCAAGTGGTGAATATAATCATTTTTGGAGGTCCTTGAATTCAAATTGTAAGTGCAACTTTGATGGCCGGTCAAGAGGCAAGCCGGGGTAAACTCCGCAACGTTTCTCAAATCACCAAATCAAAGGAGCACTTACTAATTGAATTCAAGTCATGATGTTTCCCGGTTTGATGGGATAAGCAAGTAGTTTTTGCTCGGTCATAATTCATGTATCATTTTTTACTGTTACCGAGTCGCCCTGGTTCAATCCAATTCTTTTTATGTCCTCTTCGTTCATTAAAACAATATTGCGGGATGAGACTTCGCGATGTCGATCACCTGTCTCATAAACCACAGTGTTGGATTGTCCTTCCGAGCGAACCGTCATTAAAATAAGGCTGTTTTCTTTACTTTCCTTGTCTCCCCTAACGGCAGGAATGGGGCAGACTTTAAAACAGGCTTTGCCATCAGGAGAGGAAACTTCTGGGTACGGAGGATTCTTTAATTAATATGGAATTCCTTACCTGTCTGGTCAATATTTTCAAGGGTTCGAACCCCGGAATGACGGCACTGATGACTTCCCGGATGCTTCCCGTTTCGCTTAAAGATTTCCACGGCACGGAGGAGTCCTCCAGAACCCGTCGGGCTATTTCCGCAATTATTTTCACCTCGCTCATGGGTTCCGAATAACGATTTAGGCCTCCGTCACTAAGCCTTATATAACTAAACATACTTTCCTGCGTCGTCGATTCCGGTTCTTCATCTCTGGCTAAAACGGGAAGAATGAGGCTGGTTCGGTCGCGCCCAAGAAAATGTCCCTGATTCAAGGTGGTATTGAGAAAAAGACTGAAACCAATTTTGGCAAGGGCCGTTTGGACGAACTGGGAATCCGGGTTGGAGCCATACAAATTGCCTCCCAGCCACCTGCACTGCGGGGTAATTTAACCCTCATGGCTTCTGCTCCGTGGTGGGTTCAGGTTCCCATGGAGTTTTGTGGAACCCAGCCTCTTTGTTCATCGTTGAGACGAACTTCCAGCCAGTTGTCATGTTTGCCGGTGACGGTAACCAAGGCACCTTCGTGTAACTGAAATAGAGTAACCGCATCTCCAGCGCGCCCGGACTTTACTTCGACATTTTCAGTCAGAACCACTCCCAGTTTTAAATCGGATTCATTCTTAATTTTAACTCCAATTGAAACAAATGACAGTAAAAGAAAACATAGAAGGGCGTTGCGAACGACTTTCAGGGAAGGAAAATACATCCACAGGGCCAGGTTGACCCAGAAAATGAAATTCAAACCGATGGTGAAAACCATCAGTTCGTTAAAATTTAAATCGTTGACCCAGAAAAGCAGGACATTCAGCGTTCTAGGAGGCGGGAGCTCTATTTTGTCCCGGGTTTGTTGAATGGCGAATTTTAAATTGGCTTTCAGGTTTTCATCGCGCGGAATCCATTTTCGGGCACGGATATAATTTAAAACAGCAGGCCCTGTTTTTCCCATCCTGACATAAGCATTCCCCAAGTTGTAATACAGATATCCGTTCTGCATCCCTTTGTCGATTAAAGATTCATAAGCCTGGGCAGACTCGGCATAATGTTTTTCAGAATACAAGCCGTTGGCGCGAACGACTTCGTTTAAATAGTCAGAGGCCTCTGTCTGCAGGTTGGTAGAAAGTGTCAGCACAAGAAATAAAAAGAACGCTAATGTATTGGAGTGTTTCATGATTGTTTCTCCAATACCTTGATCATGTTTTCAGATTCGCCGAGCAGTTCCTTTGTGCTGCCACGGGTCATCGGGGCATATTGCAGGGTCTCGCATTTTTCAAGAAGCTTTCGCGTACCTTCGGCCTGCCTGGCTGCGTAATTCGACTCTTTCAGGCGAACTTCCACTTCTTCAGCAGTGATAGCTTTGCCCTGCAGGTTCAGCTTGTCGCCGATATATTCCCGCAGGATTTCTGATAACTCGCGGGCAAACTCTTTCGAGTCAGAATGCTCCGACATTTGTTTTAAGTGCTGGTTGGCGTTTTTATAGGCATTGCGACGCCGGTAAAAAGCCACGTCATATTTTATCCGATTCTGCCGTTTTATTAAGAATGCTGAAATGATGAAAAGAATCACCGGCGACCCAAAACCGGCTCCAATGAGTGCGGAAGAGTAAGAACCGTTATTTTGAAACTTATCCAGTTCGGTGTAGATGGGTAAGATATCTCTACCAAGAGTTTCAATTTCAGGTTTGACCATAGGCAGGTTTTGTTGTCTGGACTGAACCAGATTGAGTTCTTCTTTTATGGGAGAGGGTCTTATGGTTAAAGAAATAGGTTGGGTTTCGGTGATACGGTATTGGGCGTTTGCTGAATCAAAATAGGCCAGGGAAAATTTTGGCAGGGTTCTGCTTCCTGCCTTAAGAGGCACCAGAGCAAATTTAAAAACCTTTTCTCCCTTGATCTGGTTGTTCTGAACGGTTTGGCTGAATTCGGGTTTGTCCGGATAAATTTTGAAATAGTTTTTTAAATCCGGTTCCTCAAAGGATATATCCCGGACATTTCCTTTTCCCGAAACGATCACCGTCAGAGTGGTGGTGTCCCCGACTTCAAGGTCTCTTTTCCCAAGTTCTGCTGAAATCTTAAATTGCCCGATTAAATTTTTAAATCCATTTGGTGCTCCATCAGGCAGAGGTAGAACCTCAATCGAAATAGGTTGCGATCGCAGAACCTTATGCTCGACATGGGTACGTCGGCCAAAAAATGGATCATTAAAAAATTGGCTGAAGGGGTCCTGGCGGGAACGGCTTTGTGCCTTGTGCAAAAGATCCAGTTCGACAGTGGCGGCTGGAATTTCGAGCTTTCCTTTTCTTAAGGGGAAGAGGGCTATTGATAGCTCTTGCACATGATACTGAAGTCCGTTTACGACTTTAATATATGATTTGGGTTCTCCAAGTTCTTCCTTACGAAACCAGGTCTTATCGAAAGGCAGTTTTAAATCCATATTTTTGGCTTCAACACGACGAAATAACCGGAAGGTATAGACCCGTTGCTCTCCTATGTAGGCTTTATTGCTGGATAGGGCGGCTTCAACAAATGCGGTTTTGCTTGCGGGTGTTCCAATGTTAGAAGGCTTTTGTACTTCCAGCGTTATGGGTTGGGTGGAATAAGTTTTTCCGTTTGCCCGCACCCGCGCCGGACCGATAACGATAGTCCCGGTGTTCATGGGTGTCAGCCGGTATTTATAGGTGATGGAAACGCTTCGCTGGGTATTGATGTACTGGGTGGAGGAAGATGTGCCTGCCGAAGTAATCCTGAAATCCGGCAAAGACGGCAGTTCAGGAGGGGGCGTGTTCTGGGTTCCCTGAATGACGATGGAAAGCTGCAGGACGTCTTCCAGAGTCAAACGGTTCTTGTCGACCGTTGCCGTGACGGAGATATTCTGGCCGAAGCTCAGGGTGCTGAGCATGGGAACCATGAAAAGGGAGAACAATGCGACTTTTTTAAACACGCCCGAAAACATTTTCATTTTTACCAGTCGTTTCCCTGATATTCGGACTTCGTTTTTCCGGCCTGCATGCGGCTGATGTTTTTTAAATCTTCGGTGAGTCCTTCCAACATCCGTTTGGCTTCTTCCTCAGAGATTTCTGCTTCCATTGCGGACTCCCCAGGCTGGTCGGGATTTTCCTGGTTTTCAGAACCGGCATGGTCGGGTGGGGGAGGCTGATCCCTCTCCTGTTGGTCGTTTTCGTTTTTTGGTTGCTGGTTTTGGGTCTGCTCTTCTTCAGAAGGGTCGCCTTCTTGCGGGTCTTGCCCGGAATCCTGTTTTTGCTTCTCTTTATCTTTTAATTGCTGGCGGACGTATTCTAAATTGTACTTGGCATCCATATCGCCAGGATCAAGCACCAGAACTTTTTTATAAGCCGACTCGGCTTCTTCCAGTTTTCCCAGCTTCACCATGGTGTTGCCGGTGTTGTAGATCGATTTTTTCCTGATGTCCGGATTCTTTTCGTCTAAAGTAGATTGGGTGTAGGCCTGAAGTGCTTCCTCAAGCTTCCCTTCCTTATAGTGCGCGTTGCCCAGGTTATAGGCGATGCGTGAGTCTTCAGGGCGACCGGCACGCGCCGAAGAGAAATTCTCAACGGATTCCTTAAACTCCCTTTCGTGATATTGGGAAATACCTTCCCGCATTTTTGAATTTACCGATTCGGCATAACCGGTCGCAGGTAGAGCGAGAGTAAGAAAAAAGACGGCAGGGATAAGGTTTTTGGTCGGAAGATTCCAAACCATAATTTTAGAAACTGGAGAATGGGTGCTCCCGGCTTGAGGGAGCCGGGAACTTTCCAAATTGAAATGATCCAACTTACCTTCTGTCTCCCATAAGCCTGAGGAGCATAAGGAACAGGTTGATGAAGTCCAAGTATAGAGTTAATGCCCCTGATATGGCTTCTTTAGTGTCTTCATCGGTGCCTTCATTGCCGAGAATATTCATCTCTTTGATCTTCTGTGTGTCATAGGCAGTCAGCCCGACAAAGATCAGCACTCCGGCATAGGTGATGATTGTGTGCATCATGGAGCTTTGCATGAACATATTCACCACCGAAGCAATGATGATGCCGATTAATCCCATAAAGAGAAAGCTTCCCCAAGAAGTCAGGTCCTTTTTGGTCGTATAACCGTACAGGCTCATGGCACCAAAGGTGCCCGCTGTGACCAAAAATGTGGAGGTAATGGATGACGCCGTATAAACCACGAATATTGCGGAAAAAGTAATACCCGTCAGGCCCGCATAGAGCATGAAAACACCGGTCGCCTGGCTTGTACTCATTTGCATGACTCTTGACGCCAGCCAGAAAACAAGCCCTATCTGTGCAATGATGAGGACAATCGGTATAATGGCATTGCCGAAAATGATACTCATTATTGCTGGGCTGCTGGAAATATAAAAAGCCATGAAACCGGTTATAGCCAGTCCGGCAGTCATCCAGTTATAGACACGCACCATGAACCGCTGTTGCTCTGCGGCAATGGCATCCACGCTCATGGGTCTAGAAAAACTTTCCATTATTTTTTCCTTTCGTATGTTTAAACGCAACCGTTTATGTCGGCTTCTGTATCAAATAAAATCGCGAACCCAGCTTGTCAAGCCCCCACTGAGTGGGCCTGTGTGCAATTGCTTTATTTGGCGAGAAAAAAGTTTTCCCGGCGCAATGAGCTATTGCCCAGTGGCCTCCCTTGTTAAGGGACCGCTTAGTGATATTTTACCAAATCTGGCAGGGGAGTGCAGGCTAATTTTATGAATTTTTCAAGGGTTTTCTTTCGGATAAACAGGTTTCGATGACCAGGAAAATGAGTGCTACGAAAATGAACCATTGAAAACGCTCCTGCCAGATTTTGCGACGTTCTGATTTCAATTCTTTTTTCTCGATATGCTTTTTGATCTGGTCTTGATAAATGGTTTTTAAATCGATGTCCCCAGTGACGGAGCGGACGTAACTGCCGCCCGTCTCCAGCGCGATCTGCTGAAGGGTCGTCTCGTCCAGTTTTGAGAGAATGACTTCTCCCTGCTGATTTTTTCTGAATCCGCCATTGCCGGAAAGGTTGGGCAGGGGGGCACCTATTTTCCCACCGATTCCAATGGTATATATTCTTACGCCCTGCTCACCTGCCGATTTTGCGGCTGCGTGGGCTTTTCCTGTTTGATCTTCTCCGTCAGTGATCAAAATCAGGGCTTTGGATTTTTTTTCTTGAGTGCGAAACGCTTTGACGGAGGTCTGGATTGCATTGCCGATGGCGGTTCCCTGTACAGGAATCAACTGCGTGTCAATGGCGGAAAGGAATATTCTTGCGGCACCATAGTCGAGAGTCAGCGGGCACTGGACGAATGAAGTACCGGCAAAAGCAACCAGTCCGATTCGATCTCCTTCTATCATATCCAGAAGATCGGAGATTTTTCGTTTGGCCCTCTCCAGACGATTGGGTTTAATGTCTTCAGCCAGCATGCTGCTGGAAACATCCAGAGCGACGATGATATCGACCCCGCGCTGATGCAGGTCTTCCCATTGGTAGCCCCACCGTGGTTGAGTGAGGGAAAGCATAAGAAAAAGCACAGCCAGAACGATGAAGACAGTTTTACTGTGATGTCGTTTTTCCACGCCGGGGTGGACCAACTTCGGTAGCAAAGGATTGCCGCAAAACTTCAACGTGAGCTGGTGTTTCTTTCTCATGCCCCACACCATGAAAAAAATCAACGGGATCAAGCTCCACAGCAAATAAAAATAACCGGGCGCGCCAAATCGCATGAACTAAGGAATCCTTCTTAAAAGGGTATTGGAAAGACCGATTTCCAATAAAAGTAGGGCCAGTCCCGGCACCAGAAAATAGTGGAACAGTTCTTTGTACTCCGAATGGTCGATCACTTTGACTTCCGACTTTTCCATTCCATCTATCTGCTTGTAAATATTCATAAGGGACTCCAGATCGGTAGCTCGGAAATATTGGCCGCCGGTAATTTTTGATATTTCCTGAAGTGTGGTTTCATCGATATCTACTTGCTGATAGACATAGCGCTGGCCGAAAATCGAGTTGACTAAGAAAGGAGCCTTGCTTTTAGTGCCGACACCAATGGTGTGGATTTTTATCCCAAAGGTCTTGGCCGTCTGGGCGGCTTGGAGCGGGGCCAGCGTCCCGGCATTGTTCCTGCCATCGGTCAATAGAATGATGACTTTGGATTTGGAGTCCAGATCCTTGAGCCGCTTCACGGCGATACCGATGGCCGAACCAATGGCTGTGGAGTCTCCGGCCATGCCAATCTCCAGCTTGCTTAAAAATGATTGCAGGATGCCTTGATCGAGGGTCAACGGGCATTGCGTGTAGGCCTGCTCGCCAAACACCACCATGCCTATGCGGTCGTTGGGCCGGTTGTCGATGAATTTAGAGACCACTCCTTTCACCACCGCGAGCCGGGTGATGCGCTTTTCTTCTACGATGAAGTCCAGTGCCCGCATGCTTCCCGATGTATCCAGGGCCAGCATGATATCAACCCCGACTGAAAGAATTTCCGTGCTCTTGTGTCCTTCCTGTGGCCGGGCCAGGGCAATGGCTAAAAGCGCCAGCACTAAAAAGCGGATGATAAACGGCAGTCCTGCATATAGATCGATTCGGGATGGGCGCAGGGCTTTCAGGGTAACGAGAGATGAAAAATGCACGGTTGCACGGCGGCCTCTGCTCACTTGAAAAGCAAGCAGGGGTAATGCCAGCAGGAATAGCAATAGCCATGGATTTTGAAACTGAAAAAAACTCATGGTTGGCTTACTGTTGCAGGGGGTCGGGCCTCTCGGATAAAGTTGATGATGGGTTGCATCTCATCTTCCGTTTGTTCCACCTTGGCAAACTTGACACGGTCTGTTTGAGTCAGAATGGACCGCGCCTGAAGCTTCAGGTTTTCGCTGAGGCTGGAAAAATGTTTAAAGTGTGCCGTGATTTCCTCCGTGGTCCATTCCCGCGCTGGAAACCGGTAACGGTTTTCCAGATACCTGCGAAAGATTTCAGACAACTCAAAAAAATGATCTTGAATCCGTCCAAGCTGAAGCCATCCTTTGTTTTTGAGTGCCTCGAGCTCTTTGAAAGCCAACTGTTCCGCAGTCAGGGCTGAAGTGGGTGAAGGAAGGGTCAGAAGGATAAGCCGGGACTTCCATTTGCGCCACAGAAAGTAGAGCAATGCTAAAAGGACGAGCACTCCCAGGGCCTTCCAAAAATAATCCATCCAGGGAAGGGGATACTCTTCCAGCGGTTTGATATCGTGAATCCCCTCCTGGCCTCCCAGTATGTTAAGAAGAGACTGCACCTCCAAGCTCACTTCAGGGGCCAGAATGGTTCCCTGAATGTTTTTCCCCCTTTCCTTTTTATCTGGAGCGTTAAAAGATACAGGGACGGAAGGGAGGGTCAATTTTCCAACGTCATCGATGCGAAATTTGTACCAGTATTCATCGACGGCTTGTCCGTCAATTTCTTGAGGCGGATTCCCTCCCTTCTCGATAAACTCCAGGCCTTTTGGCGGTTCAATATCGGGAGCGGCAGGGTGGATGTCCGGATCATGCTGGACGGTAATGGTATAAGTCGCGGTATCGCCAAGAGTAAAAGTGTCAGGAGTGATGCGAGTGGTGACGGAAACCGGGGCTTCGCCAGCGAGGGAAAATGAGTGAGAGCAAAATAAAACGGCAAGAAAAAGGGAAAACCCAAACTTTACCGGAATGGTTAGATTCATCATCGACCGGAATGAATACTTCTGACTTTTGCAAGGCACGAGTCGATGAGCGGCTGCAAAGGCAGGGTTTTGTTGGCATCCGAAACCTCCGCCCGAAACAGCCAGATCAGGGCTTCCTGGCAGTTTCCGAGGTTTGCATATAAACCGCCGACCGTCTGAGCCGCTTTTGCCCTTTCCACACTACCGGTTTTTTGTATCTCCCATACTTTTATGAACTGGTCGATGGCCTGTTCTTTTAAGCCAGTGCTCATCAGGCGTGTTCCAACCTCTTTATACTCCTCGCTTAAATACTGGTCGGGTTCTCGAACAGTCGATCCGGTTTTTGTCGGGCCACTCTGTTTGTTTGCAAGCTTGGTGAACAACGCCACAAATGCAATAAGAGTGACTACCGTAAGGATCATGACAGCTGCTTTCAGCTTTTTACCGACCCCTTCGGTCGGGATTATTTCAGGACTCTGGTTCATCGTTAATGTTTCTTTTCCCGCATTTTAAAATAGCGAATGATGGGTTCTGTCAAAGACCGGTTTGTGTGAATTTCGATGGTATCTATACCTATGGAATGAAAATAATTTTTTCGGTTATCCCTTTTTTCCTGAAACTGTTTGGCGTATTGCCGGGTCATCCCTTTATCACAGGTATCCACCAACAAAGTTTCTCCGGACTCCGCGTCTTCAAGTTGGATTAAGCCGACATCGGGCAGGGTTTCCTCGCGTGGATCGGTGATGCTGATGGCGACCAGATCATGTCTTTGTTTTGCCAGTTTTAATGTTGTCTCATAGTCGTCATCCTGAAAATCAGAAATCAAAAAAGCGGTAGCTTTTCGTTTCTGGATATTTAAAAGATATTCCAGAGGTAGGGAAAGGTTTGTGCCTTTTCCTTCCGGTTTGAAATTCAGAATGGTTCGTATGATATTCCAGATATGGGCTTTGCCTTTTTTGGGTGGTATGGTGTGCTCGATTTTGTCCGAGAACACAATCAGTCCGATCTTGTCGTTGTTTTTGATGGCGGCGAAAGCGAGGGTAGAAGCAATCTCGGCAGAAACTTCGTTTTTAAGTTTCTCGGCCGAGCCGAATCCGCCTGAAGAGCTCACGTCGACCAGAAGCATGAGGGTCAACTCCCGTTCTTCCTTGAACTCTTTAATGAAGGGTTGATTCATTCTGGCGGTCACGTTCCAGTCGATCAGCCGGACATCGTCTCCGGGCTGATATTCCCGTACCTCGCTGAACTCCATTCCTCTTCCCTTAAAGGCAGAGACATATTCTCCCGCCATGATGTCATTGACCAGATAATTGGTCTTCACCTGAATGGCTTTGATGCGTTGCAATAATTCCGGGGACAGGTTTTTATCCTGCTCAGGCGCAAGGTCTGGTTCCTGAAACCAATCCCGAATTGTATGAGTCAGGGTCTTAAGCATAATTTAAGGAACTTCCAGGGTGTCGAATATTTTCTTGATGATATCATCCGTCGTCACATTCTCGGCCTCGGCTTCATAGGAAAGAATGATTCGGTGCCTGAGCACATCCATTCCTATACTTTTAATGTCATGCGGAACGACATACCCCCGACGTTGCAAAAAGGCATAGGCTTTTGCGGACCGGTTTAAAAAAATGGATGCCCTCGGAGAAGCGCCAAACTGGATCATTCCTTTCAGGGAAGACAATTGGTGGCTTTCCGGGTCGCGTGTCGCTGCAACGAGGTTGATGATATAGTCCTGCAGATTTTCATCGATATATATTTCGTCAAACACTTTTCGGACCTGCAAAATTTCCGCAGGCGATACCACCTGCTTGACTTGATAAGCGTTATTGCAGGTGGACATCCTTTGCATGATAAGCTTTTCCTCTTCCCGGGTGGGGTAATCGATATGGAGTTTCAGCATGAACCGGTCCACTTGGGCTTCGGGAAGGGGGTAGGTGCCCTCCTGCTCAATAGGATTTTGGGTGGCAATCACCATGAATGGTTCTTCGAGTTTGAAGGTTGTGCCAGCAATGGTGATCTGCCTTTCCTGCATGGCTTCGAGCAGGGCGCTTTGAACCTTGGCCGGAGCCCGGTTGATTTCATCCGCGAGAATGATGTTGGCGAAAAGAGGTCCTTTTTTAATATCAAACTCGCTGGTTTTGGGCTGGTACACTTGGGTTCCCAGTAAATCGGCTGGTAAGAGATCGGGGGTGAACTGGATGCGCTTGAAATCGGCCTTCACCGATTGGGCCAGGGTTTTCACCGCCGTGGTCTTGGCCAGCCCT
Source organism: Nitrospinales bacterium (assembly GCA_965249625.1). Classification (GTDB taxonomy): domain Bacteria; phylum Nitrospinota; class Nitrospinia; order Nitrospinales; family VA-1; genus LS-NOB. The sequence goes on along the minus strand of OZ252246.1, from coordinate 1,659,295 downwards.
GGCACCCCCTCGACCAGAACATGCTCTCCGGTCAACAGTCCTAGTATCAACCGCTCGATCAGATATTTTTGCCCGACCATGATTTGCTCGAACTCATGCAAAAGGGAGGGGATAAATACGCTGGCCTGATTGACATGTTCCGTTATTTCATCGATCTTTTGTACCATCAGACAAACCTTTGGGTAAAGTTGAGTTGATTGTTACGGGGAACTGTGAAGATTGTTCGAACTTTGAAAATATAGTTCAATTTCGGGAAGAATGAAATTAATTTTTTTTAATCCTCCACTCGGTGTGGGGCCAGTGTGCAATAGGATTATTTGGCAAGAAAGAGTTGTCTCGGCCTGACGGGCTTTTGCCAGTTGTCCCTGCGGCGAGCAGCCACCGGGCGTGGCCCGCCCAGTGGGGGTGCTCCGCAAATAAGGTAAAATTTGGCCAATGATGAGCAAAAATCGGATTTTAAGCTTTACAAGTGCGGATACTGCCTTAGAATAGCGGGCTACTCATATTTCCCAAAATATTGTTTTTATTGTGGAGTGTGCACGGATGGCTGAAAAAGAAGTCAAAGATATTGATAACCTCATTGACCAGGGGCTGAATGAAGGTAAAAGTGAACTGGATTTGAGGGAAAAGGAACTGGATGATGAGGATTTGATAGAAGTCTTGGAGTCCGACAAGATTAAAGGAATCACCGCCCTGTTTCTGGAGTTTAACGAAATCGGGGATGAAGGCATCAAGGCTTTGGCGGGCTGCGATAAATTGAAGTTTTTGACCGCTTTGAACCTGTTTAAAAATAAGGCGACTGACGAAAGTGTCCAGGCGTTGGCCAAGTCCAAAAACATGCTCAATCTTTCTGAGTTGATATTGGCTGATAATGAAGTTGGTGTTGAAGGTGCCAAAGCGGTGGCGAGCTCTAATATTCTGGGAAGTCTGGTTTCCTTATGGTTGGGCGACAAGATTGGCGATGAAGGTGTCGAAGCTCTGGCTACTTCTGAAACCCTCACCCATGTTATGCAGCTTTCTTTATATCGGAACAATATAGGAAATGAAGGAGCGCTTGCGATTGCCAATTCTAAAAACTTGAGCAATCTGACGGAATTGAATCTGAATTGGAACTTCATTGAGAGTGAAGGAGTGGAGGCACTTGCTGGATCAGAGACTTTGAGCAACTTGACCCAATTGACACTGACTTTTAATCCTATTGGTCTCCGAGGTGCTGAGGCTATTGCAGGTTCTGCCAATTTTAGAGAACTCACTTTGATAGATTTGTATGAGGCGGAGGTGGGAGATATGGGTGCCAGAGCCTTGGCCCAATCGACGTGTCTTCCCAACCTGCAAACACTGGTCTTGATCCACAATGATGTTGGTGACGGGGTGCAGGCTTTATTCAAGGATAATAAAAATTTTCCGAAGTTAAAGGATGTTTATTTTTATAAAGCTAAAGCCGAGGAATAATTCGGCACTGGTTTGATGAGTCAGGGGTTCCCGGATTTTGAACCGGGAGCCCCTTCTGTTTTTTTTGGTGGCTTTTATTCTTTTCAGGTAGGTGGATAATAATTATAAAATGACATTTCCCCTTTTAATAGCGGACTCATAATATGTTTACAGGTGAAAAACCAGATCTACTCGATATCATGCCTTTCAGGGAAGACTATATTTATGTCGTAGGAAAGGATGGTATCCCCCAGCACTGGGATGGGCAGGAGTGGTTGCCCGTTCGTACCGAGAATACCAATCCACTGATGGGTATTTGGGGACCGCATGAACAATGTGTGTATGCCGTGGGTATCGGCGGGGTGGTCCTTTTATATAATGGTAAGGGATGGAAGCAGGTGGATACAGGGAGTTACGACTCGCTCAACTCCGTCTACGGCTTGGATGAAAACAACGTATTCCTTTATGGAGTCGGCGGCCGGATGCTGTACTGGAATGGTGAGAAATGGGACTACCGCGAACCCAACACCATTCATGACTTGTTTGGCATGTGGGGCGAGGACATGGAACATATTCACGCGGTAGGCGGTGAAGGGATTTATCGGTTTTATGATGGCAAAGTATTTCATCGTCGTGAAGATTTGACGGATGAAGAAGTTTCTCTCTTCGGTATCTGGGGCACTCATAATGACAATATTTATATTTGCGGTTCCCACGGGACGGTTTTGCATTTTGACGGAACGGACTGGAAACCGATGCTGTCGGGGACCGAAGAATACCTCTTGAGCATCTGGGGAACCTCGGCGGAGAATATCTATGTGGTCGGGGATAACGCGGCCATGCTTCATTACGATGGCAAAAAATGGTCTCCCATTGAGCCACTCAAGAATGAGTATTTCACAAAAGTCAAAGGGCTTGGGCCGGATCAGGTATATGTGGTGGGTGAAAACGGAACGGTGATTAAATATAACGGCAAGGAATGGAGCGATATGTCTCTATGATTGTTAAACACCATTTAGAAAACAGCGATAACCTTGGAAAGCAATTATGTCTACCTTGACCTCCAGTCACCTTTTATCCATTTTTGGATTCAGTGAAAACGATATTTTTGTCGGAGGTGCCGAGGGCACCCTGCTGCATTATGATGGCAGCCAATGGTCGACCATGGAAACAGGGGGGCGTTGGACTTTCAAGAATATCTGGGGCAGTGCGCCGGATAATGTTTTTGCAGTGGTGACCGATGGTAGAATCCTTCACTATGATGGTAAAATCTGGTCGCCTGAGGATACGGAAAAACTTCCACCCATGACCGGGATTTTTGGTCTTGGTCCAGATGAAATCTATGCCTGCTCCAGATTGGGTAAAATCCTTCGCTACGATGGAAGTTCCTGGAAGTTTACCCAGACGGGAACCGATACTGACGTGACCCGGTTATGGGGCTGCAAAGAAGGCGGCATGCTGGCCGTGGGTTACGATGGCCTGGTGCTCAAGCAGGATGGAGAACGTTGGATCCGCCAAACTTTCAACTCGAATGCCGAGTTTTACGGGGTTTATGGGTTCGGTCCTGATGAGATTTATATGGTTGGGTCTGATGGTGCCATTTTCAAATTCAACGGAGCCGAGTTTACCGAAATGCCTTCCCAGACCATGGAGTTTTTTCTCGATGTCTGGGGTCCTTCCAGGGAAATGGTGTTTGCGATTGGGGATGAGGGAATGATCCTTTACCTTGATGACAATGAATGGACCCGGATAGAATCGAACACCAAGGAATATCTCACCGCCATCTGGGGCAGTAGTGATGAAAATATCTATGCCGTCGGAGATAATGGCCTGATCTTGCACTGGAATGGTGAAGACTGGAAAGCCGTAGAAGGCTGATCAGCCTTCGGCTCCAGGCTTCAACCAATATTCCCTAACAACCTGTAGTTAAGCAAAGACTCGACCCCTTCATTATTGGGGTCTTTAGCCTAAGAAAATTTGTTATGTACTATTTCAATTAGTTAGCGATAATTACTTTTTATTCATCCACAATCTATCCTTTTTGAAACAAGCTAGAAAATGAATGTTTTGGCAGAAATTAAATATCATTTATAGGGGTAGGTTGAAATGGGGTTCATATGTGGAAAAATCACGACAAATAGAGTTACTGTTAAAAAACATATGACTTAATTTGAATCCAAAAAAACAAAAAGCGAAAAATTTTTATCACCTAGACCTCTACATGGACAAGGCCAACAACGTTACTTTATTTTATTTAAATTTGAGGGAGGGTCCAAAGCACATAATTATTTTAGACAAAAAAAATTAATCGAAATCCCCCTTACTGAATATGAAAAAGAAGTAAAAGATATTATTCACGCTTGGAGAGTTGAATGACTACAGTGGATTATGAGTCTTTAAATTTTAAGGTCCCAACGGAATCAGGTGATTATCGGGAATGTTCGGATTTTGTAATTTCATCCGTATCCAAAATAATTAAAGATGCCATAGATAAGGGTAGAAACAAAATCCAGATTAATACCAGCTTGAGATTTGGAATTCCGATGGAAAATGTTAACAAGATTGCAGGTCCTTTTGTGGAAGCCTGGGCGTATGAAACATTTTTGGATGTTTTGGAGGATGAGAACAATAAATATCTTCTGATTAATGTTGAAGCTGGCGAGCGGTTAGATATGGCCGATGTAATATTACAGTTTAGAAGAAAGTGGTTAAAAGAATGAAAAACATTAAAATTTTACAAGGTGATGCGATAGAACTTTTTCGGTTAATTGAAGATAGTTCTGTTGATGTTGTAATCGCTGATCCTCCCTATAACCTTGGGAAGAACTACGGAAATAACCATGATATTAAGGGTTCTGATGAGTATCTTGAGTTTTCAAGAAAATGGTTATCAGAATCTCATAGAGTTCTTAAAGAAAATGGAACAATCTATGTTTTTATGGGAGTTAGATTTGTTTCCTACTTGTTTGATATTTTAGACAGGGAATTAGGTCTCTTTTTTAATAGTTGGATTTGTTGGAATTATACTCAAGGAATGGGGAAAACAAGGGGTTTTTCTCCAAGGCATGACGATATTTTAATGTTTAATAAAAGTAAAGAATATATTTTTAATTTGGATGATGTTCGTATTCCTCAAAAATATTTTAGAGAAAGAAATAATATGCGTGGGGCTAATCCGGGCGATGTTTGGGAGTTTTCACATGTTCATTACTGTAACGAGAATAGAAAAAATCATCCTACTCAAAAACCAGAAGGGTTAATTGAAAGAATGGTATTGGCATCGTCCGATGAAAGTAGTTTGATTTTAGATCCTTTTTTGGGAAGTGGAACAACGGCAAGAGTTTGCCAACAATGGAATAGAAATGTTATTGGTTTTGAGTTAAACCCTGAATATGTAGAGATTGCAGAGAATAGACTTAAGGAGCTGTTCCTTGGTTTTGACAGTATTGATCCTAGAATGGAAAGAGTTCCATTGGACTTAAGAAAACCTAAGGTAAGGGATGAATATGTTCAAAACCATAGAGCGTGGTTTCCAAAAAACCATGGAACATCATTGAAAAATTTTGAATTACGTTTGAAAGAATTATATGGCAAAGATGACACTAATAAACAATCTGATCTATTCGAACATTAATATCTATTGATTTTTCTAACCCAATCGAGGGGGTCGAGCCACCCCTTGACTGCAAGTTGGGAAAAATGGGTTGTGGAACATTGTTATGTAATACAATGCCTGTACAGCCTTCAGGATCAGGTTGTTGATTACTTTTGGTAACTTCCTCTTTAGTCCTTCTTAAATCTCTTAAAGTTCGTTAATTTATTGTAATTATTGGAAAAAAAGTCGTCTCACGGCGTTGCCTTGTTTTCCTTCTTCAATTACAATTGATCCAGTTCAGTTGCAAGGCAAGGATAATGGGGTCGCAATGGCAGAGGTCTCTTGGGCTTTTTTGTTATTGTACGATTTTATTTTGTTAAAGAGTCGATATGTTCAAACCTTCTTTGGAGGAGTTCAAACAGAAAGCCAAATCGGGAAACCTGATTCCTGTTTATAAGGAAGTTTTGGCCGATCTAGATACTCCGGTATCCGCCTATATGAAAATCAGTGGAGGGAAATATTCTTTTCTACTGGAAAGCATTGAAGGTGGAGAAAAATGGGCTCGTTATTGTTTCCTGGGTTGTGACCCATCGGTGGTGGTCAGCACCAAGGGCCGAACTTTGACTTTAATCGAAAACGGCAAGCAGGAACAGCAGGAGATTAAATCCGGAAGTCCTCTTTCAGCAGTGAAGGAAATCTTGGCCCGTTATCAGCCCGTGCCCTCTGCCGGGCTGCCCCGGTTTTCAGGCGGAGCGGTGGGGTTTGTCAGCTATGACATGGTCCGATTTTTCGAGGACCTGCCCGAACAAACAGTGGATGACCTTGATGTCCCAGACTCGCAGTTTGTCATCACCGATACTATGCTGGTGTTCGATAATGTTTCACAGACCATTAAAATTGTATCCAACGCGTTTATCGAGGGTGATGATCTGACTGCGGTGTATGAAAACACAATCCGGAAAATCTCTGCCTTGGAAGAAAAATTAAAAACACCTCTTGCCAGAGGATCAGTGCCAGATGCGGAAGAAGATTCTGCATCGCCATTGAGTTTTGGCTCCAATATGAAAGAGGAAGAACACAAACAGGCGGTGATTCGGATCAAACAATATATTCAGGAGGGAGATGCCATTCAGGTGGTATTTTCCCAGCGGTTGAAGTTTTCCATTAACCGCGATCCGTTTGATATATACAGGGCTCTGCGAACCATTAACCCTTCTCCCTATATGTATTATTTGAAGTTCGGCGAGCTTCAAGTGGTCGGGTCTTCACCGGAAGTTCTTGTGCGGTTGGAGGAAAATAAGGTAGAGGTCCGACCGATAGCCGGAACCCGGAAAAGGGGAAAAAACGAGAAAGAAGATTTGGAACTGGAGCAGGACTTGTTAAGCGATGAAAAAGAATTGGCAGAACACATCATGCTGGTGGATCTGGGCAGGAACGATATCGGACGGGTGGCTGAAATCAATACGGTGGAAGTAGATGAGCGGTTCACTATTGAGCGCTACTCCCACGTCATGCACATTGTTTCTAATGTGAAGGGAATCCTGAAAAAAGGCTTGGACTGTTTTGATGTTCTGGAAGCGGCGTTCCCCGCTGGAACTCTTTCCGGGGCTCCGAAAATAAGGGCCATGGAAATCATTGATGAGTTGGAGCCGACCCGGCGTGGGCTTTATGGCGGGGCCGTCGGTTATATTAGTTTTAACGGAAATATGGATACCGCAATAGCCATCAGGACTTTGCTGATTAAAGGAAAAACGGCTTATCTTGGAGTGGGTGGCGGGATTGTTGCCGACTCGGTTCCACAAAATGAATTTGAAGAGACCATGAACAAGGGGCGGGCTTTGCTGAAAGCCATTGAGCTGGCTGAGAAGGGGTGGGTGGTATGATTCTGATGATCGACAATTATGATTCGTTCACCTACAACCTGGTGCAATACATGGGTGAGTTGGGTGCCGAAATACGTGTGGATCGTAACGATAAGATCAGTCTTCAGGAAATTGAGGCGTTGAACCCGGAAAAGATTGTCATATCTCCCGGCCCCTGCACTCCGGATAAAGCAGGGATATCGGTGGAAGTGATCCGGAATTTTTCTGGGAAAATCCCGATTTTGGGAGTTTGTCTGGGGCACCAATCGGTGGGCCAGGCATTTGGCGGTGAAATCATCAAGGCCGGGTGCCTGATGCATGGCAAAACTTCCATGATCCGCCACGATGGCAAAACAATATTTAAAGACCTTCCCGACCCGTTTGAAGCGACCCGTTACCACTCTCTGGTTTTGAACCGGGATAATCTGCCGGACTGCTTTGAAATTTCTGCGGAGAGCGATGACAACGAGATCATGGGAATCCGCCATAAAGAACTTGCCGTAGAAGGTGTTCAGTTTCATCCCGAATCCATTCTGACCGCATGTGGAAAGGAGTTATTAGGAAATTTTATAAAAGGAAATCACGCATGAGCTTCCAGATGGCCTTGGATTCGCTTGCTGGCGGCAACGATCTGACTGAGGATGAAATGGTTTCCTGCATGACTGCGATCATGCAAGGAGAAGTGACCGATCCCCAACTGGCCAAGTTTTTGACAGGGCTGCATGCGAAAGGTGAAACCGTCTCTGAAATTGTTGGTGCGGCCAGGGTGATGCGGGCAAAAGCAGAGAAGCTCGATATCAAAGTGGCTCCTCTGGTGGACACTTGCGGAACGGGTGGGGACGGTGCGGGCACCTTCAATATATCCACGGCTAGTGCTTTGGTTGCGGCGGGTGCGGGAGTGAATATAGCGAAACATGGCAACCGGGCTGTATCCAGCCGGTCTGGTAGCGCCGATGTCTTAAAATGTTTGGGAGTGAACCTCAATGCCAGCCTGCCGACTGTGAAACGTTGTGTGGAAGAGGCGGGTATCGGTTTTCTGTTTGCGCCGTTGATGCATAAAGCCATGAAACACGCCGCCGGGGTCCGGAAAGAACTGGGCTTTCGCACCATTTTTAATGTGTTGGGGCCTTTGACCAATCCAGCCAACGCCGAGGCCCAGGTGCTGGGTGTTTTTGATGAACAATGGGTTGAGCCTCTGGCAGAAGTTCTGCGCGATTTGGGTTGCAGGCACGCACTGGTGGTTCATGGTTCCGATGGCCTTGACGAAATCACCCTGACAGGCAAAAGCCAGGTCGCAGAATTGAAAAATGGAAAGGTATCGAGTTATAGCCTGGACCCTGAGAAACTCGGTTTTAATATTTGCGCTTCCGATGATCTTAAAGGGGGAACTCCTGAGGAAAGCGCCGTAATGATCGAGAATATCTTGAATGGAGAAAAAGGGCCGAGGCGGGACATCGCTTTATTAAACTCTGCCGCAGCTATTTATGTGGCCGGGAAAGCGGACTCTCTCGAACTGGGCATCCAATCAGCTGTTGATTCTATCGAATCGGGTAAGGCGCAGGAAAAACTGGAAGATTTGTGCAGAATCACGCACTCTGGAATAGTTGGGAAATCATAGTTTTTCGAAATTTGGGAAAATTCTCCCATAATTTTAAAGATGATTTTTCTGAAATTTCTTCAGTTTCATGCTGATCAAACGCACCCATTTTGAAAATGTCGAATATACTTGATAAGATTTTTGCTGATAAAAAAAAGGAACTGGCAGGCACCAAACGCGAACTGCCATTGCCCGAGCTTAAAATACGCATGGGAGATCAGGCCCCCGTCCGGGATGTTTATAAGGCGCTGAACGAGGGAAAAAATTCAAAAATTATCGCGGAGATCAAACGGCGCACACCGTTTAAAGGTGAGCTAAGAGAAAATTTTAACGCTGGTGAAATCGCCGGAGACTATGCCAGGAATGGGGCAGCCACGCTTTCCATTCTGACCGAAAGCAATTATTTCGGCAGTCATATTGGTATCCTGAAGGAAGTGAGGCCCATCGCCCCGATTCCATTGTTGCGCAAAGATTTTATTTGCGATGAGTATCAGGTTTATGAATCCAGAGCGCATGGAGCCGACTTGTTTCTGTTGATCGCTACTTGGCTGGAGCAAAACCAATTGGCCGATCTGCTTCATTTAGGCAAGGAATTGGGATTTCCCGCATTAGTGGAAACTCATAACGAATATGATATGGAAAAAGCCTTCGAGGCCAAGGCGAGTTTGATTGGTATCAATAACCGTGATCTCACGAATGGCAAAACCGATTTGAACATTGCCAGACGCCTGATCCCCATGGCATTGCAGGAACCGGGTAGTACTCTGGTCTGTGAGAGCGGAATTCATGGTAGGGAAGAGATCGAAGAATTTGAAAAAATAGGGGCGCATGCTTTTTTGATCGGTGAAAGTCTGATGACTTCAAAAGATATCCCTGAAAAACTGAAAGAACTTTTAGGCAATGACGAATTCACAGGTAAAAATTAAAATCTGCGGGATGACACAGTTGAAGGATGCACTGCTCGCTGTCGAACAGGGTGCTGACGCGGTCGGCTTTATTTTCTATAAAAAGAGTCCGCGGTCGGTTACGATGAAGGCAGTTCGGGAAATTATTTTAGAATTGCCGCCTTTTGTTGATACAGTGGGGGTTTTCGTCAATGAATCCGCCGACCGAGTGAACAAAATCGCCGATTATTGCGGATTGGACTTGGTGCAATTGCATGGTGAAGAGTCTCCGGCATTTTGCCGAAAAATTCACCGGCGTGTGATCAAGGCGTTTCGGGTCACAGACCTCCAATCGTTCAGGCAAATGGAAAAATATCCAGTGACCGGGTTTCTGCTGGATACGTTTTGTGAAGACCTGCGCGGGGGTACGGGCAAAACTTTTGACTGGAACCTGGCACTCCCTGCAAAAAAAATTGGGCCAGTTATCCTGGCAGGGGGATTGACACCGCGTAATATTGGACAGGCGGTCAGTCAGGTTCGTCCCTATGGGGTGGATGTGTGTTCGGGTGTGGAAAAATCGTCGGGAATCAAGGATCCTGAAAAGATTCGCGCATTTCTGGCCAATATCAGGTCAGGGAGTAAATCATGAAGCTGCATAAACTGCCCGATTCCAGTGGGCATTTTGGAAAATTTGGAGGTAAGTACGTCATTGAAACCCTGATGCCAGCTCTGAAAGAGTTGGAACGGGTTTATGAGGAAGCCCAAAACGATCCGCAATTTAAAAAGGATCTCGACTATTACCTGAAACATTATGTTGGCCGTCCCACCTCGCTATATTTTGCCAGGCGTCTTACTGATCATTTGGGCGGTGCGAAAATTTATTTAAAGCGCGAAGACCTGACCCATACCGGAGCGCATAAAATCAACAATACCATTGGTAGTGCTTTGTTGGCCCGAAGGATGGGTAAAAAACGGGTGATCGCCGAAACAGGAGCCGGGCAACATGGCGTGGCAACAGCCACCGCTGCTTCTTTATTCAGACTGGACTGCGATGTGTTCATGGGTGAGGAAGATATGCGAAGGCAGGCACTCAATGTTTTTCGCATGCGGCTTTTAGGTGCGACGGTCATTCCGGTAACAGGAGGAACACGAACGCTCAAGGATGCCACCAGCGAAGCCATCCGCAACTGGATCACCACTGTTGAGAGCACTCACTATATTATTGGTTCGGTGGTCGGTCCGCATCCTTATCCGATGATAGTTCGGGATTTTCAAAAAGTGATTGGCGAAGAAGCTACTAGCCAGATCATGGAAATGGAAGGCCGACTGCCCGACACCTGTGTGGCATGTGTGGGTGGCGGCAGTAACTCGATGGGACTGTTTTATCCATTCCTGGAAAATAAGGAAGTTGGTTTGGTCGGTGTTGAAGCTGCCGGGTTGGGACTGGACACGGATAAGCATGGCGCTTCCCTCACCAAGGGATCAGCAGGTGTTCTGCATGGCATGATGAGTTATCTCCTGCATGATGGGGACGGGCAAGTGACTGAGGCGCATTCGATTTCGGCGGGATTGGATTATCCTGGTGTGGGTTGCGAGCATAGTTATCTCAGGGAATCGGGCCGAGCGCAATATGTGACCATCACCGATGAGGAGGCGATGGGAGGGTTTAAACTGCTTTCTCAATTGGAAGGCATTATTCCGGCTCTTGAATCGGCCCACGCCATCGCCCACGTGATGAAAATGGCACCAACCATGAAAAAGGATGAAGTTATTCTGGTTTGCCTCTCTGGCCGGGGCGACAAAGACGTGAACCAGGTGGCGGATATGATGGGAGTTTCGTTGTGAGCCGGATAGAGGACCGATTCAAAAGTTTAAATGGCAGTAAGGCCCTGGTGGCTTTTTTTACTGCCGGTGACCCCGATCTGTCCGCGTCAAAAGAAATTTTTTCTGTGATTGAGAAAAGCGGTGCCGATATCATTGAAATCGGTGTCCCGTTTTCTGATCCACTTGCCGATGGTCCAGTCATTCAAGCTTCTTCACATCGTTCCCTGCAAAACGGCACCAGCCTGAAAAAAATTATCGAGCTGGTGAGAGATATCAGGAGGCAGTCTGAGCTACCGATTGTTCTGATGAGCAGTTTCAACCCTGTTTTTGTTTATGGCCAGAAAGCGTTTATCGAGGATGCGGTCAATGCGGGAGTGGATGGGGTGATCCTACCCGATCTTCCTCCGGAAGAGGCGCAGGAGTTCATGGCGATCGCGAATGAAAAAGAACTCGATACGATATTTCTTTTAGCACCCACTAGTACTCTGGATCGGATTCAGCAGATCGGGAAGGTGAGTAAAGGCTTCATCTATTATATTTCTCTGACCGGAACAACAGGAACAAAAGAAGCACTTTCTAAAAACCTGGAAGAGAAAGTCATTGCCATTAAAAGTAAGGTGAAACTTCCGGTGCTGGTCGGGTTTGGCATCTCTGGTCCGGAACAGGCTAAAGAAGCTGGGCAATGCTCGGATGGAGTCATCATAGGTAGTGCTATTGTCAAGTTGATCGAATCCCATTCCGATCCAATCGCGCGTGATAAAAGCATCGCTGAATTTATATCCGGCATTAAAACAGCCCTCACTAACAGTTCCTGATCTGGAGGAGTTGCCTCCATGCCTTCCCGCATTTCTGTCATCATTCCCGCTTTCAATGAAGAGCAGTCTATTGGACTGGTTCTGGATGCCCTGCCGCAAGATCAAATTCATGAAATCATCGTTGTTGACAACAACTCAACCGATAACACTGCCCGGTCTGCCATTGAAAAAGGTGCACGGGTGGTTGTGGAAAAAAGAAGAGGCTATGGTTCTGCCTGCCTGAAGGGGATTTCTGAACTGGACAGCCCACATATCGTGGTGTTTGTGGATGGGGATTTCAGCGACTACCCGGAAGAGATTGTGAAACTGGTGGCACCGATAGAAGCCGGAGAGATGGATTTTGTTCTGGGAAGCCGGATGATGATTCCCGAAAGCCGTTCAGCATTGTTACCGCAATCGCGGTATGGCAATCAATTGGCCGTGTTTTTAATGCGCCTGTTTTTCCATCACAGCTATACCGACCTGGGACCATTCCGCGCCATTCGCTACGACTCGTTGAAGTCTATGGGTATGCAGGATACCAATTTCGGCTGGACGGTGGAGATGCAGATCAAGGCGGTTAAAAAAAGGCTGCGTATCCTGGAGGTTCCGGTGAAATATCGGGAGCGGATCGGGGTTTCCAAGATCACAGGCACCTTTTCCGGAACGATCAAAGCCGGCACAAAAATCATTTATACTATTTTCAAATATTTAATAACCTGACTTCAGGTCTGGATAACCCCCTTAGAAAATTTTGATGATGAGATTTCAAGAGGATCATATTTTATGATTTCAAAAAATAACATTACAAGATGCGTAAAGACCGTTAAACAATTGATCAATAGATGTGAGTCCTATGGAGAATTTGATAAGGATGGGAATCTGCATTTGCCTGTAGAAAAAACGGAGTACAGCTTTCTTACAATATCCATGGAAAAATTAAAGGAATATGAATCAAGCGGAGTGAGTGTCCTCGAACTGCATCAAAAGTTGGAAGAACAGGCAGATGATTGTAGTTGGTCTGACACCTCTCTGGATATCCAGATCCCCAAACCAAAATTAAGGACAAAAATATTCTAATGGCATTTATCAGGAAAAATATTGCCATTATTTTGTCGTTAATTTTGTCCTACGCCATCATCCACTTAACGGCTGAGTATTTACCCGATGCGATTCATTCGTTATCGGGTGTGCGCGTAGAGGAGGATTTTTTTGCCAAGTACAGGTTTCCTGTCGTGATTCTGGCATTTCTAATTTTTCCAATAATAAGCTGGCTTAAAAAGAAGCTGGTTCCTGACGGGTAGTGGTCTACTTCTGGCACAAAAATTATTTACGCCATCTTCAAGTATCTAGTAACTTAACCTCCGGTTTGGATGCTACTTCACACTTCATTTTAGGTGGCAGTTTACGGACCTTTTAAAAATGCGCAGAGACTTACGATTAAAGCTAAAATTGCGATACCAATTGAAATTTTTGCAAGGTATCTGTCTTTAACCCAACGAGCAGAAATTCTTTGTTCAATTCTGTCGTCCTGCTCTCTTTCTGAAATCATTGAATTTATCTGGCCTTCTAAGTTTCTTATTTGCGCATCTAAATCTTTCTGGTCACATTTATCTCTTTCGGAGGCAATAAATTCGACCTTTGTTGACCCGCTGGTAGAAGGATTCCTTTCTTTTTCTCTTTTATTACACAGTGCTTCATGCTTTTTTATCATTTGGCCAATCAAAGGATCAACTTTGTACTTTTTCCAGAGCTCATTCATTTTTTGATTTTAATTGGTTAATTGTTAGGAATTCATGCTGGCAAACAAACTTGCTTGCCTAGGAGCGGGCTTAATTGCTTTTGGCAATAGTGACGCGATAGTATCTGCTTGGACATTACCCAATTCTCCAGGCTCTAGCTTATGTAATCCTCCGCCATACACTCGTCCCTCGTTAAGAAGCGTTTCGGGGCGCAATTCATTAAGAGCTTTCCAGATTTTTTTTAGTAGAGAAGGTTTGCTTTTTAAAACTTGGGCAAGAATTGGTTTGGGGTATAGGTTTAAATATACATTGGCCACCACTGCATTTGAATTGTTAAGGATGAAACGAAATGGAGAACCATTATTTTTTTTGGCTCTTCCAAGATAAGTGCATAACAAAGGCGCAGGTAAACGATGTTCTTGTGAATACCAGGGGTTGCGGTGCTTGCAAAGATATTTCTCGTTTACCTTATCTCTAATTCCAGTTTGTAGGTATTCCCAAAGTTTTGGGTAGCGTTTTTTAATATCCTCCTCGGAGAACTTTGAGTCCAGCAGGAATAACCTGTTGTCTATGGCTGGGTTTCCTTTGTTATCAGCCATTATCTCGTTTGTCTGGAAGTGCCTTGGGCTTGGAAGGATGGGTTTGAAACATTCTCTTGGAAGTTGTAACTCGATTAATCTTTCCTCGCTGACAATAAAAAACTTATTGTTCCCAGTAGCTAGCCCCCGCTTTACAACAAACAAATCTGATAACTTGAAATGATTGTTTTTATGAACCGTAGTTACTTTTGGGTAATGAGTCCACTTATCTCTAGAGTCTAACGTGTCCAGATTAATCAACGCAGATAATGCTGGTTTAGCTAAGGAACCGCCAAAACTGAACTCTACTTTATGATTTTTAAGGGGCTTCGTTTTTTTGAACCATACGACCACAGAAGAAACTAACGCATCCTTAAATTGAGCATCGTTAGGATTAAATCGGTGGATGCGTAAAAGGGTAACCTTCTTCATCAAATACTGTTTGATAGGACAACCATAGTTGACGTCCATAAACTCACTTGGCATCAGCCAGCCAGCAAGACCATCATCATCTAGCCAAGCGTGGGATAGCAAAAGAAAATAACAATATAATCCCGAGAGCCCGCTCAGTTTCAAACCCGTAACGGATTGCGCCAGAACCCGCAACCGCTTCTTATCATTGGTTAAAAGATGGTGATGTCTTACATAAGGGGGGTTGCAAATGATTAGATTAAACTTGTCCGAAGGTTTCGGAAGTTTCTGTTTGGTGAAATCCGCTAATGTAATATTAAGGTCGGTTTGCTTCCAAAGCTGAAGACTGGCGTTACCATAATGAGGATCAAGCTCAAACCCTTTCGACTTGGCAATCCTTGAGGATGGAAATGTCTTGAGCAAGGCGGAATAAAACGAGCCTGTGCCAATAGCGGGGTCAAAAAATGCAACTTTCTTTCTCTGGGGAAAGAGTTTTTTTGCGTATTTTAAAACATCGATTGCAAGCTCGGTAGGGGTGGCAAACTGTCCCTGTTTATTTCTTTCACTCGGAGTTTTTTGGGAGTCTAACACTGTCTGTAATTCGCAACGCTCTTTTTCCAAAACTGCAATGGTTTCCATCTTTATAAGCCAAATTTATTAAGATCGTTTATACGGTGTTCCCACACCCAGTCTATGCCCTCAGCGGCCTCATAACCAAGATAACCTGAATCGAAATAACCGCATAAAAAAAGATTGAGAGAAATTTTCTTGCCATAGGTCTTCTTCAATTGGAAAATTTTTACAGCCTCTTCTTTGCGTCTTTTATTTGTATTCGTAAAGTCTCCAGCGGATTTAGCTTCAATTAATAATGGATGCTCTCCCTTCTTTGCGTTTTTTGGGGGAATCACCGCATCGACAGGGATATTCACCTTTTTGCCTCCATCAAGTTCAACAGGCACATTAAGCCGAAAGCAAAAGCTGGCTGGAGGCATCTCTGTAAATATAAGGCCTTTACCTTTTAAAAGTTGATAACCCTTTTTTTCAACCAAGAGTTCATTGAAGCTAACTGTCGCTTCTCTTGGGCGTTTCGAATAATGGGATCGGCAACCGCCCCGCATAACCGATCAGCCACAATCGTTGAGGCCCGTTCAACATCGATTTTTATTATCTTCCCTGATTCCAGCCATGGAAAAATATCTTTATCCGCCATTTTTTGAATAACAAGCCCTATTTTTTCCAAATCTTCTTTTAGCTTATCCGAACTCATTCTTTTTGGAAGCTTATTATCTTCCATTACTTTTACAAGATTTGCAGATGCCCCAGACAATCCTATTAAACGATCACGAGCGATAGGTGGACACGTTGCCATCCTCAAAATAGGCAAAATATCTGGGTGTCTCATTAATAGTGAAGATCTAATATTTTGGAGATTATTTGTTTTCTTAAGAGCTTCTACCACATGTTTCGTGGTTTTAATTCTCGTTTCACGAAAAGCTTTTGGAGCAAACCTCATAAACCACCTGTTATAGAAATCAACGGATTTGGTTATATCCTCTTTCCATATGAGGGATTTGTCAGAGTTGACGGGCATATTTTAAACCTAAAATAAAGTGACTGAAAATTGGCGGTTCCTTAAGGAATAAAATGTTAAAGAAATCGTAGGAGAACAGCTAAAATTAAGCTACTCCTCCCTTGATCCACATTGCTTGCTGAGTAGGTTGAGTCTTGCTATCTATCCTTCAAAGTCTGTAAAATCTACAGTATAAAAGATTTTAAGGTTTCTGAACTGCATGTCAGCACTACGAACAAAATTTTCCGCCGGAGCTATTTCCCTCCTGCTTTTCCTTCTGTCATCCCCTGCATGGGGAGGGGACATTTCTGCTCTGGTTGCCAAGCGCATCAGCCACGATGGCAAGACTCTCGACCTCAGCGGATTACATATCGGCACATCGGAGGCGAAGCAACTGGCGGGGATGGAAGCCCTCAAAGGGATCACCACTCTTTTTCTACAGGGAAACAATATCAAAGCTCGGGGTATGACGGCCTTGGCGAAGTCTCCGCATCTGGCTGGATTGAAACATCTTGATCTTTGGGGCAACCTGCTGGGCGACCTGGGTCTAAAGGCCATTTCGGAGTCGCCTTATCTGGGGAAATTGGAATCCTTAAAGCTCTGGAAAAACGAAATCAGTGATGACAGCATCGAACTGATGGTGGCTTCCGGTAATTTCACCTACCTGAAAACCCTCATGCTGAACGATAATTTGATTACCCCGGTGGGTGCTGAAATGCTGGCCTCGGCTACAGTGTTTGGGCAGTTAACGACGTTGAATTTGTTCCGCAACGAAATCGGTGATGGTGGGGCACTGGCTTTTGCCAGTTCCGAGAAGTTTCAGAAACTGGAATCGTTGTATATGGGACAAAATAATATCACCGACCAAGGGGCTGTTGCCTTGATTGAGTCGCAGCACTTTCCTCAGCTAAAAGTTCTGGATCTGATCAAGAATCCGTTAGGGGAGGCCACGATGATGTCGGCCTTCAAGGCCAACCGTAAAGGAAAACTACAGGTTATCCACCGCTGACCGGCGTAGCCGCCGGTGGCAATGCGGCGGTGACGCTAACGCGACCGCCCCACGGGAGTGGGCACTGGGCGTGGGGACGATTGAGGGGCTTTTGCCTTGGTGAAGTCGTAAAATTAAATGGCAGGGGTGTTATAATCCTGTTTTGATATTGATGGAGGTTTTTGCTCTGACATGAGTATTACTGAAATAGCGGAAAGTGCCAATGCTTCGGCGTTGGTTCTGGGGCATCTTTCCACCGACTTAAAGAATCAGGCTTTGTCATTGATGGCCGAGGCCCTGGAAGAACATTGTGCCGCCATTTTGGTGGAGAACGAAAAAGATCTGGTATTTGCGAAAAGTGAGGGAATTGGCAAGGTATTGACTGCCCGGTTAGCTTTAAATGAGGAGAAAGTTCGCGGAATGGCTAAGGGCATTCGCAGTGTGGTGGCATTGCCCGATCCGGTAGGCCAGGTTAACAGTGTTATGGAGATGGATAAAGACCTGGTGGTCGAGCGAGTGACTTGTCCGATCGGAGTGATCGGGGCAATTTTTGAGTCCCGACCCGATGCCGTTCCGCAAATCTCCTCCCTGTGTTTCAAATCGGGCAATGCGGTCATATTGAAGGGAGGAAAAGAGGCGCAGAACTCCAACAAGGTAATCGTTAAACTTTTGGCGGAAGCAATAGGCAAAGTGCCAGGTGTTCCCACATCCGCAGTGCAGATGATCGAGACGCGTTCGGAAGTGGCGGATATGCTCAAGGAAGATCAGTACATTCATTTAATCATTCCCCGGGGTAGTAACGCCTTCGTGAGATACATTCAGGGGAATACAAAAATCCCTGTCCTGGGGCATTCAGAAGGAGTCTGCCACGGTTTCATTGATAAATTTGCAGATTTGGATAAGGCCATCCGGATATGCCTGGACGCAAAGTTGCAATATCCTGCGGTCTGCAATGCGATGGAGACTTTGCTGGTGCATAAAGACTTTGCTGAGAAGGTTTTGCCTGATTTAGTGGCGAAATTTCAGGAAAAACAGGTGGAACTGGTGGGATGTGTGAAAACCTGTCAAGTGGTTCCCGAAGTTGGCCCAGCCAGTGAGTCAGATTGGAATACCGAATATAACGACCTGAAACTGTCTATTAAAATTGTGGATGATTTTTCGGAAGCAGTGAAATTCATCAATAAGCACGGTTCCGGCCATACGGATATGATCGTTACAGAAAACCGGGAACGGGCCGAGCAGTTTCTAAATGAGGTCAGCTCGGCCAGTGTCATGTGGAACGCGTCGACACGATTTGCTGATGGTTTTAAATATGGGCTTGGGGCTGAAATCGGCATCAGCACGAATAGAACACACGCCCGAGGACCGGTTGGATTGGAAGGAATGGTTATCTATAAATACAAGCTTCGTGGCAACGGTCAAATCGCTGGCGATTACTCTGGTGCCAATGCGCGCGAATTCACCCACAAACCTTTATAGGCGTGGGGCTCTGATACCCATTTCCAAAAACTTCATGCCCCGAAGGGGTACAACTAGCAATGACTCGGTTTAGCGAGCAGTACTTGTCTCGGCGTAATGAGCCCTTGCTATCTGCTACTCTCGCGAGAGAGCACTGGGTGGGCCGGGCCACGCCAGATTGAAATAGGACAAGGGCTCGTTGAGCCTCCAAATATTTTACTTACCGAATGAAATCTTTGCCAATTGAGCCAGGTGTCACGTTGGCCAGCAGTAAAGGGTCATTGCAATCTGCAGGCACTCCGCAAAACTGGTGGCTGTTTTCTTTATTACTGGGGGGAACTTTAGTCACAACTTATTTGTCAGGCGGCTTGCTGTTTTCAATCAGCCTGATCCTGATTTTGGGTGCCCATGAGTTCGGGCATTACTGGGCCAGCAAAAGGAATGGGGTGCGTTCAACGCTGCCTTATTTCATCCCCGCTCCTCCTGTCTTTATCGCTGGAACTTTTGGTGCCTTCATTCAGATCAAGCAGATCATTCCTAATCGCAGAGTGCTAATGGAAATAGGTTCTGCAGGTCCTATAGCGGGTTTTATAGTGGCTCTGCCGACATTGATATACGGCCTGTCTCTTTCAAAAGTGTCGCCGATACTGGGTATTGAAGGAATAAATTTCGGTAGTTCCCTGGTATTAAATATTTGCGCGGAATGGGTTTTGGGGGTGAATCCGCAGTCGCCAGATTTAAATATTCATTTGCATCCGATTGCATTTGCGGGTTGGATAGGAATGTTGGTGACCGCGTTAAACCTGATACCCATCGGTCAATTGGATGGTGGGCATATCGTTTTTGCATTGTCCCCGAAACAACATGAGTGGGTAGGACGTCTTTTTTTCGTCACGTTATTTCCATTGGGCTATTTTTGGACGGGATGGTTTTTCTGGGCCGCGATGATAGCGTTGGTAGGTTTTAAAACCGCACCTTTGTTAAATGAAACAGAAGACCTGGACCCTGTGCATAGAGCACTGGGAGTGGCATCCATAGCCATTTTTCTGGTAACGTTCATACCCGTCCCTTTCTCCTGGATATAAGACTAATATATTGATAAATTAAGCATTATTCTTGCGAGAGGGACTTTTCAGCCTCGGAGTGCGGTAAGATATCGGGAATTGTATAAAAATTAATACCTTGAAAAACAAGGTTTTAGACAGCCTGGTTGTTCGGAAAAATGGCGATACATACTTAAATACTTATAATTAAAAGATATTTTTATCAAAATTTTCTCAAAATTATAGGCTCAATCCAGAATAAAATTGACAGAGGCAGGGGGCTATGCTACATCTGCCCTATCTGAGGGGTGCTGAGCTTCTGTCCTTTACGGGACATTTTTCGATGAAAAGAACATTCTTGGTTGCCATCAAGGTTTCTTTTTAGAAGTTTGGTGCCCCTTTTTTCTTTCCTTTAATCTCTTTCCTGTTCTTTAATTAAAAAAAATATAGGATCGCGTTTTCATGTCTAAAAATACGTTAAGGGGTGTTATGAGGCCTCTGGTTGCATACTTAGCAGCATTATTGCTGATTTCTACGCTTTTTCTTTCCAGTTCTATGGCAGGAGGAACGGAGCCATTGCCTGGTCTGAAAAGAGCAGTTGAAGATATTCGGTCTCTTTATAATGGCAAAGAGTTATCATTTTTAGCCGAGAAAGAATATCAAGTCCGAAAACACTATTATCAGATTCAAAGCAAAATGCAGAAACTGGAAATATTAGAAGAGGTGCAGGAACATTTTGAAAAGGCCGTCACAAAAGCCGAAGAAAAATTTGATTCCGGTGAAGAGGATGTCAGTCAATCGGCCATTACAAAGCTTAAACTGGGCCTCGCCGGGACTTTGACTGATATCATCGAGCTGGACAGCGATGTAAAGGTAGCGCGATTATCTCTGGCTGGAATGTTCAAAGAGTCCTATTCTTCGGATGCGAAAATGCAGGATTCTGAGATAAATCCAGTCGATTTTAAATTTGATAATTATGAATCATGGTTTAAGGAGTCCGCTCTTGCCAACGTTAGGGATGAACATTCTTCTAATAATGAGTTGGAACTTAGGACCGGCTATCTAAGAGCTGTGAAAAACAGGGGGAAACTGGATCTTGCCCGAAAAAACCGCAAAATCACACGGGCTTTGTTGGTGAGTGAAGTGGCAAACTATGATTTTGGTATTGGAGATCCGGGAGACTTGTTTGAAGCGCTCATTATATACACCCGGGTATTGAGTGGTTATTATGATTCGGTTTATAATTTTAATCTTGCTGTCGCGGAATTAAATCGGGTAAAAGCCCCATGGACAGGGAAACCCTGAAGTATTGGCTGGCTCTAAATATGGTTGTCGGGGTAGGCCGGACCCTGTTTCACCGTCTCGTCCAAGGGCTGGGTTCGCCGCGCGGAGTCTTCTTGGCACCCATAAACAAACTGCTGATAATCCAAGGGATTGGTGACAAGGTAGCGGGAGAAATAAAGAAATTTGATGTCGATGCTACCGCAGAGCGTGAACTGAGGCTGGTTGAAAAGGAAGGCATACGGATTTTAACACTCGAAAGCTCGGAGTATCCATCTTTGCTGAAATCCATTTATGATCCTCCGCCAATCTTATATGTGCAAGGTAAGGCCTTAAACACGATTTCCCTGCCTTTGGCGGTGGTGGGAACGCGTACCCCTTCCGAATATGGAAAGTTGGTCGCGGAAAGACTTTGCTTGAAACTGGCTTCTGCCGGATTTAGTATAATCAGCGGCTTGGCCGGAGGGATTGATACATTGGCTCACAAGGCTGCGCTTTCTGCCGGAGCGGATACGATTGCTGTTTTCGGTTGTGGATTGGGGCATACATATCCGCCTGAGAATATTAAGTTGAGAAAGCAAATTGTCGAGCAGGGGGCTGTATTGTCTGAGTTCCCTGTTTTCATGAGACCGGAGCGGAATAATTTTCCGGCAAGAAACCGGATACTGAGTGGTTTGGCTTTAGGAACGGTGGTTGTCGAAGCGGCTGAAAAAAGCGGGGCCCTGATCACGGCAGACTTTGCTTTGGAGCAGGGGAGAGAGGTTTTTGCGGTTCCGGGAAACATTACGTCTCCAAAAAGCAGGGGAACCAATGACCTGATCAAGACAGGTGCAAAGTTGGTCGATAGCCCTGAATCCATCCTGGAAGAACTGTTGCCCGCGTTGGGTGAAAGTTTGAAGGCAAAAAAAGAAAGTGTTGAATCCAAAGTCAAACTTGATAATGACCAGGAAAAAAAGATTTTTTCTTTATTGTCTTTGGAGGGCAGGCATATAGATAATTTAATTGAAAACAGCAATTTGTCTCCCGCGCAAGTTTCGGCTACACTGTTGCAACTGGAATTGAGAGGTTTGGTTCGGCAACTGAGTGGTAAGATGTATATTTCTAATTGCGGCGATGAACGCAACTAGTGAGGAAATATGGGTAAATCGTTACTGATCGTTGAGTCACCTACCAAAGTCAACACGCTGAAAAAAATCGTTGGCAAGGATTTTATTATTAAGGCATCGGTGGGGCATCTCAAGGATCTTCCCAAGAAAAAGCTTGGTGTTGATGTTGATAATGACTTTGCTCCGGAGTACATCACTATCAGGGGAAAAGGAAAAATTCTCCAGGAACTGAAAACCGCCGCCAAGAAGTGTGACACAATTTATCTTGCCCCGGACCCGGATCGGGAAGGAGAGGCGATTGCCCACCATATTGGAAATGAAGTAGCACGGTTTACCAAGGGCAAAATTTATCGGATAGCTTTTAACGAAATCACTAAAAAGGCGGTTCTGGAAGCTATTAAAAATCCTACTGAACTTAATGTTAACCGGGTGAACGCGCAACAGGCTCGCAGAATTCTAGACCGGTTGGTGGGATATAAAATCAGTCCCATCTTATGGAAAAAAGTTCATCGGGGGCTGAGTGCCGGGCGAGTGCAATCCGTTGCTTTACGGATTGTCTGTGAAAGAGAACGTGAAATTCTGGCCTTTAAGCCTCGCGAGTACTGGTCGATCACGCTGGAGTTGGAGGGCAGTCAGAATCCCCAGTTTCAGGCAAAACTATTTAAAATCGAAGGGGAAAAAGCCGAGGTCGCCAATAAAGCCGAGGCGGATCAGATTCTCAAGGGATTGGAAGAGGCCAAGCCCACACTTGAGAGTATTGTCCAAAAAGAAAGAAAAAGAAACCCGAGTGCTCCCTTTATCACCAGCACCCTCCAGCAGGAAGCATCCCGAAAACTTAATTTCTCTCCCAAAAAAACCATGATGCTTGCTCAACGGTTGTATGAGGGAATTGCCATGGGTAAAAAGGGAACCGTGGGTCTCATCACGTATATGCGTACCGATTCGGTGAGATTGTCGGACCAGGCTCTCGAAGAAGTTCGTGCATTCATTCCTGAAAGATATGGCAAGGAGTACCTGCCCGGAAAACCCAACACATATAAAAGTAAAAAGTCCGCTCAAGAGGCACATGAGGCGATCCGGCCCACCGATGTTCAACTGGAACCGAATACTATCAAGGAGCATCTGGAAAAGGATATGTTCCGGCTTTACCAGTTAATCTGGTCGCGTTTTGTTTCTTGCCAGATGGTTCCGGCGGTTTTGGACACCACTCAGTTTGATATTCAGGCGGGAAACTATTTGTTTCGCAGTAACGGTTCGATATTAAAATTTGCCGGCTTCATGAAAGTCTATGTTGAAAGTCAGGACGATGATCAGAACGATGGGTCAAAATCAGAAGGAAAAGGTGACGGCCGCCTGCTCCCCCAATTAGAAAAGGGAGAAGTATTAAAAGTTCATGAAGTCCTTCCCGAGCAACATTTTACTCAGCCTCCTGCCCGTTTCTCAGAGGCGATGCTGGTCAAGGAGCTTGAAGATAAAGGGGTCGGGCGGCCCAGTACTTATGCGGCGATCATTAGTGTTATTAAGGACAGGGACTATATTCAAAATGTAGAACGGCGCCTGCAACCTGTTGAACTTGGTTTTATGATCAATGACCTTTTGGTTGAGAACTTCCCCGATATCATGACCACAGAATTCACAGCAAAAATGGAGAGTCAGTTGGACGATATTGAAGAAGGAAAGCTTGAGTGGGTCGATGCCCTAAAATCTTTTTACATCCCCTTCAAGGCGGACTTGGAAAAAGCTGAAGAAAAGATGAAGGACTTCAAAGCCCAAGTTGAAGAAACCGATGAGGTTTGTGAAAAATGTGATCAACCCATGATTATTAAATGGGGGCGTTTTGGAAAATTCATGGCGTGTTCGGGGTATCCGGAATGCAAAAACACCCGGGGTTTGGGAGAAAAAGGAGAAGAGGATGAGGGGGCCAAGGTAGAGGAGGTTGAGGGGAATTGTGACTTATGCCAGTCACCATTGATTATCAAACGCGGTCGTTTTGGTAAATTTATTTCTTGTTCCACCTTCCCGGATTGCAAATTCACCAAGGCGATTGGCCTTGGTATTTCCTGCCCGGAGGAATCTTGCGAGGGAGAGATTGCCTCGCGCCGGTCCAAAAAGGGGAGAACT
Source organism: Nitrospinales bacterium (assembly GCA_965249625.1). Classification (GTDB taxonomy): domain Bacteria; phylum Nitrospinota; class Nitrospinia; order Nitrospinales; family VA-1; genus LS-NOB. The sequence goes on along the minus strand of OZ252246.1, from coordinate 1,635,010 downwards.
TTTTATGGTTGCACGAAGTATCCCGATTGTAAATTTACCTCATGGGACAAACCGATTGGGGAAGCTTGTCCGGAATGTAAAAATCCGTTTTTGATCGAGAAGTGGAAAAAGAATGAAGATTCTTCTGTGCTTTGCCCAAATTGTGGATTTAAGAAAACCGATGCTGCGGCTTGATCGATTGTGAAGGATTTTTTAACAATTATCGGTGCAGGGCTTGCGGGGTCGGAGGCGGCCTGGCAGGCCGCGGAACGGGGTGTGCAGGTTGTTTTGTATGAAATGCGGCCGGTAGTCCGTAACCCTGTTCATAAAACCGGGAATTGCGCTGAACTGGTTTGTAGTAATTCGCTGGGGAATAATCAGCCTCATTCTGCTCCGTTCATCCTTAAAGAAGAGCTTCGCAGTTTCAATTCCATCATTATCGCATCCGGCGATATAAATTCGGTTCCTGCAGGTTCCGCTCTGGCTGTTGACCGGGATTTGTTTTCGCAGGAAATTACCGAAAAATTATTGAATCACCCAAATATTACTTTCAAGCGTGAAGAAGTACTGGAAATTCCCCAAGAGGGACCGGTTATTATCGCCACAGGTCCTTTGACCTCGCCTCATTTGTCGGAGCAAATTTCAAAATTAATTGGCCAGGAGTATTTATACTTTTATGATGCGCTGTCGCCCATAGTAAATGCAGACTCGATAGATTATGACAAAGCATTTTTTGCTTCGCGTTATGATAAAGGGGATGCTGACTACCTGAATTGCCCCATGACCGCAGAACAGTATTATGCGTTCGTCCAGGAATTGAAGACCGCGGAGAAGGTTCAATTCGCTTCTTTTGAAAAGCCGATTTATTTTGAAGGGTGCATGCCCATTGAGGTGCTGGCCGAGAGGGGTGATAGGACTTTGGCGTTTGGTCCGTTAAAGCCCGTGGGTTTGCCTGATCCAAAAACCGGGAAAATAGCCCATGCGGTGGTGCAATTGCGCCGGGAAAACCGGGATAGCTCTGCCTATAACTTGGTGGGATTCCAAACCAAGCTCACTTACCCGGAACAGAAGAGGATTTTTTCGATGATTCCTGGTTTGGAAAATGCTGAGTTTTTCCGATTGGGTGCTATTCACCGAAACACTTTTATTAATTCTCCCAGCCTTTTGAGCAACGAACTGGAATTGAAGGATCGGCCGGGAAATTATTTTTCCGGCCAGATCACCGGAGTGGAAGGATATGTCGAATCGTCTGCGATGGGACTTTTAGCGAGTTTGAGCGCAGTGGCAAAAATCACGGGAAGTCCCTATACTCCGCCGCCTGCCGATACCGCACTAGGTGCTTTGATAAATTATTTAACCACATCCAGGAGTAAAGGATTTCAACCGATGAATATTAACTTTGGCTTATTCTGGGTCCAGGAAATGCGGATTCGCGATAAAAAAGTTAGGAATCAGAAGATTGCAATGAACGCAATGGAAAAAATAAAGGAATGGAAGGAAGGACTGAAAGGTCCGATTCCCGCCCACTCTTAAGAACCATCTGGAATTTTTTAGACGATACAAATGGCCATAACTTGTTTTAGGTCGCAATCCCCTTTGAATATTTTATAAATTCCGTCCTGCTTGATGGTTGTCATTCCGTCATTCAGAGTCTGTTCGCGCAATTCTTCGACCAAAGCTTGTTTCAGAATCATTCTTTTAATGGTATCTGTGCCTTCAAGGCACTCTTGCAGCCCGGTACGTCCTGCATAACTGGTATCATTGCAGTTTTCGCATCCCGCTGGTTTCTTCAACATTAAGTCATCAGAATATTCAATGCCTAGATTTTCAAAGCCGACTCCATATTCTTCGGCGAGTGAATCAAATTCTTCCCGATCAGGATGGTAATCTTCCTTACATTTTTTGCAAAGGGTGCGAACCAGTCGTTGTGCGACAATGAGGAGCAGGGCATCGGCAAAGTTGAGTGGGTTCATTCCCATATCCAGGAGCCGTATAATGGTCTCGGGGGCGGAGTTTGTGTGCAGGGTGCTGAAAACTAAGTGACCGGTTAGAGAGGCTTCCAGACCAATGGCACAGGTCTCGGCATCACGCATTTCACCAACCATGATGACATCTGGATCGCCGCGCAGAAAAGCTCTCATGGCCCGGGCAAAATCGAGTCCGGTTTTATCGAGCATCTGTACTTGACGTAGGCCTTTCTGCGTGATTTCCACGGGATCCTCGGCGGTCCAGATTTTTCTTTCCGGTTTGTTGATAAAACCTAAAATGGAATGGAGGGTAGTGGTTTTTCCTGATCCAGTAGGTCCTACCACCAGAATCAAACCATAGGGTTTGGCTGCGCAGCCACGGATCAGTTCCAAATTGCGTTCATTAAAATTCATATTTTTCAGCGGGATGGGTTTGCTGGCGGACAAAATACGGAGAACCGCATCTTCGTTCCCGCCAACGGTCGGGCAGGTTGCGACCCGGTATTCAATTTTCTTTTTCCCATACTTCATTCTAATTTTTCCGTCCTGAGGCAACCGTCTCTCGGCAATATCCAGCTTGGACATGATTTTAATCCTGGAAATGAGTGCCTGCTTGTAAATGGAAGGAATTTCTTCATAAATGGTGCAAATATTAATGTTCAAAATGAACGAGGTATAACTCCACTTCATAATGGCAGTATGGGAAAGTAATGTAGAAGCGATTGTGCTTCTTTTAAATTACGGTGCAAGTATAAAGGTTAAGGACAAATACAATAACAACGTTTTTGATGCCGCAAAAGAAAAGGCAAAAGGCAAATAGAAATATTTATCAAATATTGAAAGATAAAAGCCGTCTAGCAAATCATTCCACCTGACCGCTTACGCGTCAGGTGAGTTTTGTCTTATGTGAGTAAAGAGTGAGTACAACTTGATTGATTTTACTTCAATATTAAAACCGATATGGAACATGCTTTGGTTCTTGATACCGATTGCTATTTTAGCTTCTGTATTAAAGTCACCATGGTTCAAAGGTATTATTGGTGAATTTATGGTTAACCTTGCAGCAAAATTGTTGCTTGATAAGACCAAGTATCATTTATTAAAAAATGTAACTTTGCCTACTGATGATGGTACAACCCAAATAGATCATATCGTTATTTCAAAATATGGTATTTTTGTCATTGAAACAAAAAATATGAAAGGTTGGATTTTTGGTAGCCAAAATCAAAAAGTTTGGACTTTAAAAATATTTAAACATACAAGTAAATTCCAAAATCCTATACATCAAAACTATAAACATGTAAAAACATTAGAATCATTGCTTCAACTCAAAGAAGAGCAAATATTCTCAGTAGTTGTTTTTGTGGGAGATAGCACGTTTAAAACTGACATGCCTGAAAATGTGACCTACGCAAGTGGTTATATTCGATATATTAAATCAAAGGAACAAGAACTTTTATCAGACTCTCAAGTTAGTCAAATTATCCAACAGATTGAATCTGGTAGATTAGTTGCCTCATTTAAAACAAATAAAGAACATGTAAAGCATGTTAAAAATATTATTGCTGAAAAGAAAAATAAAAAATCATGCCCTAAATGTGGTGGGGAAATGGTAAAAAGGACAGCTACACAAGGTACAAACAAAGGTAACTCCTTTTGGGGTTGTACAAATTTTCCAAAATGTCGGGCTGTAGTCAATGTCACATAACAATTTGCTGTACTCTGACACCCATTCCGTTGCACTCTATGGGTGCAGGTAAGCAAGGCGTTCCCTCGGTGCTTCGCACCGAGGGAACGGTGGAGTTGACCTGAACTGGTCTACGCTTTTTCTCGGTGTAAAGCACCATCGAACAAAGCGTTCGAACAGACCAATTCTCCAGCATAAAAAGATGCGAGCATCCAATATGCTGTTACAGTTGGCAGGTCAACTCCACCGTTACGTGGATGCTTTATTCGATATAGGAGGAGAATTTATGAGATTTGCATATGTTGTTTTTGCTTCAGTTATTGTTATTTCTGGCTGCTCGACTACTGGTTCGGTTTCAGATCTTTCAGCCAAATCAATGCAAATTGATCCTACGGTCTTCGAAAAGTGAGGTAGTAGCACTTTTGGGTGTACCGGGCGATAGGAGCTTTAAAGGCAAAGCTGAGGCTTGGCAATATTGTTCGACAGGTTTTTCCCAAGACAAGTATATAACTGTGTGGTTTTACGAAGGAATCGTAGAAGGTCTTACGACATACATTAGGTCGGATGCGTTTGGAATATGTACGCAAACATTTTCGAGCGTAGATTGGGGCCAAGCTCCAGATGATCTAAAGGTCAAGCTAACAGTAAAGGCCGAGTAGAAAGGTATACGCGAGTTGTGCGGATACCACATAACAAGCGCATGCAGTCGGATCGACAAACCGCTACGCGCTTTGTCGACCGCTGATGCGAGCATCCAATATGCTGTTACAATTGGCAGGCCAACTCCACCGTTAGAACTCAAAAGGAGTATTAGTGAAAAAGTTACACATAGCCATTTCTACAGATAAAATAGAAGGAACGGTAAAAGACTACAGTGTTCGCCTGGGCGTGAAGCCATGTTCATTTGTTCCCAATGAATATGCTTTATGGAGAACCGATTCACTTAATATGTCAATTCGCCAGGATTCAACATGTACTCCTGGAGAGCTTAGGCATTTAGGCTGGGAAGATGATTCTGCTTCTGAGTTTAGTAAAGAAAAAGATATTAATGGCATCGTTTGGGAAAGATTCAGTGCTCAGCAGCAGGCGGATGAAATAAACGAACTATGGCCAGAAGCAAAGTATCAACCAACAAACTAACATAACCAGTTTCATTGCAGGCGGCATAACCTATGGTTTTTTTTAGAATCAATTCATCAAAGTGGCGCGGGACATTGTTCAATTTTAAATGACGGTGGGACCCGCCCGTCGTACTACCGAGTCATGTAAAACTCAAGCCGAATCGGTTGATGGCCGCTTCTAAAAGCAGTGAAAACATTTTAGTTACAACTCTGGCGTGATCGTTCGGAATATGGATAATCGCGGGGGAAGTCGAAATCTGCTGGGAAAAATTTCTAAAAAAGCAACCTAAACATCCAGATCCCGAACGAACTCCGCTTTTTCTTTTATGAATTTGAAGCGTGACTCGGCGTTTTTTCCCATTAACTCACAAACAGTCTTGCTGGCTTGCTCGATAGACCCTAATACTACCCGAATCAGGGACCGGGATTTTTTACTCATGGTAGTTTCTTTCAAGTCCGAAGCGGGCATCTCTCCGAGTCCTTTAAAACGGCCTATTTCGTGGGAAGTGCCGTTTAATCCCTTGATGATTTCATCTTTTTCTTCTTCGGTTAAGGCATAAAACAGTTTTTTGCCGACATCGATGCGATATAAAGGTGGCTGGGCTATGAACAGATGCCCCTTTTCGATGATTTCTGGAAGGTATCTATAGAAAAAGGTAAGTAGCAGGGTGCAAATATGTGCTCCGTCAACATCCGCATCGGTCATGATGATGATTTTTCCGTAGCGAAGCTTGTTGTAATCGAATTTGTGGCCTATGCCGGTCCCACAAGCAGAAATGAGGTTTTGAATTTCTGTATTGGCGAGAATCTTGGTCACGGTTGCGGTTTCAACATTGAGTATTTTCCCTCGAATGGGAAGGATCGCCTGGGTTTTTCGATCCCTTGCCTGTTTGCTGGAACCGCCGGCGGAGTCACCTTCGCAAATAAAGAGTTCGGCTTGATCCTTATCCGTTGTGGCGCAGTCCGATAGTTTTCCTGGTAAGTTGAGTCGATGCGAAATACTGGTCTTTCGCTGAACCGCTTCCTTAGCCTGACGGGATGCGATACGGGCCTGCGCCGAAAGGATGATGCGGTTGGCGAGGATGTTTCCCATGCTCTGATTCTCATTTAAATAATGTTCGAGGGTGTGTTTGACCACTGCTTCTACCTGGGAGGTGATTTCAGAATTCAATCGTCCCTTGGTTTGTCCTTGAAACTCGACCTCTCCCTGAAGATAAACATTGATAATAGCAACCAGCCCCTCCCGGACGTCATCGCCGGTAATTCCCGTTATACCTTTTGGAAGGAGTTTGCGCCTGTCAATGTAAGCCCGGACTGCTTTAGTGATACCGTTGCGGAAGCCGGTCTCATGGGTGCCCCCGTCAATGGTTCGGATGGAGTTGGCAAAGGAAAGAATCTGGGTGTCGGTGCTTGGGGTCCAGAGAAACGCAGTTTCCAATCTTAATAACTTGTCTTCCTTTTCAACGTAAAATGGTTTGTTCATCAAAGTGGCTTTTTGGCCAACAATCTTTTTGATGTAATCCTGAATCCCATCGGGATAGTAAAACGTGTGTTTATTTTTATTTTCATGGACGATTATCTTCAGTCCCTTATTGAGGAAGGCTTTTGATTCTGCCCGTTCCAAAATAAGTTTGGGGTTGAATTCCGTTTTCGGGAAAATTTTACTGTCGGGTTTAAAATAAACCGTGGTGCCGTAGATTCGTGCGGCTTTACCTTTTTTAAGTTTTGTGATGGGTTTGCCCCGGGAATAAGTCTGGCTCCATTCGAATCCGTCCCGGCGGGAAGACGCGACGAGCTTTTCCGACAGGGCGCAGACTACAGCCATTCCAACGCCATGAAGTCCACCGGATACTTTATAGTTGCCTTGGCCAAACTTTCCCCCTGAATGCAGAGTGGTAAAGAGGATTTCCATCGCGCTCTTTTTGGTCTTGCGATACGTGTCTACAGGAATTCCCCGGCCGTTATCCTTGATGGTGATGCCATGATCCTTCTCCAGAGTCACTTCGATGGTGTCGCAATGTTCGTTGAGTGCTTCATCTACGGAGTTGTCCAGGATTTCCCAAAGCAAATGGTGCAGGCCCGTTGATGATGTAGAGCCAATGTACATTCCTGGACGTTTGCGAACCGGATTGAGGCCTTCCAGGACTTCGATATCTTCTGATCGGTATTTTGTCATGGTGCCTATTTTATTTTGAGAATGGTTTTGCGTTTGGAAACAATCACACCCTGGCTACCGCGGTTGCAAAGGCGAACACTTTTGACAGTGATCTCCCTGTCGTTGCCGGAATCGAATTCAAGTGTGACTTTATGTTTTAGTCCGACGAATTTAAATCCGACCAACCTGCTTTCCCCCGGTTTCATAAGGGTGACCCCTTTGCCCGATCCTGTCAGTTGCGTTATTTGGTCCGTGGGGATGACCAGTGCTTTTCCCTTAGCGGTGGCTAGAAAAACGTGATCGTGTGTTACCGGGGCAAAGCCGATCATGCGGTCATCATTTTTCAAACTCATGATCTTTCTTCCCAAACGTGTAGTCTCGGCCAGGTTGGATAAGGGAAACCGAAAACCAAACCCATCAGTGCTGGCAACCATGAACTCGCTTTCTTCAGCTTGGTCCTTTTTGATGAAGTACATTGAAACCTGGCTCTCAGGCGTATCCGATCCTTCATTCGGGGCGGGAAGGGGCATCATCCCGATCACTTTTTCTCCGTCATCAAATTTGTACAGGCTTTGCACAGGTTCGCCAAATCCGCTTCTTGTATAAGGCAGATTGTAAACCTTTGAGACATAAACGATTCCAAATGAGGTGAAAAGAGCCAGCAGGTTTCGCGTGTTGGTCTGCAGGGAGCCGAGCAATTGGTCATTTTCCTTAAATTTAAGCCCGGAAGGATCGTTCAGGTTTTTCAATTTCCGAATCCATCCGTTTTGGCTGAGGACGATATGCACATCTTCGTGCTCGATAAAGTCCTCCGCATTATACTCGATGCTTTCGATGGTTTTGATCTGGGTGAGGCGTTTGTCCGCGTGTTTTTTCTTGATTTCTTCCAGCTCTTCCCGCACCTCCTTCCAGATTTTTTTGGATGACGCGAGAATGGACTTGATTCGTTTCTGCTCCTTGAGCTTTTCTTTTCGTTCTTCCAGAATCTTCTCTGTCTCCATTGAGACCAGTCGATAGAGGGGGATTTCCAGAATTGCGCTGGTCTGCTCGTCATCAAGCTTGAAGTTTTTTTGCAGTTTATCGTGAGCTTCTTTGCGGGACTTGGAAGATCGTATCAATTCCAGGGCCTTGTCCAGATTGCTAAAGATTGCCGCAAATCCTGCCAGAATGTGCAGGCGCTTTTCAAGAAGAATGAGTTCGTAATTCAAGCGGCGTTTGATCACCTGCTTGCGAAATGCCAGGAATTCCTGGCAAATTTGCAGAAGAGACAGGCGGGCAGGCTCCCCATTTGGTTTGAGGCAGTTAAAATTTACTTGAAAATTGTTTTCAAGTTCGGTGTGCTTGAACAGGTAGCTCATCAGTTTGTTCTCATCGGCCGTGCTTTTGAACTCAAGGACCACCCGGACCTTCTCATCACTCTCATCCCTCACATCGGTTAAAGGAGGGAGCTTTTTGGCGATGATGATTTCCGCGATTTTTTCTATCAGCCGGGCTTTATTGACGCTATATGGAATCGCCGTGAGAATGATCTGCTTTTTGCCGCGAGGCAGAGATTCAACCTTCCAGAGCCCGCGAATTTTTACCGCTCCCAAACCGGACTCATAAGCCCTTCGCAACTCGATCTTGCTATTAAGAATGATTCCGCCGGTGGGAAAGTCCGGGCCTTTTATATATTTCATGAGATTGGCCACGGTCTGCTTGGGAGAGTCGATCAAAGAAATTAAAGCAGACATGACTTCATCCAGATTGTGACTGGGAAATGAGCAGGCCATTCCCACCGCAATGCCCGACGCGCCGTTGACCAGCAAATTGGGAACGCGGGAAGGCAGCACCACAGGTTCTTTTAGGGTATTGTCGTAATTGGCGCGGAAATCGACGGTATCCTTTTTGATGTCCTGCAGCAAATACGAGGTGATGGGTGTCAATCGGCCTTCGGTATAACGGTAGGCGGCCGGTGAATCTCCATCCATGGAACCAAAGTTACCTTTCCCGTCTACCAGGGGATAACGCATAGAAAAGTCCTGTGCCATCCGCACCATTGACTCATAGGTGGATGCATCTCCATGAGGATGGTATTTACCGAGCACCTCACCGATGATCTTGGCGGATTTGACATGCTTGCTTGCGGAATTCATTCCCATGCTTTCCATGGCAAATAGGATTCTGCGATGTATCGGTTTCAAACCATCCCGTACATCAGGAAGAGATCGGGAGACGATAGTCGAAAGCGCGTAGGTCAAAAACCTTTTTTCGAGTTCGTCTTGTAAGTCGGAAGTTTTTTCCTGCCCCATGAGGTAACCCAGGTCGTTATTGAAGTTTAAGAAAAGATGAGCGGTTCAGCTTGACGTTTGTGGTTTGCGGTCTTATACAGTTGCCAGGCCAAAAGTTTTTGAACCTGGTCGGGAGGTTTTAGCTTTTAAAAACAATTTCAATGAGTTAGGGCCTTTTTCTTTTTTAAATGTGTTATTTTCATTAATCCGTATATGTCTATATATTGTAGGCCTGAATTATTTATATACAATATGCAGAGTTATAAAGCAAGTGAAATCAAGGGGTAGCCAAGACCTCTCTGGGCACCTTCGAAAATGTTAACGCGATTCCATTTCAGCAGGTTGAAATCTTTTTCAAGACAGTGCCATCCTAATTAGTGTCCGGCGGAATGCTTGGGAGGGTTTTAGCTTTCGCCTCACAACTCTAAAGATTCGGTGTCGTCACCGATTGGAAAAATATTTTAGTTTAAGGAGCGATTTATGTCCGATCCCAAGCTGCAAGAGAAAATAATTGATGCGTTGAAGACGGTTCAAGATCCTGACCTGCATAAAGACATTGTCAGCCTTGGGTTTGTCAAGAATCTGAGTATAGATGGAGGAAACGTCAAGTTCGATGTTGAATTGACCACACCTGCCTGTCCGGTGAAAGAACAGTTGCGCACGGAATGCGAAACCAAGGTCAAAGCCATTGATGGGGTTAAGCAGGTTGAAGTGAACATGACCGCCGTTGTCAGATCTACCGAGCATTCACAACCGGTTTTGACCGGAGTGAAAAACATTATTGCTGTGGCTAGTGGGAAGGGCGGTGTGGGGAAATCCACAGTCAGCACCAACCTGGCTATTGCCCTGTCAATGACCGGTGCTCAAGTCGGTTTGATGGATGCGGACATCTATGGTCCCAGCATACCGCAGATGATGGGTATTCCTATCTCTCCGCCAAAAGTGGGCGCAGAAAACAAATTTTTCCCGCATGAAAAATATGGATTGAAAGTGGTTTCCGCGGCTTTTTTAACCAAACAAGGGCAACCCCTGATGCTCCGTGGACCCATGCTGGGCGGTATCATTCAGCAATTTCTGCAAAATGTGGAGTGGGGCGAACTGGATTATCTGGTGATTGATTTGCCGCCGGGTACTGGTGATGTGCAGCTGACCCTGACCCAGAAGGCGCCTATTTCTGGTGCAGTGGTTGTGACCACCCCGCAGGAAGTCAGCCTGATCGATGCGGATAAGGGCGTGAAAATGTTTCAGCAGGTCAAAGTTCCCCTTCTCGGTATCGTTGAGAACATGAGCTATTTCATCTGCGATGGTTGCGATAAGAAACATCATATCTTTAGACAGGGCGGCGGAAAAAAACTGGCTGACACATTTAATATTCCACTTCTTGGAGAAGTACCGATTATCGAATCTATCGCGGAAGGCGGAGACTCGGGTATTCCCGTGGTCATAGCTGATGCTGAATCTTTTGCCGCTCGGGCCTACAAGGACTTAGCAGGGCAGGTGGCGGCACAACTCAGTATCAATCAGGCTAACAAAGGCGAAAAAGTTTCCGCTGACTTTGAACTATCCTGGAAAAGCTAACTACCAGGCGTGGGGCCGAGTAGCAATATCTCTATCGAGTGCAAAAAGAGTTTTCTCGGCTTAATGAGCTTTTGCCCAGTACCTCCCCATGATAACTCGAATAATAGGAACACGTTCTGTTCGATAAGGTTAAAAGGGTTGGTTTTTACTCCCTCTTTTTCAAAGTACCCGTTTTGGGCATGAAGTTTAATGAAGGGGACATCACAAGGGCTGGGTGATTTACATTATTAAGGTTAAAAAGAAAGTAGACAAACAATTATGACTGCTCCTGCACCCAAGAACATTAAACAGATTGATGAGTCCACTCTGGGCATTACCTGGAACGATGGACACGACTCGGTTTATTCGGTCAAAAATTTGCGGGAAAGTTGTCCGTGTGCGAACTGCATTGATGAATGGAGCGGAAAAAAGCTGATCGCTCCGGGTACCATCCCGCAGGAAATCCGTCCACGAAACCTAAAGGCGGTGGGACTTTACGCCATCCAGTTTGACTGGAGTGACGGGCACAATACCGGGCTTTATACACATGAGCTTTTGCGGCAATTATGCGAATGCGCGGCCTGCAAAAGTAAAAGTGCTGATAACTAGACTTGAATTCAAATTGTAAGCGCAACTTTGATCCAACCCTCCCCCAGCCCCTCCCTATGAAGGAGACCTTTGCGTAAGTCGAAAAAAACAGAAAAGCGAGATTACCCCTTCGGGGCATGAAGTTTAATGAAGAGGACATCACATACCCCTTCGGGGCACGAGGGCTTTGGAACAATATCACGTCTTCACGGAGCCTGTGCTGAGCGAAGCCGAAGCATTCAGAATGACAATACAAGGCTATTTGTCATTCTGAGGAACAAGGTGACGAAGAATCCGGGGTTATGCAAAGCTCTCCCTATGAAGGGAGGGGAGCTTGGAATGTAGAAAGCTATGGTAAAGATTTTCAACAGAAACACAGAAAAAACCAAAAGAAAATCCCTGCGCAAAGAAATGCCGCCAGCGGAAGTGGCTTTGTGGCAGTTTTTGCAAAACAGACAGGCCGGTGGATATAAGTTTCGGCGACAATACAGTGTCGACCGATACATTCTGGATTTTTATTGCCCATCGGCAAAACTCGCGGTTGAAATCGACGGAGACTCTCATTTCAGTGGAACGGCGGTCCAATCGGATGAAATCCGGCAGAAAACCATCGAAGATATGGGGATACGGTTTCTGCGATTTACCAATCAGGATGTTTATGAAAACCTGGATGGAGTTTATGAAAGGATTTTTAAAGCATTTGCCTCCCCCCCTTTAAAAGGTGGGAGTTTTTAAAGTATTGTCAGTCGGCTGCTACGCTTTGTCGCCTACATGCCGACTTTTTCGCGGACTTCGTCCATCAGTTTGGCGTCAATGGTAGTGGCACCTTTTTCCATAGCGAAGTTGATAACCGTTTTCTTGGCCATGCCGCGCACAAAAAAGGGAACCCGCTGGATTCTTTTCAGAGCCTCTTCGGTCCAGATCAGATCATCTTCCGGGTTTGCCTTTTGCAGTTCTTCTTTGGCTTGAGCCAGAGAAGAACCAACTGTCGCCATGGGTGCTGTGCTGACACCCGTGGCACCGCCCAACTCGACACCCAGTTTGCTGACAAACTCGGTTTCAAATTTATTGGTGAGCATGGCGATGCTGTGTCCGCATTTTTTACATTTAAATTTCATGACAAGATTAGTCTTTTCCTCCGGCATGATGCCTTCGGTTTGTACTTCCATCTTGACATCGCAAGGGATACAAAGGAATTTCATTGGGTCTCCTGTTTGAACTATTTGGTGATAAAGTTTTGAATATTGTCTACGGCCTCAGCAATGGCTTTGCCGGTAATAGAATCTTTAAATGTGGAATAAAAAAGGCTTCCCGATTGGCTGGTCTGCGACATACGGGTGTCAAACGGGATCTTGCCGATATAAGGAATCTCTTTTCTTTCGGCTAGCTTGTGCACATCTTCCCCTTCAAACAATTTTCCTTCCTGATTGCAATGAGGGCAGACATAGGTGGCCATGTTCTCGACCAATCCAATGATGGGTACTCCCATCTTATTGTTCTTGGTGATCGATTTGGTCACAATGTGTTGGGAAAGGGGAGACGGGATGGTGATCTCCACAACTCCGGCCAGTTCCGGAATCAAGGAACGGATGTTGTCAATGCGGTCACTCCCCGGTGGCATATCGATGAGAAGGTAGTCCAGTTCGCCCCAGTTGGTATCTGCCATTAGCTCGCGGGTGGCGGTGGACTCCATGATGCTGACCCAGGACGCCGTGGCATCGTCTGCATCAGTCCACATTACTGGAGTGTCGGCGCTTTTCAAAAGCATATCCATCGACATGATGCGGATTCCCTGATATCCGATACCCGGTTCCAGTCCATCGTCTTTCATATCCAGTTGAACGTCATTGCCGACTCCCAAAAGGTGGCCGATGCTGGGTCCGTTCAGGTCAGCATCGAGGATTCCAACCTTATTGCCTCGATCAGCAAGACAGGAGGCAATATTGGCCGTGATAGAACTTTTGCCGACACCGCCTTTACCGCTCATCAGCGCGACTTTATATTTGATTTTATCGAGGCGGGATCGCAGTTTTTCGCCTAATTGAACGACCTGCCCGACTATATTGGATCCGCCATCTCCTTCCAGATCCTCATATGTTTTCATGAAATGCTCCTTAAATATTCAGGCTTTAATGTCTATTGGAATTGAATACCCCATCTTAAATTAAAAACCTCATGTTTTAAAGGTTTTCCTGGGTCTCCAGTCAGAAAATATTTATGCGTGAATATTTCTTTCCCCATTCGGTGGTTTTTGGTTGACCGTTGGCATTTGTCTCATTTATCTTAACAAGTTTAGCCCTTACAAACGGTAAGGGTTTTTAAACTGGGGAAAGTAAAGCATGGGTTTAACGGAAGAAGACAAGCGGTTGATTGAAGAGGAAGAGAAGCTGCTTGAGGACACTTTGCAGTCGTTGTGTCACCAGCTTCCCCTTGTTCAGGAATCGAAAATCAGTGCCAACCTGGCGGCCCGTGAATTGACCAGGCAGGTGGTCAATGAATGGAATCATGAAGAAAGGCAATCTCTAGTCTCGGATGAGGCTGTGGCCCACCGCGTTTTGGATATCCGCAAGAATAGTGACAAGGCCTTGTTCGCTCTAATCCAGGAACCTTATTTTGGCAGAGTTTGCACGAAGGAGGAAGATGGCAGTGAAGTGTCTTTCCTGATCGGGAAAAAAAGCAATATCGAGGCGGGCATCGTGGACTGGCGTAACGGTCCCATCGCAGGGTTATATTTCAACTACAAGCAGGAAGAAGAGTTTTATGAGGTCATCAACCAGAGGGAGCGGAGCGGCCACATTCAATTAAGGCGGTCCTACCGGGTTGAGAATGGCCAACTGGTGCAGATAGACACCCCCGAGGGAGTATTCCGCAGAAACGAAGCGGGTTGGGAGAAACTCGATGTCGAAGATGAAATTGCCGCGCACCGATCAAGGGCTGTCCGATCGACAGAAAAACGCCTGCCGAGTATTCTTTCTTTAATCACCAAGGATCAATTTGAATTGATCACCAGTGATCCGGAGCGACCTGTCATCATTCAGGGGTCAGCGGGTTCAGGTAAAACCACCGTTGCTTTACATCGGCTGGCCTGGCTTCTGCATGAAGAAAATTCGTTTGCCAAGGCGAAGAGCACCCGGGTGCTGGTTATGAACAAGTCATTGCAGATTTATGTCAGTGCCACCTTGCCTTCAATGGGTATTGAGGGCGTGCAAACCTCAACCTTCAATAGTTGGGCGTTGTCCATCATTAGCAAAGCGGTTCGTGGACGGCCTTTTTTCAAATTTTTCAATGTTCCGTCATTTGTTGAGGAAATAAAGTTTTCTGAAGAAATCCTCAAGGCTCTTGAAGGGTGGGTGGATAAGCAATATAGATCCTTAAATGGAGAAATCGAGCGGACTTTTAAGCCATGGCCCGGACTTTTAAAATCCTGGAAGAAGGAAGAGGATACTTCCTTATTGCCTCGGCTTAAGGATTTTACCCATGAGGTTAAAGAGTCCAGCCTCCCAAAATATGACAAGGACAAATGCCTGGAGTTTCTGGAGCGTAAAAGCTTCGCCCTGAACGATTATGTTCAGGATGTTTACAACCTCCTGGCGGATGCCGGGCATTTGAAAGACTATCTATCTCCTCACCCTAAGCTGGATTCTAACCTTGAGTATCTGCAAAGGTTGACGGATAAAAACAAGGCCAGGAATAACCTGGATTATTTTGACATGGCTCTGGTTCTGCGTCTCATTCAGCTTAAAAATGGGGGGCTGCCGGATGGATCGGGTGGCGTGGTTTCCATGGATCATCTGGTGATCGATGAGGCTCAGGATTTTGGCCCGGTTGAGTTTGCCATCATGATGTCTGCAGTCAACGATAAGCGCCAGATAACCATTGTCGGCGATGCGGCCCAGAAGATTCTGTCGGCGAGAAAATTTATCGGCTGGAACAAGGTCGTGGAAAACCTCGGAATGGAAGAGGACTCTATCATCCGTCTTGAAGTTTCTTTCCGCTGTACGGTGCCGATCATGACTTTGGCGCATAAGGTGGCAGGCGACCCGAAAAAAGTTGAGGGCAGGGCAGGCCCTGATCCGGAATGGCACAAGGCTGATGACAGGGAGAGCCTGCTGGAACATTTGGTGAATTGGAGTAACCGTCTGGTCCAGGCCGACCCCTATAAACTCATCGCCATCATTTGCCGCTATCCGAAACAGGCCATGGAATTAAAAGAGGAACTGGAAGAGTTTTTATCCGGAGAAGTTCGTCTGGGGCACCGCGACCACTTCTCTTTTGAGCCCGGTATCCTGGTGACAAATATTCATCAGGTCAAAGGTCTGGAGTTCGATTCCGTCGCTATGATAGAACCCGATGAAGAAAATTATCCTATTAAAAAGGAAGAAAGCAGGAACATGATTTATGTGGGAATCACCCGAACTCAGGATGACCTGCTTTTGACAACTATTAAACCTTTCTCAAGGGTTTTTTTCTATAACTAATTGAAAACATTAAGATAAAATTATTCTTGGCTATCTTAGATAACCAGATTAAGTACAGTATTAGCAGAGTTCTATTTCTGACCATTTTCAATAAACGATCGCATATGAAGTATCAATTCGCTCGCAACTTTAGGATCTGGAGAGTGATCATATATCAAACCAGCAATATTCTTTACCAAATTCCACTGTGTCTTGGGCAAACTGTTCAAACGTGATGGTTCACCGTTAAGACTTTGAATCCTTCGTAATCGGACCAAAAGTTGCTTAGTGTCAGCGGAAATTTTATCTCGTAGCGGATTGGAAACAGTCATTCGCCGCGCCATTGTTGTCGGCAAAGGCACCCTCAAGTCGGACTGCAAATGCGTTATTCCTTGTTCTATATCAACTAAAATAGCATTGGCTTTTGCCGATGAAAGAATATTCGCCTCTAATACATCCAGACTAACGTCAATAGTTTTTAGCCGTTCCAGCGTAAACCGAGCTTTGTTACGTGCGGATGAACTAGATCGACATTTTCTGGCAATTGTTCGCCCTACTATCGGTACGAGCTTGCTCTTGATGTCTCTGAATGCTGGCGTATCCTCCAAGTCGCTTCGTTGACCATTGGGGCGCAACATTGGGTCGAGTATATGCAATTCGCCAACGCTCCAACTATTAAACCGTTCTTCAGGGAAGATGCTGGACAAGATACGTTCGTTGCCAATTTGCATATTGCCGCTTCTAATTCTTATGCCACGCATCATCGGACTATTTTTTAGCGCACCGAGATAAGAGTGATGTAAAAGCCAGCCAACCGCTATCGACTTATCTTCCCGGCTTTTGACCTCAAAACATTCAACATCAGAAAAATAATCTTCGTGATTGGCTGAATAGATGAACCATTTTGAATGCGGTTTATAAATGGGTTCTGACGTTTCGTTTAGATAAATGTGGTAGCCAGACACGTCAATGTGCGGAGTCAAGAATGCCTGTATCTGTTTACGAAAAGGCGCATCAATATGGAAAAGCACTGGTGCGACCTGAGCAAGGTATTCACTTACCTTTTTTTCACTCAACAGCGCATCGTTTCCGTGCCGCATAACTTGGTTAATTTGAACTTCAAAAAAGCTAGGCTGTCCTATATCAACCGAATCAGATGATGTCGTGGTGATTTGCTCTATAATTGCCGATAAATCGGTCTTTTGGTCAGGTGTGGACAATATCTCTCTAAATTTCTGTCCATCCCAATCCATGCGGCTGACACTGTCTTCTCCCTGAGCCTTCGTCCGAAAAACCAAGTGCTTGCAATAAGCAAGGCCTGCAAGCCGCCCGATACCCCAAAGGCCACGTAGCGACATTCCGCTTTTTTCGCTCCAGCCAATAGTTTTCATGCGGCTGGAAAATTTTGTGGCCGCTATGCCTGGACCATTGTCACGAATAGTAATCATTCGTTCACTATGATTCAGGTTGATGCGTATTTCAGCATTGTCCTTATCATAGCCTTTCGCCACAGCACCATCAATCGCATCAACTGCGTTTTGAATATACTCCCTGTAGATGGTCAGTGGGTCGTCATACATAGCGGTTGTGATAAGCCGCAAGATCTCTTTGCCAACAAATACTCGAGGGCTACTCACGCTTACACTACCTTTTTATCGCTAACATAGAGACCCGCGTCTTCTACGCGTTCATCTTCAGAGACAAATGACGCATCTTCAACATCTTGTCTCGATAATCCGTTTTTTTGAGACTTTATCTTTTTCATCTTTGCCCAGATCATTCGTTCTTCATGCACAGTAACCCTGCGATAGTGAATTGCCATATCTCTTAACCTGGAGTTTTGACTACCAGCAAGTTCGGTTTCCAGCTCAGGGTTACGGTATCGCGACAGAACGGACAGAAGGTCGCGACGGTCTCCCACCGCAAGCCTGGAGAAAACAATCTGAAAATCATTCAATTCAGGTCGTCCTCCATGAGTAGAGAACCATGTACGGTTACGGATGTAGGCATGCGGCATAGTCAGGATGTTTTCAAATTCTTCATAGCAATCACCAAAAGCGTGTTTGAAGAAATTCGGTGAACCGCTGACAATTCCGTGGGTTGCTTGCAAAATAATCTGAAAAGAGCGAAGCCAGTATTGATTCCATTTTGCGCCCAGGTGCCTACGGTCAGGTTGGTCTGTTGGTTGGTAACGCATTGGAAATGAGAAAATCCGAATACCCAGTTCTTCATTGAGCGACACATTCAACCGCATCCTGGCGAACAAGTCCTGCGGCGTGTCGTGAAAATTATAAAGCATATAATTGGACAGCTCATTCAGCCCAAACTCATGCGCATATCGTATGGCTTGCTCGTAAGGTTTTCTTAAGCCTATATGGTCAAAAGCTATCCTCAAGGGTTTTATACAAATCTTACTTATTTCTTTCAGATACATCGGGGTTTTGCAGAGAATTCTGGCGTCCACACCCTGATTAAAGTCCACCCTTCGTTGTACAGCCACCCCGTTTCGCCGAATCGTTGCTCCTTTTTGAAATCCTAAATCAATAATCTCAGCTATGATTTCTTTGAAACGACTTGAGGCTACTATATTGTTATCCATTAAAGTTATATCTTTTTTGGGGCCGTAAAGCTTTTCAATTCCATTAATAGTGTTTGTTAAAGAATATGTATCCCTCTGCTCACCTTCAAGCTTTGGTACTCCGCAAAAATGGCACTTGCGCACACACCCGCGCGAGGCATAAACAAAATACGCGTCCCTCACAGGGTATTGATAATCTACCTGCTCAAGAATGCTGTAATCAGGGATGTAGTCTTCTATCGGCAAGCTGGTTATATCGTCCGCATAGAGTTCATCTGAAAACGAATCCAGCTGTAACGATACGGCAGGGGCCTTGTTGAGCAATCCCTTAATAAAGCGTACACCCTGCCAGCGAGGTTCAGACAAAAACCGCTTGGGCATCAAAGACGCGGCAATGCCACCAACAAAAATCCGGTCGGTGTCGCCATTGACGACTTTAATTGCAAAGTCTATGGATTTGGCAATACGGCTGAACTCAAATGAAAACAGGGTAGTGATATATACCCTGTCCCAATGTATATCAAGGACACGGCTATCTTCGCCCTTGATAAAGCGCACATTGTCGTTTTTACCATTTGGCCCATGATACTGTGCGAGCTTCATCAACCCCAAAGGTGGATATTTATTGGGGTAGCCAGGCTCAATAAGCAGGATGCTGTTAGGCATTCTATTGTTTTTCCTCTTTTACATGTTCTATCATTTTTTTAATACGCTTCACCTCCTTGAACAATTTTTTTATACAAGCTAATAGCGCATCGACATCCTGTTTTTCAAGATGATCAATTTCTTTTTTACTGATGTCCATTATTTTATCTTTGGCTGTCTTCACCTTTTTTAGAGGGCCGCTTGGACGAGCATTTTGATAGGCATCCTCCATAGTTGAATTTTCTTTTATAAATTTCTTTAGCTCTTTCTTTTTGTTCAAAATATACGGCAACTTGTCTCTTAAATCCTGTGCTGTAAAACCGTTCTCGTCGTCTGAACCTTCTACTCCCATGTTTTTTATTTTTGACAAGAGAAAATTTTTAACATCAGCATCATAGTTCTTGTTGTTATTGATGTTTCGGGATCTGACAAGTTCATTATAATAGCTAAAATGTGACCTCTCTATATCATTGTTCTTTTTCATTAAAGTGACCGCGTCGATTTGCTTCTGAATTCCATTCTTACCTTCGGACAATATATGCATAATTTCCTCAATCGAAACACCTCTTTTTTCTCGAATGTAGGAGAAATTTGCTTTCTCATATGCTGACCACTGAGTCTTTCCCTTGATATGGATTTGGGCCAAATAAGCATCTTGCTGTTGTCGTGTAAGAGTAGCTACACACTCACACTCTATAGATGCCCATTTTTCATCTGACTTCTTTTTATATAACTGTCGAAAAACGGCTAATCTGGAATTTCCTTCAATAACCTGATAAGTGTCATGTCGGACTAAAATTCTTTCAAGTAACCCGCCGTGCTTCTCAATATCCGTAATCAAATTTTTAACGCTTGATTGAGTCTGCATTTTTTGTTCAATAAAATCCTGTAATTCGTCCTCGTTTTCGGGTGTATCTTCCTCATTGATACAAGAAAAAACACGAGGATTTTCCTCAAAATACTTTAATTTATTGATAGGTATTCTTTGATAAGTAGTTGAAATTTTTTTGCCCAGTATTGTAATTGTGGTTTCGCTCATTTATGTTTTTACCTCTTTACGTGTGCAATACTTTCGACAATACATCAGATAAATCAAAGTCAAAATTCGCATCAAATTCGACTTCGTCCATATCACCCTGAGTCAGCCTAGCTGCCTGGTGTTTGGCATTCAGCAAGCTGTCTACCCATTCGTCAATGGTGTTTTCGGCAATCAAGTTGTGTACGAAACAATCTTGCGTCTGTGATATCCGATGAATACGGTCTTGTGCCTGCAAGTAATCGTCCAGGCTGAAACTGCGGTCATAGAATACAGCATGATTGGCAACCGTAAGCGTCAAGCCTTCTTTTGCCGCTCCAGGAGTCGCTACCAGAATTCGACAGGATGGGTCTGTCTTGAATTCTGTGAGGGCCTTATTTCGGTAATCAACGGTTAAACTGCCATGCACCTTTGCCGGATTGTACCTTTGCAACTTTTGGTAAAGCCACTCCACATTTTTGATAAATCCAGTCCAGATGATTGTTTTAACTGACTCTGTATTTGCAGTATTGAGAATATTGCTCAATTCAACGAATTTACCAGGTATTTCCTGATAGGTTTCATCCACCAAAAACGGATTGGAAGCGCATTGCACAAGACGTAGTAAACGCTTCAAGATATCTTCGGCACTGTCAACAACCACCACGCCATCAAGGCTTTCAAATTCGTGTAAGAGCCGGTCTCTGTAGTCGGCATATATTTCCGCCTGTAACGGGGACATTTTGACACGGTGAGTGATGATGGTTTTATCTGGCAGTTCAAGTCCAGAGGACTCTTTGGTTTTCCTGACTGAAAATTTTTTTAATTGCACCATGATTCCGGCAAGCTGTTTGCTGTATGACTCCTGCTGGTCTGTCGTGTCTGGAAGCTCCGTTTGAGCTTTGAATTTGGCAAACGATTGCCCCAATGCTTCTCCATTGTCGAGAAATTTGATTTGTGACCATATATCAAATGGTCTGTTGGCAACTGGCGTTCCCGTCATGATGACGCGACGACAAAATCCATCTGCCAAGGCATGAAAACATTGGGTTAATTTTGCCTCGGGATTTTTTATTTTCTGCGATTCGTCCAGAATCGCACCAACGCGACAGGTTTTTAGAAATAATTGCAACAGGTCAAAATTACTGGGAATTACTTCATAATTCATCACATACAGTATAACCGGAGAGTTCAATGCAATGTTATTTTCCCTGCGATTACCAGACAGCACTCTTGGACTAACATAAGAATGAACAGCCAGTTCATCCACCCAATTCTGTACTAATGTTTTTTTTGTGATAATAAAAACGGTGTCAACAATATCGGTCTCAATCCAATATAAGGCGAGGTCAACGGCTATTTTGGTTTTGCCCAAGCCTTGTTCGTGGAAAATTGCTGCATAGGGTAATTTTTGCACGGCTCTGACCGCGTCCAACTGGTATGGATAAGCATCCAGCCTGGCATTCAGCTTGGGCGGTTTTCTTAACTTAAATGCCACCGCATACCCTCTTTTCTATCAAGTGTCCAGTAATCGCAACCGTCAAATACTTGTAAGCTGGTTTTCAGTAAGCCCAATTTCTTATGAATAAATCTTAACAGCGTTTTCGCCCTGTCCGCTTTTTCACCTGAAATGCCAAGGATGAAACACCCTGACAATCTGGATTCCAAGTGCTGTACAAAGGATGTTATTTGGGAATATGTATGTTTATTCTCCAAGTCACAAACTGTTTTTGCTTCGCCAATCAGGCAGAAACTTTCGTCCTTGTAATGCGCGTAAATATCAGGTCTATGCCCGTCAATGACTGGAGGTATAGGCTCACCTGGTTTCATTTGTACATCCGTTGTCATCACGATATTTGGATATAGTGTCCGTAACTCGCAAGCCATCAGCATAACGAGGTCACGATGTTCGCTACTTTCTGACATTTTTCAGAAGCTCGCTTAGTCGATCTGCCAGATCTTCAAAAATGCGAACTGCTTCAATATCCTCGTTGTTTTCTCCCTTTTGTAGTGCCTGTATCATTGAAAAGGGCATATCATGAATTTTTTCAGAGAGTATTTTTGCCAGCATGTATATTGGTGTGTCTTTAATATCAACATTCGACTCAGGCTCGGTTTTACGATCAATATGCTTTGTCGCCCGCTCAATTGACCTTATTCCGCCATTTATAAAAATATCTCTCGCTTCTTCATCTCGTAGCACTTTGGGTAATTGTCGCACATCAGCTAAACGGTAAATATTTCCATCCCTTATCCATTCCCCAAAATTTTTAAGTTCAAAACCTGCTTCGAAAATTGCTTGCTTTACTTGCGGTTTTTGAAGTTCAACAAAGCCACTGAATCGGTCAATATGAAACGCAGTGTCATCGACAACATTACGATAGTATTCGTTCATATCTTCATAAGCATCAATTTGACGCTCGATTTCAGGGCGGTTCCCGCCACAAAGTGCGACCATTTCATCAAACGCCATAAATTCGGTGTGGTAGAGATAATGCAGATAGCGTGCTTTCTCGTATGCAGGCCATGGTCTGGGCCCAACCAAATGGGCAGAAACACGAATAGTTTCAATATCTCTCGGTTGTGCATTACTCATTACCAGTGCGGGAATCTTATTCCAGCTACCTGTCGTTTCTTGCTTCAAAAAATCTTGGTAAATAGCGAGTCGCGTGTTGCCATCAATGCAGATTTTTTTATCGCCTTGTATGGCTACGACAATTGGCTGTGTAATGCGCCCGTTGGCATGGATGGAGTCCCTTAATCGCGCAAATGAAGATGTTGCATTTGAATCATCACTGGCAGAACGCAACGCAAAGTGTATTCGTTCAGCGGTAATTTTGTCGCTATATTTTTCAAGTGCTTTTTTAATGCGCGGATTTTCCGTATCGAACTCTATTTTGGCAACTTCCAAAAACTGATATTCATCTGTCATGGTTTTCCTATTTATGGTTTCTTCTGTAATTATAAATGAGGCTATCCTGAGTAACCGAGCAGGAATTATAGCTCATTAGCTCCTATATCTTCTATTAAATGTTGCGAAACCCGGTGGAGGGATTATATTACCCAGTAAGGGATTTGAGACCAACCTTTAACCAGGAGGTCTTTATAGGAGCTGAGAATCCACCTAAAGAATTGAGTAGAACAAAAATGAAGGTTCGCATATAAATGTGAACGGACCTGCGTTGTCCAGAAAGCGGGCCAATAAAAAGAGGAAAATACGCGTTGACGAGTTCAACGCGTTTTTCATTTTCAGGCATAGGGTGGAATGAAAAAAAAATATCTTCTTATCGTGGAGTATGAAGGTACCGCCTACCATGGCTGGCAGATGCAAAAAAACGGCATCTCCATCCAGGAAGTGCTGGAAAAAGCCCTGAGTAAAATCACCAATACTCCGACAACCGTTTTAAGTTCCGGCCGAACAGATGCGGGAGTGCATGCCGAAGGGATGCCTGCCCATTTTGTGACCGAATCTAAAATGAAACCTTCCGAATTTCAGTTGGCCTTGAACAGTCTACTGCCATACGACATCACCCTAAGAGAAGTGCGTAGAGTTCCTATGACCTTCAATGCCCGCAGCTCTGCCAAGCGCAAACTTTACCGTTACACGATTTTAAATCGGGATTATCCTTCTGCCCTCAACTTCCGCCGCTCCTGGTTCATCCCCCATGAACTGGATGTCCCTGCCATGCGCCGAGCCGCTAAATATCTGCGAGGAAAGCACGACTTCACCTCGTTTCGGGCCGGGAACTGCAATGCGAAATCCCCGGTGCGGTACATGGACCGCGTTGAAATTATCAAGCAGGACGGTTTTTTGATCTTTGAATTTGAAGGCAAGGGGTTTCTCAAGCATATGGTGCGCAACTTTGTAGGAACTCTGGTGTATGTAGGACGAAAAAAATTCCCCGCAAGACAAGTGAAAAGCATCCTTGAAGCCCGCAACCGAAAAGTAGCGGGTCCCACCGCTCCGTCCCATGGCCTTTGTCTTATAAAGGTGGAGTATTAGATTCTTTTATTGCCCCCGGCGGTTCGCCGGACAGCTTTTTGCCATTTGGATTGAAGATTCTGAAATGTCCCATGCCGCGTTTGGCCATGGCATATTTCACAGCGGTTTGCATCACTCCCGTACCATAGGTCACGCTACGACGAAAGCTGATGGATGAGGCATCGTCAAAATAAAGCGCCGGGCAGGACACTTCCCCCACATCAAAACCAAAATACAGGGTCTGGCAAAGCATCTGGTTGTCGAATACGAAATCATCGGAGTTTTCCAGCAGAGGTATGGTCTCCAGCACTTTTCGGCTGAAGGCTCGGTATCCGGTGTGATATTCGGAAAGTTTTTGCTGGATGAGCAGGTTCTCGGCCAGAGTTAGAACACGGTTTGAAACATACTTATAAACAGGCATTCTGCCCATCATGGCTTTGTTGCCCAAAATTCTCGAGCCGATCACGGCGTCAAAAACTCCTTCGGCTATCATGGATGCCATGGGGGTAATGAGCCTGGGGGTATATTGGTAGTCGGGGTGCAACATGATAACAATGTCGGTGCCACTATCCAGTGCCGCCTGGTAACAGGTTTTCTGGTTGGCCCCGTATCCCCTGTTTCCGGTGTGTACAAAGGTTTTGATCTCCAATTCCCGGGATAGCTTGACCGTTTTATCCTGGCTGGCGTCATCCGTGAGAATGACATCATCGACAATATCTTTGGGGATTTCGTCGTAAGTTTTTTTGAGAGTTTTTTCGGCGTTGTAGGCCGGCATGACGACACAGACTTTTTTGCCATTGATCATAGGCTGAGAGTGCTCAAGTGGTTTTAAGAATTTCCAATGCTGGCGGTTATGATAATGTAAAAATAAATATTTACAACGGATTTAATATCGACCGGCGAACCGTTGGGTGTAATTTGTCGATTCCATCTAGTAGAAAGTGGTTGTTGGGCTTTTAACTATAGTCTGCTACTATTTCCTCCCTCCACTCACGTAGCAGGTGCGCTATTATTGGAAACAGTGATTCAAGAGGAGTTTGAGTTGTTCGTATGAAAACTGAATTCAATATTACAGTATTTCCCGGTGATGGAATTGGTCCGGAAGTGATCCAGGAAGCGTTGAAAATTCTGAAGATCATCGAGTCCAAACTGGGTTTAGAGATGAATATCAATGAGGCACCGGTAGGAGGCGCGGGTTATGAAGCTACCGGTCACCCTTTGCCGGAAGCATCCTTGAAATTGGCGCAAAATGCCGATGCGATATTGTTAGGTGCAGTCGGCGGCCCTAAGTGGGAGAATATTGACTTTTCCCTCAGACCAGAACGGGCCTTGTTGGGACTTCGGTCCAGCTTAGGGCTTTATGCCAACCTTCGTCCGGCGCGTATTTTCCCAGCTTTGGTTGAGGCGTCCACGTTGAAGCGTGAAGTGGTCGAAGGTTTGGATCTTCTTGTGGTGCGTGAATTGACCGGCGGGATCTATTTTGGCCAGCCACGTGGTGTCGACACACTCGAAGATGGCACCCGCAGAGGATTCAACACCCTGGTCTATACCGAGCCGGAAATTGAGCGCATTGCTCGCATCGCCTTTGATGTGGCCCGCAGGCGTAACAAATCTGTTTGCTCGGTGGATAAGGCTAATGTGTTGGAGTCGACCGGTTTCTGGCGCGAGGTGGTGACCAACCTGCATTCCGATTACTCAGATGTGAACCTTTCGCATATGTATGTGGATAACTGCGCCATGCAATTGGTGAGAAACCCCAAACAATTTGATGTCATCCTGACGACCAATATGTTCGGTGATATTTTAAGTGATGAGGCATCCATGCTCACCGGATCAATAGGTATGTTGCCATCTGCAAGTCTTGGTGAAAAATATGCCATGTATGAACCTATACATGGCAGTGCGCCGGATATTGCAGGTCAGGAGTTGGCCAATCCGCTGGCTACAATTTTATCCATAGGCATGATGTTCAAGTATTCTCTGGAGCGTGAGGAGCCGAATATTTGGATAGAACAAGCGGTTGAAGCGGTGTTGGCCAAAGGGGTCCGCACCCGTGACATCATGTCTACGGGCATGAAAGAGGTGGGAACCCAGATAATGGGTGATCTGATTGCTGAAGAGCTGGAGAAAAAGAATGTTGGCTAAGAAGAAACAATATAATGTCGCGGTAGCTGGTGCTACTGGTGTGGTGGGAAGAGAAATGCTCGAAATTCTTGCAGAGCGGGACTTCCCTGTCGCTGACCTGAAGGCTCTGGCATCGGCCAGGTCGGTGGGGCAAACCCTTACCTTCAAAGGAAATCCTGTCATTGTTGAAGAGTTGAGCGAAAATTCGTTTGCAGGGGTAGATATCGCCCTGTTTTCGGCGGGAGCCAGTGTGAGCCGTCAGTTTGCCCCTTTTGCCGTGAAGTCCGGTTGCATCGTGATTGATAACAGCAGTGCATTTCGTATGGAACCGGATACCCCGTTGGTGGTGCCGGAGGTGAATCCGGAAGCAATCGGCTCTGACCCCGGTATCATTGCCAATCCCAATTGTTCGACCATTCAAATGGTGGTGGTGTTAAAGCCGATCCATGACAAATTTAAAATAAAACGGGTTGTGGTTTCCACTTATCAGTCTGTTTCCGGTTCCGGTCAAAAGGCTATAGAAGAACTGCGAACCCAGACTGAAAACCTGCTGAACGGCAAACCATCTAAACCTAATGTATACCCACATCAAATAGCATTCAACTGCTTGCCACACATAGATATTTTTTTAGATAATGGCTACACCAGAGAAGAGATGAAGATGGTGGATGAGACTCGAAAGATTCTTGGTGATGCATCGATTCAGGTCTCACCCACCACGGTTCGAGTGCCGGTATTTTACAGTCATTCTGAATCCTTGAATGTGGAAACCGAAAGGCCTATCAGTGCTGTGAATGTTAAGAAAATGTTGTCAGGACAGCCTGGCATTCGAGTGGTTGATAATCCTGAGACCAACGAATACCCGTTGGCGGTTGATGGAGCTGGCAGGGATGAGGTGTTTGTGGGCCGAATTCGCGATGATATTTCCTGCAAGAATGCCATCAACTTCTGGGTGGTGTCCGACAACTTGCGCAAGGGGGCGGCACTCAATGCTGTTCAAATTGCAGAATGCCTGACTCAAAGATAGCCGGTTCCTTGCCAGAGGGAGACCTTTGCATAACCCCGGATTACCCCTTCGGGGCATGAAGTTTAATGAAGAGGACATCACATACCCCTTCGGGGCACGAAGTTTAAGGAAAAATATCACGTCTTCGTCACCTTGTTCCTCAGAATGACAAATAGCCTTGTATTGTCATTCTGAACGCAGTGAAGACGTGATGTTTAACTCAAGCCCTCGTGCCCCGAAGGGGTAATCTCGTCTTTACCCTTTTTCGACTTACGCAAAGGTCTCTGCCAGAGGAGTAAACTGGGCAAGAACTCATCAAGCCGAGATGACTCTTTGCTGGCAAACAGAGGCACTGCTCATTGGGTCCAGTGTCACGCTGGCTCCGCGCTAAGCGGCGGCTAGTAGCTTGATTTATTTCCCATAAGTATATAAAATATAGTACCTTATGGTATTTGGCCCTTTGCCAGAAAACATTCCTCTTTGATACAGGACTTTTGTTATGGCTGAAGATTTCAAACCTGAGACTCCGCAGATGCAGAATCAAAAATTGATCTGCTGAACGGCAAAATCAATACACTAAGAAAGAGGAAGCGGTAATCAGCAAGGCTGGAGAACAGATCTCGGAATTGAAATTTTTATTGGGCGAAGCAGAAAGAAAAAGAAAGGACTCGGCTTAGCCGGGTTGAACTAACGGGTCGGTAATCAATGACCTCTCCTTCATAAGGGTTGTAATTTTGTTAATCGGATAGACTTTCTGCTTGTCCAGTGTTTTTTTCCTTATTTAAACTTGAACGGTCTTTGAGCTAAATCCCTTTCAATAATTAGTGGAGTGAATTTTCATGGCGGAGAAATTGCTAGGTGTGATTGGCGGGAGCGGATTGTACCAGATGAAGGGCCTTGAGGTGATTGAGAAGGCAGCGGTAGATACTCCGTTTGGTTCGCCTTCGGATAGCATCGTTATCGGGAAACTGGATGAGGTTAAATTGGCTTTTCTTCCCCGTCACGGGGTAGGGCATGTCATTCCACCCTCTGAGATAAATTTCAGGGCGAACATTTTTGCCATGAAAAAAATTGGCGTTGAGCGGATTATTTCCGTAAGCGCTGTGGGAGGCATGAAGGAAAATATGCCCCCTGGCCATTTTGTGGTGCCGCATCAATTTATTGACCGGACGTATAAGCGCATCAGTACATTTTTTACCCAAGGGATGGTCGGTCATGTCAGTCTGGCTGATCCGGTTTGCCTTTCTACTGCGGGAACCCTCTTTAAAGCCGCCCAAAAGGCTGGCGCAGAGGTTCATGAAGGGGGGACTTATATTTGTATTGAAGGCCCCCAGTTTTCCACCCGAGCAGAGTCGCTGTTGTACCGCCAGTGGGATGTCGATGTTATAGGAATGACCGGTGTTACTGAGGCCAAACTGGCCCGGGAAGCGGGATTATGCTATTCAACCCTGGCTTTAGTGACAGACTTCGATTGTTGGCATGTGGAAGAAGAGCCTGTTACTCTTGGGGTGGTGATGGGAACTATACAAAAAAATGTGAAACAGGCGCAGAAAGTTTTAAGGGAGTTATTGCCCATGCTGGAGGGCATTGAACCTTGCTCCTGTTGCGATGCTGCCAAATTCGCTGTGGTCACCGATCCTGAAAAAATTCCACCAGATCTAAAGGATGAACTTTCAATTTTATTCGGTTAATGTCGCATGAATAGAAAAAATTCCAGTCGTCTTTTTCCCATAGCCAAGAGGGTGATGCCGGGAGGTGTGAATAGTCCGGTCAGAGCTTTTAATGCGGTAGGGGGAGATCCCTTGTTTGTTAAGAGTGCTAAGGGATCACGGATGACGGATGTCGATGGCAACGAGTTTATCGATTATGTGGCATCGTGGGGGCCGCTTATTTTTGGCCATGCTTATCCTGAAATCGTGTCTGCGATAACCCGACAGGCTCAGTTAGGTACCAGTTATGGCGCGTCTACCGAATTGGAAATCCAGTTGGCGGAAAAAGTTGTCGAGGCCGTGCCTTCTCTTGAGGTGGTGCGGATGGTGAATTCGGGTACCGAAGCGGTGATGAGCGCGTTGCGGTTGGCTCGAGGAATCACCGGGCGTGACAAGATCGTAAAATTTGAGGGTTGTTATCACGGGCATGGAGACAGCCTTTTGGTTAAGGCCGGGTCGGGGCTTGCATCCTTGGGAATTCCGGACTGTCCTGGTATTGTTTCCAGTCTTGCCGAGAAAACCCTGAACCTTTCCTACAACAATATAAATCAGGTTCGTGAACTTTTTGAAAATGAGGGCAAAGAAATTGCTACGTTGATTGTAGAACCCATCGGCGGCAATATGGGTGTAGTCCCGCCAAAACCGGGTTTTCTTGAGGCCTTGCGTGAAGTGACCCAAAAGGCCGGGGCGCTTTTGATTTTTGATGAGGTCATTACCGGGTTCCGAGTCTCATTGGGAGGGGCGCAAAAACTGTATGGAGTTAAACCGGATATCACCTGCATGGGAAAAATAATCGGTGGGGGACTGCCCGTGGGTGCCTATGGCGGATCGCGCCAGGTGATGGATCATATTTCTCCGGTTGGGTCCGTCTACCAGGCGGGCACTTTGTCCGGCAACCCTCTGGCTACGGCGGCCGGAAACGTAATGCTGGACTTGCTCTCTAAAGGTGGAGTTTATGAAAGCCTGGAGCAGAAGTCCGCAAAACTTTGTCAAGGTTTGAAGGACAATGTCGAAGCCCTCGGTATTGAGGCACAATTTACCCGGGTGGGTTCGATGTTCTCCATGTTCTTTACCGCTCAGGAAATTGTTGATTTTGAAACGGTCAAATCTTGTGATACGGATTTCTTTAAACGCTATTTCAATGGATTATTGGAGGAGGGGGTCTATATCGCGCCCTCTCAATTTGAGGCCGGTTTCATGTCCGCAGTTCACACGGATGAGGACATCGACCTGACCATAGAAGCCAGCCGCAAGGCGTTGACTGCGGCCCGAGGATAACTGAGATTATGAGTGAAATCATTGGGGTGCAAAGTAGACAGATTTTGGATTCAAGGGGCAACCCTACTCTGGAAGTGGACATAACTTTAGAGAGTGGAGCGATGGGCAGAGCGGCTGTTCCATCCGGAGCATCCACCGGTTCCAGGGAGGCTGTTGAACTTCGTGATGGGGACGCCAAGGTTTTTCAGGGGAAGGGGGTTTCCAAAGCGATCAAAAACGTGAATACAAAAATTGCTCTGGAAATTATTGGGATTGAAGTTACAGAACAGGTCTTGGTAGATCGGTTGATGATAGAAATGGACGGAACTCATAATAAAAGCAAGCTCGGTGCCAATGCCATACTGGGGGTTTCCCTGGCAGTGGCTCAGGCGGCGGCCAACGATCTTGACCTGCCTTTGTTTCAGTATTTAGGTGGCACAAACGCTAAAGAGCTTCCTGTACCCATGATGAACGTGCTGAACGGTGGCACGCATGCAGATAATAATGTGGATATCCAGGAGTTTATGATTGTGCCGGTTGGTGCAAAGTCTTTTTCGGCAGCGTTGAGAATGGGCGTCGAAGTGTTTCATCATTTAAAGGTAGTTTTAAAAAAAGGCGGTTTCAACACCACAGTCGGAGATGAAGGTGGTTTTGCTCCTGACCTGCAATCGAATGAGCAAGCGATCGAAGTTTTGATCAAAGCTGTCAAAAGTGCTGGCTATAAAGTCGGCAAAGATATTTTGATTGCTCTGGATGTGGCCGCCAGCGAATTGTTCTCCAACAAAAAATATACCTTGGCAGCAGAAGGAAATAGTAAATGGACTTCTAGTGAGATGGTGGATTATCTGGCCCGTTTGGCGGGAAAATATCCCATCATCAGTATTGAAGATGGCCTGGAGGAAAATGATTGGCTGGGCTGGAAAAAGTTGACGGATAAAATTGGTGACTCTGTTCAAATTGTCGGTGACGATCTGTTTGTTACCAATACGAAAATTCTATCCAAGGGAATTCAGCAAGAGGTGGGAAATTCGATCTTGATTAAAGTCAACCAGATAGGAACCCTTACTGAAACGCTGGATGCGGTGGAGATGGCCAAAAGGGCCGGATACACTGCGGTCATATCGCATCGTTCCGGCGAAACAGAAGACACCAGTATTGCCGATATTTCTGTGGCGGTGAACGCCGGTCAAATTAAAACCGGGTCTTTGTGCCGAACCGATCGTACTGCCAAATACAACCAGCTCCTGCGCATTGAGGAAATCCTGGGAGACACCGCAATTTATCGGGGAAGAGATGTTTTTTACAACCTGACCTGACTGCGGTGACTTTCGAGTTGTTATCTGAAAATAGATGCAGTTTTATGACTGAAAATTCACGATACCAGAAAATATTTTTATTGAGCCTCGGTTTTTTTTTACTGTTGGGCATGATGGCGGTCTTTCATGAGAATGGTATTTTGAATGCTTACCGGTTGGAGCAGGAACAACTTAAAATGAAAAACGAGAATAAAAGTTTGCGGGCTGGGAATGAAAAAATTCGATTGGAAATCACCGCTTTGAAGTCCGGTCCTTACGAAATTGAAAAAATTGCCCGCGAAAAACTGAATCTGGTCAAACCCGGCGACCAGATTTATCACATCGTCCAAATGCAAAAACCCTCACCTCTATCCCCATAATTATTTTTCCTGTTGATTTCTGATTGCTAATGCCCGTTAATTCGGCATTTTCATAACCCTTTTTAAAGAAAGGGTTATCCGGGCCTCCTATTTTGGTCTTTTTGGAACTTTGTCAAGTGTGAAATTTGAAAAACTTCAATGACAGGAAAATACTGCTAAATTCTTGAATTAATTATTGATATTTTTAATTTAAGTGATAAAGTAATGCCACCGATATGAGTATTAGGAGGTTGTTTTATAGCTGTGGAGATTCCCGGTTTTACCTCGGTGGTGTTACAGACGAGATACGGGTTTTTATCAAGATGTGAATATAGAAATTACTATTTTCGCCAATTCAATTTTTAAAAATGTCATTAGTTTGCTTTGAGGAGGGGGTATGACCAAACAAGATATCATAAACCAGGTCTCATCTCGTGCTAGTTTATCAAGAGCTAAGGCTGAAGAGGCTGTGGAAACAGTGATCGAATTGATTAAAGAATCTCTCGGTCATGGAGAACCGGTTATCTTACGTCGGTTTGGAACATTCCAAGTCCGCGCAAAAACCAAGCGCATTGGTAGAAACCCCAAAACCGGGGAGGAAGCTGAAATTTCTGCGCGGAAGGTGGTTCGTTTTAAATCGGGTAAATTTTTCAAGCAAGTGGTGGATGAGGGTAAGGCTTGATCAAATCTTGGCCAAGGGCCTTATTTTCAAAGTATTAGCATGGCATCACCGTAACTGAAAAAGCGGTATTTTCGCTTAATGGCCTCGCTATAGGCGGATTTCGCCATTCTGTCACCCATGAAGGCGCATACCAGTAAAAACAGCGTTGATTTGGGCAGATGGAAATTGGTGAGTAGATGGTCCACATTCCTGAATTTCCATCCCGGATAAATAAAGCAATTGCTCCAACCGGATACCGTTTTTTGGATAGTTTTCTCAAACCCCTGGGTTTCCAGGACCCGGGTTGATGTTGTTCCCACCGCCAAAATGGCTTGCCCCTTCTTCTTTGCTTGAGTAATCTTGTTCCAGTTTCCAGGCGAAACTCGAAAATATTCTTCCTGCATTTTGTGGTCAATAAAATTTTCATCACGAATGGGAACGAAAGTTCCTGGTCCCACATGCAGGGTCAGGCGGGCTGTGTTGACAGTTTTTTCCCGCAGACTTGCTAATTGTGACTGAGTGAAGTGTAATCCTGCTGTCGGGGCGGCTATGGCCCCGGTGTGCGAGGCAAAAACGGTTTGGTACCGCTTTCGGTCCAACTCCAGGATTTGTGAAGTCGTGTCAAGGGGCCTATGAATATATGGAGGCAGGGGCATTCGCCCGTCTCTGTTTAAATGGGCTGAAAGCTTTTTTGCGGATGAGAAACTTATAACAGCCCGATCATCCTGTCGCCTGAGGAATTGGGCACTCAGACCGCTATCTCCAAATTTGAGCAAGGTTCCCGGTTTTAACCGGCCCAATCCCTTCATCATGACTTCCCATACCTCAGATTCCAACTCACGAATGAGCAAAATTTCTACTGGTTTAGATTCCAGCTGGGCCAGAAGTTTTGCCGGAATAACACGAGTATCATTAAAAATCATAAGAGGATGATTTTTAAGATGGCTTTTTAGATTGGCAAAGGTGTCGTGCGTCAGGGTTTGTTTTTTCCGGTCCACCACCAGCAAACGTGATTGGCCTCTGCGTTGGGTTGGTTTTTGGGCAATCAGGTTGGCTGGTAAAGCAAAATCGTAATGGGAAAGCTTATGGTTCAAGGGGGTATGCCGGGATAGGTTTGATATTGTCGGTCTATCAAATAAAGGAGAGCAGGATTTACGCAAGAAATTTACCCACTCCCGTGGGAGGATGTGATATCCCCAACATTGATTTCATGCCCAAGGGTAAATATAGCAAGAGCCTATTAAGCCGTCTATACTTCTTTGTTTGGCGAGCAAGCAAGTAGTTTTGGAGGGCTTAACAGGCTCTTACTTGTTGGCTCCATGCTAAATAGGCGGAGGTACTCTGCTATTGACCCGGTAAAGGATTTATATTATCCTTCCCCTGTCGTGCGAGGGGCATTGAATCAATGGTTTCCCCCTGATCAGGGTTGTTGTCGAATACACGGAGGGTTTGTGGAAAAAAGGGAGTGGAAAAATGGGACGAATTGTGAAAGTTCTGAGCTTGGTTTTGGTTTCCTTGGTTCTGGTCTTTGGAACTGGTATTGAGGCGGACGCTAAAAAGAAGAAGAAAAAGAAAATTGAATTGACCGCAGAAGAAACGGCCATGTTTGACAAATGGGAAGTCAAACCAAAAAAACGGGCCAAGGCGGTCAAGGATATGAGGAAAAAACCAAAATATGTTGGTGCTGTCAAATGTAACGGCAGTTGTCATGACGCTTATTATCAGGCTTGGACAAAATCACCCCATGGCGGTACTTATAACTTGTTAAAACCGGGTGAACGTAAAGAAGCCAAATTACGAGTTAAACTGGACCCTGAAAAAGATTACACCACGACACCCCTTTGTTTGCGATGCCATACGACTGGTTATCGTCAAAAAGGCGGGTTCAAGCCGGCTGGCAGCAAGAACAAAAAAGGCAAAGACACGGCTAGTAAGATAGACCCGGAGGAGCCGAACAAGGAGCAGGTCGGTTGTGAAATGTGTCACTCGGTTGCCGGTGGTTCTCAGTTCCGGGCCGTGATGAAATCCTCGAAAGGAAATTTCACCAAAGCGGAGACGGAGCCGTACGGACAGCGCTGGGATTATGCCAATGTCTGCACCCGATGTCACGCGCATAAGAACACTCCTTTCAAACCTGAGGTTCATGATAAGTACAAGTTCAACTTTGAGGAAAGGAAGTTGAAGGTCCACAAATTCGAGGATTACTGGAACGACGATAATTTGGACCAGAAACTGGAGAAAAAGGACGAACGCGCTAAACAAGTCGGCCAGACGGAGAAAACCCCGTTGTCCATTGAAGACTTTAAGATCAATGACAAAGGTAAGCTGAAATTTATAAAAGGTACTAAGCCTTATAACAGCAAGAAAAAAACCTTCAATTATAAAAAGTGATTTTTCCTGATTCCTAAATAAAAAGGTCTGGTCCCTCCAGGGCCAGGCCTTTTTTTCTTCAAGCCTTACTTCTTATTTACCAAAAAGTTCCTAATGGCATCAAAAAACTTCAAAAAAAATATTCTGTGTATCGGAGCAGGTTATGTCGGAGGACCGACCATGACCATCATTGCCAACAAATGCCCCGATTATAAGGTGACGGTTGTCGATATTTCCGAGGAAAAGATCAATGCTTGGAACTCGGACAAACTGCCCATTTTTGAGCCAGGATTGCAGGAACGGGTGCTGAGTGCTCGTGGGAAAAACCTGTTTTTCTCTGCGGAAATTGACCGTTGTATTGATGAAGCGGATATCATTTTTGTCAGCGTCAACACGCCCACTAAAATGTTTGGGGAGGGGGCAGGAAAAGCTGTTGATCTGCAATTTATTGAACAAACGGCAAGACGTATCAAAGAAAACTCCAAATCCAACAAAATCGTTGTGGAAAAAAGTACGCTTCCTGTTCGCGCCGCAGAGACTCTGGAAACCATTCTTCATTCCGGCAACAACTCGGTCCAGTTTGAAATTTTATCCAACCCTGAGTTCATGGCAGAGGGGACGGGGATCAGTGATATGGAAGACCCGGACCGGATTCTGATCGGCTCAATGGACACTCCGTCCGGAATCGTAGCTCGCGATATTTTGATGGATATTTATCTTCATTGGGTTCCAAGGGAACGCTTGATCACCACCAATTTATGGAGTAGCGAGCTCTCAAAACTGGTAGCCAACGCTTTCCTCGCTCAGCGAATCTCTTCCATTAACAGCATTGCTTCCCTGTGCGAGGTGACAGAGGCCGATGTGACGGAGGTTTCTCGCGCTATCGGGATGGATTTGAGGATCGGTTCCAGATTTCTGAATGCCGGGCCGGGGTTTGGCGGCTCCTGCTTTCGCAAGGATATTTTGAGCCTGGTTTATTTGTGTGAACATTATCAGTTGAATGAGATTGCCGCTTTCTGGGAGCAGGTGGTCTTGATCAATGATTATCAGATGGAGAGATATGTCCGGCGTATTCTGCAGGCTATGTTCAATACGCTGGCTGGAAAGAAACTGGCGGTCTTTGGTTTCGCATTCAAGCCGGATACGGGAGATACCCGGGATGCACCGGCGATTTATATTTGCAAGCGGCTTCTTGAGGAAAAAGCCTGCCTGAAAATTACCGATCCCTATGCTTTGGACAATGCCAGGAAAGACCTTCAAGGTGCTGAAGAGAAAGTAGACTTTATTGAAGATCCCTATCAAGCGGCTGAGGGGGTGCATGGAATCGCATTGATCACCGAATGGTCTTTATACAAGGAACTGGACTACCAGAAAATTTTTGATACGATGGAAGAACCCGCTTTTATTTTTGATGGAAGAAATCATCTGGACCACCAGGCACTCTACGAGATAGGGTTCAATGTTTATCCCGTAGGGAAACCTGCCTTGACACATCTGTAATTATTCCGCCTTGTATAAACGAGATAGTTCCCGTTTCTGCTGTCCAGCGGGAGTTTTTTTCGCTCTATAGCTGTGTGCTGTTGTTCGAGCTGGTTCTCAGCATCTAACCTTTATCAAATGTCTGTAGGGGTGTGGCACATGGTGCAGGTTCCCATAGGACGATGAGGCATGATGGGGATTTTCTCCACCCCTTGTGTGTGGCATTGCATGCATTGCACCACCGGAGTCGTGGCCTGATGATACTCCGATTTTTTAAAGTCCGGTGCGGCACTCATGAATGAATAGCCCAAGCTACCGATTACGGCAACCCCGATCAGCATCATGAACCGATAAAAATTTCTTGTTCCGTCTGATTTTTTTGCCACAATTATTTTTCCGGGTTGGGGTGAATTGTTTTAGGAGTGAGCAATTGCATCAATCTCTACTTTTGCTCCCTTAGGGAGTGCCGCAACTTGCACACAGGCTCGGGCAGGTTTTGTTTTTACAAAAAATTTCTCATAAACCTGATTCATTCTGGCAAATTCACTGAGATCGGTCAGATAAACCGTGGTTTTGATAACATGGGCCAGACTCATGCCGTCGGCTTCTAAAATCGCTTCTACATTTTTCAGAACCCATTCGGTCTCTTCCTCAATTTCGCCGTTCATCATCTCCATGTTTTCAGGATTAAGGGCAATTTGGCCGGAAGTGTACAAGAAGTCTCCAATACGAACGGCTTGGGAGTAGGGGCCTATTGCTGATGGGGCTTTAGATGTTTGAACCGGTTTCTTTTCCATACGGACTTCCTAAAGTTCTGCCATATTTTTAATAAAAGGATAAGACTTCAACTCACGGCCTAAATGGGAAAGAACCAGGCGATGGGTCACCTTCTCGATTTCATCCGTTTGGCCTTTAGGAAATTTTAACCTTTCACAGGTTTTGATTTCCACCTCTAATAATTTTTTTATGTAATTTCTTGTTCCCGTGCTGAATTGTATGTCACTCCTTGCCCTGTTGCAGCATGAATTGCAAAGAATTCCATTATGGGCATAGCTGAAAGAAATCAATCCGTTTTGGGGTGCCTTTCTACAAAGGACACAATGCTCCAGTTGTGGTTGATATCCGGCTAATGAAAGCAGGCGAATTTCAAAAAGCCGACGTAGAGGTTCTAATTCGCTCTGTTGATCGAGTGCTGCCAGCGATTGGTAAAGCAGATTAAAAACTTTTACTTCCCGGTGGCCTTCAAGAATCATGGCGTCGATCAGGTCGAGAAAATAAACGCCCGTATAGAGTTTGTCAAAGTCATCGCGGATTGTTTGAAAGGACTCTATGATGTCTGAGTGATTTAGCCGGAAAAGGCTCTGGTGCTCCTTGCCAAAATAAATTAGATGGATCAGGGACATGGGTTCCAAGGCACCCCAGAACTGGTTCTTGATTTTTCTGGCTCCTTTGGCGACGCATTTAACTTTACCGTGGTTCTCTGTCATGAAAGTGACTAACCGGTCTGACTCCGAGAGGTTAATGCTTTTAATCGCTATGGCTCTGGTTTTATAGAGGGCCATTAAATAGCCCTTTCCAGTTTCAGAAGGTAACGTTTTATCTGTACGCCTCCTGTATATCCTCCCAATTCACCATTTTCGCGGACCACCCTGTGGCATGGGATGATGATGGAAAGAGGATTCTGACCATTTGCGTTGCCAACGGCTCTGGCTGAATCAGGGTTTTTAATGGATTGGGCCAGCCATTTATAACTTCGGGTGAAACCATATGGTATGGTGAGAAGACTTTTCCAGACTTTTTGCTGGAAGGGAGTCCCCAGCCGCAAATCCAAGGGAAATCGAAAGGATCTGAGCTCGCCTTTAAAATAACTTTGAAACTGTTCGATGAGGTCTTTGAAATGATTTGGATTCTTTATAATTTGGAATTCTAGTTCCTTAACTAAAAGTTTTTCAAAATATTTTTCGCTGGGAACCTTGTTCGCAAGTCGGATCAGGCCTTTTTGTGTTGCCGCAAGACCTGTTAACCCAATAGGACTTTTAAAGACGGTGTAAGAAACCGTTTCATTCTTCAGGCTAAGGCCATACTTTTTTTTCATGTCATTCGATAGCTTGTAATTATTCTCGGCAGAATAACATAGGTGTCAATAAACAGAAATGCTATTACCGGGAAACCCAATCCACCAAAAAGAGGCTGATTGCAGGCACATAAGTTATCAGAATAAGACCGATTAGTCGTAATCCTAGAAACGGCAAAACGGCTTGGTATAATTTTAATACGGGCTTGTTAAAACGGGTGGCGGCTATAAAAAGGTTTATTCCTACCGGAGGTGTTGAATAACCAATTTCCAGGTTGGTCAGGAAAATA
This sequence comes from Nitrospinales bacterium, assembly GCA_965249625.1. GTDB lineage: Bacteria > Nitrospinota > Nitrospinia > Nitrospinales > VA-1 > LS-NOB. The sequence goes on along the minus strand of OZ252246.1, from coordinate 1,596,385 downwards.
ATTCCAAGATGTATCATATTTATGTCAAAACTTTGCGCAATCGGGATAATCAACGGGACGACCACGATGATTGCGGAAAATATATCCATCATACAACCCACGATGAGAAGGAAAACGTTTAACACCATCAAAAACGTTAGAGGATCATGGATGTATTGTTTCATGGTTGCCAGTAGGGTCATGGGTACTTGTTCATCTACAAGGTAGTTGGTGAATCCCATTGCGGTTCCCAGAATGATGAGGATGGTGCCGACCAGTATCATGCTTTCTTTCATCAAGCCCGGCAAATCTTTGAAAAGGTCGAGATCTTTGTAGATGAACGTTTCGACCAGAATCACATAGACCACGGTCACGGATGCGGCCTCAGTCACGGTGAAGAACCCGCCATATATTCCTACCAATATAAGGAAAGGCAGGGGCAGTTCCCAAATAGCATCAATCAGGGCTGATTTGGCTTCGGGCCAGTTAAAGTTCTCGGATGACCGGGCACTTCGAGTGATAGCGAAGGCCGATACGATCATAATCATGATCAGGCCAGGGACAATGCCCGCAATGAATAGCTTGTCGATACTGACCTGAGCGACCAGGCCATATAAAATAAGTGGCAGGGAAGGGGGGAATAAAAGCCCCAGACTCCCTGATGAGGTGATCATCCCTAAGGAAAAGTTTTCACCATATTTTTCTTTTAATAAAAGCGGATACAGCAAACCGCCCAAGGCGATGATTGTCACTCCGGAAGCTCCAGTAAGCGCCGTGAAGAATGCGCAGGCCATCAGGATAGCCAGAGGGATGCCGCCGGGAACACCGCTCAAAATGGTTTGTGAGACTCGCGTCAAACGCTCGGGGGTTTTCCCATGAGCGAGAATAAATCCGGAAAAGGTGAACAGCGGAATGGCGATGAGTGTCGGGTTACTGGCCACCCGGTAAAGCTCAATAAATATGGCTGCCGAATCTATCTCGGCATTGTAAAAAGAAGCGAGGGCTGAGAGGCCAATGACAGCAAACAGGGGGACACCCAGCAAGGCCAGTAGAATAATCCCTAAGGCGATCATTTAAGTGCTTGCCCGGAACTGCTTTCAAAATAAACAGCACCACTTATTATAAAGCGTATGGCGATAACCATAAAACTGTAGGGCAGAATGGTCTGAAAAATCCAGACGGGAATATTCAGGAAAAGAACGGAGTCCGCATCTTTTTCAAATAGCATGAATGACCAGGCCGCCCAGGCTAGGAAGCCGCTGATAATGCCAGCTGAAAATTTCGTAAAAGATTTAATAATCCGTTTCCAAAAAAGCGACGATAAACCGGAAAAAACCTCAATGGAAATATGCTTGTCATGTCTGGCTGCTATGGAGGCCCCTAGAAATCCCAGCCAGAGAACCCATTGACGGAGCAGGGTGTCTCCCCATACAATTCCCATGTCAAAAAAATTTCTCAGTAACATTTGGCCGAACGAAAGTACAATCATAAGGCTCAGGATCAAGACAATCAGGTGGCCTTCAATTTTTTCCAGAAATCGGTCAATTTGTTTTAGGATACGCATGAATCAAAAGACTTGGAAAAATGGAGGATTCGTGGGATCACTACTTCCATTTGGTACCTTATAGTAAACTTTTAAACTTTCAGGCTCAATAAATATCGGGTCTTGAACATAAATAATAAGATAGTGAGACAGTTTTTATTCATTTGGGTGGTATTGATCGTGTTTCCCCGGGCTGAGGCTAACTCCTATCCCGAGATGGCTTATATCTCTGCAGGGGAATTTGAGATGGGCAGTCCTGAAGGAAAAGGGAAATCCAATGAGCACCCCGGTCATAAAGTTTATCTGGATGCTTTCCATATAGACAAATATGAAGTGACTTTTAAGGATTTTGAGGAATATTTGGCCGCCAACTCAAGACAATATCCAACCATAACCGGCTGGGTCGATCGCAAGGCACGGCCTGATATGATAAACAAGCCAGTGTTTGGTTTTCAATGGAAGCGTTGCAAAAAATATTGTGAATGGAAAGATAAGCGCCTGCCCACGGAAGCAGAATGGGAACGCTCTGCAAAAGGTATTGAGAACCGAACCTATCCCTGGGGTAATGAACCTCCCAATGATAAACGGGCCAACTTTGGCAATTGTTGTTTTATACAAAAAGGGACCGTGCTTTCCCCGATCGGTAGTTTTGAGCAAGGCAAAAGCCCTGATGGAGTGTTCGACCTTGGGGGCAATGTTGCCGAATGGGTTTATGATTGGTATGATAAAAAATATTATAAGAAAAGTCCCTATAAAAACCCCAAAGGTCCAGAAAAAGGAAAGTACCACGTTATTCGTGGGGGGGCTTGGAACAGCCTTCCCGTTTATCTCCGATCCTCCAGCCGCTATGGAGATAGTGACGCCAAGGATTATTATGGAATAGGGTGTCGTTGTGCCAAAAGCGCGGATTAACAGTTCAACTCATCACACTAACATTATTTTTGAAATTTAATTATGGAAGATCTGGATAAAACCCTGGACATCATGGAACGGGATAAATGCACGTTCCTCTTGGCCGAAAATGCGGTTCGCTTAAAAAAGAACAATATTAAATTCACCAAATCCAACTTGAAGCATTCTCAAGAACACCTGGATGCCCAGTATATTTCTTATGAGCGATTGATACGTACACTTATAAGGGGATTTGTCACCATTGAAAGAAAAGTGAGGCTGAAATATCTTGTGCCTCTTGAAAGCTCGCGGGCTAATAAACTGATGGCCAATTGGAATACGGAGGTTGAACTCATCCTGGAGGATTTTAAGAAAAAATACAGGGATGTTCATTCGCAGAGAAGGAGCGTGGAAGAATTTGATGAAAAGATTTCACAAACTCTTGAGGCGGCTAAAATATCGGTGGATACGGAAGTTGCAAACTTAAAAGATAAATTGGGGAATGATATTGGAGGCTCTGAAAGACTTCAGCCGTCTGAGTTGAGTAAAATGTATGAGGTGGATGAGTCGGTATTGATTGATTTGCAGGTTATTGATCCTCTGCAGAACCTGCATATTTTGTGCAAAAAACTGAAGGACTCTGGTTGTGATGGGGTGGCTTTAGCTTCTTTAAATGAGATCATCCAAATGTATGTCAAGGAAATCAAGGCTGTGGAAAGTACAGTTTGGTCCGGGCGTTCCGTCGATCAGCGTAAAGAAATTAAAATGCGCGCCGCAAAATTGAATTTAAATCTTAAAGAAATCATTCTCTGTTTGTACGACTTGGTTAAGCAGGCCTTGCTGGAAAAAGAAAGGCGCAATGAAGAAGTCATTTTGAAGATTCGCAATAATCTTGATAAAATTTTTAAATCCCAGACGGATTTTGAATCCTATCAGAACAAACTGAAACCTTTTTGGGGTATCTTAACCTAGCTTTTATTTTTTTGAAATATCTGAAAAATGTTGAGAAATACTAAATTTATCAAGCAAGGGGGGATGCTGGTTCTTGCTATTTTTTTTGGTACTGCCTGTGCGTCTATTCAGCTTGGTCCGACTATGGGACCTTTGGAAGAAACCGTGCTGGAAGGGGAGGGGCCGGAAAAAGTACTCCTGATAGATTTACAAGGTGTGATCAATAACCAGAAAGATTATGCCTTCACAGGTGCTACGACAGCATTGGGAATGGTGGAACAGGTTCGCGAAATTATTGCCAAGGCGGAGAAGGATGATGATATCAAGGCTCTTTTAATTAAGGTCAATAGTCCTGGTGGTACGGTGACCGCCAGCGATATCATCTTGCATGAACTGGTGACTTATAAGAAAAAACATGGGATTCCTGTCTACGTTCAGGTTATGGATCTTGCCGCTTCCGGTGGCTATTATGTAGCCCTTGCCGGGGATGAAATTGTTGCACACCCTACCTCATTGATTGGCAGCATTGGTGTAATAGCGTTAAAAGTAAATCTGGAAAACCTGATGGAAAAAATAGGTGTGAATTGGGAAATTGTGAAATCCGGCGATAAAAAGGATTTCATGTCCCCGTTTCGATCTTTCACCGATGAAGAGCGAAAACTTTTTCAAAATACCATTGATAATTTTCATACCCGATTTATTACCATTGTCGCTGAAAACAGAACAGAACTTGATTTGGACACAGTGAAACCTCTTGCCGATGGCCGTGTTTTTGACTCAAATCAAGCCATAGACCTCAAGCTTATTGACCGTATTGGCTATATTTCGGATACCATGGAGCGGATTAAGCTTAAACTTGAAAACCCTGATCTAAAAGTTGTCACCTATCAGCGCCAAGGGGATTATAAATCCAACCTTTATTCCATTTCTCCGCAACCCCCTGCTTTTAACCTGATTAATTTGAATCTTGGTCTGGATAAAAGCACCCTAAGTCCTTATTTCTTATACCTTTGGATGCCCTAGTTCCCGTATTGATATTCGGGGGCATTGGGACTATCGTGTCGTGATAGGATGAATCTGTCCTTATTTTTCTAAAAATTGTTTTCTTCCAAATCTTTTTCTAATTTGCCATGAAAAATCACCCATTAAGAATACTGAGGGGTCCAATTTCCCGGGTGAAATATTCAAACAATTAAATATATAGTAGAGATTGCTATCAATATTACAAACCGCCCACATCACCCAAGTAACTGATATTGGTTTTCCTGCTTTTAATTGTCCAATAAATCATATTTGATCTGTTTTTGTAACTAAGAAGTGGAGGCGTACCGATTTGAAAATTGTTTCAATTAATACTACTTCTCCCGCCCGCGTTTCCCTTGATGGTGGCCCCAGAAAAATCAGGTCAGGAATTTTTAAGATTCCCACTTCTCAATCGGTATTTTTGGGTGATCTTGGGTTTGAGGGGGATGGTGTTGGCGACACCCGAATTCATGGCGGAAAGGATAAGGCTGTATGCGCCTACTGTGTTGACCATTTTCCTTATTGGAGTGAAAAACTACAGCGTAAAATTTTGCCAGGTGCTTTTGGAGAAAATCTTAGTTTGTCCGGTATGCCTGAAACAGTTATTAATATTGGCGATATTTTTGAGATAGGGTCGGTTCAGGTTCAAGTCTCTCAACCCCGCGAGCCTTGCCATAAGCTGAATAAAGTGTTTAACAACCAGAGTATGGCCTGCAGTGTTAAAAAATCCGGTTTCAGCGGTTATTACTTAAGGGTTCTTAAACCAGGTTTGGTAGAACCCGGAGTCCCTGTAAAAAGAATTCATAAAGGCGAATTTTCTATTGAAAAGGCAAATGCTCTGTTGCGGAAGGGCGGGGCGAATATTCAACACATGAAAGAATTGGTTTCTCTTCCTGCTTTGTCAGGCGAATGGAGGGAGAAGCTTCAAAAGCGTTTGATTAAATATCAAGATGTATAACTGGTATCCGCGCCCTGCTTGTCCAACCATATAGTTGCAAAGGATGGGTTTATGAAAAAAAATTATTCGGGCAGAATGAGTTTGGCCGATTGGACAAGTTTTTTTATTGAGTTCATCGTTTCTGATGATTTGAGCGAGGAGGTCGCTGAATCTTTTTTAAGACATCTTACCGATCTTGGAGCGTTGGTTCCGCTTGATGGGGATATATGCCAGTGGAGTGATTGCGATTCCCAGATAGATTCGAAAAGTTTGCTTGCCAGGGTTCAAAAGAATCTTGAATCATTAGGTGATTCAGAATCTGGTTTCGCACTGGCATATTTTATTGGTTATAAAAACTTGAACAAGAAATCGCTAGTTGCTGAGAGCGATAGCTTCGACTCTAATAATATTAGTCGAAAAGGCAGTGAGCCTTCCTCTGCGGTTAAACCCGCTTCCGACCTCAGCAATCTTCAGATTGTGAAGAAAGTGGGAAAGCAGTTGCAACCATTTTTACAAATAGAGGAGGCTATTGTCTCCCGGCTTGTTGGCAAGCATGCTGGTAAGCAGGATGCGCAAAGACTTTTTCATTATATGTTTGGTAAGGTGGGTTCAAAAGCCGAGCCGCGGGTTTGGGAACAACTTAGTCGCAAAAGACATCGTTAGTTTTAGTTTGCGATAATGATTTGATGCTATGAATAAAAAAAGAGTAATCGTTTTTGGTGCTGGCCCGGGAGGCTATAGTGCTGCTTTCCTGGCTGCTGACCGAGGAATGAGCGTTACCCTGATTGATGAGAATCCCAAGCCGGGTGGGGTGTGTCTGCATCAAGGTTGTATTCCCTCAAAATCTTTGCTCCACCTTTCGCGATTGATAGAGGAAACCAGGAATGCAGAGGCTTGCGGCTTGAAGTTTCAACCTCCTGAAATTGATTTGAACCGGGTCCGCGAGTGGAACCGTGAAGTCACCAAAAAAATGGCCAACGGCCTGAGCTCCCTTTGCAAACAGCGCGGGGTTGAATTTGTAAACGGGAGAGCCCGATTTCACGATGGTAATCATCTTGTCATTGATGACAAAGAGCTATTGACCTTCGATCATTGCATTCTTGCAACCGGTTCTCAGCCTGTTTGCCCGCCGTTATTTGCAGAAATCGGCGAACGGACCCTGACCTCGACATCGGCGCTGGAGTTGAAAGAAGTCCCAGAGCGTTTACTGGTGGTCGGAGGTGGGTATATTGGATTGGAAATGGGAACGGTGTATGCCTCGCTGGGTAGCCGGGTGACGGTGGTGGAAATGACCGGAGATCTATTGCCGGGAGTGGACCGGGACCTGGTTCGTCCTTTGCTTTCCAGACTTAAATCTCAATTTCAAGATATTTATTTGAACACTCAGGTTGCTTCCTGTGAGCTGAAAGAAAATCAGGTTGCGGTGCAATTCAAAGGCGATATGAAGACGGGCAACTATGACCGGATTCTGGTCGCCGTAGGCCGAAAACCCAATACCGTGGGCATTGGCCTGGAATCCACCGGAATCAAGACCGATGGCAATGGGTTCATTCAGGTGAATGAACAGTTCCAAACCGGTGAGCCTTCCATCTCTGCGATTGGGGATGTGATTGGTGGAGTGATGCTCGCTCACAAAGCATCGGCCGAAGGCAAAGCGGTTATCGATATTTTGGCTGGCGAGAACTCCACTCAAAAAACACGCAGTGTTCCCGCTGTGGTTTTTACCGATCCGGAAATAGCCTGGTGTGGTTTGACGGAAACCGAAGCCCAAAACAGCAACAGGAAAGTTCAAGTGGTCAAATTCCCTTGGGGAGCTTCAGGAAGAGCCCAAACACTGGGCCGACCGGATGGCGTGACCAAACTGATTCTTGGTCCTGATACGGAACAGGTTCTGGGAATGGGAATATCCGGAGTTGGAGCCGGGGAGTTGATCGGGGAAGGTGTTTTGGCCATCGACAATGACTTAAACGCCAAAGACCTGGCGCATTCCATTCACCCGCACCCGACTCTTTCCGAAACAATCATGGAATCCGCTGAAGTATTTTATGGCGAGGCCACACATATGTACAAAAGACCTCGAAAATCCACTGAGCGTGAGTAACGGTTAGAAAAGAGTTAGCTCGGCTCAACGGACCCTTGCCATCTGCCTCCACGGCCAGTGGTTAAATATCTATTACGTCATCGTCTTTGGTATGCCGGGGTGAAGAGTAGGGCCGGGTTTGGAAATCGGAGTTGGGGATGGAACCCGGCTGTTTTTTCCTCTGGAACAGGCTGGTGGTGAATAAAACCAGACCCACCATCAAGGCGATTATAAAAATGCTGAATGCAAAAAAAGATAACAGGGCCAAACCCAGTATGGTCCAGAAAACCAGGGCCAACTTGGTCGTGAAGGGTATTTTCTGGTTGGGGCCGACTTGTTGGAAGAAAAACATATTAATGAAAAATTGTAAGTACTCTTTTAATTTTCGATGCGGGTTTGTTATGATAAATCATGACTGATCCCGGTTTAGCCATCATACCTTGCCCGCAATGCGGAGTCAAAAACAGGATTCGCAATTATGACTCCGATAAAATACCGGTTTGTGCTCGTTGTCGGGCAAAACTGATGGGAGAAAAGGAACACGAGGCTTTCCAGAAATTCCAGGATAACCTCAAGCAGTTTAAAGACTTCCCGGATGTAGGACTGCGCTCCAAGCCTCCCGAATAACATCTAATAACCAAAAAAGGTTTTAAATTTATATGGATACAACAGAAATCATCAATAGTAACCTTAAAGAAAAAATCGCTGCCGAACATGTGGAGATCATCGATGAGAGCCACCTTCATCGCGGCCACAAAGCCGCTGGAGGCGGTGGTCATTATTCCATCGTTGTCGTTTCACCTCAATTCGAAAACCTGAATGTAATGGAACGAATCAGACTGGTCCACAAAGTGCTCGATCAGGAAATGACAGGCACTCCAAAACTCATCCACGCGTTGCAGGTCAAGACCTTTGATAGTGCAGAATGGAATGATAAGGGCTGAAGCCGGGTTAATCCCGATAGACTTCCAGCTCTTCACAGTTTTTCAAGTTCTCTGATTCGGTGAGAGCTTTATAACCGATCTCGGTATACTGGTTTTTAAAGAGATCCAGTTTGACGTATTTCTTGCTCTGGGGCGAATTAGCAAAAGCCTGAGCTCCTGTATCTCCTACCACATTGCCGAACATAGTGACTATCTTCAATTTGGGTAAATTCCCCGAGTTTGCCAATGCGATCGCTCCATCGTCCCCAATATCATTGTGATTGATGTTGAGAAGTTCCAAGTTTCCCAAATGCGGGGATTCAGCAAGAGCCTCCAAGCCTTCATCCAAAATCTGGTTTCCTGGAACAATAAGTTGTTTCACGCTTTTTAATGCTTCTTTCGTGGCAAGCTCCATGCAACCACGGATGCCTATGTATTTATCACGAAGAAGAAGGATGGTTCCATCTTCCAGCAGGTTTTCTTTTATCAAGCCATCAATTTTACTCATTGCAATCTCCAAAGAATCACGAACTGTAACAATACAGCTATTCTAGCAAACCTGCACTGGGTTTGTCGAATAGGCAAAAATAAAGCCGACCTCATCAAACGAGATCGGCTTTATGATTATAAATTTTTTTAGAGCAATGGGTCGAGGAACAGTCCTTTGGTTTTCCAGCTTTCGATTTCTTCTTTGGTAGGAACGGGAGGCACAGGCCGTTTGGCGGTGCGTTTGTCCAGAGGATCGTGGAATGTCCGGGCATAGGCCTCAGCCTTCCAAAGATAAAGATGCGGGAAAATCATACCCCAAGCAGCCATGGGTGTTTCGGGAATACCACGGGTAACCCGGCGATACCAAAGGGCATCCGGCCAGTCTTTTAAAAGCTTATCCGTATGGTCCCCTTCGATTTTTGTGGTATCAGGATTATTTTCATTTCTGAAATCGAGAGCTCCGGTCATCATGGGGATGCCATCCTTGCCGTGACAGACAGCGCAGAGGAGCCCTTCTGTTTGCGGATGAGTCCCTTCGAACACCAGCTTACCCTCGGCAATGGCATCTTTATCGTCCCACCAGGTCCATTGATTGGGGAATTTGCCTTCAACCGGCATATGGGTCGGGTCCCGCAGGGTTTTTAAAAAAGAGATCAGGGCGGACAACTCGTCTTCACTTAAGTCATCGCCATAATAAGTCGGCATGGCTTTTTTGGATTTTTTGTCCTCAAAACCTGGAGCTTGGTTTCTTCGAGGATTGAGGATCTGATCTTTAATATAATCCTCGGTATAAAGGCCGATCTGTTTGGTACCCAGGTTGGGACCACGATCTGAGTTGCCTTCCCAGAATACTTTATGGCAGTTGAAGCATTTATTATTTTCGAACACTTCGCGTCCTGCGGCGATAACCTCGGGACCTGCTAGTCCTGCTAATTTAACGGGAGGCTTGTTGAGTTTTGCAAGTTCAATTTCCGGATCAAATTGGGGTAGTTGCGCTGTCACTCCGATAAATATACCGGAGGCAAGGGCGTAGGTAGCCAGAATCCGTTTGATCCAGTCAAAATGCGATTTTTCCAGCTTGAGAGTTTTCCAGTCCAGAAGCGTGAAGAAAGCAAAACCCACAAAGGCGAAGGCAACAAACTCTATCTGCCACCAGACGGGAAAATTGAATTTGCCTGCCAAGACCCAAATGATTCCTGCTAATACTGCGATGACAGGAAGCTTAAACCGGATATTTTGGAAAAGTGTTTTCTCCTCCACTTTTTTGGGTTTGATTTTGAGAAGCAAAGCATAAGTTACCATCACTGCGAACCCGGCACCGGCCCCCATAATCCCAAAAGTGCTGTATAGGGCGAACAGACCACCTAACCCGGCAATAACGCCAATAATGATTATGTCAATTTTCATTATTCACTGCTCCTGAAAAATCTTATTCTGCCATTTGCGGTGATGCCTGCGTTGGCTCGATTTCTTTCTTCCTGGTTTTTGGATACTTGATTCCAATCCAGATGATGGCTGTCATCAGGATAAAAAAGAGCCAGACAATCATTGTAACGTGAAAGCCTGACTCAGCCAGGCTCGGCGTAAATTTTTCCGGGGTTACATCCTTGAACACTTTGTAAATATGCCAATTCATCCGCGACAGTTCCCGAATGGTTCCCATCCAACTCATCAGCCAGATATCCGAGAATCCGAGAAAAATAAGAACGTAAGGCCCCAGCGGATTGATCTTTCCATAATGCACCTTCCCGGTTTTGGTGGCGATGGTATAGAAAATATAGTTGATGAAAGTCACGGTCACCAAACAGAACGCCGCCGTATTCTTGGAAACCATCAAAGCCAGGAAGGCCAAATTATCCGGCAAAACCATATCTGCATTCATGCCAGGTTCAGGCAGCATGGTGGCGAAAAAGCGTCTGGGAGTGAACCAGATTGTGGCGGAAATAACAATCAACACAAATCCAAACTTCATGGCTGGAAAAAATCTCTCGGCATTTTCAATCCGCTTCATACTGACCCACATATAAATATTACTGGCACTGAACATGGTTCCTACCAGTAGCCCCTGCACGAGCATGAACATGGATTCCCGGTCAGACATGATGTACATGCCGATAGTGGCGTCATATCGGTAAATTTCGGCGACAAAAATGTAACCCATTGCCGGCAGGGGAATCATGATGGCAACGCCGATGAGGTTGCCGATATAACCAACCCAGTCATAATATTCCCGCTCTTCTGTTTTGTCTGACCACAGGTACATATAGGCACCGATGATACAAACCATATAACCGCCAAAGGTTCCGTTGCCCACTAGCCGGTGATAGTTCAGGGGCATCCAAATCGAAGTGGTAATTCTATCCCACTCGCCCATAGTGAGCAGATCAGCAAGAGGTTTTGTCGGGGCCTGCATAAAGGTTGCAGGTCCATCCAGGGCCATCAGAAGTGTGAGACCAAAGACATTCAGCATTATGCCCGTAACAATATGCCGTCCCTTTTTATTGGCCTTGTTGAGTGGGTCCCATGAGTAGACATAGATGTACATGATCACCGTTTCCAAAATAAACAGGGTGGGGTAGGCCACCATGAAAAGCACGGGAAACGAGGATATCAGATAGGTGATGAAGTCTTTATAGGCCACCAGCATGACAAAGAGGAAGAGGCCTCCTGTCAGCGCGGTGAAACTGTAACAAATGCCAATTACCTTAGTGATCTCATGGGCCAGACGCTCAAATTTAAAATCTGCATGGGCAAACATGATGCCGTTGGAGAGCAAGCCGCCGACGGCTCCATTAACCAAAGCAAGAATAATTGCAGAGACTTCGTAATGCTCGACCGGTGTCAGTGGCATGGCGATCAGGGCTCCAAACACTGCTCCGACAAAGGCGGATGCCCGGATATTCACCAAACGGTGGAAATAATTTAGGAAACTGACTATTAGAGCCCCGAACGCGCAGGCCCATAGGCCGTACAAGACACCGTGATGGATCCCGATTATGATTTCGCCGGTGATTCCTATGACAACGCCTATAAGAACCGCTAAAAACACGTTTGAGAGGATTATTGCTTTCCGAACCCCCTGTGTCCGTCGGGCACCCATAACCTCCATGATGACCACGAACATGGGACACCCTAGAATGAATGAGGCGAATAGTATATGAAGTTGAGCCGCCGCCCAAGTGAACTTGCGGTTACTCATGCCCATGAACGAGAATTCTTCAAACTCATGGTCTGCGGCCGGCCCGATATCTGTTAAGTATGAGAGGTCTTCTTCCTCGGCTTCTCCCTCTTCTTCATCTTCATCCTCGTCCTCTTCGGCGTATGCCAAAGTCTGAAAACTCAGATTCGTAAAAATGGAATTAGAAGAAACAGGAAGGAAAGGGGTTAAATGCCCTAACATATAGATAAAAAGCAGGCAGATAAGGATCTTGAAAAAGGTGCTTTTAGAAGGACTTTGAGCTTGTTTCATCTATCACTTAAATGAACGGCCAGAAGAAGGCGGTAAGCACCCGTTTCCCAACTATGGGAAACCTCAATTCTTCAAAACTTTCAACCTGTTTTTGAGGTTAAAAGGACTTAAAGAAGGTAGAGAAATATCATAGGGGTTGGGCAAAGTCAAGGACTTTCAAAACTGTTGCTAACTAAAGGCTTGTCTTACTTTTTTGGCAGAAAAAACAAGGTGATTTGTGAGGGGTTTAAAAACAAAACTGAGGGGTCAATCCGGCGTGGGGCCATCCTCATGTAAATCCAACGGCGTAATTGAGAAGGGCAAACCCCGTGGTTGTGCTGAACACAGAGAGCAAACCGACAAAAATCTGCGGCCATTCGGCCTGAATATACTTCACCGACCGGACAAAAAGAAATCCGCCCAGTATCATGAGAACCAGGCCGCCGATTCTAATTTTCCAGTTACTCATTATCAACTCCCATTGATGCCAGGGATTTTCTTTTGCGGTCTATTAGTATCAGGTTGCGGATATAGATAATGTTTCCCAAGCTTTGTCCAACAATGAATACTGGGTCCTGCCTGTGAATGGCATATGTTAAAAGCACCATTGCGCCCCCAATGCTGCAATACCAGAAGGCAAGGGGGATGGTGCTTCCCCCTTTTCTTTCGGAAACAATCCACTGATAATAAAACGGGTGCCAAAAAAGGCTTGTCCTACAAATCCAACGATCAACCATTAGTTTGTTGTCATTTAATCCCCCCTGATAATATCATAGTTAATCTGTCGCTTTTTCATCCAGCGGATGGCCAGCAAATCCTGAAAAGAAGAAAACAGGCGGTTTCGAATATTGTATTTTGATTCCCCATGAAGTCGGGGGTGGTGGCTGACTTTAACCTGCGTGACCCGGAACCCTTCCATTTTCATTAAGGTGGGGAAAAACCGGTGCATTCCTTTAAAAAACTTAACATTGTCGAAGCACTCCCGGCGAAATGTTTTCAGGGAGCACCCGGTATCGGCAATTTCCTCCTCACTCAATTTATTCCGCACCGCATTGCCTATTTTTGAGGAAACTTTTTTGATCCACGGATCATTCCTCTTATGGCGCCACCCGCACACCACATCATAGTCCTGCATCTTCTCAAGAAGCAGGGGGATGTCGGCGGGGTTGTTCTGCAAATCAGCATCGAGCGTGACGAAAATTTCCCCCTGCGCCGCTTTGAATCCAGCCGCGAATGCTGCTGGCTGCCCATGGTTATGACCGAACTGGATAAGCCTGATACGTGGATTGTGTTTCTGCATGGATTTGATCAAATGAGCGCTACCATCGCCACTTCCATCATCAATGAGAATGATTTCATAACTCAGGTTAAGTTTTGCAAGTTCTGTCTCGAGCTTATTTTCAAGGGGGATCAGGTTGTCCCTCTCATTGTAAACAGGAATAATAATTGATAGTTCGGGGTTTTGGGAATCAAGATTATTCATGGAGTCTCGCAAAGCCGGGCAACGCCCGGGGATAATGAGCAATAGCTTTTGCTGGCTAGCAAGGAGTTATCTCGGCTTTATGGGCCATTGCTTATTGGGTCCAGCATCACGCTGGCTGCGAGTTGCCCGCAGGCACCGAGTATGTCCGTGGCCCGGTTTTGTCTAATAAAGGCAGAAAAATTCTGTTCGATCAAATAATTTTGAAACTTTAAAACTCTCTGTTCGGAGGGAGGCCTGTATTCAGATGGATCAAAACCGTTAAAAGGAATCAGGTTGATCTTGCAGGGAACATCCCTCAACCATTTTGCCAACCTCTGCGCATCTTCATCCGAATCATTGATGCCTGCGAGCAGGACATATTCGATAGTATGCCTCCTTTGCGGTTTTAAAGGATATTTTTTAAGGCAATTTATCAAGACTTCAATGGGGTATTTTTTATTGATAGGCATCAACCGGTCGCGGGTGGCATTGTCGGAAGCGTTGAGAGAAATAGCCAGGTTTATCGGCAGGCTTTCCTTTTGAAACGCTATCATTTTTTCAACCAGCCCCGAGGTGGAAACGGTAACCTTTCTTGTTGAAATCTTCATGGCTTCCGGGGAGATCATGAGACGCAATGCATCCACAACTGGCCCATAGTTGTCCAAAGGTTCGCCCATTCCCATAAAAACGATATTGGTGATCCGGTCTTTCTCTTTGAGCTCTTGATTGATGGCGATGTGCTGGCCGATGATTTCACCGGCTGTTAAATTTCTTTTCAGCCCAAGGCTTGCCGTTAAACAGAACGAACAATTCAGACGACAACCCACCTGCGTGGAAAGGCATAAAGTTTTTCTGGATTCCGAAGGCATCCAGACACTTTCCACTACCGCTCCATCATTCATTTCCAATAAATATTTAATTGACCCGTCCTTGGAGTGGGTTCGGTTTTGAATTTTTGGAAGTGAAAAATGGAAATACTCCGCCAACTGAGACCGCAAAGATTTAGAGAGATTGCTCATCTCACTAAAATCCCGGCAATGATAATGATAGACCCAGGTGAAAACCTGATGAACCCGGTAGGTTTCAACACTCCAATCAGAAAAAAGTTCTCTGAGCGCGGTTTCCGAAGTGCCAAAGAAGTTTTGTGTGCTTAATTTGTTAGAGGGATTCATCTTTATGCAAACAGGGGAAACTTCAAAATCGTTAGAGTGATATTAAATCCCACAAGTGGGTTTTATTTCCAGTGGCTTGCCACGTTTTTTAAAATCGCACTTTATTAGGATATCCCGTCCGCTGGCAGCGGGGTTGTTCATTTCCGGGGGAATTTTTGCCGGGCTGAAGCTCATGGCCCGATCAAGCAATTTTAATAGCAGCTAATATAACCCATTGAAAAATAATAAACTATAAATTTCCAGAGGCTCCGGTAGATTTTTCCTGGTTGCAACAGCCTCAAAAAGGAGATATTTTTATATCTACTTGATATTTAAGGCGTCATTAATATTTCAGGGTTTGGCACAAAACCTGAAAACAGGGTATCTTATGCAAATCGCCGAGTGCTATAAAATTCCCAACGTGTCCCCCTGAGAAGAGTGGCTCAGGGTGCGGAAATCCTATCACTATGATAAAATTTTAGGTCGAAGGGTTATGACTTTGAATTCTTCAGAGGGAGCTATAAAGTTCATACTTCCCACCAACACTCATGATGGTCAGAGTTTTACCCTTCGGTCCCAATGGGCGAGTGAATCAGAAACTCTTCACATTCTTACCGTTCGCCTGGGCTGATTTTTCAGCTGAAGGTTTTGAGCATATACCCCATAACTCCAGTGCTCAACAGGGATATGAGCAGTGTGCATACCAGCAAGCTGATCAGGGGGGCAGAGGGCGGGGTGCTTTTCATCAACCAGCTACTTCCCAATGCCAAAGCCAATAAGGCCATTGCCATGCCTGCCCAGGTGGCTTGGGCTATGGTGCTGGTGAACACCACATCGGCTTCCATATTTCCCAGAAGGGCGACAGTCCAACCCATAGCTGGCAAACATAAAATATAGGCCCAGATAGCGGTATTATTTTCTGGGGATCGATGGCGGGCAAAAAAGCGCAATCCCAGAAACGCCATTCCCCCCATTAAAATCCAGCCGGTCAGTTCGTTTAAATCTTTTTTATGTTTTTCCTCGCGAATATGTCGCAATGCTCCCAGAACATATCGTGAAACCTCGTCCTCGGCCATTTCATAAAATCCGCCCCGATCGCTGTCATAAGCGAATACCCTGGCAGTGGTTGATTCGGCAGGAAGGGAAACTGCCCTGTACTTATCTTTTCCCGCCGACTCTATTTCAAGGTAGACGATGCCGGAATGGTATTTCAGATTGTATTTTTTTATTTCCGCATGGCCGGTAGCATATCTCTGGTTTTCCTGATAAAACTTATCCTGTATTTTCATCAGGTCCCGCAGGGCTTGCCGGGCCTGCACATCTGCGTCCACCTCAAAAATCTGGCCACATGAAGTGAGAAAAACTAGAAAAAATGAATAGATGAATGATTGCAGTTTCATCAGTTTTGGTTGTGAGCGGAATAGAAGGAGGAAAGGTCAATATATAACAAATGTGCCATAACCCGTCAATACCCCTTGCGGGGCATGAAAGCCAAGGAGGAATATAACAGCCGCCCATCCCTTCTGCTAGCCGAATAAAGCGGCGGCTCACCAGAAATGTTTTGCTCGGTTCCACCGGGCGTGGCCCGACCAGCGTCACGCTGGCGACAGAGGGACTCCGTATGTTGAGTCAATTCAAATTTGTGACGGGAAATCCTAATAAGGTTCGGGAAGCGGGAGAAATCCTTGGTCTTGCTCTTGAACCGATTCAGGTTGACGGTCTCTTTGAAATCCAGTCTCCGGATCTGGATGTAGTGGTTCGGAACAAAGCCCGACAAGCGTACTCAGCATTGCAGTGCCCGGTGATGGTGGAGGACTCGGGGCTATTGTTCCATGCCTGGGGCGGATTGCCCGGTGCCCTGGTGAAATGGTTTGAAGAAACAGTCGGTTGTCAGGGCATGTTGAAGATGATCAACAACTTTGATGACCGGGGGGCGACGGCAATATGCTGTTTCGCTGTTTATGACGGACAAAATATGAAGATTGCCCGGGGTGAAGTGAACGGAACTTTGGCAGACAGCATCCGGGGGAAAAATGGTTTTGGCTGGGATGTAATTTTTATCCCGGAAGGTTGTGAAGAGACCTATGGGGAAATGTCTTCCGAGCAGAAAAATGCCATTTCCCATAGAAAAAGAGCGTTGGATGAGTTGAAAAAAGTATTAAGTTAAGTTCTGCAAGCGAGAATAAAGACTTTTGAAAGCTTGTTGATAGCGCGGCAGTTTTTGATAGATGGCTTCTGTCTCCTGTTCATTGGACTTTTGATTGATGCGTTGATAGTCCGCGATCATTTCCTGCCATTCGGGCTGGTCTTGAGTCCAACCTTTTTGCGCGGCCAATTCAATGCATTGTTCGTCATTTGCTTCTTCGGTGAACTCGCCAAATCTGCGAATACTCTTCAGTGCCATGGTATAAGCATGACCAAACCGTTGCAGGGCGGCACTCTTGAAATAATCGGTGCTTTCCTGTTTCAAGGCTTCATCCAACCTTTGCAGGTTCCAGTCAAGATGGGTTAGTAAAACTTTTTTCTGTGGTGGTGGAGTTTGAGACATGTTAAATTTTCCACTCGGCGTGGCCAGCGTGATGCTGGCCCCTCTTGCAATAGCTGTTGCAGGGGAGAAAGAGTTATCTCAGATCAACAAAATTAAGCCATTGTTATCTACTCCCGGCGGCTACGCCGGCATTTTATCTTAATTTTTGAACCCAGGTCGAGTTTTATAACATTATGTGTTCCGATAACGTAGAAAATGTTTTTATTGATAATGGGGATGGTACCGTTACCTCCAGAGCGCATAACCTGATGTGGTGCAAGACCGACTCTATGATTGATTTGAAAAAATGGGTCAATTATCAGGACAGCGTTGATTATGTGCGGGAGATGAACGAAAATAAATATGCCGGGTATGATGACTGGCGGCTCCCAGGGAGAGATGAAATGTTTGCCCTGTTTGATAAAAGCTTTGAAAATACGGATCAGTTTGGCAAGACTATTCATATCAGCGATCAATTTGCCTCTGGCGGAGGATTTTCCATGATCGCGCAACAGGTGCCTGGCCGTATGCGCATATTTGTGCTTAATATCCGCGATGGTGAATTTAGCCAACCTGATGGGCTCTGGACCTTGACCGAAGCGGCCAGGGTTGTCCGGTCCCTCTAAAAATGCGCATCGTAACGGTTTGGTTGGAGAAATATTATGAGTGAGGAAATTTATCATCCCTCTGAATCCGTTTCCGCCAAGGCATTGGTCCAAAGTATGGAGCAATACCGGGAAATGTATGAGCGTTCCATCAGTGATCCGGAAAAATTTTGGGCCGATGAGGCAGAAAAGTTCACTTGGTTTGAGAAATGGGATCAGGTGCGTGACTACAACTACGATGTCCGCAACGGCAACATACGTATCGAATGGTTCAAGGGGGCAAAAACCAATATAACGGTCAATTGCCTGGATCGCCATCTGGAAAAACGCGGCAACCAGACCGCCATATTGTGGGAAGGAAACGAACCCGGTGAAAACCTTCGCTTGACCTACCGGCAACTCCATGAAGAGGTTTGCAAATTTGCCAATGTTCTGAAAAGTCACGGGGTGAAAAAGGGCGACCGGATTTCTATTTATATGCCCATGGTGGTGGAGTTGGCGATTGCGATGCTGGCTTGCGCGAGGGTAGGGGCGATTCATTCCATCGTTTTTGGCGGGTTTTCTCCCACCGCTCTGGCGGATCGGATTGTGGACTCGGCCTGCACGGTTCTCATCACCACCGATGGAGGATTTCGTGGCGCCAAACCAGTGCCTTTAAAAACCAATGCCGATGAAGCCATGAAGCGGGCCGAAAAGGACGGGGTTGTGGTCAAAACCTGCATAGTGTCTCAGCGGGTGGGCGATAAGGTTGCTGTGAAAATGCAGTCGGGCCGGGACACCTGGTGGCATGAAGAAATGCAAAATGCCAGCCATGTTTATGATGCTGAAGTCATGTTGGCGGAAGATCCTTTGTTTATTCTCTATACCTCCGGCTCAACGGGAAAACCCAAGGGGGTTCAGCATAGTGTCGGCGGATACATGATCTACACTGCGCTGACCCATAAATATATTTTTGATTATCAGGATGGTGATATCTGGTGGTGCACGGCAGACATCGGCTGGGTCACGGGCCACTCCTATATCGTCTATGGTCCGTTGGCCAATGGCGCGACAACGGTCATGTTTGAAGGCATCCCGACGTATCCGAATTGTGGGCGGTTTTGGGATGTGGTGGATCGACTCAAAGTCACCCAGTTTTATACGGCTCCAACGGCGATTCGTGCCCTCATGTCGCATGGAGAAGATACACCCTCTCAGTATGATCTTTCTACGCTACGGGTTTTGGGTTCAGTGGGAGAACCGATCAACCCGGAGGCCTGGCGGTGGTATTACAAAAATATCGGAAGGGGACGTTGCCCTATTGTTGATACATGGTGGCAGACTGAGACCGGTGGCATTTTGATCACGCCTTTGCCTGGTTGCACTCCGACAAAACCGGGCTCGGCAACCCTGCCTTTTTTTGGCGTGAAGCCCGTGGTGATCGAAGCGGAAACCGGCAAGGTACTCGAAGGCAACGGGGTGGCAGGCGTGCTGGCGATATCCGAACCCTGGCCGGGGCAAATGAGAACGGTTTATGGCGACCATGAACGTTTTGAGGAAACTTATTTTAAACTTTACCCAGGTTATTATTTTACTGGAGACGGTTGCCGTCGTGATGAAGACGGTTATTACTGGGTCACCGGCAGAGTCGATGATGTTATAAACGTATCGGGACACAGGATGGGAACCGCTGAAGTGGAGTCGGCTCTTGTGCTCCATGAAACCGTGGCCGAAGCCGCAGTTGTAGGATTCCCGCATGAGATAAAGGGCCAGGGAATCTATGCCTACGTTTCCCTTATGGATGGGGTGCAACCGGATGATGCGTTGAAGAAGACTCTGGTGCAGTTTGTCAGAAAGGAAATCGGGCCTATCGCCGCGCCGGATGTCATACACTGGGCTCCTGCGCTTCCCAAAACCCGTTCGGGGAAAATTATGCGGCGCATATTGCGAAAAATTGCCGCCAATGAAGCCGATCAACTTGGGGATATCTCGACGTTAGCAGATCCTTCCGTTGTCGAAAACATAAAGTCTTCTTATGTAGAAGTGTTTTCTGGGGGAAAGTAGACCGAGAACCTCCGCTGGTAGCTTGCTATGGCTTTTGCAGGCGAGCAAAGATTTGTCTTCGCCCAAAAGAAGCCATTGCTTATTGCCACCGCGGCGAGTAGAACCGGGACCATGGAGTCGAATCAAGATCCAACTCCATGATTTCTCACCCCTACAGTGAAAAGAGAAAGGTGCCCCTCCCTCCCCAAATGTTTGAGCGTCTCAATATCTAAACAGCCAGCGGGATAGTAACACATTATAAGCGAATTCTGACAAGTGTCAATTGAAAGTTTTGTTTTTTCGCTGATAAATCATTAATAGGTTAATTCGGACTTGTTCGAAGGAAATCGAAAGGGGAGGGCACCTCGGTTTTTGGGCGTTCTATTGGTAATGGCATGTTTGGCCCTCATCAGGCCTGTGGGCATTCCAAGGAGAAGGCTACGATATCGGGGAAACTCAACCGGCAAGGTGAATATCGAACTGGAATCAGGGTTGGAAGGAACGATCTCCCAGCGAACGATAATGTCATTGCGGTTTGAGACCTCCGACTGTTCCAGGTGAATGAAAGCCTTTCCTTTGTGGATTTCGTAGGAGTGCGAGGCAAACCTTTCGGCGCGCTCAAAACTATCCAGAGCGGTCTGGTATTGCTTCAAGCTAAAATATGACCAGCCCGTCCCCCAGCAATAGAAAAGAGACAAAAATGATGGATGGTTTTATAAATCGCAAAGTCCAGTTCCGTGAGAAGTAGTTCTCTTATTTACCGGTATTTGGAAAAAAAATTAAGCTATTTATTGGAAAATACGTGGATGTGAGGGTATTTTTAACCCATTTGAGGATTATTTTAAGAAAAACCGCAGTAATTTCTTAAAATGCAGAAATTTTTTTGTAAAATCCAGTTAAAATGGTATTATTCGCCTTTCCCCAACTCCCGTTAAAACAATGCGTTTTTATAGAATGTTCATCATCCTCAGCGTTTTTTTCCTACTTTCGGCTTGTGCTGATAAAGCCGAGGACCAGGGCAGTGACGAGATTCATCCCAGCTTTTCCGAACTGCCAGAGGTGTCGGAAGAATCTATTCCTCTCTCTATTCAGCGGGTTGCACCGGTTCAGTTTTCTCCCGAAGATCAGGCAAAGGCCGACAAAGCCCCTGAAGGAATGGTGTTCATAAAGGGTGGGTGTTTTATCATGGGCAATGATTATACCCAGGAAGATGAAAAGCCGGAGCATGAAGTGTGCGTGAATGATTTCTATATGGATAAATATGAAGTGACCCAGGCGCGTTGGAAAAAGCTGAGAGGATATAATCCCTCCAAGTTTACCGGGTCCGACTTGCCCGTTGAACAGGTCAATTTTCTGGATGTGCAAAAATTTATCAAGAAATCACAAGGCACCTGCCGTTTGCCTAGCGAAGCGGAATGGGAATATGCGGCGCGGGGAGGGGCGACGACTCGCTACTTCTGGGGCAATATGGTGCATGAAGACTACACCTGGTATGAAGATAACTCAGCAGAGACCACACACCCCGTTGGGAGTAAAGCCCCAAACCAATATGGTCTTTATGACATGATGGGGAATGTCTGGGAGTGGGTCAATGACTGGTATGAGCCCTATTATAAAGTCCGCTCGAAAAACAACCCTGAAGGTCCGGAAGCGGGAGAATCAAAAGTTGTGCGAGGCGGTTCCTTCGACTCCTCCGCCGGTGCTTTACGCATCACCAACCGGGTCTGGCTACATCCCAAAAATAAAGTTTTCCCGAAAGTGACCACCTATGGTCAAGTGATGAACGAAATTTTCAACTACATCGGATTTCGTTGCGCTCAATCTCTTCCCAAATAGGCTTGGAGCTAGCGGGAAAGGGCTTGATGAGCTAGATACTCTTTGCTTCAGAGTTATATTCTTCCGTAGCTGTGATGTCCTCTTCCTTAAACTTCATGCCCGGCACGGGTACCTCGTACCCCGGAGGGGTAGAAAGTTGAGGCTCATTGCCACCACCGGATCGTCGGCACTGGGCGTGCGGCCAGTGAGCAACAGCTTTATTTGGCGAGCAAAAATATTGGCGGCTTGAAGAGTTTTTGCCAATTACCTCCCCTGCTAAGGAGTCAGCGGCACTCGTTACACAGGCCAAACATATCCAATTTGTGGGAAATGATGGTGAACCCGTTTCGGCTGGCGACTTCTTCCTGGAACTTTTCGATGAGGGGATGGTTGAACTCGATGATTTTTCCGCACTCGGTGCAGATCATGTGGTCGTGATGTCCATGCATGTATTTATGCTCGTAGCGTTTTTGTCCGTCGCCAAAATCCAGCTCCGAGGCCAGGCCGCTTTGGGTTAGCAACGCCAGAGTGCGATACACCGTTGCCAGCCCCACTTTTGGATCGGTGACGGTGACCTGATTGTAAAGTTCCTCAGCACTGATATGCTTTTCGCATTCCAGAAAAGCATTGAGAACGGCACGTCGTTGCTTAGTGATCTTCAGCTTGTTTTGAACAATATAATCTTCAAGAACTTCTAATTCCTTGCTAGCCATAATTTTTTAAGTAGCGATTATATCGGGTTAACTTAGCACGGTCATTAAGAGGGGGCCAATCATTCTGCTTTTCCCGGCCCCTGAAGTTAGGATGCCAAATTTTTGAAAAAGTTTTGCCCAATAAAAATAATTACGAATCGGCGGAGAGTTTGGCAATTTCTGTTGCCAGTTCCCCGGCAGGACATTCTGTTTGCTCGCCGGTTTCCATATTTTTCAATATAAATTTACCGGAACGGATTTCGTTTTCTCCCAGAATAAGAGTCAACCTACACTGGGTTTTGTTGGCCTTACGCATTTGGCTTTTCATACTCCCCATTTCATAATCTCTCTCGACCCTGAATCCCTTCAAGCGTAGTTCGTGCGCAATTTTAAACCCGGTGGTTTTGGCTTCCTCTCCCAGGCAGACGATAAAAATATCAGGATTTTTCCTTAGCGTTTTTGCTTCATCAAACGGTACCAGGGAAACCAGGCGTTCGAGACCAAGGGCAAAACCAAAACAGGGTGTCGAGGGGCCATCCAGTTCTTCCACCAGAGTGTCGTAACGTCCGCCTCCGCAAATGGCATTTTGGGCACCCAGATTTTGTGAGGTGACTTCAAACGCGGTGCGGTTGTAATAATCCAATCCTCGAACCAGGTTAGGGTTGACGGAGTAGGAGCTTCCGGCAGAGTCCAGAAGTGAACGCACTTCCGAGAAATGTTCGGCACTGGCGGGGTCCAAGTGGTCGATAAGTTTTGGCAGTCCTTCGGCAATCTTACTGCATTGCTCCGCCTTGCAATCGAGGACCCGCAAAGGGTTGCGCTGGTATCGGTTTTTGCAGTTGGAGCAAAGCTGGTCCAGGTGCTTTTCTATTTCTGTTTTTAAGAGATCTCGGTATTGGGGGCGGCATTCCTGGCTACCCAGGCTATTGATCTCAAGTTTGATGTCGGTGAGTCCCAGTGCTTTGAAAAATTCCATGAGCATGGTCATCACTTCTGCATCCACAACCGGACTGGCTGAGCTCATGGCCTCGACTCCAATTTGATTGAATTGCCTTAACCGACCGGCCTGCGGTCGTTCATAGCGAAACATGGGGCCCATATAAAACATCTTGAGCACCGAAGGGGGATAGTACATCTTGTGCTCCACATAGGCGCGAACCACCGAGGCAGTTCCCTCGGGCCGAAGCGTGATGGAGTCGCCGCCCCGGTCTTGAAAGGTATACATTTCCTTTTCGACGATATCGGTAGTTTCGCCAATACTGCGGGAAAACAGCCGGGTGTCTTCAAAAATGGGGAGGCGGACTTCCTTGAAGCCGTATCGTGGAAAAATATTATGGGCGATGGACTCGATGTGCTGCCATTTCCAGATTTCATCGGGCAGGATGTCTTTAACACCGCGTATGCTTTGAATTTTCATAATAGTTATAAGCCGATGGTCATCCGCTCAGCCATTTGAACCAACCGCCCTTTTTCACTGTAGCCGCGAGACGTTCTTCCGCCAGTTCGACATCTTTCTTGCTACCAATGAAGAGAGGCAAACGGTCATGAATGCCGGTGGGGGTAATATCCAGAATCCGTTGGTCCCCGGTAGAGGCATTTCCTCCAGCCTGCTCAACAATGAAAGCCAGAGGAGCAGCCTCAAAAGAAAATCTCAATTTTCCATTAGGGTTTTTCGTGTCTTTGGGATACATGAAGAGCCCGCCTTTTAACAAAGTCCGGTGGAAATCCGCGACGAGAGAACCGATATAACGCAATTTATAGGGGCGCCCTGTTGCCGGAGCGTCTTCCTTTAAGTAAGCGACCAGGTCCTTTTGGGGCTCATCCCAAATGCCCCAGTTACCTTCGTTGGTGCTGTAGGTAGAGCCCTGCTCAGGGATGACCAGATCAGGATGGGAGAGAAAAAATTCACCCAGCGCCGGATCAAGCGTAAAGCCATGAACGCCTTGCCCGGTTGTGTAGACAAAAATTGTGCTGGAACCATATACGATATAACCAGCGGCAATTTGCTCGCCTCCTTTTTGCAGGAGATCCTCGTCTGTTACTTTATCGCCCAGGCTTTTCTTGCGGTAAATAGAAAATATTGTGCCGATGCTGACATTGACATCAATATTGGAAGATCCATCAAGAGGGTCCATCATGAAAATATATTTTCCGGGGTTGTCATCGATGATCAGAGCTTCTTCCCTCTCTTCGGAAGTGATGGCGCATACCGTGCCTGACTGACCGATAATTGTAGTGAACGTGAGGTCAGAAAACTCATCCAGCTTTTTAACTTCTTCCCCATGGACATTTATCTTTCCGGTGAGCCCCAAAATATCTTCTCCGATACCTGCGCTATTGACTTCGAGAGAAATGATCTTACCAGCCACCATGATTTCATTCATCAGGCTGGTGAACTCTCCAGTAGCTCCGGGATTGGCTTTTTCCTGCTGCCGGATGTGTTGAACGAGGGTTGTGCGCTGCATGTAAATCCCATTCCCGGAAAAATTTTAATCCGGTTTGTATTTTAAGGTGGACTTGTTTGTCGAAAAAGTCTCAGGGGTTTGAAAAACGAAATAATGTTTTTCAAAAACAATTCTTTTCCCCTGAATTTTGAAAGGTTGTTGATTCTACAACATTTCAAATTTCAGGGCAATGAAAATGGAACAATCAGGATACGGAAACAGGAATGGTGTTCCGCGTTTTACCAAATCTTTTCCTGTCATTTTCGTTTAGAATTTTTTTCCGCAAGCGTATGCTTTTCGGGGTGATCTCCGCCAACTCGTCTTCGTTTAGAAAACCAAGAATCTGTTCGAGACTCATTATTAATGGAGGTGTTAGAATGATATTCACATCGGACCCGGATGCGCGCATATTGCTCAGCTTTTTTTCCTTGCAGATATTGACCACCAGGTCATTATCTTTTTTGTTTACGCCGACAAGCTGTCCGGTATAAATTTCTTCACCCGGCCCGAGAAACATAGAGCCTCTTTCCTGTAAATTGAAAAGGGAGAAGCCGGTCGTTTTTCCATTTTCCATGGCAATTAAAGCACCATTGATGCGCTGGGCGATCTCACCGCAATGCGGGATGAAGTTATGGAAAATGCGGTTAATGATTCCCGTGCCTTTTGTCAACGTTAGAAATTCAGAACGAAATCCGAAAAGTCCGCGTGTGGGAATGACGAATTCAAGCCTCGCCGTGGTTTCTCCTTGAATCATATTCTTCAGGGTGGCTTTACGTTTTCCCATAGCCTCCATAACGGAGCCCATATGAGAGTCGTCAATATCGAGAATGACAAACTCTTCCGGCTCGTGTGGAGTGCCATCAATATCTTTGATCAAGACCTCCGGGCGGGAAATGGAAAACTCATAGCCTTCCCGGCGCATGGTCTCTATTAAAATAGTTAAATGCAATTCCCCGCGTCCGGAAACCTTGAAGGTATCCTGCGTGTCGGTTTCCTCTACTCGTAGAGAAACGTTGGAGCGGATTTCCCTGAATAAACGATCCCGCACCTGCCTTGAGGTGACAAGGTCGCCTTCACGACCTGCAAAGGGTGAAGTGTTGGAAGAAAAATGGATCGATAGAGTAGGTTCGTCAATTTCAATAACTGGGAGTGGTTCCGGGCAACTGAAGTCTGCAATGGTTTCGCCGATTTCCACTTCCTTCATTCCAGCAATGCCAATAATATCTCCTGTGGTCGCTGATGGAGACTCTACCTTCGTCAACCCCTGGAAAGTGTATAGCTTGGAAAGACTAAAGGTTTTCATATCCCCTTGACGATTGATCTGGGTATAGTTGCTTTTTGCCTGTATATGTCCACGTGTGATTGTGCCGATAGCGATCCTTCCAACGTAGTCATCATAATCCATGGAGGAAACCAGCATTTGAAAAGGACCTTCGGCATCACCTTTGTAGGCTGGGACTTTTTCGATGACCAGATCCAAAAGAGGGGTGATGTCATCGTTTGGGCCCGTGGGTGTTTGCCTGGAAATACCCTGCTTGGCTGATGTGTATATGACAGGAAAGTCCAGTTGTTCATCATTTGCATTCAGTTCAACGAATAAATCAAAAACATCATCGACGACCTTTTCCGTTCGCGCCGCAGGGCGGTCGATTTTGTTGATAACGACAATGGGCTTGAGTCCCAGTTCGAGGGATTTTTTCAAAACAAAACGGGTCTGCGGCATGGGGCCTTCGACAGCATCGGCCAGAAGCAGAACCCCGTTGACCATTTTTAAAATCCGCTCCACCTCGCCGCCAAAATCAGCATGTCCGGGTGTGTCGACAATATTGATTTTGTACCCTTTGTAATTTATCGCCGCATTTTTTGAGAATATAGTGATTCCCCGCTCTTTCTCCAGTTCGTTGCTGTCCATGATGCACGTCTCCGAGAGCTCACTGTCCCGGAACATTCCACTCTGCTTAAGAAGACAATCGACCAAGGTGGTTTTTCCATGGTCAACATGAGCAATGATTCCAATATTTCTGATTAATTCCTGATTCAACATGGTTGTCTGTAGTTCTTAAAGTTTAATTGTGAATGAATAAATGCGAAAAATTGCGATGACTCAGTCTAAAAAATAAGCGGGCAGTGTGGAACAGCGACCTGCCACGAGGGAGAGGTTAGGCGATCCGAAGCTTATGGAAGGGTAAAAACCAGTAAGGGGCTAATTTCATTGTGTTAACAATTCATCCTCTATGACTCGGCCGTTAAGCCTAACAGATTGAGCAGGATATACCTAGTAAGAAAAATAATAATTGTAACTTATTGAATTTTATACCATAATTTTATTATGGATGCATTAATTAAAGAGTTTTCCGAATATTTGCGCATTGAGAAAAGACATTCGCCGCACACAGTGGCAGGGTATTGCCAGGATCTGCGGCGTTTTGCCCGGGCTTTTCCTGACACGGAAGTGGCGGGCCTGACAACGGCGGATATTCGTAGTTCTCTTCTGGTATTGCGTGATGAGGGCTTGTCACCGTCTTCCATTGCGCGAAGTCTGTCTTCGATCAAATCCTTTTTTCGCTATCTGTGTCAGGACAAACAACTCAATGATAATCCGGCCGAGATTCTGGAAACCCCTCGGCGGTGGAGAAAGCTTCCCCATAATATACTGTCACTGACCGATGTCGATAAGCTTTTGAGTTGTCCGGATATGGACACCACCATTGGTCTCAGAAATCAGGCCATGTTGGAGGTTTTGTACGCCACCGGAATGCGGGTCTCTGAACTGATATCGGTGAAGGGGCATAACCTTGATCTGGTAGCTGGTTGCCTGAGAACTATGGGGAAAGGGTCTAAAGAGCGCATTATCCCCATAGGCATGGTTGCGAGAAATGTGTTGGAGAACTATTTGTTAAACTCCCGGCCTGTTCTGGCCAAGAGGCAAAAGGTGGAAGAATTGTTCCTGACCCGAAGGGCCAAAGCCATGACCCGGCAAGGATTCTGGAAGCTATTAAAAGGATATGTGCGCCAATGCGGTATCAAAACCAATGTGTCGCCGCATACCTTGAGACACGCTTTCGCCACGCATTTATTGGATAGGGGTGCCGATTTGAGATCGGTTCAGCAGATGCTGGGGCATGCCGATATCTCAACCACACAAATCTACACTCATGTTCTGGAAAAAAGAATGCTCGAAGTCCACAACCAGTTCCACCCGCGCGATTAGCCGTGGAGGCAGCACTGCATTACCCAAAATGCGGACTGAACGCTCAAGCGCAATTTTCCTCGGGGGATTATAGCGGGTTGGTTTGCTCCCTCTTTCTCAAAGTACATCTTCAGGGCAGAAAACTTAGAAAAATATCATGGTCACCGGCGGCTCGCCGGTTCTCACTGGCCCCACCCCGAGTGGGAATTATTTTCTTGACTGAATTTGCTATAAAAGATAACATTCTGCTCCATATCCCTCCTTCTGAATTGAGCTTCCGGAAATGCAAAGGGTTTGAATTCAAGGGTTTTTTCAAGCCATGGTTTTTGATATTGAGGAAATTTATGAAGAGGGTCTGAATTTTGACGTGCTTGAACCGAAAGAGCACTTCAATATGGACTCCTCAGACTGTGTTTTAACGGAAGATGTTAAAGTTCAGGGAAAGCTGGAAAAATCTGGTCGGGAAGTCCTGTGCCAGGGCAATCTTGAAACGGGTCTCTTTGTCACCTGTACCCGATGTTTGGGTGATTTTAGTTTTGCGGTGAAAGCCAAGCTCAGTGTTCATTTCATCCCTCGGGCCGAAAATAACAAGCTGGCTGATGAAATTGAGCTGACGGGACTGGATGTGGAACAGGAATTTTATGAAGAAGGCCGGATTGATCTGTCTCCTCCCGTTCGAGATTTAATATTATTGAGCCTGCCACAAGTTACATTATGCTGGGAAGATTGTGCAGGCTTGTGTCCCCAGTGCGGGATAAACCTGAATGAGAATAAATGTGGTTGCAAAAATGAAGAGTCTTGCGATCCGCGATTGGCAGTTTTAAAACAATTAAAAGACAAGTTGAAATAGGGAGATATTATGGCTGTCCCAAAGAAGAAAACATCTAAATCCAAACAAGGAATGCGCCGGTCTCACGATAGCTTAAGCGTTCCTTCCTATGTTGAGTGCCCTCAGTGCCATGAGATGGCCCGCCCGCACCATATCTGTGCACATTGCGGCTATTACAAAGGCAAAGAAGTGATGGAAGTCGAAGCGGTTTAGCACCTCGTCACTGTTTGGTTGCTCGTATTCCTCTCGATAATCCCCAACGCTCTTTGGAAAGGAGCCAGACCCAGAAATGAAAATCGTGGTTGACGCCATGGGGGGCGATTATGCTCCGGAAGCCGCTGTAGAAGGTGCGGTCATGGCAGCGAGGGAATATGAAACGGAAATCATTCTCACCGGTTTGTCCGAACCGATTCAGGCGGTCTTAGGACGGCTCGATCCCGATCATAACCTTCCTATTCAGATTGTCCATGCCGATGAAGTGGTGGAAATGCACGACAGTCCCGGGAAAGCCCTGCGCTCCAAACGCAAGTCCTCCATGAAAATTGGTTTGGACCTGGTTAAAGAGGGGGCGGCATCAGCTTTCCTGAGTGCCGGAAATACCGGTGCGGTTCTGGCTTATTCGACGGTAATATTACGGCCACTAAACGGTGTCGACCGGCCTGCCATTGCTATTCAATTACCGACTTTAAAAGGCAATGCCATTCTTCTGGATGCCGGCGCAAATGTCGATTGCAAAACCAGCCAGTTGTTTCAGTTTGGTATTATGGGCCATGTTTTTGCGGAATATATTCTCGGCAAGGAAAATCCCCGGGTAGGTTTGCTCAGTATTGGCGAAGAAGATGGAAAGGGAAATGAGACCGTCAAGGAGGTCTTTCAAATGCTCAAATCCAGCCATATCAATTTTATTGGCAATATTGAAGGCAAGGAAGTCTATCGGGGTAATGCGGATGTGATTGTTTGTGATGGGTTCACCGGCAATGTGGTGCTCAAAATAAGTGAGAGCCTGGCAGAAATGATCGGAACCAATCTCAAGCGTATGTTTCAAAGCAGTTGGCTTGGCAAACTGGGCTATTTGTTTTTAAAGCCGCAGTTGGACCAATTCAAGAAAAAGGTCGACTATTCAGAGACCGGCGGAGCCCCTCTACTGGGGGTGAACGGAGTCGTTATCATCGCGCATGGAAGTTCTTCGCCGAAAGCGATAAAAAATGCGATCAACCGGGCTCGTGAATTGAGTGAGAAAAACATCAATACACATATTCGACAAGGCATTGAATCTAACCTGGCCGATATGGAAGCATCCAAAGGGATAATTTGGAAGCAGATAAAAGATATGGCGTTTGGTGCAGAGTCTGCGGAAGCCAATAAGGAAGAACCCGATAAACCAGCCAGTAAAAGTTCTGACGAAACCTGATAACTTCATATTTTAATGACTTCTCAAAATCCATTCAGGGCTGTAGTCGCGGGAACTGGCGCTTACTTGCCGGAAAAAATTCTCACAAATCAGGATCTTGAAAAAACCCTTGATACTTCCGATGCGTGGATCACTGAGCGGACAGGAATCCGCGAGCGCCGGATTGCTGCTGACGATGAGTCTGCCTCCACGATGGCGGCTAAGGCCGGGAAGCAGGCATTGGAGGAGGGCGGGATTGGTCCTGATGACGTGGATTTGATCATTGTTTGCACTTCCAGCCCGGATGTACTGTTCCCTTCCACCGCCTGCTTTGTGCAAAACGAACTTCAGGCTTTCGGGTCTGCCGCTTATGATATTTCCGCAGTGTGTTCCGGATTTGTTTTCGGCCTTTCCATTGCTGAGCAATATTTGAAAAATGGGCGTTACGAAAATATCCTGGTCATCGGTAGTGAAGTCAATTCCAGAATCATCGATTGGACGGACAGATCCACCTGTATTCTTTTCGGTGATGGGGCAGGGGCTTTATTGCTAAAAAGTGTGGAGCATGAGCAACCTCTGGGAATTTTATCCACGCATATTTATTCGGACGGACGCTTGTCTGATTTGATCAGCGTTCCGGGTGGAATTGGCAGGACGGGAATTAATAAACAAAATGTTGATGACAAAAAATACTTTATCAGAATGTCCGGAAATGCGACGTTCAAAGTCGCTGTTAAAAGAATGACAGATGTGATTCGTGAAGCTTTGGATTTTAATAGTTTGAGTGTGGAGGAGGTGGGGCTTTTAGTTCCGCATCAAGCCAATCAAAGGATTATCACTGCGGTTGCTGAAAGGTTGAACTATCCCGTGGGAAAAGTATTCATGAACATCCACAAATATGGCAATACCTCTGGAGCTTCCATCCCGATCGGGATTGATGAAGCGAAACGGAGTGGACGTATTCAACCCGGTGACACCTCTGTGCTAGGGGTAGTTGGGGCGGGCCTGACCTGGGGATCGGCGGTGATCAAATGGTAAAGATTGCTTTTGTTTTTCCCGGCCAGGGTTCCCAGTTTGTGGGCATGGGCAAAGACTTGTATGACCATGTCCCATTGGCTCGCGAACTGTTGGAGGAAGCCAATGAGGTTTTGGGATATGATCTTGCAAATATTTGTTTTAATGGCCCTGAAGAAACTTTGAGGTTGACAGAAAATACCCAGCCCGCACTGCTGGTGCATAGTACAATGGCCTTGAAAATATTAAGGGAAAATGGTATAGGTTCGGTAATTGCGGCGGGCCATAGCCTGGGTGAATTTTCGGCCTTGGTTTCTGCAGGGGCTCTTCAATTTAAGGATGCGGTAGGGTTGGCCCGATTGCGGGGCCAGTTTATGCAGGAAGCAGTTCCGATTGGAGTGGGGACAATGGCCGCCATTATAGGATTGCCGATTGATACACTTCAGAAATTGTGCGATCAGGTTTCTGAAGAGTCCTGTATTGTTCAGCCTGCTAACTTAAACAGTCCTGTACAGACGGTCATTGCAGGTCATAAGGAGGCCGTTTTACAGGCTTCTGAAAAGGCACTGCAGGCAGGCGCAAAAAAGGCCGTCCCCTTGCCGGTAAGTGCTCCGTTTCACAGTGCTCTTATGAAACCAGCTGAGATCAAGCTTCAGAAAGAATTAGAGCAGACCGAGTTTCACGATCTGTCCTTTCCTGTAATCACCAACATTGAGGCAAAACCCATCACTAAAGGAAGCGAAGCCAGATCCGCCCTTGTTAAACAGGTTTGTTCTCCTGTGCGTTGGTCGGAGACGATGCAGGTGCTGATGGATCAGGGTATTGATACAGTCATCGAGTTGGGATCGGGAAAAGTTTTATCCGGCCTGATGAAAAGATTTAACAGAGACATCAATTGCTATCAGGTTGGAGACCGCGAAAGTTTGTCGCAAACTCTGGCCGCTTTAAACGCCAATTGACTTAATCGTTCGAACAGGATTTTAATGGAACTGAAAGATAAAGTGGCTTTGGTCACTGGAGGGGCTCAAGGAATTGGTAGAACCATCGGTGAGGAACTAACCCGGGCAGGAGCTCATGTAGTGCTGGGAGACGTGAACCTGGAAGGAGCCCAGGCTACGGCAGAAGCTATAAATAATAACGGCGGGTCGGCTTCCGCCGTTAAAATTGATGTCTCAAACGCTGCCGAGGTAAAACAGGTTTTTGATTTCATCCTGAAGGATAAAAAGCCGGTGGATATCGTGGTCAATAACGCGGGAATCACTCGCGACGGTTTGATGATTCGGATGAAAGAAAGTGATTGGAATCTGGTTCTGGATATTAACCTGAAGGGAAGTTTTCTTTGTAGCCAGCAGGCGGCAAAGCAGATGATGAAACAAAAGAGTGGGGCGATTGTTAATATCGCTTCAATCGTTGGGGTGATGGGTAATTTTGGCCAGGCCAATTACTCGGCATCCAAGGCCGGGGTGATCGGTTTGACAAAAACCCTGGCCCGGGAAGTAGCATCCAGAGGGATTAGAGTGAATGCAGTGGCACCCGGTTTTATTGACACAGAAATGACACGGGTTTTGGATGAAACGGTGCGGCAAAAATTGATTGAGCAGATTCCCCTTGCCAGGCTGGGACTGCCTGAAGATGTAGCGCGCTGTGTTGCTTTTTTAGTTTCCGATAAGTCCAGTTATATTACAGGACAGGTCATTAATTTAAACGGTGGTATGTTGATGTGATTCCAAACAAGGAGTTTTAAAATTATGTCAGTTGAAGAAAAAGTTAAAGAAATTATTGTTGATCAGTTAGGCGTTGATGAAAAACAGGTGACTGCAGAAGCGTCTTTTATTGATGACCTTGGGGCCGATTCTCTCGATACGGTGGAATTAGTGATGGCTCTTGAGGAGGAATTTGATATTGAAATTCCCGATGATGAGGCTGAAAAAATAGCCACGGTTCAAGATGCTACAAATTATATAACAAGCCGAACCAACTGATTGGTCATCATAATCCCCAGGGTGCATGCATGAAAAGACACGTTGTTGTTACTGGATTGGGGATCGTTTCACCTTTGGGTCTTGGGGTGAATGAAAACGAAACGGCTTTGTTTGAAGGCTGTTCAGGAGTGGATTTTATTAAAACCTTCACTCCTGAAGAAAACTTTCCTATCAAAATCGCTGGAGAAGTCAGGGGATTTGATCCAGAACGGTATATAGACCACAAAGATGTAAAGAAGATGGACCGGTTTATCCACTATGCCGTGGCCTGTAGTAAAATGGCGTTGGATGATTCGGGAATCGAAATCAATGACCAGAATGCAGAACGGGTCGGCGTTATAGTCGGGGTCGGCCTGGGTGGTTTGCCTACCATTGAAAGATATCACGATATTGTCAGAGAACGGGGAGTGAAAAAAATCACTCCCTTTTTTATTCCCATGTTGATTGCTAATTTGGCGTCCGGGCAGGTTTCTATCATGACGGGTGCCAAGGGGCCGAACTCATGTGTGGTCACGGCTTGCGCCACGGGAACACATTCTATTGGGGAAGCTGCCAGGCTTATTCAGCATGGAGATGCTGATGTCATGTTTGCCGGAGGCACCGAATCGGTCATCACCCCGCTTTGTATTGCTGGTTTTAACGCATCAAAAGCCTTATCACATCGAAATGATGATCCTCAGGGTGCCAGCCGACCTTTTGATAAGGATCGGGATGGTTTTGTGATTGGTGAAGGATGTGGAGTCCTTATGCTTGAAGAGTTGGGAATCGCCAAAAAACGCGGTGCTAAAATTTATGGCGAGGTTATTGGTTATGGTCTCAATAGTGATGCCTACCACATTACGGCGACCGCTCCCAGTGGCGAAGGGGCCGCGCGTTGCCTGAAACTCGCTCTCAACAACGCAGGTATCAACAAAGAAGATGTGGACTATATCAATGCTCATGGGACCTCTACCGGTGCGGACGCAACAGAAACACAGGCTATTAAAACCACGTTTGGCGATCATGCTTATAAGCTGGCTGTCAGTTCTACCAAATCCATGACAGGTCATTTGCTGGGGGCCGCAGGGGGAGTCGAAGCAATTTTCACCCTTTTGGCTATGCAAAAAGGGGTTATTCCACCAACTATCAATTACACCACTCCTGATCCGGACTGTGATTTGGATTATGTGCCAAATGATGCCCGTGAAAGAAATTTGAACATTTGCGTTTCTAATTCGTTTGGTTTTGGTGGAACCAACGGGGTTCTTATTTTTAAGAAGTTTTTAAATTAATTTCAGCTATGATCGAAGTCCCTTCTGATCGCGCCAATGAAGTTGCTCCCCTTCAGGAAACGCTCGGGTATGTATTTTCCGACCTAAAACTGCTCAATAAAGCCCTGACTCATAAATCCTACGTGAATGAAAGAAACGAGTCTCTCAAGCATAATGAAAGATTCGAGTTTCTGGGTGACTCTGTTCTTGATATTCTGGTCAGCGATTATATTGTGGATAAATTCAGTGATTATGCCGAAGGGACCTTGTCGAAAATTCGCGCGGCGGTGGTCAATGAAAGTTGTTTAGCGGACCTTGCCCGGAAACTAGATTTAGGTAAATACCTGCTTCTTGGAAAAGGAGAAGATTTGTCGGGGGGAAGAGACAAGTCTTCCATCCTGGCAGACGCTTTTGAAGCCGTTGCTGGGGCCTTATTCAGGGATGGCGGACTGGAATCTGCATCCAAAGTATTTCTTCCGCTGTTGGAAGTGGAAATATCTAAATTCGCCCACTCCTGGTCTTTCAGGGATTTTAAGAGTGAACTTCAGGAATACACACAGAATAAATGGGTGTGTACTCCCTCCTACAAAGTGGTCAATGAACTGGGGCCGGATCATGCAAAGGAATTTGAAGTCGCAGTGATGATCAAAAATAGAGTTAAAGGGCAGGGTTCTGGAAAAAGCAAAAAGGAAGCGGAACAGGCGGCGGCTAAAATGGCCATGGAAAGTTTTTCGGATCCTTCCAAATAATGTGGCCGGGGTCCTTTTTTCTTGAACTGTTTTTATTGAAATAGCATCCTAAAGCTAACAATCCCCTGGATATTATCGAGTATGCTGGAAGATTGGATTTTAAGGAAAAAGGAAATTGAGGCCTCCAAAGATAAGTTGAAGGGAGTAGACCTTAGTCATGCCAAGTTAATGGGGGCCAAACTCAATGAGGCAGATTTAACCCAGGCAGATTTAACAGCCGCTTATTTGATCAAAGCGGATCTCCGCAAAGCAAGTTTGGTCGGGGCAGATTTAACCCAAGCGGTTCTAAGCGAGGCTGACCTTTCAGATGCCGATTTGGAAGGTGCTGAACTCATGGATTCCTTTTTACATGGAGCGAACCTTAAAGGGGTTGTCAACTTGACCTGCGATCAGATAGAATTGGCCAATTTTGACAAAGAGACGACTTTTCCTGACTATATAAATATTCTTTGGATTGAAGACGGGTATTGCGAGTGCCAGGAAAAATGAAGCTTGTGAGGTAAAAACATTCTTTCTGTATACTAATCCATCCTTTTGAGAAAGTAACAATGCGAAACCAGGACGTCTGAAAGTTGATAAAAGAAATTGCTTTTTTTAAGCCTTATTACCGCAGGGGGTGAAAAAGACCTTAAATTTGAATTGAGCCCGCCATGATCAATAAAAGATTACCCTATGAAAGGGATCCAATTCCCCGAGACAAAGAGCCTCCGCGTTTTGATCCGGAAACCAGCACATCGAAAATTGTATTTGGTTTCAGCATGGCGTTGGGATGCTTTTTTTAGTCCTTGTAGTAATAGGTGTCTGGCAATCTTTTAACCAGTTTCTCAACTACTTGTCCGGTTTGCTTTGATTTCTTCCACTTATTGACTTCCTATCCCGTGAAAAAGAAAAAACATTTGATCGTTCCGGTGTTTGTGTCGCATGAGGGTTGCCCTTACCGGTGCTCGTTTTGTAATCAGGTTAAAATAACGGGCACGGGAAAAAAGACAGATAGAAATAAGCTTAGAGAAACCCTACGTACTCATCTAGAAGGTTTGGACCGGAACCAACTCCCGGAGAGAAGAGAACTGGCTTTTTTCGGCGGCAGTTTTACCGGCATTCCTCTGGAACGCCAGGAATATTTGTTGTCCTCGGTTCAGCCATGGATTTTGTCGGGAGAAATCCAATCGATCCGGGTTTCCACCCACGCTTTGTTCATTGATGATGTCAGACTATCAATGTTGACTAAAAACCACGTTGAAACAGTGGAGTTGGGAATCCAGTCCACAGATCACGAAGTCCTGAAATTAGCGGGACGTGAATGTCCCTTTGACGTGATTCAGTCTGCCGTCAGTAAGATTCAGGAGAGAGGATTTCGTTTGGGTTTGCAATTGATGCCCGGCCTTCCCGGCGACAATGAACACAAGTTCCAAAAATCGGTGAAGGATGTCATTGGCCTTGGGCCAGATTTTGTCAGGATTTATCCCACTCTGGTTATTAAAAATACGGGATTATTTGATATGTACCAGCAAGGAACCTATACTCCCTGGAACTTGGAAAGAATGATTGAAGCTGTCAAGGAAGCTGTTGTCCAATTTGAAAAAGCCGGTATTTCCGTTATCAGGGTTGGTTTGCATCCCGATCAATCCTTATTAGAGAATTATATTGATGGGCCTTTTCATCCTGCATTTCGCTATCTGGTGGATAGTCGTATTGCCCGGGAGCAAATGATAAAGATGATCCGGGGATTGAAACAGGTACCATTATCGGTTACTTTCAGGGTGCCTGCCAGAAGAGTATCTATTTATCTGGGGCATAAAAGGGAAAATCTTTCTGTCATAAAAAATATTTTTGGATTGGATTCGATTAATTTGCAACAAGATACCACAGAAGATCATCTGGAGCTTGTTGCCTGATAAATTTAATTATTAGTTTTTCACAAAGGAGAAAGAAGTGGTTACAATAGGGATGAACTATAAAATGATTCCGGGAAAAGAAAAGATTTTTGAAGATGCTTTTGTCGCAGTCATAAAAGTAATGAATGAAATGGAAGGCCATTCCAAATCTTTTTTATACAAAGATGTCAGTGATGCTCAGTCGTACCTGATTGTGTCAGAGTGGAACTCTGAGGATGCATATAATGAATTTATACAATCTGACAAATTTAAAGGGGTGGTTAACTGGGGCAAGGAAAATATTCTAGCAGGCCGTCCCTCTCATACCGTTTACAAACATTAAGAATTACTTTATTGGGTCCTGTTTTGGGGTGTGTTCGTAGTATCCGTCCCGAACAGCTCTTTGAATCTTTTTATAGAATAGTTCCGTATCATGGGGTAGTTCGCCCGGAATTCGCCAACGGACCTTGACCACCTTTCCCTCTGGGTGCTCGATGATAGAAGTGATCTCTCCGGTATTTCTGGAAAGCGGTTCGTAAAGATTATCGCCTGTTCTTAGTTTCATGATTTAGGTTGGGTTAAGAATTTACTCATTATACTGTTTAATATCCTGATAATGAATTATTTTTAATACGGTCTTTACAAATATCTCTGAGTTGGAGGAAGTTTAATGGAGGATTATATTATCATGGCTGCCATGTACCCCACCATGACTTCGGGTAAGGTGGATAAATACCTGGTCCGAAAAGGGGATAAAGTGGCACCCGGAACTGCTGTGGCTGAAATCATTTCTGAGGGGTATTTCACCTTGTTATCGGAAGTGAAGGGGAGAGTGAAAGAATTTTATGTGATGGAAGGGGATTATGTTGAAGTGGATACTGCTTTAATCGAAGTAGAACTGTCTGAGGAGGAGTTATAGGTTTGAGAAAAAATAAGCCGCAGTTGCAAGATAAATGGCCAACCCGACAATATCGTTGATGACAGTGATAACAGGGCCGGTACTAATGGCAGGATCAATGTCCAGGTTTATAAACAGGATTGGTGCTAAAGAACCCATCAGTGATGCGACGGAAACAGCGAGCATAATTCCCGTTCCAACCACCAGACCCAGCACCGGATTGGTGTGCAAAATGGATTCGGAAACCAGATAGACAAGCCCCCCGCACAGTAATCCAAAAATCCCGCCATTTAATATTCCAACAGATAACTCACTTTTGACCACCGTAGCAAGATTGTCTTTTTGAATATCTCCCGTCGCCAAGCCTCTCACAATGACAGTGGCACCCTGAATTCCGACATTGCCCGCCAATTCAATTACAAATGGAATGAAAAATATGACTGCGGCAAAATCAACAAGGGTTGTCTGGTAAGACCCCAGTATCCAGGCACTGACCAGTCCTCCTACAAAAGTTGTGAACAACCAGGGTGCCCGAGCGATAATTTTGTTGCTTATTTTTTTTGCGAAAGGATCCACCTTGGCGGTCCCGACCATGGTGTATATGTCTTCACTGGCACTGTCCTGCATGGACCGAATGACATCATCGAAAGTGATGATTCCCTGTATCGTATTGTCATTGTCAACAACAGGCAAACTGCTTAAATGTTCCTGACCCATAATTTGGGCAACCTTTTCACAAGGATCATTCAGGTGTACTTTTGGAGTTTCAGGGCGGGTGAACTCTTTTGCCATTGCCGAGGTCTGAATATCCAGCAAATCCCTCAATTTAAAAAAGCCCATTAGTCGGCCGATTTCATTGACCACATAAAAATAAGGAATAGTCTCTTTACTAACTTCTTTCCTTATTTGGGCAAAGATATCTCCAGCTTTGTCATCAAGGCGGATTTTGTTGAATTCAGGAGTCATTAGACCGCCTGCGGTTTCCTCTTCATAACGAATCAGGTCCTTAATGACCTCAGCGTCCTGAACCTCCATTTTGCTCAGGAGTTCTTCCTGAGCAGCATCAGGAAGTTCTTGAATGATGTCTGTGGCTTCATCTTCCGGCATATCATTCAAGAAGAGCGGCTAAATAGTCCCGATCAAGCGTTTCCTGAATTTCAAGACGGCTGTCCATGTCTGTTTCATAAAGGAGTTCCTGCCTTTTTTCATCATTCTCAAGAAGATGAAAAACCTGTACCTTCTGCTCCAGATTCAATTCGTGGAGCCTCCGGGCAATTTCAAAGTGATCCAGATCGGTAATGAGGGCACGCAAGGAAGGCTCTTGAATATCTGAATCTTTGAAAGCTTCCTTTAATTTTTCAACAGGCATAAAAATAGTTATAAATTCAGTAGAAAGTGAAGTATCCTGAGCCTTGCTGGATCGATTTTACAATCCCGAAATGCTAATTTTCAACGGTGCAATATGATCCTGAATATGTCCCATGAGGACAAAAAAAGATATCAAAAAACGTTTGGCAAAAAGAGAACCCGCGTTCGAAAACAGAGGACTTCAATCCTATCAGATAAAACTAAAAATCTTCTAGAAAAAAAATTCGATGCGGGTCATCCAGACGGTAAAGAGCAGGATGCTCCTCAAATCGATATCCATGTAAAAATGAACGACAACTACCTTCGAACCGGACCCTATAAACCCAAAAGCAAATAACATATCCTGAAAAAATGGAAATGGAAAATTTCTTAATTGTTTGCTGAATGATAGGGGAGGGGCACTTGGGTGGGATGAAAGTTAAATTTTTTGTTTTTCTTTGGGACCGTTTTTGTGTTTTTTCTGATAAATTTTGTAAACTTCTTGGTCGATGAATAAGTCAACCAAGTTGGGGTCCGGTTCTTCTTTTTCGGATATGAATCTGAAAACTCTATAGACCATTTCCAAGGGCATGGCTTTTTTATAAGGTCTATCAGATGCGGTCAGGGCTTCGGCGATATCAGTGACAGCCACCAATGGAAAAGGGATCGTTTCTTCAGTTTTACTTCCCATTCGGATTTTCAAGCTATCGTTTTGAACGATCTGAAAATGAAGGGTGTTGTCTTCGATAATGTAGCGTCCCAGCATCCGCACAGAGATATATGCCTCTGGTCGCCTTTCCCACTGAAAAATCGCATTTACCCGACAGAAAATGAGGGTTACAGATAATCCTTGAGGAGCAGAGGTGTGTCAGAAAGCCAGATTCGTTTGCCACAAACATTGACAAAGACAGGTTCTTTGGAATCGAATAGTTTCAAGTGGGATTGATATAAGTCATCAGCAGTTGTTCTGCAATCGCCATAGGCTTCTTTTTCTTCTTTAAAGATGCCTTCTTCAAATTTCTTGATGCCTTCCCTGGAGCTTTTCCCC
Organism: Nitrospinales bacterium; assembly: GCA_965249625.1. GTDB lineage: Bacteria > Nitrospinota > Nitrospinia > Nitrospinales > VA-1 > LS-NOB. The sequence goes on along the minus strand of OZ252246.1, from coordinate 1,555,832 downwards.
TCAAAATAGGACCGGAGCAGGGGATCTCTCAGGTTTTCTGGATTTTTTGCGGTTTTTCTCAATAGCAGTTTAATTCCCCGGGACGATTGCGACTCAAACAGTCCGGCTCGAATACAAATATGCTGGGCCTTGCCTTTCTCAACCGCCCATTTCTCTATTGCTTCTTTTGAATGACCCATAGCTCCGTAGGTGGCAAGCTGATGTCGGATAACATAAAAGGTGGAATAGGCGACAATGGTTTTAACATTCAGTTGTGCTTCCAATTTCAGAATAGGATCAAATGAAAGCAGGTTGGACTGCGTGATCGATTCTGGGGTCGCCTCTGCAATGGGCACCCCAACCTCACCCAGGGCGGTGGCGTAGAATAAAGTATCGAATTGTCCATTGTCATAAGCTTTGATTTTATCCAGAACCTGTGGGTCATTGATATCGCCAAACAGGGTTTCGTCAGCACCTTCAATAGTGAAACCGGGCACCTCCTTGCCATACCAGTTTGCCAGGATATTGGCTGTGTCGCCAAACTTTTCGCGGATAGCTTTAATTGCTGCGGTCCCCATCACACCTGTTCCACCTATGACTAGAAAATTGCTCATCGTTTCCTCTTCAGTTTGTTAAAAAATATAATTGGATCACAGGCTTTCCCGTTAGGAGCCACCATAGTTTTCATCCCAATCCGCATAGGGAATTTGGGAATTTTCATGAAAAGCCTGCGATATATAAGGGTTGGTTTTGAAAAAAGTATCGATTTGGCCTGTCAGGTCTCGTGTTTCCTGAATCACTGAACCCATGTCCTTTTTGCGGCTTATTCTTTCTGCAAGTGCTAAATATTCCTTGATCAAGGGGTGTGCCACCTGAATAGTATGATAAATTTTTTGAGGGTCCAAAGCCCGATATCGATTTTCGTTAGCAAATATGGAAAACTCAAACCAGGCTTTGATTTGGCTCTCATTTTTGCCAAGGATGATCAATTCCTTCCTGAATTTTTCCTCCCCCTTTTCTGTCAGGTTTGTTGAAACATAGTCCGCTAATTCATCGAAAGGAATTCCATCGATGGTATTACATAGATACTCTAAATGAAAAAGGATTGAGTTGACCCTGTTATCCAGGCTAATGCCTTCGACAGAACTACCTTGAAGTGCTGCTTTTTTTTGGAACAGTCCCCAAATTCCATCCAAATCTGCCACTTGGTCCCTCTGGACTTTCATCGGAGTCACTTGTTGCAAGCAGGATGCTATTTCTGCCGGACCTGCCCATGAAGATGAAACCGAAACGAAAAATGCAAATACAGTTAAGAGCAAGGCTGGTTTCATAGTCTTACTGACCGCTCATGTGCTCGGAAGTTGAAAGGGTTCCTGAAATATGGGTGCTCGGGCTACCGCTGATGTGCGAATCCGGTTGCAAATCCTGAGCACTGAGGGGAGAGCTTTGCGTAAGTCGAAAAAAAACAGAAAAGCGAGATTCTTCACTGCGTTCAGAATGACAATACAAGGCTATTTGTCATTCTGAGGAACAAGGTGACGAAGAATCCGGGGTTATGCAAAGGTCTCCGCTGAGGGAATTGGACTTGGTTTCAACCTGCGCGGGCACTGATTGAGTTGCCTTTTGTTTTTGCGGTTGCTCCTCAGTTTTATCACCGGAGCAACTCCATTAAGAAAGCGGTCAGTAAAATCAGGATGATTCTGGATGTCATAGGCCGATTCCCATAAAATTTGCTTTAAATTGCAGGGATAAGGATGATTTTTGCGTAGGTTATGGAGCACTCGGATCGTTGCTCTCCCCTGAACATCCATTCAATAAAATCACAACGAAGATAAGGGCAGTCCTGTTTTCACAGATTTGTTTCCCTATATGGTTATAGTTGCCTGAATTTATACTTCAATATTTTTAAAGTCAATGGGAATTTCTTATGCATCCTTCTCTGATACTTGAAGTCAGATAGAAGTATTGCCTAGTTTTAAGATAGTCTGACTCTCCTTTTTTGTTAAGGGCAGAACAGATAAACGAGATTGTCGGACTAAAGCGATTTCCGAAAGGGCCTTATGATTTTTAATCTCTTCAAGGCTGACAGGGTGTTCAAGGGCTTTAACAGGTTTTAAATTGACCACCACCCAACGCGGATCATCGATTGTGGGGTCGGGGTAAGCTTCGCGGGTAACTTTGGCAATGCCTCTGATATCCTTTCCGGTGACACTGTGATAAAAGAAGACCATGTCCCCTTTTTTCATGGACTGCAAATTGTTGCGAGCCTGATAGTTTCGCACCCCATCCCAGTAGGTTTCTCCGTCTTTCACAAAAGTTTCCCAGCTGTATTTGGAGGGTTCCTGTTTGACGAGCCAAAAAGATATTTTATTAGCCATTATTAAGCAAAATTTCTTAGAGTTCGATTGAAGTACTACTATGTACCTGATCAGGGATTCGTACTTGTCCCTACAAAATAAACGAATTTGATTATAGAACCATTGCCAACCAGAATCGATGAAAAGAATCTCTCCTGAAGTGATAAAACCTTGGCTGCAGAGAGGAGTTGGCACTAATTCAGCAACTTCTTCCTGAAACTGCCAGTTTTAGGCTCTATAGAGGTTAAAGAAGCCGATTGAAATTATCTGATTGACCCTCATCTACATTATAAATATAATGGTTCCTTCCAATTTATTAAAACTTTTGCTCAAACCCGTTTTTTTAGCGGGACCTATTGATTCCGCTTTGGGGGATTTTACAGCATGTACCGAAAAGAAATAAAAGTTTTGGACTGCACCATTCGTGATGGTGGATTGATGAACAATCACTTGTTCAGCGATGATCTTGTTCGCAGGGTTTTTCAAGCGGTCAATAAATCAGGGGTTGACTACATCGAGCTGGGTTATAAGGCAGACGAGAATCAGTTTAAGCGGGGTGAATATGGCCCTATGAAATTTTGTTCCGAACAGGATCTGGAAAACATTATCGGGAATACCGAGAAAAATTGCAAGATTTCTGTTATGGCCGATATAGGACGTTTTGATCCCAAGGCACTTATCCCAAAATCAGAAAGTCATGTGGATATGATGCGGGTTGCCTCATACATAAAGGATATTGATAAGGCTATTGATATTGTCAATACGCTTAATGAAAAGGGCTATGAAACCACTATCAATATTATGGCGGTGTCGCACGCCAGGGAACGCGAGTTGGATGAGGCACTGGAACAGGTAGAAAAGGAAAGTGCTGTTGATGTCGTTTATCTGGTTGATAGTTTCGGAGCCCTATATTCAGAACAGATTTCTTATCTTGCCAAAAAGTATAAGGCTGCACTCCCAACCCGAGAGGTCGGTATTCACGCGCATAACAACCAGCAATTGGCCTTCGCCAATACGATTGAATCGATCATCAATAACATCAACTATCTTGATGGAACCATTTTGGGGATCGGAAGAGCCGCAGGTAACTGTCCGCTGGAATTATTACTGGGCTTTTTAAAAAATCCAAAATTTGATATCCGACCAATTTTGGAAGTATTGGAATCAGATTTTGTAGATTTGAGAAAGAATATTGAATGGGGATACACCATTCCCTACATGATTACCGGCATTCTGGATTTGCATCCCCGCGCGGGAATGAAAGTTAGAAATTCAGAGCAGAAGGATGAATACCTGAGTTTCTACGAAAAGCTCACTACAGAAGCCAACGACTAAGTCCCTCATGGCAGGATTCGATTTAACCCTCTTTGAGAAAGAACCCGTATTGGGCATCATACGTGGTGTTGATGGAGATTCCCTTTCTGGTGCACTGAAAGCAGCATACTCAGGGGGGCTTCGTTTTCTGGAAATCACCCTCAATACTCCTGGCGCGTTTCCTATTATCAAGAAGGCTGTCGAATTATTCCCGGATTTTTGCATAGGGGCTGGAACGGTTTTATCCGATGCGTCTGCCCAGCAGGCTACTGATGCGGGAGCACAATTTATCGTGGCACCAAACTTGAACGAGCAGGTCGCAGAATTTTGTACCAAGAACAATCTTGCCTATTTTCCTGGTGCTTTAACCCCTACAGAAATTGAAAAAGCATGGAGTTTTGGGGCAACAATGGTAAAGGTCTTTCCCGCCTCCCAGATGGGGCCTGATTATTTTAAGCTTATAAAAGGACCCTTTGACCAGATCAAACTGATGGCTGTGGGCGGAATTGGCCCCAAAAATATCCCTGACTATTTTTCTGCAGGGGCCTCAGCCGTGGCACTAGGAGGTTCGATATTTTCCGTAAGACGTATGGCAGATCGAGAGTTTTCTGCAATTCAAAAAGAAATCGAAGAATTTATGTTTGCAGTGAACAAAATTTATTCTAATATAAGTGTATAGATGTTGTGAGTCACTCCAATTAAAAGGAGAAGAGGGGTATGACCTTTGATTTCATGAAAGACTTTATGATGTTTGAAGATGAAGAGCGGTTTGCCGGTCTTTGCGAACAGTTGGAAGATGTGATTCGTGAAGTGGATGGCGGCGAAGGCAAGGTTTTTGAACTCGAAATCATGCAAGCACTGGATTATGTTGGTTTCAACCTGTTTCGAGACAATTGGGAAGAATATAAAAAGATGGATATGCTCAACCGTGATCAGAACCTCGCTCCACACTCTTCAGGCAAGGAAAAGCGATATATTCATTAATCGGTCTTTTCCAATTCTCCCAAGTGTTGCATCAGCCGGTGCATTTTTTTGTCCAGAGTGTTGAGGTGCCGACCAACTTCCTCAATTTCCTTTTTCTCCTGATCCATATAAACCAGTCGACATTTTTCAATGTGTTCGGTGATGTGTTCTATCATGTCATGGATTTCCTGACTCTCGGTTGAAAGCTCATCGGTGGTTTCTGTGAGTTCAATCACACGATCAGTCGCCAGATCTTCCACTAGTTTTTTCCGGTTCTTAACCTTGGCCCGATAATAGGCAATCAGGAAGCCGGATATCGTCAGAAACACGATTCCCAGAGTTGCTAAATCCACAAGCATATAAAAATAGGAACCGAAAAAACGACCCGTATGAATTTCGGTCACGAGTTTCACTACATCCATTTTCATTTCGTCGGGAGACAGTTGATTGACCGCACCACTCAAATTTATATTTTCCCAGTTTTCACCGGCATCCTCAGAGAAATAAAGTCCCGATGAGGTGCCTGCATAAAGTGACTTTTCATTCAGACTGGTGATTTCGTTAATTGTAATAGCAACCGAAGTTCCCGAATTCCCATTCATTTTTTGGGTGAAGGAAAAAGTGTTCCTCCATGAGTCGCCACCATCCTTACTGGAATAAAAACTCGCCCCGCTTCCTACGTATATTTGTGACAGGTCGGAAGGGCTCACAAAAATTGCGTTTATGGGCACCTTCTTAAAGGCAGAATCGGCAACCCAGTTCCTGCCGCCATTGAAAGATTTGTACAGGCCGGTATCAGAGCCTGAATAGAGAAACTCCGGGTCGGTGTCTAAAGATATCAGCGCGCTTATGATAGATAGGGTATTTCCCCAAACGAGACTCCAATCACGCCCGCTGTTTTTGCTGCGAAGGGTGCTGCCTTCACCAGATGCATACAGGGTGTTCAGATTCGATACTGAAAATTTTATGATCTGGACAGGTTGATTGGTGTATACCGGCTCCCAACTCTCTCCAGCATCCAAAGATTGGAAAATGCCTCCATCGGTTGCGGCAAACAGAATATCCGTGTTATCAGGATGCAGGGCAAGATCATTAATTTTTGTATTGGTCAAACCCGTTGTCTCATTGAACCAGTCACTCCAAGTGTCCCCGGCATCCTCAGACTTAAAGATGCCCCGCTTGGTTGCGGCATAAACGGTATTGGGTTCTTCCGGATTAATCATCAGGGAATTAATGTTTAGATCAAACAATCCCTGATTGATTTGAAGCCAGGTTTTTCCTCCATCCAGGGACCGGTAAATACCAATGTCTGTTCCCGCATATAGAATCTGGTCGGAGACTGTGGCGAGTGACTGGACGCGGTGCCGGGCGTTATAAACCTGAAAATACTTTTCCGGTAGGTATTTACCGCTGATCTGAGCTTGTTCTATGCCAAATTCTTCCGGGTGCATTAAAAGAAAACCCGAAACAGACAGAACAAGAATGAATACCGCAATCAGGAGACCGACCCATTTGTGGATGATGCGTGTATTTTTGAAAAAGCTAATATTCAAGAGATCGCCTAATTTTGTTTGGGTTGGAAGGCCTGCTTAGCTAGCTTCTCATATTCATCCTGAAGCTGGTTCTCAACGTATTTCACATGCCCGAACAGTTCGTGGATTTTGATATCAATCTCCTTCAAATGGCCTGAGAGCTCCTGCAAATCCTGATCCGGAGTGTCTTTTAGGAATACTTCACAACGCTTGGCATGATGAGATATATGTTCCACCAGATCGTGTACCTGGATGATGTCATTTTGCAGTTGAGAGGTTTCCTCTTGCAATTGGGTAGCACCCAATTCAGCTTTAATAATAAAAGTGTAAATAAGCGCGAAGACAAAAGCCCCAAATAATGCTGCCTGTCCTATGAATGTTTCCCAAGTGGGATACATGCCGAGCCAGGAAATGCTGGGTAGAAAATTCGCAGCAGTCATGGGAACCTGTTCGCCCATTTGCAACTCGTGAAGTCCTTTTCCCATGAAGGTGAATGCCATGTAATACAAAAGAACACTGGTGAAACCAAAAAACCATTTAATGGGAATTCTCATACCCAAAGTATTGATCAAATAAAAGACTCCTGCCAAAACCGCACAACCAGCGAGAAACCCGGGAATGATTCCTGCGGTCGCACCTTCGGCATACAAATAAAGTGCCTTGTAAAAAAGAACGGTTTCGAATCCTTCCCGGTAAACAGATATAAAAGCTACCGCACCCAGCGTAAAAGTGTTTCCCTTTGAAAGGGCGCCACGCATTTTTTTGTTGATGTATTCCTGCCACTTCTTGGTTTCAATTTTTGAAACCAACCAATAGCTGACCCAAAACAAGACCGCAACGGCAACTAGCATGATCCAGCCTTCGAGAAGTTCCTGGTTGGCCATGCTCAGGTGAAGGATTTCATGGATTACATAGGCTGTTGCAAAACTGGCAAGAATACCGATCACAACGCCAAAATGGATGGTTTTTATCCGCCCCTGATTGCGGGATTTCGTTAAAAACGCGATCAGCGCAGCGATGATGAGAATGGCCTCAAATCCTTCCCGAACGATGATGGAGAATGACTGAAAGAACATTCCCGTAAAACCGACCTCACTTTTGAGCAGTTCCAGACCTTTTGCCAGGTCCAGATTGATTTCCTTGTTAAGGGACTCTACATGTTCAAAAGGCGCGCTACGCTTAATCTCACCACGATAGCGACTGAAGGCCGACTCCAGTCTCACACCCAAACTCTTGTCCTTGGTAATAAGGTTGGACTCAATTTTTTCATACGCAAGATACGTGTCAAAAGCCATTTCTGCCGCATTGTCCACCTGACCGGATTTATAAATAGCTAAACTCTTTTCGAGAAGCTCACGAATCTCGTTAACAACCTGTTCGGCCATGCCACTTGTGGAATCTCCAGATGACTCCATTGCAACCACTTGCAGATTTACCGGTGGCAGTTGCACATTGTTGTTGGAAAAAGTCCTGAGGTAATACGTGACATTCCAAATCTCGGTTTCCGAAAGCACTCCAGCCCAGGCCATCATCGCAGTGTTGGCAATTCCGACATTAATCACCTCGAAATTGTCGTAAGCGGTGGTGTTTGTGTCTCCTGTCAGTTTTGGGTTGGATAAAACGGCAGGGGAGGGATCAAACTGGCTAGCCATCGGGCCATCCCCATGACCCTTGAGGCCATGACAAACCGAGCAGTTATTTTCAAATATTTTTTTACCATTCCCCAGAGATACGGGGGTGATCGGTGTTTTATTGATTTCGATATTGAAAGTTGCCAGTAACTCTGAATTTATACTATTGACTTCCTTCCACATCATTTGTGAATCCACTTTATCCTTGACCATAGCCATCATGTTGATGAGCCGTTTTTTAAGGTTCTCTGCTTTTTGTGGATCTGTGATTTCAGAAGAGATTCTTTCAAAACGTTCCATGGCCTGTTGCAAAAACACCTGGCTTTCTTCATATTCCGGCGGAACAACAATTTTTCCATCCATCACACCTTCTTCAAATTCCTTTGCAGCGATGTTTAGCATCATGACAATTTTTTTAGTTCTATCTATCGTCGCCTGACTGGTTGCTTGTGCATTGGTTGGAATCCAAATACTCTGACTTAAAAACAAAACAAATATCAGGATGATTTTAAAAAAGTCAGATTTTTGGATCATTTCGATTTTGGCGGATAGCATGATGGGTAAACCATTAAAATTGTTGATATTTATGAGTTGCTGCTGAATCTTGAATCCATTAAAATAATAATGAGAATTGTTATCAATAATAAAATAAGCCCTTTATATTGTCAAGGTTATGAAAGAGGTTTTTTAATCACAAAACCAGCTTGGATATCTGAACCTGGAAATGGAATGATGTCAATTAGTGTCTAAATTGACTACACTGAAAGCGATTTGGAGGGGGAGTTTGACAATCCAGCTAGAACATGGGGCGATACCTAGAACTCTTTAAGTTTTTGCTCCCATTCCAGAATAAGCTCGCGGAAACGTTCCACATGCTTTTTTTCTTCCAGCATCAGGTCATGATACATCCTCCGCATCCCAATATTAGCGTCTGCATCTTCAGGGGTTTTATCTATAAGGGTCTGGTAATAATTGACGGAGTTTTCTTCACTGACAATGCCTTTGCGTAAAACATCTAGTCGGGCCTGGACCGTTTCGGGAGTTTCGTTATTGGGTTCCATATATACCTCAGGATTTGATACTATTAATAAGCAGGAAATTAATAAACCCCGCCAGCGTCAACGCATTCATTGTCTTTTGTCGATGATACGCTTGTTGGAATTTTATGAAGTATATCAGAGAACCTTTTATGGAGTGTGCCATGTATAAAAATTTCACGGTTTTTCTTTTGATGACTCTTCTCCTGGGAATTTCCAGTTGTTCCATGCATTCCGGGTCTACCTATGAGCGTAGTGAAATGGGTTCGCCTCAATATTTTAAAAAAGGAGTCATTCTTTCCATAAGGGAGATTGAGATAAAGGGGACAGAGTCAGGAGCCGGGGCTGTGGTAGGGGCCACTGCGGGTGGGCTTGCCGGTTCCACTCTGGGTGGAGGCACGGCGACCCGTGCGCTTGGTGCTGTAGGCGGTGCCGTTATAGGTGGATTATTGGGCCATGCCACCGAGGACCTGATTACCAGTGGCACCGCATCGGAATTCATCATCCAGCCGGATAAGGGAAAACCCTACGCTGTCGTGCAAGTGAATGATGAGGAGCTTAAAGCCGGAGAACGAGTCCTGATTATGGATTCAGGGAACATCCGTATTGTCCGTGATCAAAGTCAACAATAACTGGTAGCTCTATGCTATTAACTGATTTTATATACTGATCTGTTCTTTCCTGGAGGAGTATTACGGCATGAACGAAGGTCTAAGAGAAGATTATTTTTCACTGGTTCACCTGTTGGAGGAGAACAGCCGCTTAGGCGGGATCATGGGAATCCTGCATTGGGATCAGGAGGTTATCATGCCTACGGGAGCCTCAGAATCCCGAGCCCAGCAGATCGGAGCTTTGGCCGGGGTTCTCCATGAAAAAACCATTCACTCTGAAATGGGAAAGTTGCTCGATCGTCTCCCCCATGCCGATGAAAATGGATTCACTGCTTTTGAATGGTGCAATATCCGCGAAGCCCGCCGGGATTTCGACATGGCTACACGGGTTCCCAAAGCACTGGTCACAGAGTTGGCGGAACTGTCTTCCCGATCTCATCAGGTCTGGGTGAAGGCCCGTGCTGAAAACAAGTTTTCCGATTTCGCCCCGGTTTTAAAACGCCTGGTGGATTTGAAAATAAAGTGGGCTGGCCATGTTTTTCCCGATATGCAAGCCTATGACGCCAATATTGATATTTATGAAAGAGGAACGACACAAAAAGATATCACTCCCGTATTCGACAAGCTTAAAGCGCAACTGATTCCACTGATAAAATCCATTCAAGAGTCGGACTACCAGCCTGATGCCGGTTTTTTATCAGGCCAGTTCCCCATTGAAAAACAGGAAGCGTTGGGACGCAAGATCAGCGAAGAGATGGGGTTCCAATTTGACAAAGGCCGGATGGATGTTTCGGTGCATCCTTTTTGCGGGGGCAGCCATCCGACAGACGTCCGCATTACCACTCGCTACCGAACAGATAATTTTGTCGAATCGTTATATGCGGTCATTCATGAGACCGGTCACGGACTTTATGAACAGGGGCGCATGCAGAATGGGCGTGATCTGCCTGTATCCGAAGCACTCACCATGGCTATTCATGAATCGCAGTCACTGTTCTGGGAACGCATGGTCGCGCAGGGAAGACCCTTTTGCACTCGCTACCTGCCACTGCTTGCCGAAACATTTCCACAAAATTTCAAAGACGTAACTCCTGAAAGGTTTTATGAGGCGGTCAATGTCTGCCAACCCTCGCTAATACGGGTAGAAGCCGACGAGGTGACCTATCCCATCCATGTCATCCTGCGCTATGAATTGGAAAAAGGTTTGTTTGACGGATCGGTTCAGGTTGAGGATTTGCCAGAGATATGGAATGCTAAAATGAAAGAATATTTGGGCGTGGAACCGCCAACGGACACACTTGGAGTTTTGCAGGACACGCATTGGAGCGGTGGGGCCTTTGGTTATTTCCCTTCCTATACATTGGGGGCAATTTATGCCAGCCAGTTTTATCGGGCGTTGATCCAAGCCAAGCCTGATGTGGAAAAACAGGTTGAAGCGGGGAATCTGGCTCCTGTCCGGGATTGGCTGGGTATTCAGATTCATCAGCAAGGCAGGTTGTTATCGGTTCCCACTCTGGTTAAGCAGGTCACCGGGGAAAATTTGAATCCGGAAAGTTTTCTCGATTATTTGAAAAATAAATACCGTCAAATTTATAGGATCAACTAAAAGGTGAAGGATGAACCCGATTGCAGGTAAAACAACTTATCCTAATATGAAGCGCAGATATCAATACTGTGATACCTGCGGAACCCTTCTACCTACTCCAGGCTTTTATTGCGTCCAATGCGAACCTCCTGTGCCCCCTGAACCCGACCCTGAGAAAGGCTTGAATGTTTCCCAGGCTTCTTTGCGTATTGCTCTGCTAACCCTGATTTTCATTGTGGTCGCTGTATTCAAGCTAGAAATCAATCTGCAAAACCTGTTTCAGAAAGCGGCCACTGCCGAGGCTCCCCTTAAAGTGGCTGAAGACGAGGATTTTGAATTATTTTTCAAGGTTAAAGTGAGTTTCGCCAATTTACGCGACAAACCTAGCACAAAAAAGGGCAAAATTCTTTTTGTGCTGACTCAAGGTGCTCAGGTTGAAGTCCTGGAGAAAAAAGGCAAGTGGTCTAAAATTCGCTCAAAACCGAGAGCCGGAGAACAGGTTCGAACCGGATGGGTGGGTAACAAGCTTCTTGATTCAGAAATTAAATAATCTTTTTAACCTTCCAGTTTTTTACTGGCTTCTATAATTGCTGTTTTAAATTCTTCATAAGTTTGAGTTACCGGAAACTGGGGAAATTCTTCCACGACGTTATCGGAGGCCCTGAACAAAATCCCAGCATCTGCTTCTTTCAGCATTCCAGTATCGTTGTAAGAATCTCCGGCGGCGATGACTTTCAGATTGATCCCCTTCAATGCCGCCACTGCCTTGGTTTTTGCATCGGGAATCCGCAAACGGTAATCGGCAATTCGTCCGGCTTCATCAACAATCAGGTCATGGCAAAACAGGGTGGGGTAGTCAAGCTGTGCCATCAAAGGCCCGGCGAACTGGTTAAAGGTGTCAGAGAGGATGATGACCTGGAATTCGCTTTCCAGCCAGGATAGGAATTCCTTCGCCCCGGGAAGAGGGGCAATACCTCCGATGACGTCTTCAATATCAGAAAGTTTAAGATTGTTTTCATCAAGAATTTTGAGTCGCCCCCGCATCAGTTCATTGTAATCGGGGATATCCCGCGTGGTGAGACGCAACTTCTCAATGCCAGTTTGCTCAGCGAAGGCGATCCAGATTTCTGGAACCAGAACTCCTTCTAAATCCAGGCAGGTGACGAGCATAAGAGGATTATCCTTTATCTTATGTTTGTTAAACGGGCATTTGCTTTTTCTTTCTCAAATCAAGAAGAAATCTCCATTCTTCATTTCTGGTCAAATGAGAGATTAAGGCATATACCAATATTCCCACAGATATGCAAGCGGTCAGGACAAACAGTCGGGTCGATAGAGGATCACCGACATGAAAAAAGCTTTCCCTGCAAAGAAAAGTGACGGCACCCATGGCTATTGCCGCAGCGGACATTTTAATAGTCGAACGCAGTATTTTCCTTCCACCCATCAGGCCCAGGCGTTTTCTTAAGTAGTAGATCAACAGTGCGACATTAGATAAGGCCGCCAGGGAAGTAGCCAGTGCCAATCCTCCATGTTGCAAAGGGCCCATTAAAATGAGATTCAAAACCGTATTGAGAATCATGGAATAAATGCCAATTTTGGCCGGAGTTTTGGTGTCCTGAAGGGAATAAAAAGCCGGCGCGATGATTTTAATTCCTGAATAAGCACACAGACCTATGGAATAATAAAGAAGGGCAATGGCAGTGCCCTCGGTGGTGGAAGCGAGGAATTCACCCCGTTCCCACAAGGTATTGATGATGGGTTCACGCAGAATGATCAATCCTACCGTAGCGGGTATGGTGACAAAAAGAATGAGGCGAATGCTAAAACCCAGGGTTTGGACCAGCTCTTTCAGGTCACCCTTTGCGGCCTGACCCGATAGCGTAGGAAGTAGGGCTATCCCTAAAGCTACGGCAAATACTCCCAGAGGCAGTTGCACCAGTCGGTTGCCATAATATAGGTATGAGATCGATCCCCCCGGAAGCAGGGAAGCTATGAGGGTATCGATCATGATGTTAACTTCATAAACAGCCAGGCCTAATACAACTGGTCCCATCAGCCGGGCGATTTTGACGACTTCTTCCTGCTTGAAGTTAAGAGTTTTTTCAAAGCGCATACCTTTTTTTAACACAGCGGGAAGCTGAACCAATAACTGTAGAGCTCCACCCACCACCACACCAACGGCCAGTCCCATGATCGGCTCATCCATTAACGGAGCAATAATGAGAACGGACATAATCATACTGACATTCTGCAAAATGGGGGTGGCGGCTGGAAGGGCGAAAACTTTCAAAGTATTTAAAATCCCCATACAGAAGGCGGCAAGACCAATAAAGAAAAGATAAGGGGCCATCCAGCGTGTCAATTTAACCGTCATTTTAAATTTGTCGGGTTCGTCAAGAAACCCGGGGGCAAAAACCGTTATCACGACCGGAGAAAATATCAAGATCAACAAGGAAACTGCGGCTAAAATAATAAAAAGAATATTGAACAAGTTAGCGGTCAATTTCCACGCGGCGGATTCACCTTTTTGAGTCAGCGTCTCGGTGAAAACAGGGATGAAAGCCGCCGCCACAGCACCTTCACCTAAAATTCTGCGTTGCATATTTGGGATCCTGAAAGCGACAAAAAAAGCGTCGGCAGAGGCCGAGGAGCCGAATGCCATAGCAATAACCATGTCACGCAGGAACCCGAAAACCCTGGACAACAGGGTCATCCCACTTACAGTGCCTGCCGCGTTACCTACTTCTTTATTGCTTTCCATTCAGGGTTTCGGTTCAGGTGGGAATTATTGAACGCATGTATAAGAGGCTTTACTTTGAGCAGTATAGCAAAGCTGGAGTAAATGGAGGCAAAATATTTCCACTTGGCGTGGATCTGTGGTAGCCCCTTCCATAAATTTCATGCCTCGGAGGGGTATAAAGTTATTGCTAATTTCCTCTCGCGGGAAGTAGGCATGTTATAATTGCACCTGAACATCTTTTTTATCAGGATCCTAAATGCCAAAAATTAAAGTCAGAACCAGCGATCAGAAAATTTATGAAAAACTTGTTGAGGCTTATGAAAAAACCGTCATTATCCAAAAACAGAAACAGTTGACCTACGGGCATTGGGACTTTATAGTTTTCGGCCAGACAGACAAAAATGAGACGGTTCTTCGCGAGGGCTACGCCGAACAGGCATCCATAAAAAGGGTCCCCATTTACATTGCATCTTTGGCGCAACCGGGACTCACCAATGTCAATGGCATCCCTATCGAAGAGTTTATCGAAGAAGATATTCCTGTGAAATACAAGGGACTGGAAATCATCCATGTCGATCCCCTTCGTCCGCTCACCATAAAAAAGCGGGATACCCTTCCTGGAATCAGTCGGGCATCGGATCAAATTTGCAGGAACTATGAGGACAAAAATATTGCCGTTATTCATTCCCCGCATGAATCAGACTGGATGATAGCGGTGATGAAATACCTCAGCGAATGCAACCGAGCTTTTCCTGATCCAGTTCAGGAGGCTTTTTCCCGCAACTCTCTACATCATAGCGAAATTTTATTCTTAGAAACTCCTTCCCCAGGCCAGCTGAATTGAGTCCGTTGAAAGGATCAGTTAGGTGGAATGCTCTTTTTCAAAAACGATGTAGCCCGAATCATTCATCCCCAGGCTTTGGTACGTGCGTTGCCCTGCATTGTTGTTGTGCGTGACATACAAACGTAATTTCTTGTCAATCCAGTTGCATCCAACGCTAATTGGTGAAAACCCGTCTTTGCAGGTAGATTTCTATGGTGTGCTTAGCATTGCTGGCCACGACGATATCGCTCATGCCGCTGTGGTTATAATCGCCGCTGGTAATCGCTAATATGGTGCCGCCTTCGATCACATAATCACGGGTGGGAAATTTGAATGTTCCGTTGGCATTGCGGACAACAATCGAGAAAGTACTGGATCGGGAATTGGCGACCGCAACATCCTTTAACTTGTCCGGATTAAAATGCCCCGTAATGAGAGCAAAAGGGCCACCCCCGCCTGAAAAGGCGACAGGGTCTTTGAAACTGCCATCCCCGTTTGAAGTGAGCAAGTATAAATTGTCTCCCTGACCGGCGGCAAACACCAGATCGATTTTACCGTCATCATTCATGTCACTGGCTACGATGGCTAGCGGCACCAGCTTTTCTGCCAGCCGTTTAGGTTTCTGAAAAGTTCCATCGCCGTTCCCGATAAACAGCCGGACAGAACTAGCGCTGGAACTGCTGGCCGCGAGGGCAATGTCAAGGTGCCCGTCTTCATTGAAGTCTTCTGTCACTCCGGAAAAGGATCGGGAACCGGTCAGATAGGTTTCGCCTTTTTTAAAGTGACCGTCTCCGGTGCCAAGATACAATTCCATTTCGTCAAAGGTCAGGGTGACGGCGGCATCCAGGTTGCCGTCCTGGTTGTAGTCACCGAGAATAATGTTTAAAGGGACTTTGCCGGTTCGGGTGGAAACGGGTTTCATGAATTTGCCGTTTCCTTTGCCGAGAAAAACTAAAAACCTTTCTGTTCCCCGGGAGTTGATCACAATATCAGGGACTCCATCTCGATTAAAATCTCCCACTGCTGACATAGTCGGTTCGGCAGCGGCGTTTATAGTTAAGCCCGCATGAAAACTGCCGTCGCCTTTTCCGTATAGGAGGGTGAGAGTGCCGTTCTTGGCGTTGGTGGAAACCAGATCCGGTTCTCCGTCCAGATTTAAATCGGCGGTCAATAGATGGGCCGGGCCCTGACCCACCGGCATGACATCGAATTTGTAGAACAAATCAGGTGGCGGTTGTGGAAGGTCGCAGGCCGACAGCAGTAAAACCGCGCCATACAAACCGGCCCATGACAGGTGTCGGAAAAGGGCGGAGCCGGGTTTCATCTTGAAAGTGGGTGGTTTTTTCACTATATTTGTTCGTTCAGGTTGCTTAAAATCCCTTGATTTTGTTGGGCGACTGTGCAAAAATTCGCCTTTCACAGTTACTCATTATAGTGAAAAAATAAAATAGTGAAAAAATAAATTTAGTTAAATCCCGTTCTTTACGTGCTTTAACCCCTCGCTCCAGATTTATAGGCTGGGGCTATTCTTAACCCATGAGGAGGTATTCATTGCGATCTTACCAGAGTGTCCTGATTCTCAAACCCGATATTGACGAAGCAGGTGTTGCTGAAGCCTTGGAAAAAATAGGCGAGTTCATCAAGAGCAACGGAGGTGCGTGTCTTAAAATCGAAAACTGGGGTAAAAAACGCCTCGCCTACCGGGTAAAGAAAAACAGATTTGGGATATACCTGAACCTTTATCACACCCTTGAATCCGCTAAAGTCTCCGATCTGGAAAATAAATACAAGCTGTACGACTTGGTTATAAAATATATAGTGGTCCGGTTGGAGAATGATGAATTGGAAAGAGCCCTTGGCAAGGAAACTGAAACCGAGGAGGCTTCCGCCAATGGTGATGATAAAGCTGAAAAGAAAACTGAAACAAAAAAGACTCCTGATTAACAAAGCAACAATAAGGATTTGATATGGCTTCGTTCAACAAGGTACTTCTGATGGGCAACCTGACCCGGGATCCTGAACTGCGTTATACCGCAAGTGGTGCGGCCGTTGCCAGTTTTGGCCTTGCGGTCAATCGCAAGTTCAAGCAGGGCGAGGAATGGAAAGATGAGGTCTGTTTTGTCGATATCACGGTTTGGGCCAAGCAAGGTGAGAATTGTGCACAATACCTGAATAAGGGTAGTCTGGTTTTTCTTGAAGGCCGACTGAACTATCAGACTTGGGAAGCAGATGGTGGACAGAAGCGAAGCAAGCTTGAAGTGGTCGCTAATAATGTGCAGTTCTTGACCCGTCAGGGAGATAAAGTGAGTATGAATACTGACTCGACTTCTGCCCCGGCCGCTGACGATATCCCATTTTAATAAAACTACTAAAAGAAGAAGGGTGTTATGCCAGAAACAAAAAAACGTTCATTTTTTTCGCAAAAAATTTGCCGGTTTTGCAACGACGACCAGAGCAAGGTTTATATTGATTTTTTCGATATCAAGGCGTTGAAACCGCTGATTTCTGAAAGAGGCAAGATCGTGCCTTCGCGAATCTCGGGGAATTGTGCCAAGTGTCAGAGAATTTTGACCCGGGCGATCAAAAAAGCCAGGAACATTGCTTTATTACCGTTTGCTGTTGAGCATTAGACTTGGCTGAGTCATCACCACCAAAAAACCTGCTGGTACCTGTAGTTCTGGTTTTTGCTCTCTTTTTTGCTTTGATGGTGTTTCCACCATTAGGGGCGTTGGTCGGAGTTTTATCCCCTTTTCCTCTCGTCTTTATTTATTTGCAGAGGGGCAGGCAGGTTGGCATTGCTCTTGTAGCTTTGGTTTTTGCGGTGCTCCTGCTGCTGATCGGGGTTAACCAGGCCATGTTATTTTTAGCTGAGTATGCGCTGATGGCTCTGGTGCTGGGGGAAATGATCCGAATCCGGTTGCCGGCAGACCGGTGCATCGGTATCAGTGCTTTGGCATCGGGTTTTGTGTCGATCGTTCTGTTAATGGCCTTATTCGGCGATCAGGACACATCGATGAAAAAGTTTTTTGAGACGCAAGTTCGCGCTCATTTTTCCCAGTCGATGGAGGCCTTCGAGTCCATGGGTGAGGACAAAGCCGAGGTTGTGGAGATGAAGGCATTCGCAGAACGGGTTGCTGAGGGTTTTGCGGCGTCTTATCCGGCCTTTTTGTTGATCGGGTCTTTGATTGGTGCGGCGGCCAATTATGCATTGGTGCGAATCGCCTGGAGGCGGCTTTATGGGCCGGGCCTGTTTTCGGAGAGAGCATTCTCCCAATGGATTTGTCCGGAAAACCTGGTCTGGGGTTTCATATTGTCGGGAGCGGCTTTGTTCCTGGGGCAGGGCATGATCGCAGATGCCGGGCTCAATATCTTTCTGGTGATGCTTTGCATCTACTTTGCTCAGGGACTCAGCATTGTCGTTCACTTTTTGAAAGCCAGGAAGGTTCCGACTTTTTTTTGGTTTGTTCTTTTTATATTAATTTTTGTGCAACCTCTTTTAATTGGATTGGTGGCTGGGTTGGGCGTGTTTGATATCTGGATGGATTTTAGAAAGCTAAGAACCGTTGAAGATATAAATTGAAAACACTCTGATCCTCAGGAAAGGAAAACTTATGAAGCTGTTGTTGAAAGAAGATGTGGATGGCCTCGGATTTTGTGGCGATGAGGTGGAGGTTAAAGACGGATATGGGAGGAACTTCCTGATCCCCAAGGGCAAGGCTTTGCTTGCCACCCCTAATAACCTTAAAGCTTTTAATCATCAGAAACGTGTGATCCAGGGCAAAGTGACAAAGGTGATTGCTGCGGCTCAGACTATTGCTGATGAAATTGCAAAGGTGACCTGCTCGGTCAAGAAAAAGGTCGGCGATACCGGAAAGATGTTTGGTTCGGTGACAGCGCAGGAAGTTGCTGATTTGCTAAAAGACCAGGGTGTGGATATTGATCGGCGTAAAATTCAAATTGCCGAGCCCATTAAAAAAGCCGGAGAATATAAAATTCCTGTCAAGCTCCATTCGGAAGTGACAGCGGAAATCAAACTTGTTGTTGGAGGGGAGCAGGAAGTTGTCGAGCCTGCAGAACCTGCTGAATCCGCCCCGGAAGTTAAAGAAGAAGGGGAGGCTGAAGTAGAAGCTAAAGAATAGTAAAGAGGCCTTTACCCTGAAAGAATTATGGCTGATACCCTGACCGACATTTCTCTGAACAAATTGCCTCCTTATAACAAGGAGGCGGAGCAGAGTGTTCTGGGTGCCTGCCTGCACTCAGAAGATGCGATCGCTAAAGCTCTTGAAATTTTGAGCGCAGAGGACTTCTACAAGTCCACCCATAAAAAAATATTTTCTGTAATGCGGGAACAGTTTGAAGGCAATGAGCCGATAGACGTTCTTGCGTTGGCAGATAAGCTCAAAAGAAAAAATGAGCTGGAAGAGGTGGGGGGCATCGAATACCTGACCCTTCTTGAAGATTTTGTACCCACCTCTACAGCAGTAGTCCACCACGCTAAAATCCTCCGCGAAAAAAAAATCCTCCGGGATCTGATTCAAACTGCAACAGAGATTGTTTCTAGTAGTTACAGCGACAGTGATGATGTGGACACTCTGCTTGATAAAGCCGAGCGGTCCATTTTCGAAATCTCCGAAAAAAGAACCAAACCAAGCTTTTACAAACTCCCAGAGATTGTTAAGAAGGGTTTGTCGGATATGGAAAAACTTGCCCAGGAACCGGGAATGGTTACCGGTGTGCCTTCGGGGTTTACCGACTTGGATAATATGACAGCGGGGTTTCAAAAATCTGATCTGATCGTTCTGGCGGCACGGCCCAGTATGGGTAAAACCAGTTTTGCTCTGGATATCGCCCGTTATGTGTCTTTGAATAAAAAAATTCCTACAGCTTTTTTCAGTCTCGAAATGTCGAAGGAACAATTGGGAATGCGGCTTTTGTGCTCCAAGGCGCAAGTGGACTCTTCTAAAGTTCGTACCGGTTATCTGGCTAAGAGTGATTGGCCTGAATTGCATAAGGCAGGTGCGGAGCTTGCCGAAGCACAGTTGTTCATCGACGACAGCCCGGCTTTGTCGGTGCTGGATATACGTGCCCGCTCCCGCAGGCTCGCCGCCGAACAACCTCTCGGGCTGATTATTGTGGACTATATGCAATTGATGCAGGGACGGGGGAAGAGCGAAAGTCGGCAATTGGAAGTCTCGGAAATATCGAGAGGACTCAAAGCCCTGGCCAAAGAGGTAAATGCCCCGATACTGGCGCTTTCCCAGTTGAGCCGAGCGGTTGAGAGCCGGACGGATAAGCGGCCGCTTTTGTCGGATCTTAGGGAATCGGGGTCGATTGAACAGGATGCAGATGTGGTCATGTTTATTTACCGAGATGTTGTATACAACCCCGAATCGGACGACCCGGGTAAAACAGAAATCTTGGTTCGCAAACAAAGAAATGGTCCCATAGGAGAGGCACTCTTACACTTTGAAAACCAATACACACGCTTTTACGATAGAAGCACTCGCGCGGATGTTCCACCCGAAGACGACTCTTCAAATTTTGACCCTACCTTTTAATCACAAGCTTTCTTCGCAAAAGAGAAGGGCTTCAATGAAGTCCATAATCTGTTTTCTGCCGGTGTTTTTATTACTGATGCTTTGGCCCCTGCATGTAGAGGCCCAACCGCACCCCAGTGGTTTTCAGTTACCCGCAAAAGCCAAAGCCGATTTTTATTTTTCTCAGGGAAAGTTTAAAGAGGCTCTTGAAATTTATAAATCGGTCTTAGATGATGAGACCAACCCCGGTTATATTTTCCGCAATATGGTGAAGGCTTGGAATGCTATGAGGGCTCTTGACGAAGCAGAGGAATTTTTGGGCGAATACCGCCGGTCTCACGAAAACTCGTCATCTGCATGGTATGCATTGGGCTATCTACATTATGTAAAGGGTGAAGATCAAAAAGCTGAAGAGTTATTTAAGCAGGCGACGGAACTGGACCCGGAGAATGGCCTGGCCTGGAATAATTGGGCGGCTTCTCTTGTAAACGGTAAACAATTTCAGGAAGCGTTGGAAAAAGTGCGAACCGCGATTCGAACCAACCCGAAAGAGTTGATATTTTTTTTCAACCTAAAAAAAATCTTTGAAGAGATGGGTGAAGGACAACGGTTTGAAGCGGAATATAATGACTCTTTAAAAGAGGGGGCGCAGCCTTTGGCCTGGAGCTATGGAAAGGCCCTTGCCCGATCGATTCGGCAGAATGCATTTCGTGACTACGATAAAGGAAGTTTAGCCGAAGCGATTGCTGGTTTTGAAAAAATGCTGAATATTTACCGGGAAATTGGTGATGTCAATGGGCAGATCCCCGCCTTATTCAGCCTTGGCCTGCTCCATGAAGAAAATGGAGATGTCCAAAAAGGCCAGGATTTTTTCAGACAGGTGTTGTCGATCAACCCGGATCATATTCAGGCCGGAGATAAAATAAAATCTGTAGATTAGACTGGAGGGCTCCATTTAGAGCCACTTTTACGGGCATGAAAGGCAGGGCTTTTGTGTTTATTTCCCTCTTGGCTGGGCTGATTTAAGTATTGACAAATAAGAGGTTTAAGCGATACCATTCGGGAGATTGTGCGTGTTTCTAACTGTTGCCAAGGAGGCAAAGTGGGCAAAGATGAAGTAACCATAGTAATTTTTCCTGGAACAGCGGGCTCCCCTAAAAAATTGTGCTTGGAGAAACGTTTTGTAAAATTTGGCGTTTTGGTGTCTTTTGTTGTTTTGATAGTGTTTCTGGGGTCTACGTTTTATTTTGCCCAGCAATATTTGCGGTTGCAAGGTAGTGAAACCGAGTTGGTCAAACTTCGTCGGGACTCAAAAATCCGCAAAATCCAGGTAGAAAAATTTGCCCGGCAGGTAAAAAACTTTGAGACAGAGATGGCCAGGCTTGAACGATTTGAGAAAAAGCTCCGGGTTATTACGGCTCTGGAAAA
Source organism: Nitrospinales bacterium (assembly GCA_965249625.1). Classification (GTDB taxonomy): domain Bacteria; phylum Nitrospinota; class Nitrospinia; order Nitrospinales; family VA-1; genus LS-NOB. The sequence continues at coordinate 1,534,292 of OZ252246.1, read as the reverse complement.
TTCGCCCAAATCGGTTGAGAAAAACTGGGGCGTTGGCGGGCCTTATGGATTGAGCACTAACAGCTTCACAACGGCTATGGGCCGAGGTGCGGTCGGTATGGTGGATCGTTTATCTAATGGACTGGATCATTTAGGCAGGCAGGCTAAAATTCAGACTATCAGCTTTCAGGAGCTGGATGATTTCTTTAAGAATCAAAAATCTTTTCTTTCTTCAACCCCTTCGATCTGGCCGACTCGCGGTTGGGTGACCTCCAGTTTTGGTTTTCGAAAATCTCCTTTTACAGGTTTAAGGGAAAAACATAAAGGCTGGGATATTGCGGCCCGAACCGGGGCTCCAGTGCGTGCTACGGCAGATGGTGTGGTGATCGTGGAAGGAAGAGAATATGGATATGGAAACATGATTGAGATCGACCATGGTTATGGCATTGTAACCCGCTATGGTCACAACTCCAAACATCTGGTTAAAGTGGGAGACCGTGTCAAGCGGGGACAGGTGGTTTCGCTGGTTGGAAATACCGGGCGGAGCACTGGGCCTCATCTCCACTATGAAGTGTTGCTCAACGGTGTGCCGGTCACTCCCAAGAACTATATTTTAGAAGAATAGGTTGTCCTTTGGCGATCATTGAATCGCCAGGTTTCGAGTCACCTTTTTTCCCCACCGATACCTCGAATTTTTCTATACGCATCCTTCATGGGCGAGGGTTTGGCCTTGATGGCCAGAGTCTGAGATTCCCTGTATTACTAGTGTTCTAAATTTCAAACTATAAATTAATATTCAGGATTTGAGATGGTGCTTGGTTTAATCAGAAAATTAGTGGGTACCCGCAATGACCGCGAGATTAGGCGGATCCAGAGTTATGTGGGCGCTGTGAATGCATTGGAAGATGAGATCAAGGCACTCTCTGACGGCCAGCTTAAAGCCAAAACACCCGAATTGAAAGACAAACTGGCTAACGGTTCTACATTGGAAGATATCCTACCCGAGGCATTTGCGGTGGTTCGCGAAGCCAGTTGTAGGACGCTTGAAATGCGTCATTTTGATGTGCAGATTGTAGGCGGAGTGGTTCTGCATGAAGGAAAAATAGCGGAAATGAAAACCGGTGAAGGAAAAACCCTGATGGCGACCTTGCCGGTTTACTTGAACGCCTTGACGGGAAAGGGTGTGCATGTTGTAACGGTCAACGACTATCTGGCTACCCGTGATAGCGAGTGGATGGGAGAGATATACAAGTTTCTAGGCTTGTCCGTGGGCATGATCTATCACGATATTCCTGAGGAGGAAAGAAAGGCGGCCTATTCGGCAGATGTGCTTTATGGCACCAATAATGAATTCGGGTTCGATTTTCTTCGGGATAATATGAAGTTCTCGAAAGAGCAAATGGTTCAGCGGGAACTGAATTTTGCCATTGTGGATGAGGTCGATAGTATTTTAATTGATGAGGCCCGGACTCCTTTGATCATCTCCGGTCCGGCGGAGGAATCGACGGACAAATATTATACGGTGAACCAGATTGTCCCCAAGCTGAAAAAAGAAGAGCATTATATGGTTGATGAAAAGGCCAGGACCGCTTCCTTGACGGATGAGGGAATTGTTCTCATGGAAAAATTGTTGGATATAGAGAACCTGTACGATCCAGCCAATATTGAAACACTTCATTGTCTAAACCAGGCGGTTAAAGCATATGGGTTGTTCAAAAATGAAGTGGACTATGTGGTGAAGGATGGAGAAGTTGTCATTATTGACGAATTCACCGGTCGCATGATGTCGGGAAGGCGTTACAGCGATGGACTGCATCAGGCTTTAGAGGCGAAAGAGGGAGTAAAAATTGAAAACGAAAACCAGACCCTTGCAAGCATTACCTTCCAAAACTATTTTCGTATGTATGAAAAACTGGCAGGCATGACTGGAACGGCAGATACGGAGGCGGAAGAATTTAGCTCGATTTATAAACTCGAAGTCGTTGTCGTTCCCACAAACCAGCCTATGATTCGGGAAGATTATCCGGACGTGATTTACAGAACAGAAATGGAAAAATTTGATGCCGCCATCGAAGAAATAAAGGAATTGAATGCAATTAAAAGACCCGTTCTGGTGGGTACAATTTCCATCGAAAGATCAGAGCTTTTGAGCAAGAAGCTGAAAAAATCCGGCATCAAACATAGTGTTTTGAATGCCAAGCATCATGAACAAGAGGCCGAGATCATTGCGGAAGCCGGGCAACCTGGGGCTGTGACCATTGCGACGAATATGGCCGGAAGGGGTACGGATATTGTTTTGGGCGAGGGAATCCCGGAACTTGGCGGCCTCCACATTCTCGGAACCGAACGTCATGAAAGTCGACGCATTGATAACCAGTTGCGAGGTCGCTCTGGGAGGCAGGGGGATAAGGGGTCTTCCCGTTTTTATCTCAGCCTTGAGGATGATTTACTGCGTATTTTCGGGTCTGATAAAATTTCTCCTTTGATGGCCCGATTAGGAATGGAAGATGGGCAACCCGTTGAGCATGCCATGATCTCGAAAGCGGTTGCCAATGCACAGAAAAAAGTAGAAGCCCATAACTTTGATACACGCAAACACCTCCTGGAATATGACGATGTCATGAATCGCCAAAGGGAGGTTCTTTATGCATTGCGCCGGGAAATCATCAATACGGAAAATGGGAAAGAAATCCTGCTGGACATGGCAGATGAGTTGGTGGATGACGCGCTGGCTGGTATCGCTCATGAAAAGATATATCCGGAAGAGTGGGATATTGAAGCTCTGAACGAGTTGCTGGAAAGGCAGTTTGCGGTTCACATTGAAAAACACGGCGAACATGGACCACTCCTTCTTGGAAGTGTAAAGTTGGAATTGGAAGACTGTAACAGAGAAAAGCTTCATGATGCCGTCATGGAGGCGGTGACCCAGGCCTATGAAGCAAAAGAAGCAGGCATTGAGGCCGAATTCATGCGGCACGTTGAAAAAGTCATCATGCTTCAGATTCTGGATGCACTCTGGAAAGATCATCTGTTGGGGATGGACCACCTCAAGGAAGGGATTGGTTTGCGGGGTTATGCCCAGAAAAACCCTTTGACAGAATATAAGAAGGAAGGATTTGATCTGTTTAGCAACCTGATGGCACACATAAAAGAGGAAACTACGGAGTATTTGTTCAAGGTCCAGGTTAATCAGGAAGTGGAGATGCCAGAGGAACTGATCAGTAAGCCTCGGGGGATTGTAGAACACCGGGGGGCATCGAAGGCTTCAGAAAAACAGGTGACGGTTCGGCGCGATGAAGAGAAGGTTGGTCGGAACGACCCTTGCCCGTGTGGCAGCGGTAAGAAATACAAAAAGTGCCATGGGAAGTAAAGGCGCGGTTAAAGATTCTCGGCGGCCTCCTGGCACTCAATACATAAAGTGGTCAATGGCATAATTTGCAGACGCTTCAAGGTGATCTTCTTTTCGCAGGATTCACATTCCCCGTAACTACCGTTGTTTATTCTGAACAACGCTTCTTCAATCAACTTAAGTTCATTGCGATCCCTGCTGGTCAATTGGAAAATCATTTCTCTCCCTTCAAGACTTGAGGCAAGGTCAATTTCGTTGCTGAATGTCAAATCTCCAGCATCGCGCTCCACAGATTGTGAAGCTCGAATCAATTTCAATAATTCTCCCCGGTTGGCAATAAGCCGTTCACGGATTTTGGGAACCGCAGGATCCAGTTGAGGGTGTTCCTGTCTGACCAAGCTTAACTTGCCCGGTTCAATATTAGTTTTTGAGCCCTTCGTTTTCTTTTTTGTTGAGGCGGTTTTCGCAGGTGAGGCCTTGGTCTTCTTTTTAGGCAACGCTTTTTTTGCTGTAGTTTTTTTCGTAACTTTTTTCTTAGCGGCCTTTTTTGCGGTTTTCTTGGCCTTTGCTTTCTTTTTAGTCACAGCTTTCTTCTTTACAGAAGTCTTTTTTTTGACGACTTTCTTTTTGGTCACAGCCTTTTTCTTTGCAGAAGTCTTCTTTTTCGCCGTCTTTTTTTTCGTTGCCATTGCCGAATCTCCTATACCAGGGAACCCTATACTGAATACATTCGGGCAGGTAACTCAAAAACCGTTGCATTTTACCCATGGCTGGATAAAAATTCTTTGAACCTTAGCATTTGGGAAAATAAAGTACAACAATTTATTTGCCCAGATGGCATAAAAAAAACTGCTTTCTACTGGGAAAGCCAACGTTATTCCGTTTCATAGTCCACGACAATGGATGAGGAGAAGAGTGAACGCATTTTCTCAACAACGGGTAAATGGTTTTTATGGCTCGCATATACTTTCAAACCCTCACGATCGTCAAAAAAAGCGGTAAGAACAATATCGTAGCTTCTTTCGGAGCTTAAAAAATCAGTTCCCAGCTCTAAAAATTTCAAAGTTTCAATATTTCCCTTCAGGCTGTTGAGGGCGGTGATGGCTTGGTCCAGGTTTTCCTGATTCTTTTCTGCCAGTTTGAACATAACAATGTGTTTGACCATTAATTGCTTCCTCCAGTGGGTTGTTTTGTGTTTGTGCTTGTCTTCCACTTCTTTGAGCTTTTTGATCTAAGGGGGTGCGGGGCCCTGTTTGTGGTATAGTGCCCGTTTTCATTTTGTGAGTGGAATACTTTATATGTCATGGTGGATGGGTGCAGGTTTGGGTTTTTTACGTGGCGGCCCTTTGGGTGCCGTTATTGGCGGCACCATTGAACATTTTTTAGGTAAAAAACTCCAGAAAAAACTGCAGGAAAATTTGCCCGGCATTATCCGTGAGGGTGAATTTATAACATCTCTGGTCGTCATTTTAACGCGGGTGGCTATGGAGGCGGGAGCATTAAGCCCGAAACAGGTGGAGGTGATTCATAAATTTTTTATGAAGAACCTGGGCTATAGCCCCCCGGATTTAAAATCACTGGACCGATTGATCAAGGAGGTTCAGTCCAAAAAACCGGATATTGACCGGTTTGTAGATGAGTATAAAAAATCTTGTCAGAATAACTACAATCTTTTGCTCCTCGCCCTATGCTACCAAATTACTTTAATAGAGAATGCCGTAGTTGAAGAAACCCAATCTCTAATAAAAAAAGTTGGGTTGCAGTTGGGGCTGTCTTATGACCAACATAACGAAATCAGAGAGAAGTATTCACTGGAACTCCTTAGAACCCCTTACTATATATTGGGGCTTTCTTCTGACGCTTCGAATGATGAAATCAAAAAAGCCTACCGAAAACTGGCCAGCCAGTGCCATCCCGACCGGGTTGCCACGAAGGATGAAAAGACAGTTCATGAGGCCCACCAGAAGTTTCTTGAGATTCAGTCGGCTTATAAAGATCTGGAAATGGTTAGAAAATTTTAAAAGGCTGGAGTTTTTCCGTTAGTGCTGGTTTTCTGTGACGGATCCAGTTTGCGGATGATCAGAGATTGAATCTTTCGCTTACTGGCTTCTTTAACGGTTATTCGGTAGGAACCCACCACGACCTGGTCGCCGGAGTTGGGGATTCTTTCTAACCGGTCAATGGCCAAACCCGCAAGGGTCTCGAAGTCCCCACCGGGAAGATCCCAGTTGAGGGCATCGTTGAGAACGCCTATTTCTGTGCTCCCATCCGCAAGGTATCCCCCGTCTGCATAGGGCTCATAAGTTTTCTCGGGCTTGTCGTATTCATCTTCGATTTCGCCGACAATTTTTTCCAGCAGGTCCTCGATCGTTATCAAGCCGATACATCCTCCATATTCATCTACCACGATGGCCATGTGCAAACCCCTTTGCTGAAGTTCCTTGAGAAGATCATCAATTTTTTTGATCGGGGGAATATAATAGGCTGGCCGGATGAGACTGGTGATAGGGGTGTTGTCAACAGGTTGGTCCAAAAGGTCGAAGGTGTTTAAAATTCCAATAAGGTTATACATTCTTTCATGAAAAACGGGGACGCGCGAAAAACCGGAATCGTTTGCGACATCATGTGCCTCCTGCATCGTAGCGGTATCCCTTATGGCGATCATTTGAATTAGAGGAACCATGCAATGTTCAGCCCGAAGTTCTCCGAAGTTGAAAATATTGTGAATGATTTTCTTTTCCGTCACTCCTAAATCAACGGCCTGCGACTCCAGGCTCAATACCCCCCGAAGCTGATCCCGGCTGAAGGTCTTGTGCTCTTCCGTAGTGGCCGACTGCATGCGACTGGTGACTTTCGCCGATGTTTTTGATAACCAGGATGTAAACGGGGACAGTATTTTATAGAAAAAAATAAGCGGATAAACCATAAACAACATGAGGGAATCGGCGCGGTGCTGAAAAATAACTTTGGGAATGATTTCACCCGCAAAAAATATCAGGGGCGAAATAATCAGCATGGCCATCCATTCCCCGGAATCTCCAAAATGTGTGACCATGAACGCGGTGAATATAGCGGTGCTGGTCACCATCGCTAAATTGGTCCCCAGTGAGGTTGTGGTGAAGAGCCGTTCAGGATTGTCGAGTAATTTCAAGACGGATTGAGCGGCCGAATTTCCATCTTCGGCAAGTTGCTTCATTTTTATCCGGTTTACAGAAACCATGCCGATTTCTGCGCCGGAAAAAAATGCTTCCAGCAGTATTCCCAGCAATACCAGTATGAGTGTTGTTGCAAAGTCCATTAGTCTTCGGGAACCTCAGCTTGCTCTTTATCCGGCAATGAACGGGGACTCATAAGGGTGAGGTAAAGATTCAGGATTCTTGATCCCTTCATTTTTTGGACACGGAATTTGAACCTGTCTACGGTGGTTGATTCGCCTGACCGGGGAATTCGGCCAAAGAGTCCGAAAACATAGCCGCCCACTGTGTCGTAATCGTTCTCAGGTAGCTCGCTCTGAAAACTTTCATTGAATTCTGCCAGGCTATAAGCGCCGGCAATGCGATAATGGTTTTCACTCAGTTTCTTTAGTGGGAGTTCTTCCTGCCGCATTTCGCTGTCAATTTCTCCAACCAGTTCCTCAATGACATCTTCCAGCGTGACCAGTCCGCAGACGCTTCCGTATTCATCCAGAACGATGGCCATATGCCTTTTCAGTTTCCTGAATTCTTCCAGCATTTCTTTGATTTTTTTTGACTGCGGGACCGAAACGGTGGGATGCAGAATGCTTTTCAAGTTTATTTTTTCCCGAGGCACATGTTTGTGCCGTGTCAGGTCTTTGGTAAACAAAATTCCCAGAATACCTTCTTCGTCCACTCCATATACAGGAACCCGTGAATAAAAATTTTCAATGATCCGGGGCAGAATATCATTCAGACTGTCCTCAATGTTTACGGTGAACATATCTATTTTCGGGGTCATGATTTCCACCACAGTGGTTTCACCAAACTCGATAACATTCTGGATCAACTCTCTTTCATCGGAATCGATAACACCTTCCCCTTCGCCCATCTGAACCATGGCCCGGAACTCTTCATCGGTGATGGGGGATTCTTTAAGGCTATGCGGCAGGATTCCCATGGATCCGATGATCTTTTCTGTCCAAATGGAAAACAGTTTCTGGGCGGGCTGAACAAGCCTGGCAAAGGCTTTTAAAGGATATGCCGAAAACAAGGCGTAGGATTGGGCAAATTTTATTGAAATACTCTTTGGGATGATATCGCCAAAAATCAGCAGAAGCAAAGTGCCGAGCCCAATGGCGATGCCCACACCGATGCTTCCAAAAAGGTTGATCGCTATGGAGGTGATCACGACGGAAATAGCAATATTTACGAACTCATTACCGATGTAAATGGTGATGAGCAGTTCGCGTGGTTTTGCCAGGAGGGAATTTACAAATCGGCCCATGCGTCCTTTTTTCTCTGACATCTCATTCAGTTGAAGAGGGTTTAGAGAAAAATAGGCGACCTCACAGGCTGAAAAAAAGGCCGAACACAGAAGTAGAAATACCAGTAGTAGTGAACGGGATAATAATGAATCGTCCAAAGTTTTTAAGAAACCTCAAGCCTGGCTGGCGTTTGTGAACCGAATTGCACGATAACCCGGTTTGGCAATTTGCACATCTGGGAAGGGTAAACCATCGTTGTTAAACTTAAAAATGATTGAAGCCCTCTGACCGCGGAAGGGTCTTCGTCGTCCCATCTCTCATTTCAAGTGATACTTTCCCAAGTTTGAGAGTGATCTCCCCGATTTGCGTAACAAGCACTTTAGCCTTTAAAAACTGCCTGTTTAAATTTTTAACACCATCAGCAGGTAAAGTAAACAGTAATTCATAATCCTCTCCGCCATTCAAAAGGAGTGGAAGAGGGGAGATCGAGTTCCCGCTACAGATACGTGAAAACTCCGAGGATTGGGGCAACCGGTCTTCGTAAATCCGTGCACCTACTTTGGAGGCTTTGCAAATGTGGTAAAGGTCCTGGACCAAGCCGTCACTGATATCTATCATTGAGGTAATACTTATTCTGGAACGGGCCAGGATGCTGGCTTCATGGACTCTTGGCGTTGGGTTCAGGTGTCTCCCTGTCAGAAATTTATAATCGCCTTTTTTCTTTTTGTTGAGCAGTTTTAATCCCAGACTTGAGTCGCCCAATGTCCCTGTCACGAAAATGAGGTCACCGGGCCTGGCACCCCGGCGAGTGAAAACGCGTTTTGCTTCACCGACGACCGAAATATTTATGAAAAAACATTTTGGGGAGGAGACGGTATCTCCGCCGACGATTTCCACCTTGAACTGATTGCATATTTCGTTGAATCCGGTATACAGCCTGTCAAGAAACGACACTGAAATCTTTTTTGAAATTCCTAATGTCACCAGCGCCCTTTTGGGAGTTCCCCCCATGGCCGCGATGTCACTGAGGCTGACAGACAAGGCTTTTCGGCCCAGAGCCTCGGGAGTTGTAGTGGAAAGTTTGAAATGGATGCCCTGAACCATGGCATCAGTGGAGATGACTTCATAGGCCCCGGATCTAACCGGGTAAACCGCACAGTCATCGCCGATACCCAGAACAGAATTGGATGCGCGGAATTTCAAGCGTGAAGAAAGGTGATGGATGAGCCCAAATTCGCCGAGTTCTTTTATTGTGCTCATAAATATGGGTCGAGCTTTCAGTTTATTTAGCAAATATACTATCAGGAAGGAAAACTAAAAGCCACGCTGGCATTTCGTGATGTTTCCCGATGCTTTCTCGAACCTATTGTGGTTTCAGCAAGTCGCGGGTCAGGGAGTCAACATCGAATTTCTTTTCAATTTTAATGGAAATCTTGCTGCCTTCTTCCAAGTCTGACTTTTGGAGCTCATGAACATAGCACGTCAACTCCACATGTTCCCCTGTTTCAGGAACCCAGATGGTGAGTTCCCGGAACTGGCTGGCCTTGTTGGGGGGAGTATTGATCTCGGTGATTTCTCCATCTAACAGAATCATTGCTTCCTTTCTGCAATCTATGAGATTGCCTTGTTATGCCGAACAACTGGTTTGTCGGCAGAGAAATGTTTCCGGAGTATCCTGGGCATAGTGTTCAGAATCGATTCCGTATTTCTCAAAAACTTCTGGTCGATCCTGGAATGGATCTTCCAAAAGGATTCTAAGGCGTGCGATTTCAGAAAAATCCGATTCCTTGAGTGCTTTATCCAGAGCCGTTTGCAGCAAATGATTTCTCAAAATAAACCTGGGATTAATGGAGTCCATTTGTGCTTTTCGTTCTTCATGGCTTATGCCTTCCCGTTGAGCCAGAGCAAGGTATTGACTCAGCCACGACTTTAACTCACCATTGCTGCTGTTCGCTGGGTGGTCCGCGAGAAACCTGAAGAAGTTGGTGTAATCAAATTGATGCTCATGAAGCAGTTGGAACATTCTCTCAACCAGTTGTGTGAACTCCGAGTCCAGAATAGCCAGCCCCAGTTTTTTACCGATTTCTTCGCGATAGAAGCGATTGAAAAGCGGCTGGTATTGTTTCATTTCTTCTTCCAGATTCTCCGCGCCAATCAGAGTAACGAGGGTCTCTGCCAATTTGTTGAGATTCCAGAAACCGATCTCAGGTTGCTGGTTGTAGGCATATCGGCCATGCGTGTCAGAATGATTGGGGGTATGATCAGGAACAAAACGGTCCATAAATCCATAAGGGCCGTAGTCAAAAGTGGTACCGGTGATGCACATATTGTCAGTGTTCATCACGCCATGGATGAATCCCGCTGCTTGCCATTTTGCGATAAGTTTTGCGGTGCGCTGAACGGTGCGTTGAAAAAATATTCGATAGCGGTCGGACTCTTCGATAATATCCGGATAATAATTTTGAATAGAAAACTTCAACAGCCGCTCCACATTTTTTTCCTGTCCGCTATAATAAAAAAACTCGAAACTACCAAAGCGGATATGTGAATCGGCGATTCTGACCAGTATTGCCGCCAACTCCGGTTTTTGTCGGTAGATCAGTTCGCGAATTCCAATGACGGCTAGCGAACGGGTGGTGGGAATTCCCAGTCCATTTAAAGCTTCGCTTGCGAGGTGCTCGCGGATAGAAGAGTTGAGGGTTGCCCTTCCGTCAAAGCCTCGGGCAAACCGGGTGGGACCGGCACCTTTCAGGTGAATGTCCCAGATTTCCTGGTTTTGGTTTTGCACCTCGCCCAGCAAGAGCCCGCGTCCATCTCCCAGTCTGGGATTGTAAGAACCGAATTGGTGGCCCGAATAAGCCATAGCCAGGGGCTCGGCCGCCTCCATAGAGTTGTTCCCGCTAAAGTGATCTACGAAATCCTTGTTTCCGCCGGCTTCAGGTGGCAGGTCTATCAATTGTCCGGCTAAAGGGGAAAAATCGACCAAGTAAGGATCGGTCACGGGATCTGGAACCTTGGCCTGATAAAACTCCGGTCCCAGCCCGATAAAGCGGTTTTGAAAATTTAAATTAAGGTAGTCAGTCAAAGGATGAAAACTTGGATTTCAAGAAATAAAAATGGTTCAGTATGTGGATGGAAAAAAGAGAGGTGAGGATTCTTTTTTTCCTTAAATTTCAGTCCAATAGAGGGAGATTTTCCGGCGGCCTGGCCCTTCGGGGGAGAGCTTTGCGTAAGTCGAAAAATCGAAGAATCCCCAGGTTAGTGCAAGGCGAGATTCTTCGTCACCTTGTTCCTCAGAATGACAAAATGGCGTTTCTTGTCATTCTGAACAACTGCATTGTCATGCTGAGCCTGTCGAAGCATCTCGCTTTTCTTGTCATTCTGAACGTAGTGAAGAATCTCGCTTCTCTGTTTTTTTCGACTTACGCCGAGATCCTTCGTCGCCTTAGGCTCCTCAAGGATGACAAATTGGCCCAGTATTGTCATTCTGAACGAGATCGCATTGTCATTCTGAATGCTTCGGCTCTCAGCACAGGCTCCGTGAAGACGTGATGTTTAACTCAAGCCTTCGTGCCCCGAAGGGGTAATCTCGCGTTTCTTGTCATCCATGGGAATGGGTGCCTACTCTATACTCTGAACCAGCCAGCTATGAGGTCTTTCTTCGCTGGTTTGAAACCAGAAGATGGCATTGATATTAAAATGCACCAGCCATGCGGCACTTTCTCCCTGCTGACATATTTTTCGCTGATAGCGGTCTTCTATGACCGATAACTGGTCGCAGGTGGTGGTGGTCCAGTAATAATGTCCAAGACCATCATCAAAGACAGGGTTGATCCAGGCCTTTTTCCCGCTGGCGTTGATGATCCGCTTAGAGAAAATAAGAGTTTTCAATTCCGCCAGGGTGGGCAGGCGCCAATCGGAACTTCCTGCAAAGTTTTCTGCTTCCGCAAAAGCCTTGGCATCTTTTAATTTTAATTTATTAATGACCCCCTTTTTAATCCAACGCAGTTTGTTCACGGTATCGGTCACCGTTCCGTCACCGTTGTCCACAAATGCCGGTTCAGCAAGCTCTTCAAGTGTGACTTCGCTGACTTTCCGACATTCTTTAAGCATAGGCCCCGAACCTGGGCATACGTTGAGGATGGAGAAGTGATCCATTTTCTTTATCATTTCGCAAATATCGGCCTGCTTACATTTGGCGAAGGAAGGAATCGGCTGGATCAATAAAACCATTAACGTCAAAAACACGATCCGCATATTAAACTCCTGGTTTCGGAAAAGTTTTTCTGGACAAAGAAATACCTGTTTCATTTCCGCTGGTTTGAGAGTGAGCTTTGCGTAACCTGAGATCCTTCGTCGCCTTCGGCTCCTCGAGGATGACAAATTGGCCCAGTATTGCCATGCTGAACGAAAGGATGACAAACTGGCTTTTCTTGTCATTCTGAATGCTTCTTTGTCATTCTGAACGAAGTGAAGAATCTCTGTTTCAGTGTCTTGTCATTCTGAATGCTTCGGCTTCGCTCAGCACAGGCTCCGTGAAGACGTGATATTTTTCCTTAACCTTCATGCCCCGCAGGGGTATGTGATATCCTCTTCCTTAAACTTCGTGCCCCGAAGGGGCAATCTCGCTTTTCTTGTCATTCTGAACGCAGTGAAGAATCTCGACTTACGCAAAGCCCTCGGTTTGAGAGTGAGGATACTATAAATCTCAAACTCACGGAAACATAAAATCCAGCCGCTAATTTATGCCGCAGAAAGGGCAGGGGTCAATCGCCGCTTCCGAAAATGATTCGATCCAGTTCGGCGAAGGCTTCTTTGCCTTTCATTTCAATAAATAAATCCGTGTTGACAATGCGATTGCTGGATGGATCCAGATTGATATTGATGACCGGGGTTCCGCGTTCCATGAAATGAACAGCAATATAATCATTAGTGGGAACGGCTCCCGAACTGCCGACCAGAATCGTCAGGTCAACAGGTTCCTGCACAAACCTCTTAAAACTTCCTTCCTGTTCAGGGTGCCCTGTGTATTCCCCATCTCCAAACATCAGGATATGAGGGCGGGCGATTCCCCGGCAACTTTTGCAAGTTGGGAAATTGGAGGCTTTCATCGTACCCGTGTCGAGATCGCAAAGCGGGACCGCAAGCTCTTCCCAGAACTGGCAGGTGCAGGTATCAAGGCATTGCAGCCGCCACATGGAACCGTGAACTTCAAGAATACGGTCTTCGGGGCAACCTGATCGCAAATGCAAACCATCGGTATTGGTGGTGTGGATGAATCCGTCCTGAGCCTCAAGCCATTTGTTGATGATCCGATAACCCTCATGCGGCTGGTTTTCCTGAGCGTTACGACGCCGCCATTCATAAAAAGCCCAGGCATACGGCAATTCATTACGAAACGCCCAGGGGCTGGCCAAGTCCTGCGCTTCCAGATTTTTGTCTTTGAAGGGAGGAAAATTTCTCCAATAACCGTCCTTGTCCCTGAATGTCGGGATGTTGGAGTCGGCGCTCATGCCGGCGCTGGTTAAGAACAGTGTGCGCTTGGACTTTTTAATCAGGTCCGAGGCTTCGTGCAGAATTTCAAGCTTTTCCATCCCACTCCCCATAAAACTGATCGAGATTACCCCTGCGGGGCATGAAGTTTAATGAAGAGGATATCACATACCCCTGCGAGGCACGAAGGTTAAGGAAAAATATCACGTCTTCACGGAGCCTGTGCTGAGCGAAGCCGAAGTATTCAGAATGACAAGAAAAGCGAGATTCTTCACTTCGTTCAGAATGACAAGAAACGCCAATTTGTCATCCTTGAGGAGCCTAAGGCCTGGCACGTCCCTTTAGGGAGACGAAGGATCTCGCCTTGCATAACCCCGAGATTCTTCACTGCGTTCAGAATGGCAAAGAGGTATTCAGAATGACAAGAAAAGCCAGTTTGTCATCCTTGAGGAGCCTGTGATGTCCTCTTCATTAAACTTCATGCCCCGTAGGGTCTCGCTTTTCTTGTCATCCTGAGGAACAAGACCATTTTGTCATTCTGAGGAACAAGGTGACGAAGAATCTCTCCTTGCATTCGCTCGCGATGACGTAGAGGAAGGCGGGATACTTTTCCTTGACCTTCGTGCCCCGAAGGGGTAATCTCGACTTAGTCACTATGAACACGCCAGTCACCACTACCACAGAGCCGCAGCCATGAGTGAAGCCATCGCGTTTGTTGACACATTAAAATTTGCCAAACGTCTGGTTGATGCCGGCATCGACCCGAAGCACGCCGAAGCGATTACCGAAGGAATTGCCGAACAGCATCTGGAATTCCTGAACAGTAACCTGGCGACTAAAGTTGCCCTCGCTCAGGTGGAAGCCAGTCTCAAAACCGACCTCGCTCAGGTGGAAGCCAGTCTCAAAACTGACATCGCTCAGGTGGAAGCCAGTCTCAAGATTGACCTCGCCAATCTCGAAACCGACCTCGCTCGGGTGGAAGCCAGTCTTAAAACTGACATCGCTCAGGTGGAAGCCAGTCTTAAAACTGACATCGCCAACACCGAGTCCAGGCTGATCAAATGGGTAGTTGGCGTGGTGCTGACGGTGGCGACGGCGCAGACTGCGTTGTTTTTCGGCCTGGTAAAATTCGCGCTATGAACTTGCTAAATAGTGTAAACTTGCCGCAACAAATGCAAACCCGCGCACCGCGCCGACACTTTGGAGTGACACTATGAACACGCATAACCCCGAGATTACCCCTTCGGGGCACGAAGGTTAAGGAAAAATATCACGTCTTCACGGAGCCTGTGCTGAGCGAAGCCGAAGCATTCAGAATGACGACACAAGGCCATTTTGTCATTCTGAGGAACGAGGTGACGAAGAATCTCGCCTTGCATAACCCCGAGATTCTTCACTGCGTTCAGAATGACAAAGCGGAGCCTGTGCTGAGCTTGTCGAAGCATTCAGCATGACAAGAAACGCCAGTTTGTCATCCTTGAGGAGCCTAAGGCTTGGCACGTCCCTTTAGGGAGACGAAGGATCTCTCCTATGAATGACAGGAAAAGCGAGATTCTTCACTTCGTTCAGAATGACAATGCAGTTGTTCAGAATGACAATGCAAGGCTATTTTGTCATCCTTGAGGAGCCTGTGCTGAGCGAAGGTGAAGTATTCAGAATGACAAGAGACGCCAGTTTGTCATCCTTGAGGAGCCTAAGGCGACGAAGGATCTCGCCTTGCATAACCCCGAGATTACCCCTTCGGGGCACGAAGGCTTTGGAACAATATCACGTCTTCACGGAGCCTGTGCTGAGCGAAGCCGAAGCATTCAGAATGACAGGAAAAGCGAGATTCTTCACTTCGTTCAGAATGACAAAGAAGCATTCAGCATGACAATGCAAGGCTATTTTGTCATTCTGAGGAACAAGGTGACGAAGAATCTCGCCTTGCATAACCCCGAGATTCTTCACTGCGTTCAGAATGACAATACAAGGCCAGTTTGTCATCCTTTTGTTCAACATGACAAGAAACGCCATTTTGTCGTCCTTGAGGAGCCTGTGATGTCCTCTTCCTTAAACTTCATGCCTCGGAGGGGTAGAAGGCCTGGCACGTCCCTTTAGGGAGACGAAGAATCTCTCCTACGAATGACAAGAAACGCCAGCACTAAAAATGGCGGTTATGTGGCGGGGGACAGCGTTCTCCATAACTTAAAGCCGGAAACTAAAATCATCGCCGCTTTATTCCTGTTAGCAGGAGCGGGAATAGGCAATAGCTGGGCCCTCTCCGTGGTCGGTTTGCTGTCGGTGTTGGGAGTTCTCGCAGCCCGACTGCCTGTTAAAGAAATTTTTCATGTCATCCGGCGCATGACCTGGTTTTTTCTTGCCATCGCGATTTTTCCTGTGCTGTTCACTCCGGGGTTTTATATTGACCTGCCTGCGTGGATTCCCGTCACCATTTCGCGTGAAGGCTTGGCGTTAGGACTGGAATCCTCCGCGCGACTGTTGAACATTCTCCTTATATCCCTGGTGCTGGTGCGCACGACGGCGGACTGGATGGGCGGACTGGATAAGCTGCTCGGTCCCATGGCGCATCGTTTGCCGATCATCCGCGACCTGCTTGCCGTTTCGGTGATGGCGGTGAAGTTTTTGCCGATGGTTTTTGCCGAGACCGAAGAATATTTTGCAGATATTCGCAAGAATGAGAGTGAACGGGGCACTAAAAAATTACGTTCCGTGTATCACTCCGTCCTGCAATTCATCGTCTGGATATTTTCCGATATAGATCGCTTCACCAGGTGTGCGGCCAGCGAAAACCTTTTTGAACCACAGATAAAACCTCTGAGTGTAAATCACCCCGGCCCCTCGTGATATTGTTCCAAAGCCCCCGGCCCGGCAGGGGTACTTTGAGAGAGAGCTTTGCGTAACCCCGAGATTCTTCACTGCGTTCAGAATGACAAAGAAGCATTCAGCATGACAAGAAACGCCAATTTGTCATTCTGAGGAACAAGGTGACGAAGAATCTCTCCCACGAATGACAAGAAAAGCGAGATTCTTCACTTCGTTCAGAATGACAATGCAATCTCGTTCAGCATGACA
The DNA here is from genome assembly GCA_965249625.1 of Nitrospinales bacterium. Lineage (GTDB taxonomy): Bacteria > Nitrospinota > Nitrospinia > Nitrospinales > VA-1 > LS-NOB. Next base: position 1,517,955 of record OZ252246.1, on the reverse strand, counting down.
AGAAACGCCAATTTGTCATCCTTGAGGAGCCTAAGGCGACGAAGGATCTCGCCCTGAATGACAGAAAAGCGAGATTCTTCACTTCGTTCAGAATGACAATGCGGAGCCTGTGCTGAGCGAAGCCGAAGCATTCAGAATGACAATACAAGGCCATTTTGTCATTCTGAGGAACAAGGCGACGAAGAATCTCTCCCACGAATGACAGAAAAGCGAGATTCTTCACTTCGTTCAGAATGACAAAGAAGCATTCAGAATGACAAGAAAAGCGAGATTCTTCACTTCGTTCAGAATGACAAAGCGGAGCCTGTGCTGAGCGAAGCCGAAGCATTCAGCATGACAAGAAACGCCAGTTTGTCATGCTGAGCCTGTCGAAGCATCTCGCCTTGCACTCACCTGTTGGTAGTCGGAGCTATTGCCCGCTGGGTCCAGCGTCACGCTGGTGGAGGCCGCATTCTTTACGTTCCGGGTTTTCCCACCACCAGCGTCCGGCGCGGATGTCTTCACCGGGTTCTACCGGACGTGTGCAGGGTGCACACCCAATGCTGGGGTAATTTCTTCTATGCAGGATGTTGGTGGGCACGTTGTGCTCCGTAATATAGGTCATTACCTGTTCCTCGGTCCACTCCGCAAGAGGATTGATTTTTATTAAAGGAGGATGATCCGGATCTTCCAGGACTTTGGGGATATCTGTCCGCGTGACTCCTTGGGCCCGTCTTAATCCCGTCACCCAGGCTTTCAATTCTCCCAATGCTCTATTCAGCGGCTCCACTTTGCGGATGTAGCAACACTCCTTGCGGTTGTCCACGCTTTCACGGAACGAGAAAAACCCTTTTTTCCGAACCAGACGCTCGACTTCATAGTGGTCGGGAAAATAGGTTTTGATTTCGAGTCCATATTTGGATCGCACCCGGTCCATGACTTCATAGGTTTCTTCATGAAGTCGGCCGGTATCGAGGGTGAAGATAGTGAAGGGCCCATTGAGTTTGGCGATCATGTCGATCAGCACCATGTCTTCCATGCCGAAGCTGGAGGCCAGTCCAGCTTTAACGCCATATTGGTCCATACTCCAACGCAACAGTTCTTCCGCAGATTTAGCTTCGAAATCAATAGATGATAATGTCATAACGGGCTTCCACTTGACAGGAGAATGGATAGTTTATATAAATTGAGATTACTTTAGATAGCGACCCTCTTACTTTTTCATGCCCGCGCCGAAAAATCAAGCTCTGGGAGCGAAAAAATATTAAAGCTCTTTCCATTCAAAACGTACCTTCTGTTGTTTTTCTTTGATACGGATCAATGGTGAAACATTTTTTTTCTAAAACCGGGAATTTCTTTCAATACTTATTACAAAATCTACAGGTGATGTTTGTTTTGTTTTTTGCCGCTCTGCTTTTTGCGATTCCTTTTTCTGGCGAAGCGGGAATTCTGGAGCAGATGGAAAACGAATTGGTAGAACTCGCGGATCAGGTGCGTCCTGCGGTTGTCAGCCTGTCTCCTTATGTTGCTAAAGGTGCTATCGGGCAAGGGCTGCCCGAAAGGGGCAGGCCCGCAAGTGCCGGAGCAGGGGTTGTCTACAATGCTGAAAAGGGCCTTATTGTCACCAACAGTCATGTGGTGCGCAACGTTAACAAAATCAAGGTGACCTTTAAGGATGGCCGGGAGATCATCGGTGAAGTGCTGGGGACCGATGAAGACACCGATCTCGCTGTGGTTCATGTTTCATCCGACAAGCCGTTGACCGAAGTTAAGTTTGGAGACTCCAGTAAAGTCCGCGTCGGTCAACTGGTGGTCGCGGTGGGCAATCCGTATGGACTTAATGACACCACCACTTTTGGCATTATCAGTGGGTTGAAGAGGGAAAACGTCAATCTCTCTCGTTATGAAGATTTCCTGCAGACCGATGCTTCTATCAACCCGGGCAATAGCGGCGGACCTCTCTTGAACATCAAGGGGGAAGTGATTGGCATCAACACGGCGATCATTAATTACGCCCAGAGCATCGGCTTTTCTATTCCGTCCAATATGGTCAAGCATGTGGTAGAACAATTGGTGGTGAATGGCGAGGTGCATCGCGGCTGGCTGGGGGTCGGCATTGACCCCGTTACCGAGGAGGTTGCTAAACGAGTTAACGTGCAGGAGGGGAAAGGGGTCATCATCAATTCTATTTTTGAGGGTGACCCGGCTGATCTGGCGGGACTCAAAATAGGCGATATCATTCTGAAGATTGGCGGATCGCACATTGATTCCCCGAGCAAGATGATCCGGGTGATTGGGGCGATCACGCCGGGGCAGACCGTCAGTCTGGATATTCTGCGAGAAGGCAAATCCCGAATGGTGTCGGTCAAACTGGAATCAAGGAAGAGAAACACCAGCCAATTGACCACTTTGCCGCCTTTGAGCCCATCGGGACTGGGGTTCAGCGTGGAGGATCCGGCAAAGGGCACGAACCTGCCTGCCGGGGCTCTGGTGTCCAGCGTCAATCCGAAGAGTCCTGCCGGCTTGAAGGGGTTGCTGTCTGGGGACCTGATCACGGCGGTTAATGGTGAGGTCGTTGAAAATCAGCCCGATTTTGACCGATTATTAGGCAAAATTGACAAAGGAAGTCCGATTTTTCTGCTGGTTTGGAGAAATGATAAAAAGTTTCATTTGGGGCTTGTCAGGGAAAATTAAATTTGTTAAATTGGCACACCTGGAGTGCAAGGTTTTTGTCTGCGGGGATATTTTGCTTTACACAAGAAATCTGATAAACCTTTTGAAATAAGGGGTTAAATTTTTCGGCCTGCCATTTAAGGGGTGGAAGGGGCCGCTATATCGATTCGGGAAAAAACAACATTCAACGGTTTTTGTTTAGCCATTTTTGGACGCACTACTTCAGGGGGTAGCAAATGTTTGGTGTCAAAAAGGGATGGAAAAACTGGCATGCGTGTGCGGTCATTCTTATGGCCTTGGGGCTTTCTGTCCCGGCAGGTGCTGTCTCGACGGACCATTCACATGGTGGTCACAATCTCGGCAATGCTGCGGTAGACAAACCCGCATGGTTGGAAAAGCTTGAAAGCCAACTTGAGCACGAAGACCTGATGTCCGGCATGGAAGGCAGTCAGGGTAAACTGGACAATACCATGATGAGAATCATGGACCAGTTAAAATCCAAGCTCAAGGAACACGCCAGCCCGGCTTCATCCGGTGGCGGTTTTCACGACTCCTGGGCTGCCCATCAGTTAGGACAAAGCTATCTCCTCGGACCTACGGAAGCGGCCGCCAAGGTATATAAAGGCGCCCACTGCCCCGGCAAGGTTCCCGTAAAACAATATAATATCTCGGCGATCAACGTGGAAATCACCCTCAATCAATGGGGTGATTACTACCCAGGCTATATGTACGTTCTGGACAAGGACATTGAAAAAGTCCGCGCTGAAGAGGAAAAAAATGCAGCCGCTCGTGAAGACGGACTGGACCCCGGTGCGGTTTCTAACGGCCTTCAGGGCGATGCCATTCAACCCTTGGTCATTAGAGGCAACCAGGGAGAATGTGTCCGCGTTAAATTTTCGAATCAGTTGGAAGATGAGGACGCTGGTTTTCAGATAAATGGTTCCGCCATGATCATCAGTTCCAGTGGTCAGCCCAACACGGCAGCCACGCCCGGCTCCATTGTGGCGGCCGAAGAGACACAAGACTATGAGTGGTACATCCCGATCGATGAGCAGGAAGGCGGTCACATGATCCAGAATCATGCGGGTCGTGATCCTTCTTCTCTGGGATTGATCGGAACGTTTATTGTTGAACCGAGAGGTTCCCGTTACCTGGATCCCTGGACCGGCGGTCCGCTGGAAAGCGGCTGGATGGCCATGATTGCCAACGACGATGCCAAGGATTTTCGGGAATTTACTCTGATGTACCACGAAGTGGGTGACGAATCTTTTCGCCCCCTCAACCGTCATGGTGAAATGATTCCCCAACGCGATCCGCAGACAGACGCATACCGTCCTTCTGCACGCGCTTTGAACTTCCGCTCCGAGCCGTTCGGGATTAACAACCTGGCTGTTCAGGAAAAGAAATTTCATTTTGAAGACGAATCTCTGGCTTACAGCTCTTATACCTTTGGAGATGCTCCGACCACGATTCCCCGTTCCTATTTAGGTGATCCCGCTAAATTTCGCCTCGTGCATGGTGGTGGTGAAGTTTTCCACTCCCATCATCCTCATGGTGGAACCATTCGTTGGACCCGTTCTCCGCAACGTGAAGCTCAGCAGTTGCTGAACCTGACCACAGCGGGTTATGACGGTCCTGTTAAGTATCCTGTTGTTCGAACGACTTCAGCCCGTGTTGATGTTCAGGTTATTGGTCCTTCAGAGGTTATGGATCTGGAAACTGAATGTGGGTCCGGACTTTGTCAGCGATTGGCAGGGGACTTCCTGTTCCATTGTCATGTTGCGCACCATTATGTCGCGGGTATGTGGGGCTATTGGCGGGTTTACAACATCCTGCAGACTGGCAACTATCCGTTTGACAGTACCGATATCATGCGTCCCTTGAAAGAACTTCCTGATCGTGCGGGAAGAATTCCCAAAGGACAGACTTCAGACAAGCTAGTCGGTAAAACCATGGACTGGTTTGGCAAGAAGTTTAAAATTGTAGGAAAAGGAAAAAGTGACTGGAGCAAAGAAATTCCAGTTGTTAACATCAAGGACTGGGTGAAGTACATGCTTCCGCCCAAGGGCCAACCTGGTCATCATCATGATCAGATCAAACAGATCAAAGCCTATGACGGTTCCGTATTGGATTATGGCTGGAAAGGTAATCAGGTCCTGTCTGAGCGGGAAACGATTACTGAATGGCCGAAATTTAAAACTCCGCATCCTGGTAAACGCCATCCGATTCAGTTTGACCAACATGGCAAACTGGCGTGGCCTCATCTGACACCGCATTTTGGTAAGCGTGTTCCTTTTGCGCGAAACCATGGTGGCGCTCCCTGGCTGGAGCCGTTCCATATGCAGACCGATACGGAGGTTATTACCAGGACGGAATCCGGCAGTGCGCGAAGTGGTCCCGATATGGAGAATACGGGTGGCGCCAAACCGGGTGAACAGGGCCGATGGAGCCTTTGTCCCCGAGGCGCTGGACGCAAACAGTACAACCTGCACTTCATCAACACTCCGATTGAGCTTACCGGACAGATTGGGAAAACCCCGCCGGTCATTGATAAATACGGTTTGATCTATGTGATTGATGAAGAAATGGCTGAGAAAAAAGCAGATCCTAAAAAAGCCATTCCATTGGTCATTCGCGCAAATGTTTATGACTGCGTGGATGTCCTGCTTTCAAGTGAATGGGATGATGATGACTTTACTAATTTCCAGATGTCTAAAGTTAACATCCATCCACATTTCTTTCAGTTCGACAACCAGGCCTCAGACGGCGTAATCACTGGGTTTTCTTATGACCAGTCTATGAGGTCTTACAAGCAGTTCACCAAGAAGATGAAAGACGGACATCATGTTGGCATGCCGGTTCCGATGAACGCCAAGTTGTTGAAGGCGACGAAACCGGGTGACAGCACGATCCAGATTCAGATGGCAAAGGGTTCGCCCACCTACCATGTTGGAGCTGATATCATTGTTGGTATCGAAATTCCCAATGGCAAGGACGCACGCTGGATCACAAACATCACGCCTGATCCAAATAAAGGCCCGGCTAAAGATGGCAAATACACCATCAAGTTCTCTGAGGGAATGACGCATGCGCATGCAGCAGGTCATATTGTCACGACTGAATATGTGCGTTATCGCTGGTGGGTGGATGTTGATCTGGGTCTGGTGTTCTGGCATGATCATGCGTTCGGCGCGACCACCTGGCCGCACGGCGGAATCGGGTCTACCATTGCTGAACCTTGGGGGTCTACATACCATGATCCAACAACCGGTAAGCTGATTCGCAGTGGACCGGTGGCTGATATTCATAGTACTGAAATTGTTGGCTACAACACTCAGGGAAGTTTCCGTGAACTGGTGGCCCAGGTGAGTGACACGGTTCCTCATACTGCTCAGTTGGTGACTGCCGGAAATCCGCCGGGACTGTCGCGTGAAAACGCGATCGCTGCGGGACAATCGATTTCCTTCCAGATGCCCACTGACATGCTGGAAGTTGCCTTTCCTCTTTTGAACGGTGGAACCCATACAACAGGGGGTGCTTTCAATTTCAGAGCCGCTTCTTTGGCCGCAAGAATTGCAAGCAACAAAGACGCTTCCAAACTGTTCAGCAGTAAGGTGCATGGCGATCCTTCTACACCTATGTTGAGAGCTTATGTGGGAGACAATATTGTCTTCAGGCTTTTGGCAGGTATGCAGAATGAGACTCATACCTTTGTCGTGTCAGGGCATGGTTACCGGCCGGAGCGCTATGACCGGGACTCCCGCGTGACAAACACCATTCATGTTGGCATTGCTGAGCGTTATGACCTACCCACCAAAGCGGGTGGTTTTCAACAAATGGCAGGTGATTATCTGTACTACAACGGACGAACTTCCAAGCTGTCTGAAGGGAGCTGGGGAATTATCCGCGTGCATGATGAAGTTCAGAAAGATCTGAAAATCCTTCCTGGCAACACAGACTTTAAGAAAAAAGTTAAGAAGACTGTGTGCCCGAAAGGTGCTCCGGTTAAAAACTTCAGTGTTGTCGCGATTGAAAAAGCACTGAAGTTTCATCCCAGTGCTGAAGATGAGATCGAAGTGGACTTTGAACGCAAACTGCTTCTTGCTAATGCCAGTGCGAAAATTTACGCTCTGGAAGGCGAAGTCAAACAGGCTGCTGACGATGGCCACATGCCGCATCCGTTGACCCTGCGTGTCAATATCGGTGATTGTGTCAAGATCAAGCTGACCAACCGCCTGAAAAAAGGCAACGCATCGATTCATGCTAATAATATCGCGTTCGATCCCAAGGATTCTCAAGGGATCAACGTCGGGAACAATCCGGGTGACCAGACAGTGGCTCCGGGCAAATCGAAAACCTATACGTTCTACGCGCACCCTGAGTTCAAAATCAATGGTTCGTTGTTATGGGATTTCGGTAACCTGCTGACAAATATTCGCGACGGTTTATATGGCGGTATCATCATCGGGCCGCGTGGTTCGGTGTACCGTGATCCAGAGACCGGGAAAGACATCTCTCTCGGCAATTCCTGGAAAGCGGATGTTATCATCGATAAGTCCTATCCTGAAAACGCGAACATCGATAACTACCGCGACTTTGCGCTGTACTTCCAGGATGAAGACAATATCATCGGTACATCCTTCATGCCTTACCTGCAGAACGTAGCAGGGTTGACCGGCGTGAACTACCGCCTCGAGCCATGGACCTATCGTGAAGACGAGGGTTGTGAGCTGGGTAATATGTTCACGGCTTGTGTTGCGGCGGATTCTGACCCGGCAACACCGACTCTGAAAGCCCATGCTGGGGATCAGATAATGATCAACATTTTTGGGGCTCATAATGAGCAGAACCAGGTGTTCAATATGGATGGCCACCAGTGGCGGCGCCATATGGATCAGAATGGTTCTGACATGATTGATGCCGAGCAGTTTGGTGCGGGCGAGTACATTCAGGCCTACACCAATGCCGGTGGAACCTACAATAACCCTGGCACCTACCTGTGGTTGAATGCCCGAACGCCATACCAACAGGCAGGCCAATGGGGTTATTTCAAGGTATTGCCTGTGGGTGATCGTTCCATCCTGCCGCTGGGTAAAGCGGCAGTGAGGGGCGTGAAAACCGCATCTCAGCCGGAAGAGGGGGAGAAATCCGCTTCCAAAGCTGGGGACGATAAGCTGTCCATGAAATAATTGCCGGTTTTTTTGGCAGTTATTTTAAAAAAATTGAAAGGGGCCTCTTGATGGGGCCCCTTTTTAACGTTATAACAGCGGATTCTTTATGCTACAATTCCGGCATTCTCAAAAACTGGTGGTTTCGTGGATTTGTAGAGAGACACGTATCATTGTGTGCGGTGTATATTTTTTGATTTCCTAATTGAAGGAGGGACGAAAGAAATGAAGAAGATTGTTTTAGGTGTAATGGTGGCTTCCCTGTCATTGGCATTGGGAGCGTCCACCGGTTTTGCGGCAAAGAAGCCTAAGTATGTAGAAGGTGAAGCAGGCGCAGGCTCCATCACAGGCACGGTTTCGCTGAAAGGTGCCCCTATGGCTCCAATCATGGAAGACTTGAATAAAGGTAAAAACGTTGAGTTCTGTGTCACGCATCCTGATACCAAAGAGGGTGGAATCCGACCCCGTATTAAAGTTTCAGCTGCGGGTGGTAAATTGAAAGACGCAGTGGTATTTATCGAAAATATTAAAGCCGGCAAGCCCTGGGGTGATGGGGGCAAAATGGCTTTCGATTTCGAACTATGTGATATCAAACAGAAAATAGGTGTTGTTCGCAAGGCTACCAAAGCAGAGAAAAAAACAGGTGGCCTGGTGACAATCACGAATCGGGATGAGGAAATTTTGCACAACCCGCATGGATATTCCATTGTGGGTGCAAGCCGAAAAACGTTGTTCAACAAGCCTCTGCCAAGTAAGGGTGATGTTGCGGACGTGACCAAGAACCTGGCTCGCTTCAAGCAGAAAAAGGATAAACATTTCTTCCTGCAATGCGACCAGCATAACTTCATGGAAGCCGATGCACGCATCGTGTGGAACCCTTATTACGCAATCACGGGTGCTGACGGGACTTTCAAGATTGAGGGAATTCCTGCCGGTACATACAAAGTAACTGCATGGCAACCTTATGTTGGCGAGTCTACTATGGAAGTTACCGTAGCAGAGGGTGCAGCTAAAGCTGATTTTACGCTGGCCGCCAAGTAAGAAAAGTTTAAAAGGGAATTTCTGTAGACTGTTCGAGGCTATGAGTGCGGCCTTTGAAAGAAAGGGCGCACGAATTGCCAAAACATAAAACAGTGAATTATTAGAGACACCCTTAAAAATTACAGCGTCGGGACTTCGGTTCCGGTGCTGTTTTTTTCTGCTGGCCACGGGACCTGCTGGCAGTAGCTTTATTTGGCTGGCCCGCATATCGCATGAAGAAATAGCAAGGAAGGGGTTTTCAGCTCCCCCTTGTCATGGCCCTCTCTCTGAGCAAGATCATTTTTTTCTTTCCCTCCATGATAGAGACCTTTGCATAAGTCGAAAAAGCGTAAAGGCGAGATTCTTCACTCCGTTCAGAATGACAAGAAACGCAGGTTTGTCATTCTGGAGGAGCGTTAGCGACGAAGAATCTAGGGTTATGCAAAGCTCTCTCCATGATAGTGAGAGGATTGTAGTTCGCCAACATTCACATCCCCCTCCTTTATCAGTACTTGTTGGCAGCAGACAAGTTAAACTGTTATCATTTCAACCCCGGCATCTCCGGTCACACCAGAAGGAACAAACGCCCGTGTCAACAAAGGAAGCAACCGCCAGAATAAAAATCAACAGACTGCTTGAGCAAGCAGGCTGGCGGTTTTTTGATGATAAAGCGGGCAGGGCGAACATTCAGCTTGAGCCAAATATAAAAATCACCCAACAAGCGCTGGATGCCTTTGGTCAGGATTTTGAAACCACCAGCAAAGGCTTTGTCGATTTCCTGTTGCTGGATGATAAAGGCTACCCGCTTATCGTTCTCGAAGCCAAGTCTGAAGATAAGAATCCGCTGGTTGGCAAAGAACAGGCAAGAAAATATGCAAAGTCACAAAACTGCCGGTTCATTATTCTATCAAACGGTAATCTGCATTATTTTTGGGACCTCGAACGAGGTAATCCTTATCAAATAACCACGTTTCCTAACCCTTTATCCGTAAAAGGCTACAAGACCACACAGCCCAATCCGGAAAAATTGATCAATGAGGTGGTCAATGATGACTATATTGCGCTGACTCAATGTCCTCATTATCTTGATGAGGCAGACTGGAAAAATGAATCAGAGCGACCCGGCTTTATTCAGAGCAACAAGCTCAGGTTCTTGCGGGCGTACCAAAAAAAGGCGGTTTTATCCCTTCAACTGGCGGTACAAGCAGGGCAGGATCGTTTTCTGTTTGAAATGGCCACTGGCACGGGTAAAACGTTGATCTCTGCGGCTGTTATCAAACTCTTTTTAAGAACCGGCAACGTCCGCAGAGTGTTGTTTCTGGTTGACCGGCTGGAGTTGGAAGACCAAGCCAACAAGACCTTTGGCTTACTGTTGAGAAATGATTTTAAATCCGTGATTTACAAAGAAAACCGTGACGACTGGCGCAAAGCGGAAATTGTTGTTACCACCGTACAATCCCTGCTGCACAACAACAAATACCAAAAGCTCTTTGCACCTACCGATTTTGATCTGGTCATCTCGGATGAGGCACACCGTTCCATCGGCGGTAATGCGAGGGCGGTATTTGAATATTTTGTCGGTTATAAACTGGGCTTGACTGCCACCCCAAAAGATTACCTCAGAAAATTTAAGCAAAAGAAACCGACCAGCCAAGACCCACGGGAACTCGAATGCCGCCTGTTGCTCGACACCTACCGCACCTTTGGCTGCGAAGACGCGCAACCGACCTTTCGTTACTCATTGCTGGATGGCGTTAAAGAGGGTTATCTCATTAACCCCATCGTTGTAGACGCTCGCACGAATGTCACCACGGAACTGCTTTCTCAGCAGGGGTTTGTTGTATCTGTTTCAGACGACACCGGCGAAGACATTGAAGAATCTTATAAACAAAGGGAGTTTGAAAGGCGTTTCTTTTCCGCAGTCACCAATCAGATTTTATGCAAAACCTTTCTTGAAAACGCCCTGCGCGACCCGGTCAGTAAAGAGATTGGTAAAGGTATTATCTTTGCGGTCAGCCAGAACCATGCCGCCAAGCTGGTGCAAATTCTGAATGAAATGGCGGATCAAATGTACCCCGGTAAATACAACTCTGATTTTGCCGTGCAGGTAACCTCTCATATTGCCGATGCCCAGCAATATGCCATCAACTTCACCAGTAACAACCTGCTCGGCTCAGCCAATTTTATTGATACCTACAAAACCAGCAAAGCCAGAATATGCGTTACCGTTGGCATGATGACCACCGGCTACGACTGCCCGGATATTCTCAATCTGGGCCTGTTCCGCCCTGTCTTTTCACCGACCGATTTTATTCAAACCAAGGGGCGCGGCACCCGCAAACATAATTTTTTAGAGCATCTGGTTGGTGACGGTCTGAAAGATTCGGTAGCAAACCCCGAAAAGGTACGTTACAAACTATTCGACTTCTTCGCCAACTGCGAATATTTTGAGGAGGAGTTTAACTACGATGAAGTGTTGACGTTGCCTCGGCCTCAGGGCAAAGCTGGAGGAAGTGGCGATGGTCCGGTAGTTCCCGGCGGAATCTACGAACATCTCGGCGAAGATATTATTTCCTCCGTCATGGAAGAAACAATAGGCTACGAAGGCATGAAAATCGACCGCATGTTTTTTGAGCAATTTGAGGATACGGTCAAAGCTGATGCGATAATCAAAAAACATATAGAGCAGGAACAATGGGGTCGCGTGATTGACTATATCAATGAAGAAATTATGGACAAACCCGATGCGTTTTTTAACCTCGACAAACTCCGCAAGGCAGCAGATGTGGATCGGCGTTTAAGTCTGCGGGAAATCCTCGAAAAAATCTTTGGCATGATCGACCGCTTCAAATCCAAAGATGAGCTGCTTAATGAAGAATTCAATAAATTCATCAACGATTGCAAACCCGAAAACTATCACGCCATTATGTCGATGAAATACTTCTTCAAAGCCTATATTACCGATCATAATGTGCGGAATATTATTGAAAACAGCAACTATACTGATCTGAACACGAATCCAACATTTACCATGCAGGATTTCAAAGCCGTGCCGGAGGATTGGCGCAAAACCATCCCTGAATACGTCAAAGACTATGTGCCATTGAATCAGTTTATGCCGTAATTGCAAAACGGATTACGAAGGAAAATTATTACGGATAATAGAAAAAATGACAAACAAAACTCAAAAGAACTTAACCGCCATCCAGATTGAGCGTCACATTCTCCTTGTTAGAGGAGAAAAGGTCATGCTCGACACTGACCTTGCAACACTTTATGAAGTAGAAACCAGAATACTTACGCAAGCAGTGAAGCGCAATATTGACCGCTTTCCCGCTGACTTCATGTTTCAACTCAATAAGGAAGAATTTGACCACTTGAGGCTGCAATCTGCAATCTCAAGCGAAGACTCGACAGTTTTAAGGTCACAATCTGTGATCTTAAAAAACGGCAGGGGAAAACATCGCAAGTATTTGCCATACGTTTTTACCGAGCAGGGTGTTGCCATGCTCTAAAGCGTGTTACGAAGCAAACGCGCCGTACAGGTCAACATTGAAATTATGCGTGCTTTTTTGTGCGCCTGCGACAAATACTGGCATCCAATAAAAATCTGGCGCAGCAACTCCGCGATATGGAACAAAAATATGACAAACAATTCAAGGTTGTATTTGATGCGATACATCAGCTTATGATGCCCCCAGACAACACAAAAAAGCGACCTGTCGGCTTTATTTGGGAAGACGAGAAAAAATAACGAATATCATGTTAGACACCGAAACCAAAAGAAGAATAGACACTGCCCGTGACATCCTCGTGGGCGTAGTGCCAGACCCGAAATCACAGGTTGAGCAGATTACCATCGCCCTGATCTACAAGTTTATGGACGATATGGATGCCGAAGCCGAGGAACTGGGCGGTGCACGCAAATTTTTTACAGGTGAATTTGCCCAATACGGCTGGGCAAAACTGATGAGTCCGGCAACCGGCGGTTATGCAATGCTCAACCTGTACAGCGAGGCCATCACCAGAATGACCGGCAACCAGGGCATTCCTTCCCTGTTTCGGGATATGTTCAAAAACGCCTATCTGCCATACCGCAATCCGGAAACCCTGAGAAGTTTCCTCAAAGTCATTAACGATTTTGAATACGACCATTCGGAACGCCTGGGCGATGCCTTTGAATACCTGCTCTCGGTATTAGGCGCCCAGGGTGATGCCGGGCAATTTCGCACCCCGCGCCATATCATTGATTTTATGGTAGCAGTGATCGACCCGAAAAAAGAGGAGTCCATCCTCGACCCGGCATGTGGTACGGCGGGGTTTCTAATCTCCGCCTGGAAGCATATTTTGCAAGCCAACAGCAAAGAGGGGCGCAAGGGAGCAGGCTTGACCCCGGATGAACGTAAACGACTGACTGAAAATATCAAAGGCTACGATATTTCCCCGGATATGGTCAGGCTGAGTCTGGTCAATCTCTATCTGCACGGTTTTACTGTTCCGCATATCAGCGAATACGACACCCTCACCAGTGAAGACAACTGGAACGAATACGGCGACATCATTCTGGCAAATCCGCCGTTTATGTCACCCAGAGGCGGCATCAAACCGCATAAACGTTTTAGCATTCAGGCGAAACGCTCCGAAGTGTTATTTGTCGATTATATCGCCGAACATTTAACGCCCAATGGACGGGCGGCGGTGATTGTGCCGGAAGGCATTATATTCCAAAGCCAGAACGCCTATAAACAACTGCGGAAAATGTTGGTCGAGAACACCCTGTATGCGGTCGTCTCTTTGCCGGCGGGCGTGTTCAATCCCTACTCCGGTGTGAAAACCTCCATTTTGCTGATGGACAAGACGCTGGCGAAAAAATCCGATTCCATTTTATTTGTCAAAGTGGAAAATAACGGTTTTGGTCTGGGCGCGCAACGGCGGAAGATTGAGAAAAATGATTTGCCGGAAGCACTGAAAACAATACAAGAATTTGTTTACATGGATGCACAGGATGGTCAGGATAAAAAAGAGAAATTCTGTTTGTCCATGTCAAATGCGTTGATTGTTAAGAAAGAAAAAATCGCCGAGAATGGAGAATGGAATTTAAGTGGTGAACGGTATCGGGAAAGTGATGGAATACAACATTCAAATTATGAAATGGTGAAGATTGGGGATGCTTGTGAAATCAAATCGGGGGGAACGCCGTCCAAGAAAAATGGTTCCTATTGGAACAATGGATCAGTAAAATGGATTTCTTCAAAACACATCAATAACTACGGAAAAATTACTGGACACGAACTTATTTCTGAAAAAGCTGTTAATAAAAGTTCGACAAAAATAGCTCCGAAAAACTCAACGATTATTATTACGCGCGTTTCAGTCGGGAAATTAGCATTTGCAGATGATGATTACGCAATAAATCAAGATTTAACCGCTATTGTTTCAAAAGATGAACAGATTCTCTACCCAAAGTTTATTACAGTAGTCGCGCTTCGCATTGCAAGAGTAGTTGAGAAAAATGCCGAGGGAATAGGCGTACGCGGGGTTACCCGCAAGTTTCTTTCTGAACTCCAAATCCCCCTCCCGCCTCTGAAAATCCAGCAGGAGATTGTGGCGGAAATTGAAGGCTACCAGAAAATCATTGACGGTGCCCGCGCCGTGGTGGACAACTACAAACCCCAAATCCAGATCAACCCCGACTGGGAAATGGTGGAGTTGGGGGATAAAGATGTATTTACAATTGAATCTGGAGGAACTCCAAGTTCTAAAATTGAAGAATATTGGAATGGAGATATCAATTGGGCAACACTTGTTGATTTACCGCAAAGTAATTCTATTACTAAATTATATAACACAAAACGAAAAATTACAGAAACAGGGCTTAAGAAGTCATCGGCAAAATTACTTCCAAAAAATACAATTTTAGTCTCATCTCGTGCAACTATTGGACGAATTGCAATTGTAAAAAAGCAAACAGCTACAAATCAAGGTTTTAAAAACATAATTATTAAAGATGAGCAAAAAGCATTACCATATTTTGTTGCTATGTGTATGACTTCAAAAATTGATGAATTAAAAGCAATGGCAAATGGAGGAACTTTTAGAGAGGTTTCAAAAAGTAAAATCAAACAAATCAAAATCCCCCTCCCACCCCTAGAAACCCAAACCAAAATCGTTGCTCAAATCGAAAAAGAGCAATCTTTAGTCAACGCCAACAAGGAACTGATCACCCTGTTTGAGCAAAAAATAAAAGACAAAATCGCCAGCGTGTGGGGCGAGGAACAATGAACGAGAACTTGACCCACCCTGCCGCCTTGTTTACAATAAAAATATGAAAGGAATTAACCCGCAAATTTTACTTTGGGCAAGAGAGCAAACAGGGTTTTCCATAGAAGAGGTTGCCGGTCATTTCAAAAAAGCTCCTGAATTTATCGAAAACTGGGAAAAGGGTTTGTCCCGTCCTTCATTCCCGCAACTGGAAAAATTAGCCAAAAAATACAAGCGGCCTACCGCTCTATTCTTTTTCCCTGAAGTTCCACAGGAAGAATCTCTCGAAGGTTCATTCAGAACCCTGCCAGAGCAAGAGATCAGATACATTGAGCCACATTTGCGTTTCTTGATTAGAAAAGCGAGAGCGATGCAAATAAATCTGTCGGAATTAAATAACGGCAGCAATCCTTCCAACCGTTTTCTATTGCATAATTTCAATGTAGAGAATAAACAGCTTGATGTGGTTGCCAGGGAGCTAAGGGAATATCTTAGCATCGATTTAAATACTCAACAGCAATACAGAAATCCCGAAACGGCTTTCAAAGAGTGGCGTTTAGTTGTAGAAAAACACGGGGTGTTTGTTTTCAAGGATGCTTTTAAGGACGGACGGTTTTCGGGGTTTTGTTTATACGATGATGTTTTTCCCGTAATCTATATTAACAATAGTCTGCCACATCCCAGGCAGGTTTTTACTTTGTTTCATGAGCTGGCGCATTTGCTGTTTAAAACCAGTTATATTGAAGTGTCATTGAGGGATAGTGAATTTCTTAACCGTCTTTCAGAATATGATAAAAAGATAGAGGTGTTTTGCAATGCCTTCGCGGGTGAGTTTTTAGTGCCTGATGATGACTTTATTCGGCATTTGGATGCCAAAGTTGATGACAGAAATCTGCAACGCTTTGCCGAACAATATAGTGTCAGCCGTGAAGTGATTTTGAGGAAGTTTTTAGATAATAGTAGCATTGATTCGGAGTTTTATAATAAAAAAGTCAGACAATGGAACGAGGTGTGGGCGGCACAAAAACAACGCAATAAAACCAAAAAAAGTGGCGGTAACTCAAATTTCACAAAACGGGCTTATTTAGGCGAAAGCTATATGGAAATGGCGTTCAGCCAGTATTATAAAAAAAATATATCTATAGAGCAGTTAGCTGATTATTTAGATGTAAAAGTTGGACGTATTTCAAAGATGGAATCTTTGATATTTGAAGAGCGCGTTCGATCATGATTTATGTGTTTGACTCCAGCCCTTTAGTCGATATTTTCAAACACTATTACCCTGAAAATTTTCCTTCTTTTTGGGAAAATTTTGAGAAAAATATAGGAAATAACAGTATTGTGTCAGTCAGATCGGTTAAAACAGAACTAACAGACAGGGGAGATGCTTTGTCTGATTTTGTTAAAAAATATGATATTTTCACTATGCCAACCGATGAAGAAACGGATTTTGTGGCAACTATTTTTGGCATAGAACATTTTAGGCAACTCATCAGTAAAAAAGCGAGATTATCGGGTAAGGAAACTGCCGATCCGTATGTGATAGCAAAAGCGAAAATTATGGACGCTTGTGTGGTAACTCAAGAAAAACATAAACCAAACGCGGCGAAAATACCTAACGTCTGTGAACGCTTTTCTGTTCCTTGCGTCAGTTTAGAGGAATTTATGAAACAAGAAGGTTGGGTGTTTTAATCTTCAGCACCCCTGCCATGCGTGAGGTCCGCGGGTGATCGCTCCATCCTCTGGCAACGACGTTACCGGCTCAATGGGCTATTGCTATCGGTCGCCCCGCATGGGGGCTATTCATCCAGCCAGAGGGTGAACCAGCTGGAGACGGATTTTTTACTGCCGGTTTCCTCGTGGTATCCGTCCCAGGCATTGAAGGCGATGGGGATGGGTCTGCCGGTTTGGAACTGGATATCGTTGTCTCCCCCTTTAAACGCACGTTTTAAAATTACTGAATACCTGCCATAGCTGAAACTCCCTTTAACTTTGACCGAAGATTTTTCCTCCTCAGACCAGTTTTCTAATCCATTGGCGTGACTCTCTGTGGCTTTGTTGGTTGAGGATGACCACTTCCATAAGTTGACTGTGTGATCGGCATCGCCATTGAGGAAGTAGGGTTTGTGGGTATCCAGGTTGACGGGAAACTGCACCGCGATAGCGTCGGGGTAGTCGGGGATAGTTGGTTCCAGAGGTCCTTCTGGTTCCTTGTGCCTTTTCATGCCTTTTGGCAGGGGTGGGGCCGGGGATTCTTCAACATCGGCAAACTTTTTAAGTGCCGGGTCGAGAGAGGGATCGTCCCAATGGATATAAAGGGCAACTTCTTTATTGTTATGCACCGCACGTATTATCAGGTTGCGTACTGTCGGGAAATAGGATTTGGGTTTTGCCTGAAGCTGGCCTCCTAAAGGAACAAAGCTGGCTTGCGCGTCTTGCCATACTGGGGCGTTGGGGTCGTCTGAAATTTTTCCTGCCACTTTTTTAGCGCGAATGGGACTTTGCATTTTGGGCTGAGTCGGGGGAGCCAGAGTGCTGACGTAGTTGACGATATCCCAAATCTGTTCATCGCTGAAAACTCTCGGTGAAAACCTGGGCATGGCGGTTGTGGAGAGTCCTGTGCGCAAGGTCTTGAAGACATCTCTGCGGGTACTGCCTCGGCGAAAGGTCCAGGGCTGGCTCAGGTTTCTCGGCCAGATGGCACTCGATGAATAATCCACAATGCGTTGAGTGGTCACACCATCGCCTCGTCCTTTAACGCCGTGACACCCGGAGCACTGAGTCAGGAAGAGGGGTTCGCCTCGTTCTATACTTTCCGCGGACAGGGCGGGTTCTTTGCCGACCTTTATCACCTTATGGCTTTTGCCTCTCTTCTTAAACTTTTCAAACTTTTCGGATAGAGATTTTATAAAAATCAGCAGACTCTTGCGATCATTTTCGGGTAGGTGTTTCCAGCCGGGCATCGTGGTGCCGCGCAACCCGTTGTTGATAACGTTTAGTAAGTCTTCATCGGTTGGAATTTTGCCAAACGATGTCGAGCGGATTTTTATATGGCCTTTAGTCAGGTTTCTCGGTTGCGGCATGGAGTAATCTGCTGCAGGGCCATCGCCCTTACCCTTGTCTCCGTGACAATAGGCGCATTTTTCCAGATAAACCTGCTTGCCTCTTTCCAGAGAAGACGGCTCCTGTTTGCCGGGCTTGGCGTGTCGTTGTCCAGCAACTTCATAGATATAGGTGATAATTTTCCAAACGTCTTTTTCACTCAGGGTGTCTTCCCATGCGGGCATGGCCGAGTTCCAGGGATCGTATTTTTCCGGGAGCCCTTGGCCTCCTTTCATAATGCGCCAGAAGGTATAGGCCTGTGGCCGGGCGAGGATTGAGTCGAGGCGGGTAAAGTCTGCCGGGGGCGGAAAAAAACTTTTTCCGAACAATCCGTTGCCGTCCAGTAAGTCACCGTGGCAGAAAAAGCAATGTTTGGTGTATAAGGTCCCCCCTTTCTTGATAACTTTTGGATTCTTTTTGAAAGGATTGCTCAGGCTTTTTAGAGCGACAAGTTTATCTTTAAAGATAAAGGTTTTAGGGACATCTTCAGATGGAGGGGGAGTGAACCCCCACGCGGGGGCAGATGTCGCGAGAAAACAGAAAAGGAGCAGGGGAATGACGCCATGCTCAGGGAAAATACCGGGTTTTATGAATGGCTTCAAGCTAGCGCCCCAGCTCTTTTCCTTTTGCGGTTCCCGGATAGACCGCATCTTTTTTGATTCTTCCAGATTTGATGGTTTCGTAGAAAGGCCGAGTAACCTTGTCGCCGTCAAACTCAAAATTCAGGTCGATCGTTTCACCTGCGACGATTTTAATTTTCCTTTTTTGTGGTTTCATCAAATAGTGCCAGGCGTTAACCTCATATTCTCCTGGTGGGATATCTCCGATATTAAAGTTTCCATCCAGATCGGTTTGGAAGTAATAAGGATTTTGCACCCGATAACCCCAGGTCTGCATGAACTCGTGCATCCCACAAATCATTTGCATGATTTTGTAATGTTTTTTGAATTGGACTTTTCCCTCAGAAACTTCTTCGGCGGGGATGGGGATGTTTAAGAGGATTTTCCCTCTTTCCTTTTGGTAGACCTGGCTGTTGTGCATGACCGCATCGAGATTGTCTATCTTGAAAGCTTCGCCCTGTCGGATGACATTAACATCCGGAAAAAATTTACAGTTTTCAGAAGTGATCACAATAGGTTCTTTGTTGAAGGGCTTTCCGGCGTCAACATGTTTCAGGGTGATGACCACATCTTTAAGCCCCCCCCCCGGCGAAATTTTAAAGTCATCGAGAACCCGGTTCATTTCATCATCGGTATCCACTTCCGCACACATATCAATATTGGGGAACAATATCAGATGGTAATAGCGGGGAAAAGGCATACCGCCGATCATTTTAACATTTCCCTTGATGGTCCCCCCGTTCTGAACATTGATTTCCTGATAGGCAAAAGCTGGAAGGGAGAAGGTCAACAGCGTGACCAGGGCGAACAACACTTTAGGGAGGAGCAATATTTTTTTCATTCTTAAAACCCTCGTGTCAAAAGTTGGCAACTTGAAAGGGGGTGATCGTTGCTTCCTGATTTTTTCTTTGAGAAATTTGCGAGGTCTAATAAAAACCAGCGTTCACAATCATACTTTCAATGGGTGCTCTCAATTTATTGTTTGACGGCCTGCTGTTAAGTTAACCCATTGAAAAAGAAGATATTCCCAAGGATATACCCCAAAGGATGAGGTCTCTTGAGACAAAAATCATTATCTTGTGAATCAGGCTCGAATCTCAGCGTGAAGCCTAAGAGAATTAAAGGATTACACCTGATTTTTAGTATAAAATTCGTACCAAGTCAAGGGAGAGTTTTGGCTTCCAAATACTGCTATTTTTGGTCTCTTTGAAATTCCTTTCAAATCAGTTTGCCCTGATTTAAAATGGAATTAGAGGCAAAACTATCCGCTCTGTAAGAGTAGATTTTCTAATAAAATATTCCATGAAATGGAGCGTATCATGCAAAAAATATTTCTCTCATTGATTATCATGATTTTAGCGGTGGCCCCCGCTTTTGCAGGGGCACCTTCACCGGGGGAGCAGGCTCCTGAATTTTCCTTGAGATCCATGGGTGGTAAACAGGTGGCATTGTCAGATTTTAAAGGCAAGGTGGTTATAATAGGTATGTTCCATATTTGTGTTCCTTGCATGAACCAAGCCATGGAATTTAATAAAGTTAGAGACCAGCTTAATGAAGATCAGGTGGTGGTGTTGGGGATCAATACCAATGGCGACTCCAGGGAAGCGGTGGCGAACTACCTCAGCAAGTTCCCGGAAAAAGTACAGTTCCCTTATTTAATTGATCCGGCGAAAGGGGTTTATCAGTCCTATTCGCAAAGGGATATGCCAACGGTTTTAATTATTGATCAAAAGGGTGTTTTAAATACCCGGACTCAGGGCGTTGGTGCTGACCAATTGGTGCTCTACATAAAAAAAATGCTTTAAAAGGTCGTCAATCACTTCAATCGTGAACTGACAAACAACCTTCCTTTTTATTTTGCGCCGAAACTCGGGAAGCATCATCCAGGTCAGCGATATTGAGATGAAGCAAAACGATGAGACCATAGAAATGTCTTTTGTTCAGGACTTTAAATCAGACAGGATTTCCGATATAGGACGGAAGGAACTGATCTGGGAAAACGAAGGCAATAGCTGGAAAATTATTAAAGAGACTTGGAATCCCTTTTGAAGGGTTTTAGATTTGAACCAGGAAAATTGATTGCACCTAATTCTGGTCGTAGCGCTTTATTTTCTTCCCATTTTTAAACTCGTAGTAAAACCCGAGTAAATTGAACAAAATTTTTTTACAGATATTTCTCCTGCTAGCATTTCCCCTGTTGTTTCATTCAGCTTTGTGGGCATTTGATACGAGTTTTGAAGGTAGATTTAAAGCGGGCAGTCAGTTTGTGTTTGAAAGTCCTTCCTTCCATAAAGATTTTGACAGTGAATTGGAGTTGCGGCTGGGCTTGCTTGGCAACTTGATCGAAAAAGCAGGCTGGGTTCTTGATTATGAATTGTCTGCCGATGCAAAACAGGCGGATGGCCCCAGTGTGCAGTCTAGACTTCGCCGGGAAACGGATGTGGATTTTTTCCGTGCCTGGCTTCGCTTGGATAATGGGGATTTTAAAATTAGAGGAGGGCGGCAAAAAATTCTTTTTGGTTCCGGATCCATATATCGCCCGCTGGGACTTTTTGATACCCGGGATGTCACTGGTGTCGTTCCTGAAACACGGGGGGTGGATGGAGTGCGTGTTACCCAGTTCCAGTCGGCGACAGGTCTTGTCGAAGGATGGCTGGTTCCCGCGAAAAAAGACAGTGCTTTGATTGTTGGAATGCGCGGCGAGATGCTGTTGGGAGAAATTGAAACAGGGGCCATGTTTCAATACCATCCTGAGACTGATTTAGATGCCTTGCCCGACTTCAACCAGGAAATGGTTCAGATGGGATATCATGTGAAAGGAGAAAATGAATTTGGTTTCTGGAATGAAAGCCGTTTGGATATTGAAATGAAGCCTTCCTCTCCGGTTCGGTTCGATACGGTTTTGGGGGTGGACTATACTTTCGATGTCGGTGGGGGTCTGCATGTATTGGTGGAATATTTTCTCACCACCCAGCAAAAGGACTTTACTTTGCTCGACCCGAAAGGTCAGCGAACCTTTCAGAAAATTGGTATTTCTTTCGATCAGCCAGTGGGGATAGATATTAAATGGCAGGTATTTGGATTATATGATTTGCGGGATGAAAGCTTTCAGTGGGTGCCACAAATTGAATACGCGCTGACCGACACATTGTTTCTCTACGCTCATGGGCGGGCGGGAGGTACCTTAAAGACGGGGGAAAAAGATGGACGCTTGTTTCGTAAAACTGAAGTATTTAACGGAACTGAATCTTTTGTGGGGTTGACGCTGGTGAATTATTTTTCAGGGACGTTTTTGTAATGAGTGAAACTTTAATTACACTCGAACGGGTGTGCAAGGTGTATCAAGTCGGAGAGGAAAGCTTCACCGCCTTGAGCGATGTCAGCCTGGAGGTGGGCAAGGGGGCCTTCATGTCATTTGTCGGGCCCTCCGGTTCCGGGAAAACCACCTTGTTGAATTTGATAGGAGGTCTGGACCGCCCAACAACCGGGAACGTCCTTTTCCGGGGAACCAACCTGAAAAACATGAGCCGGGATCAATTAGCCACATACCGCAGGGAAAATATTGGTTTCATTTTTCAAACTTATAACCTTCTTCCGGTTTACTCGGTTTATGAAAACGTTCTTTTCCCGTTAATCCTGAAGGGATTGAAGGAAAGCCATGTCCGGAAGCGGGTTGAGGAAATAGTTGCCAAGGTAGGTCTCATGGATCAGATCAATAAAAAACCGGCGCAGTTGTCGGGGGGGCAATCTCAAAGAGTGGCGATAGCCCGGGCATTGGTCAAAGACCCTTTGTTGATTCTCGCTGATGAACCGACCGCCAATCTGGATTCGGAAAATTCGCGACAGATTCTAGAGTTGATGCGGGAACTCAATCGTGAATATAAAGCGGCGGTGATTTTTTCCACTCATGACGAAAAGGTGACCCGTTATATCCGTCGGGAAGTCCGGCTGGAAGATGGCAGGGTGAGCTGGGACAAACGTAGAAACGGTACGGAGGTGGAATCTTGAACTGGGATATCGCCAATAAGAACTTCTACCACCAAGGATTGCGGGCATTTTTGAATGTGCTGGTGACGGCACTCTCCATCATTGCCCTTATTTTCATGTTGTCTTTGTTAAATGGATTCCAGGCGCAGGCAACACGGAATCTGGTATCAACCGATGTTGGGGGTGGTCACTACCGGGTTCCGGGATTTGATATTCTCACACCTACAGAGTGGGAGGATTTTACAATGACCGTGCCCGAAGTGTTGAGCGGTCTTGCGGAAAAAGATAAGGTGGAAGTATTGGTCCAGCAGGGCCAGCTTTATCCCAACCGACGATTGTTCCCGGTGCAGTTGCGAGGCATTGAAATGGATCAGTCCCTTCTTCATTTACCGTTGGCGGGTTTGAAATTCTATGAAGACAAGCCCGGAGGTGAGATCCCTGCTGTGGTGGGTGTCAAAATGGCCCGCAAAGCGCATTTGAAAAAAGGCGATACGGTGGTTTTGAAATGGCGCGATAAAGGTGGTGCTGTAGATGCCCGCGATATCTTGATCGTTGATGTGGGAGAGATGATTAATCCGAGGATTGACGATGCGGTGGTCTGGTTAAGGTTGGATCATTTGCGATCCATGACTGACCGAGAAGAGGAAGTGAGCTGGGTGGCGGTGCGTGAATATCTGGGACCGGTGAAGGGGTTTGAGTTCCAAGGAATAAAAATGCTTATGGCCGATCTTTTGGCCATGTTGCGCCAGGATCGAATCAACTCTAAAATCCTTTGGGGAATATTGATGGTTCTGGTCTGCACCAGTGTGCTCAACACGCAGATTCTGAATATATTCAAAAGGCAGAAAGAAATTGGCACCCTCATGGCTCTCGGCATGGAGCCTCAACGGATAGTAAAAATATTCACCTTGGAGGGTGTGCTTGCGGCTTTGTGGGCCTTGGTACTGGCGGTGGTTCTTGGAGTGCCTTTTTTTGTCTGGTTTCAGGGAGTCGGATTTGATGTGACGCATTTGAGTGAAGCGTCATTCCCCGTTTTAGAAACCGTTTATCCGGATTACCAACCGAGAGAAATCTTGGTCTCGGTTTTGATTGTTCTGGCTTTGGTGATCGCTGCAGCTTGGATGCCGGTGAAGAAAATCATCCGGCTGGACCCGACTCTGGCCTTAAGAGGGAGGGCGATCACTTGATTGGCTTTTGGTTCCGTGGCTTGTTCCGCGATAAATCACGATTTTTATTTCCGTTTACGGTGGTGGCGGTCGGAGTGGCTCTAGTGGTTGCTTTAGTCGGATTCATGGAAGGGGTTTTCATGGGTATGATCGATACAACCGCTAATCGTGATGCGGGTCATCTGCGTCTTGTGAATAAAGCTTATTACGATGAGGAACATCTTCTACCTTTGGACCGCGCTCTTGCCAACCAACGCGAGACTCGTGATTGGTTGGTGAAGCACTCTGCACCGGAAGTGGACTGGTCACCGAGAATTCGTTGGAGGGCGATTTTGGATGTGCCCGATGAACAGGGGAAAACGCGCTCACAAACTCCCGTAATGGGAATGGCGATGGATTTGAAATCGGCGAATTCAAAAGAGATAGAACGTCTCCGATTGAAATCCTCTTTAGTAAAGGGAAGTCTTCCTAAGGGATTCAATGAAATGCTTATAGGAATTCAACTGGCAGAGGTGCTGGGGGTTTCGGTGGGGCAGTTGGTTACATTAATCGGGCAGTCTTTCGACGGTGGACTGGTGACAGATAATTATCAGATTTCCGGAGTGGTTCGGTTTGGGATCGCTGCTATGGATAAAAAAATGGTCCTCATTGATCTGCCCGATGCGCAAAACACTTTTTATATGGAGGATATGGTCACCGACTGGCTGGGTTATTTTCCTCCCAGTTTTGACTTTGACCATTATGAGAATGTTAAGGAAAGTATGAAAATATCTTTGGCAGAATGGATGCGGTCGCCACCAAAAGACTGGGCGAAAGATGATTTTCCCATTGTCCTCAGTATTCGTGACCAGCAGAACATTGGCGCGGTTATGGATAAATTTTGGGTTATTAAAGGGTTTGTGGTGGGTATTTTTATTTTTCTTATGATTCTGGTTCTTTGGAACGCCGGTATTTTAAACGGCATTCACCGCTATGGAGAGATGGGACTTCGTCTTGCATTTGGAGAGTCACATTGGAAACTTCTATTCAACCTTGGGGTAGAGGGATTGTTGATAGGAGTTTTAGGTGCGATAGCAGGGTCCATTTTCGGGGCGGGGTTTACTTGGTATTTACAGGAAGTGGGAATCAACATGGGTGATAATTTTGCTCAGTCTGGAATGATGATCAACGATGTGGTCCGCGCAAGACTCACGGCTGGTGCTCTCATACAAGGTATTGTGCCTGGGATTTTTGCAAGTGTCGCTGGCACACTTATCGCCAGCCTGGCCATTTTTCAACGTTCGGAAGCCAACCTGTTCCGCGAACTGGAAGCGGGGTAATCTTCATGAAGAAAAATGCTATATCGGTTGCCAGTGGTTTTCTTTTGGGTTTTATTACTTTTGTCAATTCGGGTATTGCAAAACAAATTACCGCGCAAATGCTTCTGGAGCAGGTAGACGATAATTTATGGGCCGATACCAAATTTATAACCGGACGTCTCATCATCAACAATGGACGTAAAGTGCGCACCCTGACTCAGGACTCGTGGATGCAGGGAGTGGACCGCTCTTACAGTCATTACAAAAGCCCGGCCCGTGAAAAGGGAACTAAAATGCTCAAGATTGGCGGTAAACTCTGGATGTATACACCGCGTACAGACAGAAAGATATTGATCGCCGGTCATCTTCTCAGGCAGTCAATGATGGGGAGCGACCTCTCTTATGAAGACATGATGGAAGACCATAAGTTGAGCTACTCCTATTCCGCCACCTATGAAAACTTCGAAGATCTTGCCGGTATCTACTGCGCGGTTTTGCATCTGGTAGCGCGGGATAAGGAAACGACGTACCAGACTCGGAAAGTCTGGATCGATTGGGAAAACGAGCTTGTTTTGAAAGAGGAACGTTTTGCCAAAAGCGGAAAACTGTTAAAGAGAATTGTGTTCAAGGACTACGAAAGAATTGGAAGCCGCCAGTTTCCCCGTACCATGATCTTCCGCGATATGCTCAAGGAAAATACCCAGACCACCTATAAGTTTGATATCATCAAGTTTGATGTCGAGATCCCAGCTAAATATTTTTCCCAAAGTATTCTCAAGCGGTAGAAAAAGATTTCCAATACTATGAGTCCGGTGAATGGATTTCTATTAAGCCAATGAGAAGTCTTTTCCTTCCGCAACAATTCTGTTAACCATGTTCATCATGGTGTCATTATCAACGGGCTTAACCAGATATTCCTTGACCCCTTTTGCTATTAGGTCACGGGCCAATTCAGGATCAGGATACCCCGTCACAACGACCACCGGGATTCCTGGTGCCTGTTGTTTCAGGAAAGTGATGCATTCAACTCCATTAACCTTTGGCATGCGAATGTCACACAAAATAAGGCCGACATTTATCATGTTGTCGCCAGAACGAAGGAGCGCAATAGCATCCTCCCCATTTTCTGCCAATATAGGGTTATATCCGCCTTTTTCTAACCTATCTTTGAAAATATCCCTTACATCCTGCTCGTCATCAACAATTAGAATTTTCCCTTTAGCCATGCTGAACCCCCTATTTTTTAATTAGAGTTCCAGGTTTAATACAACAAAAGGTCGGATTGGTTCAAACACCGTATTATTTTTCGGTCAACCCGTGAAAGCAATCCCTCTGAAAAGAAAAAATTTGGTTTTTTTTAAGGTCTGATTTATTCGATTTGCTTCATGGTAAAGGCAATTACGAGCAATCCCACGACAGCGATGACCAGCACCACCTGTATTCCAGTTATATCGCCAGCGACTTCGACCCACTTGATTGAGAAGAAATTCCAAGAGTCCAATTCATTCATTTTTCGCACCCCCATTAAAATTTCCGTTTGGCCATTTCTTTGGGGTCTCTGGCTTTTCGGCCTCTCGCCCTTGCTATGGATCGAGAGGCGAGGTCACGAGAAAAATAAATGATCGGAGCCGCCCCTATGAAACGACCGTTCCCAGTGCATACAGGAATTATAAGTAAATATTCTGCCTGGAGGGGACTTTGTCAATACTAGAGCCTAAAAATTAATGTTTTTCCTGCTGCAAAAACCAAAAATCTTTAATTTTTCAGTAACAGACCCGTCTCCTGTCTTGGAGAAAAATAGGATGTACCCCCCCCCTATTGCCCACCAACTCCTTAGTATAGGTATGCTCAAGGAAAATACCCAGCACCTTTAAGTTTGATGTCATCGGGCTTGATATCGAGTTCCCGGCTAAATATTTTCCCCAGAGTATTTTGAAACGGTGGATAAAGGCTCCCAGTTTGTGAAAAGGTTTTCCTACCACCAGTTACATATTCCGAAAAGCATCTCCCTTTTGCGCACGGCTAGTAACCAATGCAATAATATGCTCAATCAGGCGGTCTTTTGACTTCCATTTCATGGCCAACTTTCTTTGATCCATGCCTTGTTCTGCAATTATATCCTTGAGTTGATCGATCTCTAAGGCTTCTAATCTGCCTTTAAGTAATTCTGGATGATTGTGATAGACCTCCATTGGATCAAAATAGGGCACTCCCTAAATATGGGGCAACCAGGGATATGTTTGAGGAATAAAAAAAGAGATGAGGGGAAAATATTTGTGAATATAAAGAAAGGGCTAAAAAGGTTGTGTGTTGTAGGTTCGGTGTTTTGGTTTCTTTGTGCCTTATTTCTTTTGGGCCCGTGTGTTCACGTAATGTGTTTGGTCATTGTGGCCATCGGATTTGTCTTTATATGGGGCCTTTTTTATATAGGGTTTTGGGTCTAGGCTGGGTTTAACGGCGAGGATTCAAAATGAGAACTTTAACCGCTTATTAATACCTTAAACTAGGAAATTCCATTTATTTTCTTGGTGGGCCTGCAAAGCATAAAAGGAGGCCAGCTTATAGGATAATTGCATTTTCCTAGGTGTGTGTAAATGTTCATTCTTCGTATTTGTGGTGAAATATGCTAGTGTGGGTAAGAAATGGTTATGAATCAGGAGAAAAATAAATGGGCCGCCTATCCATTGAAGTAACCCTGGAGCAACATAAACGGTTGAAAGCCGTTGCCGCGCTCCAAGGCAAGACCATCAAAGATTACGTTCTCGAACGTGTCTTGCCACCGTTCCCAGATATGGGTTCCATGTCTGAGGATGAAGCCCTCCGTAAACTGGAAGATTTTCTGGAGCCGCGTATTGAGTCCGCGAGGAGGGGAGAGTTTTCGCCCCAGTCGGTTGAACAGATTTTTGAGGATGTTCGGCAGGATCAAAAATAATGCGGGTTTATGAATTAACCCGTGACGCAGAATTTTATTAATCCAGAAGGAGGTGCTTTATGAAGATCATAAAGAAGCCAGTCGACTTTGTGGTGAAACAACTGCAAAGCAAACGTTATCATGTGAAAAGGCAGGATAACAAAAAAGCCTATGATCGAGAGAGGGCCAAGAAGGAATTCAGGAATGATCTCAACGACTCTGTTCGAAAAGATCATTTTTCGTCGTTAGCGGCCTGAATTCCTGCCTCTTTCCCTCCTCAGACAACTTAGCTTTTACTCTTCCCAAAACCTGAAAACCCATCATTAACTAATGCTTGCATTAACTTTTGCAAAACCCCTTGCAGGGTGGTTGCTGTTTCGGCCCGTCGTTCAAACTCTTTCCATTCCCCGCTGGGACTGAACAGGATGAATCGTTTTTCATATTCCAGCACCAGTTCAATTTCGGAGCGGGTGCCAGGTCCGCCGGGCAAGGCAATCACGATATCTGCTGATAAAACGATGATGTGATTGCGACTGCTCACATTTTTCCCCTTCGTACCGGAATCGGGAAGGTGGGTCCTTAAAACGATTTCTGTATAGGCATTGGGGAGCCGGGCGGGGACTGATAACCAGCCCGTTCTTCAACTGATTTGCAGGAGTGCTGAGGGAATAACACCAATGACCTTTCCTTTGCGATTTTCCACTTCTATAAACGCACGCGCCGTTTCTGCCATGACCCCGCCACCTCCGCCGTTGATTCGGAAGTTTTTCAGGTCTCATCTTTAATACTTACAAAAGTCAGCGTACGCATGAGGTCGATCAAATGCGCTTCGGAACATCCAATGGCCTTTTTGTATGAGGTGGTAGATCAGTGCTGCAGCTTCGCTGACACGCTCTTCGAGGACCTCCGCTTGATTGGAAAGGTTTGTAGCGGGATCGGTCAGAGTTAGAAAAACGGTATAACTTTGCAGGTTTTGGCTCTGAAATTCTTTCACTCTCAGGTTCCCTGTTTTGGCAGAGGACTTCCAGTGCACGGAGCTCAATGGATCGCCAAGCTGAAATTCCCGGACTGCATGGAGATCTTTTCCTCTCGGTTGTACTGCACCTTCGCCTTCCCGCCCGGCTTCGGACTGTTCGGGAAGTTTGACCAGGTGAATAGCGGGGAAAACCACGGTCTCCAGTTGCAAGGGTATGGTTTTGGTTTTATAAAAAAATCCGAAAGGGAAACGGGTTGCCAGTCGACATGTGGCTATTTTTAAATGCCCGCGTTTTTGGGCTGTCAGCATAACCGGTTTCTCGATGGTTTGGCCGGAGGGAATGAAAAAGAAATAAGGAAGGCTCGGGTTCCAGAGAGAAGGGTTGACGGGATTGAGCCGCTCTGACGCAAATGGAATAGGAGGGTTCCCATTTTTTGTGATTAAGGTTCTTCAAGGACATAGGTGTTGTTGTCGGCAGAAATCTGTTTTTCGTTCATCGCTCCCAGCAAAGCGTTTTGGGTGCGCGGTGTCGAACGATTGATTTCGTCGGCCAGCACTATATTCGCGAACAGCGGGCCCTTTTGAAAATGGAAACGTTTGTCCTCTTGGCCGTAAATGGAAACACCAGTGATATCTGCCGGTAAAAGATCGTTGGTGAATTGGACACGTTTGAAATCGAGTTGCAGCGAGTTGGCCAGACAATGGGCCAGAGAGGTTTTGCCGACACCGGGAACGTCTTCAATGAGCAGGTGGTCTTTGGTAAGAAGGCAGATGATGGCAAGGTCGATGGTTTCGTTTTTTCCAAAAATGACCTGCTCAATATTTTTTTTGAGCCGACTCAGGTTTTCCTGTGCCGACTTCATTTCTTCAACTCCTGCAACACTTTTTTCATATCCTCATGGACGGCCCTGCGGTTTTCCAGAGTATAAAACCGAATCAGATAGGACGGGTGGAGAGTGAGCATTAACTTAATGCCTGCATATTCATGCCAGGTGCCGCGTTCCTTGGTGATGAACACGGTCCTTCCCAAAAGTGTTGAGGATGCAGGTTTCCCCAGTGCGACAATGACTTTGGGTTTGATGGCTTTTAATTGCTGGATCAGGAAGGGATTGCAGGCGGCAATTTCCTCCGCTTCAGGATCCCGGTTGCCCGGTGGTCGGC
The DNA here is from genome assembly GCA_965249625.1 of Nitrospinales bacterium. GTDB lineage: Bacteria > Nitrospinota > Nitrospinia > Nitrospinales > VA-1 > LS-NOB. Next base: position 1,487,633 of record OZ252246.1, on the reverse strand, counting down.
ATTTGACGATATTGCAGATATAGGTGTCTTTTTCACGATTCAAACCCATACCCTTTTCAATTATTTCTGTCAGCTTTTTTCCTGCCCGGCCTACGAAGGGGAGTCCTTGCTCGTCCTCATCGGCACCCGGTCCTTCTCCCACAAAGACAAGGTCTGCGTTGGGATTTCCAGAGCCGAAGACGATATTCTTTCTTGTTTCTGAAAGTTTGCACCGGGTGCAGTCGCCCAGCTCTTTTTGCACTGCGGTAAGGGATTTATTATTGGCCATTTCATCAAGTGATAGAGAGGGTTGGGCTGCCTGTTGTTGGACATTTGCAAATAATTCTGCCTCGCATGGAATTTCTGTATACCCCACGTCCTTCAAATGGGTGAGATAATTTTTTAATTCCCTTAATAGAGGCTCTCGCTTTGGTGTTTCCATATTGAGGCTCAGGATAGCAAACAGGCGTAAATAAAACAAACCATTACGAAAAGACTCCTAACTGATGGAATAAATATCATCTACAAGTAGCTAGTTAATACTTGCAGTCTGAGAAAATACCTTAGGTTGGGGGGCGTGAGTGTAGCAGAGAGATTGAGGGGGCAAAATTCACTATCTCTTTGAATTATAGTTGAATTTTTCATCTGGATAGGGTTAAATCAGCTATATCAATGGAATTGCATTAGAGTTTTGAATTGTTGAGAAATCCATGGATTTTCGACTTAAAATCAGATTTTTCCAGGTTCTGCTTCTGGTTGGCGTTGCTTTTTTTGCGGTGTCTGTGGCTCAGGCTGGAACCTCGCATCATCACCACGGAAAGACAGATGCAGTTTCCCCTTTTGATAAAATCCATAAAGATAAGCCGTTGCATTGTGTTTTGAATTTGCACCAGCATTTACAGAAGACCCTATGCCCACATAAGGACCGGGCCGGAAATAATGAAAACACGGTTCTTCGTCCGGATTGTGGCCCCTCATCGGGTTCCGCAAATTCTTCAAGCTCATCGTTTACCAAAGATTTATTCAAAAACGCAACGCATGAAGATTTCGTGCCGTTGCAGTTTTCTTCGAAGATAAAATTTTTCTTTAGTTTCAAAAACCAATATCTTCCCCGATCTATCGATCATCCTCCCCAACTTGCCTGAACATTTTTGACAGGTTGAAGTAAAGACGGTATTGCGCTCTATCTGAGCGCGGATTCCAGTTTCCCTGTCATTCCCGATCAAACTTCACACTCTATTATTTATTCTGTTATTAGGAGAAGTTTCATGTTCAAAGGCAAAGTTATAGTATTTCTAAGTTTAATCATGATGGTCTGGGTGTCTGCAGCCCAGGCTTATGTCGGCTTGTGTTGTGCCCATTGTGGCGGCAACATGCCGCTTAATATTTTTGGCGGAGGCATTCCGGAGCCTAAGGAGTTCCGCCTCAAGATCAGCCAGATGATTATGGAGATGGGTCCACTCCGCGATGGCACCGATGACATTTTGAGCACCACGCTTGTGGGTGCCGCTAATGGAACCACCTTTCCGGCCGTTCCCCGCAGTATGCGTCAGTATATGACCATGTTTGGTGCGGCTTATTCGTTCACCGATGATTTTGCCTTGATGGCGATGACCAACTACACCAAGAACACAATGCCGATGGAAGTTTTCTCTGGCGCTGGTACGAATTTCACCATGACCTCGGATGGTGTCGGCGATTTCACCGTGTTGGGTAAATACCGCGCCTATGCCAACGACAATCTGGTTCCTACGACTCAGTTATCGTTTTTGATGGGCCTGTCTTTACCTACCGGGTCTATTGATAAAAGATTCACCAATAGTACAGTGAATAATGTGAACGGTATGCTTCTTCCGTTCAAAATGCAGTTGGGCAGTGGTACGGTGGACCCCATTTTTGGTTTGACCTATCAGGGGTCACGCGATCCTTTCTGGTGGGGGGTCAACACCCAAATAGAAGCGCATGTCTATGACAATAATCAGGATTATCACCGGGGCAATGAATTGCGTTATGACCTATATGTCATGAGGCAGGTTCATGACCGTGTGGTGGTTCATGCTCAGTTCAATGGCTGGTATGAAGGCAATTTTTCCAGTGAACCTTTGGACGGGCTTTTGCTAGGTGATGGTCACTTCAATGATATCTCTGCAAACAATATTATTAGTCCGTTATTCGATCCGGACAATTACGGCGGGCATAAGCTGGCGCTTTCTTTTGGCGTCCAGTTTCAGCCGATTCCATTACACGTCATGGAAGTGACGGCGACAGTACCGATATATCAGGATTTGAACGGACCGCAGCTGAGAGATAACTGGATGCTTCAGTTTACTTACTATATGGAGGTTCCGACTAAAAACAGCAGGCGTTATAAAGGGTTCAGTCCGCCTAAACAACTTGGGTTTTAAGGATGTCGTTTAACGCTAAAGCATTACCGATAGTTTTATTATCGCTATTTCTGGTAGCTTGCGCCGGGACCCAAACGATTCCCGAACCGGAGAGTCCCGGTGCCAAGCTCTATCAGGAACGATGTACCCAATGTCATGGATTGCCGGGACCGACACGGCATACGCCGGAACAATGGGACCATCTATTGGTGATGATGGAAGGTTTTATGAAAGAAAAGAATATCGCATTCCCGGCTTCGGAGAGAAAAATGATTCGGGACTATTTATACAGGAACGCACGATGAGGGCAGCAAAATGAAATCTATCATGCAGCTAGTTTGGCTATTGGTGTTGATCTTGGCTCCTATGCAGGTTTATGCGGAGCGTGCCTTGTTCGACAAAATGGGAGTGGTGTCTCCTAAAACTTCCCAGCCGGCACCAGATTTTGTAGCGAAGAATCTTCAAGGTCAGGCGGTCAAGCTTTCTGACTTTAAAGGGAAAGTTCTCCTGCTAAATTTCTGGGCTACCTGGTGTGGCGCGTGTATAGAAGAAATGGCCTCCATGCAAAAACTTTACTCGGCCCTTCAGGGTGATGGAGTGGAAGTGCTTGCTGTTTCCATTGATAGATGGAACGAGGATCGAATTCAAGAATATGTGAAGAAAAATAACTTAACCTTCCCGGTTCTTCTGGATCAGGACCAGAAAGTCAGGAAGAAATACCACGTCATGGGTCTCCCCACCAGCTACCTGATCGATGCTGAGGGTAAAATCCGTGGCTATGCTTCTGGGGCCAGAACCTGGGACAGCCCAGATTCGCAGAGTTTGTTTCTATCCTTGAAGGGCGATGGTTCCAACGATGATTTGCCGCCGGCAGATCGTTTTTCCATGACCACTAGCCGTGGGGGCAATGAGCAATAACTCATTGAGCCGAGAGAGCATTTGCCCGCAAAATAAGGATATTGCCAGTTATACCCCTGCGGGGCATGAAGGTTTAGGTAAATTGTCACACCTACGGGGGTTCTCCGTTTTTCTTTTTACGCCGATCTTTGTGGGACTGCTTATAAGTTCCGCTTGGGGCCAGTCTCTCAATTCCGTCCTTTCTAAGCTGGATCAAAATTATTATTACCCTCAGAAACAGGGATTAAAAAGCCTTTCCGCACGGGTTCAATGGGAACAACTGGATGTGGCTTCCGGTTCCGGGAGATTCCTGCGTAACCCTAACTTTAATTTTACCTGGCGGGCTGATTCCTTTGGACTCGGTAATTTTGAGTTGGCCGCCGGACAGGAACATATTTCAAAGGACCGATTTAAGGAGGTGGTTCAGAAAATCAGGCCCTTCCGTGAGTCGATCATTCCACTAACATTAAAGCAGAAGTTTTCAGACTTCCAGGGGTGGGTTGATGAAATGGATGGCGGTAAGCTTATTGTTAAGCTGACTTCTAAAATAGACTCCCAACAAAGCTATAAACTTCTGGTTGATTCCAAGGCGTGGGTCATCCGAAAGTTGCGGTTTCAACAACTTCATACCCCACAACGGGTGGAGGGTGAGTTCCGCTATACAAAGCTAGACGGGAAGCTCGCGATTTCTGAAAGTCGTATCAGGTTCGAGATAGACGGGCAGGAATATAATGAGGTCACGAGCTATAAGTATAAAAAGGTTAGGGGGGTCTGGTGGGTTCACCGCATTGAACAGACATACAAGGAGGAAGATCATATCGTGCAGACCTATGTATTAAGATTGTCCGATTTTAAACCGCTTCTTTCCTCAGACCAGTAAACCAAGGGTCCCGTTTTATTCCCAACCTCCTTGATATGTCTATTGAGTCTGTTTTATAATTCCTTTATAATTAAGCAGTTAAACTTTCTTTGAGGATAGGTATGTCGGGATTAAAAAGCGCTTGGGAATTGAGCCTGGAACGCTCTGACAAGCTGGCTCCAGAGTTGAAAAATCAGAAAAAGCTGACCAAAAAACAAAAACAGGAAATTGCCGAGATCAGAAAAGAATATGCCGCGAAGATTGCCGACCGGGATGTGACCTCCAATGATAAAATCCGCAAATTGCCGGATCGGGTTCCCCCTGAAGAAATTGAAGCCAGAAAAGCAGAACTGGAGGAACAATTTCGAACGGATAAGAAAACTCTGGAAGAAGAAATGGAAAAAGAAGTGGAAGCTGTTCGTAGCCGGAAAGATTGACCCTGTTGCCTGCCTGGTATCTGGCCCCTGTTTTCCCTGTCACTATTATTCATTACATTTTTTAAGATAAAGCCTGAATGAAAACCGCAATTAAAAAAATTATTCAAGATGCCTTGGAAAAAGCCCGAGAGGCCGGAGAGCTGGAGCTCTCTCCGTTTCCTGAAATTGTGGTGGAAAAGCCCAAAGACGAAACACTGGGAGATTTTTCAACCAATGTTGCCATGACACTGGCACGGAGTGAGCGCAAGAATCCGAAAGTGATTGCCGAGAGCGTTACTCGTTACCTTGAAAATGGGGAGTTAAGCCAGGCAGAAATCGCCGGGCCGGGATTCATCAATATTAAAATGTCTCAGGAGTTTTTCCTGGAACGGCTCAGAAATGCTGTGTCGCAAGGAGAAGACTTTGGCAGGTCTGATTTTGGGCAGGGCACTAAAGTTTTGATCGAGTTTGTCAGCGCGAATCCCACAGGTCCTTTACATGTTGGGCATGGGAGGGGGGCGGCTGTTGGTGATGCACTGGCAAGGATTTTGAAAAAAGCCGGATACGACTTGAGTGCCGAGTACTACATCAATGATGTGGGCAACCAGATGAACTTTCTCGGCCGGTCCACCTGGCTCCGGTACCGGGAACTGCTGGGTGAAGCGATTGAGTTTCCCGAAGACCATTACCAAGGGGAATATATTAAAGATATCGCTGGCGAAATCGTTGACCAGAAGAGGGAGGAGTTTTTAAATAAGCCTGAAGAAGAGTGCATTCCTTTTTTCAGAAAATTCGCGAAGGATAATATTCTTAAAGGCATTGAAAAAGACCTTTCTGAATTCCGTGTGACTTTTGACAACTGGTTCAGTGAGCAATCGCTTTATGAAGATAAATCGGTGGAGAAGGCCGTTGAGTGGCTGCAGGGCAAGGGCCATGTTTATGAAAAAGACGGGGCTGTCTGGCTGAAGTCTTCGGCATTCGATGATGATAAGGATCGGGTCATTGTCAAACAAACTGGAGAGCGAACCTATTTCTGCTCAGACATCGCCTATCATCAGAACAAGATCAACCGAGGTTTTAAAAAACTCATCAACCTGATGGGCGCCGATCATCACGGTTATGTGCCGCGTATGGCGGCGGTTTTGGAAACGATGGATTATGACAAAAATATCTTCAAGATTCTTCTAGTTCAGTTTGTCAGTCTATTGCGGGCGGGCGAAAAAGTGTCCATGTCCACCCGGTCCGGTGAATTTGAAACACTGGCGGATGTAGTGAGGGAGGTTGGGGTCGATGCGGCACGTTATTATTTTCTGATGCGCAGTTCTGACACGCATCTGGATTTTGATCTGGAGCTGGCTAAAAAGGAAACCTCGGATAATCCGGTTTTTTATATTCAATACGCACATGCCCGAATATGCAGTATCTTCCGCACCGCCGAAGAAAAAGGTGTGGCATGGAACAAGTTTGCCGACGTGGATCTTTCCCCTCTGGTAGAAGAGGAGGAGTTCGCGATTATTCGGGCGATTCTGGCTTTCCCTGAAGTGGTGGAAAAAAGTGCCCGGGCTTTGGAGGTGCATCGGATTTCTCATTACCTGCTTGATCTGGTTTCCCAGTTTCATGGTTATTACAGCAGGCATCGGGTCATCTCTGATGATAAGTTGCTCACGCTGGCGCGATTATTTTTGCTGGACGCTTTGAGAACCACTATTCGTAATGGTTTCGAATTGATGGGTATTTCGTCTCCGGAAAAAATGTAACCCCACTGGCGTGGCAGGCTGTTGCAATAGCGTTCTTAGGCAGGCAAAAATTTAGCTCGGCTTAAAGAGGTTTTACTCTCTAAATCAATTTGTTTATGAGACTTCTCTTTGTAATGATTTTTTTAGCGGCTTCGGCGGCGGGATTGCATTTTTCGGGGATCATCAGTGAATTCCAGGAAAATGCGGTGCCTCCCAAAAAACTAAGGGCCGTTAAGCCTGAGTTCATTCGTAAAAAAGTTGAAAAGCCTGTATCTCCTAAACTGGATTATACGTTTTTCAAGACCTTGAATGATCCGACAATGACTCAGTATGTGGACCTCAAGGGCAGGCTGATGCAGACCGTGCTTTCACCTGAGAAAAGTGCAATGGCTTCTGCCAAAATAAAAGCGTCCACGCCTCCTGCAGAAAAAACGGCGAAATTAGAACCTGTCGCAAAATCTAAAATCAAACAGAACCCGAAAAGTACAGCAAGCGTCATCCCTGAAATTAAAGAGCCGCCTCGCTATATCGTTCAAGTCAGTTCGTTCCGGGATGAGGCACGCGCTGGAGCTTTGAAAATGCACTTGCAGGAAAACGGATTCGACGCGTTTTTAATGCAAACAGAACTTGTCGATCATGGCGGAACCTGGCACCGGGTTTTTCTGGGCAGGTATGTGGATGAGCAGAAAGCGCAGGAAGCGGCCCACCTGGCGCGAAGTGAGTATCAACTGAATGCGGTTGTGGTGCGTAAGGCTAACTAGAGGATTATTGTGATTGTCTGATTTTATAAATGGTCAGCAAAGATGGTCGTCATCACAGAAGGCCTGTAACTCTTCTATCGGGTCATCAACTCTTTTTCCGCCATAAAATTTTTCTTTGCTGTCGAACCAGGTGTTGAAGCGATAGCCTTCAATATCGTTCTGATAGAGCTTCCTTTTTTCATCTTCCCCTTTAAAATCGAAATCCAAACTGGCTTCACCCTTTTCGGGAATGGTGATGGTCCCTTTTTGCGCTGCAATAAAAGGATGCCAGGCGACCACCTCATAGGTGCCGGGTGGAATGTTCTCGATGCTGAATTTGCCTTCCGAATCGGACACGGTGTAATAGGGGTTTTGTACCAGATACGCATGCGTCTGAAGGAACGGATGGAGATTGCATTTTATGATGAAGTTTTCCGCGTCTTTGCGTGCGAAGATACTGCGAACCTGGCTGGATTTAGGCGGTACCGGCCGGTTGCTGGTCTGGTTTGAATAAATGTTACGGACTTCATAGGTGGCGATTTCATGCTGGATAGGGTCTGTGTTTTCCACTATTATGTTTTCACCGTTTTTTGCGCCGATGACATATTTGTTAGCTCGACAACGGTCGATGTGAAAGGTTTGCATTTTGGGCGAAAATGGTTTTCCTTTTTTAACCTTCGCCAGATGAATGATGGTGTCTTTCAGTCCCCGGCTTTTTGAAACGGTGAAGTCGAATAGCAGGCGGTGACCTTTCCCATCCGATATTCTTGAGCAAAACTCGATGTTCGGGGCGTGGATCAGGTGGAAAGAGCGGACCCTGGGAACCTGGCCAGAAAGCGTGACACGGCCTTTTAAGGTTCCTCCATTGTTTACAGTAACGATGGTGTAAGAGGAGCCAATCTGGTCGAACAGTTTTTTTGCAAGCTTGTTGTTTCGTTTGAATAAAGTGTCAACTTTTTTCAAGGCTTTCTGGCGTTTTCCCTGCAAATTGTATAAAACCCCCAGGTCATATTCGGCTTTCACCATTCTGTGATCCATGCTCAGGGCTTTTTTCAGTTCCTCGATGGCTTCATTGAGCAATTTAACACGGGCAAAGGAAACACCTCGGTTGTAGCGCAGGCCGGGAGAGTCGTACCCCAGTCGCAATGCTTTTTCAAAAGAGAGCAGGGCTTCTTCGTGCATTCCCGTCTGGCTGAAGGCGACGCCAAGGTTTGCGTGAATCAGACTATCTTGCGGGGCGAGTTCGGAAGCTTTTCCGAATTCGGTTACGGCTTGATCCCATTTCTTTTGCTGGCTCAGTTTCAGTGCTTCCTGATAGTGGGCTTTTGCTTCCTTATTAGAAGCCCCAAAAACCACTGGGCAACCCAAAAACAGAATCAGGCCGACAACGATAAGACTCAGTTTGGATTTTTTAGGGGATTTAATAGTTTTCACTTTGCTAATATGTCATAAAAGTTGAATCTTGCAACGTAACAATACTTAAGTGGGGTGTCAACTTCAGGTTTTAGATGTATTCAACCAAAACAGAAATGTCTGGCCTTAAAAAATGATCCGTTATTTCGCTGTTCTGATTCTGAAGTCTATTTCTTATAACTTTCATAATCCCCTTACACCTATCTGGCGGGCTGTAAACTCCACTCATCGGCAAAAAGTTCCGCTTGTTGCAAAATATTTTTTGTTGCCAGTGTTTGCTGATCAGGAGGATAGCCGTATTCGCGTAAAATTCTTTTGACGATAACGCGCAGTCTTGCCTGTACGCTTTCTTTTATGGTCCAGTCAATGCTGGTGTTGGCTTTGACTTGTTCTACCAATATTCTGGCAAGTTCCCGCAAAGTATCATCGCCGAGCACTTCTTGTGCGTTTTTGTTCACCGCCAAAGCATCATAGAAAGCGATCTCGTCCTCGGTTAATCCCAAATCTTCGCCACGCTCATCGGCTGCTTTTATTTCTTTGGCAATGTTGATCAACTCATCAATAACCTGCGTTGTTGTCAATAAATTATTGTGATATTTTTTAATCGCGACAGCCAGCATATCGGAAAGTTTTTTGCTCTGAATAAAATTCTTTTTTGTCTTGATTTTTATTTCATCACCGAGAATTTTCTTGAGCAGTTCAAGGGCCAGATTTTTTTGTTTCATATTGCGTATTTCCTCCAGAAACTCATCGGAAAGAATAGAGATGTCCGGTTTTTTGATGCCCGCTGCGTCAAAAATATCAATAACACCGTCAACAACGATGGCCTGATCAACAATCTGCCGCACGGCGGTTTCTATTTCGGCATCACTTTTTCCACTTCCGTTTGGTTCGAATTTCGTCAATCGCGTTTTGACCGCCTGAAAAAATCCCAATTCGTCTTTAATGTTCAGTGCCGCAAGCGCAGGCACAGAAAGCGCAAATGTTTTTCCCAGTAAAACCACTTGTTTTGCGAATCTGTTTTTGCCGTCTTGTAAACCCAGAATATGCTCTTGCGCTTCCAGGATAATGGTCATCTTCGCTTTGGTATCGGCACAAAAATAGCGTTTATAGTCAAAGCCATGAAACATTTGTACAACGATTTCGTATTTTTCCATCATTGCCGCAATGGCTTCTGATTGGTTGAGCACAGGCGCGCCTCGTCCGCCGCTTTCGGTATAGGTATTGAGTGCTTGTTTTAAGTCTGAGGCAATGCCGATATAGTCAACGATCAACCCGCCGGTCTTGTCCTTATAAACCCGGTTGACGCGGGAAATTGCCTGCATGAGGTTGTGTCCGTTCATGGATTTGTCAATATACATGGTATGCAAACATGGCGCGTCAAAGCCGGTCAGCCACATATCGCGCACGATGACCAGTTGCAAGGGGTCGCCCGGGTTTTTGAATCTTTCGCCAAGTTCTTTTCTGTCCTGCTTGTTAGTGCTGTGCGCTTGCCAGCTTTGCGGGTCGCTTGCGCTGGAAGTCATAATCACCTTTATTGCGCCTTTGTTTTTGCCATCGTTGTGCCAATCGGGACGCAGTTTGATAATTTCCGCATATAACTCAACGGCGATACGGCGGCTCATGCAGACAATCATGCCTTTGCCTGCAAAAGCTTCGCGCCGCGCCTCAAAATGGCGGGTAATATCCCGGGCAACCGTTTTCAGGCGGTCTTTATGCCCGACGATTGCCTCAAGTTGCGTCCATTTTGCCTTTTCTTTGGCAGTCGGTTCTGCGTTTTTGGTTATCCGCTCAACTTCAGCATCCAGCTTTTCCTTGTCTTCCTTTTTCAGATGCACTTTAACGAGGCGCGATTCATAATAAATACGCACTGTCGCGCCGTCTTGCACTGCTTGTTCAATATCGTAAACATCAATATAGTTGCCAAAAACGGCAGGCGTTGAAGCGTCTTCTTTTTCAATCGGTGTTCCGGTAAAACCAACAAAGGAAGCATTGGGCAGAGCGTCTCTTAAATATTTTGCAAAACCGTATTTTGTAAATACCTCGCCATTTTTCACTAAAGTCTTTGCGCCAAAACCGTATTGAGAACGGTGCGCTTCGTCAGCAATGACAACGATATTTCTTCGCTCAGAAAGTAATTCAAAATTTTCGCTTGTATCTCCTGCCGATGGCTTATCTGCCTGCGATTTCTCAGGCAGGTCAGGTGAAAATTTCTGAATAGTGGTAAACACAATGCCGCCGCCTGCGGTCTTCAAAAGTGTTTTCAAGTGCGAGCGATTGTTTGCCTGCACTGGTGTTTGCCGTAATAATTGTTTGCTGCTGGCGAATGTATCAAATAACTGATCATCAAGATCGTTGCGGTCGGTAATAACCACGATGGTCGGATTGCCTAATTGTTCATTGACAATCAATTTTCCCGCATAAAAAACCATCGAAAGTGATTTCCCGCTGCCTTGCGTATGCCAGACAATACCTGCTTTTCTATCGCCTTCTGGCTGACTGTCAACTGCTGGCAGACCATACCGGGCCGGTTCTTTGCTCACCCTGTCTGTTGGTGTCGTTTCGGCGATGGCGCGGATCGTGGATTCCACTGCCTTGTTGACGGCGTAGTATTGATGATAGGCGGCAATTTTTTTGATCGTTTCAACGCGGGTCAATCCGCTTTCTACATCTTCGCTGCTGATTTTCTCAAACACGGAAAATTGTTTGATCAGATCAAGCAGCACATCGGGACGCAGCATACCTTTGATCAGAGTTTCTATTTGCGGCGTGGTGCGTGGGTCTTCTTTGATGCCGTCAACAGTTTTCCAGGCAATAAACCGCGTCCAGCCAGCAGTCAGCGAACCCATTTTTGCGTCCAGCCCATCCGCAGCGACCAAAACGCCGTTGTAACAAAACAAAGCAGGAATCCCGGTTTTATAATTTTGTAGTTGGGTGAAGGCTTTTTTAACCGTGGCGTTTTCATCCACTGGATTTTTAAGCTCCATCACCACCACAGGCAAGCCATTGACCAAAAGCACAATATCAGGCCGTTTGGTGATATTATTCCCGGTAACAGTAAATTGATTACAAACCAACAAATCGTTATTGAAGGGATTTTCAAAATCAACCAACCGAACTGTACCGCCGACCGTGTCACCGTTTTTTTGATATTCCACACCCACGCCATCAGTCAGCATAGTATGAAATGCCTCGTTGCTCTCAATCAGACTTTGACCGGGTAAATCCAAAACTTCCCGCAATGCGTGTTGTTTTGCGTTTGTGGGGATATCGGGGTTGAGTTTATCAATCGCGGTTCTCAGGCGGCCGAGCAAAACAACATCAGCCAGATTTTCTCTACCTTGTTGATCGGCTGATAAACAGGTGTAACCCTGCTTTTCAAGCAGGGCGATGGCAACGTTTTCGAGGTCGGATTCGGTGATTTTGGTCATCTTAAATCAGGTTATCAACTGTTGTTAGAGCCTGCCCAGCCAGCATTGCGGACGATGCCTGTTGTGAGCAACGGCCAATACGTGAACGGTGTCCGAGGATTCGCGAAACGGGATAGAGAAGGAAACTTATTCATTCGGATTCGCCGAACATCAGGCTGTTTTTCAATCGGGTATCTATGTGGCGAATCACAGACAGAATCCATGATGCTTTCAAATTCAAACAGGTATGAAGCACCAAGCCCGGGTCGTTTTGACTCAAAATATGCAACGGATTCAAGGCACTCAGCTTCTGCTACAGGGTGAAAGAAGTTCTTCACCCGAGCAAGGCTTGGGCTTTTAATCGGACTTCTTCTTCAGGTATCGGCCGCACAATGCCTTAATCAAGATCTTTAGCTCTACGGCTGGCTTCAACTAACCAATCTTTTTGCATTTCTTCCATCCCTGGCACATCAAGGCTCAGCAGAAGTTTCTGCGCGAGTTCTGTTCTTTCATGTTCAGGTAGATGTAAAGCATCATCTTCAATTTCTTTCAATGTCATATATTTTTCTCCCAATGTTAATATTTGGCTCTAATGGCGCAAAGCAGCGGCGCATTCATGCGTCCGATTGGGTTTAAGTTTTGGGTGATGCTTTACATGGGTAGTGATGAGGATTTTCTATGATATTTTCACTAAGGTCTATATCAATATCCGGCCAGTAGAAATGACCTGTAGTCGGCTCTTCTACGTTGTAGATGACCTTTACCGGCTGATCCTTAAACCAGGGGAAATCATCATAGGACATAAACAGCTCTTTGCCACTCGATGAAAGAAGCCAGACTCCATACGGAGAAATATGGGTTACTTCAGCTTCCGAAGTATTCTTGCCATGCGCTGACGATCTCGTTTTTATGTTCCTCAATGAGTTGTTCGATATCTTTAAGTTGTTTTCTGGAATAGTGATAATTCTTCGCAAGTTCTATATCTGGTTCAAGCCAAAATTTAGCTTCCCCCTCTCCAGAGATAACATGAACATGCAGTCTGTCTTCCTCTTCTTGAGAAAAAGAAAAACCTGTATCCGCCTTCACGGAACACTGTAGGACTCATCTGGTCTCCCTGGTCACATAACGACCAAACTCAGCAACGGCGTAGCTGTTCGCTGGAGTGCTTTGTTATGCTGTTGCCTCCACTTCTATATAATTTGAATAAGTATGTGAATGTGGGATTGTCTGATTTTCCATCAATAACCCCTCTAAATGGAACTTCATTGCTTCCTGCATATTTTGTTCAACATCTTGCTTGGTTTTGCCTGTGGCGACACAACCATCTACATCTGGAGAATAAGCAGAAAACCCTGTTTTAGTTTCTTCAATTACAATTAAATATTTCATTTTTTGAGCCCCGCTTGTTTAAAAATACTGGTTTGTGTTCCAACTGCTATATCATCACTTAATTTTCCTGACACGGTAACCAGACTTGATTTGATCGAATGTTTGAATTGACGATGACTACCTTTTGTTCTTGATAAATACCATCCGTCACTTTCAAGAATTTTGATAATTTCTTTTATTTTCATGCTTTCGTTGTACTTCCGTTGTACTTCTAAGTAACTTTTAGACGAAGCACAACGCTTAGTATAGGGCATTACTGCCTCAATACGCTAATTAAAATATCACCTCTTCAAGTTCACTGAATATTTTCATATCCTCAGATATTAACTCAGATAAATTTAACTTGAATTGTTCTGCATTGATGCTAAAAGTTATACTACACGTTTTTTTGATTTCACCTACCATGTCCTTTGTCCTTTAGATTCTGGTTTTTAATGTCGGTGACAACTTGGTTGTGATATTCTTCATCAAAATTTAATTCCTTTTCATCACAATATTTTTTTAATACTTGTTCTTTAATTGAATTTTTTTGATTCTCATTTTAATACCTCAATTTTAACTTCACCACACTGTGCCAATTCTTTCATTTTCCCTATATCATTAGAACCAGCACTAGCATAAGTGTATAAATATATTGACCCATCTGAAAATTGAACCCTAATAGAATCATTTCCTAATTTCATAGGCAAAAACTCCAGAATCCCCTCCTGTTTCCCGATGTCGGGAAAATGGTCGACAATTTTATGTCCTGTTAATTTTCCTTTGTAAGAATTTCCTTGATACAGCTAACAACAAAATATTCTATTACTTTAAAATCATTATGTAGTTGAATTGCATCCATAGTTTCATAAATTCCCGAATGCTTATTGCAATTTCCTTTAGTGTGAATATCTTTTATAGATGCTCTCAGGTCCGCTTTCTTAGGTTTATCTTGGTACATAGTACTTATTTTACCGTTGTAAAAACTATCAAAAGATATCTTGCTGTCCTTATCTAGATATGTGGCTAGTGATTCCAGTAGTGTCCAGCTCCCAACATAAACAAGAATAGGATGATCAGTCAATGAAATCTTGCAAATAGACCAGTATAAGCGTGCCAGCTTTTTCTGATCTAATTGGTTTAACCTAGAATATATTTCTTCAGAACGCTCAATATTATTTGGTTTTTCCTTGATTGTCTGTTTCTTGGTTGTCTGTTTCTTGGTTTGATTTTTGTTAGCACGATAATGATCTGTTTGATTAATGAAATTTGGTTCGTTGTTAGCCATATCTCCTTGCAACTTGCTTTTAAGCATTTGATATAAGCCATCTAAATTTTCATCAAACCCTGTCTTCATGAAACTAACAGGGAATTCGTTTAAATGTAATTCTCCATAAATTCTTTGAGATGCATACTTGTTAACCGTGCCAAGAATTTTTGTTGGCCTGTTTGGTGAAATTCGAGTACCTTCAATAACTCTCTGGTTTCGCATGAGGCGGATACCGGGTTGGCGATAACTCCCTGTTTTCATGATCATGATGTAGCCCTTAACTGTCCTGCCCGCATAATCAAATTTAATCTTCCGTTTCCATGTTATATATTTATCGTTGATGGCCTTTCCAGTTTTATCGACCTCGGGGTAATCCAGAGGTTCAGGGGTCTTAAGGAAAGAATCTTTGGTTTGCAAGACTAGCCCATCATAAATTATTTTTATTTCTAAATCTTCTCTGAATTTAAAAAATATCTCTTCCAGATAAGGGAGTACTTTATCGCGGTAGTGTTCTTCTGATTCCTTCCTTAAAAGATTTGTTATTGTTATTTTAGTGTAGTGTTTTTTTTGTTCTTCTGGTTCTGAATTTACTATAATATGGTTTTCACCTTTAACCAATAAAGCATCCAAATCAAAACAAGTTATTAATTTTTCCTCAGAACCTAATGCAGAGGTTTCAATTTTCCATGTATTAGAAAACCAAACAGATGCAGACTTCATCCCTATACCATAGACAGACAAGCTATCTGTAGTATGAGAACTATTTGCGTCATGTCCCATCCTGATAGCGCGCTGAAAATCTTTTCGATTTATTCCAGCAGCATTATCTTCAATAACGATTTGATTGGCTTTTGTATCGACTGTAATGGCAACTTTTAACTGAATTTCTAATCCATTAATAGAACTGAGTGCATTTTTTTTGTCACGAAAAGATTGTACAGAATTGTCAATGAATTCGGCTAATGCGCTATCAATACCATAAGATTGGCGTTGCAAAATTTTATAAAGTTGCATCTCTGGTGAAACATCTACTTTAAACGAACTATAATTAGTCATAGAGTGCCCCCTAATGATGTAATTGTATTAATCTCCATAATAGACCTGCCAAGCAACTCAACTATTTTTGCATTGACCGCATTACCCAAAGCCTTAAAAAAATGAGTTTCATTGTCAAGCGTATAGGGAAGAGAATGCAAATGCTGTAATTTCGCTGCTTCTATGCTTGATATATAGCGCATTTCAGAACCGATAATAGGAATTTGGGTAGGTGTCATTGCGATCAATGATGGAATCTTTTCCCTCTTTAATACCCTAATGCCAGAAGCACGAAATTGTAGTATATGCTTAGATAGACTCAGTTTTTCTGAATAGCCACGCCACTCTAATATTTGCCAACTATTATAGCGTTTATCCAATGTTAGTAACCATCTATTAAGAAATGTACTTTCCTCGGAATAAAGATCTCGACTGTATCGAATAGATCGCAATAACCATTCAGGTGCTCTGTTCGTTTTTCTTGTGTAACTCGGTAGCTTTGCTATCACTTCATTCCACGACTGACACTTTTTTAGGCTGACACCATAAGCACCACGATATTGACGCATATCTTCCAGAGAGTGATTTTGAAAATCAAGTGGGTATGTAGCTTTAAATTCAGGCGCAACAATTGATACTGATGGCAAGCGGGCAATGTTGCATTCATCTAAAAGATATTGCCAGCAGTTCAATTGCTTCATTTTTTCAGGTTCTAACTGTTTGTTGTTTCTGTTGGTTTCAAGCAAAGAAGAGAGTCTTTGTTTTACTACTTTAATACCGCTTAACCATTTAAAGGAGTTTAATGCTTTTTCATCTCTGCACCCTAATATAAAAACACGTTTACGGTTTTGTGGTATTCCAATCTCCTCTGGTGAGATGATTTTATATATTAATTTGTAACCAATTTTGTTGAATGATTTTTCGATGAAATTCCAAAATCTTCCATTCTCTATAGTTAAAATATTTGGGACATTTTCAAGCATAATAAATTGAGGTAAATGGTACTTTGTGATCCGTAAAATGTCGTTAATTAGCTTGCCCGATGTTGGGCATTTAGATCCATTCTTACTCCCTGCAAGAGAGAAGGGTTGGCAGGGAAAGCCAGCACAAAGAATGTCATGATCAGGGATGTTTTTTTCATCAATTTTCGTTATGTCACCTTCGGCAACAATGCCATAATTTTTATAATATAATTTCTGCAAATCAACATCTAATTCTGATGCAAATACGCACTCAAATTCTCCGGTATTAGTTAAACCTTGATGGAAACCACCCAGCCCAGCGAAAAGATCAATAAATTTCATACTCAACCCTCCATGCCAAGAGTTGCGGCATGCTGTGTCACTCTAACCACACTGCTCATTAGTTTGGGTAGGAGGGTATCACGAAGTTTTTTGAGTGTGTGGATTTGGGATTGGTTAGAACTGGATTTTGTCATGCCACTACCCGCACTTTACCGCTCATCAACTTGGGCAACAAAGTATCGCGCAGGTTTTCGAGGGTATAGATTTGGGATTGGTTGGAAAGTGTTTTTTCAAATATCGGTGCTATCTTGTCATTCATTTTTGACAATTCTTTGCTTGCAGGGACTAAAACTAACGAGTTCGATAGATCACCTCTTTTTATGTGTCCCATTGTTGTTGCTTTACTGTTAGCGATGGCAATAAACTTTTCCAGATGATGTTTTGTCCAGAAGTAATAAAACCATTTTGGATGTTTTTTAGATGTAATCTTAAACAAGTGCTGATTCAGGACGCAGTTTTGACCGTTCCATATTTTAAGCATTAGGCTTCCTGACCATGAAAAAATCACATCACCAAATTTGATAATATATTTTTCATCTACTTCTGATGTTGCCCAATCCGAATGCTCGGTAAAGCCATTTCTTAATTCCTTTATTTTCAAAACAGGGAGTTTATCAAATCCATTTTTTGGCGGATATTTCTGGCAAGCCAACCCATTTAGATAATCTGCTATTTTATCCAACGGTTTTTCCTCCCAACCCGCATCGGCTTCTTCAATAAACCACTTGCGGAACAGGGTTTGTGCTATGTTTTCCAGGGTTTTGTTTTGGCGGTGGAGCAGGTCGATTTTGTCATCAAGGCTGGATAAGACTTCGGCAATGGCTTTTTGTTCGGGGAGCGGGGGGAGGTTCGTCTCCAATTTTTCAATATGATTAAAGGTAATTTGAGGAAAAGTACCAGAACGATCTTCAGCTAACATTTGTAGATATTTAAGAATATCATTTGAGGTTAAATAGAGTTTAAAATATTCTTTATCTAATCCTTCCCTACATCTGAGTACCATAAGTTTTGTGGACACTACATATTTTTTAGCATTAAAATCAATTAATGCAAATCTTCCATTAGCAGGTCTTATCTCGCTAAAAAGTAAATCTCCTTTTTTTATTCTTTTTTTTGCTTGACCAGGTAAGTTTTCTGAGTTTTCAAAACTATGATTTAATACTCTACCTAAAAGAATGTCTGAAGTATTTAAGAATACAACTTTTTCATTTGATAGAAATTTATATGTATTTGAAATATTATCAACCACCTCCCCCAACTTCACCTCCCGCCAGCCATTTGGCAAGGTTCGCGCTGGTTGATTATGTGCGGGTTTCGGTGTTTTCATTTGTGCTGTCAAGTTCATCCTGCGTGAACAGCACTTTGCCGAATTGGTCAATGTGTCGTTTCAATGGCGGATAATGGATTAGATGGTAAGCATTGACATCCACTTTATGAGGCAGGTTGCTTTCGTTAAAAAGTGTCCACAACCTGTCAATGTCACCCTCGCTGATACTGCCGTACAGCACCAGATCAATATCGGAGTAACTCTTGTAGGTTGCGGTTGCTCTGGAACCAAAAACGGATGCTTTTTCCACAATGGATGGGCATTGGTTGAGAATGGTTTTTAGTGTTTGCAACTGAGGCGTACTGAGCCCGTGGTCAAAAGTCTGATTCATCGTCATACTTCCCTGATAATTTTCCGTGTAGTTCATCAAAACAAGCGAGATAGGATTCTTTTATTTGCCCTATCACTGCTTCAAACTTTTTAAAATCGTAGGTATGGCTCATCTTGTTGCGTGCGTCGATCAAGTTCATCCAGTCTTCGCCTTGTTCAATAAACTTTGTGGCGATGGCTTCTTTGATGACGGTTCTGGGAGTAATCAATTCAAACACGATATTTTGGCTTTCCAAATAATCTTTTATAGTCTTCCATGCAAGTTCTGTGGTGTATTCAAATCTTTGTATCATGCCTTCTTTACCCAGTTGATCCAGCTTGTTTTCATAACTCAAATCGGCGGCTTCCTGCAACAAGATATAAGCCCTTTTGAAGTTGTCAAAGCGATACTTCCAGCGTTGTTTTTCTGTCTTCATTTTTCACCACTATACGTTGTTAATGGGTGGGTTTTCATTCAAAGGATATTGATTTTACTCAAGTTTTCTTGTATCCGCTTGTTCAATTTTTTCTCTTCCTGTAACTGCCCTTCAAACTCCGCTTTTAACGCGCTAAACTTTTCTGCAAAGTCAAAGTCGTCTTCCACTTCAGCCAGCCCGACATAACGCCCAGGGCTTAATACATAATCCAGCTCTTTTATTCGCTCAATTGATACGGAAGCGCAGAAACCGGGCTGATCCTGATAGTCGCCGTCTTTGCCCCGCCATTGGTGGTAGGTGTCAGAAACTCTGGCAATATCTTCATCGGAAAACTCGCGGGTGCGGCGATTGATCAAGTGCCCCAGATCGCCTGCATCTATAAAAAGAATTTCATCATCGCGTTTGCGGTCGCCGTTGCAGCCGTGGCGTTTGTTGGAGACAAACCACAGGCAGGCCGGAATTTGCGTATTCAGGAAAAGTTTCGCCGGCAGGTTGACAATACAATCAACCAATCCGGCTTCGATCATGTTTTTGCGGATGACATCTTCGTTGGAGGTTTTGGAAGTGAGTGAGCCTTTGGAAAGCACAAAACCGGCAACCCCTTTGGGTGACAGGTGATACAAAAAATGCTGCACCCAGGCAAAGTTCGCATTGCCTGCCGGTGGTACGCCATATTTCCAGCGCGCGTCGTTTTGCAGCAGCTTGCCACTCCAGTCGCTGTCGTTAAAGGGCGGGTTGGCGATAACAAAATCGGCTTTCAAGTCGGGGTGCGCATTATGCAAAAACGAGCCTTCGTTGTTCCATTTCACTTGCGAGCCGTCAATGCCCCGGATAGCAAGATTCATGCGAGCGAGGCGATATGTGGTCTGATTGCTCTCCTGCCCATAAATAGAAATATCAGTAAGCTGTCCTTGATGTTTTTCAATAAATTTTTCACTCATGACAAACATGCCACCACTGCCGCAACAGGGATCAAAAATTCTGCCGTGATACGGCTCTATCATTTCGACCAGAAGTTTTACGATGGATGTGGGGGTGTAAAACTGACCGCCTTTTTGCCCCTCTGCCAAAGCAAACTGACCGAGAAAATACTCATAGACCTTGCCGAGAATGTCTTTCGATTTCGCCGCTTCACTGCCGAG
Source organism: Nitrospinales bacterium (assembly GCA_965249625.1). GTDB lineage: Bacteria > Nitrospinota > Nitrospinia > Nitrospinales > VA-1 > LS-NOB. The sequence continues at coordinate 1,467,607 of OZ252246.1, read as the reverse complement.
CGCGATATTGCCGATCAAATCAATCAAATCACCCAGAGTGGCGTGAGCAAGGTTTGGTCTTTCATAGACTTTCGGTAAAATACCCTTGAGGGTCGGATTCTCTTTCTCGATTTTTTCCATCGCCTGATCCAGGTCTTTGCCGATAGTGGGCAGCCTGGTGTGAGCATGGAGGTAAGACCAGCGTGCTTCTTGTGGCACCCAAAAGACATTCTTCGCTTTGTATTCGTCTGGGTCTTCCGGGTCGGAATATTTATAATCTCCTGTGTTTTCTGATAGCCTGGTGTGAAGCGTCTCAAAAGAATCAGAAATATATTTAAGAAATACCAAACCCAGCACGATGTGCTTGTACTCTGCTGCGTCAATGTTATTGCGTAACGTGTCCGCAGTCCTGAAAAGCTGGGTTTCTAATTTGACTTCGTTTTCTTCAGGGTTTGCCATAATTTTGTTGCGTTACATTAGCGGAATGGGAGGGTATCAGGAAGTATAAAGCACCGGTTAGATGATTAGCGGACTCAACTCTGAAGCGCGACAGTTGGCAAAGTGTCGTTTTTGAAGAATAACTCATAGGATGTTTTTAATCCAGATGATTTTTCGGGTCGGAAGGGACAGGTTATTCCTAGAGAGGTCTTCTTTTAAAGTACCGGTTGAGACCCTTGCCAACGGTTTCAAGGCGCTCGTTACCCTGTACCCAAAATTTGACCATGAAAATATTTCGGAAATTTCTTCCAGCACCAGTGGTGTGCTGTTTATGATTTTGGCATTGAGTTATATCGGCTTGATGTTAATGTTGGGAGCCCGTCCGCTTTATGTTCATTTGAATGAGAAGTTTCTTTTTAAATCTATCGGCGGATTGGAGGTTCCTGTTTGTTATGCGCTGATTCTTTTCTCACCCGGGCCATTGCCCACATCCCGTTGCGGTTGGGAATCCGTTCCCTGAAGGCCAGGGATTTTTAATTAAAGAGTGATCATGGAATTGTTCCCGGATTATGAAATGCCAGTCCCGCCTCTGGCGGACCGCCTTCGTCCTGAAAGCTGGGAAAGGTTTGCCGGGCAGGAACATTTGGTCGGGGAAGGTCTGCCATTGAGAGATTTGGTGGAGTCCGGTTCAAAGTTGTCCTTCATCTTATGGGGGCCGCCGGGTACGGGTAAAACAACCCTGGCACGGATTGCGGCGCGGTTGACCGAGAGTGAGTTTCATGAGATCAGCGCGGTGAATGCCGGGGTGGCCGATATCCGCAAGATCATTGAAAGTGCCCGTCATACCTGGAAGTCCAGGCAAATGGGAACGGTATTGTTCATCGATGAGATTCACCGGTTCAACAAGGCCCAGCAGGATGCCGTTCTGCCTCATATCGAGAATGGAACGGTTAGCCTGATTGGAAGTACCACGGAAAACCCTTCCTTTGAGGTGATCCCGGCACTTCGTTCGCGATGCCAGACTTTTCGCCTGGAGCCTTTAGAGCGCGAACAGATCAGAGATATTCTGGAGCAGGCTTTAGCGGACAAAGAAAAAGGATTGGGAGAATCCGGACTTAAAATTTCAGCGGAGGCGATGGATATGATGGTCAGCCATGCCAATGGTGACGCCCGTCGTGCTCTCAATGTGCTGGAGGCGGCGCATGATGTGGTCACCCAGCGAGAAAAAAAGCAGGTCGATTTAAAAATTGTTGAGGGGATTATTCAACAGGCCGCCACCCTCTACGATAAAAAAGGCACCGAGCATTACGATCATGCCTCGGCGTTCCAGAAAAGTCTGCGTGGTTCCGATGCCGATGCGGCGATATACTGGTTGGCAAAAATGATTGCGGGCGGGGAAGACCCGCGTTTCATTGTGCGGCGACTACTGGTTACGGCGGCTGAAGATGTGGGCAATGCCGACCCGCAAGCCTTTATACTGGTGCAAGCTGTAGTGGCGGCGGTGGAAAAACTGGGGTTTCCTGAAGCCCGCATTCCCCTCGCCCAGGCGGTGATCTATGTGGCTCGGGCACCCAAGGATAACTCGGCGATTGTGGCCATTGATCTGGCTTTGGATGATATCCAGAAAAAGGGATTGTCCTATCCTGTTCCGGATCATTTGAAAGACACGCATTATAGAGACGCCAAATCCAAATATGGATATGGCGTGGACTATAAATATCCACATGATTTTCCGGACGCCATTGTAGAGCAGGAATACCTGCCAAAACCTTTAAAGGATCGAAAATATATTCCTACCAGGCGTAGGGCCGGTGATGAATAGCTTTTAAAGCCGGGCTAACCTGTTAGCCAGCCAATTGAAGCCATTGCTAGTTGTACCCCTTCTGGGCATGAAATTTGCGGGAGAGGATATCACAACCCTGGCGTCATGCTGGTCACGTTCAGGGAAAAAATGAATTGGTAGGCTGTGTCCTTCATGATATAGAAAACACCCATAGTTTTAATTAAGGAAGAATGATGGACGAGAATTGTAGATTTAAGAGTGTTGATGAGATTTTTGAGGGTCGCTTGCGCGGCAATCAATTGATGCTGAGTGGTAAGAGGCTGAGTGCTGAAGAGGCACAGCTATTGTGGCAGACGCCGAGAATGCAGGAAATCAGTTGGCTGGACTTGGATGATAACAACCTGGGAGATGAGGGAGTTCAGGCTCTGACCGAATGCGCATTTTTGGAAAATGTCCAGTATTTGAATCTCAATCAGAACAGCGTCAGCGATGAAGGTTTGAAATTCCTCGCCAACGCCAAGCATCTGGGTAAGCTCAAACGCTTGCATCTAAAAGGAAACCTTATTGACGGAGAGGGAATTATCTATTTGTTCAACTCTGAAACGCTGGTAAATCTGGCTACCTTTCAAGTTCATGAAGGCTGGACCTGCAAAAAAAGGGAAGGGTGGCGTTACAAGCCGCAAGCCTGACTCATGTCTCCTCCTTTTTCTTCCTCCAGTCAAATTACACATTCATATTTCAGCGTAGGACCGGCCTGGAATTCTGGTTGAATCCCTGGAGTTCATTGTTCAGGCCGGTTGGAATGTGGTAGATATCAAGCAATTTGTCTTCAATGGACTGCTCAATTTTTCCACGGTCAGTGGGGGGTTCCAGTTTTTTATCGACAAGATCCGCGATAGCTACAACTTGGATCATGGCATCGCCAACCAGTTGAAGATAGAAAATGGCAAAGTTTCGGGGGAACTGGAAGGGCAAATCATCAATGCCGAGGCCAAGGAAAAAACCCTGGTTTCTCTGGCAGAAAAGGAAGGGTTCTCCCTGCGTCAAGTGGTGGCTGTGGGGGGATGTGCCAACGATATTAAAATGCTGGCACGGGCCGGACTGGGAATCGCCTTCAACGCCAAGCCTGTTGTGCAACGCCAGGCACGGGCCAGTATTAATCAGTCAAACTTAAAATTAATCCTTTATTTTTTAGGGATTAGCGGTAAAGAACTTCAGGAGTTAGATGAGCTTGCGGGCGGGGGTAGAGTGCAGTCCTGGCCTTCGGAAAATAGTTAAAGAATTAAGCAGGTTGCTTCTTGTAGGCTAAATCTCTAAGGGGAAGAATTCCTGCGATTTTTTCATCTGCTGTCATGGAAGGTCTCCTTTATAAAGGAAAAGCGCGACAAAACAGGAAAGCATCCCGGTCAATGGATAGAATAGACTCTTCCATTTGTCGTTATTCTTAGCTGTCATTCTGAACGTAGTGAAGAATCTCGTTTTTCTGTTTGTGCGGGGAGAGATTCTTCACTACGTTCAGAATGACAAGAAGCCCGATCAATCAGTGTGGGCACGGTAATGCGGCGGTCTTGTCATTGATTGAAGAGAGAGTGGTGGTCTTCGGGTCCAAGCCTTCACTGACCAATCTGTATACTAGGTCTCGCTCTGCCAGAATACCGACATAACCTTGGCAACCCTCTACCAGCGAGAGCTTTGCGTAAGTCGAAAAAAACAGAAAAGCGAGATTACCCCTTCGGGGCATGAAGTTTAAGGAAGAGGATATCACATACCCCTGCGGGGCATGAAGTTTAATGAAGAGGACATCACATACCCCTTCGTGCCCTGCAGGGGTAATCCGGGGTTATGCAAAGGTCTCTCTACCAGCAGGGAACCGATTTCCTTCTCTTTCATTAACTGAGCGGCTTCCTAAGGCAGTGGCTTCGGAATAAATACTGATGACGGGTGTGGTCATTTGAGAACGAATGGTATCCATTAAATTCTCTCCAGATATTCATAATATGTTACTTAGGATGGTATTGTAAATTTTATTGTTTGTAAATCAAATATTGTGACAGGGATAAATTTTTCTTACCGGACTGTTTTATACTTCCAGTACCGTATCGTTTTTTATGGCCCAGTTTCTTTTTTTTGCCTCTTCCATCAACAGTTTACCGGATAAGGCTGTTTCTATGGGAACCGCTCCTTCGGGCAGTTTTTTTTGGGCGGAAAGAATGGCAACCATGCTGGCGTGCCAACCGGTAAATTTTTCCATGGCGGTGAAACCGGCATCGTAGGTCTCACAGAGATCCAAGGTGCAGGCGGCTTTTTCCCCATCGGTTTCTCCCTCGCATCGCGCTCGGATGACGCAAATATCGCGGATAAGGTCGCTGGAGATTTTGGGTTGTAGCAGAGCGTGAAAAATTTCTCGTGGAATAAAGCTTTCTCCTTTGAGCGTGACAGGATCCTGCTCAAATAAACCCAGTTGCTGGAAAGCTCGAAACGTTTGCCAGTGCCCTGGGTAGCGCAGGGTTTTGTTTTCCAGGCGTTGAAGTTTGCCCGCAAATGTCCAGGGAGCGGTGGATAGCCCACCTGCAGTGACCGCCGCTTCCAAACGCCCTAACGGAGTGGAAAAATCCAACTCTTCCACTTCGCTGAGGCAGGGGACTTGCGTCGGCTTGCCATCCCGAATGAACCAGGCCGGCCCCCCATATTCGTTGGTCAAACCATTGATGTTGAATGTGGAAATATAGTTCCAGGGAGGAGTCGGATTGAGCGGCAGGCCGCCATCCCAGATAAACAGGTTGACGGGTTTTTCCACGAAGCTCATGGCCAGAACCCCAAGGGAGATATTGAGTCCCGGTCCCATGCCGCAGTCTGGAACAACAGTGATGCCGGAAGATTTTACGGTTTCGTCAAGAGCCAATTGTTTGAGAACAGTCTCGGTGTGTCCACCCAGATCGCACAGGTTGGTTTTGCTATCGATGGCAGCCTGAGTGATCCCTAGGTTGAAGGTGAAGGGGACCGCGCTGATGGCCGAGTCGACTTCTTTTAATGTTTGACGGAGTTGGTCAGGGTTTCCTGCATCCAGTTGGATCGGGCGGAATAGGTCCTGTGAAAGCAGGGCGTGAAGTTTCTCGGCTCCTTTTCCTGCGGTTTCCAAATTGAGATCGCAGAGAAGGATTTTCTCGGCAGAGCCAAACCGGGCCAGGTCATAGGCGGCGGAGAGACCCTGTCGGCCTGTTCCAATGATTGCGTAACGATAACCCACGGGAATTTAAAAATAAGATGATTGAGTGGGGGGTATTATAGACGGTTCTTAATCTATAAGCACCATGCCAATGGCATGGGTCGGAGCGCAGGGGGTCTGCGGGCCGAGGTCATCCCATCCGTTATTATGGATGGTTTCATTCACATCGATACCGCAGGCTTGTAAAGTGGGCCGGGCTTTATCGGGGAACTGGCAATGCGTAGCAATCGTGCAGGGTTCACACAGGTCGCAGGGCTGAGCACTTAATGCAAAAGCTTTGTTAAACCCTTTTTCTTTTAAAACTTTTTCCAAATGGACAACAATTTCTCTTACATTTGTTTCCGGGCTGGCATTGATGAGCATGGCCTTTTCGTATTCTAAAAGGACTTCGGACATTTCTTCTGCCTGGGGCGTGTAGGGAGGACAGGTAAGCACCGATCCATAATGAGAACAACCATATTGGCACTGCAGTTTCATCCAATTGGCCATGGATATGGTTTTCGTCAAGATTACTTTTGCCTTGATACAGCCTAAGCGGATCGCTTCCTGAATCAATTCCTGGTTCGAAAGAATATTTTCAGGCAGGGCTTTTATGTTTTCAGGAGTCATGGGTTTTTCCGCAGTTCCTTTCTTCTCTTTGTACTGGTATTATTAGTGGATAAGGCTGAGGGTCAAGAACATAGTCGGTGGAGTGGTCCCGGCAATTTTTTGGGAATCAACTTACCTCGAGTTTATTAATTTAAATGTTGATTAATAAGGGGTTATCGTTTTAAATTTATTAACGTTGATCTCTCATATCTTACGGACTGGAATACAGCAACAACGGGTGAGAAATGGAATTTCCCTTTAAAGCAATTGGTTTTGACTGGGCGCATACTCTGGTGGACTTGGGAGATGAAGATGACCGGCGTCCTCTTGGAAAAGTTTTTGCCTGTCTTCAGGCAAAACAAATTGCCTTGCCTGACTTTGAAGTATGTCTGGAAAAATCGCGGGAATTGTTTAGATCGATGATCAAGTTATCCCGGACCACTCATCGCGAGGCCCGCTATGAAGAAGTTTTACAATATCTGCTCTTCTACTTTAAAATTCCTTGGAAGGGAAAAGTCTCGATTCAGAAACTTCTGCGAGTTTATTATCAAGAGGTCTATCAGGAAAGAGTGATCTTCCCCGAGGTGGTCGCTGTCCTCGAACAATTGAGCCAGTGGGGGGTTTCTATGGGAATCGTTTCCAACACCACCAATCCGGTTTTTATGAAGGAATTAGAACTGGAGGACTCAGGTTTGAAGAAGTTTTTTGACTTCACCATTTATTCATCAGAAGTTCCATTTCGCAAGCCGCACCTCTCCATTTTTCAACTTGCGATAAGCCGTTTTCAGTTTCAACCTTCCGAGATTCTTTTTGTCGGCGACAGCCCTTCCGTAGATATTTTTGGAGCTCATAGGGTTGGGATGAAGACGGCTTGGCTGAACCGCAGGAAAGAACAGGCTGATATCTGCCCCGATTATGAATTAGCTTCTCTGGAAGATTTGTTGCGAATTCATTGGGCTCAAGTATGAGCCATAAATTTTTTGTTCATGGAGAACAAATTGTTGGTGATAGGGTGACTCTTACCGGATCGGATGTCTCGCATATCAGAACTGTATTAAGGTTGAAGGTGGGAGAATCCATTCAGATCATCAGTGATTCGGATAAATTGCTCACGGTTCGATTGGTTGAGGTTAAGGCGAAAGAGATTCAGGGAGAAGTGATTGCTTCTGAAAAGCTCGATGTGGAATCTCCCCTGGCGGTTCATTTGGGGCAAGCTTTGACCAAAGGTAACAAATTTGATGTGATTCTAAGAAAGTCCGTGGAACTGGGAGCGCGTTCCATCACCGCTTTAACCACTGAGCGATGCGTGGTAAAAACACATCAGGCGGAAAAGAAAATCGAGCGCTGGAAGAAGATCGCATTGGAAAGTTCCAAACAATGCGGTCGCACTCGAGTCCTTAAAGTGGCAGAAAATATTGAAACCCTGGAAATTTTTTGCCACAAAAATAACGATCAGGATATTAAACTGGTCTTTTGGGAAATGGAGGAAAAAAGTTTTCTTAAAGATTTGAAGCTGGATCGAGAACCGCGCTCTGTCGCTGTCTTAATTGGACCTGAAGGGGGTTTCAGTTTGCTAGAGATTGAGAAGGCCCGGGAATACGGATTTCAGACGGTGAGTCTAGGGCCTCGGATACTTCGGGCGGAAACGGCCCCTGTGGTGGCATTGGCTCTTTTGCAGTCACTTTGGGGCGATCTATAAAAATCATACCCAATAGTAAAAACCTGGTTATTATTGGGTTCGTATTGGAAACCTTGAATCTATGATCCGACCATGACCTATCAATGCAAGCTGGATATTTTTGAAGGCCCTTTAGACCTGCTTCTCCATCTTATTAAAGAACAAAAGATGGACATCTACGATATCCCCATCGCCCAAATTACTCGCCAGTATATGGAGTATCTGGAAATGCTGCAGGAGTTGAACCTTGAACTGGTCGGGGAGTATTTGGTCATGGCTGCTGAGTTGACGCGGATCAAGTCAAAAATTTTGCTACCTGCTCCTGAAACCGATGACGAGTTTGATGCGGGAGGTGGGGAAGACCCGCGCGCGGAACTGATGCGCAGGCTGCGGGAGTACCAGCGCTATCGGGATGCGGCGTTTGAGCTGAGATTGAAGGAGCACGACCGGCAGCAGGTTTTTGCGCGGGGTGGACAGATTGAAATTGAAGAAAGCTCTGAAGGGAAGGAATTGGTGGATGCATCGGTTTTCGATTTGCTCAAGGCCTACCAGAAAATCCTGGATACCAAATCGTTTGAAAAGGATTACGAAATTGAAATCACCGAAATGTCGGTCACTGATCGGATTCAGCACATTATGGAAATTCTTAATGCTTCAGAAAGCGTCACGTTTGAATCTCTGTTTACAGTTTTAAACAGCAAGCAGGAGGTCGTCGTGACGTTTCTTGCTATTCTGGAATTAATGCGCCTTAAATTATTGCGCGTTCAACAGACCCGCCACTTTGAAACCATTCGAATTTACAAGTCCGCAGACCAGCAGACTCAAGATGCCATTCTGGAAGAATACCAGCAATCTATGGATTCCGAATCCTCCGAATCCTGAGCCCTGTTGTTATCTTAGAAAAGACTTATTTTGTGCTGAGATTAAAAACACCATCCCAATCTTCTGGAGGGGCCGCCTGGATAAATTTTTCGCATTGCTCCAAATAGACTTTTGAGAGACCATCTTCTGGTTGGGATTTTAATGCGTTTTCAAAATAGCTTTTGGCTTCAGCCCACTCTCGATTCTGATAACTTGTTAAACCCTGATTATAAAAAGGTAACACCTTTTTAATAGATTCTTTGATGTCTCCCTTTTTACCGAGAAAGATCACTTATTCAAAGATGGGGAGAGGGCAGTTCCATGTACGTCATACTTTCCGGAGAATTGATCGTCTCTAAAAGTGGGGTAGAGATTGTACGCAGAAAAGAAGGTGATTATCTGGGAGAGGTGTCACTGATTGGCTCCAAACCCCGTTCTGCTGCCGTCATGTCCGCATTGCCCACTCAGTTGCTGGAAATAACACAGGAACAATTTCATGCCCAATTGGTTTCCCTCATGTTTGAATAGGTCCAGACATACTATCTGCAACTATTTAGGGCTTTTTGTCTGGCCTTAGGTGGGATATAATATAAAAATAAACAATAGCTTACATCCTAACTATGTTCCGTCAAATTACAGAAGATGTCCGGGTGGCCATGGAAAAAGATCCTGCCGCGAGGAACTTTATCGAAGTATTGCTTTTGTATCCCGGTGTACATGCCCTGATCACCTACCGCCTGACTCATGCATTATGGGGTATGGGGTTCAATTTTATGGCCAGAGCCTTGTCCCAGTTTTCCCGGTGGATTACCGGTATAGAAATTCATCCGGCCGCGAAAATTGGCCATCGATTTTTTATCGATCATGGCATGGGCGTGGTGATTGGGGAAACGTCGGAGGTGGGGGATAACGTATTCATTTATCACGGGGTGACATTGGGAGGCCTTGCGACCAAGAAGGCCAAACGCCATCCCACTATCGCTGAAAATGTTGTCATTGGTGCCGGGGCCCAGGTTTTAGGCCCGGTCCACGTTGGGCGCAACACAAAAATTGGTTCCGGGTCGGTGGTTCTTCAGGATGTCCCCGAGTATTCCACTGTTATCGGAGTTCCTGGAAGGGTGGTTTTTTCTGGCATCTCTTCGGATATGGAAGATGATGATGGTCTGGAATCTTTCCCGGATCCTGTGGCGCGGGCCATCGAATGCATGCTCGACAGGTTGCCACAAATGGAAAAAGAAATCCGCCACCTAAAGGAAATTCTGAAGAAAGAAGGGATAGACCCTCAGGTTGCAGCAGATTCTGCCACTATAAAACGGCACCAGTCCGAATCCTGATTGCAGGGGATTTGCATGGCAAAGAGCTTGCCGTTTCCTGTTAAAATCCGCACATTTTGTTCAATCTGATTTTTGTATTTTGGGTAAGTTGATGGATAAAATTTATCTTGATCATAATGCCACCACGCCAGTGGCTCCAGAAGTGCTGGATGCCGTCACCTCTGTTTTGCGAGACCAGATGGGCAATCCTTCCAGTGTGCACTCTATCGGCAGGTCGGCCCGGGTTCTTATTGATGAAGCCCGGGAACAGGTGGCTTCTCTCCTTGGTGTTTCTCCTTCGGAAATCGTTTTCACAAGTGGAGGAACCGAGGCGAATAACTTCGCCCTCTTGGGAGTGGCTCTGGGATTGGGTAAAACCGGTGGTCATGTTGTTACCAGCCAAGTGGAACACCCTTCGGTTTTAAACCCCTGCCGACAACTGGAAAGCCTGGGTTTCAGGGTAGACCGATTAGAGGTCGATGAGTTGGGTCGCATTGACTTTAAAGAATTGGAAAATTGCCTGACAGAATCGACTCTGTTGGTTTCCCTGCAACACGCCAACAGTGAGACAGGTGTTTTGCAGGACATTGAAAGGGCTGGGGAGATAGCCAGGAAAAAGGGGGTCTTGTTTCACACTGATGCGGTACAAAGTGCGGGCAAAATTCCACTTCAGGTGCAAGATTTGCCTGTAGACATGTTATCCATTTCAGCACACAAGCTGAATGGCCCCAAGGGTGTGGGTGCCCTCTATTTGAGGAAGGGGAGCCCGGATTTGTTTTCGCCTGTGTGCGGGGGAAGTCAGGAGAAAAAAAGAAGAGGGGGGACGGAGAACGTGGCGGGAATAGCAGGTTTTGGTAAGGCTTGTGAGCTGGCACGTTTGTCTTCCCAGAAATTCTCAAACCTTTCCTCCCTGCGCGATCAATTTTTGCAAATGGCATCCAATCTGATTGCAGGGATTGAAGTTTTTGGTGATTTGGAGAACAGGCTTCCTAACACTTTAAACCTTGGGTTTGAAGGGGTCGAAGGCGATACCTTGCTGATCAGCCTGGACATGGCAGGAGTTGCTGTTTCTACGGGTTCGGCCTGCAGTTCGGGGTCTGGGCTTCCTTCCCCCGTGCTGACAGCAATGGGTATTCCCATTGATAAAATCAACTCATCCATTCGTTTCAGTTTGGGCTGGAGCAATACCATGGCAGAAATTGAAAAAGCTGCAAAGATTTTAGCTGAAGCTGTGTCAGTGAACAGGACTGGAACACATGCTGAAAGAACAATAAATGCTTGATGAAACCCTTTAAAATTCGATAAGTATTAAGGTTCATGACTGGCTAAGAGGCCGTTTTTTGATGATTTTCAATAATAGTTTGTTCCGATTTTCGCCTCGATGATTGAACCTGAACTCACATTCTTAAAGATGCAAATAAAAAGTAGATTTAGAAAGTCCCCGGAACTTTGCCAATCGCATTTTAGCGATACCCCGGAAGTTTTCAATTCCGTTGATATGGGATTTGCTGTTGGCAAAAATGAGGTTGACATTATCGGGTCAACCCCATATAGTTCATTGATTATTAAGGAGTATTATCCTTTTTTGAATTTGATGGAGTCCGTTATGCCGCCCGCCAGCATTTTTACCCGCCTCACCTTAATTTTAGTGCTTTTCTTTTCGTTCACTTCTGCCGGTTGTAGTTATCTTCCCTGGATGGGAGAAGATGATGAAGATGACTTGGCTTTTGAGGAAGATTTTCCTTTTGAAGATGAAAGAACAGTGGATCGTGAGAGAAGGGGTGAAGGAGCAGGTTCCGATGAGGATGACTTTTTTGCTGAGGATAGCGGACCCTCGGATATAGACGCAGGCGAGGACGGTTTTGTTGAAGGCGACCCGGAAGGTTTTGCCAGTGTCGGCCAGCGCACAGACAGAGATGAGTTGAAAGGCGATGTGGAAAGCCTGCAAAGCCAGCAGGAGGCCTTGATCAGCAAGGTTCGGGAACTGGAAGAGGTTTTGAGTACGCTGGAACCCAAGATCAATGCCGTCAGCGAAAGGCTGGAGGGTAGCGTCTCTTCGGTTACAGATTCTTCCGATTTTCTGGAACCGGAAGTTGAGGATTTGAAGGCGCAGATGGCCCGTCTCAATGAAGAGATTACTCAAATTAAAATGCAAAGAGCTCAGGCACCCGTCCGCAAAAAGCGCATGCACAGGGTACCGGTCAAGACTCCCCCAGAATATAATGAAGCTTTGAACGCTTATCGAAGCAGAGATTATGACGAGTCCATTTTGCTGTTCCAGAACCTGGCTCTGAGCAATCCGCCAAATAAACTCAGGGATAATATTGCCTTCTGGATTGGTGCCAATTATGTGGCTCTAGAGATGTATGATGACGCGATCCTCCAGTTTGAGACAGTTTTAAACAAATACCCCAGAGGAAACAAGACGCATGACTCCCGATATATGTTGGGTCTGACCTATTCTAAAAAAGGTGAAACCAGTCGTGCGGTTGAAGTTCTGGAGGGTGCCTTGGAGAAGAATCCTCCCTCCGAAGTGCGTGGAAAAATTCTTGCCCAAATGAACCAGATTCAGTAACCAGTCGTCTTACAAACCAATTAGCTTTTCCTTCCCACTTAGCGGTTGAAGCCGGTTGAGTTTTGAGTTATTCTCCTTCCATGGAGGAGACCTTTGCATAACATAAGTCGAAAAACCTGAAAAGCGAGATGCTTCGACATACCCCTACGGGGCAAGAATTCAAAGGTCAAATATCACTAGCTCAGCATGACAATAAAGAGCTATTTTGTCATTCTGAAGAGCGTACGCGATGAAGAATCTCGGGTTATGCAAAGCTCTCTCCATGAAGGCTAGGCGGTTTTTTCCTGTTATCAATAACCTGACTGCTTGAAGCCTTCCCGGTCATTTGAATTCCCGTTTCTTCTAGTCAGAGCCCTGTTTTTTTCACGTTTTGTATATTCCTGGGATGATAAAAATTCTAATTTGTGTGATTTGAAAGTTCTTGTGATGAGCTTAAGGAGAGGGTTGGTTCATGCCTGCTGACCCAAAAGTGATAGCCGTTATCCCCGCACGGTGGGCTTCCTCCCGGTTTCCCGGAAAACCTCTTGCCCTGATCAAAGGCAAGCCGATGATCCAACGGGTTTTTGAACAGGTGAATAAAGCAAAAAGTGTCTCGGAAGTGATCGTCGCCACCGATGACGCCCGCATTCTGGAGGCTGTGAATGGATTTGGCGGAAATGCCGTCATGACCTCGCCGGATCATGAGTCTGGGACCGACCGCATTGCCAAGGTGGTTCGCGATAGAAAATGTGAGGTTGTTGTGAATGTACAAGGCGACGAGCCGTTGATTCCTCCTGCGAATATTGACCTTATCGTACAACCTTTACTGGAAGGAATTTCGGAGTCGACCGTCACGTTAAGGATATTGATTAAATCGCGCGATGAGTTGATGGATCGCAATATCACCAAGGTTGTGGTCGATAAATCTGATTCAGCCTTGTACTTCTCAAGAGCTCCTATACCTTGGGATAGGAATGATACTATTCAAAATTCGTCGGCCGATCGCTTGAAACCTTTCTGGTACAAACATATTGGTCTGTATGCCTACAGGAAAAAGTTTTTGATGGAGTTTGGCAGTTTGCCCGAGTCGGGTCTTGAAAAAACTGAAAAGCTCGAGCAGTTGCGCATCCTTGAGAACGGATTCAGCATTAAAGTCGTTGAAACGGATCTAGACTCGATTAGCGTGGATTGTGAAGCAGATTTAGCGATGATAGAAAAACGTTTGGCTGAATAGACAGTTTTACCCTGAACCTGAAATTGTTGAGGAACATTTAGTGAAAAAACGAAAGAACGGAAAAAAGGTAAAATACATCTTCGTCACCGGCGGGGTTCTATCATCTTTAGGCAAGGGGATTGCGGCATCATCCATAGGCAGTTTGCTGGAATGTTCCGACCTTAAAATAACCATTCTCAAACTGGACCCATACATCAACGTGGACCCGGGGACGATGAATCCGTTTCAGCATGGTGAGGTTTATGTGACCGATGATGGCGCAGAAACCGACTTGGATCTTGGACATTACGAACGATTCACTCACGCAAAAATGCGCCGGGCCAATAATATTACCGCTGGTCGTATTTATCATAATGTGATTCAGAAGGAACGCAAAGGGGATTATTTAGGCGCCACGGTTCAAGTGATCCCCCATATTACTGATGAGATCAAAAGTCAAATCCGCTCGGTCGGAACTAATGGGGTGGATGTTGTGATTTGCGAAATTGGGGGTACGGTCGGCGATATTGAAAGCCTGCCTTTTCTGGAGGCCATTCGCCAGTTTCGCTTTGATGTTAAGCCTAAGGACGTGCTTTATGTTCATCTGACTCTCGTGCCCTATATTAAAACCTCAGATGAATTGAAGACCAAACCCACTCAGCACAGCGTTCAAAAATTGCGGGAAATTGGTATTCAACCGGATATCCTGCTATGCCGAACTGAGAGAAAACTTTCTAAAGCCATCAAAGATAAAATAGCCTTGTTTTGCAGTGTCGAGGCCAACTCTGTCATCACCGCCATGGATGTCAGTTCCATTTATGAAGTTCCACTCAGTTTGGAAAAAGAGGGACTCTGCGAAATCATTATGGAAAAATTGGGACTGAAGGCGAAACATCCGGATCTGGAGCGGTGGCAAAAAATCAACCAAATTTTAAAAAAACCCGAGAGCGAGGTCAAGATTGCTATTGTGGGCAAGTATGTGGGCTTGAAGGAGTCCTATAAAAGTCTGACCGAAGCGTTGATTCATGGAGGGATTGGCAATAATGCCCGTGTCATTTTTGACTGGGTAGATGCGGAGGATCTTGAAAAAGATGGCGGGCCGGACTTGCTGAAAGAGTGTGACGGAGTTCTGGTTCCGGGAGGGTTTGGCGACCGGGGTATCGAAGGCAAGATCAAAGCGGTTCAATATTCACGGGAAAACAAGGTGCCTTATTTTGGGATTTGTCTCGGCATGCATTGCGCCGCGATTGAGTTTGCCCGGCATGTGGTTCATCTTAAAAACGCTAACAGTGCCGAATTTTCGACCACGTCCCCTTATCTGATTATAGACCTTCTGCCCGATCAGGACTCCAAAGGAAATAAAGGCGGAACCATGCGGCTTGGCGAATATCCCTGCCAATTAAGAAAAAACTCAAACGCCTTTAAAGCGTATGGAAAAAGGGAAATTGAAGAGCGGCATCGGCATCGTTATGAATTCAACAATATGTACCGCATCGAAATGGAAGAGGCGGGTCTGGTTTTCAGCGGCTTGTCGCCCAACGGCAACTTAGTAGAAATCATCGAGTTGAAAGACCATCCCTGGTTTCTGGCTGGCCAGTTTCATCCCGAATTTAAATCCTCCCCGATGAACCCCCATCCCTTGTTCAAGGACTTCATCTCCTCATCCCTGAAACACAGAAACAATAATGGTATTAACAGTATTTAAGACAGGGGCATTTCGTAACGTTCTCTATATTTTTTAGTTCGTGCGAGCGTCTTTTCTTTTTTATCCCACTTGTTCACTCTGAGCCAGTCAATGGCAAGTTTCTCCGCGATTATTTTTCCGACCTCTTCGTTTTTCCAGTAACCCGTGTGGCTTGCAGGATTCCAGCCCGTGAGCCTGGAGCCGACAGAAACATTTAAATCAGCCGCCACCACTTTTTTGCAGTGCGAGTTTACCGGCCGAATGGGGTAGCCGACAATATCATCCTCATCAAACATGTTGATCCAGACCCCATTTTCGTCCTTAACCTTCTGGGGTTTGAAATTCGCGAAAGGATTGCTTGGGGAGCTGTGGTTGTAAAATCGGTTGGCATACAAGGCGATCAGACTGCCCAGAGTGAAAAAGTTGGAGAAGATGAGCTGGTAACTGGGTTCTAAAATATCTCTCTTATCGTAGAGATAATCTGACAGAACAACCGTCCAAAGACTGTGTGAGACAACGGTGAGAAGGGTGTTTTGGTTTGGGTTGGTTTCTTTTGACAGGTTTTGCACCAGACCATCGATTCTGCTTTGGATGGCATTGTATTGGGAATAAACGTCCGAAGTCGATCCTTTGAAATAGGAGATGGCATCACCGATATAATCCACAAAGAATTTTCGGGCTTTAATCCAATCGACATCGGTATCAGGATCGTTGAACATTCTGTTCTTGAGAGTGTCTTGGCCTTCCTGGGTGATGTCTGCCCAGAGGCCTTCTCGGAAAATCAACGCGTCATCCTGGCCCTCGCGATCCTCTTGCCCCATATGTTGGAGAGCTCTTTTGAAGTTGGATCTCAGGTTCTCCTGCATGTCATGGCTGAATCCCTTTTTCTGGTCTCCTATGCCGTGAACGATGAAAACGGCTAATCGTGTGTCCATTGAAGACCTCCGGAAACTAAATTTATTATTTAATGTGCTTGCATTTGTTCGTAGCGTTAATTGTTTTCTATTAAAATAGATTTCGGTGCGTTGCTTACCCCCGGTGCTCAATCAAATGAATGCTATTTTGGCCTACCAAATAAATCAAGCGTAAAAATCGGACTTACAATACCTTTTGGGGTAATTCGTGTTTGAAGAATTTAGCAATCAAAGAGTTAAAAAGGGGATAAAATAATTGTGCCATTTGGGGAATTAGGAGAGGGTTAAGCCATGGCGCGGATGACATCCTTCTTGCCTATGATGCCGACCAGTTTATCGCTGTCCAGAACGGGGAGGGTGTGGACATCTTTCTCGGCCATAATCGTAGTGATTTCGCTTAGGTCTGTATCGAGGGAAACGGTGACAGGGTTTTTGCGATAAATGTCTTCGATTTTAGAGCCGGTCAATTTTTTTACGTCGGACTCAAACTTTTTTTCACTCTCCAGAAACAAGACGACATCAAACAGGGCGATGACGGTGGGGATGTGCAGGTTTTTATTCTGCTCAATCAAATCTCCCTGGGTGACTACACCGATCACTTTCCCGGCATCATTGAGAACGGGAACGCCATTAAAATGGTTTTCGATAAAGAGTTTGGAAAGGTCGCTGATGGGCTGGTCCTTTGTCACCGTCACCACATCCCGGGTCATGATATCGCGTGCCGTTTTCATTTGATTCTCCGTTTCAGTAGAATTCAGTCCTGCTTCTTTGGATTAGATACTCTGCGTAGCCGGTCTATTCCCTCCAGAGATGGACGGGTGGGTTTCCGGGTGCCCTTAATTTTTCTGATGGGTCCTTTATTGGTTTTGCCAAACAAGTTTTTGAAGAACTCAACAATTGTTATCAGGAAATCGATGAAGCTCTCTATGAATTTAAAGGGTAAATCCTTTTGCATTTTGTAGAGCACATAAATAACCACACAAATCAGGATTATATTAGGTATCCATACAGAGGTGTAGGCGTGGATTTCGCCAACTCTTCCCAGGTTCTGGGTCACAATGAGTCCTGCATAGTAAACCATGATAACAGCCACGGTGATGCCAAAACTACCTGATTTACCTGAGCGGCTTGATTTGATACCGAGCGGAGCCCCAAGAAAAGCAAAAAGCAGACAGGTGAAGGGAATGGAGAATTTTTTACTCAGTTCCACCTCTGGGCCCGAGGTCGGGAGCCCCTTTTTTTTCATATCCTTAATTTTTTCTTTGATTTTTGAGAGCGATAGTTCCCTGTTCCCGACAAGGGCTTCTTTCTCCAGTCTTTCTGTATCCGGGAGGCTGAGGTTGATATCATAGCGGTCGAAATTTAAAGTCTGGTAGTCGCCTCTTTCATTGCTCAATTCATGAACGGTTCCATTATTGAGTTTGAGTTGAATCTTCAGGGTTTTTGGATTGGGAAATATGACCCCCCGTTCAGAGGTGATAATTTGCGGAGCTCCACTATTACTGGTATCGGCGATGAACACACCTTTGAGTTGTGAATTTTGATGGCGCTCTTTAACCAGAAGAATTAGGTTTTTAAAGCCCCGGTTGAAGACGTTAGGTTGGATGTCTATATCAGCCCGGTTCCTAATGATGTCATACATCAGGACTTTGTAGGACTGGTTACCCCAAGGGAGAGCCCAGAACGTCACGATATTGGCCAGAAAATATGTGAACAATGAAAAAAATAGAACGGGTCTCATCAATTCCACAAAACTCCAGCTGCAGGACTTCATAGCCACCCATTCATTATGGACTGAAAATTGGTTGAATGTGACTACAGATGCCATGAGGACTGCCATGGGAATAGTGATGGCAAGAAAAGCAGGAGATATATATACCATCATCATCACCATTTCCATGAAAGAGACGCCGCGATTGACGATCATTTCAGCCATGAACAGAAATTTATCCAGATAGAGGATCATTGTCATGGCAAAAATACTGATCAGGAATATCTTTAATAATTCTTTAAATATATATCTGTCAATGGTCTTGAAATACATGGAGTTGCTTTTGAATGATTTGAAAACTGGCTGGAGTTATGGATAAAGAAACGAAGGGTTTCTTTTTATAAGCCCTCACATTATACTACATCCCGACTTCTGGATTACCCCTCACCCTTTTAATTTTAATGAACAACCCAGTCACAAAATATCAGCATAAAAGGTTGCCTCACTGGTTGAAGACCCGGCTTCCTGGAACGCGTAAATTTTTTCAGTTAAAATCCCTCTTAAAAAAAAGTGGATTGAACACGGTTTGCGAATCGGCATCGTGCCCTAATATTGGCACCTGCTGGGATGCGGGCACCCCGACCTTCATGATTCTGGGAGATACCTGTACCCGGGCCTGTCGCTTTTGCGATGTCCCCACAGGGCACCTGAATCGTCCTGACCCTGATGAGCCTGATAAGGTCGCTCTGTCACTCTCACAATTGAATTTAAAATTTGCTGTCATAACTTCGGTCGATCGCGATGATTTGCCGGACGGTGGGGCAGGGCAGTGGATTAAAACCATCATGGCGATTAGAGGTCAGTGCCCGAGGATAAAAATTGAGGCGTTGATTCCAGATTTTCAGGGAAACACGAATCTCATCCGCCCGGTATGCGAAGCTCGTCCTGATGTGCTGGCCCACAATCTTGAAACGGTCGAATCCTTGCAAAGGCATGCGCGTCCTCAATGTCGCTACGAATGGTCCCTGAAAACCTTGAAAATAGCAGCAGAAACCAAAGGGGTTATAGCAAAAAGCGGACTTATGCTGGGTCTAGGAGAAAAAAGAGAAGAAGTGATTCAAGCAATGCAGGATCTTGTAGAGGCAGGCTGCCAAATTCTTTCGATCGGACAATATCTCCGGCCTTCCCCGGCTCACATGGAAGTCGTCGAGTTCATTCACCCTGACCGTTTTGCAGAATATAAGGAGATTGGCGAATCATTAGGCCTGAATCATGTGGAAGCAGGGCCTCTTGTGCGGAGTTCCTACCTGGCAGACCAGCAGGCCCGGGCGGCGGGATTAGATTGAATCCAATTGCTATCAAGTTTCCTGAAGATATAGACTGACTATTTCATCGTAGGCTTTTTGGATTTTTTTTCTTAAATCAGAGAGCTTTATTCGTTATAGTTATCCAGTTTTCCAATAAAATACTTCAGCCGTTATGAGCAAAATTTTCATTTTTAGTATAGAATTTAATAAAATATAAACATCGTCAACAGGTTTTCTGAGAGGGGACTATCATGAATTTGAGTTGTATTGTAACGGTTGGTTTGGCAGGCGTTATTGCGATCACACTGGTTTATTATTTCTTGACAGAGTGGAACACCGAGTAAATCAAAATTCCTATCTATAGAACCAAAAGAGCTTCGAGAATTACTGGATTTAATCCCCGTGGGGCAGATAATTTTTGCAAAGACCACCTTGAAAAATAATGCGCAAATCACTAACTACGCATTCAAAAATAAACTTATCCAGTAAGTCTTATTTATTTTTCCGGGATGGATTTTAGATTATCAAGAATCAACCTACCTGAGTTTTCTGCCAGGCTTTCTTTTTGCTGCTTGGGAAGTTTTTTGAGCGCGGTTTCTGCTTTTAATGCAGAAGACCGGCTTCCTATTTCTTGCTGAAACACCAGTTTAAGCGGACCTTTCCCCCGGAGATACTTCGCCGTTTTTTTGCCACCTTCTTGATGTTCCAGGAAACGCCGAGTGACATCCTGGGTGATTCCAGTATAAAGCTGGCCATGGTTGGTTCTCACCATATACAGGTGCCAGAGCAAAGCCTTGGAATCCATTACGGTCATTTAAATACCCTTGCTGAATATAGAGACCTTTGCGCAAGTCAAAAAAAGGGGAAAGACGAGATTACCCCTTCGGGGCACGAAGGCTAAGGAAAAATATCACGTCTTCACGGAGCCTGTGCTGAGCGAAGCCGAAGCATTCAGAATGACAACGCAAAGTCGGTTTGTCATTCTGAGGAACAGCGTGACGAAGAATCTCGCCTTGCACGGGCTTGGGGATTCTTCACGGAGCCTGTGCTGAGCGAAGCCGAAGCATTCAGAATGACAACGCAAAGTCAGTTTGTCATTCTGAGGAACAACGTGACGAAGAATCTCGCCTTGCACGGGCTTGGAGATTCTTCACTGCGTTCAGAATGACAGCGCAAAGTCGGTTTGTCATCCTTGAGGAGCCGAAGGCCTGGCACGTCCCTTTAGGGAGCCGAAGGATCCGGGGTCATTTAAATACCCCTGCTGAATAAGGGCAAAAATTCTTCATAACCTTCTTCTTGCAGTTTCTCAACCGCAATAAACCTCATGGACGCCGAGTTGATGCAATATCGTAATCCTGCCGGTTTGGGACCATCATGAAATAAATGTCCCAAATGCGAGTCCGCAGATTTTGAACGTAACTCGACTCGAACCATGCCAAAGGAGATGTCCTTTTCTTGAACTATGTTTTCCTGCACCAGTGGCCGGGTGAAAGAAGGCCAGCCCGTGCCGGATTTGAATTTGTCTTTAGAACTGAACAGGGGTTCTCCAGAAACGATATCTACATAAATTCCGGCTCGCTTATTGTCCCAGTACTCGTTTTTGTATGGAGGCTCCGTGCCGTTTTTCTGGGTGACATTATATTGCATTTTAGTCAAGTCAGCTTTGGACCTTGCTTTGCTGCCAATCAAGGTGTATCTGGGAGCTTTTTTTTCATCAAATCCCATTTTGGAAATTTTGTATTCTTTGTCTTCCCCCCAGACACGGGTTATAAACTCATCTCTTCCTGAGCCGGCCCGGTATACTTTGTAACGGATATAATTTTTCTTGAAAAAATCCTGATGGTACTCTTCTGCGGGGTAAAACTGGCCTGCCTGAACAATTTTTGTGACGATTTTTTTACTGAACCGTTTTCCATCCGCCAGTCTTTTTTTTGATTGTTCCGCAGTTTGTTTTTGCTGTTCGCTCGTATAAAAAATCCCTGTTGTGTATTGTTTTCCTCGGTCCACAAATTGTCCACCTGCATCCGTTGGGTTGATATTCCTCCAGAAAATCTCTAAAAGATCATTGTAGGAAATTTTTTCCGGATCGTAATGGATCTCTACGGCTTCAACATGGGAAGTGGAACCTGAGGCGACTTGTTTGTAGGTGGGATTTTTCTTTTTCCCGCCGGTATATCCGGAAATGACCTTTGAAATTCCCGGCAGGTCTTCATAGGGATGCTCCATGCACCAGAAACAACCTCCTGCAAAAATAGCCATCTCGGTTTTCCCGGAATTTTCAGATACCTTTGTGGGAATTGTAGATTGCTTTGAAGCGCTATTAACATTTTTTGGTGAAAAAGTTACGAGAAGAAAATAACTTAAAAATATTAAAAAGACCGCATAGAGTTTATTCATGACAAGTATCCTCGCAATGTGTGCTCATTCAATGTTGGTTTAACGTGATAACAAATTCATACTAGTTAGATAACTGTAAATGAGTCGTGGGTATTTCAAAAAGCTTACAGAAAAAGCTTACAGAAGGTTGTCTGCGGAGGGTGTTTAGTTCAGGAAAAGGTTGATAAACGCTGGATTCTGGCGCAATGAGTTTTGAGATTTGTTTTGCGCTGAATCAGGATGGATGTTCATTGTAGTTCTTTTTGACCGTTTAGACGGTTTTTTTTCAATGTTCAGAGTGACAATACAATCGTTCAGCATGGCAATACTGGGCCATTTTGTCATTCTGGGGAACAAGGCTATTTTGTCATTCTGAGGAACAACGTGACGAAGAATCTCTCCCAGACTGTTTCACGAAAAAAACCAAAGCGGGCGACCTGGAGGAGAAACACCAGAAAACAGAGCACCAGAAGGGACTGCCACCGCCCGCCTTGGTCTGCTGCCTTTAAAACGAATGCCTGAATCCGAGTTCAAAGTTGTGGGTACCCGCAGTGGCAGTATATTCTAAGCCAGCCCCCTTATAATCCAGATCGGTCATGCCCGTGTAGCGGTAGCCAAAGATCAATTCGTTGCGGCTGAACACTTCGTAACTTATGCCGGCCAAAAGTTGATAAGCAAACTCTGCGCCCTCAGCTTCTCCTTCCCACCCAACGCCCACGCCCACACCCAGATAGGGCGTGAACATGCTGTTGTTTTGTATATCGTAAACCAGATTAGACATAAAAATGTGGATATTAGTTTCTTCATCGTAGATGGGAAAGATCAGACTCCCCACCGTTAGATTGTCAATATCATTTTTTCTATAGGAGTATTCAACTTCTCCCCGCCAGCCGTTACCGAATTTTTTACCGGCGGCCACGGAAAGCCCAAAGCCGGTATCTAACTCCATATCTAATTTGATGCCACCAACTTTGAGCGTGGAATCTTCCGCAACCGAAACCATTCCCGAGAAGCTGACATAGGTAGAATTGTCTTTATTCCCAGCGAAACCGAGCGATGGGAACAGCAACAAGGCACAAACTGCAACAGATATAACATTCTTCATTTTTTCCTCCTCTTACGGCTTAAAATTACAGCTACTCAAGTCCTATTCATGCCCTCCAAGACTTTTATGCTGGTTTTTATCTCTCAACGCGAGCAGGTTCATTATGAAGAATAAGAACTAATTTATCAAATAATATTGGGTCATGACCAGAAGAGGGGGTTAGAAAGTACGCTAATCGTACTCTCCACAAAAACCAAAGCGGGCGACCTGGAGGAGAAACACCAGAAAACAGAGCACCAGAAGGGACTGCCACCGCCCGCCTTTGGCCTGTCTTTAAAATGAATGCCTGAACCCGAGTTCAAAATTATGAGAATCGGCGGTTGCGGTATATTTTAAGCCAGCACCCTCATAATCCAAGTCGGTCACGCCCGTGTAACGGTAACCAAAAATTAAATCGGCTTTAGGCGCGACTTCATAATTTATTCCGGCCAAAAGTTGATAAGCAAACTCTGCGCCCTCAGCTTCTTCTTCCCATCCAACGCCCACACCCACACCCAGATAGGGCGTGAACATGCTGTTGTTTGTAATGTCGTAAACGCCATTAGCCATAATAGTGTGGATATTAGTTTCTTCGTTGAGGATGGGAATGATCAGATTGCCCAGCGTTAAATCGCCAATATCATTTTTTCTATAGGAGTATTCAACTTCTCCCCGCCAGCCGTTACCGAATTTTTTACCGGCGGCCACAGAAAGCCCAAAGCCGGTATCTAACTCCAATTCTAATTTTGTTTCCCCCAAAATAGTAAAATTTTCAGCCTCCAGCGTGGAATCTTCCAAAACTGAAACCATTCCAGAAAAGCTGACATAGGTAGAATTGTCTTTATTCCCAGCGAAACCGAGCGATGGGAACAGCAATAAGGCACAAATAGCAACAGATATAACATTCTTCATTTTTTCCTCCTCTTACGGTTTAAAATTACAGCTACTCAAGTCCTACTCATGCCGACTTTTACGCTGGTTTTTACCTCTCGACGCTAGCAGGCTCATCATAAAGAATAATAATTAATTTGTCAATTAAAATTTATTAATGATAAATTAATTCCTTCCAACGGACACTGATTTGTCTATTCTTTCTACAGAGGTGATAAATCATGTCTGATATTGAGAAGAGGATTGGCGCGAGAATTACCGAAATCCGCCTTTCCCGCAGATTGACCCAGTTTCAGGTATCCGAGAAGATCAATGTGAGCGTGGAAACGGTTTCCCGCTTGGAACGCGGTGTGAGCATCCCCTCGTTAAGAACCCTTGAGTTTCTCGCGGAAAAATTAAATGTTTCTCTTGGAACATTTTTTGATTTTGAAGAGGCTCCTGTAAAACACCCGGCCTTTGAAAGGGAAATTGCCAAGCTGATTAGTCTGTTAAGGGTTTTGTCCTACAAGGAACTGAGGCTGCTTCACGAGGTTTTGAGGATTGTGATTGGCAAAGTCAGATGGAGAGAGCAACAGGGCCGGTCGGTAGTTACCGGGAGCGGAAAACAAGTTTAATACAAGCCTTGCATAGGCTTGGGGATTCTTCACTGCGTTCAGAATGACAATTACCTATACCCACTTACCAATTTCTGAAGTCAGGAAAATGACTTAGCAGTCCCGACTCCCGTCATCGCGAGCGACTGCAAGGAGCGTGGCGATCCAGGTTCTGGATTGCTTCACTACGTCCGCAATGACAATCTAAGCAAACCCCCTCAATCCTCCTTGTCAGGGAGACCTTTGCATAACCCCGGATTACCCCTTCGGGGCACGAAGTTTAAGGAAAAATATCACGTCTTCACGGAGCCTGTGCTGAGCGAAGCCGAAGCATTCAGAATGACAAGAAACGCCGGTTTGTCATCCTCGAGGAGCCTAAGGCCTGGCACGTCCCTTTAGGGAGCCGAAGGATCTCTCCTACGAATGACAAGAAAAGCGAGATTCTTCACTGCGTTCAGAATGACAAGAAACGCCGGTTTGTCATTCTGAAGAGCGCACGCGATGAAGAATCTCGCCTTGCACTAACCTGGGGATTCTCATTGATCCTCCCCTCTGATAAGGAGACCTTTGCATAAGTATAGCATTTGGAGACAGGTTATAATGCGTTGAGGTATTTTTTTAACGATTGCTGGAGGAATGGGAGTGCAAAAGCAACTGGGTCAGTTAAGCTTCGCGGATGATTTGGTGAACGGGGCAACGAATTTTCTTTCAGAAGTGGATAAGGTTTTGGACTTCAGCCTTCTGGAAAAGGAGTTGTCAGGGATTTATAGCTGCAATACGGGCCGCCCGTCTTATCCGCTGGTTCTTTTATTCAAAACCCTTTTGCTGCAACAATGGTACAACCTTTCCGATCCTGGCATGGAAGAAGCGTTGTCGGACCGGATCAGCTTTCGCCGTTTTGCGGGTTTGAGTTTGTCCGATGCGGTTCCCGATCATTCGACGATCAGCCGGTTTCGTTCTCAACTGGGAGACCGTTACGACAAGTTATTGTCCTCGTTAAATACCCAGTTTGAATCGCAGGGCTTTGTGATCAAACAGGGAACGATGCTGGACGCATCGTTTGTTCGCTCTTCCAGTCCGAAAAAAGCGGTAGACCCTGAGGCGGGGACTTATGGTTCCCGCAAAAAAGACAATGTCTGCGGTTACAAGATGCATACGGCAGTAGATCGGAAGTCTGGATTGGTTCGCCGTGTGATCATCACCCCGGCCAATGTCAATGACACGACACCGGCCGATGACCTGGTGATGGGTGATGAGAAAGCGGTTTACGCGGACAAGGCTTATGACAAACACTCCCGGCGCAAGGAACTTCAGGAACGCGGTATTTTTGTTGGCATCATGCATCGGCCCAATCAGTATCATCCCCTGAAACCTGCTCAGACCGCATTCAACAAACGCATGACTAAATTACGCGCTCCCGTAGAACATGTCTTCGGTATCCTTAAGAACCATTACCGGTTGCGCAGGGCACGCTATATCGGGTTGACGCGGACAGCGGTTCAAATCACCCTGGTTTGCATGGCCATGAATATAAAACAATGTCTTGTTTTAGCGCGAACACGGGAAACTCTGGCTTGAGAGAGGAAAGCGCCGGGGGAACATGGAAAACGGCAAAGCGAATAGCAATAAAAACTATATGCCTCAAAGAAGATTACTCAAACAATAGCGTTTCACTCTCAACTTCAACACCGTTTAATAAAAATTACTGAAATACCCTCTTATGCAAAGGTCTCTCTCATGAGGGGAGGTCTGGAGGGGTGTGGATTATTTTTACGGAATTCATAATCCAACCCTCCCCTGGCCCTTCCCTATGAAGGGAGGGGGGATTTTTGCTTCCGCCTCTTTTTCAGCGTAAGTCGAAAAAAAACAGAAAAGCGAGATGCTTCACGGAGCCTGTGCTGAGCGAAGCCGAAGCATTCGGAATGACAATGCAATCATTCAGAATGACAAGAAACGCCGGTTTGTCATTCTGAGGAACAACGTGACGAAGACGTGATATTTTTCCTTAAACTTCGTGCCCCGAAGGGGTAATCTCGCCTTGCATAGCAAAAAGCTGCGGGAGAAATTCTTGCAGGTTTTTATTCCCGGGTTATCGCGGAGGGCGCGGCATGGTGGCAGGAAACGAACGAGTGGTTTCCCCCCATCTTTTCAGGATATTGGCCGGTGCAGTTTTTTGCCAATGCAGAACCCTGTTCCTCATTCAGATAAATGGGACACCGAGGATGAAAATGGCAGCCTGATGGTGGATTAAGAGGGGAGGGCACATCCCCCACCAAGGGCTTGAAAGGTTTGCGGATTTCCAGATCGGGTACCGACTCGAGAAGCGATTTTGTATATGGGTGACGGGGATTCATGAAGAGTTCTTCTACAGGCGCCTGCTCCACAATTCTTCCCAGATACATGATGGCTACCGTGTCTGCCATATAGCGCACGACGCTTAAATTATGGCTGATGAATAGATAGGTAAGTGTATGTCGTGATTGTAATTCTTTAAGCAGGTTGAGAACCTGGGCCTGCACTGATACATCCAAAGCGCTTGTGGGTTCATCCAGCACCAGAAACTCCGGTTCCAGAATTAAAGCGCGTGCAATGGCGATGCGTTGCCGCTGGCCGCCGGAAAACTCATGCGGGTAGCGTTCCAGAATGGATGAACTCAATCCCACCTCCTCTAAAACCCGGGAAATTTTTTGAGACCGTTCATCCGGTGAAAGCAAGGGCTGGTGAACCTCCAGTCCTTCGCCAACAATTCTTTCGATGGTCATGCGAGGTTGCAGGGAACCGAAAGGGTCCTGGAACACAATCTGCATATGCCTGCGAAATTGTTTCAAAGCTTCGCCTTTCAGGTTCATGATATTTTGATCGCCGAAGAAGACTTCTCCACGCGCGTCGGGAACCAATTGCAAAATGGATTCACCCAGGGTGGTTTTTCCGCAACCGGATTCTCCCACCAGAGCCACGGTTGCGCCTTTGGGAATATCCAGGTTAATATCGTCTACTGCCCGGATATGGTCGACGATGCGCAGAAACACTCCCTTGCGGACAGGGAAATGGGTTTTTAAATTACGCATCTTGATAAGCGGCGTGTTCTCAAGTTTGCGAACCGGTATAGGGTCGGTTGTTCTGCTTTGCTTGCGGGCACTGCCCTCTCCTTTTTCCATTAAGTGACAAACCGTTTTATGGTTGCCGGTGATGTGATGCACTTTGCTTTCCCGTTCATGGCAAATGTCCATGACTTCGGAACAGCGGTCAGCAAACCTGCATCCTTCTCCATACTCGGTGGCGGAAGGAACCAGGCCGGGAATAGTGTCCAGCAAAGTATCGCTTTTCTCAAGTTTGGGAATGGAACTGAAAAGCCTTTGCGTGTAGGGGTGGGTCATATTGTTAAAGATTTGCTCCCGGCTTCCATACTCTGCCACCCGGCCTCCGTACATGATGCACAAATCGTCGGCCATCTGATTGACGATGCCCATGTCGTGGGTGATCAACAAAATCGCCATCCCGGTTTGATTCTGCAAATCGCTCATCAGGCTTAACACCTGCGCCTGAATAGTGACATCGAGAGCGGTGGTGGGTTCATCGGCGATGAGCAGTTTTGGCTCACAAGCCAGGGACATGGCGATCATAACCCTCTGCTTCATGCCTCCTGAAAGCTGGTGTGGAAAATCATCAATGCGTTTATGAGGATCGGGAATTCCTACTCGTTCGAGAAGCTCCAGAGCCCGTTTTCGGGAGTCCCCTTTTGCAACTTTCAAATGTTGCTTTAAAGGCTCTTCCAACTGGTCACCGATGCGGAACAAGGGATTGAGAGAAGTCATCGGTTCCTGAAAAATCATGGCGATGTCATTCCCTCTCAGGCCTCGCATTTCTTCAGGGTTTAGCCCGAACAGGTTTTGTCCTTGAAAGTGGATCTCTCCCGTTGGATGGTAACCGTTCTCGGCAATCAGCCGCATGATCGAAAACGCGGTCTGGGTTTTGCCGCAACCGGATTCCCCCACCAGAGCCAGGGTTTTGCCCTGCTCAAGATCAAAAGAGATGCCATCCACCGCCCGGGCAATTTTCCCGGGCCCGGCATGGAAATGGGTGGCTAGATTTTTTACTGATAACAACATTAGGGGTACGTTGAAAAAGTATTAACGGAAAGAAATCCCAGAAAAATTATCTCAAAAAACTGATGTTTTAATTTTTCTGAATTTTGAAAGGCTGGCATTTTTTGATAGTCCTCATAAGGTCTTTCTTGGGTCGAAGGCATTGCGAATACCCTCCCCAACAAAAGTTAATAATGTGATCGTCAAAGTGAGCGACGCGAAGGTGGGCAGTAATATCCATAATGCCTGAAGGTTGTTCTTCCCCTGCGCCAGCAGTTCGCCTATGCTGGGTGCGGGACTGGGTACCCCCAGGTTCAGGTAGTCCAGACTCACCAGGGCGAGAATTCCTGCTGTGACTTCAAAGGGAAAAAATGTGACCACGGGAGTTAAGGCGTTAGGCAGGATATGTCGGCGCATGATGGTGAAATTGGAAACTCCCAGCCCTTTAGCCGCTTTGACAAATTCAAAGTTGCGGACTTTTAAAAATTCCGCACGAATATAGGCGGCAATTCCCATCCATGCGGTGAGATTTAAAATCAGAAACAGTAGTAATGCCGAAGGAACCAGAAAGGAACTCAAAATTATTAAAATATAGAGGCGCGGTATGGACCCCCAGATTTCCGTCAACCGCTGGCCGACAAGGTCGACCCAACCCCCCAGAAACCCTTGAGTTCCTCCAATCAGGCATCCGATCAGGGTGCCGGTGATTGCCAGCGAAGCCCCAAAGAGCATTGAAATGCGGAAGCCATAAAACAAACGCGCCAGCACGTCCCGGCCCCGGTCGTCGGTGCCGAGGTAATGCCCGTCTTCCCACGAAGACTCGATGAACCCTTCACCAGTACGGGCGGGAGTGCGGTAGGGAGCGGCCAGCACAACATTGCCGGTCTTTGATTCGGTCGGAATATATTTGTAGTCGTAACGCACCGGCGGCCAGAATACCCAGTAGTCTCTGGGCGAGAGAGAAAGTGCGACTTCGGCAGCAGGGGCAGGCGGGTCAACAGAATCTTCACTGTCATCAAAATCATCAAGCCCGATGCTAAATGCCGGTTCCGAACCCTCTTCTTCGAAATCATCCAATTGCAAGCCGAAAGAGTTCTTTTCTTCTGTCGGCGTCGAAGGTGCCTCAGGCACCCCGTTTAAAATCCTTTGGAACCGGGCGGACTTATAATCCGGTTCGCTCGGCAGGACACTGCCAAAATCTTTTTCGCTGTAGGTGAAGAAGATGGGAAAATAAGGTTTCCCTTCCACAACGATCACAAGCGGACGCACATTACAGACCAGTTCGGCTGGCAGGGTCGTTAAAAAAAGAAAAGCCAGGATCAAAAAGCTGTAATAGGCCCGCTTGTCTTTTTTGTAGACCTCTATTTTAACTTTCAGTTCTTTATCCAATTTCAGCATGTTCAGCCCTGGGACTCATCGAAAGAAATTCTTCTATCAATTAAAACGTAAGACAGGTCGGTCAACAACTGGCCGACCAGTGCCATGAGTGAGAAAACAAACAGAGTGCCGAGGACAATGGGGTAATCTCTCTGGATCACCGCCTGGTAGGAAAGAAGCCCCAGTCCGTCCAAAGTAAAAATTTGTTCCAGCAATAACGAACCGGAGAAAAACATGGCGAGAAAGGCAATAGGGAATCCTGTCACCAGTGGAATGAGCGAATTTTTCAGCACATGTTTGAACAGGACGCGCTTTTCCGGCAGGCCTTTGGCTCGGGCCGTCAACACATATTGTTTGCGCATTTCTTCCAGGAAAGCGTTTTTGGTCAACAGGGTCAGCGTGGCGAATCCACCGAGTACGTAGCACAACAAAGGGGCGGCCAGATGATGGAGGTAATCGGTCAGCTTCTCCCAGGCCGTCCACGACTCATAACCGGGAGTTCCCGCCGATGTCAAGCCGGAGATCGGTACAAGATGGGCAACGGCTGCATCTCCCGGACCAAACAGGACAATGATAAATATTGCCAGAACAAATCCAGGGACACTATAACCGATGAGTACGATTAAACTGGTCGCGGTGTCAAAACGGGTTCCATGCTTCACGGCTTTGGCGATGCCCAGAATGATGCAGATGGTGTAGGTCAAAAAAAAGCTGGTGACACCCAGCGATGCGGAAACCGGCAACTTTTCCTTGATGAGTTCAAGAACGGATTTATTGCGGTAAAACGAGTTACCGAATTTAAAGACAAGAAACCCTTCCCAGTTGTCACGGTTGAAAAAACTCTCAACCAAGGGGGCATTTTTATTTTGCGGTGAGTACCATAAAAAGGTGCGCAGATATCTTTCCCAGAGCGGCCGGTCGAG
Organism: Nitrospinales bacterium; assembly: GCA_965249625.1. Taxonomy (GTDB): domain Bacteria; phylum Nitrospinota; class Nitrospinia; order Nitrospinales; family VA-1; genus LS-NOB. Next base: position 1,437,029 of record OZ252246.1, on the reverse strand, counting down.
ATGATAGATTTTTTTTAATTGCTCCATATGCTTGGGGTCTATCTCGCCGAATTTTTTCCCGGAGTTTGTCATAGCTCCGCCGCCTGCCTCGGTCAGGGTGCCAGCGTGGCCCCTTAAAAGCGATTTTATCTGGTCAATCGGACCCCCAGGAACGAATTGCGTGGCGATAAAGGTGATGGTGACGATCCCGATCAGAGTGGGAAGCATCAATAGAAGCCGGCGTATGATGTAAGCGGTCATATGTGTTTGGGGTCAGTGACAGGGAAAGCGAATTCGTTTGTCATTATCTGGTTATTCCAAAATCAAACCTATTATAAACGGATAGCAACAGCTTTCATGTCTTAAGGTTGCATAAAGAGAGAAATACAACTCACAGTCTGCGTATAATAGTTATCAGAAAGAAAAGTATAAACACTCACCGAGATATAATAACTCTTATCAAGTAGAAAAGCACAATTCTCCGATGTTTTATAACTCTCATCAAAGAGAGAAGTATAAAGAGCATTCTCCGTTCCAAATATACTATTACTATCTTAACAAGAAAAAGAATGAAATGGACGAAGACAAAATCAAGGGTTGACTATTTTATGGAGGGAACAATGGCGGCAAGCATAACGGACGGTGTTATAGAGATTATAGATGAGGCACTTAATTTATCTCATATTGGAAAAGCTCCTCACTTTAAGCACAAGAGAAGCTGTTTGAGTTTAAAAAGCACTCCTGCTAGTTTTGATGCAGATTCAGTAATTCTCCAAGTCTATGAGCGGCTAGTAAAAAATTTTAAAGACCGAGGTAATCGTTTTCATTCTCTTGGGCCCTCTACTGAAAATTGGAGATTCAAGAAAATTCTCAACATTGCAAAACATAATAAAAGTAAAGAAAAAACTCTCGAAAAAGCTATTGCAAAACTCCCATCTCCAGACTGGGTGAATCAGGTCCCAACACCATCTGGCTTGGTGAGTAGCGCGAGCGATAAATCAAGAAACATCGACCTTGTTCACCGACTTGGGTCACGAAAATTTGAGTTTATTGAATTAAAAGTAGAAAGCGATACTCCAATGTTTGCCGCATTTGAAATTGTTATCAATGGATTGATTTATTTGTTGTCAACTGAGTTTTATTCAGGAGCATGCATTAACGATAAAGAGATTTTAAGTGCAAAAGTTATATACCTGCAAACCCTTGCTCCCCAAAATTATTATTCTAGATGTTCATTGGCTTGGCTTGAAGAGGAACTAAATAAAGGGCTTAAAAATTTACTTGTCTCAAAGTTTGACAGCAAAATTGAAATGGATTTTTCTTTCACCAGTTTTCCTAATTCATTTATTTGGCCCTGCGAAGGCAAGGAATTGCTGGAAGCACTCGATAACCGAGCTACTGTTCAATGGAACTACTAAAACCATATGAAAGTTTGCATTCATCGTGGGACACAGGAGATTGGCGGCACTTGCATTGAAATTGAATCTGCTGGCCAACGCATAGTTTTAGATGAGGGTTGCCTTTGAATACGGACAGAGATGTGGATGCCAAATCCCTTCTGCCTGACGTTAAAGGATTCGCTAATCCGGATGACACCCTGCTTGCCGCATTGATATCTCATCCTCATCAGGATCATTTTGGTCTGGCCCGGTTTCTTCCTCCGCAAATCCCCGTAATCATAGGGGAGGCGGCCCACAATATTTTGCGATCAGCCACCTTTTTCACTCCTTCTGGTGCTGATTTCAAAAAAACCATTCATAATGAAAGACAAGGAAACCATAGAAATTGGACCTTTTGATATCATGCCCTATCTCGTAGACCATTCAGCTTACGGTGCTTATTCAATCCTGATATCCACTCCTTTGAAACCGATCAGTTTCCAGATTTTTTTAAAAATGTTGAACTAAAAGAAGATGGTAAATGGTGGGAAGTTGAATAACTGAGTTTGTTGAGATATGGCGATGAAAGCAAGACATTTACACTTGAGAATACATATTTGCTGGGTGCATACATTCCTGTAATAGGCCGACATAATGATCTTCAATCTTCTGAGTGACCATTAAATGTGTCTCAGGTTTAATTAATGGAAGCCCCGGTTGCCCGTGCATCTTTCAGTTTTTGTGCTTTCTGCTCGTCCCACCACCACCATTGCAGGAGGTTGTTGAGTATAGAGCTTTGTGAAGGATTAATTTTTGGGCGGCTGAACTTGTTCCAATAGACTGCTCGGTCATAGGCAATATACCAATGTGGGACCATATAAAACTGATGTGTGAGAATCCGGTCGAGGGCATGGAGATGAATGATCAGGTCCTTGCGGGTTTTTGCTTTGATGATCCCATCGATCAATTCATCGAGTGCGGGATTTTTAATGCCCATATAGTTTCTGGTTCCGGGAGTTTCTGCCGCTTCACTTCCCCACATGGAGCGTTGTTCATTTCCCGGCGACCGGCTTTGGGAATAGTTTGCCACGATCATCCCGAATTTGAAATTGCGCAGGCGTTCTTCATATTCGGCGACCTGCACGACCTTGATATCCAGATGTACGCCGATCTTTTTTAAATTATTCTTATAGGGCTCGGCGATGCGCTGAAACCCGGGCCCGGCCAAAAGAAGTTCAAACTCCAATCGCTGCCTGCCCTTTGTGCGAATACCATCGGAACCGATTTCCCATCCGGCGGAATCCAGCAAAGCATTGGCGACCCGGATATTTTTGGCGGCCGACTGACCTTGGCCCGGTGCGCCTACTGGTTTGGTGATTGCGGTTTTGGGAACATGGCTTTTATACTTTTTCCGCAACTCAAGGAGAAGGGACTTGACCTCACCCTGGGCAATTCCCGGGGCTTTCATTTCAGGATTGTTATCAAAATAGCATTCGTTCCGGGTGTATTGTCCATAAAACAGATTTTTATTACTCCATTCGAAGTCGAAAGCCATGGCGATGGCGGCTCGGACTTTGCGGGACTGGAAGAATTCAGTCCTCATGTTCATGGCGAACCCCTGCATGCCAGCAACGCGGGTGTGAGGAAACTCGCCACGGATGTAGTACCCTTTTTTGACAAAATCGCCTTTGTAGTCGAGGGCCCAGTCGCGGGAACTGTTGACCAGCTGCATGTCGAACTCACCGCCCTTGAACGCTTCCCGCTGGGCTACCGGGTCGAGGTATATTCTGTAAGTGACCCGGTCAAAATTATAGCGTCCCCGGTTGATGGCGACATCGTCGCCCCACCAATTTGGATCACGCTTGAACGTAATGTATTTGCCGTATTCGTATTTCTCGACTGTGTAGGGTCCACTGGCGATGGCAATGTCATCGAAATCTGCACCGAAAGATTTTCCCTTCACGCCATAAATATGTTGTGGAAAAATTGTCATCTGGCCCGTTATCAATGGGAGTTCCTGATTGTAGAGTGCGAAGTGATAACGGACGGTGTGGGTATCGATTTTTTCAATAGACTTGATGTCCTTGAAATATTCCTTAAAGAAGGGGTGGTATTCCGGATCTTTAATGAGGTTGAACGAGAAAACAAAATCATCAGCGGTCAGTGGATGTCCATCGGAAAACCGTGCCTGTTTATAGATCGTATAGGTCATGGAGAGCCGGTCTTTGGCCAGCTCGACCTTTTCCACCAGGTTGCCGTATAGGGAAAAAGCCTCGTTGTCATCAGTGGAACTGTCCATAGCAGATTGAAAGACCAACTGCTCGATATCGGGGGCGGTCACACCTTTCAGCGAGGCCGGGTTCAATTTGGTGAAGGCGCCAAAATCAGATAGCACAAGATTACCGCCTTTGGGGGCATCGGGGTTGGCGTATTCGTAATTCTGTCCGGGTTTGTATTTCAGGTCCTGAGGGCCATATAACGAAAGCCCGTGCTGGGGCGTCGCCCAGGTTTGTTGGGCCAGAGCCAGTATAAGGATGATAGATGAAAGAAGTTTCGTCATGTTGTAAGAATAGTAAAGTTATTTCAATTTTCTATTATATTAGCATTCCTGAGCGTCGCTATGAAAACTTTAAGGTTGCATTCGTCCGGGTCGGAAGTCGAGGCATTGCAAAAAATACTGAAGAAGGGTAGTTTTAATCCCGGGTCGATTGACGGTGAGTTCGGGCCGGGAACCGAATCGGCTTTGATGGCTTTTCAAAAAAGTAAAGGCCTGCTGGATGATGGCATAGCCGGGCCACGCACTCTTTCTGCCTTGATCCCTGAAGATCCGGTTGAGGTGGTTTCTATTCTTCCAGCGGTCACGGTTTCGATCGTGGCCCGAATGTTTCCTCATACGCCCGTTGCGAATATAGAAACATATCTCCCCTTTGTGCTGAATGGTCTCGAACAGCAAGGGTTGGTGGATCAAGGAATGGTTCTGGTGGCTTTGGCAACCATTCGAGCGGAAACGGAAGGGTTCCGTCCTATCAGCGAATTTCGTTCCCGATTTAATACCTCGCCCGATGGGCACCCTTTCGACCTGTACGATTTCCGTGAAGACCTTGGTAACCATGGACCTCCAGATGGTGAGCGGTTTAAAGGCCGTGGTTTTATCCAGTTGACCGGGCGCGATAATTACGCGGTTCATGGCAATGTTATTGAAGAGGACTTGCTGGAGCAACCGGACCTGGCCAATGAGCCCGATATTGCCTCCCGTTTGCTGGCCAGCTTTCTAGCATTTAAAGAAATAAGAATCAAAAAGGAATTGCTGGAGGGAGACCTGAAAGGAGCGCGAAGGTTGGTCAATGGTGGTAGTCATGGACTGGAGCGTTTCACATCGGCTTTTGCAATTGGTCGGGAACTCCTTCCTGATACAGAGACCTTTGCATAACCCCGGATTACCCCTTCGGGGCATGAAGTTCAATGAAGAGGATATCACATACCCCTGTGGGGCACGAAGTTTAAGGAAAAATATCACGTCTTCGTCACCTTGTTCCTCAGAATGACAAATAGCCTTGTATTGTCATTCTGAATGCTTCGGCTTCGCTCAGCACAGGCTCCGTGAAGACGTGATGTTTAACTCAAGCCCTCGTGCCCCGAAGAGGTAATCTCGCTTTTCTGTTTTTTTTCGACTTACGCAAAGCTCTCCCTGATACAATGACAGTATGATAAGTGAGTTTCACAACTAAAGTGGAAATAAAATAAATTGTCTGCACGTTATCTGGAATTGAGCCGGTCTGAGTTGGAGTCACGATCCCATTCCCTTTGGATCGCACCCATAACCAGGAAAATTCCAGGGTGGGCCAATCTTCGGGATAAGAGCTTCCTTGTTCTGGAACCCTTTATTTGTTAATCTCTACTTTTGACCCAGAGGACCCTACAGGAACGCGATACATATGAGACCGAGAAAAACACGAAAAATACGTATTGGCAAAATTGAGATTGGTGGCGATGCCCCTATTGCAGTACAAAGCATGGCGGCGACCCAAACTCAGAATCTCGAAGCCACGACCAGACAGATTGAGGTTCTGGAAGCGGCTCAAGCCGATGTTATCCGTATTGCCGTGGACAACGAAAAGGATGTGGAAGCCCTTAGAATCCTGCGGCAAAAATTTCCCGAAAGTGTGTGGTCGGTGGACCTGCAGGAAAATTACAAGCTGGCACCCATCGTTGCTCCTTTAGTGAATAAGATTCGTTACAATCCGGGACACTTGTTCCATCTGGAAAAAGAAAAGTCCATTCGTGAAAAAGTGGAGATCATCGTTAACGCGGCGAAGAAAAACGATTGCGCTATTCGCATCGGTGTCAACTGCGGTTCGGTGGACCCGGACTACAAGGAACGTTATAAAGACGATTCGGTAGAGGCCATGGTCCGGTCTGCAGTCGATCATTGCCAGATGCTTGATGAGATGGGTTTTGAAAATTATTGTGTTTCACTCAAAGATTCAGAATCTCAGAAAGTCATTGAAGCCAATCGCTGGTTTTCTGAAGAACGTCCGGATGTTCCTTTACATCTGGGAGTGACCGAAGCGGGGCTTCCACCTGAAGGCATCATTAAGACCCGGATCGCTTTTGAGCAGTTGATCTCTGCCGGGATTGGCGATACGATTCGCGTTTCCCTAACCCTGCCCAACGATGAGAAAGGTCAGGAAATTGAGGTTGGCCGGGAAATCCTGAAAGATATTGAGGAAGGCCGCTTCCGCTCTGTTCCCAAAAACTTTCTTGAAGGATTGAATATCATTGCTTGCCCCAGTTGTTCGAGGGTGGAGAATGATAAGTTTGTCGATCTGGCCCAGGATGTGCGGAAGATGACTGAGTATGCTGAAAAGTATAAGCTGACCATCGCGGTGATGGGGTGTCGGGTGAACGGTCCGGGAGAAACTGATGACGCGGATCTGGGGCTCTGGTGCGGACCTACACGGGTGAACCTGAAAAAGGGAACAGAAACTCTGGGGTCTTTTTCCTATGGAGAGATACTGGGTCAGTTGAAAAAGGAAATCGATCAGATGATCCTGAAAAAATCCCCACCAGCCGTGGAGGCAACTGGGAAATGACTTGTTGCGCCGAAACGCAGCTTTCACAGAGAAATGTGTATTTGCTAATTATCCCCGGCGATTCGCCGGCCACGCCTGGTGGAAAGGTTTGAAAATGGAATTTGATGTTGAAGAACTAGAGGGTTTGAAGCGTAAGATCAATATCACCATCCCGGAGGATGTGGTATCGAAGAGAGTGAAAGACGCTTATAAAGTGTTGAACAAGCAGGTTAAGATTCCGGGATTTCGACCGGGAAAGATTCCTCAGCAAATCCTTGAGAAACAGGTTCCGATGCAGTCTTTAACGGAAATGTTTCAGGAGTTGATGCAGGAATATTATGAAGAGGCACTTCATAAATCCGGACTCAAACCTACGGGCCAGCCGGAGATCGATCACTCTGGGATGCAGGATATGAAACGCGATGAGCCTTTGAAGTTTACCGTGATTCTTGACATCAAACCGGAATTAAAAGTTAAGGATTACAAAGGGCTTAAATTTAAAAAGAAGGAAGCGGTTGTCAAGGACGAGGATGTTGAAGAAACCCTGATAAAGGTTCTCAGTCGCCAGGGTTCTCTGGAAGACATGCCTGCGGGTTATGCGGTTCAGGATGGAGACATCCTGACTTTGGACTTTAAGGGCAAGATGAATGGGGAAACGTTGGAAAATGGCAGCGCGAAAGACCATGAAATGCGGGTGGGTGAAAAGAAAATGATTCCCAGTTTCGAGGAGCAGTTGATCGGGCATATCCAGGATGAGGATTTTGAGGTGAAGGCCGTCCTCCCCGCCGACTGGAACCAGAAAATGCGCCGGATCAGTTTTCCCATTCCGGGGGTCGACGAAAAGCAGGCAGATGACCGGGCCATTTTTAAAGTTAAAATTAAAAAAATAAGAAAACTGCACTTGCCGGAATTAACCGATGAAATTGCTCATCGGGAAGGTTTTGACACCGTCCTTGAACTTCGTCGGGCCATCAAGATTGACCTGCAAAACCATAAAGAGCAGCATGAAGAGCTAAGAATTAAAGAGGATATTTTTAACATGCTGGTCAAAGATGCCGAGACGGGTCCGCCGGAATCGGTGATAGAGCGGGAATTGAAATTCATGATAGAAGGCATGAAGTTTCAAATTGCCCAGTCAGGAATGAAGCTGGGGGACTCCGGATTTGAGCCTGAAAAAGCGGTGAAGGAATGGAGAGAAAAAGCCATCTTTAACACCACTGGTTATATGATGTTAGAGTCCGTTGCCGCTGCCGAAAATATTCATCTGACTCAACAGGACATGGAAGGCGAATATGAACTACTGGCCAAACAGACGAAGCAGAAGGTGGAAGATATCCAAAAACGCATCATGTCCAACCCGGATTCGTTAAGCCAGACCACGACCAAGTTGCTGGGGCAGAAAACCATGAACTTTATCTACTCAAACTGCGAGATCGAGTATTGTAAAGAAGGCGAAGAGCCAGAGAAGGAAAGCTGAAACTTTATGAAATACGTCAAAGTCATGACTGAGGAGGATCTTCCTATTGGCAAGTCCGCCATCATATCAGCGGGTGAGGATGAGATCGCTCTTTTTAACTATAAGGGAAAATATTATGCCGTCGCCAACAAGTGCCCGCATAGAGGTGCGCCTTTAGGAGAAGGGCGTATTGAAGAAGGCATTGTGATCTGTCCTAATCATGAATGGCGTTTCAAACTGGAGACCGGGGCGAATATGCAAAACCCGGAACTGTTTATCCCGACCTATCCGGTAAAGGTCAAAAACGAAAATATCTATATTGGACTGGAAGGGGAAAGCGGGAATATTGCCTACGGGAAAAAAGCCTCCACCTTGCCATCAAGCCTCAAGTTCACTGTCCCTACCATTCAGAAGCCGCGCAATCCCGACGAAGAATTGGATTAAACTTCTTATAATTCCAAACACTTTTTTGTAATTAGGACAACCCTCAGAATATATAAGCTTGCTGTTATCCACAGGCATATCGAAAATTTTCAGCCTGTTGGGTTGTCATCTTCAATTTCAACCCACTTGGGGTCGCCATGGGCTTTAAAATTTTCTGTTCCGGCGAAGGTACCTTCGTGATAGATATTGACCTTGAATTTTCCACCACCATATTTTTCGGTGATATAAGGAACCGGGTCTTCAATTTCTATAAGTTCGGGGGTTTTATATTTCCCGATCAACTTGAATTCCATTCCCATTCCTGAAGGGAGCAAGACATAAAATTTCAGGTTGGTTCCGGCCAGGATTCTTTTGAAATCATCCTCACAATCGTCGCGAGTATAATTAGGGCCGACCTTTTGACGGGCCCGGCGTTTGAGGTGGTCTTCCAACAAGTTATAAAACCACCAGTTCTTCTGTTTGCGAGTGTCATGGAGAAACGGGTACTCCACAAACCCGTGTTTATTGATAAAAGGTTTTTTTGCCATCCAGCTACTCCTTTTGGTTACAGCAGTAATTATATTCTTTTGCTCGGTGGCTGACAAGCGGTTGAATTTTTAATTTTCAGAAAAACCATGAGTAAGTTTTACAGCAGGAACTATTGGTTGGTGGGATTTCAATCCCGTCTCTATGACCGACTGTCTCCAGAATCCTATTTTGAATCGATGCGGCGGGTGGTTGCTGCTTTGCCTGAGGGAAAATCCTTAAACCTGTTGGATGCGGGTTGCGGTTCCGGCCTTCTTTTGCGTTTTCTTAAAGCGCGTATTCGAGAGGGCATGGTATATACCGGGCTGGATATCCTGGGAGCAGGAGTGAAACAGGCCTTGCTTCGTGCTCAAGAGTTGAGCATTGCCGACCGGGTTTCCTGTTTTCAGTCCGATTTAACATCTTCTTTCTCATTGGAGGGACAAAAATTCGATGTGGTCGTCGGGCATTTTTCACTTTATGCTCTCGAATCCCCTGAAAACAGACAGAAGGCTTTGGAGAATTTGAAGGCTGTCATGAAACCGGAAGGATTGCTTATTCTCGTAAATCCCTCCGCCGATTATGATGCGGATTCCATTATCAAAGAAAGTATCAGGCTGGTCAGGGTTCGCGATGGATTCTTAGATAGTCTTATTAAGCAGTGCCTGATTTATCCTTTCACCAAGTCTGTAGGGTTGCGGTTCATTCAAAAGCAACTCAGATCGGGGGAGTGGAAGGCTTATACCCGCGAAGAGTTCTCTCTGGAAATGAAACGGGCGGGTTTCGAGGTTCAGCATATTGAAGAGGTCTATGCCGGGAGCGCTTTCTTAGCAACCGGAAAATTAATGTGTCCATCTTAACTGGTGAGGATGAATGAAGGCATCATTCAGGACAGAGGCACCCGGGTGCCGTTGTTGCGGTAACTGCGATAGACCGCTTCTGTAAAGCGCATGTATTCCACTCCGGTTGAAAACGAGGTGTGAGTGAATGGTGTTTTATTCCTAATTGCGTTGATGAATTCTTCTTCGACTTTCCAGGTCCCGCGCAGATTTGGAGGAATAGGAACTTCTTCTGTTTGATTGTGGTGGCCAAAATATAACTTGCCGTCCGGGACCAACTCCAAAACCAGGGTTCCTTGTTCCCCAACGATTTTGACATTGGGTTTGCCCGCATGAGAGCCTGTTTCGCTGATCAACAAAGTCCCGGGAATGCCCCCCCTGCAAATTCATTTGCACCGAGAGGTAATCGGGAATTTCTATTTTTATGGGTTCACCGGTTTCCGGATCAATAGCCGTATCGTTAAAAATTCGAGCTTCTACCTTGACCCACTGGGTGCCAGGCAACCAGCGAAGCAGGGTTTCATAAATGATTCCCAACGTCATGACGTTCATACCGCTGAACCTCATGTTCCTTCCCCAGAGCGCGATAAGGTCATTGAGGCTGTGCAGGCGGGTTAAAGATTATCTGGTAAAACCTGTTAAACCGGAAAACCTAAGTGATAAAATTAAAGAAGCGGTTTTTGGTGGGGGCGGCCCGAACGGCTATCAAGCACCCCTGGGCAAAGCCACATCCTTCCTTGCTTTATAATCCTGCATCCTTTTTGATGGCTTTGGCTTTATCTGTTTTCTCCCACGTGAAAGAACTTTCCTTTCTGCCAAAATGTCCATAAGCCGCAGTTGACAGGTAACGGGGTTTCAAGAGATCCAGCGTTTTAACAATGCCCGCGGGCTTGAGGTTGAAATGGGACCGGACCAGATCTTCCATGATATTCGGGTCGACGTTATGAGTTCCAAAAGTTTCCACGCAAACTGAAACGGGGTCAGCAACCCCAATGGCGTAGGCAAGCTGAACTTCGCATCGGTGGGCCACCTTGGCCGCAACCAGGTTTTTAGCGATGTAGCGGGCCATATAGGCGGCGGAGCGGTCGACCTTGGACGGATCTTTTCCCGAAAAGGCACCTCCACCATGCCGGGCGAACCCGCCATAGGTATCTACTATAATTTTTCTTCCCGTTAAACCGCAATCGCCGTGCGGGCCGCCAATAACAAAGCGTCCTGTTGGATTGATATGGACTTTCATCTTTTTATGTTGCAGTTTTTTCGGAATGACTTTTTGAATCACAAGTTCCGTTATTTCGGAGCGTAATTGTTTGTTGGAGACGCCGGGATCATGTTGGGTTGAAATGACGACCGTTTCAATGCTGACAGGCTTATTGTTCTCATACCTGACCGAGACCTGAGATTTGCTGTCAGGTCTCAAATAGGGGAGCACTCCCTTTTTTCTCAATTCAGCAAGCTTACGCACCAGTTTATGGGAATACATAATGGGTGCTGGCATCAGTTCCGGAGTTTCATCGCTGGCATAGCCGAACATCATTCCCTGGTCCCCGGCACCTTGCTCGCGCTTGTCATCGTCTACCCCTTGGGCGATATCTTTGGATTGTTCGTCGAGCGCAACCATTACGCCGCAGGTTTCAAAATCAAAACCCATATCGGAGTGGGAGAACCCTATATTTTTTATGGTGTTCCTGACAATTTTAGGAATTTCCACATAACAGTCGGTCGAGATTTCTCCAGCAATCACAGCGAAGCCAGTGGTGATCATCGTTTCACAAGCAACTCTTGCTTTGGGGTCCTGCTCTAATATCGCGTCCAGAATGGAATCGGAAACCTGATCCGCTATCTTGTCGGGATGTCCTTCGGATACAGATTCTGAGGTGAATAAATAATTTACTGAGCGCATTAAAAATTTCCTTATTTTGGGAAGGTTAAAAATTAAATTTAGATAAATAGTTCATTTATGGTTTAAGTAATGTCAGGCGGGATTCAATCTCTCCTCAAAGCTGAGGTCCCGGTCAAAATCTTCTGGAAAGCGGATTCTCATTGCATTGGTGATGAAGGATGTTATTTCGTCGGGGCAACTCATCTCCAAAACATCATCGGCCAATTGGCGCGCTTCTTCAAGCCGAATGGTGCGAATGATTTTTTTTACTTTTGGAACCGAATGAGGCTCCATGCTCAAATCATCAATTTCCCCCAAGCCTAATAACAGCATGGTTGCTATCGGGTCTCCCCCAAGCTCTCCACAAATGGAAACCTTTTTGCCAGCATTTTCTGCAGACTGCATAATATTTTTTAATGATCTTAACACGGAAGGATGAAAGGGCTGATACAGGTGTGCGACGCTCTGATTGACTCGATCTACTGCCAGAAGATACTGGATTAAATCGTTGGTGCCAATGCTGATGAAGTCCACTTCTTTGAGAATATGATCAATGCAGATGGCCGCTGCCGGGGTTTCTATCATAGCACCGACTTCTATTTCTTCATTAAATGGAATTTGCTCTTTCCGCAATTGGTTCTTTGCGTCCTCCAGGATCTTGTTGGCTTGAATAATTTCCGTTGTCGAAGAGATCATGGGGTAAAGAATTTTCACATTTCCATATAAGCTCGCCCTCAATATGCCTTTTAACTGGTTTGTGAATAGCTGCGGTTGAGAAAGAGACAAGCGAATGCCTCTTAAGCCGAGGGCGGGATTGTCTTCATCGCTGTTTCTGACATCGCTGAATTGTTTGTCCATTCCGATATCCAAGGTGCGAATAACAACGGGCCGGGTGTCCATTTCCTGGACAACTTGTTTGAAATTTTCATAGAGTTCTCTTTCTCCCGGCAGGGTAGCTGCCGCCAAATAAAGGAACTCTGTGCGGTAAAGTCCTACACCTTCGACCCCAAATTTATGAAGGCTTTTGACCTCCTGATTGGACTCGATATTGGCCAGCAGTTTAATATGGTGTCCGTCGAGTGTTTCTGCCGGTTGATGGATATTGGCCAATAACCGTTCTTCATATTTGCGGTAGTTCTCCTTTTTCTTTGAGTACTGTTGTATCGTTTCACTGGAGGGGCTGATGATGACCTCGCCATCAATGCCGTCAACAATGATCTGATCCCCGGAATTTATTTTTGAAGTGATCTCTTTGACTCCGGTGATAGCAGGGATTCCCAGCGCCGCGGCAAATATGCCCACATGGGATGTTTTCCCTCCTGCCTCGGTGATCAGGCCTTTGACGAAGTTTTTGGGCATCATTATGGTGTCGGAGGGACTCAGGGAATGGGTTGCAATAATAACTGGCTCCTGAATATCAGACAGGGATTCCTGGGAATGGCCAATGAGGTTTTTCAAAATAGTCTGAACCAGCAGGTCGAGGTCGTCTTTTTTACCCTTCAAATAGTCATCGTTGATATTGTCAAACAGTTTAAAAAAATTATTTAAAGTTTGGGTGAGGGCCCACTCTGCATTGGTTTTATATTTTTTGATATTTTCAATGGTATCGTTAACCAGGATGTCATCATCCAGAAGCAGGGTATAGGTATCCAAAATAACCGCATATTTATCGGCAATTTTTTCAGCACGCTTTTTTATTTCCGCCATTTGGAGCTTGGTTTTTTCAATGGCTTCGTGAAAGCGCTCAACCTCTTTTTCTGCTTCAAGTTCGCTGACCTGGTGCTTGATGATGCAGAATTTGGTTGAATCAAGCAGGTACGCTTTTCCGATTACAACCCCTTTTGATACGGCGATACCTTTCATGGCCAATTAAATAAACTTTGAGTCTTCTTCAAGAAGGAGTGAATAGATTTGATTTGCGTCCTGTAGCTTTAGAATACCATCGCGCAAATTCTGGTTTTTAAAAATCCTTGATATGCGAGCCAGTGCTTTTAAATGTTGCCCTGTGGAATTAGAGGGGGCGACAACCATGCATACAAAATGAACAGGCTTTTGGTCAAGGGATTCAAAATCCACCCCATTTAATGAACGTGCAAAGACCGTAATGATTTGGGAAAGTTCATCGGATTTTCCGTGTGGAATAGCCACATTTTCACCAATTCCCGTGCTTCCCAGCTTTTCCCTCTCCATCAAGGTATTGAGCAAGGTCTCCTTGTCCTTGATAAGGCCCTGCTTTTGCAAGAAATCGGTGATTTCCCGGAGGACTTCTCCCTTATTGGTTCCAGCCAGATTGGCAATGATGGAACCCTTTTTTAAAATATCGTCAATTTTCATTTTAATGGGAGCAAATTATGGATAATGTCGGGTCAGCCCTGATTTCTCAGTTTGGACTGCGAGCCTTTTTTGTTTCTAAGGGCCTGGGCTTTTTCCTTGTGTTTTCTTAATTGCTTTTCCATTTTTGTCAGAGCATTATCCATCGAAGCATAGAGGTCGTCGGTCTCCTCCGTGCTGTGTACCGTAAGCCCCTTTGTTTTTACGGTGACCTCCGCAAAATGCCGGTGCTTTTCTACAGACAGTGCCACATGGACGTCTGCTTTCTCGCCCAGTTCGTTGATGGTCTTATCCATTTTGTTTTGCAAGTGCTCCCGGATGCCATCCGTGATTTCAATGTTTCGTCCAGCTACAGTCAGTTTCATTGATCTCTTCAAAAAAACGTCAACGGCATATGATGATTAAAGCACACTAAAGGTGCATAAATTACTAAAAGGCAGGGGAAATTAAAACAACCTTTTTCTCTTGCTCGCAGGTGGAATATTCAGCTCTTTTCGGTATTTGGTGATTGTCCTTCTCGCTATTTTAGCATTTTTTCTCATTAATGCCTCCACCATTTGCTCATCTATCAATGGGTTATTTTTGTCTTCCTCGTTGATAATTTCTTTGATCATGTTTTTTACACGGATGGAGGACATGGAACTTCCCATATAGGACTTGATGCCGCTATGGAAAAAGAATTTCAGCTCAAAAACTCCCTGTGGTGTATCTATATATTTGTTAGTGGTAATCCTGCTTACCGTCGATTCATGCATTTCAATATCCCTAGCCACATCTTTTAGAACCATAGGCTGTAAATAGGACAAGCCGTCGTCCAAAAAATTCTTTTGCAGTTTTACGATACTTTTTCCAACTTTGTAAATGGTTTGTCTTCTCTGTTCGATGCTTTTAATCAGCCATAAAGCGGATCGGTATTTGTCTTCCAGATATTCTTTGGTTTGCCCTTCCTTGGTGGTTTTTAATAGGTTGTGATAATGAGAGCTGATCTTCAGGTTGGGAACCCCTTCATCGTTCAAGGCCACATCGTAACCCTTATCCGTTTTTACTACCACGAGGTCGGGAATCACATAATCGACCCCTTCGGAACTGAATAAAAGCCCTGGTTTCGGACAAAAACCCTTGATGATTTTCAAGGCTCCTAAAACTTCTTCTAAATCAATTTTTAATTCAGAGGCAACCTTTTGCAGGAACCTGTCCTCAAGTCGCTCGAGATAATTTTCAATAAGCACTTCGACATAGGCATTTTTGTTGGAAAGGGCATGGGCCTGAATCATCAGGCATTCTTTCAAGGACCGGGCGGCAACCCCAGTGGGTTCAAAGGTTTGTATGATTTTTAAAACTCTCCGTACACTTTCTTCATCGGATTGGCTAATGCCAACAATTTCCTGCAGGTCCGCGCAAAGGTACCCATCGTTCTGAATGTTGCCGATAATGCAGGAGCCAATAAACTTATCTTCTTCAGAGTCAACGGACAAATCCAGTTGCCACATGAGGTGGTCTGCCAAAGTAGCTTCTTTTTTGTAGGTGGCCTCAATAGAAGGTTTTTCGGCATAGCTTTCGATTGACATCCCTCGATCAATGTTGTCTTGGAAATAATTATCCCAGTCGATTTCCTGATCCTGAGAGCTTGTATCCTGTTCCGTGTCGGAGGTGGTGGATCCTTCAGTCGGTCGTTCTTCTTCATGGCTATCTTCCTGCTCGTTTTCATCTTCAAGCAATTCTTCCAGGACCGGATTTTCTATAATTTCCTGTCTTACTAATTGGGCGAGTTCCAGGCGTGCCAATGGCAGGAGCTTGATGGCCTGTTGAAGCATGGGGGTCATGACCAGCTTCTGGCTCATCTTTAGGTTCAAATTCATTTTCATTTCCATTGCCGTATATGTTCACTCCCGGCTCAAAATGAAAACTGGTTGCCCAGATAAATCTGTTTCACCTTTTCATCATGGGCAACATCCATCGGTTTACCTGACGCGATGATTTCGCCCTCGTTGATAATGTAGGCACGATCGGTAATGCTTAAAGTTTCCCGCACATTGTGATCGGTGATCAAAACTCCAATACCCTTTTTTTTCAACTGCGATATTATGGATTGAATATCCGCCACGGCGATAGGGTCGATGCCGGCAAAGGGTTCGTCCAGGAGAATAAACACTGGAGACGTTGCCAAGGCTCGACTGACCTCCACCCGTCTTCGTTCTCCACCTGAAAGCGAATAAGCTTTGGAGTCTTTTATGTGGAGGATGTTGAGTTCCCGAAGCAGCGCACGGGCCTTTTTTTTGCGGTCAAAACTTGAGAGCTTCTGAGATTCCAGTACCGCGATGATATTCTCTTCCACTGTCAATTTTCTGAACACCGAAGGCTCCTGCGGCAAATAACTCACCCCTTTTTTGGCGCGCTGATGCATGGGAAAACAGGTGATGTCCTCATCGTTTAATAAAACTTTACCGTTATCCGGGCGGGTTAGCCCCACAACCATGTAAAAAGTAGTGGTTTTGCCGGCACCGTTTGGACCCAGGAGACCGACAATTTCGCCTTGATTGACTTCAATACTTACATTTTTGACTACTTTTCGAGTCCGGTATGACTTGACAAGGTTCTCAGTTTTCAGGCCAGCCACTTTTTATTTGGGAGAGGAAAGTTGGTTTTTATTGGTTGCTTAGACTTTTTTTTTTCGGGGTTTTCTTTGTTTCTTCATCTTTTGGATAAATCTTCATGCGCACTCTTTTATTGACCACAAACCGATCTTTATCCAAAAGAAAAATCATTTCCCGACCTTCAATCATATTTCCCTCTTCCCATGCAGTGGCCTTGGGAGCACCCGTTAAAATGATTTTTTGCAATTTATCCAAATATACTGCCCGGTCTCCCGAAGCTCTTTTTTCCCCCTGGGTAATAAAAACATTGCCGATGGCTACAATTTCATCTGTTTCTTTTTTATCTGGGGAATTGTAGACCTCCATGATGTCAGAAGTGATTTTCAAGTCACCCTTGTAACTCACGACGTTCCCGGAAAATATGATTTTCACCCCCCCATCTTCAGACCGCATTCGGTCGGAGGTGATCTCTATAGGCTCCTTGTCCTGCTTGGATTTTTGCGAGATCTGGCTTTGAGCCACGTTAGGTATAGCCATCAATACCCAGGTGACAAGAAAAATAAGTCCAGTTCCTATGCTTTTATTCTTCATGCAGTTCCATTTGTTATCAGTTGTTTTTCTCGGAATTGATGCCGAGCCTTTGCTTTAATCCTTTGCGGAGCCCACAAGCTTTACATTGCCGTCCAGACTCACATCATCGGTTTTGCTTTTGTAGATACCAAAATCAGCGGAAATGATGAATTGCCTGTTTTCTCCCTTGTGGAGAATCATTTCCACATTCTGTAACTTTGTCAAATTTTCCCGATTGTCGATTTGCGCTAAATCTGCTTTGAGTTCCCACTCCTTAACCCCTTTATTTTCGTGGATTATCTTGAAATTCTCAATTTCGACATCGACTCCTTTTTCCATCACCTTGATTTTGATGTCCTCCATTTCAACAGAAGTACCCAGGGTTTTGAAAAAGTAAAACCCTGCCATTCCAATTACGCTGAAGGCCACTAATAGTAAAGCTCTCCTGACCGTATTAATCATTTAAATGTTTAATTTATAGTACATTAAAATTTTATGCAAATGGCATACCATAAAACCGATCATGACATAGGGGGTCTTTAAAGTAAAGTAAAAACAGGGAGGGATCGGGGTTCCGGGAAAAACGAATGGAAGGTGAATTCACGTTCGGAGTCGCTGATAATTTTTATACTAATTTCTATTCGATCCTGGATGTTCAGGATGAGATTTTCAGGGTCTTTGGGCGAGCGTAGTTTTTCTGCCCATTCAATGACGGCCACTCCCTGGTTAAATAAAATTTCCTCAAGGCCCAGAGAATAGATTTCTTCCTGTTTCTCGATCCGGTATAGATCGATATGGTAAATAGGAAGTCGGCCCAGGTATTCGTTAATCAGTGTGAATGTTGGACTGCGAATATAGGAATCCTTGTCCAGTTCCAAACCGTAACAAATTCCCTGGGTCAGGTGGGTTTTGCCTGCGCCGAGGTCTCCAAATAGAAGAACAATGTCACCGGCGATCAATGAACTGCCGAGAGATTTTCCCAGTTGTAGAGTTTCTTCAGGACTGTGGGATATTTTTTTCATTTTTCATATCAGGGAAGTATACGTTTCAGGGTTTCCGGCAGGCATCTTAATAAATCTCCCGCGATCAAAGTGGTTTGGCTTTCACTTTCGGCAAAATAATCTCCTGCCTCGCCGTGTATATAAGCTCCCGCAATGGAAGCCTGTGCGGTGGATAAACCCTGAGCCATTAACCCTGCAATGATTCCGGTCAAAACGTCTCCCGACCCACCGGTCGCCATGCCGGCATTGCCTGTGGGATTGATGATCAGTGATCCATCGGCCAATGCAATCAGGCTTGGAGAACCTTTTAAGACCAGGGTCAAGGAATGATTGCTGGAAAATTTAGAGGCCGTGGTAATACGGTTTTTTTGAATTTCTTCCGTTGGCATTCCAGTTAAACGGGACATTTCTTTCGGATGTGGGGTGAGAACGGTTTCGGGTTTCAACTTCTCCAGCCAATCCTTATGCAACGATAATGCGTTAAGAGCATCCGCATCCAGCACTAGTGGGCACTGAATCTGCGGCAGTATCTCACCGATCAAAGCAACCGTTTCCGGATCGGTGGAGATTCCTGGTCCGACAGCCACTGCTGACTTACCATCAAGAAGATTCAGAATGGATTCTTTTGCCTTCAAGGATAATGTGCCGCTGGTGGTTTCAGGTAGCGGGATGGTCATCACTTCCATAGGATGAACCGCCTTCTGGCTGGAGTCTGGAAGCGCGAGTGTGCATAAACCGGCTCCGGCCCGTAGAACAGCGAGAGCCGTCAACCCTGCAGCACCGCTTTTGCCTCTCGACCCGGCAAGTACCAGAACATGACCATAATCGCCTTTGTGGGAATTGGGGTTGCGTTGTTGGAAATAAGATTTTATGTCCTCCTCGCCGGACTGATGGACCTGGATATTCTGGCTTTCACAGGCCTTTGCCGGGATTCCAATATCAATGAGCCGGACTTCTTTCGTGACCCCAGCTGACGGGTGGAGCAAATGGCTTTGCTTGTAGCAGGCGAGGGCGAGGGTCAGGTCAGATTTAACATGCGGTCCCATTAACTGGTCGCTATCGGAGTCCACTCCAGAATTGATATCCACCGAGACCACAAACTTTTCGAACCTTTCGAACTGGTTGATCTTATCGATGACTTTTTCCATGAATCCCGAGACAGGTTTGTTTAATCCGGTCCCGAACACGGCATCGATGATGATATCGCAATGGCGTAGTTTATGATCGTGGCGGTTCAGATTATCCGGGGTCAACTCATCAACCTGGATACCGATATTTCGGGCGGAGTTGGCGTTGATTCCAGCATCTCCTTTAAGTTCCGACAATTTTCCGGCCGAGAGGACCGTTACTTCAGAGCCCATGTTGGTCAGATGCCGGGCAATGACGAATCCATCTCCCCCGTTATTGCCCTTGCCGCAAAATATGAATATCTTTTTTTGAGGCAGATCGGGAAAACGCTTTTGCAGTTCCCGGACGATCCCGACCCCGGCATTTTCCATGAGAGTGATACTAGGGATTCCCAAACGGTCAATAGCTTGCCAGTCAATGGCCTGCATCTGTTCTGCTGTAACAACAGGGAGCAACGATTTTCTCCTTATACTGCTTGGCAAATAAATTTTTACTTTAATCAATGTTATCCTGGATTAAAATTTTGTTGAAATACTATCGTAAGAATCATTGGAATATGTCGAATAAGAGAATAAAAGAATTGCGCAGATTTTATTCTATCCTGGAGCAGCTTAAAAAAATATTGGAGGGGAGCGCAAATTGGCCGCTTGTCATGTGCGCACGGAATGGCCGGAAAGAGGAGTTTATTTTTTTAAGGAACCCGGCGAAATTAGAGAGGACACCGGAGAAGATTTGCGAATTGTCCAGGTTGGAACCCATGCCCTCAAAACGGGTTCGCATACCAAATTGTGAGACCGCTTATCACAGCAAGCTGGAATTTCTTGTGTCTGAGACGGAAAAGCCCTGATGAAGATTGTTAACAATGTGCCGCAAAAAAGGGCCTAGAAATGGGCTCCTTCAAGCAACTGTGGCAGAAGCGAAACGTTTGACTTTTATTCTAGCTGCCTTGTCGCGCATCCCGGTCATGTCATAAGCCATTTGCATTCTAAGCCAATGCTCAGGCGTGCTGCCGAAAGCCTTGGATGCGCGAATAGCCATTTCTGCTGATAAGGAGGTTTTTCCATTGATCACGCGCGAGAGTGTTTGCCGGGTAACACCCAATCCTTTTGCGGCTTCTGTAACATTCAATCCCGAAGATTCTACGCAATGCTTTATCATTTTTCCCGGATGAACAGGGTTTTTTATCGGCACAATAATTTCCTCCTAATGGTAGTCCACTAAATCAATATCAAACGCTTTTCCATCTTCAAACCTGAAGACAATGCGGTGGTTTCTCGAGACAAAAACACTGTAAAAACCCCCGCATGTTGCCTGCAAGGGGGTGAAAACTGAATCCTATAATATCCAGTTCCTTCAGCGTTTCAGCACTGTCAAGAACCGACAAATAAAGCTCTGCCTTGATTGCAATGTCCGGCCTCAATCGGCTTTTGTCACCTTTTTCGTAGAGCTTTTTTAAACCCTTATGTTTGAAATCCTCAATCATTTCAAATCGTAACATGCAACATGATATGCGTCAACTTTTATTGTTGCGACAGGGAGCAACGAAACTCTCCTGAAAAATTTATCTTAATCAATATTACACAAAAACCGTGTAGGGATAATCCTGGGATTCTCTAAGGGCCATTTCTTCTCGTGTCGGGATGAGGCCATTGACGACACCAAACAGGCAGGGGCAGTCGTACACGGCTTTATCCTCCGATTTAAGCGAATTGAAATGCTCGGGGTCGACCAGGAATGATTGATTGAAGAAATAGTTGCTGACAAAATTGCCAAGATATACAGGCTTGCCCCTTAACTCAGGAAGGTGTGATGACTTCTCCTGCAAACTGTCATGGTTGTAGTCAAAAGAAAAGCGCACCAACACATCATACAAAAAACAAAAATGGTAAGTATTCATATGCTGCCAGCATGAAGCCTGGATTAATCCGAGCCGCAATATCCTCAGGATCTCTTTAAGCGAGTGCAAAGAATTGATTCTTCCTGCGTGGGGATAAAACTGTTTGAAATCCTCTTTCCAGTACATTTGAGGTTGGTGTTCAATAAATGACAGGACATCTTCTTCCTGATTTAATGCCGCTTCAACAAAATGGCGGGGATCGAAACAGGAATTGTAGTCCGAGTCGGGGCAAGGAATCAGTTTGCCAGGGGACGAGGTGTCATAAATATTGTTTTTGAAAACGAGCATTTGACGAATTTGCTATTTGGTTTTTTCAGTAATCTGCTATATTTAAGGGTGCCTGTTTCTACGGCTCTCACCACCATATATTGTACCTGAACTGCAGGACCCAATTCGGTTTCTAATCCCAAGTTTGGAATATGAACTTTTTAGATAAAAACATCTATGGCTTTGAAGCTCAATCCATTGCCGGGGAGGTGTCCGGGCTTGGTAAATATCAGGGGAGGGTTTTGCTGATTGTCAATGTGGCCTCTCAATGCGGGTTCACCCCTCAGTATTCGGGGCTGCAAAAACTCTATGAGAAATATCGAGATCGGGGATTGAGTATTCTGGCTTTTCCTTCTAATGACTTTGGCGCGCAGGAGCCTGGTTCCGACGAGGAGATCAAAAATTTTTGCCAGAAAAATTTTAACGTAACGTTTGATCTTTTCAGTAAGGTGCCTGTTCTGGGCCCGCCAAAACTTGATCTTTACCAATATCTATATAATTGTGACTTGAAGCATCAAGGCGGAGGAGGACTTCGGTCGCAAATATTTGGACTGGTAAAATGGGTATTATACCGGTTAAAAGGAAAGTGGGTGCCAGGAAAAAATGAAGCGCAATGGAATTTCCATAAATTCCTAATTGGGAAAAATGGAATACCCGTGGCTAGTTTTTTGAGTGCGGTGACACCGGACTCCAGCCTTCTGATTCAGAAACTGGAAGAGGAGTTAGGGAAATAGCGCATTTCTTATCGGCATGGTTTTTATTCAGGGGAGTAGGGGGTTTGCGGGGATTTTTTTGAGCACAACTTCTTCTTCAGCAGGGATCAGCCTGTTGATCACTCCGAACAGGCAGGGATCGGTGAGTTTCAGGTCTTTCTTTTCTTCCGGCGGCATATTGTTGAATCGTTCGGCATCCATTAAAAATGCGGTCCCAAAAAAATAATTTTCCAGGAAATGATCAAAGTTAATAGCATCTCCGTGAAGCTCGGGAAATATTTCTTTCCTCTGCGCCGGTTCCGAGTAGCTATAGTCCTCAAAAGTACCATGCAGACCGTCGAACAGATATGTCATATGATATGCATTCATGGAGTACCACTGGTTTTTGTCGATCAGTCCTTCCAGGAGCGACCGGGAGAAACTGTTGATCAACGAAATGGACCCAAATCTGGATGCATGAGGGAATAAAGTCTTGAAGCGATCCCGACCTTCTGCTTGAGGAAGCTGTTGTAGTCCGTAAAAGATTTCTCGGTCGGTGGTCAGCGACCTGAAAATAAAAGCAAAAGGATCCAGGTTTTGCTGGGCCTCATTTTCAGGATGATGGGAGTGAGAGGTGTTGTGGATATTTTTTTTAAATACCAGCATGGACAGGCCTTATAAAAGCAACTTGCAAAAAAGCAGCAAGTCCTTGTAAGTTTATCACGAAAAAACAGCTTTAGGATTCCAGCATGTTAGACAGTGAAGATTCTTTATGGAATGAGTTGGGCAAATTACTTGAAAGTTCTCAATTAAGCAACTATTGGGAAATGATCACCCAGTTCCGCCATGGACCGTCTAAGGTTCAGGACTGGAGTTCCATAATGACCCCAGACTCCAGCAACCTATTGGATTTTTCCAGTCTGTCATCTCCTGAGCATTCCCAGACCGCACGCCAATTATCAAAGCTTGCTGTGGGCAAGCTCAATGGTGGTATGGGTACCAGCATGGGCTGTACAGGGCCAAAGTCTCTGGTTGAGGTGCGGGATGGTAAATCCTTTCTGGATTTGATACTAGAGCAAATCGAGAGCCTGAATCAGGAATGGGATCAAAAAATTCCTCTCCTCCTGATGAACAGTTTCTACACACATGAGAAAACCCAGGCCCATTTGAGTGCCTTGAAGTTGTCTTCGGAAATAACAGGCTTTCAACAAAACAAATTCCCCCGCCTGCACTCAGAGAGCCTGAGTCCGCTCACCCCTGACAAGTGGGGGGATCAGGCATACTATCCTCCAGGGCATGGAGATTTTTATCAATGTGTCTGGCAACAGGGAATTTTACAAAAGCTGATAGATGCGGGCAGGAAAATTCTTTTTATTTCCAATGCCGACAATCTCGGCGCGGTTGTGGACCCTGTCATCCTGAATTATATGGATGAATTCAACATCCCTTTCTTAATGGAAATGACAGCTAAAACCCCAGCGGATGTTAAGGGGGGTACTCTTTACCAGCAGAATGGAAAGCTTAAGTTGTTAGAGATTGCCCGAGTTCCCGATGATAAGGTCGATGAGTTTTGTGACCAGAAAAAATTCAAGTTTTTCAATACCAATAATATCTGGATAAACCTGGTGGCTCTGAACAACGGGCTAAAAAAAGGCCCTCTGGAATTAAGTGTGGTGGCGAACCGGAAAAATGTTGAAGGAATTCCTGTTGTTCAACTTGAAACAGCTATCGGTTCGGGTTTGGAATGCTTTGAGGGGGCAGTAGGTCTCACTGTTTCGCGTGAGCGTTTTTTGCCAGTTAAAAAGACGGATGATTTGCTGTTAGTCCGTTCCAACCTTTTTAGCTCGAGCAATGGGAAGTTAATTAGAAACCGAAAGTCCCATCCATTACCCATGATAGAGCTAGGGGACTTCCTGCAAGATATGGAAAATTTTCAAAACGCTTTTTCCATCATTCCTGAACTCGTAGATTTGGAGGAACTGAAGATAGATGGCGATGTTCGATTTGAAGGAGCGGCTTGCCTCAAAGGTAAGGTTCATTTGCAAGGATTGAAAAAGGCTTTGATCCTTCCCTCAGGAGTGGTGATTGCGGATGAGAGTTGGCAAGGCTGAAGGATGGATGCTGGGGATACACACTGCATTGTCAGGTTAACACCCCTATTTTTCATAGGATAAACACCTAATATTAAGATCGGATGTTATGATGTTCTGTGGTTGCTTGTTTGAGGGCAGTCCGGGGTATTCATGTAACTCATTGTATATAAAGTAGTTTTATATAGTTCTGGAAATAAACGTTGACATGTTTTAGCGCATAAGTATACTTTGTTTAAATCCGAGGCCGGGCTTCTTGAGGTAGGATGTTTCCTATCCGTCAGTTTTGGGGAGAGTGCCGAAAATCACTCCAGTCGCTGGGAGTTTAGGCACTGAGATGCTCTTTGAAAAATTGCTTTTAGTTTTAACGGGAGGGGGCAGATTCTTGGAATTTGCCTCGTTTAGAATATTGGTAGGTGAACGTTTGTTAACTAGGGTAAGGGAGAATTTATCATGAAAAAACTCGCTATTGTTTTAGTTGTAACCATTGCGTCTTTCTGTCTCGCCAGTTCTGCATTTGCAGGAGCGTTGTCGGCGGGCGGGATGATTAAATGCACCGACGCTAAATCCATCAAAATTGAAGCTGGGGGTGGCGGAGCTGAAGATCGGGGTGAAGCAAATGCTTCGGTCTGGTTTTCTTCAACTCATATCACGAATGCTATAAGCTTGGCCCCGAATGCGAATATGGGTTTTACCACGAACGGTGGTGGAGCTGCGGGTAATGCCCAAGTGAAGATGGGTAGCAAGCATAGCATGGGGAGAAAATCAGTAACATTAGTCAGGCAAAATAACTTCAGCCGTGGCGATTCCATTTCAGACATCAATGGCGAAGTTAGAATCACCAATATCGGTACAACCGATCTTAATATAACCTGTGGTTAATTCTTTCTAGTTTCAGTACTAAGCCGGCCTGTTTACAGGTCGGCTTTTTTATTGCCATCACCTTTTCAATAATAGAGGAGAATCCCGCCCGCGAGAATCACCCTGTATACGATAAAGGGTAAAAGACCCACTCTCTCAACGATCTTGAGAAGAAGCTGAATAGCCAGCAAGCCGACCAGAAAGCTTATCCCCATTCCTATTACAAGATGGAGGTTGGAATAGGTTTGTTCTGCAACCGGGTGTGAAATAAACTGCATCAGCTTTTGCATACCTGCTGCGAAAATAATTGGAGTTCCCATGAGAAAAGAAAACCGGGTCGCTGAAGTGTGCGAGAGGTTGCTGAAGAGTCCCGCGGCGATGGTGATTCCAGACCGTGAGGTTCCCGGCAACAGGGCAATAGCTTGGGCGCACCCGATAAATAAAATTTGCCGGAGGCTCAACCGGTTTAATTCTGTATTGGGGTTGGCGCTTTTTGAGCCGTACCGGTCTGCCACCAGAAATATGAGGGACCAGAAAAAAAGATTGTACCCGACAAAAGTGGGGTTCCTCAAGTTGGCTTCAATCCATCCTCCGCTAAACAGTCCTATCAGCCCAGCCGGGAACGAAGCAATGATAATGCACCATGCAAGGTGGTGAGTCTCCGGAGAACCTTGGCGGTCAAACAATCCTCTGGTTAAATCTATCAGTTCTTTGCGGAAGAAGATTATGATAGCCAGAAGGGTGGCTAAATGCAAAATGGCATCCAGAGCAAGGCCCTGATCTTCAAAATTGAAGATTAGAGGAGCCAATATCAAATGTCCGGAACTAGAGATAGGCAGAAACTCAGTAAGTCCCTGAACAATGCTCAATAAAATTATTTGAAAAAATTCCATGTGCAATTGGAGGAAGATGATCTGGCTAAGTCCGGAAGGTCACTGGAGTGGATTTTGTCCGCCATCCCCGGATCAATCTGGAAAGAAACCTGCAAGCGGGAACCAACAAGATGATTGTCGACCATCTCAAGGGCAAATACTACTCTCTGTAAAAGGCCAGAATCAAGAAAAAAGAATTAATGGATTCCCCAGTGAGGGGAAGCGGCTTCCCACTCAGGGCTTTAGGTTTGCCGGGTTTTGCAAATTATGTTATGTTACGCGGGCATTCGGTCGGATTCCCTTGGAAATTAACAGGTTGCCTCCTTACAAACCCTGATTGACCAGGACTTTTTTTGCGGTTTGGCCTGTCTTATTTTAAGGGCACCCTTAATGTTTAAGATTCCTATTTCCGGTTATCAATCATCGGGACGTGATCGGCCGCTGCCACCTATAACATTTTGAAGCCGTGAGAGAATTTTCCAGAATTCAGCGCCTCCCTCCCTATGTTTTAGGGATCGTTAACGAGCTCAAATATGATGCCCGTCGGCGCGGGGAAGATATTATCGACTTTGGCTTGGGGAATCCTGATATGCCGACCCCAAAGCATATTGTGGATAAGTTAATGGAAGCTGCGAAGAAGGAAGGCAACCACCGCTATTCCGTATCCAAGGGCATATACAAGCTACGTCTCGCTATCACCGACTGGTACAAGCGTAACCATGGTGTGGACCTGGACCCGGATTCCGAAGCCATTGCAACGATTGGCTCGAAAGAAGGCATTGCCCATCTGGCTCTGGCAATCACCACTCCTGGTGATTCGGTTCTGGTGCCAACGCCGACTTACCCCATTCATACTTACGCGTTCATTTTGGCCAACGGCGATGTCATTCATGTGCCGCTTAGTGCCGAAATAGATTTTTTTGATGCTCTGCTGGATGCCTTTAAAAGAAACTGGCCGAGACCGAAGGTGATGGTCATCAATTTCCCGCATAACCCCACGACCCAGGTGGTGGGTATAGATTTTTTTGAGAAGGTGGTAGATTTTGCCAAAGAACATGACCTGATTGTGATCCATGACTTTGCTTATGGGGACATTGTTTTTGACGGTTATCGGGCTCCCAGTTTTATGCAAGTTAAAGGAGCAAAAGAGGTGGGAATAGAGTTTTTTAGCTTGTCAAAAAGTTATAATATGCCCGGGTGGCGGGTTGGTTTTGCGGTAGGAAATGCTGAAATTATTCATGCCCTGGCGCGTATCAAAAGTTATCAGGATTATGGCATGTTTCAGCCGATCCAGATCGCGGCCACGGTGGCTCTGAATGGTTCGCGTGACTGTGTAGAAGAAATTCGGGAACGGTACCGAAGCCGACGAGATGTTTTGTGCGAGTCGTTGAATCGAATTGGTTGGGAAGTGATATCGCCGAAAGCAACGATGATGGTCTGGGCAGAAATTCCGGACCGCTTCAAGAAACTGGGATCTCTGGAGTTTTCCAAAATGCTTCTGGAAAAAGCCAAGGTGGCGGTTGCACCCGGCATCGGATTTGGAGAGGGTGGTGACCATTTTGTACGTTTTTCGCTGGTCGAAAACGAACACAGGATCAGGCAGGCCGTCCGGGGAATTAAAGAGATTTTTTAAGGAAAGACGATGAAAACGGTAAAGGTAGGCATGATCGGCTTTGGCACCATAGGTGCCGGCGTGGCTAAAATCCTCACGCAAAACAGTGAAATTATCAAGAAAAGGTTGGGAACCGGGGTGGAGCTGATTAAAGTCGCGGATCTGGATATCACCACAGACCGAGGTG
This sequence comes from Nitrospinales bacterium, assembly GCA_965249625.1. Classification (GTDB taxonomy): domain Bacteria; phylum Nitrospinota; class Nitrospinia; order Nitrospinales; family VA-1; genus LS-NOB. The sequence continues at coordinate 1,409,372 of OZ252246.1, read as the reverse complement.
TCAAACTGGCCTCCGATGTGTTGACGACTTCTGCCGATGAGGTGATCAATCACCCTGACATTGATGTGGTTATTGAATTGATTGGCGGATACGAACCGGCCAAAAAACTTCTTCTCCAAGCCATTGGCCAGGGAAAACATGTGGTGACGGCCAACAAAGCTCTGCTGGCTAAACATGGAGACGAAATTTTTTCAGCGGTTACTGAAAAAGGCCTGTCGATTGGATTCGAAGCTTCTATAGGAGGGGCCATTCCTATAATTCGGTCGATTCGGGAGGCGTTCGTCGCCAACCGTATTCAGACCATTGAAGGCATTGTCAATGGCACCGCAAATTATATTCTCAGTAAAATGTCGGATGAGAATTGCGATTTCAATACCGCCTTGAAAGAAGCACAGGAAAAAGGTTTCGCTGAAGCGGACCCGACTTTTGATATTGAAGGCATCGATTCTGCCCACAAGATAGCGGTATTGACTCGTCTGGCTTATGGGACCCCTGTATCGTTTGACGATATAACCGTTTCCGGTATTTCAGGCATCACCTCGGAAGACATCGAATGCGCACGGGAGTTTGGCTACCGCATCAAACTGCTTGCCATATCCAAATACGATGGCGAGAAGATTGATATTCGTGTCCATCCAGCCATGATTCCAATTACGCACCCGATGGCCAATGTCAACGGAGTGTTAAACGCCATTCGCGTCTGTGATGATATGATGGATGAAAATGTACTGATTGGTCATGGGGCAGGTGCTCTGCCTACTGGCAGTGCAGTGGTGGGCGATGTCGTCGAAATTGCCCGCAATATTCTCTCGGATGTGGGAGAAAGATTGCCTGCCGGGTCTTTCCAGAGTGAAGAGATCAAAAGCATCTCCCTGAAGGATATTAGTGAAATCGAGTCTGAATATTTTCTGCGCTTCAGTGTGCTGGATCATCCAGGTGTGCTTTCAAAAATATCCGGGATACTGGGCAAACATTTCATCAGCATTGAGTCCATGATCCAGAGGAGGGGACGGGGAGACCGCGGCGAAGGGGTGTCACTGGTGATGATGTGTCACAAAGCCAGTGAGAAAAATATTCAGTCTGCCCTACAAGAAATAGAAGAACTGGATGTGGTGTGTGAAAAGTCTAACTTGATTCGTGTGGGAAGACAATAATGGGATTTAAAGCTTGGTTTCAATGCATCAACCTGGATTGCCAAAGCCGGTATGAACTGACCGACATCATCTATCGTTGCAGGGAGTGTGATGAACTTCTGGAAGTGCAACACGATATGGAGAAGCTAAAAAAACGATCTCCTGAAGAGTGGAGAACCCTGCTTGAGAGCCGATACCGGCGCAACGAATGGCCTTATGGCAGTTCCGTATGGGGCAAAAGGGAGCTGGTGTGCCCGAATGTGGAAGACGAAAATATTGTCTCCACTTATGAAGGGGGCACAAACCTGTTTTGGGCCGAACGGTTGGGCCAACAAATTGGCCTCGATGATCTATGGGTCAAACAGTGCGGCATGGCGCATACCGGATCCTTCAAGGATTTGGGGATGACCGTGCTAGTCTCCATGGTTAAGCAAATGATTTCTTCCGGAAAAAATATCAGGGCGGTGGCCTGTGCCTCAACCGGAGACACCTCGGCCGCCCTGGCCGCTTATTGCGCCGTAGCTGGAATTCCTGCGATTGTATTTTTACCCAAAAATAAAGTCTCGCTGACGCAGTTGATTCAACCTATAACGCACGGCGTGCTCACGTTGTCTTTGGATACTGATTTCGATGGATGCATGAAACTGGTTCAGGAGGTTTGCCAGAAAAACGATATCTATTTGGCAAACTCAATGAATTCCCTGAGAATCGAAGGCCAAAAAACCATCAGTTTCGAGTTGGTTCAGCAGTTCAACTGGGAAGTGCCAGATTTTGTAATCGTCCCCGGTGGCAACCTGGGGAATGTCAGTGCTATCGGTAAAGGATTCCAGATGTTCCATGACCTGGGGCTGATTGATAAACTCCCGCGTCTGGTTTGTGCCCAGGCACAACAGGCCGATCCTCTTTACCGCAGTTATATAAAAGGATTTGAATCATTTGAGTCTGTCCAGGCGAAAACGACCCTGGCAAGTGCCATTCAGATTGGAGATCCGGTCAGTTATAAAAAAGCCATTCGTGCTCTCCAGGCTTTTGATGGTATCGTCGAAGAGGCGACCGAAAGTGAGTTGGCTTATGCAGTGGGTAAGGCCAATAAAACAGGACTGCTCTGTTGTCCGCATACCGGGGTGGCTCTCGCCGTTCTTGAGAAACTGGCTCAGCGCGGGGAAATTAAGAAAAAGGATAAGGTAGTGGTGATCTCCACCGCGAACGGATTGAAGTTCACCGATTTTCTTTTCAAATACCACACGGATCAATTGAAGGGAATTCAGTCGGAGCACGCCTTCTCCCCGATCGAACTGGATGCAGACTATGAACAAATTAAAAAAGCGATTTTGGATAAAATAGAAGCATGATCTTTCCCCACTTTAAACGGGTTTTGTTTCTGATCGTTTTCATGGCGTATCCCCCCGCTGATGTGGAGTCTGTGGCTACGCAGGCTTTGATTCCGGCCGGTGAATACAATTTAGGGAGTCTTTACTGCGAAGAAGAGCAGGGTAACGCCGACTGGTGTAGCGATGAGGTTCCCCACAAGGTGAAACTCGATGCTTTCTGGATCGATAAATATGAGGTCACTAATGCCGATTACCGGGAATGCTTCGTTGCCGGAGTTTGCGAACCATCGGTATTGCATGAGGACCGCCCGCAAGACTTTAATAAACCCCGCCAACCGGCGTTGTTTGTGAACTGGGAAGACGCCAGAACCTATTGTTCCTGGCGTGGAGGAAACCTCCCGACCGAGGCGCAATGGGAGGCGGCGGCCGAAGGCAAAAGACTGGGTGGTGCCCATTATGATCAACCTTATGGAAAGGGTGCTCCAGAAAAAATTAGTGAGTTTGAGGCCAATTCTTTCGGTCTCTACGATATGATGGGCAACGCCTATGAATGGACTTTGAGCTGGTACAGTGAAGGGTCCGAAAAAAACAGGGTGGTGCGGGGTGGATCGTGGAGCTCTCCCAGCCATTTTTTAAGAACCTCTGATCGGGTCAAAAAAGATCCCGAGTTGAGATATAGCGATGTTGGGTTTCGCTGTGTGAAGCCCACTCGGCGTGGGGCTAATGAGCAATAGTTTATTGAGCCGAGAGAACGTTTGCCTGCAGGAGAAAGACATTGCAAGTTGCCTGCGGAGGGACTCCGCCCACTCGGCGTGAGGCCAATAAGCAATAACTGTTTCAGGCGAGCAAAGAGTTTCAGGGCTCAACGGGTTGTTGCTATATTCTCACCGGGCATGGCCCGGTAGAAAGGGAGTTATGCCGGATATTAAGAATGTTGTCATCGTCGGTTCGGGGCCTGCCGGGCATACCGCCGCAATTTATTCTGCCAGGGCCAATCTCAGCCCTTTTATGTTTGAAGGTTATGTCATGGGGGGGTCCGCAGGGGGACAGTTGACGACCACCACGGATGTCGAAAACTATCCCGGATTTCCCGAAGGAGTCGAGGGGCCGGAACTGATGCAGTTGTTCCGCAAGCAGTCCGAGCGTTTTGGTACCGAAATGGTTCAGGAAGATGTGATCTCGGCCGATTTCAGCAAACGGCCTTTTATTTTGAAATCCGAGAACCGTGAAGTGCTAGCGCATTCGGTGATCATTTCCACCGGCGCGACAGCAAAAAGAATGGGTGTTCCCAATGAAGAAAAAATGTGGAGCAACGGCATGTCGGCCTGTGCTGTTTGTGATGGTGCACTTCCCATGTTCCGCAACCAACCGCTGATGGTTGTCGGGGGAGGGGACACTGCGGTAGAAGAAGCCACCTATCTGGCCAAGTTCGGTTCGGTGGTTTATCTGGTGCACCGGCGTGACCAGCTCAGAGCTTCCAAGATCATGCAGGAAAGAGCTCTTAAACATCCCAAACTGGAAATCCTCTGGGACACAGTGCTCGAAGACGCCATCGGCGAGGACTATTTGACCGGGGCTCGTCTGAAAAATGTCAAAACCCACGAGGTGCGAGAGATGGAAGTCGCAGGTCTTTTTTATGCCATCGGTCACACTCCCAACACGTCCATCTTCAACGGGCAGTTAGATCTGGACGATGCTGGTTACATCAAATTGAAACTGGGAACCCAGGAAACCAATATGGAAGGCGTCTTTGCCGCTGGTGATGTGCATGACCATAAATACAGGCAGGCCGTCACCGCTGCAGGCACCGGTTGTGCTGCATCTTTGGAGGCTGAGCGCTGGCTCGCCGAAAAGGGATTGACGGGGTAGGGTCTTTGAATACTGAGCGGATTCGAAAAATCCTTGAAAAGGTCATTGAGCACCGGGACTATTCGCTGAGGATCGACCAACCAGAAGATGACCCCTTGATTGAGTTGATCAACGCTGCGCTGGCAGAAACAGAAAAGCGCGGTGCCAAAAATTGAACTTCATAAAAAACCCCTCCAGGATCAGGTTGCTACACACGGTGAAGGGGCTTTGCGAATTGGCGGTAAAACTGCCGATTATTACAGTACCGTGGCGGCTTCGATAGGGTTTCAACTGGGTGCCCAGGCAAAATCCATCGTTTTGGTATTTACCAAAGAGAGTGCTTTAAAGCAGTTTAGAAACGGCGATGGCTGGAAGGCCGGAGTGGATGGACCTGTGGCATTGATCTCTCTGGGTATGGGGGATTCTCTGGATACCATCAATGTTGAGGATCCTATTGTAGCATTTATATTTGGCCAGAAAGGTCTGATGTATAATTTGACCTTGGAAGGGTCTAAGTTCAGTAAACTGGAAAGATAAACAGGGTTTCATACATCCAGCATGTCAAACCTTTCTATTGATTGTGAAAACCTTAGGTCCTTGGTTTTCGATCTGGAGGTCAATGACCTCCAGTCGCAAGTTAATCTATGCCATGATGAGTTAGAGGATGGCTCTGGTCAGGGCTCGGACTATCTGGGCTGGATGCGCCTGCCTTCTTGCTTTTCCGATTCGGCTGAGATTGATTCCACAGCAAACACCATTCGCAATTCATGTGATGTTTTTATCGTTGTGGGGATCGGCGGGTCTTATCTGGGAGCCCGGGCCGGGATTTCCTACTTGAACCCTTCTTTTTCTAATCAGTTGCAGGGTGGGCCGGAAATATATTTTGCCGGACAGAATATCAGTTCCGATTACCATGCCGACCTTTTCGACCTGATAGAGGGCCGCGATGTTTGTCTCAACGTGATCTCCAAGTCGGGCACCACCACTGAACTGGCCATTGCCTTCCGCCTGCTAAAGCAGATGATGGAAAATAAATATGGAGCTGAAGGGACTCGGGACCGGATAGTCGTCACCACTGATTCCAGTCGGGGAGCTCTTAAAAGTCTTGCCGATGAATTGGGGTATAAGACTTTTGTGATTCCGGATGATGTGGGAGGCCGATATTCAGTATTAACACCTGTGGGGCTTTTCCCCATGGCGGTGGCGGGGATCAATATTAAGGAATTGATGGAGGGAGCCCTTCAGGGTGAAAAATTATATTCCAAGCCCTCTCTGGATCAAAACGATGCTTACTATTATGCTGTGATGCGTCAGTTGCTCTACCAGAAAGGAAAAACCACTGAAATTCTTGCAACCTTCCAACCCGCTTTTCATTATCTCGCGGATTGGTGGAAACAATTGGCTGGTGAAAGCGAGGGCAAAGATCTGAAAGGGATTTTCCCCTCGTCGGTGGAATTTACCTCCGACCTTCATTCCATGGGTCAATGGATTCAAGAGGGCAATCGCAATATTTTTGAGACTTTTTTAATTCTCGAGTCCTCCCGGCGGCAGCTGAAAATACCCACTTTTAAAAATGATGCGGACGGTTTAAACTACCTCGCTGGTGAAACGCTCGATACGGTTAATGAGAAAGCTTGGCTAGGAACGGCAAGTGCTCATAAGGAGGGAGGCGTTCCCAACATGACCCTTAAAATTAAAGATCGTTCGCCATACTCTTTGGGCCAGGTTTTTTATTTTTTTGAAAGGGCAGTGGCAATGACCGGTTATCTGAATGGAGTGAATCCTTTTGATCAGCCGGGTGTTGAGTTTTATAAGAAAAATATGTTCAAGCTTTTGGGGAAACCCGGGTTTTAGAGAGACCTTTGGCAAAAAGGGCGTGATATTTAACCATAGTGTTCGTGCCCCTGTTATGCCCTCTTCATTAGCTTTCATGCCCCGAAGGGGTAGAAGGGGTAATGTTGCTTCTTTCGATGCTGGCTAAGTCATTTGAAGGTCTCTTTCTTAGAAAGGACAACTGCATATGGATACTGTGAGCCAAAAGCTGGAAGAGGTTCTGCATGGGCTGGCTTTTGAAAAGATTGAAGGGGAGTCACCCCGGAGCGAATCTGATCCTTTATTAGCCAGATTGAAAGCCCTTGGCAGTGAGGTTTGGATTGACACCGGTGAGTTGGGGAAAGCCCAAGAGATATGGAAAAACGAACTCACGGCCTTGACCACCAATAACACCTTGGCAAACCAAGTGGTGCAAAGTGGGATCATGGATAAGGTCATTGAAGACACCATCCAAAAAATTCGGCAGGAAGGGTTGGAGTTGTCTGAAGAGGAAATGATTTTGGAGGCGGGTTTTGTGATCAATTGCAAGATTGCCCTGCGTCTGGTCCAGGCTTTCAAGGTGAAAGTCAGTGTCGAATTGCACCCGGCTGTGTCTCGAAATATAGAGCGCACCCTTCATTTTGGTCGCCGATATTACAAGGTTTGCCCGGAATATTTTACTGTTAAAGTGCCCCTGACTCCTGAAGGGTATCTGGCGGTTCGCACTTTAAGACAGGAAGGAGTTCCCATTAATTTCACTTTGGGGTTTTCGGTCCGACAGAACTATCTGGCAGCGCGTTTGGCCAATCCTGATTTTGTGAACGTGTTTTTGGGCAGGTTGAATCAATTGGTGATGGACCATAACGCCGGAACGGGAGAACTGGTGGGTGAAAAAGTGACGTTGGCGACCCAACAGGCGTTGCGGTCAGCGCGGGATAACCACAAAGATGTGGGGTCACGATTGATTGCCGCCAGTATAAGAAACGGCGAACAGGTGGCTTTTCTAGCCGGGTTGGATGTGTTGACCATTCCTCCCAAGGCTATGAAAGAGTTTCAGGAATCCGGGAAATCCTCTGAGCAGGTGGAGTCTCATATTAACGATCCTATTGAACCTGGGATTGATCCGCAACACGCCCTTGCAAAGCGTTTTCCAGAGCTTTGGCAACTGTCTGACGAGTTCAAAAATTTTGTGAATGCTCTGATTGACACACCGGAACTGGATTCCATGCAGGGGAAGGAACTGGCTGGAATTGCGCGTGATCAAGGAGTTAACCTGTTTCATCCTTTCGGCGATGACGATTTAAAGAAAATCCAAGATCATGGAAAAATTCCTGACTTGTCGGCTTGGCCCGAATCCGTTGCACTGGATGACTTGATGACGCAATCGGCGTTACAGTCTTTTACCAAAGACCAGAATGCGCTGGACGAGCGCATCCGTTCGTTTCTCAGATGATACTGGCGGGGGATATCGGGGGAACCAAGGTCAACCTGGCTCTTTTTGATGGCAGAACACGGATAACGGAAAAGCGTTATGAGAGCCGGGACTTTCCCAGTATTGAGAAGGTACTGGACGATTTTTTAAGGGAATTATATACTTAAATCTGCAAGCCCTAGAATCCCTCATGACTATTTAGGCTTTTTAACATACTTAAATTTCTGGTTTAACTGTTTGGTTGTTGGGTACTTTGAACAGGGCTTCAAAGGCTTATCAGGCTTTCTGGATAGAATCTGCTTTAGTAGCTCCCCAAACTCTTTTTCAGTCGGTTCGTTATTTTTCATTTTATCTCCATTAAGTCCGCATATACCCTTTATTCTTATTTTCTTTGCGTAAACCTGAAAGCGTGTAGGTATTGCTTTTGAGCCTGTTGCATGGACTACAAAGCAGGATGCGGTTAGATAGATGATTTATTCCACCATCCGACCTTGGGGTGTTGTGATCTAGCTCAAGATAACGAGAATCATCAAACTCTCTGTCGCACCCTTGGCATATTGCGCCATGTTGACTGAGCAGATGGTCGTACATTTCTGCCCTACTCATTTTCTGCCCTTCGGGTTCCTTGACCTTCTCTTTCACTTGTAGATGAGGTGCGGCAGTTTCGCCATCGTCCGTTCTGATTGGTAATTCTTTCGTGTAATTGACTTCACCGCCAAAAAAATTGGTGCATTTAGATTCCAGTAGCTTAACTACAACTTTATGGGCTTTGCTCCAAATATCAATCCCTACCCATTGCCTACCCAACTTTTCAGCACCTACACAAGTGGTTCCACAACCAGCGAAGGGGTCTAGTATCCAGTCTCCTTCATTAGATGATGCCTTGATGATGCGTTCATATAGTTCTAAAGGCTTCTGGGTAGGGTATCCTAAGCGTTCCTTAGATGAAGGGGCAATAGGTTGAATTTCCCACCAGTCATCAGGGTGCCGACCTTTTTTGTCTAGTGATTGCTGCCCATAATCAATCCCGCCACGGACGTTACCAATTTTGTGCTTAAACCGTTCAATCGTTGCCTGTGCGTAAGGCATCCTCACAGCATCAAGGTTAAAGACGTATTCTTTAGACTTTGAATACTTCAAAATGATGTCATGTCTTTTTCCAAAGTCATTTTTCGGATAACCTGCTCCTCTATAACACCAAATAATTTCATTCCTGAAATTCTTCCATCCAAAGATTGCATCCATCACCGCCTTCAAATAATGACTTGCGGTTGGGTCACAATGCAGATAAATGCTTCCTGTAGATTTTAACAATCTTTGCATAGACATCAATCTAACTGCCATGAAACACATAAAAGCGCCCATACCATCAGAGTGTGCATAACGCGCACTCTCAATCGCTTCCATTAACTTTGGGTTATCATCCTTTATTTGGTCAACCCAATCCTCATGGACATCCTTTGCCCACGACCAGCGATCTTGGAACTTTGCACCTGAAGCTAAACTATCCGGGGTTGCATGGAAGTCTTTACCCTTATTAAAAGGAGGATCAGTAGCAATTAGGTCTATGGTTCCACTATTCATAGCTTGTAGAAATTTAAGGTTGTCTCCATGAAATAATGTTCTATTCTTGAAATTCTGGGGGGGGAGGGGTAGATTTCATGCCGTTAAGTCCTTATAGGTTAACCGCTTCCCTGTTATCCCTTTAAACACACTCTTAATTCGGCTTTCAGTGTCAATCTGGACATTCCCTTCATTCAACCTGAAAGTAAACTCATTTACATAACGGTTTAAATGCTTTTTGCTGAAATGGTGAAAGGTACCGTGATAACCTCTTTTCAGAACCGCCCAGACACTTTCGATACCATTGGTTGAGGCCATGCCATCTACATATTGACTCATGGAATGATTGACTTTGATTTTATCATAGCCCGTTATTGGCAGATAAAATCTGGCTTCGTCCGTTGCCAGCACAGAACCTTGTTCTACATTTTCGTTTATGTAATCTTGAATATTTTCTGAATCGACCTTATCCATTGGAGAGGCCTTAACTTTCCCGTCCCTGGACCGCATACCTACAACAGCCATTTTCGTTTTTGTACTCCTGCCTTGTGTGCCTTTTGTTTTTTTGCTTCTATGTTTGTTCTTTTCCAATCCACCGATATAAGTTTCGTCAATTTCGACAATTCCTGAGAGCAAAGCGGTATCAGTTAAAAAGGATTCACGGATTCGATGGAGAAGGTGCCAAGCTGATTTTTGAGTAATGCTTAATTCCTTTGATAATTGTAAAGAGGAAATGCCCTTGCGGGAAGTCATTACTAGATAGCTGGCTATAATCCAAGTCTTGACTTCAAGTTTAGAAGAATGCATAATTGTATTGGTTTTGATGGTGAAATTTTTTCGACAATCACCACACCAGTAGGTATATTTCTTACTTTTCGGTGTGCTGATATTACTTAGACCACCGCAACTTGGGCAGACCGGTTCATGATTCCAAAGCAGTCCTTCCATGAAATGAACTGCTTTATCTTCTGTGTTGAACTTGTTTAATAACTCCACAATTCCTATGGTTTTAGCCACTCGCTTTTTCATGATTTCCTCTATTGATTAACAGTTTCACTTTGCAGATTATAATATAAAAAGAGGATAAAAGTCAAGTATTATTTTACTTTTTCTGGTCTTTTTGCAGATTTAAGTATATAATTCCCTTTTTTAAAGAACAACGATTCAAAGGTTGAGAAAGCCTGCTTTGGCGTAGCCAGTCGTGTCATTGACGAAAAATGCCGGTTGACCAACCTTTCCTGGCAGCTTGAGGCAGAGTGCTTAAGGAAAAACTTAGGCGTGGATGCGGTCTGGTTGATCAACGATTTGGCCGCGACGGCATATGCGATTCCTTTATTGGGTTCTGAATCCTTTGAGGTCATTCAAGCCGGAACCCCTGCAAGTGAAGCAAGAATATCGGTGGTTTCAGCTGGCACGGGTTTGGGGCAGGCCTTCCTGGTGCCTGAGAAAAATGGCAAATATATTGTTATGGATTCCGAGGGAGGACATTGTGATTTTTCTCCCCGGAATGAATTGGAAGCGGAGCTTTTGTTTTTTCTGCAAAAAAATATTCCAGGGTCAGCATAGAGCGCGTATTATCAGGGTCCGGCTTGTTGGATATTTATGGATTTCCCCAGATGGTGGGACGTGAGGTTGTCGATTCTCCTGCTACTATCGTTGAAAGAGCCCTCGCAAAAACTTCTCCGGTTTGTGAGAAAACTATAAAACTATTTATTTCCCTATATGGAGCCTTGACCGGAAATTTGGCGTTGCAATATTTATCGGATGGCGGGGTTTATCTTGGCGGAGGTATTGCTCCGAAGATCGTACCCTTGTTACAAGAAGGAGAATTTATGAAGGCGTTTCTTTCCAAGGGCAGGTTCGAAAAGTATCTTTTAGAAACCCCTGTGAAAGTGGTGATGGATGAATTTGCTCCTTTGCTGGGGGCTGCCCAATATGCCCTTGTTTCGTGAATTGATCATTGTTTGAATTCGGGATTACTACCGGAATTCTTTAACATGGAAAAGAAAGCAGTTATGGTAACTAAATTTAAGAAAATTGTATTGGCCTACTCAGGTGGACTGGATACCTCCGTTATTATCAAATGGCTTAAGGAAAAATATGATTGTGAAATCATCGCTTTTGCTGCTGATGTGGGGCAGGGCCAGGAATTGGAACCGGTCAGAGAGAAGGCCCTGGCAACCGGAGCCAGTAAGGTTTATATCGAAGACCTGCGGGAAGAATTTATCAGGGATTTTGTCTTTCCCATGCTTCGGGCCAATGCGTTTTATGAACACAATTATCTTTTGGGAACCTCCATTGCCCGGCCTTTAATTTCCAAAGAGCAGATACGAATTGCCAACCTGGAAGGGGCAGATGGGGTGTCGCATGGTTCGACGGGTAAGGGCAACGATCAGGTTCGTTTTGAACTGGCTTACCACACGCTCAATCCCGAAATAAAGATTATTTCCCCCTGGCGTGAATGGGATCTTAACTCCAGGACGGCATTGATCGATTATGCAGTGACGCACGGGATTTCCGTTCCTGTCACCAAGGCCAAGCCCTATAGCACGGATCGTAATTTGTTTCATATTAGCTATGAGGGAGGGGTGTTGGAAGATCCGTGGTATGAGCCGCATGATGATATGTTTTTGTTGTCAGTGACCCCTGAAACGGCCCCCGATAAGCCCACTACCATAGAGATTGCCTACGAGCGGGGAAATCCTGTTGCCATAAACGGAGAGAAAATGAGCCCGGCATCTTTGCTGGAGCGTCTAAACCAGCATGGTGGGGAAAACGGAATAGGTCGTATTGATATTGTGGAGAACCGCTTTGTCGGGATGAAGTCACGCGGGGTCTATGAAACCCCGGGTGGAACGATTCTGCATGAAGCTCATCGGGCAGTTGAATCTGTCACCCTGGACCGGGAAGTCGCTTTTCTCCGTGATTCTTTGATCCCCTCCTACGCCAAGATGATCTATAATGGTTTCTGGTTTTCTCCCGAAAGGGAGCTACTCCAGCAAACCATGGACCATGCTCAGGCCAATGTTACCGGCGAAGTCAGACTGAAACTGTATAAGGGCAACTGCATTGTCATAGGCCGAAAGGCTGAAAAATCGCTGTACAACCAGAATATTGCCAGTTTCGAAGAGAGTCATGGTTACAGCCAGGATGATGCGGAAGGATTCATAAAACTCAACGCCCTGCGTTTAAAGCTCTATGCGGAGACCTTTAATCGTTGATGTGGCTCATCCCATGCTAGTCTTTATTTCGCAAAAGTTTTCATGAACCTTTATTGATTTACAGGTAAGAATGGCGATAAAATCCTAGTATGAGTTCCATTAGAATTAATTTTACTTTGCTTTGTCTGCTTATCATTTGCGGGCTGGCCTATGCTGGACCTGAAGAAAATGTTTCCGGAAATGGCAGAATAGAGCAGACAATTCCTGATTTCCAGGAGGATCCTTTCTTGCAGGCCGAGTACCTGTTCCATTCGGGAGATTTTTTCGGTGCCAAGCCGCTTTATCACGACTATTTATCGCAAAATCCATCAGGCAAAAGAAGTCATCAGGCGTTATTTCGTCTTGGTTATATAGATCAGTCAAGCCGCTCTTATTCCACGGCCATCCGTTTTTATCAAATTCTTTTGCAGAGTTTTTCGGGTTCTCTTTTCGCAAATTCAGCGAGATTCAACATGGCCGTCTGCCATTATGAATTGGCGAGTTATGACCGCGCGGAATCCCTGTTTAAAATGGTTTTACGATCATCTCCGGATAAAAAGCGCAAATGGGAGATTATGGTTAGCTTGGCCAGGATTGATGCCGGTCGGATGGATTATGAAAAAGCTTTTACCAAGTTGAAACAAGTCCATGGTCAGATTGAGAACAAAGAAATTCGTCAACACGCAGTCGAGGTAGCTGAAAACCTGATTAATGAAAAACTTGTGACGGCCCAGGTCTCAGCATTGATTCGGAAGTTAGGCAAGGGTTTTCCGGTAGATCTTTTATTGTTGAGAAAAATTTCTTCTTTCAGGGAGGCCAGGGATATTGTCGGCTACATGGCAAACCTTGAGAAGTTCATCGCAACTTTTCCCACCCATTCTCGTAAAGCTGAAGTGGAGAATTGGTTAAACCAGATTAAGGTAGATACTGGATCGAAAATTAAAATAGGCGTGGTTCTTCCCTTGACCGGTAAACTTGCGCTGACAGGGCAAAGGGTGCTGCAAGGAATTCAATTGGCAGTGAATCAGCTTCCTTTCCAGGCTCGTGAAAAACTGGTGCTGGAGGTGAGGGATTCGGGCTACCAGTTGCCGATGAATGAAATTGTAGCTGAATTGTCTGGGCTGCCTAATGTTGTGGGTATCATTGGGCCCTTGTTAAGCGATGAGGTTAAAGTTGCCGGTGAGGTTGCCCGGCATTATCGAATCCCTATATTTTCACCCACAGCCTCAACTCAGGGGTTGGTGGATATGAATCCATTTATATTCCGCAACGCCTTGACTCGGGAGATTCAGGCTAAATTTCTGGCGCGGTATTCTGTCAACACTCTCCAGTTGAGAAGATTTGCTGTTCTTTATCCTTTTGAACCTTTTGGATTGGAATTGAAAGATATTTTCATCAATGAAGTGAAGTCCTTGGGTGGAGAGGTGGTTGCGGTTGCTGGATATGAACGCACCCAAAACGATTTTAAAAAACAGATTCTGGAACTAGGAGGTGTCGAAGATGATGCCTTGGAGAAGATTGCCCGCGAATTATTGCTGAGCGAGGGTGTGACGCAGGACTTCAGCAATGCATCTGTTTTATCTCGGCCAATGCTTGATATGGGGCATTGGTCGGAGAATGATATCGAAAAATTGAAAGTGTCGCTGGAGTTGAGTTATGACGCGATTTTTATTCCCGGGGTCTACGATAAAGTGGGTCTGATCATTCCACAATTAGTTTTTTATAATGTCGATAATATTACCTTGCTGGGAACAAATGGCTGGAACTCCCCCGAACTGGTCAAGATAGGGGGGAAGTATTTGAAGACGGTTTATTTTGTTGATGGTTACTATCCCGATTCTCACCAGATAGAGGTAAAAAAATTTGTTGAGGATTTTAAAACCAATTTTGGTGAAGAGCCTGCCTACTTGTCGGCTCAGGCTTTTGATGCGGCAAACATAGTCATAAAAAATATTCTTGCAGGTGTGGATAACCGAATCAAACTAAAGGAAAGCTTAAAAACCGTTAAAAACTTTCCCGGTGTTACAGGAAAGACCACCTTGCTTCCATCCGGAGATTCTGAGAAAAATATTTTTGTGTTGACGGTAAAAAGAAAAAAAATTGTTCAGCAAAACTAGCAGCCAGCGGAATCAAAAGGTGTCTTCAAAGGAATCTCCCAGAAAAGGTTCCTCATTGTCTGGGAGATGATCCTGTAAGAAAATTTCGAACTTGGAGCCGGGCTCGTTGAACGTAGCCGGCTCTCCTGCTTCTGGCTGGATTCTTAAATACTGAATATCCCTTGGAGCTTGAAAATTAGTGATGGGCTTATTTACAAGAGCCTCCTGCATGAATTGTAGCCAGATGGGTATGGCAGTGCGAGATCCCGTTTCATTTCTTCCTAAAGATTCATCTCTGTCTTTACCTACCCAAACCCCGGTTACCAAATCGGGTGTGTAGCCCATGAACCAGGCATCTACGTAATTATTGGTGGTGCCCGTTTTTCCTGCTACAGGTCGATTAAGTACCCTAACTTTTTTTCCGGTTCCGTGTTCCACAACACTTTGCAATAAACTTGTGATGGTATAAGCGACACCTGGCGCAATCGGCTGGGTGATTTCAGGAGTGGAAGTGTATAGAATTTCTCCTTTACGGTTTTGAATATTTCTGATTGCGTTGGGTTTGATCAGGGTTCCGTTATTGGCAAATGCCGAATAGGCAGAAGTGAGTTGGAAAAGTGTTAAACCCGATGATCCCAGAGAAATGGACAGGTTGGGTTCCATGTTGCTCGAGATTCCCATACTCTTTGCCAGCCTGATGGTTCCCTTTATTCCAATATTTTGCATGAGTTTGACCGTCACCACATTGCGGGAGTGGGTGAGGGCGGTTCTCAGTGATGTTGGTCCATAAAATTTTTCCTCGAAATTCACCGGTTTCCATTTGTCAAAAGCATTTTCCTTTTCTCTAAATATTATCGGCGAGTCTATGATGATGCTGGCAGGGGAAAAACCTTCTTTGATGGCCGCGGCATAAATGATGGGTTTGAAGGCGGAGCCGGGTTGTCGAATGGCTTGTACGGCCCGGTTAAACTGGCTCTTGGAGAAGTTATAACCTCCGACCATTGCCTTCAAATGGCCGGTTTTAGGATCCAGGCTTACCAGACTGCCTTCCACATCTGGCTCTTGCTCAAGAGCCAGCGACCAGCCTCCATTTTTAATCCTGAGTGGTTTTACTAAAATCAAATCTCCCGGAGCAAGAGCCTGGCTTGGACTTCTGATTTTTTCCCACCTTCCATCGAGCCGGGTGTTGGGAAGCCGTGCCCAATTCATATCGAGAATATCAATGGTTCCAAAATCGAGCCCTAAAAGAACCTCTACCTGTTTTTCACCCACCGACCAAACAACACCTTTGATAATATTGCCTTCTGTGATGCTTTCACCCTCTTCAAATTGGTTCATTTTGACAAGAGCTTCCTGGATGGCCGATTCTCCTTTGGATAAATACAGGGTGCCTAACGGGCCTCGATATCCATATCGTTTGTCTGCGATTCTTAAATTTTCTTTGATAGCTCTCTGAGCGGATTCCTGTAAATCAATATCGAGAGTGGTATAAACTTTTAAACCGCCGCGATAAAGTTTGGTGCTGCCATATTTCTCTTCAAGAAATTGCCGTATATGTTCCACAAAATAAGGAGCCCTGTTGAGCATGGTGGTGACTTCACCCAGATGAAACTCTTCATTCAGGGCCTGTTTTTTTTCTTCCCTGGTGATGAAGGAGAGGTAGGCCATTCTGCCGATAGTATGGTTTCTTCTTTTTCGACCACGCTCCGGATCCTTATAAGGCGAGTAGTGATTGGGGGCTTTAGGAAGACTGGCAATCAGGGCGCACTCCGCTATGGTTAGATCGGCAACACCTTTGCCAAAATAGGTGTGGGCGGCGGCTTCCACACCGTAACTGCCATGGCCATAATAAACCTGGTTGAGATACATTTCAAGTATCTGATCCTTAGTGAAAACCAGTTCCAGTCTGACAGCTAGAATGGCTTCCTTGATTTTTCGGGGTAATGTGCGTTCGCGAGATAAAAATAGTATTTTGGACAATTGCTGGGTGATGGTGCTTCCACCTTCAACCACATGCCCGGCCTTCAGGTTTGTGATAAAAGCCCTGAAAATAGCTTTAGGGTCAATGCCAAAGTGATAGTAGAAGTTAGAGTCCTCAACCGCTAGAGAGGCCTGCTTCAAGGCCAGGGGAATATTCTCAAGCGGGATCATGATACGTTTTTCTATATAAAACTCGGCGATTTTTTCATTCCCATCCGAATAAATCTGGGTAATGGTGCTGGGATGATAATTTTTCAATTCACGGACATCGGGAAGGTCCTGAGAATAGCGGAAATATATAAAGCCTGCTCCGACAAAGCCTGTAACCAAACAAAAAAGGGTGATGGAATAAAACGTGGTAAAGAAAATCTTTCCAAACCTGGAACGTTCTTTTTTCTTTTTTAGTTTAGTGGGTTTCTGATTTTTCAATGATTTTTTCATGGTCAATCGTTATAACGTCAAGCGGGGAACAGGCTGGTAAAAACGGGTGGTCGTTGCATGAGCTAAAAGTGTAGAAAAAAATTATTTTGGTGGCAAGCGGCCTTCTTCCAGGTCCAGAAGGTCGACCCAGGTGTTGACGTCTGTTCTCGAGGGATCAATCTTGTCACGGGTTTCATAAAAATATTTTAGTCGATCCTCAGAGTCAGGTCTTCGCTCAAGAATCTGATCATTGATGAAATCGAACTCTGCGGCTTTTTTGTTTTTTAATGTTTCTTTGGACCATTTGCTGATTTCGTCATCTCCACAATCCATGGCCTTTGTGGCGAATACGTCAGAGTCGATACGCAGGAAATCGAGGATAATTTTGTCGAGTGGGCAGGGGTAAATATAGTCCGCGATCTGGCTTTCTTTAAAGGACCGGGCTTTATCGATCATTCGTGCTAATTGCACCAGCCCGGCCATTTTTTCTTTTGGGCTGCGTGGATAGGCTCTTGATAGATCCATTTTACAATTCAGTCGAGCCTGAGACGGCTCACTCTCCTAAAATTTTTTGAGGATTTGATGGCTTTAGAGCCAGCTTCTCCAATCCGGTTGCGAAAAAGGTCTAATGTAGTCAGGTTTATAAGGGTGTCTGATTGCGCCAGGTATTGTGCTCCCTGTTCGCCTATACGGTTGAATTTTAAAATTAATTGTTCCAGTTTGACCAGATTGCTTGCCTGGGCTAAGGACTGTGCTCCTGCTTCCGTAATATTATTGGATTTCAAATTTAGTGATTTCAGGTTTTTTATGTAAGGGGATTGGCAGAGTACTGCCAAACCTTTGTTGCTGATATTGTTTTCCCCAAGATCCAGATGGGTCACTTCGGCTAGAATTTCCATTTCTGCCAGGCGAATGATCTCATCGTCGCCCAGGTTTTTATTTTCCAGACCAAGGCTGACATCGGCAACTCCCCGCTCCATTTTATCGGAAACCAGCTTGTTTAAATCAATGGTCTTTTCTTCAGACATAAAACAAATCAGGCAAAAATATTCATTAAATACAATGCTTTGCTATAAACAGTTCATCATAAACTTATTGCCGGGTCGGGTCAAATATAACAATAGTAAATTATGCGATTTAATTCGGATCGATAAATGTGCTAAATTAAATTACACTTGACCGGTATTTTTTGAAGTGATTGGAAACCTAAAATTAAGGGAGTTTTGATATGCGAACTATATTTTCAGTTGTATTTGCCTTGTTTCTGATTTCTGTGCCTCTCACAGTTTTTGCCGGCGAAGGGCCTATGTCGCTTCCGGCCGGATCTAATCCCGGTGCTGATATGCACAACAAAGCTGGAATTAAGAATTGGAATGAGGGCAATATCAAGGGAGCGTTGAAACATTTTCAGGAAGCCAGTGCGGAAGATGGCTCCCTGGCGGAAACACATTTTAATGAAGCGGTGTCTTTGGATAAACTGGGTGATCATGGTGCGGCGACTATGCATTTTAAAGCAGCAAAAAAACACGCCAAAGGAAATAAAGCGATTCTGGACTCTCCCATATTAAATGGGCATTTGCGCTAGCTGTAAGGTAGCTTGAGTATTTTCAATTTGGGAACCCGGTATTTTCGGGTTCCCATTTTATTTTTGAGGTTAGGGTGAGTTTTTAAAGGTGGGTATTTAGATAAGAAGCAGGATTAGTGCAGGGGTACTAAATTCCTGTCAATTCAGCGGTTATTTTGCTAGACTGGTCTCCAAATTAGATCAGCCAAAAGGAGAAAAAGCTTATGATGGGAATAGGTTTTCCAGAGTTAATGGTAATCATGGTCATTATCATGATCATTTTTGGAGCCGGAAAGCTCCCAGAGATTGGTTCGGCATTTGGAAGAAGTATCAAAAACTTTAAAAGCTCCATGAAAGAGGCCGAAGCCGAAGAACTGGAAACAGAGTCCGCTACTGAAGCCGCTGAGGCACCCGTAGCTGCAGAAGGGACGAGCGAAAGTACCGAGGCTAATGAAGGAGCCACTGAGCCCAATAAGGAGGCAAAGAAAGCCGCTAAAAAAGAAACGGACCTGATTGAGGAAGCGGCGAAAGAGATCAGAGAAAACCGCATTGGAACCATTCGGACCAAGCATGACGGCCTGGTTCAGCAGGGAGATGTCTTCACTACTTCCCTGGGCCGCACTCCCGGTGGAAGAGGGCGTGACCGAGGGGTTAGTCGAGACACCTTTTAACCGGGTCACCACTCCACTTACAGTATTTGAGGAAGGAATTACAGCCTACGGTCCTTTTGTCTTTTGTCCAGGCCTTTTCTTCTTTCCTCAAGGATTCTGCGTTCCATCATCATCCTGCGTTCCTCACTGATCGACAAGGGAGGTCGCGACCTCTCCACCTTCCCGATTGAGCAATTGTCTCTTCTCGCAACGCTGGTTGCTGATTTGTGCGTCCCGGATGTAACGGCGATTCAAATCATCCAGCCGTCCGATCAGAATATCCAGAAACCTGGACCGGAACTTGTTTTGAATCAGCAGGTCCATTGTATCGAAAGAATCACAGTCTACATTCAGATAGACCGAATCCATCTCGGCGACCGCATTGGCTGTGCGGGGCTGGTGCTTCAAAAAGGCGATCTCACCAAAAATGGTCCTGGGGTCAAGGACGCTAAAGTTATCGTCGGTCGCTCGGTTTTGAAAATTTTCACCTTTTCCTTATCCCCCTAGCGAACGATTATTTGCCCGGTCCGACGGACAAGATGTTGTTTTTCAGTTTGGACAAATATTCTATTTGGGAATCTGAAAAAGCCGCGAAAAAAAGAAGTTTTTTCATTAACTGTAAAATACATCCATCATTGTTCATAATGATTGCGAAGATGCAGAGGGATGAAAAGGAACTTTTTCTCTTCAACGTTGCTTTGAAGAGAAATTATTAATCATTCAAGCTGACTGAAGTGAAAGGGGAAACAATTATGCTGGAGATTCAATGCACCCAGTGCAAGGCTTTTATAGCCCGTTACAGGGGATCCGGGGAATTGGTCTGGCTCTACCTCGATCGGGTCGTCAAGCCTGCTTCACTGGCAAAATTCAAATCAGTTCCAGGCAAAACCGATCTGCCTATATTGATTTGTCATGAATGCGGTCATCGCCTTGGGACACCTGCGGTTCGTGAAGAGGGCCGCCTTGCCTATCGCATGTCCAAAGGCTCTTTTAAGCGAAAAGGTGTTGTGAAGGCCATGACTACAAGCCCTCACACAAGTTGGAAGTGACTTTCAGGCAATCTCCTTTTGTCATTTTTCAGTTTGCTGATTTTAATTGTAATCGGGAGGAACAGGAAGGTTCGAAACACTTCCGGATGTTTTGGTATTTGCGGAACGCGAAACACAATCGAAGTCGGCAGTAGTGTATTTGGTAATGGTCCTCTTTGGTTCTGTTCTAAACCTGGCCTTTTTACCTTCTTTTGAGCAAATATATAGAGCTTCATTAAGAGCAAATTCATAATCTGATATGACCGGGTCAAATTCCACCGCCACAATATCACTCATACCACTTAAGACCTAGAGTACTTGCTATTCCACACCCGCTCACAGTCAAAGCAAAAACTAATATCAAAATAGTTTTCATTTCATATACCCATGGAGCTGTAGTTGCATTGTCTTCCCAAAAGCCTTAGCGGCTTTTCCCAGCAACACCCTCAGCAACCGAACAGACTTCTCTATTTTCCGTAAATCCTTCGATTTGTTATAGACTAACACAAAGGAGGGGCTGTCAGGTATGATAGTGGGGAGAAAACTCATTAATGGTATGAGTGATGTAAATTGGGAGAAAATCTATGATTAGAATGATTTTTTGTATGATCTTATTTTTGAGCATTCAAATATATTCGGCTTCTGCTGAGGAGATAAAGACACCGTTCGGGTTTAAAAGAGGTAAAGGTGGGAATGAACCTTGAAACGGTTAAGGCACTTCATAAGAAATATCCTAAAAAATTGGGAGGCAAAATAAACTGTAAAAAATCCTTTAACTATCTTGGCACTGAACCCGAAGAAATTGAGTGCAAGCCCTCTCAAGAAACAACAATGGCGGGTTATAAATGCTTAGTTAAATACAATTTTTACAAAAAGAAATTAAGAACGATTGTAGTGGGGTTTGATCTTAAGTTCCTCGAGGACATGAGAGACTCCTTTACACATAAATATGGCAAATCAGACTCAAGTGCAGATGGAGGTATAAATTATCGTAATGACGTAAGCAGTATATTTTCCTTTCTTGACTTGATCGATGAACCAGTATCTTACCCGAGAGTTACGGTTTTCTTTAGCCATTATGGGCTTAGAGATGAATATTATGATGAAAGAAAGAGAAATGAAAAAATTGCAGAGGACGCGAAGCAGCAGGCTGCCAAGGAAAGATCAAATGACCTTTAATTATTAATTGGATACTAAATGAGTTTTAAGGCGAAAAGCATTATAACGACTTTTTTTATTGTTTTTAATTTTTCTACATCGATTCTCAATGCAGAACAACAGCATATATTTGGAAGATGGTGTGATGTGATGATTCCGAATGGCACCATGAATCGTGTCATCACTATTACTCTATCTAAAGAAGGTATGCCACGGGCAAAGGTAGAATACTTTGATGGCTCTGTGGGAGATGAGCAATTAACAGACTTAGGTAATGGCATGTTTAAAATAATTGGAAGGGATTCAGGAGATAAATATCGTATCGTACCAAACAATGGTGAGCTTCAAATGTTAGATAATGACGGTTTCATCAGAACCGCAAGGCGACTAGAAACATTGCCGCAGCCCGGTGATTGTTTGCCATAAAATTCATGATTATACTCTCTACTTTTTGGATAGCAGTGAATGCTTTTATGAAGTTCTTGCCACAATATGCTACTCAACTCCCGCTTTCTGTTTATTCATTTTTATATGCTCTAACGGCTCAACCCTAAATGATCCCGGGTGTCAATTCCTGTTATCGATGATTTAGATGATGTGATACTGGGAAGGATGATTAAAGAAGTGGGGATATCGTGGGGATCATTCAAGCAGTTCCGGCATTTTGGAGCTTGCTATCTACTAAATGGCGGGATCCCATTAGAATCTATCCAGAGGCTTTTAACTAACGGTCGCACTCTCCGCCGATCATATTGATCATATCAAAGGTAGGGATGATGTCGGCAAGCATTCCGCCCTTGCACATTTCACCCATCGCAGCGGTCAGTGTGAAAGAGGGCGGGCGAACCCGGCATTTGTAGGGCTTGCCGGAGCCATCACTGACCAGGTAGAATCCCAACTCCCCATTTGCTGCTTCGGTCGGAAAATAAACTTCTCCAACGGGGGGTTTGATGCCATCAATGACCATTTTGAAATGCGCGATCATTTCTTCCATCCGGGCATAGACATCCGGTTTGGCCGGGCTCCGCAAGTAGGGATTTTTAACATTGATGGGGCCGTCAGGCATATCCTGCATTGCCTGTTTGATGATCCTGAAACTTTGTTTGATTTCTTCCATCCTGATGAGGTAACGGTCAAAATTGTCGCCGGTCTTACCCAGGGGGATATCAAAATCGATCTTGTCGTAGCAAAGATAAGGATGATTTTTGCGAACATCGTAATCGACCCCGCTGGCACGCAGGCAGGGACCGGTAAACCCCCAGGAGATGGCGCTTTCTACCGGGATGGCGCCGGTGTCCTGCATTCGGTCTATAAAAATCCGGTTTTTAGTGAGCAGGTTATCCACATCTTCAAAAAGTGAGTCGAGTTTGGGATAGGCCACTTTAAGATCCTCATCGAATCCCGGCGGCAAGTCGCACATCAGGCCACCAATGCGGATGTAGTTTGAGGTCAGCCGGGCACCGCAAACCTTTTCCAACAAATCCCAGACAATTTCGCGGGCTTCCACGAAATAAATAAAAGCCGTCAACGCGCCCAGCTCCAGAGCCGCAGCGGCAACATTGGTGTAATGGTCCGAAATTCGTGCCAGTTCATTAGTGACCACCCGGATATATGAGCACCGCTCGGTTATTTCGATGTCGCAGAGTTTTTCCACTGCCAGGGCAAAGCCAATATTGTTCATGATGGCAGAGCAATAATTCAGCCGATCAGTGTAGGGAAACACGTTCGCGTAGGTCATGCTCTCGCACATTTTTTCAAAGCCACGGTGCAGATAACCAATTTCGGTTTCCAGGTTGACGATTGTTTCTCCATCGAGAGTCAGGAGAAACTTTACCGTCCCATGCGTGGCCGGGTGCGAGGGGCCCATATTCAGGACCATATGATCGGTGTGTAGATTTTCTTTTAAGTCTGCCATAGCGGTTTGGAGTCCCGTTGCCGGGATAAAATGATGTTAACCTGATTTAGAAATCTTTACGTTTATTAAGCCCTCTTCCCCGTTTCGCAACGCGGTAACAGGAACACCCGTCCAGTTTTTCGGAATGTAGAGCATTCCTCGGCTGGTTACTTTGCTGGTCTTGACTTTCACCTCTACCTTGCCTGAGGAAGACTCAACCACGATCTGGTCCCCGGTAGCGATCCCCAAATCCTTGGCATCTTCAGGGTGCAACTCGGCAACGCATTCGGGCCCGATTTCCACTAATGCCTTAGAGTATTGGGTGTAGCTTCCTATATGGAACATGTGGTTGTTGGTTTGCAGAGTGAAGCCTTCTGCTTTGCCATTTTGTCCGGTTGAATCGCCATTGATACGGAAATTGGGTTTCACATTTGTAGAATCCGGTTTCCATTGAACAGATTTGTTTCCTGGAAAAACTCCCTTGTAGGCGGGTATGACGTTTGCGATTTCCTGCTGCACACTGGTGATATCCGTGTTTTGGAAGGGTTTGCCCAGTGCCTCTGCCAATTCAATCAATATATCGAAATCCGGTTTGGAAACTCCATGGGGAAGCACTGCCGGCGCGACCCGTTGAACATGCCGGGACATGTTGGTGTAGCTGCCTTCCTTCTCTGCGAAAGTCGATGAAGGAAGAACCAGATCCGCCATTCTCGCAGTGTCAGTCATGAAAACATCGGTGACGACCAGAAACGGCACGGTGCGCAAAGCTTCTTTTACCAATTGCGGCTTGTAATAAGACTGAACAGGATCTTCCCCTGCGATATAGAGGAATTTCACGGCACCACTTATGCAATTTTGCAATAAATCAGTGGCCAGATTGGTATCGCTAAGAGAACAGTTGCCCCATTCATCGGCGAATTTTTTCAGAGCCGCAGAATCCTTGGTCGATTGATAGCCCGGTAAAAACTCAGGAGCACAGCCCATGTCATTAACCCCTTGCGAATTACAATGTTCTCTTGGGGGATAAACGCTCACGCTGCCTGTGCTGCCGTGTTGAACCAGAGCACAAAGGTTGAGCAGGGCATTGAGGGTTGCTTCACCCTGGCCCGTATCAAGGACATCGTTGCCGATAATGACGAAGCGGTCTGCATCTCTGGCAAACCTTTCCGCTGCGCGGGTGAGAACGTCATCCGGCAGTCCAGTGGTTTGTTCAACCGTTTTGGCTGTGTATGAAGCTAAAGACTTTACCCAGTCCTTATAGTTGGGGATGGCAGACTGCGCTTTTCCGGTGTCGACCAGTTTGTTGTCGATGATGATGCGAGCCAACCGGGAAGCAACGGCCAAGTCAGAGCCATGTTTGTAAGTCATCCGCACATCGACTTTGGCATTGCTGTCAAAAACCACTTTTCTTGGATTGGCAATCAATATGTCGGTATTGGTGAAGACCGTTCCGAACCGGATAGAGTTTCCACCTACAGGATACTCAGAGGGCAGGTCGGAATTGAAAATCAGCACCACATCGGCTTCTTGCAGTTTCGTGATGGGTTGTGACTCAATCCCGTTTTCAAAGCAGTTCAGCATGAACTGGTTCAGATAAGGCGCTCTTAAATTTACAAGGTTGGTAACCTGATTGGAACCGAGTATACTGCGGAACAATTTTTGAAAAAGGTAGTTCTCCTCATTAGTCAATTTTTCCGACCCAATTCCTGCAAGGCTGTCAGGCCCACTGCGGTTCACCGTTGTCTCCATGCGATCAGCAATGGCCTTCAAAGCTTCTTCCCAGGTTACTTCCTTATGGGTTCCACCCACATTCATGAGAGGCGACTCAATGCGCTGGTCGTTATGAATGATGCCATGTCCCAAACGGCCTTTGGCGCAGAGATTGCCTTCATTGATGCCGACATTATAACTTTCATCTGCTTCAATGCGGATAACCTGACCCTTTTTACTTTCGAGTTTGAAGGTGCATCCCCATGAACAGTAGTTGCAGGTGGTGTGTGTTTCGGTGAACATGGCCGCTAAACCGCGTGCTTGTGAAGTCATATCCATCAAAGCCCCTGTGGGACAAACCGTGATGCATTGTCCGCAAAATTCGCAGTCGAGAGGCTCGTCGTTGGCGGTGCCGATGCTAACGCTCATTCCGCGTTTATGGTAGTCGAGGGCTTGAACTCCTTGAGTTTCATCACAGGCGCGAACGCACAATCCACACATGATGCAACGGTTGAGGTAAAACTCAATGATCGGATTGGTTTTGATGCTGGGTTCGTTACGTCTCTGAATCTCAAACCGCCCATCGAACAGTTGCAACATGTCCGTGTTGTCCTGCAGGGGGCAAACCCCCGATTTGTCGCATATTGGACAGTCCAGGGGATGCTCGACCAACAGCATCTCAAGGCAGGCTTTGTTGTAGCGGTCGGTTTCCTCGGTCCCGGTGCTGACTTCCATGCCATCGCAAACGGGCTGGGTGCAGGAATAAACCAGTTCTTTTTTGCCATCAACCACTATCTCTACCATGCAGGTTCGGCAGGCGGCAAAAGGTTTCAGTTTTCTGTTGTAACAGAGATTGGAGACCGGCACTTCATTCTGGTTACAGGCTTCAAGGATAACCGTACCCTCAGGCACCGAAACCGCTTTGCCATTAATACTTACGTTGCAGTCTTTTTTGGTAACGGTGCTCATTAAGCTGTAGCCTCCTCGGTTTCCGGTGTTTCGGTATCACCAAGCGTGTATTCGCCCAGAATATCCAGTGTTTTTTCGGGGTCTATGTTTCCGTAAGTGTCATCGCCAATGATGGCCATGGGGGCGGCCCCGCAGTTGCCCAGGCAGGAAGCGGTCTGCAAAGTAAAAAGTTTTGTGGAATCTGTTTCGCCAGGGCGCATATGATAACGTTCATGCATCTTGTCACCGATTATGGGTGCCCCCTTTACAAAGCAGGCAGTACCATAACAGAGCTTAATAATGTATTTTCCTGGCTCGGTAGTGAGTAGCACAGGATAAAATGAGATCACCCCATATATTTCCGCCCGGGTAACATTGAGAAACTCCGATAGCAACTCCATAGCGGGTGAGGGCAGATACCTGTATGCATCCTGGATTTTCTGTAAAGTCGGGATAAGATGGCTGCGTGAATCGTCCGGGAGATTTTTGATTATCTCTTCTGCCGGAGCAAGATCAATTTCTTCTTGTTCGGTGTCTTCGGTTGCCGTTGCGGTCTCGTTGGTTCCCATGGGATAAACCTTTACTGAATTAATAAAATCAGCGTACTCTGCTTATCAAGCTATCAAAAAAATAGAGGAGTTCAGGAAAAAAATATAACAATCTCTTATATTTTCATGGGTTACGCTTGTTACCCTGAATCCCGCTTGGAGAGAGACCTTTGCATAACCCCGGATTACCCCTGCGGGGCACGAAGGGGTATGTGATATCCTCCTCCTTAAACTTCATGCCCCGAAGGGGTAATCTCGCTTTTCTGTTTTTTTTCGACTTACGCAAAGCTCTCGCTTGGAGACCGAAGTATATAAGTTCAACAGATTTACTGTCAACTTATTTATTTTTTATAGGCTTTGATTAGTTAACCCCTTTAGTTTTAGGGGTCTAGACGGTCAATCTTGCGGCAGTATCAGCCATCTGTTTATTTGGCCGACAGGAAGAGGGATGGGCAAGCCACAGAGACCTTTGCATAACCCCGGATTACCCCTGCGGGGCACGAAGGGGTATGTGATATCCTCTTCCTTAAACTTCATGCCCCGAAGGGGTAATCTCGCTTTTCTGTTTTTTTCGACTTACGCAAAGGTCTCCAAGCCACAGGGAGAACAAAATAAAAGGACTCACCGTCTAAACGATATTGGAGTCAGCAGGAGGTTGGTGGCACGGCTTCGATAAAACAGCTTTCATGCATCAACGCCCAGAAACTCCAAACCATAAACACATCGCAGCTCTTTTTAATAGTTTTGCCTGCACATCGACAGGCAATGACACGGTTTAACAGACTAATCTCTTATCAAAACCTGCTGGTAGCATCTTCTGGATTAGACTCGATATTATGGATGGCAAGGTCCGATCCTCTTTGTTCATCCTCTTTACTGAGACGAATCCCGACTGTTTTATCCAATACTTTGTAGACGGTGAAACCAAACACCAAGGCCACCACTATGGCAAAAAGAGTCCCGATAAGCTGCGCAATAAAGCTGACTTGGCCCAGTCCTCCCAGTGCCTCCTGACCAAAGATTCCACAGGCGATTCCACCCCATGAACCGGCGAGACCGTGTAAAGGCCAAACGCCCAGAACATCATCGATCTTTAATTTTTCCTGTTCCCAGGTAAAGCCTTTGACAAAAATAATTCCGGCAATCGCTCCAATGACCACGGCACCAATTGGGTGAACCTGATCGGAACCGGCACAAATGGCAACGAGACCTGCCAGGGCTCCATTGTGTATGAATCCCGGGTCATTTTTTGAAATTAGCAAGGCTGCGATAATCCCCCCTGCCATGGCAAAAAGCGAGTTGATCGCTACCAAGCCCGATATCCCCTCCATTGTGGCAGCAGACATGACATTAAAACCAAACCACCCTATGCAAAGCATCCAGCTTCCCAATGCCATGAACGGAACACTGCTGATCGGGATGGGACAGCTACGGCCCTGCGAATCCCATCTTCCAAAACGTGGCCCGAGCACAATAACCGCTGCCAAGGCGATCCATCCCCCCATGGAGTGGACCACTACAGATCCCGCATAGTCATGAAAAGGCACTCCTCCGGTCAGGTTAGCCAGCCAGGAACCCTCCTGGCCCAGGAAAGTGATTTGTCCCCAGACCATACCTTCAAACAAAGGGTAGGCGATGCCCACAAAAATACCGGCCGCTAAAGCCTGGGTCCAGAACTTGGCACGCTCGGCAATGCCGCCGGAAATGATGGCAGGAACAGCGGCGGCAAACGTCAACAAAAAGAAAAAATGGACCAGTTCATAACCTTGATTATCCGCCAGCAATTCGCTGGCCGGTTGAAACATGTAAACTCCGTAAGCAATTCCGTAGCCAATAGTGAAATAAATCAGGGTTGAAATGGCGAAATCTACCAGAATCTTCATCAGCGCATTGACCTGGTTTTTCTTTCTCACCGTTCCTACTTCGAGAAAGGCAAATCCCCCGTGCATGGCAAAAACCATCACCGCGCCAAGCATCATGAACAGAACATCGCCACTGCTTACAAGCGAACTAAAGTCTTTTTCCATTACTTTTCCCCCATTTCAGGATTTGTGGATTTGATTGCCCATCATCTTGCCCTTACCAAGGAGACCTTTGCATAAGTCGAAAAACCTGAAAAGCGGGATTACCCCTGCGGGGGTAATCCCGGGTTATGCAAAGGTCTCCTTGGTAAGGGGCTGACCCGTTTTGGGGTTTGCCCAAAAGTTAGCTGAAATTAGAACATGACCTCAAGCAGGTTTGAGTGGTTTTTAGCGATAAAAGCCCAAACCAACCCAGAGGGCCATGTCATGAAGAAGGTACTTAAAAAAGGCAAAAGAGGCAATAAGAAAGAGAGATTGGCGGGTGTGAGCACCCGTAACTACAGGAAGGCATTATCTCAAGTTGCAGGGACGGTGGGACTTTCCAAGTCGAGTGTAAGCCGTGAGTTCATTGAAGCGAGTGCAGAAGAGTTGAAGCAACTGCGCGAGAAACAGCTGGAAGACGAGACCTTTGCGTAAGGCGAGATCCTTCGTCTCCCTAAAGGGACGTGCCAGGCCTTCGGCTCCTCAAGGATGACAAAATGGCCCAGTATTGTCATTCTGAACGAGATTGCATTGTCATTCTGAATGCTTCGGCTTCGCTCAGCACAGGCTCCGTGAAGACGTGATGTTTTTCCTTAACCCTCGTGCCCCGAAGGGGCAATCTCGCTTTTCTGTTTTTTTTTCGACTTACGCAAAGCTCTCTGCGGCAGGGAGCTTGCTGGAGGGCGTGGAAGAGATGTTTACCTTAAACTACCAATTTTGCAAGCGACAACTCAACCGCATCCACACTTTGGGTTTACCTCCGACTTTGACACGTTGTCCTGCCACAACCAATATCATAGAGAGTCCCAATGGAGGAGTAAGACGAAGAACCGGGCGGGGGAGTCGTTGGAAGAACGAGAAGATGGTTCTGCGTTGGGCGGCCTCAGCATTTTTATCTGCCGAAAAAAAATTCAGAGCGGCATAGAATCGCGTGAAAGTGTTGCCTGTTCCGATATTCAGGGCTGGGACGGTCTTGATGAGATTTGGTGTGGTGCCACTGTGTGCTAACAAGGAATCCGCAATTGAGAGGGAGGTTATTATGAGCTTTGACCGG
This sequence comes from Nitrospinales bacterium, assembly GCA_965249625.1. Classification (GTDB taxonomy): domain Bacteria; phylum Nitrospinota; class Nitrospinia; order Nitrospinales; family VA-1; genus LS-NOB. Next base: position 1,379,940 of record OZ252246.1, on the reverse strand, counting down.
CAGTTTTTGTTGTCTCATTTTTTTTGGGGAGGGGTAGTGCTTGTTTCCCTTCTACCTGTGCAAGTAGCGTATGCGCAGACTCTTGGAGGACTTCAGACCCGGATCGCTACGGAGGAAACTACCAGAGCCAGCGCGGACACTGCCCTCGGCGGGCGTATCACCGATGAGGCAAGTGCCAGAACCAGCGCGGACACTGCCCTTGGCGGGCGTATCACCGAAGAGACAAGTGCCAGAACCAGCGAGGACACTGCCCTCAACGGGCGTATCGACGATGAGGAAACTACCAGAGCCAGCGCAGACACTGCCCTCGGCGGGCGTATCGACACCGAGCGTGACCGGATAACTGATCTGGGGCGCAAAGTACACAAATTAGAAAAAGATCTGTCGTCAGGTATAGCACTGTCTCTGGCACTGCAGGCACCATCGGTTTCTCAGGACAAAAAGGTGAATCTGTCTCTGGGTGCCGGTTACTATAATGGCGAGACCGCTGCCGCCTTTTCTTTTGGTGTTCGCGTCGATGAAAACTGGTCTGTCAATGGCGGTGTCGGTTACGGGGTCGACAGAAAGGATTTCGGCACACGTGCGGGGCTCTCCTTTGAGTTTTAAACGAGCATTGTAAAACCTGGCAATGCCCTGTACGGCAAGGCAGTGCCGTAACTTTTGTTCTCATCAGGCACTGGGAAAAGCTCTGGCCGGCTTTTGATTTTCAGGACAATCAAACCTCACTCGGCCCCTCCTCCCTTTGAGAAAGAGCTTTGCATAACCCAGGATTACCCCTGCGGGGCACGAAGTTTAAGGAAAAATATCACGTCTTCGTCACCTTGTTCCTCAGAATGACAAATAGCCTTGTATTGTCATTCTGAATACTTCGCCTTCGCTCAGCACAGGCTCCGTGAAGACGTGGTATTGTTCCAAAGCCCTCGTGCCCCGAAAAGGGGTAATCTCGCTTTTCTTGTCATTCAGGGAGAGATCCTTCGTCTCCCTAAAGGGACGTGCCAGGCCTTCGTCTCCTCAAGGATGACAAAATGACACAGTATTGTCATTCTGAGCGATAGCGAAGAATCTCGGGTTAGTGCAAGGCGAGATACTTCGACAGGTTCAGCATGACAAAACGGCCTTGCATTGTCATGCTGAACAAGAGGATGACAAACTGGCGTTTCTTGTCATTCTGAATGCTTCGGCTTCGCTCAGCACAGGCTCCGTGAAGACGTGGTATTGTTCCAAGGCCCTCGTGCCCCGAAGGGGTAATCTCGCTTTTCTGTCTCATTGAGAATTCGGATTTCCTTGAATATTAATTAATTTCCCGCCAGGCTTTGAGTAAGGGGAAATATAATGCTTTTTTAACAGGCAGTTTCTCACCATATTTTTTCAGCACATTTTCATAGCGGTTCAATTGTTGTCTATAGCGTTGCACCTCACTATCCAAAAAGATTTCAAGGTTTTTTCCTCCACCTTTATGGGTTCCGGTTTTGTAGTCAATGATCCATCGAATTCCATCATCCACAAAAGTGCGGTCAATGACATTTCGGATATACCGGTTATTCTGAAAGAACGTCAGGGTATACTCGGAGTGGGCGTCTTCATGTGAGGCTAAAATCCACTTTCCCCGCGCATCTTCAAAAACCCTGGAGAGAGCCAGAAGCCCTGAGTCCAACGCATCCTCTGCCTGCTCAAGGGGCAACCCCTCACCCAGAAGCGCTGATTTAAAATTGGGCTTCAAATTTTCAATTCTTTCTTCAGACCAGGTTTCCAAGCCTTCTACGGCTATATCATGCAGGCAACGGTGCAAGACGTTTCCCAGGCAACGCGCCGTATTTCCTGCCCAGTAGTATTCCGGCGCACTATATTTTTCATCTTCGATGTCGACCACCTGTCCCTCAATAATGGCATCCGCCGCAATTGGAAATGAGAAGTCGATGGGCAGGCGATGAATGCAATGGGTTTCTGTTGGTAGTTGATCGGGTTCTACAGGACTCGTTTCCGTAGCCTCACTCAGCTTGTCCAGCCATTCTTCTTTTATATGTGGCCATAGTTTATTCAGTAAGGATTGTGAATGGGGTTTCCATTTTTCTTCCCTGGAAGGTTCCAAATGGCCAAACAAGTGTAGCTGTGACTTGGCCCTTGTCGCGGCGACATAGAGAAGCCTTAAGGTTTCATATTCCTCTTTTTCTTTATTCAGGTCTGACAAAAACTCATAGAGAGGTGAAGTTTCGCCGCCTTTTTTCTCAATGGGGGCGAGTAACAGGTCATCGCCATGCGGCATCCAGTAAACCAGACGCTTCTCATCCCCTTTGATGCGTTTGCCAAGGCCGGGCAAAATGACAAAATCAAACTCCAGGCCTTTGGCCTTGTGCATGGTCATGATCTGTACGGCATTATCGGGAACCACCAAGGGGCTGGCATACAGATCCGTCAGGATCAGGTCAAAATTTTCGAATTGTTCCTCCTGCCCGGAAGCGATGATTTCTTCAACTTTATTGAAAAATACTTCAATGTCATCAGGACTGGTTCCCTGCAGGCAGGCGGGCCCGCCCAGCCTGATCCAGCAAGCTTCCAGCACATCGCGGAAATTTTGATCGCCAAAACCGTTTAGAAAGTGCTGAATATTGTGAACAAGATTTTGCGCCCTTTTTTGTCCGTCTTCACTAAGAAGCCCGATGCGAGAGGGGTCGTTGAGCAGGAACCAGACCAGCGTTGTCCTATCCAGTTCCACCAAGGCATGGATATCGGTCAAAGATAATCCGCACCAGGGTGCTCTTAAAATCGATAGCCAGGCAGTTCGGTCGCCGGGAAAACGCAGGGCTCGGAGCAGGGACAGCAGGTCGATAATCGTCGACCGGTCTGTGAGAGAGTCGATGGCCTCGGCCTTGAATGCAACACCCGATTTGTTAAAATGCCTGACAATGGAAGTGAGGTGAGTTCGCCCTCGGACCAGAATGGCCAGGCTCCTTGTCGGATATTGCAGTTGCAGGTCCTTGACCAGCACTGTGATCTTCTGTGCTTCTTCCTCAGAAATGGCATGGCTGTCATCGTGGTGTGGAACAGGATGATACAGTACGCCGGGATGCATGGTCTCCTCTTTCACTGCTGACGACGGGGTATAGGAAATGGCTCCAAGATCGGGGTCGTTATGCTCTGGAAAGATTTTTTGAAAGCAGGTGTTGATCCAGTCGACCAGGTTTTTTTGTGAGCGGAAGTTGGACTCCAGGGACAGGGATTTTAATCGCAAAGTACCACCCAGCCCTCGCTCCTGAGTTTTGATGAATAAACCCACCTCGGCATCCCTGAATCGGTAAATGGATTGTTTAGGATCGCCAACAATGAACAGGGTTCTGCCATCTTCATCGCTCCACTCGGATGTGAGTTTACGCAATAGCTCTTCCTGCTTGAAAGAGGTGTCTTGATATTCATCCACCAGAATATGATGGATTTTGCAATCGAGATAAAAAAGTAAATCGGTGGGATGTTCCTCCCCGTCTTTATCCTTCTGAACCAGACCGCTGATGGCGGACAGGGAAATTTCAGTGAAGTCTGTGATCTGCCTGGATGAAAAAACATCTTTCAGCCTTTTATTGATCTCCGCCAAAAGGCGAATGGTGGATTTCAGTAAATCCCATTCCATATTTGTGAAATGGCCTCGTGGGAGTTTTTTTACTCTAGCCAGAGCCACGAGAAGGGCAGGGTTCTCTTGCAGAGCGTTTACCAAATCCACAAACTCATTTTTCATTCTTTTAGCTTCATCATCTTTTCCTGGAGGGAAACCCAACCGCACATCGGGTTTTTTTCTGCAGGTATTGGTTTGCGTCAAAAAAAGATGGGCCAACCCTTTCCAGATTTCCAGACTGTCGATCATGGTGTCCGGAAAGTTTGGGAGGTTAGCAAGACAGACGCAGGGATGGGAAGGATCAGTATTTTCCAAATTTTTACCCGAGTAAGTGGCGACCTGCAAAATATTTTTCTGGATTTCCCGACTGAACAAGCCCTCCAACTTACCCAGCCGGGATTGAATCAAACCTGCCAGGGTTTGTTCCAGTCCCTGTCGGGCGTTTTCATTCAATGGATGCGTTTTCAGGTTTTCACGCGGATCAAAAAATGAGATCATCCATTGGTCCCTTCTGTCCAAAAGCTGAACGATTCTTTTTATGAAATCTTCCTTGGAGTTGTCAATATGCCGGAGAATGTTCCGCACCAGTACGCCATAGGGATTGGTCTCACTTTCTGTCAGGCTCAGGATGCTTCGGGCTGTTTCCCGGTAAAGGCTGCTGGCATTTTCCTGGATGTCCAAACCCGCACCCATTCTGGATAACAAAGGCATTCGCCGTGTTAAAGAAGAACAAAATGAGTCAATGGTTACAATTCTCAGGCGGGCTGGATTATTCATCAACTTCCATTCCCGTGCTTGATCCTGCTCAAGAACTTTTTGGGCCAGTTCCCAGGTGAACCGGGCGTGGGGCTGCTGAGGGCATTGCTGGGTTTGGGCTTCCGTGAGGGCGGAAAAAATTCTTTCCTTCATTTCTGCGGCGGCTTTTCGGGTAAAAGTCATCGCCAGAATTTCTTCCGGAAAGTTTGCCCGTCCCAATAATTTCAGATAACGTTGGATGAGCAATTCGGTTTTCCCTGATCCTGCCGGAGCCTGAACGATAAAGGACTGGTCGGGTTCCAGGGCTTGTCTTCTTATTTTTTCATCGGCCAGTATCAAGGGGCGTCCCCCGGGGTTTCCAGATGGCGAGCGGCCTGAATTCTGCAAAGAGAACCAAACTCGCAATACCGACAGGGTTCGCCTTTGTTGATAGGCAAAACCTGGTGATTTCCCTGCAGGAAATCATCGGCGACAGCGTTTAAATTATTCTTCCAGGAATCCAGCAACTCTTCCCAATCTGAATATCCGCTGGCTTTGGTGAAATCCTTGTTATTGAATTGTCCAAGAGGCAGGTCCGGGATAGTGGTACCCCTGAACTCGGGTTTGCCGATCACCAAATGGCCATACGCCAGGCCTGCGGGAGATTTGGCCAGCGCATAAAGGGGCAACTGTGGTGCGCGGATTTTTTCTGCAAACCAGTCTGCCGTTTTTGCTTCTCTTCCTGTCTTGTAGTCGACCAGCAGTAAGCCCTTGCCGGGAATTTCATCAATGCGATCAATTCTTAATTTAAGCTTTATTCCAGACAGGTTTATTTCAACATCTTCCTCGGTTTTGAGCACCTTAAAATCGGGTCGTTTCAGTTCCACATCGCGCAGCCAGTCGTGGATGACCCGCACGTTCCGTTCTATTTCCAGTTGGTTGAATTGTGTTTGGCCGGTGGTGCGCTCCGAACAAAGCTTGAGGGCTTCCCGCACGTATTGATCAAGTTGTTGTTCGAGTGCGCTTTCAGAAAGTTTCAAGAGGTTTTCCAAGTTGACCGTCTTTTCCCAGAACAGTTCCAGAGCTTTATGGATAACGTTGCCGCGATCCAGATTGTCAAAGTCCACTTCCGGGGGTTGGTATCGATCACTGTTCAAACGGTGGCGGGCAAAAGCCCGAAAGGGGCATTCCACCTGATCCTTAAGCAGGGCATATCCGGATGAAATACCCCGCGTCTCGAATAGGCTTTTTTCAGAATCGGTTGCGGGTAAAAATGCAGGCTCGATGAATTCCTCCAGTTGGTTTAGGACGCGGACTTGATCCTTGATTCGGCTGGAAGGGTGGAGAGGCTCGTCACTCTTTGGGAACTTCTTTATCAAGGGGCTTATTTTCAGATCCATATCTCCTTCATGGAGGGGGAAACTGAAGTGGACGTCCGGTGCGGCCATCAGCAGGCGACCCAGGGATTGCTCGGCAAATTTTAATTCCCGCTGTGGATTGGAACGCGGGATCGAAAATTTGCTGCGGATTTCGTAGGGAATGAAAGGATTGGGTTCGGGGTGGGCGGGGAGCGCTTCGCTATGGCAACCCATGACCCACAAATGGTCAAATTGCATTCCGGATGATTCGAGAAGGCCAATGACCTGAATGGAATGCTCCGGTGTTTTGGTCTGGAAGGCTTTGCTTCGAGTTATGTTGGTGAGATGATTCAAGGCTTCCAGTCTGTTAATGGGGCCGAGAATCTGGTTCAGGGAGCAAAGCTCATTCAAACAATCTTTCCAGGCTTCAAAAACCTGATACCGTTTCGATAAAACGGATTGTTGATCTGCCATCGATTTTCCCGGCCAACCTGTGGTTTTTAAAAATTCCGACAATTCCTCTGCCCACTTTCCCGGTAACAATCTTTTGTTGGTCAGAGCCCAGGATTTCAGACCTTCTACCAGCCGGTCGATTTGAGGGATGCTGCCATAAATTAAAGGGAATCGATCAAGAGGGATGGAGAGAATTCTTTTTCTTCTCAGCTTGCGTTCCAGATCGGATATCTCCTGAGTGGGAGGAAATGCATAATCCAAAAAGGGGCTCTGGATGAATGACAGGAACGTGCCAACAGGAACAGTGGTTGTTTCCACGGTCAACAGGTTCAGTGCCAGTTTGATCATGGGTTCCTGAGACAATGGGGAAGCCAGCGAAATATTAAAGGGTAAAACCTGTTCGTCCAGAGTGAAAATAGATTCAGGAACCAGTTCCGCCGCCAACTCGCGTTTTAGAAGCGCGCGATACTTTTCCAGCTCCGGCACGACGATGCCGATACGTTTTCCCGGTTGAAATATTGATCTTACCCAACGGGCACAAGCTTCGGCTTCTCCCTGCTGGTTTTCGTATTCCCGGACCCGGGCCGTTTTGTCATTGAGTTTGTCCTCCAGAATTTCGGGGTCGGGTACTGGTGAAAGGAAATCAACACAGGTGCCTTTTTCGCGAAGAAAATCGAGAAAAACTTTCAGTTGCGGACTTTGTTCTTCGAATCCCATTACACGAAGGGAGGGAGGAATGGGTATCTTTCCCTCCTGCATGGAGTTTCTCACCGCATCCATAAGCATGCAGGGGTCCAAAGCACCTGGTGAAGCAAGGCGTTTTTCATATTTTTTTGTCCACCACAGGAAGGTTTTGGCCTCATCGGTCAGTTCATAAAGTTTGGGATTCCGGGGGAGGTCGTATTCATGAATCAGGGCAAAGGCCTTACTGGCCTGAGAGGCTACACCTTGAAGATGAAGAAGGTCAAGACGGGCTGAGTCCTGCGCTATGATTTGTTCCCAGATTTTTTCACATTGCAAATCGCTGAGGAGATACCGGGTCGGCCATGATTCGAGCCAGACATCGCGCAACCAGGATGAGAAGGCAAATATCTGTGGAGTCAACCAGGCTTTTTCTCCGGCTTGTTTCTTCTGCTCATCCTGTTCCAGTAAAAGCCAGCGGGCCAGACGGCTGTTGACGGTCAGAGTGAGAGTGTTTTCAGTAGGGGTCATATATAAAGGGGAAATTTAAAGGAAAAACTCCAGCCGTTTTAATACCATTTACCACAGATATACCCCTTCGGGGCATGAAGTTTAAGGAAGGGGATATCACAGGCTCCTCGAGGATGACAAATTGGCATTTCTTGTCATTCTGAATGCTTCTTTGTCATTCTGAACGAAGTGAAGAATCTCAGGGTTAGTGCAAGGCGAGATCCTTCGTCGCCTTCGGCTCCTCGAGGATGACAAATTGGCCCAGTATTGTCATTCTGAGCGATAGCGAAGAATCTCGGGTTATAGTGCAAGGCGAGATGCTTCGACAGGCTCAGGATGACAAACTGGTGTTTCTTGTCATTCTGAAGAGCGCACGCGATGAAGAATCTCGGGGTTATGCAAAGCGAGATCCTTCGTCTCCCTAAAGGGACGTGCCAGGCCTTCGGCTCCTCAAGGATGACAAAATGGTGTTTCTTGTCATTCTGAATGCTTCTTTGTCATTCTGAACGAAGTGAAGAATCTCGGGGTTAGTGCAAGGCGAGATGCTTCGACAGGCTCAGCATGACAAATTGGCGTTTCTTGTCATTCTGAATACTTCTTTGTCATTCTGAACGAAGTGAAGAATCTCAGGGTTATGCAAGGCGGGATCCTTCGTCGCCTTAGGCTCCTCGAGGATGACAAACTGGCGTTTCTTGTCATGCTGAATGCTTCTTTGTCATTCTGAATACTTCGACAAGCTCAGCACAGGCTCCGTGAAGACGTGATATTGTTCCAAAGCCCTCGTGCCCCGAAGGGGTAATCTCGGGGTTACGCAAAGCTCTCTCTGGCAGCTACAAGGCCCGATAAATTGTACAACCGTTTTTAAACTTGCAATAACAGTTTAATTTCGTTACGGTTGTTCAACACTTGCCGTATGTGTTTTTTAAACCTCAGTGCCTCAGCCAAATTGGAGATTCCGGACGATGGACCATATCGAAGACCCCAGGTTAGTGCAAAGCGAGATCCTTCGTCGCCTTCGGTTCCTCAAGGATGACAAACTGGCCCCGCATTGTCATTCTGAACGACGGCATTGTCATGCTGAGCCTGTCGAAGCATCCCGCTTTATGGACATACTGAAAAAACAGCATGACCCCCCCCCCCCCCCCCATTTCCAGGCCTAATTCGCCGCATGGGGTGGGACGATAAAATCACAGAAATGATCAACCCTGAAAGTATTATCCTCAAACCAGAGCTAAAGGAATCTGAATTTATGAGCCTCATGAGCCCCGTCATTAAGAAATCGGTCAGAGTATTGAAAAACAATTTTTCTGGATGGTTCCCCCGCTTTTCTGGGGGGGGGGGGGGGGGGGGGGGGGGTGCTTTGCCCCGTTGCGATTTTATTGAGAAACCCTTTACAATCCCGAATTTTCCGCTTGCGTCCGGGTGGCGATGTGGTAGCATCCAGGGCAGTATTAGAATCACGCGGTCGCGCACCGCGCCGACACTTTGGAGTCACTATGAACACACCAGTCACCACTACCACAGAGCGCAGCCATGAGTGAAGCCATCGCGTTTGTTGACACATTAAAATTTGCCAAGCGCCTGGTTGATGCCGGCATTGACCCGAAGCACGCCGAAGCGATTACCGAAGGAATTGCCGAGCAGCATCTGGAATTTCTGAACAGTAACCTGGCGACTAAAGTTGCCCTCGCTCAGGTGGAAGCCAGTCTCAAGATTGACCTCGCCAATCTCGAAACCGACCTTGCTCGGGTGGAAGCCAGTCTTAAAACCGACCTCGCCAATCTCAAAACCGACCTCGCTCGGGTGGAAGCCAATCTCAAGATTGACCTCGCCAATCTCAAAACTGGCATCGCCAACACCGAAGCCAGCATCGCCAACACCGAAACCAGGCTGATCAAATGGATAGTTGGCGTGGTGCTGACGGTGGCGACGGCGCAGACTGCGTTGTTTTTCGGTCTGGTAAAATTCGCGCTATGAACTCTTTTTCCGCTTGCGTCCGGGTGGCGATGTGGTAGCATCCAAGGCAGTATTAGAATCACGCGGTCGGCGCACCGCGCCGACACTTTGGAGTCACTATGAACACACCAGCCGCCACCCAACATTTTAAAGTCACCCCCCCCCCCCCCCCCCCAGATTTCGGGGGTCGGTTGATGAGTGCCGTCTGGCCCTGCAACAATACGAACTCGCGCCAGCGGGCGCGGTCAACACAACCCCATAAAACAAGGGTTGAACTATCTTTAGGGAACCAGCCATTAAGGCTGGACAAAGAACTATTAAAGGCGTACTAAAGAATGCTAAAATCCGGTTTAGTGACTATTGGAGGGAGACCTTTGCATAACCACGAGATTACCCCTTATTTTTCTTGTCATTCTGAATACTTCGCCTTCGCTCAGCACAGGCTCCGTGAAGACGTGATATCCTCTTCCCTAACCCTCGTGCCCCGAAGGGGTAATCTCGTTTCTCTGTCATTCGGAGAGATTCTTCGTCACGTTGTTCCTCAGAATGACAAACTGGCCCCGCTTTGCCATTCTGAACAACTGCATCGTCATTTTTCTTGTCATTCTGAACGTAGTGGAGGTAGGTAAGTGCTATGAATAAAACAATCACCCCATTCGTTTTCGCCGCGGCGTTGCTGGCAGCGATGCTGGCGTCAACCGGCGTCGCCCATGCGCAAGCGGTAACTTACGCACCTGGCCAGACGGCAATCCGGGCAGACTCTTTTAGTATTCGCACTTCTGGAACCCAGACATCGGTAAACTTTTTCCCCCTCAAGACAGGAACATACACGGTTGTGGCGGGCGGACAGACCAAAAATGTAACGGTTACGGCAGATGACGCGGGTGACGAAGCAAGTATCGTATTTACTTTGGGGGATGCTGTTGGCGATGCCGTCTTGTCATTTGGCGGCAACGAGGTGGCAAGGGCATCGCTTGAGCAGCCGGCAATCGAGGCAGGCTCTTTTAATATTGTCACTTCTGGAACCCAGACATTGGTAGGCTTTACCCCCCTCAAGGCAGGAATATACACGGTTGTGGCGGACGGACAGACCAAAACTTTAACTGTTGCGTCAGATGAACTGGGTGACGACCTAGGTATCATATTTATGTTTGGGGACGCTGTTGCTGGCGATGCCGTCTTGTCATTTGGTGGCGCCGAGGTGGCAAGGGCACCGCTTGGCGGGCCGGCAATCAAGGCAGGCTCTTTTGAGATTACCTACTCTGCTAATGGACGATTTGCAATTGTAAATTGGATCCCCCTCAAGGCAGGAACATACTCGGTTAAGCTGGGCGCACGCACCGAAACTAAAACTGCTACGTCAAGTGAACTGGGCAGCCCAGTAAATATCGGATTTGGTTTTGGGAGTGCTACTGTTACTGGTACTGCCGTCTTGTCATTTGGCGGCGTCGAGGTGGCAAGGCAGAAGGTAGGGACACCCCGCCCGACCATCCACCTGCGTGCTCCGGACGACAGTGCGTTCGCGGATGGCGCGAACCGCATCACCAGAACTGGAGTGCTAGTTGTATTAGCGGAAGGTTTTACTGCCGGCACTCCTCCGACCGGTGACACATGGGAAGTATCCACCAATGGCGGTGCTGATTACAATCATACACTGATAAAACTGCCCCTCAGACGCCCCAATGTTAGAGTCCGCCTGACGCGCGAAGGCAGCTATACCGACAATCAGGTGCGAGCGCGCCAGACCATAAGTCGGGTTCGTTCCCCATTTGCCGGTCTTGCCGCATTTATCTATGATGCCACGCCGCCAGTCATCACCCTGACAGGTGACGCCAGGATTGTCCTGGATGTGGGCGAGACCTACACCGACCAGGGCGCCACCGCCGCGGATAAACTGGATGACAACGTCCAGAACAACCTGATGGTGGATAGTAGCGCAGTGGACACCACCACCACCGGCACCTACACGGTTACCTACAGTGCGACCGACCACGCCGGTAATGTTGGCACGGCTACCCGCGAAGTCGTCGTGCGAGGTCAAGCGGCAAACCGGAATCCGCTGGCCAATGCCGGGCTCGATCAAGGTGTGGATACCGGCGCGGAAGTGACCCTGAACGGCGCCGTGAGCAGCGACCCCGATACCGGCGATACGCTGAGTTACGCCTGGACGCATACCTTGACCGATGGCAACCCGCCCACCACGGCAATCACTTTGACCGACACCGTCCGCCCGACCTTCACCGCGCCGGCTACGGCTGCTACTTTGACCTTTTCCCTGATCGTTACCGATGATGACGATGCCGCCAGCCCCGCCGACACGGTAACCATCACCGTAACCGTGCCCAACCAGAGGCCGGTTGCCAATGCCGGGCCCGATCAACCTAATGCGGTTGTCGGCAGTCCAGTAACCCTGGACGGCAGCGGCAGCGACAGCGAAACCGCCACGGATGATCTGACTTATTTCTGGTCGCAGGCAGAGGGCCCGGATGTCGACTTGAGCAATGACCGCGTTGATAGCCCGACCTTCACGCCTCCCAGGGCAGGGACTTATATCTTCAACTTGACCGTCACCGATACTGGCAATCCCCCGATGCTTACCACCGACAAGGTAATCATCACCGTGAGCGAGCCGGTAACGGACACCACCGCGCCGGTGCTTACCTTCGACCGGTTTGAACACACCGGTGGTGAAGTCGTGGCCACTACGACCTTTTTGAATGTTGGTGACACCCTCACCGCGTTCGTGAACTCCGACGAACCGCTTGCCGCCACGTCGCTTGTCGGTGCCGCCTTCTTTGACTTTGACGGCGATAAACGCGCTGCGCAAAATCTGCTGCGGGTCGGCGTCACCAATCAATATAAGGCGACCTATACCATCACAATTGATGATGACGATGCAGGGCTACAATTTAATGTTCGCGGTGTCATGGACACTGCCGACCCCGCCAACACGACACCTGATTTCAGACATTCTCTCGGCACAGTGACTATCGACAACAGCGCGCCGGTCATCACTCTGGAGGGCGATTCATCCGTAGCCGTTGCCCACGGCGGCACATACACCGAAGATGAAGATGATGGCATTAGTGGGGCGGGGCGGGACGGCACGACGGCGATGACGACTACCGGACCCGACGCTGTGACAGTAAATGGCATAGTAGTGGACACCACCACCCCCGGCGCCTACCTCATCACCTACATCGTGACCGACCCCGCCGGCAATGTCGCCGAGTTGACCCGCACCGTCACCGTTGGCGCGCTGGTCGACACCGCCGCGCCGGTGATTACCTTCGACCGGTTTGAACACACCGGTGGTATAGACGATGGCACTACGACCTTTTTGAATGTTGGTGACACCCTCACCGCGTTCGTGAACTCCGACGAACCGCTTGCCGCTGCGTCGCTTGTGGATGCTGCCTTATTTGACTTTGACGGATCAGAACGCGATGCGCAAAATCTGCTGCCGGTAGTCGGCGTCACCAATCAATATAGGGCGACCTATACCATCAAACCTGAGGATGACGATACAAATCCACGATTTAATGTTCGCGGGGTCATGGACACTGCCGACTCCGCCAACACGACAGATGATTTCAGCCATCTTCTCGGAAGAGTGACAGTTGACACCAGCGCGCCGGTCATCACCCTGCTCGGCAATTCACTCGTAGCCGTTGCCCACGGCGACGCCTACACCGATATGGGCGTGAGTGGAGTGCTGCGTGGGGAGACTCTGCAGACGACTATTGCCGGGCCTGACGGTGCGACCGCACTGGACACCAACACCGCCGGCGACTACACCTACACCTACATCGCCACCGACCCTGCCGGCAATGTCTCCAACATGCTGACCCGCACCGTCACCGTTGGCGCGCCGCCGCCGGTTGTGACTCCACCGGCAACGCCGATAATGGTTAACGAGAATACGGCAACAGTGCACACCTTCATCGCGACCACGACCGCGACTGACGGCAGAACCGTTGCCAGTTTCGCCCTCGCCGGGGACGATGCGGGTGACTTCTCCATCACTAACGCTGGCGTCTTGACCTTCGACCCAACGCCGGACTTTGAAGCGCCGACCGATGCCAACACCGACAACGATTACGAAATCACCGTCACCGCCACCGATAACGGCACGCCGACCGAGACCAGCGCAGCCGTTACGGTAACGGTGAGCGTTGCCAATGTGGATGAAGCCGGCACGGCAACCATCAGCGGCACCGCGCAGGTTGGCGTGGAATTGACCGCCAGCGCAACCGACCCGGATGGCGCGGTTACCGCTGCACAGTATCAATGGCGAAGCGCGGCAGGCGTGGTCAGCGGTGCTCCCAGAGACAGCGCGACCTACACGCCGGATGCCGATGATGTCGGCAGGACTCTGCAGGTCACCGTCGTCTATTCCGACCCGGTATACGGTAACAAGAGCGTCACCAGCGCGCCGACCGCCGCCGTGCTTGCCGCGCCCGACACCACCGCGCCGATGGTTACCATCCCCGCTCTGGGCGAATCCACGGTGGGTAATCGGGCAAGCGTGGAGATTACCTTCGACGAGGCGGTTACCGGTTTGACGGGTGGCGATTTCACCGCTACCAACGCCATGATGATTGAGGTTAGCCCGGACAGCGGCGCCAACACCGCCTACACCGTCACCTATACTCCGCGCGCGGCGGGCGCGGTAAGCCTGACTCTCGCCGCCAATAGCGTGTCCGACACCGCCGCCACCCCGAACACGGGTCCCGCCAGCCCGGTAACCGCGAACGGCAACGCGGCGGCAGCGGCAACCGAAGACACTACCAAACCACGCATCACTGCCCAAATGACCATTGCCGGGCTCACCACCGCCGAGTTTGATGCGGACAATTTCCGCATGGGCATGGCGCGCTTCTTGAACGTGCGTTCCGATGATGTGCATATCCTCAGCATTACCGCCGCTAGCGTCATCGTGGAGTATGAAGTAGTCACCACCGCGGACCAACTTGATGCATTGGCAGCGACCTTGTCCGGCGCCGGCGCGTCGCAGTTACGCACCGCCAGCGGTCAAACTCTCCCCGGCGGCGCGGCGGTGACCAACACCGAAGCGCAGACCAGCCAGCCGCTGGTTGCCGATGCCGGGAATGATCAGCGGAATGTGGATACCGGCGCGATGGTGACCCTGGACGGCTCCGGCAGCACCGGCGATGAGCTGGAATATGCCTGGACGCAGGACACAGGCGCGACTGTTACCTTGAGCAGTACCGCTGTCGTCACGCCGACCTTCACCGCGCCGGCTCAAGCCAATGACTTGGTGTTCACCCTGACCGTCACCGATAAGGATGGTGTTACCGCCACCGACACGGTGCGCATCTTCGTAACCGCGTCGACCGCGTTCCGCATCGCCCTGCATGAGGACACCGGCATTGACGGCGATGGCATCACCCGCAATGGCGTGGTGAATGTGATGAACCCCGGGGCCGGCTGGTCATACACCACCGATGGCGGTGGTACTTCCATCGTCGGCACCGGCGCCACCAGTTTCACCCTGCCCGAAGGCGTGTATGACGCTAACGATGTGGTAGCCTCTCAGGTTGGAGAGGACGTCGAAACTGCCGAACTCGGCGCGGTTACCGTGGACAGCACCGACCCGACCGTTGTGACCTTTGACAACATTGCCGCTGGCGTGATTGGCACGCCGCAGGAGCACGACATCACCTTCTCCGAAGCGTTGGACTTTGTTAGTGCCGACATCACCGCCGAAGGCGCCACGGTGAATCGGGTGACCAGCGACGATGGCATCACCCACACCATCAACTTCACCCCGGATGCGGCAGCCTTCAGCCTGACCCTTGACGTGGACAGCGTGATGGACTTGGCCGGCAACGAAGGACCCGACGCAGAAGCGAGCGCGAGCGGCAGCGCAAACCAGCCGCCGACTGCCGAAGCGGGGCCCCCGCAAACTGAGGTTGCCGGCACAGAAGTAACCCTTGCCGGCTCCGGCAACGACCCCGATGGTAATAACGATGATCTGACATACTCCTGGGCACTGACCGGCGGCACCGGTATCACCTTGAGCGATGCCAACATCGCCGCCCCGACCTTCACGCCGACTGCGGCAGGGACTTATACCTTCACCCTGACCGTCGCCGATGCCGGCGCTCCCGAGGGAAGTGCCACCGACACGGTAATCATCACCGTGACCGCCAACACCGCGCCGGAAATCACGGCTGGCAATGCAGCACCGAATTATGCCGAGAACGCCGACACCCCGGTGGAGACCTACACCGCGACCGATGCCGAGGGCAACGCCATCATCTGGTCAATCACTGGCGGCACGGATGCGGCATTGTTCTCGATTGCTCCTAATAGCGCTGCTCCTAATAAGGGCGAATTGACTTTCAACAATCCGCCGGACTTTGAAGACGATGCACACACCGAGACCTACGAGGTCACCATTACCGCCACGGAAACCAATGGCGTCCCAAGCAACCTGGCAAGCGCACCGCTGGCGGTAACGGTGACGGTTACTAATGTGGAGGAGCCGGGTGCCATCAGCGACATCAGCGGCACCGCGCGGGTTAGCGTGGAATTGACCGCCGGCACGGTAACCGACGCGGATGGCGCGGTTACTGGCATCACCCATACCTGGCAAAGTGCAGGCGGAGACGGTACCTACACCGCCATCAGCGGCGCGGGCACCGGTGCAACCTACACGCCGGTGGCAACCGATGAAGACAGGACCATTCAAGTCATCGCCACTTACACCGATGGTGAGGGTAGCGGTAAAGCAGTCACCAGCAACCCGACCGCCGCCGTGCAGGCCGCGACCCCGACCAAACCGGTTGTGACTCCACCACCAACAACACCGATAGTATTTGCCGAGAATGATACGGCAGAAGTGCACTCCTTCAGCGCGACCACGACTGATAGCAGGACCATTACCAGTTACGCCCTCGGCGGGGCCGATGCGGATGACTTCTCCATCACTAACGCCGGCGTCTTGACCTTCAGCACCCTGCCGAACTTTGAGGCAGCGGCGGATGCCAACAACGACAACGATTACGAAATCACCATCACCGCCACCGACAGCGAGAGCGAGGCAAGCGACGCGCTGGCGGTAACGGTGAGGGTTGCCAATGCGGAAGATGCCGGCAGCGTCAGCGCCATCAGCGGCACCGCGCAGGTCGGCGAGACCCTGACTGCCGGCACCATGGTAACCGACGAGGATAGCGCGGACACGATTAGCATCACCGGCTATCAATGGCGACGGTTGCCGTCCGGCGGCGGACCCGTAGACATCGGCACTGACCAAGTTACCTACGATGTGGTGGCTGCCGATCTCGGAGCCACCCTGCACGTGGTGGTCTCTTATACGGATGATTTTGGCGACAACATCGACACCGCCACCAGCAACCCGACCGGTGCCGTGCAGGCCGCGACCCTGACCAAACCGACTGTTGTGGCACCAGCAACGCCGATAGAGTTTGCCGAAAATGCCACGGGCACTGTGGCGACTTTCACCGCGACCCCGACTGGTAGCAGGATGATTGTGAGTTTCGCCCTCGGCGGAACCGGAGCGGATGAGCATCTCTTCGATCTTACCAGTGACGGCGTCTTGACCTTCAAGATCCCGCCGAACTTTGAGGCGCCGGCCGATGCCGACAACGATTACGAAATCACCATCACCGCCACCGATGACGCGAACGAAACCAGCGACGCGCTGGCGGTAACGATAACGGTTACCAATGTGGATGAAGACGGTATGGCGTTCATTGACGGCACGGCTCAGGTAGGGCAGGTATTGATGGCCAGCGTAACCGACCCGGATGGCGAGGTTACTGGTGCACTGTATCAATGGCAAACCTCGGGCATCTCGGTCAGCGGTGATCTCAGAGCCAGCACGACCTACACGCTGGTGGATGCTGATGAAGGTAACACCCTGCGCGTGGTGGTCTCTTATTCCGATGGTTTTGGCGGCAACACCGACATCGCCACCAGCGCATCGACCACCGCCGTGCAGGCCGCGGCCGCGACCCCGACCAAACCGGTTGTGACTCCACCAACAACAACACCGATAGTATTTGCCGAGAATGATACGGCAGAAGTGCACTCCTTCAGCGCGACCACGACTGATAGCAGGACCATTACCAGTTACGCCCTCGGCGGGGACGATGCGGATGACTTCTCCATCACTAACGCTGGCGTCTTGACCTTCAGCACCCCGCCGGACTTTGAGATGCCGACCGATGCCAACACCGACAACGATTATGAAATCACCGTCACCGCCACCGATGACGCGAGCGGGACCAGCGACGCAGTTGCGGTAACGGTAACGGTTACCAATGTGGAAGAGACGGGCACCATCGGCGACATCACCGGCACCGCTCAGGTTGGCGTGGAATTGACCGCCGGCACGGTAACCGACCCGGATGGCGTGGTTACTGGCATCACCATCACCTATCGATGGCAAAGTGCAGGCGCGGACAGTGTCTACACCGCCATCAGCGGCGCGGGCACCACTTCAACCTACACGCCGGATGCCGATGATGTCGGCAAGACCATTCAAGTCATCGCCACTTACACCGATGGTGCGGGTAGCGGTAAAAAAGAAGTCACCAGCGCGCCGACCGCGACGGTCACGGACGAGAGGTTTGCCGACCTCAATGCCGTGATCCTGCCGGAAATGGCGCGTGCCATAGCGGAC
Organism: Nitrospinales bacterium; assembly: GCA_965249625.1. Lineage (GTDB taxonomy): Bacteria > Nitrospinota > Nitrospinia > Nitrospinales > VA-1 > LS-NOB. The sequence continues at coordinate 1,361,969 of OZ252246.1, read as the reverse complement.
CAGACGGTGAGCGCGATAACACAACGTATCAGTCAGGCCGGGAACGGCGGCAATGCCCGGTCCGTCACTATTGCCGGGCAGTCCACATTGGCCGGGGCGGCATCTGCCCACGGCCAGGCCATTGCTGACGGTACGCTGAGTCTTAAGGATGTGCTGGGTAACTCTGATTTTGTCCTGCCGTTGAGTGATGCGGGCGGACCGGACAGCGGGATACTGTCCTCCCTGACCTTGTGGGGCGGGGGCGGCTACCGCAGTCTCGAAGGTTCCGGCGGGACAATCGACTGGGACGGCGGTCTGTTCAGCGCCCATCTGGGACTGGATGGCCGACCGCGTGATGACCTGCTGACGGGTCTGACAGTATCCTGGAGCCATGGCGATCTGGACTATCAGGACGGCGACGATAGCAGCGGCGATTACAAGCTGGACCTCACCAGCGTCCACCCTTATGTGAGCTGGGAGGCGCTGGCCGGACAGCTGGACCTGTGGGCCACTGCCAGCTACGGCTGGGGTGACCTGGAGATCACTGCCAAGCGCAAGCTCGTGGATGAGCAGGACCAGGCATCAAGCGATGTTGAAGCATGGAACGTGGCTGTGGGCAGCAATGCCCAGTTGTCGCGGGCGGGCCCGGTCCTGTTCCAGCTCAAGAGTTCAGCTTTGCTGACCGAGATGGAAGTGGAGGGCAGTGATGATATAGCGGGACTGGAAGTGGAGTCCAGCCTGTTGCGCATGATCCTGGAAGGGGCGTATAAGCATACGCTGGCTGACGGGACTTATGTGGAACCGAGCCTGGAGGCTGGAGTGCGGTATGACGGCGGTGACGGCGAGACCGGGTTCGGGGCCGAGCTGGGCGCCGGTTTCCGCTACACCGATCCGACCGCCGGCCTGACCCTGGAAGGCAGGGCCCGCACCCTGGTAGGACGGGACAACTATGAGGAATGGGGTGTTTCCGGCCTGATTCTTCTGGAGCAGAGCGGCAGCGGGCGGGGACTGTCGTTCAGCCTGAGTCCCGGTTACGGCGATACAGGCAGTGGCACGCAAAAAGTATGGCAGCAGGGCCTGGGCGATGAGGTCAGCGGTGACCAGAGTTACGGCGCGCGATTGGATGCCCGTCTTGGTTACGGGTTGACCGCTCCCGGCGGACGGGGACTGCTGACTCCCTACAGTGAGATGACTCTCGGCGACTCTTCCAGAAGTTACCGCCTGGGGATGAGATGGGAACTTGATGCGTTGTTTGACCTGAACCTGACCGGTGAGCGCAGAGAGAGTAACAGCAATGTTACTGACCACGCCATCATGCTGAAAGGCGATATCCGGTTTTAAGAGAGGCGAGATTACCCCTTCGGGGCACGAAGGTTAAGGAAGAGGATATCACGTCTTCACTTCGTTCAGAATGACAAGAGACCCCAGTTTGTCATCCTTGAGGAGCCTAAGGCGACGAAGGATCTCGCCTTGCACTAACCCTGAGATTCTTCACTTCGTTCAGAATGACAAAGCGGAGCCTGTGCTGAGCGGAGCCGAAGCATTCAGCATGACAAGAAAAGCGAGGTTACCCCATTTTGTCATTCTGAGGAACAAGGTGACGAAGAATCTCGCCTCGCACTCACCTGAGATTCTTCACTTCGTTCAGAATGACAAAGAAGTTGTTCAGAATGACAATACAAGGCTATTTGTCATCCTCTTGTTCAGCATGACAAGAAACGCCAATTTGTCATCCTCGAGGAGCCGAAGGAGACGAAGAATCTCTCCCACGAATGACAGGAAAAGCGAGATTCTTCACTTCGTTCAGAATGACAAAGCGGAGCCTGTGCTGAGCGAAGTCGAAGCATTCAGCATGACAATACTGGGCCAATTTGTCATCCTTGAGGAGCCTAAGGCCTGGCACGTCCCTTTAGGGAGACGAAGGATCTCGCCTTGCATAACCCCGAGATTCTTCACTTCGTTCAGAATGACAATACAAGGCTATTTGTCATCCTCTTGTTCAGCATGACAAGAAACGCCAATTTGTCATCCTTGAGGAGCCTGTGATGTCCTCTTCATTAAACTTCATGCCCCGGAGGGGTAGAAGGCCTGGCACGTCCCTGAATGACAGAAAAGCGAGATTCTTCACTTCGTTCAGAATGACAAAGAAGCATTCAGCATGACAAAGAAGCATTCAGCATGACAAAGAAGCATTCAGCATGACAATGCAAGGCCATTTTGTCATCCTTGAGGAGCCTAAGGCGACGAAGGATCTCGCCTTGCATAACCCCGAGATTCTTCACTTCGTTCAGAATGACAAAGCGGAACCTGTGCTGAGCCGAAGCCGAAGTATTCAGAATGACAATCAAGGCTCGTTCTTCGACAGGCTCAGAATGACTCAGGGTGACAGGGCAAACTCATTCATCACCCTAATACCAGATCCCTGGAGCCCATTGAACAAAAAACACTGGTGGTTAATCACCCCGGCCCTCTTTAAAAAAGAGGGAACCAAAAAATCAACCCCCTCAGCCCCCCTTGACAGGAGACCTTTGCATAACCCCGGATTCTTCGTCACCTTGTTCCTCAGAATGACAAACTGGCCTTGTATTGTCATTCTGAACGAAGTGAAGAATCTCGCTTTTCTGTTTTTTTTCGACTTACGCAAAGGTCTCCCTTGACAGGGGAAAGATTATTAAAGTATTGCGCTTGAGTGCTCGGCTTGCTTTATGGGCAATGCAGTGCTGGCCTCACGCCGAGTGGCGGCTCGCCGGTCAGGGGGTGTCTTGAACCCAGACTTCGCCTGTGGAAGTGGTTTCGCGTTTCCAGATCGGTGTGGTGCGTTTGAGTTCTGCGATGGCCCATTCGCAGGCCTTGAAGGTCTCTCCCCGGTGTTCTCCAACCGCGATGATCAAAACAATATTTTCACCGATCTCGATGGGGCCGATTCGATGAATGATGCTTATGTCGATGATTCCGAAATCCTTGATGGACTTTTCCCGAATCTCTTCCAGCTTTTTTTCCGCCATCTTGGGGTAATGTTCGAAATTAAGCTGGGTGATATTTTGACCTTTTGAAAGCTCTCTTCCTGTTCCCAGAAAGGTGGTGATGCCGCCGATATTGCGGGAAACTTTCTTCATGGCCTCGATTTCATCGGTGACCGAGAAATCTTCTAACTGGATGCGTATTTTTGCGTCAGTAGTGGTGCTCATGATGTTGTCCTTAATTTATTTGGCTCCGCCTGAGAATGGGGGAAGAAATGCCACCTCGTCTCCATCATGAATGATGGTGTCGGCAGAGGCCATTTCCTGATTGACCGAGATCATGACTTTTCTCTCCCGGATAATCGCTCCCATTTTCGGCGCTGTTTCAGAAATGATATCACTCAACTGGTCTATGGTTATTGGATTTTCAATATCCAAACTGTCTTCTTCTTTTTCGGCAATAGATCTCAGGCTGGCAAAAAATTTGAGGGTGATCATTTTTCCACTGTTTCTTTATCGAAGGTTCCTGATTTGCCGCCGGATTTGTGAAGCAATCCGATCTGGTTGAAAACCATTCCGCGGTCAACGGCTTTGCACATATCATAAATCGTGAGCGCTGTCATGGAAACTGCAGTCAGCGCTTCCATTTCCACCCCGGTCTGCCCGGTTACTTTAACCGCGGCGGTCACGGTGATGGAACATAACCCTGTTTCCGGATTCGGGTTCGGGTTTATCTGAAAGCTGATGTCCACACTGGTTAGCAGTAGGGGATGACACATGGGAATGACCTCATGGGTCCGTTTGGCTCCCATGATACCCGCGACTTGTGCTACTGCCAGCACATCGCCTTTTTTGATCTGCCCCTCTTTAATCAGTTGCAAGGTTGCTGGTTGCATATGCACTTCTCCGGTGGCCACTGCTTTTCGGGAAGTATGGGTTTTATCGGATACATCGACCATGCGAGCACGGCCTTCCTCATTAAAATGTGTCAATGGATTGTTCGTATTGCCGAGGTCATTCATGCACGGGTTTTCCTGTTATAAATATATGTCAAGGGATTGATTATTCAATAAGGCCAATTGTACATCATCAGTGGCATACGCTCAATAGGATTCCTGTTACTCATGAAGACCTTTGCATAAGTCGTGAAAACGAAAAAGCGAGATGCTTCGAGGGCCTCAGCATGACGACTGCGGAGGCTTCGGGCTGTCATCCTGAGCTTGTCGAAGGATCTCTGGGTATGCAAAGGTCTCGTTACTCAGGGGGTTCATAGAGGCCCAGGATATTTCCGTCGGGGTCCTGAAACCGGGCTAGTTTTCCGTAGGAATGGATTTCTATGTTTCCATCCAGTGTGGCATCCAACTCTTTCAATCGGAATACAAAACCTTCAATAGGCCGCGCAAGAAAATATACCGTGGCGCCAACTCCGGCCGGGCAGTCGGATTTCTGCAAAGCCAGTCTTTGTCCATCCAGGTCAAACTCCGCCCAGTCTTTCCGATGAAACAGGGGTTCTTTTCCCAGTACCTTCTGGTAGAATTTCACCGCCCTGTCTAAATCTGATACCGGGTAGGAAATGAACGCGATTTTTGCCTGCATGTCGGGAATCCCGCTTTTTATAAATGAAACGATTCGGAGCTTAACGCTTGTCACTGTTTAATATTGGACTGGTTCTATTATCCAGTCTTTTACATTCTGTCTGGAATATATTGACCCAGACCAGTAAAAATTCCCAGTACTTTTCTGGTTTAAAAGGAGCTTGCATCATAGTCATGGCTGGGGTCGCCTACGCCATGTTTGGAATGGCCCCATTGAACAATGAGATTTGGACCTGGGGCATCCTTTCAGGAGTTTTGCATGGGGTGTATATACTCTGCCTTTCTCAGGCTTATTCGACTGCTGATATTTCTTATGTATATCCTATCGCCCGGTCGGCACCGGTGTTCGTTCCGGTTTTTGCCTGGTTGCTGCTCGATGAAAGTTTGAGTATCTCCACCATCCTTGCTATTGGAGTGATCCTGACAGCCATTTATATTCTGCATTTTGAAGGCCAACTGATACGGGGATTCAAAAACCTGGTTCTAGCTCTACGTCATCATGATTTGCGTTGGGCCTTTTATACATTGGCGATGGTGGTCAGCTACAGCCTGGTGGACAAAAAGGGAATGGATTCCTTTTTGAGTCATTTGCCGGACCAGCCTTTCGCCAATGGCATTACCTTTTTTTTTATTGAGGCAACCATAGGCTTTGCTCTCTGTAATGGCTATATTTTTTCCAGGCACCCGGCAAAATATATTTTACGATCTTGGAGAGAAGAATGGCGACAAGCCTTGCTTGCCGGGATTGCCACTTTAGGTTCTTATGGTCTGATCTGTGTGGTGCTCCAGTTCGAAGCCTTGAGCGCGGTTGTCTCCCTTCGACAGATCAGCGTACTGATGGTGGTCTATTGGGGGTGCTGGAAACTTGGCGAACCGTTTGGCCGACAACGCCTCCTGGCGGGAGGACTGATTGTGATCGGTATATTCCTCATTGGCAATAACCCCTAGCCGGGGCATGGGATTAACGAAGAATCCCACCTGCTTACTGTTCCTGGGCCGAGCGATTTATTAAAAAAATTTAACCCCATTTGCTGTCAAGACCCCGATATAATAATGCGGTTGCGAATATTTCCTTACACTTTCAGGCTTCGAGCCTTTTGATCAAAGAAATTGGAGGTTGGTTGTGAATCGGATTCCAAAATTTCTAAAAACCGGGTTGCTTCTGGTTTTATGGATTGTATTCTTAATTTCTTCCGTCGAAGCTGTTAAGGGAGATAAGCGAAAAACCCAGACGCTCTCACTGGAAAACGGACTGGATGTTCTTCTGGTCTCCGATCCGGATGTGCATCGTAGCGCCGCTGCCTTATCGGTAGGTACTGGTTATTTGTATGACACCAAAGGCAAATCCGGACTGGCTCATTATCTCGAACATATGTTGTTTCTGGGTACAAAAAAATATCCGGAAGTGGGGTCCTATAAAAAATTCCTGGACTCGCATTCAGGAGGGGCCAATGCCTACACCGGGGGAAACATCACCAACTATTTTTTTCAGGTGTCGCATGATGGATTCAATGAAGCCCTTGATCGCTTCAGTGATTTTTTCAAGGCTCCTTTGTTCGATAAAACCTATGCGGGAAGGGAAGTCAAAGCGGTTAACAACGAACACGAAAAAAACAAGCTCAACGATGGGTGGCGTGGGAATTATGTTGCCGGACTGATATCCGAGCCGGGGCATCCTATTGCCAATTTTGGAACCGGCAATCAGAAAACCCTGTCGGGCGACAACCGCCCCGCATTATTGGAATTTTATAAGCGTTATTATGCGGCTTCCAATATGAAGTTGGCCCTTATTTCGAGCATGCCGATGGAAATTCTTTCCGGCGTGGCGCAGAAATATTTTTCCGGCATCCCCAATCGGCCCGTTAAGGTTCCGAAGTTGTCTCCTGAATTCAGGAAGCCGCTCGAGGGGCAGTATCGCTTGCTGACCATAAAAACCATCAAGGATGTTCGCTCATTGGAAATTGATTTTCCCACTATCCGCCTTAAAAACCATCAGGCCAGCAAACCCGCCTCCATCGTCGGTTCTGTGTTGGGCTATGAGGGCAAAGGTTCTCTGCTCTCCAGGTTAAAAGAAGAGGGGCTGGTTTTGAGCCTCAGCGCGGGTGGGGGAAGCAGTCACCCGGATATCAATTCGTTCGGCATCAATATTTCCCTGACCGAAAAAGGACTGAAAGACTATGAGCGGATTCTTGAATTGATTTTTGCCTACATTGATATGGTGCGCGAACAAGGGTTTGAGGAATATACTTTCAAGGAAACCCAGGCTATGGCCCAAATCAACTTTGATTGGAAAAATCCGAATGAGGGTATGGGATTCGTTGCAGGTAAAGCCGCACTGATGCAGGATTACAAATTGAAAGATATAGAAACTTTGCCTTTCCTTTTTACCGAATACGAGCCTTCTGCCTATAAGGCAGTCCTGAATACATTGGTTCCTGAAAACGCGATGGTGATCTTGAGTCACAATTCAGCGGGAACCGATAGCAAAGCGCCGTATTACGACGCCGAATATTCCCTCAAAAAAATAGGTGGAAAGGCTTTTAGTAAATTATCCAGCCCGGGGAAGTTGGACGGTGTTTTTTATCCTGAGAAAAATGATTTCATTCCTTATAACCTGAACCTGGTGGAGGAATACCCTCATCTGGTGCAGGACGATGACCGGGCAAAAGTCTGGTTTAAATATGACCATCGTTTCAAACAACCCAAAATAGCTTTGACGTTCAGAATCGAAACCGCAAAAGTTTATCGCAGTGCTAAAAACCTGGAACTGGCTAAACTTTATGAAGCCATGATGCAGGAAGGCTTGAATGAACTGGTTTATCCCATTCAAATGGCGGGATTGTCCTACGGCCTGTCGATTCAAAAGAAAGGGGTGCTCCTCAATCTTGGCGGTTATTCAGAGCGGATCGGTGATCTGATCAAGCTGGTAACTGAAAACCTGAAGGAAGTGAAAGTGGATGAACAGAAATTCGCCAACATCAAAGAGGCGATGATACGCGGATTGAAAAACAGCAAGCTCGGCCAGGCTTATTCGCGGGGAGGTTATTACAACTGGTTGATGCTTCTCAAGGATCAATACACCGAAGAGGAAAAACTTGCGGCCCTGGCCCCGATCACTTTGAGTGATGTCAAGGCTTACACCAAAACGCTTTATGACAAGGTGTATATCACCGGAATGGTTCATGGGAACTGGTCGGATGATGAAGCGCGGCAAAGCGTGGACATTCTGCTATCGGCTTTGGGGAGCCAGCCTCTACCCGAAAACGAACGCTTCAAGCAGGTGGTGGAAGTCATGCCACAGGGAAAACGGTTCCAGTTTAGTCAAGAGGTGTCGGATAATAATAATTCCCTGGCCTACGCCATTCAGGTGGGAGAGAAAGATTTCCCCCTTTTGGCCAAGACCTCACTGATCGCTTCTGTTGTGGAAAGCGATTTTTATACGCAGATGCGCACCAACCAGCAACTGGGATATATCGTGTGGAGTTTTCATCAGCGCATTGAAGATCGAATCTTTTTCCGGCTGGTGATCCAGTCTTCCACCCACGGTCCTTTTGAAATGAGCAAGCGGGTCAACAGCTGGCTGGCGAGCACCGAAAAACTATTCTCTAATTTGACCGACCAGGTATTTCAGCGGCATCAACAAAGCCTGATCGTCGCGTTGGAAAAGGAAGGCGACAGCATCGGTGCGGTGGCGGGAGACCTTTACTCTCTGGCAACAGATGAAAAAGGAGACTTCCGTTTTAAAAAGAAATTGATTCAAGCGATTCAGGGTCTCAAAAAATCAGAGGTCGCTCAAGCGGCTGGCAAAATTTTCCGCGACCCGGGCACTCCCCGGCTTGAGGTATTAATGAGAGCCAAAGGAAGCCATGAAAAAGTTCCTGACGGAGTCATCGCAGAAGTCACTCAGTTTAAAAAACAGTTAAAGCGATAACAAACCGTGAAATTCGGAGCGATTTTTAAAAGAGGAGCCACCTGCTCAAGCTGGGGCTTGCCACAAGAAAGTTGCGCAAGCCCACATTGGGAGACCAGTGCCATTGGGCTCAGCATTACCTGATCGAACTGCTGGGTCAGTCAAGAGGGCCGCCCACGAAGATAGGCCAGTGCATCACCATGGATGCAGACGATCGGGTTCTGCGCGAATCCCTCAACAATTCTCTGGAGCCTCTTCCTTTTGAGGAGGTCGCAGAACTGATCAGTAACGCCTGCGGCAAACCCTGGGACACAGTTTTTAAGAAGCTGGAGAAATCCTGCAAGACCGCATCGCTGGGGCAAGTGCATTTTGGCAAGCTTAAGGATGGCACGGGAGTGGCGGTGAAGGTGCAGTATCCCGAAATCGCAACAGCGGTGGAAGCAGAGATGAACCTCGCCGAAATGGAAGGCGACTCCCAAGGTCCGGCGTTCGACGTTTTGTGTGCGCCCATTGATTGCTAGTTGGCAATAGAAAAAGGGGTTTATTTTGTTTGTAAAGAAAGCTAATGAATATTCAATGGTGTGCCACACCAGAACTGCTCCAGACTGCCAGGAAAATGGGGGTTGGTGCGACAGCGAGGAAGAAGCACGCGACTGGGTGGAAAAGGAATGCTGGATATTTTCCGGGGAAGGGTGGATATGCATTGCGTGCAACGCCCACTTCATGAGAAACCTCGCCCAAAACCGAAGAAACACATATGGTGATCGCCCTGATGAGACCCCGGACGATGATCTTTACGAAGGCATCGACACTGTAAGATAGCACTAGGCGTGCGGTCAGCGTGGCGATGACGCTGGCCGCGACCGCCGAACACAAACATATCTCCTCCCTGATAAGGGGGGCTAGGGGGGTTACTTGTCATGCTGAGCTAGTGATATTCGACCTTTGCCTTCTTGCCCCGAAGGGGTATATCGAAGCATCTCGCCATTTTCCTCCGCATCACCCCATATTGACTTTTTCCACCTCGCTGTGTAAGTTTAATCGGATTGCGAATAATTTTGACATGTCAAATGTTTGAAGTGATTATTGGGACATTGTCGTGAATGTAATGAATAATTCTTTGATTCGAGTGCTGGCTATAATTTTTCTGTCAACCTGTTTATTTGGATTTAGGGGAAAACAGGTCAATCAAAAAGAATTTGGGGAGAAATGGCCCTTTACGGTTTCTTCGGGGAAGATAGAATGCCGAGGCTATAGTGAAGTGGTGTTTGTGTCAGGAAATAAAGTTTATGCTCCAAATGGTAATGCGGATGCATCCAAAAAATATAGAGATCTTTTTGAAGTTTGGAAAAAAGATCCAAAGATCCCAGGTACCAGAGTTTCAATAGGCGATATGATCTCAATTGGTTTAAAGCTGTGTAGTTGACTTAGGTTCAATCGACACTTGTCCTTACAGAGCGACAGCAATCTTCATCAAATAAGCGAGGGAGTTAATGATAGAAATTGCTAGATTATTTTTGGTTTTATTTTTAATTTTGGTTGCCGTGCCCATTAATGCTCATGCTGAGAAATGGTATGAAGGGGGAACTCTACATAGCAAAACAGCGAATGAGTGGCATAGAGCCTCATATCGAGATAGATTAGCGACATGTGCAGACTTTATTTCAAATGTATCCTCTGACGCTACTCTGGATATTTTGTTTACAAATAGTATGAGGCTGCTAAAAGAACGCTCAGTTTCTCTAGAAAGATGTATTACCAAGGCAACGGACGACCCCAAATTAATGACTATGAAACTTAGCGAGGTTGCAGTGGCTTGTGTTGTGTTATTGAATTATAACCAGTGACCAAACATGTCATCGAACAAAACTTCTTCTAAATGTAAATCACCCCAAGCCTCTTTGTGAAAGAGGGAGTTAATAACCCAAACCCCCTCGATTCCCCTTGTCAGGGGGAGAAATCATCGGTGTTCATCGGTGGACGAAGAAGGGGTTTTTGTTTTTGACGGTCGCGGTAGCGTCACCGTCACGCTGGCTCCACGCCTAATGGCAGGCGTTGACTTCATCCTGGAGTTTGGGTCGGATGGGCACAATTTCTACGGTTTTGTTGACGCAGTCTTTGGTGCTTTGTACCGCCAGTTTGTCGAACAGGAAAGTCATTTTCTCTTCCAGTTCTTTGCCGATCCCTGCGCGGATTTCATTGGGCAATCCCCAGAATTCGGATTTGAACTCGCCGAACCCTTTTTTGCGGGTCTTGTAGATGAACTGCTCATCGGTTTCTCCGGACTTTTTCTCCCCGGCAAACTTTTTTCTCAGGTGGGTGTAAATTTCTTCTTTAAAGTCAGCGGGGAACAGGTCGCTACCGTAGATCATATTTTGAAAGTCTGTAGCCAGATGAATTTCTGCTGTTTCCAGTTCCGGGAATTTATTGAACAGGTTTTGCGGCAGGGTGGATGCGCCGTGCTGGACAGCTCCAGCCAGTCCATAATTCTCGCGTGAAATGCGCGACAGGTTTTCCAGCGTATCGAAATCGAGATTGACATCAGCAACAGTGCCATCGGGTAGAGGCACTCCGCCATGCGAGGTTCCGGTCTGGATGGAGATTTTGCTGATGGTGGTGGCACCCTTCCGATTTTTTTCCAGCAGTTCATTGAAGTTGTCGAGATAGGCTTTCAATTCCCGCTCGTTGCTGTTTTCTTTTCCCACCTCGCCGATTTCACCACCCACAGAGATGGTGATGCCCTCCGGCTCGAATTCCCGAACGTGTTGGGTGAGATCCACACCGACTTCAAAGTTGGCCCGTTGTTGTTCCACGACGGCGGGTTTGCTAAGGTCGACCAGTGTCGAGGTGTCGATGTCGATATTGTAGAATCCGCCAGCAATACCGCTTTGGATCAATTGTTTGAGTCCGGCGATCTCTTTTTCCGGATCCTGGGCGTAGTTTTTGGCGTTGACCTGAAAATGGTCTCCCTGGATGAAGACGGGTCCTGTATAGCCTTCTTTAATGGCCGCGCCGAGAATGACGGTGGACAGTTCGTGCGGTTTCTGGAAGGTGTAGCCCATTTCCGATTTAGCCAGTTCAAAAATAAAGGCACCGGCGTTCATCTTTACAGCGGTGCGAAAAATGGCTCGGCACAGTTCATAGGGCAGGCCGCGGATGTTGAGAGCGGGAACAGTGAATCCTTTAACTTCGCCCCGGCCTCGGGCTTCATAGAGTCCTTGAATAGAGGAACTGACAATGCCCAGTTCCAGTGCCGCCGATTTGATGAAAAACCGGCTCATTCCTTTTATCTCTGGTGATGGGTTGAGAACAGCGTTCTGGACCAATTGATCCAGTACGTCGCCCTTGAGTCTGTCGGCGTTTTCTATTTTCAGGCCACCGTTATCGAGAGTGGCAATATCTTTGAGTTGGTGGGTTATTTCGTCTTTATTATTAAAAAACATCGGGCTCCCTTTGAAAGCTTAAAGTCCCTGATTGTAAGCGAGAATCATACATCGGGGTGTCGTTTCAGGAATTGGCCGGAACTAAAAAATGATTCGGGTTTCAGCGTTGTTGCATCTTCTGTTTGCGGTTGGGACCGTATAAAATGAAGTTTTGCCCGTCGAGTGCATTGTAGCGAAAAATTTGTTTTCAGGCAAAACATCTTTACGAAGAAAAGAAGAACTAAATTATTCATTTAAAAACAATTGTTTAACGTTATTAAATTAATCCTAATTGTCGGGATGCTGGCTGGAATGATCTATTTAAATCTGAAAAACGGGTTATGATAAATGCTTGAGGGCGCAAGCCGGAACGGTTTTTAGCGGAATGCGCTTAAACTCTTAAAACGCCTATAATTACAACATTTTCTTACCTTAATTCTAATTGACACAGTTGAATAATTTGCTAGAATGCCCAGCGTCTGTGTTGTGCGTTGATCGCACCCGACTCAGCTGTTGATTAAGTAAATTTATTTTAAGATTCGTTAATTTTTGAATATTTGGATTCTAATTTTTCAAAACTATATTTCCCAGGATTCTGGAACGGAGAAATTGACCCCATGTTTAAGAATATTTATATACCGGTAGACAATTCTGATTATTCCAACGCCTGCGTGGATCTAGCACTTGAGTTTGCCAAGGGATCAGAAACGACCATTACCGCAAGCCATGTTTATGCCGCGAAAATGCACGATGTCCGGTTTCGTCAAATGGAAAGCGGACTTCCTGAGGAATATCAGGATGAGCAAGAATTAGAAAAACAACGAAATATTCATGACCAGTTGATCACCAAGGGAATGGAAGTTATCAGTGATTCCTATCTGGATGTCCCCAAGGACAAATGTAAAACATTGGGCATTCCTTTTGTGGGTAAATCCCTCGAAGGGCGCAATTGGACGGAGCTGGTGCGGGATATCAAGGAATCCCCCTATGACTTGGTTATCATCGGTGCTTTAGGACTCGGCGCCATTAAAGACAGCTTGATTGGTACCGTTGCTGAGAGGGTGATCCGGCGCTCTACAAAAGATATGTTGGTGGTGAAATATTGTCCTGAAATTCATGACGACAGGCCTTCAAGCGGGAAAATTGTAGTGGCAGTGGATGGTAGCGGCCATTCTTTTGGTGGCTTGATGACAGGTATTGAAATGGCGAAGACGTTGAATCGTCCTCTGGAAATCATTTCTACATTTGACCCTTATTTCCATTATGCCATGTTCAACAGCCTGACAGGCGTATTGTCCCGGGAAGCTTCCAAAGTGTTCAAATTTGAGCAACAGGAAAAGCTTCATGAAGACATCATCGATAAGGGGCTGGCAAAAATCTACCAGGCTCATCTAGAGATTTCCCGAAAAGTTTGTGAAGAAGAAGATATTGAATGCACCATCCGTCTTCTGGACGGAAAGGTTTTCGAGAAAGTTCTGCAGTACGCTCGGGAGGAGAATCCCTATCTGCTGATTCTTGGAAGAATTGGAGTTCACAGTGCTCCGGATATGGACATTGGAGGCAATGCCGAGAACCTGTTGCGTCTGGTTCCGTGTAACGTGATGCTTTCCAGCAGAGTGTTCAAGCCGCCGATAGACTTGCAGGCGGAAGAGAGCATTGAATGGACCGCTGAGGCAAAAGAGCGCTTGAAGAAGATTCCGGGATTTGTTCGCCCCATGGCGACTTCCGCGATTCTGCGTTATGCATTGGAGCGGGGACACAGCATGATTACATCCGGAGTTATCACCGAAGCGGTGCAGGAGATTCTACCTGCCGGTGCCATGCAGGCCATGTCTGCCATTGGTGAAAGGATGAAGAAAGAAGGAATGGACCCGAATAACCCTGATGGTCTGGGCATGCTGAAGGAAGAAATGGCAGAAGCTCATGCTGGTAAACCTCCTGAAGAGATAACTTTGAAATGTACCAGTTGTAATACTTTTTATAAAGGTGATGTTGTTAAATGTACTGTTTGTAATGCGGGTCCGGAACGCTTGCTTCCTGTCAACAAGGAAGAGTACCAGGCAACGGAAGCAGAGGCTCAGAATTCCACTACCTTTACACCTTTGCCTGATGGTGTGCAAGTGTCATGGACCCAGGAAGCCTTGGATCGGCTTAACAGTTTTCCAAAGGGGCATTTGAGAAGAAAAGCCCATGCCCGAGTTGAGAAAAATGCGCGGGTGCAGAAAGTGAATACTGTCTCATTGGCATTTCTCGATAAAATCTTGAACGAAAAGATCGTCCAGGATGGAAATGGGAAAAGCGAAGGAATTCCGGGAGACATCCTTAGCATAGGAGAATCCTTGAATGCAGATGATTTTAACTGGTCAACGGAAGCTTTGGAAAGGCTGGAACGCGTTCCCCAAGGGTTTATGAGGGACAATACCCAAAACCGGGTAATGGCCTGGTGTTCTCAAAATGATATCAAGGATATTTCACTGGATGTCTGTGAGGAAGGAATCCGAGAGTCTGTAAAGATGATGGAAGAGGCCATTAAGAATGGCGCAGGCTTGGAAGATTTTATCCCCAAAAAAGAAGTGAAAGCCTAAGTTTTTCCCTCGTTTAAGCAACAGTTTTTTTTAGCCCCTGGATATTGAATTGAGTTCAATACCAGGGGCTTTTCCCTATCATTTTCTGTCCTACAGGTTCCTGTCTCGAAATCTCGGTGGCTAATGTCTTCCCAACTTTATAAGCGCTTATTTCGTAGCCTAAAACCTTACCTTGGCCGTTTATATCTGGCCATTTTCTTTTCAGTCACTGTTGGCATCATCGCCACTTCGCCCGTTCCGATTATTCAAAAAACCTTCGATCAGATCTTTGTTGAAAAAGATTATTTCATGCTGAAGGTGATTCCCCTTGCCTTGGTCATTTTATACGTTATCAAGGCAATATTGACCTATGCACAGAACCTCATCATTTTCGGTATCTCGTGGGAGTTGGTGGTGAGGTTCAGGGAAAAGTTGTTCACTCATATTCACAGGCTTCCTTTCGTGTTTTTTGAGAACCATGAAACCGGCCAACTCATGTCGCGAATCAATAATGATGTCGCAATCATGCAGTCCACCCTGACACGGCTATTGAAAGAGTTCCTGCAAAACAGTGTAATGCTGATTGGTCTGCTGGGGTGGGTGTTTTACTTGAAATGGGACTGGGCGATAATGGCGCTGATCATATTTCCTGCAACGGTCTTCCCGGTATCAGGAATTGCCAGGAAACTGCGGCACCTGTCCCGTAGAGGGCAGGAGATTCTGGGCAGTATCAACGCAACGATTCTGGAATCCTTTTCAGGGATAAAAGTGGTCCGAGCCTTTGGCATGGAACCTCGAGAGATAGAAAAGTTCCGAATTGATAACGATGGTTATCTTGCAGTGATGAAAAAAAATGTAAAGTATGTGGAAATCACTTCACCCTTTCTGGAGGCGTTGGGAGTTGTCAGTGTGGCATTCATCCTGTGGTATGGAGGAAATCAGGTTTTGAACGGAGAGATCAGCCAGGGAACATTTCTGGCTTTCATCGTTGCCTTATTTATGATGTATGCCCCCATTCGAATTTTGTTTAAAATCTACACCGATGTTCAGACCGCACTGGCAGGAGCAGATAGGGTGTTCGATATTCTTGATCAGGATGTGGAAATGTTGCGGGAAGGACAGGATGAACTTCAAAACTTCAGTGACGGTATTGAGTTCAAGGATGTTTCTTTTCGTTATCCGTCACGCAACGCGCTGGTTCTGAACAATATAAATCTTTCGGTTAAGAAATCAGAGATCATTGCCATTGTCGGGATGAGCGGGGTAGGCAAGACCACTCTGGTAGACCTGCTGTTCCGGTTCTTCGATGCGACTTCCGGTTACATCCTGATCGATGGGAAAAATATTCAGGATTATAAGTTGGCTTCTTTGCGGAGCCAATTGGCTTTGGTGACTCAGGAAACCTTTTTGTTCAACGATACCATTTTGAACAACATTGCGTTCGGATGTGAGGGGGAAGTCTCACACGAAGAAATTATGGCGGCCGCCCGAGCCGCCCATGTGGATTATTTTGCATCGAAACTGGATGATGGTTACGAAACTCTCGTCGGCGAACGGGGAGTCAAGCTCTCCGGAGGACAACGTCAGAGGATCGCCATCGCCCGGGCTATTTTAAGGAACGCTCCAATTTTGGTTCTGGATGAGGCCACGTCCGCATTGGACTCCGAGTCCGAAAAACTGGTTCAGGATGCCCTGTATAATCTCATGGAACATAGGACGTCTTTTGTTATCGCCCATCGTTTGTCAACCATCAAACATGCCAACCGGATCATTGTTATGGACAAAGGACAAATCGTAGAGTCGGGGACGCATGAGTCTCTTCTTGCCAGTAGTGGGTTGTACCAGAAATATTATGAAATGCAATTCATCGACATGGAAGACAATAACAAAGATATCAAAGAAAATAATTAAAATGCGTTTTGAAAAGGCTCATATAGAAGGGCTGTGCTACCACCTTCCAGCAAATATCGTGACTTCGGCTGAAATTGAAAAAAGGCTGGCCCCTCTTTATGAGCGGCTCAAACTCCCTCAAGGCCGACTAGAATTGATGAGCGGTATTCAAGAGCGTCGTTTCTGGGAGAAGGGGGTTTTCCCCAGTGAAGTGGCAACTGTTGCAGGGGAAAAAGCCATTGCCCAATCAGGGGTAGATCGGGAGCAAATAGGTTGTCTGATTTCCGCATCGGTCTGCAGGGATTTTCTGGAGCCTTCCACTGCTTCGGTCATTCATCATAACCTGAAGCTTCCGGTTGAAGGCTTTGTGTTCGATGTTTCCAATGCCTGCCTGGGTGTGCTGAATGGGATGATGATCATTGCCAATATGATTGAACAAAACCAGATATTAGCAGGATTGGTGGTGGCCGGAGAAAATGGCGGCCCACTGGTGAACAACACGATCGAAACTTTGCTGACCCGACAGGATATTACCCGCAATAATGTCAAATCCTCTTTTGCTTCATTGACCATCGGGTCTTCTGCCGTCGGTGTTGTTCTGGCCCATGAAAAGATCGCTAAGCAAAACCACCGCCTGATGGGTGGCATTTCTCTGGCTGAAACCCAGTTCAATCATTTATGTCGCGGCAGTGATGACAGTGGCACAGGTGGTGATTGGTCGCCTCTGATGGAGACCGATTCTGAAACTTTGATGCTGGAGGGATGCCGACTTGCCGGTAAAACCTGGGCCCGTGCCCGTGATGAGCTTGGCTGGAATAATGAAGAGATCAGCCGGGTCTTCTGCCATCAGGTAGGCAAAGGCCACCGAAAACTCATGTATGAAAGCGTCGGGCTGGACCCTGAAAAAGATTTTTCCACTCTGGAGTTTCTCGGTAATACCGGGTCTGCCTCGCTGCCAACGACCCTGGCCATGGGGATCGAAAAAAATGTTCTCAAGTCTGGCGACAAAGCTGCATTGCTCGGCATTGGCAGCGGACTCAACTGCATGATGATGGGTGTTGAATGGTGACAGAGCTTTATCCCTTTTCATCACATATCCTGCAACTCGAAAAGTTCCGCTACCATTATCTGGATGAAGGGCCTTCAGGTAGCGAACCGCTTCTCATGTTGCATGGCAATCCGACCTGGTCTTTTTATTATCGCAACCTGGTCCTGGGACTGAAAGACTCCTATCGCTGTGTGGTGCCTGACCATATGGGGATGGGAAAATCGGATAAGCCGCAGGACTATCCTTACACCCTTTCCCGGCACATTGACAATTTTGAAAAACTGGTCGATCACCTCAAGCTGGATGACATCACCCTGGTGGTTCATGATTGGGGTGGGGCGATAGGGATGGGTTTTGCGGTTCGGCATCCAGAACGAATCAAGAGGTTGGTGATTTTTAATACCGTCGCGTTTCTATCGCGTGAGATTCCGCTGAGCCTGAGACTGTGTCGCTTGCCAGGATTTGGGACTGTTGCCATCCGCGGCTTCAATGCATTTGCAAAGGGCGCTATCCGCTGGGCTTGCAACAAAAAGGAAAGAATGACCGAAGAAGTCCGGGCCGGTTATCTACAACCTTATGACAGCTTTGCAAACCGAGTGGCAAATTTGCGCTTTGTGCAGGATATTCCCATGAGCCCTGATTCACCGAGCTATCCGATAGTTCAGCACATTGAAGAGAACCTGAAGTTGTTTCGAGAGCATCCCGTTCAGATTATCTGGGGAGCGCATGATTTTGTTTTTAACGATCATTTTTTGGAACGCTGGCAGGAGATTTTCCCCCAGGCGGAGGTGCATCGGATTGAAGATGCCGGGCATTATGTGGTGGAAGATGCGCACGAGCATATTCTGCCGATGATGAAAGAATTCTTCGGGAAGAATCCAATCTGAAGTGAATATATTTTTAATGGCATAAAAAAACCGGCCTCCAAAATGGGAAGCCGGTTTTATTTTGCAGTAATTATTTTAGTATCGGTAGTGTTCCGGCTTGTAAGGGCCTTCCACCGGTACGCTCAGGTATTTGGCCTGCTTGTCCGTGAGTATTGTCAGTTTCACTCCCAGTTTATCCAGATGCAGACGTGCAACCTCTTCATCGAGTTTTTTCGGCAAGGTATAAACACCGACCTCATATTTGGTTTTATACAGTTCTATCTGGGCCAGCACTTGGTTGGTGAAGGAGTTGGACATTACGAAAGAAGGATGCCCGGTGGCGCAACCCAGGTTCACCAGTCTTCCCTCTGCCAGCAGAAGAATACTGTGTCCATCCGGGAAGGTGTATTTATCCACTTGCGGTTTGATAACGGTTTTCTGAACTCCCGCAAAGTTGTTCAATGCCTCCACCTGAATTTCAATGTCAAAGTGGCCGATATTACAAACAATGGCATCGTTCTTCATTCTTTCCATATGCTCAATACAGACGATGTCGGCACAGCCTGTTGTGGTGACGAAAATATCACCTTCCTTAATGGCTTCTTCCATGGTGCTGACTTCATAACCTTCCATCGCTGCCTGTAACGCGCAGATGGGGTCGATCTCGGTAACGATCACCCGGGCACCCAAACCCTTCATGGAGTCGGCGCAACCTTTTCCGACATCGCCAAACCCGGCAATGACCACCACTTTTCCGGCTATCATAATATCGGTGGCACGTTTGATACCGTCAGCAAGAGATTCCCTGCAGCCATAAAGGTTGTCGAACTTCGACTTGGTAACCGAATCGTTGACGTTCATTGCCGGGAGCTTTAAAGCTCCTTTTTCGATCATTTTGTAAAGGTTGTGCACTCCGGTGGTGGTTTCTTCTGTGACACCTTTGATGCCAGCCAGCAACTCAGGGTGTTTTTCGTGAACATAAGCGGTAAGATCTCCGCCATCGTCAAGAATCATATTTGGGCCATCTTCAAAAAGCAAAGTTTGAGCGGTGCACCACCAATACTCGTCTTCAGTTTCTTCCTTCCAGGCAAATGTGGGTATACCTGCCTTGGCCATGGCGGCGGCGGCATGGTCCTGTGTTGAAAAGATATTGCAGGAAGCCCAGCGAACGTCGGCCCCCAGTTCGACCAGGGTTTCCATAAGCACGGCGGTTTGAATGGTCATGTGCAAGGAGCCGGCAATGCGTGCCCCCTTCAAAGGTTTGGAAGTACCATATTTTTTGCGCAAAGCCATAAGGCCGGGCATTTCGTTCTGGGCAAGGATGATTTCTTTACGTCCCCAATCTGCCAGTGACAGATCTTTAACCTTGAAATCTTCAGA
Organism: Nitrospinales bacterium; assembly: GCA_965249625.1. Classification (GTDB taxonomy): domain Bacteria; phylum Nitrospinota; class Nitrospinia; order Nitrospinales; family VA-1; genus LS-NOB. The sequence goes on along the minus strand of OZ252246.1, from coordinate 1,342,355 downwards.
GACGGTGGTCGATGACATGAGCTACTCCTAAAAAAGGTTTTATTTGTAATTAAAATTTTCTATTTGGACCCTTAACAAAAATGATGCGCTGAGAGGGTCAAGGTTTGATACGATGCTTTGGGCGACTGGGATGGAATCTGAGAAGTCCTGAGGCAATTTCCATCTTTAAATTATGGCAAACTGTTCTACAAGTTTAGCAGATTATACGTGAACGTCAATCCAAGCTTGTTTACAGATACGCATACAACTTTTGCTACAAAAAGGCTGGCTGCTTTTCATAGATGAATATCACTGCCGTTAAAATTTACCCCTTTGATTCCGGTGAACCAGATTCCTCCCTGTGTGCCTATGCCGATGTCATTCTTGATGATGAGATTTTGTTGAAAGGGTTCCGCATTCTCGCCTCTAAAAACGGAGGATTATTTGTCGGCTTCCCTTCCAAAAAAGGTAAGGATGGGAAATTTTATGACATGGTGGAATTTAAGTCTGAAGCTTTACAGTCCAAGTTCCGGTCGGTGATTCTCAAAGCTTATAAGGTTTATTCCTGATATCAGTTGGATGATATTTTTACCGTTTTATAAAGAAAGTTCTTAAAGCTGATGAATTTTTTCCTTTCGTCAGGTTCCAGGTGCGAACGGGTTTTGCAGACACGTAGTTTCACCGCGAGGCCTGGCAGATTGGTTTGATACCTGCTTTTTGCCGCCAGTATCAGTGACCTCACCGTGTCCCGGGTCAAATGGTTGGCTTTAAAGGGTTGATGGATATCCGTCCAGAAATTGGCTTCTCCCGCCTCAAATTGATTCAACAGGGTATCGATAAAACTCTGGGTGCCTGTGGTTTCTGAAGAGGATGGTCGGCAGGCCGACATGATTTCGTCTTTAGTGATTGTGGTTCCCTTGCGGAACAGCATGGCTCGTAGCAGGATGTTTTTCAGCTCCCGAACATTTCCCCGATAAGGATGTTGCTTGAGATATTCAACCGCCGCCGGTTCCAATTGCGGCGGGGTCGGGTCGTGGCCTACCTTTTTATAGGAGTTGAAGAGGATGCCTAGAAAATGCGTGGCGAGGTCTTCAATATCTTCTTTTCTTTCATTCAGCCGTGGTATCTGGAAGCTCAAGGCATTGAGGCGGTGGTACAGGTCCTCACGGAACCGTCCTTCCTGAATTTCCTTGAGCAGGTCTTTATTGGTCGCGGCAATCAAGAATATTTTGGAAATACGAGGCTGGTTTTCACCCAGTCGCATGAACACTCCGGTGTCGAGAAAGCGCAATAACTGCACCTGGGTTTTTGGGTCGGCGTCCCCGATTTCGTCGAGAAAAACCACTCCGCCATGGGCTTCTTCCAGAATACCTTGGCGGTTGAACTCGGCTCCCGTGAAAGCACCTTTCTTATGTCCAAACAATTCGCTATAGGTCAGTTCCCCACTGTAGGCGGCAATATTGGTTTTTCTTAAAGGGAGTTTGAAACGGGCTCCCTTCTCTTTTTGGAACATATCATTGAGATGGGAATAGATATTGTTGAAAAAGAATTCTTTGCCTGTGCCGGTTTGCCCCTGAATGAGAAGGCTTGGCAATCCCATCATGACCTCGCGTTGTTGATTGCCCTCCCAATTGAGCATGCGGTTGCAAATGGACTCCACAACAGTCTGGATCTGGTTGACCAGTGAATGGACGTTCTGGCTTTTTCCGATCACGTTGCCGAAGTGGTAGGAAGAAACTTTGGGGTCGCGGTACTCAATATCTTTTTTAAGTTGCAACAGTTCGCGTTTCAGCGTTTCAATCTGCTGGAGATTGTTCACCTTCTGGCTGATCAGGCTGGCGATAATTTGCAGGATTCTTTGATGCTCCTGGGTGAAGAAATATTTTCGAAAGCTATCCTGGTTAATCACCCCCAGAACATGGCTGCCTTGAATGATGGGAACGGCCAGCTCAGATTGAATTTGCCCGGAAAGGTTTTTGTAAAAACCCTTTTTTTCATCTTTGACGTTGGCAATTAAAGCCGGCCTGGCGGTATGGGCCACATAACCATTCAGTGATCTCTGCTGGGCAGAGAGTTCCTCGCCACCTACAGCCATAAGTGGAATTTTGCTTTTCATCCAGCTGCGGGATTTTGCTCCCACGAGGTTCCCCTCTTCATCCTCAATGATGAGCCAGGGTTTGCCATCAATAATTTTGTAAATGGAAATGGTTCCCGAATCGGCACCGATCAATTCAGAAGTTTTTGCCAGAATCTTATCGAGGAAGGATGTTAAATCGTCATCGGCATCGGACAGCAGCTCTTCGATTTCGCTGAGCACCTCGATTTCAATATGCTCCGGGTTTTCCTCGAGAATGAGTTTCTCCACCATTACCGCGTGATTTTCTAAAAGTGGTTTTTCAAAACTGGTGAATTTGTGCAAGGCATTGGTGTAATAATTCACCACGCAAATCAACTGTCCGGTTTTTGCGTTGAACTTTGAGACTTGATAAAGCGAGACGAGATCAATTTTCCGGGCCACCGCTTTTCGGCTGAAGCTTTCTTCCATGACATCTTCGATGTAGACCGGCTTTTGCTCGGAGTCTTTGGCGATGAGGCCTTTGTGGTCGTCATGAGTGACAATGCGGTTTATCAGGTTTTCCTTATGAAGATTGATATGATCGTGGTCGTTGTAAATCAGCGCATCTTCTTTGTTCTTGGAAAAAGCTGCGAGAATTTCGACCCGATTGCTCAGCTCCGGGGATTTGAGATTCTGAATGGAAGAGGGCACCCACACCGAAGCCAGAGCCAGTTTGTCGATCAGTTGCACGGCTGAACGCATCATCATCCATGCCGCCTCTTTTTTTCGCGCCAGATCAAGGTGACGGGAGAAAGACAGTTTCTGGTGGAACCGCTTGGCGCGGTCGATGGTGCCGCTGGTATCGCCGAGAAAATCGACAATCTCCTTTCTCTGTTCTTGATTCAGGAACTCGCCCGCCTTTCCCCAATCCAGGCTGATGGTGCCGATGGGTCGGAACTGGTGAGTGATGGGGAACACGGCTGTTGCCTTAATGCCGGCTAACTTTTCAAACGGATTCTGTCGTTTGGCGAATTTGTCCGGCTCGTCCCAGGAGAACACCACCTCGTTGTTCAAGAAAGATTGTGAAATGATCGAAGCCTCGGGCGAGACAAATTTGGTGATGGGTTGTGGTTTGTTCTGATCAGTCACATACTGGCAAATCAGCATGCCTTCGTATAAGTCCTCAAGATAGATCCGCACCATTTGGCAGTCATAGAGTTTCTTCAGCCGGGTGGCGATGTGGTGAAGAATCTCGGGCAGACTTTCCTTGCCGTAACGGGAAATTAGATTTTGTGAGGTGTTCGGGGACATGAGAATCCATCAATTGAGTAATAAAAATATATAGTCGCCAATAAGTATAGAATATTTATAGATTTATAGAACCCCCCCCCTTATCAGGGGGACCTTGCGTAAGCTCTTCAGAATGACAAAATAGCTCTTTATTGTCATGCTGAGTTTATTGAACATCTCGCTTTTCAGGTTTTTCGACTTATGCAAAGGCCTCTTTATCAAGGAGAAATTCGTGCTAAGCTATAGCGAATCTAAGGCTATCCGAAAGATTTATCTGGGCTTTAGAGTTCGTTCCACAGCCCCAATCCACTGCTATTGGAACAATAAGCGGTCACTCGCCCGCATGAAAACAAAGCCTCTCACAAGGAATTTTGAATAAAAATAATCATATGATAGATAATCGAAGAATCGTTTTTCTGGATTGTTTGAGGATTTTTGCCATTTTCAGCGTCGTTGCTGGACATAAGTTTTTCGGCCACGCTTTAAATTTTGCAAATAATGAAACCTTTTACGCCGCGCCTCGTTTTCTCTTGGTATTTTTGTTTCCTTTCTTTTATATGGGAGGTGTCGGTGTTGTCGTGTTTTTTCTGATATCTGGCTACATCATTACCCACGTACTGCAATCCGAACAGCCAACCGAATTTTTTATAAAAAGAATTTTTAGAATTTACCCGCTTTATGTGGCGGCTGTGTTATTTCAGGCTATAGAAAGACATTATTCTGTCGGCTATATTCTTGACATTGAAATCATACTCCCTCAGCTGCTTCTTATAGGTGATTTTTTCGATACTCCATACGCATTGGATGGAGCGGAATGGACTTTACGTGTAGAAATAATGTTTTATCTTTTTATGGGTATTTTGCGGTATTTGAAGCTTTTAAGTGAGTATAAAAAAATACTGCCTTGGGTTTTAATAGGCGTAACTCTTTTATTTGGGATTCTTCCAGCATTCCCTTCCTCTGGTTTTGGCAAAGGATTCTTTTTGATTTTTGGCCCGTTCTTATTCTTGGGTGTGTTTTTTTATCTCAGAGAAGCAAAGCAGGTTAGTTTCAGCCTGTTTATAGGATTCGTTTTTTTAGTCGTCTTTCAATATTATTATTTGATTCTAGTTCACAGCCCAAGGTTGGTGGGATCCCAGTTTGGAATATTGGGTTTGATGGTATTTGTTTTATTGTGGTCTTGTCGAGCACGCCTAGAGGCTGCGCCAGCCATACTCTTTTTTTCAAACCTGACATATTCGGTATATTTACTTCACAATGGGATGTGGAACCCTATTAAAGAAATGCTAGGGAAACCATCAGTATCTATTCTTCATCCGGACACTGAGGTGCTTTTTGTTCTTTTAGTAATATGCTTTTTTATGCTGAAGCTCATTGAAAAACCCGGCATTAAATTAGGTCGGGTGGTTGTAAGGAATTGCAGAAAAAGTATGACCAGGTAGTCTTTTTTAATCCTCCCGGTTTGAAAGGCCAGTTCAAGTGGCGGCTCAAAATCAAACGCTGGTTTCAAAAAAAAGGATGGAATCCAGACCGACGTCATTTGGTTGAGCGGTATGCTGGTAGGGCAGGGATTCAGATAAAAAATAAAAAAGGCAGATTTTATTTTAATGACAAAGACCATGAATTGGCAGAACGGTTTTTAAAAGAAAATGGGATAGCAAGCGATGATTTCGTTATCTTTATTTCCCATATAACCGGCGGCTCACGGTTTTTAAAAAGTTGGACGATCAAAAACTTTGAACAGCTGGTGGCTCGTGTTCAAGCTGATGTTATATGTAAGATTATTGTAGGCGGGTCTCAGGACGATCCCGAAATAAATGCGGATTTTTGTTATTTATGCGTTTGGGCTCCCGTTAAGAACGGCAGACTGCCTGATAAAAAGGTCAAACCTGTTCATCGGAATGGATTCTGGGTTGACTCATATTGCAGGGTGTTTTGACTGCGATATAGTGTCCATACACAGTTGGGTACCCAGTTTTTGAAACAGGTACTCTATCAAATTCGATTTCGTTTGCTTACAATGGACCGTTTAAAAAACCGGAACTCATCTTCGTTGAGCAAGTTTATGAAGTTGTGCGTGCGAAAATTTTAAAAACCGGGCGTATCAATGGTTGATTAGTGGTAACCTTGATATTTCAGGAAAATAATTAGGTTCCCATAATAGTTATTATGTCAACTAAGAATGGTTGGGTCTGAAAGGCAGTATTTAAAGGAATTCCCTGCCGAACTTGTTGAGGATTAAGGGTTTATAGCCTGGTCTATCCCTTCTGGGCACGAAAGTTAAGGTGAAACATCACCGAAGGTTCAGGGCGACAAATTAGGGGATATCTGGCCCCACGCCCGGTGGAGGGAGTCTTTAACAGCTTGAGCGATGTGGTTGGCAGAGAGGCCGTATTTCTCGAAGAGTTCGGGTCCGGTTCCGGTTTCGGCAAACTGGTCTCTCACGGCGATGCGGTTGAAGGGTTTGGAAATCTGCGCGTCGAGCAGAACTTCGCCAACGGCATCACCCAATCCGCCAATAAAGTTATGGTCCTCAGCCGTGATGACGGCTGTATGGCTGGACGCCATTTCTATAATGAGGTCACGGTCAATGGGTTTAAGCGTTGAGATATTCACCAGCGTGACCTTGTTGCCGTCCAGCATTTCCATGGCTTTCAGACTTTCCTGCACCATGATGCCGGTAGCAAAAATAACCAGATCAGAGCCTTTTTTCACCACCCTGCCCTTGCCGATCTCAAACTTGTAGGAACTGTCAAAAATCGCTTTGACTTTCGGTCTTCCCAAGCGGAAATAAACCGGCCCATCATATTCAGCCAAAGCGCGGGTGGCTTGAAGGGTTTCTTCCCAATCTGCCGGTTGCACGACAACCATGTTGGGGATGGCCCTTGTGTAGGCGATATCGACAATCATTTGAGCGGTTGGGCCGTCTTCACCGACAGCGAGACCGGTATGTGTTCCCACCAGTTTCACATTAGTCCTGGAATAAGCAATGCTGACGAGGACCTGATCCATGGTTCTGCCCAAAAGAAAACAGGCGAAACCAGTCGCGAATGGAATTTTCCCGGTGGTAGCAAGACCTGCGGCGGTGCAGACCATATCTGCCTCGGCAATACCCATATTGAAAAACCGTTCGGGATATTTGTCGCCGAACTTTTTCGAGCGGGTGCTGTCACTGACTCCTGCATCGAGAACAACAATGCGCGGATCAGTACCCATTTCTACCAGCACTTGTCCATAAGCATCGCGGGTGGCAGCATCTTTCATTTTTACACCAGTTCCTTTAAAGCTTTTTCGTAATCTTCCGGTGATGGAGCCACTCCGTGCCAGGCGGTTTTGCCTTCCATAAAACTAACGCCCTTACCTTTAATCGTGTCGGCGATGATCACACGGGGTTTTTCCGGATGAAGCGGAAGTTGAAGCACTTCAATAATGGCTTTCATATTATGTCCGTCAATTCTATGGACGTCCCAGTTAAAGGATTTCCATTTATCTTCGAGAGGCTCCAGGTCTTTCAGGTCTTTGGTGATATTATCTTGTGCAACCTTGTTGTAATCGACGATCGCAATCAGGTTGTTGGATTTAAATTTATCGGCAGACATGGCCGCTTCCCAGATTTGTCCTTCGTGCAACTCACCATCTCCGAGAATGACGTAAACCTTGGAGTCATAACCATCCAGCCTGATTCCGAGGGCTATTCCATGCGCCACACTCAATCCCTGCCCCAAACTTCCTGAGGCAATTTCGATTCCGGGAGTTTTAGGGTGAGGATGTCCGGAGAGAAAACGTTCGCTGTTAATTTTCCGGTAACTGTCGAGATCGGACTCAGAAACATATCCTGCTTTGGCAAGTACCGAATAATAAATACCCGTTACATGCCCCTTGCTCAGCAGAAACCGGTCTCTTTTGGGGTCGTTAGGATTTTTTGAGTCGTGATTTAAGATTCCACCAAAAAACAGGGCGGCCATTAAATCTGCCGCAGAGAGACTGCCTCCGGGGTGCCCCGACCCAGCCAGAAAAATGATTTTCAGGGCAAGCCTTCTTAAGTCGAGAGCTATTTTCTCAAGCTCGGTAGTATCTGGGATGGTCAATTGACTTTCATTCATAAAAATTACTTATCCGGGAACAAAATTGTGTTCCTGCTTATATCATAACCCTTTTAGTTTTGCGAATTGAAAAGAATAATTTTTCAGAGGGGAAATGGTTTTGACTTGGAAGAACAGAACCGCATACAGTGGGCCTATTAAAGGAGTTTGGGCTCTTCAAAGAACTCACTGCAAAGCGACAGGAGGTTTTCAAAATTAACCGGTTTGGCAAGGAATGCATTGGCCCCGGCTCCAAGAACTTCAGTTTCGGTATATCTCAAGTCCCCGGAAATCGCGATAATATTAATATTTTTTGTTTTTTCATCACCCCGGAGATCCTTGCAGACCTCCAGGCCATTGATGCCAGGAAGCGTGATATCCAGAATCATAATCGTAGGCTGAAACTGGGCGGCTTTTTTTCCTGCTTCCCATCCGTCATAGGCGGTTTCAACGACAAAGTCGTTCTTCTGAAATATTTTTTTAAGGAGATCACAAAATTTTCTTTCATCATCCACCACGAGGACTTTACGGCTGGATTTTTCCTTTTCTTCCTTTTCAAGAATTTCCTTGATCATGGAAATGGTGTATCCCTTTTTTTGCAGGGCATAAACCTGTTTACACCGTTCCTCGACCCACGCGGGATAATAACCGACAATACCCTTACCTCCAGGATGCCCTTCTTTCGCAGGATCTGGGAAAAACCGATATTTTTTCTGCCACAACCAAAGCGTTTTACGCGTTATGGGGACCACTTTTAAAATATCGGCCGCTGTAATTCTTGTCATATCGTACTTCCTGAAAATGATTTTGACATAAGGTTTCACCTGACCCGCTTGACTAGCGTTGCACACTGTAAAGCAATTTGCAAAAATATACCACAGTTAATGTAAATTTTGTCCAACCAGCCTGCTTGGAACATCGGAATTAAAATAAAAATATGGATAAAAAAAGTTATTTATTTATGAATTTATATTAAATTTATTAAAGTAAAGGATTTCTTTATTTTCCTTGAAATAATTTGCAGTGATTGCAAGTATCTATCACTATTTCGTCGGCAGAAACTTATAAAGCTGATCTCCTAAATCTGATAAAATATTGATAATATGACAATTTATGGGGCTATTATAGGGCTATCTGATGTTTTCATTCTTGAAAAAAGCTGAAAACGGACATTTATTAGGCGTTTCTTTTGGCGAGCTCTTAAATATAATGCTTTTACCCTTTCATCCTTTTAGAGTCCTGCGGTTCATGAAGAATATTTTGTTTCCAAAACTCCCCGTTTATTTATCCGCTTTCTTTTTTATCCCTGTTTCCTTAGTGCAAGCCAGTGAGACTTTGCCTCTAACACTACAGGAGACGGTTGAGAGAGTTTTAAAAAATAACATCAGCATTTCTGTTCAAAGTTATAACTCCAAAATCAACGCACAATCTATTTTTGATAGGGAAGCGGACTTTGACCCGACCATCAATTTTGAATTCACGCTCAGCGAAGAAACCCGGCAAAGGGTAACAACCGAATTTCTCCCAGATCCAAAACGAAGAAACAAGGATTATGACTGGGATTTATCTGTTTCCCAAAAGCTTATCACTGGCGGAGATTATGAATTCTCTATAGACAGCAACAAAAGTGAGACCAGTTCGTCCCGGTCCTTACTCAACCCTGTGTATTCGGCGGATTTGGAACTGACAGTCACCCAGCCCCTGCTCAAGGATTTCGGAATAGATCTCAATAAACGGGAAATCTATATTGCTAAAAACGATCAAAAGATTTCTGACCATCAATTCACCGAAAAAGTCATTGATACTCTCACCGAGGCTGAAAATATTTATTGGGATCTGGTTTTCAGTATCGAAGACCTGAAGGTCAAGGAGACTTCTCTGCAAAGAGCCCGGGATCTGGAGAAACAGGTCAAAGCCCAGGTCGATGTGGGAACCCTTGCGGAGTTGGAAATTCTTCAGGCCAAATCGGAGGTGGCCTCAAGAGACGAGCAGCTTTTGAACGCGCAAAACTTGATTGAAGATAATGAAGACAACCTTAAGAGTATCCTCAACGTATCCTTTGATTCAGAGGAGGGTTTGAAAAAAATAATTCCCGCAGACAGCCCTGTCTTTGAACCGGGCAATAAAAAATCTTTAGAAGAAGCATTAAAAGCCGCCCTCACCCACCGGCCCGATCTGCTGGCCAAGAAAAAAGAACTGGATAATAGAAATATTGAAGCTAAATATAATGAAAATCAAATGCTCCCGACGCTGGACCTGGTTGGGAGTCTGGGTCTGAACGGATTGAGTGGTGATTCCAGCACAACTAACGGTGCTTACGATACTGCCCTGTCCGAGGCGTTCTCAACAAAGTTTGGTTTATGGGAGTTTGGCCTCAACCTGAGTTATCCGCTTGGCAACCGTGCGGCGAAAAGTCAGTTGGCGGCGAAAAGGCTGGAAGTGACCCAGTTATTACTGGATATCAAAGATTTGGAAAAAAACATTGTGGTGGAAGTCCGCGAGGCTCATCGACAAATTGAAACAAACATCAAAAGAGTTCAAGCCACCCGGGTTGCGCGAAAACTTGCTGAAGAAAAATTGAATGCCGAGGAGAAAAAGTTTGAGGTTGGGTTGTCAACCAGTTTCAATGTGCTGGAGTTCCAGGAGGATCTAGCTGAAGAACAGAGCAACGCGATTAAAGCCGTCATCGATTACAACAAATCTCTTAACCGGTTGAACCAGGTCATCGCCCGGACTCTGGAGGCGCATGATATAAAACTGGTATCAAGCGAAAGATCATGAAAAAAACCCTGATTTTTGTCGGGGTGGCGCTTCTCCTGACCGGTATATATTTATTCCTCTATGACTCCAATGGTTCAGAGGGTACCCCAAAGCCGACTTTTAAAACCTCCCAAGTACTGCAAGGTGACCTGGCTGTAAAAATTTCAGCTACCGGCATTGTTGAACCTAACTTCAAGGTGGAAGTTAAATCAAAAGCCAGTGGTGAGGTTCTATCCTTTCCCTTTGAGGAAGGCGACCGGGTTAAAAAGAGGGCACTTCTTTTGCAACTGGATAAATCCGATGAACAGCGAAATGTTGCCAAGGCCCGCACAGAATTATCCAGTTCATCGGCGAAATATAAAAAAGCGGGAACTGGACTCCTGCTGCAAAAAACCAAATACGATACCGATATAAAATCCTCCCAGTCAGAAATTAAAACCGCCCTTGCCAACCTCAAGGAAGCGGAAGACAAACTGAAACGCCAAATTGGACTGTTTGAGAAAAAGTTTGTCTCACAGGAATCTTTGGATACGGCCGCAACTCTTTTTAAAGTAAACCAGGAAAATCTCGTTCAAGCGCAAACCCGGCTTCAAACAGCCGAGGATTCGATTCACGATATCACGATGAAGGAAAATGAGATTGAGTTGGTCCAGTCTGAAGTCAAGCGCTCTGAGATTGCCGTGGATGAGGCGGAAGAAAGGTTGGATGAAACGGAGATATTCGCCCCCATCAATGGAGTTATCATTGAAAAACTCGTCGAAGAAGGCCAGATCATCGCTTCGGGAATTTCGAATGTGAGTGGCGGGACGGCAATCGCAACTATCGCCGACATGTCACAATTATTCATCATTGCAGATATTGATGAAACAGATATAGGGTCTGTTAAAATAGGCCATGATGTGCGGATTACGGCGGATGCTTTCCCCGATGAAGTTTTTAAAGGCACGGTCACGCGCATAGCACCACAAGGACTCATCGAAAACAGCATCACCATTTTTAAGGCCAAAATAGAAGTCCAGGGCTCCGGGAAGACCCTGCTTAAACCTATGATGTCTGCAAATATAGATATTGTTACCCATCTGGTTAAGGACACGGTGTACGCCAGCCGCGCCGGAATTCGCAAGGATGACGAAGGGGAGTTCGCGGTGGTATTAAAAAATGATCAACCGGAAAAAATAAGAGTGAAGACGGGAATCAGGAATCCGATTCATGTCCGCATTATTAGCGGGTTGAGTGCGGGTGAAGAGGTGATCCTGGGGGATTGGGAAAAAATTTTCAAGGAATCTAAAGAAAAGAAAAGTTCTTCTCTCAGAAAAATTCTCTGGATGATTCGCTCGAAGTGAGGTTGCTTTGATTGAAGTCGAAAAGCTCTCTAAAATATATCAAATGGGAGGGCAACAGGTATCGGCCTTGGCCGGGGTCACTTTCAGGATCGAAAAAGGAGAGTTCGTCGCCATCATGGGGCCTTCGGGCAGTGGAAAATCCACTCTCATGAATCTTATAGGATGCCTGGATGTCCCCTCTTCCGGTAGTTATCGTCTGGAAAATCTCGATATCCAGGACCTGAATCCTAACCAGTTGGCAGAAGTTCGCAACCGCAGGGTCGGTTTTGTTTTTCAGAGTTTCAATCTTCTGCCGCGCGCTACAGCATTGGAAAATACCGAACTGCCTTTGCTCTATGGCCGGGTTCCAAAAGCGGCTGAAATAGCCCTACAGGCCCTTGAACGCGTTGGCTTGGCGCATCGCGCTAAGCATAAACCCACCGAATTGTCCGGAGGGGAACGTCAGCGAGTTGCCATCGCCAGAGCCCTGGTGAATAGTCCTGCTATCATTCTGGCAGATGAACCGACGGGAAACCTTGATTCTGTAACGGGCAAAGAGATTCTGGACCTTTTCCAGGAATTGAATCAAGAAGCGGTGACCCTGATTCTGGTGACCCATGAACAGGAAGTTGCGCGGCAGGCAAAAAGAATCATGCAGATGAAAGATGGAAAAATCACAGCCGACACGCCTAATGGGGTGGGACTATGCTGATATGGGATTTGTTTAAAATGGCTCTTAGAAGCCTGGTGACCCACAAGCTCAGGACGTTTTTAACCGCTCTGGGAATTATTATTGGCGTGGCATCGGTGATTTCGATGATCGCTATCGGCGAAGGGGCCAGGCACCAGGCTCTGAACACAATTTCCAAGTTCGGCACAAACATCATCACTATCAAGCCTGGACAAAGGAAATCCCGACATGTGACATCAGGCAGGGTCAACACCCTCACTCTGGATGACGCGAATTTCATCGAAGAAAACATTCCTCTTATCACTGGTGTCGCAGCGCAGGTTTACCGATCTGCCCAACTTAAATTTGAGAATAAGAATACCAACACCACGGTCAGAGGAACGGGAGCTAGCTACGCGCGTTTAGCCAATTTCGAAATGGACCGGGGGCGCTATTTCAACGATGAAGAAATAAGGTCTGCGAAAAGAATTTGTGTCGTGGGTTCTACAGTATTGAAGAATCTTTTTGAAGGTCGGAATCCGTTGGGCAAAACTATTAAGGTGGATGGAAAGAATTTTTTAGTCATCGGCACCACGGTGCCAAAAGGAGCACTGAGTTGGTATGATCCTGACGATCAAATTTTTATTCCGGTCACCACGGCGCAAAAACGGGTTTTCGGGATGAATCATGTCCAATCTATTGATGTGCAGGCGGGCCAAATTGATGATCTGGAAATTATTAAAGAGGATATCTCCCGGATTCTCCGGCAGAAACATAATATTGCTGAAGGCAAGGAAGATGACTTTTATGTGCAGAATTCTTCCCAGTGGCTGAACAGCTGGGGAGACGCGGCTAAAACGTTCACCTACCTGTTGGGGAGCATTGCTGCCATTTCCCTCATGGTAGGGGGCATTGGAATTATGAATATTATGCTGGTTTCTGTCACCGAGCGCACCCGGGAAATAGGCATCAGAAAGGCTATTGGTGCCAAGAAAAAAGAGATTCTGCAGCAATTCCTGATAGAATCCGTTTTGATTAGTTTTCTGGGTGGTGGCATCGGTATTTTGTTGGGGATAGGAATCTCTCGTGTTGTTTCAGATCTTGGAGATTGGGAGACCATCGTCTCTACCCAGTCCATTATCCTGGCCTTTGGTTTTTCGGTAGCGATTGGTGTTTTTTTCGGTTTCTACCCCGCCAATAAAGCGGCTAATCTAAACCCTATTGATGCACTTAGATATGAATAACCCTCTAGCGAGGGAGGCAGCACTGCATTCCCGCAAAGCGGACTGAGCACTCAAGCGCAAGACTTTAAGGGTTTCCCCGGCGGCCCGGGCCGCTTGCTAACAATATAAAAACACTGCTCATTGTACCCCTGCGGGGCATGAGGGCTAATGAATGACAGCACAGCCCCAGCGTCACGCTGGTTAAATATGGATATCCTGCCCGATAAAAATATATTTATGAGATTGGCGGCATCTTCATCGCGTATCCCCGTCTGCGGGCAGGAAAAAATTCCCGGCCTGGACCTTTTCACTTTATTTCAGAAGCTTTTTCCTCAAACTGAAAATTCCTTCCTGTTCGAAAGTGCAAACGGGCCCGAGGAGACAGCCCGATACTCCTTAATGGGAGGAGGCTGTTTAAAAATATTAGAGATTACAGGGCAACGGGCAAAACTATTTCAGGAAGGCCAGTTGGCATCAGAATGGGACCAGCCGGGTCCCGCCATTGATCTGTTAAATTTTGAACAAAATGTGAGTCCCGTGGATCACCTTCCTCATTTCTGGGGAGGCTGGGTGGGGTTCATCGGCTACGAAGCGGGCGCATGGTTTGAGTCTTTACCGGTCAAGAAATCGCACAATTTGCCCGACTTGGTGTTCATGGAGGTGGAGCGATTATTTTTATATGACCACATCACTGAAGAATTTAAATTCGTTCTTTCTCCAAAAACAAATGGAACAGAGAATGACTATGATGAACTCTGTCAGGAAATTCAAAGAGCCTGGAAAGATATTTATCGAGCTTTAGAAAGCATTGGCGAAAGACCGGAGTCAGAGAGTCTCAACTCCTCGACACCCTCCCGATCCTCTAATGGTCTGAGATCCAATTTAAGTGAGACGGATTATACCGAACGGGTGGAAAAAGCTAAAAACTATATCCGCAAGGGAGATATTTATCAGGCCAATCTCGCGCAAAAATTCACAACACCTTTTGCAGGCAGTTCCTTCGAGCTTTATGGGAAGCTCCGGCAGGTCAACCCTGCCCCTTTTTCAGGGTATTTAAATTTTCAGAACTTTTCACTGGTCAGTTCCTCCCCCGAGCGTTTAGTGAAAGTTCATGAACACCGGATTGAGGCACGACCCATAGCGGGCACCCGGCCTCGTGGGTTAAAAGATGAGGAAGATCAGGCTCTCTCTCTGGAATTGTTGTTGAATCCGAAGGAGCGTGCCGAGCATTTGATGCTGGTTGATTTGGAGCGCAACGATTTGGGACGCATCTGCCAGGCCGGGTCGGTTTGTGTGACCGATTTCATGTTTCTGGAAAAATATTCGCATGTGAGCCATATCGTCTCCAATATAGCAGGAAATCTTAAACCGGGGATCGGTGTTTATGATATTTTGAAATCTGTCTTCCCCGGGGGGACCATCACAGGTTGTCCCAAGATTCGTTGCATGGAAATCATTTCTGAATTGGAGCCGGTTATGAGAGGCCCCTATTCCGGTTCATTTGGGTATATCGGTTTTGGTCCTTATATGGACTTAAACATCATCATTCGTTCTATAGTGATCTGTGATAAGACAGCCAGCTTCCATGTCGGGGCAGGCATTGTGGCTGATTCCAACCCGCAAAAAGAGTACCAGGAAACCTTGGACAAGGCCGCAGCAATGATACAAGCCCTGTCACACCACTAGCCGCCGGGCCACGCCCGGAGGGAATATGGCAATGGCTTGTTGAGTCGAGATAACTCTTTGCTGATCAAATAGAGTTATTGCTCACTGCCACTGGCGGCTACGCCGGAGCGGAGGCTCTCCGCTCACTCGGCGTGGGGCCAGTGGGCAATAGCCCATAAAGCCGAGAGGCCCAATTGGCGGCAAAAAAAGCGATTGCAAGTTATTAGCGGAGGTTCTCCGCTCACTCGGCGTGGGGCCAGTGGGCAATAGCCCATAAAGCCGAGAGGCCTAATTGGCGGCAAAAAAAGACATTGCCAATTACTAGCGGAGGTTCTCCGCAGATTGAGAGAGGGGGATGCAAAATTCTATTGTTTATATAAACGGATTGTTCACTCCTCTTGAACAGGCAAATGTTTCCATATTGGACCGGGGCTTTTGTTACGGAGATGGTCTGTTTGAAACCATGCGTGCCTGTAAGGGAAACATCTTCAGGCCTGATCGCCATTTGGAAAGGCTGTTCAAATCCCTACCATTAATTTTTATCGATTTACCTATGACCCTGCAGGAGGTCAAGGCTGTGGTGCAGGAAACTCTCGACCGGAACAAGTGTAAAAATGCCATCATTCGCTTGACGGTCACTCGTGGTATCAACGAGCCAAATTTTCAGATAGACCCGGAATCCCCCCCCACTTTAGTGGTGCATGTCAGGCCTCACCAACCTTTGCCGAAAGCCATTTATCGCAAAGGGGTTCAGGTCACCCTGTTGACTATGCCTGCACCTGTATTACCTGGCGTGAAAAAAAATCTGAAGACTTGCAACTTTCTTTCCAATATTCTAATCCGGGAAATTTCCCAGCGCCAAGGAAGTATGGAGGGGATTATTGTAGATCCTGTTCTGGGCGTGACAGAGGGTGCCACCAGCAACCTGTTTATTGTGAAAGAGGGAGTGCTTAAAACTCCGGCCGTCAATAATAGTGTGCTGGAGGGAATCACCCGCCGGGTTGTCCTTGAAATCGCAAGGGATCATAAAATCCCTATTGAAGAGGGCTTGTTGCTTACAGAAGATGTTCTGACTGCAGACGAGGTGTTCATCACCAGTTCCGGGATTGATATCGTTCCTGTGATTCGGGTGGACGATACATTTATTGGAAACAAAAAACCGGGAATCCTGACCTGCTTTTTGCGGGATGAATTTTTAAAATGCGTTGAACAAGCCAGTTAAACGTGATAGTTTTCCAATTCTTTTATTTTGGATACTACTTATGAGCGAACAAAATCGTTTTCATGACAACCCTTCAGGGATAATTACCGACACTAAATATAATACGCATTGGCTTCCCAAAGATTCATGGGGAGACTTGGGCCAGTGGAGAACTTTTGACGAGGCACTGGCATATGTCCGGTTGATGAACCAGGTTTACGCGGGAGGATTCGGCGATTGGAGGCTTCCAACAAAACAAGATGCCGAGAATTTTTATGATGCGGACTTGAACCAGATAGACTGGGAGGAAGAAGTTATCCACATCGACCCATTATTTGTCACAAAATGCGCCAATTTCATGTGGATCCAGGAAACCAATGATAATCAGGAAGTCGGCAGGATCAACTTGAGAGATGGCGAGGTGGAATTCGTGGATCGCAATACCCAGGAACACCAGTCAGCCAGGCTGATGCGGGATACCGGCGTAGCCGCCGGTGGCAGTGAGCGATAATACTATTCTCTGTATTCCTCTGCGGTAAAATGGCCTGAAAAAATAGCGAGATGCTTCGACAGGGCTCAGCATGACATCAAGGTCCCCTGCCAGAGACCTTTGCATAAGTCGAAAAAGCGTAAAGGCGAGATTCTTCACTCCGTTCAGAATGACAAGAAACGCAGGTTTGTCATTCTGGAGGAGCGTTAGCGACGAAGAATCCAGGGTTATGCAAAGCTCTCCCTGCCAGGAGGCCAGACTTTGTGCCAGAATTCCCTGGAATTCATATTTTCGTATTGGCCCGTTCTGTAAATTTCCCCGGAAATTGTTTTTTCTTCGATCCTGTCATGGTCAGACCTGACAATGAGGACGTCTGTGTGTTTGGTGAGGGTGAAGCCATTGAATAGAGTTCCAGAAAGCGTGGGTTCAAGATCAAGGGGAAACTTCCGGGCATATCTGATTTCCCGGCACGGTTCATTTAGATCAACACACAGAATATTTCCCTCCACCCAGCACTCAATGGTTTGATCTTCGCCTTTTCCCGTGGCGAATATTTTATCTCCCGTCCGCACGGCATGGGCCGGACGGGCGAATCCCTTGCACCAGACTTTTCCTGAATCTTGGATCTTTTCCATTCGCCCCCATGTTTGAGACCTTTGCATAACCCTGGATTCTTCGTCGCTAACGCTCCTCCAGAATGACAAACCTGCGTTTCTTGTCATTCTGAACGGAGTGAAGAATCTCGCCTTTACGCTTTTTCGACTTGTGCAAAGGTCTCCATGTTTAGTGGCCCACTTCCTATGGCGATTTACATTATATGGCATACTCTATGCGGTTTACCATGTGATGAATCGTGGGTTGAATCAGAAACGTATATTGAATTTTCAAAAGAAATTAAAATCGGATAGGATATTGAAGAAACAATACGACACCTTAAAAGCAACTTATGGCCAATAGTGGACTTGACCCTTTTAGACCCTTTTACTTTTATGACCCCTTTATTTACTTTATAAATTATTTTTTATAAATTCAAACGCCTTTTCAAATCGGCTGATTGTTGAGGCACCCAAACCATCCTTAGTAATGCCACCAGCATTTACCTTTTCTAAAAATAATCTTGAAAAAATTTCCTTTCCTCCATAGTCATTAACTTTTTTTGTTTTTTTAATATCTTTTGGAAAATCTGCTTCTGGGACAACTAATTTAAAATCAGAAGAATTAAACATATCTTCAATCCCTTCAAACGATAAATTTTTTCGCCGATTTCATTATCATTTCGATCAAAAAGAGAATTTCCAATCTTCCCCCCTGCAGTATTGGATGCCTTGCCATCATCAAATATTATCACCCAATCTAAACCCCACCCAATACATAATTCGACTAGCAAATGGATATTTGATGCCCCCATTGATGGAACAAAGTTAAAATCATCTTTTATATCTAAAAGATTTTTCATGGCTGAAAAATAATTAAAATCTGCAATTCCCTCTAAAATTACATTTTTATTATTTACTGGGGAAAAAGGATGAGCGACCTCCAAACCAACCGCATCTATTATTGGCTTTAAAGCATCCAATTGTCTTCCCGTTTTTTGAGTTGTAATTTTTTCAATGATCGTTCCATCCTCTTTTGTATTCAACACCAATCTAACTCTATTGAGCTTATCGACATCAATTAAGTATGGAGAATGTGTTGAATAAATTATTTGATCCTTCTCACAAAGTTCCTCAAAAAGACTTTTAATATTATTTTGGGCTTTACTGTGAAGAAATAAGCTTGGTTCATTTTACACTCTCTTCAATAATTTTGATTTCTGCTTTCGTTAAATTGTAAAGTTCGTAGACCAGTTGGTCGATTTGCCGGTCGGTAGCGTCTATCTGGCGTTGGAGTACCGTTTTGTCATGACCGGTTTTAGATTTCCTAAGCGAATTACTCAATTTAAGCATTTGCTCTACAAGCTCAATAAACCTTCCGTGTTTTATTTTATCTTGATCCGCTTGAAAATTGATTTCCCGAATTGGAAAGTTTTTAAAAAAAACGTAGCTAGGCTCATAAAAATTACCTCGAAGTTTTGGAAGCATTGACTGGAAAAGAAAGAAAAAAGTCGAGGAATTTAGCAAGCCTAATAAATATTTATCAGGAAGAGAAATTATGAAACACTTTTGATTGGTATATAAACTGGCATCATCATAAGTAAATTCTGGCTTCTTACAGATATTTGGATAGATGATTTTCGGTTTTTCAAAATCGGCATAGTAATCCACAGCGTCTTGAATTTCATACCATTTATAAGAGCCTGTCTTACGGCCTTCCCACTTTTCGCCTTTCCAGTCTTTAGGTTTTGGCAGGAGTTGTTTTTTAAATTGCTTCAAATATTCCTCAACAGCCGGGTAATTTTTAATATCAATACCGCGCCGGGTAAATATCAAGAACTTGTCACTAGAGAGACATTGATAACGCTTAATATCGCGTCCAGCCAGAAAGGCTTTGATCAACTCTTCACTTTTAGAATCCTCAGCTATCAATCGTTTTCGCGTTTCACCATCTATGACAAAAGCTTTGTTGAGCCCGGTTTTTATTCCATAGAAAATCTTTCCATCGACATATTCGCCCAATGGCTTTCCTTTAGACTTTAGTTTAGTCAGCAGGGCCTGGGTTTTCTTATCGACCAGCGACCACCCCCTGGAGCTTAATGAATCGCGGTTGATGGTATTTTGGTTTTCCTTTACGTAGTCCGCCAACTCCGGAAACTCCAGGTTCTTCACCTCGACAATATCCACGGTCTTTTTGGGTTTATCTTTAACAACCCTGAGAATACAGGGGTAGGTCGTGGCTTTTTGAAAAACAGGAAGATCGCCAAAATCTATTATTTCTTCCAGGTATTGTTCTTTGAGCCATACCCTTAAAGCCTCACCATAATTGGCCCGCATCCATTTATTAGATACAATATAGGAGAAGTAACCCTCTTTCCTTACTAGCGATATTCCTTTCTCCATAAAATAGGCATAAAGGTCTGCCATGCCGTGATACACCTTGAACTTCTTTTGAAAATATTCCTTATCAGCTCCTAAAGTTTCCTGTCTGACATAGGGCGGGTTGCCGATCACCGCATCAAAACCACCGGCTTTCATGATTTCGGAAAACTCGGCCTGCCAGTCGAAGACGTTGATGCGATACTGTTCCTCTTCATCAAACATGCCCATTTGCTGGCCGTCATAAAAGTCAGGACCGATCAACGAATTTCCGCATTTGATGTTATCGCCTAAATCCGGCAAGGCCCGTTCTTTGAACAGGGCCAGTTGCCGTTTAAGCGTTTCCCCGGACTCCCCTTCGAGAACTTTCAACAATAGTGAAAGCTTGCTGGTTTCCACCGCCTGAATATCGATATCCACGCCATAGATATGCTGAAGGAGAATACGTTTTCGCTCTGCCGTGGTCAGCCGCCATTCACCGCCCTGCCCCTGATACAAAACCTTCTTGTGTTTTCCCGGCCCGGCTTTCACATACTGGTCACGATACCAGATGAGGATATATTGATAGGTTCCCAGCAGGAATGAACCGGAGCCGCAAGCCGGGTCCAACACTTTTAAATCTTTAACCGCCCTGGAGCCGGGCTTTTTGCCTTCGAGGAGTTTTCCGACAGTCTGTTCAACGATATAATCGACAATATATTTTGGCGTGTAATAGACACCACCGGCTTTTTTGACCTCCGGCTTTTCTTCAATTTTAGCTTTGTGTCCCTTAGTGAGAGTAATGACCTTGCCCAGAAACTGTTCATAGATCTGGCCCAGGATTTCTGTAGGAAACACCGAAAATTCGTAAGGACTCTCAGGGTAATAAACAGTCTTAAAAATATCTTTAAGGATTTTGTCGTCTATCTTGAGTCCCAGAGTGAGTTCATCGGGCTCAGTGGGACGGCTTTTTTCATTTTTAAAATGGAACAGGCCAGAGTTATATTTATCGTCTGCACTTCTGAAGTATTGGGTCAAACGGGGATAGACCTGAGTTCCGTTAAGCAGGCTTTGCAATTGTCCGTAAGGCTCTATTTCCCTGTCCTCACACATACGCAGGAAAATAATGCGGTCGATGATTCTTAAAACAGAGAAATTGAGTTCGCGTTGAGTCAGTGCCGGATTACGTAGAGCAAGGTTACGAGCCAGACTGTCCCGCCAGCCCTCTATTTCTAAAAGAAATGACGCGTCAACTTCGGCGGTTCCGCGCTTGGCTTTATATGAATCGGCGTATTTGTCGAACGAGCCCTTGAGAACGGCTTCGCGAGAGAAAACGGAATGGATTTCATCCCATTTATCCAGGTACTGGCCGTAGGTCCAGTAGTTAATTCGGGCTTTGGAAGGTTTATCGTTTTTTGCCGGTTTCACCCGGCAATCGTAAACGGCGAATTCTTCAAAATCGGTGAGGATACTCAGAGGAAGTTTAGCCGACCAGCCATACCGCCGCAGTTGAAAAGCCGGGCCGGGGTCGACTTTGATATTGACGGAAGGTTTTTTGGCTTCGAGAAAGAATTTCCGGGTTCCGCCAATACGAAACGCATAGTCCGGGGCTTTGGTTGCTCCTTTTATCAATACAGCGTCTTCGTGGTAAACGTCTTTATAAGATTCAGCGTAGCCATTCTTATTATGAATATCCCATCCAAGCAGTTCGAAAAATGGATTGATAAATTCAACACGAACTTGAGTTTCATTAAATTTACCGGATAAATAGGCTTCGCGGTTGCGGTCGAAGGTTTCTACCAGTTCTTCCAGGCGGGCCAAGTTGGGCATAATTTAGTATATTTCCAAGTTTCCAAATATTTGGCAATCCGATCAAAGATATACAGCCGGGGGTTAAAAGTCAAACCTACTGGCCAGCGTCAGGCTGGACTTGCGGCCCAATTTATACCATAATTTTGGCAACGATGATCCTTCCAAACAGGCATGAAATTCCTTGAGCGAACACTTTTTTAATCGTCTTGAAGATGAATTAAATTCCAGCCGGGATAAACATCTGTTTCGGGAGGTTCGGCTTTACCCTGAATGCCGGATTAACTTATGTTCCAATGATTACTTCCAACTACGGCATGACCCACGAGTTATAGCAGGTGCTAAAGAAGCCTGTGAAAAATATGGGACGGGGAGTGGCGCCTCTCCCCTTCTATCGGGTTTTCTTCCCTGCCATAAAAGTTTGCTCGACCAGCTTAAAAAATGGAAGAAAAAATCTTGTGGACTGCTCTTCAATGCTGGCTTTCTCGCCAATCAGGCAGTTCTCAAACATTTGCCCGGCAAGAATGATCTCGTTCTTGCAGACAAACTGATCCATCACTCCATGGCCCAGGCTCTCACGCAAGGTTTGGCGCGGTTCAAACGTTACCATCATCTGGATTTAGACCATCTGCAGGAATTTCTGGATGCCCATTGTGAGGAATATGAGACGATTTTTGTGGTTACGGAAAGTGTTTTCAGCATGGATGGGGATTATCCGGATTTAAAAAAACTGGTCGAATTGAAAAAACACTATCCCTTTATACTGATTTTAGACGAAGCTCACGGGACCGGTGTGTTTGGTGAAACAGGTGCAGGACTTGCGGAAGAAATGCAGGTGCAGGATCAGGTAGATATCATTATTGGCACGTTGGGAAAATCATTGGCCAGTATGGGTGCGTATGTTCTTTCAAATTCATCAACCGTCATTGATTTTCTTGTTAATCGGGCGGGGGAGTTTATTTATTCTACATTTTTGTCTCCGCCCCAGGCGGGTTCTGCTGAAATCGCGCTGAAAATATTACAATCTGCAGAAGCTGACCGCAAACACCTTCATGAGATGTCCACAAATTTCAGGAAAATCATGAAACTGAAGGAACAGGAAGAAACGCCCTCACCCATTGTCCCGGTAGTGATTGGCGATCCTGTCAAGACATTGGAACTGAGGAACACTCTTCTGC
Source organism: Nitrospinales bacterium (assembly GCA_965249625.1). Lineage (GTDB taxonomy): Bacteria > Nitrospinota > Nitrospinia > Nitrospinales > VA-1 > LS-NOB. The sequence goes on along the minus strand of OZ252246.1, from coordinate 1,319,679 downwards.
AACAGGGTATTATGGTGGGGGCAATCCGACCCCCGACCGTTCCACCTCAAACCTCGCGACTGAGGATCTCCCTGCATACGGGGGTCACCCGGCAAACCCTGGAGGAATTGGGGGGAATACTGGATCCATGGATAACACCATAACAGCTGTTTCCGGATGGGCACTCCCACCGAAGTGGTTTGCTGAAGAAGTCGCTGGCGCTTTCCCTGGCTCGCGACTCCAAATAATTTACCCGGAGAGCCCGGAAAGGCCTGAAGAAGCGGAAATTTTATTATGCCGATATCCTGCCGATCTCTATATAGGTTATTCTCTTGGAAGCTTGTGGTTGCTGAAATATAAGCATTTATTGCCTGATACCTGTATAAAGGCTCTGCTGGCTCCTGTTTTATCATTCTTGGAAAAAGATGGATTGGGGGGTACTGCGGCGGAAACACAATTGAAATACCTGTCCAGAAGTTTAAAGCAAGGATCGGATCAATCTATCGCCATGAAGAATTTTTTTTTATATTGTGATCTGCCATTCCCGGAAAAAATGATTGAAGAGATACCCGATAGAGAGATCTTGCTGAGAGGATTGGAATTCCTGCTGACATGCCAGGCAGAAGGAAAAGACGCTAAAAATTTTTTGTCCATCGTAGGAGAAAATGATATTTTCATTGATGGGAACGTGCTAAGGGAGCATATTCCTGATTTGGATATTATTCAAGGCGTTGGACATGCTCCAGGGAACTTGCTAAGGCATCTGGCAAACCGGTTAAATTGGAAAACTCATAATTCATGAAAATATTTAGCATAAATTTTAATCATTCACCCAGCCAAAAAAAACCAATCACTATCGCGATTTGTGATTTTAAGAAAAGCCAGGGGTTGTCTGTATCATTTGATGGGGCACATTTAAGGGCTTTCCAATATCGGCCGCGCGTTATCCGTTGAAAGGAATCTGGGTGCCTTAACTGTATTTCGCATCAGAGTTGAGTCTCAAAAACCAGGAAGTGTTCTTTGAATACCCAGCATTTATTGAACGAAGAAAATTTAATAGATAGTTTTTCCAAGCATGCAAAGACATACGACCGATATGCGCAACTCCAGAAATCGATGGCGGAAAGGCTGGCCTCTCTCCTTCCCGTCCCATTGCCCGACAATGTTCTTGAGATAGGATGTGGAACAGGGCTTTTCACGCGACATCTGTTAACACAATCCGTAAAGCGACTCGTTCTCAACGATATTGCACCAGGAATGCTGAAAGTTTTGAGCAACTCTATCACGTTGCCCGCAAACACAAAAATATTCTCTGGAAATGCAGAGCGAATTCATTTTGAAAAGGTAGACTTGATTTGCGCTAATGCTGTATTTCAATGGTTTCGAAACCCACAGGAAACATTGGAAAAATTGAATCAGGCCTTAACGAGGAATGGGAAGTTGATCTTTAGCACATTTGGTGCCGAGACGCTTGTAGAGTTCAGGCAGGCCGTAAATTTGTTGAGCCCTATTGATCTTTACACAAAAGAAGCCTGGGCGAGAATGATTCGTGATTCGGGTTTTTCTATCAATTTATGTGATGTGGAAATTCGGAAAACATTTTTTCCAAGTACCATGACACTTTTGAAAAACCTGCAACAAATTGGTGCGGCACCAGTCCAAATGGTAAAAACAGGGGGGCTCAGAAAATTGATGCGTGACTATGATGCCAGATTTTCAACAACACAAGGTGTTTATGCAACCTGGGAGTTATATTATTTTTCTTTAGCCTGTGAAAATTGACCGGCATTGCCCCTGTTTCCCCAAAAGTAAAGACCCATTCCTCTGAATGAAATGTTTGAAATGAGTAATTCCTTTCTAAATAGAAATCTTGCATCCTTAAAGAAAAAGCATCCCGCCTTATTTGAAAAAATCAACTCTGCCGAGAGTTCAGAATTTTATGCAGTGACAAAATCCAAATCTGGGCCCCCTGCCCTTATTCATATCGATAATGAGGGTCGTAAAAAAACAAATCGATGGTTTATTATTTTCACCGTTTGCGAGAAATCCCTGGCGTATGAACTTGAGCAAGAAGCGGATAGAGTTTTTAGTGGTGAGATTGAAGTAAGAGAAAAAGCCTTAAGAATGCGGAGAATCGGAAAACAAACAGCAATAAAAACCGCATGAATCAGAGAAAATTAGTCAAAAAATAACGATCTGTTCTGAAGGCCAACGCGATTCAACCCGGATTACTCAAATACCCTTATGCAAAAGGTCTCCTTCGAGATATGGATGCGCGGTACCATGCGCCCTGAGATCGAGTCCGTGTTATTATCCCCACTGCAACAACTCGAAGGCTTGGTATCACAACAGGCGGTGGAAAAAGTGTGGAGCGATTTTCTTTCCGGCCGGGTTTCATGGTCGAGGCCCTGGGTGCTGTATGTATTGAAATCCTGGATCAATAAAAACCTTTCTTGAAGCGGAGAGTCTCCGCAGGCAAACGAAGTGGAAATCCCTTTTTATCAGGTCGATGTTTTCACCGACCACATTTTTGGTGGCAACCCTTTAGCTGTTTTCACCGACTGCCAGAACTTTAAAGAAGAGGATTTGCAAAAAGTAGCGCGGGAGATGAATTTGTCCGAGACTACTTTTGTTTATCCTCCTTCGACGGATGGGGCGGACTTCGACGTGCGCGTCTTTACCCCGACACGGGAAATTCCCTTTGCCGGCCACCCTGCCCTCGGCACTGCATTCGTTCTGAGAAAGAATGGCGCGGTGACTGCAAATCCACTTCGTTTAAATTGCAAGGCTGGAATAATTTCTGTATGGGAGGAAAAGAACAAGAGTTTCATGCAACACCCGCAAGCCAAAACCCTGCATGAACTGGATCGATCCGAGAAAATCGCCCAGGCACTGGGACTCACTCTCAGCGACCTGGACGAAAAATTTCCAGTGCGAGTCGTCTCAACGGGCTTTCCGGCCTTGATAGTCCCAATAATTTATATTAATAAAATCAAAGAGATCGGTATTGATATCCAGATTTTAAATGAGGTCCTTGCGCCGCTGGGAATCGATATGATTTATCCCTTCTGTCTGGAAACCCTCAGCACGGAAAACACAGTTCATGTCCGCGCCTTTGCTCCCGGGTGTGGTATTCCAGAAGACCCTGCAACAGGAAGTGTAGCAGGGGCCATGGGAGCTTATTGGGCAAGTCTGGATGGCAACGAGGAGATCACTATGGTCATTGAGCAGGGGTATGAAATGCAACGTCCTTCATTGATCTATGTGGAGGTGTCAAAACAGGGGGGTGAAATTCAAAAAATTCGTGTGGGTGGGCAGTGCCAGTCGGTCTTCACCGGTTGTATGAACCTTGAGCTGTAGAGGATTTTCAGGCTCGCTTTTTATCCTGCTTTTCGTCGGGGGCATATAAACAATTTGAACAAACGTGGCCTTTTTCCCGACCGCACATCAGGCAGGTCTCAATTTCATCAGATCCCTTGAACGCACCGCTACAATGATTGCAACGGCTTTTAGTCCCCACTTTTTTCCTCACCCGGCGTTCCATCCGCCTTTTACTGACTAAAAGCTGGCTGTAGGAAATGTTCATCGGGTTTAGCCTCGATCAAACTACAAGTATCTAAAGGATTGCGTACTATTCGCTCACCCACTTAGATGGGGATTTGGCAAAATAGTTTCAAAAAATCCTACACTTGCGAGGGGGCTAGATTTTTGCCAGAACTCCTTTATTCACCACGTCTCTACGTTCGTCGCCAAAAAGAATTTCAACGAGTTTAAGGGAAGATTCCATGGCCGTCCCTGGAGATTTGCTGGTGACAATATGTCCATCCACAACCACCCTGTCTTCCTTATAGGTGGTGCCCCGCAGGTCATTTTGAACGGAGGGGGTGACTGGTTACACAGCGATTTTTCAGGATACCGCATTCTTTAGAACTAATGGAGCGGCGCAGATTGCGGCAATATTTTTATTGAGCCCGTCCATCTTTTTTAACAGTTGGGCGACTCGGGCATCCTTTTTAAGATTATCCGTTCCGGGTTGCCCTCCCGGCAAAACAATCAGGTCAAAGTCATTTTCCAGAATATTATCGAGTTGTTCATCCGGCAGAATATGAATACCCCTTGAACCTTCAAGAGAGAGCTTTGCATAACCCCGGATTACCCCTGCGGGGCACGAAGTTTAAGGAAAAATATCACGTCTTCGTCACCTTGTTCCTCAGAATGACAAATAGCCTTGTATTGTCATTCTGAATGCTTCGGCTTCGCTCAGCACAGGCTCCGTGAAGACGTGATGTTTAACTCAAGCCCTCGTGCCCCGAAGGGGTATGTGATATCTCCTCTTCATTAAACTTCATGCCCCGAAGGGGTAATCTCGCTTTTCTGTTTTTTTCGACTTACGCGAAGGTCTCCCTTCAAGAGGGCCTTCCTTTGTTCCTGCAAGGGTTACCTGGGCCTCTGCCCGTCTCAGGATATCAACAATTTGTCAGCGCAAGTCTTTCTTGTGCCCGATAGCCACTGATGCTAGACTGCTGGGTCTATCTTCTATATAAATCAATATGTTGGACATGGCACCTTCTCAAGTTAAACTCAGTGTTCCGGTTGACAGGATAAATCCAGTTCAGGATATGTTCAACGCCGTTGCGCCGGGATACGATTTTCTAAACGGACTCTTGAGCGCAGGTTGCGACAGGTACTGGCGAAAAACAGCGGTCGATGAACTGGAACCTGTAGCGAACCGGCTTTTCCTTGATGTCGCAACAGGGACCGCTGACATTGCTCTGGAGTTGGCTCTTCGGGGCAAGGCCCGGGTTATTGGTGTCGATTTCAGTGCCGCCATGCTCGAACTGGGGAAAAACAAGGTGAACGCCAGAAACATGCAATCGTCTGTTCAATTATTTCCAGGGGCGGCTGAAAGCCTGCCCCTGAAAAGCGATAGCTTTGATGGCGCAATCTCTGCCTTTGGAGCCAGGAATTTCTCCAATATAAATCATGCAACTCGTGAGATTCACCGGGTTTTAAAACCCAACGGTAAAATAGTGATTCTGGAATTCTCCTTTCCCCAGAATGGATTTTTGCAATGGCTTTATCGTTTATATTTTGAGAAGATTTTACCTGTTATGGGACGCTTAATTTCCGGTCACAGGAACGCATATTCTTATCTGCCCGATTCGGTGGGGGCTTTTCCAAAGGGTGAGGCATTTGCTTCTATCCTGAAGGAAGCAGGATTCGGATCAGTCAGTTTCAAGGAATTGACTTTCGGAATCACAACCATCTATACCGGGTCCAAACATGTCTGACTCAAGACCCACCCATCGTTTTCGAAATCTTGCATGGGGTTGCTTGATTCTTGCTTTTGTATTTATTAACACAAGTTTATTTCTGGACAGTTATACCCCCTCCCATCCGAAGAAAGCCATTCCCGGTAGTCTGGAAGATAGTCAGGACTATAAAAACCTGCTGGATTTGCAAAACGCGTTCATACGCAATGCAAAAAAAATTAAGCCCTCTGTGGTCAGTGTGAATAAGGTCAAGGAGTTGGTGGAGAAATCATCATGGTATCAGCCGCACGGCTCAGCACCTTGGTATGCCTCGATCAGAAGCTGGTTCGCTCAAAACCTGAAGAGTCGAAAATATAGCGTTGAAAGTGTAGGGTCGGGCATTATTCTGGATTCCAATGGCTATATTTTGACCAATTTCCATGTTATTGAAAAACTCGATAGGATCCTCATCAAATTATCGGATGGAAAAGAATATTTTGCCAAGGTCATCGGCTATGACACCTATACCGACCTTGCAACCTTGAAAATTTCTACGTTGCGGAGGCTCCCGAAACCGGAATTTGGACAGTCCAAGACCTTGAGCGCCGGTGAATGGGTAATGGCTATTGGAAACCCCTATGGGCTGGAAGGCACCGTCACCGTAGGCGTAATCAGTGGAACGGGCCGTACAGACCTTGGCATCAGCCACTTTGAAAGCTTTATCCAGACCGATGCTTCGATCAATCCAGGCAACAGCGGAGGCCCATTGATTAATCTGGATGGGCAAATTGTAGGCATCAATACGGCTGTGGCGGCGGTCGGTGCCGGAGTGAGTTTTGCTATCCCTGTAGAGATGGCGCTGAAAGTGGCAAACCAACTGATCCAAAATGGGTCCGTCGAGAGAGGCTGGTTGGGAGTCGGAATTCAGGACTTGACTCCTGAACTGGCAGATACTTTCCGCTTGAATATTCCGGATGTCGGGGTTCTGGTCAACAGTATCGCAAACAAAACCCCCGCCCAGTCAGGGGGGATGCTTCGGGGCGATATTATCATCCAGTTCGATGGCAAAACCATTTCCAGCTTGAAATATCTGCAAAAGCTGGTTGCCGATACGGCTATTGGCAAAATGGTTGCCGTAAAAATATTCAGGGACGGACAGGAAAAGACGCTCCGAATCAAAATCGGGAAAATGAGTTCCTAAGCCGCCCTTGCCCTGCACAGTTCACCCCTTGCAATAGCTCTTTCGGCAAACAAAGAGTTATCTCGACATGAGGGGACATTGCTCATAACCGGCGGAGGTGCTCCGAGGGTGCCAATTTGTGACAATTTCAAACCCCGCCTCGACAATCTGAGCAGATATATCTTCCGTTTTAGTCTATGACTCATCAAAGTCCACGATCACTTCTTTCTCTTCCAGACTGACCTCTACCCTTTGGATGCCTGCCATCTTAGTCATCGCTTCACTCACGGTTTGCACACAATGCTGGCAAGTCACTCCCTCTACTTTCAAAACTTTTCGCACCATTACATCCCTGATAATTCTGGTCAAACATGAGTCATGGCTTAGGATTTCCTATAAGTATCGCATGTTTTTCTATTCTTAAATTGCCAAAATCAGGCCGACAAAACGCCGTCAACGGATCCACTAAGGGAAGCAACAAGCCGACATCAGGCATTAAATCTTCCTCCAGAAACGTTGATCGGGTAACGCTTTCTGAGCCTTCCTGGGATCAAGCTATTTTCAACGAAGAGAGGTTTGGAAATCCTCCAGTTAATTTAAGCTTACTCTCCCAGGCCTTTCCAAGCCTGTTTGACCGCAGGTCAAGTGCTTCCAACTTCCCCAGTTTTTCCGACTTCGCCAGAATTTCCATTCCTTTGCGGGTAATCTGATTGTTTCTCAAATCCAGTTTCCGGATATTACCCAGCTTGTCCGATGACAGCAGAGCCTCCAGTCCCTCATCCCCCAATTGATTTTTTCTTAAATCCAGATCCTCGACATTTTCCAAACCCGGATATTGACTCAAATAAACGGCTTCAAACCACGTTAACTCTAGTTCAACCAACCGGAGGACCTTTGGATTGAGGGATAAACGAGCCCGCACAAATTTCTCAAATAATGTGATGCTCCGGATTTGGGTGCCAAACAGCCTGGCATCTATGGCCGCGTTGATATCATCAATATTTCCTTTAGTATTGTAAAATATATCCAGAATCATCTCTTTATTCAAAGCATCCTGATCCAACTCGTCCTGGTTCAATTCCTCTGAACTCATAGTTATCCTTACTTTCTAATATTTAGATGAAGGTTTGACGGGTCTATAATAACTGATTATTGCATCAACCTTTCTTTAATGAGGTTCCTGCCCGACTGTCCCAAATCACAGTGTCTGGACTCGACACATGCCCTGCCTCGGCGTGCCAATGATCAAACCCCGCCTGCACATTTAATATTTTGACACACTCGTTCATGCCCCCTGCTCCACCGATATGGGAATAAATTTTTCTAAGATCACCGATATAGGTTCCCTGTTCTGATTTATATCTATCCTGAGCTTCCGCAATATTAGCCAATGTAGCCTCGGCCATGGCATTATAATTGAAGATTTCTTTTTTCAGGCTGTTGTAGTCCACAAAAAAATTAACATAGGCCCAGCCTGCAAAAGAAAGCACTGCCAATATCAGCAAGGCTTTCTTCCAGAATTTGTGATCGAAAAGAATACCCGGAATCATGAGGGCCAAAGCCAGCCATAACGCATATTGGGAAATTTGTTCAAAAATCCCCAGAGCCGGAATTTTCTCTCCGCAGGACATTTGCCCAAAAGCAACATCCGGTGCCGAAAGTAAAATAAATATCGACAAAACTATTAGATTGGTTTTATTACTCATCAGATCCCAAATTCAGTTATATTAGAATAACCACCTGTAATTAACAGTCGTTGGGTTTTATCAAATTAAGGCCAGGATTTCCAGCAGCAATTTCATCAGCTCCTGGTGTCTATCAGATTAGGGTTTCACAGAACAATTCAGCTGCGTTAAAATTTCTAGCGGATCTCTAATAATTCAAAGTTTTACTTGCAGGCCATTCGCGTGCCCCTATAAAATAAGGGCTGCTCATAGCCAAATGCGATTTTTAGAGGTACCCTTAATTTTCGTCTTTTATGAATGGGTTCACCGGCTTGTGAATTTTTGGAGTTTTTGCAAATGAATAAAACCAGCAGGTTTGAAGATGAAGGGGATGGAACCCTGTTAGACCATGATTCCGGTTTGGTGTGGTCCAAAGAAGACTCCTGGCCCGTGGCGCAGGATTGGTTGACTTTCCAGGAAGCGCTTGCATTTGTCGATGAAATGAACAAGAAAGATTATCTCGGGTACCACGACTGGCGTATTCCAGAAAGGGAAGAAATCGAAAAGATTTTTATTCCGGATAGTACCATTATGGCCCGGTCCAACAGCGAAATTCATCTCGATCCGTTATTTGCCACAGGTGGAGGAAATGCGTCATGGTGTCTGCCTTTTGACCAGCAGGCGGCGTTCTATTTTTCCTATTCGTCAGGCAACGCGCAACAATTCGATCAGGACTATTCCCAGGGATATGTTCGCCTAGTTCGGCTTTACCCGGATGATTAGGGAGTTTTTTCTCTCGCTCGTTTTCTACAGGGTATGAGCTTCGGCATTTCTTCCGGCGGTGCTACCATTTGCAGGATTTCCACCCGATCGGATTCATAGGCAATGGTGGCGATTTGATATCGATCTCGATCCACTTCGTGTGGACTGCCCTGATATTGATTGAGAGCAGCTCCCAAAGCATCCCATTCCAAATACAATAGAAATTGTTCTTCCGAATCAGTCAGCTTCAGGCCGGCCACCAGATCACTGAACTCCAACTTGATCACTTCACCAACGGGTCTACCGCGGCAAAATTCCATAAAACCCGTTTCCCCTCCGACGGATTTCTGGCAGGTTAATTTTGAAAAATCAAAACTGACCAGACAGTCATTTTCATCAAGGATGACCGTTATCCGGGATGTTGTATCTTTGCAAGGCATCTCTAATTAGCCTCCTCGTCCAAAGTGGTGACGAGATTCATCTTAACATCAACAGACCGCATTCTATTTAGCTTTCTCACCCAAAGGGGCAGTAATATTCATACTGATATCCACCGCCGGAGCAGAATGCGTTAACGCTCCCACAGACACAAAATCGGCCCCAGTCATGGATATCTCGTTCAAGCTTTCCCAATTTACGCCACCGCTGATTTCAACTTTTGCCCGGCCATCGATGAGTTTCACGGCTTCACGGATCCTATCCATAGCCATATTATCCAGCATGATAATGTCGACCTGTTGCTGCAGAGCTTCTTGAACTTCATCAAGGTTCTGGGTTTCAACTTCAACTTTATTTTGTTGACCCAATGCGCTGCGCACTTTTCCCACCGCTTGAGAAATGCTTCCGGCAGATTTTATATGATTGTCTTTAATCATCACCGCGTCATGCAATCCGAATCGGTGATTGGAACCGCCGCCGCAGCGCACTGCGTATTTTTCAAAAACTCTCAGTCCGGGAGTGGTTTTACGTGTATCCAAAACGATTACAGGGCGTGCAACATCGACAAACTTTCGAGTCAGAGTCGCAATTCCACTCAACCATTGCAGAATGTTCAATCCAGACCGCTCTCCCTCCAGCAGCTTAACGCCGTCACAACGAAACTTGATGATAGTGGAACCCTCTGCGACAGAATCTCCATCCTTAAAAGGTTCCAGGAGAAACACAGCACCAGAGTCCAGTTTCAGGAACAGGGCCTTAAATATTTCCAATCCGGATAGGATTAAATTATCCTTGGCAATCAGTTCCGCCTCGCGGAGTTGCCCCGCGGATACAATATTCCGGGTGGTGATATCACCACTTTGGATGTCTTCTTCCAGGGTGGTGATGATGAGGGACTCAATATCCGCAGCCATGAGAGGTTTATTCGGCATCGTGTTTTCGCGGTCAAAGCGGTATTAAAACTTTAACCATTTTATCAGCCTCACAGCAAAGAAGAAACAGAATAACTGATGCAACCCTAACCCGGGCGCGCGACCTTTGCATAACCCCGGATTTTCCAAGCATGAAGTTTAAGGAAGAGGATATCACATACCCCTGCGGGGCATGAAGTTTAGGGCTGTTTTGTCATGCTGAACGACTGCATTGTCATTCCGAACAAAAGGATGACAGATTGGCGTTTCTTGTCATTCTGAACGTAGTGAAGAATCCCGCTTTTCAGGTTTTTCGGCTATGCCTTAAATATCCGTTGCAAAAGTTCGCCAATGTCCAGGAGAACCCGCAAAGAAAAACCAACCCTGAAAACAACAGGGAATATTCAGGCAAAATGAATTTCCCGCATAATTTTATCGCCGCCCATATCCAGTAACGTGTTGCCCAACTCTCTTCCCATGGATTTAGCATCGAGTTTACGGCCCTGCAATTCAGTTTTATAGAGCGTCTTTCCATCAAGGCTTGCGACCAGCCCTTTTAGCGTCATTTGGTCCTCCTTGATCGTTGCAAATGCTCCAATGGGAACGTTGCAACCGCCTTCAAGTTGAGTGACGACTGCTCTTTCGGCATCCAGAGCCAGATGCGTATCTTCATCATCCATATCGGCCAGAAGAATCTGGTTGTCGACATCATGTTTTCGCGCTTCAATCCCGACGGCTCCCTGCCCCATTGCCGGCAATAAAATTTCGGGACTGATCATTTCTGTGATTTTATCATCCCACCCCATGCGAATGAGGCCTGCAGCGGCAAGAATGATCGCATCCAACCCTTCAGTTTCCAGTTTTTTGATCCTCGTTTCAAGATTGCCGCGAAGAGGAACCAGACTTAGATCGGGACGGTAATGCAACAGCTGCGACATCCTTCTTAAACTGCCTGTCCCGACCTTGGCAGCCCCTGGAAGTTCGCCTAATTTTTTATTGCCTCTTGCAATCAAAGCGTCAAAAGGATTCTCCCTTTTTGTAACCGCCGCAATACACAGGGCAAAGGGAAACTTGATCGGCATATCTTTCATACTGTGGACGGCAAAATCGATCTCTTTTTTCAACAGGGCTTCTTCGATTTCCTTAACGAATAAACCCTTGCCACCGATTTTAGCCAACGGGACGTTCTGTATTTTATCGCCGGAAGTTTTAATGACGACAATTTCTACCGGAATCTCAGGATGCAGAGATTCTAACTGGTCTTTGATCCAATTGGCCTGCCACAATGCCAGGGGACTCCCCCTGCTGCCGATCTTAATTTTTCGAGGTTCCATCTAGTCGTCCAAATGGAATAAGTGGCGAATGGCCTTCAAATATACGTGTCCATCCAAAGATTGAGTTTTCTTTTTTAGATTGATGGTGGGCTTATGCAGAATTTTGTTGACCAATGATTGCGTCAGTTGATGGATTGCCCTCTGGTCGTTATCAGAAAGATGGGTGAGGGTCTTGAGTGTTTTTTCCACTTCAGTGATGCGCATCTCCTCAGCACGGTTTCGCATTTCAATAATGGTTGGAATCGCGTCGAGCGTGGAAAACCAGTTGTTAAATTTTGTGACTTCCTCCTGGATAATCTCCATGGCATTTTCAGCTTCTTTTTGCCGTTCTTCCATGTTCGCGTTCACCACGTTTTGCAGATCATCAATGTCATACAAATACACATTTTCCAAATCGTTCACCTCTGGGGCAATATCCCGGGGAACTGCAATATCTATGAGGAATATAGGTTTGTTTTTTCTTTTATGGATGGCCTGCTTGATCATTTCCTTATGAATGATAAATTTCGGTGCGGCAGTCGAAGTAATAACAATGTCTGCCCGATACAACTCTTCCTTAAAAGCTTCAAAATCCAGAGCACAGCCATTTAAGGTCTGGGCAAGAGAAATGGCCCGCTCATAAGTTCTACTGGCCACGTACACGGTTTTAACACCATAAGTTATAAGATGTTTCGCGGCAAGTTCGGCCATCTCACCCGTTCCCACCAGCATGACCGAGTGATTTTCCAGATCCTCAAAGATCTTTTTAGCCAGTTCCACGGCGGCGGAACTGATAGAAACCCCGCGCTCGGAAATCCCGGTTTCTTCTCTTACTTTTTTGGCAACATTAAAGGCTTTCTCAAAGAGCTGGTTGAGAACCAACCCTGTCGAACTTAACGCGCGGGCGGTGCTGTAGGCATCCTTCACCTGCCCCAGAATTTGAGCCTCCCCCAGAATCATCGAGTCCAAACTCGCCGAAACTCTGAAGAGATGCTCAACAGCCTGATTATCTGTGTAGCTGTAAAAATACTCATCCAGACTGCCCCGCAATATTCCGTGGTAGTCACAAATGAAATCTTTAAGGAGCTGGATACCCTGGTCGGCATTATTGACACGGGCATAAATTTCGACCCGGTTACAGGTTGAGAGAATTATATTCTCGGCAATTTCCGGGCAACGGACCAATTGCTCCAGAGAGGCTTCCAGCTTGACCTGATTGAAGGCAAGCTTCTCCCTGATTTCCACCGGGGTGGTCTTATGGTTGACCCCCACCAGAACAAGATTTGGCTCGGTTGATATCATAATATGTGTAGAAAATAAGTCCCAATCACCGTTATAAATCCAAGAATCGCCCCCTGAGCGGCTTTCTTACCTCGCATTCCCACCGTCATTCTTCCAAAAAACACCAGGCAATAGATCAGCCATGTTATCACCAGCGGCAAGGTGCGGGTCAGGTCCCACGAGAAGAATGGCAGGTCCATTTGCGTGTTCCAAATGGACCCGGTCATAAAACCCAGAGTGAACAACGGAAACCCTATCGTGATCACCTTGAAATTCAAATCATCCAGAACTTCAAGAGACGGCATCCTGAAATACATCATCCCCAGCTTTTTTGTTTTGACCTGATGCTCCTGAATCAAATACATGATCCCGGCGGCGAATGCGATAGAAAACGCCGCATACCCCATGATCGACAAGGTTCTATGCATGGTCAACCAGAAACGCACCTCCGATTCGGGGACCAGGGCCGACTCTTTTGAAAGAAAGGCTGAAAACAATAGAACAACGAAAACCAGAGGGATGACAAAAGCCCCTAGATCCCTGATTTTGTATTTCCACTCGGTCAAAAAATAGACCACCACCATCAACCAGGCCAGAAACAACGCCACCTCAAAAGAAGTGGTGTAGGGGCCGTGCCCGGTTTGGCTCGACCGGATTCCTATGGTGACAGTTTGGCAAAGCAGACCAAAAGCTACTGTCCACCCCGCCAACGTCGCAACCAAAGGCCTCCTGTACGCCAAATAAACGAAATATCCTAAAGACGCCATGAGATAACTCAATAAAGACAGATTGAACGAAATTTTATCCATGGCCGGGTGAGAAGAGCTTTGCAAAACCCGAGATTCTTCGTCGCAAACGCTCCTCAGAATGACAACGGAGCCTTATTTCGTCATGCTGAGCTAGTGATATTTGACCTTTGAATTCTTGCCCCGTAGGGGTATCTCGAAGCATCTCGCTTTTACACTTTTTCGACTTATGCAAAGCTCTCTCTTTAAAGGTACAGAAAATCGTGATTCTAAAAGCTTGAGGGGTATCGTAACATTTTGTTTTCTGGGATTCAACTCTTCGCCAGAGGGGCAATGAGAACCCTTTTTTAACCACAGATGGACAAAGATAGAAAACTTCTCCCTGACAAGGGGGATTGAGGAGGTTGGTTCAGGTCATCTTTGCGAGGAACCTTTGGGTGACGAAGCAATCCGAGGAAGTTTTTATTTCAACTCCCTATATCCAGACAGAACATAGAATTCACCATCACTAATCTTTTTATTTCCTTCCTTTATCTTGCACTTAATTTCAACGGCCTCTGTCGTCCATCCATTCTTATTTGCACACACTTTCCTCCATTTTTTAGCATATCCGCTTTCATTCTCATCAACCCACCAATCTTTTATCCACTTATGATTTTCTTTCCACGTTTCTGCCAAAACTAAACCATAAATATTTTTTGGAGGTGTCTTTATAAACCTATCGGTGATTTTTTTTATGTTAGATGTGCATTGAATTCTATCAATATCTTTTTTCAAGCTCCTTGCCCGCTCCACATTATACAGCCTTTTTGTTTCAACAATTATCATCAAATTTTTATTAAAAATTAAAGCATCATAATGGTAATATTTCCCCCCGGATTTAAAAGGAACTTCCATGAAGATATGGGCATCTGGATTATTTGCCAAAAATGCTTTTACAAACCGGAATGTCAGGTTTCTTTCAGTAATCCCATTATCCCCGCCTCTACGGCATTTTAGAGGACTTTATTTGCCGTGGGATAGTTTTCTTTGTTTCTTAATCTATATTTTGCAAAGAAAATTTATTAAAAGAGATTTAGTTTTTAAACGGCAACTTGTATATGCCCAGAATCTGTTTGGCTTTTTGGGGTTTTTTTTACGGTTACCGTGATATTGCGATCAAGCCGCGTAAGCCAACTCATAAGCAGATCAAAAGACATACTATCTATACCCGCACCACTATTTAAGCGGCTTACTTGAGTTTGATGTGTGCCGAGTAATTTGGCGGCTTTTGCTTGCGTTAACTTTCGGTGTTTAATAATTTCTCGAATAGTGCGAGCCAGAGTACTTTTGGCCAGTAATTCGTCAGAATTTTCTAAGCCTAAATCAGCAAAAACATTGCCGCTACTTTTTGCGATAATTTGATCTTCATTTTTCATGGTTTTAACTCCTTTTATTTTCTTCTTGTGCCTGCCGCAAGCGTTGCCGAATCAAATCGATATCTTCTTTTGGAGTTTTTATGCCTTGTTTTGATTTTTTCTTAAAGCAGTGCAATACATAAACAACACCTTCTATATTGGCGACATAGACAGCCCTGTATGTATCCTTGCTATAACGCTCAACAAGCTCCATCGCCAGACAAACCCGTTAACGGTTTGGCTGTGGTTGGTGTTTCACCACCTTGAACCATATCCAGATCAAAGCCGACCTCCCGCTTTGCCTTCCCAGGAAACTGTTTCAAATCTTTTAATGCGCTTCCTATAAATTTTAGTTCACTTTTTTTATGTTGCGGCATTTAATTGTTTTTTTTAAGTTTGCCACCCATAATAATGCGTAATTTCGCATAATTTATCAATCAATTTATGTGGTTTTTCGCATAAAATAAAAGGTGCTCCTATCCGTTGCTTTTATTTGCTTTACGACCATGACTCTTTCTTTTTCAAGGGTCAGCGGTAAAAATATAACCGTTTTCTTTTTTTAGCAAACAAGGGGTCAAGTCGCTTCTTAGCTTCACGCTCCTTGATGGAGAAACACTTGATGGAGAAACAAATGAAAAGAACTTTGTTCGGCCGAGAGGATGTTTGCCAGCAGTAATAGCCATGGCTAATTGGCCGTGGGGCCGCCCCACCTACTGCAGGTGACTGCCGGGGGGTTTATTGCCTTCTTTACTCTTGAGGACTTCTTTCAGCTCAACCATGAACTCATTCACATCTTTGAAGGAGCGGTAAACGGAAGCAAAACGTACGTAGGCCACATCGTCCAGGTTATAAATTTCGCTGATGACTTTTTCGCCCACCTTCACGGCAGAGACCTCCTTGTCGCCCAGTTCCTGAAGATACTGCTCCACACGGTCTACAAGGTCTTCAATATCTTTGACACTCACGGGTCTTTTCTGGCAGGCCTTCCTGACTCCTTCAATAACCTTGTCGCGATCAAATTCTTCCCGCCGCCCATCCTTTTTAATCAGCATGGGTAAAGACCGCTCCAGCTTTTCGTAGGTGGTGAACCTGTCGGAACAACTCAGGCATTCCCTTCGCCTTCGTATAACAGTCCCCTCTTTATTCAAGCGGGAGTCAATGACTTTGTTTTCCATGCCGGAGCAACCGGGACATTTCATAATTTACTTATTGGTGAGTTCCTGATGAAGCGGAAACTGGTCACAGAGTTCACAAACTTTTTTACGGGTTTCGGCGTGGAGATTATTATCCTCAACTTTTTCCAGTGTCTGGACAATCATTTCTCCGATTTTACGCATTTCATTTTCTTTCATTCCTCGGGTGGTCAGTGCGGGGGTACCAATCCGAACCCCGGAAGTCACAAACGGGCTTCGAGTTTCAAAAGGCACGGTGTTTTTGTTGACCGTGATGCCGGCCTTCTCGAGCGCTGCCTCGGCATCCCTACCGGTTATATCCTGAGGACGCAAATCAACCAGCATCAGGTGCGTGTCGGTTCCTCCGCTGACAATTTTATATCCCTGATCGATTAAAGATTGTGCCAGGCATTGTGCGTTGGCAATCACCTGTTTCTGGTAGGTCACGAAATCCGCACTCAATGCTTCCTTAAATGCAACGGCTTTTGCGGCGATCACATGCATGAGGGGTCCGCCCTGAATCCCAGGGAAAATCTTTTTGTTGACCTCTTTGGCATATTCTTCCCGGCACAAAATCATTCCCCCACGAGGGCCGCGCAAAGTTTTATGCGTGGTGGTGGTGACAAAGTCTGAATGGGGTACTGGGGAGGGATAAAGTCCTGCCGCAACCAGTCCTGCAGGATGGGCGATATCGGTCATAATTTTTGCCCCGACCTCATCAGCAATTTCCCGAAACTTAACAGGGTCGATCACTCTTGGATAAGCACTCGCCCCCACCACGATCATTCCAGGTTTGTTCTCAACGGCTAGTTTTCGTACCTCGTCATAGTCAATCAGTTCAGTTTCCTGGCTGACCCCATAGGCCACAACGTTATAGGTGTATCCGGAAAAGTTCACCGGGCTGCCATGGGTCAAGTGCCCGCCATGCGACAAATTCATTCCCAGGATGGTATCTCCCGGTTGAAGAACAGCATGATAGACCGCCATATTGGCCTGGGAGCCGGAGTGAGGCTGAACATTAGCGTGCTCGGCAGAGAATATTTTTTTGGCCCTCTCAATGGCGAGGCTTTCAGCAACATCAACGAATTCACAACCGCCGTAATAACGTTTGCCCGGGTAGCCTTCGGCATATTTATTGGTCATGATCGAGCCTTGGGCTTCCTGCACCTGTGGGCTGACAAAATTTTCAGAGGCGATCATCTCAAGGGTATTGTTTTCCCGCTCGGTTTCATCTTTAATGGATTGAGCGATCTCCGGATCAAAATCAGCAAGTGACAATTTAAATATCTCCCCAGGATTAAAGTTTTTCTTTGGACTTAATAGAAGCATCTATTTGATTGATTTTATCGAGCCGCCTTTGATGGCGCCCCCCTTCAAAAGGCGTGTTGAGCCAGGTATTGACAATTTCAGCGGCCAACCCCCTACCGATCACCCGACCCCCCATGATCAGGATATTTGAGTCATTATGTTTGCGGCATAATTTAGCGGTGAAAACGTCTGAACACAAAGTCCCACGAATCCCCGGATAGCGGTTGACCACAATGGACATGCCAATACCCGTGCCGCAGATCACGATCCCACGTTCGACCTTTTTCTCAGCGACCGCTTCGGCAAGCTTGATGCCATAGTCCGGATAATCCACAGAATCTCCGCTATGCGGACCCAGGTCATCCACTTCCCAACCGGTATTTAACAGGTGGGCGATGACACTTTCCTTTAGATCGAATCCTCCATGATCGGAAGCGATAGCAATTTTTTTCATGATATTTTCTGCCTAAAAGATCGCCTTATAAATTGAGGAGAATGGTTGGCCCTGAATGATGAAATATGCGCCCGGGCGGGGGGGGCTAGGGATAGTCTAACTCAAACGGGATACTAAATAAAGAAGCAGGTTTTGTCAACCAGACAGGTGGCTATTAAGTTGTAATTGCCGGTAAAACATTTTAAACTGGCTGTGGTACTGGCCAATTTAACCAGCCTGTTATGTGGAAAAACGTATTCCTTGAGTCCTGCATACCTTCCGCCCTTATATTCGAGGGGTCTTATCTCAACGCCACGCTTTTGCAGGATGAACTTTATTCTAATGACAACAAGAATTCTTTGGATCATATCAGTGGATTGGCCACCTTGTACAACCCGGAAATGCATATCAGCAGTCAAATCCTGGAAACAGAATTTTCGCCGCATATTTCTGGTTTGGTCACACCAGCAAAAACCCAGCCCTAAAATTTCCCGCAATGCGGAGAACCTCCGCTGGTGTGGTATTCTTCCTTAGCTTTCATGCCCTACAGGGGTACAACTAGCAATGATCTCTCACGCGAACAACAATACTCTCGGCCCAATAGGCTATTATTCTTTGGGTCCAGCACCACGCTGGTGCCTGATGCGGAGAACCTCCGCTGGAAACTTGCAATATCTTTATCCTGTGCTCAATCGGCTTCGCGATGCAATGAGCCTTTGCTCGTCGGCCCCACGCCGAGTGGTGTGAAGATTCTCACTCCCATTCTGGCCCTCTACTTTCTGTTTTTTTTCCCAGCGGTCCACCTTGTTTTTTCGGGTAACAGGTTTATTTATGAGTTCTGGCACATCTTTTATTTCGCCTCAGCCCTGGCACTCGTTCTTGCCTTAAAGCGCGTCTCCCTGCAACAATTAGGCTTCAACAATATCAGCAAAACACTGGCAATAGGCACTCTATTAGGAACGCTCCCTGTCGTGGGTGTAGTCTTAATGGATGGTTTACTGGTCCAAGCAGGGTTGTCGCAGGCAGAATTATTTGCAGGAGCAGAATTAAGAGTTCCTGAAGAAATGGGATTTAGCACCTCTCTCGCTGAAAACATTTCCACTGTCCTCGTAATCCCATTTCTCAGCCAGGTATTCGTGACGGGTCTTGTTGTCAATAATTTACTTAAGAAACAAAACACCGCTATTATTGGCGGTGGCCTGCTCTACAGCCTGTTTCATTTCAAACCGAATTTGGGAAATTTATTTCTGGGGATGATATCGGCGGGGTTATTAAGAGCTACAGGCTCAATAATAGTTCCGATCCTGGTCCATGCAGGCTTCGCCATTGCAGAAATTTTAATCGTGCTTCACTACCCACGATTAATTTCCGTCCTGGTATTTTTTGTTTGATGAGGGAATCAGGAAGTCAGGAAGCCTTACGGGTTTTCTTTTTGGCTTTACTGGCCATCGCGGCCCTTTGAGCAGCTTCTTTGGCGGCTTTCTTTGCAGCCGCCTCCGCTTTCATTTGTTTGAATGCCAGTTCCCGGTTTTTGGGATCCTCGAAAAATCGGGATACAATCACACCAAATTCATACAACGCATAAAGCGGGAATGCCAATAACAACTGAGTGATGATATCGGGTGGGGTTAGAACTGCAGCCAGTCCAAACATTCCCAGAAATGCCCATTTGCGGTAGAGCTTCATTTTGACAGTATTGATCACCCCGAACTTGGTCAACAAAACCATGATGAGCGGAGTTTGAAACGCAAAGGCAAAAGCCAAAATCATCTTCACCACAAAGGAGAAATAAAAACCAATGGTGACCTGCATTTTCCACCAGGTTGTGCCGTAATTCAGTAAAAATTTTAACCCCAGAGGAACAACCAAAAAATAACAAAACAAGCCGCCAAAGAGAAAGAACAATGTTCCGAAGGCAACAAACAGTGCGGTGATCTTTTTCTCTTTTACCTTTAAACCGGGAGCGATAAAGCCCCAGACATGATATAAAATCCATGGCATGGAGATGAACATGGACCCCATGAAGGAGACTTTCATAGCAGTAAAAAAGGGTTCTGTGGGTGTTATAAAGGTAAGGTCGTTATATTGTTTCGGCAGAGGGTCTTCCAGCCATAACAAGAGAAAGTCCACGAAAAAAAAGCAAACACCAAAAAATATCGCAACAACAATTCCTACATGCACCAACCTGTTTTTAAGCTCTATCAGGTGATGGGTGACAGGTATTTTTTCCTTAAAATCTATTTCTTTAACCACAAATTCCCTCGTTGGAACGTTTTTGAGCCCAAATCCAAACAAAAAGTGGGAACCTGGAAAATCGCCACGTTCCCGCAACTTTTTGTGTTTTCATGAGTTATTTCAGTTTGCCATCTTACTCAATTGGTGGAATAATTTCAATAACCTTTCTCAAACAAAAATCTCAAAATCACAACTTGGCGTGTCAATTTTATGGGATGTTATCCTTCATTGGAAGAAGCACTCCTGTTTTTAGGCGGATCCCCCAATTAGTATTGATTACGAGAGGTAAATAGTGGATAATGCCTGAAAATTTGGTCACACCGTAAAACTTGTTTCCCTTTTAAATTCAAGGGGGAATGGTCTATGCACAGGCAGGTAGCCGGGTCGACTTTTAGTTGAATGTCCCTTAACAACCAAAAAGTAACAGGTATCAGAGTCCTCGATATTGCCGAAGAAGGTGCTGCGGCAATAGATAGCATGGTTAACAAGGTCATCCAGGAGATGCACCAGCAGAAAATTCCAATCATAGACATACAAGTGACCGATACAAACTGTTTTTTAATTCTGGGTGAAAAAAGCTCTGATTGATCGATCAGGCGGGAGTAGCTCAGTTGGTAGAGTGTCAGCTTCCCAAGCTGAATGTCGCGGGTTCGAACCCCGTCTCCCGCTCTTTAATATACTTAAAATCCAATTGTCTGAATAATGCGTATTCCTAAAGAACTTACCGAATTTCTCGCCAAAAAAATTGTCAAATCCTTGATCGATAAGGATCTGATTGTCTGGGAGGAACCACCTGAAAAACTGCAATCCGTCATCAATGAAATTATTACTGAAGACCTCATGGTTGAAGACCGGCTCAACGAAGAAGTAAAAACTTTGCTTGATTCCAAAACCGAAGAGTATGAAAGAAGTATGATGGATTACGGGCGGGTGTTCCAGATGGTGAAATCAAAATTAGTGCGTGAACGAGGACTGATTCTTTAAACCCCATAAATTATGAAAATCAGCCGAGAAAAAATCAACCACATCAGCAGTCTCATCGTCCGCGATTTTGCCAAACGTGATGAACTGGATTACAAAGTCGAACTCAATGACATCCGCCTGGACATCACTCGGGTGATGACTGACATTCTCCAACTCGATGATAAGGCCGATGCAGAATCCCGCCGAATATTAAACACTTATAGCAAAGGACCCCGTGAAGGCTCGCCAGAATGGGACATCATGTATCAGAAACACTTTGATGAATACATGAACAAACAGGGCCGATAAGTTTCCAGGCACCCTTCCCCGACCCCAGAAACTCAAACCTAGTATCGCGGAAAGATTAAATCCTTTGCAGCCTGCTAGTCGCCAACTTAATTGGAGTGCAATGTTGCGCCTTGGAGTAGTATTGGTTGAGCTAATTGCTTGAGCTTTTCTTCAATCAACTCCAGAGTTAGACCACCACCAACTATTTCATCCCCTACGATACCGTCTGGAGTAATGAAATAAGCTACAGGCAAACCTCTAACCCTATAGTCTTGTGATGTATCCCCGTAGCTATCCAGTAAAACAGGGAAATTCAAATGATGTTCAGATGTGAATTTTCCCACCCGCTCTTTAGATTCTGCAAAATTAATCGCTACGATTTCAACATTTTTATTCTTTAATAAAGGGTATGCTTTATTTAAAGCTGGCATTTCTTTAATACATGGCACACACCATGTAGCCCAGAAGTTTAGAATAATGGTTTTACCTTTCAAATCGGATAATTTTAAAATCCTTCCATTTGTGGCCTCTAACTCAAACGTCGGGGCTAGCCCCCCCCCCCCCCCACACACACACAAAAGGAGGAGACCCAGCCATACCCGACAAAAAGAAACTAAAAAAAGCAAATATAATTAATCTAAACATTGTTTATTTTTTAAAAGTTATATGAAACACCAAGCATTATCCATAATCAGCCACCAGGTTTGCATCATTGACTCTCTGGTACACAGGAAGCTGAACATGCGAATAAACGGAAACATCATCAGATACAACAAGCCTGACTCCCGGCGTGAAGAATAAAAACTCGCCACCTGTGCTTGGAACATCTAAATTAACAAATTCGTCACGCCCGGAAATCCTCAAATTCAATTGACCGCTTACACTGACTTTTTTTGTCAGTACATAACCCACGCCAGCATCAATGAGTGTGGTATTCCCAAAAAGATAATCCAGATCATTTTCTGTTGTAAACCTGTGTGAAACATCGGGGGGCCAAATTGATTTAAGTTTTACTTAATCAGTTACTTTTGAAACCGAGCCAACTCTTCTTCAGAAAACTTAAAATGAAAGCTGAAGTAGTTAGAGGACTGATTTTTCATATACCTTAAAATTTCTACATATTTTCCAAACTTTAAAGAAAGTTTTTCCAATACATCGGACAACCCCGAACTCCCTCCCTGGGCATTCCTCAAGCCACAGGCGGCGGCGTTGTAATACGACCCTCCCTTATCAAAATATTTATCACCCAGAATATTAGTCTCAGAACTGAACAATCCTAAATGAAAAAGCAGGAAGTCCGCATTGATCCTGAAAACCTGGTATTTCTGGGATTGGAGTTTCAGGTCAATAGCGATTTGACCTGCATCGGAGTCGGTCCCCACCAGATATTCCCGAGCCAAAACCGTCGATTTCGGGTTCACCATTTCGGCAAGCATCAAGCTGATGTATTGGTTGACATCCTCTTCATACTCCAGATTATTTTGCTTGATTTCTTTTTCGTGAGACTGAATCCATGTTTCGCTTCTTCCTTCTTCAAAAATAGGATCGTATTCATTATTGGAGGGTTTACTGTCACCGATCCGCGCTCTTAAGAAATGGTCCGAGAAAAAGGATTCTGTGGTGTCCGTTTCCTGATTCTCAACATAAGTGAAGTGAACTGGCATGAGAACCTCCTTTGAAAGTCTAACGACGCCCATACAGGTTCACATAAAACAAAATATTTTCAATGTTCAAAATTACTTAGAGACACATTTAGCAGCCAACACATGAGTCTGCTAACAATTTGCTTTAAAACATATAGGCGAATAGGGTCGGGTGCCGCAGTAGACTTTCGAGAGACCAGCACCCCGAGGCCTGAAAAGACCTATACCGGGGTGCTGGGGATGGTGCTGGCTTGCTAGAAAAAAAATCCCTGTTTTAGACTTTAAACTTACTAACCCGTTCCTGCAATCCAACTGCCATATTTTATAAACTTGCTAGGGGGTGGATTTAAACTGGTTAATTAGTTCAATTGCCAGGGAATAGGCTTCATCGTAGATTATTTTAACAGATACTTTCTTTTTAATAGAGAGCTTCTTACAATCTTCATACTCGGGAGAAGCTTGTACGATCTTGCCATTTAACTTTCCGATCTTAATTTTGATGGAACCCAAAGAGGTTTTGACGGTTTTCATTTCACGCTCTAAAACCGTCCTTCCAACTTCGTAATAACGAACTCCAAAACTGGATGTTTCCCGAAGAAGGATTTCGGTCAATGCTTCTCTATCACCCTCGGTGGATAGAACAGAAATTTTGTTGGCGGGACGACTCTTCTTCATGATGACCGGGTTAAAAAAAACATCCAAAGCGCCGGCTTTAAATAACGAGTCCATGGCACCTTCATAAAGCTCCGGGTTCATGTCATCAATATTGGTTTCGATCATTATAAGTTCTTCACCTGGCTCCCCATGAACCTCTCCCAGAACAACCCGAAGCATATTTGGCATTTCCGGGATGGCGTGGTCCCCTGCCCCATATCCATCGTCGATAATTTTCATGGTCGGCAGGGATCCAAAAGAATCGGCATAAAAGCCGATCATAGCCGCACCTGTTGGAGTGGTTAGCTCTTTTTTAACCCCACTGGAGAAAATGGGGACACCTTTCAGAAGTTTCAACGTGGCGGGAGCGGGAACAGGCAGATAACCATGGGCGCATTGAACAAAGCCTTCACCCACATTGAGAGGAGAGGCATAAATCCTGTCGAGCTTTAAGGATTCAATGGCGACCACGCCGCCAACAATATCTACAATCGAATCCACGGCTCCAACTTCATGAAAATGAATTTTTCCGATGGTTGTTTTATGAATTGCCGCTTCTACCCGGGCAATACGTTTAAAAATTTCCTGAGCGCTTTTTTTGGACGCTGAAGACAGGTCCGAGTTGGTAAGCAGTTTTTTGATATCAGAATACTTCCGGGCCTTTGGGTGGGAGGATTTTTCTACGCTGACCTGGGCCCTGGTGCCTGAGATCCGGCCGCGCTGAACTTTCCGGATTTTGAGCTTGTATCCTTTTAGGTCAAGGGCCGCGAGGGACTTGCGGATTTTTCCTGGATCCACCCCCAGATCAATCAAGGCCCCCAGAATCATGTCACCACTGATACCGGAATAACAATCAAAGTAAGCAACGCGGAAGGATTTCACAGTATTCTTAATGGGAATTTCTATTTACTCAGTAATTTTATCTAAGCCCATTCGTAGGCCCTTTACTTTCTAAGGGCCACTCATGGCCAAACAATTTTCAGAGATACCCTTATTTTTTGAAGGAGACTTCAAACAAATCTTTGATGGCTTTTTTACCATCAGCATTCAGAAACCGGGTCCCGGTTCCAGCAAAGTTTTTACATTTTATTTTAGGTTGTTTTTCTTTTTTCCAGGAATTCGCACTCCACTTGAACCATGAGCTCTGCTCTTGATCAAAAACATGTAGTGTCTTGTTACACAACTTGCTGAATTCCGCACCCCAACCGGTACCGCCCTTGACGGTATTATCATCGAGAATTTTTCCCACCACAAATACCTCTTCGGCGCAATTGATCTGGTGCCAAATACTCTGCAGAACTTTTTTGAACAGCTTGCCGGTATTAAATTTACGATTCATCAACCTGGCAATATAAGCCAGACTGACATCCCCTTTCAGCAGTTCGTCGGTGGTCAACACCCTCACTCCCCGTGACCGGAAAATTTTGTGCCCTTCAAAAGTCAGGGTCACTTCCTGCGCACCCACCTTCTCTGCCTGTTTACCGAACTCGGTCTCGGCACCCTGAGCACCGCCACTGTATAAAACAAAATTTTCTGGTTTCATTTTGGTTGGAGGTTAAAGATTATTAAAACTAGTGATCGTGAAATTCAAATTATCAAAACGATCAGGGTTTGGAAAGAATAATCAAGCGGGGAGTTTCAGGCAGAGGTGTTCGCAGATTAAAATTTATTGAAAAAGCGGCTCAGAATACCCCTCCTTTTCACCTTCTGCGCATGATCGTGGACCAAGTCCTCCATGGTCGTAGTTTTTTTCTGATGCTGGTCGATGAAGAGCTGAATGAGAATATGGCAGGAATGACACCCACCACCGGCCTCGCAAGCCGTGGTGACGGAATCAATATCTTTTAATTCACCTTCGGCAATGGTATTACGAATGGTGCCCTCAGTGACCTGATGGCATTGGCATATGATCTCATTGGTTTCAACTGTAAGCGGAAGATTCATGAATTCAAATAATTAGAGAATACATTCTTTAGAATGATAACGATTCTCATTATATTAACCTAAACATCCAGCAATGTCCACAATGAATGCTAAAAATAATCAAAAAAAAGAAACATACCACACTATACTTAATCGGTTTCAGGAAGGGCTTTCAATAGTGTTTGACAGGTGGCAAGTTCGAGTCAAACCGTTTTTATACTATAAATCTAATGAGTAAGTAGCATTATTGATTCCTACAAAATCAAAAAACTACTCATAAATCACAGCCAGTATTTCTTTCAGTTTTTAGATGCATAATCGATAAGATATAGTGATTGTTTTTTTTGAGAGAAGAATGAATTTAACCGGGATAAAGACGGCATGAAGCAAACCTTCATTAGCATTACTATTAACAACCTTCTTCTTTTCTCCGGAGGTCGTGAGGGCAGCCGACATTTCAGCTTCGGTAGGAGCCATTGCCATAAGCCGACCCGATTATGCAGGTACCGATGATTATGAATTCGATATCTTGCCTCTGATCGACATTTCCATAGGAAAGCCGGTTTTTTTTAATGTCAAAAGAGGTTTAGGTGTCTATCTTATGAAAAATAGAGCTCTGGAGTTTGGAGGGTCTTTAGGCTATTACGAGAGCCGGAAAGAAGATGACTCCACCAAACTAACTGGGCTTGGCGATATTGATGCCGGAATTGATGGCCGAATTTTCGCGAAGATTAATTTAGATGAGTACTCACTTTCATTCCAGTTCCAGAATGATATTTCCGGCAATCATGATGGATTTTTATTTATTATTGGAGTCGGCTATTCCTTTGGGTGCCATACAGATGTGGGTTGGAAAGTTAAGGCGACCATGACCTTCGCAGATGACAACTACATGCGATCCTACTTTGGCATCACTTCGACCCAATCTACCCAATCAAGCATTGCAGTCTTTAACGCCGAAGGGGATTTGAAGGATTTGGCATTGAAATCAATTCTTTCTCGCAAGATGGACCGACATTGGAGTTTGAAAGGGGTTGCTGGGTACAAAGTATTAGTTTCAGATGCCGACCGAAGTCCGTTGGTTGAAAACTTAGGTTCTGAACATCAACCCCATTTTGGCGCAGGCCTGGTTTATAAATTTTAAAATTAAAGGCACAAAAAAAAGGTCTCACGTCAGAGCACCGCTTTAATATCCTCCACGATTTTATCTTTCAAGCCGTCCCAATTCGCTTCCGGTTTTTTTGAGACGGTGATGAACGTCGTTTCCCCATCTGCCATTACAAACACGCTCCCCACACCTTCGTTTTCAAAAATTTTCAAGGCCACCGGAAAATCTTTTGCATCTTCCGGACTGTTAAAAGTCTTATAACCAGAATCAAGGATTTTTTTGTTGAGGTTGAACTTTAAAGCATGCTCATTGGGAGTGGTATCAATAGTTACTTCGACAGACATGAGTATTAACCTCCTTAATATTTGAAATTATTTGACCCCAGGTCACTTCCAGCTTGATGGGTAAGCTATTTATCACTTATCTACATCTCCACCATAGGGTGTTTCACCTTCGTCATCAGTCCCAAGATGAACCCAAAGTTCTTTTAACATTTCCTGCTGTTCAACGGAACCCATTAATCTTGTATTAAATTCACTCGGTGGTTCTAAACCACTTGCTCGCAGGTTCTTTCGCATTTGAGAATACTGGTGGTTGAGGGATGTTGTTTTTACTGAACCTGGGAATTTGTGTGCAAATACAATACCTTTATATTTCCATTTCATAACAAGGTATTTTGATTGTCGCTCTTCAAAAGTTCCTTCATCAGAAATACTCTCACCTAATTTCCTGGAAAGTTTGATAAGTGTATGGATGTCTTTTCTACTCATACATTCCCCAAATTTATGGGTCGGCCTCCCGCCATCATACCCGACAGTCCTTCAACGGACAAACACAGACAATCAACCATTTCCACAAAAAAAGGAATTGCGAGCAATCCCACAATTCCTTTTTTCCTATATTAAAATGGTAGCGGTGGAGGGAGTTGAACCCCCGACACTACGGATATGAGCCGTATGCTCTAACCACCTGAGCTACACCGCCATGCATTGATAACTGCTTGTTATTTAGAAGATTAGGATTTTACCCCCTTGCCCCTAGCCTGTCAATGGGTATCTCAGACAGCGTTGCCCTTAAAAATTTTGCCCTCGCTGTAGAGGTCGTTCCTCGCGAATGACGGCAGATCTCTCTTATTTTTGGCTCAGGCTCAGGCCCCGGCCTGGCCTTTCCAGCGTTTCACATCGCGCAGAAATTTTGCGCGGTCCATCTCTTCCCCCGCAGGGAACACTTCGGTCAAAGGCTGAGGAAACTTTTTGTCCGTCTTGGTCCAATGCTCAAACTCTCCCTTTCGAATCCTGTAGATATCTTTAAACGTACGGTACTGCCCGTTGAGGCCGACAAAATCCCAACTGGTTTCATTTTGAATCAGGCTGTAAAGTTCAGAGCAGGCGATTCCTTCATAGAGGTTGATTTTCCCGATGCGCCCTTTGATGATATCTGCATCCTCACCGGCAAAATCCAGACACCATATCTCCGACCCATCATGACCGAACACTTCCAGTTGATAGGCCACCTTCCAGTCCACCCAGTTTTGCACAGCTTTTTTCTCAACCAGCAGTCCAACAAAGCTGTTCTCGATAAAATCGACCACCTCCTGCCACTGTTTTTCGTGCTCCGCTTTATCCTTAGTTCGGGTGCGAATGGGCGGAACCTCGGCCACAGGTTTGAACTCCAGTTTATGCCCATCATCCACTTTAATTTTCACAAAGTCTGAAGCAGCTTGTTGAATTTCCACTCCCTCTTTGGTGATGACGGCTTGGTCACCGGGATAAAACACACTACTCTTGATCTCTGGACAAAAATCTTTCAGATCCCTTAAAAACTGTTCCTGCGTGGTGGGAAAGGAATATTGATTGAGAAACCCGAATTCGTCACGGTATTTGAATCCGGCAGAACCGGGAACGGCAAACTTCGGCCTGCAGGCAGCAGCAACTTTGAGGTAGGAACTGTACTCCTCCATAGGCAACTCCAATGGATTATGAAATGAAAAGTTTCCTTCCAAAAGCGGCAGGTAACGAACATGAGCAAAATCCAATTGCCCGTGCAAACGATGCATGTACTTAATGATATCCGGCGACACAATAGTATCGACCTGGTTCCACAGTGTCACTTCCCCATCATGAATCAGCAAACCATTTTCCGGAAAATAATCCTGTTTATTCAATGAAGGTGTGGGTGTCAGCGTCAGTCCCTTGATCTCCAAGGTTTTAAAATCCTCTACCACAGTCACATTTTTGAATTCGAGTTTGCTCAAAACTTCAAGCAGAATCTCGTCACGCGGGGCCAGCACCACAGCGTCTGGAGCCAGAATTCCCGCGTCCCCCGCCAGATAAGCCAAAGTGCGGATGTCAAAATGATCCTGATGCCGGTGCGAGATATTCAAAATATCCACTTTCGGGAGCCTAGCCAGATCAAGATCTATGCTGGGACATTGGATATTGCATTCCTCCCACAGGTAGTCAAAAAACACCGGGTCAGTCAGCACCGTGGTGTCGCGCGATTGGATCAGCAGGCAGGCGTGGGAAATCAGGGTCGCAATCATGAAATTATGTGCTGTCTTTATAAAAGGAATTAAACCGGTAAGCGTAACCGAACCGACACGAGAACTCAACCGCTTTAATGAATGGAGGTGGATTGAACCCTTTTTATTCCCAGCACATCATAAAACGAGACCTTTGAATATGACACACTAATGAGAAAAGGCGGGATGCTTCGCAGGCCCAGCATGACAAGATAAAGCCATTTTGTCATTCTGAACAAAGTGAAGAATCTCGGGGTTAGCAAAGGTCTATTGACAACAGCCTTCAACTTCAACAAAATAAGCTTTTCTAACCCTGCATCGAATTTTACTATGAACGAAATGGATGAGACTATAAGTTTTCGAGAAGGCCAGCCCTGCCCTTTACCCATTGCGGGTCACGGTGGCGGACTTTCCTTTTCTCCCAATGGCGAAATGCTCCTGCTCGCCTCAGTGCCCCACCCTTCTGAAGCGCAAATCAAGGCCTTTGACGGGAAATGGAGGGCCAAACTGGTGGCGGAGTCGGAGTTTCCCTCCATCCCCATTTTTGCTATCGGTAGTGAAGACTGGTTGCTGGAGACCCCGTGTAATCCGGCTCAGCAGGAAAAGGAAGCACCCGGGTTCATCGAAGCACTGTATGCTAAAGATGACCACAATATGGTAGCGATTCTCGTTGACTCTGAAACCAGCATCATCAAAAAGATCACCTGCGTTCCGCTGGAAGAAATGTTCATCGAAAGGCTGGCTATGTCGTGGAACCCTTACAAAACTGCCGGGGATGAATACACCAAAACTTTTACCGATGAAAATTTCACCGAAAAGGTCAACGAAATCTTCAAAATGAAATCTTCCCAGGAACTCTGGCGCACTTCCTGGTAACCACTCGGCGTGGGGCCAACTAGCAATAGCCAGATTAAGCAGCCAACCGGCATCTCGGCTTGACGGTGTACTCCCTCTTTCTCAAAGAGAGACCTTTGCATAACCCCGGATTCTTCGTCACCTTTGTTCCTCAGAATGACAAATAGCCTTGTATTGTCATTCTGAATGCAGTGAAGAATCTCGCTTTTCTGTTTTTTTTCGACTTACGCAAAGCTCTCTCTCAAAAAGGGTTGGGGTGATTGACCTCCCGTGGTTTGGCTTACCATGCTCTTAGTTTTTTCGTCCCAACATGAGTCAAGAAAAGACTTGCCCCTCTTCCTACTTAACTATTGATCACTAATTTTGTACAGAATACCCTTGTCTGGAAATTTCTTAATTATAAGTTTGATGGTCTCTTCGGTGCTTGGCCCCCATTGATTGCTAAAAGCATAAGTTTTTCCATCCCAGTGAATCAAATTCTCTTCCTGACAAAAAAAGCGATGAGGGCTAAAAAGTTTGTCTTCACTGGCCCTTCGCTCATGAACTGCCTCAATAAATGCCTCTGATTTTAGTGTCCCCTCCGCACTCTCAAATAACCTGTTCTTTCTCTTTGGAGTGGCCTCTCGTATTTGTTCTGGACTCACCTCTGATTTGCAGAGATGAGATACCACTCTAAAAATAGCATTCCTTTTGTTCAATCGGCTCTCAGTATTCCCCTCAATAGTGATGTCGAATTTCGTGAAATCTTTGGACTGTACTCTTGCTATTCGTTCCCTTCGGGTCTTTTCCCGCACTTGAACCTGATATTGCTCGACCTCTGGTAACGGAATTATCTGTTGAACATCTAGAAGCAATCTATCTCCATCCGCATAAGGTTTTAGACGAATGCATCGAATGTCTATATCCTTGTCATTTAACCACATCACAGCCGTAGTTAGTTCTTTAGAAAATTCTGCCGAAGCCAGTACAATACGAACGTCTTGAGCAAATTTACCCTCATTAATACCATCCTCTCCGTCTATTTCATCTTCATCCCAACCCAAAAATTTCAAAATGGTCTCTCTTGCAACACCTTCACTCCCCATTTTTTCAAGATAATCCCCATAGATTTCCACTATTTTTTCAAACGTTAAAGTGGAAACCATTGCGGCATATCGAATTGCTTGTAATTCCATATGGCCGCCATCTTCTGTGCGCTTAAGTTCGATAATCACCAGGTTGGCCTCTTTATCCAAACCAAGCAGGTCAATTCTTCGCTTAGAATCTTCCCATTCACCAAATTCTTCACTGATAACCAGAGTATCAGGTGATATAACATCAATCTGATTTCTTAGTAGGGGTTGCAAGTCTGTTCTTTCCTTTATTCCTGCCTTTGCAAAGGAAGTTTCATCTAATCTTTCAATTCGGTCAGATTTCATTTCGTATATTGGCATCAGGCAACTTCCCTTCAAACGTAGTTATTGGTTTTCGTATTCGGTTTCGTCGAGGTCTTCCTCTTCCTCAATTTCTTCGATGTCTTCGACATCTTCAAATTCTTCTTCCTCTTCTTCCTCTTCCTCGATTTCTTCTTCACGCTCGAATTCGGGATATTCGAGCTGTTGCAGATGTTCGGGTTCGGCCAGCAGGTCAAGACCCTCCTCGGTGGTTTCGTTTTCCTCAATATAAAGACGAAGCAGATTCTTCATGCACTCTTCTTCACAGAGGACTTTGATGCCTTCATCGGTGATGCCGTTATTTTCCACCATCAACACCTGAAGGTTCTGCAGGGCTTTGGATTTAATGATGTGAATGAATCCTTCATCGCCGATTTTGTTGCGGTCGAGGGTCAGCGAGGTCAGGTTTTGCAAATATTCGCTGCCAGCAAGAAGCTCGATGCCCTTGGCAGTGATCTTATTCAGTTCCAGATAAAGGTGGGTCAGGTCTTTCAGCTCCTCACATTCAGCGATACATTTGCACTCCACATCGCCGATATTCAGGTTGCTGAGGTCCAACTTGACACCCTCTTCACCGAGTCGGGCACGGATGAGGTTGAAGATTTTAAATTCGGCCAGTGCATCGATGCCCTCTCCCGTTAAGGCATTACCGGAAAGGTCAATGGTTTGTAGTTTTGGCAGACATTTACTTTTGGCTAACGCCCTGGCCCCTTCGTCGGTGATTTGGTTTTTCCTCAGATCCATGATCTCCAGACTAGTCAAAGACCTGGCTTCAGCCAGATACTTCAATCCCTCATCCCCAATGCGATTTTCCGACAGCACCAAAGAAGTCAACTCCTCAAAATGGGAAGATTCAGCTAAATGCTTAGCCCCTTCGGGTCCAATCTCATTCCATGCCAGTCGAAAGGATTTGAGGTGAGAAAGTTTGTCAGATTCGGCGAAATACTTCATGCCCTCATCGCCAATTTTATTTTTATACAGCTTCAGGGATTCCAGATTAGGCAGCTTATCGGACTTCGCCAATGCCTGGGCCGAAAGTGCGGTCAGTTTTTTCCCGCTGATGGTCAACCTTCGCACCTGTTTGATGGATCGTGATTTAACCAGCTCCTGCATCGCGTCATCACCGAATCTGGCATAACTGAAATCGAGGGTTTCATAGTCGCGGCTCAATTTGAACCCGTTGCGGATCATTCCCTCGATGTTGTAATATTTTTTCACAATGAACTCCAGGAATCGAAAAACCGTTTTAAGCTGGTGAAATAAGAACCTGCCATCATCATATCGTTGTGCCCCACCCCTTCCAGAATTTCCAGATGTTTCACTTTAGACCCGGCATTATCATAGTTCAATTTGGCCTCATGCAGAGCAATCAAAAAATCGTCAGCCCCATGCATGATTAGAAGCGGACACTTCACCGACCGGATCTTCTCGCTGTTATTAAAAACCGCGTCTTCTTCGGGCGTGGTTTGATCGATTTTCAATCCTCGCCGCTCCACCAGAGGAACCGGGTCGGCATAACCGCTTTCGAGAACGCAACCGACCACATCCGAACGTTTGGCACAAAGCTCAAGCGTCGGCGCACTACCCAGAGACCGGCCCATGATACAGACTTTCTCCTTAAACTTACCGGTTGATTTCAGTTGTTCAAAAATTTTATGGGCATCTTCCAGTGAGGCTCTTAAAGTCGGGAACCCGGTACTCCTACCATAACCACGAAAATCGGCGACGATCAACTCCGCCCCCATAACGCTGAAATGCCCGGCCAGATTATCGTAATCCGATACAATTTCTCCATTACCGTGAAAGAACAATAAACTGAAGAGGGCTTCGGACGATGGATGTCGCCGAACATGAACCATCGCTTCCGGTCCTACCTGCACCTGAATTTCATCTGAATCTACGGGTGTGGGAGCTGTGTCCTGCCGGGGGGAAAACAGATTCGCGTTAAAAGCCTGTGAATCAAAAACTGAAGACATAAACCTTACAGTAAAGAGGTGTCAGCTAATTCTATAAATAGCTAAATTATTTAAAATACACTCTTGCAGGGCGTGGTTTTGAAAAAAATTGAAATCCGTTTGAATCCATGCCAGAATATGCGCCTCTAAAAGTGGCTCTTTAAATTTAGAAATTTTGGCCGGGCAACGGGTTTGCCTAGTCTTTCATTTGTAACCCTATCTAAAAACAAGGTGAAGTCAATGTTAATGGAATTAGCCCCGATCGAAAAGCTGTTTAAGTCCTATGCAAAAATTTGTGATGCCGCCCGCAAGAACCTGGGCCGTGATCTTACCATTGTTGAGAAAATTCTTTACACACATTTGGACCCTGCAACGGATTATTCAAAACTCGAGCGTGGGTCTTCCGACATTTATTTGCATCCCGACAGGGTAGCCATGCAGGACGCAACCGCGCAGATGGCTATTCTCCAGTTTATGTCGGCTAAAATGCCCAAGGTAGCTGTTCCCACGACTGTACACTGTGATCATTTAATCCAAGCCTATTCGGGAGCTATGGCAGACCTAAAAGCTGCCGAAGAAACCAACAAGGAAGTGTACGACTTTCTGCGCTCCGCTTCCATGAAATATGGCATGGGTTTCTGGAAACCAGGTTCCGGAATCATTCATCAAGTGGTTTATGAGAACTACGCCTGCCCTGGAACCTTGATGATTGGGACAGATTCACACACTCCTAACGCCGGCGGCATGGGTACCATTGCTATTGGAGTTGGCGGTGCGGACGCGGTGGATGTAATGACCGGTCAACCTTTCATGACCAAAATGCCCCACCTCGTTGGTATTAAATTGACCGGAAACCTGAGCGGCTGGACAGCATCCAAAGATGTCATCCTGAAAGTGGCCACGATGCTGACCGTTAAGGGCGGAACTGGAAAAATCCTTGAATATTTTGGTGAAGGAGCACGAAGCATGAGTGCTACCAGCAAAGGCACCATCACCAATATGGGGGCGGAAATCGGCGCCACCACCTCCACCTTCGGCTACGACGACATGATGGATCCGTATCTGCGTGCCACCGACCGCGGCCCCATTGCCGATCTGTGCAAGCAATACGCCGAGTATCTACGGTCTGATGCTTCCGTGGAAGCAGATCCTGAAAAATACTACGATGAATTTTATGAAATAGATTTAAATAGCCTGGAGCCTCATATCGTTGGGCCACATACGCCGGATCTTGGTAGACCTGTATCCGCAATGAGTGCTGAAGTCGATGAAAAAAGCTACCCGGAAAAAATTTCCGCCGCGTTGATCGGTTCCTGCACCAACTCCAGCTATGAAGATATGACCCGTGCGGTCAGCCTGGTTCGACAGGCTAAAGCAGCTGGGCTGAAAGCTCAGACCAACCTGATGGTGACACCAGGATCAGAAACCATTTACCAAACTATCAAGCGTGACGGCATCCTGCAAGAATTTGAAGATGTTGGAGGAACTGTTCTGGCCAATGCTTGTGGCCCCTGTATCGGGCAATGGAAACGGGATGATATGAAGAAAGGGGATAAAAACAGCATCCTCACCTCGTACAACCGTAACTTCGCCAAGCGTAACGATGGCAACCCGGAAACCCTGGGCTTCATCAGCAGTCCCGAACTGGTAGTAGCTATGGCGTTTAGCGGTTCCATGAAATTCAATCCGCTGACCGACTCCCTGAAAGACAAGGACGGCAACGACTTCAAATTCCAACCCCCAGCCGGAGAAGTTCTTCCGCCCAATGGTTATGCCCCTCAGGACGCAGGTTTTGAAGCCCCGGCCATGTCTGGAGAGGTTGTCATTAACCCGACCAGCGAAAGGTTGGCGTTTCTCAATCCCTTCCCGAAACAGGATCTGGTTAAAGACTATCAGGACCTTCCTGTATTATTTAAGGCCCAAGGCAAATGTACCACCGACCATATCTCTCAGGCGGGCCCATGGCTGAAGTTCCGTGGTCATCTGGATAATATCAGCAACAATATGTTCCTGGGGGCTACAAACTCTTTTCATCCCGAGACCGGACAAGGCAATAACCCGGTAACAGGAGAAGAAAACCAGGAGCTCAACAAAATCGCCCGTAACCTGAAAGATTCGGGAATGGGTTGGGTCGCATTTGCGGATGAAAACGTAGGCGAAGGTTCAAGCCGTGAGCATGCGGCCATGGAACCACGTCATATGGGATGCCTTGTATTTGTCGCTAATTCCTACGCCCGAATCTTTGAAGCCAACCTGAAGAAGCAGGCAGTCCTGCCCCTCACATTTGCCAATAAGGCCGATTACGACAAGATTCAGGCTAAAGACAAGATCAGCTTTGCCGGACTGGATAGCATCGCTCCGGGAGAATCGGTAACCATGAGTGTAAAGCATGAAGACGGGTCGAGCGACAGCGTTCAGGTCAACCATACCCTGAATGATGATCAGATCAAATGGTTCAACGCAGGTTCTGCGCTTAACTATGTGGGATCTCAAAAAGTAGTTCGTTAACTTCAAAAACAAAGGGAACTATATACAGTCTTACCCAAATCAATCCAAAGGATAGAGGCTAAGGTTTCGGCTTTTTGTTCAAATAATCCCACTGTTTTTTGGGAAAGGACCGCATAAC
Organism: Nitrospinales bacterium; assembly: GCA_965249625.1. Lineage (GTDB taxonomy): Bacteria > Nitrospinota > Nitrospinia > Nitrospinales > VA-1 > LS-NOB. Next base: position 1,283,639 of record OZ252246.1, on the reverse strand, counting down.
AGATTTGGCAAGTCGTTCAGGCGTATCCTTAATAGGTTGAATAATAATATTTTTGATAGGTCTTCCGGTGCAAGTAATCGTCTTATTCAAAACCAGATTTTCCAGGGCAATTCTAGCCTCGTGGAAACGTTCCTCGCCTTTTTCGGTTGCATTTTTATACCCCCCAAAGCCTTAAATTGGCCTGTACGTCTTCCAGTATGATCGTATCGCCATTGATCACATAGCCCACCCGTGTACGATATCGTTTCGGCTCAAATAGATCGCCCCGTCCTTCCATTGGTTGGCTTGCTCTTAGGTTTTCTCCAATAAAACACAGTACAGAAATGAATTTAAGAGAAAATTAACAATTAACGTGCTATTGCCGATTGGTTGTCCTTGCTAATTTTGTTCGCCTCTGCAACTGCATTTGCCAAGTGCTTTTTGATCCAATCGTATCGCTCTTGGCTGTTCGATCAGGCGGGGTCATAGCAATGCACAATAGATGATGGTTTTTCAATTGAGGCGAATGGATTCTTCCCCTTTGTAGAAACTTGACCGTCCGAATTTTTCAGGCCGTGAATATGGATTCCAACCACTCCCATGCCATCGTCCCATGACTTGATGATCTCATGGTTTATCCATTTGCGCCCTGACGTGTTCGTACCAACGAGAACGACCGTACAAGAGCGGCCTTTCATTTGGTCGGCAATCCATTCCTTGATAGCAGTATCCCCGCCCTTCTTCACGGTTTCTCAATCGTTATCTGGTACGGGTTTGTTGCCTTCTATCGCTCCGATATTGCGTACTGTTGAAGCCCGCCAGTTATCCGGTGCGTAGTGAAAACTATAGAATGCTCTGTGTTTTGTCATTGCTGTTATCCCTCTGCGATGCTTGTTAAAACCATTACGACGATAATCGCCAAAATCAGAACGCCGTGAAACGGAATAAGTGTTTTCGATAAAATGGCCTTTATCCAAGTGATTTTACCATCCATTTTGAGCGGTGTTGTGTTCATTGAAAAATCGATATCCTCATCTTCCAAAACGCGCACCTGGTCATAGAGCTTCCGATATAGTTGCTCTTGCCAAAGGAAAAAACCATCCAGCCCCAAAAATATAGCTACAGGAATATAGGCGAGGAAAACAAAAGCTGGTCGGCTATCAGCCGCCGAAAGCGCAAACAAAGCAGAAACCAGAACCACACTCCAACCCTTCAACAAAAACGAGTTTGTCGAAAGGCGATTGATTACAACTTGAATCAGTTCTAGGTGTTTGTGCTTTCGTTCCTCTGTCATTACGAACTATATATTCCGCCAAGATTGGAATCGACTCTTGTCAGGACACCTGCGAGCTTCGGTTTATCATTTCTGAGTCTTACCGCACTTTGAGTAAATCGGCAATTGCAAATGACGTAGACAGAATTAAGTGAACATCTGAGGTCGCCCTATACCTATAACCTAACAGATCATCACACGTAACGACAACAACTAGGCTACAATCGCCTTTGTTTTTCGCTGCCTTTTTCAAGGATGCTACCGCTTGACCTATATTTTCACCGTCACGTTGTACTCGAATGAACGCAGGAAGACCGCCAATCTCCTGTTTCAGCAATCCGTCTATGCCTTTGTTTCGATGTACTGGCATGTAGTCAATTCCAACCAAGTGACTCGACGCATAGGTCGCATGTTGTCGATACGACTCCCTGCCCTTCGCAAGCAACGCTGATTCTGTAACAACAGGCTTTTCAAGCCTGCTCTTCGTCAATTCTATTGCTTCGTCCGCTATCTCTATTCCTACCGAGTTGCGGTTCAAAAGCTGTGCTGCCACAAGCGTTGTCCCGCTACCACAGAAGGGATCTAGAACAACATCACCTTCTTCGGTCACAAGTTCGATAATCTTGTTCATCAAAAGAATGGGCTTCTGCGTAGGATAGCCAACTCGTTCCTTTGCCTTTGGGTTGAGAAACGGTATCTCCCAAACATCCGATAACGGTACACCCTTTTTCGACCCATTTCCGACCACCCTGCCGCTTTCATTACGAGCATAAACCGACTTGTTACGTTCATCTCGTACACGTTTTTGCATAATCTGGTCTACGTTAGTCGAGGGCGAATACCCCTGATAAAAAATGTTGAATTTGAATTTGTCGGTCTTCGAATAAAAGAATATGGTTTGGTGAGCGGGTAACAGCCCTTTCTTGGCATTTGACCATCGTTTGAAGTGCCAGATAATTTCAGATTGAAAATGGTCTGGAGAGAAAATGCTATCGAGCATCAGACGAACTATGTGTGAGGCCGACTTATCACAGTGGAAAAACAGGCTGCCAGAACTCTTTAGAACATCACGTGCACGAGCTACCCGCTGATAGATAAAATCGGTATAGGAACTGTCGCTATCCCAAATGTCTCTAAAGCTAAAACTTGCTGAACCATCACGCGTTACCAAATCATGTACTTTTTGTGTGAAAAACGGCGGGTCAACATAAATAAGATCGACCGATTCCTGCTCCATCTCTAGCAGGACATCAAGACAATCGCCTATATGCGTCTGTCCTTTAACTACCATTTGTTCGCTCTGTCGCTATGGTCTCTAGAATCCCCTTAAGATCAATTCCGGTGTATTGCTGGATGTAATTCCAAGCATCGTCGCCATAATGATATTCCCCATCTGCACCTGCGTAGAGCGTCTCCAAAGTTTTTTGAATTCGTTGAGCTTGTGTGCGATTTGGGTAGTAAAACATCACGCGAATTGGTTTGTAGCCCGCATTTTTGACGTTCTGCATGCGGGTGTGTTCCTTGGTGATATGATCGCCGTCCGTTGTCGCATCACGCCATTTGATTTCAATTGCGTCGCGTTCTTCAACAAGGCAATCGACCTCGAAGGTCTTTGGGCGTTGTCCAATTGTGTTTGGAATGCGTATCAAGCCGGAGTCTGGATATTTCTCCAAAAAATACGCTTTCGCCGCTTCTTCTAAAAATGATCCCGCGTATTTTTAGAGAAATCGACCTTTGTTCTGATAAACATCGATGAGCTTTCCTTCTTCATCGGTGACACCCAACACCTGATAAACCAGATAATGGCTGTTGTCGTCTGCTTCCATTTCCTCTACACGTTGGTCTACACGTGCTTTTAGATTATTCGCATATTTATCAGCCAAACGGCGTATTTCATTATCAATCGACATGGATAATTTTTTTTGCAAGGAAAATAATTCGCAGATTTGCCATGACTACTACAGGTTTTTTTATATAGGTTTTTCTCTTCGCCAGGTGATGTGAACCCAGCCGTCTTTCCTTTTCACAATCTTGACACGGGTTCCCTGCTTGAGGCGGTTGCAGATTTCACCTTCGGGTCTCAGATGTACGGTATGCGATTTATCCAGCAACAACTCTTCCAAACTAACCTGCATATTACATGATAGGTTATAAATCACCCCAGCCCCTCTTTATAAAAGAGGGGTCCATTGAAGCTCCCCCTTCTGCGAAGGGGGTTGGGGGGATTTGCTTTTTCTGTTTTTGACCAGGGCGATGGTTTTTCAAAGTCAAGTTTTACCTATGCAATATACAGGCTAAATGCCGGGCTTATTTGCCTGGTGGAACAGGGTTCAGTTCAGATGGGGGTCATTGCCTGGTTTGATAAGGAGCATTTTATCTTTTTTAAATTTACCGTTGCGCACTATCTTCAACAACTCGCCGGGCTTGGGTTGGCTGGATTCTTTTCGCCCGTTCATGACAGATATATCCAGATCTTTGCGCTTGTCCCGCAACTCTTTTTCCGCAATGCTCTGGAAAGTATCCCCTTTTTGCACCTCATAGATATCAATATACTGGTCCTTGTGGCGTTTTCTATCCTTACCGTGTTTTTGTCCTTCATATTTCAAACCACGGATTCGGTTTAAATACCGCTCCCGGTAACTGTTCACACTTTCCGGCTCATCGGTCATGCGCCCGGCCAGAAGGCCGGCTTTGACAATCCGTTCCCGAGTGTCCGGATGGGTCGCTTGAAAGGAGTGATAGGATTGGCCCGACATGATTTCCTTTCGTCGCAGGCTTTTTAGAAATCCGGCCATCCCGAACGGACTGTACCCCGCTTCTTTACTGTTCAATATCCCCTGCTCGTCCGACTCAATTTCTGCCTCCCGGCCATAGCCCATGTTGATTTGCTGGAACATGGCGGTACTGATAGTAAGCCATTGCCCTGCATTCTTCGGGCTTGCAATAGCTCCTCCCAAGGCCAAAATCTGCGAGCCTATACTGCGCACCATCTGCTTGGCACCATGGTGAAATATAACATGCCCGATTTCATGACCTAAAATTCCGGCAAGTTCCGCCTCGCTGTTCACCATGGCCATGAGGCCAAGAGTCACATAGACATAGCCGCCGGGCAAAGCGAACGCGTTGATATCTGAACTGTCTACAATGCGAAAATAGTAACGTGAAAAAACCTTGTCAGAAAGTTGGGAGACGAGATTCTGGCCTATTCCATTGACGTATAGTTGAAGTTCTTTATCCTGATAAATCCCATATTGCTGGGTGATTTGCTGATCGGCACCCTTGCCTATGGCCAGTTCTGTTTCCTGCGAAATGAAGGGTACGGAATGAGCATCAACCGGATAAAATAGAACAAGGAGAGCCAGAAGGGGCAGGAGAACAAAGATGAAGTTTTTAGATATTTTCGGCATAAAAGTAGCGGGGAACCTCCGCTGGCGACTGGCAATAGCTTTTTACCCCCCAGAGCCGTTCTTCCGGGCCTGACAAGTTCTTGCTCATTGTCCCCGCGGCGAGTGGGCCGTTAGACAATCAGGCAGAAAGCTGTTTGATGCGATCTTCAATTTTATCCACTTGCGGGTTTTCAGAAAATTTCATCCGCATCTCTCTTAAAACCAGCAATGCATTGGACACATCGTTATTCAACTCATGGCATCTTGAGAGACTCGAATAGACCTGGAATAAAGGAAAACTTGAATTGGCTTCGATTACCGATTTAAACAAACCAATAGCCCTTTTATAATCTTTTTTGGCTTGATAGCTGTGTGCCAAACCTATCTGCGCCAATTGGTGATTGATTTGCCCCTTTGAAGAATTGCTCATCACCGTTGAATAAAGCACCTCGGCTTTATTATTTTCCTGGTTTTGAAAATGGATATCGCCCAACAATAATGACGCCCGTTCTTTTTGGAAGCCATCCCCTATTTTCTCCAAGATCAATTGCGCTTCAGAAGCTGGGTTGCTGGCGTTATCAACAAGCTTCACCATTTCAAAATAAAACGCCTCATTCTTCATCGCCTGCACTTCCTGATAATATTTAAAACCTAAAAAAGAAGAACCGGCCACGATAATGGATACGATCCCGCCAATAACAGCAGCGCGATTCTCCATAAAGAAAATCATGGCTTTTTCAGAAGCGGATAAAAACTGGTCAGGATCCTTCAACAAATGTTTCCGGCTGACTTTTAAACGCTTTGCCATGAGATGAACCTTGATGTAATAGGGAAATATTCAGAAATTAACGATCAACCTGAGTTATATATTGATGGCTTTATTTAATCATAAAGGCCAACCCCAAACAAGCCATTTCTCTAAGCAATACAAAGTTGAATTCGCTATAATGGTCGTCTTAAGAAAGAGTGCTTTGCATAACCCCGAGATCCTTCGATGAACTCTGGATGGCCGCCCAAAAACATCCAAAATTGTCATGCTGAGCTAGTGATATTTGACCTTTGAATTCTTGCCCCGTAGGGGTATCTCGAAGCATCTCGCTTTTCTGGTTTTTCGACTTGTGCAAAGCTCTCCTTACCGGAAGGCTCTATCATGCATGAAAAAATTTCCATCATTGGCGCAGGGAGTTGGGGAACCGCACTAGCCCTTCATTTGGCCGACAATTTTCGCCAAATATCTCTTTGGGTGTATGAAAAGGAATTGTGTGATACCATAACCCACACTCGGGAAAATGCATGGTTTTTACCGGGGTACCCGTTGCCGGAAAATGTTCACCCCACCTCGTCTTTAGAATCCGCCGTCGAGAGGCAGTCCTTGATTCTGCTGGTCGTTCCTACTCATGTGATCAGACAGACCCTTTCCCAGATCAAACCATTTATTGCAAAGGATTGTCTCATCATCAGTGCCAGTAAGGGAATAGAGAACGACACCCTTTTTACCAGCCACCAGATTATTCGGGATGTTTTGGATAGAAATATTTCTACCGCCACCATTTCAGGCCCCACGTTTGCCAAGGAAGTCGCCGAAGGAGTTCCTTCCGCCCTGTTGGCCTCGGCAGAAAACCTGGAAACAGCAAAACAGGTTCAGGAACTTTTTACTACGGATAAAATGAAAGTATTTGCCAACGACGATCTGGTGGGGGTCGAAATTGGCGGCGCATTGAAAAATGTCATCGCGATCGCTACAGGGATTTGTGACGGACTGGGTTTGGGATTCAACACACGGGCCGCTCTGATCACCCGCGGACTGGTTGAGATCAGCCGGATTGGAACGAAGCTCGGAGCCAGGCCGGAGACCTTTTATGGCCTGACGGGTCTTGGAGACCTTGTGCTCACCTGCACCGGAGACTTGAGCCGCAACCGTCAGCTGGGAATCCAACTGGGGAAAGGAAAATCCCTGAAAGAAATTACTGGAAACATGAAAATGGTCGCCGAGGGTATCTTGACTGTGAAATCGGCTCATTCCCTGATAAAGAAATTCAATGTCCAAGCATCAATTATCGAAGAGACCTACCGCGTCCTCCACGAAAACAAATCGCCTGGCCAGGCGTTGGAGGACTTGATGAAAGTTGAAATAACCACCGAATTTGCCGGCATAAAGGGTTTGGAATGAATCCAAAGGATTTAAAAAAATTATTGAATGACTTGCACAAGCAAAAATTAACTCCCCAGCAGGCCATTAAAAAGCTTGAGATCCTGCCTTTTGAGGACCTGGAATTCGCCAAGATTGACCATCATCGTGAGCTCCGAAGCGGCATGCCCGAAGTTATTTACTGCCAGGGCAAAACCGTGGCCCAAATAAAAAAGATTATTCAGAGCATGAATCATGCGGGTCATTCGATTCTGGCGACCAAGTTGTCCAAAGAAACCTTTAGCAAATTAAAATCTTTTCTGCCCAAAATTTCTGAATACAATGAAACAGCGCAGACTTTGGTGATTGAAAAAATTAAGTCCAAGAAAAAAAGCGGCTTGATAACCATCATCACCGCTGGGACCTCAGACATCCCCATCGCTGAAGAAGCTTCGGTCACAGCTCGAATACTGGGAAGCGAGACAGAAACCCTTTTTGATGTGGGAGTAGCAGGAATTCACCGTCTTTTTAATAGTCTTGAGCAGATCAGAAAGGCACGGGTGGTCGTTGTTGTGGCAGGGATGGAAGGGGCACTGGCAAGTGTGGTCGGTGGCCTGGTGGACAAACCTATCATAGCAGTACCCACCAGTATCGGTTATGGAACGTCTTTTGGTGGCGTTTCTGCCCTTCTTACCATGCTAAACAGTTGCGCAACGGGAATAGCCGTCGTTAATGTCGACAACGGATTTGGAGCTGGCTGCATGGCCCACCGCATCAACATTCTTGGGGAGCCGAAAGAGACTGAATGAGTCGGCTCATTCCCTCCTCAGGACTCACCACCGGCACATATCCAAAATCATTTTTAGCCCGGGCAATATTAAAGTAATGAGAGGTCGCCAACTGGGATGCCAGAAACCGGGTCATCGGAGGTTCTTTTTTAATCCTCCAGAAATTGTATATTCCCTCCAACAAATAACCCAGCTTTGATGCTGTTTGGTAGGAGATGCTCCGGGTTGCAGGAAGCCGGCCTGTTTTTTTTAGCAGTTCATTGATCCAGTTCCACAAGTTCACCGGTTCGCCATCGCTGATAAAATAAACTTTACCAGCGGGAGGTTTTCCAACCCCCAGCGCATCGCAAGCTTTAAGATGCGCAGATACGGCATTGTCGATATAAATGATATCAACTTTGTTTTCTCCCGGCCCCACTCGCACCAATCGGCCCTTATCGGCTTTTGCTAAAATTCCAGGAACCAAATGCGGATCTCCCGGCCCCCAGATAAGATGCGGCCGGATGGATACCGTGGCCAAATCCCTACCATTCGCTTCTGTTACGAGTTTTTCAGCAATTGCCTTGGTGCGGGGATACTCACACAAATAATCCTCTGGATAGGGAGCCGTTTCATCCACTCCTTCAAGACTTGAGTCTCCATAAATGACACTTGGAGAACTGGTGAACACCAGCTTTTGCACCCCGTTAAGCAGGCAGGCTTTTATCACATTGCGGGTTCCATCAACATTGATGCTGTAAAAGTCCTCTGCCCGACCCCAAATACCGGGAAAAGCTGCAGTGTGAAAGACAACCTCCACGCCCGAAAATATCTTGCAAAGGAAATCAAGGTCCCGAATATCGCCCTGGCATAATTTGATGCCTCTGGGAAGATGAGAATAATGGCACCGGCCCACAACTTTAACGTCATTTTTTTTTTCGTGGAGAGATTGGGCGATACCGCTCCCAAGAAATCCGCCTCCGCCTGTAACCAGAGCCCGCATGTTATTTCCTTTGTGGCGCGTGCTTATTCTATCGAAAGACCGGCTTCTGCATCCAACCCCATAAAATCAGTCGACGAACTTTGGTTCCGGGCAAACTTGTAATGACCGGCGCAAGCAATCATCGCAGCATTATCGGTACAAAATATTGGGTCTGGAAAAGAAGCTTCAAAGCCATAAGCTTGAGCCGCTTTTCCTGTTGCCACACGTAAGGCGCCATTTGAGGCCACCCCACCGGTCACGACGATACGCGATAGATTCTCTTTCTTACAAGCGCTGATAAGTTTATCCACCAGGACATCAAGAACCGCATCCTGAAAACCCGCTGAAATATCTTCATCGGTCAGGGTTAACCTGTTGTCCTTCTCTCTTTGGTTCAAAAAAGTTCGGACCGATGTTTTCAATCCGCTGAAACTAAAATCCAGAGAACCTTTTTCAAGATAGGCTCGCGGAAATTTATGGGCCTTTCCATTTCCATTCCGCGCCAATTTTTCAATGGCCGGTCCCCCAGGATACGGAAGCCCAAGCATTTTTCCTACTTTATCAAAAGACTCTCCCGCCGCATCATCACGAGTTCGCCCCAGCAGTTTATACCGCCCAAAATCAGAAACCCGGTACAGGTCGGTATGCCCCCCGGAAACAATCAGCGCAATGAAAGGAAACTGTATTTTTTTCTGTAAAAAGATGGCCAGAAGATGGCCTTCCAAATGGTTCACCCCGATCATAGGAATTTTCAGACCATATGAAAGTCCTTTAGCAGTGTTCAAACCTACCAGTAATGAGCCTATCAGCCCGGGCCCCATCGTGACGGCGATGAGATCGATATCTCTTAGCCGCACTCCAGCCTCGGCCACTGCTTCCTTAATAACCCGGTGTACCCGTTCATTATGCGACCGCCCCGCCAACTCAGGGACGATTCCTCCGTATGGAGAGTGAACGCCAATCTGGTCATTGATGATATTAGATAAAAGGGTGTCGCCGTCTTTCAAGACTGCGGCGGCAGTTTCATCGCAAGAAGTTTCTAGACCAAGAACAAGCATGGGGAAGCTGAGAATCTATAAATGTAATTGCCAATAATCAGAGGAAGAAACAAATCTTATTTCATGCTGATTCGGCTATCAGGGTCCGGAGTGGGGACCTGCAAATTTTTAAACATCTTCTTCATGACCTCCCAGCCCGAAAGCAGGGAAACGGCCCGTTCAAGCTGATTGTCCTTTAGCAGGTCTTCATGGACAGAGGCAGTTTCTTCATCCTTGTCAACACTTTCTACTTCGCTTTCTTCTTCGACATCACCAATACTGCTCTTGCCCTTCAAATGTTTCTTTAAATCCTTTTCACGCAAAAATCTTCGAAGTCGGGTTTTTTCTTTCGGTTCCGTTTTCTTTTCATCCTCTTCTTCCAAATCCTCGACGGGTGTTCTTTCAACAATGATATCAGGCTCAATACCATTTTCCTGAATCACCCGGCCACTGGGAGTGTAGTAACGGGCCGTCGTTAATCGCAAGGCAGAGCCATCGCTTAGCGGTATGATGGTTTGAACGGATCCTTTGCCAAAAGTTTGTGTGCCCAGAATAACGGCCCGGTTTAAATCCTGCAAAGCGCCCGCCACGATTTCCGAGGCACTTGCGCTTCCTCCATTAACCATAATGATCAAGGGATAATTAACACCCGCTACCTTATCATGGCTCGTGAAACGCATATTTTGTTCGTCCGAGCGTCCTTTGGTATAGACAATCAGGTTTTCACGGTTCAAAAATCGATCCGTCACTTCAACAGCCTGATTCAACAGCCCTCCAGGATTGTTTCTGAGATCAAGGATCAATTTGCTGATCCCCTCTTTGCCGAGGTCAGCGAGGGCTTTATCCAGGTCCGCACTGGTATTTTTTGAAAAACTACGGATTTTGATATAACCAATGTCCTTCTTATAAAGTTTTTTAACAACACTCCGGACTTTAATAATATCCCGGACAATGGTGAATTCTTTTGGAGCCTTGAAGGATTCCCTGAAAATCGTGATGGTCACAGGAGATCCGGTTTCACCCCTGAGTCGGGAGACCGCGTCCTGAAGAGTCATATCAAGGGTTGATTCGTCTTCAATTTTTATAATTTTATCGCCCGATTTAATTCCCACTCTAAAAGCCGGGGTTTCTTCAATCGGAGAAACAACGGTTAGCACACCATCGCGAATACTGATCTCAATGCCCAGTCCACCGAATTTCCCTGTTGTCTCCACCTGCATTTCTTTATAGGACGCGGGAGGCAAATAGTTGGTGTGAGGATCAAGGGACTTAACCATTCCCTTGATAGCTCCCTCGATCATAGTGGTGCTTCCCACCGGTTCAACATAATTGGATTCAATCAGGGAAAGTATCTCAGAGAATACCTTGAGCTTATTATAGGTATCCGGTTTAGGCTCTTCAACATTCTCCTCCGCGAAAAGAGTCTGTGCGGGGAGCATTCCCAGCATAATGATAACCAGAAACCGGGCTAACCCAACCTTCATTTCTCCCCTCACCAGTGACAAACTCAAAGTGTCATCTCCCCAAGATATAAAATTGGAATTATATATTAATTATAGGCGCTACGCACTCATAACCTAAGCGTATTTTAGCACTATGATCCTCTATTTCCTGCGAGCCGTCTTAAACCAACGGACGGGCTCAATAGGTTTTCCCTTTTTACGCATTTCCAGATAAAGGGTTTCCCCAACCAGAGACCCCGCATCCCCACTACGACCGATAATATCTCCGGTCTGAATCACTTGATTCGGCTTGACATCAATGCGACCCAAATGACCGTAAAGGGAATGATAATCCTTTCCATGCCCAATAATCACCAGATTTCCATAACCCTCAAGCTCTCCGGTATAAAGAACTTTACCGTTGAAAACCGAGCGCACCGGTGTACCGGTCCGGGTTTTAATGTTAATACCATTATGCACAATGAACGAACCGTACTGTCTATCTTTTTGCCTGCCAAATTTGTTGAGAATTTTGCCCTTCACCGGTAGAGTCAACCTGCCCCTTTTATCCACAATATCGAGGCCTTCACCGGATACCAGCTTCGACAATAATTTTGCAATCAGGTTATTTAAATTATAGGAGGCTTTTTGAAGCTCCTTCCGGGTTTGGATTCTAAACCGTTTCTTTTTCTTAATCTTCTTTAAAAATCTCTTTTTATCCTTCCTGGCATTTTCAAACTCTCCCCGCTTGCCCAAGGCATCTTTCTCCAACCGCACCAGCTTCGCCCTGATAGATAGAAGAGATTGTTTTTCGGTTTTCATGCCCTCAAACTGATTCATATAATTGGCCATCAGGTTTGCATCATGTTGGGCCATCAATTCCATATATTTGAGGCTTTGCAAAAAGTCGCTCGCATTTTCCGATGAAAAGGCCACCTTAAGAGGAAAAACAGGGCCTTTTTTATAAATCTGACGAAAACGTTTTCCCAATAACAGCTTTTGAGCCCTTAACTTCTGCTTATTGGTCCGAAGATTTGCTTCAAGTTTAATAAGTTTCTTTTTGTTAATCAGAAAATTCCACTGGTAAACCTTGAGCTCTCTCTCCTTCAATTTTATTTGATTGTCAATCCTTCTTAGTTTGCTTAGCAATTGCCCTTCTTTTTTCCCCGCTAAAGAAATGAGTTTGTTCTGGCTGAAAATTTTTTTCTTTAGAAGGCTTAATTCTTTCTGCTCATCCTGCAATAGCGCATTAATCTCCTTGGCACTTTTTTTCGCGGCCCCCCCGGTTGATGCAAAAAACAAACCCGCTAAAACAAAACCCGCTAAAAATATGGCTCTATACTTCATCTTCTATTTAAAACCTGCATGTACTGATAGGTCGAGATATAGCTGGCAACCAATCCAATCAACACACTCAATCCAACAAGAATTAACAAAAATGGCTCTGGGATAAACTGAAAACCCATTCCCCTCGCAATGGACTCTATGGAAGTTTGGAATTCGTTCCGCAAGTAATAATAAATAATCTCCATCAACCCCAGGGAAAGCAAGGATCCTGACAAACCCTGCAGCATTCCTTCCAGCAAAAAAGGGATTTTGACAAACTGGGGAGTCGCTCCGATTAACAGCATCAATTCAATCTCATCCTGCCGTGAGTAAATGGAAAGTCGAATGGTGTTAGAAATAATCAGTATCAACCCAAAACTTAGCAAGGCCCCTGTCGCCATCAGAAAAACGCGGCAGAAAACCATAAACTTTTCAAAACGGCTGATCCAGCTTTTGCCATATTCCACGGATTCAACACCTGGCTCAGTCTGGATTTTTCCCGCAAATTTGCTGATATGCAACAGGCGGCTATCAGACATCTTAAAACGAACTCTGTAAGAACCGGGTAACGGATTAAAACCCAGGTCAAGTTCCAAACCTGATTCCTCCGCCTGGCTAAGCTTGAATTCCTGCCAGGCCTGATCTTTGGTAACTTCTTCCGTCGATTGAACTCTTAAATTAGTTTTAAACAGGTCTTCCAGATTCCCTTTTTGGGCGCGTGATATATCGTCCTGCAAGTAAACGATTAATTGAACCTGCTGATTCCAGCTCGCCAAAAATCCATTCAAGTTAAAAAATATAATAAGGAAAAGCCCCAAAATCCCTATCGAAATAGCAATGGTCATAACGGAAATCAGGAAGGTTTGCACATTCGCGCGAACATTCGCAATCGTTGCCCGAGAACCAATTAACAACGCCTGGATTACTGAGTTCACGATGAGATAACCTTTCCGCGATTGAGAACAACAACTCGATGATTTCCAAATTTCAAAATATCCTGACTGTGCGTTGCAAATACAATGGTCGCTCCATTGCGGTTCAACTCTTCAAGAAGCTTTAAAATCTCAAGAGAAATTTCCTGATCCAGATTACCGGTGGGTTCGTCGGCTAAAATGATTGGGGGGGCATTCACCATCGCCCGGGCAATGGCCACGCGTTGTTGCTCTCCTCCGGAAAGCTGGGGGGGAAAGGAATCTTTTTTGGAAGTCAGCCCTACATTCTTTAGAGCCTCCCATGTTTTAAATTTAATTGTTTTTCGATTACGGTTCGTGACCTCCTGGGCAAACGCAACATTTTCAAAGGCTGTTTTATTGGCCAGAAGCTTATAATCTTGAAAAATCACCCCGATGGATCGCCTTAGGGTATACATATTTCCCGCATTCAGTTTCCCAACGTTGATTCCCTGCACCAAAACCTGACCCTCCTCAAAATGCTCCCATCCGAAAAGAATTTTCAGAATGGTCGTTTTTCCAGCTCCACTCGGACCCGTTAAAAATACGAACTCTCCCTTTTCAATTCTGAGAGAGATATCATCCAGTGCCGGACTACCACTGCCATATTTTTTAATAACATTGAATAACTGGATCATTCTCTGAATAAAATTAAGATGGATATTTCAGGTGGTAGAAATATGAAGAAATAAAAAATGCGGCGTCGGTCTAAAGGCTCTCATTAGTCAGGTTTGCCTAAAAACTCATCGTGTTCATCCCCAAGAATAAAATCCGCGCCAAAGACATCCTCTGTAGCGTATTCCCTGGGAAGCATTGAAATCATGCCAGAACCATAAAACTGCTTTATCTGGTCGTCAGATAAAAGGTCTAAATTAATATAGGTTTTCACAATCAGGCGTTCTTCAATTAAATCATATGCAAAAACCCCATCCGGACAAGTCAGAAACCCATCATTTTCCCCATAAGTGGATAGTGCCTTATTGAAAAATGCATCCAGCGTGATAACACAATTCTCATGGGATTGCGTTCTTTCGCTGAAACGATCGACGCAATGCGAGGTATAAAATACATGGGGATGAGAAAAGGATATAACCAGTTTTCCCTTTTCGGTCGACTCTGTTTGGGCCGGGGAAATTACAGCACAAAAACCATTTTTCGAGAAGTCAATCAGCACCAACACGTCTTTGCCAAACCACTTGGCAATTCTGCGGGTCACCTCTCTTATGAATTTCTGTCTTTTTCGAAGGGAAATTTTAGCGCTGCTTTTGAATTTTTTTTTAAATTCTACCTTTAAAAAATTCTCGATTTGCGCTTTTTTAAAACCTGAATGTCTCCCATCACCCATTTTTTCGCCCTTTTGTGCCCATAATCCTGCAAGTAATTATACATTAAAGGAAAAAACAGTGAAAGCAAAGGTTTTCACAAGCTATTGTATTTATTATAAATAACTGTATTATTCTGACAGATAATTGATAATCGATAATATGCCTTGGCTTTCCAGGTTTAACCGAAAATGCCGGAAAGAGGCTGTGTTAAAATGGGCCTATGAACCCTACACCGCGTATATTCTTAATGCTCCTCGGAGCGACCCTCTTGTTTCACACCACCCTGAATTATATGGAAGACAATATAAAGGATTTTGAAACTGTTCCACTTCCTCCGAAAAAGATCAAAAAGATCAGCACTAACAACCCCATTATCAAGGTTAATGCTAAAGAAAGAAACGCCTGGGTGTTAGTGGAGTTCAGCTCTGGAAAAACCCTGAAAATTTCTGAAGCCGAAGCGGAAACAAATAAATTGAATCAGGTTGGTTGGGACTTAGGGTTCAGCCGGACAAAAATCATCTCCAATGGCGGAAAAACCAACCCGTCGGGGAAAACCGGAGTCATCAACCTCGGCCCTGTCAACTTTGACGATGTTAAAACCGCTCCTGAAACTGGCTATGTGCAAGACCACCGGTCACTAGGCAATTTAATCAACAAGGAATTAGCAGGCTGGTACAATTACCGCACAAGAACCCACAACATCGAATCCAAGAGAAACGTTTACGCACTAAAATTAAACAATGGCATCTTTATGAAAATGAGGATCCTGAACTACTACTGCGGCCAGAAGGATCAGGAATGCCGTTCCATGATGTGCACCCGGGAACAAGCGGCCTGCCTCACGATTGAATATATTTTAGCTGAACCCGGTTCTGAAATATTTCCCGACACCCGTCTTGCAAAGAATGCCCAATCTCCAGAAAAAATAATTGAATAAATTATTCCCCATTTTACTTGCTTTAATATTTCTTGTTTCTTGCGAGAGCGAGAAACATGCCGGGATGATTCTTATACCCGAAGGCAACTTCACTCTGGGGCTTAATCCCCAAAGCAATCTCCTGCAGTTCATGTCGGACAAAACGGCCTCCCTCAACGCCCAACCCGAGCAACAGTATTTTTTAAAGGCCTTTTATATAGATCAATTTGAAGTAACCTATGAAGAGTTTATGAAGTTCAAGCCTCAGGCCAAATATCCAACCCGGCAAATGGGTCTACCCGTCCGAGGAATCAGCGGACATGAGGCTGAAGCCTATTGTCGCTGGATCGGCAAACGCCTGCCGACAGAATACGAATGGGAAAAGGCGGCTCGCGGTAGCGACAATCGACTTTTCGTATGGGGCAACGATTTCAAAAAGGGCACCGCTAATTTCGGCAAACAAGTCCTGCCCGTAAATTCTCTTGAGGGAGATGTCAGTAGTTATCGTGTCTGGGGAATGAACGGCAATGTCTCGGAATGGACTTCAAGCTGGTACCAACCCTACCCCAACTCCAACCACCATGATAAAAATTACGGTAAAAAGTTCAAGGTCACACGCGGAGGCTCGATTCATAAACGCAAGCACGGCTTCATGAAAGAGTTCACAATGCTTCCCTACCGGAATATTTCACCCCCTGAAATGAGGTTCTGGGACACCGGTTTTCGTTGCGCAAAATCTGCCTGAGAAGGGTTCAGTCCCCTGCCGCATCTGTTGGAGAAGCTGGTTCATTAGATACCTGGGGCTCCTCCGGGCTTTCTCTTACAAAAGGTCCCGGCAATGGAGGCATCGGCGATTTGATGTCGCCGCGAATATCACTTTTTGGAAAATCATTGTTTCCCGAGTCGGCCTCATTCTTCGGTTCCGAGCTGGCATTATCAACCGATGCTCCCTCGGTCTTTTTCCCTGCGTAGGGACGCCGATGTCTTCCCCTCTGAGAACCTCCCCGCCGGGCAGATGGCCTTCGTTTGGCATATTTTCTTCTCGTGTTGGGCCTGGCATCTGCGGACCCCTTCTTTTCTGACTCCTCCAGCCCGCCTTCAACTTGAGCAGCAGGTCCAGCCCTTTCGCTGGATTCGGGAGACTCGACAGGTTTTTCGGTAGATTTTTTATCCTGAAGGCTCTCCGTCTCCCAGACTTCGGACACTGTATATTTGAAATCTTCATAAGCCAAACCATCTTTGATCTGAAATCGGAAAGTAACCCAATGTTTCGCTTTTAAATCTGCCAGAACATCGACTTTATGATTCAAAATATAATTGGAAATTTCCGGGGATACTTCCAGAGTGAGGACTTTCACTTTTCCTGCGGCAATGGTCTCGTGAATTTTCCGTAGAACATTCAGGATTATAGAATCCACCGAACGTACCAACCCCGACCCCGCACAATGGCCGCATTGCTCAAAAACCCCTTCTTTGACAGGAGGTGAAATCCGTTGCCGGGACATTTCGAGTAAACCAAACTTGGAAATTCTGGCAAGGTTGATTCTTGCCTTATCCGTTTTGCACGCTTGCTTCATCAGTTTTTCAACAGCAGCCTTGTTTTTTTTCTGGTACATATCGATAAAATCAATGACAATCAGCCCGCCCAGATCCCTCAACCTGAGTTGTCGGGCAACTTCCTTGGCCGCTTCAAGATTCGTTGTCACCGCTGTTTCTTCCAGGTCCAGGCCGCCCTTGGTTTTACCGGAGTTGACGTCGATAGAAACCAGCGCCTCTCCAATATCGATCACAATGGAACCACCAGAAGGCAATAAAACCGTGCGCTGGTAAATCGATTCAATCTGTTCCTCAACATTGTACTCAGAGAAAAGAGGCTTCGTTTCCTTGTAGAGCTTAACCAGGTTTCGGTTGCGGGGCATGACCAGCTTTATAAAATCCTTTAAAGCTTTATAAGAATCCGTGTTATCCACGATGATCTGGGTGGTATCACTGCTGAAATGGTCCCGAACCGTCCTGACCACCAAACCCGGCTCCTGATAAATTAAAAACGGACCCGGTACAGATTCATTTTTCGACGCATCTTCAACTTTGTTCCAGATTTTCAGCAACATCTGCAAATCTTTCTGCAACTCGACCTTGGTCTGTCCTACACCAGCGGTACGAATGATCACTCCCAGGTGCTCCGGCAATTCCAAACCGGCAACGATATCCCTGAGTTTTTTCCTTTCGCTTTCATCCTCAATTTTGCGGGATACCGCACTTCCCTGTCCCTGCATCAAAACCAAAAACCTGCCAGCCAAACTTATCGCATTGGTCAGTGAGGAACCTTTGCCCTCCCTGCTCTCTTTCGCAACCTGAACCACAATGCGCTGACCACGGATTAGAACATCCTGAATCCTCACTTTCGCCTTTTTTTCGCCAGTATGCACATAGGATTCTTTCAAGACATCCTTGAAGGACAAAAAACCGTACTTCTTGCCACCAAAATCGACAAAAGCCGCTTCAATGGAAGGCTCGACCCGACTGATCACTCCTAAATAAATATTCCCCTTAATTTGCTCCCGGGAGGAACGCTCGACGATGTAGTCATCGATAACATTATTGTCCAGAATAACAGCCCGGCATTCTTCAGGATGCTGGGCATTGATCAACATTACTTTTTCTGCAGTTTTAGTTTTTCTCATTAGAAATTCTTTCTGACTTTATTAACAGGTACAACCAACGGCAGGTTTCAAGGCCGGGCAAGCATTTAAAAGGTTGATATATGGGAAATTAACCTTTATAATTCAAACAATTAAATACAAATTTTGCTTTTTTTCCGGTCGGGATCACAGGTTATCGGTCTTGGTGAGGAATGAAAAATTCTGTGTTTCAGGGTTGGTTTTTCCTGTCGGAAAGTCTATAAAAATGTTATTGAAACTCTTTTTAAATTTCGATAAAGACCATAAATTTTTTGTTGCTATAAATTCCTTTATAAAGGGGAACAATCGAAACCCGCTTATGGCTAAAGCCGGTTGATTCCGGCAAAAATTATTATTTTTCAATTCAAGATACTTTCATATCCAACTTAATCATACCATTCTTATCCGAAAGAATGAAAATATTCTCGTTGAATTAAGGGATTATCCCGATAAAAACAATATGGCGGAATTGATGTATTTAACGGCAAAAGCAACCGATTTCCAACCTTCCACGTTTCACTAAAACAGGACACCAGAATGGCCAGCTCAAGCTCCAATAATGCGATAGGAATGACCCAGTTAAGTAAGTTGAAACCGGCTGATTTAAGAGGCAGGACTATTTTTATCCGATGTGATTTTAACGTTCCCCTGCGATCCACCGCAAAAGGATTATATCGGGTTGCGGACGATACCCGAATCCGGCGTTTTCTGGATCTCACATTCAGAAAGATCCACGAGTTGACAGAAGGAGACTGTCGAATCATCATCGGTTCACACCTTGGCCGGCCCCATAAAACAAAAGATCATTCCGGCTGGGACGGCATCTTCAACATCCAGTTTGTTTCCTCCCACTTCGATACTTTGATCCGAAGAATTTATGGGGACACCTACACCATCTTTCCCCCTGAAACAATTGATGCCCACATGCAGCATTCTCTGGAAATCGTTGCGCATAAGCGTCTTCCACCGGGAGGAATCAAGTTTCTTCCCAATTTACGTTATCTTTTGGATCCAACAAATACAGATCTATACCGCACCGAAACCATCACCAAATTGGCAGATATTGTTGATGTCTATGTGAATTGCGCGTTCGGCTGTAGTCATCGCGTTACAAAAAGCATTAAACTTTTGCCCCAACTGATGCGGCAAAAGGGGAAACTGGTGGTTGCCGGCGTTCTTCTCTATGAAGAAATCAACCGCATTGGAAAATTCGCTGGCAGAATACTGTCCCAACCTAAAAAAACCCTGATTGTAGCAGGTGGGGCAAAAATATCTGACAAAATTGAGATTTTAAAACAATTTGTCGCGACCGGAGTCAAAAGTATTTTAATCGGGGGCAAAATGGCCAATGCTTTCCTCCTGGCACAACAGCAAAAGGAATTGCTGCAACCTTTTCAGAAAGACACATTGCCTCCAAAACTGCTGAGCCAGAAGGAAGCCGAAAACGAAGAACTCCTGAAAGAGATTGACTTGGCCGAAGAAATCATCGAACTTGCGGAAATCAACCAAGTCAATCTGCTCCTTCCCGAAGATTACAAAGTTGTCACGGATTATCAGAGCACTATTTTTGAAAATAAAACAACCCCCGACTTTTCTAAAGAGATCCAGCTCGATTTAGGCGAAAAGACCATCAGGCAATTTGAAGGCCTCTTTAAAGATATCAAAAATGTGTTCTGGAACGGGCCTCTGGGAGCCTACGATCATCCTGCATGCAGCTATTACGCAGAAGGTTCTCTGGAATTGGCCAAATTGCTTTTTCAGATGTCCCTGAGCAACCCCAAATTGTCCGTAGTTATTGGCGGGGGAGATTCCGCCGCGATCTTGAACAAAATAGGAACCACCGAATTGAAAAAAATGATCAAGGTCCAGATTGAAAAACATTTCCCCTCGACCATCAATCGAAACCAGATATCCATCGACTTCCTTGAAAATGATTCTTACCAACTGTGGAATTATTTTTCCAGCAATTTCTTTGTATCCACTGGCGGAGGGGCTTCTCTGGAGTTCCTTCAAGGGTTTTTAAAAGGAAAAGCTAAAGGGGACATGGCTTCCTACCTGCCGGGGACCGCCACATTGATGGAGTTGTGCGAAATATAACCAGAAGGTTTCAGGTTGTCCCTTGTCTGTCATTCCAGGAGAGATTCTTCGTCACGTTGTTCCTCAGAATGACAAACCGGCGTTTCTTGTCATTCTGAACAAAAGGATGACAAACTGGCGCTTCTTGTCATTCTGAATACTTCTTTGTCATTCTGAACGAAGTGAAGAATCTCTGTTTCAGTGTCTTGTCATTCTGAATGCTTCGGCTTCGCTCAGCACAGGCTCCGCTTTGTCATTCTGAATACTTCGACAAGCTCAGCACAGGCTCCGTGAAGACGTGATATTGTTCCAAAGCCTTCGTGCCCCGAAGGGGTAATCTCGCTTTTCTTGTCATTCTGCTTGTCATTCTGAACAAAGTGAAGAATCTCGCTTTTCTGTCATTCAGGGAGAGATTCTTCGTCACGTTGTTCCTCAGAATGACAAAATAGCCTTGCATTGTCATGCTGAACAAAAGGATGACAAACCGGCGTTTCTTGTCATTCTGAATGCTTCTTTGTCATTCTGAACGCAGTGAAGAATCTCAGGGTTATGCAAGGCGGGATCCTTCGTCGCCTTAGGCTCCTCGAGGATGACAAGCCGGCGTTTCTTGTCATTCTGAACGAAGTGAAGACGTGATATCCTCTTCCTTAACCTTCGTGCCCCGAAGGGGTAATCTCGCTTTTCTTGTCATTCTGCTTGTCATTCTGAACAAAGTGAAGAATCTCGCTTTTCTGTCATTCAGGGAGAGATTCTTCGTCACGTTGTTCCTCAGAATGACAAACTGGCGTTTCTTGTCATTCTGAATACTTCTTTGTCATTCTGAACGAAGTGAAGAATCTCTGTTTCAGTGTCTTGTCATGCTGAATGCTTCGGCTTCGCTCGGCACAGGCTCCGCCTTGTCATTCTGAATACTTCGACAAGCTCAGCACAGGCTCCGTGAAGAATCTCGGGGTTACGCAAAGCTCTCTCTGGCAGCTACAAGGCCCGATAAATTGTACAACCGTTTTTAAACTTGCAATAACAGTTTAATTTCGTTACGGTTGTTCAACACTTGCCGTATGTGTTTTTTAAACCTCAGTGCCTCAGCCAAATTGGAGATTCCGGACGATGGACCATATCGAAGACCCCAGGTTAGTGCAAAGCGAGATCCTTCGTCGCCTTCGGTTCCTCAAGGATGACAAACTGGCCCCGCATTGTCATTCTGAACGACGGCATTGTCATGCTGAGCCTGTCGAAGCATCCCGCTTTATGGACATACTGAAAAAACAGCATGGTCGCCCCCCCCCCCCCCCCCCCCCCAGCACACAGCAGGGGGTAAGTGCTATGAATAAAACAGTCACTCCATTCGTTTTCGCCGCGGCGTTGCTGGTGGCGATGCTGGTAGCAACCGGCATCGTCCAGGCGCAAGAAGCAGTCAACTTTCAGGGAGTACCTGGCAATAATGACATCCGCATAAGTTGGATGAAACCCGCCACTGGTGGGACAACATTTAGCTATTTTGTAACGGCTAAACCTACAGATGGAGCGACCGTCAATTTCAATATCCCGGCCACCAACGCCGGGTCATTCGACTATAGTGTTAACGATTTACTACCACTAACAGTGACCAACGGAAAAACGTACCGTATTACTGTAAGACCCAAGCCCGCGGGTGATGGCAACAGGATTACAAGCTTTATAAGTGTAACCGCAGGCGCGCCTCTCGCGCCAACCAACTTTACCTCGACCGGCTTTGCCGATGCAGTGGTGCTAACCTGGACTGCCCCAGCGAGTGATAATGGCGCGGCAATAACCGAATATCAGATACATCATTATGATACTGGCGATAAGGACGATGCTGTCAGGGTAAACCTGGGAGGTAACGCAAGAACCCACACACTTAGCAACCGGATACCCGGTAGGGAGATCAGACTTACCCTGACTGCGAAAAATTCTCGTGGCAGGAGCGCTGAAGCCACCTACGAAGTGACTCCCCAAGGAGCGCCGGTTGCTCGGCCGAGCATCGCCTTGGCGGGTCCGGACTCGGGTAGCTCAGATTCGGACCGCATCACCAGCAATAGAGGGATACTCATTACTCTGGCGAGTAATTTTGATTTTGACCGGGACTCCTGGGAAATATCCATCAATGGCGGTGCTAATTACAATCATACTTCGGAAGTCGAAGCGCGCTCCACCAACCTGCTTCGTTTCGAATTGCCCGACGGCAAATACACCAACAATCAGATTCGAGTGCGCCAGACGGTGAAACTCGTTCGTTCCGATTTTGCCGGTCTTGACGCATTTATCTTTGATGCCACGCCGCCAGTCGTCACCGTGACTAGTCTCGCCAGCATTACCCTGGATGTGGGCGGCACCTACAACGAGGTGGGCGCCACCGCCACGGATATTCTGGATGACAACGTGCCGAAGCCCACCACGACGGACACTGTGGATACCGGCACCATCGGCACCTACACGATTACCTACCGTGCGACCGACCACGCCGGTAATACTGGCACGGCGAAGCGCACCGTGACCGTTCTGTCGCCCGTCATCGGTTCTGCGACCCTGTCAATTCCCGAAAACACCGCCGTCCGCTCTGTTCTGGACACCTACGCCAGCGCCGGCACGGTGATTCCTGCCGACTGGGGGATACTAAGAGGAAGTGACAGCCCGGATTGGCGATTATTCCTCATTAGCTCGGACGGCGAATTGGATATTCAGTTCTCGCCGGACTATGAGGCGCCGCAGGATGTGGGCGCGGACAACGTCTATAACATCACTATAAACGCCGTAGATGGCAGGTTTCAGCCCCTGACCCAAGACCTGGCAATCGAGATTACCGTTACCAATGTGGATGAGCCGGGTGTCATCAGCGCCATCACCGGCGACGCGCAGGTTGGCGCGACGCTAACCGCCGGCACCGTTGCAAGCGACCCGGATGCCGTCACCGCGAGCAACACGGCGGGCACGGTAAGTGTCGCCCCCACCCACCAGTGGCAAAGCGCCGCGGACGGCACCGCCGCCGACTCCGACGACTGGGCAGCCATCAGCGGTGCCATCGGTGCGACCTACGAGCCGGTGGTCGGTGATGTCGGCAGGATTATTCGAGTGGTTGCCACTTACACCGGCGTCCCGGGATTCGACAGCCAGACCGCCACCAGCGCGGCGACCGCCGCGGTGATTGCCATGCCCAACACGCCGCCGGTGGCAGACGCCGGACGCGACCAAACTGCGTTTGTCGGCACGGCCATCACCGTGGACGGCTCAAGCAGCCACGACCCCGATGGCGATACGTTGACATACTCCTGGGTGCAGACCGGCGGCACGACTGTCGCCTTGTCCGGCGCCGCCACCTCCGGACTGACCTTCACCGCGCCGGCCACGCCTGGGAGATTGACCTTCACCCTGACCGTCACCGATGATGGCACGCCCCCGGCAAGCCACACCGACACGGTAATCATCAGCGTAACAGCGGCGGTAAACAACCCGCCGATGGCAAATGCCGGCGACGATCAAGAAGTGGCTACCGGCGCGCGGGTCATCCTGGACGGCTCTGGCAGCCACGACCCCGATGGTGATGACAATACGCTGACATACATATGGGAGCATACTCAAACCGATGGCAGCCCGACCACGCCGGACACGGCAATCGCCCTGACCCATGCCGACACCGTCAGCCCGACCTTCACCACGGCGACTGCCGGGGTTTTTACCTTTATCCTGACCGTTACCGATAATGGCTCTCCCCCGGCAAGCCGCGCCAACACGGTAACCATCACCGTGACCGGCGACGCCGCGTCCACGGATGCGACTCTGTCGGCCCTGACTATCTCGCCGGGCGGCTTGGCGCCTGAATTTGATTCTGCCGGCGAGGACACCGACTACACCGTCACCGTGCCGAATAGTGTGGCAAGCGTCAGGATTACGCCGACCGTGAATGACGACGGCGCGAGCGTGACTGTGAACGGCCCCTTGGGCGCGGTTACCAGCGGCCAGGCCAGTCAAGCGATTACCCTGCAGGCTGGCATAAACGCCCCCATCAACATTGTCGTCACCGCCGAGGCCGGCAACACCCGCACCTATCGCATCACCGTGACCCGCATCGACCGGAGCACCGATACGAGTCTGGAGGAACTGGTTATCAGGGGCGACGTCGGCCAGGCTATCAGAGTGCCGGTGACTGACGACCTGGCAGCGTCGGGGAGCAACCGCCTGGATTACACCGTGCGCGTGGATAATGATGTGAAAAGGGTTGAGGTAGCGTATTTCACTGACAACAACGACGCGAGCGCGACTGTGGACGGCATGGTGCTTCAGAACCGGATGCTCTCCGCTGCGATTGAACTGCCGGCGGTTGGTGAATCCCGCGACATTCCCATCGTGGTCACCGCCGCGCGCGGCGGCGCCGAAGCAACCTATACCCTCACCGTGCTCCATGTGGTCAACGCCGCGCCAATAATCATGGGCAATACAGCACCGAATTATAACGAGCATTCTGACACCGCGGTGGCGACCTACACCGCGACCGATGGCAACCCGCGCAACACCATCGCCTGGTCACTCGAAGGCGCGGATGCGGATTTCTTTGCGATTGATGCCGGCGTATTGAGTTTCAACGATTCGCCGAACTTTGCCGAGCGGGCGGATGAAGACAAAAACGACTATCAAGTCACCATTGCGGCCACCGATAACGGCCTCCCGCCGCAGAAAGGCACCCGCAATGTCACGGTGACGCTCATCAATGTGGAAGATGCGGGCGCCATGGGGGCCATCGCCGGCGCCGCCCAGATTGGGCGGACCCTGACGGCCGGCACGGTAACCGACCCGGATGCCGTCAGCGCGGACAACCTGGCCGGCACGATTGCTGTTGGTGATATCACCTATCAATGGCAAAGCGCGGGCGCGGACAATATCTACACCCCCATCACCGGCGCCACCGATTCAACCTACCTGCTGCCGGCAACCGATGCCGGCAGGACCCTGCGAGTCATGGCCACTTACACCGATGGTTTTGGCACCGAAACCGAAACCGTCACCAGCGCGCCGACTGCCGCCATAGTTGCCGGCACCGCACCCGCGCCACCGAGCATCGCGCTGACTGAGGACAGCGGCATTGACGACGATGGCATCACCCGCAATGGCGCGGTGGTTGTGACTCTGGCAAGTAATTTTGATCGCAACTTTGACACCTGGAAATACTCCACCGATAGCGGCACCAGTTTCAGCGGCGACCGCAACGGCTTCAGTCGCACTTTCACTCTGGAAGCAGGCGTGTATGCTCTGGGCCGGGTGCTGGTCGTGCAGACCGTGAGCGGCGTGGACTCGGCCCCGGCCAGCATTGCGGTTACCGTGGACCAAACCGCACCGACGGCGACCTTTGCCGCCCTCGCCGATGGGTTGCTTAACCGGCGGCAGTCCATTGATGTCACCTTCGCTGAGCCGGTGACGGGTTTTGAAGCGGGTGATATATTGGTCGGCAGCACCCCCGGTATCTCCTCGGTCGGTATCTCGTTGAAGGGCACTGGGCCCAACGACCGCCCCACCTACACCATCGACTTCACCCCGATTACCGCATTCTTCTATGTGGCAATTAGACCCAACAGCGTGGCCGACCTGGCCGGCAATATGGGTCCCGCTGCCAGCGCAAGCACGTCGTTCGGCACGGCGCGACCGGTGCCACCGGGCATCGCCCTGAGTGCGGACACGGGTCGCTCAGATACCGACCGCATCACCATGAATAGAGGGATAATTGTTACTCTGATGGATGATTTTGGCGCCGCTGGGGGCTTCTGGGAATACTCCACCGATAGCGGCAAGACTTACACCCGCGGCAGCAGGCGTCATCTTGAATTGCCCGAAGGCGAATATACCGACGATCAGGTGCGAGTGCGCCAGAGCGCGTTTAGGACTACTTCCCGATTTGCCGGTCTTGCCGCATTTACCATTGATACCACGCCGCCAAGCATCGTCCGCAATGGTAACGCGGCGATTGCCCTGACTACGGACGATTCTCCCTACACTGATGAAGGCGCCGAGGTCTCGGATAATCTGGATACCACCATCAGGCTGGACGTGGCTGGCGATACGGTGGGCGCCAACTTCGCCGGCATCTACACCATTGCCTACGATGCGCAGGACGCCGCCGGTAACAACGCCGTGCAGGTTACTCGCACCGTCACCGTGCAGGGGCTTGGCTTTAGCGCGGCACCCGTGCTCACTAGCAGCAACGATGGTAATTACGCCATAGCCGGCGACATCCTGACCCTGACCTTCACCGTCAATCAGGCATTGGAGGGCGACCCAGCCGTGACCGTGACCATCGCCGGGCAAGCCGTCAGGGTGGAAAACACCGACAATATGTACACCGCAACCTACCGGGTGGACGCGACGCATGCGGGTGTTGCGGGAGGCAACGGCGTACCGGTGGAGTATGACATTGGCGCAATGACAGCCGTTAATACCGCCGACACGCTTGACCCGCCCGCGGCCACCAGCACGATTGAAATTGATGTAGTCGCGCCGACGGTGGTTTTCGGCACCATTGCCGAAGGCGTGCCGAACACACCGCAGATGCACGACATCACCTTCTCCGAGGCGGTGACCGGCTTTGATAGCAGCGACCTCGCCGCCACTGGCGCCACGGTGAATAGCGTAGCCCCGGTCAGCGGCTCCGACCTCGCCTATACCATCGACTTCACCCCGACTGCGGAAGACTTCACCCTGACCCTTAACGCGGCCACCCTGACCGACCCGGTAACCGACCGCGCCGGCAACGCCGTCCCCGAGACCTCCGTGCGCGGCACCGCCCCCGCACCCGTGTCCACGGATGCGACTCTGTCGGGTTTGTCTATTGCCGATAGCGATGACAACCAGGTTGCGCTGGTGCCGCCGACCTTCGATTCTGCCAGGGAGACTTATACCGCCGATGTGGACAATGGGGTGGCAAGCGTTACGGTGACGCCAACCAAGACTAACGATGGCGCGAGCGTGGACGTGGTGGTGAATGACGCGCCGCCGGTCAGCGACCAAGCCAGTGTATCGGCTGCTCTGAATGTTGGTGTCAACAACATCGCCATTGAAGTCACCGCCGAGGACGGCTCCCAGAAAACCTACAACCTCACGGTCACCCGCGCCGACAACATCGCGCCGGTTGCCAATGCTGGGAACGATCGAACTGTAAATGCCGGCTTTAGGGTGTTCCTGTCTGGCAGGGCTAGCAACGACACCGATGGTGGTAACAGGGCGCTGCGTTATGCTTGGGAGCATACCTTGACCGATGGCAACCCGCCCGCGTCGCCCATCGACTTGACTCATATCCTCGACAGAGGGGTCTTCGACGCGCCTACTGCGACAGGGGAGTTGACCATCACCCTGACCGTTACCGATGCCGGCACGCCCGCGAAAAGCCATAAGGACACGGTAGTCATCACCGTGACCACCGCCGCCCTTGCCTTTACCGTGGCACCCGTGCTCACTGGCAATAACGCCGCCAACTCCGGTTACGCTAAATTCGGCGACGAGTTGAGCCTGACCTTCACCACCAATGTGCCAATAATCACCGAGGGAGACGCAAAGAACGGCATTAGCATCGCCAAGCATTTCGCCCAGGAGTTGACAAAAGGCACT
Source organism: Nitrospinales bacterium (assembly GCA_965249625.1). Taxonomy (GTDB): domain Bacteria; phylum Nitrospinota; class Nitrospinia; order Nitrospinales; family VA-1; genus LS-NOB. Next base: position 1,255,763 of record OZ252246.1, on the reverse strand, counting down.
GGCAATGAATACACCGCGACCTACGAGGTGGACGCGCTGCATGCGCCTTTTAGGGATCTGGACGGTGAGTTGGTGCCGTTTACGATTCACCGATTGACCGCCACCGATAGTGCCCACGGTATCATTGAAAACCGGGCCACGGAAACCAGTACGATTCGAGTGGATATAACCGCGCCGAGGGTGACGACCTTTAACGCCCCGGCCGCTGTTGCGATTGGCACCGTGCACAGTCCCACCATCACCTTCTCCGAGCCGGTAACCGGTTTGGCAGTGAGTGATTTCTCCACTTCCGAGGGTGCCATGGTGACTGGTGTGGAAGACACCGGCGACGCAACCACCTATACCATCACCTTCACGCAGACCGCCGCGACATTCACCCTGACCCTTGCCCCTGACGAGGTTGCCGACCCCGCCGGCAACACCGGTCCTCCCTTGGTGCCGATTAGCGCGGGTGGCGTTCCGGCGGCGGGCAACATGCCGCCGACTGTCAGTGCGGGCACCGATCAAACTGTGAATGTCGGCGCACCCGTAACCTTGAGCGGCACCGCCACCGACCCCGAGAACGGTGCTCTGCACTATGCCTGGAGGCAATCCGGCCTCGGTGACGCACCTGCACGCGTCGACTTGACCAATGCCGACACCGCGACCGCGACCTTCACCGCGCCGGATACGCCGGGGGTCTATCAATTCACCCTGGTGGTCACCGATGCTGCCACCAATCAGGTCGGCGACCGTGTGGTCATCACCGTGGTGGATGCGACTCTGTCGGGTTTGGCTATTACCCATAGCGGTAGCACCGCGGTTGAACTGATGCCGACCTTCGCGTCTGGCATCGTGGAATACACCGCCAGCCTGGGCAATGATGTGGCAAGCGTTAACATTAGGCCAACCCTGAGTGACACCACCGCCAGCGTGACCGTGGCCGGCACTGTGGTTGTTAGCGGCACAGAAAGTGGAGATATTTCGCTGAATCCTGGTGCCAACCCCATCCGCATCGTGGTCACCGCCACCGCCGCGGGCAGCAGCGTCATGCACGAATATGAGGTAGTCGTAACCCGCGCCACCAACACCGCGCCGGTGATTACCAGAACCGCTGACGATGATGCGATAACGGTTGGCGAGAATGTTGCGGCGGTGCATACCTACGCCGCGACCGATGCCGATGCCGCGGATACCGACATCACCTGGTCGCTTGATGGCACGGATTCGAGTTTCTTCACGATTGGTGCCACAAGCGGCGTATTGACCTTCAACGCACCGCTGCCGAACTATGAAGTGCCGACCGATGACGGTGGCAACCGTGTTTATGACATCACCATTACCGCCACCGATGACGGCTCCCCGCCGATGGAAGACACACTGGCGATAACGGTGACGGTTACCAATGTGGATGAGCCGGGCGCCATCGGCGGCATTACCGGCACGCCTCAGGTCGGGCGGGTATTGACCGCCGGCGCAGTAACCGACCCGGATTCTGTCAACGGGAGCAACTCGGCTGGCACGGTTGCTGTTGCTGACATCACCTATACATGGCAAAGCGCGGCGGGCGGCACCCCCACCGACATCAGCGGCGCGGGCACCGATGCAACCTACACCCTGAGAGACAGCGATGTCGGCAGGACCATTCGGGTCATCGCCGGTTATACCGACACGCACGCCGCCCAGACCCTCACCAGCGCGCAGACCGGCGCCGTGATTGCCGCGGGCGACACCACCGCGCCGGTGATTACCCTGCTTCGCGTTGAGCACACCGACGGTATAGTGTCGGGTGGCATCACCTACCTGAATGCAGGCGACACCCTTACCGTGTTTGTGCAGTCCGACGAACCGCTGACCGATGCTTCTCTCGTAGATAGCGTCAGATTCAGGTTTGGTGATGCGCCTGAAGCCGCACAAGATCTGGACACAACCGCCACCGCCAACCAGTATTCTGCGGTCTATCCTGTCACAACAGAGAATACCAACCGGGTGACACTGGTGATTAGTGGCGTCGCGGATGCCGACAACAATAGCGTCACTAACCTTGAGATACCCATTGATAATGTGCAGATTGATACCAACCCGCCGGCCATTGGACTGAGCGGCGTTTCACCCGTAGTCGTTGCCTACGACAGCGATGATTACACTGATGATGGCGTGAGTGGGGTGAATACGGGTGCCGGCGAGTATCTGGAGACGACTATTGCCGGACCCGACCTTGCGACCGATCTGGACACCACCGTCCCCGGCGACTACACCTACACCTACACCGTGACCGACCTCGCCGGCAATACCGACACGCTGACCCGCACCGTGACCGTTGGCGCGTCGTCCACCGCGCCACCTGCGCTTAGGGCAGCAGGCATCACTTCAACAACTATTGACCTTGAATGGGATGCGCAAACTGGTGCCGTACAATATGATTTGTATAGAGATGATACCCGCATAACAACTACTAGTGATACCTCATACACTGATACTGGCCTTGATGAAGGCTTGACTCCTGAAACAACTTACACTTATCGTATCCACGCAGTTGACTTCTTCGGTAATTCAGGTAGCGCATTTGGTAATCTGGATGTAACTACCACTGCAGCACCTACAATTCCTGAAACTCCCGCACTTGTTCTCGGCGCAGTTACTGATACAAGTATAGAGATTACATGGGGTGCGGTGGATAATGCCGATAGTTATACGCTGACCAGAATTGTTGCAGGCGAGGATAATGTAGTAGTGGCATCTGAAATCACTGAACTGACTGCCACTGATGATAACTTGGAACCTGCAACAGATTACAAGTATGTCATTACCGCAACAAATTCTGCTGGGACAAGTACTCCTTCCGCCGAGTTTGTTGCAAGGACCTTGGCTACGCCCACGGACACCGCCGCGCCGACGGTGACCCTCGGCACCATTGCCAAAGGTGTGATTGGCACGGCGCAGGATTACGACATTACCTTCTCCGAGACGGTAACCGGTTTGGCGGTGGGTGATTTCTCCGTTTCCACCAACATTGTGGCGTCCGGCGACCTCGCGGTGAATAGTGTGACCCCGGCCAGCGGCCCCAGCACCACCTACACCATCAGCATCACCCCGCGAGCGACAGCCTTCACCCTGACCCTTGCCGCCGGCAGCGTGATGGACACCGCGACCACCCCGAACATGGGCCCCGCGAGCGCGGCGAGCGCGAGCGGCAGTGCCATCGTGGCGCAGGTGCAAGGCCCAGTCAAGGACAACACTGCGACCTATACTGATAATGGAGATGGAACTACACGGGTAACCTTTACACCGACAGAGGCAGGTCTATTTAAGATTCGCTGGGGTCGCGCTGGAACTGCAACAGATGCAGGTCTCCACGTTCAACGAAATGTCACTGGTGGTGGGGTAAATACTGAAGTGTCATATAGCATATCAACTCCTCATGGCTTTGACGGCGAGGTTTGGATTGTATTTGATGATCAAGAATATGCGAGAGCGGCTCACACAACTGGCCCAGCACCAGTTACGCCCACCCTGACGGTGAATGCCGGCGCGGATCAACCTGGCGTTCTGGAAAACACGGCTGTGAATCTGGAGGGCACCATCACCAATCCTGGCACCGACCCGACCATTTTATGGACGCACACCAGGACCAACGGCGCAGACGTAACGCCGGGCGAAGCCCTCGCCATCACCGGCTCGGACACGGAGGATGCGAGTTTCACCACGCCTTATGTAACCGCCGACACCACCTTGACTTTTGAGTTGAGCGTGACCCTGTCCGGCGACGGCAACCCGTCCGTTACCGACGCGGTGTACATCTTCATCCCCAATGTGGCGCAACCGCGCGCCATTGCCAGCGTCACCGTCAACGCGGGCTCGTCCGCCTATCGCGCCCTCGCGGTGTCCTGGATGCAAGGACCCGACACCGACAAAGACCCGACCACCGGCTTTGATGTGGAATATAAAGTGACCAGCGCGAACGACAACACCTACATGGCTACGAATGTCGTGGTGTCTGGCGAGACCGCCGCCATCACCGGCTTGATGGCAAGCACCGGCTACACTGTGCGCGTGCGTGCCAAAGCCGGCAGCGGCAACACCGACGAAGTGGCAGGCGCTTATGCGACCAACACGGGAACGACCGCCGCGCTGGGCGTCACCGCACAGGCACTCACCACCAGCAACGCCAACGCGGGATACGCCAAAGCCGGCGACACCCTGACCCTGACCTTTGCTGTGTCCGAAGCGATAACCGCCGCGCCGAGCGTGACCATCGCCGGGCAAACGGCAACCGTCGCGGCAGACAGCAACGTAGAGAATGGTTACATCGCGACTTATACGGTAGCGGCGGCGGATGTCGCGGACATGCAAGGCCCTGCGATGTATGACATCGGCAGCCTGGCTTCTTCCACGAACATCGGCGCGAACTTTGACCCGGGCGAGGAAACCAGTACCATCGTCATCGACACCGAGGCGCCGACGGTGACCAGCTTCGACATCGGCGACAGCCCCACGGCAGGCATGCAGACGACCCATAATATTGTGTTCAGCGAGCCGGTCACCGATGTGGATGCGGCGGATTTCAGCGCAACCAACGCCGCCATCGATAGCGTCACCGATAGCGGCGATGCCACGACCTACGCTATCACCTACACGCCAACCGCGGCTGGCCAGGTAACCCTCAGTTTCGCCGCCGGTGGCGCCACCGACCTCGCCGGCAACACAGGCCCCGCCACGGCAGTCGAATCCATCGCAACGGCACTCCGGCCCGTGATAGCGAACACTGAAGGTCTATGTACTTATCCAGCTAAAACAAGTGCCTTGGATACTAAAATTAAAAATTTGGTTACCAAATATGTAGCTGGCGGTGATATAGGCACTGCTCTTAGCATTTATGAAGATGGTTGCTATGTATTTGTACTGAGCCCTGACTTGAGTGAAGTACGTGTACATATAGAGACTGCTTTCGAAGTAGGAGGTACAGATCCACTTGACCCTCGCACAGTATTTGATACCGCTGCACCTCCTACCGCAGATATCATTGCAGGACTAGCCAATGGTCATTTGTGGGTAGAATATGAATTTACAAACCCATCTAATAACCTGTTTACTGAGAAAAGATCGTGGTTGGAAGTACATGGTGGTCATGTAGTTGGAGCTGGATATTTCATAGAATCACCCGTGCCGACCGGTTTGACGGCGGAAGCTGGCGATACCACGGTCACGCTGACCTGGACGGCACCGAGCGCAACCGGCGGCGGCGCGGCAATCACTGGCTATGAGTATCGCCAAAGCGACACCGCGGGCGACTATGGTACCACCGGCTCCGCCACCGTCGTCCCTTGGACAGCAATTCCAAATAGTGCCACCGCGACCGAATACACCGTGACCGGCTTGACCAACGACACCGCATACTTCTTCCAAGTGCGCGCGGTGAACTTGATGGGCGGGGGCAAAGCGTCAAGCGAAGCCACCGCCACGCCGACCGCGACGGTCGAGGATGAATATACGGATGCCGGGTTTGCCGACCTCAATGCCGTGATCCTGCCGGAAATGGCGCGTGCCATAGCGGACCAGACGGTGAGCGCGATAACGCAACGTATCAGTCAGGCCGGGAACGGCGGCAGTACCCGGTCCGTCACTATTGCCGGGCAGTCCACATTGGCCGGGGCGGCATCTGCCCACGGCCAGGCCATTGCTGACGGTACGCTGAGTCTTAAGGATGTGCTGGGTAACTCCGACTTCGTACTGCCGTTGAGTGATGCGGGCGGACCGGACGGCGGCATACTGTCCTCCCTGACCTTGTGGGGCGGGGGCGGCTACCGCAGTCTTGAAGGTTCCGGCGGGACAATCGACTGGGACGGCGGCCTGTTCAGTGCCCATCTGGGACTGGATACCCGACCGCGTGACGACCTGCTGACGGGTCTGACAGTATCCTGGAGCCATGGCGATCTGGACTATCAGGACGGCGACGATAGCAGCGGCGATTACGAGCTGGACCTCACCAGCGTCCACCCTTATGTGAGCTGGGAGGCGCTGGCCGGACAGCTGGACCTGTGGGCCACTGCCGGCTACGGCTGGGGTGACCTGGAGATCACTGATGAGCAGGACCCGGCATCGAGCGATGTTGAAGCGTGGAACGTGGCTGTGGGTAGCAATGCCCAGTTGTCGCGGGCGGGCCCGGTCCTGTTCCAGCTCAAGAGTTCAGCTTTGCTGACTGAGATGGAAGTGGAGGGCAGTGATGATATAGCGGGACTGGAAGTGGAGTCCAGCCTGTTGCGCATGATCCTGGAAGGGGCGTATAAGCATACGCTGGCTAACGGGGCTTATGTGGAACCGAGCCTGGAGGCTGGAGTGCGGTATGACGGCGGTGACGGCGAGACCGGTTTCGGGGCCGAGCTGGGCGCCGGTTTCCGCTACACCGATCCGACCGCCGGCCTGACCTTGGAAGGCAGGGCCCGCACCCTGGTAGGACGGGACAACTATGAGGAATGGGGTGTTTCCGGCCTGATTCTTCTGGAGCAGAGCAGCAACGGACGGGGACTGTCGTTCAGCCTGAGTCCCGGTTACGGCGATACAGGCAGTGGCACGCAAAAAGTATGGCAGCAGGGCCTGGGCGATGAGGTCAGCGGTGACCAGGGTTACGGCGCGCGATTGGATGCCCGTCTTGGTTACGGACTGACCGCTCCCGGCGGACGGGGACTGCTGACTCCCTACAGTGAGATGACTCTCGGCGGCTCTTCCAGAAGTTACCGCCTGGGGATGAGATGGGAACTTGATGCGTTGTTTGACCTGAACCTGACCGGTGAGCGCAGAGAGAGTAACAGCAATGTTACTGGCCACGCCATCATGCTGAAAGGCGATATCCGGTTTTAAGAGAGGCGAGATTACCCCTTCGGGGCACGAAGGTTAAGGAAGAGGATATCACGTCTTCACTTCGTTCAGAATGACAAGAAAAGCGAGGTTACCCCAGTTTGTCATTCTGAGGAACAACGTGACGAAGAATCTCTCCTACGAATGACGACACAAGGCCATTTTGTCATTCTGAGGAACAAGGTGACGAAGAATCTCTCTCTGAAAGAAGTATTCAGAATGACAATGCGATCTCGTTCAGCATGACAAAGCGGAGCCTGTGCTGAGCGAAGCCGAAGCATTCAGCATGACAAGAAACGCCAGTTTGTCATTCTGAGGAACAACGTGACGAAGAATCTCTCCCACGAATGACAGAAAAGCGAGATTCTTCACTTCGTTCAGAATGACAATGCGATCTCGTTCAGCATGACAAAGTGGAGCCTGTGCTGAGCGAAGCCGAAGCATTCAGAATGACAGGAAAAGCGAGATTCTTCACTTCGTTCAGAATGACAAGAAACGCCAATTTGTCATTCTGAGGAACAAGGTGACGAAGAATCTCTCCCACGAATGACAGAAAAGCGAGATTCTTCACTTCGTTCAGCATGACAAGAAACGCCAATTTGTCATCCTTGAGGAGCCTAAGGCGACGAAGGATCTCTCCTACGAATGACGACACAAGGCCAGTTTGTCATTCTGAGGAACACCGTTCGGTTTATTACAGTCTCTCATGTAATCCGCAAATTTTTCAACTTGGCAAATGCTTCAGATTCCGTAATCAATTTAGCCCCATCATCCCTTATTCCTGTGTCGAACAACAAGAGGCTTTCTATATTGGTCAGGGTTTTAGTGTTGGCCAGCAGTCTGGCCGATTCCAAATACAGATAATTTCGCGCCAGATTAAAATGTTTAACCCTTTGCAACACTTTCGACTTAGCCAGAGTCTTAATGCCTTTCGGGGTAATTTCCGTTCGATAAAAATTTAATTTCCTCAAATTCGCAAAAGCAGGAGCTTTCGCCAGTGTTATCAGGGTTTCATCGCCGACAGGATTTTCCTGAAAAATTAAAACCTGCAGTTTTCTAAACTTTTCTGATTGCACAACAGCCAACCCACCCTCAGGGCCAATATTGTTGTAACGTAAATCGAGGAGCGAGAGGTTTCCCGCAAAATCAGCCGATGGCAACTCCTTAACCCCTTTATCTGAAATATTATTTTCCCCAAGATACAGCCGCTTCAAATTTTTAAACAGGTGGCAGTGAAATAAATGGTGGGCGCCGCGCCAGGTCAGTTTATTCCTGGAAAGGTCCAGGTTCTCCACTTCAAAGATACGGTTTGTTTGGACCAGGGCTTCAACCCCCTCATCTCCGATAAATTTTCCATTCAATTCCAATGCCTCGCCGTCGAGGCACTCATCAATAAGCCGATTAATATAATCCAGCTTGACCTGGGTGATCATATTCAATTTCTCCCGAGCTTTAAGTTGAGGGCACAGCGAAAACCAATATCATTGAAGCCACGCGACACGGGATAGCTCCAATCCCGATAGCCCGATGCCATCGCCACCACCGAGTCTGACCACGAACCGCCTCTTCTAACCTTCATAACTCCCCGTGTTGGCCCTCTGGGGTTATGAAGGATATCGGTGTAATAAAACTTGACCGAAAACCAGTCCGCAACCCATTCCCATACATTCCCGGCCATGTCATGAAGTCCGTTCGAATTGGCAGGAAAAGACCCGGCCGGGAAAGCTTTATCGTTTAACTTCAGCCCTCCTCTGGCAGGAGGATTCATTAGATCGAATCCTTCACCCCAGGAGAATTGGCAACCATCACCGTTGCCCGCCGCTCTTTCCCATTGAGCCTCGCTGGGGAGCGCCTTGCCAATCAAGTGACAGTAGTCCGCTGCTTCATACCAACTGAGTTTTGAAACCGGACAGTTGCCGCAATCGGAAAAAATACTGCGGCGCAGATAATGTTCATGAAATAATTTTTCAAAATTTTTGTTGGTGACCTCAAACTTATCGATCCAAAACGCATCCAGATGAACCTTCTGCTCCGGGGCTCCATGTTGCGGTCCAAAACGGTCACAACCCCTTTTGAACGTGCCCCCTGGAATCAGAACCATATTTTCCGTAATAACGGGTTCTTGTCCAAAGGCAGGCTGAGTGCAGACAATAAAAAGGACACCCACGCACAAGTGCTTCAATAATCCAGCAATATAAGTAAGCTTCGGGAAACTCACGCGAATTCTCTAAGCGCCCCCAATATAGCCAGTGTTGCCTTAGATCGATTTAAAGTATAAAAGTGAATACCGGGGGCCTTGTTCTTCAACAATTCCCTGCACTGTCCAATGGCATGTTCAATACCTATTTGCCGAACCTTTTCATTGTCATCCTGAACCCCTTCAAATTTAACCATTAAAGATTGGGAAAGACTTGCCCCGCACATTTTGGTAAATCGCTGGATCTGCCTGAGGTTTAAAATGGGCATGATTCCAGGAATCACGGGAACATTGATATTTTCCTTTTGCGCTCTATCCAAAAATTCAAAGTAGCAGCGGTTATCAAAAAACAGCTGGGTAACGAGGAAGTCCACCCCGCTGTCAACTTTTCGTTTTAAATTTTCAATATCCTTGTCAAGGTCCCTACATTCCACATGCCCTTCAGGGTAGCAGGCCGCACCAATGCAAAATGAAAAATTCTTTTTCATAAAGGCCACAAGCTCATTGCCGAATTCAAAGCCACCGTCTGTTTTTACAAATTTCTCCTCTCCTTGAGGAGGATCACCCCTTAGCGCAAGGACATTCTCAATATTTTGAGCCTGCAAACTTTCGAGCACCGAACGGATTTCCTGCTGGTCATGCCCAACACAGGTCAGGTGGGCCATGCTCTCAATACCAATGTTATTTTTTATTTTTCCAACCAGATCAACGGTTTTAGAACGTGTACTTCCGCCCGCCCCGTATGTCACGGATACAAAACCAGGAGCAGCAGGTTTTAACTGGCCAATCGTTTCGAATAATGCTGTAAAACCTTCGGAATCTTTGGGAGGGAAAAATTCAAAAGAAAAAACGGGGGATGATGCGTTTAGTTTTTCATTTATTTTCATGGCCCGATAATAGCACAAGGCACCTCTAGCGAGGCAGGCAATTGCAACTTGCCCCCGGCAGTACGCCGGTCAGGACGGGTCGGGTGAATATTCGTAAACATCAAACTTCTTCAGGTAGGATAAAAATGAAACCACATTTACCAGCTCAACAGGCTCGTCCTCAATCAAATTAATCGCTTCATTGGAAAAGTATCCTGTAGTGATCAAAATTCCCCGTGACGCGCCCTCCCCCTTCACCGTATCCAGAAAACCTTTAACCTTCATTGCATTGACCGTTTTGCCGGGGGGGTCAATAATACAAAGAGCGATATAACTGCCACCGACAACAGGCGTTTCATCGTTCATGGCAATTTCCAACTCATGATCATCTGCCCAGACCGAATGCACATATTCAAGATTGAATTTTTCCATGAATTCAACGCACTTTGATTTGAAAGCGTCTCTATCGGTGAGGTAGACAGGGACGTCCGAAGGACTGTCGAAATGGATTTGTTCTTGCGGAGCGGGAGGGGAGGTTTTCTTCAAGAAAAAAATCAGGATGATACCAATAAAAAACGCTAAGAATATAATCCCGAAAATGGCCACTTATTTTATCATTTCATCCCAAATTTTTTCTTTTTTACCTTCTTTTATCCAACGATCATTTTTGATCATCTGACTAATAGCAACCCAGAATACCCAACCCACAAACAGCAACATAGTTCCGATGGGAATATTATCCGGTTTGGTCGCGATCAAAAGAAAGTTTTCGAGGCCTGAGTTTTCCATTTTATGTGCTCAATTGATTGTTAATGATTAATAATATGATATCTCTGGCAGGTGGAGCAAGTTTATTCTTCGTCCTCTTCGTCCTCTTCTCCATCTTCTTCTTCTTCTTCTCCACCGTCTTCACCCAGACTCAGGTCAAAGTCCAGTTCGGCGGTATTATAGGCAACAATCAAGTCTGCCACTGTATTGACCTGGGCATCCACATCACCGACCGTTTCAATCTCGCTGTACTTGGTTGGAACCGTGAATTTATCCCCTTTCTTAACCCAATGCGAAGGCATCTTAGTCCAGGGGATCATTTCCCGGGTATTTTTGAGCCATTTTGGAATCCAGTTATAGCGGAGCCTTTGGCTGGCCAGTGAAAACTCAATGCCTTTTTCGCCATCATCGTGGCAACGGCCACAATCCATGTAGTTGACCATTTCAGCGCCTTTTTGCGCCACTGCATCATCTTTACTTTTATGAACACCAGCCTCATAACCACTAGCGGGAGACAACGCTTCAAAATAGGCCGTCAGATCCCTCACTTCTTTATCGGAAAAAGAGAAAGTGGGCATCTTTACTTTAATCCAGGTCCTAACAGGTGTCGGATCTCTCAGGAAAGAATATAACCATGAACTTTTGAGCCGTTCTCCTACATGATAATCTCCCATATCCAATGGGGGAGGATACTGGGCTTTCGCTTTGAGATATTTCTGAATCCGCCCGCCTTCGCCTTCAACATTATGGCAAGCCTTACAATTGTATTTGGTGATCAAACGGCGACCTGTTTCAATTGTTTGCTCTTTATCAGAAAGTATCCTGCGGTATTGCTCAGGCACTTTAGTCCCATTGAAACCTTTCAGGAGCACAACCAATGCATCGATTTCATCTGGTGCAAGATGAAAATTGGGCATCTTGTCCAAAACCCGTTCGGTTTTGAAAGAATCCGGTTTTTTTAATTTGGTTCTAACCCAGGAATCCCAGGTATGAGAAATATGTGAGTCGCCGAACTCAAGTTCCACAATCATTTTTCTGCCAAAGGAGGATAGCTCAGGTGCGATTCGGCCCTCACTTTCCATTCCCTTGATATCATGGCAGGCAAAACAACCCCTACGGCGAACTACTGCCTTCCCGTGTTTGATCAACCCGGGATCTTTAAGTTTTGCTTCAAGTCCGGGAATCACTTCTTTTTTACCGAACTGGATTAGGTAAGAAGCTATGTCGGAGGCCTTCTCATCACCCAACCGAAGGTCAGGCATTTTACTCGTGGGGTTATAACTGTGGGGACTACTGATCCAAGTCACCAGCCAATCAGCGTTGACCTTGTTACCAATACGACTTAGATCCGGCCCGTGGGTTTCTCCCTTACCATTGAGTTCATGGCAACCCTGGCAGCCTACAGATTCAAATAATTTCTTGCCTTTTTCTGCATCGCCCGATTCAAACTTCACACGCAAATTATAATCTTTATCCGAAGACGCAAGAAGGTAAGCCGTAACCGCCATTGCGTCTTTTTCATTAAACTGGAATTCCGGCATTCGGGCTTTAGGCAGATAGTCCCTGGGTTTTTTTACCCAGCGGTATAACCAACTCGGGTCAACCTTGCTCGCAACTCTATACAGCCTGGGGCCTACCTTAGTCTCTTTGGCATAACCATCTGCTAAATGGCAACCATGACATCCCAGTTTGATAAAGAGCCTTTTCCCCTTCGACAAGAGCGGAGCCCCTGCCAAGTTGACCACTTCAGCATGGCAATTCCTACAGGTTGCCTGCTGATAGTCACCTTGGAGAATGGGCTCATTGACTTCAACCGTTTGATCCGTTTCATGATGCGAACCATGAGCATGCTCAGCCGGAGCCGTAACCGTTCCCTGCCCCAGATGACACCAGGTACAACCTGTCACTTCGGGGGGATGCTTTTTAATCAGAATATCAAGATTGGAATGGGACTTTAAAGGTTGTTTAAAATCCTTGTAATGTTCGTCCTGATACGCAATATGGCAGGTCATACACCGGTCTACCCGGTAAATAATTTCTTTAAAGGCGTTTTTGCCAAAGCCCGGAATTACGGTTTGAAGGATTTCCGCAGGCTTCCAGAAAAAAGGAAACGGCTTGTAATAGTCCATGGTCAATTCAAACTTACTTCGTTCCATGGTTAGCTGAGCCAGTTCTTTATCCAGCTTGAGCTGATCAGCCTTGGCTTCTAACAGCCTGTTTTCCGCCTCCTGCAATATCGCCTGTTTTTCTGCGATAATCGGGTTAAAAGATTCCACCTCGCCTTGCCTGGAGCGAAGAGAGGCAAATTGCACATCAAAGTTTTCCCCCTCATGCAAGGCTTTTTTATACCAGTAATAAGCCTCATCAACCATGCTACCGGCAAACTTTTGCAGTTCTTTCTGCTCATCCACCGCCACTTGTTTGAGCCGAACCTCCTCAACCAGTTCCTGATAGGCATCCGAAGAATCCAGTTCGCCTTCACTTTGATCCAGGCTTCGTATAATTTGCTTCTCAGTCTCCTCAATTTCCGCGTTGAGCTTTTTCCAGTTTGCTTCTGCTACGGCATATTGTTCCTTGTGAAACAGGTCCTGATAAACCTTGTAGCCCCGGCGGGCATATTCATCATCCCAGAACGCCCAAAGCGTGACAAAAAGCGTTACTGTTGAGACCAGAAAAAAGAGGAAGCTGTACGAGATGTGCTCGTCAAATTCCCCTTCTTTATATTCCTTTTTTTGTTCTTCTTCAGCCAATATATTTCCTGATCCTGAAGCCGTTAAATATTAAACCAGGGTGTCACCCATACATACTTGATATTAAAACCCAGCCTGAGAACAATTTTGATGACAATGCCCATCATGATAAGGAAAAGTTCGATTTTCAGAAACATTCTTAAGAAGCCGACACTCTTGAGTGCCTTACGTTCCATGAAAAAATAGATCCCAGTACCCACGGCAAAATATCCCAGTATCACCGCTCCACCAAACAGCATGGCCCCATTGTAGGTTCGCACCCCGAACGCATAGGGAAGATCAACATTGACCAGGGCCACAACCTTATGCGGATCCCAATACTGCCAAGGCATAAAAAGGTTCCAACCCGGCCCCCTCAGGAACACCCCCATAATGATCAAAGCGATCCAGAGCACCAGAAAGCCAAAGCAGTAAACCCATATTGCAGCTTTTCTCTCATGATAGGTGTAATATCCGTTCCCTTTGGGATTCACATCCAGATACGGAATCAGCATCAGTCCAACGATGATGAGGACGGGAGCCACAACACCGGCAAACCAGGGGTCGAAATAAACCAGGACATCTTGAAGCCCCAGGAAATACCAGGGTGCTTTGGAAGGATTAGGGGTTTTGGTCGGATTCGCCGCTTCTTCCAACGGCGCATCAATAACGATGGACCATACCGTAAGAGCCACAATGGTGAGAATCGCGCAAAGAAACTCCAACCGGACCAAGTAGGGCCAAACATGGAGCTTTTCCCCACCCAGCCCTTCTGCCTTTTTCTTTGGTACCGCCGCTTGAGCCATATTTTTCCTGCCTCTTAATAAAAAATCTGCCCTTTAAAAGAGAGCGCTTTGCATAAGTCGAAAAACCTGAAAAGCGAGATGCTTCGAGATACCCCTACGGGGCAAGAATTCAAAGGTTAAATATCACTAGCTCAGCGTGACAACATTGGGCCATTTTGTCATTCTGAGGAACAAAGTGACGAAGAATCTCGGGCTATGCAAAGGTCTCCTTTAAAGAGGGCCGGAAATTCCACCATCCTTGCGGATTCGCCAGAAATGCACAATCATCAAGGCTCCGGCAACCAAAGGAATGAAAATACAATGCAATACGTAAAACCTTAATAGAGCAGGAGGCCCTACTACACTCCCTCCAATCAACAAGGCACGGACATCATATCTGGGAGTCGCACCGACAAATTCCGCAAAGGGACCCTCATTGCCCAGAAACGGGGTGGCGCGAGCCATATTGGTGCCTACGGTGACCGCCCACATCGCCAGTTGATCCCAAGGCAGGAGGTAACCGGTAAAACTTAGCAGCAGGGTGAACGTAACCAGGAACACCCCAATGACCCAGTTAAACTCTCTCGGCGGTTTATACGAGCCCGTTAAAAAGACCCGAAACATATGCAACCACACGGTGATAACCATTGCGTGCGCCGCCCAACGATGCATATTTCTCATGAGCATGCCGAAGGGAACATCGTATTGCAGGTACTTCATATCGTAATAGGCATATTCACCAACAGGCCGGTAATAGAACATCAGGATCACCCCGGTCACTACCGTGGAAAGAAACAGGAGAAAAGTGATTCCTCCCATGCACCATGTGAATTTTATTCGCAGGGCGTGACGCTGAATCTTTACTGGATGAAGATGCAACCAGACGTTACTTGCAATTTGCAGAACACGGTTTCGAGGTGTATCGGCGTAACCATGTCGAAAGCTTGACGTCCATATCTGCGATTCGGTAATTTCCTTGGCAATTTCACTGAAGATCCTGCCACTTTTAATTTTATCCATCAATTCCGCAATATTCGGAATCTTAGGTGAATTACTTGCCAAAACTCAAACCTCCATCAAATTCGGCTGAAAATATTAAAAAAAGTCTCCGAGCAATCAGACAAAAAGTTTAGCACCCGGTTTGCCCCACTGATCCTTTTCAAAAAGAAATTTCTTACTTTTATCGATGATGATCTGCCCATCCGGAGCCAGAGCGATTTTTAACCGTTCCAGAGGCCTTGGTGCCGGGCCTTCAAAGTTTATCCCTTGCTTGGTAAAACCACTTCCATGACAGGGGCATTTATATTTACTCTCCGATTTCAACCAACGCGGAGTGCATCCCAAATGTGTGCATAACGCAAAAATTACATAGATACCTTCCTGATCCCGAACAATCCAAACGCGCTGATCTTTAACATATTTAGTGCTGACTTCGCCCACCGTGTAGTCACTGGGGTTTCCCGCCTTGAAAATCGGGGAAGGTTCAAAGAGAACGCGAGGAAACAGTAATCGAGCAAAATATAAGGCTGACAGCCCCAGGGAAGCCAAAAATCCTGCCCAACCCGCCAGCGAGAAAAATTCCCGGCGCGACCAAATTGTTTCCAGCACCTCATCCTTCCCCTTTGCCTCCTTGGATGCCGGTTTTTCTTTTAACTTCTCTTCAGCCATAAAGCCCAATAATACCTGATTTTGTGTGGATTCAGTGACTTTTTAAGACCCGGTTGACAACCCGGAATAGACTGTCAAAGTGTTGGTTTTTAACATAATTAAAATATCGAGTCAAGGCAAGAAGTAATTGGCCTGAAACCACCTTTTTTATGGGGACTTCAAGGCCCTTGCACAATTCCGCGCCGCCTCGCACAAGCCACTAATTCTCGCCCCCTCAGAAGTGATGGAATTGGCCAGATTACCCACCGTGATCCCCTTTTTAATCAACAATAAAAGTATCGGAATCCAATCAGCGGCCTGATGTGAAATGATCTGTGCCCCAACAATCAGACGCGATCTTTTATCTGCTACTATTTTATATCTTCCCCCGGTTTGGGGAGAGGACATATTTTCAGCACCTGTGAAACCCTCCTCGAATACGCCCTCGACAGGATGAAATCCTTGATGAGGGGCCGTTTTCATGGAACTCCCTACATAAGCCACGTCAGGAATCAAGCGAGCAACCTGTGAAACCCACTCCCGGTTCAGTATCCTTTTTTTTCCCATGGCATTTTCTGCGGCAATTTTACCTTCTTCCTGAGAAAGCGTGTCGCTGGTCAACTCGCCGCTTATACTTCCCACCGCATACACTCCGGGCAGGCTGGTCATCATGGAATCGTCTACAAAGACTTTTTGATGTTCACCCAAACGAATCCCCAGTTTTTCAGCGATGCCATTTTCTTTCACCCCCACCCTGTCCCCGGTAATAATTATTTGGTGGACGGAGAACTTGATGCCCGTCTCCAAAGTAATTTCAAGTTCATCGCTATTTTTGTATATCGAAATCAACTTTTTCCCCGGAAGGATTTTAATTTTTTTCTCTTTAAACCGGGGTTCTATCGCAGCATTAAAGTCTTCATCCAATTGTGGAAACAATTCTTTTTGTTCGTAACAAAGAAAAACTTTGCATCCTCTTTTATGAAGCCCGAGTGCCGTCTCACTGGCAAAGGGACCACCCCCGACGACAAGAACCTTTTCAGGAAGTGCGGCAAGTTGGGGAATCTCATCAATGGATATTACAATGCCATCCTCATGGGGTAAAGTGGTCGAGAATCGGGGATCAGAACCATAAGCTAGAATCACCGACCTGCCCGTTAAGAGCAAATGTTCACCATCACTTTTTTCAACGTTAATCTCTGTCGGACTCGCGAGCCTTCCCTCCCCTTCTATGACAGACACGCCCGCGACGTTTAGTTTTTCTCTCACAGACTGGGAATATTGCTCAGTCTCAGAGTGTAAAATATTTCTATATTCTTCCCAACTTACCGAAGGTACAATGGAGCAACGGCTTTCAATAAAAAGCGTGTTTCTTCTTTGAAAACCCGCTTTGCCTATATGGTTCCTTTCGACAAGGCAAACTCTTCCACCCAGTTCTGCTGCTCTGAGAGAGGCCGAAACCCCGGCCAAGCCTCCACCCAACACCAACACATCAAATTCTTCCATATAATCAGACCAACCAAAAATGAAGAAAAAATATTAAATATCTTTCACTCGCAAAGTCCATAACAATAAGTTTACACCACCCGGGTTTAACTATATCAAGTTAATCACCGCAACAACGGAAATAAGGACCAAGCCTATGGAGGCAATAACAGCATGCAATGTCACGTTGAGCCTTCGAGTGAATGGAACAACTAGAAGGAGGTAGCCAAAAACAATATAGGCAAAAACAGACTCTCGCTCAATTTGGTAAAGATGGAATAAAAACAAAGCATAACTTGCAATCACTGCCCCAAAAAGCAGGCGATGAATGCGGAAGCTCTTTTCCCGCTTGTCGCTGGGAAGCATACTGACCCCAACAGTAATATTGGCGATGGTTAAAAGTAACGCAAAAAATATGGCCAGGAAGCCGGGTGAAGAGAATAAATCTTCTAAGGTGGTGGGAAGCATTCAATGTGAAGAACAACAAAAAAAATAGATATAACAAATAGGATAAAACTTTACAAATCCATCACAACCTGGTTTCGCCCATTATTTTTGGCTCTATACATATTGGTTTGTCGGCCCTTTCAAACAAGCTCAATTCCGTATCATCCTTGCCGACAATGGCACCCCCTATGCTGATCGTGACTTGCAGCTTTTTATCACCATCGACAAAATAATCTCTTTCAACCTCACAATATCCTGAATATTATCGGCACTTTCTATTGAAAAAATCATAGAACCCGAATATTTAAAATTGGTGCCGATGGGGAGAGTCGAACTCCCACGGATTGCTCCATACGCCCCTCAAGCGCACGTGTCTACCAGTTCCACCACATCGGCACTGAGGTGTCTCAATTCGAAGAATTATCAGATGAGTCCCTGGACTCTGTGGCTTTATCAGGAAGAGGTGCTTCAATACCCTGGATAACAGAGTTTGATTTTTTCTTGTTAGAAAAGGTCGCCAAGGTCAGAGAGGTGACCATAAACAAAATAGCAATTCCCGTTGTCAATTTGGTAAGAAAATTTCCAGCCCCACTACTGCCAAACATGGTTTGGCTACTACCCCCACCAAGTCCCGAGCCCATTGCTGCGCCCTTGCCCGCCTGTAAAAGCACGGTGAGGATCAAACAAAAAGCCGCAAGCACATGCAACACTGTTATTATTGTATTCATTAGTTTTTCAAAATTACTAATTCGTTACAGATTATCCATTTAGAATTTTTGATTATGACGAAAAATCTATCACGATTCAAGGGAGGATTCGATAATAGCACAAAAGGACTCAAAATTCAGGCTTGCCCCGCCAACCAGCACCCCATCTATTTCTTCTTCGCCCAATAGTTCTTTACAATTTCCGGGAGTCACACTCCCACCGTAAAGGATTCTCGCACCAATCTCCTCAGAGAAACCCTGGTTCTCAAACAAAAATTTTCTGATAAATTTATGGATTTCAACTGCCTGATCAGGAGTGGCATTGCTGCCCGTTCCAATAGCCCAAACCGGTTCATAAGCGATTGCCAGATAGGCTATGCTCTCACTCGACAAACCAGCCAGGCCCCCTGACAATTGGGTTTCGATAACATTCAGAGTTTCCCCCGCCTTTCTCTGCTCCTGAGTCTCTCCGACGCAAACCACGGCGGTGATCCCCATCTGCATGGCAAGGTGGACCTTTTTGTTAACCTCTTCATCCGTTTCGCCGAACAACTGGCGCCTTTCTGAATGCCCTATCAATGCATAACCACATCCCACATCCTTCAACATTTCAATCGAGACTTCTCCGGTATAGGCACCCTTCTTTTCAGAGTAAAAATTTTGTCCTGCCAAGCCTAGTCTTGAGCCTTTTACAATCCGGCTAACTGGATATAACGATGTGAAGGGGGGGGCTACGACCACCTCCGCTCCCTCGGCGGCTGACAATCTGTCCGCGAGAGATCGAGCCATGTCATGGGCCTCGGAGGCCAACATATTCATTTTCCAATTGCCGATGACAAGCGGGATAGTCACACCTTTATCCTGACGGGAAATATAAAAATGAACCGGATATCGAAGGTATCAGCCTATAAACTTCAAAAGATCTTTAACCCTGTTGGAGTAACCCCACTCATTGTCATACCAAGCTAAAACCTTCACCATATTATCTTCAATGACTTTGGTGGAAATTCCGTCAATGATTGAAGAGCAGGAATCTCCATTAAAATCGATAGACACCAAGGGTTTTTCTTCAAACCGCATTATTTTGTTCAAGGATCCTTGAGACGCTTTCTTCAAGGCTTGATTAACCTCCTCGACGCTGGTATATTTCTCCACCTCAACCACCAAGTCAATCAGAGACACATTAGGGGTCGGAACACGAATGGCCATACCATCAAGCTTGCCCTTAATCTCAGGCAACACTAATGCCACCGCTTTTGCGGCACCGGTGGTGGTCGGAATCATTGAGAGGCTCGCCGCCCTCGCCCGCCTCAGGTCTGAATGAGGCAAATCCAGAATCTTCTGGTCATTCGTATACGAATGTATGGTCGTCATCAGTCCCTTTTTAATACCGAAGCTTTCATGCAAAACCTTGGCGACTGGAGCCAGGCAGTTTGTGGTGCAGGAAGCGTTGGAAATAATCTGATGGTCGGAAGAAACATAAGATCCTTCGTTCACACCCAAAACAATGGTCACATCCGGATCTTTCGCCGGTGCTGAAATAATAACTTTTTTTGCGCCTGCGGCAATATGCTTACTGGCCGCCTCACGCTTGGTGAATAACCCGGTGGACTCAATAACAATATCCACTCCTAATTGTTTCCAAGGTAGTTTGCCGGGGTCGCGTTCAGCAATAATTTTTATATGCTTGCCACTTATGATCAATCCCTCGGAATCAAATTGCACTTCCTGAGGGCTAACCCCCTGGACAGAATCATATTTAAAAAGGTGAGCCAACGTAGCGGAATCCGTCAAATCATTGATAGCCACGATTTCAAAATTCGAGCATTCCGGATCATTCAATATGCATTTCAATACCGTCCTGCCTATGCGCCCAAACCCATTGATGCCGACCTTCGTTGCCATTTTTATTAAACAGCCTTTCAAGAAGACTTATTGAAAATGTGTGAGTTAAACTAATCGAGGGTAGCAAAACAGCAGGAAAGCTCAATCACTCGGAAACTAGGGGGAGTATGCAAAATTTACAAATTCAAGTCAATAACACGGGAATATTCTCGCGCACTGGAAATCCCTCGCTCCCGAATAGATAAATCATCCCGGATAATTTGAGAAGACTGGTTGAAATCTGTCATCACCACATCCGTCAATATTTTGGTAAAATTAACTTCGGATATTATACCGTAAATTCTATACCAAACTCATTAAAAAATCATCAAAACCACAATATTTTCAAAGAGTTCGATACAAATCTCAAGTCACCTTTACAGCCCACTACCCGTTTTAATGGAGCGAATCATCTCGGTCACGGCATTTTCCATTCCCCCATAAACCGCCTGCCCGACTATAAAGTGGCCGATATTAAGTTCCTCAATTTCGGGGATCGCGGCGATGGCCTTTACATTCTCGTAATTCAAACCATGCCCGGCAAAAACCCTCAACCCCTTTTCGTCGCCCCTCTTAGCACTTTTCCGTATCCGTTCCAGTTCGACTTCAATTTCTTCAGCCGACTCAAGTTCCGTATATTTACCGGTATTAATTTCTATACTATCCGCCTTTATTCTTTTTGAAGCGTCCACCTGCTTCACATCAGGGTCAATGAACAGACTGAACAAAACCCCTCTATCATGCATCTTTTCCCTGATTTCTGACAACATCTTTTCCTGTGAACAAACATCAAGGCCTCCTTCCGTTGTGATTTCCTGACGTTTTTCCGGGACCAGAGAAACCTGATACGGCTGAACCTCCAAAGCCAGTTTAACCATCTCCTGGGTGGGAGCCATTTCCAGATTCAATGGGGTACTAATCCCTTTTCGAATGATTCGCACATCGTCATCCTGAATATGGCGGCGGTCTTCCCGCAAATGGATAGTGATCCCCTGAGCCCCGGCCTTTTCTGCCAACAAGGCCGCTTTTAGTGGACTCGGCTCAATGGTTCTTCTGGCTTCACGGATGGTGGCAACATGGTCCACATTTACAAATAAGCGGATCATCCCTCTTCTCTCATTATTGCTTCAGCAACTTTTACTGCCCGGCGGGTGGCCTGAACATCATGAGTGCGAATTATCGACGCTCCCTGTATCAACCCGAATACAGTTGCGGAGAGTGAACCTTCCAATCTTTCTTCAACGGGCACATTTAAAATATTTCCTATCAAGGACTTTCTTGAAACTCCCAAAAGTACTGGCTTACCCAATTTATTTAACCGATTCAGATTTTTCAATATTAGAAGATTATGGGAGTCTGTTTTACCAAATCCTATGCCAGGGTCTATGGCAATTTTTTGCGGATCAATTCTAGCGGAAACAGCAATGGCAATACTCTGCTGTAAATACTCCGAAACTTCCGTCAACACATCCGCATATTGTGGATTCTCCTGCATGGTTTCCGGCAGCCCCTGCATATGCATCAAAATCACTCCCGCATGAAACCGGGAAATCGTTTGGGCCATTTCCTCTGACCGTTGCAGGCCCGTTATATCATTGATGATACTGGCTCCGGCTTGCAGCACTTCATGGGCAACCGCAGGTTTATAGGTATCTACCGAAATCGGAACATTAGCGACCCCGACAAGTTTCATCAATACAGGAAGCAAACGGTCTAACTCTTCCTGCTCCGAAATAGGGACAGAGCCTGGTCGCGAGCTTTCTGCACCAAGATCCAAAATGTCTGCGCCTTCGGCAGTCATTGTTTCTGCAACACTGAGTGCCTGTTTAATTGTTCCGCACCGACTCTCTCCGTAAAATGAATCGGGTGACAGGTTAATAATACCCATTACCAACGCTGCTTCACCCTGATCTGGAAATCTGAATTGAATCATAAATGAGTGGAGTTCCTCTCCATTAGTCGTGGGGCTCTTTATACCTCTCCGGGGCACAAAGGAGCAGAAACCAAAAACTCCACACTCCGGCACCAAGCCGGGTAAAATGTGGAGTTGATTGGAAACAAATTATTATTTAAAGCAATGATCAGGCAGGCGCAGGATCAGGCATGCCACCGCCCCCCAGGAGTCCTTCCTCTCCAGTATCTGTTTTAGTTTTCGGCTTTTCAGTAGAAACCTCAGGCTCTATTTCTTGTGGTTCCCCGCCGGAAGGATCGGGGTCGATATCACTTTTTCCTTCAATAATATTTTTAACCTCAACCGCATTCAGGGTTTCTCTTTCCAGTAGAGCCTGAGCCAGGTTTTCGAGGATATTGAGGTTCTGTTTCAGCAATTCAGTAGCGCAATTATATCCTCCCATAACCAGCGTCTTGACTTCCTGATCTATCAACTTAGCCGTTTGGTCGCTGAAGTTTTTCTGGGAGGAAAAGTCCTTGCCTAAAAATACCTGCTCCTCCTTGGAGCCATAAGTAAGCGGGCCCATTTTTTCGCTCATCCCCCATTCGCAAACCATTTTCCGGGCCATTTCTGTGGCTCGTTCAATATCGTTACCCGCACCAGTGGTCATTTCACCAAGGCAAATTTCTTCTGCACACCTGCCACCCATCAAGATAGCAAGGCTATTATAGAGGTATTTTTTTTGATATGTATGTTGCTCATCTATCGGCAATTGCATGGTCACTCCCAAGGCTCTTCCTCTAGGAATGATCGTAACTTTATGGAGAGGATCCGTATCAGGCAAAAGGGAGGCCACTAGGGCATGCCCCGCTTCATGATAGGCCGTGGTTTTTTTCTCTTTCTCAGAAATAACCATACTCCGACGCTCCACTCCCATCAGGACTTTGTCTTTGGCTTGCTCAAAGTCATCCATATCTACGGCTTTCTTATCGTTCCGAGCGGCTAACAAGGCCGCCTCATTGACGAGGTTAGCCAGATCCGCACCGGTAAATCCGGGGGTTCCCCTGGCAATGATTTTCAAGTCCACTTCGTCAGTAAGCGGAACCGTAGAGGTATGAACTTTCAAAATTCCATCCCGGCCTTTGATATCAGGACGACTGACCACGACCTGCCGATCAAACCGTCCCGGCCTCAATAAAGCCGGGTCCAGAACATCAGGACGGTTGGTCGCGGCGATGAGGATGACTCCCTCGTTGTTTTCGAAACCATCCATTTCGACCAGAAGCTGGTTGAGAGTCTGTTCCCGCTCATCATGGCCGCCGCCTAGACCGGCACCACGATGCCGACCAACAGCATCAATTTCATCAATAAAAATCAAACACGGGCTGTTCTTTTTACCTTGTTCGAACAGGTCACGAACCCGTGACGCGCCAACCCCGACAAACATTTCAACAAAGTCAGAACCGCTGATGCTGAAAAATGGGACGTTCGCTTCGCCGGAGATAGCCCGAGCTAAAAGAGTTTTTCCTGTACCAGGAGGGCCGACAAGCAATACCCCTTTGGGAATTTTACCTCCCAACTTACTGAACTTCTGGGGCTCCTTTAAAAACTCAATAATTTCATGAAGCTCTTCTTTCGCCTCATCAACACCCGCCACATCCTTAAAGGTGGTTTTATTTTTCGTGTCATTTAAAAGTCGGGCACGGCTTTTCCCAAATGACATAGCTTTACCTCCGCCAGCCTGCATCTGGCGCATGAAAAATATCCAGATTCCCAATAGTAAAATCATGGGAAACCAGGAAATAAGAATGCTCATATACCAGCTTGTTTGTTCAGGAGGCACCACGACAATACGAACACTTTTCTCCCTGAGCGATTTGATGAGATCTGGATCTTTTGGCGGAGCGATGGTCTGAAAAGACTTGCCATCCATATACTTGCCGCTGATGCTATCACCACGAATCATTACCTCAGTGACTTGCCCCTGTTCAACCTGGTCCATGAAATCACTGAAAACCACTTCCGATTGAGAGGCTAAAGGCTGATTGAATATATTGAATAAAGCGATCAGAACGATGCCGATCACCAACCAGAGCGCTAAGTTTTTATAAAATTGATTCAAAATTATCTCCTCACAGCGTTTTCTCGCTAACAGTGGGCCTCCATTAAGCTTACCACAAAAATACCCTTTGTCGCCTTCCTTAATATCAACATTTTAAAGCCCTTTTCCTGCTATAAAAAGCACCTTTTTCGTGTTTTCGGCAACACAGAATTGATCAGAGATCCGTTCTCCATATATCCAGATGATATCGTCTTCGCCATTTGTCAATATGGGAATAGAAAGTCTTTTTTCACGGGGAATCTTTTGGTCGATAAAATAGGACTTCACTTTTTTATGTCCCCGCATGCCCAATGGCATAAAACGATCCCCCGGCTGGAAAAACCGAACCCGAATGTCTTCGCCGGTCTTATCGAAGTCGAAATAAGCCTGTTCTTTATCGACTGGTTGCGGCAAATCTGCAGACGGTTCAACAAGCCGCACATCAAGTTGAATTCCTAACTGGGCTAAACTCGTCACACCCGGAACTTCCAATCTTATCGTCCTTTTATCAATTTCAGGAAGGCCATCATCTTCCGAATCTTCGGACAAGGAAAAGCTCACCGTTCCATACCCACAGGCCACCCGCACATTCCCGGGAAGTTTTAATCCACTCCCCACTCTGGCACGGGCAAAAAGATCGAGAACCTGCCGGACATGCAAAGCTGTGATTTCACGCAAACTTCCCGTTAGTCGGTAAAAAACTTCGCGAATCAACCGCCTTTTCATTGCCTGAGGTTGCTTCTCAAATTCGGTCACCTCAAAGCATAGGCCCCCGTTCTTGGTTGTCACAAGTTGTGAATAGAGTTCACGGGTTTCTTCTGACATCCATTGCTCTTCTCCCCGAGCGATTTCTGCCAGACTCAACAGGTTCCCAGAAATATCCTTATTGAATGTCCTTAAAAAAGGAATTACTTCGTGGCGGATTTTATTCCTCAGGTATTTTTTTTCGTTATTCGAGGAATCCGTACGATAAGTCAGGTTCCGATCATTTAAAAACTGCTCTAGTTCAGATCGGGTACAGCGCAAAAGAGGTCGAATCACATGCCCCCTCGCTTCCGGTATCCCTGCAAGCCCTCTCAATCCTGTCCCTCTCAACAGGTTCATCAAAACCGTTTCAACGCAGTCATCCGCAGTATGCCCCAAGGCAATCTTGTTCCCTTTAATAGACATCAGGGTTTTTTCCAAAAACCGGTACCTTAAAATACGGGCAGCTTCCTGGAAAGAAGATTTCAGAACAGATTTTTCTACATCTATCTTATCGACAAAAACAGGAAGGGAAAGCTTACCCGCCTCCTTCTCAACAAATCTTGCGTCCTCATCAGATTCCTCGCCTCGGGTCAAATGGTTCAAATGTGCGACAAATAATTCATAGCCAAGTTCCTTCGAGAACTGCTGCAAAAGGTAAAGCAACGCCAGCGAATCGGCCCCGCCGGAAACAGCCACTAAAACCTTGTCCTCCGGCGCGATCAACCCAATAATCGCTGACTTTACCTTTTTTAAAAATACTGGCATGGATTTTTTGTCGAAGCGGATAAACCTTGAGGGATTGACCGGCAGGGTGTCAAGCGCGGCATCCAAAGAAAGCCAGTCAAAGGAGTTGCTACTCCACCCAAAAAAGAATCTTCACCATTGATGGTGATGGCTGCCATCATGAACGTGACCCCTGAGACAATTCTTCCGCCGTAGCCTCGCGCACCCCAAGAATTTCCACATTAAAGTGAGGGGTTTCACCTGCAAGAGGATGGTTACCATCCACAAAAATCCGATCCCCTTCAACAATTTTCAACGGTAAAACATTCTCTTTTTTATCCCCAACCCCTAAACCTTCAATAGCTTCCTCCAGCCCCGGAACAATATTTCCCGCCCCGTGCAGGTAGTTCATAGCATCTTTGGCTTCAGCTTTTCCCAATTCCACTCCCGTAGAATTTTTCAGGGTGTAACTTAAGGTCACCCCATCATTTTTCTTAATCACAATTTACTCCCTTTCTTAGAGATACTCATTAGAGATACACAGTGATACGCTACTCAATAGTATATACAGACCAATATTCCCGTTTAGTGCAGAATCAAAAAAGGAAAAGAACTCAGAGGGAAAGCAGAGGCGGGAATATAAAATCAAGCCAAAATTAAAAATGGTCTCGGGAAGTTAAAGACGATTCAAAAGTTTTTCTTTTCGTTTTTGATATTCCTTTTCAGATATCTTGTTTTGATCTCGCAATTTTTTAATTTGCCTGAGTTTTTCCTCCAGGGAAGCAAGCTCCGAATCTTCGTATTTCCCCGAGCCTCCGTTTGATTTCTCAACGGACTTATACGTTTCCTCCCATTTTTTCTGCAACGTTTTCTGCCGGGAATCGGCACCCGAACTCAGTTTCTTTTTTGCCTTCAATTCACTGTCGGGTTTCTTTTTATATGATCCTCTTGAAACCAGACTCTTATTTTTGTCAGACTCATCAAATAAAATCACTTCAATAAAAGCTGACTTTTTTAATTCTTCCATCCAATCGTCATAACCCTGTTTTTGCTTTTGCATACGAAGAATCTGAATAATACGATCCTTAGCATCTTTTAAAGCTAAAGTTTTACCAAGCAAAACCTCCTCCACCTTGATGATATGGTAGCCATACTCCGTTTCCACAATGTCACTGATCTGCCCCGGCTTTAAACTGAAGACCGCCTCTTCAAATTCGCGAACCATTTTACCTCTCACAATCAAACCCACGTCCCCTCCATCACCGGCAGAAACATCTTCCGAATATTCCGTAGCAAGCTCGGCAAAGTCACCCCCTTTTCGAATCTCACTGAGAACTTTTTTTGCCTGCTGTAACTTCGCTTTTCTATTTGCCTCGTAAGAACCGCGCTCAGCAATAAAAAGGATGTGGCGGGCTCGCACCTGCCCATCTTCCCAGAAATCCTTTTGGTGCTTCTTATAATATTGACTAATGTTTTTATCACTGACTTTCACCCGGTTGCCAATTTCAAACCGGGTAATTTTTGAAACCAGTATCTGATCCCGAATATGATCTCTATACGAACTCAGGGTCCTCCCTTCCTGCTCCAGCATTTCCTGCAACTGCCCATCGACAAGACCATTTTTATCCAAAATATCCTTTA
Source organism: Nitrospinales bacterium (assembly GCA_965249625.1). Taxonomy (GTDB): domain Bacteria; phylum Nitrospinota; class Nitrospinia; order Nitrospinales; family VA-1; genus LS-NOB. The sequence continues at coordinate 1,228,314 of OZ252246.1, read as the reverse complement.
CTGCTGCATCAATGGCATCTTCATTGACGACAAAACCAAGTTTTTCCCCCTCCTGAAGCTGAAGCCTTTCGTTAATAATCATGTTAAGTGCTTCTTTCAACAGTTCCTGCCCAGAAACAATCGCAGGAGACCGCGCATACTTTTGCCGCAAAAGTTCAGCCCTCTCTTCAATAGAGCTTAAGGTAATGATCTCTGTGTTCACTTTCGCGGCCACCTTGTCAAACACTTTGGCATGAACTGGGAACAGGCCTAGTGCCAACACCAAAGCCAGGGCAAAACCCGCTTCAGTTAATTTTTTCAAGGAAATCATAGTTGATCTCAATCACTGATTTTTCTTTTAGCTGGATCATCCATTTCTGGAAAGCCTTGTCCTGAAGGCCTTGGAGCAAAACTTGTTCAATCTGCTTTTTTGATTCATCAAAGCTCATTTTTCGATCTTCAATTTTATCAACAACCTTGAACAGATGAAAACCATAAGGAGTGCGAATGATGTCACTGATGCCATTAATTTTTAGTTTAAAAACATTATCAAATTCTTCAGGCATTTGACCGGACCCGAAATAACCCAAATCCCCTCCCTGGGCTCCTTCCGGACCCAGCGAATATTCTTTGGCCAGACCAGAGAAATCATTTTGCTTCGACTGCAATTCTTTTTGAATTTCACGGATCTCTTCCTCGGTCTCCACCATAATATGAAGAACCCTCACCTGCTCGCTTTTATGAAACCTGGCTTCATTGGCCTCAAAATAACCAAGCATTTCGTCATCACTCACTGATACTTTACTATTGACAAAATTGTTAATCAATTTATTTATCAACAGGTTGTTTTCTATCGCATTTTCCCATTCTTTACGGGACAATCCTTCAAACTCCAGTCGCTTTCCAAATGAGTCTTCAGGATATCCCACCTCGGATTTCAATAGCGCATCATCCAGCTCTTCCTGACTGATTTCGATATTATTTTTTCTAGCTTCCTGTCTGAAAAGGGTATTTTGTACTACTTGTTCCAAGGTCCTGTTTTTGAGCCAGATTAATTCTTCCGCTGTAATTTCTCCTGCCCCCTGAATCCAGAATTTCTTCTTATGAGCTTTAAATTCTATCTTGAACCGATCCAGAGGAACTTCTTCATTATTGATAATTACGATGGCAACACTGTCATCCAATGCATCAGGGGACGAACCATTGGAACAGGAGGCAATACTCAAATACATTCCCAAAGCGATTCCTGCCAGCCATTTACCTTTCATCAATTTTCCACCTTGATGGGCCGCAGCGAATGCGCCAGCTTTTGCAAATAATTCCCGATAAGTTTTAAATCCGTTTTCCATCCCTTGCGATCCAAACGTATACTAATTTTGTACTCCGACCGGATACTCAAACGTTCATCGAAGATGGAAGTTAATGCTTGTGGATCAATGGGCGTTGAAGGCAACAGGTGCAAAATGACTTCATTTCGCTTCATTTCTATTTTCGAAATATGAATCTGCTGACAAAAGATGCGTATCTCTAAGAGAGCCAGAAGTTTTGCCGCCGGGTCAGGGTGCGGACCATACCTGTCTGCCAATTCACTCGCTATCGCCAGGCCTTCGTCATGCTCGCTGGCAACCTGTATCCTCCGGTAAAAATCCAGGCGCTGATTCAGGTCCGGGATATAATCCTTTGGAATGAATCCTTTTACCATCAAATCCAGTTCCGTCTCAATGCGAGAATCGGTTTTTTCTCCACGGATATCTTTCACCATGTCCTCAACCAGTTTGCAATAAAGGTCAAAACCCACAGACGTGATGTGACCGGATTGGTTGTGCCCCAGCATATTACCCACTCCGCGGATTTCCATATCACGCGCCGAAAGCTGAAAACCCGCCCCAAGCTCGCTCATTTCCTCAATCGCACTAAGACGTTTGCGAGCCTCATCACTCAAACCTCCCGTCCCCGGGATCAACAGATAGGCATAGGCCTGATGCTTGTATCGCCCCACCCTGCCGCGCAATTGGTAAAGCTGGGCCAGTCCAAACTGGTCGGCGCGATTGATAATGATGGTATTGGCGGAGGGAATATCAAGTCCAGACTCAACAATAGATGTACTCAGCAAAAGATCCACTTCCTTATCCATAAATTTTTTCATCACTGTTTCCAACTGGTGTTCCGGCAACTGGCCGTGGGCGATGTCTATTTTTACTCCGGGAGCCACCCTTCGAATCATTTCGGCGATAGAATGGATACTGCGAATTTTGTTATGCACAAAAAATACCTGCCCGCCACGGTCTACTTCCCTCATGATTGCTTCACGGATCATTTTTTCATCAAACTTGCGAATAAAGGTTTTTACCGCAAGGCGGTCAACAGGAGGGGTTTCGATGACGCTCATATCACGCACCCCCATTAAGGAAAAATGCAGGGTGCGAGGAATCGGTGTCGCTGTGAGCGTAAGAATATCCACAGAGTTTCTGAGCTTCTTCAATTTTTCTTTATGTTTGACGCCAAACCGTTGCTCCTCGTCGATAATGATCAAGCCGAGCGAGGCAAACTCTACATCCTTCGACAACAATCGATGCGTTCCTATAATAATATCAACATTACTTTTTTTCAGCTGCGCTAAAGTCTCCTTTTGCTCACTCGGAGTACGGAACCTGTTGACCATGTCAATATTGACCGGGTATTCACGAAAACGTTCACGAAAGGTCTGCAAATGTTGCTGAGCGAGAATCGTGGTTGGCACCAATACGGCAACCTGTTTTTTATCCAGAACCACCTTGAAAGCCGCCCGCATGGCGACTTCCGTTTTACCATAGCCCACGTCCCCGCAGATCAACCTGTCGGTGGGTTTGTCCTTTTCAAGATCCGCTTCCACGTCCTCAATGGCTTTCGATTGATCTTCAGTTTCCTCATACTCGAACGCGTCGGCAAACTCCCGCATCATAAGAGTATTATGCGAATAAGCATGACCGCTAGCCAACTCCCGGGAAGCATAAAGCTTCAGTAAATCTCCCGCCATTTCCTGAATCGAATCTCTGACTTTTTTCTTCTGGCACTTCCAGGCGGCTCCCCCCATTTTGCTTAATGGCGGCGGAGTTTCCGTTGACCCTACATATCTTTGAACGAGCCCAAGCGCTTCCATTGGGAGATACAGTTTTTCATCATCGGCATACATAATTTCCAAAAACTCTCCGCCGCCCACCCCGGTTTGCAGTTCCCTTGTCCCCTGATACAAGCCAATGCCATAATCAATATGCACCAGAAAATCACCTTTTTTTAAATCCTTTAGTCCCCGTTGAAAAGCTTGCGAACGGGGCTTTCTGCGATGCCGGCGCTTGTGGGTTCTACCAAATATTTCGTGCTCGGCGATGAAAATCTGATTGAATGATTTTAGTTGAAAACCTTCACTGATTCGTCCAAGGTCCACATCGATTTCCAGTCCCCAATCATAAAGCAACTCATGAATGCGGCGAACCTGCCCCTTTGTCGGCGCCACCACCACCACCTTGCTTTCATCTTCCTGCCATTTAAGGACTTGTTCACTGAAAGCTTCAAACCTTCCGGCCAAAGAGGGAATGGGCTTCATCTCCAGACCAAGGGTACGACCCGCCTCATCATCTGAAGTTTTCAGGCTGTTCAAGGCAATGCATCCACTGAATTCGGTCACATGGTTTTTGAACGCAGCCATAGTCAAATACAGTTCTTCTGGAGAGGCGGCGATATCCCCATTTTTCATGACCGTGTGATATTCCGTCTCAATGAGATCTTGAAACTGCTCAGATTTATCCTGTAACCGGTCCTCCTCCTCAAACACAATCAGGGAATCCCGATGCAAATAGTCAAAAAGTGTTTCGCCAGTGAAATAGAAAAAAGGGGCCAGATATTCCATGCCGGAAAACACCCCGAGATGCTGAATTTTTTCCAGAAGCTCCTTCAGGGCCAAGCGGTCGCTCTCATTTTTCCCGGCGAAGTTATTGATGGCTTCCACGCCCTGTTTTTTTTCTGCATCGTTCAGGCAAAGCTCCCGCACAGGAAGAATATTCACGCTTTCCAGTTCGTTTACAGAGACCTGGGATAACACATCAAACTCTCGGATGGATTCCACTTCGTCGCCAAAAAATTCGATGCGAGTCGGGTTCATCCTGCCGGGCTGGAAGAAATCAACAATATCTCCCCGCACGCTGAACTCGCCCCTGTTTTCCACCAACGGAGAACGCGCAAAACCATTTTCGGACAGGCAGGTTTCCAAAAACTCCCGCTCCAGGCTCATTTTACGGTCAACCGGAAAAACCAGTTTTTCCAGAACCGAGCGAGGCATGACTCTTTGCAGACCCGCCTCCAAAGGTACGACCAGAATTAAAGGTTCCCCGGTTCGAAGCCGGTTGAGAATGTCCAGCCTTTCTCCGGATATTTCGTTTAAAGGGGAAAGCGGTTCGTAGGGAAGGAGCTCCCAAGCAGGAAAAAAGCATGGCGAGCACTTTATTTTATCGAGGCGGAAAAAATATTTAAGATCGTCCAGCAAAACCTCGCCCCGGTTTTGATCTGCGGTAAAAACAACCACAGGCCGGTTTTTGAGCTTAATCAACCGCGACAGAAAAAAAGCCCGGGAGGCACCTCTCAAACCCTCAACAACAACAGGGCGGCCCGATTCTTCAGTCCATTTTTGAACTTGATCGACTTGGAATGAAAAATCTCCACTCTCAATAATAGGGGTTGTCACCCTTTCGCTCATAAATTAAAGCTCAAGATTGTAGGATGGGTCAGGCTGGCCAGACGGGTTCCCCGGGCGGTCCCCGAAATTACGCGCATAGCTTGTTCCTTCCACAAACCGTGTTAGTAATGAGCACGTGATATTCTTCCGTAGCTGTGATGTCCTCTTCCTTAAACTTCATGCCCGGCACGGGTATGTGATATTTCACCTTAGCCTTCATGCCCTGCACGGGTACTTCGTGCCCCGGAGGCGTATAAAGCCATTGCTCACTGCCCCCGGCGGTTACGCCGGTTTAGGATCAGAGCCAGCTTTTTCGGGAAGTAAGGGAATCCACCTGGGCTCTCCCTTAGGTTTAAAATTGACACAAACAATAAAAGATGGACCTTCATAGAAGTTTAACTTGTAGTTACCCCCACCAAAACGCTCAAAAAGGTATTCTTCAGGACGGTCTCTGAAACCATCCAGTTCCTCTTTAGTGAATTTTGCGATCTCATAAAAATAGATGGCAACCCCTTCGAGAACTCCCGCAAGAAGAATGCAATTGACTTGGCTGTATATTTCTTCAAAACGCTGGTCCAGTTCCTCTTGGCTGGGGTCCCTCTCCAGTCCACGCCTTAATTTCGGTTTGTAGTAATCTCTGAACGCCTGCTTGATCCACATGGGTAATAATTTATTTAGGGATATTCAATTAAAAGCGGGGGCATTTCACCAGAAACTGCCGGAGAATCTCCACGGCAAGTGGGAGGAAAACCGCTATCATGTTATGATGTTTTATCATAACAAATTCCTTTACCAGACATAACCATTTAAATTTTCATGACAAACACAACAATATCAGTTGGCCTCGTTCAAATGGCCTGTTCCCCGGACGCGGGCAAAAACCTGGGAAACGCGGTGGATTCCATTCGTGCCGCATCGAAAAAGGGAGCGCAAATTATTTGCCTTCCCGAACTTTTCCTGACTCAATATTTTTGCCAAACGGAATCGACTGAAAATTTTTCCATGGCCGAACCTCTGCCGGGTCCGACGAGCGAAGCACTCTCCAAGCTGGCAAAAGAGTTACAGGCCGTACTGATTGTGCCTCTTTTTGAAAAACGGGCGCAGGGCATTTACCACAACACCGCCATCATCATTGATGCGGATGGAAGCGTCGTCGGAACCTATCGCAAAATGCATATTCCCGATGACCCCTGCTTCTTTGAAAAATTCTATTTCACTCCCGGGGATACAGGGTTCAAAAGTTTTACTACCCGCTATGGAAAAGTTGGGGTCCTCATCTGCTGGGACCAGTGGTTTCCGGAAGCGGCCCGGCTAACGTCCTTATCTGGAGCACAGTTTTTATTTTATCCCACCGCTATCGGGTATCGGGATGAAGATGCCAAAGTCTCTGAACAGCAAATTTCCGCGTGGGAAACCATACAAAAATCTCACGCCATTTCCAATGGTGTTTTTTTAGGTTCGGTGAACCGGGTGGGTCGTGAAAAGGCCCTGACCTTTTGGGGCCGATCCTTCGTCTGCAACCCATTTGGAAAAGTTATCGGACAGGCCGAAAATGAACCGCAGATCGTGATCGCCCAATGCACCCTGTCGGAGATCAAGTCGACAAGGCAAAACTGGCCTTTTTTAAGGGACCGAAGGGTCGATGCTTACCAAGATATCTCTAAATTATATTTGGATACCGATGAATGAAATTTCCTTCCCCACTGGCTATCGCATGCCCGCCGAATGGGAACCTCATGCAGGAACCTGGCTGACATGGCCTCATAACCCGGAAACCTGGCCCGATCAGGACATGGAACAGGTCGAGTTCGACTACCTGCAAATCGTCAAAGCCCTCACCGAAGGGGAACAGACCCATATTCTGGTTCAGGATAAATCCGCCAAAGAAGACCTGCATAAGAAACTGCAGAACGAAGGCGTAAATATGGATCAGGTTTTCCTCTATGACATCCCCACCAATGACTCATGGATTCGTGACTACGGCCCTAATTTTCTGATTCAGGAAGAAGATGGGAGGGTGGCCATCAACGATTGGGATTTTGATTCCTGGGGCCGAAAATATAAATGGGAGCTTGATGATCTTGCGTGCAGTATCATTGCCGAACAATTGCAGTTTCCAAGTTTCAAACCGGGAATTGTTTTGGAAGGCGGAGCCATAGAGGTGAACGGTCGCGGAGCATGCCTGACCACCGATTCCTGCATCCTCAACCCCAACCGCAATGACGGCATACGCCGGGAGCGCATGGAAGAATTTTTGAAAAATTATCTGGGAGTTTCAAAAATCATCTGGCTGCATGGTGAACTGGAAGGAGACGACACCGATGGGCATATCGATAATCTGGCCCGTTTCGTAAACCCCACCACCATTGTTTGTGCTTTGGAAGAAAATGAAAGAGACGTAAACTTTCTTGGATTAAAACAAAATTATGAGTGCCTGGAAGCGGCCAAAGACCCGGACGGCAATTCCTTTCACATTATCCCCCTGCCTATGCCGGGTTATGTTGGCTCAAAGGAAGAACGTCTGCCTGCCAGCTACGCCAACTTTTATATCGCTAACCATGCTGTGCTGGTCCCCAGCTATGATCACCCTAATGACCAGAGAGTCCTGGACCTGTTAACTCCTTTGTTTCCAGAACGCAAGATCATTCCGATTGTTTGCAAAACTCTCATATGGGGATTGGGGGGTGTTCATTGTCTCACCCAGCAACAACCCGATAGCCTCCAAAAATGAATCCCCTTCAAAAGCCGGGCATCCAATTGACAAGAAGGTCATCAGACCCTAAATTCCAGGAAAGGAACTGGATTACCAACCGCACCCTGATTTGGAGGTTGATCATGGCTCCAAAACACAAGCCCCACAGGTTCGCAAAAGACACGACTACCCGGACAGAAATATCTGATTACATGAGTCCCTCCGTAATCAGCGTCGGCTCGGATGCCACGATTCAAGAAACCGCCAAGTTCATGCATGAAAAAAACATAGGCTCCGTTCTTATCAAGGAAAATGATGAATACGTCGGGATCGTAACGGAAACAGATTTATCACGCAAAGTCCTGGGCGGAGGGTTGGATCCTAAAACCACGAGAGTAGATGCTGTCATGACTCCGCAACCGCTCTTCACTCTGGATTGCCATCAGCCAGTGACGGATGCCAATGCCTTTATGGCGCAAAAAAAGATTCGCCATCTCCCGGTGACGGAGAACGACAAGATTGTGGGCGTAATTTCGGTCAAAGACCTGGTTGCGTTTTTCGCAAACCCGCGACTGCGATAATCAGGAGTCGGTGGAAGATTCTGCCTGGGTGGGAAACTGGGGAGTGCTTTTAAGCCTCTCCAACTCTTCTTCCATAGAAGAGATGGATCGGTTTTGCTGGCGGATGGTAGACTTCAATTTGAACCGGTCGGACATTCCCATGAACCAAGCCATTAAAAATCCCAATACTAATGGAATCACGAGCACCACCATCAATGGCAGTTCAACTGTATGGAGTTCGAGTTTCAGATCATAATAGCTGATCTCCGCCGAATCCATATTTTGTACGGCGAACGAAGCAATAACGATCAGCAACAGGATGGATAAAGCAAATTTTATGGCTGGCATGAATTGAAGAGAACTAAAAGGTGAAAGTTAAGACCGAACTATTCGTCGTCGTCTTCCTCTTCTTCATCGTCCCCGCCTTCAGAACTTTCTTCTTCTGCGGGAGCTTCTTCAGCAGGCTCAGGCTCGGGCGCGGTCTCAGCAGCGGCATGAGTCTCTTCAGCCGGAGCGGGTTCTTCTGCCGCAGGCTCCTCAACGGGAGCGGTCGGCCCTTCAGCGACTGCCGGAGCAGGGGCTTCCTCCAGACTTACGATTCCTGCAGGCAGGCTTTTGGTGGCGGTCGGTCCCGTTCCCAATTCTGTCAACAATGCCTCTATACCGGCTACCACTTCACCGGACTTGGCTTCAATATTGGGTGAGTTACCCATAGACATTTCCTGAACGGTGACCAATGCGCGTTTGAGTTCCATCACCGCCATCATGCGCTCATAGTTACCAACCTTGTTTTTCAGTCCGGAAATATCTTCACTAATTTTGCTAAAGCTATCGTCCACATACCTTTTCAGAGGGGCAATTTTTTCTTCAAGGCTGGTCACGGCACCGTCCATACCCACTACCCGGGTATCAAGATCGCGGACAAAAAACAGGATGAAAATAATCGCCAGAGCCGCCATTCCAAAACCCAGAAAGGCAACGGCCTTCAGCATATTCATTTCTTCCTGCTCCTGTTGAACCGGAACAACGGGCTTACTGTATTCGGCTTCTTCGCTCACGTTATCTTTTGAAGATCCCTGGGAATAATAACCGCTTGCGTCTTCCTTCTCTTCCCGCTTGATCTCTTCCAACCGTTTTTCCCTGCCCTGATCATCCGTTGTCATAGTTCAACCTTTAATTAAATAAATTTCTTATATGCCCGGCCGTTTTCAGTCCAATTTGAATCAATCTAATCCCGCCACGCGACATCTAAGTCATATACAATCGTTAAGGTGACTGGGGACAGGGGCATTAGCCCTCAAGTCTTTTTTCAGGGCTATTTTCACAAAAATGCTCCAGTTTTTACCAAACGGAGAGAAAAAATGAAGCTTGATAGTACAAGCGGAGTCCGTATTTTGTCAAGAAAAATCAGGGCCAATATCCTGCTCCTTCTGGGCCTGTTTTTATCAATAATCCATACCTCTCAATGCCTTGCAAGCGGGGTCGAACTTCTTGTGACCCCGGCCATGGTAAGCACCATTCCCGAAGACCAGAGAGTCGTGGTCGACACTCGTTCGTCCTGGAAATTTCTGCTCGGCCATATCCCTGGGGCGGTTAATCTCAACGACTGGTGGGAGTTCACACATAAGCTAAGTGGGGTCAAGGGATTACTCAAAGACGACAAAGCCTTCATCGCTCAAAAACTAGGTCCGCTGGGTTTTTCTCCAGGCAAAACCATCATTATTTATGGCGATCCGGATAACCCCTGGAGAACGGATGGCCGATTCTTCTGGATGTTCGAGCGATATGGATTCGAGAAAGTAGCCCTCTTGGACGGCGGATTCCCTAGCTGGAAACGGGCTGGCAAAAAAATCCAAAGAGGTCGGCAAAACCCGTCTCCTTCACCGGAACCGGCCCTGAACAGTATCAAACTAAATAATGAGGTAATTGCCACTAAATTATTGATAAATAATAACTTTCCTAAAAATAATTTCAGACTGATCGACAACAGGACAAGCAAGGAATTCGAGGGTGCCACACCCTATGGTTCGCCAAGAGGAGGACATATCCCCAATGCCATCCATATCCACTGGCCGGTGTTTTTTCAAGGCAACGGAAACCTGAAATCCCTGCCGGCTCTCAATTCCCTGTTGAAGCAAAACAGGATCCACCCGAATCAGGAAATCATCGTTTATTGCACCGGTGGGGTTCGCTCGGCCATGGCCTATTTTGTTTTCCGTTATCTGGGGTATAAAGTGAGGAACTATGATGGCTCTTGGTGGGACTGGAGCCGGTCTTCTTTACCTGTCGAGGTAAGTGGATGACAGAGTTTACCGAAGTGGCCGGACTTGGGGAAGTTCCTCCGGGGGAAAGAAAGCGCATCGAAGTCAACGGCGAACTCATCACCCTTTTTAATCTCAATGGTGAGCTGTTCGCCATTTACGACCGCTGTCCACACAAAAAAACCACGCCGTTGGTACGCGGAACGTTAAACGGCTTCGGTATAAAATGCCCCAACCACGGTTACCGATTTGATCTCAAAACAGGCAAATGTGACCGCGGTGAAGAATGGGATACCAAGGTCTATCAAGTAAAAATAGATGACGGCAAAATTCTCGTAGGTCCCGCCCAGCGTGACACTGGACCCAGTAAAGACCCCCGCTGTCAATGAGCCTCTCACCCCACTAGGCGTGGGGCCAACTGCAATAGTGTATTACTTGCTAGCAATCGTTTTTCTCGGTTTGTGATATTCCTTCATTGGCCTTCATGCCCCGAAGGTGTACAACAAGTTTGCTATCTGCCTTCCTTGCTGAGAGGCTCATTTGGTAGATTGTAATATCTTTATCAGCCAGACAAAGAGTTATCCAGGCTCAAAAAACTATTGCTCATTGCCCCCACGGCGAGTGGGCTAGTGGGAACCTTCGTCATGGCTACGGGAAGAACCTTCATCGCGGTAGCTGGGACCAGGGCCGCCGCCAGAACCCTCAGCCATAGGCATTGAAGCCCGCCGGCCCAGTGACTCCGAACCATGTTTCAACGCCTCATTATAATGTTTCAACGCTTCCTTAGCGTGTTGCAAAGCCATGGGACCATGCATTTTCAACTCCTCGCTGGCATCCGGCATTTTCAGACTGTACTCCAGATGTTTGACCATTTCTTCCAAGTGAAGATAACCCTCTTCACCGTGACCCAACCCGACACTGGCATGCCCGCCCGATTGCGCCCAGACAGGACTTGCCACGAACATCAATAAAACCAACATCAACTTCTTCATACCAAAAAACCTCCGTGATCTATTAGATAGGAACATTGTACTCCTATCAGAAGCAAAAATTCAAGCTTGAAAGAAAGCCGGGAGAGATTTAAGAGTTTGCAGATTTAAGTATATAATTCCCAAATTATTTGAGCATTTCTCCTCCATTTGCCCAGCCAGAAATCATTCAGATAGGCATGCAAAAGTGCATGCAAAAATAATACTATTGCAGAAGTAACTTATACTATTCTTCCTATACTATTCTTCCTCAAGGCTCTGAAAGGCTCTGAAAATGGCTAAAAAGTTTTCAAGAGGCATAGGACTTACATTTTTATGCAAGCCCGAATGTTTAAGACAAGCTGTTGGATGGTTAGACAGAACTTAGACAAGTAGACAAGAGACCTTGGAGTCTGTAGATTTAAACCCTTATAAAACAAGTAGCCCCAAGGGGAGTCGAACCCCTGTTTCCGGCGTGAGAGGCCAGCGTCCTAACCACTAGACGATGGGGCCATATAAAATGGCGGGTGATTTGTCTTAACTCAAATGGGGAAAATTAAAATCCGTCTTTTTTCATGATGGGAGGACCGGACCGGTTTTTCTTTTTCTCTTTGCGGGCCACTTCTTCCGCATCAAGGTCGCGTTTGTTCACTCCAAAAATCAGAAACGTCATCAAGGGGTAAGCTGGCAGGGTCAGCACCCCCCATGTGAGCATGAACTTGTTCCCCGCAGAAATCATGCCTCCATCGCTCCCCTCATTCCCACTTGTGCCAAAAGCCAAAAACAGCATCAGACCCAGGAGCATACCCATTAATGAAGAGATTGAGGTTTTATGCGCCACCTCATTCATATATAGTGTTGGCAAAAGCGGGAAATCACTGACATAAGCACCGATGAGTCCCAAAGTAAACATAATAAACATTGCCGCCATTAAAAATTCGTTAGTGATGGCAATGGTCGCCACCAACTGGTAAATGGGAGCCCAAAGCGCGACAATGAATGGATTACGGTAAATATTCATATTTCCTCAAAAGCGGAGAATTTCCGCCGGACATTGACTCCACGACTAGTAGCCAAAGGGTGGCTCGGGTACAAGGATTCGAACCTCGACATTCAGAACCAGAATCTGACGTCCTGCCGTTAGACGATACCCGACCACTAATTCCTTGGAAAACTTGATTTATAATAGTTTTAGATGCGAAAACTGTCAAGCAGAGAACCTCTGTGGGTAACTGGCAATGAGTACTGTTGGCTCAAAGAATTTTTACCTCTCCGAGGCACAAGGTAAAATATCACATACCCGTGCCGGGCATGAAGTTTAAGGAAGAGGACATCACAGCTACGGAAGAATATCACGTGCTCATTACTAACACGGTTTGTGGAAGGAACAGCTATGCGCGTAATTTCGGGGACCGCCCGGGGAACCCGTCTGGCCAGCCTGGTCTCTGCCGACATCCGCCCTACCCTAGATCGAGTCAAGGAATCGTTTTTCAATCAGGTTGGCCCCGGTCTTGAAGGGGTGGCCTTCCTCGATTTGTTCGCCGGTAGTGGAAGCATGGGCATTGAGGCACTTAGTCGGGACGCAGAAACGGTAGTGTTTGTCGATCCCAACCCAGAAGCCCAGCGCATCATCATGCAAAACCTGGAAAAGTGCAAAATGACCGGCGACGCCCCACGCTGGGTTTTATTGAAATCCCCTGCCCACGCTGGATTGCAAACACTTGAGCAACGGGAACTGGCCTTCGACCTCGTTTATGTAGACCCGCCTTTCGCCGGCGACTTGTATGAACCGACCTTACTCGAGCTATCGCCATCGGGAATACTGCGCCAGGATGCTATGATCGTGGTGGAACATTTCCATAAAACCGTTTTGCAGAAAAACTATGGTAAACTTGAATTTTATAAGGATCGGCGATTGGGTGATTCCTGCCTTTCTTTTTTTCGATTTAAAGACTCCCTTTAAACTATGACGGATACACAAAAAGTTGTAGTGGCTATGAGCGGTGGGGTAGACAGCTCCGTGGCTGCTGCGATCATGAAGGAACGCGGATGCGAGGCGATTGGGGTTTCCCTGCAGTTGTGGAACTATTCCAATTCGGACAACCGGTTCGGCACCTGTTGTTCTCTCGATGATATGGCCGATGCCCGACGGGTGGCAGAGCGGGTCGGCATTCCTTTCTACATCCTCAACATGGAAAAAAAGTTTAAGGAAGAGGTGGTGGACTATTTCATCTCGGAGTACATGCAGGCGAGAACACCGATTCCCTGCACACTGTGCAACCAGAAACTGAAATTTGAAGAGTTGATGCACAAGGCCGAATCGTTCGGGATTCGGCGTGTTGCTACCGGACATTACGCCTCCATCGCCAAGCATTCTTCCGGGAAGCTAATGGTCCGCCGGGGCCAGGACCGGTTTAAAGACCAGAGTTATTTTCTGTTCAACTTGTCGCAGGAACAACTGGAGCGGCTGGAGTTTCCGCTCGGCGATATGGATAAAAAAGAAGTGCGCGAACGCGCCCGGCAACTAGGATTGAACGTGGCTGAAAAAACCGAGTCGCATGAAATCTGTTTCATCCCTGATAACGACTACCCCCGGTTCATCGCCAAACAGCTAAACGGCCAAGCCCTGCAGGAGGGAGAGATCGTCAACTCCGCAGGCAAAGTTCTGGGCAAGCATCCGGGCTACCCGGCGTTCACCATCGGGCAGAGAAAAGGGCTTAACCTTGGCGGCCTCAAGGAACCCCATTTTGTGACGCATATTGACCCGGTGCGAAACCGCATTACCGTTGGCCCCAAGCACAAACTGGCCCAACCCGACTGCACGGTGAACCAGGTGAAATGGAGCCTGGAATTTTCCGGTCCATTCCACGCCGATGTGCAGATCCGTTACCGACACCAGGGGGTCCCCGCAACCGTGACGCCGCTTGACGGCTTGCGGGCAAAGATCGAGTTTGACGAGCCACAGATTTCCATCGCACCCGGCCAATCCGCCGTATTTTATCAGGATGACTGCGTAGTCGGCGGTGGTTGGCTGGAATGAGCGAAGCGGTTCAAGTGGCGGTTGAAGCCGCTTTAGCCGCCGGAAAAATCCTGCGCGAGCGCAAGGACTCCATCGGGAAAATATCTTACAAAGAATTTTATGATCCCGTCACAGAAGTCGATCTCCTCTGCGAGCAGACGATTATCTCCCGCATCAAAAAAACCTTTCCCGAACACGATATTCTGGCTGAAGAGTCGGGTAGCACCCAAGGCAGCTCGTCAACGAGCAAATGGATCATTGACCCACTTGATGGCACTTTGAACTATTCCCACGGTTACCCCTGTTATTGCGTTTCGATCGGATTGGAACATGAAGGCCAGTTAGAAGTCGGTGTGGTGTACAACCCCTGCCTGGACGAGTTGTTCGTTGCCGAACGAGGCAAAGGGGCCAGCCTCAATAACAAGCCCGTCAAGGTTTCCACCATCCCCACATTAAAAGAAAGTCTGCTCGTTACAGGTTTTCATCCCAAAGTGGTCAATTCTCTGGATGATAACTTAAACCATTTTTGCCGGTTCATGAAATTGTGTCAGGCGGTGCGCCGTCCCGGTTCCGCCGCCATGGACATGGTATATACAGCGATGGGCCGGTTCGAAGGGTTCTGGGAGATCAAACTCAGCCCCTGGGATGTCGCGGCGGGCGCGTTGATCGTGACAGAAGCCGGGGGCACCCTATCGAAGTTTGACGGAGGTCCGACAACGATTTACGATGAGGAAATCCTGGTCAGCAACGGCCTGATCCATCAGGAGATGGTGAACGTCCTACACCGGGCAACGCCCGGCCTGCCTTTTGAAGAAAATATTTTTGCTGATCCTAATCATTGCCGGTGGATGCCAGACCGTTCTGGATAAGGACTGCGTCGGTTGCGCCCATGACCTCTATCTATGGAAAACGGCGGTAGACACGGTTGCCAAGACCAACTTCCCCGATGAGGAATATAACGCCGTGGTGCATTACACGGATTTTTCCAACGCCTGGGTGACCACGGGAAACGACGTCCATACGACCGATGATCTTCTGTTTCAATTAACGCCAGAGCGGAGAGTGGCTGTGGCGGCGCATGAAATCGGCCATTTGAAGGCAGACCATTATTATTCCAGCATGGGAGTTTCGATTCTTACATCCATCGTCTTTTCGGTGGCCAATGTGTTTGTGCCGGGGATGGCCTACGACCGAGTATCTGGTGAAACCGGTTGTCGCAGGAACTGGAGGCCGACAAACTGGGGGTCAGTTATTTGGCCGATGTGCCGCCTTATTACTTGATTGAAGTGTTTCAGGTTTTCCGCAAGGAGTCTTGGAGGCAAGTCCGATGAGGCCGGCTATTTTTCCACCCATCCGACCACGAGCGAACGCATCAAGCAGATAGAAAGTTTTTATGAAGTATCTGAACCTCAGGTGGAGGAAAACTAATCTTTTTCGGCGGCGTCCGGTTTCACCAAATAGGTGTATCCACTCAGCCCCGACTTATAGAGATCGAGAAAATCATCGGCTTCTTGTTGCGTGACCACGCCCCGTTGCACACACCCGATCAGGAAACCATCTA
The DNA here is from genome assembly GCA_965249625.1 of Nitrospinales bacterium. Taxonomy (GTDB): domain Bacteria; phylum Nitrospinota; class Nitrospinia; order Nitrospinales; family VA-1; genus LS-NOB. The sequence goes on along the minus strand of OZ252246.1, from coordinate 1,212,566 downwards.
TGCGCCCTGCAAGTTCATCGGCGCTGAACTGCACATAGTCTAGAACATCCGTCACATCTTCGCCTTCAATGATCTGCTCGTAGTTCACCGACCCGTCTTCTTTGAGTGAAACGTGAACCGTATTGGTATCACCGAACAGGTTGTGCAGGTCTCCCAAAATTTCCTGATACGCTCCGGTGAGAAAAATGCAAAGGGAATAGCTTTCTTCTGGTTTGAGGGAATGCACCCTCATGGTGTTTTCGGTTCCACGGTGGGTGCCGATGAAATTGTCTATCCTTCCATCTGAATCGCAGGTGAGGTCTTCAAGCGTTGCGTCGCGGTTGGGTTCTTCATTCAGGCGGTGCAGGGGCACAACCGGAAACACCTGGTCAATCGCCCATGAGTCGGGCACCGATTGGAACACAGAAAAATTGCAGAAATATTTGTCTGCCAGCTTGGTTTTAAGAGAGCGGATATCGTCTGGCAGGAATTTCAGCCGGGAACTCAGTTTTTCAATTTTCCGGCAAATCCCCCAGTAAATACGTTCGGCCACAGCTCGGTCGGCCAGGGAAATCATGCCGAGTAGAAACTTATTCTGCACCTCCTCTTTCAGGTGCACAGCATCGTGCCACGACTCGATAAGGTTTTTGTTGGAGGTGGAGTCGAGCACATCAAAGATTTCTTTCACCACTTCAGGCGCATCATCGGCAATTTCAATCTGGTCACTCCATTCCGGAAAGCTGGTCACATCCAGCACGTTTACAACAAGAATAGAGTGATGTGCTGTCATGGCACGACCCGATTCCGAAATGATATTCGGATGTGGCAGGTCTTCTGCCCGACAAATTTCCAGAAGGTGATAGACCACATCGTTGGCATATTCCTGCACTGAATAATTGGTGCTGGACGCGAAGGTAGACCGCGACCCGTCGTAGTCAATACCCAAGCCACCGCCCACATCTATATACTGAATATTGCACCCAAACTTCATCAATTCAGAATAGAACCGCCCTACTTCTTTCAGGCTGTCTTTGATTCTGCGGATATTTGTGATCTGACTTCCCAGATGAAAGTGAATCAGTTTGACACAATCGAGGATATTTTTATCTTTGGCGATTTCCAGGGCTTCCATCAGTTCCATCGTGTTCAATCCAAACTTAGAGTATTCCCCGGTTGAGGAGGACCAACGCCCCTGCCCCGCACTCACCAGCTTGATGCGGAGTCCAATATTGGGTTGCACTCCCAGTTCTCCGGCTACTTTCTCGATCAACGCCAGTTCATCAAGTTTCTCCACAACGATGAATACCTTTTTACCCAGCTTCTGGCTCATCAATGCCAGACGAATAAAAGCTTCATCTTTATAGCCATTGCAGACCAGCAAGGCTTCCGGGTTGTCGAGGATGGCGAGTATGGCGTGCAGTTCCGGCTTGGACCCGGCTTCCAGTCCGATATTGAAAGGCTGTCCGAATCTTACAATCTCCTCCACCACCTGCCTTTGCTGGTTGACCTTGATGGGGTAGACCCCGTGATACTGGCCCTCAAAACCATATTCTTCAATGGAGTTTTGAAATGAGTTGGCAAGGTTGGCGATGCTGGCTTTAAGAATGTCTGAAAATCGAATCAACACCGGCAGAGAATATCCCTTGGACTGGATATCATCGACCAGTTCCTTGAGGTCAATATGATGCGCGCTCTTCCTGTCGGGGCGCACAACAATGTTGCCCTTGGAATTGATGTCGAAATAACCCGCTCCCCAACCATTAATATTGTAATGTTCGCGGGCTTCGTCGATGGTCCATTTCGTCATAACACAATTGCTCTCTAAAATTTTATCTACTGCTAGCCGCAGGGGCAACTGGCAGGAGAGGTAGATAGCATAGGCTCGTCAAGCCACCTATATTTCTTGCTAACAAAAAAAGCTATTGCTCATTTCCCCAAGGCGTAGCCTTGTTGCAATTTGTACCCCTTCTACCTCTTCGGGGCATGAAAGATAATGAAAGGATATCACAGCCCCACGCCCAGTAGAATTTCAATTGAAAACAAAGGCATTCTTTGACCCGCCAATCTGTGCTATAAAATCCGGGTTATATTGTTGAGTCATTAGTACGGAGCAGAAAATATTCATGAAAATTGAAAATGTGGAAGTGCGGGACATCGCCGGAGAATTCGGAACCCCCCTTTATGTATACAGCATGGAACACCTTCGCCGTTCGATTGGCGAGATCAAGCAATTGGCCCCTGTCACCCGTTACGCCATGAAGGCCAATTCCAATATCCGCATTCTTAGGGAAATGCTCGACAACGGGGTCAAAATTGACGCGGTCAGTGTTTTTGAAGTGCAACGCGCCCTTCGCGCGGGATTTAGCACCGACGACATCTGCTTCACCAGCGATGTCTTTTTCAACGATGAGGATGTGAAGTTCTGTCTTGAAAACAATATTTACTGCAATTGCGGCACATTGGGGATGGTCGAGGAATATGGCAAGGCCCTAAAAGCTACGGGCTCCGGCTCCTCAAAAATTTCAATCCGGATCAATCCCGGCGAAGGTGCCGGCCATTCTAAAAAAACCGATACCGGCGGCCCCTACAGCAAACACGGAATCTGGTACCAGAACATGGATGAGGTGAAACGGTTATTAAGAGAATACGACTTGACCTTGTCCGGCGTACATATGCACATCGGGTCTGGCGGCGATATGGAACATCTCAAACGTATCACCGGAAAACTGGTGGAATTCGCCAAACAGTTTGAAGAGGTGGAAACCGTAAACTTTGGCGGAGGGCTGCCCTACCAATATGATCCCGACCAACCGCAGGAAGATATTACCGGATACAAAACCATTCTCGAAAAACGCGCAAAACTATTAAAGGATCATTTCGGTCGGGACATCGTCTGCGAAATCGAACCGGGCCGAAGGTTCGTGGCGGGTTGCGGAACCTTGATCGGAGAAGTGCGTTCTCTCAATCACACCTTCGATGAAGAGGGAAAACGCATCGACTATGTGCTGACGAATGTCGGCTTCTGCCATCTCCTCCGCCCTATGGCGTATGGGTCGTTTCATCCTATCTGGTTTGTCGGCGAGGACCTCGGACCAGAGCAGGATATCATCGTTGCCGGACCGGTTTGTGAATCTGGAGATGTGTTGACGCAAAAAGATGAAGAACCGGTAGCCCGCAGACTGCCCATGCCGAAACCAGGAGACTGCATCGTGATCGGCGGAGCGGGAGCTTATGGTCACGTCATGTCTTCGAACTATAATTCCCAGCCACTCATTCCGGAAGTGGTGATCGATGGCGACCGTTGTGTGCAAACCCGAAGCCGCCAGACCCTTGACGATATCCTGCAGTCGGAAAACCAGACCGATTAGCCCTCTTTTTAGTTGGCCTCTTAAAACAGCGGGTCTATTTTCTCGGCCATTTGCACATCGGCGAGAGTGACCCCTCTTGCCGTATGGGTCCAGTAGCGGATGGTGATGCGTTTATAGTTGATGATGATGTCCGGGTGATGATTGTTGTCTTCCGCTGCTTCGGCGATCTTGCCCACAAAAGCAATCCCTTCCATGAATTTGAAGGCATGGTGGACCCGCTCAATGTAAGGCACCCCTTTTTCGTTCTTGCCGGTTTTCCATTCTGGTGCCATTTCTTTCAACTTTTCTTCCAGCTCCTGTTCAGTCAGGGCAATCTTTTCTACCATTTTCAAAACTCCATAAATTTATATCCCGGCGCAGACCGGGTTTGATAATCAAACAAGTTGGTCCAGTTTTTTACGCAGGGTGGTTTCGTGCGCCTTGTATACAAAACTTTCTTCGCCATTGATGCGCACCACCGGAATGCGCTCCTTATAAGACGCAAACAGAACAGGGTCAGATTCAATATCCGTCAGGGTAAGAACTACTGGATAATCGGGAAGCACTCGCTCAACGATAGCCTTCACGTTATCGCAGAGACAGCAATCTTTTTTGGTCAGAATTTCAATTTCTATTGGTATGATTTCACCCTCTCTCATATCAAAGAGAAGATTTGGAAACCTACATCCAGAAGCTTAGCGATTATTATTGGCAGCAAAACGTTCTGACCTATTTCCAGCGGCGGTTCGCCGCTACATGGAGTGGGTCATAGTTGTAATTTTTCCCCAGATAATGAGGCAGGTGAACAACAGGATGAATCCAACCAGAACCGTCATCGCCAACAGCCGTTTCTTCCAATATCTCTCTTTATTTTGATCGACGAAGGGAATGGCGGCCAGAAACAAAACGATCAACGGAGGAGCGACAATCAGAAAAGGCACCCACAGGTTTTCCAAAGCATATATCCAGACAAACTGCCACGGCGGCTTGGTCACTTCCAGTCCCAGCACCGGTTCTTCTCCCAGTGGTGGGGCAATGGTGAGAGCCAAAAGGCAGATCAACAGAAACACCCCCGCTCCCGCTCTTTGCAGATATGCCATGTGCCGGGTAAAAGGCATGTCTTTACTTTTTTCCTGCGCTTCGGGCGTAGGCGACAGCTTGTGGAATTTAACGTAGAACAGGTGTAGTCCCACCATCAATAAAGTGATGATCGGGAGCAATGATATATGGGCCATATAAATCCGGTTTAGCAGCGGCACTCCCGGCGCAAATTCTTCGGTCAGTGGAAAGCCAAAAATGCCGATTTGCTCCATCACCCAGAGAAAATGCGCCAGTGCTTCATAGGCTTGCTGATCCCATTTGATAACCGTACCAGTAAACAGCAAGGTCACCATCAGCAACATCAGGCCGATTCCTATCAACCAATTTATTTCACGGGGATTTTTATAGGATGCGGTAAAAAAGACGCGTATCACATGCAGAGTCATGGTCACGGTCAGCACTTCCGCCGCCCAGAAATGAATGCCGCGCAGGAACCAGCCTAAATAAACCTGATCGACCAGATAACGCAGGCTCTGGTTGGCACGTTCCGGGTCAGGCACAAAAAACTGTGCCAGCAAAATTCCACTGAGAACCAGAACCGTGAAGGACGACAGAGTCATTCCCCCAAGAGAGTATTTTATGGAGTTGGCGTGTTCTGGAATGTCGTATTCAAGAAGCTGAAGGCCTAGCCGGTCTTGCAGAATTTTTGAAAGTCCGTTAGCCATCAGGTCATTCTCCCGACCGCATGTAAGTGAGACCGGCAAAAGCTAAGCCAGCAAACAGGGTGATGCCGACAGCTGTTCCAAACCCCTTACTGGATGAAGAAACCCTTTCATGGTGAGAAAGCTCGACCTGAGCCTCCTGATGCGCGTTATGATTTCCCTCTATTTTCATACCCTCCATGGGCAGAGGATCAGGGGAGACCAGTTCATCTTGTGTGAACAAGTCGGTGGGGGAAAACATGTTATCGAGGCCGTTATCGGAGTCCGAAAGGGGGTCGACCTCTTTAGCAGAGTACATTGGGTCTATGGCAGCGGGTTCTTCCGCTTTTTTTTCCTCAGACTTGTGGCCTCCACCATGTGCGAATGCTTCCTGAATTGGAAGCAGGAAGAAGGCCGCCAGAAAAACTACCGATGCAAGACAAAATTTATTCACGATCAACTCCCGAGCACCATTTGGGAAAAGGCCTCCAGAGTTTCTTCGTTGGCCCAGTCTCGCGGGCCAATCGCTTTATGGACAATGAGGCCATCTCGATCGACGATAAAGGTTTCAGGAACACCGGTGGTCTTATAAACTTTTTTAGCGACTTCGCTTTCGGGATCGAGCAACACTGGAAAAGTCAGATTGAATTTTTTCATGAATGGCTCAATCAAACTCTGATCTTTATCCACGCTGATGGTGAGCATCTCGAATCCGAAGTCTTTATATTTTCGGTACAGTTTTTCCATCGAAGGCATTTCCACTTCGCAGGTTCCGCACCAGGTCGCCCAGAAGTTGATGAACACCACTTTACCGCGATAGTCGGAAAGCTTCATCTTTCCTCCCGCCAAAGTAGACAGTTCAAATTCGGGAGATAAAAATGCCTCTGCCGGATATTCGGTTTCAAAGGGTTTTAACTCCATCTTATTGAGCGACATCACAAACACAGACAAAAGCGCCGCAACCAGAAAGGTGTAAGGAATATAAATGCTGATGGGTTTATCCTGAGCTACGTTTTCCATAATTTTTTTTAAGTTCTGCGATAAGGCCGATAAAACTTTTTGTCCACGGCAATTACAATTTCGTCCAGAGTTTTTCCCTGATTATACAATTCATAGGCGTAAAACACTTCTCCCATGCAGATATCGCATTTAGAACCGTGCTTGTTCGTGTAACAGGTCAGCAGGGTTTTATGCTCATGATTCTTTTTACAGTAGCAATAACAAAACAGGCTGTCGATCACCTTGGGAATTTCGGCGGCGATGCGGTAGGCTTTCGCCACTCGCCCCGTGAACGAGGCATCGGACATGATCGGGCGGGTTTCAATCAAAAGTCCCGTTGCCGAAGCCACCGGCTGAGCCTTCGGCTTGGTCCCGACATAAACACCTCCCACTATCAGGCAGACCAAAAGACCCAACGCGATAAATGAAATACGTTTTTTACTCATTGATGAGGTTCTGCCGGATTTTTTCTTACCCATAGTTTAGAAAAGTTAATTGGAAAACATTAATTTTGTAGAGATGCCTCGTCAATTATATGGACTACTGAACCTCTATTCAACTCAATTCCCTGCCATCCACCGAAGGACAGAGCTTTCCCGCCCCACAGCATCACAATTGGGTGTCTGTGAATTCAATATGGGATGCAGCCTTGACCAGATGATCAGAGTTTTTCCATTGCAACTTGTCCTTGGGGATGAGAAAGTCGCCTTCGACGTTTCGGAAAGGGTGCCACTCCCGGTCCAGATAAACCTCGTTAGGCCTGAAGCTTGCCTTATAGACCAGGGATGCGTTGTCGGCAATATAATAACCGAGGTAAAAATATTTGATCCGGCTCGTGAGGGCATATTCCATCTGCTTCAATACGCTGAAAGTTCCCAAGCTCATTTTTTTGTCAGGAACCTGATAAAAAGTATAAATGGCGGAAAAAGACTGCAAAGTTCTGTCGCCTAGTGCCACGCCAATGAGCTTTCCATCAAGATAGTATTCGAACTCAATTCCGAAAGGCGTGTTGACATAAAAAGACAGTCGGAAATTTTGTTCGTCTTCCACATCATCCTGCAGGGGGGAAAACCTTTCCTTGTGAGTGAGGTAAAGCTCAAATTTCTCATAAGTATATTGCGGGGCACCGATCTTGATCTCCACACCCTTGCAGGAAGCCAAAGCCCGTTTCTGGTTACGAGTCATTTTAAAATTCTCGGTCCGCACCCGGATGGGAATGCACTGGTAGCAGTCCTGACACCGGGGACGAAAAAAGTAATCCCCGAAATGGCGCATACCATGAGCCAGCAAATATTCAAACTCCATCTCAGAGACATCCTCAAGCAGGTACTCCTCGAACAGGGATTTTCTATCCTTAAAATACCCGCATTGAAATGATCTGGAATCGATAAAATGGGCTAACATATTCACTTCCCCCGCTGAGGAGACTTTTGCATAAGTCGAAAAACCTGAAAAGCGAGATGCTTCGATATACCCCTACGGGGCAAGAATTCAAAGGTCAAATATCACTAACTCAGCATGACAATAAAGAGCTATTTTTGTCATTCTGAAGAGCGTACGCGATGAAAAATCTCGGGTTATGCAAAGGCCCCCCCCCGCTGAGCGGAATCCTCAGATTAAGCATCTATGATCTCATTATTCTATAATACTTTGCTGTCAGATGACAAGTCAGGATAAAAGACCTATATGCCTGATATCCATTTTCAGCCCCACGATGGTCGGGAGGTTTGAAATTCTGCCCGTTTTATGATTAACTTTCCTCGCGTGGGCAGGACCCAAACAGCACGGAAACTTCAATAAACGCAAAAGTTGCTCCCTTCCCTTGTGGAGATATATCGGTTTGAAGGTATCCATCATCGTTCCCACTCTTAATGAAGAGTTGGTTCTCGAGAAAACCCTGACACAAATCCAACAGCTTTCTCCTCATGAGTTAATTGTCAGCGATGGCGGGAGTGATGATGATACCAGTCTTATTGCCAAAAAGTTCAGCCACCGCGTCATCACCGGGTCTGCCGGTCGCGCTATGCAAATGAATGCCGGTGCCGAAGAAGCCACTGGTGATCTATTGCTTTTTTTGCATGCCGACAACCGACTCGAGCCTGAAAGCTATCGAAAAATGCTGGAGCACATGGAGAATCCTGAATGGACCGGAGGTGCCTTCACACTCTGTATAGAATCCCCAAAATGGTCCATCAAGTTGATTGCCCTGTTAGCCAATATCCGCTCGAAATATTTTGGCCTCGCTTATGGTGATCAGGGATTTTTTGTCCGTAAAGAGGTTTTCAAAAACATGAATGGGTTCTCCCCTCTTCCTATTTGTGAAGATCTTGATTTCTACCGCCGCTTGAGAAAAAAGGGACCTGTTATCCTGCTAAAGGAAAAGACGCATACTTCCCCAAGACGCTGGATCAAGGAAGGAATCGTTTTCACCACAGCGCGGAATATCCTCATCGCCATCCTGTTCGGCCTGGGGTTCCCGCCGCGCACCCTGACCAAATGGTATCCCCCCCACTAGGTGTACCCCTACGGCTAGTAGTGCTGGATTCCAATTGTGATCAACGGGTATGCTGGCTTCATTCGACTTTCACTTTTTTCTGTTCAAATAGGGCATCCAAAATAGGACAATCAGGCACTACTCCCCCTTCACATTTTGAAGAAATTTCAGCCAATATTTTTTCCAGCTTTTTTAAATCCAAAATCTTTTGATGAATATCCCCCAAGTGATGAAGAGTGATATCTTCCACCTGCTGACAGGTGTAGGCCTCACCATCAATTAGTTTCAAAAGGGCTCGGATATCCTCAAGCGAAAACCCTAGTTCCCTGCCACGACGAATAAATACAAGCCGCTTTAAGTGATTTTCACTATAAATCCGGTGTCCACCCTCCGTTCTGGGCGGTTTCGGGAAGACTCCAATCTTTTCATAATATCTGATTGTTTCGATCTTACAATCAGTTTGCCTGGACAAAAGCCCAATGCTTAAGTTTTTTTCTTGATTTGGCATAATAATCCTTGAACCTGTAGTTACTACAGGTTCTATATTATAAATGAATAAAGGATTTCATGGAAAGGTGAATCTGGGCAAAAAACAAATCAAATTTTAAGGGGGCAACTATGGACAATACAAAAATTGACCACGAAATCACATCTGCTTTTGGGCTTGATATCCCCCCAATAGCAATGGCCTTTGTTGATGATCAACCGCAAGGAGTGGAAACAATTGAGGGAGAAGTTCCGTCCTTTTGTACTTTTTGGCGCATGGCAGAAAAAAAAGCATTCTATGCCCCGGCAAATAAACATTATAACTGCCCTATAGGAGCCATGGTGTTGGGATTCGAGATGCCCAAAGAGGTACAGGAACAATTGGATGGTTTGGTAAAAAAGATGTGCGAATGTTCTTACCTGTCAGAAGATGAACCTGCAAATATTCCTACCATTACAGAGAAAAAAGCCGGCGTGGTTTATGGACCTTTGAAAGACTTTCCTGTGGAGCCACAATTGATCTTGATGTGGTTGAAACCCTCACAAGCAATGATTTACAACGAGGTTTTGGGATGCTGTAAATGGTCTGGAAGCATGGATTCTATGGCATTGGGTCGTCCGGCTTGCGCTGTGATCCCGACGACCTTGAATAAATCACCTTTTGGCATGTCTTTAGGTTGCACTGGAATGCGTACTTTCACTGAAGTCAGTGATGACCGTATTCTGGCTACACTCAATTGCAAAGAAATAGATTCCTTCCTGACAAGTCTCCAAACAACTTTATCAGCGAACAAGGAGATGAAAGAATTCTATTTAGATCATAAAAAAAATATTACCGGTTAAATATAGTCTGTTTTCAATTTAAAAGAATTAAGACTTGAATGTAAGGAGACAATATTATGCCAAAGAGAAGAGTTGAAGTTTTTACAAGTGGTTGTCCAATTTGTGAGCCCACTGTGGACCTTGTTAAAAGTTTAGCCTGTCCATCGTGTGAAGTAACTGTTTATGATTTTAACCAAGGACGAGAATAAAGAAATTCAAAACAAGGCGGCATTTTATGGAATCGAAAGGATTCCTGCGGTTGCAGTAGATGGAAAATTATTGGAATGCTGCGAAATGAGTTCGGTTTCTGAAAGCATATTAAGACAGGCAGGGATAGGGAGCGCATAAATTTTAATTATTTTGGAAGGTTTTTATTATGTCGTTTGTCTACATGAAAATCCTTGAGTCTCGCCCTGAACGTTACGATATAGGGATGGGTCTTTTGACTCTAGGAACATTGACAGAAATAAAACAGCAGATAGCCGAACATACCCATCCCGGCGACCAAGTTCTCGATTTAGGTTGCGGTACTGGAACTCTCGCGCAAATATGTATCGAGCGAGGAGCAATAGTGACAGGAGTAGACGCTAATAGCGGCATGCTAGCAGTGGCAAAGAGAAATTCGCCCTCGGCAAACTACCTTAATATTAGCCTTAGCAACCTCGATGAGCATTTAAGGGATGAATCGTTTGATATTATTTTGAGCACGCTTGCTTTCAGCGAACTGACCCGTGCAGAACGAATTCATGTATTGAAACAGATCAAAAGAATACTGAAAAATGAAGGGAAAGTTCTTATCGGCGATGAAATAATCCCCGAAAACTTTTTTGCCAAATGCTTTTACTATGCCTTCAGGTTGCCTATGCGGCTTCTTACTTGGATTATGACTCAAACCACAACCAATGCCATCCCTGGTTTTGATGATGAAGTTCGTGAAGCGGGCATGCAAATAGTCAACCGTAAACCATTTATGCTGGGCATGTTCATTCTTTTAGAAATTAAAAAATGATTGGCTGGATTAAAGATATATATCAAACCCTTTTTCGATTTGCCCGGTTTCCGTGCGAACCTGAAACAGTGGCTATCGGTAACCCAGACAAATCTTCCCCCATTCTCGTCACTTGCAATTTTGACTATACGGTCAGACATCTAAAGGAATATTTGAAAAAAGAAGCTTTAGATTGCTTCCTTTTAGTGGTCAATACCCAAGGAACCAATGTCTGGTGTGCAGCCGCCGAAGGTATTTTTACTACCGAAACAGTTCTTGCCCACTTGAAGGTTTACAGTGTAGGGGAACGCGTAAACCACAATCAGTTAATACTGCCGCAATTGTCCGTGGCTGGAGTTAAAAGAAAAGACCTTAAAGAGCAAGGCTGGGAAGGCATATACGGCCCGGTTTACTTTACTGATTTAAAAGAATTTTTAAATAATGGTTTGACCAAGAACAAGGATATGCAGGCTCTCCAGTACGGTTATTGGGAGCGTTTTAAAATGGGCCTCAGTCATGCAGTTTTCTGTACGCTAGTCTGTATTCTCCCAATTTTTATTTTTGCCTCCGATTGGTGGATACAATCAGTCGCTCTAGTTTGGTACTTCGCTTTCAGCATGCAACTGGTTGAACATTTTATTCCCCTCGAAAGATTGCTGCATAAAGGTCTAGTGCTTTCCTGGCCAATTTTAGTCCTTGCACTAACTTCTATTCCCGACCCTGTTTTGAAAATACAGGCAACGTCCGGAATTATTGCCTTGGGAGCCTATATTGGATATGATGCGCAAGGTCATTCACATTTTGGGCAAAACCAGCAATCCGGGAAAATTTTTGCCAGAATTTTCGGCTTTTTGGTTCTGGTTTATGGAGGAACGTTATTGATATGAAAAAATATGTGGATTGGGACAAGATAGAAGAAGATACAGTTTTCGCTGAAGAAACTTGTGAATGCACGAGAAGCAAATTGCAATCACTGATTGATTTCGTGGTGGAATTATTACCCAAAAAAAGGGAATCGTCTTGTTGTGATGAAATGAATCAAGAAGACAAGGGCCAAGGCAATGACAACTGACACAACAGGAACAGCGAAAAAGATTGTGACTTCTATTTGCCCCGCCTGCGGTTGTTCTTTAGTTCGGCTGGGAATAGGTTCGGACCGATGGGCACAGACTAATTATGAAGGCAAGGAATATTTCTTTTGTTGCCAAGGCTGCGCCGACCTGTTTAATGAAGAACCTTCAAGATATCTTCAAGAAACCAAAGATTTGGTGGTGTGTCCGACCTGCTTGGCAGAAAAGCCGGTGCAATGGACTGTGCGTATGGAAATTGCAGGATGGGAAGCATATTTTTGCCGATGCCCCTACTGCCCGGAAGTATTCCAAAAGGATCCCGATCACTACGTCAAACGTTTACAGGGCGAGATCCCCTATGATGGCGTGTTCGGTCAAGCCGGATGTTGCTCCTCCTCTGACGAATCCGAGCCGATCAAATAAAGAGTTCTGGCGGCTTGTAATATTCTTCCGTAGCTGCGATGTCCTCTTCCTCAAACTTCATGCCCGGCACGGGTATTTCATAAACCTGTGGTGCCCCCTCTTACGGGAGTGGGTGTTAGAGAACTTCGGTAAATACCAGGATCATCCAGATAACCAGAACGACATTGAAGATCACCCCGACATGAAAAAATATATTGAAGAACCGGCTGTAAGTGAATTTATAGTTTTGGTTTTGCTCAGTCATGATTCAGTCCATCACCAGAGTGGTTAAACGTTTTGCCAGTTCTGATCCTCGGATGATCTTGCGCACAGGGCGTTCTATAAAGTTTAGACTCATATAAAGCCGCTCCAGATTCATAAAAGTTTGCGACTCGGCAATCGCCTTACCACCCTCGTCCCGAATCTCATTACGCCAAATACTCAGGACATTAAGGTTTTTCAGGCTTGCAGATTTCGCCAGGGCAATGGCCCCCGCATCCCCCATTTTATTCGAGCACAAATACAGTTTTTTCAGATGGGTCAAACACGGGCTTTCTGCAATCGCCTGGATTCCCTCATCGCCGATCCCAGTGCTGTCGAGATGAAGTGCCTGCAAGCGGGGCAGTTGCTCAGAACAGGCCACGACCCGAGCCCCTTGGGGACCAATCGGGTTCGAGTCCAGAAACAGGACTTCCAGGTTTTTAAGATTTTGAGAACCAGCCAGCACTTCGGCACCCTGGGTTCCGATATTATTAGCTTCCAGCATCAGGCATTTCAGGTTTTTCAATAAATCGGCACCAGCCAGAACTTTGGCCTCCTCATCGCCGATGATATTGTGATTGAGGTAAAGAGAGGTGAGCCCGGTCAATCCCTTCACGCGACTGAGGATTTCTATGGACTCCCCACAAAGCTGGTTCTGGCTGAGAAAAAGCTGTTCAACCGAAGACAAGTCTTCGGCATCACAAAGCAGGCGCAACTCTTCCGGCCCGATATTTTTATCTTCCAGGTCCAACAGTTTCCCATCCAGGGTCAAGTTTGCCAGAATAGTTTGTTCCAATTTAGATTTAATGGCCTCTTGCAACAGAAAATGCCTCCTGAAATTAGCTTAAGGATTATTTGTTGAGGTTTTGTGTACTTTAAAGGATTTCATTTAAAAGATCAAACACCTGTTCGGCTTTCCTTTATAATATTTAATAGACCTAACGCAGGAGTGGAATCATCAGGAGAGTTGACATGATCGTTGGAGTTCCGAAAGAAATCAAAACCGATGAGTACCGCGTATCGATGACCCCAGCCGGTGTTCACGATCTGGTAACCCGGGGGCATCAAGTTTTGCTGGAAAACCAGGCAGGGATTGGTAGCGGCATCAGCAATCAGGATTATCTGGATCAGGGTGCCAAAATCGTTTCCCATCAGGAAATATTTTCCCAGTCGGAAATGATCATCAAAGTCAAGGAACCCCTGCCGGAAGAATATGGCCTGTTGCAGGAAGGGCAGATCCTTTACACCTATCTGCACCTGGCCCCGGCACCCGAGCTTACCCAGGCACTGCTGGATAAAAAAATCGTGGGCATTGCCTACGAAACGGTGCAATTGCCCGATCGCTCCCTGCCTCTTCTCATCCCTATGAGCGAGGTAGCGGGACGCATGGCCGTGCACGAAGGCGCAAAATATCTTGAACGGGAAAATGGTGGGCGGGGCATTCTTCTCGGCGGTGTGCCCGGTGTCGATCCCGGTCATGTGGTAATCATCGGGGGAGGTATTGTCGGAGCCAACGCCGCGAAAATGGCCATTGGCAACGGAGCACAGGTCACCCTGCTCGATATCAGCCTGCAACGCCTGCGTTATCTTGATGATATTCACGGAAGCCGACTCAGAACCCTGATGTCGAACCGGTTCAATTTACTGGAATCACTGCGCACCGCAGACCTCGTCATCGGCGCCGTGCTCATCCCCGGAGCCAAGGCTCCGCGCCTTATCACCCGTGAGATGCTGACTCCGATGCAGAAAGGATCGGTCGTGGTCGATATCGGCATCGATCAGGGAGGCATCCTCGAGACTTCGCGCCCGACAACACATAGTGATCCCATTTTTGAGGTTGAGGGAGTGATCCATTATTGTGTCGCCAATATGCCGGGGGCCCTGGCCAGAACATCGACCTTCGCGCTCACCAATGCCACATTCCCTTACGCTCTGGCACTGGCCGAAAATGGCTATCGGAAAGCCCTGAAAGAAGACCCGGCCTTGAAAGCCGGACTCAATGTCTGCCTGGGGGCTGTGACCCACCCGGAAGTCGCCAATGCGCTGGGTAAAGAATTCACTCCACCGGAAAAGTTTTGCTGACTACTTGCCGTAGGGGCAGGAAGCAGTAGCTCGTCAAGCAAAGAGTCATCTCGGCAAATAAAGCTATGGCCAGTTTCCAGCGGAGGTACTCCGCCCACTAGGTGCCGGTGGCAGATACGATGGCTTTCTCTGGCGAGCAAAGAGTCATCTCGGCAAATAAAGCTGTGGCCGGTTTCCAGCGGAGGTACTCCGCCCGATAAAATAAACATGAACTTGCAGAAGGTTCCTTATAAGATACGAATCAAACGTGATCAAACAATATGGAGAAACTACAATGAGTGAAGGGAGTCGGGATTCCCATTTCAATGTGAACGTTCGCACTGGCATTGGTTCAAGAGCCGCAATGGCAAATAATGAGGACTCGTTTCTCCGTGCCATGGAAATTCAAGAACGGAAGAGGGCAAAAAAAGAACTGGAAACACCCAGGGAAGAAGTGGTTGTTGTGACTCCTCCCACAGAAAACGCCGAACCTGCTTTGAGTGAGGCGATTCAAGAAAAAGCCGCAGTGCCCGTTGAGGAAGAACTTCCTGCCGTGGAATCCCCGCCTGCTGAACCTGCTAAAGCTCCCCCTAAACCCTCAGGCGGTGGCGTACCCGGCCCGGCGCCCAGAAGCGATTTCACCGCAGAGGAAAAAGCTGCCATGTTGAAACGGGCCAGGGCCCATGCTGTAGAAGTCCGAGCAAGAAAAAAGTAAATAAGTGAAATTTGAGAAAATGAAATCAAACTTGATCGGGATTATTCGCGTTTCCATAGTATTATTTCGGCTTAACCTGGGGAAACCATGAAAGAAAAAGAAGAGCCGGAAAAACGGAGAGAAAACCCCATTTTCACGATTTGGGTCCATACCGGCTATGCGGTCCTGGTCCTTTCCATGGTTGGCTGGATGGTCTATATGGAATTTTTTATGTAGTAGACGCCGCCAAGTCCAGGCATTTATAATAACTCCCCCCTTGACAGGGGAAAAGGGTTGTATCAGAATCCATCAAATCGAGTACCAGCAGGGTGCTGAAAAACTATTTTTGGGTGTCATTCTGAATGCTTCGGCTTCGCTCAGCACAGGCTCCGTGAAGACGTGATATTTTTCCTTAACCTTCGGCTCCTCTGGGTGTCATTCTGAACGCAGTGAAGAATCCCGGGTCTATGCAAGGCGAGATTCTTCGTCACGTTGTTCCTCAGAATGACAAACTGGCTTTGCGCTGTCATTCTAAACGATTGTATTGTCATTCTGAATGCTTCGGCTTCGCTCAGCACAGGCTCCATGAAGACGTGATATTTTTCCTTAACCTTCGGTTCCTCTGGGTGTCATTCTGAACGCAGTGAAGAATCCCTGTGCCGGCGTTTCTTGTCATTCTGAACGCAGTGAAGATGTGATATTTTTCTTTAACCTTCGTGCCCCGAAGGGGTAATCCCGGGTCTATGCAAGGCGAGATTCTTCGTCACGTTGTTCCTCAGAATGACAAACCGGCTTTGCGCTGTCATTCTAAACGATTGTATTGTCATTCTGAATGCTTCGGCTTCGCTCAGCACAGGCTCCATGAAGACGTGATATTTTTCCTTAACCTTCGGCTCCTCTGGGTGTCATTCTGAACGCAGTGAAGAATCTCGTTTTTGGGTTTATGTTAGTAGAGGCTCCGAGATCCTTCGGCTCCTCAAGGATGACAACTTCGGGAGTGTTTCAGCACCCTGAACCATCGGCGTTGTTCAATTTCAACTGAAAATGGGATTTGTCCCGGACAATAATTTCATCAGGTGACTATTGCTTATGAAAAAACCACTTGCATTCTTACTCTCTCACCTTTCTGTTTTTATTTTTTTGTTTTGCAGTTCTTCTCTCGCGTTTGGTGATGACTTCCAGGATGCTTTAGAAGCGTATAGCAGAAAAGACTATAAAACGGCATACAAGCTATGGTTTCCATTAGCAGAACAGGGATTGGCTTTAGCGCAAAACGACCTGGGTGTGATGTATCAGGAGGGGAAAGGAGTTCCACAAGACTACAAAGAAGCCGTCAAGTGGTATCGCCTTTCAGCGGAACAGGGATTGGCTTTAGCGCAAAGCAACCTGGGTGTGATGTATGCCCAGGGAGAAGGAGTTCCACAAGACGACCAGGAAGCAGTTAAATGGCTTCGTCTCGCAGCCGAACAGGGATTGGCTTTAGCGCAAGTCAACCTGGGTCGGATGTATGCCCTGGGAAAAGGAGTTCCGCAAGACGACCAGGAAGCAGTTAAATGGCTTCGTCTTGCAGCCGAACAGGGATTGGCTTTAGCGCAAGTCAACCTGGGTCGGATGTATGCCCTGGGAAAAGGAGTTCCGCAAGACGATCAGGAAGCGGTTAAATGGGTTCGCCTTGCAGCAGAACAGGGAGATGCTGAAGCGCAAGTCGGCCTGGGTCTGATGTATCACGAGGGAAAAGGAGTTCCACAAGACGACCAGGAAGCAGTTAAATGGTTTCGTCTTGCAGCAGAACAGGGAGATGCTGAAGCGCAATCCAATTTGGGTGGGATGTATGACCAGGGAGAAGGAGTTCCACAAGACTACAAAGAAGCCGTCAAGTGGTATCGTCTTGCAGCGGAACAGGGATATGCTTCCGCGCAATACAACCTGGGTGTGATGTATGCCCAGGGAGAAGGAGTTCCACAAGACTACAAAGAAGCCGTCAAGTGGTATCGTCTTGCAGCGGAACAGGGACATGCTTCCGCGCAATACAACCTGGGTGCGAGGTATGATAACGGACAAGGAGTTCCACAAGACTATGTGTCAGCGCATATGTGGTTCAATCTCGCGGGTTCTAATGGAAACAAAAACGCCATAGAGGGGAGAAACCAGGTGGAAAAGCAAATGTCTCTACCTCAACTAGAAAAAGCGCAGGAAATGGCAAGAGACTGGAAACCATCAAACAAATAATCCGCACGGACTGGTCCTGCCCGTTATCAGTGGAAAAACCATCGGCAGTCACCAACGAGGTCAGCCGGTTTTGGGGGCCTTCTTTTGGGGGCCTTCTCAGGAAAATTCCAATCGACGGATGGACTCCACCATGGCTGAGGCAGAACGGGCACTGATAAATTTTTGCTGGTCATAGCCCTTGACCATGTCCCAGGCCTGTTCAGGATACATCTCAATCAGGGGAAGGGCCACGTCATCCAGCATCCATTGCCCGTGGCGGATATCTTCCCGAATGTGAAGGTCCCAATAGCTGATGCCCTTGTCACCCATCCCCAGGCGTTCTCCAGCCATTTTGATATTCTGAAAAGCGGCGGGAACAGAAACTTCGGTATACAACAAACCGCCGACATAACGTAAAAAGTTTTTCTTACGCTCGGAAAGGAAAAAGCTATGGTTGATGTTGGCCAGCACTTCCCACGGCACAAAATCAAAATAAGCTTCCGGCCTGGAATCCATATCACATTCTTCCAGCATGGTCGCAAAATGAGTGGAATGTTTTCTGGAAAACTTCCCGCTACCATACTCTTCCCATAAAATCCGGGTCAGCATCGTCTGCACCTCGTTTCCGACACCTCCCAGCATACGGGAAAGCTGGCTGGCTTCCACCAAACCATCCAGAGAAGTAATGGCAAGTAAACGCAGGTATCCAGCTTTTGAAATTTCATTGCGGATGATCAATCCATCCGGAGAAGGCTCGGGTTGCAGGTCTTCTTCCACGCGGTCACGGAGAACGTCACTGAGATTACCGGAATAGTGCGGGACACTATTACGCTCCTCCCAATCCTGCCAGACATTTTCAATTTTCAAACGCAATGAAAACAGAAAGCTGGAATCTTCATTGGCATAATTTTCCAACTCGTCATACCAAAACAGTTTCAAACGGTTGATCCGGTAAAGGATCCTTTGCAAAAACAGGTGGGCCTGGGGGCATCCTCCGCCATTATTAAAAGCATCAGACAAAGACGTTTCCAGTTCCGAATTGAAATTTGCGGCCTTCTCAGGACTTTCCGAAATGACTCGATCCAGATCATCTAAATGCAACAATCCGACAAACTCCTCCTCCAATTCATGATATGCAAAATCAGTTGAGTCCGTTTGCAAATTAAAATTCATAAGCTTTGGGAATATGAAGATTAGAATTAGGGTCTGTTTATTTTTCTAAAAACCAGAACCCAACAAACATCTTGACTGTGGAAAGCTTTGCCCCACAGTAATCGTCAGAGACAATAAATAAAGATGTAAAAAAGAACCAGAATATGTACTATAACAAACACCATCAACAAGGTCAAATTCACCAGGCAGGAAGAGGAGCCACCGTCTTGTTTGAAACAAAAATACTGAAATCCGGACCGCAATCATTCTCCCCCGAAGAACAGTTTGCCAGCGCGGTCAACGAAGGCCTTTCCCTTAAAAACAAGTGTTTACCATCATGGCTGATCTTTGACAGCACCGGAAGTGAGATTTTCAAAAAAATAACGGAACTCGCAGGATATCTCCCTGCCGCATGTGAATTTGAAATTATTCGCAACCATAAAAACAATATTGCAAAACTTATCACCGGCGGCACCTTCAACCTTATAGAACTCGGTTCAGGCGATGGATGCAAGACCCGGATTCTCATTGAGCATTTGCTGAGTAAGAAATTCAGTTTTCACTACTTCCCCATTGATATTTCCAATGGAGCGGTTACAAACCTGGTTCGGTCGTTGGAAGACAACCACTCCGACGCATCCCTGAAGGTCACAGGATTAACCGGAGATTATTTTGAGGGTCTCAAAACCATTATCCAGAATGGCCCAACACAAAACCTGGTCCTCTTTCTCGGAGTCACCTTGAATAATATGGATCCGGACACGGCCCGGTCTTTTCTTAAAAATTTATGCAATGCGTTGGGGTCAAAAGATTATTTGCTGACCGGGTTTGACCTCATGAAGAATCCCAAGTTACTTTATTCTGCCTACAATGATTCCGAAGGACTCTTTGAAAAATTCAACCTGCACCTGCTGGACCGCATTAATCAGAAACTGGGCGCCGATTTTAACAAAGAGCACTTTGTGCAACAGGGCCGGTTCAATCCCGATACCCGCGCTGTAGAAAGTTATCTTTACAGCACGCGGGACCAGATGGTGCATATCAAGGCTTTAAACAAGAACTTTCACTTCAAAGCCTGGGAAGCGATGCAGACCGAGCAGTCCTTTAAATACACGCTTGAAGAAATAGAACACCTGGCCGTTGAAAACGGATTTGAAGTCGTGGAGCATTTATTTGACTCTCGAAAATATTTTGTGGATTCAATTTGGAAGGTTGCCCACTAAAGCACACTCCGGCATGAGCATTTAAAGCTATTCAGCTTTTATGGAGAAGTGTTAAAAGGATGTCAGCGTCAGGCAGTGATTCTTTGCAGGACATCCAGCTTCAGGCAGGTTCGAACCTCATTTTTCCCCATGGAAAAGCAAATCTCATAGGCTCCCACTTTGGAAAAAGCAAGATCAAAGGATTCTCCAGAAGGAAGCTCTGCCACTGAAAGTATCCCCTGGAATAGGAAGATACTTATAATTTATCAGGTGTTTGTCCCTAATGTTTGGGGTGGCGAGCTGGTATTGAATCGCAGGAAAAATATCACGTCTTCGTCATCTTGTTCCTCAGAATGACAAATAGCCTTGTATTGTCATTCTGAACGCAGTCCTGCTTCTATTCTTGCGATCAAATCAAAAAGTCTTTCCTGCTCTTGTGACAATTGATCTCCTGGGCGGTCCCCGTATGAATTACGGTGGTTCCACAACCATACGCATTTCTGAACGTTTGAGCGAGACCATACATACTCCTCTTCCCTATCCTTTTAACTCCACATATGAGCTAATTAACAAGCTTCCACTTTTATCTGGCAACAAGAAGTATAGGCGCTTAACGAGCCCTTGCTAGTCCCCCATCACGGGAGTGGGGTTTAGTTTTTCCAGTTCATATTTTTCGATCAGGCCATCCAGTTTTTTATTAAACGCTTCCGACTGAGTGTGCTCCCTGCCCCATTCACTACCAATCTTCCCCGCTTCACGGCTGATGAGGGGCATCTTTTCCTTCCACTCATTCCAGAAAGGTGTCTCGAACATGGTGATGAGTTTTTTTACCGTCTCGTGCGACATATGCTTGTCATAGACCGGAATCACCCGGGTTACTAAATCATCCATTTCCTTCTTGCCGATCAGTTGATTGAACTCACCCCAGAACGCTTCGGGAACATTAGGGAATGACCCCGTTACCATCATTGAGACATTGTTCAGGAGAGAGTCTTGCATATAATCCAATTGGTCCAGAATGCCGGATACTTGCAACAACTTTTTAATATCCTTTTTCTTTTCCGAAAACGTTTCGGAAAAAACAGGATTGACGGCAGTGACCCATAGCAGAACGAGCAATATCACTGTTGTTATTTTATTCCGGGCAAACCCCATCCATATCTCCAACTGCTCAGCCTTTCTTAAGCTCTTGTAATGCGGAAATTGCCGCAAGCTCACCGGCATGAGGCAGTTCATATTCCTTGCTGATAAAGCTTTTCAATCACAACCTGCCACAATTGATCTTCGACGAGATAATGGGACTCAGAGCCCATATCCAGGTTTACAAAATAGGAGGCTACGTGTTCGAAAAAAGCGTTATGGTCCGTCGAGAACTTTGGGATACTGACGACCGGATAGTTGCCGATTTCCTCCAAGCTCACCTTAATGGGCAAGTCATTCCCAGACCAGTGTTTCCAACCCATATGCAGAGCCAATAGTAAGTCCAGTTCCGGTCCTGAGTTTTTTGGCGCAGGTAGTTTGCTAAAATCATTTTCGGACATTGTTCTTCTCCCCAGTTCGAAATTTGATGCCACAGGCTACCACGGACACGAATTGCTGGCACCCAATTTCTCGACCCTCTTCGACCCTTGACGAAACGACAACCAGCAATTAGCCTAGTGTCTTCAAATATCTTTCTCTATCAAAGCCTTGTTATGAATCCGGAAAAATCCAGAGCCGAAAACTCTAAAAAAAGCCTGCAAAAAGCCGACTTCACTGGAGCCGATTTAAAAGAAGCAGATTTGAGTTCCGGGGTTCTGATTGAAGCGTGTTTAAAAGATGCCGATCTAAGCGAGGCCGACCTCTGTGATGCCGATATCAGTTCCGCCAACTTTGAGGGAGCCCGACTCCACAGAACCCTGCTATATCGGTCCCGTTGCCGAGAAACCAATTTCACCCGGGCTGTTTTGACCCAAGCCAATCTGGTCGAGGCCAATCTCATTGCCGCAAATTTCAGTCATGCAAACCTGAGCGAGTCAGATATTGAAGGAGCGGATTTGAAAAACGCCAAACTGATAGGCGCTAACCTCAGCAACACCAATTTGACAGGAGTTTTTTTGTCTAACGCCGATCTATCTGGTGCCGACTTCACCAACGCCGATCTCATTGCCGCTGACCTGACGGATACCAACCTCACCAGCGCCAATTTCGAAAACACCTATTTGAACCACGCCGACCTTTCAGGAGCTAACCTCAAACAAGCGAAAAATCTCACCCGCGACCAGATAGAAACCACCTTCATCACTAGAGAAACCCTTTTACCCGACAACCTGCTCATCGAATGGATTTCAGATACCGAATACGAGTTCGTAAATGCGTGAAGTCCTTGTCTTTTATTCTCTCCCAAACTTTCTGAGCCCTTTCCAGTTGCGAGAGGTCGTTAATTTCGGCCCAGTCTAACCCCTCCATCCTTAAAAAATAAAATGTTCAGTGATGGGGCTTTCGCCAAGACGGATGAAGCCTTTAGGCATATCCTCACCATTTCCTTTAGCCGCAATCCCATTCCAGCTGCAAGGATTACTGCCTTCGTGATCACTTGACTCATCTTATTCCATATACAGATATCAAACCGGTTTTTGATCGGGTTCCTGACCAGACCCCAAATAGGCGATCACCAAGTCCAATTGCAGGTGACTACCAAAAAGAATAAGCATATCACCGGACAGAATGGAAAATTCGGAGCCCGGATTGGGATGGGGTTTGTTTTTACGCACCACTGCAATAACCACTGCTCCGGTTCGTCCAGTAATATTTATATCTCCGAGTGCCTTATCACACGCCCAGCTATCTTGCAAAACCAGATAGGACTCGGTAAGAGTGGCCGTGAGGTGGGTGGAAAACTTTTTCAGGCTCTCAGTGTTCAAAGACAGTCCCCGGAACATGCTGTAACCTTCCAGTCGAATCAATTCCACCTGTTGTTCAATAATATTATTAGGAATGCAGTAGTCACGCAATACCCGCGAAAAAATTTCTATGGAAGTTTCAAACTCTTCCGGGATCACTTCATCGGCTCCGGCGGTTTTAAGTTCTTCAACCTGGGCGGTCAACCGGGTTCGAACCATGATCTTGACTTCGGTATTGATTTTTCTGGCGAGACGTACGGCTTTTTCCGTCACCGCATAATCCGGGATCGAAAACACAATCATCCTTGCCGTCTCCAAACCCGCCCGGCTCAATGTTTCTTCCTGAGCACAATCGCCATAATGAGTGGCCATGCCTTCCGTCAAAGCGCGTTTAACCTGCTCGCCATCCAGATCCAGAACCATGAAAGGAATCCGCGTTTCAAGAAGCACCTGGGCCAGGGTTCGGCCCCCAAGTCCGTAGCCCACAATGATGACATGGCCTTTAAGCTCAGAATCCTGTTCGTGGTCCGAATCGGTTTCTACAGATTTCCACTTGGAAAATATTCTCATGGAAAGTGCCGAGGAAGCCTGGATCAACAAAGGCGCGAAAAGCATGGAAAGAATAGAAACAATGAGCAACAGTTGGTATTGATGAGAATCGAGCAAACCCTGATCCAGTGCCATCGCAGAAAGGATAAGGGAAAACTCCCCCACCTGTGCCAAACGCATCCCCACTACAAAAGAAATCCGCATAGGCACCCGCACCAGCAAACAAGCCAGACCTGCCAATCCCCCTTTAACCAGAACCACCAGGACAAAAAGTCCCAGGCAGCCCCAGACAGAATCCATCAGCACCTGCGTTTGCAGAAGCATGCCAACCGAAATGAAGAAAATACTGCTGAAATAATCCCGCAGTGGAAGAATGTCGAGAATAATCTGGTGATTGTACTCGGACTCCGAAATAATCATTCCAGCGATCAAGGCACCCATCGCCAGGGTCAAACCCATTTTTTGCGATACCCAACCCGTAGCAAGAATGATAAACAGTACCGATAACGTGAGATGTTCCTTGTTGCCGACCTGGGCAATCCAGGTCAGAGTCTTCGGAACGATCAATCTGGATAGAAAAAAAATCGCCACCACTGCTGTCAGCGACTTGACCATGGCAAGTGCAAAGTCCGCTCCGGAGTTGACTCCTGACTGGGCAAGAAGCGGCAGAAGAAGCATAATGGGGACCACACATAAATCCTGAAACAGGAGAGTGCCAATACAAAGCTTTCCGTGCAAGGTATCGATCTCGGCACGGTCTGTAATCATTTTCAGGACAATAGCCGTACTACTCAAAGCAACGATCAACCCTAAAGCGATGCTCTGGTTTTGCTGAAACCCCATCTCCCTGAAAACAAACCAGACAAAAACCGTTGTCAGGCCCAGTTGCAGACCACCGACCCC
Source organism: Nitrospinales bacterium (assembly GCA_965249625.1). Lineage (GTDB taxonomy): Bacteria > Nitrospinota > Nitrospinia > Nitrospinales > VA-1 > LS-NOB. The sequence continues at coordinate 1,188,325 of OZ252246.1, read as the reverse complement.
CAAAACCGAAGCCAGGTTTTTCAGCAGGCGTCCGAGTGAAAACTCCAGACCAATGACAAACAGAAGCAGGATCACCCCAATCTCCGCCAATTCCTTCACCGAAGCGACATCAGAGATCAGTTTTAATCCATACGGACCGATCAGAACCCCGGCAATGAGATAGCCCATGACCGAGGGCAGTCTAATTTTATGGAAAAGCAGGTTGATCGGAAGGGAAACCAGCAGGAGTACGGCTAAATCTTCAATCAAATGAACCATGTATTCGCCAGAGTATGAAAAATAGTGAGGGCAACATTTCCTTTAATATTATACGGGGATTCTTTTAAGGAAAGAAATGATATCAGGAAACGAGGAAGCCCCTGTTCCTCCTGACAGGGAGACCTTTGCGTAAGTCGAAAAAAAACAGAAAAGCGAGATTACCCCTTCGGGGCACGAGGGCTTGAGTTAAACATCACGTCTTCACGGAGCCTGTGCTGAGCGAAGCCGAAGCATTCAGAATGACAATACAAGGCTATTTGTCATTCTGAGGAACAAGGTGACGAAGACGTGATATTTTTCCTTAACCTTCGTGCCCCGCAGGGGTATGTGATATCCTCTTCATTAAACTTCATGCCCCGAAGGGGTAATCCAAGGTTATGCAAAGGTCTCCCTGTCAGGAGGAGAGCTTTGCATAACCCTAGATTCTTCGCCGCTAACGCTCCTCCAGAATGACAAACCTGCGTTTCTTGTCATTCTGAACGGAGTGAAGAATCTCGCCTTTACGCTTTTTCGACTTATGCAAAGGTCTCTGTCAGGAGGAACAGGGGCTTTCAAGTGAAGCAGAGGTCAAACAAACGGGAGACCTGGACGTATCCCGGATTTGAACCTGAAAATTTAATCTTTAATCGTTAGCAAAACGTAGAGCGAGGGCAAGGTCCTCCAACCCGTCCTTTTGCGCTATGGCTGCAATATTCGAATACGAGTCACGTCGGTCGATGGACTGGGCTGTCACGGACGAAGCATCCAATCCTTCTCGAACCTTACTCACCAGATCCTTGAGAATGTACTGAAATCCTCCCTGATCCAACGCGCATTCAACATTTCCCCAAAAATTGGCTGCCGGGTCTTTCATGATCCGATCCCCCTTAAAAAATGGTTACGAAATTACCGTTTTCCCAGAAGAAAAACTCTGCCCAACTAACCTATCGGCAATAAGGAAGGAATCTTCAGCCCGGTCTGGCCCCCACAGAGGATTCAGAATGGGTTGGGGGTCGGCCTTGGAATTTCAGGAAAAAACCCCGCAAATGTAACCGAAAACTCCAACTAATTTTTTAAGAATTCAATAACTATAAATAAATCAATCACTTTTGTCAATGACTTTCTAAAATAAAATTTTCCTATTTTGACTTAAAAGGCTATTAACCCTTATTTATAAATAAGTTATAGATATATTTTTTGACCCTAAAAACCAAAGCACTACAACTATTTAATTTTATGGGTGGGGTGGCCTAATAAAGGCCTATTCAGACTATTAAATTAGTGGAGGGGGATTATGAAAATAGAGCTGGATGGCCACCCACTCCAAGGCAGACACAAAACCGTTTCATAATTCAAAATAGCTGGCACCACAACCTTCGATCTCACAGATTTCCACCCGTTTCACACGGGTAGTTTTCGAACTGACCTGTTCTTTGAGCTTGAGGAACAACCAACGGGCAATGTTTTCTGCAGAGGGGTTTTGCTCATCAAAGGGGGGTATTTCGTTGATATTTTGATAATCCAGCTTACCCAGAATCTCTTCCACCATCTGTTTTAATTTTACAAAATCGATACCGACTCCCATAGCATCCAGTTCATCGGCCTCGACCGTAACCTGGGCCGACCAGTTATGGCCGTGGAGATTTTCGTATTTGCCGTCATACAGCCTGAGCTGATGGGCGGCAGAAAAACCGGTCTTAACGGTTACCTCATACATATTTGACTCCGATTAAAAATTAAAAGCATTACATAAACCTCTAGCCACATATTGTATGAGAGGTTGTAAATCACCCCAGCCCCTCTTTGAAAAAGAGGGGTCCATTGAAGCCCCCCTTCTACGAAGGGGGTTGGGGGGATTTGATTTTTCTGCCTGAACGCCTACCCATTATTTTAAAACCACATCAATGCAATCTCGCGCCGTGTTCATCATGACTCCTATCTCTTCTTCGGTGATGACCAGAGGTGGGATGAAGTACACCACATCCCCCAGAGGGCGCATAAAAACTCCGCGCTTTAACCCTTCGAGATAGATATGATAGCCGACACGTTTTTCAAAATTAAACCGCTCTTTATTTTTACCCGTCAGTTCCAATGCCGCAATCATCCCCGTCTGCCGAAACTCTCCTTCGATTCCATCGAAGGCCTGTTTTCCCCATTCTTTCATGGCGGCGATCTTGGGTTTCAGTGTTCCCAGAAAATTGTTTTGCGTCAGCATACCAAGCGTTTCGTTGGCCACAGCACAGGCCAGCGGATTCGCCGAATAGCTATGACTGTGAATGAACAATTTCAGGTCACGGTGCTCACCGTAAAAAGCTGAATAGATTTCATCGGTGGTCAGTGTGGCGGACAAGGGAAGATAACCCGAGGTGATCCCTTTGGACAGGCACAAAAAAGTCGGATGAAGATCGTGTTCCCCGCACACGAAAAGCGAACCAGTGCGCCCGAAAGCCACAGCGATTTCATCAAAAATCATATGAATTCCCAGCGACTCACAAAATGATTGCAGTTTTTTTAAATAAATCGGCGGATACATCATCATCCCCGCCGCCCCTTGAACCAAAGGCTCGATAATCACCCCGGCAATGGTATCAGAATTCTCACTCAATGCTTTTTCCATCGTCTCAAAGCATTCGGCATTACAACTTTCGCGTTGCAACCCATAAGGACAGCGAAAACAATCCGGCCCTTCGACCGGCAAATGTTCAGCAAGAACCTTCTCAAACTTTGCCCTGAAAATTTCCAGTCCGCATACCGAAAGCGCGCCCAGGGTTTCGCCATGATATCCGCCTTTGAGGTAAGCGAATCGCAGTTTTTGCGTTTGCCCTTTTTCCTGCCAGTACTGCAGGCTCATTTTTAGAGCCACTTCCACCGCCGTGGAACCATTGTCGGAAAAAAATACTTTATCAAGTCCGGCAGGTGACAAGTCCACCAAGGTATCTGCCAGATCAATGGCAGGCTGATGCGTGATACCGGCAAACATCACATGCGCCATTTTTTCCAACTGCCGGGTCAAAGCCGTATTGAGCCCGGGGTGGTTATGCCCAAACAGGTTGACCCACCACGAAGCGATCACATCCATATACCGGTTGCCTTGCCGATCATAAAGATAGATACCCTCCGCCCTCTCGACCAATATGGGGGACGTTGTTTCGTAATCCTTGTGCTGGGTGCAAGGGTGCCAAACACTATGAAAATCGCGGACAAGGTCGGATTTGATTTCAGGAATCATGAAAAGCCCTCATCATAAATTGTAGCGGGTGGGAGAGAACTCGTGAATCTCATCATCAAGAGTATCCCTGATCACCGCAGACATATAGTCTGCCTGATTTGGAGTCAGCAAAATCCCGTTACGGTAATGGCCGGAAGAATAAAACAGGTTATCATACCTCCCGCTTTTTCCCATGATGGGCATGAGATCCTCAGCCGCAGGGCGCAAGCCCGTCCACGATTCGATCAAGGGTGCTGTTTTAAGATCAGGCAGGATCTCTGCCGCAGAGTCAATCAGTCGGTCAATCACTTCGTCTTCTATGGACGGATCAAAGCCCCTGTCTTCCATGGTCGAGCCGATGACGAATCCGTTGCCTTCCCGCCAGGGCGCAATATAAGTCATCCGGCCATGCAGGGTATAATCCATAAAATGATCGTCCAACTGCACCCGGCACATTTGTCCTTTGATCGGTTTCAAGGGGATCGAAACCTCCAGCACGCGGGCCAACTGCGTAGACCAACTCCCAGACGCCAGAACGAACTTCTGCCCAATAATATTTCCTGAATCCGTCACCGCCGATGAAATGGCCGAAGTCTTGCGGATAAAGCCCGAAACATTTGCTTCCAGAACATGAACCCCAAGTTTTCTGGAAGCCTGCATGAGCGAGTCGTGCATTTGCCGGTTATTGACCTGCCCTTCCCCAACCCACATCACCTCACCACAGTCTTCCGACAAAAAAGGTGCTTTCTGGCGAACCTTTTCCTCACTCCATATTTCATGCGGGATATTTTCACGGGTGAAAAACGCCTTTCGCTCTTCCCAGGTTTCACAGTAACTGGACGAGGGCATCAAAGAACCTGCAGACGAAAAATGGACAGAAACTTCACTGATCGAAACCAGTTCTGCAAGGAATTTGGGGAACTTATCCAGCGAATCCCGACAAAACCTGAAAAACCGGTCGGCCCTGTCGCATTCGCAAAAAGGGGCCAACATCCCCGCCGCGGCCCGGGACGCCTGAAGAGAGTTGACCGGATCGCCCAAAACCGCGATTTTCAGGTGCGGCGCATCCTGTTTAAGTCGAAAGGCAATGCTATGGCCAATGACTCCCGAGCCAATGACCACAATATCAAAATTCCCATTGTCCATATATCCAGCCCTTTCACCCCTGTTCAGGCATAAGTCAACCCTGCCTTATAGCATCAAGCCCCTTGCCACCTCAAACCCGATTATGATAGTTTAGAAAATAAATTAGCAATAAATTATTTATCTTAAATTCAAACCCGTACGGGTTTTCTCCTGAAAGTTATTATGAACGAAAAAACAGAAGCAAGTCAGGCCAGTCCCGATACCGAGAGTACCGGACAACGCATTGATCCCATTCTCGAACACTTGGAGGTGGAAGGCGTAGAAGTCGACAAAGCACTCATTCGCAAAAAATTTATAGATATCTGGGAATATGAAAACGGCGACACACTGGACGAGGAAGAACAATACCTCACCACCGTTGCGGCTTTCATCTACAATGCTCATAATGTGCTGGATGATGCCAATATAAGAATGGATAAAGCCAGGGTGGCGATCATCGCCGCACTTGCGGCATGGAAACAACCCGAGCGCGACAAGCTGATCGAGAAAGAAAAGGCTTGCGAAAATCCATTTAAAGCTTTTGTCGAAAACCATCAGCCCCAAGTGGATGAAACCCATGTCTGGAAGCATTTTTTACTGGAACATAAAAAAGCCGATGAAAAAAACTGGGTTTATAAAATGAAAAAGTGCTGGTTTGCCAGTTTTTTCATTCGCTTCGGTCGCACCGACTATATTGAGACAGCCTGCTGTTTTGATAAGATCCCCTGGGAAGCCCGGAAGGATTATGTCGATTTAAAACTAAGCAACCTGTTCGCTCAGTTGGGTTCCATTTGCCAATTCGATTACAAACCTAAAAAAGACAAATAGCGGAAAGCCTCCGCTGGCGTGGTATTCTCCCTTGGCTGTGATGTCCTCTTCCTTAAACTTCATGCCCGGAACGGGTATTTCATGCCCCGCAGGGGTACAACTTGCAATGCCTTTATTTTGCCAACAAAGAGTTGTCTCGGCTCAACGAGCCATTGCACACTGGTAGCATGTTATAACCCCTCATCAGTCTTCACGCCTCGAAAGGGGTACGCCTGGTGGACAAAAACCTCACCTGCTACATCAACGGTCATGGTTACGGGCATTACGCCCGCTCCATACCGGTTCTGAAACAGCTTGCTGCCGATTTTAACGTCATATAAAAAGGGTGGAGGAGAGGCTGCCGAGGCAATCATCGGCTGCCCCCTTTAATCGGAGAGCTTTGCGTAAGTCGAAAAAAACAGAAAAGCGAGATTCTTCACTGCGTTCAGAATGACAATACAAGGCTATTTGTCATTCTGAGGAACAAGGTGACGAAGAATCTCGACTTATGCAAAGGTCTCCTTTAATCAGCCAACCCTCCCTTCAGGGAGAGAGCTTTGCATAAGTCGAAAAATCGAAGAATCGAGATGCTTCGACATTACCCCTGCGGGGCAAGAATTCAAAGGTCGAATATCACTAGCTCAGCATGACAATACCGGGCCATTTTGTCATTCTGAGGAACAAGGTGACGAAGACGTGATATTTTTCCTTAAACTTCGTGCCCCGAAGGGGTAATCTCGGGTTATGCAAAGCTCTCATGAAGGGAGGGAAGTTTTTTCAAGCACCCATTCCTTTCCAGCAAGCAGACTGCAGTTGGAAACCGCTTGCCGGCAATACTCATAATTGGCGTTCTTGTCGGAATAAATGACCGCGCCCTTAAAGGATGGAATTCAAAGTTTCCCGGAAAGGTACAACACTTTATAAGCCGCAGCGGCCCTCGAAACCCCCTTCACCATCGCCCGAACCGAAAGAGTCGCGCCAGTGATGGAGTTGATGGAACGATAATCCGTATCTGCTGTCTTTCCGGTGAACTGGTCCATGAAGGAAGGATAGCGCACCTCCCAGCCGCGCGGTTCGCGATAAACCATGATCTCAACATCGCGGACCGTGCCATCGACATTCAGAACCACCATAAACGTGATGGGAAACGATTTGCCGATCTCGTGATCAATGAGGGCGTAACCGATAGGAACCCCATCGCGCTTGCCCACATAAAATGTTATGCGGTTGGTTTTTATATTTTGCAGGCAAAGTTCACCGATAGTTTTTTTCTGTTCCTCCGTCAGCCATTTTTTTTCGCGGTCGACTTTGTCCGCACCCGGGAAGGCGATTTCAAAAGCCTGCTTTTTGGTGAGGTAAACCTGAATGTCCAGTACCTTCTCTTCCTCCTCCGAAAAGGAGATAGGAATAAAAAACCCCTGAACAGAGCCAATAACCCCAAAAACCAGCAAATATTTTAAATATTTTGAAATCATAAGAGAAAAATTGTTTTTGATGTCATTCTGAGGAACGCGAGTGACGAAGAATCTCATCCATTTTGCGATGCCTCATTGCATAAGTAACCACATCGAAAAAAACCAGATCCTTCTTCGCCAAAGGCTCATCAGGATAACATGCGGCCCCGACCCGTTTCCCAGCTTTTTACCGCAAAGCAAGAGGAGCTTTGCATAACCCCGGATTACCCGTTCCAAGCACGAAAACTAAGGGAAAATATCACGTCTTCGTCGCGGTGTTCCTCAAAATGACAAACCGGCGTTTCTTGTCATTCTGAACAAAGTGAGGACGTGATATCCTCTTCCTTAACCTTCGTGCCCCGAAGGGGTAATCCCGCTTTAGCCACGCAAGATCGTTGCAGATGGCGGGCCTAAAGCCCCGCCACTCTCAATATTCAGCGGTTGACCGACTGGCATTTCTTGTCATTCTGAACGCAGTGAAGAACTCGTTTATTATCATGCTGAGCTAGTGATATTCGACCTTTGAATTCTTGCCCCGCAGGGGTATGTCGAAGCATCTCGCTTTTCTGTTTTACCGGCTTACGCAAAGGTCTCCAAGGCAAAGGGACGTAAAATTTTTTATGGCTCCATTTTCGCAGTATGCGCGAAAATACCCGAAAAAAATCCCGGCACCCTGAGAGAAAACTTGGAGGATCCATCTTCTCAAGATGCCGGGAGTGGAAGTCCTAACGGACAGTCATCAACTTTTAATACATATAGGCAATGCCCAGATTCAATTTATCCTTGGATTGATTATTTCCCAGCCTGGCGTGCGTGTGGTCGATCTTTATCGCAACCGCTGGAGTAGGCAGGTAGGACACTCCAAAAGTGTATATCGCATTTCGGTTATACTTCTCACCTGCTACTGTACCAGCTGGCACCTCATCCTGAGTCCTCACCCTTTCAAACATGAAATGAGGCACGATGTCATGCGAGGTCTTCCAGCCCATTAACTGAGGAAGATGCATCCCCGCCTGAATATTATAACCAAAATTGTTTGAGGCAATCCCACCCTTACACTTACTACCAGTGCCATCACAAAAATTATTCATGGCTTGCGCGTCATTAATATCAATATTAACGATGGAAGCGTTTATGTCGAACCATTTCCAGCGGTATTGGATATCCGCTTCGAGAAGGGTCATATTACCGCCTTCTTCGATAATGTCATGCGTGGTATCGCCGTTGACCAAGGAGAACCCGACTTGCAGACCGGGAAAAAGTTTGGTGAACTCCACCCTGGCGAAGATGCTGAAATCATTAGCAATTCGCTCATTGACCTGCGCCCGCCCGCCCCGAATACCCTTGCCGGAAAAAGATTTTCCCGATCCGCCGCTGCCTCCCTTCCCGCCACCATTTTTGCTATCATCATCGATAATGGATTGCAGGGAGTTCATGGCATAAAGGCGGTAGTTCACCCCGTCCATGGGGGTGCCGAAAATACCCGCGCCGCCGCCGTTCCAGGTTGTGGGAATCAGGAGTTTTTGCAGCAGAGGCCGCTCAACGGTCCAGAACAGGTTGGGCTCGTGGAATTCATTGAGAAACCCGACAGGAGCCAGCATAACCCCCGCGCGGACATTGAAACCGGGACTCAACAGAAAATCCAGGTAACCAAATTCAAACTCAAGTTCCTGCGCTGCGTGTTCAAAATCGATTTCAGCATTGAGATGAATCCAGTCGGTCAACAACGCATGCACCCCGATGACGAAGCGGTGGTTATCAATTTCAGAACCCCCGGCTTTTTGAGTGTCGTCGCTGAAATGCATTTCTCCATAACCGTGGACGCTGACCCGGTTGTGCGCGGTAGCACCTGTGCCAAAGCCCCGGCTTTTCAAATCATCCACTTCATCGGAAAGCAGATCGATCTTTCTTTCCAGTTCATTTGTGCTGGCGGAAAAAGCCGGACCTGCCGCGAAAAAAAGCACCAGAACCGTCAATGCCAGTAAACCCAGTTTGTGTTTCATGCCCACTCTCCTCTCCTTTGAAAAATTCCGGGCCGTTCGCGACCCGAAAAGTAATACGCCTAAGCAAAAGTCATTAATTTAGTATTTGATAATGGTTATCATTTTTATTAATTTTCTATTTATAATAAAAAACCTGTCTTTATGTCAAGTTTAAATCTATAAAAATCAATGATTTTCTACGTAATAGCCCTCTATACCATCAAAAATCAATGATTTAATACCCAGCCTTTTTTCTCAATACTTTACAAGACAATATATATTTTTGAGAATAGTTATCAATTTTAAAGCTCACCTCGTCTGCATTAACATAGCGAACTTCTTTACCCCGCTTTTCGGGATTTTTATCTTGAGAGGATGAAAACCAAACAGGCAGGCGAGACGGGGCGCAACCCCCGCCCACCTGCCCAGGTTCCGGCTCGGGCTTTCCCGGAACAAAAATAAACTCCCTGGCAGCTTAACGAAGCCAGGCCTTCTCCATCCACCAGATGTGAAACAAAAAAAGTCGCAGACCACAACCGCAAGATCAATGGGTTTAACCGGTTTTTCCACGCATTCATAGGTGGAATTCTGGCAAATTATTCTCGCCTCACGGCCTCCACTCGACAGGAAAATTGTTTTGGCTCGAATTTTTGAGGCTAGATGTTGCAGGAAAATAAATCCAGCCCCGCCTGATATCTCCAACAAAAAAACCCTGCTCCAATTTACTTACAGATCAGAACAGGGTTCGCTTGCCTTACAACAATCAGTTATCTTTTAATTATCATACTTAACTCATATTCTCAGACAAATAATTCTGGATACCAATATCCTTAATACGATTGAACTGGGTTTCCAGCCAGTCCACATTTTCTTCCGTATCTTCGAGAATATACTATCCAGTATTTCTTTGGTGCCGTAATCGTTTTTATCCAGACATATTTTGATATGCCCGCGAAGACGCGTCACATGGGCGAGTTTGATTGTATATTGGTTCTTTAATTGATCTTCAACCTTATCCCCCACAAGAACCGTATCGTATTTCTGCATATCCGGAACCCCATCGAGAAAAAGGATTCACTCAATCATTTTATCCGCGTGTTTCATTTCTCCCATGGATTCTTCCCGGGCGTGGGACGCCAATCGGGAGATTGCCTTCCCATATCCCAGGCTTTTTCCAAATGATGCGTCGCGGCAGAAAGGCGATTTTCTTTTTTCCAGTAAAGCATTCCCAACGGGTAATGAATATCCACCTTACCGCTATCGGGAAACAACAAACGCTGATATAAAATCATATCTCGAAACGCTGCCAATTTAAGGAAGGAAGAAAGCAAGTCAGAACGGGGTCCTGCCATCGAGACGGGTCATGACCTCCACACCGGAATCGGTGACACAAAGCGTATGCTCAAACTGCGCTGAGAGGTTGCCGTCTTGAGTCACAGCGGTCCATTTATCTGAAAGGATTTTTAAATCAGGTTTGCCAAGGTTGATCATGGGTTCGATGGTGAACACCATGCCCTTTTTAATTTCCAGACCTTCACCAAAATTTCCGTAATGCAGAATCTGCGGTTCCTCATGAAAATTATTTCCGATTCCATGTCCGCAAAACTCGCGCACTACCGAATAACCTTGACCCTCGGCAAGCTGCTGGATCGTCGCGCCAATATCACCCAGCCGGGCACCGGGCTTGACGCATTCAATACCTTTCTGCAGAGCTTCCTTACAGACCCCCACCAGTTTTGCCGCTTGTTTACGAGGTGAGCCGACAAAAAAAGTGCGACTGGTATCCCCATGAAAGCCTTTCATGTGTGTGGTGATATCCAGATTGACAATGTCCCCATTACGCAGTTTCCTGCTGGACGGAATGCCGTGACAAATCTCTTCATTGACCGAAGAGCAAATGCTTTTGGGAAACCCGCGATAGTTCAGCGGTGAGGGAACCGCCCCGTGGGATACAATATAATCGTGGCAAATCTGGTCCAACCTTTCGGTAGTCACTCCGGGTTTTACATAGGGTTCGATCATAATAAGGACTTCTGCCGCAAGCCGACAGCTTTCCTTCATGGTGTTTATTTCTTCATCGGTTTTAAAATGAATCATTGGGAATAACCAAACTCCTTTATGGCCCGCTTCTGGTCTCTCCAGTTGGCTTTAACTTTAACAAACAGCTTTAAAAATACTTTGGCACCCAGGCGTTTTTCCAGCTCCTGACGTGCCTGCCGTCCGATATTTTTTAGCATACTTCCCCTCTCACCGATCAATATTTTTTTCTGGGAGTCTTTCTCAGCATAAATCGTGGCATCGATCTGCACCACACCGTTATTCTGCTCATACATGTCCTCCACCACCACCGCTACCGAATGCGGCACTTCGTATCGGGTGAGCTTCAAAATTTTTTCGCGAATGATCTCACCAAAAAGGAAAGTTTCCGGACAATCCGTCACCATCCCCTTGGGAAAATATTCCGGCCCTTCGGGCAGGTAATTCAAAATCAGGCTTTTTAGCTGATCCAGCCCATCTTCCTTCAGCGCCGATATAGGAATGATCTCCTCAAACAACGACTTCTGATTCATCTCATCCATCAACGTGAGAAGAACGGACTTTTCAACCAGGTCAATCTTATTAATCACAAGAACTTTTTTTGTTTTAACCCCCTCCATGGAATTCAAAACAAATTCATCTTCATTACAAAATCCCGCTTCGGCGGACAACATTACCAGAATCAGGTCCACATCAGAAAATGTACTGACACTGGCCCGCACCATCATTTCGTTCAAAGCCCGGTCAGACTGATGAATTCCCGGCGTGTCCACTAAGATGATCTGCGCGTTGGGAAGATGCAAAACTCCTGTGATTTTGTTCCGCGTGGTCTGGGGCCGGTTGGAAGTCACCGCCACCTTTTGAGTCAGCAAACGGTTCAAAAGTGTAGACTTACCCACATTGGGCCGGCCAACGATGCTGGCATAACCTGACTTGAAAGGATCTGCCATGGCTATCTGTCGGTTGATGCGGGGTTGACTATCAATAAAGTTCGCAAAAAATACACGCTGTAAGCTAAAATCGGTTAAAGATAATTTTGAACCCTTTTCGGCTTTAATCATACCATGCCCACTCTAGGAATCTACCTTCACATTCCTTACTGCCTGCACAAATGCGGCTACTGCGATTTCAATTCCCATCCTGAAAACCGGGAGGAATCGGAGGTCTATGTTCCGGCCCTGTTATCAGAGATTGACCACTATGCGCCACGACTGGCTGGCAAAATGGTCTCCACTGTTTTTTTCGGCGGCGGCACCCCCACCCTTCTACCACCAGCCAGCCTGGATAAAATTCTCGGCAGTGTAAAAAACCATTTCAATCTCAGCTCAGATTGCGAAATCACCATTGAGGCCAACCCGGCAACAGTGGAACGGGAGACACTGGGACAAATCCGTTCTTCAGGTTTCAACCGCATCAGCATAGGGGTGCAATCCTTTGATGCGGAAGAACTGGAACTTCTGGAACGTGTCCATAATGAGGAAGAAATCCACACCACTATCGGTCGCGCGCGTTTAGCCGGATTCGACAACCTCTCTCTCGATTTAATGTTCGGCCTACCTGGCCAGTCCCCGGTAAAATGGAAATCTCATTTACGACAGGCACTGGAAAAGAAACCCGACCATATTTCTGCCTACAGCTTAACAATAGAGTCCGCGACCTCCTTCTTCAAATTGCAGGAGCGCGGACTCCTTCGGCTGCCCCCTGAAGAAATCCAACTGGAAATGTTTCAGGACACTATTGAAATTCTGCAATCCGCAGGTTACCAGCAATATGAAATTTCCAATTATGCTCGACCGGGATTCGAAAGCCGACACAACCTCAATTATTGGGACAACGGCGAATACCTCGGCCTCGGTGCCGGTGCCTCCTCCTATTTAAACGGAGAGCGTTTCAAGAATACCCTTCTGCCTTCCCGCTATATCCGCGAAGTGCAGACCCAGGGGTCAGCGGTGGAATCCACCGAAAAGCTCGCCCCCCTTAACGCTATGGGCGAAACCATTATGCTCGGCCTTCGCCGTCTCAAAGGCATCGCCATTGAAGATTTTGAAAACCGCTTCCAGATTTCCTTTAAAAATGTTTACGGCAAAGTGATCGATCCATTGCTCAACGAAGGATTGATCACCCTCAACCAAAACCATATGGCCCTGTCGCGTAAAGGACTCAACCTCGCCGACTCGGTCATCTTAAAATTCATGGCCTGATAAAAATGAACGATCCTGCTTTCAAAAAACTAACTGAAATTGTCGATACCCTGATGAGTGAAAATGGCTGTCCCTGGGACAAGGTCCAGACCCGGGAAAGCCTTAAACCTTATCTGGTCGAAGAAGTCTACGAAACACTGGAAGCTTTGGACGGCAATAATCCGGATGAGATCAAGGACGAACTGGGCGACCTGCTCTACCAAGTCCTGTTCCACGCAAAAATTTCTGAAAACAGGGGTGAGTTCAATATAAAAGACGTGGTGCAATGCATCAGCGAAAAAATGGTGCGTCGCCACCCACATGTCTTTCAGGAAGGAAACCTGGAAACCCCGGATGAAGTCGTCACGCAATGGGAAGAAATCAAAAAACAGGAAAAAAACAACACGCACCGTGAATCGGTGCTGGATGGAATTCCCAAACATTTGCCTGGGCTCCTGCGTGCACAAAAGCTACAAAAGAAAGCCGCCAAGCATGGATTTGACTGGGATAAAATCACCGCCGTCTTCGACAAACTCGATGAAGAAATTGCCGAGTTTAAAGAGGCCGTACTCTCAGGAAAGGAGACCGACATCTCTGGAGAACTGGGGGATATACTGTTCGTGCTGGTCAATATCGCCAAATTCAAAAAGATCGACGCCGAAGAGGCCCTGCGCACCACCAACAACAAATTCATCCAACGCTTCCAGTACATTGAGCAACAAGTCGCCAAACGCGGCAAAGAACTGAAAGACACGCCTCTCGAAGAACTGGAACAATACTGGCAAGACGCCAAACGCGGAAGGCCGCGTAGCCAATAGGTCGATGCCCGTCAAACAGACAAGTGTTGTTGCCCCTTTTACTCTAGTCCGTGTATACTTCTCCTTGACAAAGAGACCTTAGTATAACCCGTCATTGCAAGCAAAGTGCGGCAATCCAGAAAAGAAAGTTTGTTTTTCATATGAATAAGAAATTGCCAAAATTTAAAAGCGAAGATAAAGAGAGGGAGTTCTGGTCGTCCAACGACTCGACTGAATTTTTGAATTGGGACAAGGCGAAGAAAATCACACTGCCAAACCTTAAACCATCGGTCAAAACCATTTCCCTCAGAATCTCGGAGTCCATGATTGAAGAACTCAAGCTCCTCGCAAATAAAAGAACGTACACAATTTAGTTTGCTTATGAATTTCTTGGAAGATTTCGCTAATTTTATTCATATTCCAAGGGTATTCTTGGAATTTTGATTTGTTTATGCTCTAAATGGATGACTATTTAACAACAGAGTATGCGGCTGAATACCTTGGCGTCACACCTTCAAGAATTCGCCAGTTTATTCTTGAAAACCGATTAAAATCTAAAAAATTTGGTCGAGATCATTTAATTAAGAAATCAGATTTAGAAGTTTTTTCAAAGAGTGGCAAGAAAAAGAGAGGTAGGCCAAAAAAACCAGGGAAATAACTTGCGTATGCGTTAGGATTAATATATATTCTTTTGTAGAGAATGCTAACCTAAATAATAAGATCCATGACCAAAAACTCTTTTAATGAGCCAACAAATAAAAACCCATTATTGGTTTTGAATGGAGATACCCGAAATCTCATAAGAGAGATTCCAGATGATACTATTCAATGCGCTATAACCTCTCCGCCATATTGGGGAGTCCGGGACTATGGCATAGAAAAACAAATCGGTGCAGAAACCAACCTTAATAATTATATTTCAAACCTTATTTCTATCTTTTCTGAGGTCCGGCGTGTTCTCCGTCCAGACGGTACATTTTGGTTAAACATAGGAAACACTTATACTTCAGGTGGCCGCAAATGGCGGCAAGAAGATTCGAAAAACAAGGGCAGAGCAATGTCATACAGGCCTCCTACCCCAGAAGGGTTAAAGAAAAAAGACCTTATTGGGGTAGCATGGATGGTAGCAATGGCCTGTCAGCAGGAGGGATGGTATTTACGCAATGATATTATTTGGTACAAACCAAATTGCCAGCCTGAAAGCGTAAAAGATAGATTTACGGTTGCCCATGAATATCTTTTTCTCCTTAGCAAATCAGAACAATACTATTTTGATCAAGATGCAATCAAAGAACCTACTATAGACGGCAATGGACTTAAGAATAAGAGAACAGTTTGGTCTATTAATACCGAGCCCTGTCCAGAGGCACATTTCGCAGTCTTTCCAAAAGCGCTTATCCGTCCATGTGTTTTAGCCGGGTCTAAACCTGGCGATTTAATTTTTGATCCTTTTTACGGGACAGGCACAGTAGGGGTTATCGCAAAGGAACAAAACCGCCGTTGTGTAGGAATTGAATTAAATGAGGAATATATAAATATCGCAAAAAAAAGAACATCTGCTGTACAAGCAAGTCTTTATTCAGAAGGAGTGAAGAATTCCCATGTTGCGTGAACCCTACAGTAAGTTTTTAAAAGGTTTTTAACCTGGAGTTTTCTTTCGCTACCCGCGTCAAAATATAATTGATAAATATCCTCGCCGTTTTCATCCCTTACATAACAATATCCAGGTTTAGGGAATTGTTTACTTTCCTTTTTCATTTCAAGTTGCCCACTTTTGGCAGATTCCATTAATTTTTTTGGGATCTCAACCAATTCGTAGCACCAATTAGGATCTCGCTCCAAAGTCCGTAAAGTAAGAATACGATCATAACTTTTCAAATGTTCAAGAAACGATTTTCTAAGACCCACCAAATCCCGAGGATTATCACCCCATTTCCCCTTGCCTAATTCCATGAACTTACTTATCCAAATCTTATTCTCTCGAATGTTTTTATCAGCCTGAGTTTTTAAAGAAACAGGACAATTATTTATAGAAATATCATGGCCTCTATTTCCCTTTAGAGCTAATGTAGCCTGGGCACCACTAATATTCAGAACCCTCTCAAGGACATATTCAAATTTGTCTTTGGAAAAAGGTTCTATTGAGAAGCTATGATGAATTCTCAGAGCATCGCCAAAGTTGTCAAGGGAGGTTTTATTAAAAATATCGGATTCAACAATATTAAATTTATGGGGACTTTTAAAAACCCGAATTACTTTATCCAACCAAAAGATCTGGCCTTCCGTCAAGGCAGGTATGACCTCGACAAGTTTTTCTATTATCTTTTGTTTTTCTTTTTTCATGGCTAGAAAATTATATTTACAAGCTGGCCTGGCAAAGATACTGGGTTTATGAATATTTTTCAAAATAAATGTCTCAAGGACTCTTCGGGCGGGAGTTGGAGATTGTGTTGAACAGCGAAGATTTCGGCGGGAACTTTATAATAGTTTTTCAATTATGAAGGATAGACCCTGCCCCGCCACTCGGTGCGGGAAAAAACCAGAGTCTGAATCATGGAATTTATCATGATGGCCGCCATCACCACAGCCCCTATCGGGAACAGGCAGGCGTTTATGCGGTTCAATCCTAACTCATCACAGGTTTTTATCGTTGCCGCAGAAACCATGCTGACTCCGAACAGGGAGAGCCCTATCCAGAACCCTCCGGTCTCTGCCACCATATTCCACCCCAGTACCAGGTAGGGCGTCAGCAAAAATGCCTCGACCATGAAAACACAATAAAACGCACGAAAAACTGAGCGTTTCATGGCTAGGAACATATTCTTTCGCCAGCCGGTCCAGATTTCTCGTAAACCATAATACATGCGGATGGAAAACAGGCACTTGGCACCGGCAACGAGAAGATTGAATCCGGCCTTCTTCAACCGTTTGGCGATCAACACATCTTCCAGCACATCGGCCTTGCCGCCCTCATGTCCTCCGATGGCTTCGTAGGCGGAACGTTTGAACATCAGAAACACTCCGAATCCCATCGCGCTTTTGTGATCCGGACTGTTCACTTTTCTAAAGCGTGTGAGGGATACGATGAAACCAAAGATGGTCGGTTGTACCGCCCTTTCCCAGAACGAACCAAACTCTGCCCGGGGCATCAAAGTCAGAGCATCCAGGTTGCGTTCCCGTAGGGTGAAAACAGCGGTACGTAACGCACTGGGATCAAAAACGGGGTCCGCATCGGTGAACAAAAGAATTTCTCCTTTGGCCTTTTGAAAAGCCTGATGCAGGGCAAAGGGTTTTCCCAGCCAGCCTTTGGGCAAATCTTCTCCATCCAGCGCGATCAAACGGGAATTGTTTCGCGCCAATTCCTGAATCAACTCGCCGGTGCGATCCGTGGAATGGTCGTTGACCACGATCACTTCAAACTGAGGGTAGTCTTGTTTTAAGAGGGACTCCAGGCAAGCCCGGATTCCCCGCTCTTCATCTCTGGCAGGAACACAGACTGAAACCATAGGCGGGTCATCCAGCGGATATGAAATCGGTTCAAGGCGAACCATGTGAATTATGTTCACCGTCAGGTAAACAATTACCGCCACAATTAATATCAACTGCAGAAATGTTACTATTTGTAGCAAGAAAGTTTCCCGTTGAGAAAAAAGAAAAAGCTGATCACGGCTGAATAATTTGTTATGCTTCAGAAAGATAGCCGAAGAGAAGACCTGCAGAGCTAGCGAAGTTTAACATATTGCTCGTTGCTCCACTCACTAGTAGCTCTCAATAAAACACCATGACTAAAACTCGCATATCTATTTTTGTATTTACCTTGATCTTTTTTCTCGCCGGGGCAAGCTCCGCGATGGCTCTTTGTATCAAAAACGAGAAAGCCAATTTAAGAAAGGGCCCCGGCACCATGCACGAAAAACTCTGGCAGGTGTACCAATACATGCCCTTCAAACTTTTATCGACCAAAGGTAACTGGAAACAGGTAGAAGATTTGGACGGAGACACCTACTGGGTCCATGCTCCACTCACCACCCGGAAATATAAGTGCGCCGCCATCAAAAATAACCAGACCAACCTCAGAAAAGGGCCCGGGACCGAACATCCAAAAGTGAAATGGGCACCTGTGGACAAATATTTTTCCATGAAAGTCCTCAAAATCGAGAACAACTGGGTGCACGTGAAAGACGCTTCAGGCGATAAGGCATGGGTTTATCGTCCTCTTGTGTGGATTCAGTAACCCCCCATTTCCCCTTTCCACCCCCATTAAAATCAGATTTCTCACGCCCTTCTATAATAACTGCAAAAAAAGCTTTATTTCATTGCCGATCAATATAATAATCAGGTTAAAACTAAAATGTAAGTTGGGGTTTACCTTTTTATTGAATCCTAAGTCTGATTGGAGTCAGCCATGACCACTGCAACCACACCGCTTTCAGCGGTAAAAGAATTTCTCGCCGCCCCACAAAAACTATTGATCGACGGCAAACGCGTCGACCCCGCCAATGGAGAAACTTTTGAGGTTCTGGACCCTTCTGACAACAGCATCCTGACCCGCGTTCCCAAAGGTGGAAAAGAAGAAATCAACCGGGCCGTTAAAGCGGCGCGAAACGCCTTTGACAACGGACCCTGGAGGAAAATAACCGTTTCGGAACGGGGCAAGTTGATCTGGAAACTGGCCGATTTAATCGAACAACGGAGCGAAGAATTCGCTCAATTGGAAACTCTCGATAATGGAAAACCACTGTCCATCGCCCGTGCCGCCGATGTGCCTCTTACCGTAGATCACTTCCGCTATTACGCCGGAATGACGACCAAGATTCATGGCGAGACGATTGACATCTCGGTTCCCTATGCACCAGACGCCGAGTTTCTCGATTTCACTTTGCGCGAACCGATGGGCGTGGTCGGCCAAATCATCCCTTGGAACTTCCCCCTGCTCATGGCTACCTGGAAACTGGGCGTAGCCTTGGCGGCAGGAAATTGTGTGATCTTGAAACCGGCGGAACAGACACCCCTATCCGTCTTGTATCTCGCTGGCCTGTTTGCCGAAGCGGGTTTTCCCGATGGAGTGGTCAACATCGTCACCGGATTCGGCGATGCGGGTGAAGCCCTTGCCCGCCATGAAAATGTCGATAAGGTTGCCTTCACCGGAAGCACGGAGGTCGGACATGAAATTGTTAAAGCCTCTGCAGGAAATTTAAAACGGGTTTCGCTGGAGTTGGGCGGTAAGTCGCCCAGCATTGTGTTCCCCGATGCCGATCTGGAGATGGCTGCCCAGGGAGTGGCAGGTGCCATCTTTTTCAACCACGGGCAATGTTGTGCGGCGGGTTCACGCCTCCTGGTGCATGAAAATATTTATGAGGATCTGATTGGGCGCGTTGCCGAGCTGGCAAAAAATATTAAAATCGGGCCGGGAATGTGTACGGACACCGAGATGGGCCCGCTGGTTTCACGGGAACAACAGGAAAGGGTATGGAGCTATATTCGCTCCGGAGAGCAACAAGGTGCCAAAACCCGCGCCGGCGGCAACGCTCCGGTCAAGGGAATGGAATCGGGATGTTATGTTCAACCCACAGTTTTTGAAAATGTTAAGCCCGATATGAAAATCGTGGCGGAAGAAATTTTCGGCCCCGTCGTGGTGGCCGCACCCTTTGAAGACCTCGATGCCGTCATCGCTCGCGGCAACGATACTGTTTATGGCCTCGCAGCCAGTGTTTGGACTAAAGACATCAACAAGGCACACAAAGTCGCAAAGGGTCTTAAGGCTGGCACCGTGTGGGTGAACTGCCATAATATTTTTGACGCAGCGGCACCTTTCGGAGGCTATAAACAAAGTGGGTTCGGAAGGGAAATGGGTATTCACGCTCTGGAAAACTACACTCAGGTCAAAAACGTCATCCTCCAACTCCATTAACCATGGAGGCGACCGGGCAGAGGCTCGTTGAGCTATCTAGACCTCTTGCCCGCCAGATAGGGCCATGGCTCACTCGCCGCATGCGTAGTGCTAGGGATGCGGATTCTGAAGCGGGTGCCCACACCCAGTTTGCTCTCGACTTCGATTTTTCCTTTATGGGCTTCGACAATATGCTTGCAGATGCTGAGTCCCAAGCCACTGCCCCCTTCATCGCGTGACCGGGCTTTATCCACCCGGTAGAACCTATCAAAGATGGATAGTAGGTTTTTTTCTGGTATTCCGATGCCGGTATCCTGTATCGACAATAAGGCAAAACCTGCTTCCTCCAGCAGAGAAACTTTCAGTTCGCCGCCTGGTTGCGTGTATTTAATCCCGTTGTGCAGAACATTCCAAACCATTTGCCGGAGCCGCACCTCATCCCCATTGATTTTCACCGGCTCCAGAAACGCAATGACGATGGAGATATCTTTTTCACCAGCCAACACTTCGGCATGTTTGCACACTTCCTCCACCAGATCTCTCAAGTCTATCGCCTTGCAGTTGAGGAGAATCTGGTTTTCGTCGGACTTGGAGAGGACAAACAAGTCTTCCAGCACTTTGGACATATAGTTGATCTCTTCGAGGTTACTGGCGATCACCTCCTGATACTCTTTCGGTTCACGAGGTTTACTCAGCACCAGTTCATTTTGCCCCTGTAAAACCGTCAACGGAGTCCTCAACTCATGCGAAGCATCACTGCTGAATTGCCGCATCTGGGCGAAAGAGTTTTCCAGCCGATCCATCATTTCATTAAAGGTCAAGGCCAGCTGGCCCAACTCATCCTTGACTTTTAGCACGGAAATGCGCTGGCTCAACTCCTGTCCCTGCCCGATATCCCGGGCGGTTTGAATGATTTTGGATATAGGTTTCAAAGCGCGCCGGGCCAGAAATCGCGCGAACAGTGTAGCCAGAACGAGCACCAAAGGAACGGCAGTGAACAAGAATATTCTCAGGTTCTTCAGAGTCTCCCGCACCGCCTCCAATGAAGTCCCTACTTGAACCAGGTTGACCAGTTTTTTTTCCCGAATGATAGGCATGGTGATCACCCGAATGGGGTGATTGCCATCCACAAGAAATGTTTCGTAGGAATTTTTACCCTCAAGGGCATCGGCATAGGCAGTTTGTGATAATGGGAACTTGGAGGCATCAATATTGTTAGATCGCGACCCAACATTGCCGGAGCCATCATAGATTCTGTAAAACTTGTTGAGATTACTAGTTCCCATGAACTGCTCGAAAAGCTGGTCAAGTCCGGGCAATGGTGAACGGTTGAATTTCATCACTGCCGAGGTAGCAACAACGGTGGCCGAAACCGTCAAGGAATTATCGACACTTTCATAAAGACGCTTAGAAAGAAAATAATTTAGAAAAACACTGAATAGGATGAGGATGATGCCCAGTAACAGGATGTACCAGGCAGTCAACCTGGACCGAATGGATTTGAAAGCCATAGCTATTCTTTCATAATGTATCCAACGCCCCGGAGGGTATGCAAAAGCTTTTGGGAATAGTCTTTATCAATTTTTTTTCTTAAATGGTTGACGTAAACATCGATCACGTTGGTGAAGGTATCAAAATTATAATCCCAGACATGCTCGGCGATCATCGTTCTCGTCAGTACCTTGCCCTGATTCCGCAAGAAATATTCAAGCAGGCTGTATTCTTTCCCGGTAAGCTCAATTTCCTGCTCTTCACGTTTCACTTTGTGACTGACCAGATCCAGTGTCAGATCGGCAATCTCCAGTGTCGTCCGAGCTTCGGCTTTCCCTCTTCGGAGCAGGACGCGTATCCTGGCCAAAAGTTCCGAAAATGCGAAAGGCTTGGTCAGATAATCATCGGCACCTTTGTTAAGGCCGGTCACCTTGTCTTCTACAGAATCCTTAGCGGTGAGAAGAAGAATGGGGGTTTCAATCTTTCGGTCTCTCAGGGTGGATAAAACTTCCAGCCCGTCAATTTTTGGGAGCATGAGGTCCAGAATAATCAGGTCATACTGATTCTGCTCCCCGAGAAACAGGCCCTCTTCCCCATCGGGCGCGACATCTACAGCGTATGTTTCCTCTTCAAGGCCTTTTTTAATGAAACCGGAAACTTTTTTCTCATCTTCTACAATCAATATACGCATTTAGCTATCCCATTTTTTTTGCACTTTATGAAGCTCTATCTCTCCTTTCAACATTTCAACATGTTTTTCACAATCTTTTTGGATCGCGGAATACATGGCCCGGCAACTTTCATCATTGACATCAATCATGGCCTGCTTGCATATTTTCACCGCCTCATGGGAGGCTTCCAAGGCTTTCAAAATATTGTCGTTGAACTTTTTACTCATTTTTGATCCTTAATTATTCCGGTTCTCATTCTATCATTAATTCTCTGCCGCTAAAGGGCTAATCCCATTAGGCGCGGGGCCATGGTATTCTTCCCAGCTTTCGTGCCCGCAGGGGTACAATGTGAAATGACTTTTAGGAGTGAGTGAAGAGTTGTCTCTGCTTGATGGGGTCTTACCCCATTCCTCTAAGCCGAGAAAACGTTTATTGGCAATAAACAGCTATTGCTCATTACCACTTGGCGTTGCCCGGTGCCTAGCGATCGGTCAGTTCCCGCTCGAAGAGGAGCTTGACTAAAATGATCCCCAACGCCGCTCCGATAACAGGCAGGGCGTTGATCAATTCAAGCAAATATTTCCCCATAAACCCGAAGTTCTCGATAAGGTAACGGGCAAACTTCACTCCAGACTGATCCAGCCAGTAAAAAATAAGGTTGATGCCCATCCCGCAGACAAACCCGATAAAAGCCCCAAAACCATAATATGCGTATTTCATTATTGATGTCCACCGATGGAACGCATCGATTCAACTGGAAAAATCTGCAAGACTTGAATTATGATGTTAAAAACACTATGCCACATTATACATACCTTGGTTCCATTTTATAATCATTAGGAAGTGAAATGCTGCTCGCAAACAAAACGGCAATCATCACTGGCGGTGGATCGGGAATAGGTCAAGCCTGCGCCAGAGCTTTCCATCGGGAAGGTACCAATGTGGTTTTATTTGGCCGAAGAAAACACAAACTGGAGGAAACAGCGCGGGAACTGGGCTCTCGCGTCCCAACAGCCCAGGGAGATATGACCCGGAGTGACGACTTGGATCGACTGATTCAGGAAACCCCGCGCATCGACATTCTGGTTAACAATGCCGGCCTTTTTAAAGGTGCTCCTCTGCACGAAATTTCTGACGAACAGTACGATGAAATGATGGACATCAATATGAGAGCGGTCTTTCAGTTGACCCGCAAGGCACTCCCAGTGATGATGGAACAAAAAGGCGGAAGCATCATCCATATCAGTTCCATCCTCGGAATCATCGCCGTACCTCAGGTGGCGACTTATAATATTTCCAAAGGAGCCCTGATTCAGCTGAGCCGGTCCATCGCTGTGGAATACGGCAGTTATGGCATCCGCTCCAACTCCATTTGTCCTGGACTGATAGAAACCGACACGACCGCCGACCTCATGAAGGACGAGGCGTTGATGCGGGAATGGCGCAAGGATTATCCGATAGGCCGGTTCGGAAAACCTGAGGATGTGGCCAGTACCTGTCTTTTTTTAGCCAGCGATGAATCCTCCTTTGTCACCGGCACGGTTCTTTCGGTAGATGGCGGTTTCACCGCCCACTAGCCGCAGGGGCAAATAGCAATGACTCATAGAGCCGGGAGCATTAATTTAGCAGTAAACAGCCATTGCAAGTCACCAGCGGAGGTTCTCCGCCCGCTGAGGACAGTGCTTGACGGAACCCCCGCAGATGATTAAAATCAGAGCCACTTGAAAAACCTCAACATACACCGACCTTGTCACGCGAAAGGCTTGAGGATACGGATTCATTTATGAAGTACGAGACTGTCATTGGGCTGGAAGTTCATGTCCAAATTAAAACCAAAACGAAAATATTCTGCTCCTGCTCCACCAAATTCGGCAAACCCCCGAATGCGAATACCTGTCCTATTTGCCTAGGAATGCCCGGAGTTCTTCCCGTTTTGAATAAACGTTTTCTAGATGCCGCCATGAAGGCCTGCCTGGCGACTCATTGCACAATTGAACCGATGAACCGTTTCGCAAGGAAAAACTATTTTTATCCCGACCTTCCCAAAGGCTACCAGATCTCCCAATTCGAACTCCCTTTGGGAACGAACGGATTCATCAACATCAATATAGACGGCACTAAGAAAAGGATCGGATTGACCCGCATTCATATGGAAGAAGATGCGGGAAAACTGATCCACGGAGAAAACCTGGGAAGTCCGGGAAAAAGCTATGTCGACTTTAATCGAACCGGGGTCCCACTATGTGAAGTGGTCAGCGAGCCCGACATGCGCTCGCCGGAAGAAGCCCGAGCCTACCTGACCGAGTTGAAAGCCATTCTGGAATACACCGAAGTCAGCGATTGTAATATGGAAGAAGGACGCCTGCGCTGTGACGCCAACGTTTCTATTCGTCCCGTTGGGCAAAAAGAATTAGGAACCCGTGCAGAGTTGAAAAATCTCAACTCCTTCAAATTCGTTCAGAAGGCTATTGAGTATGAAGTGGAACGGCAAACGAAGATTTTGGATCAGGGAGAGAGTGTAAAACAGGAAACCCGGCTTTATGATTCGGTCCGGGGCGAGACCTTATCCATGCGAAGCAAAGAAGAAGCGCACGATTATCGTTATTTTCCCGACCCGGACCTGGTTCCCATAGTGATCGATGACGCATGGGTGGAAAAAATTCGCAAAACAATTCCCGAACTCCCCGAACAAAAACGCGAGCGTTTTGCCAGTAGTTACAAAATCCCCGAATACGACGCCGGGGTTTTGACCTCCTCGAAGCCTCTGGCAGATTATTTCGAGCAGTGTGCAGCCCAGTTTCCGCAACCTAAAATTATCAGCAACTGGGTGATGGGAGACTTGTTGCGGGAATTGAAAAAGGATGGCAGGAGCATTAAAGAGTGCCCAGTTTCGCCCTCCGCACTGGTGAACCTGCTCAAACTGATCGATTCTGGAACGATCAGCGGTAATATCGCCAAAGGGATTTTTGAAGAAATGTATCAAACGCAAAAACCGGCCGGCCGTATCGTTGAGGAAAAGGGACTGAAACAAATCACCGATAGTTCTGCCATAGAAAAAATTGTCGATGAAATAATTCAAGCCAACTCCAACCAGGTGGAGGAGTTCAAGGGCGGCAAAGAAAAAGTGTTCGGTTTTCTGGTCGGTCAAATCATGAAGGCGAGCAAAGGCAAAGCCAACCCGGGCATGGTCAACAAATTACTGAAAGAAAAAATAGGGTGATGGCGCAATTAATCTTCTACCCATCCAAAATTTTAAATTTGAAACCCATTTCCCTTGTTGCGTTATTTCTTTTATTGGGAATTCTAAGTTCGAGTGCCCTTGCGGGTCCTGTAGAATCCGATGACAAGCGTTATCTGGATCATGGCGACGGCACAATCACCGACGCAAAAACCGGACTGATGTGGATGAAAAAAGATTCCTATCTTCATTCCGGCCACTGGCTCAACTGGCTTGAGGCTCACGAATATATCCGGAAACTCAATGATGAGGGATTTGCCCAATACATCGACTGGCAGTTGCCTTCCACTGAAGAACTGAAAACCCTTTATGAACCGGAAAAGGTCAACAGTTCCCAAGCAGGAAAAGAAATGAAAATCCACGCGGACCCAATATTTGAAAAAAATGGGAGCGGTTCCCTGTGGTCGGCAGAGGAAAATGGACGCTACAACGCATTTGGAGTGGTCTTCAATACCGGCACGGTGTTTAACAGCAATAAAAGATCCCGATCTCGAAAGGCCACTCGGGCTGTTCGAATCAATACGGACTGACACAGCTACTTTTTTAAGGCAGAAATTAAAAAATGACATCTCTTAAAAAGGCAATATTAGTAGCCGTTCTGCTCCTTACAACCGTTGCTCCCGTAAACGCGACCTACCCTTCGCCGGATGTTGCGCACTGGGATCTTTCGGTCTCCAATGAAAGAAATGATCCAGACTACCAGAAGGTCCGGGACCTGGTTTCGCAAAAACAATTTGACGAAGCACTTGCAATTCTTGACAGGAAAATCACCCAGCAACCTAAAGAAGCAACCCCTGAAATTCTGAAAGCAGTGATTTTGAATGAAAAGGATGAACCCAAAAAAGCTTTGGAAGTTCTGCTGACCGGATTTAAAAAGGAACGCCAGCACCCTGCCCTGCATTTTGCTTTCTGCCAGATCCACCGCAAACTGGGCAACGGCCTGATCTCCGAAAAGGCCTGTATCATCGCCGCCCAGCAACACCATCAAGATCCTCTGGCACATTATGAGTTTGCTTTAACTTTGATGGCTCGAGGCAAGGCAAAAGAAGCTAATAAGGAGTTGGCGGAGAGCACCAGGCTGGACCCAAAAAATTCAACCTATCCTTACGAAAGGGGGATGATTTTTAATTATCTGAATCAGAATAATGAGGCCGAAAAATCTTTCAAGCGCGCATTTTCACTCGACAAGAGCAATGTTGAAGCGGCTTACCAGCTCGCCTATCTTTATGCCACACGGAGCGACAAAGAGCAGGCGGAATCCTATATCAACCACATTCTGGACAACCATCGGGATCAACCCAAGGCGGAGTCGGCTAAACTGCTCAAAGAATATATTTATAAAAATGAAACAGACAAATTGCCCTTGAAAGTTGTCCCGGGACGGTATCATTTGAGCCGGTCCAAATCCCTTTACCAGTCCAAACAATTCGGTTTATGCCTCATTGAGGCGGAAACCGCCGCACGACTAAGCCCCGATGACATGACAATCCAGGAGATTCTTGTTGGACTCCACAGTATGTTCCTGCGGTTGGACATGGCGGAAAAATCTGTCGAGCAATTTATTAAATACACCAAAGACGATGACAAACTTAAGAGCCGGGGATACCAGGAATTAGCAGACATAGAGGTTCTTCGAGGACACTTGAGTAAAGCCAAAGAACTCTATAAGAAGGCCAAGGGCCTGGGAGATCCTAATGGAATCGCCAAGGCCTCTCTGGATGAATTTCCAAAGAAATTTGATTCGACAGAGCGGCAACCTCTGAACCCGAATGCTTTGTTCATCAACCCTACCGAGGCGTTGAACAGGAAGGGAGAGATTTTTGCTCATTTTGGAATGTATCAACGAGCCCTGGGAATCTATTCCATGGTTTTGAGAATGGACCCCACCAACCTCACCACTTTACTCAATACCGCCACCACCAATTATAAAAACGAAAAATACACCCGAGCTATCTCTATTCTGGAAAGATTGTTTGTGATTCATCCCAACCACGAACATATCATCGCCCACCGATTGCTACTGGCCCGGTCTTACGTCATGAACGGGGACCTTGGAGACGGGATCAAAAATCTTGAAATAGTTATGAAACTGAGCCCGAACATGAAAAAAGTCATCGCCCCAGACCCGACTTTTGAGAAGTTAAGGGCTCTCGAATCTTTCAGAAATTTAGTTCAGTAATCCCCATGTCTCAACAAAAAGTTAAGTTTGACTTTAATTTTACGTTCCTGTCTAATGCGCACAATGTCACTGCTTTATTTTTTTCGTAAAGACCCCATGAACCCAAGGTACGGGGAACCCAACAATGACCACATTCCAATATCCAACTAAGAATCGGAAAATTTTTGTAGTTTTCGCAATTTTTTTCTCATTAGTTTTTCTTCTGATTCAAACTCCAACAACCTTTGCCAAAGATATTTGCAGGGATGGACTGAAGGAATTACAAAATAGTCAGGGGATTATTCAGACTAAAGGAGGGGTTTGGGGGTATCTTGAACAATCTTCCGCTCTGAAAGACAAATCCATATTAGGACTGCAAATTGACGGCAAACTGCAACGCCTGATCGTTTCCTTTGAAAGCCTTTGTCAAGAAGGCAAAACCCCTACCCCAAAGCTTTATAATTTAATTTTAAACCTGATTGGGGATGCCAGAATGATTTTCAATAGAGCTGCTGATCGGCAACCCAAAGAAAAGGTGTTGGAAAAATTGAACGGTCTAAACAAAAACATTGATGAACTGCTGGCCCAACTGCCCAGTTAAGCAACCATGGCTGAATTGAAAGAAGGAAAAAAGGCACCGGACTTTACGGCGATTGATCAGAACGGAAAAAAAATCAAACTCAGTTCTTTTAAAGGTAAGAAGCATGTCGTGCTTTATTTTTATCCTAAAGACATGACTCCCGGATGCACCACGCAAGCCTGCGACTTCCGCGACCAGCACAAAAAATTCAAAAATACTGTCGTCCTCGGCGTTAGCATCGATTCAACCGAAAGGCACCAGAAGTTTATTGAAAAATACGACCTTCCTTTTACTCTCCTTGCTGACACCGATAAAAAAGTGGTGCAAAAATACGGAGTCTGGCAGGAAAAGAAGCTCTATGGGAAAACCTTTATGGGAATTGTTCGAACAACCTTCATCATCGATAAGACAGGTACGATCCAAAAAATATTCCCCAAGGTTAAAGTAAAAACCCACATCGAAGAAGTCCTTTCTGCATTGAAGAAAATCTACAAGGCGTAGCCTTGCCACTCGGCGTGGGGCTAATGAACAATAACTTTCGCTGGCAAACAATAGATTGACTCGGCTTGATGAGCCGTACTATCTGCCTCCCCCGGCGGCTCGCCGGGCCATTAATTTCTCAATCTGTTTTACAGTTCTGGGAATCTTGCCGGAAAGATTCAAACAACCGGTCGCAGTCATCACTAGATTGTCCTCGATGCGAATACCTATCTTTTCGTCATAGTTTCTTCCGTTCAGGCGCAGACGAAACTCCCCATACAACCCGGGTTCATTGCTGATCATCCAGCCCGGCTTCATGGGTTGCTTAGCGTAATTACGGAAGGGATCCCCATCATGCTCCTGTTCCCCCATCAAGTGGCTCACCCCGTGCGGCCTTCCTTCATATTGCAGCTTAAGCTTTCCCCCGATCGCCTTGAAATCGCGTTCGAGCCCCTCATTGACCTTATCCCAGCATACAGTGTTCAACTCTTCAATCGTCAATCCAGCCCGCGCCTTTTTCTCTACCGCAACCTGGGCTTTAAGAACTATTTCATAAAGTATTTTCTGCATGGGGTTGAACAGCCCGGATACGGGAAAAGTCCTAGTAATATCAGCATGCATGGTCATCCAGCGTACTCCAAAATCGATCAGCATCATTTCGTTTTTTGAAAAATTATCATCATTCTTTGCATAATGGAGAATGGTTGCGTTAGCTCCTGATGCCACGATGGAAGGATAGCTGAGGCCAAAAGGCGTATTCATCAGCATCTGGCCTTCGAGAAACCCCTGCACCTGACACTCATTTTTAAAGTTCCTGAAGTTTTTCAGCATCACCTTATATCCGCCGTTAGTTATATCTTGAGCTTTCCGGGCATTCGCAACATCATACTTATCCAGCGGCAGGCGCAGTTCAAAATGATTCTTCATGATATTTTTTAAAGCCGCTTTTGGAGCTTTCCAAGACCGCAACCACCCCTCAAGTTTCTTCTTAAAATCAAAATTATGATCCGTGGTGATGCTGACGACTTTGCCCTTTCGTGTGCCTTCCAGCCAGAGCGTTCCCAGCGTTCTTTTCTTCTGCTTCATGAACCGCTCTTTCAGGACATCCCTAAACTCACGAATATCGCGAACATCCTGGATTCCCGTAACCGACCGCACCTCCCTCAAGCTTTGCTTATCCCCGACCCCAAAACGGACCCCCTCCCAAAACTCAAGGATTCGATCCTTGTTATCCACAAACAAAATTTCATCCGATACTTTTGAACCCGGGTCCAGCAACAGAATGACGTTATTCTGGTTAATGCCGGTTAAATACATCATTGCTGGCTCCTGATAAGTGGGGCAATAGGCATAGGACCAGGTTGTCTTTCCGCCCGGACCATAAGGGACACCGGCAATGGCCATAAGCTGGCCTTCCTTCACCATCAACTTTTTTCTTCTTTCACGAAACCTTCGTTTTGCAAAAGCCCCCGCACCACCATCCCGGAATATTCCTGTATGAACTTTTTTCGATATCTTCATAATTTTTTTAAAACTTCCCTAAATCATATTTTTGTTCACAGGGTTTAATAGTACACTAATCGGAAACGTGGCCCAACCCCGGTTTATTAAAGAACGAGTTCTCCCTTTATGTGCGGACGATATACCCTGGCAAAACCGTTAAAGACCATCGAATCTCATTTCGGCCCCATCCGTATCGATCTGGAATATCGACCGAGCTACAACATTGCTCCCAGCCAATGGTCTCCGATCGTCATCAACCGTTCCAGGCAAAGGGAATTGATAGAAATGAAATGGGGGCTGGTGCCGTCCTGGGCAAAGGATGAAAAATTGAAACTCATCAACGCCCGGTCAGAAACCGCACACGAAAAACCCAGTTTTAAAAACTCATTAAAAAGCCAGCGTTGCCTGATTCCTGCAGATGGTTTTTTGGAATGGCGAGGAACAGAAAAACAGCCTTGCTATATATTTTTAAAGACCCATGCTCTCTTCGCCTTTGCCGGACTTTGGTCCATTTGGAACAGCCCTGAAGGAAAGAGTTTGAGCACCTATACCATTCTAACCACGGAAGCCAACGAAAAGCTGACCCCGATCCACGCACGAATGCCAGTCATTTTACCTGCAGCGCAATACGAAACCTGGCTTGCTCCAAGCTTCGGTTTTGATACCCGTCTTTTAACGGCCTTTCCCTCGGAGGAATTCGACTTTCATCCGGTATCCAAAGAGGTCAATTCACCGAAAAACAACCACCATGGAATTCTACAAAATATTTAATCTTTCTTTTTAAAAATTCCCAGCCATTCCTTGTCTTTTCTCTGCTCAGCGGACAAGGATGTTTTATCGAGCTCCTGAATTTCAAATTTCTTTGAAAAGTTTGTTTCAATATCTTCACGGGTAGTGTTGTAGGGAGGCCCACCCTCCTTATCCGTGTGATAAAACAATCCCACCAACATTCCCCCCGGCCGCAATATTCTTGCAACGTTCAGGACATAGTCCATTCTTTGCCGGGGAGAGATGGCGCAAAAAAATGTCTGCTCGAGCACCAGGTCATAAACGCCATCGTGAGAGTCATCAAGACTGAAAAAGTCCTGATGCAAAACCCGGACTTTAAGGTTACGTTTGTTCAAAGCGTTTTCTAAATAAGTGACGGCTCCTTCAGAAAAATCAATGGCCGTAACCTCAAACCCGTTTTCCGCCAGGAATACCACTTCGTGCCCTTTTCCGCATCCAGGAACCAGCACTTTGCCCACAGGCAATTTTTCCTCTTGCCACAACTTGACAAAGGGGGGAGCCACCTGGCCCAGATCCCAACCCAGGTCATTGGATTCATAATGGCCTTGCCAGTCTTCCCGGTTGTATTCTTTTGATTCCTGATTCATGACAAAGCAAAATACTCAACAAGGTTCTGAATAGCCGCCTGACCCATCGCCTCAACCGCTTCGCGGGCATTGCCTCCAATATGCGGAGTCACCATCAAATTGGGAAGCTGAAGAAATTCGGTATCTGTTGGGGGTTCCTCCCAGAACACATCCAATCCCGCACCGGCAATTTCCCCCGATATCAAGGCCTGATAAAGGTCTCCCTGATGAACCACCTGACCTCTGCTGGTATTAACCAGAAACGCTGATGCTTTCATTTTCGCGAACACCACTTTGTCGATAAGATTTTCGGTGTCCTCGGTCAATGGAACATGAAGGGTCACAATATCGGCCTCTTCGATGAGTGCATCGAATCCTGCTTTCATAGCACCGAACTGGCGGCAAAATTCGCTACGGTCTGCAATATCCCGCACCCTGATCCGGCATTGAAACGGCTGCAGCAGGTGCACCAGTTCCTGCCCGACATTGCCGCAACCAATGATGCCTACGGTTTTTCCGCTGAGATCCTGCCCCCCATCGCGTTGCCAGCCCCCTCGTTTTAATTCCTCGGATAACATATTATGGCAGAGTCCAATCATGAACCCCAATGCCAGTTCGGCCACAGATCTTCTGTTAGTGCCAGAGGTCACTCGCAGTTCA
The DNA here is from genome assembly GCA_965249625.1 of Nitrospinales bacterium. Lineage (GTDB taxonomy): Bacteria > Nitrospinota > Nitrospinia > Nitrospinales > VA-1 > LS-NOB. The sequence continues at coordinate 1,156,472 of OZ252246.1, read as the reverse complement.
ATGTTGGCACGGCTTAACGCTTCCTGATCCAGATTGTCCAGCCCCACTCCATATTTTGCAATCATCCTCAGTTTAGGCAAGGAACGAATCAGTTCGGCATTGACAGGATCCCTTCCTATCAAAGCGGCATCGGCATCCGCCAGAAAATTGACCAGCTCCGCAACTGAAAGGTACCTGTCTTTTTCGTTGAAGATCGCGTTAGGAAAGTGACGCAATAATTCTGTTCGCAGTGAGAATGATTTGCAGAAGGCCGGAGGGGTGACCGCCACTCGTGGAGCATCCATTATTCAGTCCAAAATCTGGGTCACAATGGAAGCACCGGCGGTATAGGTACCGATCATGGAACCCATACTGGAAAAAAAGAAAATCAGAAACAGCCGGGCAACACGATTTTTCCACCACATGGAATAGACAGCAATATCTTCGCGCAGAGTTTCAAAGTCACTCACTTTAGGTTTACGCATATAAGATTCCACCAAACCCACAACCATTCCCGCCCCAATAGTGGGATTCAAAGATGTCAAAGGGGCAGCGAAAAAACCGGTGATGATAGAGACAGGGTGCCCAAAGGCAATCAAAGTTCCCAGCGCGCAGAAACCCCCGTTGAACAAAATCCAGGTTATCACCAACTGTTCTCCCAGTTCGGGAGACTGGCGAAAACCAACCACAAACATGGCCATAATAAATACGCAAATGCCCCAACCTATAAAGTAGCCGACCCGGCTTGGAGGCGGTTTTTGATCCAGCATTTTCAGATGATCCGAATCAGGAGGAGACTTCATGGCTGGGAGCATGCCGATTAAATGTCCGGCACCGACCAGTGCCAAAATTCTTTTTGGAGCATCCGATTCATGGGCAATCTGCGCCAAACGCCCCACCATGTACTGGTCCCTCTCATCAATCAGAACTCTTTTGATTTCCGGCAACTCCTCACCAAACTCACTCACCACTGAATGCAATAAGTCTCCTTGCTTAAGGTCTTCAATTTGCTCTTGGCTGATCTCTTCGCCAACAAACACTCCAGCAATCATGCCACCGACAATTTTAAGTTTTTGCCAGAACGACACTTCGGTGACCAGCCGGTGCAGGGTAGTCGATATATTCCGGTCAATGACTTCCAGCCTGATATTTTTTTCATGCGCCAGTTCAACGGCTCGAATCATTTCCTGTCCGGCCTCAACGCCAATTCGTTCAGCCAGGCGTTTTTGATAGGCGGTCAAAGCAAGGTTGATCAGCAGGAGCCCGGCTTTCTTTTTGCGGAAAACCTGATAGATGTCGAGATTCTTCCACCAGGTCTGGTTGGTGAGGTTTTCCAGGCGCGGAGGACACAATTCCACTGCAACACAGTCGTAGTCGCCGTTTTGAATATGTTCCTCGACCATTTGTACGCTCAACTTGGAGACATGGGCCGTTCCCATCAAGGTCACTTCTGATTCACCGAGATGAACAGTTTTAACAACATCTTTTTGCTTTTCCACAGCATCCTTTCATGAACAGTAGAGAACAACCAAACCACCAAACAAGCAACAAAAAATTAATTGGGTTAGAATGAGGGAGACTACATCGGTAAACAGGATTACCCTTTAAATCATGAGACCCCTAATTTAACATAAACCCCTTTAGTATTGAATCGGTCTTTTCCATGCAACCGTTTAAGCTTCAAGCCGACTATAAACCTGCCGGGGACCAGCCCCAGGCCATAGAAAAACTGGTGCAGGGTCTGGATTCCAACCCAAGTTCGCAGACCCTTCTTGGGGTGACGGGATCCGGAAAAACCTACACCATTGCCAATGTCATCGAACAGGTGCAAAAACCGACCCTGGTGCTCGCCCACAATAAAACCCTGGCGGCTCAACTTTACAATGAGTTTAAAACTTTTTTCCCGGATAACGCGGTGGGATACTTTGTCAGCTATTACGATTATTACCAGCCCGAAGCCTACCTGGCCCAAACCGATACCTATATTGAAAAAGACGCTTCCATCAATGACGAGATCGATAAAATGCGCCATTCGGCCACCCATGCTCTATTTGAACGCCGGGATGTCATCATCGTCGCCAGCGTTTCCTGCATTTATGGCCTGGGTTCGCCGGAAGCCTATCACGGCATGCTGCTGTTTTTGGAAAGAGGCAAAACTCTTGAGAGGGATCAGGCCCTGCAGAAACTCGTGGAAATTCAATACAAAAGAAACGATGTGGATTTTCAACGCGGCACCTTCCTGGTGCGAGGAGACGTCTTGGAAATCCTGCCTGTGTACGAAAGAAACGAAGCCCTTAGGATCGAATTTTTCGGCGACCAGATAGACCGGATTTCCGCTTTTGATCCACTCACCCGCCAATCAATCCGGGAGTTGGACCGCATCGCCATTTATCCGGCCAGCCATTATGCCACTCCGAAAGAACTCCTGGAAAAGGCCATGGAAGACATCCGAAAAGAATTGATTGAACGGGTGGCCTATTTTGAAAGCCAGAATCTTCTTATCGAAGCCCAGAGAATTGACCAGAGAACCTTGTTTGATCTGGAGATGATTAAGGAAGTCGGTTACTGCCATGGCATCGAAAACTATTCACGCCACCTAATGGCCAGACCTGCAGGCGATCCGCCACCGACTTTGCTGGATTATTTTCCCAATGATTCGCTTTTTATTATTGATGAGAGCCACGTGACCCTGCCGCAGCTGCAAGGCATGTACAAGGGCGACCGCTCCCGCAAAGAGACCTTGATCCGGTATGGTTTCCGGCTGCCCTCGGCCTTTGACAACCGGCCTCTGACCTTTGAGGAATTTGACCAACACGTCCGCAGCATTATTTATGTTTCCGCCACCCCCGGTTCCTATGAATTGGAAAAATCCGGAAATCCTCCGGTGGAACTGATCGCGAGACCCACGGGATTGGTGGATCCGGAAGTTGAAATTAAATCTGTGTCCAATCAGGTGGACGATTTATATAACCAAATCCGTTCACGGGCGGAAAAAAATCAGCGCTGTTTGATCACGACGCTGACCAAAAAATTTTCTGAGGACCTGGCAGAACATTTTTCCGAACTCGGGTTGAAGGTTAAATACCTGCATTCCGACATCGTGACTCTGGAACGAACCCAGATCATCCGGGAACTCCGGCTGGGCGAATTCGACACACTGATAGGTATCAATTTACTGCGGGAAGGACTCGATATTCCTGAGGTTTCTTTAGTGGCTGTTCTGGATGCGGACAAGGAAGGTTTTCTGCGATCCACCACGTCCCTGATCCAGACCTCGGGCAGGGCCGCAAGAAATATTTCAGGAAAAGTAATCTTTTATGCCGATCGGGTGACCCGATCCATGCAAGCCGCAATCGATGAAATGAGTCGCAGAAGGGAAATCCAGCTTGCCTATAACCGGGAACACCACATAACCCCGCGCTCCATTCAAAGAGCCATTGAAGTCTCCATGGAATATTCGGAGAATCCAGAACCTGCGTTCGGGGTCATGGAGGAAGAAGAGGCCTATGAATCAGAAAAGCCGGTTCTGCAGTTGATCGCGGAACTGGAAAAGCAAATGCTCTCTGTGGCAAAAGATCTGGAGTTTGAAAAAGCCGCCGAACTCCGGGACCGAATCAAACGCCTGCGGGAAAAGGATCTGGAAATTATTCTATAAAATACTATCTTGGAGTTTCCCTGTTGTCCTTCGTTCTTTGAGCAATGAGTCTGGCAATCTCCGCTTCCGACTCCGGGAGAAGGTCTTGCCATTTGACTCCAGTTACATAAGGAGCAGAGTCACTTTTCAAGTTCTTGCTTAAGTTTTTCACATCCGCCTTTTGTAGATTGAAGCTCCCGCCAGCAGGAATCTCTGCAGTGATATATAGCATGTTTTTTTGGTCACTTGGCTGCTATGACTGATCAATGCCCCTCCTGAACCAATATCTCTTATAATTCCAGAATCTTCATATTTTCCATCGCCTTCTTCATAGAAAAATGTAACGGGAATATTGGCTTTAAAACGTTCGAATTTCCTAAGGTTATGCATATCGACGGTGCGAGGATATTCAATGACCAGAAGTGAAATCGCCGGGCAAATCGGTGATCACATATTGCCCCTTCATCCATCCCCTGATACAAACGGAAAAGACCTCACCGCGAGTGGTGGCGGTCACTTTCTGTCCCGTCACAAAAGGGATTTCATCGCTTTTTATAGGCATTAATCAATAACCTTTAATGAATCACAACCCGCCAGAATCATAGCAACTGCACCTTTTTGTATCGGCAAGAAAACAAATTAAACAACCTTATACAGATCAAGGAAAAAAACATTTATATTGAATACAGGCTCAATGTGGCGTTTTCTCAAAGGTTATGAGGATTGGGCGGAAGGCCCGGGAGGATAGAGCTTGAAGTACTTCTTGAAGATTTTCCTGGCAATCGGTGCGGCGGTGGCCCCGCCATGACCTCCATGTTCAATGATAATGGCCACAGCGATCTCGGGTTTTTCATAGGGCGCAAAAGCTACGAACCATGCATGATCCCGATACCTGACAGGTATGACTTCACCCTTCTCCAACTCCTCATTGGATTTCATCCGTACAACCTGGGCCGTTCCGGTTTTCCCAGAAACAATTATGTTTTTCAAGCGGGCTCTTTTTCCTGTTCCCCGCGTACCGTTCACCACATCGCGCAGGGCCTTCCTGACCTGTTCTAAATGGTCTGGATCCACCCCTAATTGGCCGACTATATCCGGGAAAAATTCTTTCCGAGTTTTTCCCTCGGGCCCTTCAATACGCTTTACCAGATAAGGTTTGAGCAGAATGCCTCCATTAGCCACGGAGGCCATCATACTTGCCTGCTGTATGGGAGTCACCAGATTATAGCCCTGACCAATGGACGCGGAAATGGTTTCGCCCAACAGCCAGGGCTCCTTTTTATTTAACAATTTCCACTGGGTAGTAGGAACCAATCCCCTTTTTTCCTGGCTCAAGCCCAGACGGGTAGAACTGCCCAGCCCAAAACGTTTTGCGTATTTCGCAATCGTATTGATGCCCAAACGATGACCGATGGTATAAAAATAAACATCACAAGATTGCACTAGCGCGTCGTGCAAATTCATCGGACCATGCCCGGATTTTTTCCAACACCGATAGCGACCCCTGCCCAACCTGAAATACCCCGGACAAAAGATAGATGTATCCGGTTTAATCACGCTCTCTTCAAGGCCTGCAAGTGCTGTTACAATTTTGTAAGTAGAGCCAGGGGGATATTGGCCATGAATAGACCTGTTCTGTAACGGGTGCCACTCGGCAGTCACCAACGCATTCCAGTTCTGAGGACTGATTCCCGCCGCAAACTTATTGGGATCGAAGGATGGGCTGCTGGTCACTGCAATGATCTCACCCGTCTGCGCCTTCATCACCACCACGGAACCATTCATATTCTGATCCACAGTTCCAACCATTAATTTTTCCAATTCCCGTTGTATCCTTACATCCAAAGTAAGAATCAGATTGTTCCCGCTTTCTGGAGGTAGTTTGCGTAATGATTTCAACTCCCTGCCAGAAACATCCACCTCAACTTCCTTGTAGCCCTTTTCGCCTCGCAAAATAGACTCATATATATTTTCCAAGCCGTTTTTCCCGACAAAATCCCCCTGCCTATACTTGGGGTCTTTAAGGCTTTCCAAGCTTGCTTTGGAAATCTCTCCAAGATAGCCCAGCGTGTGGGATGCCAGATTATTGAACACATAATTCCTTAAAGGTTCAGCCCTGATGTGTATTCCAGGAAGGCTCATATTGTTCTCTTCTACAAAAGCCACTTCCTCCCGAGAAATATCTCCCTTTATTAAAACTTCTTTGAAGGATCTGCTCCGAGCCATTGCCTTTTTCAAGTTTTCCCGGTCAAAGGAAATTTTTGGGGACATTTTGTCCAGAGAGAGATCCAGATCCTCGGCATCTTCAGGAGTTAAATACAAATTGAAAGCAGGGCGAATGCTGACTAAAGTCTCACCGTTTCGATCTTTAATCATTCCCCGGTTTGCAGGCAGGGTCACCATTCGAACCCGGTTGTTCTCTGAAAGTCCCGTCAGGTATTGCCATTTTAAAATCTGCAAATACCAGACACGCATCCATAAACACAGAAATGAAACCACAACAAGGATGGCGAAGACACGTATCTTCTTTTTAATCACATCATTGGTTTCGATGCCATGGAGAAACAGGCTCATCTTCTCATTCCTATATAAGGATTAGACATTTTCGGTTGCAACCAACCATCAATTTTATCCAATGCCATAAACATAAAGGGGCCTATTAATGCATTATAAATGCTGTAAATGGGTAACGACTGATACAAAAAGCTGGGAGCGACCTCTCCCTTCAGAATAGTTCCCATGGAGAAATAAAACACTAGACCATCAAAAATCGAAGAAACAATAAGAAATATCCCTATCGGTATCATGCCTTCAACATAAAACTTATCCTTAAGCGTGGAAAAAAAATAGGCGATCAGACTTTTCGAGAGCGTGTTCACTCCCAACAGTCCCCCTGAAAGGCTGTCCTGGGCAAGCCCCAAAGCAATCCCGGCTCCAATCCCGTTCGACCGGAAATACCGAACTCCACAATAGACCACCCACACCAGAATCAGGTCCGGCGTAACACCGCCAAAGGAAAAAATTTCCAACCAGGTCGTCTGGGCAGAAAACAAAAAAACGGCAATCAGTGCCTGCGAAAAATAATACATAAAAACCTAAGGCAAAAGGACAAGCACCTCTTCCAGGCGCGATAAATCTGAACTAGGAGTTAAGGTAATCTCCTGAAACAACCCTTGTTTCTTCCTGGATACCTGGGAGACTTTTCCAATGACCAAGCCCTTCGGGAAAATTCCACCCAGCCCCGAGGAAAGCATCGTGTCTCCCACTTTGACATCTGCAGTGTTCGGAACAAATTTTAATTGACACTCATCTTCCCCCATTCCAACAACGACTCCCGATACTCGGTTACCCTGAAACAAGGCATCCACCGCGCTACGACCGTCAATAATCAAAAGCACCTTCGAGGTGTTGACACCAGCATGAATCACCTGCCCAATCACTCCGGCATCGGTAACCACGGCCAAGTGATTCCTCATCCCATTTTGCGTTCCCTTATTAATAACCACCACCTTTGACCACTGAGTGGCATCCCTGCCAATGACTGAGGCCACCACAATTTTCTTATCCCAATCGTCTTCATAAGCCATGAGTTTAGCAAGACGCTTTTGGCTGGCGAGACGTTCAATGAGTTGGTTTTTTTCGCTTATGAGGCGCTGAATTTCCAGCTTTAGCTGGTCATTTTCCCTCGCCACATCGACAAGGAGAAAATAATGATTGATGCTATCGGAGACAGACTGAATGGTTTGGGTGAGTAAATTCTGAAATGGGGAAAGGATGAAGCCTGCCATGGAGTCGAGAAAACCGACGCCTTTTTCCTGCTTGACGTTTAAAGTCATCAACGCCAGAGAAAACAGGAGAATAGCAGAAACAAGAACAATATTTTTTTTGCTTTTATTTCCTTTTCTGGGCACCGCTAGAGGGCAATCTTTTTCAGCAGTTTAGGATCGCTCAACACCTTTCCCGCACCCAAAGCAACTGCAGAAAGAGGATCGACAGCAAGGGTTATCGGCAGGCCTGTTGCTTCTCTAAAAAGAGTATCCAATCCTTTAATCAGCGAACCACCACCGGCCACCACCCCCCCCTTATCCACGATATCCGCCGCAAGTTCGGGAGGTGTGCGTTCCAGAGCAATCTTTACCGCTTCGACAATTGTACCAAAGATTTCGGTTAGTGCTTCCCGGACTTCCTCATCCGAGATAAGCAGGGTTTTGGGTATACCCGCAACAAGATCTCTACCCTTGACTTCCATGGTCATTCTTTTTTTCAAGGGATAGGCGGACCCAATTTGAATTTTTACTTCTTCGGCAGTCCGTTCACCGATCAGAAGATTATATTTCTTTTTGACATAGTTAACGATGGCCTCATCCATTTCATCCCCGGCAATACGAACCGATTTACTGTAGACAATACCGGACATGGAAATGATCGCCACCTCTGTAGTCCCACCACCAATATCAATGATCATGTTACCTGTAGGCTCCTGCACCGGGAGATCCGCTCCAATAGCCGCTGCCATCGGCTCTTCTATCAGGAACACTTCACGCGCACCCGCCGATTCCGCAGAATCCCTCACAGCTCGTTTTTCTACCTGGGTAATTCCGGAGGGAATAGCTATGACAACCCGAGGACGAACCAATGTTTTGCGATTATTGTGTACCTTGCGGATAAAATTGCTGACCATCTTTTCCGCAACTTCAAAATGAGCGATCACCCCATCCTTCATCGGGCGAATGGCAATGATGCTACCAGGAGCACGACCCAGCATTTGCTTAGCCTCTTCCCCGATCGCTTGCACCTCTTTGGTATTACTGTTTATCGCCACGACCGAGGGTTCGCGCAATACAATTCCCTGACCCTTCACGTGCACCAAGGTATTCGCCGTTCCCAAGTCAATCGCCAAATCGTTGGAGAATAAATCCCAGAAAAAATTAAACACCAACATCCCCTCCTGCGGGTTTCATGAGTTTACGTAACTTCTTGTTTTTCCTCAGGTTTCTTTATAGCAAGGGGCCGTATAAAATGCAAGACAAATCCCGGCGTGCGCTCGCCACGCCACTACTGTTTGGATCAGATGCAGCAACAGATAATCAGCACTCCTCACCAAACCTCGTTACTCACTCATTAATAATGGCTTGCGATTCTCTTGCGTGTTTTATAGTATAGGTTCCTTCTTTAACCGAGAACCGAGAGTAACATCTATGCTGAGCACGATTCGAGAACATGCTGATTCCTGGCTGATTAAATCCATTCTATGGATGATCATTCTGGCTTTTATAGGAACTATTTTCTATTCATGGGGAATGGGGGGTGCTTCCAACTCCGGGGGCGGGGTCATAGCAACCGTTGAAGGAGAAAATATTTACCAGGGCGAATATGATCGCACTTTTAATAACCTTGTGGATTTTTACCGACAACAATTCAGGAACCAGTTTTCTGACGAGATGATCAAAAAGCTCGGTCTGAAAACCCAGGCTCTGGAAGCTTTAATCCAGAAAAAATTATTATTGCAGGAAGCCGAGAAACAAAACTTGAGAGTCAGCAATGCAGAACTGATTTCCCATATTCAGGGCTTACAGGTATTCCAAAGTGATAAAAATTTCAGCGAAAAATCTTACCGAAATTATCTTCAGTTTCAACGGGTCACTCCCGGCGAGTTTGAAGACAACCAGCGCGAGAACCTGGTTTTAAACAAGCTGGAGAAACTGTTCGGAACCAGCTCCAAAGTTTCACAAAGTGAAATCCGTGAAGCCTTCATAAACGAAGAAGAAAAAGCCAAGCTGGACTACGTGCGATTTAACGACGATCACTTTCAGGTCGAAAAAACTTTTACCGATCAGGATCTCAATGATTTTTTTCAAGCCAACAAAAAGCAGTTTGAGGTACCGCCGCAAATCAAGGTTGAATATGTAAAAATTGAGCCCCAGACCTATCTTGCAGAAATCAAACCTCGGGATGAAGACATTGAAGACTATTACCAGACCAAGATTGCTGATTTTCGCGTTAAGAAAATGTACCGGGCCAGCCATATACTTGTCCATATAAAATCATCGGAAATTGAGGGAGATGCTTCTCCTGAAGAAAAACAGAAACAAGCGGAAGATAAAGCAAAAGCCCGTGCCACTGAACTTCTGGAAAAAGTTAAAACCGGTGCCGACTTCGGAGAAATTGCAAAAAAACATTCCGATGATCCCGGCTCAGGATCCCAGGGAGGAAGCCTGGGAGAGTTTCCCAAAGGAACCATGGTCTCCGCTTTTGAGTCGGCTTTGGAAAAGCTGAAGGTTGGAGAAATTAGTGAACCTGTTCTAACCCCTTTTGGCTACCATATTATCAAACTGGAAGGCTTGGAGGAGGAACGGTTCAAACCGCTGAAGGAGGTCCGCAAAGAAGTCATTCAATCCCTGAAGAATACCAAGGCCCGACAAAGGGTTAGAAGAACGGCAAAACATATTCATCGGGAAGCGGAAAAGGATGGCAACCTGAAATCAGCCGCTGAAAAGAACCAGGCTCAGACAACCACCACGGATTTTTTTTCCAAAGAAAATCATAATCTCCTGGAAATAGGCAACAATCCCCAGTTCTACAACACAGCCTTCATCTTGGGGGAAAACAGGGTCAGCCAACCTGTGCACACCCAGGAAGCGTCTTTCGTTTTAAAACTCGCCGGCAGCAAAGAAGCCTACATCCCAGAGTTGAAGGAAGTCAGAAAACCTGTTGAACAAGCTTTAACCGAACGCGTCAATGAAGAGCAGACCTCCTCCAAGTTCAAGGAACTGGAGCAAAAGCTGGCGCAGGAAAAGGACCTGGAAAAAGTCATCAAAGGGCTGGATTTGGGCGTCCGGCACACGCCGTTCTTCAGCATGGCAGACTCCATCCCCGGGATTGGCAATATCAAAGAAATCAAGGAAAAAACTTTGGCAATGGGGGTGGGAGACACTTCCTCCGCGAAAGTAAGAAACCGTTTTTACCTATTTAAACGGGTGGATAAAGAAGCCGCCGGAGAACCCGATAAAGAACAAACCAAAAAAATAATCCAACGCATCAAACAGGAAAAAAGTGGCCAGATGTTTCAGGAGTGGGTGGAAAACTTGAAAGCCCGGGCAGAAATTATGATCGACAAAACCTTGATGTGATTTTTATAGCCCGGTGAATTGGCAAAGTCTTGATTTGATTTTGCGTTTAGACCGTTTTTTTATACAGCCGGTGAATTTTTAGAATTTTGTTTGTCAATGATTCGATGTCCTCAGCAATAACTCGAATCATCTCTTCCTTTCTTATCCCCCCCAGATCATAAATGATATCCGGCACCGAGCCGAAATCCATAAGTGCTTTTTGGGTGCCCCATTCCAGTGAAGACCCTTCCCGAACTCTTATACTTTTAGGTTCCTCCGCCCTGTCAAACGAAGCAATCTTAAACCGGAGGCGTTGACATATTTTTAACAGCGCGTCCGTATATTTGATATTCATGACAGCGCGTTTTTCTGGATCAAAACGCATGACCGTCAAAACAATATTGGCGACATGCCGGGAACCGCCAAACTCAGGTTCGGCACCGGTGAAAATATCTTCCCCATTTTTGATAATACGCCCTGGGATGGCGAGAACATCCTCATGATTTTTGGCATTTTTTAGTGCCAACCCGATATTGGTTTGAACCTCAGGAACCAATGACCCAATTCTTTCTCCCCGGAATACCCGGATGGCCCGATTCATTCCTTCTAAAGCCTGGGCTTTTTCATTTTCCCTGTACAGCGAGGATAGCGGCTCCACACTCGCCCTACCGTTTCCAGAAATTACTTCTCCAAGAACAGCCCGTCCAATAAAATCCTTGGCTTCTATTACCGCCGGCAAGATTTGTCTGCCCAAAGCCAGTCCAGCGGTAATCGCTGATGAAAAAACACAACCTGTTCCATGGGGATCCGATTCCGACAAGCGCTCTGAACTTAAAATCTCCATACCATTGTTATCCAGAAACAGATCCTCCGGTTTTCCTTTCAAGTGCCCGCCCGTGAGCACCACCGCTCGCACTCCCGATTTAAGAATTTTGCGTGCCGCACGCTTTCTGTCCGCAGGTCGGCGGATTTTTATTCCGGATAATATTTCAGCTTCCCTGATATTTGGGGTCACAAGACGCGCCAGAGGGAACAAGCGTTTCTTTATCATCTCCACCCCGGATGGGGTGAGCAGTTTTTTTCCTGAAGAAGAAAAAATGACAGGATCGATAACCAGGTTTTTAACCCGATAACGTTTGAGCAGGGAGGCAACCTGATCGACAATCTGCTCATTGCCCAGCATGCCTGTTTTGACGGCCTGGCATTTATCATCCTCAAAAATGGATTTAAGCTGGCTTTCCACAACACCAACTGGCAAATCATTCACAGCCTGGACCCCCAGGGTATTCTGGGAAGTGATGGAGGTGATCACTGTTTTGCCAAATACCCCAAGAGCAGAAAATGTTTTAAGATCGGCTTGAATGCCAGCACCCCCTCCGGAATCCGATCCGGCTATCGTCAAAGCTACTACGGTTTTGTCAGACATAAATCAATCTCTTCAATGTAGGAAAACAAGGAGGGTCTAATGTAACAGACCGTCTTGAAAGCTGGTAATAAAATATTGGGATTTTATTCAGGCAACGGTAACGGATTTGGCAAGAGATCGGGGTTTGTCGATATTGCGCTTCAGAGAGGTGGCGGTAAAATATGCAAACAACTGGCCAATGACCAACTGAATAAGGGGCGCAGTCAGAGGAGGCACTTTGGGAAGGATCAATTCTTCACTGTATAAATCCTGGTTTTTCCCCTGCTCGCTGAAATGAATTCCCAAAACAAAACCTGACCGGGCACGAATTTCCTCTATGCAATGCATCGTGGATTCATAGAGTACTTTATCTTCAGAAGGCGGAACGAACACGATTGAAAACACATCGTCATCAATCATAGCCAACGTTCCGTGCTTTAAAAATCCACCGGGCATTCCTTCTGCATGAACGTAGGCAACCTCTTTCATTTTTAAAGCTGCTTCCAAGGCAATAGGATAATAAACTCCCCGCCCTAAATAGAGCCAGTTGCGGCTCCCGGAATATTTGTGGGCAAGGCGATGAATAAAACCGGATCGCTCGTTCAAAATTCCCTGAATAATTTCAGGGAGCCCCCGTAAAGCCTGCAAGTGCTGGTTATAGGTTTTTCGGGTGATCACTTTCTTTTTTAAAGCGAGCTTCATAGCCATAACCGTAAGTATCACCATTTGCGATAACGCGGCCTTGGTACTGATCACACAGATTTCCGGTCCCGATCCCTGGAGAACTACCTTATCAACAAGCCTGGCAATGGAGGAACCCATGACATTGACAACTGCCGCTGTCCGGGCTCCCTTGGACTTGGCATACTTCAAGGCCGACAAGGTATCAAAGGTTTCACCGGATTGCGAAGCGGAAAAAACCAGAGACTGCTTGTTCACATTGGCCAATGCCATGAACTCATCGGAACTTATGGAAGGAAAAAACTCCTGCGCCAACTGCGAAAAAATATATTTGGCATATTTAGCAACGTAAAAAGTAGTTCCCACACCCAACAAATAAGAGTTCTTGGATTTCGCAAATAAATCAATAACCTCATCCAGTCCTGAGGCCTCCAAATCCAACGCATTGGAAATGGTTTGAGGCTGTTCATAAATTTCCTTGAGCATATAATGAGGATAGCCCCCTTTTTTGGAGGTCTCACTGTCCCATTCAATTTTAGTGATGGGTTTGGTGACTTCGTCCTTGCTCAAAAGGCTTTTCACGACATAGGTGTCCCGTGATAGAATGGCATATTCTCCATCATCCAGAATCACGGCATTTTTGGTATGGTCGATGAAAGCATTGAAATCGGAACCAATAAATTTAATCTCATCACCGATACCCAGCATCAGTGGTGATTCCTTTTTCGCGCAAAAAATCTGATCGGGAAGATAGGAGGAAATAAATGCTATCGCATAGGTTCCTTCAATGAGGCCCAGCATCTTCAAAAAAGATTTTTCCACGTTACGACTGCGCTTGTAAAACTTCTCTAAAAGGTGGGCGAGAATTTCAGTATCAGTTTCAGAAGAAAACTTGAAGCCTTCTTTTTTTAGTTGGTCTCTCAAAGGACGATAATTGGAAATGATTCCATTGTGAACTACCGCAAAATTGCCATCGCGGGAGGTGAACGGGTGGGTGTTATTCTGTGTTACTTTTCCATGTGTGGCCCAGCGGGTATGGGCAATGCCTATCTTGCTTTTCTGATCAAGGACATTATGTTTGCGATAAAACTCTTCCACACCTCCAATGTCTTTTTTAATGATGAGGCGTGTTTTGTTCATTAATGCAACGCCGCAAGAGTCATAACCCCTGTATGCCAGGTTCCTGATCCCCTCAAAAAGAAGTTCGGATATATTTTTTAATCCGACAGCACCACTAATTCCACACATACTTATTTTCGACCTGTTATTTATGTTTTACGGAGTAGCATGCGGGAAGGGTTTTCCCATGGGCAACAATCGTTCCGGGTTGCAGGGTATTTCCGGCCCCAACAACAACTCCATCACCGAGAAAAGCACCAAGTTTTTTCATTCCCGTCGACATAGGCCGCTTGCCATTTTTCACAAAAATCGGTTTCCAGTTTATGTCCCGGTTCACGGTCATGCACCCTGCCCCCATATCCACATTTTCACCCAGCACACTGTCTCCGACAAAAGAAAGTCGGCCTATCTGGGAATTTTCCATCACCACGCAGTTTTTTAATTCCACACCGCTACCTACCGAACAATTTTTTCCAACAGAGGTGTAGCTTCTGGCAAGAGAGTTATTACCGATATAGCTTCCCTCTCCAATACAACAAGGCCCTTCCAGTACGGCACCAGATTTAATGACCGCTCCCGCCTCGACTCGGACGACCCCCTGCAGGGTCACATTGGCTTCCAGCGTTGCGTCTTTGGCGACAGAAGTCTCCTGCCACGAATCCATGATCATTTTGTTCGCCGTCAGAATTTCCCAGGGATAAACCATATCCAGCCATTCATCTTCCCACATGGAGGCACGTAGTCCTTCTCCCGCCACCACTTTCTTCAACGCCTTCTCCATGGAATTACCCAAAGATTCCAGCAACTGAAAAAAAGAGGCTGGCAATATAAACACTCCGGTCAGGACATAATTGCCGAGCTTGTTGCCTTTGGGTTTCTCGATGATTTTTGTGATTTCCATACGCGCATTCAGGAAAACGTTTCCAAACATCTGATTGGAAGGCAGCAGGCATATGGAGGCCACCGGACATTTGAATAAATGAAAGGATTGCTGGACTTTGCTGAAGATATTATTCGCCGTCAGGATATCTCCATACGCAAGCAGGAAATATTCACCCGGGAGTATTTTATTTTTGACCTGCATCACCGCATGACCGATTCCCAGCTTGCGTTTTTGCTCCACGTAATGCAGATTCAATCCATTGTAGTCCTGTTGCTGAATCCGTTTGATTAGCTTTTCTTTCTTATGTCCAGCCACCACAAAGATGTCGTTGATTCCTGCGCTTTTAAGCAAACCGATGGTATTATCCAGCAGAGTGCGCCCCGCAACTCCAATCATGGAGATGGGCCGGGTTTCTGAAAACGGGCTGAGATGGGTGCCTTCACCCGCAGCAAGGATTATGGCTTTCATTTGAAAAAATCCTGATTGGGAAGGATAAAGTTAGTTACGAAGGCTGACGATGATCGACCAACAGTCGTTCCGCCCGGTTCAAATCACTTGGAGAATTAATTCCCAGTACCTCGTTCGCATCCCGGGTCTGAATCGCCTGAACGGGATACCCCTTTCGTACCAGATATTCTATCATATCGGTCAAATAGTATTCTTTCTGAATATTATTGGGGCCAACTTGCTCTAAGGCCTTGAAAAATAACCTATTGTCAAAACAATATACTCCGGAATTGAATTCGTCAACTTTTTTCTCAATTTCCGAAGCGTCCTTGAGCTCTACGACTCTTGATATGGAGCCCTTTCCATCACGAATGATCCGGCCAAAATCATGGCACCCACTACTTTTAAGGGTTAGCACCGTGCACTTGGCATCGCTTCTTCTATGCCCTTGAACCATTTGCAAGAGGGTATTAGGCCGGATCAAAGGCATATCCCCGCATAACACTAAAACCAACCCGTCAAAGTTCTCCAATTTCGCCTTGGCTTGTTGCGCAGCATGACCCGTACCCAACTGTTCTTCTTGGACCACGAACTCAACCTCCCGGCCGGCAAAGGTTTCTCGCACCTGGACCGCCTGATGCCCCACCACTACTATTGTCCGAACGGGATTCAATCGAGAGGAAAGATCAAGCACATAGTGAAGAAGAGGACGACCAGCAACGGGAAGAAGAACTTTGGCAAGAGAAGATCGCATGCGGGTGCCTTTACCCGCCGCCAAAATGATGACCGCTAGGTCCTGTTGTTGCATTTAATTTTATATTCGGCGATTTTTTTTCTTAGCGTGTTGCGGTTGATTCCCAGAATATTCGCGGCCTTAGTCTGGTTGCCGCTGGTTTCCTTCAGAACAATTTCAACCAGCGGTTTTTCAATGCCTCCCATGATCAACTCATGCAGATGCCCATTGTTTTTTTTATCCATCGCGCCGACATATTTCCGGATGGATTTGTCCAACCATTTTTCAAGAAAAGTGGTAACTTCTTTTTGGGTTTTTTTTATAGCAGGAGGATTCACTAGAGCCCTGGGTCTTAAAGTTTTGACATCTTTCCCAAACTTGAAAATGGCTTGAATGCGGAGATAGTAGCAGACTCGCCCCATGCGGTCAAGCATGGACTTGCAGTCTTTTCAAAACCATGCAATTACAAGTTGATTCCTCTCCAACGCATGGTCTAAGATGAAGTGGGAACTATCTGAAAAAATTTAACACGCTTTTACTCTATGAAAATTGCCTGCGTTACATTGGGATGCAGAACCAACCAGCACGATACCGCAGAAATGCAGACCCTGCTTGAGCAGGAAGGTTTCTCTATTGTCAATGGTAAAGAAAAAGCCGATGCTTATGTCATCAACACTTGCACAGTGACGCAACGGAGTGATTATAGTTCCCGTCTTGCGGTTAAAAAATCTCTGGCGATCAACCCTGAAGCTCTGGTCGTGTTCACCGGATGCTACGCGCAGTTGAATTCGGAAGAAGCTTCCAAAATACACGGCCTCGACATCGTTCTGGGCAATGCCGACAAGCTGGAAATCGCTAACATTTTAAAAAAGAAACTGTTAAATCCCGGCCTGCCATGGGAAAAAAGCGCAGATGCCGAGATCATCATGTCCGACATCCATAAAAAACGGATATTCAGAACCATCCCGGTGCGAAATTTTCAGGGCATGACCAAAGCCTTCATCAAAGTCCAAACCGGCTGTGATGAGAGATGCTCATTCTGCACCGTTGTTAAAGCACGAGGCAAGTCGGTCAGCGATACGCGGGAAAATATTATCTATAATGTGCAACAGGCCATCGCCTCCGGGTTTAAGGAAATCACCCTCACTGGCATCAACCTTGGCACTTGGGGCATGGATCGAAACGAAACCTTTTCCTCCCTGGTTCGCGATATCATTAAGCTTTCGGGAGATTTTCGAGTTCGGTTAAGTTCGATCAATCCCATGGAAATCGACAGCGACCTCATACGGCTCATTGCAGAAACCGAAAAGCTCTGTTCACACCTACATATTCCTTTGCAAAGCGGTGATGAGACAATCTTGAGATCCATGCGTAGAAATTATACCCGTCATCAATATCTCGAAGTCGTTCAACGCACAGTCACCGCTATTCCCGGACTGGGACTGGGGGCGGATGTTATCGTCGGCTTTCCAGGAGAAACTGAAGAAAAATTTGAAAACACCCGCAAACTGATAGAACAATTGCCTTTCTCCTATCTGCATGTGTTTTCCTACTCACTGCGCCGAGGCACCGAGGCCCACCAGTTCAAAGACGATGTTCCCGGAAATATAAAAAAACAAAGAAACCAGAACCTGACCCAATTGGCCAGTCAAAAGGCTTTGAAATATCGCGAGAAATTTTTAGGGCAACAGGAAACGGTTCTGCTTGAAAACCAACGGGACACAAAATCAGGATGGCTCAAAGGCCATACCGGCAACTATATTCCAGTTATTCTGGAAGGAGCTGACTCATTGAAAAACAGCCTGGTTCCCGTCACCTTGCACAAGGTTTCCGAACATCAGGTCACAGGATGCGTCCAGTAATCACCCTCACTACAGACTTTGGCCTTGATGATCCTTTTGTGGGCATCATGAAAGGAGTCATTCTCAATATTGTGCCAGATGCCCAGATCGTTGACATCACCCACAATATCGAACCACAAAATATCACCCAGGCCGCATTGATCCTCAACGCTACCTATCCCTGGTTTCCCAGAAAAACTACTCATGTGGTGGTGGTTGATCCCGGTGTCGGAGGTGGAGAAAAAAGCACCGGCAAAGCTCCCTCAAAAAAAGCAGTAGGCCCTGGCCCGGTAATCCGAAGGGCCATGGTAGTGCAATCTAAATTCCAGACCTTTGTCGGACCCGACAACGGGGTGCTTACCCCTGCCCTTCACAGCGATAGCCGGGCTTACGAGATCACCAATAAAAAATATTTTCTTAAAAACGTTTCCAACACCTTTCACGGGCGCGATATATTCGCTCCCTGCGCAGGGTGGATTGCCAGCGGCGTTCAATATTCCAAAATGGGCCCGAGGGTGTTGAAACCCGTCCGCCAGAACTTTTCCCAGCCCCAGTTGAAAGGAACAACCCTGCATGGGGAAATCATTCATATCGACCACTTCGGCAACCTCACCACTAATATTTCTGCAGAATTAATCCACGAAACCTTTATTTCTTCAGATACAACAAAGGTGCAGATTGGAAAGCATCGTATCAATGGACTGGTAAGCGGTTATTACCAGATGAAATCCGGTCAGCCCGGAGCCGTCATCAATAGCTGGAACCATCTGGAAATTTTCTACCGTGAAGACAGCGCCAAAAAAAAACTGAAAGCCAGGATTGGACAATCCGTGACCCTGAAAGCCAACTAGACTATCTATCGGATGGGCTATTAAAAAAGAACCCGTCTGCCCCCCTGTATCCGGTTATTAATCGTGAGTGACATCAAAATTGTCTGCCAGAATAAAAAGGCGTGGCACGAATATTCCATCGAAGACACTATGGAAGCCGGACTGGTGCTGAAAGGCTCGGAAGTCAAATCCTTGAGAAATGGAAAAGCCAACCTGGTCGACAGCTACGCCACCATTGATGGCGAGGAAGCATGGCTCAACCATTTCCATATTGATGCCTATACCCCGGCCACGCAGTTCAACCATCACCCCATGCGAAAGCGCAAATTGCTTTTACATAAAAAAGAAATCAGTAAACTCATCGGGAAAACTCAGGAAAAGGGCTGCACTCTGATTCCTTTAAAAGTTTATTTCAAGAACGGGGTGGCAAAAGTCGACCTCGGCATTGCCAAAGCGAAAAAACTCTACGACAAACGCGCTGCACTTAAGAAACGCGAGTCTGAGCGCGAAATCGACCGAGCTATGAAATCCAGAAACCGCTGACCCGATAAAGGAAATTGACTAACAGCACTTATTTGTTTTATCCTGCTTGCCCCATTAAATAGAAAGGTGTACGGAATGGAACTGGACAAGGTGATCGGGAAAATACTGGAGGGTTATCAACCGGCATGCGTGATCATGACGGCGAATGAGTTAAAACTGTTCGACCAGCTCAAACAACCGACAACGGCAGCACAAGTTGCAAAGACCTTGAACCTGGACCCGGAAGCCACCGAACGCCTGCTCAACGCCCTCACTTCACTGGAAATTGTTACCAAGGAAAACCAGACCTATCACCTGCCAGAAGCCGCTCACGAATATCTCATAACAGGCGGGAGCCATTCTCTTCAGCAATGGATTCAGCTCTCGGCCGACCTTTATCCGGTTTGGGGCCAGCTCTCCTCTTTTATAAAATCCGGTATTCTTATTAAAAGTATCATGGAGATGCTAGGCGGTGATCCACATAAAATGCGTACGTTCACCGATGCCATGCACGACAAGGCTCTCAAAGCCACCTGGCTGATCGCCCGCGAAACTCCTGTTGGTGACGCAAAAACCATGCTGGATGTCGGCGGCGGACCAGGAACATATTCGCTGGAATGGTGCAAACTGCACAACCATCTTAAAGCCACTGTTTTCGATATTGCACCAGTTCTGGAAGTTGCAAAAAATTATATCGAATCCTATGGATTGCAGGACCGGGTTGATACCAAACCAGGTGATTTCCATAAAGATGATTTAGGAGACAGCCAATACGATCTGGTGCTCATGGCCAATATCCTGCATATGTACGACGCGGATATGAGTCGAGCCTTGGTCGCCAAAGCTGTGAACGCCGTGAAACCGGGTGGCCGCATCATCATCCACGGTTTCTGCACCAATGAAAACCAGACCGGCCCTCTGGATGACACGCTGTTCAGCCTCAGTATTGGCATGCTGACCGAAGGGGGACGAGCCCACCCAGTTCAGGAAAAAATTGACTGGCTTAAAGGAACTGGAGTTTCTGATATTCGCCATTTCCGTATCGATGCCATCCCCACCGGAGTCGTAACCGCCACCAGGCGTGGAGCCAACTAGCAATAACATTTACTGCAATCAAACCGTGTTGGCGGCTTAACGAGCTCTTGCTATATGCATGGGAGAAGCAGACTTTTTCTCAGACCGAGACAAGCCTTTATCCACCAGATAACATTATTACACTGTATTGCGTTTAATCTCACGGCTGATGGTTGACTTATTTCTGCCCATGGTTTTAGCTATTTCTGTCAGTGGACAATTTTGTTTATTCATCACGTTAATATGGTATCTCTCATGTTCAGTCAAATGGGTATAGCTTTTCATGTTTCACTCCTTTATTCTGGTCGATTAAAAGAGTATGAATACACCCTTTGGCTGACCTTATGGAGCGTTGCGCTTATTATGTGAATTCAAGGCTTATGAACTATATAAACTTGGAAAATTTAGAGTATAAAAACACCTAACAAATCACTTCACCTGACCGCTGAAACGTCAGGTGAGTTCGGCATTAGAGCTACAGTAACGAAACAATGAAATATACTTCTTATTTGGCATTTACCCTTCTTTTTATGCCAACATTTGTTGCCGCAAATGTAGAAATTAGAATTCCAGGCTATTCAAGTTATTCTGAACTTGATAATGGGTTTGTAGTTTGTGGAGAAGAATACTCAAGCTATCACGAAAGTCGCACTGGCATGGTTTGCACTGGTGGGAAATATTCGAGTTACCATGAGAGCCGAACAGGTCAAGTATCATGCGGTGGTGAGTATAGTAGTTATCACGAAAGCCGGACAGGTCAAGTGTGTGCAGGCGGTGAATATAGTAGCTACCACGAGAGTCGAACTGGTGAAGTAGCATGCGGTGGAGAGTACAGCAGTTATCATGAAAGTCGAACAGGCCAAGTGTGTGCTGGTGGTGAATATTCTAGCTACCACGAAAGCCGAACTGGTGAAGTAGCATGTGGTGGTGAATACAGCAGCTATCACAAAAGTAGAACTGGAAAAATTTGTTTTGGTGGTTTGTATCAACCAAAATAGCTCTAACAAGTTGGGTCCAGCACCACGCCGGCCCATAAGGCCGAGAGTATGATCGATAGCAGTGAAAAGCCATTGCAGTTTGAGTCCAGCGTCACGCTGGTCAGCGGAGGTTCTCCGCCACGCGAAGGCCTGACTTGGGCCAAAACTTTCCGATTCCTTACTCTACCTTTCAGCCCTTCTCGGCTGGACACCTTTATGCAGGTAAAAAGGTTTGAGGACGTTCCCATCGAACGGCTTCTGGAACAAGGCTTTGAAGGGATACTTCTCGATGCCGATGGCACCCTTGCCCCTCATCACGCCAGAGAGTTCAGCCCGTCGGTCCTGGACCATGTGCACGCCATGCTAAATAACGGATTTAAAATGGCCATTTATACCAATGCATGGGAAGACCGGTTTCAAGCATTTCAGGAAATGGGGGTCAAAGTTGTCACCAACGTGCCCGCCAAACCCGATCCGCAGGGATTCCACATCGCCATGACCGATTTTCTGCAGCTGGAAGATCCTGCCAGGGTGTGCATGATTGGAGACAATTATGTAACGGATGGCGGGGCCATTGATGCGGGTATGTATTTTATCCACGTTCGGCCGGTAAAAGGAAATGAACCCTTCCTGCATTCCGCCACCCGGTTCCTGGCTTATCTGTGCGCCAAAATGTATGGACGGCAAACTGCAAAATAATACTCTGAGCAAAAACCGGAAATTTCCGCATTAAAGGGTTTACTTACGCCGCCATTACAAGAATAATGGTCAAAGTTAATGACTACAAGATCATTCGTCGGCAATCACCACATAAAATCGGAATATGGAACTCGAACAGGTTCAGGAATATTGTAGGGAAGCATCACAAATTGCCGAGCGTGCGGGAACGCATGCAGGCCTTTCTTTTTTGATTGGAGAAAAGTTTGGATTAAATTTCAGCCTGCTCAGAAAAGCAAGGCGGAAACTTCAATTTTTGTATTCCAGCGATGATGCGCCTGAAGATCATCCTATGAACCAAGGTGGGCGCGCCTTGAAGATGAGCTATGCCTTGACGGTTCAGGAGCATTACAGCAGACCTTTGGAGCAGGTCAAACATCTGGAGTCTCTCTTGGACGATTTCTCCAAGGCCATCCTCAACACGTTCAGCCAGGACGAAATCAAAAGCTATCTCGAGTCTTCACCCGGACTGGGCATTGACTCTGATCCCGAGGAACCCGCAGAGTTGGAAAGCGGGTTATCGGTCGATAATCTGCTATTGGAAGCGGAAGAAATTCTGGCTTTTGAAGATATTAAAAGACTGCTTCTACAAGATAAAAGCGATTAACGATTTATGGAACCGGAACCGATCCTAAAACAACGCACCCGGCTTATCCTGGCATTCGTCATTCTCTGCGTCTGTTCTGTATTGATCCTTTTTACCGGTCCAGGGTTTAATTTCGTCTGGCAGGTGATTCTTTCCAGCGTTCTTTTCTTTTTCCTGTTCTGGCTGGTCACCTGACCGTCAACCAGATCACACCCAATAAAGCTGCGCCCGCCAAGGTCAAAGCCAAGGTCGTACCGGTAATTGTGAGAGTTTTTAGCACAGACAAATCCTTTTCCAGTTTTTTATTGATGGGTTCTATCTTCGACTGAACAGATTTAGCGAGCTCCTCTTTGACCTCATTCAAAATTTCCATTTTCGTAAAACGGGTGTTTTCCGCTACCAGCTTGTCGAGATCTTGCAGTATTTTTTTGGTGATCTCTGGGGTGGCTTTCACCAGTTCCTGCCGCACCGCTTCGAGCCCCTCTTCATTCAAGCGCGCCATCTTACGGTCGATTTCTTCCATTTTGGTTCGGATGGCTTTTTCCACTTTCGGGGCAATGTTTTCCTCAATGCGTTCCATTGAGTCCCGTGCATTGGCCAGCGACTCGTGCAGGTGTTCCTGAATTTCTTCTTCCAATGCCTCTTTTCTGGACTCCACATGTTCAGCCAGGATGTCCAGCTTCTGGCGGATTTCGGACACCTTTCGGAATCCCTCGCCGGCTTGCTGTCTCTCTCTTTCAAATTCCGGATTCGTTAAGTCAGACATAATGGCCATCTATTTTTAGGGACCCGTTTAGGGACCAGCGGTTGACAAAATGTGTTTATGAGGATTATGAACTCAATTCCTGACAGTTTCAAATAGTAAACGTAGGGTGGCGCAACTTGACTTCTCCCCTGCGGTCCGGTATTTTGATACTATTGATAAATAAAGGGTTATTAAGTGAAAGAGGCAATAACAGAATTCACAAATTACCTGCTGGTGGAAAAAAATGCTTCTCCCAACACGCTGGACGGTTATCTCAATGATATCGCCCAGTTTCAGGAATTTTTGACCCACTCCGGCCATGCCGTTGAGTCCCGTTCCATTCAAATCGAAAAAATAGACCGGTTGGCGATACGCTCATTCATGGCTCATCTCTATGAGAAGAATTATTCCGGCACCACTATGCGACGCAAGCTTTCCACATTGAGCTCATTTTTCCGGTTCCTGTGTCGCGAAGGCTATTTAAAGACCAATGTCGCCAAAACCGTGCCCGCTCCCCGGATGCAGAACAAACTGCCGTCCTATTTTTCCGTTGATGAAATGTTCCGCCTTTTGCAATTGCCCGAGGGCGAAGGGTTCCTTCAGGTCCGCGACCGGGCTCTGCTGGAACTGTTTTACAGCTGCGGCCTGCGTATCAGCGAACTGGTTGGGCTGACCCTTGAGGACATCAACCTGGACTCCCGCATGGTCAAAGTGCTGGGAAAAGGCGGCAAGGAGCGTCTCCTGCCGATGGGACGCCATTGTGTCGAGGCACTGAAAAGCTATCTCAACGCCCGGATGGATAAAGTTCGCAAACTTGGCCCCGGCACGGAGCAACTGTTTTTGAATTATCGCGGAGCCGCTATCACTGTTAGAGGAGTGCGCAAAGTGGTGGAAAAATATATCAAGCAGGGGAACTTCGCCGGTGGAGTTTCTCCACATTCGATCCGGCATTCTTTTGCCACTCACCTATTGGAGGGCGGAGCAGATTTGCGGTCCATTCAGGAATTGTTGGGTCATTCCAGCCTGTCCACCACCCAGAAATATACCCATTTGACGCTCGATCGATTGTCCGAAACCTATGACAAGGCGCATCCCCGCGCTAAAGAAAAACCCGCATTGGAATAATATTAACCTCCATTTTTTGTTTGATACCAGTACAATACTCAATATGATGCACGCAACCACAATACTCGCTGTCCGCCACAAGGGTCAGGTCGTCATCGGCGGTGATGGTCAGGTCAGCTTGGGCAACACAATCATGAAACATTCCGCCAGCAAGGTCCGGCGTATGTACCACGATAATGTGGTTGGCGGTTTTGCAGGGTCCACCGCAGACGCGTTTTCACTGTTTGCCCGGTTTGAGGAAAAACTTGAAAAATTCCAAGGCAACCTGCCCCGCTCGGCAGTGGAGCTGGCTAAAGACTGGCGCACTGATAAAATGCTGAGACGGCTTGAGGCCATGCTGATTGTGGTCGACAAGGAACACTCCCTCCTGCTTTCCGGAACGGGAGACGTGATCGAACCCGATGATGGAGTTTTGGCGATCGGTTCAGGAGGCATGTTCGCATCCGCCGCTGCCAAAGCACTGGTACAACACAGCGATCTTTCGGCAAGGCAAATCGTCGAAGAAGCGATGAAGATCACCGAGACGATCTGTATTTATACCAACTCTAATGTAACGATTGAGGAATTGTAGTCCATGAATGATGCAGCAATAACCGAACCCACAATCCAGAAAACTAGCGATACGTTCATGGCGTCATTGACTCCAAAACAAATTGTTGCGGAACTGGACAAGTTTATCGTCGGGCAAACCAATGCCAAGCGGGCGGTGGGCATCGCCCTGCGCAATCGCTGGCGTCGGTTACAGCTTCCTGACTCTCTTCGCGATGAGGTAGGACCCAAAAATATTCTCATGATCGGCCCGACGGGAGTGGGCAAGACAGAAATCGCCCGGCGGCTGGCAAAGCTTTCCAAGTCTCCTTTCATCAAAGTCGAGGCTTCCAAATACACCGAGGTGGGTTATGTCGGGCGCGATGTCGAGTCCATGGTCCGGGATCTGGTGGAATTGTCAAAAAATATGGTTAAAGAAGAAATGGAAACCACCTTTCGCGAACAGGCCCGCGAGCAGGCTATAGAAAGGCTTCTGGATTTGCTTCTCCCTCCACCCGCAGGACAACAGGGGAAACCCGGCTTTAATCTCGACACAAACGGAAAACTGCATTACGAGCAAACTCGTGAAAAGTTTGCCCAGATGCTAAAAGAAGGCAAGCTTGATGACCGCGAAGTGGAAATCCAGGTGCGGGATAAAACGCCTTCAATCATTGACCTGAACTCCGGAGTCGGAATGGAGGAGATGGGCAATAACATTAAGGACATGCTCGGCTCCCTCATGCCGCAGAAAACCAAAAACAAAAAATTGAAGGTTCCGGATGCGTTCAAGGTTCTTTGTCAGGAAGAAGCGGAAAAATTGCTCGACCAGGACATAGTGATGCAAGAAACCTTAAAGCGTGTCGAGCAAAACGGAATCATCTTCATCGATGAAGTAGACAAAATAATCGGCCGCCAGTCAGGTGGAACCAGTGGGCCCGATGTCTCCCGCGAAGGGGTACAACGTGACCTTCTGCCTATCGTTGAAGGCTCATCGGTGAACACCAAGTACGGCATCGTGAAAACCGACCACATCCTTTTCATTGCGGCGGGAGCGTTTCACTCCGCCAAGCCGTCGGACCTGATCCCGGAATTTCAGGGCCGTTTTCCTATCCGTGTTGAACTGGATTCCCTGACTAAAAATGATTTCGTCCGCATTCTCACCGAGCCAGACAATGCTTTGGTCAAGCAATACACCGCCTTGCTGAAAACGGAACAGGTCAACCTGAGTTTTCTGGAAGATGCCATCGACCAGATTGCTGAAATGTCCGCCCTGGTTAACCAGCGTACGGAAAATATCGGTGCCCGGCGACTGCAAACCATCATGGAAAAGTTTCTCGAAGAAATCTCTTTCAATGCTCCTGATATGGAAGAAAAAAATATAACGATTGATGCCAGATATATCCAAGAAAAACTGAGAGACATTATTCAAGACGAAGACCTGAGCCGTTACATCCTTTAGCGGAAAATCTCCGCAGATAAACTATCCATGAAAAAACTCATCCATAAAGCAGAAATCCTTTTAGAAGCTCTGCCTTACATCAAGAGCTTCTACGGTAAAACCATCGTCATCAAATACGGTGGCAATGCCATGGTTTCGGACGATCTCAAGAAAAATTTTGCCCTCGATATTGTCATGATGAAATACATTGGCATCAATCCGGTCGTGGTTCACGGTGGCGGTCCGCAGATCGACAAAACCCTCAAGGCACTGGGAATTCAATCGCAGTTTGTTGAAGGGCAACGTGTCACCAACAAGGAAACCATTGACGTGGTGGAAATGGTTCTTGGAGGAAAAGTGAATAAGGAAATCGTTTCCCTGATCAACCATCAGGGGGGTAGTGCGGTAGGCATCACTGGCAAAGACGGCGACCTGATTCTGGCAAAACTACATAAAAGGGTGAAGCATTCGCCGGAAACAGATCGCCCGGAAATTATTGACCTGGGGTTGGTCGGCGAGATCACTAAAGTGAACCCGCGGATTCTGGAAACCTTGGATCAGAATGAATTCATCCCCGTTATCGCTCCGATCGGCAAAGGGGAAAATGGGGAAACACTCAATATCAACGCCGACTTTGTCGCCGCCCAGATCGCCTCAGCCCTGAAAGCCGAAAAACTGGTTTTGATGACCGATACCGAAGGAGTCAAAAATAAAGCCGGGAAACTGCAATCCGGCCTTACCCGAAAACTGGCTTCCGATATGATCCGAAGCAAGGTCATTCGTGATGGAATGCTGCCAAAAGTCAATTGTTGCATGGAAGCTCTCAAGTCCGGAGTGCATAAAACCCACATCATTGACGGCCGTGTTCGGCACGCCCTGTTACTGGAAATCTTTACTGAGGAAGGTGTTGGAACCCAGATTGTGGAAAAATCCAAAGACCTGAAACCGGCGTAGCCACCACTAGGCGTGGAGCCAGCGCAACAACCTTTTGCTGCTAGCAACCCGGTTCTCGGCTTAGTGAGCCCCTGCTCATTGCCCCTGCGGCGAGTAGCGGCAGTGGGGTAAATATTGACAAAATTTTTGCTGATTGATAGTTTAATGGAGTTGGCAGGATTCCAAAAACCTTTCATAATTGCCTGACACCATGAGATCATCTTTATTAGATGAAAGAAGCAAAGTCGTTCTTTTAGCTGTCATTGATAAATATATCGAGTCCGCCGAGCCAGTGGGTTCTCGCACCGTGGCCAAGATTCACCCTGAACACCTCAGTCCCGCCACACTCCGAAACGTGATGGCCGACTTAGAGGAAAAGGGTTTTCTGAGCCAACCGCATACGTCGGCGGGTCGCATTCCCACGGATAAGGGTTACCGGTTTTATGTGAACCACCTCCTGCGTCCGCAAAGTTTTTTAATGACGGCCGAAGTGCTGTCGGATACCCATGAGCTTGAATGCCCGCTCGGCAAACAAAATCTTCAGGGACTGCTTGAGCAAGCCTGCGAAAACCTTTCCACGGTTTCTCAGCAAACGGGACTGGTCATGCTGCCCAGTTTTTCGAGCACTAGTTTTAAACATATTGAATTTACCAAAGTGAGCCCTCAGGCAGCGTTGGCCGTTTTCTTCTCCGAACAAGGCATCCTGCAAAACAAAATGCTGCCCATTGACTCGGACATGACCCAGGATCAACTAACCTCTATTTCCAATTACATGAATAGTGAGTTCAGTGGAAAACCGATTCAGTGGATCCGGCGGGAATTACTGAAACGATTGAAACTTGAAAAGGAGCACTATAATAACCTTGCCAGAAAAGCCCACTCCCTTTCCTCTGCCCTGTTTGCGGAAGAAAAGGAAAGTAGCGAACTGATTGTGGAAGGTGCCCTGAATTTTCTCGACCAGCCTGAGTTCACCGAAGATATCAGCAAAATCAAAGCTCTTCTGGTGACGCTCGAAGAGAAAACCAAACTGATCAACCTGCTCGACCTTTGCCTGCGCCATGATGGAATGACCATATTGATCGGCGAGGAAAACCTGCAGGAAGAAATGGGGGACTGCAGTTTGATCGCGCAAAATTATCAGTTGGGGCAAAACAATGTTGGCACACTGGCTGTTTTCGGTTCCAAAAGGATGGACTACAAACGTATCATTTCTATTGTGAACCATACTGCAAAAACAGTTTCCAAGTTAATTTCTGAAAATCAGGGAGTTTGAAAAGGTGACATCTAAAGAAAAATCAACACAAGAAGAAAACCCGGAAGTTCTGGATACAGAAGTCCTCGATCTGGAAGAAGACGCTCCTACCGAAGAGGCAAAGGACCCCCTCAAAGAGCTGCAGGAACAATTAAAGAAAAAAGACCTGGAACTTGCCGAACAAAAAAATGATTTCCTGAGAGAAAAAGCCGATCTTGAAAATTTCCGCAAACGATTGGTCAAGGAAAAGGCAGATGCCGTTCAGTTTGCCAACGAGCGACTCCTGAAAGAGTTGGTACAAATTGACGACAATCTGGAGAGAGCCTTGAACACCCCCAATGCCTCCCTGCAAACTTTAAAGGAAGGCGTGGAAATGATTCAGAAACAGTTCACCACGTTTCTCAAGAACCAGAAGGTGGAACCGATTGAAGCCATGGGAAAACCTTTTGACCCAAGCCTGCATGAGGTCATGACCCAGATGGAATCTACAGAGCATGACGAAAACACCGTCATGCAGGAATATTCCAAAGGCTATACTTTGAATGGACGGATTCTTCGTTCTGCAAAAGTAGTGACCGCCAAAAAATCCGCTAAAGAAACGCCAACTCCAAAAGAAGAAAATGTTGAGGGTGAGGAATAATATGTTTGCCTTGCGCTATTTTTGCAGGACCCTCATTCTCATTTGCATCCATGCCCGAACTTCCTGAAGTCGAAACCCTGAGACGGGCACTACTTCCTCTTATCGTCAACAAAACCTGCACCGCCCTCAAGTTCTACCGCAAAGACATCCGCTTTCCCATCCCCCAGACCACTTTGCGTAAACATTTCGAGAACCAGATAGTTTCCCAAATCCAACGCAACGGAAAATACCTGCTCCTGAAAGTTCCCAAGGGGGCAATGCTCTGGCACCTGGGTATGAGCGGGCGTGTTGCCCTGCAGACCTCAATGAACCCGCAGGAAAAACACACGCATGCTATTTTCCGGTTCGGACCCGAAACCTTTCTGCACTTTATCGACCCGAGGCGTTTTGGCTGCATACTCTGGGTTCCAGAAAACGGAAAACACCCTTTACTGGACAAAATGGGACCCGATCCCTTCGCACCGGAAAGCAACACCACGGCCTTAAAAAACCGCGCCAAAAACTGCCGGTCGCCCATCAAAACCTTCATCATGGATGCGCGGCGCATCGCTGGAATCGGCAACATTTACGCCTGCGAATCCTTATACCTGGCAGGCATTAACCCTAAACGGAAAGCCGGGAGAATCACCCTCACAGAATGGGATCGGCTCATCTCCTGCATACGTTCCACTCTGGAAGACAGCATTTCCGCAGGAGGAACCACCTTACGCGATTTCTTCGACCCCAACGGTTCGGCAGGATATTATGCGGTGAAACTGTCTGTTTACGGCAAAGAGGGCAAACCTTGTGCAAAATGCAAAACCCCCATATCCCGCCTGATTCATTCAGGCCGCTCCACTTTTTTCTGCAAAACCTGCCAATCGGCCAGTGGCCGATGACAATGTGGCGGTGACCTTGGCGCAACCGCCCAGCTAGTTTTTGACCTTTGGCCCCACGCCGAGTGGTATGATATCGCAATATTTCCAAACCACAGGACAAGGATCGGACGTGAAACGTTCTATTGGACTCATAACGCTTAACGCAAAATTCATTCACTCTTCGCTAAGTTTAAGATATCTGAGAAACGCCAGCCGAAATGCAGGCTATCAGAATGTATGGATCCAAGAGTTTGTCATCAACCAGCCAGTCTGGAAAATTGCCGCAGAGATTCAGAAACTTAAGCCTGAGGTATTGGGCGTTGGCATTTATATCTGGAACCGGAGCCAGAGCCTGGAGTTGATCGAGCGCCTGCAAAAACAAATGCCTCACCTTAAAATTGCCCTGGGAGGACCGGAGGTATCGTTTAAAAAAGACAATTCCCTGCCCTTCCCGGTAATTTCCGGCGAGGGAGAAAAGAAATGGCTGGAGTTTCTGGAATTGACCGGCCAAGAGAGGACCCCCTCCGAGGAGGTGCTTACACGCTGGCGGACCTATGGCACCGACTTACCGGAACTCATCCCCGCTTACCTGCAAGAAGATTTCCCGCACCTGAAAAACCGGATCGTGTATTTTGAAACATCCAGAGGATGCCCTTACCTTTGTTCGTTCTGTTTATCAGCGTTGGACAAAACGGTTCGCTACTTCGATGAAAAAATCATCCAGAGCCAGATTAAAGAACTTGTGACCGCTGGCATTCAAAAAATTAAATTCGTCGACCGTACGTTCAACCTCAAACCCGGACGCATGAAAAAGCTGATGCAGTGGTTGACTCAATTCAAAGGCAACGAATTTCATTTTGAGGTGGTGGGAGATATTTTAACTTCCGAAGTTCTGGGTTTTCTGAAAACAGTGCCCCCAGGAATGTTTCAATTTGAAATCGGCATTCAAACAACCACAGAATCGGTTCAGAAGACCATTCAAAGAAAACAGAACAACGAAAAACTTTTTGAGACCATTAAACAGCTGGTGGATCAAGACCGCATTCATTTTCACTGCGACCTGATATTCGGACTGCCCGGAGAAACCCTGGAAGATATCCGGCAATCTTTCTCCCGGGTGATGACGCTGAGACCCCACGAATTGCAATTGGGTTTTCTGAAATTCCTTCCCGGTGCTCCCATCAACAACCTTATAGAGAAGGAACACTACCGTTACCAATCCACTCCCCCTTATGAACTGATCTCGCACCGGAATCTATCGGCCGAAGAGGTTTTGTATTTGAAACAATTCGAAGATATTTTCAACCGCTATTACAATTCCAAGCGATTCCGTTTTTCCATCCACTACCTACTCGGAAAAATGGGCCCCGTAACCCTGTTCAACCGCTTACTGGAACATCATGATGCTCGTGGACTGTTGATGAACCCTGTTTCTCTGGATGAGCATTACCGCATTTTCCGGGACACGTTTTATCAGGCTCCCACTCCTATGGAGCAGGATCTCTTGAAGCTCGACTATCTCTATGCGCAGAGGTCGTTTCGACTGCCTGAAATTTTGTCCCCAAAATCTCCAAGCAAAACCTGGAAAAAAGACCGAAAAACACCGGTCATTCCCTTCGATCATGAAATTGAGATATCCGGTTCGCAAGCCATTTTAAAAGTAGCTGCAAATCCTGTATACTACGCCATCGCACATTCTCAAAATGGGGACGGCTATTTTCGCCGTCCCACCGTCAAGGCCATTTCAGTGCCGGAAATATAGTCCCGCTCTGTAAACGTTGAATAAAACAGGGCAGTAAGCTCTCTTAATAAAAGACACCATCAGGAAATAAAGATGACACCCCAACCTCTGAACACAAAAAGCCGATCTATCACACAGGGGGACCGGCGAGCCCCCAGCCGCGCCATGCTGAGAGCGTTAGGGTTCACGGATGAAGATTTCGACAAACCCATCATTGGAATCGCCAATGGGCAGAGCGAAATCACTCCTTGTAACGCAGGGCTCGGGAAACTGGCCGACATCGCTTCGGCCCAAATCCGAAAAAGTGGCGGCATGCCACAGATGTTCGGAACCATCACGGTCAGTGATGGTATCTCCATGGGAACAGAAGGAATGAAATGCTCTCTGGTCAGCCGCGAGGTGATTGCCGACTCCATAGAGACCGTTTGCCGGGGTGCCAGCATGGACGCAGTCCTTTGCATAGGCGGTTGCGATAAAAATATGCCGGGAGCTATGATTGCCATGGCACGATTGAACATTCCCGGACTCTTTGTTTATGGCGGCACTATCAAGCCCGGCCATCTGGATGGCAGCGATCTGACCGTTGTCAGTGTATTTGAAGCGGTTGGACAATTTGGTGCCGGTACCATTGACCAGAATGAACTCACTGATATCGAAAAAAATGCCTGCCCGGGTTTTGGCTCTTGCGGGGGGATGTTTACCGCTAACACGATGTCTTCCGCCTTTGAAGCGTTGGGTATGAGCCTGCCCTACAGCTCCACCATGGCCAATGAAGACAAGGATAAGGAAATCAGCACCGGGCAAAGTGCGAAAGCTCTTTTAAATATGATCGGGAAAAATATCCTTCCTCGGGACATCATGACACGGGAGGCCTTCGAAAATGCCATCGTGATCGTTATGGCTGTCGGCGGCTCCACCAATGCAGTTTTACATCTCCTGGCCATCGCTCACTCCGCTGGAGTTCAGTTGTCCATAGATGATTTTGAGGTAATTCGGAAAAAGGTTCCCGTCTTTTGCGATATGAAACCGTCAGGAAAATATGTTGCCATCGACCTACACCATGCCGGTGGCATTCCGCAAGTGATGAAGATGATGTTGAACGCCGGGCTCCTGCATGGCGACTGCCTGACCGCAACCGGAAAAACCATCGCCGAAAACCTGAAGGATGTCCCCGACCAACCCAGAAAAGATCAGGATGTCATTCTGCCTCTGGATCGGCCAAAATCGACAGAAGGCCATTTAGTCATTCTCAGGGGCAACCTCTGCCAGGAAGGGTCGGTCGCAAAAATTTTGGGTATTAAAACCCAGAACTTCACCGGCCCGGCGCGTGTCTTCAATTCAGAAGAGGAATGCCTGGATGCCATTCTCGACGACAGCATTCAGGAAGGCGATATTGTGGTCATTCGTTTTGAAGGCCCGAAAGGCGGACCGGGAATGCGAGAAATGCTGGCACCCACCTCTGCTATTGTAGGTAAAGGCCTGGGTGATAAAGTCGCACTCATTACCGATGGCCGGTTTTCCGGAGGAACCTATGGAATCGTGGTTGGACATATCGCACCCGAGGCTCAACTGGGCGGAACGCTGGCCCTCATCAAAGATAACGATATCATTATCATCGATATCGAACGCAACCAGCTAAACGTAAAATTGTCCGACGAAGAACTTGAGCAAAGAAGAAAAGGGTTCTTCGCACCAAAAATAAAATATCAATCCGGTGTATTGGCTAAATACGCAAAACTTGTCGGCTCTGCCAGCAAAGGTGCAGTCACCGACTAGCAGAGAACCTCCGCTGATAAGTTGCAATATCTTTATTTGGCCAGCAATCGGCATGGACGGCTTAATGAATTAATGCTTATTGCCATCACGGTTAGTGACCACTCGGCGTGGAACCGGCGTGCAATGGCTTTCTCTGGCTGGCAACAGGTATGGGCAGCTTGATGAGCCCTTGCTTGCTACCCAATCCCGCCTCCCTTCACAGAGAGCTTTGCGTAAGTCGAAAAAAAAACAGGAAAGCGAGATTACCCCTGCGGGGCACGAGAGCTTAGGTGAAACATCACGTCTTCACTGCGTTCAGAATGACAATACTGGGCTATTTTGTCATTCTGAGGAACAAGGTGACGAAGACGTGATATTTTCCCTTAGTTTTCGTGCCCGGAACGGGTAATCCGGGGTTATGCAAAGGTCTCCCCTTCACAGGGAGGGAGAGGTTTGGCTTTTTCTTTTGATTCAATCCTGATCATTTATAGGTTATGCAATATAAAATCCTTCCGGGGCACCTTTATCCCAAAGACAATCGAATAAACCTTTATTATTTTCATAATCTTTTAAAGGTCATTGGAGATTCTGTTTCCCAACAATTGAAGCAACAGCATAAGATCAGTGTTTCCATTACAGCTGGCATGTGGGGCGGTTCCTATATGGTCGCGCGGGACGACGGGCAAGCCAGAACAAATGTTGTGCGCCTGTATTCCATCGTCAACCTACCGCAGAACAGCCCTCTGAACAGCGTGGAAAACTTTGAATGCTTGATGGAAATCTATCAGCAAACATTTTGCACTACTTTTAAACGCTATGGATTGAACCTGGTGGCCCCGCGTTGGGGAGAGGCCATCCCCTACTCCAACAAGGAGCGACCCACCACTGCCCTGCAAATGTGGGACACCAGGAAAAAAGCCAATTTCGTGCGGGCCTTTTTCGTGTGGAATGAAGCGACTTGGGAAGAGTCGATCATTTATGACATGATCCGCAATATTAAAGTCCTCAAGGAACTTTTGAATATCAATACCCGCCCTCCCAAAAAAGAAAGTTCGGAGCTAAAGTTTCTGCTGCAGGATGTGCTCATCACCTACTTCACCCTATACACTGCCTTGACCCCTGATTTCGTTGAACACGCCGAACCCATCATCAAGGAGCTGTTTGAACAGTTTGTTAAGGGAATGCATTCAGAAGAAGAAATTGAAGAGCAATATTACAAGGTTTATTCAAGTGCTTTGGTTTATGGATTCGAAGAGGCCCTGCAAATCCCTTACGGAAAAGAAAACCTGGATGTGCAGAATGTGGAAGACTGGCCGGTGGATAAAATCAACTACGTCCCGGATGAATTGAAGGAAAAGCTTGTTCCCGCCTTGCAGGCTCCCTGGGAAAAATTTCACGCCAACCTGAAAAAACAATCCGGCGCAGAAGTCGCTAACCACTAACCCGCATATTGCATGAGAGATTTTAAAATCACTCCAGCCCCTGTGTGATATTTCTTCATTTACTTCATGAGCCTGTAGCCAAGAAAAGGGCCTGTTGCCCAAAGGGTTGCCGTGAAGGGTTGCTGATATTGATTTTGTGTATTTCTTACGAATTTTCTTTTCTAAATTGAAATCCCAAAACTCAGATTCATTCCTCCCCAAGTTGAAGCCTGCAAGCAGTTTTTGAATCGTTGTACGACCTTCAATGCATTACTGCGAATCGATTTTTTCAGGTGTTGGATCATTCGTTTGATGTTTTGAATGGATGCAGTCAGGTATTCTTGAATCTGGACCCGCCATAATCTTCGCCACCGCGCCCTTTTGAATCCCAAGGGCACTGAATATGCGAATGACCGTTCCATAAGATGCTGTCTCGTTTTCAGGTCTTGTTTTCCTTTTGGGGTCTTTGCCATTGCGCGCATTTCTTCGAGGTCGTCCTGACGATCATACCGTTGGATCGTGCGTCCGGTTGCACTACGTGTGCATTGGGATTTTAGTTCGCAGGCATTACAGTCGTCTGCTCTGGCGGCGTAATACATACGCTGCTCTTTTAACCGGCGGGTCTTCAGCCGCAAGCGTTTGCCCGCCGGGCAGATATAGGTATCGCTTTCAGGGTCGAATGTAAATGCGCTGAGTGAATGCATGTCGACCACCGATTCCCGGGAAGCGTTCGCATCGACAAGGCTTGAGTCCATGAACAATTTCTTCCCATCCACCAAACCCAACTCTACACATTGGTGCACGATTCGCTCGAACAACTCTTTAAAAACTGATTCACCTCATCTGAAACGCGCCTTCGATAATACGCTGTGATTAGGAATCACAGTGTCCAGACCATAACCCAGAAACCAGAGCCAATCCATCCGGTACGGAAGCGTACGCATCAACTCACGTTCGGAACGAACGTTGTAAAAGATGAGCAGCAACATCAGTTTTAGAATCACCGGAGGCGGAACCGATTCGTTTCCATTGTGGCCGTACTTATCCTTTACTTGTTCATACATAAAATCCAGGTTCAAAACGGAAGAAACTTGCCGCAACTCGTGATCTCGAGGTATCCGATCTTCAAGATTCACGGCATAGTTAAAGAATACGCTCTGCCACGGGGTTTCGCGTTTCATCATGGGAAGGACTCCCGGAAAAAAAGATTAAAACTGTAGAACAACAAAAACCAGCTGGATAAATTATAATCCTTATAAACCCACGCTCCCATCAAAAGGTTTGGGCAACAGGCCCAAAAGACTTCGTGATATCCCCCTCCGAAAAATTCGTGCCCCGGAGGGGTAGACCCCTTTATTTATTTGATATCGTACTTCCCCTTAATAGATTTAATAATAAATTTAGCATCAAAAGCATTGGGAGTATTTTCAGGTTTTTCCTTAAACATTATTACGATATTGCTTGAAGTCGGTTTTCTACTGGTGTGTATGGAGATATCATTCATGATTGAATGCGTAGCATACGTTTCAGTACGGATATCGGTACCTGAGTCTGCGATCACAAAATAGTTAAACCCATTCTCCAAAGTTAATTCAGCACTTCTTAATAAGGATAAATCAACAGTTCTCTCCTTTCTTGTATACCTATTGCCCCTGAAATTAACAATCCAGACATTTTCAGATAATTGTGTTTCGCTAAAACCTCCCTCGAGGGGAAATTGAAGTTCCAGAATATCGGAGAGGAGGTTTCGGCCACTGTCTTTTTGATATAGTGTGGCACCACCACACCCAGCCCAAACAATTACCGACATTAACAAGCAAAATATTTTAGTCATTAGACCCTCCAAACTTTAGTAGGCACTACCCTTTCGGCATTAAATAATTCAATATCAGCTGTATTTATCTGCTCCAACTCCATCTGATAGAATATCCTTGCTTCTTTAACTATCCAGCCAAATGCTTACTATCGATCAATATCCCATAGCGTTGAGAAAGCAAAGGGCTACCCATGCGCGGAGAAACATGCCTTGAATGAACAGCAAGAAATATGTTTTTTGAACCAGTGACACTTTCCTTCGCAAGATTAATAAATACATCGGTTTCTCGCAATGACATCTAGACTAAAGATAAACCTGCGCTACGTCATCGCGAGCGTGGCGATCCAGGTTCTATGGGTTTGCTCTTACAGGGCACAAAGGCTAATGAGGTTATCACGACTTCGTCATCGGAGGATTCTCTATACAAAACCTCACAACCTGGATTGCTTCGTCGCCATTGGCTCCTCGCAACGACAATCATAGAATTTCGCTATAAAGATCCTGCCACTTCGGATTCATGTTTTCAATTAACGCTATTTTCCTATCTCTGGAACCGGACTTTATCTGTTTCTCTCGGGAAATAGCATTACCCATGCTATCACAGAGTTCAAAGTAGACCAGTCGCTTACAGCCATAGGTTTTAGTAAAGTCCGGAACAGCCCTATTTTTATGGTCATAAACGCGTTTTACCAGATCGCTCGTCACGCCAGTATAGAGGATTCCGTTGGGTTTATTGGTCATAATATAAACTGCAGGTCGTTTTCTTTTCATCTCGGTTGCGGGTTATACCCGTTGCAAGGGCAAACTTAACACCTGGATTGCTTCGTCACCTTCGGTTCCTCGCAATGACAAGTTATGCAAAAGGCCATCATAAGAGGGGAAAACTATTCGAGTTTTAAGAGAAGCCAGCCGGCGATTCCCTTTTGCCCATTCAATTCTTTGTTAGAACCGTTCCAAACCGCGATGGCCATTAAGACCGACTGCTTAAACTGAACGTCATTGGCGTTGTCATTGGTTAACGACCGATGGAAAACAAGACGCCATTTATTACTTTTCCACACCGCGAAGCCTTTTACATCCTGCTGGTTCTGATCGGTCAGGGTGCTGTATCCTTCCGCGTTTAAATCCTCAATGGTCTGGTAAGTGAGCCCGGAATTAGGATTGTCCCTCACTCCAGGTTGCCCTCTCTCTCCACCCACTGCCTTCCATTGCCAGATATTGACAGGCTTTTCCGATTCGCCCATAGTGATCAGTGGGGCCTCCTTCTCGGCAACGACCGGAAACATCACCGCCGCCCGATCAACATATAACGCCGAGTGGCCAAAGTTGCTGTCACGAGTTGGATCACTCCACTCCAGCATGATAGCTATGCCACTGGAATTTTTAACAACACGCACGGTAACCTCCTTCGTCGAAGGATTTGGCCATTTCGGATTGGTGATCATTTGCGGCCCAAGTTCCACCTCGACCGCAACAGGCCCTGCATCCCAAAAAGAATCATAAGGATCCACCGGCAAGCTCCCGTCATGGCTGGCTACCTGTATGGCGGGACCACAACTTCCATCCTGCAAACAATCCTCAACATTTGAACTGCAGGCCAAGAACAATAACGCCAATAGCACAGTCCACAAGCCGAATGGCTTCATTCTTTTTTGGATCATGGGGTCAATAACTACGGATCAGTTTTTCGAGGTCTTCTTTTAATTCGGGGGTATAAGGACCGACCAGAATCAGGTTCAGCACTTCCGGAACAAAAGTCTTTCTGGCAACATCAATGATTTTTTCTTTCGAGATCATCTGAATCTGGTTTCGTTCTTCTTCCACGGAGAGTTCTTCGGAGTAAAGGTGTGGGAAAGCATAGCGCACCACCTGCTTGTAAGGATCATCCAATTCCGAATCCAGGTCAAACATATAACGTCTTTTCACATGCGCCACTTCATAATCAGTGGGCCCCTGGCTGGCAAAAGTTTTAATTTCCTCAAGCAGGACCAGGGTCACTTCAATGAGTTTCTCCGGCCGCACCGTTACATCAAAGTCCATCGTGCCAATGTCCGACATACTCGTTGCACGGCATTCGACTGAATAAACCAGGCCTCGTTCTTCTCTGAGCACTCTCTGCAATCGAGAGGTAAAGCCATCGTCAAAGATTCGGCTGACCAACCCCATTGTCAGAAAATCTTCATGATTATAAGAACAGGAACGAAAACATATTTGCAGTTCGACCTGGCTGTCAGAATCCTGCTGAAAAAGAAACTGGGGCCGGGCCTGCTCGTCGGGGATACTTCCGATAAAATGATTTTTTGTAATCGGAGCCACCCCGTTAGAAAAATTGGAAAAATATTTTTCTGCCAGCAAAAGATTAAGATCGTGCTCAAGCGGTCCCGAAACTGCCAGAACCATGTTTCCAGGAACATAATGGGCGTTGTAATAGTCCTTCAACATTTCCACCGTAATCGCTTTAATGGTCTCTTCCGTTCCAATGGTGGGCCAGGATATTGGTGTTTCAGGATAAAGCAGTTTGCAAGCATGGTTGTTAATGTCTACATTCACGCCCTCTTCGTTAAGATCTTCATAGTATTCCTCAAGAATGATTCCGCGTTCCAGTTCAATTTCAGGAAACGTAGGGGAATAAAAAAACTCCGAGAAGATTTCCATTCCCTTATCTAACTGCGAGGTATGCGGACTGAACCCGTATTGCGTGTATTCCCCAAGGGTGGAGGCACGAAGGTCCCGACCAATATTTTCAAATTCCATATTCAGGGAGATCGAGTTGGGGTATTTCCGGTTTCCCCGGAACATCATATGTTCCAGAAAATGGGAGATTCCATTATTCTTTTCATTTTCAAATCGTAAACCGGCCCGGACAAACATCGACACTTCCATGGTGTGAATATGCGGCATCTCCACTGTCACCACCGTCAAGCCGTTGGCCAGCACATCCTTAAAATATCGTAAGGCGAATTCTTTGACTTCCATATTTTTTCAGCTAATTTCGCAAAAATTTCAGGGTTTGAAATGAGATGGCATTATCGCACAAACCCGGGACCAACTCACGATGTGTTTCGGGCTCTTTTCGTGGCTCATCCCCGCTATTCAAACAAAATTGCATCTTCTCCTAGAAGGGCTTCAATCTTATCAATCACATCATCGGAAGGTTGAATACGAAACTTATCCGCCACTCTGACCACACGTTCATTCTCATCCGGAAAGATAAAATGCAAGCAGGTATCGTTGTTGCCTTTGTGGGAAGCAAGAATATCCTTCACCGCTATCAGGGTCTCGCGCTCTAAACCCAATGTCCTGAAATGGATCATGATCTTACCCTGAAAATGCTGATTCGCTTGGGCAAGCGGAAAGACCTCACTGGCGATGACTTTTGGCAGGTTACCTTCGGCGTCCACCTTA
Source organism: Nitrospinales bacterium (assembly GCA_965249625.1). Taxonomy (GTDB): domain Bacteria; phylum Nitrospinota; class Nitrospinia; order Nitrospinales; family VA-1; genus LS-NOB. Next base: position 1,116,279 of record OZ252246.1, on the reverse strand, counting down.
CCTTTCACCAAAAGCGGCACTTCATCCATTAAAAGCGACTGAGCCTGACTGTATATTTCAGGCCAGAGGATGACCTCTATCGATCCCTGCAAATCCTCAAGGGTGATGATCCCCATCTTGTCACCCTTGCGGGTAGTTTTGGGAAGATGTTTGATCGGGATTCCTGCCAAGCTTACAGTTTTTCCGTTTCCCGCTTCTGCGATGGAGGCTGAAGTTGCATCCGTGAACCAGGACAGCTCCCGGGTAAACCCATCCAGTGGATGACCGGTGATATAAAACCCGATGCTTTCTTTTTCCAACCTAAGCCGATCAGCATCGCTCCACTCCTCCACATTTCTGACAGATGGCTTATCTTCCTCCGCATCGGCCGCAAACGAATCAAACATGCTGGACTGTCCCAACTCCCGGTCCCTTTGCTTGGCCTGCCCTTGTTCCATATGAGCTTGCAACTCATTCATCATTTGAGCCCGGCTCTGGCCCAGAGAGTCGCAGGCGCCACTTTTAATCAAACTTTCAAACACCCGCTTGTTGGCCAACTGCATATCCACGTTCTCGCACAACTGCTCCAGCGATGTAAACCGTCCCAACTCCTGCCTGGCTTCGATAATATTATCGAGGGCTTTGCTCCCGACATTTTTAATAGCTCCAAGACCAAAAACCAGTATATTTTCACAGACCGAAAAGTCCCGCTGGCTCAGGTTCACATCTGGGGGTTGCACGGTGATCTTCATTTCACGGCAGTCGTGGATATAGCGCAAAACCTTGTCGGTGTTATCCATATCACTGGTGATCAAGGCACCAAAAAATTCCAACGGGTAATGAGTTTTCAAGTAAGCAGTCTGGTAAGAAATTTGCGCGTACGCCGCGCTGTGCGATTTATTGAATCCATAGCCGGCAAACTTTTCCATCAGGGTAAAAATCTTTTCCGATTTTTTTTCATTAATACTTTTATCCCGTGACCCCTTCAAAAACTTTTCCCGCTGGGCAGCCATTTCTTCCGGTTTCTTTTTACCCATGGCTCTCCGCAACAAGTCGGCATCCCCCAGGCTGAACCCGGCCAGCACACTGGCTATCTTCATTACCTGTTCCTGATAGAGAATGACTCCGTGAGTTTCTTTAAGAATGGACTCCAGCTGCGGCAGGTCATATTTTTCCTCCATCGTGCCATGCTTGCGCTTAACATAATCGTCAACCATGCCGCTTTCCAGGGGCCCCGGTCGGTACATCGCTAAAAGAGCGATGATGTCCTCAAAACAGTCCGGCTTTAATTTTTTAAGCAGGTCGCGCATTCCCGAACTTTCCAACTGGAAAATCCCAAGCGTTCTCGCATCGCAAAGAAGCTGGTAGGTGGCAGAATCATTCAAGGGAATGGCACCGATATCCAGATCAATATTTTTCGATTGTTTGATCATCTTCAGGGCATTACTGACCACCGTCAGAGTTCTTAAGCCGAGAAAATCCATTTTCAGTAGTCCGAGTTTTTCCACACTGCCCATGGCATACTGAGTCACCACTTCGTCGTTACTGCCTTTATAGAGCGGACAAAACTCCGTCAGATCTTTCGATGAAATGACCACCCCGGCGGCGTGGGTTGAGCAGTGGCGAGCCAACCCTTCCAGGTTTTTGGCGATATCCAATAGTTCGGCAACTTTCGGGTTTTCCTTGCGCAGTTTTTCAAATTGCGGTTCCTCCTTGAACGCGTCCTTAAGCGTGACATTCAGCTTGTTGGGAACCAGTTTCGCCAGCTTGTCGACCTCGCCATAGGTCATATCCAGAACCCGCCCGACATCGCGGATGACCCCCTTGGCGTTCATGCTGCCAAAAGTGATGATCTGAGTCACGTTCTGGTTGCCGCCATATTTCTCGGTGACATATTTAATCACGTCATCGCGCCCATCCATGCAGAAGTCAATATCAATATCCGGCATGCTTACCCGTTCCGGATTCAAGAACCGCTCGAACAACAAATCGTATTGCATAGGATCGATATCGGTGATCTGCAGGGCGTAGGCCACAACACTGCCCGCGGCGGAACCCCGACCAGGTCCGACTGGGATCCCGTTTTCCTTGGCGTAATGGATGAAGTCCCACACGATGAGAAAATAACCGGGATAGCCCATCTTCTTGATAATCCCCAGTTCCCGGTCCAGCCTTTTTTCATAGACTTCCCGGTCAAACTCAATCTTGCGTTTCTCCAGCTCTTCAAACCTTTTTGTCAACCCCTCGCGGGAACGTTCCTCAAGATAAGTCTCAAGAGAATAAGATTCCGGAACCGGGTAATCCGGTAAATTTAGTTTGTCAAATTCCAGTTCCAGCTCACAACGCTCGGCAATTTTCAAAGTATTCTCAATCGCCTCGGGAGTCTCTTTGAACAGGGCGATCATCTCTTGAGGTGATTTGAAATAGAATTCATCCTTGGGATACTGCATACGGTAAGGATCGGTAATGGTTTTTCCCGTTTGCAGGCACAATAGAATTTCATGCGCTCGAAAATCTTCCCGGCCAATATAATGACAATTGTTGGTGGCCACCACCGGGAGGTCCAATTTTTTACCAATACCGATGATTTCCTTGTTGATCCGGTCCTGATTTTCCAGTTGGTGATTCTGCAGTTCGAGAAAAAAGTTGCCCCCGCCCATGATCTCCGCATACTGGCTGGCCACCTTGATAGCGCGGGGAACATTCTCCCGGTTCACGTTATGGGCGACTTCACCGCGAACACAAGAACTCAGAGCGATCAGTCCCTCCGAATATTCTGCAAGCAGTTCTTTGTCAATACGTGGCTTGTAATAGAACCCTTCCAGGTATCCCTTGGTCACAAGTTTTAAAAGGTTTTTATAGCCCGTCTCATTTTCGGATAGAAGGATGAGGTGATAAGACGCATCGCGAAGATTATCTTTAGAGGTTTTCTCTAGGCGGCTCTCAGGCGCGACATACACCTCACACCCGATAATCGGCTTGATGCCATGTTTGCGGGCTGCATTATAAAACTCCACCGCCCCAAACATATTGCCATGATCAGTCATCGCCACGGCAGGCATGCCAAACTCCGCCGCCTTTTCAAACAGGGCAGAATGGCGAATTGAAGAATCCAGTAAGCTATAGGAAGTATGAAGATGAAGATGTACGAAATTGGCAGGATTCATGACACACTAAATACCAGTTTGCCTGCCTTAAAGCAACCTTCAGGTGAAGGGCACTAAACCCATTCGGGCCTCCATTTTACGGCAGGATGTTTCCTGCCCAAGAATCAGACCTTTACAAGCCCGTTCAGCTTGCTGATATTTATTTAAGAATGAAAATAACCGACAAAAAAACAGGCGGGACCGACAAACCAAAACTTCTTATCTCAATAACGATTGCCATCAAGGTTTTCTGTTAAACATCTAAAACTCTTTATCAAAATACAGAGCGACATTTTTTGCCGCCAAATCTCTATTTATATTTTAATAAACTTATAAGGTAATTTTGTTATATACCAATAAAACCATTTAGCAAGCCCAATTTCCCGCCTCATGGGCTATTCGGGGTCGCTTTTCCTATAAACGTTGCCACAGGTGGCTAGAGAAACAGGAAGTTAACCAAAAGTAAAACAGCGGTGGTCACAATGCCTGCCCCGAAAAAGTTGAGAACAAGACCAGCACGTGACATTTGAGGAATCGTCACCCAGCCGCTGCCAAATACAATGGCATTCGGCGGTGTCGCAACAGGTAACATGAAAGCGAAGGATGCCGCCAACGTTGCCGGCACCATAAAAAAGAGAGGATGAATATTTGCAGCCACCGCCGACACACCGAGTATGGGAAGGATCATCGTGGTGGTGGCGGTGTTTGAGGTCAACTCCGTTAAAAAAGTAATGACAAGACAAATACCGAGCACCACACACCATAAAGGCCACCCTGCAATACCAGTAAGCTTGCCACCGATCCATATATCGAGTCCGGTCGCACCAAAACCCCCGGCCAATGCAAACCCACCCCCAAACAAAAGCAAAATACCCCAGGGAATTTTCTCCTGCACGGTTTTCCAGTCGAGCGCGAAGTATTCCCGCTTGCCGTTTAAGTCCTGCCCTTTTGTCACATCAACCGGTAGAATCATGAGAAGCACTCCCATTGCCATAGCCACGGTAGAATCGTGCAAGTATTTTGGGTTGGCAAACAGTCCCGACCAACCGGGGATCACAAATTCTCCCAACGAAATGGGCTGACGAAATATCCATAAAAAAGCGGTGAGACAAAACACTGTCGCCACAGTTTTTTCAGCGCGGTTGATGGGACCCAGTTCATTGAGTTCCCGTTGAATAATTTCATGGCTCCCGGCTGAAATGTTCTTTAACGATATAGGAGACACGAATCGGCACAGATACAGCCACACGATCGGAATAAAAACTATCACCACTGGAACCGCCATCACCATCCACTTAAAAAAAGTTATTTCAGGATTCTCTGGAAATAGTGTTTTATAAAACCCGGCAAAAATAATATTAGGTGCAGTGCCAATGAGGGTGCCCACCCCGCCAATGCTGGCGGAATAGGCCAGACCCAGCATGAGGATAAGTCCTAATCCTTGTTCAATAGTCTTTTGTGATTCAGAGTTTCTCACGCCGTTCAAAGACGCATCGAGAGCAATTTGCCGCACCACCGCCATGGCAACCGGGAACATCATCATGGTCGATGCGGTGTTAGAGATCCACATCGATAAAAAAGCGGTGGCGGTCATGAATCCTAAAACCAGACGCTGGGGGCGGGTGCCAATGGCAAAAATGATCCATAACGCGAGACGTTTATGGAAATTCCATTTCTCCATGGCAAGAGCAATCATGAATCCGCCGAGAAACAGAAAGATGAGATGATTGGCATAATTAGGTGCCACCTGCTTGCTGGACAGGATGCCCAACAACGGAAATAAAACCAGCGGCAACAGAGCCGTTACTGCCAAGGAAGTACCCTCGCCGATCCACCAGATCGCCATGAGGGCGGTCACCGCCAACATTCGCTGCCCCTCAGGCGTTAAACCCTCAAGCACCGGCATGACAAGGAGTGTCATAAAAACGACACCCCCCACAGCCAGAACAACCACCTGTTTTTTGAATGAAGCCGTCACCTAAGAAATCACCGCTCCTAAAAATATTAACGGAACGATCTTAACCCGTATGGCAACCGGGAAGGGAATATTTTTTTGTCCTCCCAGGAGAGACTTTTGCAGAATAAAGCCCCCCTAAAAAATAAATCCTATAGGAAATTCCTACTTCTAAACCGTCCAGTTTGCGGGGAGAAGGTCAAGCTGGCAGGTTGTCTTATTGGAAACAGCTGTTTTTAGACTTGCGGTATGCTGTGCCAACAAACCCAGTGCTATCGTACACGCCTGAATTTCCCGTACGCTTATCTAAAACTAATTTATCCCCTGAAGGACTGTCATTAATTATAAATATTCCTGGGCTTGATTCAGTTAACCCAGACGTAGTAGCCCCACCGCTGCCAAAACTTATTGTTACACTGGAGGCACCACTAGACCTTGAAAATTGAAAATGCATATTGAATTTTGAGTTGCCTGGAACTGGCTCATAACACCATTTACCTGCCGTAGAATATCCTAATGATTTCTTTTTCGTTTTGCTAATTGGCTTTGCTTCCTTTTTCACAATTGAGCCCTTGTTTTGAGAAGCAACTGGATTTGATGCGGGAAGAAAATTAAAGAGCAAAGAAATTACTAGGGTCAATTTGATCAATGCTATTTTGTTCATTACGTTAATCCATTCAAAACATCAAACGAATGATCCAACACCTGAAAAAATCGATTCGCAGTAATGCATTGAAGGTCGTACAACGATTCAAAAACTGCTTGCAGGCTTCAACTTGGGGAGGAATGAATCTGAGTTTTGGGATTTCAATTTAGAAAAGAAAATTCGTAAGAAATACACAAAATCAATATCAGCAACCCTTCACGGCAACCCTTTGGGCAACAGGCCCTTTTCTTGGCTACAGGCTCATGAAGTAAATGAAGAAATATCACACAGGGGCTGGAGTGATTTTAAAATCTCTCATGCAATATGCGGGTTAGTGGTTAGCGACTTCTGCGCCGGATTGTTTTTTCAGGTTGGCGTGAAATTTTTCCCAGGGAGCCTGCAAGGCGGGAACAAGCTTTTCCTTCAATTCATCCGGGACGTAGTTGATTTTATCCACCGGCCAGTCTTCCACATTCTGCACATCCAGGTTTTCTTTTCCGTAAGGGATTTGCAGGGCCTCTTCGAATCCATAAACCAAAGCACTTGAATAAACCTTGTAATATTGCTCTTCAATTTCTTCTTCTGAATGCATTCCCTTAACAAACTGTTCAAACAGCTCCTTGATGATGGGTTCGGCGTGTTCAACGAAATCAGGGGTCAAGGCAGTGTATAGGGTGAAGTAGGTGATGAGCACATCCTGCAGCAGAAACTTTAGCTCCGAACTTTCTTTTTTGGGAGGGCGGGTATTGATATTCAAAAGTTCCTTGAGGACTTTAATATTGCGGATCATGTCATAAATGATCGACTCTTCCCAAGTCGCTTCATTCCACACGAAAAAGGCCCGCACGAAATTGGCTTTTTTCCTGGTGTCCCACATTTGCAGGGCAGTGGTGGGTCGCTCCTTGTTGGAGTAGGGGATGGCCTCTCCCCAACGCGGGGCCACCAGGTTCAATCCATAGCGTTTAAAAGTAGTGCAAAATGTTTGCTGATAGATTTCCATCAAGCATTCAAAGTTTTCCACGCTGTTCAGAGGGCTGTTCTGCGGTAGGTTGACGATGGAATACAGGCGCACAACATTTGTTCTGGCTTGCCCGTCGTCCCGCGCGACCATATAGGAACCGCCCCACATGCCAGCTGTAATGGAAACACTGATCTTATGCTGTTGCTTCAATTGTTGGGAAACAGAATCTCCAATGACCTTTAAAAGATTATGAAAATAATAAAGGTTTATTCGATTGTCTTTGGGATAAAGGTGCCCCGGAAGGATTTTATATTGCATAACCTATAAATGATCAGGATTGAATCAAAAGAAAAAGCCAAACCTCTCCCTCCCTGTGAAGGGGAGACCTTTGCATAACCCCGGATTACCCGTTCCGGGCACGAAAACTAAGGGAAAATATCACGTCTTCGTCACCTTGTTCCTCAGAATGACAAAATAGCCCAGTATTGTCATTCTGAACGCAGTGAAGACGTGATGTTTCACCTAAGCTCTCGTGCCCCGCAGGGGTATGTGATATCCTCTTCATTAAACTTCATGCCCCGAAGGGGTAATCTCGGGTTATACAAAGGTCTCTTTTTCAAGAGCCTGGACTTTTTCACGCATCTTCCATAAAAGTGCCAGCCCCGGTAAAGCGGCTAAAAAGGTCACCAGGAAAAACAGCAGCCAGCCAAACTCAGCCACCAGGCTCCCCGAAACGGGCCCGACATACACCCGACCAAGAGAAGCTAAAGCCGATAACAGGGCAAATTGCGTTGCAGTAAAGTTATGGTGACATAATGTCATCAGGAAGGCCACGAAGGCTGCGGTTCCCATCCCGCCTGCCAGGTTTTCAAAGGCAATGGTGAAGACCAGCATGGCATAATTCTTCCCCACCATGGCCAGAACCATGAACGACAAATTAGAGACGGCCTGTAAAATTCCAAAAATTAAAAGAGAACGATAAAGACCCAGGCGAGCCATGAGCGCACCCCCAAACAGTGCCCCCACTATTGTTGCCGCGAGCCCCATCCCCTTGTTGATGGCACCCACTTCACCGACAGAAAATCCTACACCACGGATCAAAAAACTTGTGGTCAGGCTTCCCGCAAAAGCATCCCCCAGTTTATACAGAACGATCAGGGCCAGCATCATCCAGGCACCATCCCGGGAAAAGAATTCGAGTAAAGGATCACTAACCGCTTCCCTCATTGTCTTGGGTGGAGTTCCGGGGTCTTCCGGTTCGGGGCCCAGCCAGACCGCCATCATACCTACAAACATCAGCCCGGCCATAATCATATACGTTGTACGCCATCCTAAAACCTCGGACAGAATCAAAGCCAGCGCCCCCGAAACCAGCATCGCAATCCGGTAACCCGTTACCGAAACTGCTGCCCCCAATCCCCGTTCCTTTTCCCTCAGCACTTCTGTTCGGTAAGCATCTACGACAATATCCTGGGAGGACGAAGCAAAAGCCAAACCAAGGGCAAGAAATGCAAGGACCCAAGGTGCCTTGACAGGAGACACCATGCTCATGGCAAAAATCAAAATGAGCAATAGGGCTTGAAACACCCAAATCCAACCGCGTCTTCGTCCAAATAAAGGAACCGTAAATCGGTCAAGCAGTGGGGACCAGAGAAACTTCAAGGTATACGGCAAACCCACTAAAGTGAACAGGCCAATAGTCTCAATATCGACCCCTTCCACCGTCAACCAAGCCTGCAAAGTGCCGCCTGATAACGCCAACGGCAGACCCGAGGAAAACCCTAAAAACAAAACAGTCGCTACCCTGACATTTAAAATAGAACCCATAATTATCTATATATATATTAGCTCTTTATGTGTAGGGTCATAATATATGACATTATATTAAATCAGGGCTATATCTTTGCGACTCAAACCCCTTATAACATTAACGCTAAGGAGTTTCAGGTATTTTACTTAGGAAGCAGAAGCTAATTTTGCCAGCATGGGCAATTGACACCTGGTAGCATCATTAACTAGAATTGACTTGCAGGGATACAATCTTAACCTGGCCAATGATTGTAAATTCTTGTCCTGGTTTCAATTTGCAAGTGCGACTCACTTGTCGGTAGAAGGGCAAGCTGCGATAACATCGTGGTTTTTCTCACTGGCAAGGGTAAAAGGAGCACCGGTGAGCGATTACACACAGAGGAGTAATAATATCAGAGAAGCATAGGGCATAACCGGAAAAGGACCGTCCATGTACAATCAAACCTCATGAGTAAAATTACCAGTGCAATAAAAAACACATAACAAATCGCTCAACCTGACCGATATTCTGCTACGCTCCATATCGACGGGTTAGCTCAAACGTTAGGTATCATAGGAAACATGGTGGAGTCCATATCAGTAAATGCGTCTATACACTATAAATGCGCACTAGATGTCTATTGTTCTGATGCTGATGGGCTGACATCTATAAGAAAAATCATCAGGAAATGGGCACTCGATAAGACAAAAAGCTTTTCAAATGAAGATCTTCACTTAGCATGGTTCTTTAAGGGAGATCAACATCAACATAGGGTCGGTAGCTTTCTATTTAGAGCCGGGATTAATGTTGGTGATTACAGTTTAGAAAGTCCTGCCAATTGGGTTTTCGAGATTATTCATCCAGACACATCCAATAAAAACCGGAAATGGTCTATCGAAGTAGCATTATCACAGAAGGACGATTCTCTAATTAGGTTTGTTACCACAATTAAGCATTGGATGACCCAAGGATATATAGGACCAATACCAGACACCCCGCCTTTCTCTGTACCTAATTACATACAATCAATGGTTGAAACTGAAGGTATTGTTTGTCGCAAGGGTGATGAGAAAGTTCAGTCGAAACCTAAAGTTATAAACGTTGGTGAAGGCAAGTCGCTATATGAACGAATTGTCTCAAGCAATAGATTCCTTCCTATAATCGTTATTGCAAAATCACTTTCTACAAACACATATCAAATCTCATCAGACAACTTGCAACCTAAAATATTAGGTAATGGAAATATTTATCTATTGGATAGTGAGCAGGCAGTTAAGGAATTAAACTACTTTTTAGGTGATGATTTTAAATGTCTCTCTGGCTCGCTTCGTATATACATGCCAAAAGTTCGATTGGACAAACAAACAGACTCTTTTCGGCATAGATATTATTCTGAACGCCAATTGCTTGAGGATGATTTTGATTCAGTAGCATCAGAGATTACGATTGGACTATCCAGAAATGCCCAAACATTTACACTAAACGAAATCACATCAATTTCGGATGTGATTTCTGAGAAGAGAAGACACAAAATCAAAGAGCTTTTTTCAAGTCAGCCAAAAGACCAGAGTGAAGAAGTTTCTCTGCTATGGGAGGAAACGGAGGTCTTAAACAAGAAGCTTTCCGATGCAGAGGAGTTAAACAATGTCTATGGCACAGAGAACGAGGAGCTAAAGCAAGAAAACTACAATCTTCGCGGGAAGTCTTCGCAAGCTGATGTATTGAGGAATGAAAATATGGAGTTAAAAAACAAACTCAAAGCGTTTAAATTCCTAAATAAACTGCCAAAAAGCCTTTCAGACGTGGTAGTGTTTTTTGAATCATCATATCCTTCTAAGCTGTTTTTTGCCGATGAGGCAATCAGGTCTACCGAAAAATATGAACATGGCGACGAAGTTGTTAATCAGGCTTGGGAAATACTCTGGCATATGGCAACCACGCTCCATGAAATTATATTTAGTGACAAACAATATGATATAGAAGACACATTTAGAAACAAGTCAGGGTACAAGCTAGCTATGACAGAGGGAAAGCAAACTAAAAAAGATTCAGCCTTCATGAAGTTAAGGAAGGTAACTTACCGTGGCAAAAAAGTCGATATAACTCCCCATGTAAAAGATGGTAATAGGTTCCCTAATATCATCCGAGTTCATTTTTACCCTGACAAGGAACGGCGGATCATCGTTGTTGGCCATTGCGGTGGGCATTTAGATAACTTTACCACAAAGGGACTGAATTAACGTTTAGGCAAATGCACTCGGACAGTTAAAAACGGCGCAGCTTTCCGCTACACTCTGCCTTTAACTTCTGGTTATGGCAGGCGTTATATTTCACTGGAGTATCGAAAATGGCTAAATCTATAAACACTTTTCGTTACTAATCCAGCTGATACTTTCCGGGCATTGATACCTATTTGATCCCTAAATTCTCAGTGGTCACCTTTTTCCGATATAATTTCCGACGCGCACCGGAATCCAACATTCTCAAAAAAATCATTAGGGCTGGCCTCGGTGCGGACGGACGCATAGCGGTAAGCAGGCAAAAAATAATGCCCGGCCTTCTGGAACCCGTTTCCCCTTAACACTTTCAGTTCTTTGCCAAACCTGGGGTCCGGTTTGGGATTTCCTGGGTAAGGAAGGTACCAGTCCTGAGTCCATTCCATAACATTGCCGGACAAGCCATAAATTTTATAAGGGCTAACATCTTCGGGCCAGGCAGTGACCGGTGCTGTTTTTCGGTCTCCATCAATACCTGAGTTCGCCTTGCCTTTAACAAACTCCTTCCCCCAGGGATACGGCAGGCCGTTCGTACCCCGTGCTGACTTTTCCCATTGCGCTTCGGTTGGAAGCTGCTTTCGCGCCCACATGCAATAGGACCAACCCTCCCACCATGTGACTTGGGTGACAGGGTGTGAAGCCTGCTCTTCAGGAAAAACTCCGTCCACCCAATGGGCAGGCCGATCGGTGAACTGGGTGGCTTTTAGAAATCTTTGATACTCCTCATTGGTCACTTCATAACGGTCCATATAAAACGGACCGAGAAACAGTTTCCTCTCCGGGTGCTGATCGAGATAAAGAGGTTTAACCGCGCCAATTTTTTTATGTGTGCCCTCCGTATCAACCTTATTCGTCCCCATAATGAATTCACCGGAAGGAACCAGAACCATTTCTTTTTGATCCCTCTCGGAAACTTTTATCGGAGATAAAAGCCTCTCTTTATTTTCACAGTCGCAGGACCCGCATCCTGTAAGAAAAAATGAAAGCAATATAAAAACAGCCGGGGTATAGTAACCAAACCGAAAACACCTCACCGTGCAACCTCTCACTCATGAATAAAATAAAAACCATTATATTCATTTTCATCGCAGGTGCGAGCTTTATCCCGGTAGATACTACCAACGCTTTCCCTGTGTCCGAAAAAACTTCAGCGATGCCCTATCCGCATATCCTGAAAACACAAACCTTCTCCCTCAATACCAGAAATATTAAAGTGCTGGCCTCTCATGGCCGGTATCTATGGATGGGAACCGGGCTGGGGGTCATCCGCTATGACACCGGCACCAGCGAGAACTATGAAGTCTATGACAATCAGAACCATTTACTCAGCAATGGAATTTTCGCCATTAGTTTTGATTCCGAAAACCGGCCCTGGATCGGAACCTACGGCGGCGGACTCAGCCACTTTGATGGAAAAGAATGGAACCATTACAACACCCCCGAAGGGTTGAACGATGCCTTTGTCTACGATATCGAATTCGATAAAAAATCCCTGTGGCTCGCAACTTGGAGCGGCGTGAACCGGGTGACCGGGAACCCCGCATCAAGAAAGAACTGGCAAAGTTTTACGGTAGAAAATACCGAGGGTGGTCTGATCGATAACTGGGTCTATGCCATCGAAATTGAACTGTCTGGAAAAGTCTGGTTCGGCACCGAATCTGGCATCTCCTCACTTCATAACGGTAAATGGAAAGCCCTCAATCATCGGGATGGACTCGGAGCCCCTCACGAAAAGGTGAGACAGGAAAACCAGGGGGCCATGCCGCTCTTTCAGGGCCAGCATCATTCAGCCTCGCCTTCCATTCCCAATTTGCAAAGCTCCGACTATCGACCCAACTACGTGGTTTCCATGTTACTCGACCAGAAAAACCGCTTGTGGATCGGAACCTGGGGTGGAGGCTTGAGCCTGCTGGATACCGATACCTTAACATTTCGCAATTTCACCGCGAAGGATGGACTGCCGGGAAACTTCATCCTTTCATTGGAAGCAGACGGGTCAGGAGGACTATGGATCGGCACCAATGACGGTTTGAGCCGGTTTGACGGAAAAACCTTTCAAAACTTTTCAGCGATCAACGGATTAAAATCAAAATTTATATTCAGTATTGAAGTAGCCTCCGACCATTCCCTCTGGGTGGGCAGCAATCGCTCACTGACCAGGATGATTCTTGATCCCGAAACCGGGATCCCGCATAATATCAATTAAAAATCCTCATCATCAGGATCGTCCTCCACAAAGGCTTCATCCACCTGAGCCTGCTCGGCCTCATCCACCAGTGCCTTGATTCGTTCATAACCCGTTGCCAGCTTCTGAATATTGACCAATAAAGTTATCAATTCTGCATCCTTGCATTCGCGCATTCCCGCCACAAGAGAACCTCGCTCATCTTCTTCATATTTCTTATCCCATTTTTCAAAAACGCTGAGAATTTTATTCTTACAATGAATCAAGTCATAAAAAAAGCTCTGAATTTCTATTTTTGGCATAACATTCCTAGATTAAAATATTGAACTGAGTTACACATTAAGAACCGAATCTTTACACAAAGGATGCCAGAAAGGACCCACTAACTGCAAAGTCGTTCCGCTTTTTTATTTACACATTTTACAACCCTGATATTATAGGCGGAGTGCCTCCGCAGGCAAATAGTAATATCCCCACTTTTAACTAATTTTTAGAGGCTTATGTCAGAAGAAGAGCGATTTAAAGACAACGGAAGTGGCACCCTGATCGACACCAAGTATAACTTGACCTGGACCAAGGAAGACAGTTATCAAATGCGCAACAAGTGGTGCTCCTGGAAAGGTGCCAACAATTATATAGGCTGGCTCAACGAACAAAAATTTGCCGGCTTCGATGACTGGAGACTGCCTAAAAGCCAGGAATGCAGAAACCTGTATGATCATGAATGCAAGAATACCGATTTCAATGGTGACATTGTTCATCTCGACTATAAATTCCCTGAAGGCTGCGGCTCCACTTACTGGTGCCAGGAAGAACATGGAACCAACGCCATGGCCTATAATTTTTACAGCGACCGCGCCTATCAGGTGAGGAAAAAAGCAAAGGATGAGGAAAACATGTGTTGCCGGGCTATCCGCACCTCCGGACCAGCGGTGAAAAAGAGCGGTCGATTATCCAACACGGGACGGTCACGAAGAGAGTAGCCGGGCCGGGGCCGGTGGGAACTAGCAATAACTCGTTGCGCCGAGAAAATAATTGCCCGCAAAATAAACACAATGCTAATTCCCTCCCACGGGAGTGGGGCCGGGCCACGCCCGGTGGGAACAAGCTCTACGCCTTTGGCTGTCGCATTAATGTTTCGCCGACCCCTTAATCGAATAATAACCCAGTATTGCATTCTGATAACACCTATCCATGGCACACCATCGCGCGACTCGCGCTGAAATTGATCTGCAGGCCTTTCGGCACAATTTTCAAAACCTGAGAAACTATCTAGACCCTCAAACCCGGATCATGGCGGTCGTCAAAGCCGATGCCTATGGTCATGGTGCCATACCTTGTGCGCGGGTCGCGGTTGACAGCGGCGCAGACTATCTCGGAGCCGGAGTGATTGAAGAAGGCATAGAGTTCAGGGAAAGTGGCCTCAATGTCCCTATCCTGATACTGGGTAGCATTTTCCCCGATGAGGTGGAAGATTTGGTCCGCCATGACCTTGCCACCATACTTTGCACCCTGCCCCTGGCCCAGGCTCTTTCAAAAGAAACCAGGAAACAGAACAAAACAGTATCGGTTCACATCAAGGTGGACACCGGAATGAACCGGCTGGGAGTCTCTCCAGAAAATTTGCCCGAACTTCTGGATCAAATTTGCAGCTTACCAAATCTGAAAATTGAAGGCATCTCCACCCATTTTTCCTCTGCCGACAATGAAGACCTTTCCATCACCCAGGCACAGCTTGAAAAATTTCAAACCGCCCTTGCTATTGCACAAGAGCGAGGTGTGTCCGCACCGTTGCTCCATTGCGCCAACACTTCCGCCTTGTTCAAGTCTCCCGAAAGCCGTTTCAATATGGTCCGCCCGGGGCTCATCCTTTATGGCACTCTGCCTTCTCCGTCCCTGCAGGCGGTCCTCGACCGGGAAAAAAAACTGACTCCGTTTCAGCCAGTCATGCAATGGAAAAGCCAGATAATTCTGGTCAAGTCGATTGCTAAAAGCCAACCTGTCAGCTATTCAGGAAGTTTCACGACTCAAAAAAACAGCCTCATCGCCACTCTGCCCATCGGTTATGCAGACGGACTCCACCGCAACCTGTCGAACAAAATGGAAGTCCTTATCCGAGGCAAACGTGCGCCACAAATCGGGAATATCTGCATGGATATGACGGTTATCGATGTCACCGGGATTCCGGATGTTCAAGCAGGAGATGAAGTCGTTCTGTTTGGCAAACAGGAAGACCAGATGATATCTGTGGAGGAGCTTGCGACCAAGGGAAATACCATCCCTTACGAAATTCTCTGCAATGTCGGCAAACGAGTACCTCGGGTTTATCTCAACGGATAATCAGCCCATTTCTAATTCGGAAAGATTCTTCACTCCATTCGACGAACAATACCGGCGGATTCCTTCAATCACCTGAAGGGTGGAAGTTGGGTCGATGAAGTTGGCGGTTCCTATTTGCACCGCTTTGGCCCCCGCCAGCAAAAACTCCACCGCATCTTCACCGCTCGTTATTCCCCCAATCCCAATAACAGGAATTTTCACCGCCCGCACTGTCTGATACACCAGATTTAAAGCCAGAGGTTTGATGGCGGGTCCCGAAAGCCCACCCGTTCTATTGGCCAAGTGGGGCTTTCTGGTTTTCAAATCAATCGACATTCCCACAAAAGTATTGCACACCGACAGAGCATCGGCTCCGGCATTTTCTGCGGCCTTGGCCAGCAATGTGATATCCGTAACGTTGGGAGATAATTTGACAATAAGAAACTTTCCCGTCACCTTTCTAACAGATGAGACCACTTCTTCCAAAACTTCCGGGTCGGAACTGAATTGCAAGCCTCCCCTCTCGACATTGGGACAGGAAACATTCATCTCCAGGGCATCCAGCCGTTCTACACCCGACAAGACCTGGGCCATCTCTATGTACTCCTGGTTGGTATCGCCGAAAAAATTAACGATAATACGAGTGTTTAAATTTTCCAGTTGCGGGAGCTTCTCGGATAAGAAAACCTCCAGTCCGATGTTCTCCAATCCGATTGCGTTGAGCATGCCGGAAGAGGTTTCAATCACCCTCGGTACGGGGTTGCCGGTTTTCGGTTTCAAAGAAAGCCCCTTTGTGGAAAACCCACCCAGAGCATTCAAATTCACCAGCGAGCGGTACTCCAAACCATAGCCAAAGGTCCCGGAAGCCGCAATGACCGGATTATTCAAACGCAAACTGCCTAAATCAACCGACAGATCCATGGTTGGATCCTCCTTATCTTATTGACAGTTAAGGACTTATCAGATATATTTTTCAATATATAAGGCGGACAGGGTTAAGCACTCCCTGTTTTTTTTATATCCTAACATTCACAACTGAAGTTGTCCCCCAATAATTAAAATAGCAATATATTTTTGTTTATAAAACCATTTAACAGAGGCCCCGATCATGCTGGAAATTAAAGAACAGGAAACATTGCCTTTCGAAGAGAACAACCAACCTCCGGAAGAAATAAGTAAATACAACAAACGAATTGACGACCTCATTGAAGATGCCGAAATTGAAGCAGAAATGGAAGCGGAAAAAAATACCAGGTCAAAAAATTCGCGCATGTTTTCTATTTCCATGATCGGTATCGGGCTGTTAGGACTGGTTTATTTCCAGATCAATCATCAAACCACTGTTGCTCCGGTCGAACAGGCAAAAGAAACCCAGGCAAAGAAACCTGAGACCGCAGAAGAGAGTTTGGCCAGACAGGTTCCTGTGGTAGAAGACGGGTCAAGCGGCTCCAATATACCAATTGCGCAATCTTCAGTTTCGGCAACGCCTATAGTGGGACCCAATCCATTCCTCACCCCGCCAAAAACCAAAAGTACCCCACCAATGGCTAAAAACACCAAGTCCCCGGCAAAGATTCAGCAAACAAAAAAAACAACTCGGGTAGATAAAGTACCCACAAGCACTAAACCAAAATCCATATCTAAAAACACACCCTCGGTAACAAAAAGTGAAAGCTCAAGGTTCTACATTCAGGCCGGCGCATTCGACGCCAGGAAAAACGCTGAATCGCTGTTAAAGCAACTTAGGCGCAAGGGTTTTTCACCCTCTATTCAGACGCGCTCGAAAAAATCAAATCGGCATGTCGTGACGGTTGGAAGCTTTGCCAGCAAAAAGGTTGGAGGCGGTACGTTAAAAAAACTGACCCGCAATGGATTCGATGCCTCCTATTACAAAAACAGCAAAAACTCCTTTAGTCTTAAAGTCGGTCAATTCAAAAACCTTCAAGATGCTCAGAAAGCGCAGGATCGCCTGAGCATAAAGGGATTTTTATCCGAATCGCACAAGGCGGATGTACCTGTTAAAACCTATATGGTGCAACTGGGAGTTTTCCCCGACCGCGAAAAAGCTCGGCTTACCCAGGAAAAACTAGCCCGGGCAGGATATCCAAAAACATTCCTTCGCTAACCTATCCAGGCGTAGGGCCAGCGTGCAATATCTTTATCTTGCAAACAAACGTTTTCTCGACACAAGGAGTCCTTACCCAGTCAGCCCCCTGCTAAGGAGACCTTTGCATAAAGAGCCCTTGCCCAGTTACCTCCCCTCTTGTTCCCGTGATATGATGTCGCGCTATTATCGTATTTCACTTAAGGCTTGAATTGCTTGACCTCATACAGATCATTGCCGGGCTGGCATTTTTATATTATGGAGGCAACTTTCTGGTAACAGGCAGTGTTCGCCTTGCCTGTTCCCTGAAAATCAGTCCCTTCATAATTGGTGCCACCGTCATCGCGTTTGGAACCTCCGCACCTGAACTGGCCGTTGCCCTTTTCGCCGCCCTGGGTGGTACCCCCGAACTGGCTATGGGCAATGTCATCGGTAGCAATATCGCTAATATTGGCCTCGTTCTCGGATTAACCGCTCTCATTAGCTCCATGTCGATCGCACCCGGTCGTCTCAAGCGGGAAGCCCCTCCACTTGTGTTGGCATCCCTTCTTATTCTGGTTATCGCCTGGAATCTGGAAATCAATCGCTATGAAGGGCTTTTTATGGTTTGTCTTTTAGGTGTTTACGTATGGAGATCATTCAGACATAAAGAGGATTTTACCGAGGAGCCGGAGGAGGAAGCCCATCTTTTTGCGGGGAAAGGCTCCGCCTTTCAAATATTGCTGATCGTCGCAGGACTAGTGCTTTTGGTTGGAGGTGCCAAATTGCTGGTCGTAGGTGGCGTAAGCATTGCCCGTAATCTGGGGATCAGCGAATGGTTCATTGGTATCACCATCGTTGCTATAGGAACCAGCCTCCCCGAAATTGTTTCCTCCCTGATCGCCGCAAAGCGAGGCTATGGAGAAATGGCAATCGGTAATATTTTTGGCAGCAATATCTTCAATATCCTGATGGTTCTTGGCCTCACCGCTACCATCCATCCTTTACAGATTCAGGAACCCATCCAACCGGATTTAATCATCACCACCGCCATCACCGGACTCTTACTGGCAATGATAGGGTATGGGAACCATTCATTAGGAAAACAAAAGGGCACCCTCTTGCTCCTGGCTTATTTTGCATATATAGGACTGAAAGCAACGGGGAGTCTTTAGACTCTATCAGGCAGGGGGGTTCAGCCTTACATTCTTAAACTTCCATAATTGTTGCTTGTAATAAGAATCGTTGGGCACCAGTTTAATGGCTTCTTGAATTTTTTCCACAGCCTTTTCAGGCTTTCCCTGAACATAAAGAATTTCTGAAAGTGTGTCGATGAATTCGGGCTTATTGGGAAAAGCTTTCAGAGTCTGACTTGAAAGTGAAAAAGCCTTATTAAGCTTGACGCTTTTTTTTGCGTACAACCAGGCCAAGCGGTTCATGGTTTCATAATTGCTGTTGTTCAATTCAAAAGATTTTTCACAATGCCCGGTGGCAACCGTAAAATAACCTTTCTTCGTATAAACATTGCAGATCGCAAAAAAGATTTTAGGATTATTCACCTCGTTTCTGGAAACGGGAAGAAGTAACTCCAACGCATTATCCAGTTCCCTTTTCTCAACCAGTGCCAGAACCAGCCCCATAATAAAATCTGAGTTTTCGGGCTCCAGATCCAAAGCTTTTTTGAATTCGTCTATAGCCAGATCCACCTGCTCTCTGCCCAACAATACAATTCCGAGATCATGATAGGAAGGAGCGTGCCTGGCATTCAGGGCAATGGCATTGGACAATAAAGATTGCGCGCGGCCCCATTTTTCTTCACTGGAAACCAGTTTTCCTAATTGATAATAGCTTTGGGCGTCCTTCGGGTTAAGCTTGATAGCCTTTTCCAGCGCTTCCTGGGCTTTTTTGTTTTGGTGTCTGTCTGCGTAAATTTTCCCCAGCCGGGCCTGAACCAAGGGGTTCCCGGAGTCAAGAGTTTCTGCCACCTTGTAGGTTTCAAAAGACTCTTCAAGCATCCCCTTGGTGTAATACCAATCGGCAATACGAATTTGCACAGGGAAGTTTTGCGGGAACAAGTCTGCCGCTTTTTTGAAAGCCTCCACGGCCTCATTTTCCTTACCACTTTGAAGAAGAAGTTTCCCTAAAGTTAAGTGCAAGCTGGGTTTATCATTCTTAAGCTTTACCGCCTTGGCAATCTCTGCGACGGCTTTGTCATATGCTTTTTCCTGAGAATAAAGCAGACTCAATGCTTCATGAGGTTCAAAGGAATCTGCGTCCAACTCCACACTCATATTGAGAGCTTCACGGGCTTTTTCCAGCTCCTTCTGTTCCAGATATAAAAGGCCCAGGTTGTAGAAAGTGGCTCCACTCTCGGGATCAATTTCCACCGCCTGTTTATAGGACTCCACCGCTTCCTTCAATTGTCCCTTGGAGAAATAAGTTTTTGCCTGCTTGATACGGTATTCCTCATTGGCGGGGTTTAAATCAATGGCCCTCTGGAACTGGGCCAGCGCATCGTTGTAACGTTTGCCCTCAAAATAAATATCTCCGAGTCCGGCATACACTTTGGACTCGACTCGTGAAATGGTCAGGGCTTTTTTAAAGATGGCTTCCGCGTCGGTATAACGTTTTTCAGCGACAAGCCCGTAGCCTTTTTCAACCAGAGGCTCCAGTTCATTATCCCCTCTCGGGTAAAGCCAGGTCACCCCGGCAATGACCAGAACCACAGCTGCTACTCCGGCGACCTTTTTCAACGGGAAAAACGACTTGCTGTCAGATGCCTTCGGATCATTAGAAGCCTTGGAAGCTTTCGCCGTTTTTGGAACAGGCCGTTCCAGCGTTTCCATTTCCTCCTTGACCGTTTTGGGAGTCTCACCGATCATCTTGCAACGGCCCTCGAAGTTGGAACCTTCATCAATGACCAAACGGTAGGCAGAGATATCCCCTGCTAACCGGCTGTCGTTCATCAGAGCAACCTTGTTTTCCGCAAACAGGTTTCCTTGAATAAAACCCATATTGGTTACATTCTGGGTTTTAATATTGCCTAAGATTTTGCCCGACTTCCCCACAACAAAATGGCTGGAGGAGTATATTTCTCCCTCAAAATCTCCATCGAAATGAACCGCACCCTTCACCCATAAAGTGCCTTTGAGCCTGATTCCTTTTTCAAAATAGGAGTCCATAAGCTTACGAAAAAAATCCGAGAAATTTTAAAGGTCTGGAATGATCTGAATAGTACCAAATAATTGAATAAGTTACAAGCTAGTAACACATGGAACGTCTGGTGCAACCCAGTATTCCGAACGAATGTTTACATGACAAAGATTCCTGTACAATGATTGGCAACGCATGTGACGGTTGAAAAGTCGGTTCATAACTGCTAACTTGAACCTTTTTTACATTTTTTAGCCCCAAAAACTCATCATTATTTTTTCAGGGAGTATCATGTCCAGAGATCAAGGCAGGGCCTTCAATGTATGCAGAAAAATCAAAGTCATAAAAAACTACATCATGCACCCGGCGGGCTCTGTTCTCATTCAGATGGGAAACACCAAAGTCATTTGTGCCGCCACTGTGGAAGAAAAAGTTCCTTCCTTTCTCAGAGGCAAAAACAGCGGCTGGGTTACTGCGGAATATTCCATGCTCCCATCTTCCACTAATACTCGAAGTCCCCGTGAAGCATCCCGCGGTAAACTGTCAGGGAGGACTCAGGAAATCCAAAGACTCATCGGCCGCTCACTGCGTGCGGTCATCGACCTTGAGAAACTGGGTGAGCGCACCATCTGGCTCGACTGCGATGTCATTCAGGCGGATGGCGGCACCCGTTGTGCTTCCATTACAGGAGCCTTCATGGCAACCGTTCTGGCCTTGAAAAAATTGAAAAAGGAAAAGTTGATCGACGAACTTCCGATCAAAGATTATGTCGCCGCAATCAGTGTCGGCATCGTCAATAATAAAAAAATGCTCGACCTGGATTACTCGGAAGACTCCACCGCTGAGGTCGACCTCAATATCGTCAAAACCGGGTCCGGAGGATATGTCGAAATTCAGGGAACCGCCGAACAAGAACCCTTCGACGATAAACAATTGGAGGGCCTTCTCAAACTCGCCGATAAAGGCATCAAAGAACTCATTGCCCTGCAAAAAAAGACCGTCGCCTAGCTTGCATATTGCATGAATACATAATATTTTTTCTTGAGTACCGCCGGTACAGAAAATGGGTGAGGCTCAGTTTTAGGGTTTATCCGGGGAAAATATAGCAAGCCTAAAATAAATTTTTCTAGTCAGAATAAACTAGTCAAAGCCTACCAAGAATCACAATAAACCTTATAAAACAATAAGCTAGATATGTCAAAAAAAGAAGCTTTTTGGGCATTTTTTGTCTTTTTTAGTTGACACTTTATCTTTTTAATACGACAATTAAAACAACGAAGCATTAAAGGAAGATAATCCTCAAGTTATTCTTATTGCCTTAAAGCATATCGCGGAATCAAGAAAAGGGGGAATTGCTGGATTTGCAAAGAAAACCGGTTATAGCCGCCAAACACTTTACAAAACACTTTACAAAACACTTTCAATAACAGGCAATCCAACATTTAATAGTTTTGATACATTTTTAAATGCGGCGGGATTTAATTTAAAAGTTGAATCTATAGAACCAGAAAATAAAAAGAAAAGAATTTCAGAAAAACAATTAACACCAGCTTAGGAACAAAAGTAGAAGGGGGGAAAACAAATGAAAGAAGGATTTTATTCTATATCTTATACCAGTACCTCAGGTGCAAGGGGATTTGGGTTGATTGCAATGGATACCGATATTTTGGTTGGCGTTGATGTCGGAGGGGTTGAGTATGATGGAACGTATCAATACGACCCAAGTTCAGGAATGATAGAAGCCGAAGTTAAAGCCAAGGTTCCCTCCGGAGCAAATCTTGTTACTGGCGCAGCCGATGAGGATTTTGATTTTAAAATCAATTTCCCAAGAGAAACCACAAACACTCCATTTACTATTAATACCCCCGGCGGGCCGGTCAACGCCGTAATAAAATTCCTTAGACATTTCCCAAACTAATTTAAATAAAAAATGGCAATCAACTAAAGCCTGGGCCTTCAGGTTCCGATTTTTCAATCCCCCCGCCTATTTCCTAGCTCATTAATCCTGTCAAACTGTTTCGAGTCAATATTATTTTGATAAATTTTGTGCGCCTGTGACCTCCTCCCTAAAAGCTGTACGGCTCTGAGGCTTAGAAATCAGGGATTAGGAATGGTAATTTCTTGAAAGTAGGCATTGGCCTGAAGCCAGGGATCGGTTGCCTGGGAAGAGGGATGCTTTATAAAAGCGTGGCCTTTGTTTTTCACTTACAGTCAATAGTGGACTTGACCCTTTTAGGAACTGGCGACGAGTGGATGGAGGAGCATGGGAAACAAAGTTCTTTATATATATTTAAAAAGATGTTGACTTTATATAAATGTTGATTATAATCAACAAGTGGTGAAAAATAATAATAAAAATTTAACAGCAATTAGCTTGTTTTCTTCAGGTGGAGTTGGAGATTTGGCCCTCAAATCGGTGGGGGTAGATGTTCTTGTTGCGAATGAGTTGGTTAAGGAAAGAGCAGAGATTTTTAAAAAAAATTTCCCGGATACTAAAATGGTGATTGGCAACATTTGGGACGTAAAAAATAATATTATTAAATCCACAAAAAAGAATCTTGATTCACAACAGTTAGATATTGTTTTTGCTACCCCACCGTGTCAAGGAATGTCAAAAAATGGACGTGGAAAACTTCTTCAAGCTATAAGAGCAGGAAAAAAAACCCGCTGGGATGAAAGAAATCAGTTAATTCTGCCCACCCTAGACATTATTCTCAAACTCAAACCCAAAATAGTAATGTTTGAAAATGTTATAGAAATGGAGAACACCCTAATCCAAGACCTCAAAGGCAAACCTACAAATATCATTGACCATATATTCAACACTTTAAAAGATTATACAGGGAAGGCGAAAAGAGTTGAGTTTGCAGACTACGGCGTTCCTCAAAGAAGGGAAAGACTTATAACTGTATTGTTTAGAAAAAATGGATACAGCTTTGAATCTGAAGATATTTTCCCAGAGGAAACCCACGATAAAAAACCTGATTTTTTCAAGAAAACGTGGATTTCAGTCAATGAGTCCTTAAAAGATGTCCCTCCACTGGATGCGAAGTGTAAGGAATCTGCCAAATCAGAGATTCCCTATCACTATGTCCCTGTGTTGGATGAAAAAAAATACTACTGGGTTTCCAATACCCCACTAGGGTCTTCAGCTTTTGACAATCAATGCATTAATCCAAGATGTAAGTTCCAAGACAATCCCACTCATCAAGCAAAAAGAGGGGACGACGGAATCAACAGGGCAAGCAAAGAAACCCCTGTTTATTGTGTCAAATGTGGAGAAAGACTTCCTCGTCCATGGGTAGAAAAAGATGGAAAGGTGAGATTAATGTCTGGTTTTACTAGTGCTTATAAAAGAATGAAAGGAAACTTGCCTGCGAGTGCCTTAACAAGAAACCTGTCCTATGTTTGTAGTGACCAAAAAATTCATCCCAAAGAAAATCGGGTTCTTTCCTTATATGAAGCATTTATTATACATACGATTAGTGATTTTGATTTCTCCTTGAAAAGAGCGGACGGGGAAAAATCTTCTGATAAATTAATTCGTGAAATTATTGGAGAAAGTATTCCTCCTAAGGGTTTGAAAATATTTTTTAAACATTTAATTGAAATTTTAAAGAGGAGTAAAAAAACAGCGGCTAGTTGCCTGAATTAGTAGAAATTAGGTCATCTTTATTATAGAGGTTAAAAAAGTCTATATATTTTGGATTATCCAAAACCATAACCCACGACTCATACATTTTTCTTACCCCACCCCTTGTCATAATAGATACTGAGGTAGTTCGGCCTCCACCTGGCTTAGGCTTAATGATTTCACCCCAGTCCTCCACATTAAGAGAAGTGCAATAAAATAAACCAACTATCACGGGAAGACTATTTATGAAATCCCATACTATTCCTATCAGGTGATTAGTCTCTTGATGATGAGCTTTCCAATTATAACCTTTCAAAAAGTCAATCCTTTGATCACCAATTTCAGGTTTTACTCTGCCCTGTTTGAGGCACTGTGCAGGGGTTGGAACGCTTCCACAGGTAGCCTTTATTTCTACCCCACCTGTTTCATAGGGACTAAATGGGCCTTTTTCCCTTTCTCTTCCACTAAGATGCTTCCAGTAACGCAATCCTTCTTCATCCAATAACAAAAGGTCAGGGTAACCATCCTGATGAGGGTTTTTTTTAACTAGACCTCCGACCGTCTTTTCTAATGAAATTACTAGGACCTCTCCGATAAATGCACTTAGGTTTCGCATTCCAAGTATGCTAGATATGTCAATTTCAAATTCACATAATTTTTTAATGGTTTCATCAAATTTTAGAATTGCACTACTAAATTGATTTACAGAAAAGCTAGATGTTCTGAGGATATGCAAATCAACATTTTGATTTATTAAATAGCTCATTTGGCATCAATATCTTTCATCACTTCGTTCAGAAAGGATTTATAGTCCCTGCAAATATGTGGAATGAGTTTTTCCAATGTTGATATGGTCATATTCTTACTTTTCCTCTCTATTCCTGAAAGGTAGGACCTGTCTATGTCAGCAATATGCGCCAGCTCCTCTTGGCTAATTCCTTTTTTAAGCCTTAAACGGTGAATTGTTGTGCAAATAAAATGATTTAAACTACTTAATTTGTTTTTTCTCATGTGCTAATGCTCCTATATTGCGGCCTAAATGACCACGGACTATAGTCCACATGTGTAAATGAAAATCAAATTATAGGTCGGGATTAGCGAGTGAGTGGATATAGCATTAAATGAATGAAGGGGTCAGGTCTTTTGGGCCTGTTGCCCAAAGGGTTGCCGTGAAGGGTTGCTGATATTGATTTTGTGTATTTCTTACGAATTTTCTTTTCTAAATTGAAATCCCAAAACTCAGATTCATTCCTCCCCAAGTTGAAGCCTGCAAGCAGTTTTTGAATCGTTGTACGACCTTCAATGCATTACTGCGAATCGATTTTTTCAGGTGTTGGATCATTCGTTTGATGTTTTGAATGGATGCAGTCAGGTATTCTTGAATCTGGACCCGCCATAATCTTCGCCACCGCGCCCTTTTGAATCCCAAGGGCACTGAATATGCGAATGACCGTTCCATAAGATGCTGTCTCGTTTTCAGGTCTTGTTTTCCTTTTGGGGTCTTTGCCATTGCGCGCATTTCTTCGAGGTCGTCCTGACGATCATACCGTTGGATCGTGCGTCCGGTTGCACTACGTGTGCATTGGGATTTTAGTTCGCAGGCATTACAGTCGTCTGCTCTGGCGGCGTAATACATACGCTGCTCTCTTAACCGGCGGGTCTTCAGCCGCAAGCGTTTGCCCGCCGGGCAGATATAGGTATCGCTTTCAGGGTCGAATGTAAATGCGCTGAGTGAATGCATGTCGACCACCGATTCCCGGGAAGCGTTCGCATCGACAAGGCTTGAGTCCATGAACAATTTCTTCCCATCCACCAAACCCAACTCTACACATTGGTGTACGATTCGCTCGAACAACTCTTTAAAAACTGATTCACCCCATCTGAAACGCGCCTTCGATAATACGCTGTGATTAGGAATCACAGTGTCCAGACCATAACCCAGAAACCAGAGCCAATCCATCCGGTACGGAAGCGTACGCATCAACTCACGTTCGGAACGAACGTTGTAAAAGATGAGCAGCAACATCAGTTTTAGAATCACCGGAGGCGGAACCGATTCGTTTCCATTGTGGCCGTACTTATCCTTTACTTGTTCATACATAAAATCCAGGTTCAAAACGGAAGAAACTTGCCGCAACTCGTGATCTCGAGGTATCCGATCTTCAAGATTCACGGCATAGTTAAAGAATACGCTCTGCCACGGGGTTTCGCGTTTCATCATGGGAAGGACTCCCGGAAAAAAAGATTAAAACTGTAGAACAACAAAAACTAGCTGGATAAATTATAATCCTTATAAACCCACGCTCCCATCAAAAGGTTTGGGCAACAGGCCCTTTTCTTGACTACATGTTATTTAATTTCGATTTTCTTCCTGCCAACACGATACCTAGGGCGATGATAATCTGGTTGAGTCAGAAATCAAGTCCACTATTGACTATAAGCTGACTGTAGCTGAAGAAAGATAAAGATAAATTCTCCCAACCCTCTTCGTAGAAGGGGGAGCAAACCATCCTTCTCAAGAACAGAGAGTTTTATTAAGCCGAGACAACTCTTGCCTGCCAGCAAAGGCTATTTGCTAATTGGCCCCACGCCAAGTGGTGCCTAGCGGTATTTAGCAACACCCAGCTTGGGGCAGGTTTGCGCAATGGTGCAGGACCCGCAAAACGGCGAGACCGGTTTGCAGATGTTCTGGCCAAATGTCACCAGCAAATCGTTATAGCCTTTCCAGTAGTGCCGGGGTAGTTTGTCCCTCAATACCATTTCGGTTTCGTCTGGGGATTTGGTTTTGACATAGCCCCAACGATTGGAAATGCGGTGGACGTGGATGTCCACGCAGATTCCCGGTTTGTTGTGCCCCAGAATCAAAGTCAGGTTGGCGGTTTTGCGCCCCACCCCCTTCAGCTTTAAAAGCTCTTCCAATTTATCGGGAACCTTCCCTTCATAATTGTCCACCAGGTCTTTACAAAGTTCCTTTAACGATTGAGACTTGTTGCGAAAAAATGCCGCCGGATAAATGGCCTTTTCTATTTTTGCGTTGGAAAGCTTCATCAATTGGGCCGGATTTTTCGCTAGTTTAAATAACCGGGCCGAGGCGGGTTCGGTGACCTCGTCCCGGGTTCTGAGGCTGATGATGCAACTGACTAGCACTGCAAAGGGATCGTTTTTCTGGCTGATGACGGTTACACTTGGAGTTCGAAAATCACGAACCGCCTTCTTCACCCTGACTAAAACCTTGCTGATGGGAAATTCCATGAATATTCTCGCAGGCCCACTATTTTTGCCCTGAAAAGCAATTCTTATTAGTAAAAAAGCGTTGATTTTGCTAGTATAAGAGCTTTTAAAAGACCCATCCCCCCACAAGCGGTTAGGGTGAACCCTTAAACCCGGATTTTAAGAAAATGCAGCATACCATTTCTGTGTTATTGAACAACCGTTTCGGTGTTTTGTCTCGCGTGTCAGGTCTTTTCAGTAGCCGTGGTTTCAATATAGAGAGCCTGAATGTCGCAGAAACTTCCGATCCGACAGTTTCCCGCATGACCATAGTTACCATCGGTGATAATGCCAAGATTGAGCAGGTCACCAAACAACTTAACAAACTCGTCGATGTTATCAAGGTCATTGACCTGACCGAGGAAAGTTTTGTTGATCGGGAATTATTGCTGATCAAGATGAACGCGGAGGTCCGGGTCAGGGAAGAGATCCTCAGAATCGTGGATCTGTTTCGAGCCAAAGTTGTCGATGTGAGCCCCAGCACCTATACCATTGAGATCACCGGCGACGAAGGAAAACTAACTGGCTTTCTGGGTATGTTGAGTCCCTTGGGAATCAAAGAAATCGTCCGGTCTGGAAGAATTGCTATCGGTCGCGGAAACAAATCGATCAATTAATTTTGCACCAATAAGGAGAACCGTTTTGTCTAAGATTTTTTATAACAAAGATGCGGATATCAAAATCTTAAAGAAGAAAACCATTGCCATCATTGGTTACGGCAGCCAGGGGCACGCCCATGCCAGAAACCTCCATGATAGTGGAATGAAAGTGATCGTTGGCCTGAGAAAAGGCAGCACTTTCTGGAAGAGAGCCCAAAAGGATGGCCTGAATGTCATGACCGTCGCCGAGGCTACTAAAAAATCCGATATCATGATGATCCTGATTCCCGATGACAAGCAAAAGGCCATGTATGAAAAGGATATTGAACCTAACTTAAAAAAGGGTATGGCTCTGGCCTGGGGACATGGATTCAATATCCACTTTGGACAAATTGTTCCGCCGAAAGATGTCGATGTATTCATGATCGCCCCAAAAAGTCCTGGTCATCTGGTCAGGAGAACCTTTGAGCAGGGTGCAGGCGTTCCCTGCCTGATGGCGGTTCACCAGAACGTTACCAAAAACGCGAGAAAGATAGCCCTCGCTTATGCCAAGGGCATCGGCGGGACCCGTGCAGGTGTGCTGGAAACCGATTTCAGGGAAGAGACCGAAACCGACCTGTTTGGGGAACAGGCAGTATTGTGCGGAGGTGTCTCCGAGTTGATCCGCGCCGGATATGACACTCTGGTCGATGCCGGATACAATCCGGACCTTGCTTATTTTGAATGCCTTCACGAACTTAAACTGATTGTCGATCTTATCTACGAAGGTGGTATCGGCAATATGCGTTATTCCATCAGCACCACCGCCGCCTATGGCGACGTAACCCGCGGACCACGCATCATCACTCAGGAAACCCGTGAGGAAATGAAACGAATTCTTGGCGAGATTCAGAGCGGAGCCTTCGCCAAAGAATTTATTCTGGAAAACCTGGCCAACCGTCCACTATTTAATGCACGACTGGCACAGGATAAAGAACACCGCATCGAACAGGTCGGAGAAAAGCTCAGGAAAATGATGCCTTTCGTTGGCAAAAAGGTGCAGTAAAAACCTATGCGCATTCCTATTGCTAAAGAGGGTTACATGTTCATCCTTCCCCTCGCTGTTTTAACGGGTGTTTTCTGGGCTTTGTCCTGGTTGTGGGCCGCCAGACTTTTTGGTGGACTCTTCCTCTTCGTCACCTGGTTTTTTCGTGACCCTGAAAGGACTATTCCCGAAGACCCAAATGCCATCGTTTCACCTGGGGATGGCAGGATCGTCGAAATTGTGCCAGAAAAAGACCCGCTACTTGAGAAAGACGGCTATACACGGATCAGTGTTTTCCTGAATGTGTTTAACGTTCATATCAATCGGGTACCCATCGCCGGGAAGATTCAAGCCTATCGCTATAACAAAGGAAAGTTTTTCAACGCCGCCAGCCACAAGGCTTCTATGGATAACGAACAAAGTGCTATCCTATTGAATAATGGTCATGCTACAATTTTAGTGAAGCAAATCGCCGGATTGATCGCCCGCAGAATTGTATGCCGGGCTAAAGAGGGCGATGAGTATCAACGCGGACAACGCTACGGCTTAATCCGTTTCGGCTCACGCATGGATGTTTTTGTACCCGAAGGCACTGACATTAAAGTCACAGTTGGCGATATTGTCAGCGGTGGAAGCTCCGTCATTGGATATTTAAAGTAGGAAAGGCATGGAACCTAAAAAAGGCATTCATATCCTCCCCAGTTTGTTCACCACAGGAAATGTATTCTGTGGATTCTACGCCTTTGTCGCGGTACTGAATGAGCAGTTTTATTACGCCGCGTGGGCCATCGCGGTAGGAATGATTTTTGACGGACTTGATGGCCGCATCGCCCGGCTAACCAAAACCACCAGTGCATTCGGCGAACAATACGATTCTTTGGCAGACATCATCACCTTTGGCATGGCCCCTGCCTTCCTTGCCTACTCATGGGTATTAAAACCATTCGGCCGGTTGGGTTGGATGGCAGCTTTCCTGTTTCTGCTTTGTGCCGCTCTAAGACTGGCCCGGTTCAATGTGACCAAACCCGAAGTTCGCAGTCATCATTTCATCGGCTTGCCAAGTCCGGCGGCAGCGGTGGTGATCGCATCTATCGTTATTGCTTTTGAAGACCTGTTTGCCACACGCATGAATCCTTTCATCATGGTGATGGTGGTTTATACTCTGGCGTTTCTTATGGTCAGCAATATTAAATACCCCGCCTTCAAACAGTTTGACTTTAAAAAACGGGTGGTGTTTTCCCGTTTCCTGTTCGTGATTTTATTCATTTATGTTCTGGCAACCATACCGCGGGTTGCATTGTTCATTCTTGGTATCAGCTACGCCGTTATGGGCCCGATTAGCTTGTTGTTAACAAATAAAAAACTGGCGGTGGAGTCCAATGAAACTTCCCCTCCTCCAGTGAATAATCATTAGCTGCCAGCAAGAAAGCCCATCAAGCCACCAGAACTTTCTGCTCGCCAGTAAAAGCTATTGCACGTTGGCCCTACACCGAGTGGGCTGGAGAAATTTATAGATGTCATGGATAGATAAAATCAAAACCGGGATCGGCGGAAAAAAAACCGCCAAGGACGAAGATCTCTGGGCCGAGTGCAAAAAGTGCAAAGAGCAGATCTATGTTGCGGAACTGGAAACCAACTTGAAGATCTGCCCTCACTGCGATTACCATTTCCGCTTGGAAACCCGGCAAAGGATCCATCAACTCATAGATCGGGAATCGTTTAAAGAACACGATCAGAGTCTGACCGCCTCTGATCCGTTAAAATTTAAAGACAAAAAAAAATATAAGGACCGTATCAAGTCATCAGCTAAAAAAGGCCTGTCCAGCGATGCGGTGACCACCGGGTCTGGAACTATAGAGGGTCTGCCCATCGAACTCTGCGTCTTCGACTTCAGTTTCATGGGGGGGAGCATGGGTTCGGTAGTGGGAGAAAAAATCACCCGCGCCATCGAACGCGCCATGGAAAATAATTCAGCCCTGATCATTGCAAGCTCTTCCGGCGGCGCAAGAATGCAGGAGGGTATTTTTTCTCTTATGCAGATGGTTAAAACTTCTTCAGCTCTCAGCAAAATGAGCGAACAGAAAATCCCTTACATCTCCATCCTGACAGACCCTACCATGGGCGGTGTCTCTGCCAGTTTTTCCATGCTGGGGGATATCATCCTCGCCGAACCGGGCGCATTGATTGGGTTTGCCGGGCCGCGCGTCATCGAACAAACTATCAAACAGAAACTCCCAGATGGATTCCAAACCGCCGAGTTTCTACTGGACCACGGTCTCATCGACAACGTCGTCCATCGCAAAGACTTAAGGTCCACTCTAGCCCAACTACTCAAGATGTTGAAAAACAGTCCGACCAGAGAGTCTGAAGAACCCACCCTCACTAAACCCCCCGAACTCCTTGGTGCCTGACCGGCCAACGACCGATGGCGATGTGCCTGCCTTTCATAAGCTAGAGTGCGATCTCGGCTTAATACACCCTTACTGAAAAGCAGGAGTCGCATCGTAGTCAGCAAGTAATCTGGTGATTTCATTTTGGAAGGTCGCAAATGGCCGGGTGCCGCTGATGAGCATTTCAGTCACGAAGTTATCCGTGGTGTAACCCCATACAAAAGCCGGGGTACCCCTTATACCCGCGTTCGCGGTTAGACGCCAAGGCTTTTGATGGTATCTTCGATCGACATGGCGATACAGGTGAAGATGGGGGTATCCTCTTTCACGTACCGGCTTCCTTCCGTTTCACGCAATTCCTGAACAAGGTCGAGGAAATCGTCTGGCGAATCAGACTCAAACGCCACCACGAATTCGTAATCGTCGATTCCAAAACTGTAAGTTGTGTTCAACTTAACAGAAGGATATTTGTTACCGATATAAATATGCTCGTCCATGATCCCCTGGCGAGTAAACTGAGTCAGTAAATACCACTCGCGCGTCTTGACAAAAGGATAGATGAAAAGATATTTCGCCTTGCCCGGAATGATATGCGTACGGTCCTCTTCATGCTCCGGATTGATGAAGTCCATATACATTGATCGCTTGGTCATGGAAAGATAGCTGTAAGGAACATTCAAATATTTTCCCAATCCGGTCTGCAATAGCCGGGTAGTCATTTTCTGGAACTCTTCCATGCTGTAGCAGATGCGCCATATCATGATATCGACATCACCACGAATTCCGACCATGGAATAACACAGTAGAATCATGTCTGAACTGTTGTCATATTCCTCGAGAACATCGATGAACTCTTTCACTCCTTTATCGCGCCCTTCCTGAGGCAATCTGCGAAAAGCAGGGTCGAGCTTGTAAAACGTGAAACTGACATATTGACGTTGGACGGGTGGTTCACCACCATTAGCTTTCTGCGCTTCTTCTCGCTTTTTGCGAGCGGCTTCCATGGCTTCGCCTTCGCGTTCCTGGCGGGCACGCGAAACCACTCCATCATCCACCACCGCAATGCTCTTGTCCTTGGCATACTGCTCGATACCGCGCACCACACTCTTGCGGACAAAAAACGGAACATTCTTCATGCGGGTCTGGGCCTCATCGGTCCATTCCAGCTCCAACTCAGGCATGAATTCTTCTAATTCTTTATCGTCAATACTCATAGTTTGTTCTCAATATAAATGGGTTTCGGAAGCCGACATTATATCTAAAACTCCATGAAAATAAAAGCCCTATTCCCCACCCCTCGTTGGGTCCCTTCCATATAGAGATCTGCGAGATGACCAACTCACACAGCGTTTTGCCAATGAACAGCGGCACCGAGGCCGTCGAAACCGCCATCAAAGCCGCCCGCAAGGGGCTACCGGATTAAAAAAATCCCCGACGACATGGCCGAGATCATCGTCTGCGCTAACAATTTTCATGGCCGGACCACCACCATCGTCGGCTTCAGCTCCGAACCGCACAGGGACGGATTCGGCCCCTTCGCGCCCGGATTCATCAACCATCCCCTTCGGGGATGCGGAAGCCCTGGAATGGGCCATCACCCCCAACACCGTAGCCTTTCTGGTCGAACCCATTCAGGGCGAAGGCGGCATCATCGTCCCGCCCCATGGTTATTTGAAAAAAGTACGCGAAATTTACGACCGCAATAATGTTCTGCTCATTCTTGACGAGATCCAGACCGGGCTCGGCAGAACGGGCAAACTTTTTGCCGAAGAACACGAGGGCATCAAGTCCGACCTCACACTGGTGGGTAAAGTGCTCTCGGGTGGAGTCTACCCCGTTTCCGCCGTGCTCTCTAACAAGGAAGCCCTGGCCGTTTTCGAGCCCGGGGACCACGGCAGCACCTTCGGCAGCAACCCCCTTCGCGTGCGCCGTGGCACGCGAAGCATTGGCAGTTATAGAAGATTAAAATCTCGTTGAAAAATAACTATTTATGGGCCGTTACATTAAGGAATCTCTCAGGAATGTTATCTCGCCTTACGTCAAAGAAGTGCGCAGCATGGGACTGCTGATCGGGGTCGAACTGAAGAAGTCCGCTGGCGGTGCGAGGAAGTTCTGCGAAGCACTCATGGAGACAGGCATCCTCTGTAAAGAGACGCATAAACATGTGATCCGCTTCGCCCCACCGCTCACCATCACCAAAGAAGAACTCGACTGGGCTCTCGAACGCATCAAGAGTGTATTGGCCCACCAATAAACACCGATAGCAAATGACCTCCTCGCAACCGATAATTCATACCCCGTTGAAGATTAACACCTTCTTCCTGACACATCTGTAAATATGAAATCACATCTCCGGGTCTAATCATATTTTAGGAATACTAGCTATTTGATATAGGATCAAGTCCACTTTTGACTATCATATGCGCCACCGGGGAGTTATCCCGCAAATTGGGGAGTCGTGGGGAGTTTTTTCCATTTGTTGAAGTAGTAGCGGATGCGGCCGTCTTTGGTGGGATAAATCTTCTCATACTTCTTCTCATCGCCCTCCCCCTTTTCCACAATCACGATCTTTTTGTCGAGAAGTTGGGTGGATTTCGCCACATAAAGAAACGTATAAGGCTGATCGCGGGCGATCATGCGATGCAGCTCCCGCGCCATGGTGATTTGCTTAGTCCGGTCATATTCCCGGCGGATTCTTGTGATCAGCCTGTCCGCCTCCTCATTCTTATAACCAACGAAATTCAACTGGCGGGGTCCCGCTTGGCTCGAATGCCATATCTGGTATAAGTCCGGATCGATGCCCATGCTCCACCCTAAAACCAGCGCATCGTATTTGAGGGCATTCACAAAATCTTTGAGGAACACGGCCCACTCGAAAAGCTGGGTGTTGCATTTGATACCGATCTTGCGCCAGCTTTCCTGCGCGATGGTGAGGATGTTTTTGCGCACGGGGTTGCCACTGTTGGTGATGAGGTTGAACTCGAAGATTTTACCGTCTTTTTCCAACCATCCCTCTGCATTCTTCTTCCACCCTTTATTGTTGAGGATCGCCAGTGCCCCTTCGGGGTCGTACGCAAGTGGTTTTACTTTTGGATCATACCAGTCGGTGATTTTCGGGTAAGGTCCGGTCACCCTCTCCCCTTCGCCGTAGAGGATGTATTGTATGATCGGGTCGATATCTATCGCCATACCGAGGGCCACGCGTATATCTCTATCCGCAAACAAGGGATTGCGCAGGTTATACCCTATATAGGAATAGAAATAGCCGAGGCTGGAAAAACTCTGGTATTTGTCCTCTTTGGAAAACCGCGCCACTTGGTGCGGTTGCACGGAGTAGTTATCGACCGCCCCGGCATAGAACTCCATCTCGGACGTCAGGTTGTCGGGGATGATGCGCATGACATATTCTTCGTATTCAGGAGCACCGTCCCAATAGTTATCGTTCCGGGTCAGGCGTATCTGCTCGTCGGACTTCCACTCGGCGAACTTGAAGGGTCCGGTTCCTATTGGATGTCGGCCAAAGTTGCTGTCCCTCATGATGAAGGCTTCGGCATCACGTCCTCTTTCGTTGGTTTCGGCGAGGAGTTTTTGTGGGTTGAGCAGATGTTCGGGCAGGATGCCCATGCTCCACGAGTTGATCGCCGGTGAGAACAGGCGTTTGTAAGTGAAACGGATTTTATACGGTCCCAGCACCGTGGCATTTTTTACTGGTTCGTAATCGGATTTCCGTGGCGAGGTTCCCTTTGGGTTCATGATTGAATTATAGGTGAACAACACATCTCCGGAATCGAACGGGTGACCATCGTGAAAGGTGACATCTTTTCTAAGCTCGAAAACGATGACGGGGTTATGTTCGATCAGCGGCAGTATTTCTTTGTAATGGGATTGCAATTTTTCCTGCTGGGCCGGTTCGTCAGCGCGGATGAATTTATCGTAAGGAAATTTATTGAAATAGTCTTCGCTCAACCATTGCTGGATGGGGGTGAAGAAATCCTGATCGATTTTTTCGAGGGTGAATTTCAGTCGCGGCGGCTGCTGCACGGTGTAGGAAATTTTTTCACCTTCGGCTTTTAGGTCCGGTTGGGGCAGTTCAATTTCTCCCTGCATTATTTTTCCGGGGATGACTTCGATGGAGCGCAGGTTTTTAGTCCATGCCTTGTTGTACTGAAGTGCGGCAAGAAGGGTGTTGGGCCAGTCTGCCACGGTGTCGGCGATAGTGCCTCCGGGCAAAAAGGTGGATGTGTTGAGTGTCAGAGTGGCTTCTTCGAATTGAGTCCATGATTTGGCGAGCCGAGGGCGATATTTCAGGTTTTGGTCGAGGTCGATGAGTCCGTCAAAAACCAGATCATTGATGGAGCTGGAGGAGGTATCGGTGCTTAAAATCGGGTTTAATAGATGCGCATCGCCGCTGGAGCCCTGGACATATTTGACCAGCCGAGCCGGGTTGCCCACCGCCTGTTTATCGTAAGTGGGCACCCAAAAAAAGGATTGCAGGAGAAACAGGACCAGCGCGATGGGGAGATAGATAAGAATTCTTTTGACAATCATAGTGAAATCATATCAAATCAATGGAGGAAACAGGGTTAATTTTCCCAGAAAGTGCCGATAAAGGAGACTGGGTAGATTCCTGTAAAACTTTTTGGATCAATGGCAAACCTGTGGTTTTTCAATAGCATTTCCAAATCGGGCTGTTTTCCAAAAAAAATCTTGACTTGCCCTGAAATTGACTATAGTTTGGGACACCTTGTAGAAAACGGTTGCTCTTTAAATTCAAAACGTAATTTTGCGGTTAACTATGTAATTCAGTTCTTTTGAGATCACCAACCACTTAGAAGGAAAGACAAGATGTCGACACTTATTACTGACGAATGTATCAACTGTGGCGTATGCGAACCAGAATGTCCTAACACGGCGATCAGCGAAGGCGAAGATTTTTATGAAATCGAAGCGGATCTTTGTACCGAGTGTGTAGGGTTCCATGGCGAAGAAGCCTGCCAGGAGGTTTGTCCGGTTGACTGTTGTATTCCCAATGAGGAGCATAAAGAGACAGAAGAAGATCTGTTGGAAAAAGCGAGGAAAATTCATCCTGATGAAACTTTTCCGGCCACTGATGAACTGACCAACGAAACTTCTCTTTTCCGCAATCCGGAACGGAAAAACGCAAACCTGTAGTTCTCAAACATTCGGGCTCTGGGCTTGGGCAAGTCCCCCCCCAGCCCGTTTCTTTTCTCCAGAAGATGCAGCGTTGGGCCGCTGGTGCTTGACAACGCATCTCACATCAGTAGTAGTTCAATAAACATTTGGTATCGTTGCGGGGTGGAGCAGCTTGGTAGCTCGTTGGGCTCATAACCCAAAGGTCGTCAGTTCAAATCTGGCCCCCGCTACCAATTTTAAGAGGTATCTAGGGGAATCAACCCGTAGGTGCCTTTTTGGTTTATTATAAGGTCAGGTGCAAAATTTGTACTGCTCTCTATGGAAGGATTTTCTTAATTTTCAAGAAGACTCATTATGAATAGCTGCAAAAAACTCTTCATACTGCTTTTTGTTTTGATGATTCCGGGAGCCGCCTTTGCAGCAGGCAAAGCCAACTTGGATCTATGGAAACGCGACCCCTTTTTATACGGCCTCTGCGGACATTGCGCGGAACTCTTAACTTTCCCTGGAAATAAAGACCGGGCTGACTTTTCAGAATATAGCTTGCAGGCACGATCCGGTTATTACACGATCAACCTTACCGGACCAAAGGGAACCGCGGTCACCTTGTTTGGCCTCGATGATTTTCGAACCGAAAGAGGGTACCTGGTCATCATCAAAGAGGACGATAAGGACATAGAGGTTACCGACCTTGAGGGCTTTTCTCCTGAAACATGGATAACTGTGGATCATGAAACGGAGGGAAAATATTCTGCCTATTACCTCCCTCACCAGAATTTCAAGGCTCTCATTGCATCCATACAATGGGGAAAAGGCCCGCAATCGGGAAGCAGTCCATGAAATTCACTATATGGGAATAAACCTGTTTAAATTCCTATCATTTCATTGAGAGATATTTAAGGAGCGGCACATGGCTCGTATAGTTGCAATTATGAGTCAAACTTCAGTTTCGTAACCAGAATTGTTAAAACTAAAACCAAAGTGACCGCGTTCCAGAATATCATGGGAGTTTCCTGAAGTAAAAACCCATAAACCAGCCAGCACATTACCCCCACGCTAAAAATAGAAAACATCCCCAAAGAAAGGTCAGAGGCCGATCTGCTTTTCCATGTCTTCATCACCTGTGGCAGAAAAGAAATAGTCGTTAAAAATCCTGCGAAATACCCCAACATTGTGGTCATGCTCATTTCATTCAGCCTCAAAAATTCAAATTAATTTCTTCGAGTCAAAAAAAATCTGCCCACTAGCAAAAAGACCCCAAGCAGCCGGACTGCATTCATTTTTTGTACGGGAAAACCGAGCCATCCAAAATGGTCGATCAAGGCCGAAGCGATTAGCTGGCCAGCAAGCAGCATCCCGACTAAAGCGAGTGCTCCAAGTGCCTCCATCTAAAATTGAGACCTTTGCATAACCCCGAGATTACCCCTGCGGGGCACGAAGTTTAAGGAAAAATATCACGTCTTCGTCACCTTGTTCCTCAGAATGACAAATAGCCTTGTATTGTCATTCTGAACGCGGTGAAGACGTGATGTTTAACTCAAGCCCTCGTGCCCCGAAGGGGTAATCTCGCTTTTCTGTTTTTTTCGACTTACGCAAAGCTCTCTCTAAAATTCAGCTTTGCTATTCTTCCGCCAGATCTTCCGCCAGTTCAATGATTAGCTTGAGAAAACCTATAAGGCGCACACGATCATCATCGTCCTCCATCTCCTTCAGCCAGTTTTCATAACCATATTGAGCCAACTGAGTTTTGCCTGAGAGTCCCTTGCCTTGATCAGCCTCAAGATCGCTCAGGCATAAAAATTCTTCCTTGGCCTGAATGCTAACCTCGGAAAAACCTTCGGGACCATGGATATATTTATAAGTCGTAGAGGTTTCGGGCAATTGTTGTGACAATTCAATTAAAATAGGATGCGTTTGAGAATTCATGATATATAGAGGTAATAGGTTGTAATGAGTTAAGGTATTCTTCGACTTTAGTTGCAAGGAAAAACTTTAAATCATTATAGGGCACTTTTACTTCCAAGGCCTTTCCATATTTCACTGAAAGGGCTAAAAATATGCTGACACGAAGCAGAACCTTGAGTCACGACGAATTCATGGAAGGATTGATCAAAAGAAATCCTGGAGAAATTGAATTCCATCAGGCAGTTGAAGAAGTTGCCGCCAGCGTTATTCCTTTCATCAATGAACACCCAAAATACATCAAAAATCAAATTCTCGAGCGAATGACCGAGCCGGACCGGACGATAATTTTTCGGGTTTGTTGGGAAGATGATGAAGGGCATATCCGTACCAACCGGGGTTACCGCGTGCAATTCAACAACGCCATTGGGCCTTATAAAGGCGGCCTCCGCTTTCACCCCTCGGTCAACTTAAGCATTCTCAAGTTTCTAGGCTTTGAACAAACATTCAAAAACAGCCTTACCACTCTTCCCATGGGCTCAGGAAAAGGCGGGTCGGATTTTAACCCCAAGGGGAAGTCCGAGCGGGAAATCATGCGCTTTTGTCAGGCATTCATGACAGAACTCTCCAAGCATATCGGTGAAAACGTGGATGTTCCTGCCGGAGATATTGGAGTGGGTACCAGGGAAATCAGTTTCATGTTCGGCCAATATAAGCGCCTGCAAAATGAGTTCACAGGGACTTTGACCGGAAAGGCCCTTGAATTCGGAGGAAGCCTGATACGAAAAGAAGCCACGGGCTATGGTTGTGCCTATTTCATGGAAGAAATGCTGAAGCATCAGGGCGACTCTATCGAAGGAAAAACCTGTCTGGTCTCAGGCTCCGGCAATGTCGCCCAATTTGCCGCCCAGAAAATAATGCATTTGGGAGGGAAAATCATAACCCTTTCCGATTCTTCCGGACTCATTCACGATCCCGATGGGCTCAATGAAGAAAAGTTGGAATACATCATCGATTTAAAAACCAACCGCCGGGGAAGAATCTCTGAATACGCTGAAAAATTCAAATGCAAATTCCATAAGGATAAAAGACCCTGGTCCTTAAAGGGAGACCTGGCATTTCCTTGTGCCACCCAAAACGAAATTGAATTAGAGGATGCCAAACAGCTGGTAAAAAGTGGTTTAAAGGCCATCTCCGAAGGTGCTAACATGCCCACCACTCGTGAAGCGGTTAGCACCTTATTAAAAGCCAGAATCATCTTCGCGCCGGGAAAAGCCGCCAATGCGGGGGGCGTTGCAGTATCCGGACTCGAAATGACGCAAAACAGCATTCGCCTGGCATGGCAAAGGGAAGAACTGGAAGAACGATTGAAAACTATCATGCATGCTATCCACCAGCAATGCATTGACTATGGAACCGAAAAAGATCACGTCGATTATGTTAAAGGAGCCAACCTTGCGGGATTTGTAAAGGTTGCAGAAGCAATGGTTGCTTATGGCGTAATTTAGAATTACTTAAACAAAATCTTAATTTTTTAAACATCAAATCAGGACTATGGAATATGGCCTCTAAAAGTTCATCCTTTGACATTGTTTCCACGACCGATATGGCAGAGGTTCAAAACGCCTGCAACCAGACAATGCTTGAAATCAGGCAGCGGTTTGATTTCAAGGGAAGTAAAAGTCAGGTCGAACTGGACTTGAAAAAGGCTCAGGTCACCATCCTCGCGGATGATGGACACAAACTTAAATCTGTCATCGATATTTTGCAAAGCAAACTAATCAAAAGAAAGGTGTCGATCAAAGCGTTGGAATATGGAAATGTTGAACCCGCTTCAGGAGATACCGTCCGACAGGTCGTTACAATCCAACAGGGAATCCCTCAGGATAAGGGAAAGGAAATCATGAAATTCATAAAAGGCCTGGGCTTAAAAAAAATACAGGCCCAGATAGCAGATGATCAGGTTCGTGTGTCTGGAAAAGATAAAGATGACCTGCAATCGGTCATAGCAAGCCTGAAGGAGAAAGACTTCGGAATCGATATGTCATTCACGAACTACCGATAAAGCGCGGTTCAAACAAAACCTAAAAGTTCCAGGATTTTTTTGCCAAATAATTTCCCACCGGAATCATCCCCAGCAGTCACAATTTGATTTAAAAAAGTAAGGGGTTCTTCAACAACAAAAGCCCCCGCCTCCTCCAGTTCTCGGATACAACCTTCGTGGGCTGGGGCCGATGCCTCTTGGCGGGCTAGCAATCCAGCCCGAGCCAAAGAAACTACTGATAGGCCTAAGGCACCCACCACTTTACCAGCCCGATAATGATCGGTTAAAATTTGCGGAAGAATCGGGTCATTCCATATTGAATTTTTAGCACCCTGCCCTCCCACCACCACAACAGCATCGTATTTTTTATTCGGCAAATATCTTTTATCCCAATCCGCTAAAATCCCATCGGGAATCAACCTTGTTTTCATTTCCCCGACAGCCTCGTTTCCCGACTTTGAAAGGATAACCGTTTTTAGCGGTATCTCTTCAAAAACAGCTTTTAAGTCTAATAATTGCTGATCACAAAAACGATTTTGGGGAATAACCAGTAGGATAATTTTGGATTCTGGATGCACCACTTCCGTTTTAATCTCCATCCATACTGCAATAATTAATTAATTTACTTGGACTTACGATATTTATCCAGGTTGATCATAAAACCTGCACACCAGAGTAGTCATATAAAAGACAGGGCCTGCATTGTCATTGAGTCTTGACATGATTTTTAAACCTATGCTAAGGAACGATTGCTTACCATTCTGGGAAAGGGCACACCATGTCAAGTGGAAAAGTGAAATGGTTCAGCAACCAAAAGGGTTATGGCTTCATCCAGACCAGTGAAGGAGAAGATGTATTTGTGCATTTCTCCGCAATTTAATCTGAAGGATTCAAAACTCTGGGTCAGGGACATGAAGTAGAGTTTGAAATTGGTACAGGCCCCAAAGGCTCACAGGCTGAAAACGTTGTTGCTAAGTAAATCTACAATTCCTCTATAATCCGGCAGAGCCCTCTGCCGGTTTTTTCATTTATGTCCTATAATCCAGATATCACTCCCCATTTCCCAAGGAGCCTTTATGCCAATTCTAATGACAGCTCGCTACCAGGTCCGGTCCCATGCTGTTGACCGTTGTAAAAAAGCGATTCAGCTTTTAGCTGACCATGTTAAGGAAAATGAGGAAGAAACCCTTTTCTATATGGCGCAACAAGAAGTATTAAACCCCTATGCATTTTTACACATTATGGTATTCAAGGATGAAGTGGCTTTGACCATGCACCGTTCTTCGAAAGCGGCCGAACATTTTGTTAACGTCCTATATCCTGAAACCATCGACCCTCTTGAGTTCAAGGAATACAATATGATCGGCACAAACTTCAATCTCTAGCCCGGATATTTCATGAGAGGTTGCAAATCACCCCAGCCCCTCTTCGAGAAAGAGGGGTCCATTGAAGCTCCTCCTTCTACGAAGTACCCATCCCGGGCATGAAAGCTAATGTCAAATACCACAGGGGTCGGGGGGATTTGATCTTTGCCCTTGTAAGCGGAAAAAGTTTTTCCCATGCACACTCTATATTTTGGAAAATGTACGCCAATAACTGCTCGTCCTCATCCATTAATATCCTTTAGAAGGCCTGCCAATTCTTCAAGGTTGCCTTCAAGATCGGGAGGGAGATTCATTTCACCCGGTTCCATATCCAAAAAATATTCACGTAGCTGATAATGCCGGTCAACCCGAATCCAGCTTTTCCCGTCACCAGAAAGCTCATCGGTTCCAAGCAGAACTTTTTTTCTGATGAAGGTGATCAGGTTCTCCGAGGATACATTTGAGACTTTGCTTTTTCCTCGGCGAATCATCACTACTTTTAGAGGTTTAGCAGGCATGGACAGAGAATTAAAAGACAGGATTAAAGAATATTAGCCGAGGAGTCAGGGCGTGACTCCCCACGAAACAAGTCGGCCACCATTAAGGCTACACCAATAGTTATGCAGGAATCGGCAACATTAAAAGCCGGAAAGTGATGTCCATTAATGAAAAAATCAACAAAGTCAATCACTTCACCGTGAAGAGTTCTATCGATCAGGTTGCCAATCGCCCCGCTAAATATCAAAATCAACCCGGTTTGCACCAATTTTTTTTCTTTGGGAGTCTGGTGAAATATTACGAGGATCGCTATAATCGCAATAGTA
Organism: Nitrospinales bacterium; assembly: GCA_965249625.1. Classification (GTDB taxonomy): domain Bacteria; phylum Nitrospinota; class Nitrospinia; order Nitrospinales; family VA-1; genus LS-NOB. The sequence continues at coordinate 1,073,583 of OZ252246.1, read as the reverse complement.
GATATAGCTATGAACATCAGGACTTTGTACTCGGATTGCTGGCCCGCAAACAACCCAAACGCCACCCCCGAATTTCGAATATGGGTCAGGTTAAAAAAGTCTTCAACCACCTTTATCGAATAATTGAGCGGAATATGAAGTGAAACCATGAACTTGGTATATTGATCCACCACGACCAAGGATCCAGATACGAAAAACAGCACAAAGTATTTATTTCTCAAGCCTCTCAAGCTCCTGCCGCCTGAAGGTGATCCTCACAACGCAGGCAAATTTCACCATTGGCCTTGCCTGCTTGGACATCAGATTCAAAGTAATGCCAGCAACGTTCGCACTTTTTCCCTGGATGCCTTTTCGAAAAAACTTTTACCCCAGGCAAGGAATTACTCTCATAGATATTCTCTTCCGCGCTCAGGCTATCGACCAACTGCACTTCGGAAACGATAAAGATATACTTCAATTCATCGGCAAAACTTGTAACAATACTCTTGTATTTTGCAGGCAACTCCAGTTTAACAATAGAGTCCAGAGAGTGACCAATCACCTTTTCTCTTCGACTCGTTTCCAGGGCTTTGCTCACCTCTCCTTTCAAATCCACGAGAAACTCCCACTTTTCAACAAAGGCATCATCAAAACCCACGTTCTCGGGTTCCGGAAATTGGGAAAGGTGAACACTTTCTTCATCCACGCTTTTTTTGGGAAGGTATGACCAAATCTCCTCAGAGGTGAAGCTTAGAATGGGTGCCATCAACCGCACCATCCCCATCATAAGAATATGCAGGGCAGTTTGGCCCGAGCGCCTTCCATGCGACTTAACCGGATAGGTATAGAGCCTGTCTTTAATAATATCCAGATAGAATGCGCTCAATTCAACAATACAAAAGTTTGAGAACGAATGATAAAACACATGAAACTCATAATTCTCATAAGCGGTTAATATTTTATCCCGCAAAACATTAAAGCGATAAAGAATATACCTATCCAACTCGAACATTTCATCAACAGGCACCCGGTCTTCCTTGTAATCAAAGTCATGAAGATTTCCCAACAGATACCGGAAGGTATTGCGGATTTTCCTATATGACTCAGTCAAGCGCTTTAAAATCTCATTGGAGATGCAGATGTCTTCGCGGTAATTTTCCGAGGCAACCCAAAGGCGGAGTATTTCCGCACCATACTGGTCGATGATTTTTTCAGGAGCGATCACATTGCCAGCAGACTTGGACATTTTCTTACCCTTCCCGTCCACCACATAACCATGTGTCAGCACCGCCTTATAAGGCTCTTTGCCTCTTGTCCCAATTGATTCCAACAATGAACTGTGAAACCATCCCCGGTGCTGGTCACTGCCTTCAAGGTAGAGATCGGTTGGCCAGTGAAGTTCCGGGTCGTTCTCGATAACCGCTGCATGGCTGACGCCGGAATCGAACCAGACATCAAGAATATCGTTCTCCTTAGAAAACTCTTTCCCTCCACATTGACAGACCGTTCCTTGCGGCAGGAGTTCTTCAGCGTCAAACCAGAAGTCCGCCCCGTGCTTTTCCACCCCTTCGGCAATACGTTCAAACAATTCGCTGGAATTTACAAACTCCCCACAGGCATTACAGGCAAACAAAGTAATTGGAACTCCCCAGGCTCTTTGCCGGGAAACACACCAGTCGGGCCGGTTTTCCACCATGCTGTAAATCCGCTCCCTGCCCCATTGTGGGATCCACTTGGTGCGGTCAATACCTGCCAAAGCATTTTTACGTAAATTTTTTTTGTCCATCGAAATGAACCACTGATTCGTTGCCCTGAAAATAATAGGCTGATGGCAGCGCCAGCAATGCGGATAAGAATGTTTAATCTTCAAATCGAGAATTAAAAAACCATCCTGCCTGAGTTTTTCTATGATCTCCGGATCGGCCTTCCTGACAAACATTCCACCAAAATGTTCCACCTCCGAGACAAACACACCACCATTATTCACCGGATTATAAGGCTCCAGTCCATATTTTAGCCCAACGATATAATCGTCCTGCCCATGCCCCGGCGCGGTGTGGACACAGCCTGTGCCCTGCTCCAGAGTAACGTGCTCACCGAGAATGACTTTAGACTCTTGATCTATGAAAGGATGATGGCAAACTGCATTTTCCCAGTCCGCACCTTTACAGGATGCTAATATTTTATAATCCTTCAGTTCCCATTCCGACACCAGGGTCGACAAGCGGTCTTCCGCCACAATATAAGTGTCACCAGCGTGACTAACCGCAACATAAGTAAACTCGGGATGCAAGCAGATAGCAAGATTGGCCGGGAGGGTCCAGGGAGTCGTGGTCCAAATAACCATATAGAGGTTTTCTGGATTCACCCCTGCCATACTCTGGGGAACTCCCGAATCAACCGGGAACTTGACATAAATCGATGGCGAAGTGTGGTCGGCATGTTCAACCTCGGCTTCTGCCAAAGCAGTCTGGCAGGAAGTACACCAATGAACCGGTTTCAGACCTTTATACACCAATCCGTTTTCGACAAACTTTCCAAACTCCCGCACAATAGTCGCTTCATAGGAGTAGTTCATCGTCAGATAAGGGTTCTCCCAATCTGCGAACACTCCCAGCCTTTTAAATTCCTCCCTCTGAATCTCGACAAATTCCTGCGCATAAATCCTGCATTGTTTGCGGATTTCTGACTTTTCCAAACTCAATTTTTTTTCTTTAAGCTTTTTGCCTACCTGGTGTTCAATGGGCAGGCCGTGGCAATCCCATCCAGGTATAAATCCCGAATCAAACCCTTTCATGTTCATGATTTTGACAATAAAATCCTTCAGGAGTTTGTTTAAAGCATGGCCCATATGAATATGACCGTTGGCATAAGGCGGCCCATCATGAAAAACAAATTTGGGTTTGCCTTTGGCCGACTGGCGGATTTTTTTATAAATCCCTTCCTTTTCCCAATGAGCCAATATTTCCGGCTCACGCTGGGTCAGGCTGGCCTTCATGGGAAAATCCGTGATGGGCAAATTAAGTGTGTCTTTCATTTCCATAAGGACAAAAATTCCTACTTCAACTTCATGGCTTGTTTCGCCTGCTCCAAGGTAGCCTTGGCTACGGCATGGGCCTTGAGTGTGCCTTCGCGCAGAATCTCTTTCACTCCATCGGGCCGGGTGAGAATCTCCTGTCTTTTTTCCATCATCGGCCTCATGCCTTCAAGCATAGTTTGTGTAAGCATCTTTTTGCAATCTCCACAGCCTATTTTTGCTGTCCTGCAATCGGAGTCTATTTCATCCTGCATCGTTTTGGGAGAATAAATTTTATGAAACGGATACAGGTTGCACACATCGGGATCACCCGGAACCTCGCGCCGGGCGCGGGCGGGGTCTGTAAGCATGGACTGAACTTTTTTGCTAATCTCCTTTTCGCTATCTGAAAGAAAAATGGCGTTGTTATAGGTTTTGCTCATTTTTCTCCCATCCACACCGCTCAGCTTGGGAATATCAGAAATTTTCGCGCCAGGTTCGATGAAGACCTTCTTCTTATAGAGCTTGTTAAATCGCCGGACGATTTCCCGGGATAGTTCAAGATGCGGTGCCTGGTCTATGCCAACGGGCACATAGTCCGCTTTATATAAAACGATATCCGCAGTTTGCAGAACCGGATAGCCCAAAAACCCGTAAGAACTCATATCCACATTTTTAATCTCATCCTGCTTTTCCTTGTAGGTCGGGTTCCTCTCCAACCATGGCACAGGAACCATCATGGATAGGATCAGGTGGAGTTCAGCGTGTTCGGGAATTTCCGACTGGACAAACATCGTGCTTTTTTCTGGATCAAGTCCAGCGCTCAACCAGTCTACCGCCACTTCAAAAGAATGCTCTTTAATACAGTGTGGGTCTTCATAAAGGGAGCTGAGCGCATGCCAATCCGCTATAAAAAAATAGCATTCAAACTCATCCTGCAGACTCACCCAGTTTTTCAATGCTCCAAAATAGTTCCCCAGATGCAGTTTTCCAGAAGGCTGCATTCCGCTTAAAATTCGCTTATGTTTCATTAATTATCTGTTCTGTTTGTTATCTGGCAAAGGTGGCCATTAAAACCTGCTGGATAACAGGGAACTGTTCCTGGGTCAAAAAAAGTACCGAGTAATTGATGGGCAGGCCAATCACCTTCCCTAATATGCCGGTATGCGCAAAGTGGTCGAGCAGAAAAATACACAAAATCAACACCGCCCCGAATCGGTCCATGCCGGTCAGTTTTCCCGCCATTTCAGGGGAAACCATTCCCTTGAGGACACTGGAGCCATCCAAAGGATACATCGGTAGCATATTAAAAAATGCCAAAGCTACATTTATAAAAACCCCGTACGTTAAAATAATGAACAACAATTGGTGGTCAGCAGGCGATATCAGCCGAATAAAAAAACTACAAACCACCGCCATGGCCACATTGGACAAGGGTCCCGCCATAGCCACATACATCATATCCTTGCGGGGATTTTCAAAGTTCCGCCAATCCACCGGAACCGGTTTCGCCCAGCCAAATCCAACAAAATAGAAAAAAAGCACCCCAAGAATATCCAGGTGCCGTAGAGGATTAAATGAAAGCCTGCCAAGGCGCTGAGCGGTGTCATCACCGAGCAATAAGGCCATCCTGCCGTGGGAATATTCGTGCACCGTAAGGGAAAATAAAATGACCGGTGTCATTAATAACATCAATTGCATTTTATTCAAGAAAAAAGCCTTTCAGGTTCATTCATCAACAGGGGAAAAAATCAGGCTACCGCGCAAAACGTAAGAAGGGCCGATTTCGAGGCAATATCCTATCTGACAATATTTTAACACAGGTCCAAGCCACCAAAAACCATTTTAGCCGCAAATGGACACAGATAAAAAATTCCTCCCTCTCACGAGGAGGGCTTTGTGTAAGTAGTACTGTACTGAAGAAAGGCGAGATCCTTCTTCGCCAAAGGCACATCAGGATGACAAACCGGCGATTCTTGTCATTCTGAGCATTAGCGAAGAATCTCAGGGTTATGCAAAGGTCTCTCTCATGGGGGAAGGCAAGGCGTAGCCGCAGAGGGGTGTCGATTGGGATTCATAATCCAACCCTCCCCTAATCCCCTCCCTATGAAGGAGACCTTTGCATAAGTCGAAAAAGCGTAAAGGCGAGATTCTTCACTCCGTTCAGAATGACAAGAAACGCAGGTTTGTCATTCTGGAGGAGCGTTAGCGACGAAGAATCTAGGGTTATGCAAAGCTCTCCCTATGAAGGAGACCTTTGCGTAAGTCGAAAAAAACAGAAAAGCGAGATTCTTCACTGCGTTCAGAATGACAATACAAGGCTATTTGTCATTCTGAGGAACAAGGTGACGAAGAATCCGGGGTTATGCAAAGCTCTCCCTATGAAGGGGAGAGCTTTGCATAACCCCGGATTACCCCCGCGGGGCACGAGGGTTTTGTGTAAGTAGTACTGTACTGAAGAAAGGCGAGATCCTTCTTCGCCAAAGGCTCATCAGGATGACAAACCGGCGGTTCTTCTCATTCTGAGCGTTAGCGAAGAATCTCAGGGTTATGCAAAGGTCTCTCTCATGAGGGAAGGCAAGGCGTAGCCGCAGAGGGGTGTGGATTGGGATTCACAATCCAACCCTCCCCTAATCCCCTCCCTATGAAGGGAGGGGGTATTCATAAAAGTCCCCCTGACAAGGGGGACGTGATATTTTTCCTTCCTCGTGAGCTTGCGATATCTCTTTCCATAAATTCCATGCCCCGAAGGGGTAGAAAGGGTATTCAGGGGGTTGCAGTGATTCATCAGCCGTGGTTTGACTTTTTCGTCTCTCATGGTACCTTTGACCGAAATTTCCAACAAAAGTTACAGTGTTAACCATTAAAAGGAAGCAAACCCTTGCTCGAAAATGCTTTTAAAAACACAGACGTATTCCTACCATGTAGCTGATAAGATAACGGAATGAATATTTGTATTTAAATAAGATTTTTTTGTCTATTTTAAAACCTCAGCTTCGAGTAAAATGGCTACTTTTCCAAAAATTAAAATTTATATAGGTTCCAATTCTTGACTGTATTAATACGCTCCAAAAAAGCTGTCAATTCTGTACGCTCCTCCTCTCTGGGGTCTGTAGTGGATTTATTTTGTGGGGTTGGTGGATTGAGTTTTGGTTTTTTAAAAGAGGGTTTTGATGTCGTTGCTGGAATAGATACCGATATATCTTGTAAATACGCATTTGAGATAAACAATAATGCTCCTTTTATTGATTGGGATATCTCCGGGTTAACGGGCAAAATGATTAATAGATTGTTCGGTAAAAATAAACCTAAAGTTCTTATAGGTTGTGCCCCCTGTCAGCCATTTTCGCTTTACACACAGAAAAAAGAGGATCAAAAGTGGAAACTCTTGGTGCAATTCTCAAGGATAATCGAAGAAAGTGAGCCTGATATTATTTCCATGGAAAATGTATCCCGACTGGTAGATTTTAAGGGTGGAAAAATTTTCCGGGATTTTGTCAGGCGATTGGAAAGAAAAAAATATAAGGTTTCTTGGGAAATTGTTTACTGCTCTGATTATGGGGTGCCGCAAAGCAGAAAACGCCTTGTGTTAATAGCCTCTAAGAAAAAGAAGATACAGTTAATTCCTCCTACGCATAAACCAGACAAGTATCCTTCGGTTAAAGATTTTATTAGCAAACTTCCTCCGATTGTTGCTGGCGAGCAATATGAACATGATCCTTTGCATCGTGCGGCAGGAATGTCTAAAGAAAATATGAAAAGAGTTCGTGCGGCAAAACCGGGGGGAAGTTGGAGAGATTGGAACGAAGAGTTAATTGCTGATTGTCATAAGAAATCAACTGGAAAATCTTATGGCAGTGTTTATGGACGGATGACTTGGGATAACCTAGCTCCGACTATAACAACGCAATGTTATGGTTTTGGAAATGGGCGATTTGGACACCCAGAACAAGACAGAGCTCTTTCATTAAGGGAAGCCGCTCTTCTTCAGACCTTTCCAAAGGGGTATAAATTTTTATCGGATAAGGATAATTGGCACACGACAACATTGGGTCGGCAGATTGGAAATGCTGTTCCTGTGAAGTTGGCGCGAGTAATAGCGAAGAGCATAGCATTAAGCCTGGGGAAAAAATGAAGAAAAAGCCATACCGAATGCAAATTGGATTAAACGTCCTTAACCATTTAGGGATAAATCTCTATAGCAATATTCCATCTGTGTTGGCCGAGGTGGTTGCAAACTCTTGGGATGCTGACTCCGAAGAAGTAATTATTCAAATAAATACTGATCAGGATGTTATCACTATTACAGATGACGGCCATGGAATGACAGAGCAGGAAATTAATGAACGATTTTTGTTTGTCGGTTTTGAAAGGAGAAAAAATCAATCCGCAATTACCCCTAAGCATAAAAGGCCTGTAATGGGGAGGAAAGGAATTGGAAAACTTTCCCTGTTTTCCATTGCTGAAAAAATAGAAGTTCAGTCAATTAAGGGTGGTAAAAAAAATAGATTTCAAATGGTACTAGAAGATATTAAGAAGGCTATAGGAAAATCTGATTCTGCTTATTACCCTTTGCCACTTGATAACAAGGGTGTGAGATTTAGAAAGGGAACCAAAATAATATTAACCGGGCTAAAGAAACGTTTGATCCAAACCGAAGCCGCCCTTAGAAAAAGACTTGCCAGACGGTTTAGCATAATTGGTAAAAAACAAAAATTTGCTATTTCATTAAATGGACAAACTATAGGTCTAGAGGATAGAGATTATTTTTATAAGCTTCAATATTTATGGCATTTTGGGAAAGATGGACCCAAATATAAAAAGTTGTGTAAAAAACTGGAATTCGATGAAAATCGAAAGTCGAAGTTCATCTCGGGGTGGATTGGTTCAGTTAAGGAGGTTGGAGCATTAAAAGACGATGAAGAAAACTTAAATAAAATTTCTATAATGGTAAGGGGGAAATTAGCTCAGGAGGATATTCTGGAGAGCTTTGGTGAGGGCGGTATGTACTCAAGCTATCTTATTGGGGAAATACATGCAGACTTTTTGGATGAAGATCAAAAAGAAGATATTGCCACCTCCAGTCGGCAGGCAATTTTTGAAGAGGATGATCGTTTCATTGCTTTGAGAGAATTTTTACGGAAGGAATTAAAATATATTCAAAGTAAATGGACGGACTTAAGAAATAAATCTGGGACCAAAAAGGCATTAGAAATTCCTCAGGTAAAAGATTGGTATGGAGAACTTTCGAAGGATCATAGGAGACGTGCTAAATCACTGTTTGGAAAAATTAATCAACTAACTCTAAACTTTGAAGAGGAACGAGTTGAATTAACCAAGCATGCTGTATTGGCATTTGAAAGCCTGAAATACAGAGAGAACTTAGATGCGTTGGATGGTATTTCTGTAGAAAACCTGCCAGTCCTTGCTCGTATTATCGGAAACTTAGATGATATGGAAGCCACCTTATATCATCAAATTATTAAAGGACGTATTAATGTTGTGAAAGCATTGCAGGATAAGGTTGAAGGTAACGTGTTGGAAAAAGTGATACAAAAGCATTTGTTTGACCACCTTTGGCTACTTGATCCATCTTGGGAACGAGCCACCTCAAGTGAGTATATGGAGGGAAGGGTTTCTACAGAGTTTGGAAAAATTGATGCCAAGCTTACTAAAAAGGAAAAAGATGCGCGCATTGATTTGAAGTATCGTACCACATCCGGCAAACACGTTATTGTTGAATTAAAAAGGTCAAATATTTTACTTAGCACAGATGACTTAATGCCACAAATAAGAAAATATCGGACCGCTCTTAAAAAAATATTGAAAGAGATTGGTCGGGAAAATGAGCCGATTGAAATAGTTTGTGTGGTCGGCAAGGAGTTAAAGGATTGGAAAGAGAGTAATGGTGAAAAGGAATCCATCAACCAATTTAAAGAGTTGGATGCTCGTGTAGTGCGTTACGAAAAACTGCTGGAAAACGCATATCAAGCTTATCAAGAATACTTAGATAAGGGTAAAAAAGCTGGACGAATATTTGAGCTTATAAACAGTATCGAATCTTCAATGATTGAATGACAAATTAAACATCAATCCCGATTTCTTGGGCGATTTGGCGGGGTCTGGTTTTGAACGCGAACCAGTCCAAAAATTCCTTCAAACCTCCGTCAATAGGGCCAAGGCCACTTCTTCCCGATACTCCTTCACAATTCTTCGATATTCGTGTAGTAATCGTCAAAGAACCCCTGATGTGATTGCATCAGAAATTGCTGAAAATCTATAGGCCGCACTGGAGCCATTCCAGAATGTAGCGGATGAATTGGACGGTAGTGGAAAGAAATAATCAAAATCGTCGCAGAAAGCGTAGCCCTTTGATGTACCCCTGCCGAGACATGAGGGCTGATGTAGTGATATCACAAACTCAGGGTGATTTAAGCAACCCCACACGCCCCCCCTTGTCAGGAGAGATTTTTAATTCTCCCTCCCTATGAGGGAGAAAAAAATATCATATACTTTTGGTTTTGGCGTATTTCAAAAAAGTATAAAACGCAAAAGCCATAGCTAGAAATAACCCTAAGAAACCATCCCTAAATCCTTGCCTGATAATATAATTTTTAATAAACCCCGCTGGGGGACGCAGCACCAGATGAGACCAACCCGGGCGGAATCCCTGGCTCATTTTCTCACGGGCATAGAGCGTGGAATAACGATTTTGCCGCTCTATATAGTCTTCTATCCCGGAAAAGGAATAATGCCGAATGGGGTTTTGCAGGGAACCCGCATTCTCATCCGGGACCAGTTTTTCGTGCACCTGGGGTTCGGTAAAACTCACCTGCGTTTTGTCATACAGTCGGGAGATTCGATCCGGGTACCACCCGCCATGGCGAACCCAACGCTGAGCAAAAAAGTTTTTGCGCGGAAATTGATAAACAGGGTGCTTTGGCCCGTCCCGCAAAACTGCCCTTATTTCTTCAGCGCCTTCCGGGCTGATCTCTTCATCCGAGTCAATATTCAGGACCCAATTATGGCTGGTCCGGTCCGCACATAAATTTTTTTGCTTGCCGTACCCATGCCAGTCCACGCAAAAAACCTGATCGGTGAACTTCCGGCAAATTTCCACCGTACGATCCGTACTGTTTGTATCCAGAACAACAACCTCATCGGCCCACTTTACGCTCTCAAGACATCTTGCAATATTCTTCTCCTCATTCCGGGTAATGATAGTGACCGATAATTTTTCCATTAATTTATTGCCCAATAAGCTAAATATTTTTTAAATACCGTCCGATTATAACACCTAAAGCAGGTTCACAAAAACCTCCGAAGTAATTAGTTTTACTGCATTTCTGGATTTTTATGCTAATATCAGGGCCGGAACATAACCATAGTGCGATCTTAGAGTTTTCTTGTATTTTATCGAGGCTGGAATGCCAAAAATTGAGCAATTTTTGCAAATTGCAAAAGAGTTTTTTAAAGAAATCTGGTTCCAACTGGATTCCCAATTCGGTCTGGAAAAGACAGAAGCTTTTAAATTCCTCAAACCTTATCTCACTCAGCTTCAAGACAATCCTCTCTATGTGGGAATTTCCCTGGCCGCACTCTTCCTGGTTCCCTATGCACTGATAAAAATCAGGAGCATCTCCAGAAAACGCGAGCGCAAGCTCGATAAGCTGATGGAGGAAATGGAGGAGGAATACGATGAAGATGATCCACGAAGGCTACGCCGTTCTGAGCCCGAAATGGATGATGATGAGACAAAACCCTTATTTGAAAATGACAAAGACACCCCTCCTTCCTATATGAAAGTTCTCGATGAAATGGAAGGAAAGGATAAGGATGTGGATGAGGAAGATTCTGAGTCCGAACTGAAGGAGTTTGAACTGGAATCACCTTTGTCTGACAATGAAGAAGCTATCGACCTTGAAAAAAACACAGAGGCTATCAGTTCACAGTTAACGGAAAATGAATTTGAAAAAGACCTGAATGAGTTTATGTCGGATGATATTGACATGGAAAAGGATATCGAACTCCACCTTGATGACTCTGAACACGATCAAGCCATCAAAGGGCTCCAGAAGGACGGCGAATTGATGGAGCTGGATGAACCTCTTTCCGACAACGATCCCTTCTCGAACTATTCCGAACTCGACGATGATGAGCAAGACCAGGCCATCAAGGATCTTCAGGAGGAGGAAATGGAGCGAACCATCAACAAATTGGCCGAGCAAATTGAGGAGCCTGCCGAGCCCCCAAGCTCAGTCAAGGATTTAAGCCAAATTCATATTGGTGGAGATGCCGCCATTGATGACAATTACTCCCCTGAAGGGGGATTTTTTCTGGAACCCCCATCATCGCCTGAAACTGAATCTCCAGACAGTCAAAGCGAAGCACCTGCCCTTCAGGAAGAATCGTCTCCCATCTCTAAACTTTCAGACTCTGAAATTCTGGCCTCTTTGGAACCGGAGGATACTCTTGATCTTGAAACAATGCCCGAACCAGGAGCTGAAGCAGAACTTGATTTAGAATCTGAAGCAGAGCCTGAATCAGAACCCGAAACAGAATCTGAAGCAATTCCAGATACTCGTGATTATGAACCCGAATCTTCTGGCTTCACTTTTGAAGCAGAATCTGATATCGCGGAAGAACCGGATTCCGAAATCGCTGATTTCAAACTTGAAGATGATTTCAAGCTGGAACCGGAAGTTTCTTCCGAGAACTTCACTTTTGCAGCAGAATCGATGGCACTTGAAGAAATTCAGGAACCTGAATTGGACGCCGAACAACCGCCATTGGCTGACGAATATGCTTCTCCAAGGAAAACAGATAGCCTGATAGACCAACTTAAATTTTTGCAGACTCGTTTTGAAAACCGGTACCAGCCGGTAGAACGTTCCCCATCACCCATTGAAAAAAATATTCCGGGGAAAAGCCATACCTCAGAGAGCTTTATGGAGCCCAGACCTTACTCAAGCCCATCAGCAGGCCTGCTCTCGGGCAGCAAAAAGTATATGGACTTACTGGAATCGTTTATATTCCTGAAAAACCAGAACTCAAGCGCATCAACGGGCCTGCCCCCGGGCAGCAAAAAGTGTATGGATTTACTGGAATCGTTTATATTCCTGAAAAACCAGAAAAGGCATAAATAACCAGACTGTGGAGACCGGCTCACTCAAAGCGTAACACAATGACAAACCCAATTAACATAATCGCCGTAGGAGGCGGAAAAGGCGGCATAGGGAAAAGTGTTGTCTGCACCAATCTGGCGGCAGGAATGGCTTTGAGCGGCCAGAAAGTTATTCTCATGGACACCGATTTTGGCGCGTCCAATCTACATGCCCTGCTGGGCATCAGCAACCCCGAGCACGGCTTCCAGGATTTTTTCAATGACGATATTATCGATCCTAAAGCACTACTTCTTGACACCGGCATCAGTAATCTGAAATTTGTCAGCGGGGCAGGAGACAACCCGGGAAGCGCTAACATTGATACCGAGAGCATAGGCACCATAATTTCTTTTATAAAAAACCTGGAGGCAGACACCATCCTCCTTGATTTGGGTCCCGGAACCAACTACAACGTCATTGATTTTTTTAATATCAGCACCCAGAGCGTGGTCCTGACAACACCGGAAATGACTTCCATCATGAAGACTTTCAGCTTCATCCGGTCGGCCCTGTTTCGCAAAATATCGCTCACCTTTCAGGCTTATCCGGAAATACAGAAGATGGTGAGTCACTCCAACCCAGGCAGTGCCAATATGGAAGCCTACACCACCGGACTGTTGCGTTCAAAATTCAAGGAAGAGTTTCCCAACTATTCCGAACAACTCGACACATTAATCAGTGAGTTCAATCCCGGACTCGTGGTAAACCGCGTGAGAAACCGCAAAGACCTGATGGCCGGAGATAATCTTCTCAAGCTGGTCAAAAGATTTCTGGAGATTGATGTCACTTATCTCGGGTATATCATTGAAAGCGACCGGGTGCGGGATTCCATTGATGAAATGATTCCTTTTTTAATCAAGGACCCGCAAAGCAAACCCTCAGAAAACCTCCAACAAATTATCGGGGCTTTGACCAACACCGACCTGCAGTTTGTGAAAAGAGACGGAAGAATATTTGTCTCAAAACAGGTTCACCTCTCATCCGGCTGGGAATCCTGATTAAATCATACCGGCCCGTTTCACCCTTCCCCTGGTTTCATAAATATCCCTGGCAGATTTAGAAAACCTACCCATTCAATTTCCTGTACAATAAAATCCTCGTTGACCAACAACCTGTTTTTAAAACCATGGATTCTTTGACCCAGTCCATCCTGTTAGAGCTTTTGAATTTTTCCTCCAGCCGAAATAAGAAACTTTTTGTGGTTGGAGGAACATTGAGGGATTACCTCTCCCGGAAACCCTGTTCAGACTTCGACCTGACCGGGAAAAATGCGGCCGACCTCGGAACCGATTTTGCCCATTTCCTGAGTTTCACCTACGTGTCTCTGGATAAAACCCCCGGCCGAAAAACAGTCCGCGTTGTTCTGGACCAAAAACAACATCTCGACTTCACCGACCTGCAAGGAAGAAATATTGAGGAAGATCTATCGCAAAGGGATTTCACCATCAATGCCATGGGGCTACTCTTATCAGAATTTTTGTCCGGCAGAAAAATCCCCATTGATCCTCATAAGGGGCAAGAAGATTTAATAAATAGAAAAATTCGGGTGCTGCCAGGCCCTATTATTTCGTCCGATCCGCTGCGCATGCTTCGGGCTTTCCGTTTCGCGGCAACTCTGGGTTTTGAAATTGATGAGGACACGTTAACCAAAATCTCTTTACATAAGACCGAATTGAACGAATCCGCTCCAGAACGAATCTGGCACGAACTGACCCTGTTTTTTAAATCCCCAGGCACCCTTTCATTGCTGGAAATCATGCACGGCTGTGGGCTGTTGAACTGCCTTTTCCCAATATCTGATGAAGTCAAAACCCTCACCCAATATCAAAGACTGGAATCGCTCTTAAAAGACCCAGGGGGAATATTCCCCGAATATGCGGACAAGTTCAGCAATAACGCATTTCTCAGCAAGCATTATCTCTTAAGGCTCTCGGTCTTGCTGAAAGGGCTGAATCAAAGCCCGACATCAGGAGCTGAGACAACAGAGGGTTTTCCTGACATCCATAAATTGAATCTCAAGCCTAGCAATGCGGAAATCAAGTCCATGGACCAGACACTGGGCGGAGCCAAATCTTTGACAGAAATATATTTAAAAGACAGTCAGGATCAAAACGAAACCTACGAATTGACCACAAAGATTCATGAAGAACTACTGGCTTCGCTAATCTTATTTATTACGGACTTCTCTTTACAAGACAAGGCTGACTCTGAATACAGGGTTCTTTTTTGCAACCACATGTTTAAATTCTATTATGGTCAGTTTTTACCAGCAATAAATAAAAAGCCCTTATTGAACGGAGAGGATATTATTCATCAATTCAGCCTTTCTCCTTCTCCACTTTTTGGTAAAATTCTGAACTGCGTCCAAAAAGCGCAAGTGCTGGGCGACATAGCCACCCGGGAAGATGCGATCACGCTGGCCGGGGATCTTATTCAATCACAAATTAAAGAATCAGACGGATGACAACCCGATACTCAACTACGGAATGGAATAACAAAAAAATCATATTGGGTGACAGCGAAATCGACCCCGAAAAACCGGTCAACCTTTTAATTGGTTTTCATGGCGCGAGTTCTACCCCGGAAAATATGCTTGTTCAGGGAAACCGCTTAAAACTCCAGAACACCCTGATGGTTTTTCCAGAGGGCCCGGTGAACGCAGGGGAAGGAATTTGGAGCTGGTGGGAAGACGGCCCCCGGCAGGGCGAAACGGTGAAAAATTTTGTCAGCTATACTTCGCAAATCATCGATTCCGCCTACAAACATTATTTAAGCAATAATCCTGAAAGAAAACTGAGAACCTGCCTATGGGGGTTTTCCCAGGGAGGAGCCGCGTCCCTGACTTATACCCTTCTTGGAGAGCACACGCTGTTCAAAGTGGCCTCCGTTTGCGGTTTCCTTCCGGAAATGCAAGACCCGGTAATAGAGAGGAAAGAGTCCCTTCCCATACTCGGAATATTCGGCAGTAACGATGAGGTGGTACCTTCTTTTCTCGCCGATCATGCCTTGGATGAAATGAAAAACCATGGCCATCTGGTAAAATCCAAAGAAACCGCCCAGCCCCATGAAGTAAATTCGGAAAATCTGCAGGATTTGTGCAACTTTTTCAATCCCTGAAAAGGGCAGATATGAATTTATGAAAGCAAAAACATTGATGATTCAAGGAACCGGGTCCGGTGTCGGGAAAAGCCTTTTGACGGCGGCGTTCTGCCGGTATTTTTTTCAGGCCGGATACAAGGTGGCCCCTTTCAAGGCTCAGAATATGGCTTTAAATTCTTTTGTGACAGAGCGTGGTGAAGAAATGGGGCGAACCACGTTCGAAACCACTTATCCTACCCTTTTCTCCGCTCCCGATGAAGACAACCCTATGACCTTCGGAATCACCAATCAGGCTGGAACCGTTTTCGGCACTTATCTCCACGGATTTTTAGACAAAGACCTCTTCCGGGAAAATATATTGCGTTATATAAGAAAGAAAAAAGGATTGCCCGAACCCAAAAGCCAATTCGACTATGCGCAGTTTAGAAACCGTGAACTCGACAAACTTGCAGGTTTAGTTAAATCCTCCATTGACATGGATGCAATTGAAAGGAAGTTAAAATAACCTCAGCTTCACTTTAGACAGAGAGAGAAGAAAATTAGGGGCACTATTTCCTTTCAACCAAGTCTAGTTTCCCATCATCATTGCGGTCCAACTCTATTCGATCAATTTCCCCTGATGAATTGAAATACTCCCAGCGATCCTTATTTCCATCAAAATTCGTGTCGTGCTCAACCTTTTGCAATTGAGTGGAGTTGTCAAAGTACTGCCATTGATCTGGTTGTCCATCGTTATTGGTATCAAAAGCAACTGACTGCAAGGACTCACCCTCCCCAAACACTCCCCAGCGGTCAATATTCCCATCACTGGAAATATCATATTCGGCCTTAGCCAATTTTTCATTTTCAGAGAAATACTGAAAAATATCTATCTTACCATCCCCATTTTCATCTATTTCCAGTCGAATGATTTTATTTTCTGCATTATAAAACTCTCGCCAATCGATCATCCCTGAAAATCTGGAATCCTTTTCAATTTTAGTGAGCGAAAAATCCCGGGAATAATGTTGGATTTGATCAAAGATCCCGTCAAAGTTCTGATCTAGTTCAACACGGAGTGGCTTTGTATTTCCCCCATATATTTCAACCTGATCAACTTTTTCATCGCCATTTCTATCAAGTTCAATTTTTTCAAGTTTGCCGTCATCTGTTTTATGATGCCACTGGTCCATTTTGCCATCGAAGTCGCTGTCAAGCTGAACCACCCCGCCTTCAGCCATCGGGGCCAGAAAAATCAGGGCTCCAATTAAAATAATTATTTTGAATCTGGTTCCAATCATCGTTCCCTCAGACTAAAGGAAATAAGGATTTTGAAAGTAATGGGACTCTGGAGAGGTTCCGGAATTGGATAGGGGCTGGCATTTTTCACAGCATCTAAAGCCGCCTGATTCAAAACTTCATAAGGCGAAGCAACAGCAATTGAATAGCTCACCAAATTACCATTTTTTCCTATTTGAAATTCTATTACAGGCTTTCCCTCCCATCCGTGCCGTCGGGCAATCTTCGGATAAAACTTTGCTGTTGAAATCTTCCCCCAAACACTGTCTGAAAAACTTTTACTTAGCAATTCAAGGTTCTTGCTGGATGGTGCACCAGAAATTTCTGGCGGCCCCAAGCTGGCAAAAGATTCCAACCCGGCAGGCAAATTTTCTTCGCGGGAAGCTGCAACAAGCTCTTCTGGCATCGAAGTCAATTGGACAGGTTGAACATGACTGGCAGAGGCTTTTCTAATATCACTGACCGCTTCGGGATACCTTTTCCCAGAGGCTATAAACAGACTCTTCTCTCCAGAAATATTTCGCGCTCCAATTTTGGAGTTAATAACCGGGATTATACTGGATCGCTTCATTACATTTTCGGTCACAGGTCTTTGCAATGCGTTTCCAGGAATACCAACCCTTTCTAAAACACTAACGAGTTGTACTGACTTGTTTGGATATCGAATTTTATCTGCAAAAGTTCTTACGTGCAAATATGCTGGTTCGGTACTCTGTACAGTAAAAGGTTTAACCTCTTTAGCGGCGTGGTCAGGTGAATAAGTTTTTTGTCTCAAAACTGATGCCATAACTGCGGCAATGGGTTGAGTCGGTTTTATTTCCTGGAGGGGCCGTGCGGACATAGGTTTTGCTGCATTGGCTTTAGTAAAAATCTTTTCAACAGGAATACTTACAGGTGCCACCACTTTCTCCATCTTTTGCTCACTGGATGGTGCACTGGAAATTTCTGGCGGCCCCAAGCTGGCAAAAGATTCCAACCCGGCAGGCAAATTTTCTTCGTGGGAAGCTGCAACAAGCTCAAGCGAAGACTCATAAACAATCTTTGTGATTTGAATCGGCTTAAATTCCAGCACATGCGGTTTGTGGGCGGTTGTCCAAATTAACATAATATATATTCCTGCTCCATGCACAATAATGGAGACGATTAATGCATTTTGAAGGAATATATTATTAGCCGATCTATATTTCATTGATGATGAAGACACAAATTAGAGGCAGATATTATATATCAGTGATTAAATAATCGCTTCCACCCTAAGACAACACCGGTAACACTAAAACCAAAGCCTATAAAAAGAAGTAATAGTATCACTATATCCCACACAAGTCTATGGTTGGTGAGGCTGGGAAAGTCTAAGCTGTGCAGACCATTAAAAAGCCAACGAGTGTTTTCATTTTTTATCATACTAGTTGAACGACCAGGTAAATCCTCCATAGGCGGAGACTCCTGCGGTTCCGAATCCAAACACTTCCTCATAATTCTCGTCAAAAAGATTCTCTCCTTTTGCGGTTATCTTCAGGTTTTTATTGACCTGATAGCTTAACGCGGCGCGAACGGTGGTAAATGTGCCGGTAACTTGCGTTCCTGTGCTGTTTGAACGTATGCGGCTTCGCATCCGCATCCCCACCAGACTGTTGAGTTTTTCTTTCCAGGTATGGCTCAGATTGACGGAAAAATTATGCTCAGCGCGACGCACTAAAGGTTGGCCATCCTCCTTACGAGCGTTCAACCAGGTATAGTTTGTCGAGGCCCCAAAGTTTTGTGGTAAAACAATGCTGATAGCGGTTTCCACACCTTTTATAGTCGCTTTAGCAACATTTTTAGGCTGTGTACCAAACAGGGCTTGCGGAGAGACTGGAACCTTTGTATTTTCGATGAGATCTTCAAAGTCCGTTTCAAAATAGGTAATGCCGATAATAACTTTGTCCCCCATCAAATTTTGATCCAGGCCGACCTCCCAACCTTTACTCTCTTCAGGAACTAATGAGAAATTGCCAAACCCTGGATAGAAAAGCTCGTTGAGAGTGGGGGCGCGAAACCCGGTTGCATAAGCTGCCCGGACGCGCGTTCCGGTTTCTTGAATTCGGTAAGCGGCTTCAAATTTATAAGTGGTCGAGTCCTCAAATACTGAGTTAATATCATGTCGAAACCCAGCGGTCAGAGCGATACTCTTACCCTGGTGGAATTGGGTCTGAAGATAGAATCCCTTGTTCTTAATGGTTTTACGGATACTATTTTCTTCATTGACGCCGTTTCGAGCCTCATACTCAAATCCAAAAACAGTGGAAAAGTACCGGTTGATTTTCACATTGTTTTGAATATCCACGCCGTAGGTCCGATTAAGAATGTGTGATTTCTTGGGAAATCCATCAGGGTCAATCGTTCTTAAAAATTCATAAGCCAAAGTCGGGTTAATTTTAATATCCCACCGGTCTGATAGGGCTTTTTGAACAGGGATGGCAAGATAAAAAGAATCGCTTTTAGTGAACCCTTTTCCATCTACGAAATCAAATGCATCAAACTCTACAATTGCTTTTGTAAAGCGCCCGATGAAATCCACGCGGCCATCTTTAAGAAAATTTCGGCCTAGCTGGGTGGATACCGTGGTGCTCTCATAACCATCGTCCTCTGTATTGCCCCGATTTTCGCTGGCGGCGGAAAAACCTTCGCTGTCGGTTCGCGAAACGGATAAGGAATAATCCATGAAACCAAGGTCCCCACTGCTGTTTAAGGTTTCCTTGAAGGTTCCGAAACTACCTCCCTCAAAGGATAAAGAATGCGTGGGTTTTCCCTTTCCCCGTTTGGTGATGATGTTGATTACGCCACCAACCGCATCCGATCCCCAAAGAGTGCTCTGTGGTCCTCTTAAGATTTCTATTCTTTCAATGTTATCGGTAGTAAGGTGGGCGAAATTGAAAGACCCCGACGTGTTGCTGTTGACTTGTATCCCGTTAATAAGAACCAGGGTGGATTCGGACCCGGCTCCTCGCATAAAAATACTTGTTGCCGTGCCAAGAGGACCGGATTGAACCACCTCCATGCCAACTTCTTCTCTCAAGAGATTTAGCACCTGAGTGTATTGTTTCTTTTTAATTTCCTTTTCAGTGATAATGGTTATGGATCCAGCGTATTTTTTCTTAGTGGTTTTCAGCCTGCTTGAGGACACTTCCATGGACTGGAGTTCTTTTACAGCTTCTCCAGAATAAGCGGGTATGGCTACCAACGAAAAAAAGAGGATGATAAAGATGGAAAGGTGTTTTTTACTCATAGTTTCTCCCTCGAGATAAAAATTCCGGCAGGTCTTCTGACTTTGGGCTGTCTACTCACCGCGCCTTTCCATCAAAATTGACAGTGGCCGATAGCGGCTTCGCTCCCTTCACAGTTGCGGGGCAGTGCTGGAATTTCACCAGGCTTCCCTTGACCGGATTCGGTTAAAATAAAATAGTTGTCGAGTGGTTAAAACTTCCTTTCACAATTCATATTAATGAGTTGAGTTCATTGATTTCGATAGAAACTCGACACCTGTCCTGCTTTTACAAATATCGTTCACGCAATTCATTCCATAAATCTAATCGCCTCATATCCGGTTTTTTTCGGAAAGATGAACTATTGAATCCAGAAGTGGTCCCCTAATGGAAAATATCAAAGATTAAAATAAAACAGTTAAACCAATGGTTTCGTTTTTATTTAATGCTGTCATGATTGTTTTCCTTACCATAAGCAGGTTAGAAGTTTTGTGACCGGGTCAGGCCCCTTAAATTTATTTGCCCAATTATTACCTTGTTTTCGGAATCACCAACAAATGCAGGTTTTGGCAAAAAAAAACCTCGCACCTCCTTTTTGGAGGTTCGAGGTTGATTGCACCCTGATTTACTTTATCAACACTGGTCTGGCGTACACCCATTCACACGCAAGGCGGTACCATTATAATTTCAGGCAGGTCTTCTGACTCGCGTTCACCCTACTCTCTGCACCTTCCCAGCTAAACACCAGTGGCTTTTGCAGATTTCGTCACGCTCACAGCGGCGGGACCGTGGTTGAATTTCACAACCTTCCCTATTATTTCCTGAAAGAAAACCAAATTTTCACTCCCAGAAACCTGAAAAACTTCCACCAGCATAAACGAAAAAATTCATGCGTCAAGGGGTTTTTAAAAATGTCATACTCAATTTATTACAACTACCCGTGAACCTGGGATATCCACCTGCCCCTGTTCCAGTAAAAACAAGCAGTTCACCGCCCGCATGAATGAGCCTTGACGTCCTCCCTAAAAACTGCCACTCTTTTTATACCGGGCAGCCAATAAAGAGTGGCTGAATCATCTAATGGAACCACAAATATGAGAAAACCTTCAGGAGCAGACCCCAAAAAACGCAAGGGACTAATCATTGTCAACACAGGAGATGGGAAGGGGAAGTCCACCGCTTCATTCGGACTGGCCATACGTGCTGCTGGGAACAAAATGAATGTGTTCATCATGCAGTTCATGAAGGGCCAATGGAAAGCCGGTGAACGAAAATCTTTTGAAAAACTGGCCCCTCATGTTGAGTTTGCTGCTATGGGAGATGGGTTTACCTGGGACACAAATAATATCGAGCAGGATAAAGCCACCGCCCGCAAGGCCTTTGAAATCGCCAAGGAAAAACTGCTCAGCGGCAAGTATCAAATGGTCATTTTTGAGGAAATCAATTACGTTCTTCACTATCAGTTTTTTCCAGAGGAAGAGTTTTTGGAAACATTGCGTAACAAACCTGAATCGGTTCATGTTGTTTGCTCAGGAAGAAATGCGTCCGAAAAATTGATAGAAATGGCCGACCTGGTTACAGAAATGAAGATGATCAAGCATCCTTTTAAAGAACAGGGAATTCCTGCTCAAAAAGGCATTGAGTTTTAATCTATTAAAAGCGTACGACTTGAATTTTATATCCGCCATTGGTTTTTTAACCACTATACCCATACCCGCCTGGGCGATCCGCAGCGATGGCAGGCAGGTTCTATACTTTCCTCTGGTCGGCCTGTTCATAGGGTGCCTGCTCTGTGGTGTAGACCAACTGCTGAGTCTGGCAGATTACTCTGAACTTCGTATAATCGGAGATGTGTTATTTTTAGCCGTTATATCTGGTGCCTTGCATTTGGATGGATTGGCCGATACCGCAGACGGTTTTTTCTCCCACCGGCCCCAAGAGCAAATACTGCAAATCATGAAGGATTCCCGCATCGGAGTAATGGGAGTCCTGGCACTGCTTTTTTGCATTCTCTTGAAACTCGCCGGAGTGGCTGGGATAATCCATTCAGAATCATTAATATGGCTGGTCCTGGCACCGGCTCTGGGCCGAACGGCTCAAGTCATGGGGCTGGTTTTTGTCGGGCATGTGCCCTCAGAAAAAACTCTGGCGAAACAATTTTATCAGCGGGGAAGCCTTTTTCTTTTAATTTTTTGTCCCCTCCCCTTCGCCATCTTGATTTATATAAACTGGCCATTGGCATTGGCAAGCCTAATCATATTTGCCATTCTACTTGCCGGCTTGCTATTATTTTTTAAAAGCAAAATTGGGGGCATTACAGGAGACACTCTTGGTGCCGCAACAGAAATTGTAGAAACCGTATTTTTATTAATCGGTGGAATGAGTGCTTCGATATTTTAAGAAGACCATTGTCAACACAGGGTGATTTTATGTCTGGAAAAACTATTTTGGTCACGGGTGGAAGCCGGAGCGGTAAAAGCCGTCATGCTCTCCAATTAACCAAAAATATTAATGCCTCGAAAATATTTTTGGCAACCGCAGAGCCTCTCGACGACGAAATGGCTGAAAGAATCCAAAAACATCAGGAGGAGCGCGGCAAGGAATGGACCACTATTGAAGAGCCGCTTGATCCGGCAAGTGTATTAAGGAATAAAGAAAACCAGCCCGGTTTTATAGTTCTCGACTGCGTCACTTTATGGTTGAGTAATATGATCATGACAAACATGGCGCGGCAAACCATACTGGAACGGGTCCATGAGTTTATCAGCGTATGCAAAAACTGCACGAGCCATATCATTGTCATCACCAATGAGCTGGGTTCAGGAATTGTTCCTCTTGAACCTTCTGCAAGGGCCTTCCGCGATATCGCGGGCGAAACCAACCAGATTCTCGCATCCGAATTCGATGAAGTGATCAGCATGGTGTCAGGAATTCCCGTCACTATAAAAACATCCGAGAAACCACACGACACAGACCATGCCGAGGATAAAAACCCTGAGCATGAGTTTTCGCCGGGGAAAAAGCAGGGACTCTATGAGGCCATATACAAGCGCCGCGATGTGCGCCACTTCACCTCCAAACCAGTTGATCCTGAAAAATTGGGCCGGGTTTTAGATGCCGCCCATCACGCCGGTTCCGTAGGATACATGCAACCCTGGAACTTTCTGGTGATCACCGATCCGACAGTAAAAAATAAAATCGCCCTGAACTTTAAGACTGCCAATGAAGAGGCAGCACAAAAATTCAGTGGCGATCAACAAAAACTTTACAACTCCCTCAAGCTGGAAGGCATCCAGGATGCCACAGTCAATATTTGTGTGACCTGCGACCGCACACGTTTTGGACCCAATGTTTTGGGAAGAAATACGGTTTTTGAAACAGACCTTTTCAGTACCTGTTGTGCAGTGCAAAACCTCTGGCTTGCAGCTCGTGCAGAAGGGCTCGCGGTAGGCTGGGTGAGCATTTTATCCAATGACCAGTTAAAGGAGGATTTAGATATTCCCGATCATATTCAGCCGGTGGCTTATTTATGCGTCGGCCATACTGAGTCATTTTACCCCAAACCCATGCTGGAAACAGCAGGTTGGGCCCAGCGACTGCCTGTTGAAAAATTGATCTACTATAATAAATGGCAGGGACCATCTACAGACTTTAAGGTTCATTTTCCCGGCCCTACAAAAAATGATCGAAAATAAAAAGCCGGAAAAATTACAAGTGCCAGATATCCCCTACCCCGCACACGGTGGAGACCCGCGCGCTATGGCTCAAATTGCCGGGATTGACCCGGACAAGCTCATTGATTTCAGCGCCAGCATTAACCCTATATCCCTTCCCGGTTGCGTGTCACAATTATTACTGGAAACACCATGACTCTTGCGAGAGTATCCGGACCCCCACTGCTCCACAATTACAAAAAATATTTCTGCAGCCACAGGATCCCCTGAAGACTGGATCCGTGTGACCAATGGTTCCACGGAAATGATTTATCTCCTGCCCCATTTAATCCCAAAAGGGCAAGAGGTTGCCATCCTTGACCCGTGTTTCTCCGAATACGAAAAAACATTTGTCGCATTTGGCGTTCAGCCCCATAGTCCCAATTCCAGGTTTCCCGAGGCAGCTATGGCAGGGGCCCTGGGCGTCCGTCTTGAAGGAACCAATTTTTATTCGGGAAAATTAAATGAAAAACCGTTCATCGGAGACAATTTGCGGGAACCGGAATTATCCGACATCACTTAAAGCCATAAAATCATGTTTACAACGTCAATGTTGGCGTTGATGGTGGTGATTATGGTTGAAATTTTTAATAAACTTTTTTAGCGGTAAAAAATGCTATTCGATTAGATTTAAACCTTCTATTTCCTTTATACTAGTGGTCATGACAATGACCCGACTGAACAAAAAATACTTTTTTGCCGGATTCCTCTTTTTCACCCTGGCCTCTCTTTCGGAAGCCGTGGTGATCCCGGTGGACAGCGATTCCGATGGCAAGCTGGACCAATGGAACCATAAATCGGAGGACGGCCAACTGCTGAAAATTGAATACGATAAAAACGGGGACAAGAAGATTGATCAAATTGATATTTTTAAGGGTAATGCAAAACCTATCCGCGTTGAACTGGACCGCAATTTAGACGGAACTCTGGATCAGGTTCAGCATTACTCCAAAGACTTTATCCTTGAATATGTTGAAAAGGACTCCAGGTATTCTGGACTGATGGACTGGCGTGAAGTATATGGCCCGAACAACAAAGTGACGCGTCTGGAGACTGACGAAAACCAGAACGGCAAGATGGATGTCTTTCAATATTTTTCTGAAGATGGGTACATGGAGCGTGTGGAGTATGACACTTCCCATGACGGGCAAATTGACCGATGGGAAACTTTTGAGGACAATGAGGCTCTGAAGTCGGCCAGCTTCGATACCAACCAGGACGGGAATCCGGACCAGTGGCAATATTTCAAAAATTCCACGCAATTACAAAAAGTGGCGCACGATATAAATTTTGATGGCAAGCCAAACCATTGGGAATATTTTGACGATTCCGGAAAATTGGAGCGTGTCGAAACAGACGATAACTATGACGGTAAGCTGGATATTATTAAAAGGAGACCATAATTCCCGCCCATGAAACAACTCCCTATTCTTATATTTATCTCTGTTATTTTTACTTTTTCATGCGCCCCGAAACCCACACTGGAAGTGCCGGAACCTTATAAAAAGGGGCAACAGTATTTTCATAAAGTCTGCTCCAATTGCCACGGCCCAGACGCGATGGGCAAACACACTCAAGCTCCCAGGCTTATTGATGAGGAATACCTCACTGATAATTTCTCCGATACGGATATCAACGGGGTCGTGCTGAACGGCACCGATAAAATGCCTTCACAAAAAAAGAATGTGACACCTGAGGAAATCACCGAAATCATCAAATACCTGCGTTATTCACAAAAAGCTGCAGGACTCGAACCGGAAGAAGAGGAAGAAGAGCACGCTTCTAATGAGAATTGATGATTTTATCAACAACCGAGTGACCCATGCTTGAAATTATTCGTGACACCCTGGAATCGATAAAATCCGTTCCGCCACTTCGACTGAAGAACGCTCAAGCTCATCTTGATTCCCTGACAAAACCGCCGGGGAGCCTCGGCCTCCTGGAAGACCTGGCCAAAAAATATGCCACTATCCGCGACACAGATCATCTTTCCATAGACAGAAAATCGGTCATTATATTTGCGGCAGATCATGGGGTCACCGAGGAGGGCATCAGTGCTTACCCCGCTGAAGTCACTCCGCAAATGGTTCAGAATTTTCTCGATGGAGGAGCCGCTATCAACGTTTTGGCAAGACAGCAGAACGCAGAAGTATTGGTGGTAGATATTGGCGTTAACCACCGGTTTGACCCGCATCCTGATTTGCTGGATCGAAAAATAGCCTTAGGAACCCGAAATCTGGCAATAGAACCCGCCATGACCCGAGCCGAGGCCGAGGAATCCATCACCATTGGTATTCAGATAGCGACAGAACTGGCTGATAAAGGTGTTGACCTTCTGGCTGCCGGGGAGATGGGAATCGGCAATACCACAGCCAGTTCCGCAATATTCTCTGTATTGAGCGGGCTTCCCGCAAGCCAGGTTACTGGTCGGGGAACAGGCATTGATGACAAGACTCTGCACAAAAAAATTTCTGTGATTCAGCAGGCACTAGACAGGCATACTCCCGATCCGGAAGATCCCATAGACATTCTCGCCAAAGTGGGTGGCTTCGAGATTGGCGGGATTATCGGTCTGCTGTTAGGTGCCGCCGCAAAAAGTATTCCTGTCGTCATTGACGGCTTGATTGCCAGTGCCGGCGCATCCCTGGCCATCGTGCTGAATCCATCGGTAAAGGATTATATTTTCCCTTCTCATCGTTCAGTAGAGCCTGGGCAGGAGGTATTTTTTAATCTCATTCAGGCACCTCCCCTTTTTGATTTAAAAATGCGGTTGGGGGAAGGAACCGGTGCGGTACTGGCTTTTAGCCTGATAGAAGCGGCTGTGAAAATTTATTCTGAAATGGCCACTTTCCAAAGTGCCGGTATTTCAGACCGTGCCGAAGCCTAGCAATTTATCAGATTCCCTTTCCTGGTTTTCAAGCTGCGAAAAAATGGTTTTGAACAGCTTGACAGGGATCAGGTTTTTGGCTAGATTGAGCCCTTCTTTTGAACCTTAATTTAATTTTCTTCATTATAATTTGGAATTTCGGATGTCAGATGAAAGCTATATTCAATCCCTCTTTGCGGACCGCTTAGGTGGCAGTCGGTTTGGTAAAGATACCAGAATTTATAAATTTGAAAAAATAAAAAGAGCAAAACGCGCGGCACAGGATGCAAATCCAGGGAAAATATTATTCGATATGGGAGTAGGAGAGCCGGACGAAATGGCCGATCCCGGGGTTGTAAAAACCCTGCAACTGGAAGCGGAAAAACCGGAAAATCGAGGTTACACCGATAACGGTATCGAAGAATTCAAAGTCGCCGCCTGCAAATATATGAAAAATATTTTTGGCGTCAAGGGGCTGGAACCGGGAAAGCATGTCAATCATACCATTGGCTCCAAACCTGGTCTGGCAATGACCCCGGCAATCTTTATTAATCCCGGGGACATCACCCTGATGACCGTTCCCGGCTATCCTGTTATGGGGACCCACACCCAATATCTGGGAGGAGAGGTTGTAAACCTTCCTCTTACAGAGGCCAATCATTTTCTTCCCGACTTAAAAAGCATCGATTCGGCCACCCGTAAGAAGGCTAAAATTTTGTATTTGAACTATCCCAATAACCCGACAGGCGCAAACGCCACTCGTGAATTTTATGAAGAGGCCATTGAGTTTGCCAAACAGAATAATGTTATCATCATTCAGGATGCGGCCTATGCGGCCCTGACCTATTCCGGAAAACGCGAAAGCTTTCTTTCGGTACCCGGATCCATGGATGTCGGTGTTGAGCTCCATTCCCTTTCCAAAGCGTATAACATGACGGGATGGCGCATCGCCTTTATTGTCGGCAATGAACTCATTGTCAAAGGCCTTTCCCATGTTAAAGATAATGTAGACTCCGGCCAATTCGCGGGCATCCAGAAAGCAGGAATTTATGCTCTGGAACACCCGGACATCACGGACCGAACCGTGGCCAAATACAAACGCCGACTAGCCATGCTGGTTGAAACCCTCAACTCGGCGGGGTTCAAGGCAAAAATGCCCGGAGGCTCGTTCTTTCTCTATGTTAGCGCACCTAAGGGAATCAAGGGTGGACGTCGGTTTGCCAATGGTGAAGAGTTTTCCCAGTTCCTGATTACTGAAATGTTAATTTCAACAGTTCCCTGGGACGATGTCGGTCATTACGTTCGGTTTTCAGCAACGTTCGCGGCTAAAGGTGAAGAGGAAGAAACCCGGATCATGAAAGAAATCAAAGAACGCCTTTCCGCCGTCGAGTTTGAATTCTAGTGGAGTACCTCCACAGGTAATGAGCAAGTTCCTTTACTTGAGAACAAAATTTATTGCCCGTTACCACCGGGCGTTGCCCGGCCATGGCTAGTGGTTTTTATGAAATATAAAGCCTTCATTGGAATCGGTTCAAACTTAGGGGTCCCAGCAGAAAACTGCGAGAAAGCGATTCGCCTTCTCAGTGCCTCGCCGGGAATTGAAGTCGTGGCTCAGTCCAGCCTCTACGAGTCAGAACCCGTTGGTAATACCGACCAAAACTGGTTCGTCAATACTACTGTTGCCATACAAACTTCTCTGGCCCCGGAACTATTGCTTGACGCAGTTTTTGAAATTGAAAAGGCTTTCGGAAGAGAACGGCGGGAAAAATGGGGCCCAAGAATCATCGACTTGGATTTACTGACTTATGAGGACCGTGTGCTTCACTCTAAGGCTCTCACGCTTCCCCACCCGGAAATGACAAAAAGGCGTTTTGTCCTTTTACCGCTCTGCGAATTTGCCGGAGATTATTTGCATCCGATAGAAAATAAAACCATCCACAGGCTGTTAAAAGAACTTCCGGAAAATCCTCAGGTCAGGAAAATATCATCGACTTCATAAATCATCGACTTTGATGATTTCCATCCGGGCGAGAGCGTCATCACTTAACTCCTGCCAGGGGATTTTTTCCTCATCCCTTTCCAGAAAAAAAATCTTGCTCCGGGTGACAGGATTTTTGGGCATAAAAATCGAACAACAATCAGGCTGTGGCTCAATACTGACTTCATAGGTTCCAATTTCTTTTGCCCTCGTGATAATACATTCTTTATTCATGCCGATTAAGGGTCGAAATACACTTAAGGAAGTGACGCAAGAAACGGCGGCGAGATTCTCCAAGGTCTGTGAGGCCACCTGCCCCAGCGATTCGCCGGTGACCAGTGCCATACAGCCCTTGCTAATTGCAATTTCCCCTGCGATGCGATACATCATCCGCCGATAAAGAACGATCCTGTTTTCCTCATTGCAATGATCTCGGATGGCCCCCTGCATCTCCTCAAAGGGAACCACATACAGGCTTGCTCGCGCCTGAAAACGATTGATCTTTTTTGCAAGGCTTAAAACCTTGTCATACCCTCCCCTGCCAAGAAAAGGTTGGTTATCAAAAAATACAAAATGAACCCGGCACCCCCTGCATGCCATCATGAAAGCGGAAACAGGACTGTCAATCCCACCCGATAGTAGGCAAAGCACATTCCCGGAACTGCCAACAGGGAGCCCACATAGTCCCGGCTCACGATTATCAAAGACCACCGTTTCTGAACGTCCAATTTCTATTTCAAGAACATATTCCGCCTCAGTGATATTGACCGTTAATCCCCTTGGGCTTAGTTGTTTCATGATGCGCGACCCCACCTCAAAATTTACTTCGGGTGAGGTTTTGGGAAATAATTTTTCGGAACGCCGGGTCCTGACACAAAACTTCAAGGAATCTGTGGACTCCAATTTAGGTTCAATCCATTGAATCCCTAAAGCAGCAATCCCATCGAAATCAGGACTCATTGAAATCCCAATACTGAAGGAGGCGATACCTGGAACGGTCTTCAATCTGACCGAGCATTCTGGAACAAAACCTAATGGTATATCCAAAAAAATCCTGCCGCGGGGTGCACTATAATGAATATCGTCTGTGCCCGAAAGCACACGTTTGATATTTCTCCGGAGGCATTTTTCAAAGAATTTTCTGTTTCGTCCTTTGAGTCCGATCTCGTCATAACGGATTAAGACTGTTCTTCTTTCCGTCATCGATGCTCAGCTTTTTGCAAAAAGGCGGGATAAAGGGCCTGGTAGGCTTTCCTAAAAGCCTCCAAAAACTGGTCAATTTCTTCTAGGGTATTATTCCGGGAAAAAGAAATGCGCAAACTACAACGCGCCTGTTCCTCGCTCAACCCGATTCCCATAAGAATCCTGGAAGGTTCCTTAGACTGGGCACTACAGGCACTCCCCAGTCCGACAAAAATATCTTCTGCCTCCAGATGGTGGAGAATGACTTCTCCCTCGACAGGAGGAAAGGAAAAATTAACCATCCCCGGCGACTGGCGAGTGCTATCTGCATCAACCAGCGAGTTAAAACAAATCTTCAATTCCGGTAGTTGTTTCTGTAGATTTTTCAGTCCTTGAATTAAATGTCGGGAGAGATCCTGAAGATGAGTTTGAGTTCGTTTGATTTGGGTCACGGCATGTTTGATGGCTGTTTCCAGTCCCATGATCAGCGGTAATGGAAGTGTACCGGAACGGACTCCGAATTGTTGCTTTCCTCCATGCATCTGCGGACTAAGAACCAGCTTTGAATCATAGATCAGCAGGCCAATGCCTTTTGGCCCATGAATTTTGTGACCCGAAATCGAATAACCCCCGAGGCCTTTCCACATCTTCGGATCCAACTTGATCTTACCGACGGCCTGCACCCCATCCAAAAATAATCTGGTTTGTGGAGATTCCTTTGCCAAAGCAGAAATGATTTGCAAAGGATCGTTCACCGTGCCCAACTCATTATTCACATGAGAAAGACAGAGAAGTTTCACACGGTTTTCCTTCAAAGCGGCTATTGAACCCAAGTCGATCCGACCTTCCCTTTGAAAAGGAAGCAGAGAAAACGGCTCATTCCCAAACTGATTAAGAAATGCCAGACTCTCGGTAACGCTTAGGTGCTCCAGTCCCAGGAAAGCAGTTTTCTTATCGGGAAAACATAACCCCTTAATAAAAAGATTGTTGGACTCCGTACCGCCACTGGTAAACAGTATCCGATGCGTTGAGGGTATCTGGAGAGTTTCAGCAATGGATTCCGCCGATTTTTCAATGAGGCCTTTCGCATCTAGCCCTATTTTATAAGGCGTGCTGCTATTCGCGAACAGATCGCGCATGGCTCCATGCATCCGCTCCAAAACTTCCGCATCCATAGGGGTGGTGGCGGCATTATCGAGATAAACCATCACACTTTAAGGTTCATAAGGTTTAAGAAGGTTCTGCTCCATTCCCAACTGATCCAGAATTCGAGCGACAACAAAATCTACCAGACTATCAAAGCTATCTTGTCCCTGATAAAACCCGGGCGATGCCGGCAGGATCATAGCCCCCGCCTGATCGAGGGTCAAAAGATTTTTCAGATGAATGGTGCTGAAAGGAGTTTCACGCGGAACAAGGATCAGTTTACGTTTTTCTTTTAACATGACATCCGCGACGCGTTCAATCAGGGTTCCTGACACCCCGGCGGAAATTCTTCCCACCGTCCCCATGCTTGCGGGCACTACCACCATTGCATCAACACAAAAGGAACCACTGGCAATGGAACTATTCATGCGGGAAGTTTTGTGCAGAGTCACTCGTTCACCTGAAAAGTAAGAAGGCGACAAGTCCAACTCCAACTTCAAAAGTTCAGTGCCCCGCTCCGAGATGATCACATGAACTTCTGCATGGGATTTTATGCAATCAAAAAGTCGCTTGCCATAACAAACCCCGCTTGCTCCCGTTATTGCCAGTACAATTCGTTTCATCATTTGACGCCAAAATCAAACAGGTCTTCGGTCTCAGCCAAAACAATTTTATGCACTTCGGCAACCGAGTCGACACTATCTATAAACCTTATATTTGGCCCCTCAAAACTTTTAAATATTTTCTGAACATTTTTCAAATAATCCAGTTTTTCAAAAGCACTCTTCTGGTCGCGAGACGTTTCAATTCTCTCCAGACATGTCTCAGGAGAAGTCAGAAAGATTAAAACCCGATCAGGAATTGGCGCAAAGTTTTCATTTTCCAACTGAATCTGCTCAGGGTCCAGTCCTAAAGCACCCTGGTAAGCCGCCGTCGAGAAATAATACCGATCCATGAGCACTACCTTGTTATCCTGCAACGCTGGCATTATATTCATTTCAATGTCCTCCTTCCGATCATTGACAAACCAGCTCAATTCTTCCTCTGGACTAACGCCTTGCCTGCCTTCACTGAGAAGCCTGTAAATTTTCGTGCCCCATGTTCCCCGAGTGGGTTCGGCCAAAGCAATATTGGGCACCTGTCTTTCGTTTAAAGACTTTGCCAGCAGTTCACACTGAGTGCTTTTGCCTGTTCCGTCTATCCCTTCAAAAACAATTAGAATCCCCTGCTTCAAAATAATCCTCCTGGAGAATTTAAACCATCCTCAGTCTATAAAAATTGAATTATTAAAGATACCCTTACTGGACAGAGGGCGCAATGCAATAAAATCGGTTTTCAAGTTTTAAAGGATTGAATTTTCTATCATTTAAAATGTAAATCTGTCAACAGTTCTTAGCTAAATAGTTTGTCACAATCAGGTAAAATCAATATGATTATGCAATTAGTTCCCCCAGACCTAAATTTCTGACAAAAAACTTATGGATAACGGAAATAATTGCAAGCAGTTGCTTTTACCTTGGGATTTCTGGATAATAATTTTTCAAGGGCTTATTAGAGAAAACGATTCTGCTTTTTCGTAAAGAATCAAAAAAGAACGAGGTTTATTGCGGTGAGAAAATTCTGGAAAGTCTTTGGATGGGTATTTTTGGGCATCTTTTTGCAATTCAAGTTCAACGCCCTATATGGAATCGTATTTCTTGAGAACCTGAATTTTCATGACCGGACCTATTGGGTCGAAATGAATATGATTCCGACAGAGGAGAACCTGCGAATTTTAAAGGTCAAGACCACGGTTCATCATTCCCTCGGTCCAGACTATTTCGCCAATGTGTATATTCCTGAGCACTACAAAGTATTGAACGAAACCCCTTATGCCGGGGCGGAGACCCTTCCGGGTTATCAGGCCTATAAAATGAATATGAAACGCAAGTATCGCGATGTTTTAGGGGAAAAATATTTTATAATTACGCCCCTGAAATTGGATGAGGACGTTCCAGCGAAACCGATAAAAGTTCATTTTGAAAATTTAAAACAACGCCTGCATTCAGATGAGACTTACCAAATCTCTACCCTAAAACTTATAACTCTGCTGGAAGGACCTGAAGTGGCAGAAGCCACCTATCTCCAGAAACTGGGAATGTAGAAAATCCGCCCATGGCCCGCCGAACTAAAGAGTTTAAAGACTATTACTCCATCCTGAAAGTTTCCCAGAATGCCAATCAGGAAGAAATAAAAAAATCATTTCGCCAACTGGCTCTTGAGCTTCACCCGGACCACAATCCCAATGATCCGGAAAGTGAAGAACGGTTCAAGGAAATCACGGAGGCCTATGGAGTGTTGAGCGACCCATTAAAGAAAAAGGAATACGACCGGTTTCGGGCCGATCATTTTGCCGGACGTACCATCGGTTCTTCTGACTTTCGCTATTCCCAGGAAGACATTTTTGCCAGCATGTTCCGCGGCGAAAATGCCCGTGAAATTTTTGAAGAACTCAATCGAGAGTTCAGCCGCTCGGGATTTCGTTCCGGCAATCCGTTTTTCCAGCCCTTGTTCTTCGGCGGTGCCGTAGGCGGACTTGGGAGAATCCTCCGAATGGTACCGGGTCCGATTGGAAAAATCGGCCTGGGACTAAAGCTGGCTCAAGTTGTCGGCTCATCCTTGTACGCGCTACACAAAATGAGACAGCAGAATCAACCGGGGCAGACGGTTCCTCCAAAACATGAAAACCCTTTGATGAACGGGATAAAGGGCATATTTGGAAAAAAAGAATCCAACAAAAACCCACTGGATATGGATTTTTACCTTTCCATCCCGCCTGTCGAGGCTCTAAACGGTACCCGCAAAAAAATTTCCTATCAGGTCAGCGGAAAAACTGAAGAACTGATGGTGTGCATCCCGCCAAACTTTCCCTCAGGCGGAAAACTGCGCATCAGGGATAAAGGAAAAGTCCACGAGGGAAAACACGGCGACCTGATCCTTTCCATTCATGTTGACCCGAAGGTAAATTCCGCGAAAAAATGAACAAACCACAAATCCTCGATTTCTGGATAGGATTTTTTAAAGATCTTCTGATTGGCACCTTCAAGAATCTTTTTTTATTCGGCATTTTTGGCTTTTCACTCGGCACTCTTGCAACCTATGGTTTTGACCTGAAGGTGCTCGACATCGCCGAATGGAACGTTTGGCTGGAAGGAGCAATTCTAATTTTAGTGGGGGTGGGTTACATCGGTCTCGGCTTGATGCACGGCTGGATATCCTGCAGTCTCCACCTCCTCAGCAAAAAAATGCGTGAAGCACTGTCGGGACTCCAGGAGCTGCTGGACTGGTTAACGCGTGAGGTGATTGGACGCTTTCCAAAATTTCAGAAGAACATCCCCAAAGATGAACTGGCGCAAAAGTATGACCAGATCGGTGGTGATTTACGCCAAAAACTGAAACAACGGGGGGGCATAGCGGGGTTTTCTTCCAGCATCCTGTTTGGAGTCATACTCAAAGCGTTACGCTTCTTTTTCCTGGACGAGGTGGTGGAAGAGCTTCAAAAAAAAGATAAGGAAGAGATCACCTCCACCGATATCGAACACGCAGTTCGCAGGGTCGGAACAGAAGTCATGATCGCCCCCATCATCGACAACCTTTTCCTGTTGCAGATCGTTAATATTATTATCGGTTTATTCTTATTCGCCCTGCCCTTCAACTTGCTCTGGCTGATTTGATCCGTCAAGTCCACAGTTTTCATTTTAACCCGCCATTCCCTGGAAGTCCGACTTCTAAAAAAGACGATTACTGGAAGCTACTTAAATTTAAATAAAATTTGGTTGACGGATTATCAGGAAGAATGATAAAACCGGAGCCAAATCCTAACAAACTTTTTTCCAAAAAGCGATTGCTTAATCAGGACATCTTCCTATGAGCTTTAATATTCCCATAGGAAATGCAAATTTTATTTGGCGTCGCCAATATAAATAGAGCCCTATCTCCTAGATCATCTATTTTTAAATTAGGCAATTACAGGCTTAACTTGGAGCGAAATCATGGCAAAAAATATCGTCCTTTGCTCGGATGGAACCGGAAACCAAGGAGGCACCACCCCCGACACCAACGTTTTCAAGATCTATAACGCCGTAAAAATAAACAACAAGAATAAAGGAACGGAACAAATCACCTATTATGACAATGGCGTAGGCACCTCAAAAATATCGATCATGCAGGCCTTAGGCGGTGGCATGGGTTGGGGATTTAAGCAGAATGTTCGTGATCTTTATGAGTTTCTAGGCCGAAACTACCGCGAGGCAGAGAAAGAGGAAGAGGAAAAGGGAGATGACATCTATATTTTCGGCTTCAGTCGTGGAGCTGCCACTGTGCGGGCCTTTGCAGGGATGATAGAGCATTGTGGGCTGGTCGTAAAACATAGGATTAAAAAGTCTGATCGCTCCGAAGAAGAATTTCAAGACCTCATTGATGAAGCCATGGAATGCTATGAAAAAGGTAAGCTCACAAAAGAAAAAGACGGGCGAATTATAGAAAGGAACTACAAAGAGGCCGATGATTTCAGAAAAGAAAACGCATATGAACATGCTACCTATGCCCCCGATGGAAGATTAAAAATCGAATTCATGGGTATTTGGGATACCGTTTCCTCCTTAGGCGTTCCGCAATTGGGAAACTTTGACAAACTTGTAAATAAAAAAATTCCTCACTTGTTTTATGATTATGAACCCTGGACCTGTGTAAAAAATGTCTACCATGCCATTGCCGTTGATGATGAGAGACTGACCTTTTCTCCCATGGTGTGGGATGAAACCAATTTCAATGATGAGGGAACTATTGAGCAGGTCTGGTTTCCGGGAATGCACTCTAATGTTGGGGGGGGGTATAACCGGCAGGAATTGGCAACCGTCACCCTCGATTGGATGATGAAAAAACTTTCCGATCATATGAAATCAGATAAGCCTCCTCGCAACGGCGGTCTTGTTTTAAAGGAAGTCGCAGAAGAGAGTGCCGAAAATGACACCAACCCATTCGGAAAACTTCACGATTCCCGCTCAGGGTTTGGCATTTTTTATCGCTACCAACCTCGCAATATTAAGAAACTTTGTGATGGTCGGCTGAAAGAGAAAAAAATCAAAATCCATAATTCGGTTTTTAAACGGATAAAATTCAGTACCGGCAGATACGCACCTTTGAACATACCCAATCCCGAAGACTTTGAGGTGGTTTATACAAGAAATAGAGATGATTCAAAAACGAAGGAAGAAGAACAATCAACCCAAAATCCACAAAAAGATAAAACTGATGAAACCAATAATTACGCAGACCTACGAGGAAAAATCGTCCCCCTTATTGAAAAGCGAAAGGACCTTTATTGGTTGTTTTTAAAAAGTATAATTTTTCTGGTCATTGTGTCGTTTATAGTATGGATAGGACCTATAGATTGGAAGTGGTGGTTGGAACTTAAAAAGGGTTTTACCACTTGGTTTGGAAATTTAATCAATTCAAACTGGTGGTTGGATCTCTTAATCGGTTTTATCTATTGGTCATTGGAACATATAGCCGAAATCTTGAATTATTTTCTACCGGATTTCTTTGAAGGCATCATTACCCTGGGAGTTATCAATCACCCTTTGTTGTTATTAGGCTTGATTATTTACTCCAAGTATCTCTGGTCTTGTCGCAGTAATATTCTAAATAAAATGGGGGGTTTGCAAGAAGAGGCACGTGTTGAATTGCTCAAGTTAATGAACAAGTAAAGGTTTCTGGTACCCAGAAAATCCTGAGTATCGGTTTTTCCGAGTTCGAAATTAAAGCGTATTTTTTTACCTCGACGTTGTCCATTCATTATTTAGCCAACGCCAATGTATTTCCGTGCCCTTTGGCTTGCTCTGGCTAATATAACTATTCCAATTGAATAAAGTGCTCCTATCTCTATAAAAATCAAATCTATTGCAGGCGGTCTGTATCTAAATACTTTATACTAAAATCTTTATTCATTAGGGACCCGCAGAAATTTACTATGAACCATTTCCTCAAAACAGGCATCCTTTTGATTGGCCTGATCCATTTATTATCTTTTCCTGGTAAATGCTGGGCCGAGCCGATCCCTGTTTTTGTGAGCATCGTGCCGCAAAAATATTTTGTCGAACGAATTGGAGGTGACCATGTGAAGGTGGAAGTCATGGTGAAACCGGGTGAGAGTCCGGCGACCTTTAATCCCAACCCAAAAAAAATGAGTCTGCTCTCCCAGGCGAAACTGTATTTCAACATCGGTGTGCCTTTTGAAACGATCTGGATTGATAGGATTCAATCGATCCACCCCGACCTGCAATTCATTCCTTTGCACAATACACATAAAAACTCAGAGACCGGGCATGACTCACATATCTGGACCAGTCCGGCAAGAGTCAAGGTCATGGCACAAAAAATCAAGGACACCCTTTCCCGCATCCAACCAGAACAGGAAAAATATTTCAAAGCAAATCTTCAGGTATTCTCCAACGATCTGGACGCGCTGGACAGGGATATTCGCGCTATCCTCGCCAGAAATGATAATCACCGCTTCATGGTTTTCCATCCGGCCTGGTCCTATTTTGCCAAGGACTATGATCTGGAACAGATTTCTATTGAAGAGGAAGGCAAAGAACCCGGCCCCCGAGCGTTGCAAAAAATAATTCAAAAGGGCAAAAGGCTTGGGATTAAGGTAATATTTGTGCAGAAGCAATTCAGTCTTTCCATCGCCGAGAACATCGCCAAAATGATTGGTGCCACCGTCCGTGAAATGGACCCTCTGGCAGAAGACTATCTGGAAAACATGCGGCAAACGGCTAAAGCCATTTCTGGAGCATTGCAGTGAGTACCGACTCAGTCATCAAAATAAAAAATCTCGACTTCAGCTATGGCGGTCCAAAAATACTTGAAAATATCGAGATAGATATCCAGCGCAACGAGTTCATCGGAATGGTCGGCCCCAACGGAAGCGGCAAAACCACCCTACTGAAAATTATCATGGGTGTTTTGACTCCCGACAAGGGCTCCATCAAGGTTCTCGGTAATCCCCCTTCCCAGTCGGTTAAAGAAATTGGCTACATGCCGCAGTTCGCTCCTTTTTCCCGAGATTTTCCGATCAGTGTGGAAGAAACCGTATTGATGGGGTGCTTGGGAAAAACTTCCAGCATTGGTTTTTTTAATAAAGCCGACAAACGTGCCGCCGAAAAAGCCATGAACGATGTCGAAATTCTGGACCTTAGCAAAAGAGTCATCGGCTCTCTCTCCGGAGGGCAACTGCAAAGGGTTCTGATCGCCCGAGCCCTCACCTGCAAACCACAAATCATGATTCTCGACGAACCCACTGCCAATGTCGATATGAAAGGTGAAAAAGATATCTTCGATCTGCTCAAGCAGTTGAATGAGAAAATCACCATCATCGTGGTGACCCACGATATCGGTTTCATTTCGCAATACATTCACCGGGTCGCCTGCATCAACCGCACCCTCATCTGCCACCCCACTTCAGAACTGACCGGAGAAACGATTGAAAATATGTATGGCTCCCATATGCATATGGTACACCACCATCACGAGGATGAAAAAAAATAATTATGAGTAGTTTTATCGATGCAGTTTCATCCCAGGCGTTTATGCAGAACGCCATTGTTGGCGGCATTCTTGCCAGTGTGGCCTGTGGAGTGGTGGGCTCTTATGTCGTGGTGAAACGCATTGGATATCTGGCGGGCGGCATCGCTCATTCGGTGCTTGGAGGAATGGGTATCGCCTATTACCTTGGCCGACCTCCTATCGAAGGTGCTTTGGTCGCGGCCCTGGTTTTTGCTGTTGTTCTCGGCTGGGTGAGCCTCAAAATGCAAGAACAGGAAGATACCGTCATCGGTGCGCTGTGGGCGGGAGGCATGGCGATCGGAATATTGTTCATCTCGCAAACACCCGGATACAACGTCGACCTCATGAGTTTTCTGTTCGGAAATATATTAATGATCTCATCCGATGACCTGCTCTGGATCGCCGCATTGGATACCTTGATTCTGGTCATCGTTTTTCTATTCTACAAACAATTTCTCGCATTATCGTTTGATGAAGAGTTTGCCCGCCTGCGTGGCATTCCCGTTGAGAGATTTTATTTGCTCTTTCTTTCTCTCGTTGCGCTGACCGTCGTCATTTTGATTCAAATTGTCGGACTGATTCTAGTGATCGCACTGTTGACGCTTCCGGCGGCGGTCTCCGGTCATTATGTCCGTTCACTAAATCTGATGATGCTGTTGGCCACTGTTCTTGGAGTCTTTTTCACCACCGGAGGACTGGCATTGTCTTATCAACCCGATCTGCCACCGGGCCCCACCATCATTCTGCTAGCTGGGGCCTTCTATCTGGTGTCTTTGGTCATCACCCGATTTTGGAAAAGGGCCTGAGATGAGTGATGCTTGTTCCGAGTTAGAAAGGGACCTCACTTCGCCACACAGCCCCAAGCGCAAGGTTCTCTGGATCGTTCTTGTTCTCAACCTCATCATGTTTTTTGTCGAGGGGGTTTCCGGGTGGCTGGCACAATCCAACGCCTTAATGGCTGATGCCCTCGATATGCTGGGCGATGCCGCGATTTACGGGTTTTCCCTTTTCGTTATTCAACTCGCCCCCATTTGGAGAACCCGAGCCGGAATTCTCAAGGCTGTTATCATGAGCCTCTTTGCGCTCGGCGTACTGGGCTCCGCCATTTACCGGGTTTCCCATCAAGCAGTTCCGCTGGCCGCAACAATGGGCATCGTTGGCACACTGGCCTTGGTCACAAATCTGTTCTGCGCTTATTTGCTTCTGCGGTTTAGAGATGACGATATCAATATGCGTTCGGCCTGGTTATGTTCGCGTAACGATGTGCTGGCCAATCTAGGGGTTTTACTGGCCGCCGGAGGGGTGGCATGGACAAGTTCCCACTGGCCCGACCTGGCCGTTGGGGTGATCATCGCTGGACTGATCCTGCAATCCTCGTTCGGCATTTTCAAAGACGCCCGACTGGAAATAGAGAACAATCACGACAGCTAGGTGTCGTCCGTACTGGTTAGCGCACTTGACTGGAGGGCAAGGGGTCAGAGATTCAAATCCTCTCATCCCGACCATTTTGATTCAAGGAGTTGTGGGGTTTTCGGGGTCATTATCTTATAACCCCCGTAGCCAATTTGTAGCCACTTTCTGGAAAGGCCTGGCTGATTACCTACCTTTTTATTGGAATAAGCCTTTTTGGAATAACTATCTATCTGCTTCGTCCCTTGTTTTCGATTACAATAGGTAAGAACAAGTGCAGATAACCCCTATTATCATTGATATTCCAATCCACCAACTCTACAATATGAAACCAGGTGAAAAAATGGACCTCCCATAATGAACACCAAATAGGCATCAATGGCTCATTTGAAATACCCGAAAAGACAAAGCATTACGCTTTCAAACAAGCTACTCGACCTTTACGGGAAGGCTATAGGGTCAAGTGACAAACGGGTGATTTTCGACCTCACCAATACGGAATCATTGTCTCCATTCGGAATTTTAATGCTTTCCATAACAATCCTTGAACGCTTACAGCTTAACAAGCTTTGCAAATACAAGGGCCCGAAAAATGAGAATCTCAAAAGAAAGTTAAGGGAATTCGGGTTTAATAATCTTTTCAAACTAGGGGATGAAACGATACCCAAAGACCTGATAACAGATGGAAGGATTCAACTCAAAAAGCTTGACGGGATAGACCCTATATTTCTAGAAACTTTTATTCAGATATTAGATTACCATTTAAAAATATCAAAAGAGCTTAAATGGCGGCTTAAAGTGAGTATGTCAGAGGCCACTCAAAATGTTGTCCAGCACAGCGGGGGAACCGGGTATTATGTTTGCTCTTGGCTTTACCCGAGAGAACACCAGCTTCGGATTTGCATTGCTGATATGGGGAGGGGGATATTAAAATCACTTCAAACTTCTGCAAAATTTATGCATCTTACAGACCATCACGAGGCGATAGATCTAGCCACACAGGAAGGTATCACCTCTAAGTTAAAACCTGCCGGTTTGGGCCTCCACCACATTAAGAAATTCTTAGAGGTCAACAGAGGGCAAATGTGTATAATTTCGGGGCATGGTAAAGTTTTCTGGAAATTTGACCGAGGGGAAATAAAGAATCAAAGCATGGACCATTATTTTTCTGGTACAATATTAAAGCTGGTTATAAACACAAGCAAAGACCATAGATATTGTTTAGCTTCTGAGGAAGAACCGATATTCTAGGAGCATAATTATGAAGAAAATAAATATAAAAAGTACTTGTGGCAAGAATATTATCACAAGAGATGATGGCGAAATAATAAGGGATATTATTTTTGAGTCCTGGGGAAAAGAAGATAAGATTGTTCTGGACTTTAAAAATATTCAGATTGCCTCAGTATCATTCATTGATGAGGCTTTTGGTATGCTGGCAAATGGATATTCACGCAATGAAATGAAGAGTAAACTTGAATTCCAGAACATGGACGTTTATGACAAGCAACTTTTGAATGATATATTAATTTCTCGCTTCAAACAGAAGGATGCGGCATCCAATAAGCAAATGGCTCATGCCTAATATTTTCATGGCATTCCAAGTTAAAAACTGGGGCCTTCGGGTTCTGTTTTTTTGATTCCGCCTCACCCATACTTGACACCTTCCCCACCCTGTAAAAACCCCCTGCCTACTGCGTTGGAAAATCATCGCTGGACTGGGGGTCAAGGGGAACGAGAATCGATTACGGCCCCGGCTACCGGATTTATTTTGGCAGGAAAGGCAAAACCCTGATCATTATCTTAGCAGGCAGTACCAAA
Organism: Nitrospinales bacterium; assembly: GCA_965249625.1. Taxonomy (GTDB): domain Bacteria; phylum Nitrospinota; class Nitrospinia; order Nitrospinales; family VA-1; genus LS-NOB. Next base: position 1,032,078 of record OZ252246.1, on the reverse strand, counting down.
AAAGATCAGGACACCATTATCAAATTGGCCCAGGATCAGTGGAGCCAAATTCAATAGGAGATTAACAATGCAGGTCCCGCGCGATGGCAACCGCGTTGCGCTGGGGGAAATTGCTATGACAAAGAAAACCGATGATTTACTTTCCTATGATGAATTCATGGGAGAACTTTTACAGGATCCAAAATTTGTAGAGGAATATTTAAACGAAAAACTGGCATCCGGAGACGCCGAACAATTTCTTTTGGCGATGGGGAACATCGCCAAAGCTAAAGGCGGCATCACCAAGTTCGCTGAGAGGACCGGCCTCGGCCGACAGACGATTTATAAGGCATTTTCCGGCGCCAGGGCAACCCGACCTTAAAGAGCCTTCAAACTCTGCTCAATGCGACCGGGTTCCAATTGAGGGTTGAGCCCATCAAGAAGAAAACGCGGCGGGTGGTCAGAATAAAGAAGCGCAGTAAGACCGGATAATTCGGCATGAGCGTTTTTATTTGCCACCACGGCTAGTGGGGTTACGCTGGAGCACCTAATCGTTCTGTCAGGGAATGGTGCTGGTGGTGAGCAAGATAAAGCAGGCCGTCGGACAAGGAATAATTGTGTGGAAAGGTCATCACCTCTCGTCCCAGCTTTTCGATCAACTGCTGGTACAACTCATTAGTCTCCTCAGGAGTCATGCCTATCGTCGACTCAAAAGAATAACCCAGGCTCAAATCATGTTCGGGCGGAGTGTATAGTTTGGTGATGCCCCATTCCGCCGGAGCTTTTTCAATCGGCGCACCCCGCTCCAGATCGAACTGGGAAAGGATAGCGGAAAAACCGGGAGAGTCCAGCAGGCGCTGGTTATTGAGGATAAAGTTGATCGAGTCCATCACCTCCTCGCGGGTTTCGGTCGGGAATCCGCAAATCAGGTAAAAGTGCATGGCGATCCCTAATTGCATGCATCGTTCTGCGGTTTCATCCACCCAACTCAGCTCAACACCTTTCTTCATGGAATCCAGAACCCGCTGATTGTAAGATTCCAACCCAAAAATAAGTTTGCGGCAACCGGATTTATATAATAGATCCATACGGTCGTCTTTGAGCAAGCTCTTCTCGAACTTGAGTTCGCCCGTCCACTGAACATCCACCTTCTGCTCGATAATCTTGGCCGCAAAGGTTCGGAGAAAATTGATCGGCAAAGCTTCATCGGTGAAGAAGAAATGATTGCAGTCATATTTTTCCTGCAAAGTTTTAAAATCGTTGACCACATTCTCAGCGTACCGTACATGAAAAGTCATGTGGTCGAAAGGAATGGAGCAAAACGCACATTGCTCCCAATAACACCCGCGGGAACCCATCACCGGCAACACCAGCTCCGGCGAAAGATAAAGGTCTAACGGCAAGCCGTCAAAGTCCGGGGTTGGCAAGGCATTCAACTCTTCCTTGGCAAAAGGCCGGTTCACTTTCACCTGGCCGTCCTGCTTGTATATCAGATTGGGGACTTTACTGAGATCGCCGTCTCCGCGCAGGTGCTCGACCAGCTTCAGAAGCGGTGTCTCACCTTCATGCACAATGAAGCTGTCGACAAAATCAAAAAGGTGCGACCCGTCCTTCTCCAAACGATCCACCAGCTTGGTGAATACGCTTCCACCGATGGTGATATGGGTTTCGGGGCGGTTCTGTTTGACCAGATAAGCCAGGGTCAGGCCGGAAATGATTTGCTCCACCGAGGTGATGGAGATGCCAAAAATGTCGATGTCTTCTTCCAGAATTCCTGGCAGATACCATTTCTCGTAGAGATCGTAGAAGAAATTTTCTTCCGGATGATTGAAAGAGTCAATCACCTCTTTGGAGGAGTACGGAGAAAATCGCATCTGACTGCCAATGACGGTCAACTGCGACGGATAGTAAGGCGCAAGAATATTATCCAGCCAGACATCCATGATCTTGAGGTTTTCCATGTACTGGTCGATCTCATAGAACTCCTGACTGCGTTGCGAGGCCACAGCAGAGTCAATCTGGTCTTTCAAGGCCATGACGATCTCTTCCGCTTCGCGGAGCTTGTTGAATTTTTCCGATTCCTCCTGCGTCAGCCGGGGCTTTACACTCAGCTCATTCAACTCGCGGATAATGCGCTCGTAAAGGGGTTTGGTTTTCTCCCAGGTACACAGATCATTGAGCAACTCAATTGCCAGGTCGCGCTGGACAACATCGTGTACCCCATGCATATTGAGAAACGCCTTCAAGCTGGGCAAACTCAGATAGGGTTGTGATGGATGCCAGGATGTCGGGAAAACCAGATATATCATTTCAAAAAACGCCTAATTATTTAATGTAAGAAACACGTACGCTCTTTATTTCACTCTCCGTGACCAAGTCGTCGCGAAGCGTCACCGCCAAATTTACCCCTGCGGGGCACGAAGACCAAGGAACAACACCACGGCCACCGGCGGCTACGCCGGTTTGGGGGCCATGAAAACCAGCATGACCAGTTTATCACTGGTGTGATTCACCACTCCGTGATCCTCACCTGATGGAGCCAAGGTGATTTCGTGTTGCGAAAGCACTTTTTCTTCCGCCCCCACGGTCACCCTTCCCTGCCCTTCAAGCACATAATAAACCTTATCGGACCCCTCATGGGAGTGGACTTTCTGGAACTGACCGGGCCCAAGACAGTATACATCACAAAAGAAATTGTCCGTGTCAAACAGGCTGATTTTTTTCATCTTTTCGGAATTGAACTCAAACACACCCCGAACATTGACCACTTTCATTGTCATAACTCATATTTCCGTTCAATGGATTTTTGGCCTATCATCGACCGACTCGTTTCTGTCCGCCATCTGCAACCTGCCAGAGGCCTCTATCGCTGGAAGACAAAAAACCTTAAATTTTCATGAGGTTAGAGATGATAACATAGAAGGCGAATCAGGCCAAAAAAAATAGACCCCGCAGGTTTTATACAACCCTATTTTATTGACATCCCCTTCATGATCTACTATTTTAAAAAACATTCGATAGACGGCGATGCAGACTGATGGCAATCAACGCATCCCGGCACACATTCCAGGATAATTTGAATTCGGGACGTAGCGCAGCCTGGTTAGCGCACTTGACTGGGGGTCAAGGGGTCGGAGGTTCAAATCCTCTCGTCCCGACCATTTTATATAGGGCTTAGGGGGTTTTCCCGTAAGCCCTGATTTTTTTTGGGATCAAGTCTCCTTGAATCTGGTTTTTTCCTGGATGGCGTTGAACACCGATAAGGCCTGCGCCACCATGGACGCAGCATCACCGGTCTGGGCCGGCAACAAAATAGTATTGGATTCTTTGGCGAGATCGGAAAAGGCTGCAATATACTGTTCGGCTAATTTCAGGGCCACTGCTTTTTCGCCACCGGCTTTATCTATTGAGGCAGCAACCATTTCGATTCCCTCTGCCGTGGCCTTGGCCACGGCCAGTATCGCCTCGGCCTCTCCCTTAGCCCGGTTGATCTGGTCGGTCATGGCCGCTTCAGATTTCAACACCACTTCCTGTTTTATTCCTTCAGCAATATTGATCTGCGCTTGTCGTTTTCCTTCGGAATTCAAAACTTCAGCCCGCTTTTGACGTTCCGCCGCAACCTGCAGTTCCATGGCCGTACGCACATTAGCGGGTGGAGTTATATCTTTAATCTCATAACGCAGACACTGAATGCCCCATACACTGGACGCTTCGTTGATAGACTGGACAATATTTGTGTTCAATATTTCCCGTTCCTCAAAGGTTTTATCCAGGGTTATTTTGCCCAACTCAGACCGCATCGTGGTTTGCGCCAGTTGGCTGATGGCATAGAGAGGGTCGCGCACTCCATAGGAGGCTTGCTTAGGATCGGTGATTTTCAAATACAGGATTCCATCGATAACCAGCGTCACATTGTCTCGGGTGATGGCGGATTGACTGGGAATATCGATGGCATTTTCCTTTAAGGAATGTTGGTAAGCGATCTTATCCACAAAAGGAATGATAAAGTGCAAACCGGCAATCAGTGACTCATTGTACCTTCCCAGTCTTTCTACGATCCAGACCTTTTGCTGAGGAACTAATTTAACGCCCTTAACAGCAAAAATAAATACAACAAAAGCAATGGCTAGAAATAAATTTGGTGTTTCCATGACCCCTCCCCAATTTGGAAGATTCGCCTGCGAGTTTGCAAGCCCACTTTTTAAAGGCCCCTGATATTATTCTGTCGGTGATGGCCGAACAATCAGTATTCCCTGAGAAACTTCGGTGATGACGACTTCCGTGCCCAATGGAATTGGTCCCTTTAAACTATAATCTGTATCTACTTTGCACTTCATGACCGTTCCCGACCATTTCACTTTTCCCGTTTTGCCTTTGGCCAGATCTTCTCCATGAACAATTGCTGTTGAACCCATCATATCGTTATAACCACCATCTTTTCCCTTTAGGAATTTTTTCAGGGGCTTCCACAACAAACCCGTCCAAATGGCGGTAAGAACAAAAAACAGGACAAATTGATGGGTCGGTTCCATGACCCTGCCTGTGGCAAGAACCGCCCCGACACTAATCGCACCCAAACCGGCAAACAGAAAACCTATTCCTTCCAGAACCACAATCTCCAGGAAAATAAAAAAAGCACCCGCAATCAACCAGCTGGTACCGTGACTGAAATCCAGTGTTTCCATAAAGTTTTCCCTTTGGCACTTTATCTATGAGAGCAATAATCCCTTAGGACCCGAACCATCCTTTTCCCTAAAGCGAAACTGGTCAAATTCTGCTATAAATATCCCCCGTTTGCAAACCTTATTGCCATGATTTCGTGTGTCAAAACTGCTGCCAACCCCCTTCAGAAATTAAAAATGGGGACTATTTCAGTGATCCATCAAAAAATTGGCGCATTACCAGTGGTTTGTAAAAAAAACAGGGTTCAATGCAATGGCCCGGTCAACTTCACCTGCTACAAGATGAGTATTGCCTTTATGAAGAAAGTTTTTTGCTTTGTTGTTATTCATTTTTTAGCCTCAATGATTTTGATTTCATCAGCGGTGAGGTTGTAGAGTTTATAAACCATCTGGTCGATTTGGGCTTCCAGGGCAGTGGTGTCTTGGGCTTGTTGTTTGGCGGTGAGGATTTTATCGACTAAAGCTATAAAAGGTTGTTGCTCTGGTTGGGGGATTTGAGGGATGGGGAGTTGTTCTATTTCATAACCTTGAACATGGTTATTGGATGAAGTGATTCTAAAATACCAGTCCATAAATTTAGAATTTAGCAAGGCTAAAAAATAGTGGTTTTCACTTTGATTTTTAAGCAGGGTCTTATTGACTGAATGCCCCCACAACACATGCTCTTTTTTATTGTCTTTCACGGCAAAATGTAATCTTCTGATGCCAGTTGATGCGTGTACTTCTTGAGAAATTAAAAAACAATTTTCTTGATTTGATTGAATTTTATCAAGCCTAAACCCGGCAACAATATACTCATCTGCCATATTGTATTTGATTTTATAACGCTCAACATATCTGCCACGCATCAGTTTACAGGGAGTTAATTCGTTAGAAAATTGGGATGAGTGGGTGGTTAAATTTATATCGCCTTGTTCCATGGATTGAATAAAGGTTAAAAACGGTTTGATTGAGGTGTTATCAACTACTTTTTGCAAAATAGTGGTGTTACCTGTTGCAATTTTTGGAAAATATAAAAACTTTGGGTAAAGCTCTTGTATTATTTGTTTTTCAATCGGTGAAAAAACTAATTTTTTAATGCTTTCGCTGTCATTATTGATAGATATATCAATAGCAAAATTATCAGCGGATTGTTTAATAAACTGGTAAATACATGTGCCTTGAGTAACCGAGTCAAACACCTGTTTTTCCTTTGACTTTGCCGTTTCTGGAAACTCGATAATGTGCTGTAATTGTGTTTTATCTAATAATAATTGTCGTGTTCCAGAAGAAGATAAATCACCCATCAGGCTACTCTGTACAATCATTGTGGAAATGCCGTTATCTCTACAAAGGTTGTAGGATTGTTCGACAAATAGTTTGTAAAGGTTTTGTTTGCCTTTATCCCGTCCTTCTGAATAAGGGAAAGTCTTCCTTGGATAGGTGTTTCTTTTGATTTGAGCATAAGGCGGATTGCCAATGACAATATCAAAGCCATCATTCGCATCAAACACCTCAGAAAGGTTAATCCTGAAATCAAACTTCACACGATAGCCTATTGACTCCTCAATCTTTTGATAACATTGCTCCGTTTTCTCTTTTATTTGCCTTTTTATTTCGGCTTTTTTCTTGTGGTCGTTTTCCGAGAAAACCTGATGTTTTAGTTCGCCTGTCTCTCTCAATAACTCCTCCAGCCTGTCCGTGTGATAGTCATTCGGTAAGCCAATCAATGAATTACCCACTTCAAAATGGTAATCCAAATTAGGCAATGGTTGAATGCCGAAGTTTTTATCCTTATCGGCAGTGGGGGTTTGCTCAATCGCAAGCGAGATGAAAAAGCGTAATTGGGCAATTAAAATAGCGACAGACTGAATGTCAACACCATAAATACACTTTTCAATCAGGTAGAGCTTGCGCCCATAGTTATTATTGGCGTTTTCCGCGCTAAAGACAGCTTCAATATCCTTGCGCGCTCGCGCGTGGCTAATGGTATCTGTAAGGCCATCTATAATAGCTAATTGCTCTTTCTTCCAGTGTTCATTATCGGGGTCAAGCACACTCAACAAAGCCACCATTCTTTGCAAGATGCCCATTGGGTAGGCACCACTGCCCACCGCTGGGTCTAATATTTTTATTTGGCTGATGGCTTTAATGAGTCGCGGAATTTCATCAGGATAAATTAGCTCTGTTCCGTCTTGTTTTTTGAATTCGCCCGTATTATCAGAGGCTTCAAATAAATCTTTTATGCGTTCTTGATAAAATTCATTATCGCCATCTTCTGGCGGCACTGTCTGGGTTAAATACGCCTTCAGACTTTCATCCACCATATAGCTGACAATTTCCCGAGGCGTGTAAAAACTGCCGGTGGCTTTGCGGGCTTGTTGCTCTGTTTCAGGATTATAGCTGGCAAGCAGGTTTTCAAACACTTTGCCCAATAACTCGGGGTCAAGAGCGACCTCTACATCTGAAGGGGTGCTTTCCTCTACGGTAAACTGGTATTGATTGAATAAATCAATCAAGCCTAAACCCTGTTCATTGCTATTGAAAAACAGATCGTTTGGAATGGCTAATGGGTTTTTTAAGCGTTCAGAAAACCCCTCCATGCGTATCATGGTTTTCTCCTGGCGAGTATTTGCTTCCCATTCATCTATCAGTTTTTTGTCATCGGCGTTGTCCCTGTCCAGCTTTCTGTCCAAACTCTCAAACAAACCACCGTTTAAGAATGGCGTTTTGCCAAACAAACTTTTCCATCTCCCCTCATCGTTTACCAAAGCGTGATAACGATAACGGTATTGATTGCCATAATCTTCGTTTTTACCTTTGAATTCTGATTCCTTTCTAAAATCACGACTTTTGATTTCAGTGCTCAATGTGGCAAAAAACAGGTTTTGCAGAATCGCTTTATAAAAACTGCTGGGCTGATCGTAATGAATCAGTTTTTGTAATTCGTCTTTATCAAACAGATCAGGATTGATGAGTTTTTTCTCTTTTATAAACCAGATAAACAGCAGGCGGGTGAGCAGGCGGATCAGGCTGGTTTGGGTGTGATTTTCGGCTTGCTCATCATTGGGGAATATAATCTGCTCTTGCGCCTTTTTATACCAGGTGTAAAGTTTGCCGTAAAACTCCTTGTTGAGTGGCTCAACGGCAAAAGCCTGTTTCAGATTTTCCAGTGTGGATTGTTGATTCAGTTGTCCAAAGCGATCTTTGGCGGTTCTGGTTTGGGTGTTTTCGCCTAAAAGGTAGGTGAAGCGTTTGCTGGCTGTTTGCTGTTCTTTAATACCCTCATCGGTTAATTGCCATTCAATAGCAATAAAACTGAAACGCCATTGGTTGTTTGGGATGTCAACATAAACGGCTAAAGCGCCGTCTTCGGTTTGAATTTGTTTGGCAACCAGATTGCGTAACTGCACCCGGTTTCTGCTTAACCGGGTATTGGGTTTTATATGAATCTCGAAAACGGGTAATTGTTTATCGTCAGAGGTGGTAACAAAGCCTAACTGGTCAAAACTTTCCACCTCGTTATTGTCTATGGTGACGGGCGCAAGGCTCCTGGAAAAATTGAATCTACCATTTAAAAAATTAAGATAATTCTCCCGGTTGTAGGCTTCAACAAATAATTCCATCAGTCGCCTGTATATTGCTGTTTCAAGGTTGAAATAACCCCTGCCATATTCTCAATGAGACTTTTGCCTTCTTGCCCCGAAGGGGTATGTGATGTCCTCTTCCTTAACCTTCGTGCCCCGAAGGGGTAATCTCGCTTCTCTGTTTTTTTTCGACTTACGCGGAGATCCTTCGTCGCCTTCGGCTCCTCGAGGATGACAAAATGGCCCTGCGCTGTCATTCTGAACGAAGTGAAGAATCTCGCTTTTCTTGTCATTCTGAATACTTCGGCTTCGCTCAGCACAGGCTCCGTGAAGACGTAATATTTTTCCTTAAACTTCATGCCCCGAAGGGGTAATCTCGCTTCTCTGTCATTCAGAGAGAGATTCTTCGTCACGTTGTTCCTCAGAATGACAAAATACCCTGTTCCTCAGAATGACAAAATGGCCCTGCGCTGTCATTCTGAACGAAGTGAAGAATCTCGCTTTTCTTGCCATTCTGAATGCTTCGGCTTCGCTCAGCACAGGCTCCGTGAAGACGTGATATTTTTCCTTAACCTTCATGCCCCGAAGGGGTAATCTCGCTTCTCTGTCATTCAGAGAGAGATTCTTCGTCACGTTGTTCCTCAGAATGACAAAATGGCCCTGCGCTGTCATTCTGAACGAAGTGAAGAATCTCGCTTTTCTTGTCATTCTGAATACTTCGGCTTCGCTCAGCACAGGCTCCGTGAAGACGTAATATTTTTCCTTAACCTTCGTGCCCCGAAGGGGTAATCTCGCTTCTCTGTCATTCAGAGAGAGATTCTTCGTCACGTTGTTCCTCAGAATGACAAAATGGCCCTGCGCTGTCATTCTGAACGAAGTGAAGAATCTCGCTTTTCTTGTCATTCTGAATACTTCGGCTTCGCTCAGCACAGGCTCCGTGAAGACGTGATATCCTCTTCCTTAACCTTCGTGCCCCGAAGGGTATGTGATATCCTCTTCCTTAGAACTTCATGCCCCGAAGGGGTAATCTCGCTTCTCTGTTTTTTTCGACTTACGCGGAGATCCTTCGTCGCCTTCGGCTCCTCGAGGATGACAAAATGGCCCTGCGCTGTCATTCTGAACGAAGTGAAGAATCTCGCTTTTCTTGTCATTCTGAATGCTTCGGCTTCGCTCGGCACAGGCTCCGTGAAGACGTGATATTTCTCCTTAAACTTCATGCCCCGAAGGGGTATGTGATATCCTCTTCCTTGAACTTCATGCCCCGAAGGGGTAATCTCGTTGTCTGTCATGCCTCGCAGGGGTAATCTCGCTTCTCTGTTTTTTTCGACTTACGCGGAGATCCTTCGTCGCCTTCGGCTCCTCGAGGATGACAAAATGGCCCTGCGCTGTCATTCTGAACGCAGTGAAGAATCTCGCTTTTCTATTTTTTTCGAGATGGCAAAGGTCTCGTTGTGAGTACTGCATACTGACGTGTGTTATAACACGCATTATGTGTATGACTGCGAAATAACAAGGGTTGCTGGTCGGCATAGTTACCCTGCGGATATCCCTAAGACTTTTGCAAAACTCAGAAACGATCTCGATAAAATCGGGAAATAAAAAACCCGGCTCGCTCAAGCGAACCGGGTTTTTACTGTTAATGACTGTAGGACAATAAAGGTTAATAAGCCCCTTTAGTTTCGTCCACTCCCATCCTCTTAAGATCTTCTTTGCTCCATCCTTTCGAGCTTCCGGAATCACCGCTTGAACCACCTGTTTGAGCTCCAGCGCAACCGCTAACTACAAACATCAACACCAACGCGCACAAAAACATTTTCACTTTCATTTTCTCCTCCAAGTCTCGAAGTAAACTAGTTTTACCGCCGATAAACGCTCTAATAAATAAAATGCGAATCGGGGTTTTTTCGCACAAAATTATTGTGCTCGCACCCCTTGCTTGATCCCCAAACTCTCTAACTATATATTTTTCGGCAATTATGCTATTCTGACCGTCTCAGATTATAGCAGAAAATTCCCGATTCGTCTTTAACGTTCCACAAACGGGGTTGAATTCATGAAAAACTGGTTCATGCTGTCTCTAATTGGACTCGACCAGCCCAGCATGGTCGCCCGCCTCAGTGCCGGGCTCTGTAAAAATAGCTGTAATCTGGGCGACTCTTCCATGGTCCGCCTGGGAAACTATTTCACCATCATGCTGATGGTTGAGCATGAAGGCGGAAAGGAATCCTTGGCGTCCACTATTGCTTCCATTTGCGAACCTCTAAAACTCAACGCCCATTTGGTCGAACTGGAAGATGGAACCCAGCACCATTGCGAGCCGGATGTAAGAATCAGCCTGTTCGCTGAAGACCGTATGGGAATTGTGGAAGATGCCACCACACCACTGGCCCAAGCCGGATTAAATATCCTGCACCTCGAGTCTAATGTTGGGGAAGCTGAAGAGTCGGGCACCTATTATATCCACCTCGAAGGCACCGTTCCCAAGGGATTGGACGCCCTCTATGAGATTCTGGAAAAGCTGGAAAAAGAAAAGGGCATCAAGTCCCACTTGATCCCCATCAATGCTCAGGTCACATAGTTTTCCAGACATAGTGGTAAACAGTAGCTTGCGAGGCCGACTTTTAAACGAATATTTATGATACTCGGACTCGAAGACATACCCGGAGGCACACCCCTCGTTTCTTTCCTCCTCTGGTTGGGACTGTCCGGACTGTTTTATATGGTCTGCTATCTCGCCATTCTCAATGTTCTGGATGACCTGACGAAAAACAGCCTGCTGAAAATCCCGGCGATGCTCGGAGCAGCGATTCCATCAGCGGGGCTGATGGCCGTCTTCCACTACAAACCCTTCGCGCTGGGAGCACTGATTTGTGTGACCAATTTTTACCGCGTACGTGCCATGCAGACTTCAGAGAAATGGAAAAACCACAAACCAAGCCCCACCCTCTTCTATACATCTAGTTATGCCTACATCTTTCTAATGATGGCATTGGCCCTTTACATCCCTACACTCGACTTCAGTCGCTAGGCGCGAGGCCAGTATAAACCTGGAGGCATAATATTAATCCGCTGCTGTGATGTCCTCTTCCTTAAACTTCATGCCCGAAGGGGTATACGCTTATATTTTTCTACTCATGGCCTTGGCACTTTTATATCCCCACCCTTGACTTTGGCGAATAGCTACTTGGCGTAGGGCCAGCTTAAAAACTCCCCCTCCTACGAAGGGGGTCGGGGGGATTTGGTTTTACGATGTCACCCTGAGTCATTCTGAGGCCCTCGAAGCATCAAGGCCGCCTATCCATAAACCACTAATTTTTAAATAGTTATTGACATTTAAACGAGTCGGGATTATATGGATTCCCAGTTTAACCAATATAACTATTTGATTTATCAAAGGTTACCTATGGTTCTCCATATATTTGAAAGTTCCGAATGCCATCATCAACAGAAGCACGTTACCTCTACCCCCTCTCCGTTGGAGCTTTCTTATATGTCCGAATGCATTCCCTGCAAAAAAATGCGGATCTTCCGTTTTCTCCGTGAGGGAAACAGAAAAGAAGACTGGTACGCAAACATCCTGCGGCAAGTTCAGCGAAAAAGAAGTGAGGAAAAATCCTTCACACCTAAAAGGAAGGACGATCAAGTCGATGAGATTGCAATCTGATTATTTTCAAAATCCCCGATAAAAAATTTTATCGAGAATAAAAAAAACCAACTAGTTCAGGAGTCCCCGACAGCGGGCGATATAGGTGCGGTTAACATCGGCGTGGGGTTGAATTTCGAGGGCTTTTTGAAAACACCGAATAGCTTCTTCGTACCGGCGCAGATCAAACAAACATAGTCCCATCCCATTCAAGGCGCCAAAATGGTGCGGAATCTTTCGTAGCACCTCTTCACATTCTTTAACCGATTCTTCGTATTGCCCCATGATAAACAGGAGGGTTGCGAGCTTGTTATGCGCTTCAGAGAAATCCGGGCATTTCTCGACCAGGGACTGGAACATTTCAAGAGCTTGCTCGTGTTGCTGACGATCCATCAACCGGGTTGCTTCATCCAGTTCCTCCTCCATCTCAGCCCCCAATTGGCTATGCCAGAGAATCCATAACCCCCGCGTGGCGTTCTCGCGAATGGAGGGGTCTACACTCTTCAGGTCTGTCAGGTATTGCTCAGTTTTGTCCATGGTACTAACAAGTATAGCGGAGAACCTCCGCAGGTGTACGTAATATCCTCAACATTAAACTTCGTGCCCCAATGGGTATACGCCTACATCTTTCTACTGGTGGCATTGGCCTTTTATATTCCCATATTGGACTTCACTCAATAACTACTGGGCGTAGGGCCAATGTTGTCACCCTGAGTCATTCTGAGGATCTCGAAGCATCTTGCAGTTTGCCCCCTTTCATTTCCCACCCTAAACAGGTAAAATCCGCCTGCGGAATCAGAATTCAAGGTGTAGCCAAGAAGTGACTTGACATCATAATATAGCTAATTAGGAAATTATTGTTTTACACACAAAAAATAGGTGGCATATGGATTTTACACAGCAAAACATACTATTGGCTGATTTAAAGCTCAATGAAGTAAATGATCGTCACGGAAAAATAATAAGTGAACCGCTGGTAATAGATTGGCTTTTGCATGAGGATGGAGGGACGAAGATTCTTCATTTAGCCGAGCACATCGCCCTAAAGGGGCTAGGCATAGACCCAGTGATAGTTTTGAAAGAAAAAAATAAGGAAAGTTATGTTGTTTGGGAGGGAAATCGAAGAATTACCTCAATGAAAATATTGAATAACCCGGGAATGTGTGAAAGCGACTCGATTAGAGAAAAATTTAGAAAGTGGGCGAAAGAAAACCCCAAAAATGTAATTAATAAGATTAACTGCCATGTTGCATCCAGTATGGAGCCGATCAATGATTATATCGAAAGAAAACATACGGGAGAAATGGGCGGAATTGGTACCGCACAATGGAATCCATTTGCGCAAGGCAACTTTTTAAAGCGTACGGGGAAAACCCCTCGTGAGAACTTTGCAATGCAGGCGATTGAGTTTGTAAAGGAAGAAGGAGACTTGGATTCTGAAAAAATCAAGAAAGTCCCTGCTACCAACTTGGAGCGCCTTTTAGGAGACCCGGATTTTCGAAAAAGTATTGGACTAGGTTTGGAGGACGGACAGCTAACTTATGCGATCAAAAAGTCAGAAGTGCTTAAGGGGCTTGAGAAAACCATCCTCGATGTGGCTGACAAAAAAATTAAAGTAGATGACATAAAAACCAAGGAGCTTCGAAGAGATTACTTTGAAAAGTGGAAAAGGGCGGATAAGCCCGATCTAAATAAAAAAACGAAAACAACCTTTTTGGACCCCGCACATAAAGATTCTGATCAAAAGAGGCCGCGTTCGAATAAATCCAAGATGGCAACTCAAGACAGGCCAAGGCTTATTCCCAGAGACTGCAAAATAGATATAGAGGACCAAAGAATAGCTAATATCTTTGATGAGTTAAAAAAAAGATTGAAGGTAGAGGAGCACACAAATGCTGTCGCGGTTCTGTTTCGGGTTTTTGTTGAATTAAGCGTGGATAGTTATCTTGAGCGCAACAAGTTGTTCAAGAATGACAATGAAAAAAGAAATGCCAAACTTAGAAATAAAATAAACCAAACCAGAGATCATCTGGTAAAAAATGGGCGTTTAAAGCAAAAACAAAAAAAGTCTCTGCAAAAATTAAATCATCAGAACTCAATATTTTATGTGGATACGTTTAACGACTATATACATAACCAATACACCCACCCTGTGGCAGGGAACCTCAAAAGCATATGGGATAATTTACAGGCTTTGCTTGAGAAGATTTGGGAGGAAAAAGAAGAGCCTTAGGTGTGTTTTGTGGTACATTTCCCGCTCAACTAATAACTGGAAGTTAGATGCATGAAATATAATCACACGCCTTTAAGGTATCCAGGCGGAAAAGGTCGGCTTGCGAATTTTTTCAAGTTAGTCTTGTCTAAAAACCAGCTTGGGAATACTGTTTATGTTGAGCCGTATGCAGGTGGCGCAGGGGCAGCATTCACCTTACTTTTCCACGAATATGCTTCTTGCATTCACATCAATGATATCAATACTGCCATTTATGCATTTTGGCATTCTGTTTTAAATGAAACGGCAGCATTGGTCAAAAAAATTAAGCGAACCCCGGTAACAATTGGTCTTTGGGAAAAGCAACAAAAGATTCAAAAAGCCCCCGAAAAGCATTCGTTGCTGGAGCTTGGTTTTTCAACCTTTTTTTTAAATAGAACTAACCGTTCTGGAATTCTTACAGGAGGAGTCATCGGCGGAAAAGATCAAACTGGGAAATGGAAAATTGATGCACGTTTTAATAAAAGCAATTTAATCGGAAGAATTGAAAAGATTGCTTTGTACAAAAATAGGATTAGCATCTACAACATGGACGCAGACAAATTCATAAAAAAGGTTATTCCCTCTCTCCCCCAAAACACACTCATTTATTTCGACCCGCCATATTATGTTAAAGGACAGCATCTATACCAAAATCATTATCAGCACGAAGACCATCTCAAAATTGCTTCTCTCATTTCCAAAAAGGTTAAAAGAGATTGGATAGTCTCTTATGACAATGTTATTGATATAAGAAGAATGTATAAAGGGCATAAAAAGCTTAAGTATGATTTAAGTTATAGTGCATCAAATCGGTACAGCGGGTCTGAAATTATGATTTTTAGCGATAGACTAACAATCCCAAAAGTCCAAAATCCTGTCAAAGTAAACCTTTAATGTAGAAACGGTAACCACATCGGGGTTTGGGAGCGGTAGTTCTCATAGTCCTCACCAAATTGTTCTTTCAGGGCCAGTTCTTCGAAGTGGATTCTGAACTGGAAGCCGAACCATGCGGATAGTGTGCCGAGCGTTCCCCAAATCCATGAGTGGGTGGTGATGGCATATGCAAGAATGACCAGCATCATCATCGTGTAAGTGGGGTGACGCATGCGGCCATGAAGGCCATCGGTTTTCAGCGTCTGTTTTTCTCGGAAAGCGATGTTGAACTTGAACCGCAAAACCCCCAACTGAACTATCGCCCAGACGCGCAGTATGGACCCGACAATAAAAAGTGTCACTATAAGACTGATTTCCAAAACGGTGACCGGCGCTACGCCGGCGCGGGCAACAAATGACATTCCCACCAGAGCCATGCAAATGGGTAGCACATGTCCAAAGAGCTGTTGAAAATAAGGTTTATCAAAAGTGATGTCTTCGGGTTTTTCGGTCAATGCGAAAATGACCATCTCAATGATGCCAAAAATAAAATTGATGTAGGAAACGATGAGGAACCGCTCGATATTACTGTCGGTCATGCCCAATGGCACCAGCGGTGCCAGATAGGTGAGCCCGACCAGGATGATATTGAAATTGAAGTTCTTGATCAAACAGGCGACAAAAACCACGCAATAAACGGTAAAATTGATTTTTAACAGAAAAATGGCATCCATCCCTAACAAATACCCCCAATTACGTGTCACAGGCAAATAATGTCCAGAATCTGGTATTGTACTGTTTTTCAGGGCAGTTTTATTATAAGATGAAGTAATATTAGAACCCGTATCCCCAAATTACCCTTTGGGAACCAATAAATCATACATGAGGCGGGCAATGGCATTAAAAATGCCTAGTTACGCCCTATAGCAATAGGAACAAATAATGGATACAAAAACACTAAATATTCCGGACGTGGTCCGGCAGGAAATTGATGCTTTCGCCGCAGAGGTGGAACGCCTGAACCGAGGCGAAGTTGGCGACGACGACTTCAAACGGTTCCGTCTGCAACAGGGAATTTATGGTCAGCGTCAGGATGGCGTGCAGATGGTGCGAACCAAACTGCCTGCAGGAAAAATGACCAGCGATCAATTGCACTGTCTGGCAGATTTTGCCGATAAATATTCTCACGGCATCCTGCACATCACCACACGTCAGGATATCCAACTTCATTATGTAAACATTCAAAACGTTGCCCAGGGCCTTGAAGAACTTGCTCAGTCAGGCGTCACCACCCGGGAAGCCTGTGGCAACACCGTGCGTAACGTAACCGCCTGCCACAAAGCGGGGACCTGTTCCACAGAAGTGTTTGATGTCGCCCCTTATGCGCTGGCGGTTTCAAAATATCTCCTGCGTAAAGATTTAACGCAGAACCTGCCGCGAAAGTTCAAGATCAGCTTCGGCGGTTGTAACGGATGCGGGCTGGCACCGATCCACGACATCGGGCTGAAAGCGGTTATTCAGAATGATGTACACGGTTTCCGCGTTCTGATTGGCGGTGGGCTGGGTTCGTTCCCCCATGCCGCAAAACATTTGGTCGATTTCATTCCGCAAGACAATCTGTTGCAGTTGTGTGAGGCCATTGTCTCCGTCTTCGACAAATACGGTGACAAAAGAAACCGCAATAAAGCCAGGTTGAAGTTTGTGGTCGATAAGCTTGGTATGGATAAAATCAAAGAACTCTATGAAGAGGAATATGCGGCGCTGAATGGAAAGACCTACCCGGCTATTGAGGATTTAGAGAGCGGCATTCCAGAAACCCCCGCATATAAGCCCAACAACCATCACGACTCTGATCCGGAGTTCACACTCTGGAAAAGCCGGAACATTGAGGCGCAGAAACAAGAGGGATTCAACAACGTCCAGATCAAATTGATACTCGGCGATTTCAATGTTTCACAGGCTAAAGCATTGGCAAGCATTGCCGAAAAATATGCGGGCGCAAGCATCATCTGCACGGTCAACCAGAACGTGATGATCCCCTGGGTGAAAGAAGATGCCTTCGGTTGTATCTATCACGAACTCAAAAACATCGGGCTGCATAAAGCCGGTACCGAAGAGATTCGCGATATTACTTGTTGTCCGGGTTCAGAAACCTGTAACCTCGGCATCACGGCTTCGCGCGGGTTGGTGCAGGAACTCAACAAGGAAATGGAAAACGGATTTGAGACCACTAAGGATCTTGACCATGTTTCCATCAAGGCGAGCGGTTGCCCGAACTCCTGCGGACAACATCATATTGCTTCCATCGGTTTTCATGGAGGAGCAAAAAAATTGAATGGTATTCTAACTCCTCATTATGAAGTTTTTCTTGGTGGAAGGGTTTCGGAAGATGACGTGGTGTTTGGCACATCGGTCATTAAAATTCCTGCCAAAAATGCTCCAGCAGCCACAAAGCTGACGCTCGAAGACTATAAAACCGGGAAACAAGACGGCGAAATGTTTGGCGAATATTTTGACCGTAAAGGTAAAATTTATTTCCGCGACTTGCTCAATCAGCTTAAAGCTTTACCGGAGATTGAGAAGTCCCCGGAATCTTATATCGATTACGGGTCCACAGAAAAATTCAGCCTCGAAGATCGTGGTCAGGGCGAATGTGCCGGTGCTGTCACCGACATGATCACCGACCGCATCACCGAAGCCGAGCGGGCCCACTTCCAGGGCAAGCTCAGCCTGGAGAAAAAATCGTTCAAGGAAACATGTGAACACGCCAAGCGTTCGGTCATTGCTTCGGCTCGTGCCTTGCTGGTTACCGAGGGCATGGATTTCAATGATGACTGGGAGTGTCTGAAAAAATTTCAGTCTCTGGTCATCGATATGGAAATTGTATCGGCAAAGTTTGCAAAGCTGGTAGACAGCTTTGAGGCAACTCCTGAAGCCGCAGATGAAAAAATGGCGGAATGGTGGTTGTCGGAGGCCGGAGAACTGGTTGCGGAAAGTAAAAAGATTCATAGCACCATGCAATCGGAAAAGACTTTAAGAATGCGTGTCGGGGGAGATGACCCGAAAGAAAAGGCGAAAACAACAAACGGTGGTGGCAAACAGAGCATCGACCTTCTCGGAGTCAAATGTCCGTTCAATTACGTCAAAACAAAAATCAAACTCGAGACAATGGCACCCGGAAGCGTGTTGGAAGTATTGCTGGATGCCGGTGAACCTTCTGAGAATGTGCCTCGCAGTATTAAAAATGATGGACACAAGGTTGTTTCCCTGACTGAAGAAAACGGCCATTACAAACTGACCGTGGAAAAGAATTAATGCTGATCAGTATGACCGGATTTGGCCGGGCAGAGTGCCAGGATGGAGATTATTCCTACAAGGCTGAAATCCGATCGGTCAACAACCGTTTTATAGAAATCAATACACGCCTGCCTAAAGCTTTTCTGGGTATGGAGCTCCCCCTGAAAAAGCTGATCAAGTCGCATTGTGCACGGGGCTCCATCAACATCACCATTTCGCTGTCCAACTCCAATGGCAATTCTGGGGAATGGGAAATTAAGCCTAACCTTCCCCTTGCATCTCAATATGTAGAAGCAGTAAAAGAAATTCAAACTTCTCTAGGGCTCAAAGGCAAGTTGAGCATTGATTCTGTGATTGGGCTTAGGGATATCTTAAAAGTAGAACCCGTTGCCATCGACCCGGCTAAAGAAAGTCTGCTCTTGAACATGGCGGAATCTGCCCTCGCCTCGCTACAGAAAATGCGGGAAGAAGAAGGGCAGCATTTACAAAAGGACCTTTCAGAACGCCTTGACAACATCGAAAAACACGCAGAGCAGATAAAAAACCGGCAACCGGAAGTCATCCAAGAATACAAGGCGCGGCTTAAGGAAAAAATTAAACTGCTTAACGACGGTATTGAGATTGACGAGAGCCGCCTGGCCCAGGAAACCGCTATTCTGGCAGACCGGTGCGACATTACCGAAGAAATCACGCGGCTGGGTAGCCACCTCAATCAATTCAGAAAATTGTTTGACTCGTCAGAGCCTATAGGCAGGAAACTGGAATTCATCACCCAGGAAATCAACCGGGAGGTCAACACAATGGGTTCAAAATCCAGCGATACCCAGTTGGCCAATCTGGTCATTGAGATAAAAAGCACACTTGAAAAAATACGGGAACAGTTGCAAAACATTGAGTGATTGGTTTTCTCAGTTTTCACCGCAAATTTTATAAATATTTAGGATCGCTACAATGCCTGGAGGATTTGCCCTGATACTTTCCGCCCCTTCCGGGACAGGAAAAACCACCACCTGCAAACTTTTGCGTGAAAAATTGCCTGATTTAAAATTCGCAGTTTCTCACACCACCCGAGAAATCCGAAATGGCGAAAAGGATGGTGAGGATTATATCTTCGTATCCAAAAAAGAATTCGAAGATAAAATCGAAAATAATGGTTTCCTCGAATGGGCTCAGGTCTACGGTTTTTATTATGGCACCTCTCTGGAGTCCGCTGACGCAACTCTAAAAAGCGGACACGACACTCTTCTGGAACTGGATGTTCAAGGCGTTGAATCATTGCGGAAAATGGAATACCATGGAATTTATATTCTTATCCTTCCGCCCTCGATCGCAGAAATGGAAGCCCGGCTCAATAAACGAGGGACCGATTCAAAAGATCGCATCCAACAACGAGTAGAAACCGGAAAAGAGGAAATCAAAAAATATAAAATGTACGATTACGTCATCACCAACCATGTGGTCAAAGATACGGTGAATGCTGTCCTCTCTATCCTGCAGGCGGAAAAAGTCAAAGCCTGCCAGTACCGCCCCACCTCACCCGATATTGAAGTATTATTAAAAGATGGGGTTGATTGAACATGTCTCGCGTCGACCTCATGGAATTGGTCAGGAACAAGATTAAAGGACTGAAAGCCTATCAGGTGGAGAATCTGGATGAGGGTACCAAGTTACACGCTAATGAGAATCCGTATCCTCCCTCGCCGGAATTGTTGAAAAAAATATTTCAACGGCTGGATAAGTTGGAGCTTAATCGTTACCCCGACCCCGGCTGCAGAAACCTGAAACAAGCCATCGCCAACACCACTGGCGCTCTTCCCGAACAAATTATCATCGGAAACGGTTCGGATGAATTGATTCAATATCTGATGCAGGTTCTATGTGATGAAGGAGACACTATCTCCTTCCCGGACCCAACATTTGCCATGTACGGCATCACAGCACAATGCCTGGGGTTGAATCCTGTCAGCTTCCCCCTCAATGATAGTTGGGATTTCGAAGCCCGGTCAGCATTGAAAGTTCTCGCTGAACATAAGGCTCGTATTGTTTTCATTAGTTATCCCAACAACCCAACAGGAAATTGCTTTTCCGGGCAAGAAATTCAACAGGTCATTGAACAGTTTGAAGGCATTGTGGTGCTAGATGAGGCCTATCATGACTTTTCGGGAAAAAGTTTTCTCAACCAAATGGAAAAACATAACAACCTGGCTATTCTGAGGAGTTTGTCAAAAATCGGCCTAGCGGGACTCCGAATAGGTTATGGAATTTTCCCGGTTACGCTTGCAGAACAGGTTAACAAAGTTCGCCTGCCTTATAACTCGAACTCCATATCACAATGGGTCGCGACCGAACTCCTCAATGACTTCAGCCACGTGAAAAATCAAATCCACTCCATTGTGGAAGAGCGTAACCGGCTGATGGATGAATTATCGAAACTTCCCGCCATAACCGTGTATCCCTCAAACTCCAATTTCATTTTGTTTCAGGTGCCCGAGGGTGGAGAAAAGTTGTTCAATAACCTGAAAAAAAATGGAACCCTGTTGCGGAACTTGAATTCTCACCCCAGATTAAAGAACTGTCTGCGGGTTACGATAGGAACGAAACAGGAAAATGACCAGTTCTTGGATCAGTTACGAAAAGTCTCCTCATAAACCGCTTATGCAACGCTGGATAAAAAGAATTCTCTTCACTGGTTTCTGGAGTTTTTTGGTGCTGGTATGGATCGTAATAAGCGTATTCTACTATCAGGGCTCTCGCCCTGTCAGCGAGGAGAGCCAGACC
Organism: Nitrospinales bacterium; assembly: GCA_965249625.1. Classification (GTDB taxonomy): domain Bacteria; phylum Nitrospinota; class Nitrospinia; order Nitrospinales; family VA-1; genus LS-NOB. The sequence continues at coordinate 1,011,006 of OZ252246.1, read as the reverse complement.
AAGGTCTTTGAAATCCAGCCGGGAATGACCTTGAAACAGGTGGCCCACGAACTTTCCCGCCAAGGGTTGATTCGCAGTCCCAACGCTTTTCAGGCCATCGCCTATATTCAGGACAAAGAGACACAGGTCATGGTCGGGGAGTTCAGCCTGTCACCCTCCATGCTCCCTTCCGAGATCATTCTTCGGATCACCTCTGGAAAAACGGTCCTCTACTCTGTCACTATCCCGGAGGGTTACCGAATAACAGAAATCGCCGCGCTTCTTCACTCGGCAGGTCTGGCAGGCTCAGAAAGTTTTATCCGCCAAACCCGCGATGAAAGTTTGATCCGGTCCCTGGGCATACCCACTGACAGTCTGGAAGGCTATTTGTTCCCGGAAACCTACCATTTCAGTAAATTCACACCTGAATTAAAAATTGTTCAGAAGATGGTGGACACGTTTAAGGAACAAGTTTCAAAGTCCCAGCTCTTAAAGAGTGCCAAGGAAAGTCCTCTCTCCTGGCACGAAATCATTACCCTGGCTTCCCTGATAGAAAAGGAAACCGGGTTGGACTCGGAGCGTAAATTGATCGCGTCCGTCTTTCATAACCGGCTAAGGAAAAATATGCGCCTGCAAACCGATCCCACCGTGATTTACGCGACAGAAAAGTTCGACGGCAATATCCGCAAACGAGATTTGAAAATCGATTCTCCTTACAACACCTACCGATATAAAGGGCTGCCCCCTGGCCCAATCGCCAGCCCGGGAATCAAATCCATCGTAGCTGCGCTATCCCCGATTGAGTCCGATCACCTGTATTTTGTTTCCCGAAAAAATGGCAGCCATCATTTTTCTTCGACCCTGATAGAACATAACCGGGCCGTACAAAAATATCAGTTGAGAAAAGTCAATTCTTCCAGATAATCCTTTTATTCAAGAGTCCCGGTTAATTGTTCTGGTTCAAACATTTTTTGAACAATAATTAACCCTCACCCATTTTCTGTACCGGTGGTACTCAAGAAAAAGAAGGAATGGCCCTTCGGCGGGCTCAAAGTGACAATACGGGCCCCACGCTTTTGGCAGTCGCGTAGCGTCACTGCCGCGTTGCCCCAGCCGTTCTGACAAAGAACAATGAGGCTTTTCTGATGCGCCAGAGTCGACTCTGTTTGCAATTGCCGGGCTGAGTTTTCTGTGTCGAACGGATTTGGTACAGACCAGATAAAAGTCAAAAGTCTCCCTGCCTGTTTCAACAAGGTTTGACGAGGCCGTCAATTGTTGTGGGGAAAAACAGGCCTGACCGAATATACCCTGCCGCTTCAAACCATTTTTCCTCAAAGCCACAACCGTTTCTTCTTTTCCCACAAGATGGACACGATGACCCTCCTGCATCAAAAAAACTGGAAAGCCCCAGCCCCGCTGCACCCGCCACAAAAACCAATACTTTCACCATTCCCTATCCGTCAAAATATTCGTAAAACAACAACCTGGCACAGCCGAAGAGAACCGCCAAACTGCAGGATCAACCCTTGATAAAATGATCAAAGAAAGATAAACTGCTACCGCTATTTAATTAACCCTCTTTCCAGAAAATTATCACCTCTTCGGAATCCCCGAAAGGAGAAAATGTTATGAATATGGAAAATCAGCAAGCACAGTTTAACCATGAAGACTGGCTCAAACATCTTTACCGTTTTATAGAAACGGTTCGCCAGTTTTTCAATGAACTCTTCAGGGGATTAAGAACCTTGTCACAAAAAGGCTTGTTAGAAACCTGGAAAGCTATTCGTTCTGCGGTTTCCCGGCTCACGCCTCAGGATTTTATCGTTACATCGTTGATAACCGTTACCGGAGTGTTTGGCGTAATGACCTTTATGATCGGACTCGGACTTTTCGGTTATCAGACCATACTCTGGTTGCAGAATGGTATCTGGACCGAGTTCCCGCTTTTTGTGGTTTTCAACTTCCTGTTTGAGAATACAATTCTTCATCAATGGATGGTTCACCCGGAGTCCTGGCTGGGCCTGCAACAAGTGTTCTCGTTGTTGTTGAAATCAATTCCCTTATCCGTAGCGTTAATGATTCCCGGATTTTCCATTGCCCTGTTCATGGCAGGGACTCTGGGGGTGGCCCTGATCTATCGTTTTTATCAATTAAGAAACAGGAATGACTGAAGACACCCCATCGCTAAAGGAAAAACTGGAGGGTTCCAAAAAATTCCTTCAAAACGCCGACCTTAAAGGAGCTGACTTGGAAGGTGCCGATCTTCAAGGGGCGGAGTTGGGTGGTGCCGATATGCGCGGAGCCAACCTAAAAAAAATATTCCTCAGCGAAGCCAAAATCTCCAAAGCCAATCTATCCGAGGCAGACCTGTCCAACGCCAACCTCAGTGGAGCCGATTTAAATAAATCAAACCTGGGTGGAGCCAACCTTCAACACGCTTATATCCGGCGTGCCGACCTGCGTGGCGCTAATTTGAGCGGAGCCAACCTGACCAAAGCTAATCTTAGGGAATGCGCGCTATTTAAAACCTGGATCAAAAAGGCCGATTGCAGTGAGGCCAATATGCAAAACATTAAAGGCGCACAAATGCAAATGCAGGAATCGGTGCTCAAGGGAACCAAGCTGGAAGGAGCAGACCTTTCTGGATCCCGGCTTGATGGCACCAACTTTGAAGGCGCCGGTCTGCAGACAGCAAACCTCAGTCGAGCAAACTTAAAAGGAGCCAATTTCAACCGGACTGATCTACGTGGAGCCAATTTGCGTTATACAGTGGGCTTGACCCGGGAACAGATCGAGCTTGCCCAGATTGATAAAAGAACCCTTTTACCCAGCTATCTCAAAATCAAGTGGGCCTCCGAAACCCAATTTAAAATTACTGACAATAAAAGTTAACCCATCTGATTTCTCCGGTCAATTTCACCCAGCAGTTCTCCCACCGTTTGAATATTAACCAGATCCCGATGGCCTGAAACCATACCAATAATTCCCACACTAAGAGGGAACGGCTCGTCCCGGTCACGCAGAATAATCGTCCCTGTTATATCCTTCTCGTTAAAATTGGGAATCTGCTCCACTTTCAGGGGAAGTTTTGCAACCTCCACCTCCACCGTGAAGGAATATTGTTTCTCCAGATACAATTTCAGCTCGTCCACTTCCTCTTGCGATAAAAGATAGTTGGCCCGACGCTGTATCCACAACTTCTGCTTGCCGGTTTGCGGCAAATCCTCGAAGTTCTCAATCAACTGGTCGTAGGGAATCAGCGGTTCATCACGCAAATAGCAGACCCAATCCACCTTCACGAAGTTTTCAGGATTCTCACCCGATAATAGCCGGGATGAATCTATCAATGAAAAGGCATAATACAGTGTCACTCTTAATATCTCCTGTCGATCCGGAATTCAAAATAATACCCATCCTGGAAAATTCTTATGTCCCCCCATGTCGGCAAAGGGTATGATGAGAGTCGTTTAATTTTAACCGACACTCGCACTTTTTCCATGGAGAAAAATGGATAACGATAGAAAACTAATCAGATTCTCTGCCTCAACGGCATTTTCCGTGGTTTTAGAGTTTGGGAATACTGAAGAAATGAAAGAATACGTAGAAAGAATCAAGAATGCCGGCCTGCAATGCGAAATCATAGCCGACTTTAATTTAAACTTCGACGAGGCTGACCTGTTCATGGATATGAGAAGCCTGGAATGCAGGGAACAATTCGACCTTGATGACTGGATCTAGTCGGCGGTCCCGCCGGGGACAATGCGGCGGTGACGCTCTAATACCCTTCCAGGGCATAAAAGCTAATGAAGCAACATCACACGCGACCGCCAAAAGCATGGGACCAGTAAACCGCTACCCATAAAGCAATCGCATATTGTTGCCCCTTTTACTATAGTCCGAAACTTTTCCTCAAGGCATAGCCCTGTCATTGAGAGAGCTTTGCGTAAGTCGAAAAAAAACAGAAAAGCGAGATTACCCCTTCGGGGCACGAGGGCTTGAGTTAAACATCACGTCTTCACGGAGCCTGTGCTGAGCGAAGCCGAAGCATTCAGAATGGCAATACAAGGCTATTTGTCATTCTGAGGAACAAGGTGACGAAGACGTGATGTTTTTCCTTAAACTTCGTGCCCCGAAGGGGTAATCCGGGGTTATGCAAAGGTCTCTGTCATTGGCCCCACGCTGAGTGGTGCGCAATGTTTGCAGCCTATCGGTCAGGGTCTGAGGCTTTTCCTTGCGGTCTTGTAAAAGGCGGGTGAACCAGTCCAATCCTTCCCCCAGCTTCGGGTCCATTTTTATGGCCCTGTCATAATCAGCAATGGCTTGAGGGTAAAATCCCATCCGATCCTGCAAGATACCCCGATTGGCAAAAGAAACGGCAGAATCGGGGTCGCGCTCCAGTACTTCGTTAAACGCCTCCAAAGCTTCCCGATCTCGGTCCAACTGCATCAGCGTCCGGGCTCTTCCCCTTTTGGCATGGATGAAATCCGGATTCTTCCGGATGCTGGTTTCATAGTACTGCAGGGCCTCTTCATATTTTCCATCGGTATAAAATCCTACCGCACGACTAAAGGAGGGTCCACCAGGGTGAGTTCCCGGTTCTGTTCCTTTATAAAAGGCCAAAGCCAATGAGACGAAGATAAGCACCACGCCGATATAACGGATTCCCCTGTAAATCGTGTCGGTTTTCATGGTAAAGGCCGCCCCAGAACTTCCAGGCGAGGCAGAACCGTATGGTTCCGGGAAAGGAACAACACATTAAGCCTGAAGTTTCCAATGGGCGAGGCGGATGCCCTCTTTCTGGGACCTACGGGCGAATCTTTCGACTCCTTCCGCAATGATTTTTTCATCGCTATAAACCGCGTTGACGAATCTGGCGACAAGTTCAGGATGACCTTCACCAAATTGGGGAATTTTTTTTCCGACCCAGTCGAACGTAGATTCATCGGCCGTATAAAACTTTAAAAAAGTCGACAGATGCAAAATCAAACTATTGCGCCCAATATTTTGTGGTTTGCGTTTAGAACTGCCTTTTAAGGCGGAGACGGGAAGCTGAATGCCCCCTATTCTCCTGCGGGAATCCATCTGGTCTTTTTGAGGAAGGTATTTTGCAGCAAGAAAACAGGTAGACAACACACTGCTTTCCAGGTTCCCATAGGGAAACTCATTGTCGCCCTGTCGCAGTTTCTTCATTCTCTCTATCGCCGATTTGCCTTTCGGCGAATAACAAAAATGGGCACGCCATACTTTAAATTCTTTAACCGTCTTAATCATCGAAAAATGGCCTTCTGTTAATTTTTGCTGGCGGGGTCCGGTTCCAGGTTTTGTTCTGCCACATAGGTTTGGCTGCCTCTCTGGTGAACCAGAACATGGTACCAGGGTTTGTCTTTAGGGGGCTTGCTCCGGGCCATCTCGTCATACCATTCGTCTGACTGCTTGAACTCCATGTCGACGCCTAAAATGATTCCCCGGTAATCGAACAGTCTATGACAAATAAGTTGCCCAATACAGAACTTTGCTTTTGTGGCGCTCATCTCATATTCTTCAGTTTAGATGTTTTCGCTTTTGTAGCCCGCTTCCTCTCACCGGTTCGAACTTTCAAGAGCGTCTTTAAACTTTTTTCCTACACTCATAAGTATCTTCAGAGGTCCATTTCACTTCAATATAATTCGGAACCTGGGTTTTATCGTCTATCTTAGCCAATTCTAATTCTTCAGAGGAAATATTTTTTACCGTCCTGAGGTCTACGCCTTGAAATTTTGCCTCAATGAGCTCTGCCCCGGAAAAATCAGAATCCGTCAAGTCCGCGCCCCGAAAATCTGCATCTCCCAGTTTCGAGTTTACAAAACAGGTGGAAATCAGGCAAGCCTGCTTTAAACTGGCTTCACTCAAATTGGCTCCCGAGAAGTCCACTTCACGGCAATCGGTTTCATGTAATTCTGCAGCGACCAAATTAGCTCGGACCATTTTCGCACCGACCAGTTTTCCCTTGCCCAGGTTGGCGCCACGGCTGAAATAGCCTTCCCGCTGGTACCGCCCCGAAAGTTTGGCCTCGGTCAAATCTGCACCCGACAAATCTGCTTCAAGAAGACTGGCTTCCACCAGGCTGGTGCGTATCAGGTCGCTTCCGGTCAATATAGCTTGTGAAAGATTGGCCCCCATCAGGTCTGCGGAGTTCAAGTTCGCCCCCTCGAAGTTTGCCCTGGTGAGATTGGCTTTTTGTAAATTAGCCCCCGAAAGATTGGTGTTTTTAAAATTCACCCGCATGGCTTTAACAGAGAAAAAATTCCCTCCCGAAAAATCCGAATCACTCAGATTTGCCGATACCAGATTGGCAGACATGAGATTGGCATTTTTCAAATCCGTGCAGGACAAATCCAGACCCTTCAGGTTTGCACCTTCAAGATTTTTTTTAGACTGCTTAACTTTTTCTTTATCCCAAGTCTCGATAGGGAAACCCCCTGAATGTTTAAATATTTAATGGAAATCCAATCCCCTTGAGATCGGAGCTAAAGAGTACCAATCTATTCATCTCCCAATCCAAAGTCAAATAGTTCCTTCAAGAACCTGAGAAATCAGCCAAACCAGGTCAAACTGGGCAGAATAAATATGGCAACGGGAAAAAATGAGGAATTCGATAGCCAATCAGAGCGGTTTCACTTTGATAGAACTGTTAATCGTTATGGCTATTACAGGCATTCTCGCCGGGATCGCCATCCCCCGGTATGGACAGTTTAAGAAACGCGCCTTCGACCTTGACGCCCAAACAAGCCTTCAGCATCTTTTCCGTAGCTGCAAAGTTTACTGGAGTGATAATGGACCGACCAGCAACTGCGATGTTAGTGCTGTAACTGGCGGTTCTTATGGTTTCGCCGCTTCTGCAGAGGTACCACTATCTCTGAAACGGGAACAGAATCCAGTTTCAGCGCAACGGCCAGCCACGACGGTAGCACCGACACCTTTACCATAAACGCCGCAGGTGCCGTGTCCTGATCCAATCAGGACGGTACCGGAGGCGCCAGAAAAAATGCCCCCGAGGCGATTCGAACGCCTGACCTACGGATTAGGAATCCGTTGCTCTATCCTGCTGAGCTACGGGGGCTTATTTAATTTGGTTCATGACTCGTTAAAGCCATCAAAAGTGGTTTAAACTTCAGTCATGACAAAGAGTTACGCGATTTTGAAACGTGCCCGGATTTCGAGGATGAAATTCAGGGAAATTTTAAAGTATTTTTCACTGGATATTGAAGCGACCAGGATTGCCAAATTGACAGGTTTAAATCGCAACCCGGTTAATAAATATCGGCTTCTTGTCCGCGAAAGAATTGCTGAAGAATGTGAAATAGAATCTCCATTTTCTGGTGATATCGAAGTAGATGAAAGCTTTTTCGGAGCCCCTCGGGTTAAAAGTAACCGTGTCCCCCTCATAGTTGCGGACATATAATGCCCCGCTATAGTCGCCGAAGTCTTTAGCATAGACTGAAACATGGGCGGGGACCAGGCTTGCAGGGAGACCTTTGCGTAAGTCGAAAAAAACAGAACAGCGAGAGAGATTCTTCACTGCGTTCAGAATGACAAGACAAGGTCATTTTGTCATTCTGCGGGGCCAGTTTATCATTCTGTGGAACAACGTGACGAAGAATCTCTCTGAACGACAGAAAAGCGAGATTCTTCACTGCGTTCAGAATGACAAGACAAGGTCATTTTGTCATTTTGCGGGGCCAGTTTATCATTCTGTGGAACAACGTGACGAAGAATCTCTCCCTGAATGACAGAAAAGCGAGATTCTTCACTGCGTTCAGAATGACAAGACAAGGTCATTTTGTCATTCTGCGGGGCCAGTTTGTCATTCTGAGGAACAAGGTGACGAAGAATCCCTCCCTGAATGACAGACAATGAGATTACCCCTTCGGGGCGGGGCACGAAGGGGTAATCCGGGGTTATGCAAAGCTCTCGCTTGCAGGCAGAAACCACAAAAGTATCTTGATAATTCCCCTTACTTAAGATTTGTCATTTTTTGTTTATGATCTGAGTTTTTGTTAAATGCAGAGCATACAACATAAAGAAATAATAACAGGTGGTTTCCCTAAATTCTGAAATATTGTTAGTCAAACCACCAACGACACCATTGATAATACCAAAACCATAATCTTCTAAACCATGTGCAATTCTTGAAGCAATAAGAGCAATCATCAAACCAGGAATGAACCATCGAGATGGAATCAGGTGTTTAATTGGCTTGACTAAGTTTTTATTTTTTAATAGTGGTAATACGATAAACACAAGAAAGATAATAGAATCGGTGATTTGTCTGAGCTTTCTAATATTCTGATTCCCGCCATCCTCTTTTTGATTGTGCCAATTTCTATGGATAGTGCCCGTTTCCCCAAAAAAGTATTCGTAAAAATGTATGCCATAGTCTATTTCTTCTAGAAAAATAAAAAGAAAAACTATAAATCCACTCGCCATTATAATTTTTTCGAAGGCATGAATCCTGACAATGGATTCTTTCAGCAATAATCCAGCAGTAAACAGTAATAAGATGTTCTGCCCTTGTTCGACTATGCCAAATTCGCGCCAAGAGGCACCAGGCGTATCTGGCATTATTGGGGATATGAGTTGCTGGAAAGGAGAATATCCGGAAAAGTAAAACCCTATAAATAGCGTATTAAATAATATTGGTAATAATACAAATAAACTGAGATTTCTCACTTAAACGTAGAACCTCTCGAATAGTTCAACTGAGCAAGAAAAATTGTTTTTCATTTCAAAATTATCACCGAATTTGCTCCGGATTGTCTCACTTTGGCCTCTAGCGAAAGAAGTTTTAAAAAGCGATTCATAACAAAGCGTTAAATTAAAAAAACACAAAGCGGTCGATCCGGGGCAAGGTGGATATTGAAAACACGATCCACTCCGATGGCTGGAAAGGCTGTGGTGGCCTCGTTGACCCGGGTTATAAAAAGCATCATCGGGCAACATGGCAACAACGAATTTGCAAGCAACAAATCCCATATTAACAGAAGGGTAGAGGGGATAGAAATGAAATTATAAAAGCTTGACGTACGAATATTGTGGGATTAAGTTATTATAGAATAATGAAATTATAAAAGCTTGACGTACGAATATTGTGGGATTAAGTTATTATAGAATATGGATAAGGCGAAATTAATAATATTTCGATGGCGGAAAATTGTCACATATTTTAGTTATTTTGTGGCAGGGTGTTGTCGTGGGAGAAGTTGGTCCCCTTATCCAACATCCAACGTCGTTCACGCCTTTTCATGCGAGGAATCCTGAGTGGAAGAAAAAACTGATATTATGATTGGGTTTTATCCTCGGTTGGTCCTGATATTGTTGGTTGGATCAATAATTTTTTGCGCCAGTTCTTGGGCGGCTGACAGTAAAAAGACTGACAAGGAGGATCGACTGTCCTCTCCCGCAGTTGCTCCGGCTGAAATACATGATAATGATTATTTGCGGGGCCAAAGATTTGAGGATCGTTTTTTAAATCTTGGTGTTGATGAAAAATTCACGATATTAGAACGTGACCTTATCAAGGTTCAGGTAAAGAACTTCATACCGCCTTTGCTGGTACCTGCTGTTGGCGGCCATGCGTTTGTTCTCCCACCTGGCCTTTTTCAAGTAGCTACAAGTTTTAAGTTTGTGAACGTCGGCGGCGATGACTTTACGAAAGATGGAGAGATTGATCTGATTCATGTCGATAATACCGTTCAGAGAAGGTTTTTAACGACTTCTATCCGCTATGGATTTGATCTGGATAAGAAGTTTTTTCATAGTTTTACAGCCGTGCTGAACATTACTTATGAAAACTCTACCAGTCGTGGTCCAGTACAGTTGCCTGCTATTGACCCCCCCCCTATGATTGAGGAGGCTAAAGGGGCTAAAAGTGTTTTTAATGGAGGCACGTCAGAAGGGCTTCAGGATGTTAATCTAATGCTTAAAAAGAAAATTTGGGATCAAGGTAATAAGCCTATTGGATGGGCGGTAGCCGCAGGGGTCTATTTCCCAACAGGATCAACGAATAAAAGGGCGGGAGACAATGGTGTTATTTCTGTTACTGATAAAGGCGCGGGCACGGGTGGACGGCCAATATTCAAAAGATTTACGGATAACGGAACGCTTCCAGCGGGAAGGCAATTAGGTACAGGTGAAATGTCATACAAAGTCGCTACGTTTTTTACTCGTCAGTTTCTGCCCGGTGACCTCCCGGATTTTCTGGCGGGAACGCCTTTTGATCGCGCCGCAGTCCACTGGGGCGGAGCTTATAGATTTAACGCGGAGCATGATGGTGTGAACCGGGGAGATCTGGCAACTATTTTTGGGTCAATAGTTGTGCCCGTCTACAAAGACTACTTTTCCGTTCAATTGTCCAGCATATCAAACTGGCAGGCACAAGATACTTATGAAGGTAAGTTTCTATTTCCTAATCGTTATTCTGAGGTGGATCGACCCAGTTTTCGTGGTGGATGGCTCAGCCTTGTCGGTCCAAGTATTATTTTTAGTCCAGACCCTTTAGTCAGGTTTACGGCGACTCTTTTAGGTAGAGTTGTGCAACCTCGTCAGGGTCCAAGTCCATCCTATGTGGCAAATTTGGGTATGGCAGTAACTTTCTAGGTCAATTTAGCCGAACCTTTCCAGTCAGGTAAATTAAATGGATAATTTAAATACGATTTGTAGGCAAGTATATGGCACATGTTTTTCTCTTTTTTTGGTTTTTCTCATATCGTCCACGGCAAACGCGGACTACTACATAAACGCGCCTGACGGCAGAATGATTATTCTCAAAGAAGGAACATTTCAGCCTGACTTAAGCCCCTACAGGAGCAAACTTCCAGAAGTAAAAATCCTTGATAGGACCTTTAAACCCAAGTACCAACAATGGGCGGCTAATGAAGAGTTTGAAATCAGTCAAACAGGTTTATCAAATATGGTCCGGGCAGCCCTGCCATTGGAGCACAACGCGGCTTTCATTTGGATGACCAATCAACAAATGTATTGGAATGCTCGAAATAACCTGGGTTTTGGTTTTGCCGCAAGCCACGCCGGAATAAATATGGTGAATGGCCCTTATTTCACCATGAAGGCATTAGAATTGTCCTCATACAATCGTCTTGAGAGAGATCGCGGGGAGCGCACCTTATCTAATAAAGACGTGATGCTTCAGTGGTACTTTCCACTAGTTTGGAAACGTGTTGGGATTCCGAGGTTTCCAGATGATGGCCAACCCGCATACCTGGAGTTTGAAGCGGGTGATCCGCATTTTGTTGCCCCAACTCCCGTTGCTGATAACTTTGTTGATCCCCAAAGCGGGAAGAATGGAAAATGGGGGGTGCCTAAATACTTTTTCAGTAACAGGCAATGGAGATGGGATCGCGACAAAATGGTTAAGTATATAGATATGGGTGGCATTGGAATTATGCTTAAAAGGGCTAGTATGTGGGTGGACTATATGTGGAAAGCTACTCATACAGGCGAGTCTCCCAGCAACCAAACCAAGAGAATTATTTTGGCTGGAAATGACGCTGAGGAAGGGTTCAGAGGTATGGCCCTGGCTACAACAAGAGCTAATCAGGTTTTGGCGTTAAAAGCCCAGTTGGTCGCCAACGAGGATGGTGAATTAGGTGGAATCAATCCCGCGACTTATGACCCCAAAAATGGGCTGAGATATTTTCCGCACAGAATTTGGCCTAACTTGCTTCTTGCCGGAGATCTTCCAGAGCGCCAGTGGGGCTTTGAGGTAGATGATCCGCGAAGTTTGCTCTTTGATCAAGGCGCGTTACTTTGGGGAAACTCACACTTCTTTCAGTCAACATACAGGATGACAGATATGTTTACAGACAATCCGCCTGTGGACGGAGGGATACTTGAGAAAAGCCTTGGCGCGGTACCGCATTATCTGGCAAATATGATCCTGAAGAATATCGTAGCGATGCATACCAGGAACGGTATTCTTGTTTCGACCTGGGAACCTGAAAAAACCAAGTGGTGGATTAGAAAGAAACTTAAAAATCCTGGAGTAGGTAATGAAATAAAGATTACAGACATGGGATTGACACTTATCGGGTTAAAAGAATATGTAGACCGCATGCGAGATCCCCAGGCACTTCTCGCGACACCTGACCAGGATGACCTGGAACCAGAATTGACAAAGCTGGCTACGGAGTTACTCAAAAAGAATGCTGACTTCTTGTTGAGTGTTCAGGGAGAAAATGGGGAATTTTGTGTTTCTTATGATGTCACTTCCTCAAAACCAACTGGCGCATGTGATTTAGGCCGCCCAAATTTTACGGGAGTTTTTGCTTTGCTTGAAGCATATAAACTTACGAATGACCTTAAATATGTTGAAGGGGCAAGACAAACCTGGAATTATATTTGGGAAAATTTTTGGCACGAACCAACTGGTCTGTTCAGGAGTCGTTTGGGCGATGATACTGTGAGGATTCATTCCTTAGATATTTCGGCTCAGTTGCGCGCGTATCGGGAAATGATGTTTGCTACGCCTATACATATGACCAAACCATTGGTAAGCAAGTTTTCCCGTTGGGCAGTGCAGACTTTGATGATGACAGGAATGATACAGTCAGAAGAAAATAGAAGTGGTGAGTTAGCGATTGGTGTTGGGTCAAGGGACTGGGATAACGATGGGGTTCCCTGGCTTGGTAGTGGTGATGGGAAATTTGGGATTGCTCCAACGCTGGCACTTGAAGTGGCTGTAAATATAGCCAATCCTGGAGAAAACAAGGCTTTTAACAAGTTGAAAGGACAAAAGCACTGGGCTGAAATGTATGGAGGAAAAATTCGTTACGCATATAAAGCTCTATCCCAGGAGAAAGCCTCTGAAGAAATGAAACTGCCAGTCAAAATCGACTATGAAGTTATGGTTGATGAAAAAGGTTGGAAGGAAAGAGGAGAGCTTTTGCGTTGGGATGGAACGGTTCAAATTTTGCCGCCCGCAAAACCATTTAAACGAGGTTCTACTTTGACAGGACGGCAAATTTTTGAGATGAACTGCGCGCATTGCCATGGTTATACCGGGGAAGGAATCACGGGGATATCTTATGAGGCGGATTCACTTGTCAGGACTCGTGATGATATGTTTGAGGTTCCTCACAATGGACGTTTTACAAGACTAATGCCAGAGTGGGGGATCGGAAATCGTGATGAGATGGGATCAGTTTTGACAAAAGAGGAAATATATAAGATCGTTGATTACATTCAAAGTGATGAGTTTAAAAAGATTTTTGTGGATGTACAAAATGGTTATGCGTTTCCTCAGTTCCCGCCTAAAGACCCGTATTTCTTTATCTCAAGATCTTATGTCCGGGGGAAGAAGAAGCCCGCGACAAGGGAAGATATCGCTTTAATAATGAATTTGCAAAGAGATGTTTCAAAGACCGGTAAACCAATTAATATTATTCAAAAATTAATTGAAGCTGAAAGAAATGGTGGCGCGAAAGGACAAATAAAAATAGCAAGTGAGTGGCCGGAAGACAACTTTAACCTTACGCTCTCATATAACAATGAAACACAAGTTTTTTATGCCCGGAAACCTGTCGAGTTACTTGGTGGTGACGTGGTCGAGATTGCTGATAAAGATATCACGAATTAGTTTCTGAGAAGCCCGGGAGGCATTTCCGATCAGCCTTCTGAGGTTGTTTCTGGCCAAAGCGCAAAACAAGATTATTCAAATAATGAATTAATAATCATATATGGCATTTGCCCACTATGGTCATGAATTTTGGCGCGGGTTCTGCTAAAGAAATAAAAGTTGAAAATGGGGCGACAATTATATGAAGAAGATAGCGGTTGTTATGGCATTTGCCACTATGGTCATGAATTTTGGCGCGAGTTCTGCTATTGCGGCAAAAATCAAATATAAAGAAATAAAAGTTGAAAATGGGGCGACAATTAAGGGTGTCGCTAAATGGAAAGGGGATATACCGACACTACCACCGATAACTGTTTTTAAACATATGGATAAATGTGGCCAGGAGGCTTTCAACCCTGCTCTGGTAGTTAACCCAACTAATAAAGGTGTTAAGTTCACAGCTGTTTATCTTGAAGCGGTACCAGAAGGTAAACCGCTTGCGGATAAAAAAGCAAAGATTAAAGTTAATAGTCCAGAAGTGCTTCATGCCGGCCTTGATAAAGACCAGCGCCCTGAGAGCCAACTATGTAACTTTGAAGAGCATGTTTTTGGTTTTGTATATACTAGAAATGTTGGTTTGTATAATATGGAAGACCTTTTGCATAATCCTCACGGCTTCGGCTCAAATGGGGCTACTTTATTTAATACGCCGCTCCCGGACCGGAATCGGATGACAAAGAAAAAGCTTAAGAGAGTAAGAGGAATCAATCGATATCAATGTGATACTCATGTACATATGAACGGATGGATGCTTGGATTGCCGCATCCATACTTCAGTATTTCAGATAAAAATGGGGCTTTTGAAATTAAAGACATACCTCCAGGAAAATATAAACTGATAGCATGGCATGAGGGTTACAACATAAAGGAGTTTGCGGCAGACAAACGGCCGGTTTATGATGAGCCTCATATTATTGAGAAAGAAATAGAGTTGACCAATGGGCGAGTATTAGATTTTAGTTTTGAATTTCCGGTTCGCGAAGTTACGGTTAGCCATGAAAAGATGAAAAGAGAGGTGGCAGGGCATTAGATATTGACAGTTATCTCTGAAGCCTACAGTTAGTTAGCCGTGAAATAAAACATGTTATGCGACCTGAGAAAAGGGTGGAAACCCTTAAAATCAGTTCTTCTACCACCCCAGGCTTTAAAAAAAAACGTCCCCATAATAAAACTTTAGTCTTTAATGGTTCCGGGTTTGCGCTGAACTGGCTTTTGACATTAAACGGTTAGCGTACTATCTGTCCCTCTACAAATTAAACACTCAGGAGACAAGCCTATGATCCGGGTTCGAGCGAGCCAGATTTTTACCCATTCCAAGGAAGATGTCGTTGCGGCAAAAAAACAGTTAGATAGCGGCACTCCCTTTGAGGAGGTGGTGACAAACTTCAGCACCTGCCCCTCCAAAGAAAACGCTGGTGACCTGGGATGGATGCCGGAAGGAGATTTGCAATCCATTATGGGGCAGGAAGTTTCCGAAGCCGATTTAGGAAATATTATCGGCCCGGTTCATTCCCGATACGGTTATCACATCCTGAAAATTTCTGAAATTGAAGTGAAAAAAATAGAAGGCCCGTTCAATGGAGAACTGTCTATGGCATCGGCCAACCAGATTTTTTCGGAGGTCCATACCGTGCTCTTCAAAGAATTTCATATTGGTATGCCAGTGACTCCCTATAATAAGGATGAAACCCTGGCCTCTCTATGCCAGACCCATGGGAAAAATATACAAGAGGTCATCAACTGCCTGAACAGGGAGCATGCAGACAAAAACATTGCCGTCATGACCTGTGAGGAACTGAAGCAAAAAATTGATTCCGGCAACAAGCCCGTCCTGCTGGACATTCGCGAAAGCTGGGAAAGAGATATTTCCAAGATCGAAGGTTCGCACATCATCAATGCCGAAAACAATGAGCATGTTCTGGGAACCTTTGAAAAGGATCGCGAAATAGTTTTGATCGACTGGAAACAGGATCGCAGTCCCAGCTTTCAGAAATGGCTGACCCAGAAAGGATTCACCAACATGAAGTGTCTGGAAGGTGGCATTGATCTGTGGTCGGAAAAAATTGATACCCAGCTGAATCGCTACGACATTGATGAGGATGATGAATACCGCTATGAAGACATCCTCGATGAAGACGACGGGCACGACGAACATGAAGACCACGACGACCACGAAGGTCATGACCACCCCTAAACCGTCCGACACCTTTTTTCCTTCAAAGATAACATGCTCGAAATCGAAGACCTGAGCACGTTTTTCCACACCGAAGAAAACATCGTTAAAGCCGTACACAATGTGGACCTGACCCTCCACAAGGGCGAGACCCTGGCACTGGTCGGTGAATCCGGTTGCGGGAAATCTGTCACAGCTTTAAGTGTCATGCGCCTCATCCCCACTCCTCCGGGAAAATTCGAATCGGGCCGTATCCTTTTTAAAGGACATGATCTTCTACAGGCTTCCGAAGCGGAAATGCAGAACATCCGTGGCAACGAAATCAGCATGATTTTTCAGGAACCCATGACTTCTCTCAATCCGATATTCACCGTCGGAGACCAGATTATGGAGGCCATCCGCCTGCATCAGAGCAAAACGGAGTCCGAGGCCCGTGAGTTGACGCTGGACGTTCTGCGCCAAGTGGCCATTCCTTCCCCCGAAAACAGGATCGACCAGTATCCGCATGAACTGTCTGGCGGCATGAAGCAACGCGTGATGATCGCCATGGCGATCATTTGCAAGCCAGCTCTTCTCATCGCCGATGAACCCACCACTGCCTTGGATGTTACCATTCAGGCACAGATTCTCGACTTGCTCGATCAATTGAGAAAAGAAACCCGTATGTCCATTCTGCTCATCACCCATAACCTGGGTATCGTCGCCCAATACGCCGACCGGGTAGCCGTGATGTATGCAGGAAAGGTGGTGGAACTGGCCCCGGTTGAAGAGTTGTTTGCCTCACCGGCACATCCCTATACCCGCGGCCTGCTAAATTCATTACCCAAAGACGGTGCCAAACTGGAAACAATACCGGGAACCGTTCCCCACCCGGCATACCTGCCCGAAGGTTGCGCATTTCATCCCCGGTGCGCAGAAAAACTCGATCAGTGCATGAAGATGATTCCTCCATTGGAATCTGTTGACGGAAAAAATCCCCATAAGACTGCCTGCTGGCTATATGAAACCACGCCTGCCGCATGAAAAAATTATTGACTGTTCAGTCTTTGAAAAAATATTTTCCAGTATACGGAGGACTGTTCTCGCGAGTGGTCGGACAAGTTAAAGCTGTGGATGGCGTGTCGTTTGATATCCATGAAGGAGAAGTTTTAGGGCTTGTCGGGGAATCCGGATGCGGCAAAACAACGGTGGGGCGAATGAGTTTGCGCCTCATGCAACCCACATCCGGGAAGGTGTATTTTGAAGATGCCAATATTTTCAAACTGAACAGAAAGGAGCTGGCAAAATTCCGTCCCAGAATGCAGATCATTTTCCAGGACCCATATAGCTCACTGAATCCCAGGTTTACGGTCGAGCAAATTATCGGAGAGGCGCTTTCCGTGCATTTCCATATCAACGGAAAAGAATTGCGAGCAAAGGTGGAATCGCTCATGGAGAAGGTCGGACTTTCCTCCATGTATTTAAACCGGTATGCGCACGAGTTTTCTGGAGGGCAGAGGCAACGCATCGGTATTGCCAGAGCTCTCGCGCTTGGCCCCCGTTATATCGTTTGCGATGAACCTGTTTCCGCATTGGATGTATCTATCCAGGCTCAAATCATCAATTTACTGCAAACGCTTCAGCAGGAAGAAAACCTATCCATGCTTTTTATTTCGCACGACCTCAATGTCGTCAAGCATCTCTCCCAAAGAACCGCTGTCATGTATCTGGGAAAAATCGTGGAGCTGGCCCGCACAGAACAAATTGCCAACAATCCAGCCCACCCTTACACCCAGGCATTGCTCGCTTCCAAGCCATCCCTGGACCCCAAGTCCCGCAACCGACCACAACCCCTTCCGGGAGACGTCCCCTCTCCTCTAAATCCCCCATCCGGCTGTCATTTTCACCCGCGTTGTCCAAAAGTGATGGACCGTTGCAAAAATGAAGTCCCCCGTCAAATTCAACTGGAAGAAGAACATCAGGTGCACTGCCATCTTTATGATGAGTGACCGTTTCGTTATCCAGGCTAACAAAAACTCTTCTCCCTGAGCCTTCCTTAAATCATCTTTCCAGCAGTTAAAAAACCCTGAAAAAAACCGATAAAGTTTTAAATTCGCACTAATGATAGCCACGCAACCAATCGTTACGAGCAAAAATTGGTAGAAAACCGTTGGAAGCCCCATTCGGGTCTTGTCATCATTTTAAGGCCAATTTCCTGACAGGGCAAGTGTACTAACTAATAGAAAATATCGCAGAAATTTGAGCGAAGTAGCGTATCCCTTGACAGCAAGAGTTTCAGCTTGGGAGCGACCTGCCCCATGAAGTGATTTTGCCGCAGGGGAAAGGTAGAGGTCTTTAGAAAAAGCACCAAACAAGATCGTGCCAATCTTGTTTAACGCCTTTTCTCTTGCTTGATTTTTTTATAGCACTTATGGTACAACGGCGATGTTGCTTTGTACTAAACTGTTAGGTAAACCAAAAAATAGGAAATCTCTGTGTTTATTACAACAATTGTTTTTATTGTAGCTACCATATTAGCGGTAGTGCTAATTCTCATGGGAGCTAAAGTCGTTCCTCAAAGTGAAAACCATGTTGTTGAACGATTTGGGAAATACACAAAAACCCTAAAAGCTGGTTTAAACTTCATTCTACCGATATTGGACAGAGTGGCAAGGAAATTAAGCATCCTTGAAAGGCAACTACCTGAAAAACAACATGATGTCATAACGAGAGATAATGTAGCCATTATTATCACAAACACTATATTTTTTAAAATTATTGATGCGGCAAAAGCATCATATCGAATAAATGATTTAGAGGGCGCTATAAATAATGCAGTAACTGGAACAATCCGTTCAATCATAGGCTCTATTGAATTCGATGAGGTGCAATCACGTAGGGATCAAATTAATAAAAAAATCAAAAGCTGTCTTGAAGGAACATGTGCGGATTGGGGTGTAGATATATAACACGCACCGAGATATTAGATGTAACTGTTGATGAAAACACAAAAAAAGCGATGCAACAACAAATTAATGCGGAACGAGAACGTCGAGCAACGGTTATGGAGGCAGAAGGGAAGAAAAAATCAGTCGAGTTAAATGCTGATGCTGAACTTTATGCAGCACAAAAACAAGCTGATGCCAAGCGCTTGCTTGCTGACGCTGATGCATATGCAACAAAAACAATCGCAGAGGCTATTAATAATGAGGGAGCATCAGCAATTCAGTTTGAAATACAAAAGCGCCAAATAGAGGCAATAGGCCATCTGTCAAGTTCAGATAACTCCAAAGTTATTTTATTGCCAAATGATATAATAAACGCATTAAGTTCCGTAAAAAGTCTCTTTAGGAAATAATGATGGAATTAATATTTACAGTTAAATTTTGGCTTATTGTTGGTCTCTGTTTGTCCATTTTAGAGATATTTAGTGGTTTCTTTATTGCCTTATCATTCGGGGTAGCAAGCTTCGCAATGGCAGTACTATTGAAAGTATGGCCAACTTTACTAACTGAGTGGTATGAAGTTGTTTTTATTTATAGCACGCTTAGTCTTTCAGTGGCATCTCTGGCTTCGAGTAAATTTAGAAAAACTCAAGCATCAAATCAGGACATTAATGATTAATTACTTAACAAAAACATGCGCTCAGACAAAATAAAGTTACACCGCTTCGCTCTGCAACTTTATTTTTCCGGTGATTCGAGGCATTCCCGCAAAAACCATGCCTCATCAAAAACATGAGCATTGAAAACCCGGAAAATTCCTCCCCCTCTTTTTCTCAAGACTGGCACGCCAAAGACCTGGAAATGATCAGCCATGTTGAAGTGTTCCAAAAGAAACCCGCCATACTCAAAAAGGTTGAAAGCCGTCTAAACAAACTTAAAGAAGCAATGACTGCCGAGTTACTGTCTTGCGTTCACCAATTACCGCCGGGAACAGATATTGAAAAAGGACAAATTGCCAGAGGTGAGAACCATAACGGGTTCCCCTTTTTGTCTCTGGATATTCCACAGAACTTTTCCAAAACCGAAATGTATACCTATCGAACCCTATTCTGGTGGGGGCATTATCTTGGGTTTTCCCTGATCTTGAAAGGTGACAAGCTAAAAACCTATTTCCAACGCCTATCCACCGCTTGCAACGAACCATCCTTTCAAGATATCTACCTCTCCCTGGCCCCCACCCCGTGGGAATGGCGCCAGGACAAGAAATATTTCGCACCAGTGAGCAACCAACAGGCCTGGACTGACCCATCAAACCTTTTAGATCATATGAAAATCATGCGGTTTTATTCTCTCGCTGATGAATCGTTTGAAGAGTTAGACTGGACGGAAGCCGGAATAAAGTTCTGGAAGGACATGGCCCCTGTTTGCCTGGGTTGACCACACCCTCTGTAACAAATAATTCAACCTTGTCATTTTTGCACGTATACCAATGGATGTTTCCAAAGGATTTTACTGGCAGGGACCACCCTCAGCTTTCCAGAACTTGAAAAATCTTTAAAGAGCAAGGCATGGTGCAGGGACGGGGCTATGGGGGAAATCCGGCTATCCGGAATGTGCAGGGGAGTTGGAACCATGAATACTTTTCGCCTGCCGCCCGCGCTTTCTTCAGGAATTTCTTTTTGCATCCATTTCCCTAAAAATGGAAACTCCTCTTGAACCCCAACCGCATAAATATTTTCCAACGCAGTCCCATCAGTTTTTGAAAAAACAGCCAGACAACCTGACGGCAAAAATGGAGTGTGACAAGCGTCTTCGATTCTCACCCCGTAGCA
The DNA here is from genome assembly GCA_965249625.1 of Nitrospinales bacterium. Classification (GTDB taxonomy): domain Bacteria; phylum Nitrospinota; class Nitrospinia; order Nitrospinales; family VA-1; genus LS-NOB. Next base: position 990,429 of record OZ252246.1, on the reverse strand, counting down.
TGAATCCGGCAGTTCCATTGGCGGGGATATTCTGGTATAACTATTTGAAAGAAAAACCTTTTTTCCCCTCTCAGCACCGGGCTGCCTACTTTCCCGGCTGGAAGAAAATGAGACCAGAGGAATGGAAATCTTGGAATCGTTCTTCATAGCTTTTTTCTGTTCCCTGACAAAACAGATTACAGAATTGAACAGTTTTATATTGCTTAGGCACTTAATATTTACTGGACTATGCGTTTCATACTTTTTCCAGATGCCTTATTTTATTTGCAGAAGAGAGCATCAATAACTCTAATAAATTATTCCATACATTATAATTTTTCATGAATGAATCCAATTATCAAGAGGCTCTAAACTACCTCTACAGTCTTACACAAAGCGGCATCAAACTTGGACTTAAAAATACCGCTCGGATTCTTCAATATTTCGGTGATCCTCAATTAAAAACGACCACCATTCATATCGGTGGCACCAATGGTAAAGGATCTACTGCGGCGATCACAGAATCCATTTTAAAAGCATCGGGCTATAAGGTTGGGCTTTATACCTCTCCACATTTGTTGGATTTTCGCGAGCGCATACAGATTAACCGCAGAATGATCGAAAAACAGCAAACTACGGACCTGATCTTAAGAATTAAATTGGCTGTGGAAAACCTGAAAATCCCCATCACATTTTTTGAGTTCGGAACTGTTTTAGCGTTTCTTCATTTTCGTGAACAAAATACCGATATAAACATTATTGAAGTCGGACTGGGGGGTCGGCTGGATGCCACCAATCTTTGCAAAGCCGAAATATCCATTATCACGTCCATATCCCTGGACCATACTCAATATCTTGGAGAAGATCTGAAACAAATCGCCTTTGAAAAGGCCTCAATTATAAAGGAAAGCGGTATAGTATTTGCTCATATCCCTGAAGAGGAACTGTTTCAAGTCGTCAAGAATTCGGCCAGAAAGTGTTCAGCAGACCTTTACCGGTCGGGAGTGGATTTCCAGGTGACCCCTGAAGCCGGAAATGAAGAGAAAAACATCTTCAGCTACAAGTGGGGCTCCCGGGTTCTAAATAACCTGATTCTGCCTCTTACTGGCCATTTTCAAAGGAGTAACGCAGGGTTGGCCCTGTCAGCTTGTTTGAAGTTAAATGAACGCGGGCTCAATATTAAAGAAAAACACATAAGGCAGGGCCTGGAAACGGTTTCATGGGAAGGACGGTTGGAAACAGTTTTCTCGCACCCCACAGTGGTGTTGGATTGCGCCCACAATGAAGCCAGCGTCAGAAATATGACACTGGAATTGCGCAAAAACTTTAAGTTTTCCCGCTGTTTTATTGTTTTGGGGCTCATGCAGGACAAGAAAATTGATGAAGTCATCAAAATTTTAAGTCAGTTGGGGGATCAGTTTTTCCTGGTATCGGTCAATCCTCCACGGGGAGAAGCTCCAGAAAAACTGGCCAAAAAACTGAAAGTTCACAATAAACCGTCTCAGATTTTTGAGACTGTTTCTGATGCGTTGCAAGCTGTAAAACAAATCGCCAATCAGGATGACCTGATTTGTATCACGGGTTCCATTTTCCTGGTTGGCGCAGCCAAAAAAAATTTTAACAATGAAAACACTTTTTTTAGTTCTGGGAATACTCTTCACTCTGACGAGTGAATCTTTTTCCAATGAAAAAGATGAGTTGGGAATGCCATTCTCCCAATCCGGTCAAGATGAAGCTCTTGATCTGCCTGAATCAGACAAGAGTGTATCAAGCCTCGACACTCCGATTCCTGATTGGCTGCGGACAAATGGAAAACCGCTGACAACAAATGAAAGTTTGGCCATGCCCCGGTCACTGACCTTCCCAAACTGGGTCCAGAATGGTGGCAATCCCATCAACCGTCCGCCAGAAAAAACGAAAGCTCAACCCGCCGGACAAGAAGTCTTTCTAACCGCCGACCACATGACGCATGACAATAACCGCAATCTCTTCTGGGCATGGGGAAAAGTGATTATCCGGTTCGATGACAGAGTTATTCGGGCAGATAAAGTCAAGGTGAACAATAAGACAGGAAACGGTAAGGCCACCGGCCATGTCATCATCACCCAAGATGACGGAACCCGTCTTAAATCCCAAAAAGCCCTGTTTAATATCAATAACCAGCAAGGCAAACTTTTTGAAACTCGAGGCAGGCTTGGCAAAAAGTATTATATCAAGGTAAAGGAAATCACCCGGTTCTCAAAAAGTCATTATCAAGCTCAAAAAGGACATCTCACAACCTGCCAGGGTAAACTGCCGGATTGGCTTTTTGAAGCAGAATCAATGGACATTATAATGGGCGACCGGGTGCTTTTTACCAAGGGGGTCTTTAAAGTCAGGAATATCCCCATCCTTTACATCCCGATAGGCTACCTCCCTCTCGATCAGGAACGCAAAAGCGGACTTCTAATTCCTTCTTTTGGAAACGGTAGTATTGGGGGGGCCTCCTTTAACAACGCCTATTATTGGGCCATCAACGGGCACTCCGACGCAACATTCGGCCTGGATTTTTCGGAGCAGCGCGGCTTCAAACCTTCAATTGAGTACAGGTACACCCCCAATAGTCATACTACGGGCTCCTTCAATGCTTCTTTTATTGATGACAAGGCTACTGACTCTACATTCTGGAAAGTGGATGCCATCCACAAACAAACTCCCCCTCATGGTTTCAAGTTTAGTGGAAAACTTGACTTGGAAAGTGAGGAATTCAATAGAAACTTCAACGATAGCACCAGCCAAAGGGCCCGCCGCAATTCAGACTCCCACGCTACCATCACAAAAAACTGGGGAAGCAGTTCCTTGGATATTCTGACCCGATATCAGGACAGCTCTCAATCAGACAGCGACCAAACCTTTGCGCAACTACCTCAAATAACCTACAAGACACAAAGGCACTCCATCGGGGACACAGATTTTTTCTTCAACCAGGATTCCAGCTTCACATCGTTTCTTACGGATCTGGATCGAAGCCCGGATGTAGACGATAATTTTTCCGTACAGCGCTTCGACTTTCATCCTCGAATCTCTTACACGGCGAGAATTGCCCCGTGGCTTACTCTCACTCCTACCTTGGGGCTTAGAGAAACCATTTACAGTAAAGGGTTAGACGCAACAGATAAGAATAAACGCCTGGGCTTTTTCACCCGGGAATCCTTCGATGTCAGTGCCAGTCTCCGGGGCCCAAGATTTGAAAAGATTTTCGACCTCAAAAATAAATATGTCCCCAAGGTCAAACATTTAATAGAACCCCGCATCACCTATAATTACATTCCCGACCTGGATAAAACCGATCGTGGAAAAATAAAAGTATTTGATGGCATCGATACTGTGAATCGACAAAACACGATCACTTATTCGTTAACCCAAAGGATATTGCAAAAGGAACTTGAAGAAGACAACTTTAATACCCGCGAAGTCCTTCGCTTTGATATCAGCCAGACGATTGATCTGATCGAGGCAACCGGATCGAAAACATCCGAGAACAAGAGCCCATTTTCTCCCCTTCGTTTTGACCTGGATAGCCGATTGCATGATAACTTGGAACTCAATTTCGACTCGACTTTTGACGTCCATGAAAATGTTCTCAAAACATTTAACGTTGAGTTAGGGGTCAAACCCATTGACTCCCTATATCTTTTTTTTGAAAGGCGTTTTACCAGAAAGGAGACCTTTCTCGTGGGTACCGTGGACTGGACCCTCGGCGAAGGCTGGAGAATCCGAGGCACGACCCGCTTTGACGAAAAAGAGAAGGTATTTCGGGAAAATAACTTCAGCTTGCTATACGATAACCCCTGCAAATGCTGGGGTTTCAAATTTGATATAGTTGAAAGAAATAACCTTGCGCAAGGACTGGGGAGTGGCAGGGAGGTCAAATATCTTTTGGGTATTACACTGAGAGGCCTCGGCTCTCTGAGCACGGGAAACAAAAAAAAATTAATCCACCGCGAGTTTGAGTCGATAAAATGAGCATTGCAGAGAATATTGCCCAGGTGGCGTTAGAAATCGGCGCAATCCAAATCAATGCCCGCGAGCCTTTCACTTGGGCTTCCGGTTATAAAATGCCCATCTATAATGACAACCGCCTGCTTCTGGGAAACGCCGGGCACCGTGCCCTGATTGCGAAAGGTTTTCAGGACCTGTTAAAAAAATGTGCGGCTGAAGTGGAAGTCATAGCTGGCACCGCGACCGCCGGGATCCCCCATGCCACCACTCTGGCTGACCTGCTTCAGATTCCCTTGATTTATGTCAGACCAACGGCCAAATCCTATGGCATGGGCAACAAAGTTGAAGGGGTTCTTAAGCAAAATCAGCGGGTATTAGTCATTGAGGATCTGGTTTCAACAGGGGGGAGCGCAGTCGACGCCGTGACAGCCATCCGGGAAGCCGGGGGCATTGTCGACCATTGTTGCAGTATTTTCAGCTATGGGTTTCCCGAGGCTACGGAAAAGTTTAAAAGCATATCCTGCCAAATCCATTCTATCCTGATTTTTCCCGAACTGCTTCAAGTAGCCCAATCCACTCAAAATCTCCCTCAAAATGATATTGAAACACTGCGCTCCTGGCAAGAAGCCCCCTTCAAGTGGGCAGAAAATAAGGGGTTTTAAGCTACTATAGCGTATCTTTAAGCCTGCATGGCTCTGGACCCGACTAGCAATAACTTTCTTTGGCGAGCAAGGCAGGTCTGTTTCGAATTCAGATCGCACCCACACACCGAGAATCCAATTCTCTTGTTGGCTGCTATCGAATAATTTTTGCCTGAAAATAACGTACTTGTTGGCGGCGTCGAGAGCCGTGCCCATTTCCTCTATATTTCGAATCAGAACAAGCATGCTCATGAGTAAACCCCTTAATAATTCATTGACTAGTGAAAGTTATATCGTGTATTGTGCTTCTGCTATTTTTGGAAGCGCAAGTTAAACTTCAGGAGTGTTACGTGTCCCAAGAAGGATCGTTGGTGAGCACAAGAAAAAAAACTTCCCCATCTTGGACTTTTATGACGAATCATGCGCACGTCTGTTGTGTCTGGCCAAAAACCCATCTGAACGCATACGAGACATTGCAGTGGCAGTTGGAATCACGGAACGTGCTGTCCAACGCATTATCGTTGAGCTGGAAGCTGACGAATATTTGGAGCACGTTCGTGATGGAAGGAGGAACGTGTACAAAGTTTTCAGTCGCAAGCCCCTGCGACATTGCATGGAGAAACATCGACGAATAAATGAGATCTGATCCTGCTAATTAACAAATGACTTGAAATAAATCATAATGCCCATATATCAACATCCTTGATGAAGCCGAAAATAAAATTAACTAATTAATCGCACGGAATACCAGGAAAGACTAGTTATAACATTATGGATAAAAAAGATTCAGAGCATCGAAGCGAACTGAGTGAAACATTCTCATTTGTTGCAGGTACGCTGAAAACCTCTTTAAAAGAGATCAACCCCTGGCACAATATTAAAATCATGCACACCAATATAGGGCATGACATCCTTGCGGGGATAGTTTGCGCTGTCATTGCACTGCCCTTGGCTCTCGCGTTTGGCGTGGGCTCCGGTCTCGGAGCCATCACAGGTCTTTGGGGTGCCATTGCTGGAGGCATTATTGGCGGGCTGTTTGGCGGGTGTAAAGTAGGTGTGAGTGGACCCACTGGTCCAAAAATGGCTCAGCTCGCGATGATAATGGTTGGTTTTCGCTTGGCTTCAGGAGAGCCTGACCTCTCGGCGGCATTTGCGATTATATTTTTTAGCGGAGTTATTCTTATAGGGATTTCTCTGGCGGGAATTTCCAAGCTGATCTATTATGTGCCCTACTCGGTCATTGCCGGGTTTATGTGTGGCATCGGCGTGATCGTTATGCTTCTACAGTTTAATCCGTTTTTCGGACTTGAAGCACCTACTGCGGTCATGGAAGGCCTTTACGGCATTCCCAACGCACTTAGTAATTATAATCCCCAAGCTCTCATGGTCGCCATACCCACCCTGGCGATTTTGTTTCTTTGGCCTGGAGTCACGAAAAAATATTCCAAGCTTGACCTCATGCCAGCACCTCTATTGGGCTTGTTTGCCGGAACCGGAATTGCCATTGTTGGCAACTTTAACATCCCATATATTGGAGCTATCCCAACGGGTATTCCTGATTTATATTGGCCTGACTGGTCAAAATTTGGTGAGTATCTAGGGCCTGCCGCGGCGTTGGCAGGACTGGCTGTATTTGACTCTTTGCTAACATGCATCGTTGCCGACAATATGACAGGCACCAGGCACAGTAGTGACCGTGAATCGTTCGGCCAGGGACTCGCTAATTGTGCCGCCGGTATGTTTGGCGGGTTGACCACCGCTACAGCAACCATACGAACCGTTGCAAATATACAAGCTGGAGGAAAAACACCCCTATCAGCCGTAGTTCACGGCTTAATATTGTTGGCTTTGGTTTTGGGCTTGGGACCCTATGCGGAACAGATTCCTCTGGCCTGCTTGGCAGCTATTTTATTTAAGGTAGGTATCGACATCTTGGATTATCGCATTATGCCGGTTCTACATCGCCTGCCCTTGACAGATATGATTGTTTTCTGGGCAGTTTTAATAATAACGGTCGTTGAAGATTTATTGATAGCCATGGCTGTCGGCATCCTTCTAGCGTTCTTTCGGTTTGTCCTGGAAATTAGCCGGACTTATAAAGCTCATCTAACCTACCTTGATGATAATGATGTTGAGGGTATTCTGAGTGATGAATTGAAAAATAAAGTAAAAATTCTTCAACCCCGCGGACCTTTGTTTTTCGGAGCGGTTAAGCATTTGGAAGAAATTTACTCAGAAGCCGGGGATCACGATACATTAATTATAAAATTAAAAGCCGTCAGTATGATTGACCTTTCTGGGGCCTATGCGCTTGAGGACTTGATTGATACTGCCGAAAAAAAAGGGAAAAACGTATTGATCTGCAGTGCCCCTCCACAAGTCATAAAAGTGCTCGAAAGTGTGAAGGTTTTGGACCGTCTGGAACAGAGAAACTATTTTGAGGTCATTAATGATGCCATTAATGAGGCAAAAGCCATGGGAAGAGAAAAAGTGGTCTGCATGAAATAAATACCCCACGACTCGGCAGTACTCGGTGTCTTAAGCCACGTATTAAGGAAGTGGCATTATGGCGAACTGTTTCCTATGGTACCAGTTGGGCTTACGGAGCCAAAACAGGGTAATTCATTAAAATATAATACGGTTAAGTCCGACGGACTGCTAGAGACACATTTGGCACGAAAGCTAAGGTAAAATATCACCGGGGCATGAAGGTTAGGAGGGGACATCACGCACGCCCAAAAGGATAGCAGTAGGCTAGACGTGGGGGCAACGGATCGATTTTACTCGTAAAGTACGCCAATGCCATCATTCCGCCTTTTATAGTCCGCCAACTTCCCCTCAAGGCGTAGCCTTGTCCTTCCCGCTTTAACTGGACATGAATATCATTGACAAACCCCTTAGTTAATAATAGTATGCCCGTTTCTTAATGGGCTTGCCCCAGTCCAAAAAAAAAGCGATTGCCCGTTATAAATCAGGCTCTCGACTTTTGTCGATTAAATTATTCCGTAACCCCTGTATTAGGGGAACCCGGTTTCAATTTGCAAAATAGTCATTGGAGGTTTGTTCAGATGCCCAAATTAGAGTTAGGTCCTATCGGTTTACTCCCCCCTTCTGCCGCAGCAATGGGTATTTTCCAGCCTGACAAAGATTCAGGAATGGACTTGGTTGAAGGAGAGCATGTTCCAACTGACGAAGCTATCAAAAAAGCCGCGCGCGAAATATTGACTCGTCGCAACCCGACCCTTTTTCCCGGACCAATGATTGTTTGGGGGTGGAATAAGGAAACCGTACACAAGGCAGAATTGGCAATGGAGCTGGTCAAGGAGGTCCCCGGTATGAACGTAATTACCATGCCCGACTACCGGCCCATTTATCCTAAAATTGATCCCGAATGGGTGATCAACCCCTGCCATCCAAACCTGACCATTCAGCATAATAAAATTGAGACCTGCATCCTTATCGGAGTGCATTGCCATTTCGCAAATATAACTCTGAAAATGATCCGAGCAAATACCAATTGCTACACCATGGCATTTTGTGCGTACGATGGTCATGAAGATGCCCTTATCTCTTTAAGAGATGTGGCTGATCTTAAACTGCAAAAGGTGACGGAAGCAATTCGCCAAGCTAAAAAGGATGGTGTAGAACCTTGGGGTCTGAGTAAGAAAGGTGAAGAGGAACTGAAAGAAACCGCCGCTAGAAAAGCTGCTGCAAAGGCTCCCGCAAAAGGAGACACCACTCTGTTTATGGGAGAATTGGAGCAGGGGCTGGACGAAAACGCAGAGTGAGCACAGCTTTTTCTTGAGTACCACCGGTACAGAAAATGGGTGAGGCTCAACGCACTTCTACCCAGACCTTTATGGGAACCCGGGTAAACTCCCTGTATTCACTCTTATTTTTGTTCGTCATATCGAAAAACCTGATAATTACTGTCAAATTTGATTGTGCCCCATTAAGAAAGAAAAATGAGGTAAATTTGTTTCTACTCGGTCTTTGAGCCAAAAATAGGCCAGTTCATTTAATTTGAATAACTTAAAACCTCCCCTCCGCCCCAGAATTCCACCAAAAGTCAAACAAAAAAATCCTCCCCCCAGCTTGACATGACTGCTATGGGGTCTTATTTAACTAGCAGAATTGCAAAGAGATATCACCCATTTATCCAACCCGGTAAATGGTATTTATAAAAACAAGGAAAGGATCAAAGCTCATGGGAAAAATCGTAGGCATAGATTTGGGCACCACCAATTCCGTGGTCGCCGTTATGGAAGGAAGCGAACCTAAAGTTATCCTCAATGAGGAAGGAAGCCGGACCACTCCTTCCGTAGTCGCATTCACGAAAGAAGGCGAGATACTGGTGGGGCAAGTGGCAAAAAGGCAGGCCATCGCTAACCCGGAAAACACGATTTTCTCCATCAAACGTTTCATGGGCCGAGCCCTGAATGAAGTGTCGGAAGAAATGAAAATGGTTCCTTACGAAGTCATTCAAGGATCCAACAAGGAAGTTCGGATAAAAGCCGGCAATAAGTCTTACACCCCCCCCGAAATATCGGCCATGATTCTGCAAAAATTGAAGAAATCCGCAGAAGCCTATCTTGGCCAACCGGTCACCGAAGCCGTTATCACTGTACCGGCATACTTCAATGATGCCCAACGCCAGGCAACCAAAGATGCCGGGAAAATTGCAGGGCTGGAAGTTAAGCGGATTATCAACGAGCCCACCGCCTCCGCGCTGGCTTATGGACTGGACAAGAATAAAGACCACACCATTGCAGTTTATGACTTCGGTGGCGGTACTTTTGATATTTCAATCCTTGAGGTGGGCGACAATGTCGTCGAAGTTAAAGCCACAAACGGGGACACGCATCTGGGTGGCGACAATCTCGATCAGCGTGTTATCAACTGGCTGGTAGACGAGTTTAAAAGGGAGCAGGGCATTGATCTTTCCAAAGACAATATGGCTCTGCAAAGGCTTAAGGAAGCGGCTGAAAAAGCCAAAATGGAACTTTCAACCACCAATGAAACCGATATCAACCTTCCCTTCATCACTGCGGACGCGGGAGGCCCCAAGCATCTCAACATCAAACTTTCCAGAGCAAAATTTGAAAACATGATTGATGACCTGCTGGAAAAATCAAATACTCCCTGTGTCCAGGCATTAAAGGATGCCGGAGTGAAAGCAGATCAAGTTCATGAAGCGATTCTGGTCGGCGGTTCCACCCGGATCCCCAAAACACAGGAACTGGTTAAAACCCTTTTTGGTAAGGAGCCTCATCGCGGTGTTAATCCGGACGAAGTGGTCGCACTGGGTGCAGCGGTTCAGGCAGGTGTCCTTTCCGGAGACGTGAAAGATATCCTTCTTCTTGATGTCACTCCGCTTTCTCTCGGAATTGAAACGCTGGGCGGGGTTACCACAAAACTTATTGAACGTAACACAACCATCCCCACTCGCAAGGCGGAGACCTTTTCGACGGCCGCAGACAACCAGCCTTCGGTAGAAATCAATGTTATCCAAGGTGAGCGCGAAATGGCAAAGGATAACCGGTCTATCGGGAAATTCCATCTGGACGGAATTCCACCTGCACCCCGGGGAATGCCGCAAATTGAAGTGACCTTTGACATTGATGCCAATGGCATTTTACATGTAGGTGCTAAAGACAAGGGTACCGGCAAGGAACAAAAAATCACCATCACCGACTCAACCGGTTTGAAAAAAGACGAGATCGAGCAAATGGTGAAAGATGCTGAAGCCAATGCAGAAGTGGATAAGGAAAGACGGGAGAAAATTGACGTAAAAAACCAGCTTGATTCCGTCATTTACAGCACAGAAAAAACCATTAAGGAAAATAAAGACAAACTGAAAGATGAAAATATCAAAGAAGCTGAAGAAGCTATAGAAGAAGCCAAGAAACACCTTGAAGGCGAAGTACCGGCTATGAAAGAGCAGCTGGAAAAAGTCAATGAGGTTGCCCACAAACTGGCTCAAAGCATGTATTCCCAATCCCAGGAGGAACAAGGCAGCGAAACACCACCCCCCGAGGGTGACGCAGGTGCAGACCCTGACAGCGAAAGCAAGTCGGACGATGACGTTGTCGATGCCGAGTTTGAGGATGTCGGGAAAAAATAATAGTACCCAATCGCGTACCCCCGAGTTCTTCGGGGGCATGAATCTATTTCCCAACAAACACGAACAACTCCATGGCCAAAAAAAAATCAGTTGCTGAACCCAAAGACGAACCCGTCATTACTATTGTTGACCGAAGATCTTCCCTGATTGACGAAGAAACCAATGACGAAGCGAGCGCGAATATTGACGAACGCCTGCCCACTTATGTGGAACAGCTCAAGCAAGAGGCAGAAGAAAAGGACAAACGCCTTCGCGAATACATCGCTGCCTACAAAGAAAAATCCGGGGAAAATGACGACTTTCGCAAGCGCCTGGAAAAAGATAACGACCTTCGCCTGGATCAGTTCAAGGCCAACCTGTTCGCACGCTTGATCCCGGTTCTTGACAATTTGAACCGGGCCATTCAAACCACTGGCTCAAACAAGGATGCGCTTCAGCAAGGTGTGGAACTGGTTGCCAAACAATACGCCCGGGAACTGAAGAACAACGGAGTGGAAAAAATCGACACTCAGAACCGAAAATTCAATCCAGAAACAGACGAAGTTATCATGACGGAAGACACCACCGATCCGGAAAAGGATAACATGGTTATTGATGAGCTGGAACCGGGCTATGTTTTTAAGGAAAAGTTGATCAAGGCCGCCAAAGTCAAAGTGGCTCATTTAAAAACCCCTTAGCAGGGGAAGCAACTGGGTAAGGACTCATCAAGCAGAGCTATCACTTTGCTAGCAAATAAAGCGATTGCTAGCTGGCTCCACGCCTGGTGGTTCTTTCTAGAAAATAACGACTCATGAACCAACGTGATTATTATGAAGTACTCGGCGTTTCTAAAAGTGCCAATGAAAGCGAACTGAAAAAAGCCTACCGGCAACGAGCCCTCAAATACCATCCCGATAAAAATCCCGGCGATAAACAGGCAGAAGACAAGTTTAAGGAAGCTTCCGAGGCTTACGATATTCTGAAAGACCCGGAGAAAAGGCAAGTCTATGACCAGTTCGGTCATGAAGGCCTTAAGGGTCGTGGTTTTGGCGGATTCAGCGGATTCGACGACATCTTCTCCCAGTTTGGCGATATTTTTGGTGATTTCTTTGGCGGAGGTGGCGAACAGAGAACCGGCTCGGACCTGCGCCTCGATATCTCCATCACCTTTCAGGAAGCAGTTTTTGGTGCCGAAAAAGAAGTCGAAGTCAGCAAGCACAATCCTTGCGGAACCTGCAAAGGCTCCGGAGCCAAGCCCGGTCACAGTCCCCAACCCTGCCGGACCTGCCGGGGAACCGGCCAGGTCATTCGTGCACAAGGATTTTTCAGCGTCCAGTCCACCTGCCCCGATTGTCGGGGTGCAGGACAAACCATTACCCATCCCTGCACCGAATGCCATGGAGATGGGCGGGTACTTAAAAATAAAAAGCTTTCTATCAATATTCCCGCAGGTGTGGACGATGGCTCCCGCCTTCGGTTAAGAGGTGAGGGAGAACCGGGACCGCAAGGCCTTCCGTCCGGAGACCTTTACGTCATCATGCATGTCTCCGCACATGAGTCTTTTCACCGGGAAGGTCACGATATCCACTGTCGGCTGAAGCTGACATTTTCTCAGGCCGCTCTGGGAGCTGATATCGAGGTTTCCCTTCTCGATGAAGGGAAGTCCCAGGTTATATCTGTTCCTGCTGGTGCGCAAACGAATGAAAGCTATCGAATTCCCGATGCCGGGGTTCCACAATTACGCGGACACGGCAGAGGTGACCTGATGATTCATTTCATCGTAGAAACACCCAAAAGCCTGAACAAAAGACAAAAAGAGTTGTTCAAGGAACTGTCGGAGATAGACGGCAGCCCCGTTAAAGAAACACTAAAAGGCTTTTTTCAAAAATTACGGATGTAATTCCAATTCGCGCTTATTTTGCATATTGCATGAGTAAAAAAATGTAATTTTGAAAAATCATCATCTTGTTCTAAAACAGAAAAACCAAATCCCCCCAACCCCTCGTATAATATACGAGTTAGAATCCTGCGCCCGATAAACTTCCCTCTTCTTCAAATTAAACAAATCTCATTAAGGATTTTTAATTCCGAATTAATGGGCCTTTAACTTTCAGGTTTTATTATCTCAACAGCATTACTTATCAAAACCCGTGTTGTCACGATTTCAAAAAATCAATAGAGTTGGAGGTTTTCCACCATGACTCAAAAATTAAAGTTCCCGGTTGCCATTGCCCTGTTCACTCTGATGGTCCTTCCGCTTTCCTATGGAATGGGGACCCCAGGTTTTTTCACTGCCGATTCCGCATTTGGCCTTAGCACTAAAGCCAATCCTGTAGGCACCAACCTGATTGTGGAAATCGCGAAAAAACAGAATCCCGCTGTCGTATTCGTCACATCCAAAACTAAAATTCAACCGGCAAAAGGAAATACTACGGGACCCTTCGGACAGTTCTCCCCACCCTCCAGAGGCAGACCCTTTACGCCTCCCCCCGCACCGGGGAATGGCACAGGAACAGGATTCATCATTGACCACGAAGGGCATATCCTGACCAACAACCATGTCGTGGAAGGTGCCGACATCATAAAAGTGACCCTGCAAAACGAAAAGGAATATGAAGCCCGGCTTGTTGGTTCGGACCCCAAGACCGACATCGCTTTGATAAAAATCATCCAGGAAAATGGGGAGCATGCGTCCTTCCCATTTTTGGCCATGGGAGATTCGAAACAATTGGAAGTCGGTGAATGGGTAGTCGCTATTGGCAACCCGTTCGGTCTGTCCCATACCGTGACCACGGGTGTGGTCAGTGCTAAGGGCAGGAACATTGGTGCCGGACCCTATGATGAATTCATCCAGACAGATGCTTCGATCAATCCCGGCAACAGCGGCGGGCCCTTACTGAACATGAACGGAGATGTCATAGGCATCAACACTGCGATTTTTTCCGGCAGTGGCGGAAACGTGGGCATTGGTTTTGCCCTGCCTATCAATATGGCCAAAGGCATTCTTGACGATTTAAAACAGAAAGGCAAAGTCACACGCGGCTGGTTGGGTGTCATGATTCAGAGAATCACGCCTGAGTTGCAGGAATCTTTCAAGCTCAAAAACCTAATGGGTGCTCTGGTCAATGATATCGTTCCCAACGGACCTGCCGACCGCGGTGGCATGAAGCGCGGCGATGTCATCACCCGGTTTGATGGCGTTAAAATCGCATCGATGGAAACGCTACCCAAGCAGGTCGCATCGATCACACCAGGAAAACCCGTGAAGGTCGAAGTGGTCCGCGATGGTAAGGTCAAGACGTTAGATATCAAGATCGAACCGATGAAGGAAGAAAAGCCCGCCTGATTCCCCGGGCCCGCAAGGGCTAACCTCCGGAAAGGGGACTGTTTTGTCAAGGGCAATCCCCTTTCCAACTTTTTTCTTTATGAAGCACAAGCCGGTAAAAATCCTTTTTAACCACAGATAAACACAGATAAATGATCCCCCCCCGACAAGAGACCTTTGCATAAGTCGAAAAACCTGAAAAGCGAGATTCTTCACTGCGTTCAGAATGACAATACAAGGCTATTTTGTCATTCTGAGAAACAAAGTGACGAAGACGTGATATTTTTCCTTAAACTTCGTGCCCCGCAGGGGTATGTGATATCCTCTTCATTAAACTTCATGCCCCGCAGGGGTAATCTCGGGGTTATGCAAAGGTCTCTCTCATAGGGGAGGACAGGTGGGGTTTGGATTAAATGATCCCCCGGCACGTCATCGCGAACGACTGGAAGGAGTGCGGCGATCCAGACCAGTGATTTCCTTTCAGTAGTTTCAGGGCCTTGCAAGACTAGAAAAGTGAGTCACGAATCTTTTTTCTGGATTGCTTCGTCGCCATCGGCTCCTCGCAAAGACATCCTGAAGGTCTCATCCGTGTCGTGATATTCGACCTTTGCCTTCTTGCCTTGGAGGGGTATGTCGAAGCATCTCGCATTTGCTTGGCCCCTCCTTTTTTAAAGAGGGTCGGGGTGATTTACCACAAGTGGGGTTTGCCCATCCCCGTCCAGCGAGTTATGCTTACACTTGTCTTTACCCTTTCAGTGCATAAAGGCAAATGAAGAGGACATCACATATGCCCGGAATGGGGTACCACGCTGGTTTGACTTTTCCCACCCTGCTGTATATTTTTGATCTAACTGAATCCTATATCTGGCATAAGTAACGGGGTCGGGTCATGGATTTATCATTTTTATTCAGTCGACTTATAGCCATTCTTACTTAGGTACTCAATAAAATTACCGTGGTGCCTATTATATTCATGGAGACAACCATCAAATGTTCTATTAAAGCAATCGCACACAGCCCCCTGACTAAACCAGTCATTTTTGTCAAAGGTTATCCACAAACCTGTCCGACGGCCAGACATAATAGAGGGGCAACCATGCTTTTGCCGTACATCCTAAAATAATCTATCTCATAACTATCAATTAAATCTTTATGGGGTATCTCGAAGCATCTCGCTTTTCTGCTTTATCGACTTACGCAAAGGTCTCTCTCATAGGGGAGGAATTTTTTATCCGTGTTCATCTGTGGTTAAAAAAGATTTTACTTCAGAAACTCGCTGTGGGGAAGCTGGGTAACCCCCATGAGGTAAAGGTCTACTGATCTTGCGGCTTCACGGCCTTCAGCAATGGCCCAGACCACCAGCGACTGCCCCCGGGTCATGTCCCCGGCGACAAAAACTCCATCCACACTGGTCATTTTCTTGTCGTCACAAGCTACGTTTCCACGCGCATCCAGTTCCATACCCAACTCTACAAGCATGCCTTCATGGATGGGGTGAACAAAACCCATGGCCAGCAGTACCAGTTCAACATCCAACTCAAATTCCGACCCATGCACTTCCCGCATTTCTGGACGGCCCGTTTTAGGATCGGGATCGCCAAACTCAACCTTTACACCATGAATTTTGGAAACCTTACCCTCTTTGCCGGTAAACTTTTTAGTCGATACGCAAAATTCCGTAATCTTTTCTTTCCCTTCACGCTCATTCGCTTCTGCATGGGAAGAAGAAACCCGAAATATTTTTGGCCATTGTGGCCAAGGGTTGTTATCAGTTCTTTCCTGAGGCGGCTCCGGCAAGAGTTCAAACTGATAGACGTTTTTTGCGCCTTGCCTGAGTGAGGTTCCCAGGCAATCCGAACCGGTATCCCCACCACCGATGATCAAAATATTTTTATCTTTGGCCGTAATAGAAATTTCTTCAGGGATGGTATCTCCCTCAT
This sequence comes from Nitrospinales bacterium, assembly GCA_965249625.1. Classification (GTDB taxonomy): domain Bacteria; phylum Nitrospinota; class Nitrospinia; order Nitrospinales; family VA-1; genus LS-NOB. Next base: position 974,460 of record OZ252246.1, on the reverse strand, counting down.
TACGTTTATTCTGTTGCGGGAGAAAGTCCATGGCAAAATGAATACCATCCAGATCGCGTCCTCCCACAGGAATATCACGGGGTTTCTGCGAACCTCCACAAAGGACCACGGCGTCAAACTCATTTTTTAATTCGTTGGCCGATTTGTTGACCCCGACATTGATACCGGTCTTAAAAATGACACCGGATTCTTCCATCACCTTTATGCGGCGTTTAACAATTTTCTTATCCAGTTTAAAGTTAGGGATGCCATACATCAGCAATCCGCCAATACGATCATCTTTTTCAAAAACAGTAACCTCATGGCCCACCCCATTAAGCTGATCAGCACAAGCCAGCCCCGCCGGACCCGATCCTACAATCGCTATTTTTTTTCCTGTCCGGGACGCAGGTTTGCGGGACTTGATAAATCCCATCTCAAACCCTTTTTCCGCAATCATCTCCTCGATTTTACAAATCGTAACCGCCGGTTCAGTGATACCCAGCACACAAGCACCTTCGCAGGGAGCCGGACAAACACGCCCGGTGAATTCGGGGAAGTTATTGGTCTTCTGCATCAGTTCCACCGCCTCCCGGTACTGGCCTCGATATACCATATCGTTCCAGTCGGGAATCAAGTTTCCCAGCGGACACCCGGCTTCACTCTGGCAGAACGGAACTCCACAGTCCATACAGCGAGCTCCCTGCTCTTTATATTTTTCTTCCGGAAAAGGAGCATAGCACTCCTCCTGATCCTTGAGCCTTTCCTCAACTGGTCGGCCTGACGGTGTCTCCCGCCCATATTCCATGAATCCTTTTATCGCACCCATTTATGCGTTCTATATCCTTTCGTTGCCTTCAGGCAACCAACACTTCATCTTTTCTTTTACGTTCTTCCAAAACCCGACGGTAATCGGTTGGATAAACTTTGACAAATTTTGGCAGGGTCTCTTCCCACTCATCAAGCACTTTTTTAGCAACACTGCTTTGTGTACTTTTCAGGTGTTCCTCAATCAATGCCTTTAGTTGTTGAACATCTTCAGGTTCTTCAACGGGAAGCAGATCAACAATGCTTTGATTGCAATGGATGGGGAACGTATTATCTCGATCCAGAACATACGCCAGTCCCCCACTCATTCCGGCCGCGAAGTTTCTACCTGTGGAACCGAGAACCACAACGGTTCCTCCTGTCATGTACTCGCAGCCATGGTCCCCTACCCCTTCTACCACTGCCTGGGCTCCACTGTTACGTACAGCAAACCGCTCTCCCCCAACTCCTCGGAAAAATGCTTTTCCGGAAACGGCACCGTAGAGAACCGTATTTCCGATCAAAATATTATCTTCAGGAACGAGGGTGGAATCTTTTGGCGGATAAATAATTAATCTACCGCCCGACAAACCTTTTCCCACATAGTCATTGGCATCGCCGGCAAGACCAAAGGTCACTCCCGGCGCAAGAAAAGCCCCGAAGCTCTGACCCGCAGAGCCCGTAAAACCGAACTGGATGGTATCGGCTGGCAGCCCTTCTTCCCCGTGCAATTTAGAAATACGATAACTGAGCATCGCCCCGGTAGCCCGGTCCGTGTTAAGAATTGGGAGATCACCATAAACCTGGGTTTTCTTTTCGAGGGCCAGCTGGCTCATTTCTATCAGCTTATGGTCCAGTGCATTGTCCAGATCTCTGCTCAAATCCTGTGTGCAGATATTCCTCAACGCTACCTTTTCATCAACCTCGGGCTTAAATAAAATTTTACTCACATCCAGCCCACTTGCTTTCCAGTGGCCGACCGCTTCTTCTCCTTCGAGTATTTCTACTTTGCCAATCAGATCATTGAATTTTCTAATACCTAATTGCGCCATGATTTCCCTGACTTCTTCCGCAATGAAGCGAAAGAAATTGACAACATAATCTGCCTTGGCGTCAAACTTTTTCCTAAGGCCGGGGTTTTGTGTCGCGATCCCTACCGAACAGGTATTGAGATGACATTTTCTCATCAAAATGCAGCCCATAGTAATCAGGGCTGTGGTGGAGAACCCGAATTCATCGGCACCGAGGATTCCGCCGATCACAACATCGCGTCCTGTTTTGAGCTGCCCATCCACCTGAACGCGGATGCGCCCTCTGAGATCGTTGAGTATAAGAATCTGCTGTGTTTCAGAGAGCCCCAGTTCCCAGGGAAGCCCAGCGTGTTTGATTGAGGTCTGAGGCGAAGCTCCGGTTCCACCATCGTGTCCGGCGATCAGTACTCCCTCCGCACGCGCTTTGGAAACTCCCGCCGCAATAGTACCCACCCCCGCTTCCGCAACCAATTTTACACTCACCCTGGCATCAGGGTTGGCATTATGAAGATCGAATATCAATTGCTGCAGATCTTCTATGGAGTAAATATCATGGTGGGGTGGAGGAGAAATCAAAGCCACACCCGGAGTAGATCTCCGGATCTTGGCGATGTACTCGCTAACCTTATGCCCGGGCAATTGCCCTCCTTCACCGGGTTTAGCGCCTTGGGCAATCTTGATTTGCATTTCATCGGCATTGGCCAGGTAATAACTGTTCACCCCGAATCGTCCTGAGGCAACTTGCTTGATTTTACTGCGACGGTCATCCCCGTTCACATCCAAGGTATAGCGGGCCGAATCCTCGCCGCCTTCACCGGTATTACTTTTACCACCCAGCCTGTTCATAGCAATCGCCAGTGTCTCATGGGCTTCGCGGGAAATCGAACCAATAGACATGGCACCGGTACAAAAACGTTTTGTAATCTCTTCTACAGGCTCTACCTCTTCAATGGGTATCGGCGTGGTCTCTTTAAAATTAAAAAGTCCCCTTAAAGTGCATTGTCGAGTGCTTTCTTTATCGGCATGCTGGGAAAACTTTTTGAAGGTCGCATAATCATTGGAACGGGTGGCGTGTTGCAACAAGCCGATAACATGCGGATTGAGCATATGTTTTTCTTCACCACGGCGCCAATGGTAATCACCACCAAGATCCAGTTGCGAGAAAAGTTCATTGCTGTAAGCCCTTCGATGCCTTGCCAGAGCCTCCTTAGCCAGCACATCAAGATTCGCTCCGCTCACTCTGGAAGGGGTTCCGGTAAAAAAACGTTCGATCACATCTTCGTTTAATCCAACGGCTTCAAAAATCTGGGCACCACGGTAGCTCTGGATCGTGGAGATTCCCATTTTTGCAATGATTTTGAACAGACCCTTTCTTGTTGCCTTGATAAAGTTATCGACCGCTTTGTCCATGTCCAGTTCTTCGATATATACCGCCTCACTCGCTATCTGCGCTACTGTTTCATAAGCAAGATATGGATAAATAGCACCCGCACCATAACCAATCAACAGGGCGAAGTGCATCATCTCCCGAGCTTCACCTGTTTCTACAGCCAGCCCTACACGAGTACGAGTCCTCTCACGCAAAAGGTGATGGTGCACCCCAGCGGTAGCCAGAAGACTGGGCAAAGCAGCGTGATCGGCATCGATTCTTTTATCAGATAGAACCAGAATGGTGGCACCTTCTTCTATAGCTTGCGAAGCTTTCTGACATAACGCATCCAAAGCCCGTTCCATACCCTTTTCTCCTTCAGAGGCAGGAAACAAGGTTGAAAGTACAACGGTTTTGAAATATTCCTTATCGAGTTTGCGGATTTTCTCCATTTCTACCCCGGTAAGAATGGGATGCTCGACTTTTAATTTGCGGCAATGTTCAGGACTCTCTTCCAGAAGGTTTCGTTCTCTTCCAAGTGTCACTTCCATAGACATAACAAGTTCTTCTCGGATGGAATCGATAGCCGGATTGGTCACTTGGGCAAAGAGTTGTTTAAAATAGTGGAACAACAGTTGCGGCTTTTGCGACAAAATCGCAAGCGGTGTGTCGTCACCCATCGAGCCGGTAGCTTCCTGTGCAGTTCCAATCATGGGAGCCATGATAAACTTGATATCTTCGACGGTATATCCAAACGCTGTCTGAAGGGTCAAAAGGGAATCATAATCCGGCTCGAACTTGTAATCTGTCTCTGGCAAATCCTTGAGGTCAATCTGATTTTCTGCTACCCATTTTTTATAGGGTTTTTGCGTTGCGATTTTGGCTTTCAATTCTTCATCAGAAATTATGCGGCCCTCATTAATGTCGATGAGAAACATTTTTCCTGGCTGCAATCTTCCTTTGTAAACAATATTTGCTTCATCCGCCGGGAGGACCCCCACTTCCGAAGCCATGATGACCAGCCCGTCTTTGGTCACATAATAGCGGGACGGCCGCAAGCCATTCCGGTCCAACACCGCACCACAGGTTTCCCCATCGGTGAAAGCGATGGAGGCAGGACCATCCCAGGGTTCCATCATGGAGGCGTGAAATTCATAAAATCCGCGCTTGTCTTCGTTCATCGTCTCGTGTCCGCTCCACGGCTCGGGAATCATCATCATCATGGAATGGGCTAAAGACCGGCCAGTCAGGAACAACATCTCCAATGCCTGGTCAAAGTCCGCCGAATCACTGCCACCCGGAGCAATGACAGGAAGGATCATATTGATGTCTTTAAATAAAGGCGATTCAAACATCGACTCACGGGCACGCATCCAGTTCTGGTTTCCCCGCACTGTATTGATCTCGCCATTATGCGCGATGTAACGGAAAGGTTGAGCTCGTCCCCAGGAGGGAAAGGTATTGGTACTGTATCTGGAATGGGCTAACGCCAAAGCTGAAACCATGTTCGGATCTTTGAGATCCAGATAATAGGTCTCCAATTGCGGAGCCATCAGTTGACCTTTGTAAATGAGGGTCTTGCTGGAAAGACTGCATGCGTAAAAGTTTTCGTTATTGTCATTGAGTCCGGCCCGACGCACTCCCCACGCAGTACGTTTGCGAACACAATAAAGCCTTCTCTCAAAAGCCAACTGGTCTGACACATCCGCTCCCGCACCGACAAAAATCTGCTTGATCATCGGCTCGACAGAACGCGCCGTCACCCCAATCGTTGTATTATCTACCGGAACATCCCGCCAACCGAGAAGCTCAAGGCCTTCCATCACAACCGCACGTTCCATGATTTCCTGGCCCTGTTTGGTATCTTTGCCGGTGGGAAGAAATATATTTCCCACAGCATAACGCCCCGCCTCGGGCAACTTGATCCCTGCTTTTTCGCAGTGTTCCTGAAAAAACTTGTGAGGAATCTGGATGAGAATCCCAGCACCGTCTCCCGTAGCCGAGTCCGAACCGCAGGCCCCGCGATGTTCCAGTTTTTTGAGGATGTCCAGTCCCTGCGAAATGATTTCATGGGACTTCTCCCCCTTCATATTCATGACAAACCCCACCCCACAACTGTCTTTTTCAAAGGCGGGATCATAGAGGCCCTGTTTTTTGGGAAAAGCGTACATAGTTAATCAACTCATTGAATTTAAAAAGCGTTTAATTCCCCCCAAACATCGTTCAAAGATTTTCAATGCGGAATGGATATAAAGAGCAAGAGTCGTGCCTGAGGGAACCCCTTGAAATTAGAGGCTCAAAAGAAATACCCTTAAAATAGAGTAAATAATTTACATATTTTAGAATATATTTTCTATAACTATTGTAGAATTTTCCGTTTGTGGTGCACACCTTACGCTTTCACCGCCCGACGACACCCAAATCTCAGAGGATTTTTCACCGCTATTATAATTGAAAACCTCGAAAAAGTGGTGGATTTCCTTCACACTCGCCGTAAAAAGAGCGTTCTGGCCTTTTTTGACCCGCAGGGGTTGCAGTTTAATTAACTGTTTTCATTTCGCAAAATGGCGTTATAATGAGCAAGTTTCCTTTTTCCACCCGGACCATAAAGTACCCTTTTTAAGCCGTGTTAAGGTAACCTTCCCCGGATTGGAATTTTTGATTCCTTTAAATTTTAAGAATGGAAGCATCGTTTTCCTTCATACATGTATTGGCAAATTGTTGTTTATTTTTTATCTATTGAATTAGGGCCGCAATGATCGTTGATGAAATAATGACCCGCAAGGTCATCACAATTAAATCCAGGGACACCCTCTATAAGGCGCAGGCATTGATGGTTAAGAATTCCATCCGCCATTTACCGGTCACCCAAAAAAAAGAACTTGAAGGGATTATCACAGAAAGCGATATCCGCGGAGCTTTCATTCAAAATAATATAGATTCATCAAGGGTAACAATTCTCGACCCGAAGGAGATGAGAGTTGAGGATTTCATGACCCGGAATCCTCAAACTGTAGGACCGGACACCAATGTAGAAGATGCAGCCCTCCTGATTTACAAAAATAAGATTGGGTCACTTCCGGTTTTAGATGGCGATAAGTTGGTGGGCATCATCTCCATTCTCGATATGTTGGGATTGTTCATAGATTTAATGGGCATTATCCATTCAAGTTCCAGAGTGGATGTCATCATGGACAAGGATCCCAAAAACTTTGAATCTGTTTCCAAAATCATCCACGGCCAGGGTTTAAACATCATCAGTGTTGGTATGTCCCCCTATGCCAAAAACAAAAAGAAACAGGTCTATTTCTTTCGACTGGACCTATGCGAGACAGCCGCCCTGGTCAAAAAGATCGAAAAGACTGGGTTCAAGGTACTAAACGCCATCGACTGAGGTACTTGCCGCAGGGGCAACTAGCAAGAACTCCTCGAACCAAAACCAGCTCTTTGCTCCCCAGACGCGATATTTTTCTTAAGCCTTTACCCTGCAGGGCATGAAGGCAAATGAAGGAATACCACACGTGCCCCGGAGAGGTAAATAGTTTTTGCTCGCTAGCCCCACTAATACTCTCCGTAGAGGCAGGCAAGAGTCCCTTAAACCGAGATAATATTTTTTAACCAGAGCAAGTTATTGCTCAATAGCCTCACGCTTAGTGGGTGAAAGGAAATTTTTCAGTCATGCAACCCGAAAAACTCATTATCTTCGACACCACGTTGAGAGACGGAGAGCAATGCCCCGGCGCCAGCTTAAATATCAAGGAAAAACTTGAGATCGCGCGGCAACTGGCTCTGCTCAATGTGGATGTGATCGAAGCGGGTTTTCCGGTTGCTTCTCCAGGGGACTTCGAATCGGTCAAACAGATTGCGGAAGAAGTCCGTGGCTCAAAAATTGCGGGACTTTCACGCGCGTTGGAAAAGGATATTGAGGCAACAGCCCGCGCTTTGGAAAAAGCCGAATCACCACGTATTCACATATTTTTGTCCACATCCAAGTTACATCGAGAACATATGGTCGAAAAAGCCAAGGAAGAAATTGTCGAAATGGGAGTCAAAGCCATCCGGTTCGCCCGCAAATATTGCGACGATGTAGAGTTCTCCCCCATGGACGCGACCCGGACAGAAAAAGATTTTCTTGCCGAGGTCACCCAGGAGGTGATCGGTGCCGGGGCCACAACAGTCAATATTCCTGACACTGTGGGGTACACCGTTCCAGAAGAGTTCGCCGAACTCATCCGGTACTTGAAGACGAATGTTTCCAATATTGACCAGGCGGTCATCAGTGTGCATTGCCATAACGACCTCGGGCTCGCGGTTTCCAATTCCCTTTCTGCGGTGCAGGCCGGAGCACGGCAGGTCGAGTGCACTATCAACGGCATTGGTGAACGAGCCGGAAACGCCGCCATGGAAGAAGTGGTCATGGCTGTTAAAACCCGAAAAGATTTTTTTAACAACGTGTACACGGGAATCGAGACCAAACATATCCATGCATGTAGCAAGCTGGTCAGCAGCTTGACCGGGTTCTTCGTGCAACGCAATAAGGCCATTGTAGGAAAAAACGCTTTCGCGCATGAGTCTGGCATTCATCAGCATGGGTTTCTCAAACGTAAAGACACTTTTGAGATCATGGACCCCAAGGATATCGGCGGTGACGAGTCGGAACTGGTGATGGGCAAGCATTCAGGGCGAAACGCACTCCTTCACAAGGTTCAGGAGTTGGGATACCACCTGGAACAGGATGAACTGGACAAGGTGTTCCAGGAGTTCAAAATTCTTGCGGATGAAAAAAAGGAAATCTTCGAAGACGATATCCACACACTCTGCCAGAAACAGAAGTTTTCTGAGGAACAGCAGAACACCTACAAGTTGGGTTCTCTGCAATGCGGTTTTGAAACTGGAAAAATTCCCCATGCGACTGTAGTTCTGGTTAGCCGTGATGGCAATGAACATTCTTCCAACGCCAGCGGCGATGGCCCGGTGGACGCGATTTATAACGCCATCAATAAGATCACCGGCCTCAGATGCAAGCTTATCGACTACCAGGTGAGGGCTAAAACCAAAGGACAGGATGCCCAGGGTGAAGTCACTGTTCGTGTTCAACATGAAAAGAGGGAAGTATTAGGGAAAGGTGCTGGGGTCAACACCATAGAGGCCAGCGGATTTGCGTATATCAACGCGATCAACAAACTTTTATTAAAGTCAAAGTCCGGCCCGGCTGAAGGCAACAAACTACCAGGACCGTAATCAGCCATAGTCCCCTTCCAGTTTCCCGGAGGGGGATTTTCTTTTAAAAATTTTTGACTAGAGGATACCATCTCCAAGCGGGACACATTATTCAATCGGGATACTGCCAGCGAGCCTTTCGAGTTTGATGAGTCAGTGGCAAATGTATTCGAAGATATGCTGGAACGAAGTGTTCCGATGTATCAGGAATGTCAGTCGTTGGCGGTGCGCTGGTGTGCCCAATTCGTCAAGGCAAACACTTCCGTCTACGACCTGGGTTGTTCCACCGGCACCCTGCTTCTTAAACTGGCCCAATCGATAGACAAAAATAAGGGGATCTCTTTGTATGGCGTCGACAACTCTTCAGCCATGTTGGAAAAATCCAGCAAAACACTGAGAGAATCACCGATCCCCTGCGAACTCTTTAAGGCAGACTTAAATCAGGGACTTTCCATCCAAAATGCGTCTGTGGTGGTGATGAACTATACCCTGCAGTTTGTCTTACCGGAACGCAGAATTCCCTTGCTAAAAAATATCTGTGAGGGTCTGGTTCCCGGAGGGTCCCTCGTCCTCCTTGAAAAAATTAAAAGCGGCATTCCTGATCTGGACCGGACATTCATCGATTTTCACCATCGGTTTAAGCGGGACCGAGGGTATTCCAACCTGGAGATTTCCAGAAAACGCGAAGCTCTGGAAAATGTGCTCATCCCCTGGACAGTAGAGGAAAACCGGGATCTCATCAAAAAGGCCGGCTTCCCGACGGTGGATCTGTTTTTCAAATGGAACAACTTTGCTGGATTTATTGCTTTGAATTAGAAACTATTGTATTCTCAGTAGCTTCATGAGAAACACCCATGTTTTTATGAAGTTTGGATGAATTGGAGGACTCGGTCATGCCCCATTACGATCATACCTGCGAAAAATGTAAAAAAGATTTCGTGATCGAAATGAAGATGTCAGAAGTGGATAAAAAAAAGGTGTCTTGCCCTGAATGTGGGTCTAAAAAGGTTTCGCGCAACGTGACCAACAACACATTTTGGAGCGAAAGCATAGACCGTTATAATTATTCAAAAACCAATAACGATTAATTCCTGCGATATAACTAAATCATGCTGACTCAGGTTCAACCCGGTACCCAGAAATTTCCCGGCCGCTTTGGCGAACTGGTCCAGTTTCCCCTGCAACGTATTCATATTGAGTTGACCAACGTCTGCAACTTTGACTGCACCTTTTGCCCCAAGCAGGAAATGACCCGCCATTATGAGTATATGGAGTTTGAAAGAGCCTGTGAAATCATTGACGAGATCGCCGAATACAATATGGCGGAAAAAATCACCTTCCATGTGATGGGCGAGCCATTCATGCACCCCCGCTTTTTCGAAATTCTTGAGTATGCGGCGCAGTTAGGCGTGAAGACCGGCATCACCACCAATGGGACTTATCTTGATGACGAGATGGCTATCAAGCTGGAAGAAGTTACCGCCTCTCAAGTGAACATCTCCCTGCAAACTCCTGACGAGGAATCCTTTAAAACCCGGAAGTCCAGGCGGATGAAATTCGATGAATATCACAACCGCATTTTGCAATTCATTGAAGGCTGCCTGAAACAAGAAAAGCCCCCTAAGATAAAAGTCCACTTTTTGAACACATCGATCAAAACCGAAGTACCCGGTGACGACTGGACAGTGGGGACGATGAGTGTCATCAACAACACCAAAGAATTACGCAAAACTTTTCGATATTGGGCCCGAGAGGTTCATAATATCTGTCCACCCCTCAGCGAAAAACAGAAAGCCGCAGTGGAAAAGAAGATAGACAAACTCTCCTCCTTTAAATGGAACGTGGTGGAAGTCGCGCCGAATATTTTTTTCGAGACCTACATTCTCAATACATGGGGTAACGCGTTTACCGAGGGTAGCCAAGTGGTCCCCTCCAAAACCGGTTATTGCAGTGCGCTGAGCGACCACTTTGCCATTCTGGTTAGCGGCGATTTGACTTACTGCTGCGTCGATTTTGACGGAAAGACAGCAGCCGGGAACGTGTTCAAAAATTCGATCACGGAAATCATGAACACCCAACCGGTCATTGACGCGGTGGAAGGATTTCAAAAAAATAAAGTAGTCCACCCTCACTGCCAAAAATGTTTGGGAGGGAGCACCTGGTTTAAGTCGATGCTGAATCGAGTAGGTTCAATCATTATCTGGAAATACCTCAAAAAATTCTTTTACAAAACAAGCTAAAACAGTCGGGATGTAGCGCAGCCTGGTAGCGCACCTGCTTCGGGAGTAGGGGGTCGGAAGTTCAAATCTTCTCATCCCGACCAGTTTTCTTTTCCTTCCTGATCCGCTCACTCTTAAATTAAGAATTATTTTTTCCAACTCATTTATAAATTTAGTCCCTAATGATCATAGCTAGCAGTCTTGAAAAATCTTTTGGCCCTCAAATTCTTTTTGAGGACGTGTCTTTTCTTATCAATAAAGGCGAACGCATCGGGTTGGTCGGTAAAAATGGTACCGGGAAGTCCATCCTGTTCAGGATGATCCTGGGACAGGAGAGGCAGGACTCGGGAACCCTTTCAACACCCAAAGGATACAGGATCGGTGCTCTGGACCAGCATATCCGTTTCACCCAACCCACCGTTCTCAAGGAATGTATTGAAGCCCTGCCCGTTGAAAAACAATGGGATCATTACAAAGCTGAGATCATCCTTGCCGGTCTGGGTTTTTCCGACCAGGATTTTCAAAAAGACCCCACTACCTTCAGTGGTGGTTTCCAGGTACGAATCAATCTTTGTAAAGCATTGTTGGCCGACCCCAATATGCTTCTGCTTGATGAACCCACCAACTATCTCGACATCATTTCACTCCGTTGGCTCAAGGACTATCTGAACAAATGGCCCGGAGAAATGATTCTCATCACGCATGACCGGGATTTCATGGATAAAGTAACCACCCACACATTGGGCCTTCATCGCAAACAGGCCCGGAAAGTCCGGGGCGGCACCATTAAATTCTACGAGCAAATGATCCAGGAAGAAGAGACCTACGAATTAACCCGCAAAAACCTGGAGAACAAGCGAAAAGAAATGCAATCCCTTATAGACCGGTTTCGCGCCAAGGCTTCTAAGGCAACAATGGCACAGTCCCGGCTAAAGATGATGAAAAAAATGGGCACGATGGAAAAACTGGACACCGAGAAGAATCTCGGATTCAGATTCAACCATCGCCCCTGCCCGGGGAAAATAGTCATGAATATAAAGGATATTTCTTTCTCCTACGACGGCAATTCTGAAAACAATATTTTCACAGATCTATCATTCTCCATTGGGCGGAAGGACCGCATTGGAATCATCGGAGCCAACGGAAAAGGAAAGTCGACTCTGTTAAATTGTCTAGCAGAGGAATTGACACCCACTTCCGGTTCTATCATCCAGCATCCCTCTGCCTGTTTCGGCCATTTTGGTCAGACCAATATCGACCGGCTCAAACCCAAAAACAAGGTGCTGGATGAGATACTCCGTTCCAATCCTAACCTTTCCCTGCAAGCTGCTCACAGTATATGTGGAGCCATGATGTTTGATGGAGACTTGAGTAAGAAAAAGGTGAGCGTGTTATCCGGAGGAGAAAGAAGCCGCGTTCTGTTAGGAAAAATCATTTCCCACCCCACCAACCTCCTGCTTTTGGACGAACCTTCTCATCATCTGGATGTAGAATCCATTGAGGCCTTGATAGAAGAATTGAACGATTACGCTGGGGCTCTGGTGATTGCGACTCACTCTGAACTCATCCTTAAAACCCTGGCTAAAAACCTGATTATTTTCCATCAGGGCCGGGCGGAATATTTTCATGGAGGGTACGAGGACTTCCTGGAAAAAGTGGGTTGGGAGGGAGAACCCATCACAGAGAAAAATGTAAAAACCAAAATGAACAAAAAGGAAGCCCGAAAATTACGGGCCTTGGAGCGCCAGAAAGCCCAGGCTATTCAGGATTACCAATAAATCCTTTTTTCGAGCCCGATAATGCTAAACCAATTCTTCAAAGTGACTGGCAGGGTATCAAATAATATGTTAAAAGATCGCATCACAGTTTGATATAAGATTTGGGAACAACCCTGATCCCTGAACTCGACTCCACAAGTTTTTTCAATGCCTTCCAATTTATGATTGACAAAATTAAACACGAACCAGGACAAATCACCCGGGAATCACTCAAGCTTTGGTTCAAACATCACCTGAAATACACCTTAGTCGACGACCAGTATTCTGCAACGAAAATGGACCATTTCATCGGCCTGGCTTTATCGGTCCGCGACCACCTGGTTAACAGATGGCTGCACACCCAGCAATCTTATTATGAGCACAACGTAAAAAGGGTTTACTACCTTTCCATGGAGTTTCTAATTGGCAGATTGCTGACCAATAACCTGATCAACCTTGGAATTTATGATGAATACAAACAAGCGCTGGGAGAGCTCGACCATGACATTCATGAACTGGAAGAGCACGAGGTCGAGGCAGGGTTGGGCAATGGCGGTCTTGGGCGTCTTGCGGCCTGTTTTCTCGACTCTATTTCCAGTCTGAGAATTCCTGGATGTGGGTACGGAATTCGTTACGAATTTGGAATCTTTTACCAAAAAATAGTCCGGGGCTATCAGGTGGAAAAGGCTGACAACTGGTTGCGAGTGGGGAATCCCTGGGAAATCCCCAGACCACGCTCCCTGTTTCCGGTTAAGTTTTATGGCCATGTGCAATCCATTCAAAACGCAAAGGGTGAAAAGGAACATAAGTGGGTCGACACCCAGGATGTCATGGCCATGGCTTACGACATCCCTATTCCCGGTTATAAAAATGATACGGTCAACAATCTTCGTCTATGGAGTGCCCGGTCCAGCCGGGAGTTGGAACTGGAATATTTTCAGTCCGGTGATTATTTCCAGGCCGTGCAAAACAAACATGAAAGCGAAATAATTTCCAAAGTACTGTATCCGGCAGACCATAATCAATCTGGAAAAGAACTCCGATTCAAGCAGGAATACTTTTTCGTCGCTGCCTCCCTGAGCGATATCATCCGACGATACAAAAAATGCCATACCACCTTTGACGAGTTCAGTGACAAGGTTGCCATCCAATTGAATGACACCCATCCCGCATTGGCCATTGCTGAATTAATGCGCATTCTGATTGATGTTGAAAAGGTGCCTTGGGCCAAAGCTTGGGAAGTAACCGTTAACACATTTGCCTTCACTAACCACACCATTCTTCCCGAGGCGATGGAAAAATGGTCACTGGAATTATTTAGCAGAGTTTTACCTCGGCATCTCGACATCATTTTCCAAATCAACCAGAATTTTATGGATCAGGTACAGGAACGTTACCCTGGTGATCTAGAGAAAATGAATAGGATGTCCCTTATTGAGGAAAACCATACAAAATATATTCGCATGGCAAACCTCTCCATTATTGGCAGTCATTCCACCAATGGGGTTGCAAAACTACATTCCAGTATACTCAAGGAAAAGGTATTCCCCGACTTTTATGAAATGTTTCCCGACCGTTTCAACAACAAAACTAACGGCATTACCCCGCGCCGCTGGCTGAAAGCCTGTAATCCTGAACTATCAAAACTAATCACAGATTATATTGGAGGTTCATGGGTCCGGGATTTATCAGAGATAAAAAACCTTCAAGATCATATCAACGATCCTCAACTGATCGACCGCTGGAAGAAAATAAAAAACGATAATAAAAAACGGCTGACAAACTATATTCAAGAGACTTTAAGTCTGGAAATTGATCCAAACTCCCTATTTGATATTCAGGTCAAACGAATTCATGAATACAAAAGGCAGATATTAGGTGTTCTGCACGCCATCGCGCTTTATAACCGCATGCGTAGTAATCCCAAAGACATTAAAACTCCCCGAACCATTATGTTTTCCGGAAAAGCTGCCCCGGGTTATGCCATGGCAAAACTGATCATCAAATTCATCAACAGCGTCGCGGACACCGTCAATGCCGACTCCAGTTTACAGGAGAAACTCAAAATCGTATTTTTACCGAATTATTCCGTGACTCTTGCGGAAAGAATTATTCCCGCCGCCGATCTTTCCGTACAAATTTCCACAGCCGGGATGGAAGCTTCAGGTACCGGAAATATGAAGCTGTCTCTCAATGGTGCTTTAACCGTGGGAACACTCGATGGCGCAAATATTGAAATCATGGAAGAGGTTGGAAGTGAAAATATCTTCATATTCGGTTTGAATGCCGATGAAGTTATGGAAAAGAAACAAGCCGGCTACCAACCCATGGCGATTTACAAGCAAAATCTAGAATTACGAGAAGTTCTGGACATGATTCAGAAAGGCTTTTTTTTCGGCCCACAACCCAATCTTTTTCAACCCATCCTGGAAAACCTGTTGGATCATGGTGACCCTTATATGATCCTGGCAGACTTTCAATCTTTCTGTGATATCCAGGAAAAGATCGGCAATGCCTATTTGGATATTGATGCATGGACTAGAAAAGCCATCATCAATGTATCACGGATGGGAAAGTTTTCCAGCGACCGTACTATCAAAGAATATGCAAAAGAGATTTGGAATGTTCCCGTTAACCCAAAACACTAAATTCTTAACCCCTGCCATAGGTTTTAGTCAACTCAGCAAGTTTTGCCACATCATCGGTTGACCATTGACGCAACCTCCACTCCCAATTATTTTCAGCAGTTCCGGGGCAATTCATACGAGCGTCAGAACCCAACCCCAACACGTCCTGCATGGGCAGAATAACTGTGTCTGCAACCGATCTCATTGCCAGAACCACCATTTCTTCAGCAACCGTAGCTGAATTCACTTTGTTCTCTATAACACTTTCTAGTTTCACTTTCGACTCATCACTCATTTCTTCATCAAACCAGCCCCTAGTAGTATTACAATCATGCGTCCCAGTATACAAAATACAGTTCTTCACATGGTTAGCTGGAGCATAAGGGTTTTGTAAAATATCTCCATCGAAAGCAAAGATCAAAAGTTTCATTCCCGGAAACCCAAACCGTGCCATAGCGTCCTTAGCATCCTGAGTAATAATACCCAAGTCTTCCGCGACAGCGGGAATGGATTTGAATTCCTTGAATAGCTGGGAAAAGAATTCGACCCCTGGACATTCCTGCCAGTGCCCGTTTACTGCGGTCGAATCGCTGGCGGGTATCTCCCAGGCCGCCAGAAACCCGCGAAAATGATCAATCCGAACCAGATCAAACAATTTCAGGCTATGTTTCATTCTCTTCAACCACCAGAGGTAATCATTTTCTTGAAGAATATTCCAGTCAAAGACAGGGTTCCCCCATTTTTGCCCCGTTTCGCTGAAATAGTCAGGAGGGACTCCCGCAACAACAACAGGCCCCATTTCCTGATCGAGTTTAAAAAATTCCGGGTGGGCCCATACATCAGCACTGTCATGATTCACATAGAGTGCCACATCACCAAAAATACGGATCCCTTTATCGTGACAATACTTTTGCAATTTCTCCCATTGGCAAAACAGAACAAACTGAAAATATTTTTCCTGGTCGACAAGCTCTCCAAGCCTCTCAATATATTTTTCCACCGTATTTCTTTTTTTTATATCCTCCGGCCACTCATTCCAGGATCTCCCTTTAAAGTGGTTTTTAAGCACCGCAAAAACACAAAAATCCTCCAGCCAAGCAGAAGGGCCAAAATCTCCTACGCCAAACTTTGATGGAAGTGAAGTGATATGAAGAAGAACTCCACTGCATCAAGATTCCTGGTACTGAGACATATATTTATTTATGACCTCTACGTTTAACGTTAAGCTGGCAAATCCATTGTGGCTTTTTTAACCACGTTTTTATAAATCAGGGCACCATTGCCTTTCTCCGGAACATTACTCGCCGCTAACTTGAGTAATTGCAAAAAATAAGGCTCTAATGCATCGCCAGAAAGTTCTTCAGCAAGTTGAATGGCTCTTCCTGCGTATAATAAAGCCTGTTCCGTTTCAATCCCCGAGACATCATTAAAAAACCACCCGCAACTGGTATACATAAGCATAGAATTGCGCTGCAATTCTAGAAGTTTAAGCACAACAACTTTTTCGGATTCGTCCAACCCGCGTCGGGATTCCTCTTCCAGAAAAGTATCTCTACCACATTGATTCATAAGAATGTTAATATAACGTTTTCTCGCCTGCCAGGGATCTTTAATTAAAGGCTTGCTGATTTCTGTAAAAATAGTATCCGCGCTGCCCTGAAGCCAATCCAGTGCATGTCTGAGAGGAGCCCTCCAATTTTGCTTCCATTCTGGGTGGCCCCCTGTTTCGCATCCGCAATGGATGCTCCAGCGTGCAATCCCATGAGCGCAACTCCACGAAGTTCTTTCATTAATTTTAATCTCCTCTTGTGGAGGAAATTTTTCCAGATACTCTGCAAAATTGGTCAATCGCGCGTCATTATGGTTTTCGATGTACCGCAAGGCAAAAGCCAATGCCATATCGCCAAACTTATGATGATGCCCATAGGTTTCTCCATCAGTCGCCACACTGAGCAATTGCGGCCCATCGCTGACATCCATCTGCATTAATTTTTCAGCAAAAGATTTTCCATCCCGCAAAATATTTTCAAACGCCATGGATTGAGACAAGGAGCCGTTATAAAAGAAAACATTAATACTTCTTTCTGCCTGCAACTTTATTCGATAAGGACGGTAAATATCCAACTCACTCTCCTGCCCGGTTTTCCCTTCAGGAGTTAAGAGTTTTCCTGCCTGATGAGGGGCTAAAATCGTAAATCGAATGCCTGAGTCAGCCATTATGTCGAGGGTTTCCAAATCCACCGCCATTTCCGGCAGCCACATTCCCTCCGGCAAGCGTTTAAAACGAGATTCAAAATCCCGGATTCCCCAATAAACCTGGGTGTATTTATCACGGGAGTTGGCCAGAGGCATGATCATATGCGAATAGCATTGCGCCATCGCCGAACCATGTCCGGAAAACTTTTTCCGGCTGATTTGATCTGCATACAGAACCGCCTGATACGTATCCGGAGCCTTGCTTTCCATCCAGCTTAGTAGTGTAGGACCGAAGTCAAAACTGATTCGGGAATAATTATTGACCGTTTCGGTGACAACACCCTTTTCATCAAGAATTCGGGCCTGGGCGTTGGGGGCATAACATTCGGCGTGAATACGCTCGTTCCAATCATGAAAGGGGTATGCGGATTCCTGACAGGGAATGACCTCCCGCCATGGATTTTCCCTGGGCGGCTGGTAAAAATGTCCGTGTATGCAAACAAACCTGGTCATGGATTCAAAAATCTATTTTTTATTTTGTGCGGAAGAGCAAACATTCATCATCGGCATTTCAAAAAGATCACAGCAAGGGGAGGCAAAACAAGATTAACCGAGTAAGGTTGCCCGTGCCAAGTCATGGAAGAACTTTGAACAGGTTCTGGGTTGCCAACTCCCCCTCCACCAAACTCTTCAGCATCACTGTTGAGAACTTCCTCCCAGGCTCTTTCACAAGGAACCCCAATACGGTAATCAAATCTCGGAACCGGTGTAAAGTTCAAGGCCACGATAATTTTATCATCAGGATCAATCCCCTTCCGCATTAGAATGAGGGCGCATTGTTGCGAGTCACTGCAGTCGATCCATTCAAAGCCTTCATGAGAAAACTCATTTTCAAAAAGAGCCGGCTCATTGACATAAAGATGATTGAGGCATTTAAGCCAAAGCTGCAGTCCTTTATGATTTGGGTATTCCAATAAATGCCAGTCAAGACTCTTATCATGATTCCATTCTGCCCACTGGCCGAACTCTCCTCCCATGAAAAGAAGTTTTTTCCCAGGTTGGGCAAACATATGGCCAAATAACAATCTCAAGTTGGCAAACTTTTGCCAATCATCCCCCGGCATACGGGCAATCAGGGAACCCTTTCCATGAACTACTTCATCATGAGACAGAGGCAAAATAAAATTTTCATGGTAGGCATACGACATCCGAAAGGTTAAGTGATCGTGATGAAATTTCCTGTGGATGGGATCTTTCTTCATATATTCCAGCGTGTCATGCATCCAGCCCATGTCCCACTTCATTCCAAATCCCAACCCACCCACATAGGTAGGTTTCGAGACCATGGGCCAGTCCGTCGACTCCTCTGCCATGGTCTGGGCATGAGGATATTTTTCATACACCTGCTCATTAAATTTTCGCAAAAATCCAATAGCCTCCAGATTTTCCCGGCCGCCATGAACATTAGGAATCCACTCTCCTTGTTTTCTTGAATAATCCAGATAGAGCATGGATGCCACCGCATCGACCCGCAATCCATCAATATGAAACACATCCAACCAATAAAGCGCGTTGCTGATAAGAAAGCTGGATATCTCATTGCGACCATAATTAAAAATATGCGATCCCCAGTCAGGATGAAAGCCCTGCCGCTCATCGGCATGTTCATAAATATGGGTCCCATCAAACAAACCCAAAGCAAATTCATCGGTAGCAAAATGGGAGGGCACCCAATCTAGTATCACACCAATATTATTCTGATGGAGGTGATCCACAAGATGCATGAATTCCTGTGGGGTTCCATAACGGCACGTTGGAGCAAAATATCCCGTACACTGGTACCCCCATGACCCATAGAAAGGATGCTCCATAACAGGAAGGAACTCAACATGGGTGAACTCCATTTTTTTGAGATATTCCGTTAAGAGCGGAGCCAACTCAAGATAGGTGAGTGGGGAATCATTGGGCTTACGCATCCACGACCCGAGATGCATTTCATAAATGGAAACAGGACCATTATGAAGGTCATACCTCTTGCGTCCCTGGTCCATCCAGTTTTGATCTTTCCAAGTGTAATCCAGATCCCAGACAATGCTTCCAGTCCTGGGAGGTGCTTCGCAAAAAAATGCGAAAGGGTCAGCCTTCTCAACATCGTATTTATTATGGTGAGATTGAATATAATATTTATAGATATCGCCTTTACTGACTCCGGGAAAGAATCCTTCCCAGATTCCAGACTCCTCTTTAGGGTGCAACGGGTGTTGTCCCTTTTTCCACCCGTTGAAATCACCCGCAATATGGACGCGTTCCGCATTGGGAGCCCAAACCGAAAAGTAAGTCCCAGACACCCCATTTATCTCAACCCGATGGGCTCCCATCTTTTCATAAAGACAAAAATGATGACCTTCATTAAAAAGATGAAGGTCATCATTCGTCAAAAGGGAAAAGGATGCAGACTTCTCATCTTTTCTGGGGATTTTAGATACGCTTCGAGTCATATTTTCGGTACTATGGTAATCAAACCTGTCTTTAAAAACGCAAGACTAGCTTGCAATCTGTACATCATAGCATGACGTTACATCATGAACGATAAAGCAGACCAGCAAAAATTCCTGGATTTCTCCCGCCGAAAGTTGGAGGCGGGCACAAATGATCTGGATGCCGACACACGCGAAAAATTAATGCAAATGCGGCATCGGGCTCTGGAGTCTTCTCTGGAAAGGAGTAGCAGTTTCCCCGACTGGGCTACCTTGCCCATCATTGCATTTATTACCGCAGTAATTTTTGTAATACTGGTCTATGTCAAACCCAACCCGGCACCTAAAATTAACAACAACCCGGAAGATCTGGAAATTCTGTTATCTAATGATCCGATTGAATTTTATGGAAACCTGGAATTGCTCCAGAAATGGAAAGACGAGAATATTGCAAGTGAAAAAGAGAGCCATTAACATAGTTTTTTTCTGGCCCTGCTGGTATTTTCAGTGGCCCTAAGTCGAGGCCAGGAAAACAACATCAAATGGGATGACCCGAGGTCTGGAGAAAAACAAATCCTGCCCCCCCCCTCAGAATGAATAGGATGGACTTTCACCAGCAAAACAAAGCCGGTTGAACAAAGGAGCGAAGACGTGGAACACAATGAGCCCGGAACAACAAAAAACCTTTAAGCAAAAACTTAATACATGGAAACAAAAGACCCCGGACGAAAAATTTTAAATCCGTAACCAGTTCGGACGATTCCAAAGTCTGCCTGAGACAGAAAAGCAAGCACTGCACGATGCTTATGAAGATTTCAAACGCCTTCCACCAGAAAAACAGCTCCCCGCCGACCACTAGCCGTGGAGGCAACCGGGGAGAGCGTATTAAGCCGAGATAACCCTTTGCTCGCCTGAAAAGATATTGCCCTCAGCCCCCGTCGGCTCGCCGACGCCTCCCTCGTCAGAGGAGACCTTTGCATAACCCGAGATTCTTCGTCACCTTGTTCCTCAGAATGACAAAATAGCTCTTTATTGTCATGCTGGGCCAGTGATATTTGACCTTTGAATTCTTGCCCCGTAGGGGTATGTCAAAGCATCTCGATTCTTCGATTTTTCGACTTATGCAAAGGTCTCTCGTCAGAGGCGGAGTCCTTCCGCTGGGAAATAGTCCTATCTTTATTTTTCGAACAACGAGTTATGATGGCTCAGCAAGCTTTTGCTATTTGCTTCCCTCGTCAGAGGGCACATCTAAATCCGACATAATGAAATTTGTAAATAGGCAGGCTGTATATCCTGTGAGAAGATTTCAGACTTCCCACTCCATTCCGCCATGAGTCTCCCCGAACCACCTTCCCGCTGAGCTTTGTTCTCTATAAAATAAATAACTCCGGAAGCGAAAACCAGCATTCCCATCGTTACGGCTAAGACGATGAGTAACTCTTGCCGGGTATCCCTCAATACCATTTTAAAGAGATGCAGAGATTTTGAATATCGCGCCATTTTGAACAGGGTAAAAAGCCGAAACAAACGAAGAACCCGGAGGAAACGCAAATCTAGATCAAAAAAGAATGGCAGATAAAAGGGGACCACCACCATAAAATCGATGATCGCGGAAGGTGTAAGCATATAACGAATCCGCCCCTTGATCGGAGCGGTGAGGACAACAATTAAAAAAACGTATTTAAGGGATCTTAAAAACATAATAGGAATTACTACAATAAAAGAAGAGATTCCCAGAAATGGCATCCGGAAACACCAAAATTGTATCAGACAAGAAAACCCGATTAAAATCCGCGTGTCTTGGTCTTCGGGACAGATTTGATGAAATCCTGAAACCCATTCAGGCCCTCCGCAACATAAACCTCAAACTCAGTTTCTTCCATATTGCTTTTAGAAACCACTTTGAGTCTGGGCCTTAACTTTCTGCCATATTTCAGAAATTTGGCAAAGTTTTCACGGCATTCATCCACAAACCGGTTGAAATCATGATCGACGGTCATTCGGGCAGAGTAAAAATGCTTATGGGTTTTCTGCCGCTGGCAAACAAGCTCAGCACTCTTAAAACGAATTTGGATCGCTTCTTTGCGTTTCATGTGCTGTTCATAAGAATGGCGCATTTACTCGTCGCGTAGAAAGTTATAGGCAGCGGTGGAAAGAACGAAATCAAGGGGAATCGAACCCATGTTTTACCCCTTCGGGGCATGAAGGCAAAGGTGAATTACCACATACCCTTGCAGGGCATGAAGGTAAAGTTTTGACATAACACCGACATGAGTACCCCGCAGGGCACGAGAGCTTTGGAAGAATATCACGGCCACCGGCGGTACGCCTGGACTAAGTGGTAGCGAGGATTTCGTTGATTTTGAGGGTGGAAACGATGTGTCTATCCATGCCGAGTTCGCTGGGGGAATAGCCCAAGGCCAGTGCAACCAGTTGAGGAAGGTGCAGAACGGGAATGGAATTGTTTTTCTTTTGCAAAATTTCAATTTCCGGCTGATAGGAATCAAGGCTCAAATGACAAAGCGGACATCCGGTCGCCACAACATCGGCGCCGTGATCGATCGCATCCAGCAGGGCGTTGCCCGACATATCCAGAGAAGCCGGTTTATTCATCATGACAATGGGAAACCCACAACACTTGATGCGACTGGGATAATAAACCGGTGTTGCGCCCAGTGCTGCAAAAATATCTTCCATACCTGTGGGGTTATCCGGATTCTCAAAGTCTGAGTTTTCTGAAGGACGCAGGACATAACAACCATAAAACGCAGCAACCTTTAATCCGGTCAGGGGTCTTTTGATGCGTTCCTTCAACCTCGCCATACCCTCTTCGGTAGCGAGGATGTTGGCGAAATGTTTGATCCGTGTCTTGCCATTGTATTGGTGTCCGCCTTCCTCAAGGATATCGTTGATCTTCTTTTTATATTCGGCGTCTTCATTGAGGTGGGCTTCGGTTTTTTTTAAAGTACCCTGACAGGTCGAACAGATGGTGACGATATCAAGCCCTTGTTTTTCGGCGATGGAAAACGAACGCGCGTTGAGCGCATCGGCAAGCAGAGGGCTTTTCTCGGAAACCACCCCGGCACCACAGCAGGAAGCACTTTTCATTTCTATGAATTCAAACCCGAGGCCTTCGGCGGCCTTGGTGGTGGAAAGCATCAGTTCCCGGGTTGCCCCTTTGGCAACACATCCGGTAAACAAGGCAAACTTCATTGATCCAACTCCTTGAAAATTCGTTTAACATCGTCCACTTCATCAATGGAGTGATGAATAATCGGGGGAACCTTGCCCTTGAGGAACATGCGCAACCCGACAGGAAGCAGGCTCAACAATCCGGAAATATTGAAAAAACCCATCGACTCAACCGGGATCCTGTTCTCATTCAGGTTACCGCTTCTTTTTACGGAATTAAAAAAGGATATAGCGTGCCGGGCTCCGTTATTGTTGTGCACACCCTGCTCCAGGGCCACGGTCATGATTTCTTTGATGCGGTCAAACGGACGCGCCGGTTTTGGGCAACGCTCGACACATTCGCCGCAGTGGGTGCAGTCCCAGATGCCGCCCGGTTCGCTGAGTTCTTTGACCCGCCCGAAGGTTTGGGAGTCGCGGGAATCGCCGACAAATCTTTGCGCCTTGGCAAGAGCCGCCGGCCCGAGGAAGTTCTCATCCACCTCAAGGGTATTGCAGTCGGAATAGCAGGCCCCGCACATGATACAGGTGCTTGAATCGTCGATTCTCAAAAATTCTTCCGGACTTTGGTGTCGTTCTTTTTCCGGCGGGGCTTCTTTGGGTTCCAGATAAGGTTTGACCTTGTTGATCTTGTCCCAGAACGGGGCGAAGTCGACCACCAGGTCTTTGATCGGCTTCATATTGCCCAAAGGTTCGAGCGTGATGGTCTCGTCGTTATCTACAATGTGTTCGGCCTGACGTTGGCAAGCCAGCAGGGCGTGGCCGTTCGCTTTAACGGCGCAGGATCCGCAAATGGCACTGCGGCAGGACATCCGGTAAGTAAAACTTCCATCCAATGTCCACTTGATCTGGTTCATGCAATCCAGAAGAGTAACCCCCGGCTGAATGTCCAGTTGGAATTCCTCGAAATAAGGTTCTGGTTGTTTTTCCGGATTGAAGCGCTTGATCCTGAAAGTCGCCATTAATAAGTTCTTTCTGCAGGTTGATATTTGGTGATCACGACCGATTTTGGTTTGACAATCGGCCCATCCTGGGAATCGTAGGTCATTGAATGATGGAGAAAATTTTCGTCATCACGTTTCGGAAAATCCGTGCGGAAATGCCCGCCCCGGCTTTCCCTTCTTAGCAGGGCACCATTGGCGATCAGCCGGGAAATCCCTAGCATGTTTCCCAATTCCAGAATTTCATAAATTTCTGTATTGAACAGCTTGCCCCTATCGGTCACTCTACCGTTTTTGAACCTTTCCTGCAGTCCTTTCAAGGTTTCAATACAGACTTTGAGTTTTTCCCCATCGCGGAAAACCCCGCAATGACTCATCATTATCTCTTTCATCTCATCACGGATGTCGTTATAACTTTCCGAGCCATCTCTTTGAAAAATATCCTCAAACTTTTTCAGGACCCTGGCTTTTTCCTGCCCTTCGTTGACGTTTCCGCAGTCAATTCCCACAGCATACTCGAGCACGGATTTACCCGCACGTTCTCCAAACACCGTTGCCTCCAGAAGGGAATTTGTTCCCAGCCGGTTGCCACCATGAACGGAGACACAGGCACATTCCCCGGCGGCAAAAAATCCGTTCATGCGAGTGCCTTTTTCATCAAGAATTACGTGGGAATATTTATCGGTCGGGATACCGCCCATCGAATAATGCGCAGTAGGCTGAATGGGCAGACATTCTTTAATGCAGTCTACACCCAAAAAGTCGATGCCCAGTTGCCTGATTTGTGGCAGGCGTTCCATGATCCGCGCCTCACCCAGATGGCGCAGGTCAAGATGAATACAGTTTTCACCGTTCACACCGCGCCCGGCATCCATTTCGCTCTGCTCGGCCCGAGCTACGATGTCGCGGGGAGCCAGTTCCATACGCGACGGGGCATACTGTTTCATGAAGCGTTCGCCTTTTCCATTCAGGAGATAAGCTCCTTCTCCCCGCGCCGCTTCGGAAAATAAAATTCCCTGGCGATATAAACCCGATGGATGAAACTGGACAAACTCCAAATCTTCCAGGGGAATCCCTACATCAAAGGCGGCCATGACTCCATCGGCCGTGCTGGCAAAAGCGTTGGAAGTGAATTTGAATACCCTGCCATATCCTCCGGTGCAAAACACCACAGCCTTGGCCTGAATCACTTCCACTTCTCCAGTCCGGATATTGCTGACCACCAAGCCGTTACAACGACGGTCACCATCGACAACAAGCGAGTGCATGTACCACTCGTTATAAATTTTTACAGATTTCGCGTTCTTCATGAGTTGTTCATGAAGCGCATGCAGAATAGCATGACCAGTACGGTCAGCAGAAAAACAGGCACGCGGTTTGGAATGCCCGCCGAAACTGCGTTGGGCAATTTTTCCATCCGGTGTACGGCTGAAAACACAACCCATATGCTCTAATTCATAGATAATTCTAGGAGCGGCTTTGACATACTCTTCCACCGCATCCTGATCGCTGAGAAAGTCGCCACCTTTGACAGTGTCGTACATATGCTCTTCCCAACTGTCCGGCTCCGAGTTTCCAAGAGAAGCAGCAATGCCCCCCTGTGCCGCACCAGAATGGGATCTGGAAGGATACACCTTGGTCAACACGGCGACATCCAGCTCCTTACATGCTTCCAGGGCACAACGCATCCCGGCAAGACCAGCACCCACAATCACCACATCATGTTGAATCACAAACTCACCTCAAAACGGGAAAAACCCGTGGTTCATCCAAAACGAATCTGTCTGGTAAAGGTCGGATAAAAACGATAACAATTGCCCCACTTTCCTGCCTTGTTCCAATTTTCCGGTCCGTCCCCCTTATGAAACAAAAGCCATTGAAAATCAAAGGGGAAAATTCTTTGAAATCAAGTACAGGCGGGCCTAGAATCGGGGTAGCTACCGGAATCAAAATTGAAGAGGAATTTAAACATTTCCCCCCCTTCAAAGTCAAGAAAAATGAAATTTGAGTTGCAAATCAAAGGTAAGCCCCTCATAATGGCCCTTGTCTTCAACAAAGATTTTTAACCACTTGAAAATCAAGGCTCTAACTCTCAAGAGTCCCTGTGAGAAGTGCCCACCCGGAGCATCTTTTGGAACCACTGACCTTTGAATCTCTGCCCTTGCCAGAACTGGTCTTAAAGGGTATTCGCGACGCGAAATTTGAAACCTGCACACCGATCCAGAGCAAGTCTCTGCCCATCACTCTTGGGCGCAAGGACCTAGCCGGGCAAGCACAGACCGGAACGGGAAAAACCGCGGCATTTTTGATCACCCTGCTCACCCGACTGTTAGAAAACATTCCACCACTCGCGCCTAAAGGGAAAGCCGGGCCGCGAGCATTGATCATCGCTCCAACCCGCGAACTGGCGAGGCAAATCGAAAAGGATGCACTTCTCCTGGGCAAGCATTGCTCGTTCCGTACGGTTTGTGTTATCGGCGGAGTGGATTATGACAAACAGAGAAACCAGATCAAAGATGGGGTGGACATCCTGATCGCCACGCCGGGCCGGTTGATCGATTTCTATAAACAAAAATTCTTCAGTTTGAAACAGGTGGAAGTTCTGGTCGTGGACGAAGCTGACCGCATGTTTGATATGGGATTCATTGCCGACCTGCGTTATTTATTCCGCAACTGTTCGCCCTATGACAAGCGCCAGTCCATGCTGTTTTCGGCAACGCTCAATCACCGGGTTATGGAATTGTGCTACGAGCACATGAACAATCCGGTCAGGGTAGCCATCGAGCCGGAAAAAGCTGTGGTGGATGAGGTCACCCAGATACTCTATCACGTCGGACAACATGAAAAATTCAACCTCCTTTTAGGTTTGATGAAAAAAGAGGCAGGGGGGAAAGTCCTGATCTTTTCCAACACTAAAATTGAATGCGAGATCCTTGAGTGGAAATTGAACCACAACGGCTTTAACGCTGGACAAATTAGCGGTGACCTTCACCAGAAGGCCCGAATTCGGGTACTGGAAAAGTTTCAGGAAGGCACTCTCGATATCCTAATCGCCACCGATGTGGCATCGCGAGGACTGCATATCGACAATATCACGCACGTCATTAATTATGATTTACCGCAGGACGCGGAAGACTATGTGCATCGCATAGGCAGAACTGCGCGGGCAGGAAACAGGGGCACCGCCATCACGCTTTGTTGTGAAGACTTTGCCCAGCATTTGGAACGGGTCGAAGATTACCTGAAGAACAAAATTCCCGTATCCTGGCCCGAAGAGGAACTGTTTCTGGAAGAAAAGGAAGGCAAGCCTCCGATGCGAAAGCGGCGCCGTCCACCACCCAAATCGAAACTCAAAAACCGTGATGGCAGAAAGCCTCAAAGCGTGAGACGCCCACCACGCAAACGATCCCACTCCCGTGGGAGGGAGCTGGCAAGGACTCGTTGAGCCGCCCACTCCTTGATAAAGTTAACGGCTGGTCTACCCGGCAATCCCGGAGGTTTTTAATTGATTTAGGTTGGATTACCTAGTACCCTTGAGAGTGCAACTAGATCTAGTTGCGAAATGGAGGGATGTTGAGCCGAAAAGAAAAATTGATCAAGCACCTCATGGAGCGGTCTCGGGACTTCACATGGAAAGAGTTGACCGGACTGTTGAAGCACTTAGGATATCAAGAATGGAAAAAAAGCAAAACAGGGGGCTCAAGACGCAGGTTTGTTCATGAAACCACTCCATCGGTCAACCTTCACAAACCGCACCCGGATAATATTGTAAAAGGTTATGTGATCCGGGAGTTGATAGAATTTTTAGAGCACGAGGGACTGCTATGAAAGACATGATGCAATATAAAGGATACTTGGGTTCAGCCCATTACAGTGATGAGGACGCTATTTTTCACGGGAAAATTGAATTTATCAGAAGCCTCATCACTTATGAGGGAAGCAGTATCAACGGTCTCCGAAAATCCTTTAAGACAGCCGTGAACGATTACCTGGAAATGTGTGCCGATGAAGGGAAAGAACCGGAAGAATCTTTCAAAGGAAGCTTTAATGTGCGAACGGGTTCGGAACTTCACCGATTAGCGGTTTTAGCGGCTAAAGAAAGAGGAATCAACCTGAACCAGATTGTCACTGAGGCTCTGGAGAAACACCTTAAGAAAACCAAACAACCCCGCATGACCACTCTCTCACCCTGAATGTGATTCTCTAAGCGATCAGCTTGGCACTGGGATTCAATAAACAATCCCCGTTGCAAGCAACGGAGTATTTAAATGTTTTCACTCCAATTTGATATTTAATTCTTCACAAGTTGACTCAACTAAACCCAAAACTTCATGAAGAAATTTATTCCGATCAGGAGAAGGGGTGAGGTCGGGAACAGGAGCGGCTTTCCGATAAATACTTCTCTCAATGATTTCTGCTCGAACGAATGTAGACCCCCTCCCCGATTGATTGTAAGCTTGTTGCCATTCTTCTGATCGTTCGACCCAAACTCTACGACTTGCAAGCTCCAAAAGTTCATTTGAAAGTGCGGAAGAAAGCTCATCAAATACTTGCTGTTGTCCATCCTCATTTGGTTTGCTACCTTCCCATCGAATTGGATTTTGAATGGTTACATAAATCAATTCTCCAAGTTGTTTATGTAAATCCGATACAGGCCTAAGGTTGGCATATTCATCGGCCCATCCAGTGGCTAACCTCCGGCTCAAAGCCTTGATTCTGGTCCAATGCTCTTTATCGGTTCCAGATTTATGTTTTCGCCCTAAACGTGAACGCCACACTTCTTGAAATTGACCTGCCGCTTCTTGTATAGCAAATGCTAGGTTCATTCTATCGTAGACTGGACGCGCCTCACTTGGCTCTGGTTGTTCGACTATTTCATCAACCGCCAATAAAAGCGCTTTTAATTGGTCTATACTGTGTTGCCCTCTTTTCTTTGCGGGGTCAAGAATCATATCGATGCCACCTGGAAAATAGCAATTTGAATCTAGTTGGGCTCTAAGTGTCCTTTTCGCATTTGGCCCTAAGTCATCCAAAGAAGTCACTACATTCTCAACCGAAGCAAGCACGTGTTCCTTCTTAGCCTTAACATCAGGAAGATTGTCAGCTTTAACCTCATCAAAATGGGTGAAGCACATTAATAATTTTCTAATATTCCCGGTTTGAATTAAAGATCGAAGGGCAGCGACTGGCGCAGCCTGTAGCGGTTGCTTCGCATTATCAACAAGTATGACAGCATCAACCTCACCTATCTGGCGAATAACTTTGGTTGATAGACTAGATGAAGAATCAGGGGTGTGACCAAGGCCTTCCCCATCAATGATTACCAAGGGCTGTTTTTTAGTTTTATTCCAGGAAGGTGAAAAAGGTCCCTTTATGCGAATTCCATTTACTAAAGGCGTAAGCAAAGTACCAAATAATGGCGCATAATTACTTGAAAAGCGGAGAATCTCCTTTATGAAAGTATTTCTTCCATTTGAAGAAAATTCCCAAAAAATGGGCCATCCTTGTTTTGTTTTTCGAATAGTTCCCTGAGTAAGCCCTTTAAAACGGATTTCAATTTCATCCATTAATTCATCTGCGATAGAAAGACACTCTTCATCCTGTCTGAGTAACTGCTCAAACTCCTCTTCAAATAGTTCTTCAACCACTCTTTGATCTGGCTCTTTAGTCGCATTCAATTCTGTTTTTAATTGTTCACCTTGTTTATTGGCTATTTTTTTAATCCGGGTTACTGCTTGATCAAGTAGCTCATTCGTCTTTTCAAGGTCAAACTTCAAAGAAGTTTCTGGCAATACCTCATCTTTATCCAATTCAGATTCATCATCAAATTCCTCCTCATAATCATCGTCCTCATCCTCATCAAAGGGGCCATTACCTAAGATGTAGTTAAATCGCATTCTTTGATCAACGTGCTGAAGAAGGCCTCGGAGAATAACGGAATCCGATTTTCTTTGGTATGCCAATAAAACTGATTTAAAGATACATCCTTCTAAATAATCTCTAACCTCATCTTTCTCCATAAAGGTAGCTACAGCGTGGTAATCCCCATCGGCAATTATTATTTCCGTATCAGCCACAGTTGTTTTGGAAGTAGAAGTTGCAGGAAAGCGTTCTTTGGTGGGATCGGTTCCTATGATTTGCCTAAGCAGTGTGGTTTTTCCGGCCCCTGTTGTCCCTAGTAGTAAAGCAGACCTATATTCTGAATCTGAGGAAGATGGCAGAGGAATCACCTGATTCCTTTCGCTCCTAAAATTGGTAGGCTGTGGGACAAGCTTATCGTAAAAAATATCCACTATTCTTGAATCAAATCTGTCTTTTGTGGCAGTTTTTGAGGCTAACGTCCAACAATCAGGATTGGATAATAGTTCATTCATTTGCTCCACAAGTTTAATGGCCTCTCCTTCGTCCTTGGTTCCCAAACCTGCCCTTACACGCAATCCGGGTTTTCCTGTATTTCGGTCTTTTCTAACAGGGTGGCGGAAAATGATGGTGTAGCTTTGCCGGTTGCCCTGCGCCTTACTAATGCTAGCCTTATAAGTCTTTGAAATATTATTCATTCAGCACCCCACTTAAGTTGTTCCTATGTTGTTCCATAAATAATATGCCGAAAATCCATTTACGTCAAGGAAAAAAGGAACAACCCAGGAACAACGTATTGCGCGGAGAAGTGGGGGTGATTTAATAATGTTTCCTATCCTCATTAGATAATGCTCATGTAATATGAGGGTTAGAGTACTTTGGCAAGAGTCACCCATTAGTACCCCATGCGGGGCATGAAAGCTAATGAAGAGGATATAACTCAGGTTCCATGTCAACGGACAAACTTCTGCCCACCTTCCCCCACCCCCAGCTTTCGTGTTCTGGAAGGGTAAGTCCAGAAGTCCTGGATCGCCGCATTGCTTTGCGGTTCGCAATGACGGTGCCGGAGGCTCTCTGCGGGTTTGTAACACTCCGTACATTCAACATTTATTAACCCTCACTTGTCACCGTGTTGGGTTAATAATTTTTGCAACGCTTCTTCATCCAACACCGGGATGCCGAGTTGCTGGGCTTTCCCCAGTTTCGATCCGGCTGAAGAACCCGCCACCACATAATCAGTTTTTTTGGAAATCGTTGAAGTCACCCGCCCACCCAAGGATTGTATTTTCTCCTTGGCCTCCTCGCGGGTGAATCGAGTCAAAGTTCCGGTGAGAACAAACTGCTGGCCTTCGAACAATCCCCCACTTTCTGGAACGTCGCCTTGCTCTTCCATAAGGATGCCCCGTTCCAACAACCGCTCTATTTCCTGCCTATTGGTGTCTCGATCCAAAAATGCTTTCAGGCTTTCGGCAATGACCGGCCCTATTTCATCAATTTTTTCCAGTTCGTCATAACCAGTCCCCTGTAATATTTTAAGAGACCTGAACTTTCTGGCCAGAAGAATCGCCGTACGTTGCCCCACATGTCGCACCCCCAAGGCATGCAGGAAACGGGAAAGTCCTGCCAACTTACTCTTTGCAATTGCTGAAATAAGATTCTGCGCCGACTTGTCCGCCATACGTTCCAAAGAGGCAACCTCATCCGTTTTAAGGGTATAAAGGTCGGAAAAATTTTTGACACGTCCCGAATCGACCAACTGCTTGATCACCGCCGGGCCAAGATGGTCAATGTCCATCGCTTTGCGCGAAGAAAAATGTTTGAGCCTTTCTTTCAACTGTGCAGGACAAGCACTGTTCACACATCGCCAGACCGCTTCGTCTTCGGGGCGGTGGATTAAAGACTGACATTTGGGACAAGTCGTGGGCATCTTAAAAGGCCCATCCCGTTTTCCAGGCTGAGCCTGTTCTCCGGAAGGTTCGATAATGCGGATGACTTTGGGAATGATTTCACCAGCTTTCTCAATCACCACTCGATCGCCGACACGGATGTCTTTGCGCTTGATTTCATCCTCGTTGTGCAAGGTCGCCCTGCTGACAGTAGAACCCGAGATCAATACAGGCTTTAACTCGGCGACAGGCGTGATGGACCCAGTCCTGCCCACCTGGCAGACAATATCCATAATTTCGGTCACCGCCTGTTCTGCTTCATACTTGTAAGCCACCGCCCAGCGAGGGAACTTGGAAGTCTCGCCCAGCTTTTTTCGGTGAGCCAGTGAATTCAACTGAATGACCAGACCATCCACTTCATAATCAAGCTCTTTTCTTTTGTCGCGAAATTCCTTAATCAAGGCGAGAGCCGATTCGAAATTTTTACAGAGCCGGTTGTGCTTATTGACTGGGAACCTCAAGGCATCAAGTTTTTTCTGCAACTCATAATGAGTCTTAAAAAGATTGGGTTCGAGAAATCCCGCTGCATAGACAAATATGTCGAGTTTGCGTTGGGCAGTGATAGCCGGATCAAGAAGACGCAAAGCCCCAGCGGCGGCGTTTCTGGGGTTGGCGAACGGCGTCTCCCCTTCTGCCTCGCGCTCGGCATTGATGCGTTCAAACTCCTTCTTCGGCATATAAACCTCACCGCGAACTTCTATGAGGTTGAAGGACTCCGTATCAATTTTCAAAGGAATGGAACGTAGAGTTCTTAAATTCGCGGTGATGTCTTCACCCTGCAGGCCATCGCCCCGGGTGGCTCCCCTCACCAGAAGACCGTTTTCATAGGTGAGAGCCACAGCCAGACCATCGAACTTCAGCTCCACCGCATATTCGATAGAATCTTCGGGAACATCCGGCAGACCTTTTAGCACTCTTTGATGAAACGCCCGCACCTCATCGACATTGTAAGTGTTGTCGAGGCTGAGCATGGGAACCGGGTGCACAACCGCTTTAAACCGTTCATCCACTTTTCCGCCCACTCTCTGCGTGGGGGAATCGGGGGTAACGCATTTTGGGTGGGCGGTTTCCAGTTCGCGCAAACGACGGAGGAGTCCGTCATACTCCTGGTCAGAAATCGATGGGGAGTTTTTAACGTAGTAGAGGTGATCGTGGTGATGGATCGTCTGTTTGAGATCCTCAATGTCCTGTTTTGCCATCATATAAAGGAAGGAGTAATTTATTAAGGCTCCAGCGTCACATAATACCCCTGTCGTCCACGCTGAACCAAAAGTAAAATGAGGTCCGGATTATTTATTTCTGCCACAGCCTTGTTATAATCTTCTTCATTGTCCACACGCTTCTGATTCATTTGCCTAATAATATCACCGGGATTGATACCGATTCTTCCGCTGGTGCTGTTGGGAACCACCTCCACAACAACCATTCCCTTGGAAGTCGTCAGCCTTTTGGCTCGGGCAAAACGCTCACTGTTCTCTTGAGTTTTTAGCCCAAGCCAGTTTCGGGTGAACTCCTTAACATAGCTTTTGGGGATGGAGGTAACACGGACTCTGTGCCTCATCACTTTCCCGTCCCGCAGAATGGAAAACCGAATCGAACTGCTCTCTGATGTTACGGTTTAAGGTGCTGATAATTCCGGTCGTGACCGTGTGTTGCAAACCAAAAGGATTACCAATGGCCAGCACCTGCTCTCCAATCATCAAATCATCAGACCGCCCTATTTTCACGTAAGGCAGAGGCTTACCGGGGTCGATCTTGATGATCGCTAAATCAGATTTGATATCCGCACCAATGACGCTGGCATCAAACTCCTGCTTGTCGCTCAGGGTGACATGAATCTTCGCGGCTTTGGCGATGACATGCTCGTTAGTGAGAATAAATCCTTCACCATTGATAAGAACGCCCGAACCCGGGCTACGTCTTTGATTTTCAGCAGGAGGAATGAAATCTTTGAAGAACTGGTCAAACAGGTTGTTGCCAAAACTTCTGAAGGGATTGCGTACAGACCGGGAAATTTCCGTCGTGTAAATATTCACAACAGCCGGGCTGACTTTCTCTATAGCCCGGACAAGGGGGGTTCTGCGGTTATAGTGCTCTTCGGCAAAGACCAGGGATTGCCCCGGCCCTATCACGGCAAACACAACAAAAACCCAAAACCACCTTGAGGGAACGCGCACGCTTAGACAGGGTGAAAGGTGAAAAGATGCTCTACTCGACTTTGACGGCAATATATATGGTGCTTCCTCCCCGCTTGATCAGAAACAGGACGGACGAACCCTTTTCGACGGCGGCCAACAGATTCTGGTAGTCCTGCATATTTCTGACTGTCGCGCGGTTCATTTCCGAAATCACATCTCCCCGGCGGATACCCGCTTCTGACGCAGCATTTCCGGCTGTCACATCGGAAACCAGAACCCCTTCCCTACTCTGCAATTGCAGGTTTTTCGCCAATTCCTCGTTAATATCCTGAACCTGGAGGCCCAGAGGATCGGCCTTGGCCACCACCGTTTCCTGCGAATCCTTCAATACCTCTATGGTTACATGGAGTACTTTCCGGAAACTGTCACGAATCACCTCGACATCGACCCTCAGCCCTGGGGTAGTCGCGGCAACGATTTTGGGAAGATCTTCCATTTCCTTTACCGGCTGATTGTTAAACCGGATAATAACATCTCCGCGTTGTATTCCCGCCTTAGCGGCAGGACCATCAGGAATGACATCGCCAACAAGAGCCCCTTCGCTTTGGTTGAGGCCGAAAGATTTGGCCAACTCGGGAGTGATTTTCTGGATCATGACCCCCAACCAGCCACGGGTTACCGATCCCGTTTCTTTCAGGTCTTTTAAAATTCCCTTGGCGATGTTAATAGGAATGGCAAATCCGATCCCCACATTTCCGCCAGTATTTCCCGAAATGATGGCGGTGTTGATCCCAATCACTTCCCCTTCGAGATTTATCAGCGGCCCTCCGCTGTTACCCGGGTTGATCGAAGCGTCGGTCTGAATGAATTCATCATAGGGGCCGGCACCAATGCTCCGGCCCAAGGCACTCACCACGCCCACCGTAACGGTGTGGCTGAGACCAAAAGGGTTACCAATGGCTACCACCCATTCCCCCACCTCAAGGTTTTCGGAACTTCCCAGTTTTAGAAAAGGGAACTCCTTATTGTCCCCCGGTTCGCGGTTGATTTTGATCAGGGCAATATCGGTTTTTGAGTCCGACCCTATCCGGGTAGCGGTGTATTCTTTTTCACTTCCATTATCCTCAAGCACCACCACAATTTCATCGGCCCCTTCTATCACATGATAGTTGGTCAGGATATGACCCTCCTTGTCGATCACAAATCCGGAACCCATACCCCGTTTAGGTCGCTGATTCGGACGCTCGCCAAAGAAACGGTCGTAAAAATCACGGAAGGGATCGGGAGACCGGTCCTGCCCTGGTCCAGGACGGGGCCTTGGAAAATTTCTCTGCGGTGCGGCCTTCGCCTTGGTGCTCACATTAACCACAGCAGGGTTTTGCTTTTTTGCAATTTCCACAAAAATATTACTCGCAAGCGGCTGGGTATTACTGCTTAGCGCAAAAATGGTCTCTGGAGAAACAACCAGCCCAAATGCAAGTAAAAACACAAAAACCGATGAAGTTACACGGGCACGATGGACAAAAAATCTAAACATGTTTTCTAATCCTCATTTGACAAATAACAAAAATAAAATTCCGCAAAAGGAGTCTCGGGCAACACAAAACCCAGGCTCTCATAAAAGAGCGGTTAAATTAAATATAGCTTAATACTTTAGCAACAAATATTTCAGTTAAAAAAAATTAATCTGAAATCCCGATCTGCGGAAACATAAAGATCCAACCATTTCTTTACCGGAATGATTGTTTCCGCAGCAAAAGGCCAGTGGACCAAGTCCAAAAATGGACATTTGAAGGAAAAAGTGATCCTGACAATTATATAATGCTTTTTCCGTTCTTTACAACTTTTCCACACCTTTCTCCCGCCAATTATGTATTGACTCACTTTATGAGATAAAAGATAATCGTAACAGGCAATAGGCCTGTTCCTCAAGCCGACCAACCGAGTTAACCGGTCACAGAAAGGGTTTTCTCATCTTCCGGCCTGCCTGATGAGATTTGAGAATATCAAAATAAAAATTATGCGAATATTTTTCCCTGTTTATAATTGGCCCAGGACATGAGCCTGTTCCTGTCCGCTATCGGTTTAATGATGGTCTTTGAAGGAATCCCTTATTTTTGCTTTCCGGAGCAGGTGAAAGCTTTTGCCCGTAAAGTTCCAGAAATACCCGATGGCACTCTGAGGGTGATCGGCTTTTGCCTCATGATGGCAGGGCTACTGGTGGTCTATTTTGGAGGAGGTATAAATGGTTAAACAACTGTTCCTGTTTTTTCTGTTTGGTGTTTGGTTGACCGGATGCGCGACGTGGGAAGAAATGACTGCCGCTACACCCCCACCGCCACCCCCTCCCCCTGAAATGGCCTATCCTTTTTCGGACATTCCCATCCCCAATGGGTTTGAACGGGACCATTCAAAATCTTTTGTCTATGAGTCGGGAAGTGGGGCCGTCAAGGTGGGTCGGTTTTTCTATTCCGGCTGGAGTAACCTGAGTGATGTCGTCAGCTTTTACCAGGACGAAATGACCAACAAAGGCTGGAGCATGGTTAATTCCATCAAATATGAAACCATAATCCTGAACTACGAAAAAGAAGGCTGGGTTTGCGCCCTGATAATAAAAACCACCTTGGGCAAAGCTTATATTGAAATTCAGGCCGGCCCGAAGTAATCAGGGAAGCCATGACCGACAAACCCGGCCAACAGTTAATTTTAAATTTTCCCTCTCATCCGGAGCATAATTTTTCCAACTTTGTGGTTTCGGATGGTTCGCACATCGCTTTTGAGACGGCGAAGGAATTCTGCTCTGGGAATCCGATTGCCTTTCAAGTCCTCTATCTTTTCGGTCAAAAAAACCTGGGGAAAACCCATTTACTCCTGTCCATAGGCAATCAAGCAGCAGAAAATGGGTTGCACGCTGTCTGCATTCAAGGAAATGATTTCTCTGACAAGATAGGAGACGGCATCTCACCCGAGGCCCAACAGTCTCTTGATCAACTTTTGAACGTTGATTTTTTTCTCATTGATAATGTCGAATGCATTGCTCACTCCCCGACAGCACAGGAAAAGCTTTATTATATTTACAACCATATTACGGAAAAGGGTGGCAAACTTGCGTTCACCGCGAGTCTGCCTCCTGACAAAAATTCTGCAATGAAAAGTTACCTGACCTCGCGGTTTCAGTGGGGAATGGTGGCAGAAATCAAACCGATTGATGATGCCACCACCGCCAAAATTATTATGAAACTGGCAAAAGATATCAACCTGACCTTGCCGGAACCCATCATTCATTTTCTGCTGTCCCGCATTCCCAGAGATTTTATTTCCATTCAAAATGCGGTCACGACCATCAACCAGAAGTCTTATATCAAAAAGAAAAAAGTGACCCTGCCTCTGGTCAAGATGGCTCTCGACTTACCCTAGCCCACCATGAAATCCTGCAATATCTCTGCGAGTCTGGCGCATTGGGCAAAAGAGATGCCAGACCAATCTGCAATCATTGAAATGCGGAGCAAAAGTCAAATCACTTTCAAGCAGTTGGAAGAAGAGAGCAATCTAATTGCTTCCGGCCTTCTTCACTACGGAATGAAAAAGGGAGACCGGGTTCTGGTGATGGTTCCTTATGGAATGGAGTTTGTAGCGCTGACCTTCGCATTGTTCAAAGCCGGAGGGGTTCCCGTCCTGATTGACCCGGGGCTGGGCAAAAAAAATGTTCTGCATTGCATCAAGCAGTCCGAGCCCAGGGGAATCATCGCCATTCCTTTAGCGCATGCCATAAAAACCCTGATGCCGACCCCATTCAAGTCGATTCAACTTTCAGTAACCGTTGGGAAAAAATGGTTCTGGCGTGGCCCCACATTAGATCAGGTAAAACGGAGTGGACAAACCGATTACCAGATGGGCGAAACTCCTGAAGGTCAGGAAGCGGCTGTTTTATTCACCAGTGGTAGTACCGGCCCGGCAAAAGGGGTGCTTTACACTCACGGCATGTTCGATCAGCAAACCCGAATTCTACGCGAGCATTTCGGTATTCTTCCTGGAGAAAAAGATTTGCCCACGTTTCCCCTGTTTGGTTTATTCAGTACAGGGATGGGAATGACCAGCGTGATTCCGGATATGGATTCCACACGTCCGGCAAAGGTGAACCCTGAAAACATTATCCACCCCATCCGGAATTATGGCATCACTAGCAGTTTTGGTTCCCCGGCCCTTTGGGATACGGTCAGCCGCCATTGTCAGAAAAACGGGGTACAACTTTCTTCCCTCCGGCGCATCCTGATTGCCGGTGCTCCCGTTTCCGGAATCTTGCTCAAGCGTTTCGAGTCCATTTTGCAACCGGACTGCAAAGTCCTCACTCCCTATGGAGCAACCGAAGCTCTCCCTGTCACTTCCATAGAGAGACAGGAGATCATCAATGAGACATGGCCTCAGTCAGAAAAAGGCGAAGGAACCTGCGTCGGCAAACCGGTACCCGGAGCTGAAATAAAAATCATGCGGATTTCAGAGGAACCTATCCCCAAATGGAAAGAGGACCTGGAAATTCCCAAGGGTCAAACAGGGGAAATTATCGTGAAGGCTCCCTGGGTCACTAAAACCTATTTCAATCGGGAGGATGTCACCCGTCTGGCAAAAATTCCGGACGGCGAAACCTTCTGGCACAGGATGGGAGATGTTGGTAAATGGGACGAACAAAACCGGCTTTGGTTCTGCGGCAGAAAAAGCCATCGTGTCGTCACCAATTCGGAAACTCTATTCACCATTCCCTGCGAAGCCCTATTCAACCAGCACCCGGATGTCAGGCGTTCTGCGCTGGTAGGCAAAGGACCGGGAAGCAATCGCGAACCTGTTATAATTATAGAACCGGAGAATGTGGATAGGGTTGCTAAAGACCAGGAAACCTTCATAAAAGAATTGTTGGGAATCGCAGCCGCCTCTGCGCACACGCGCTCCATCAAGAAAATACTTTTCTATCCGGAATTCCCGGTGGACGTCAGGCATAACGCGAAAATCTCCCGCGAAAAACTGGCCGCCTGGGCCGAAGGCCAGTGACACTTGTCACGAATTAAAACTTTCATTCCAGAGTTGTCTTAAAATCGGGTCGACAGGACCAAACCGCCGCCCCTATAATCAGCACGAGGATAGATAGTGAAGCGCCGGCCTTTTTTGTTGCTGTGGAGCCTGAGGATGGTTTTCGCGGTAAAACAGCCCAGTGCCGCGCCAAAAACAACATCTGATGCCCAATGTTTATTATCATTCATCCGAGAAAAACCCGTCATGGTAGCAATGCCGTAGGAAATTGGGGCTACAAAAGGGACATGTTCATATTCGCTGGCCACCACCGTCGCAACAGCAAAGGCGGTTGAGGTATGGCCGGAAGGAAATGATTTATTGCTCGTGCTGGGGCCATCAAAAGTATCGGCGGAGTTCCCCTTGGAAGGCCGGTGCCGTCCCATACTCACCTTTAAAACTGTAGCGAACAATCCCCCGTGATCAAAAAACTTTCAGTGGCCAGCAAAGCGGTTCGTTCAATTTTATCATTCTCTCCAAACCGGCCATAAAGATAAAGTCCGGCCAGAACGGGGATGGTAACAGCCCCATTGCCAAACGGTTCAAAAATATCCGACAAGTCATTTGACTTTTACAGCACACTCCGAGGCATGGAAACGGAGGAATATTATTACTAGCCATAAGGCACTCTGGAACGCATAGAAAGTCATGGCTATTTGCCCTCGGCGGCTACGCCGACCACCTGTTTCCCATTACATTCTACCGATCACCCTGCTGGCAATGATGGTGTTGCTTATCAACGCCCTGCACAGCGTGGCACTCCCAGACCCTCGGGGGGAGAGCTTTGGTAAGTCGAAAAAAACAGAAAAGCAAGATTACCCCTTCGGGGCACGAGGGCTTGAGTTAAACATCACGTCTTCACTGCGTTCAGAATGACAATACAAGGCTATTTGTCATTCTGAGGAACAAGGTGACGAAGACGTGATATTTTTCCTTAAACCTCGTGCCCCGCAGGGGTATGTGATGTCCTCTTCATTAAACTTCATGCCTCGAAGGGGTATGTGATATCCTCTTCCTTAAACTTCATGCCCCGCAGGGGTAATCTCGGGGTTACGCAAAGGTCTCCTCTACAGAGGGAGGCTGTGATATCCCATCATTAACTTCATGCCCCAACGGGGTAAATTGAGCAATAACTCTTCAAGCCGAGACAACTCTTTGCCAGCAAACAAAAGCTATTGTATTTTGGCCCTGCGCCTGGCAGGCCGGGTAGCCGAAGTAAACCATAAGCCGGGTTTTGTACTTCATGAAGCATGAAGTGGTGACCATTAATCTAGGCCTGCTGTTGCCAGCAGGCTCAAGCAATCAACCCGAAAGTATCGGACGGGCCGCCCTCAAGCACTTTCCTATTTGATCTTGCTCCGGATAGGGTTTACCAAGCTACCGCTGTCACCAACGGTACTGGTGAGCTCTTACCTCGCCTTTTCACCTTTGCCGCCGACATGAGCCGGGTAGGCCGTGTATTTTCTGTGGCACTTTCCTTAAGGTCGCCCTCACTCCGCGTTACGGAGTATCCTGCCCTGTGGAGCCCGGACTTTCCTCTCTCCCGGCCATAAAGCCGAAACAGCGATCACCCGGTTTACTTCGGCGTTGCGGCTTCTGAAACTTCTTCATTTATCGAAATCACGACCACTAAATAACGTCACCGAGCGAGCACTAAACACCATAATGGATCAATTCAACCCCCTTCCCTTCTCCAACTAAGGTTAGCTCGGTTTCAACTTTTCAAAAAGCATCCCTATTATCTTGATTGAATCATCAATAGCAGTTTGCTCCTGAAGATCCATGAAATCGAATGGCTGATTGTTGTTTCCCACGCCAACCTCAAAATGCCCTGGAAATTCATAGCTTCCCCAGTTTTGATCTAGGATTTTAGCCGAGACTCCTATCATAATACACTCGTCACCCGGCCAACCTTGAGGGATCAACTTAGCCTGAACTTCTCCTTGAGACTTTATACTGGTACTTCCTTTTAGCCCGGTCTTGCTTCCTAACGGACTTTCGACAGTACATTGAGACCCAAATTTATCCCTAAGAGCATCTTCAATATCCTTTAGCAATCTTTTTGTTTTGGAAGAATACTCTTGAATATTTGTAGTTTGAAGTTTAATTCTCTTCTTCTCTGGAAAATCGTTACTACCAGTTTTTTCTTCCCAATATAAAAAACGTATACAGTTTGAGCATTGTTGGATAGATGCTCCGACTTTAACATCTATCACCATCTGAGGCAAAACTTGACGAAAGCACCCTTGGCAAATATTTCCCAGCAACAAAACCACCGCCTTGCCGTCGCAGGAACGCGCAACTTTTTCGTAGCGTTGTATAGTCGCGTCCGGAAGTTGACCCATCACACCCTCACGCTTGGCGATAAAGACATCCAACTCCTGCTTCATCCTGCTCAACTCGCCATCTTTTTTTGTTTTATATTCCTGGAAATGGGCATCCTCTTCCTTGCATTTTTTTTCGATTTCTGGAATCTCCTTTTGCTTTTCCTCAAGAACTTCCATGATTTCCAGCTCTTTATCTTCCAGCCCGGCAACCCTTACCTTAATCCCATCGACCTCGGCAAGAATAGCAGTGTATTCCTTATTGGTTTTTACCGCTGTTAGTTTCGTCTTGGCTTTCGCCATATGGTCATTTTCCCCCTGAACTTCCGACTCAATAGCCTTACGATTTTTTTGTAATGTGTCTATTTCTTCTTTAGCACTTGAAAGGGTTTTCTTTTCAGCCTCCAGCTCCGAGCGATCAGCATCCAACTGAACAGGGATTTCAGCGAGCAGTTTTTTATGCTCGCCAATCTCATCATCCAGGTTCTGCAAACGGATCAGTTGCTGAAGTTTTTGGGAAACACTCATTAATTAAATTCTCTTTAGCAGGCTTAAATCTGAATGTAGCACGGGCTCAAAGAAGATTGCAAATGATTCCAACGGACAGATGAATTCAGACTGGCGGGAAACTTATCAAGGCTGAACGGTTGGTAACTGGGTATATCGTTTTACCCCTGCGGGGCATGAAGTTCAATGAAGAGGATATCACATACCCCTGCGGGGCACGTGTGATATTTCTTTATTTGCCTTCATGCCCTGAAAGGGTAAAGGCTTGGGAAGTACCCGTGCCGGGCATGAAGTTTAACGAAAAGGGCATCACAAATATCACGATTGCCAACAACAATACCCTTGGCTCAACGAGCTATCGCACTTTGCCACCGGCGGCTCGCCGGTTACGCTCGGCGTCGAGAGTCCCAGTAAACCAGAAACACGCTGGCAATAAAAATGGATGAATAGGTTCCGATCAGGACGCCTATCAGCAGGGCAAAAGAAAAATCATGGATGATCTCTCCACCAAAGAAAAAAAGGGCGATAACCACCATCAACGTTGTTCCGGAAGTTAGCAGTGTACGGCTCAATGTCTGGTTGATACTGACATTGATAGTTTGGACAAGCGTGTTTTTTCCTCTTCGGCGAAGGTTTTCCCGGATGCGGTCAAAAACGACAATGGTATCGTTCAGGGAGTAACCGATGATGGCTAAAAATGCCGCAACAATCACAAGGGTGAATTCTTTATCCAAAATCGAAAACGCACCCATGGTGACCAGCACATCATGAATCAGGGCAATGATCGCGGCGATGGCATACTGCAACTCAAAGCGCCAGGAAATATAAATCACAATACCAATGATGGCGTACAAGATGGAAAGAAGGGCTTTTTCTCTCAAGTCACGGCCTACCTTCGGCCCCACCATTTCGACCCTTTCGATGGTGATATCCGCCTTATTAAATTTTCCACCCAGACTGTTGCGAACCTGAGAGCCTACCTCCTCCAGCTTCTCCTCAGAACGTTGTACACGAATGAGGATGTCGCGTTTCGTTCCGAACTCCTGAATCGTGCTCTCGCCAAGGCCGATGGTCTTCAATCCATCGCGAATCACTTCTATATCCGGCGGGGTTTTAAACTGCAATTGAATCAGGGTTCCACCGGAAAAGTCGATGCCAAACTTCAACCCGCCGGACAGGATAATGGACCCCAAACCGATCAGGATCATCAACCCTGAAATGGTCAGGGTCATTTTGGTTTTACCCATGAAGTCGAAATGGGTGTCGCTACTAATGATTCTCATATATTTAGATGCTTAGTTTATCCAGTTTTACCTGGCTCATGGTTCCGTCAAAAATAGCCCGGCTCACAAAAACTGCAGTGAACATGCTGGCCGCAATTCCTATACATAGAGTAATGGCGAACCCTTTAATCGGGCCTGTACCAAACTGAAACAGAACCACCGCAGCAATAAAGGTGGTGGTATTCGCGTCAACTATGGTGCGAAAGGCTTTGGAAAAACCCGCTTCGATCGCGGCCCTCACCGTTTTGCCAATTCTTATTTCCTCGCGGATTCTCTCAAACACCAGCACGTTGGCATCAATAGCCATACCCACAGTGAGAATGATTCCCGCGATACCCGGCAATGTTAAAGCTGCGCCAAAATAAGCCAGCGCCCCTGCCAGAAGAACAATATTGAGAAACAACGCCGTCACCGCGATAACGCCGGACAACTTGTAATAAATAACGATGAATGCGATAACAAGAATGCCTCCATAAATAATGGAAGTGATTCCCTTGTTAATGGAATCCTGGCCCAATGATGGTCCTACCGTCCTGTTTTCGAGAATGACCACCGGCGCAGGAAGCGCACCAGCCCTGAGGACAATGGCCAGATCTCTCGCGTCTTCTGAAGTGAACTGGCCCGTGATCTGCGCCCGCCCGCCCGCGATCTCATCCTGAATAACCGGAGCCGAGTACACATTGCCGTCCAAAACAATAGCCAAACGTTTTTTGATGTTCTCGCGCGTCACCTGCTGAAAAATCATGGCGCCGACGCTGTTGAACGTCAAAGAGACATAAGGTTCGTTAAAATCCGAATCAAATCGAATCTCTGCGCCCGTCAAAGTTTCGCCCGTCAAAACCGTGCGTTTCTTTATAAGGAAAGGCTCCTTGGTGACCCCACCCGTTTCCTTATTTTCTACCCTTTGATACAAAATTTCAGATTCTTCGGGAACATTTCCTTGAAGCGCCTGTTGCAGACTGTTTTCTTCATCCAACAGTTTGAATTCAAGGCGTGCGGTTTTCCCAATCAGATTGATGGCCCGTTCTGGATCTTTCACGCCAGGCAACTGCACCAGAATCCGTTTTTCCCCTTGAGCCTGAATGGTCGGTTCCGAAACCCCAAACTGGTCCACCCTGTTGCGGATCGTTTCCAACCCCTGACTCACTGCGTTTTGTTCAATCTGCTTAACCTGATCTGCGCTCATCTGATAGACCAGCCCAAGCCCATCGGAGTCCTCACTGACCAGACTGAAAAAAGGATATCCTTGCATAACCTCTTTCACCGGCGGCAAATCCAGTTTATCTACCATCCGCACATTAAC
Organism: Nitrospinales bacterium; assembly: GCA_965249625.1. Classification (GTDB taxonomy): domain Bacteria; phylum Nitrospinota; class Nitrospinia; order Nitrospinales; family VA-1; genus LS-NOB. Next base: position 930,227 of record OZ252246.1, on the reverse strand, counting down.
TTGTCGGTTTGCAAAGTTGGCTTTGACGCGGTCTACTTCCAAATCTTCTTCGGCAATACCCCGTTTGATATCATCCTCTAACCTTTCCAGGCTGGCTTCGACCGCCTTTTCGACCTTGACCTCGAGTAAGAGGTGCATCCCTCCCTGCAGGTCAAGCCCCAGGGAAATTTTTTCCTTCAGGGGATAGGCAAGCCACACCGCACCCAACACTACGAAGAGTATCAAAGGAAATTTCCATTTAAGTTCTCTATACATTGTCTAAGACTTCATGCCTCAATTTAATCTTTTTTAGTGCCGATGGAAGAGCGGTTGATCTTGACCCGGACATTGTCGGCAATTTGCAACATGACCGTATCCTCTTTCAGTTTCTTAACGGTTCCATGAATGCCGCTCAAGGTCACAACCGTGTCGCCCTCTTTCAATTCATCGATCATTTTACGTGCTTCATCCTGTTTTTTCTTTTGTGGACGGATGAGCACAAAGTAGAAGATCATGAACATCATGATCATCGGCGGCAATAACGCCAGCAAACTTCCTCCCCCCGGGTCCGCTCCATCTGACGGCGGGGCCATGGCAAATGCTAAATCAAGCATGGGTACGTTCCTGAAAAGTGAAATTTTTTATAATTCAAAGGCTTAGCTTCTATCAAATCCCACCCGGTTTGTCAAACCCCCCACTTGGCGTGAGGCCGAGTGGTTAATAGAATTTATTCTGGACATTCCCTTCGTTGGTGAGTTCATAGTAAAGGGAATGGAACTCTTCGGTAGTCAGTTTTGGGTCCCGCAACTTTTCAAGATCCTCCGGATTGATGGGGATTTGCGACAACTCGTCCCAAGCAGAGGTGGCAACCGCTGCGTAATTTGGCGGATTAAGCGGACGCAAAACCAGAAGGTCCACGCGATCGTTATATTTCAATGCAAAGTCAATCACCATGCGTGCGTCCTCCGCGCTCACAGCACTACCAATGGCAATATTTGTCGGGGGGTGCCCCCCTTTGGGCCTCCAGAACTGGACGGTATGGTTCAATACTTTAATAGTCCTGGCTTTTAAAAAACCCCGAATCTCCTTCTTCTGCTTCTTATGTTTGTGGGCCAGCCAGATTTCTATCGTACAAACCGTTGTTTTAGAAGTATCACAAGGGGGTTTATAAGTGGATGGCGGGAACAGGTACTCTTTGGATACCGCCAAAGAAGACCCCGTCAACACGATAAAAAATCCCAACAAACATATCGGCATTACCAGAATTTTTTTTGTACCCATTTTCTCTCCTGATGGTTGCTTCGTATCCCTAACAACACAGACCCCCATCGGGAAAAAGTGAGGCGAGGAACGGGCGGTGCTTTTTGACGCCAGAGTGAATTTGTCTTTTTATGTTGCGTTGTCCTCTGCCGACAACCCGGTCATCTCCAGAAATTTTCTCGGTAAAAGGAACGAGTTTTTGTTTTTATCAGGTAGCGGAGAATTTATTTTGTATTCTTTGCCCGTTTTCTCAAGGTTCCACTCCTTGCTCTTGATATGAGTGTTCACCTTGGATTTTGAAAACACATATCCCTTTGGCTGGAGACCAAAAGCACTAGATAGTAATCATCAAGGTGATTCATTAAATTAATAAACTTTTTACCCACACCCCAGAAAGGTTTCTCATTACGACTAATCTTTATGATCATCCATTTTTTATTAAGCTGGAAATAGTTGTGTCTTTTGAAAAGGAATTCCCGCCCTATGGCCGAAATCAGCCGCCCAACTATATCACTGCAATTATCATTATCTGGGGATAACTCCTTTGCGCCTATAGCATCCACGAACCGTTTTACATCTTGATCAATTTTCATATTGGACATCTCTTTTGGTATGTTTGTTTTCGCTGTTTGTTGCTTTTCTTGCACTAATTATCCGCACCAATTCTCCTTTTTCGTCCTTAAATGTATGCACCATCAATAATAAATTTTTATTCAGCGACTTCCCTAATATAACACACCTATCCTCATTGCTGGAGTGCTCATTATCATACATGCTTAACGCAAATGGGTCTGAAAATACGTAAGATGCCTGCTCAAATGTTGTGCCATGCTTTTGAATGTTAAGCTTTTCTTTATTCTTGCCCCATTCAAAATTCATAGTTTAATTATAGCCTTTGACAAACAATAAGGTTAATTATCTGCCATGGCATTATTAAAATAAGTTGTGAGCATTGCCGTGATGAATGTGTGAGGACACTGCACAACGATTCTCTCCCCGAACACAGAAAGGTGTGGGGGTAGGCTCCCGATATCGCCTTCAGTTATTGCCGAAGGCAGTCGACCGGAAGGCTCTGTTAGGCTGGATTTTGCTGCTATTCTCTCACTGAAATTAAAGGCAGCCACCGGTTGAAAAATTCGGTGTACACCCGCCTGCACCGTGATTTAGAATTTGTTGCTCTGCTCGAGAGAGATGAGGACCGTTTAGTATGTAGGAGTTCGAAGGAATTGCTTGCCCTTGAGTTTTTGCGCCGCCTAATGCAGACCACCCAACGGCAACAAGCTCATCATTAATAAAAGTGTATGGTGTAAACTCGTCATCTGTGGTGATCCCATCCGAATGCCAGGATGACCGGAAAAAATATATATCAACCCGTTTGCCATTCATGAGAAACTTTTCAGGACTTTTTCTCTTGCTTTTGCCTAAGTCTTCCTGGGTGGGAAGAAGAATTGATAGTACTTTTTCTTTTGAATCACCAAGATCAATCTGGCTTGCGGAAGAACCATACTTGCTAATCGCGCTCATTATCCCTACCTGCGAGATGCAACCGCTTGTAAGAACAGAAATACCAATAATTAATAATGTCTTCTTCATAATATTCAGCTTGGTTTCGGGATGTAAGTAAAGCTTCAGAGTACAAATAACGATTCACCCTTTATTTTATCTGCGCAGTATAAACCAAGTAAAAGGGAACAAGCAATATTCCAGAGAGCTTTGCATAAGTCGAAAAAAAACAGAAAAGCGAGATTCTTCACTACGTTCAGAATGACAATACAAGGCTATTTGTCATTCTGAGGAACAAGGTGACGAAGACGTGATATTTTTCCTTAAACTTCGTGCCCCGAAGGGGTAATCCGGGGTTATGCAAAGGTCTCTGCTCAAGAAGGATGAGGATCGTTTAGTATGTAGGAGTTCGATGGTCATTCGGCATCCCGTAGCAACAGTGCCTAACGCCTGAACTCAGCGGCGTTGCCGTCCTCGGAAATTCCCCGCCAAGTTCTTCACTTATTTTTTTGTTAGATGCCATCCGTCATGGTACGGGCATTTATAAATACCTAGACAAACGCCCGCTTCTTTTTGCAAGATTGCAACCCTCGTCTCGGCGGCTGTCTTCGAACGATAAAGGTCTTTGTGATGCCCGTCTCTGTCGGTGCAACTGGGACACGTTACGCTGGGGGTTTGTCTATCCTTTGGAGACAAATGCCACAACCCGCATCTTTCGCATTTGTATGGAGCTAAATTATTACCGTATTCACGATTGGCATAATCCGCGCCTTGTTGCGCCTCAAAACTTGAGTTATACACCGTAAGCGGTTCCCCCGTTCGCCGACCGTAACACGAATCACTTTTTCTGTTCATCACTCATCCTCAATAAGGTCATCGGGTCAAAACAGATTTGTGTAATTGTCCACATCAACTCTGACCCTGCTAACCAATAACTCAAGGGATGTACCTCTGCGCACGACGTTGAACTTGACATTCCCCTTGGACACACTTAGTCGTCTGCCGTGTTTCTCGAAGAAATCTTTCCTCAGCGAAAGGGAAATGATTTCTCCACCCTTATCCTCGCAAAGCAACAGAGCTTGTTCGAAATCGCTTTCTTGAAGGCCAAGCCACCAGCGATTGCGATTACTTTCAGTCGCAAACGGGATGCCAACTCTAGTCCCAGATGGAGTTCGGTAAATAACCCCGCCAACGTGCTCAAGAACAATCCTCGAGGTTTTTTTCAGTTGCTCCACAAAGTCGCGCCTCCGCTTGTTGGCATAGGCCTTACGAGAGAGCCCGTTTCTCCCATGCACTGACGGAATGCTACTAGATTGAAATAAGGGAAGGTCACGGTTTGATAAGTTCGGTGCTTCTAAATTACTAAAAACACTTTGAGTTTTTTTGTGCTCTATATCGCTGGGAGCAGATAATATTCTTTTTACTATCCTCGTAAATAAATAATAGATGAGAAAAAGCAATATCAAAACGATAAACACCAATGCGACAATTATAGTTTCGCTCACTTCACGCGCCTCCAGCGCCGAACATCGTCTAGGTTTTTCGGGAAATACTCCGTAACTTTTGCAATATTTCATCCCGCTTGTCCGATGACAGGCGGGATGTTTTGCTTTTCTCGATATAAGGAATCAATTCCTTGAGTCGGACAACATGAGCGCCAAATTCTCCCTTCAACACTGCGCGGGTGAACACCACCACGGGGATGAACCAAACCGGCCCCGTCAATTTTTCCAACGCGTTGACGTGCTTGCGGTTTTCCCATAACGGATTGTACAACACATCCCCTGCCGATTTGATGTTCCACTCCCGATCCCCTTCCCTTCCCGTCACTTTTCCCGCTTCGGTCTTGACGGTCAGGACAAACACCCCATAAGGCGAAACCACCACATGACTCACATCCATCATTCCCAACTCAGCGGATAGCACCACATCGGATAGAACGGTATAGTCGGTTCCCAACCGGTTGAGCTGATCCTTCACAACCTTGGGATCTCCGGCTAGCCGATGTTGCCTGCTTCGCCGGGCATAAACCACGGCGAGTACCACTGCCATGAAGACGAAAATTTTGAGTCCATCTACAGTGAAAAGGAAATCCATCATAAGAACGGTTAAAAGTTAAAGGGGTCCGGCGACTCAAAATTACTGGAGTTGGTTTCTTGTTCCGGTTTCTCTTCTACTTTGTCTGTAGTCAGTTTCATCCCGGAAGCATCCGGAAAAAATTTAGGAGATACCGTTTCACTCTCTATCTTCCCTCGTTCTACACGAAACCGTTGCAGGTTGGTGAGAGTCACAGCTCCCCGTTCGGGAATATTGTCGAGGACCGATTGCGCCGACCTTCGGCCGAACACGGTGATATCGAGCAATGAGTTTCCCATGAGGCGGTTTTTACCGTGCAATCCACCGGTCACTTCTCCCGCGGCCCAAAGTCCGGCAATATCGGTCCTGCATTCCGAATCCACCCGAATGCCGCCGTTCTGATAATGCAGTGTGGGATAAATCAAAATCGGCTTTTTCGCCGGGTCAATATCATAACGCTCAAAACGGTGTATCAATCCGGGAAACTGGCGGGCCAGCGTGCCCTCCCCTTTTTTCAAATCAACCATCGGGGTATCGAGCCACACTCCTGATTTGCCATGCGGAGTTTTCACGCCTCTTCCTTCAGCAATTTCCTTGATGATTGCCCCGGCCAGCACATCGCGATAAGCCATCTCGTCAATAAAGTGTACGCCTTCGGCATTGACCACCTGGGCTCCGGTCGACCGGATCGCCTCAGTCACCAACTGCCCGGCCAGGGCTTCCGGGTAACAGGCACCTGAAGGATGATACTGATAACTGTCGAGATCAAGGAGCCGGCACCCCTGCCGGTAAGCAAGCACCAGACCATCACCGGTCGCACCAACATGGTTGCTGGTGGGGAATCCCTGTAAGCGAATCTGTCCGCTGCCACCGGTAGCCAGAATCACTGCCCGCGCCGAAACGCAGACCGGTCTTCCCGCATTGCGGTCGAACAAAATAGCACCGGTCACCCGGCTCTTCCCGTCATCGACCAGTTCCATCGCCGCATGTTCTTCCAGTAACCGGGTGCTGGTCAGGCGCACCGCGTCTTTCAACACGCGCATGATCTCAAGACCCGTATAATCCCGGCAAGCTAAAACGCGCGGCACCGAAGTCCCGCCGCCACCGCGCAAGCGAAACTGTCCATCCTCATTCTGATCAAACAGACAACCGAGCTGACTGAGCCAGCGAATACTTTCGGGACCCTGTTCACAAAGAATCCGCAACAGGGCCGGATCATTTTTGCCGTGCCCACCGACCAGAGCATCAGCAAAATGCCGCCTTGGTGAGTCGTCAGGACCGAACGCCGACTGAATACCCCCTTCGGCCATCACCGTGTTGGAATCGCCCAGCCTGAGTTTGGTGGCCAGATGAACAGTGAGCCCCGACCCTTCCAGGGTCAGGGCCGCGGCCGCCCCGGCTCCGCCGCCTCCTAGTATCAAAATGTCGGTTTCGATCTCAGGGTTGGGAACGTAGCCCGACTTGATAGGACTGTCGCCCTCCAATAATTGGGCAAGCTCTAAAGGAAATTTCTGGTCCCCGGCGTTGGGGCCAACGGTCACCTGCCTCTCGTGGCCCAGGTAATCTGGATGGTATTGTTTGAGAAGTTCCTCTGCCTGGGCTGAGTCAGGCAGGGGCGCAGGCTGACTGAGCCGGGCCGGACGCGAACTTTCAAGCTTTTCCAAGGACTCTCTCGCCCATTCCATCACGACTCGGTCCTCCCTGACTGGCGAAACTGTCGGGCTCTTTGAAGCCTCTGTTCGCTACTTTCATCCAACAGATATTTCCATTCCTGTTCAATATTGACCTCGGTTTTTTCTATCGCAATATCCCAGCTCATGCCGAGAGAGCGGCGTATCCAGAGCCCCATGTTATGAGGTTTGACTTTGTCTTCACACACGAACCGGCACAGCCCGCAATGGATGCAGGTGGTAAAATCTTCTGCCACCGCTTGAAACTCACCCTTTTGCATGCGTAAAACCGAGTCCATCACCGGGATAGACATAGGGCAAGCAGTGGTACAGCTTCCGCATTTGGTGCACCGGTCTAGCGTGGGAAACGCCGATTGCAGATGGGAAAGTTCCGGCTGGGCCACTGGTGTCACAGGGACATCGGGTTCAACGGGACAGGGGAAGACTTCCATCCCAGCCTCCACCGGTTTCATGCAGGCCAGTTCCGTGCCCCCTGTTCGGCCGTCAGAATAACGCAAAGTGACGGTGCAGGCCCCGCAGACCCCTCCGGCGCAACCAACCTTGATACTTTCGGCCATTCCCGCCGCCCAAAGGGCATGCACGAGGGTTTCTCCAACCTTGGCCTGGATGGTTTCCCCGGAGATTTTTATTTCTACCGTTTTCTCGGTCATAAACTCATACGAAGTTGAGAGACGATCATAGATTATGTTAAATTACCTGTAGTTTATAATTTTTTTGAATATGAGGAACAAATATGTCGGGTCATTCCAAGTGGGCCAGTATAAAACATAAAAAGGGCGCGGCCGACGCCAAACGCGGAAAAATTTTCACTAAGCTCATTAAGGAAATCACTGTAGCCGCACGCATCGGTGGTGGAGACCCCGATGGCAACCCACGACTTAGAACCGCCATCTCGATCGCCAAAAGCAAGAACATGCCAGTGGACAACATCACCCGCGCCATCAAAAAAGGCACTGGCGAGTTGGAAGGCGTACACTATGAAGAGCACACCTATGAGGGATACGGTCCTGGCGGGGCAGCCATCTTTCTGGAAGCAATGACCGACAACAAAAACCGCACTGTCAGCGAAATTCGCGCGGCCCTCGGTAAAGCTGGCGGAAATCTGGGCGAAAACGGCTGTGTCGGGTGGATGTTCGAAAAAAAAGGACTCATCACCGTCAAGACAGAAGCTAAAAGCGAAGACGACCTGATGGAACTGGCCGTCGATGCCGGTGCCGATGATATGCAGGCCGTCGACGATCACTACGAGATCATCACCAGTGTTGAAAGTTTCGAGACGGTGCGCAAAACTCTCGAAGATGCAAAAGTGCCGATGGAAATGGCAGAGATCATCCGCATTCCACAAAATACTGTTTCCCTTGATGAGAAAAAAGGCAAAGCACTGCTCAAACTGATGGACATTCTGGAAGACCACGACGACATCCAAAAAGCCTATTCCAATTTCGACATCTCGGATGATGTCATGACCGCTATCATAGAGGGTAGCTGAACTCCGACAGGTAGCGGTGGCCCATCCCAAAAGTTAATCCTTTCACCAAGGCTGAAAAAAAATGCGTGTCATGGGAATCGACCCCGGCAGCAACTGCACCGGACTCGGCATTGTCGAAGAAATCAAAGGCGGCCTGCATGCCGTGCACTGGAGCAGTGTGCGCACTTCGCCAAAACAATCCTTTCCCAAACGGATCAAGCGTATTTATGATGAACTGGTTTTCGCCATGGAAAAATTTCAGCCCAATGTGGTGGCAGTGGAAGACCTGTTCTACGCCACTAATGTAAAGACAGTAATAAAACTCGGGCAAACCCGCGGTGTCTCTCTGCTGGCCGCCGTCAATTGCGGTATTGAAGTTGCCGAATACAGTCCGCTGGAAGTCAAGCAATCGGTCGTCGGTTATGGACGCGCCGATAAAAACCAGGTCTGCGATATGGTTTCGACCCTGCTGCGCCTGAAAGAGAAACCCGAACCGTTTGACGCCTCCGACGCGCTGGCTGTCGCCATCTGCCATATTCATAACGCCGAACTGCAACAGAAAATCAAACAGGCCAAGGGATAAACAAAACATGATCGCCCACCTTAAAGGACAACTGACTTACAAGTCCCCCGAATACGCCATTGTCGATGTCAATGGCGTGGGCTATCAGGTTTTCACACCTCTATCAACCTATTACGCCCTGCCCAATCCAGGCCAGACGGTGTCACTCCGGATACATACCCGTGTGCGGGAAGACGAACTCAAACTCTTCGGCTTCCTGACAGAAGAAGAACAAACCATTTTTCAAAAACTCATCACTATCAACAAGGTTGGACCCAAGCTGGCTCTCGGCATCCTGTCCGGCATGTCCCCGGCAGATTTATTGTCCGCGGTGATGAACAATGACGCTGCCAGACTGAGCACCATCCCTGGTGTCGGCAAAAAAACCGCCGAGCGCCTGACTCTGGAAATGAAAGACAAACTGGCAGACATGGCACTGGAAATGGACCATCGTTCTGAAGCCACGCCGAGAGAAGGTTTTTATGATGACGCACTCTCGGCCCTATGTAACCTGGGCTATAAAAAACTGGAAGCGGAAAGGGCACTGAAAACAATTTATAACCAGAACGGCAAGGATGCCGGTCTCGAAGACCTTATTAGAGAAAGTTTGAATATTTTATAGCGGGTCTCACCCGCAGGAAAAATTAATGGAAGAAGACAGACTTATAGATTCGGAGCCGGACAACGAAGAGATCCAATTCGATAACAGTCTCAGGCCCAACCACCTGACCGAGTATGTCGGGCAGGAAAAGATCAAGGAGAATCTCAACATTTTCATCTCTGCCGCGCAAATGCGGGAGGAGTCTCTCGACCATGTGTTGTTTTACGGTCCGCCCGGACTGGGCAAAACCACCCTCGCAAACATCATCGCGGCTGAAATGGGTGCGAACATCAAGAGCACCTCGGGTCCGGTCATTGAAAAGACCGGCGACCTTGCCGCGCTTCTGACCAACCTGAAAAAAGGCGATGTGCTGTTCATCGATGAGATCCACCGACTCTCCAACGTCATCGAAGAGATTCTCTACTCGGCGATGGAAGACTATAAACTGGATATCATGATCGGCCAGGGACCAAGTGCCCGCTCCATCAAGCTGGAACTGCCATCCTTCACCCTTGTCGGGGCCACAACCCGGGCCGGACTTCTCACCTCTCCCTTGCGGGATCGGTTTGGAGTGGTGCATAGGCTCGACTATTACAGCGAGAAGGAACTGGAAATCATTCTTACCCGTTCGGCCGGAATCCTTGAAATCGCCATAGTCCCTGAAGGAGCCAATGAAATTGCGCGCCGATCGCGCGGCACACCCAGAATTGCCAACCGACTGTTAAGACGCGTGCGCGACTATGCCCAGGTGAAAGCTGATGGCATGATCACCAGCGAGGTCGCCGCCAGCGCTCTCGAAATGATGGAGGTGGATGGCAAAGGACTGGACAAAATGGATCATAAACTTCTACTGGCAATGATCGAAAAATATTCCGGCGGACCGGTCGGCATCGAAAATCTGGCCGCATCCATCAGCGAAGAAAAAGACACCATCGAAGATGTGCTGGAACCCTATCTCATCCAGAGCGGATTCATCCAGCGCACCCCGCGTGGCCGCGTCGCCACACCCATGGCCTACAAACATTTCAACAAACTCCCGCCCAGCCAAGGTAATCAGGACAATCTATTTTAAATACCTGACAGTGGAGAATAATTAAAGTGAAAGATAAGCCCTACCGTGCCCAATTAGAAAGTTTACTGAAAAAAATTCGCCCCCGTTTATCAAGCACACATAACCTTGAGTTTAAAAAATGTTTGAGCCTCACCCATTTTCTGGCTTCCGCATATCAAGACTCTCAACAATTAAAGAACCAAACTGAAAATCAAAAAATCCGATGAGGAGTGAACGACCGGTCATTGATAGAAATCTGCAATGCACTCACTGATTAAACACACGCTGGAAAAATTTCTGCATTGCCGACCAGGACCGCTCATCTGCCTGCTTGTTATATTCCAGCGCTCCGATATCAAATTTTTTCCTAAACTCGTCCGCCTGCTTGTTGGTGAAGCTGTGCTTCACCCCAGGTAAATTCAGGTAAGTAAAATCCACATTGCCTGCCATCATCTGGCTGAAAAAAAACCCACCGTCTCTGGTTTTAGAAAGGAATCCTGCGATCCATTAATGACCAGGACGGAGGCCTTCATATTTGTGACCGCCGGTTCCAAAGGAGACCTTTGCATAACCCCGGATTACCCCTTCGGGGCACGAAGGGGTAATCTCGCTTTTCTGTTTTTTTCGACTTACGCAAAGCTCTCGTTCCAAAGGCAGGGAACTATGAAAAGCAACGATGCCATCCAAATCGGTGCCACCTCGTGCCATGCGAATGGACACCGCACCGCCAAAGCAGAACCCGATCGCACCAATCCGCTCGGGGTCAACAGTTTTATGAGACTGTAGAACTTCCTTCGCTTTATTGAACCGAGCTTTGGAGGTTTCCCAATCCTTGAAAGCGGCGTTCATGAACTCGCCAGCCTTTTTGGGGTGGTTGGCTGTTTTTCCGTTGCCATACATGTCCACCGCCAAAGCCGTGTAACCGATTTCGGCCAACATGCGGGCGCGGTCTCTGGCATGCTCATTATGGCCCCACCATTCGTGGACGACCAGGATTCATGGTCTTTTAGCTTTAATAGCTGAGTCGTGAGCAAGAAAACCATTTAAAGTTGTGCTCTTGTGGCTGTATTCAATCTCCTGAGTTTGAACCTCAGCATGGGCGACGGTGGCCAGATTTAGCATTGCAAGAAAAACCAACTGAGGAAAACATTTCATAGAGTTTTAACTCCTCTTGATAAGGATTTAGAGTTTTGGAATAGCTGAATTTTACCGGGCTTTAGCGGGAAGAGGAAGAAAAAACTGAAATCAACCCATTTGAGTGGATGTGTAATAAATAATCATTTCAAAAAATATTCTTTTTCATGTTGGGTTTCTTTTGCCCAAATAAGGATAACTGATACAATCTGAACAGACCCAATCCAAAAATCTACAAAGAAAAATTTTGGACCATGAGTAATCGCCAAAAACCAAACGCTTCTCGCCGAGCATTTTTAAAGTACGGAGGTTTAACAGCCCTGACTATCGCAGTGGATTTTTCTCTGCCTCTTCTACGGCCTTCTTATTCCGGGTGGATGGCTGTCGCTAACGCAGATCCTCTGGATGACATATCGATTCCGGGGAAGAACGGATTGAGAATTTTGAACAATCGGCCATTAAATGCCGAGACCCTCCCACACTTTTTAGACGACGAGATAACACCTAATGACCGGCATTTCGTGAGGAATAATGGACTCGTCCCGTCTTCTGCCCATGAAATGGATGCCAAAGGATGGACACTCACCGTCGACGGCGAAGTGCACAACCCTCTGGTCCTGACTCTGGAGCAACTTAAACGATTCAAGCCATACACCTATTCCCTTCAGATCGAATGCGGAGGCAACGGGAGGGCGGGTTACGATCCTCCAGCAAAGGGCAACCAATGGACCTACGGTGCGGTGGGTTGCGCCACCTACACGGGCGTACGCATGGGCGATGTACTTCGTTCCGCGGGACTGAAGAACTCCGCCGTCTACACGGGTTATTATGGAAACGACCTGCATTTGAGTGGCGATCCTAACAAAATACCTATTTCGCGGGGAACTCCCATCAGTAAGGCAATGGATGAGCATACTCTGATCGTCTGGGAAATGAACGGTCGACCTCTTCCCGCTCTACATGGGTTTCCCCTGCGCGTGGTCACACCAGGTTGGCCCGGATCGACCTCCATCAAATGGCTAAAACACATTACCGTTCGTGATCGGGAACATGACGGACCCAAGATGACAGGTTATTCCTACCGGGTTCCCCGTTACCCGGTACCCCCCGGTGCGCATGTGCCTAAGAGAGATATGAAGATCATCGAATCGATGCCCGTGAAATCACTGATCACTTTTCCAAAGTCCCGGCTCAACTGGAAATATGGGAAACCTCTTCAGGTGCGAGGGCATGCATGGGCAGGTGATAGTAGCGTAAAAACCGTGCATGTGTCGATCGATTTTGGAGCCAATTGGGGGGGAACGTCGTTGACTCCTCCGGCCAATCCTTTTGCCTGGCAAAACTGGAGCACGATGCTTGGTTTTCCGAAAAGAGGCTATTATGAGATTTGGGCAAGAGCCACAGATACTGCCGGAGTGATGCAACCCATGGTGGTGCCGGGATGGAATCCCAAAGGCTATTTGAACAATGCCACGCACCGAGTCGCCGTCACCGTGCTTTGAAAGAAAATGGAAAGGTTTTTCCACAAAGGAACTATGAACTCCCCGCAAAAAAATCAGTCGCTAATGGCTCGATTGATTTTGGTTTTATCCATATTATGGACGATCCCCAATATGGGTTTCAGTGAAGATTTCCAATACCAGGGACTGGCACCGGGAACGGGGCGAAAACAGGTTCTTGAGAATTGTACTGCGTGCCATTCCACCGCCATCATTTTACAAAACCGCATGCCCCGGAAGCAGTGGGATCAAACATTGACCTGGATGCAAAAAAAGCAAGGCTTGTGGGATCTGGAACCAAGCCTGAGAAAAGCAATTTTGGATTACTTATCTACGCACCAAGGGACAAAGAAATCGTCTCCCCAGCCTCACAATCCGTTGGGGCATCAATACTCCTACCGGCCTAACCCTTTATAAAGGGTCAAATTCCTGATTTAATATTTCTGAAAAGTACCAACTGGAGGGCAGTTGCAGGTTTTGGCATGCGAATTACCTTGCAAATAAAAAAAGGTGGCTGCGTCAAAATTCAGACAGAGGAGGAATTATGGAAGACTTGACTGTAGATGAACTTTTAGCACAGATGTTTAGAGACACCGCTGGCTGGAATGTCTTTATTTTGCCGCCAACACTGTTTGCCAAAAAACAAAAGTTATTGCACGCTGGCCCCACGCCGAGTAGGACTTGAATTACCTGTCCTGATCGGTTAATCTCATTTCTCCTTATAAAACAGAGAATTGAAACATGATCAAGACGACTCTGGTCGGGCATGCCTGCCTGCTCATACAATCGAAAGAGACGACCATTCTCACCGACCCGGTGTGGTTCGATTATCTTTGGGAAGAAATCAACACGCTATGTCCCAGCATCGTTCTGGAAAAAGACAAAGTACCACCGCTGGATGTCCTCAATATTTCACACCGGCATCAGGACCACTTTGATGTGCACACCCTGGCTTATCTGGTACAAAATAAGAGGATCATCACGCCCGACACACTCATCTTCGCGCCTCAGGACGATCTTCTGCTCGACATTCTTAATGAGCTGGAATTTAAAAATGTAAAAGTGGTTGCAGATTTCGAACCCATTCAAGTTAAGGATGTTACCATCACCCCAACCCCTTCACGCAACCAGTTGAGCACCGCTGAAGACCCTTTTCCTGAACATGGACTGCTGGTCAATGATGGAGGAGTGACGATCTGGAATCAGGTGGATTCTCTGGTGAACCCTGACATCATCCAACGGATCGGTGAATTATACGGTCAGATAGATTTTTTCCATTCCCGCTTTGTTCCGTTGATTGAGGGAAACCTCTCCTACAATAAACCGCTCACCCTGCCCGTTGACGAGTACTGCACTTTCCTGAATGTGGTGAAGGCCCTCAATCCCAGGTTTGTCGTGCCCGGTTCTGCCGCGTTCCGGTACCGAGACGAGTTATTGTTCATGAACCAGGTTTCGTTTCCTGTAACGCAGGATCAGTTTCTACGCGATCTGAAAGCATTCTGCCCGGAAGTTCCCAGTGCACCGTTTTTTTCCGGAGATGTAGCGCATATCTCGGCTGATGAAGTTCGCATTGAAAAGCAATCGTCTGATTTTGTGCGTGTCAAAGAAGACGACAGCCACCTGATCACATTCAAACCACACGCCTACGTTCCGGTGATCACCACTCAAACCACCGATCCTGAAGAGTATAAAAGGGAAATGAAAGTGGTGGGTGACTTCATTGAAGACTGTTTGCTTGAGCGGATTTTAAACAGCGAACTGCTGGAAGGCTGGCAACATTGGCAGATCGTTTATCAACTGGAAGTGTTTGGGCAAGACGGCCCCCAGACATGGACCGTAGATTTTGGTCAACCCGGAAAACCTCAACTTCAAAAAGGCGATATCGGAAAGATCAACCTTTACGAAGGCATTTCTTCGTCGGAACTCTGCGCCCTGATAGAAGGAAACACGGCTTGGGATTATGTCACCCTGTGTGGCAATTACCGGACGTTTAACAATATCTACCGCATTACCGATGGCGGATTTGAGCTCCCCCCTGAAGACAAGTCGAACTATGCCCTGGAACCTTTGATGGATATTTTCCCTTGGGACGTGGACATGGACCGCAGAAAATTCATGCAAGACGTCCAGCGCTGGAAAGGCAAACCGGCCCACTAGGCGTACCCCGCAGGGGTAAATAGCGCTCATGGGGGCTAGAAAAAAGTTGTCTCAGCGTCAAAACCTTACTATCTGCCGCCTCTGCCAAAGGGCGTGACGATGACCACAGACATCTGGATTCGAATTATTATGGGTGCCATGATGGCGGCACTCACACTTTATGCCATGTGGGAGTAGCAAACCCTATTCTCTCCCCACTATAGACGGTATTGAGTTTTAACCTTTTGGAACCTATTTACGGTAGCACGCCTTTTAGGGAGGTAAGCCCATGAAATCTTTCGCGTTCCGTATCGCTCTGTTCTTCCTGTTGTCCCCTCCCCGGCTCAAAGCCAGGAGAGGGGAATCCTTTCCGGACTGGCGGCCGACTTCATCCACGCAGTAGTGGAAGCCGGACGGACTACTTACTCCAAGCAGGTGGTTGGACATTTATCCCGACAGAGCTCTCTCACCGCTTCTGAAAACTGGGAACGGGAAAAGACATTGCTTTTGCCAGCCCAGTTTCTTTCGATGTCTTCCAAAATTTCTAACTCACACGGGATCGGCATGAAGTACTGGCTGATGAGTCTCTGGCCCCTCAATAACCATAACGCACCGCGATCGCAAAACGAAAAACTCGGACTGGAAGAAGTCGTGAAGAACCCGGATCAGCCTTTCACATGGGTCGTTCCGCGTGAAGGGCGTTGGTATTTTGAGGCAATCTATCCAGACATCGCTGTTTCGAAAACCTGCGTCACCTGCCACAACAATCACCCTAACAGCCCTAAAACAGATTTTAAAAAAGGCAACGTGATGGGGGGAATCACCATTGACCTGCCTTTGGGCAGACGAACAGAAAGAAATGTTGATGAAAAGTTCCATCTAGCTCCAGAAGTGGTGGCGGACTATGTGCATTCAATGCTGGAATCAGACCGCACAGTATATGCCCGGCATGTTGTCAACCGGTTGGAGGAGCAAGGCATTCTGCATTCCAAGGAAAAATGGAAAAATGAAAACGCTCTCATGCTTCCAGCGCAGTTCTTATTGAACAGCACCGCAGCGATTAAGTCCAAACGACTAGGACTGGACTTTCGTTTGATTAGCCTTTATCCCATCAATCCGCAAAACCGGCCTGCCAACGAGTTTGAGCAGAACGGACTGGAAAGTGTGGAGGTGTACCCCATTCGCCCTTATATCAAGCATTCCAAGGTGGGTCGGAAAAAATATTTCCAGGCTATTTATCCGGATATTGCTGTGACGCGCGGTTGTGTTAACTGTCACAACGGCCACCCCGGTAGTCCGAAAAAAGATTTCGCGCTGGATGATGTGATGGGCGGGATTCTGGTGAGTTTTCAGTTGCAGTAGTCGCCCACTTTCAGGAAGACCATACTTCCTGGAACTGTTCGAGAAAAACAGGTTCCATTTTGGTGGCGCCAAAAATATTGACTTTCTGGTGTGAGTTGAATCCATGAAAGTCGCGGCTACCGGTGACGATCAAATTGAGACTATTGGCCATGTCGATAAAGTAATCCACTGTCCCCATTCGTTCATGATAGGGATAATGGCATTCGAGGCCCAAAAGCCCCATCTGCTTCAACTCTTCAAGCAAAACGGGAGCATTTTCGGGTTGTCGCCCCTTTTCGGGACAAATGAGCGAGTAGGATCTCTCCCCCGGATGAGCCAGGACCGGGACACCGCCACTTTCCCGCACCATGCTGATGGCGGTTGGTGCGTCCAGGTTTTCCCGTTCGACATTATATTTCACCAGATAGCGCTCAAAGGCCTGACCAGGACTCGACACAATACCAAGCCTCACCATTTCGCGTGCGAGATGCGGCCTGGCAAGAACCCCTTCGGCTGCTCTTTTCACATTCTCAAATTCTATCGTGCCCAGAAACCTCTCAGGAATGACCTCATTGATCCGCTCGATCAACTGGCGCATGCGTTTTTCCCGGGTATCGGTCATTGTTTTCACCCGAGCCCTGAATTCCGGTTTGATGGATTCATAGTTTTTGAAGTAAGCCAGCATATGAATATTAAAATCATGAAACTTGACTGTGATTTCAATGCCGGGAAAAGCAGTGATCTCCGCTTCCTCCGCAGATTGCAGAAATTCAGGAATGCCATCGAAAGTATCGTGATCGGTTAGGGATAGAATAGACACCTCATTTTTTTCCGCAATATCAATCAAATCTGCAGGCGAAAATTCACCATCGGAAAAGATGGAGTGCATATGAATTTCAGACTTACGCATTGGCATAGGTTAACCACCCCGTTTTCCCTGTATATTAGCGGGTTTTACGGAGATTTCATAACTAAATACAGTTTTCCTCGACAACCCAATACGCTTTTGCCTTTTAAAACACTGGTTTTCTGGCCCCTGAAGCACAAGTGTTCCGGCTCCCATGATTGATTTAAAAAGGAATTTCCGATACCTTAATGGTCATGAAACAGACAGCATGGATTTTTCTGATATTTGCAGTTGGGTGTCTTTCAGTAAGTCAGAGCGGAACCTCACCGGCACACCCCAGGGAGGTTTTAATTATCTTTACCGGCAACCTGCTGGCGGAGCTGAAACCCTGCGGATGCGCCAAGGAGGAAGACCAGGGCGGCATCGAGCGGCGAATGCAATACCTCAAAGATACGCGGAACCAACACCCTAACCTTTTACTTGTCGATACCGGCGACCATTTTAAAGAACCCACACGCCAGGGAAAACTGAAAGCCGAAACGCTTCTCATCGCAACGGAAAAAATGCAATACGATGCGGTCGCACTGGGGGATCGGGATCTGGTTTATGGCTCCAAATTCTTAAAGGATCGAGCGCAAATCCCTTGGATAACTGGAAACCTGATGATCGATCAATTTGAACCCGCCCGGTCAAAGATAAAATCACTGCCAAACGGATTGAAAGTGGGCATCTTGGCGGTGGCCGATCCCGGCTTGTTTTATGGTCATGTCGGCCTGAGCATTGAAGACCCAAAGCAGACAGCTTTAAATCTGATCACCCGTATGCGTGAAACAGAAAACCCCGATCTCATTGTTCTTCTCACTCATGCAGAACGGCAGGCCGCGCTGGATTACCTGGATCTTGATGGGGTCGATATTGTGATCAATGGACATATTGCCACCGAATCAGATGTCATTGATATGAAACCAGTGAGAAAAAACGGCAAACTTTTCGTTCAGTCCTCGTCACGGGGGCAAAAAATGGGGGAATTGAGGGTACAGATTGATCCTGAAGGCCATAAACATTTGAGTCATAACCTGGTAAAACTGGATTCAAGTGTAAAATTTGATCCCGAAATGGTAAAGTTATACGAACAGTACAATGAAAAAGTCGAAGCTATGTTCTTCGAGACTCTGGCTGGCAAGCGGAACAAGAGAAATAAATCCGTTTACGCTGGCGACACCTTGTGCAAAACCTGCCATCCTGCAGAACATAAGGTGTGGTCAGGTTCGCATCATGGTCGGGCTTATAATACTTTAAGGAAAATCAACAAGGCGTTTGATCCTGAATGCCTGGTTTGCCACGTAGTCGGCTTCAACCTTCCAGGAGGCTTTATCAGCGAACTGGATACACCTGGCCTGAAAAACGTCCAATGCGAGGTGTGCCACGGTCCCGGACGGGGCCACGCATCGGCCCCGCAGTCGGGTTTTGGGAGCCAGGCCACAGAAGCCTGCAAGCAGTGCCATGTAAAAAATCACAGCCCGCGTTTTAATTACGCGAGATATTGGCCGAAAATCAAACATTAATTGAGTACCCGTTTTAAAAATACAAGGAGTCGTTCATGAAAAAGGTTTCCGCCATTTTACTGTCCATTTTTTTCTTTTTACCCGGATGGGCTCAGGCTGATGAGAAAATTCGCGGCAAATATGAAGTGATCGGTGACATCAGCAAGCTCAAAAATATTAAAACGATCGAGATGGCCGAATTCTTCAATTATTCTTGCGGGCATTGCTACCGGTTCCTGGAAACCTCCAAACGACTGCGCTCCAAGTTCAAGGACAAGCTTCATCATAAAAAGTTTCCCATTTACTGGGGCAACCAAACGGCTTACCCGGCAATGGCATTTTATATCGCCGACGAACTGGGGCTCGAAGAAGAATTCACGCAGAAATTGTTTGACACCAGTTTCAAATTGGGTGTCGATATTTTCCAACCTAAAGTCATTAATTTTCTGGCCCGTGATTTTAAGATAGACAAGGAGATGGCTGAAGGCATGCAGTCTGCTTCCATCAAGGCTAAAACCGACCGTTCGCTGGAGCTGGCCAAGCAGGTCAAGGCCAATGAGACACCAACGATTATCATTAATGATGTCCTGAAAGTGGCGCCTAGTATGACCCATGGAAGCACCGATGAGATGACCGACAATCTGGAAATAATTTTCGCAGACATTTTGAAAAATAATGGTTAATTTTCAGGCCATCTTCGCTTGCAATTTTAACCCTGCTCTAAAAATCTAAAGAATGAACCCGGATAAAAACTTGAGAAAATATTCATTGGGCTTGGTGGCAGGGGTTTTTGCTCTTCTATGCTTGCCCCATGTCGATATTCCGGGCTCCGCTAGCTTTAAGGGAACAGCTAACGCAGGTTTTTTTAACAGCGATTTGGAAATATTTGAAGAGGTCATGGATTTGGTTTCAGAAAAATATGTCTACCCTCCTGACCATAAAAAACTGTTTTCTGCCGCGATTGAAGGAATGATAAAAAACGCGGACTCCGAGTTGGTGACACTCAGCAAAAACTCCGGCATCAATACCGTAAGGTATAAGAATCGAGGCACCCAATATAAACTGACTTATGACAAAAGCCACGATTGGGACGAACTCCAGAAAGTGTATTATTTTCTCCACGACCAGTCTGACAAAGCCATTACCAAGAGAAATCTGGAAAACTCAGCAATTGAAGGAATTATGAGTTCGCTTGACATCTATTCCCAATTTATGAACAAGGACTCCTTTAAAAAGTCCATGCGCGAAACAGAAGGAAAGTATGGGGGTTTGGGAATGGTGATCACCATGAAAGACAACAAGCTGTTTGTGGTCAAAACCATGGCAAACTCACCGGCTGAAAGAGCTGGAATTCTTGCCAATGATTCATTCGTGAGTGTGAACGGCAAGGAAATCGCCGGGATACATATTGAGGAACTCGCCAACCTGCTTCGAGGATACCCTGAAACCAAGGTCACCCTCACCCTTTTGCGGCCCAGCGACAAAAGAAACCGAACCTATACCCTCACTCGGAAAATCATTTTAATCAACACCGTTGAATATAAAACGCTCGATAACCAGATCGGTTATTTAAAGATCAGCAGTTTTTCCAAGCAAACCGAGAAACAATTGAAAACAGGTTTGGAGCAAGCTAGAAAAAATAGCGTGAAAGGATTCATTCTGGACTTGCGCGAAAATCCGGGCGGATTGCTCACCCAATCGGTAAAAGTGGCCAGTCACTTCCTTTTCAAAGGACGAATGGTCGTTTATACCCAAGGCCGAGAGGGAGACGACTACCATGAGTACCGCGGCTTATACAAAGACAGTCTGCATCAAGTCCCGGTTGCGATTCTCATTAATCAGTACAGTGCCAGCGCATCAGAAATTGTCGCCGGGGCATTGCGGGATTCGGGAAAGGCCATGGTCATTGGTGAAAATTCCTACGGCAAAGGTTCTGTGCAAACCATCTTCAGATTAAGCGATGGTTCGGGGCTACGCCTCACCACTTCAAAATATTACACACCTTCGGGAATCGACATCACCAAACATGGTATTATTCCGGAAATTCATATCGTCAATGATGTCGCGGGGGAAGAGGATCAGAAACCGGACAAGGCCAGCCCTATACAATCTTCGCTGACCTTAAAAGCATCCAGTCTCAATAAGTTTTTTGAAAAGCAGGGTATTGCTTTGGGCGCGGAACACGATTCAACCGTAGAACTGGCTCTTCGTATTTTGAAAAATACTACCGTTGCCAGCAAAAAGCGGTCTATGGAAAAAGCCCGTGAAATTGCCGCCAATATTAACTATTAGCCAAACATCAAGATTTAAGAGGTTGTAGAAATGAACATCATCAGTATCGACTACGAAAAAGGAACCGTTCAAAGTGATTTTTTCCATTGGAAAATTGTTTCGAATAACGACAACAAATTTCTTCTGTTACAACGGGAAGATAACGGGCGGTTCCACGCCGCAGAAGCGGATGTCAAAAAGAAACAAATCTGGGAAGTTAAGGAAATCAACTACCGTGGACCAGACGGTGACACCTTCTTTTATGATGAAGACAGCGGCATCATCAAAGTCTAACCACTCGGCACCAGCGTGATGCTGGACCCAATGAGCAATAGATTTCACTAGCGAGCAAAAGGTTTTGGCGGCTTGAGAAGCCTTTGCCCAATACCACCGGGCGTGGCCCGGCCAGCGTGCAATTGCTTTTACTGGCAAGCAAAAAGTTAGCTCGGCTTATGGTTAAATATCACTAGCTCCGCATGACAAAAACAGGATTTTTTGGGTGTCATCCTGAGCCTGTCGAAGGATCTCGGGGTTATGCGAAGGTCTCTTCATAGGAACCCAAGCCCGATAGTCTGAGGGGTGATGATTGAGAAAGAAATGTTTACCTCCCTCCCTTCATGAGGGCTTTGCGTAAGTCGAAAAAAACAGAAAAGCGAGATTCTTCACTGCGTTCAGAATGACAATACAAGGCTATTTGTCATTCTGAGGAACAAGGTGACGAAGAATCCGGGGTTATGCAAAGGTCTCTCCCTTCATAGGGAGGGATTGAGGGAGGGTTGGATTTTTTCGACGCTCACCAAACAACAGAATAGTTAGTCCCCCGCCCCACAGGTGAGGTTTCCGGCGTGAGAGGCCGGAGGCGATCTTAAACAACCAGACAAGGTTTCCACAAGCCACCTAAAAAATAAGCCTTTAAAGCCTACAGGCTCCAAATCCTCTTTGGAGTATATGTTAGACAATTCTAAGACAGGTTAATGTCGCATTTATAACTATTTTCGTCGACAAACTGATTTAGTGGCATTAGGCTGGGTTAATTCAGATTTATAATCTTTAGAATCCAATTCTTCCAAAAACTACAAATAAGCTTATAATTTCCAAACTGCTGTTGCCTTCCTGAATAGAAATTTTGCTCTTTCCTCAATGACTTCTTCATCCCATTTTTCTTTATCAAGAAATTTACTAAATGTATCTATTCCAGACGCATATTGGGTTAACCCTTTCTTATTTGTTCTACCTTTCTTTTTTATGGGCCAACTAGCATCTCTAATTGAAGCGTTCAGGGAAGAGGTAATAATTGTCAGGTTACCAAGTGTTAATAATATTCTATTTCTCTCAATTTCTTCTTGCTCGGTGTCAAGTTCATCCCAATAATTTTCCCATTTTTTAGGCATCATGTGCTCCAAGCTATACCTATTAAGCCCAAGCAAGGCGGTTGAATGAACATTTCTATTTCTAATATGTGATTCAATTAAATATAGAATTCCGGATGAATGCTTATTTGTTAACTTAGACTCCTTAAATCCTCTTTCTAACTCAGCATTGGAAGGCATGTAGTTGACCTTGTCAGATTTTTTTTCAATTTTTTCTTTCAACTTAGATTTGGATAAAATTTCATTCGAAATTAACTCTTCTGAGAACAAATTGTTATAATTTTTGCTCGAGGCATGAATCACTATTCTTCGCATTATGTATGATTCTAAATACATAAAAATGTCTTCTTGCTCATCTGGAGTAGACTTTCGCAGCACATAAAGAACATAAGGAATCAGCGTAGTATTATCTAATCCAAATATAATTGCATTTATTCTTTCGATTCCATATTCTTTGGCCAATTCTCTATCTACAACATCAAAATCAATACTATCCTTATATAAAACCGCATATTCTTTTATTTCTTGAATGAGCTTAGGTTTTGAAATTGAATATTTGGCAATAAACTCTTTGTAGCTATTAAATAGACCTTCAACCTTGCTTAGATTCTTTTTGTCGTCTGCCTTAACTTCTAATTTTGGATCTTGCAGCTTTATCTGCAAAAATGAATAGAAAAACAAATCAATATTGTTTCTCTTAATTCTTCCCGCAGTAATTTCTTTGTCCCAAAAATTTTTTGTTTCTTCATCTTTTTCAAATATTTCTCTCCAATTTTCTTCGTATGAATTGATATCCCCCCTTCTAAAAAAATAGTTCTTTAATAATTCGGCTGTTGTCAATCTTACGCCTAACGAATTAATAGTATCGAATATCTGTTGTTCATCCTCATCAGCTCCCAAATCAATCACAACAAACATTATCTTTGTTAATAGTTTCTGGGGATCAAGTTTTTTAGGAGAAATATTGTCTCTAAAATAGTTATACGCTTTTACTATATTGCTTCTGCCAGCTATCTCTTTATCCTTATCCAAAGACACGATTTTAATGAAATCATTAACGTCATTATGGTTGTGCTTAAGGGCAATATCCTCATTAATAAGCCTAAATACCTTGTTATAAGTATGGTTTGCATTAACCTTTAGGTATAGAACTTTGAAAAAAATATTTAGCGTTGTTAGCCTTTGCTGACCATCAACAACTGTCCGTGTATCGCCAACTGCCCCTCCTGTTTCAGTAGCTTGTTGCTTTAAAATAATAGAGCCTAAAAAGTATGGATTTCTATTTGGAGTAGCTAGTTCCATATCCTGCAAAAGTCTTTCCCATTGCTCTTCCTCCCAAACGTATGACCGTTGGAAAAAAGGAATTTCTAAAATCCTATTCCCATTAAAAATATCATTGATTGTTTTTTTTGCCGCCTCCATTTATCTCTCCTGTTTCGGGACAAAATTAAAAAGAACAATGCTAACCATAAAGTTTTTTTGCATTTTACTATGATAGGTAATCAACGTATTAGGGGTATAATTAGGTCAAGGGGTCTACCCCTCCTACCCGTTCCGGGCATGAAGATAATGTTGTGGATATCACAGGCTCACGAGCTTTTCGGAATGAGATATCACGAAGTCGCTCCTTGGCTACAGGTTCTTGCGACCCGCATAAAATGGCCCCACAGAAAACCTCCCTCAAAGAAATATACCACAAGGGAACCTGCGTGAGGATGTTGGGTTGGTGGAAGGTGAATCACCTCGACCCTTTAGAGAGACCTTTGCGTAAGTCGAAAAAAAACAGAAAAGCGAGATGCTTCGACAAGCTCAGCATGACAATACCGGGCCATTTTGTCATTCTGAGGAACAAGGTGACGAAGAATCTCGGGTTATGCAAAGCTCTCCCCTTTAGAAAAGGGGGGTGCCCACCCTTCGACATGCTACCCCTTCGGGGCAAGAAGTCAAAGGTTCATTATCACTAGCTCAGGGTGACGAACGGGAACTTAAAACAGAAAAGTAAAAGCCAACCCCTCTGGGTTTACCCTTGTGGATTGCCGCGTCGGCAAAAGCCTCCTCGCAAAGACGACTTGGGCCAACCCTCCCTCAGTTCCTCCCTATGAAGGGAGGGAAGCAGATAGCAAGGACTTGTTGAGCCGAGACAACTCTCTTCTACTCGCAAAAAAATCTATTGCCCATTGCCTCTCCTGCTAAGGGATTAGTGGGATTGGAAAATGCGTAAGGATTTCAGGTGAGCCAGGGAGGCTCTGAGGGTTTCCTTTGTTTTGCCTGCCAGGAAGTTTCCCCTCAAATCAAGTTTCTTCAATTTAGGAAAGTTTTTCGAACTCGCCAGGGCCAAAGCGCCTGCATCCCGGACTTCATTCCACCCCAACTGTAATGCCTCCAGATTAGGAAAACTGGAAGAATTGGCGAAAGCCAATGTGCCTTCATCTGAAAAAAAATTATGTCTCAAGATCAATGCTTTGAGTTTTGGTAAAGGTGGGGCTTGAGCCAGAATTTTGGCTCCCTTGGGACTGATGTCGTTGTATCTTAGGTCGAGCTTTTCAAGTTTTTTTATGAATTCCTGTTGGAGGAGAATTTTCAGACCGTCATCTCCTATGTTTTTCCTCGAGAGGTTTAAAACCTTGCCTCCTCTCGACAGGTTTTCAGCAAAGAGTTTCTCATAATCCACCGGCCCGGACAAATCGACTTGAGCTTCACCCCAATTTACTGGCAGGAGAAAGAACACAAACAAAAAAATAAACTTTCGCTTCGGCATTGGAAAGATCAATCCTCTGAATCCCCGTCCCTGGCAGCCCGGGCCTTGAGTTCTTCCCAGCTATTGATCAAGTCTTCGTCATCCTCATCCGTGACCTCTTCGTAATAAAAATCCTTCAGGTCATCCACATGAAGATGGCAAAGCCGGGTGCGGCATTTTGCTTTTTGCAGTGATTCAATTCCTTCACGCCGGATTCGGTTTGAGGTGATGAACAAATGTTTCAGTTTTGAAAGCGTCTGGGATTCAGCAATGGCGATGGCCCCTTCATCTTCAACCAAATTGCCATAAAGGCTGAGTTTTTTCAGGTTGCTCATATGGAGAGATTCGGCGATCGCCTTGACCCCGTCATCGCTGATGACATTGCCATAAATATCCAGGTCGGTCAGGTGTTTGAAGTTTTCCGAGTTGGCAATCGCGGTAGCCCCTTCGTCGCTGATATTGTTGTTAGGCAGAATCAGTTTTTTCAGCCGGCGAAGATTCTTGGATGTGGACAACGCAATGGCCCCTTTGTCCCCGATATTCTGGTTACTCAAATCGAGAGATTTTTTGTCCGGAGTCAAAAACTGCTTAATCAGGTATTCAACACTTGCCACGAGCCACTACCTCTTCACATGTTTAACGGGAAAATCCAGATCGTCATTATAGCACATTCGGTTCCGGCTTTAATCGCCGAGCAGGACATATCGCATCAGGAATAGAACAGCGATCAGGACCATTACGGGATGGACTTCCCTGGCCTTACCCGAAAAAGTTTTTGTCAAAGGATAAGTGATGAAACCCAAAGCCATGCCATCGGCGATACTATAGGTCAAAGGCATGCCCGCAAAAGTCAGGAATGCAGGAAGTGCTTCATCCCATTTAGTCCAGTCAATCCGGGCCAGATTGGAAGCCATGAGACAACCCACGATGATCAGCACAGGAGCAGTAATGGGATACAATGTCCTGCCCGTTTCCAAGGTGTAACCCCCGCCAATCATTTGAGCCACTGGGGACAGGAAAAGTGCCAGTAAAAAAAGAACCGCAACCACAACGGCAGTAAGACCCGTGCGCCCTCCTTCTGCCACACCCGTTGAGCTTTCAATGTAGCACACCACCGTTGAGGTTCCCATGCTGGCCCCAGCCGTGGTGGCCACTGCATCCGGCAGGAAGGCGCGGGTCGCGCGGGGCAGTTTTCCGTTCTTCAAGAGTCCTGCTTGCTGGCTGACTCCGGTAAGGGTGCCCGCCGTATCAAACAAGTCCACAAATACAAAAACCAGGATCACAGTGATCAGGCCCAGGTCCAGCGCACCCATAATATCCATTTTCATAAAGGTGGGCCCCATAGCAGGCGGCAGAGAAACCAGCCCATGGTAGCTCACCAGTCCAAAAGGAAGGCCCAGCGCGGTCAGCAGGAGCATGCCTATTAAAATCGCTCCCTTTATTTTCCTATGCAGAAGGACCGTAATCAGGATTAATCCAGAAAGAGTGAATAGCACGGGAAGGCTTTTGAGGTTTCCCAGTTTTACCAGAGTTCCCGGATTTTCAACAGTCAGCCCTCCCTGGACAAAGCCGATGAATGCGATGAACAGTCCAATGCCTGCAACGATTCCATTTTTCAGAAAACCAGGAATCAGGTTCAGGATATATTCACGCACCCGCATAACGGTGAGGACAATTAAAATAATGCCGGAACAGAAAACAGCCCCCAGAGCTTTTTCCCAGGGAATTCCCTGACCGATGACAACGGTGTAGGTGAAGTAGAAGTTGATCCCCATTCCGGGAGCCAGGGCGATAGGGTAATTGGCCCACAGCCCCATGATCAGGCACCCCAAAGCGGCAGAAAGACAGGTGGCCGTCATCACGGCCCCGAAATCCATTCCCGTTTCGGACAGGACAGCAGGCTGGACAAAAATGATATAGGAAGCCGTCAGGAAAGTGGCCAGCCCTGCCCTGATTTCAGTGGGGATATCCGTCCCATTCCGGGTTAAAAGAAAAAACCGGTCGAGTTGATGTTTCAGAGATTGCAACAAAACCTCCTCGCGCCCAGGGAATTTGCTACTTCAGGAATTCAGAAATTGCTCCTCCACCAGAGCAACTTCCTCTTCTCGGGAGTTCACACTGCCCATCACCCGTGCTTCCCGAAGCGCATTGAGCACCGACTGGAAAACCGGGCCGGGTTCCAGTCCCATTTTTACTAAGTCGTCGCCCGTCAATGCCGGCTCGGCCTTGCCCTGGTACTGGGTAAAATAAATATTCGCATACTGATTGAGCCGATCCGTGGAAGACAATGCAATCAAAAAAATAACCGCTTCCACAGAAAGGCTGGCAAAGGTATGGTAAATCTCCTTCGGCCCCCACTCCTTTTGTGACACCAGCCGTTTCAAACTTTCACGACAGTGGGTTCTATCTCCTTGCAGTGAATTTTTCATGCGCGTTGGCAGATGCAGACGATCTGCCGCTTGCGCAAACGCTTTATCCTCCAGGGAATAAAACAGTCCCAGAAAATAGACGTACCAGATTTCCGGTTTTCCGGGAACAATGACCCTATCCGCCCATGGGAATACCGGCTCCAGCCTTTCAAGGACCTCAAGGTCTTTGGGTGCTTTCAACATTTCCGTGGAAACAAACTGAAACAGGTCGAACCCCTGCATCCTGCGTATGCAATCCATTGGGCTTTGCTCACTGAGCAATAGCTTGATCTCGTTAAACAAGCGTGTTCCGCTTAGAGAATCAATCGAGCGCTGTTTAATGGCGTTTTGCATTAAAACCTCATCCTGCTTGCCTATTTTAAAACCAAATCTCTGTTCAAATCGTATGGCCCTGAACAACCTGCAGGGATCATCAATAAAACTCAAACTATGTAGAACATGGATTTCCCTGCTTCTTAAATCATTTTCGCCATTAAAAAAATCGATCAGGCAAAACGAATCAGAATCAGTCAGTTTAACTGCCATACTGTTTATGGTGAAGTCACGCCGGAAAAGATCTGACTTGACTGAACTTTTTTTCACCGTGGGCAAGGCACCAGGGTATTCGTAATATTCTTTACGCGCGGTGGCTACATCTATGCGATTGCCATCGGGAAAAATAACAACAGATGTCCCAAATTTCTCATGCGATTTAACACTACCGCCATATTCTTCTACCAGGCAGACCGCAAAAGGGATTCCATCCCCTTCAATGACGATATCAATATCCTGGTTAGGAATATTTAAAAGCAAGTCTCTCACGAAACCCCCAACTGCATAAACAGATACTCCCAGGCGATCTCCTATCTGGGCAATACGTTCAAGAAGCTGGAATACATCCTCGTCCAGCCTTTCTTTAATCAGGCTATTCATCCGCCCTTGATCTCCTTTTCTTATCAGCACATGTAATACGAGTTTATCCTATTGTATCTGAATAAGGAAAGGCGATTCTACTGGCTAAATTTGATCCTGCTATTTGATGCCGCCCACATGAATCTGGCTGGCAAAAGGAAGGCTTTGGGGAAGGGTGCAAATATTGTTGTCGCAGGCCCGGTAAAATAGCTCCCCGTTTATGGAGTGGTTTCCCGGTTTGGCATTTTTGGGTACACGAAAACTGTTATGAAACTCCGCAGTGCTGACATGACCTTTGACCAGTTTTTCCTGTGCCTCATCCTGAATCAGACGGGTTGGAGATTCCTGCCAGTGCTCTTGGCTTTCGAAAATATTATCCTCAAGAATAATTTGAGTTGCCAGCAGTTCATTGCCATCCAAAGGTTGCAGGGAATAAATATGCCAGCCCTCCCCAATCAGGGCAGACAGGTATAACTTAAAACGGCCCCCCGAATAGACAGGGTCTTTGTCAGTCACAGTGAACAATCTTATCTTGGGACCGGATGGGGTACTTGGGGCTGAAAACGGAATGAATTCTGCGAATATAGAAACCGGAACAATCATTCCAGCTAAAATAAAAGTCAGTATCCTGATCATGGCAAGGGGGAGAAAAAGCTATCGGCTCAACTTGGCTTCGGTTCGGGTAAAGGAGAGATATTTTTCTATAACATGGACAAACTTTTCTTCTGACACCGCGCCGGAAAACATTTCGCCGGAAACAGTTCTGGTTTCCGGATCGTAGGCCCCCAAAATAAAAGTCGGAGTTCCCTGAATTCCCAACTCAACTCCTTCACGGATATCGTTTTGCACTCGCTCTGCATATTTCCCGTTTCGCCAGCAAAACTCAAAATCCCGCATATCTTTGATTCCCGAAAGCCTGGCCAGTCCTATAACTTCCTTATCATTCGCGGCGTTGGAAATATTTTTGTATAAAAGATCCTGGAGTTCCCAGAATTTATTTTGGTCCCTGGCACATTCAACAGCCTGGGCCATCCCCTGGGCTTCTTTATGAAAGGGCAGCGGAAAATGGCGGTAGCCAAACCGAACCTCGTTAGAGTAGCGTTTTCTAAGCTTTTGCAAAGTGCCTTGTACCCGCTTACAGAACGGACATTGGAAATCAGAATATTCCAATACAAAAACCCGCCGGGTTGCAGGATTTTTTTCATCCGTCCACACCATGGCTGTACCGAGCCCTGCAACCAAATGAAAATCATTGGGAGGCGTCAAATAAACCTTAACCCAACCCTGCCGCACCGCATGCTGATATTGCTGTTCGACATGAACCTGCCGGAAACTTTTTTTCAGGTAATCGCGAATTTCAGCACTTACCTGAGAAAGATTTCCTATCCCCTTGATGCCCGGATTGCTTTCATAGAACTGTTTGATTTCCGCTTCCGTCACCTTGGGAGGCTTTTCCGCAGCCAGATCAGGATGCTTTTCTGCAAGTTTATCGAGAATTTTTTCTTTCAAGGCGCGGGTCTGCATTTCATACAGTTGCTTGAGAGCTTCCTGGATACGGGTATGCTTGAGGTCGTCCAGATAAACAGGTTTCCCATCCACTTCCGCGGCTATCGGATTATTCGAGTAAACAGGATTTTGGATTGAGTCTGCAAACACTTCAGCAGCTCCAATGACACAAAGCAAAAAGGAAACTGCCAGTATTTTCTTAACTATTAATTTGCCAGAAAAGCGAATACACATACGAGTTTTTAAAAGAAAGGAAAAGCCCTTATCAAAGAGTCATGGACAATTTTTATAATCCAGAAATTGACCGTATAGTATTATTATCCCTCAATCCTACCTGAAAACGCAATCCATTGTTTGCATTCAGGTTTGCCTCAAAAAAGCACTTTTCCGCCCAACTCAACCCTCGCCAGGATGGGGTGAGAAAGCACAAAGGGTTGTTTCGGGGGAGTCTTCCCACTGGCGAAGTTCGGTTCTTTAATTTTTGCCAGACTGTTCAGGATTGAGGAACTTATGGCAGTTCTCAGCCAATTGCATAAAGGCTTTAGCGGCTACGGAATCCGGACGAGACAAGACAACAGGCTGTCCGCTATCGGAATTGGCGACAATCTCCCCATCAAGGGGAATACTGCCCAGATAGGGCAATACCAGTTCTTCGGCTAATTTTTTCCCTCCGCCTTTTTTGAACACATCGATTTTCTCATTGCAATGCGGGCAGGACATCGTGCTCATATTTTCAATCACCCCCACTATGGGGACATTGCTGTCGCGGGCGAAAGAGATCATTTTCCGGGCATCCAGAATCGCCAGATCCTGAGGGGTTGTGACCACCACAGCGCCATCGACCTCACCGATAAAGTCGATGATGGTAATTTGCTCATTTCCGGTACCAGGAGGAAGATCGAACAGGAGATAATCCAACGGGCCCCAGTTTATATTTCCCAGCAACTCAATAATGAAGTCATACTTAACGGCATCCCTCCAGGCAATATGCATATTGGGGTCTTCAATGAGAAATCCTAATGAAGCCACCTTCAGACCATTCTTAGTTTCATAAGGGTCGATCCCTGTATCCGTGGCTTTCAACCGGACATCCTCGGCCTGCAATAATTTAGGAATATTGGGACCGTGAAGGTCAGCATCTGCCAGTCCTACAGCAAAGCCTTTTTCCACCAGGGCAATAGCAAGATTGGTGGTTACAGTACTCTTGCCGACCCCACCTTTGTTGCTGCCTATAATAAGCTTGTGCTTGATGTCATTCATCCGATGGTTGACAAGCCAGCGGTTGTGCTCATTTTTATCGGCTTTGCAGTCGGTCTCATTATTAAACTCACACATTTCACAAGTGTGAAGGAGTCGACATTCTCCTGTAACTACCATCTAAACCTCCTAAAAAAACATATTGGGACGCACGGGCTCTTATTCCGACGAGCTCCATGAGGATTATGAAACTGGATACTAGAGGTTATGGAACTCGGATTACGATGTCAAGGGAAATAGGCAAAAATACTAATACCCGCCAGAGATTTTTGTTTTTTTTCGAAACTTTTTCGCGTTTTTCAAATCTAACATCCAAGTGCCTTCTGGATTCATCAAAGCAGTAAAAAAATCAACAATTTTATAAGGAACACAGAAAAATGAAAACCATTTACTCAAAACTGACTATGCTGTTTGCCTTCCTTTTCATCACTGGGGCAACCAGTGCTTTCGCGGGTAACGCCGTAACGATCACCGATCCTCCTAACGGTGCTATGGTCTCAAGCCCGGTAAAAGTTTGCATGGACACAGAAGGGGTTGAAGTGCAACCGGCTAAAAAAGGGGTCAATGAAGGAAAAGGCCATCATCACATTATTGTCGATGTGAACCTGCCAAAAGACTTGAGCAAGCCGATTGGAAAAGACGCGAATCACATCCATATGGGTGATGGTTCCACCTGTAAGGAAATTAAACTTTCTGCAGGCAAACACATCATCCGCACCCTGTTTGCCAAAGGCAATCACGTCCCCTACGATCCGGCTTTGACCGCAACGGTAACGATTAACGTTAAGTAAAAAGGCTCTTAAATAGTCCGGGTCGGCTCCAAAGTCGGCCCGGATTTTTATTTCCACCCAATCCGCATGGCATCAACCCGGTTTTTCCTTGATCACCCTTCCTCTTAATTTCCTTTGAATTCAGTTGTAATCGCTGCAGTCAATTTATAGAATGGATTCACCACCAAAATTAATGTTTTTTCTCAATTAAGCACAGCCTTTTAAAAGGCGTAAGATATGCGAAACCGTTTATTCCTATCCGTTATATATTACTTCATCATCGGCTTGATGTTCCTTTCGGGACCCGTAAGCGCTTATGAAGTCAATAAAAATGCAGTGGCCTTGCTCATCGCAAAAGACAAAGCCGGGAAAACCGTTGGAACCGGATCGGGTTTCGTGGTCCGCCCCGAAGGAACCCTGGTCACCAATTACCACGTTCTGGTCGATGCCCATAGTATTGACGTACGTTTTCCCGATGGTTCGCGTTCCGAAGTGACAGGAGTATTCGAGGTTGACCGGGCCAGAGATTTTGCAATTATAAAACTGAAGGAAGGATTTTATTCCACTCTGGAAATTGGTGACTCCTCCTCCCTGAAGCCTTATGACTACACCAGTGCTTTAGGATATCTCTCCGCTCAGGTAACCGAGGACAATGGCCAAATCGTGCAAACCTATGGATTTGTCCTCGGGGTTCATCCCCAAGCCGACCCCAAAACACCTTTTATTTATACAACCTCCGCATTCGGCCCGGGTTTCAGCGGCGGACCGGTGGTCAACAAATCTAACAAGGTCGTAGGATTAGCCACGGTAGAGGGGCGATCCATCAATCTTGCGCTTCCTATAAACCCTGTTAAGGAGTTTTTGGACTCTAAAACTACTTTTTCACTGCAGAAGCTTCTGGATGAAGACCAAACTTCCCTGGAAGCCATGTATTATCGGGGAAATTATTTTCTGTATGGATTGGGAGACCCCAATAAGGCACTCTATGAGTTTGAAAAAATACTGGCAAAAGATCCAAACTTTATTCTGGCCCATTACGATCTGGCCGTTGCCTACCGTGATCTGGGGATGATCGAAAAAGCCATCGGCCAATATGAAAAAACCCTGGAATTGAATCCGGGTTTTCCGGAAGCCTTATCGAATCTTGGGGGATATTATTTTCGTTCGGGAAAACTGAATAAAGCAGTAGAACTGTTTAAAAAAGCGGTTCAGGTTTACCCGAACTTCATCCAGGCCCTTTCCAATTTAGGTGCAGCACTGAACAAGCAGGGACACCCCGATGAAGCCCTTAGGCTTTTGAAAAAAGCTCTGGCCCTGGACCCGGAATTTGCCATTGCAAATTTCAATCTGGGCAATTCCCTGTTCGCGCTCAATCGAATGGATGAAGCCCGCGACGTGTTTGAGCTTTCCCAAAAACAGGGCATCGATTTTCTCTCCATGCATTGGAAGCTTTATGAAATCCACAAAAAAGACCAGAGAATCCAAGACGCAGAAAAGGAATTGAAAACCATTCTGGAAATCGATCCCTTCAACGAAGAAGCGAAAAAAAGACTTTCCGAACTCCGGCGACCCCGCCGGGGGGAGTGAAAACCGCCAGGTGCGAGGCCGGTGGTTCAATGCCCCCTCTTTCTTAAAGAGGGTTGGGGTGATTCACCACCAGGCTTTTGCCGGTCTTTACCGCCGCGACCCAACCCATCGACAAGATAACTCAGCCCCAGTTGGTTCATCGAGACGCCTTCCTGCTCGGCGCGTCTCGCCAGTGCCGCGTGAACACTTTTCGGTACGCGCTGGATATATTTGCCGCTGTAGTCACCCAAGTCGCGCGAGGGTGATGGCGGAGGGATGGCCTTGCCAAACTTTTTCCGCGCCTTGACCCAGTCTTTCACCGCGTCGGCACCATTCTTAAAAGCCTCCTCAACGGTGTCGCCATCGGACATACACCCCGGCAAGTCGGGGAAGGTGATTGAAAACCCGCCGCCGTCTGCCTTGCTTAATTTTCTGATTTCTGCTGGATACTCCATAATTCGCTCCTTACGTTTTCGCCTCCTCAATCAGAATAATAAACTTTTTGATGTAAAACGGTTTGATGGGCCGTTTCGCCGGGATGCTTAAAGACACTTCTCCAAAATCAAAGACGCAATGACTCGACCTGTCATGCACCCATGCGATATTAAAATGATCCGCCAGAGACTTGCAGTCATCAATCCTCCACCTCTTCGGGTTGTTCTTCATTTTCCCGATGGTTTTGTCTCTTCGGGCCACGCCAATAAGATACTGTATATAGTATCACCTATCAAGGGCAATTCTCACATATTAACAAACCCCTCCTTGTCAGGAGGAGACCTTTGCATAAGAGGGTATTTCAGTAATTTTTATTAAACGGTGTTGAAGTTGAGAGTGAAACGCTATTGTTTGAGTAATCTTCTTTGAGGCATATAGTTTTTATTGCTATTCGCTTTGCCGTTTTCCATGTTCCCCCGGCGCTTTCCTCTCTCAAGCCAGAGTTTCCCGTGTTCGCGCTAAAACAAGACATTGTTTTATATTCATGGCCATGCAAACCAGGGTGATTTGAACCGCTGTCCGCGTCAACCCGATATAGCGTGCCCTGCGCAACCGGTAATGGTTCTTAAGGATACCGAAGACATGTTCTACGGGAGCGCGTAATTTAGTCATGCGTTTGTTGAATGCGGTCTGAGCAGGTTTCAGGGGATGATACTGATTGGGCCGATGCATGATGCCAACAAAAATACCGCGTTCCTGAAGTTCCTTGCGCCGGGAGTGTTTGTCATAAGCCTTGTCCGCGTAAACCGCTTTCTCATCACCCATCACCAGGTCATCGGCCGGTGTCGTGTCATTGACATTGGCCGGGGTGATGATCACACGGCGAACCAATCCAGACTTCCGATCTACTGCCGTATGCATCTTGTAACCGCAGACATTGTCTTTTTTGCGGGAACCATAAGTCCCCGCCTCAGGGTCTACCGCTTTTTTCGGACTGGAAGAGCGAACAAACGATGCGTCCAGCATCGTTCCCTGTTTGATCACAAAGCCCTGCGATTCAAACTGGGTATTTAACGAGGACAATAACTTGTCGTAACGGTCTCCCAGTTGAGAACGAAACCGGCTGATCGTCGAATGATCGGGAACCGCATCGGACAAACTCAAACCCGCAAAACGGCGAAAGCTGATCCGGTCCGACAACGCTTCTTCCATGCCAGGATCGGAAAGGTTGTACCATTGTTGCAGCAAAAGGGTTTTGAATAAAAGAACCAGCGGATAAGACGGGCGGCCCGTATTGCAGCTATAAATCCCTGACAACTCCTTTTCCAGAAGGCTGAAGTCCAAAACCTTATCCACTTCTGAAAGAAAATTCGTTGCCCCGTTCACCAAATCATCCGCGAAGCTTAACTGACCCAGTTGCTTTTGCACTCCCATTCCTCCAGCAATCGTTAAAAAAATACCTCAACGCATTATAACCTGTCTCCAAATGCTATACTTATGCAAAGGTCTCCTCTCATGAGGGGAGGCTGGGAGGGGTGTGGATTTAACCAAATTATCAACCTGAGGCCACTCGAAGGACCAACGCTCTTTCATTCCCCGCGCTAAACGAGTAAAATACGACAACAGAACTCAGAGCTTAAGGTGTGGTCAAGAACGACTTGCCCCCCTTCACTATGACCAATTGAGGGGCTAGCTTTATTGGTGTGCTGCCGATCTCATCGAAAAACGAAAAAAGGCTCAGGTACTAATTTTCTTTTACCAGGTTAGAGATGGAAGAGGTAAACGACCAATTTATAAATGATAAGATTGGTGAGCTAAGGATGCGGTTGCTCGACCTAACCAATCGTAACGCTTTGCTTAACTTTCGGCACTCTGAAAAAGCCCTTACACATATCCGCATCATTGATGAGCTTCCGGATTTTCTGTTTGGTTTACTGCTTGATGGTCAAAAACTTACCTTCCTGCCCCTGCCTGAACCGGATGATGAACCACACGATGAAAAAGCCGAAGAATTCCAAATATATTTTCGTGAAGCAACCCTGACAGATGAGCAATATTTAGAGGAAATTGCCGAGCTTATAGATAAGGATGACAGCTTTGATGATTTGGCGGTTATTGAAAGGAACCTCAAAAATAGGGTGCGAGAACGCCTTGGAATGCCACCAGTACATGATCTTAAGCCTTTATCTAATGCAAAGTTGGCACGGCAAAATCATCTAGAACCAAAGTACGATATGCCTGTAGCCTCCGAAGAAGATTACAAGCCGGGTAAGCATTTTGACGAGTATATCCAGACACTTTTGAAACCTAAAGAACTACGGCACAAGCTGTCTGGTCTCCGGCGGTACATCAATACTGATATTAATGAAACAGGTGTGAATACATTTTATGCTGCCTTCGGGTTCCTGGAGAGGTATGAAAGTGAGAGTTCAGAAAGGCCGTTTATTGCCCCGCTGGTTCTGCTACAACTAGACCCGCCCGCCGAGAAGAAAACAAAAAACGGAGAGATTTTTGTCAGTGTCTCAACATCAGGCGAAGACCCACAATATAATCTTCCTCTAGCTGAAAAGCTTAAAGAGTTTGGATTGCAACTGCCGGAGCTTTCCGTAGATGATACGCCTGAAAGTTATATGGATAAGGTCGAACGGCTGATAAAAAACCAAAAAAAATGGCGTGTTCGGCGTTTCATTACACTTGGACGGTTCCAGTTTGCCCGCCTTGTCATGTATCATGATCTTGATCCAGAACGATGGCCCGGTGAGGGTGGCCTTGCAAAAAATGAGATTATTAGAAGCCTCATATCAGGAGCTAAGGAAAGCACCGGCAGTTCTGTTAATGACGAGGCTCCTGTTTACAGATAGATACAGACCCTGAAGTTCAAAAAGCCGCACCTGTACTGATTATGGAGGCAGATTCTTCACAGCATAGTGCAATTGTGGATGCCATGAAAGGCAATAACCTTGTGATTGAGGGGCCACCGGGAACCGGTAAATCTCAGACGATCACAAACTTGATTGCCAACGCTCTAGCCAAGGATAAAAAAGTTCTCTTTATTGCTGAAAAAATGGCGGCCTTGAACGTGGTGTACAGCCGATTGCAGAGTGTGGGTCTTGGTGATTATTGTTTTGAACTGCATTCCACCAAAGCGAAACTTAAAGATATTAAGACTGGCCTTGCGACAACAATTGAGAACAGAAAATCTGTTACTCGCCCCCGTGATCTTGCAAAGAGAGTAATAGAAGTAAAAGAGACGCAAACGCGATTGCGTGAGTATTCAGATGTGCTGAACCAAACATTTGGGGAGTCTGGTAAAACGATCCATGACATTATGTGGGGCGAGCAAAGCCGCCGTTCTGCAATCGAAGACCTGCCTGTATCCATCAAAAAAATTAAAATCAAAAACGCTCTGTCCTACACCGATCAAAAACTTGAAAATTTGTGCAACGAATTAAAGCAACTTGAGACTCTTGAGGCCGAAAATAACGTTTACAGCAAAAAACGGCATCCTTGGGTGGGTGTGCATGTCACACAGTCCACTAGCTTAAAAGCACAGGAGATCATGCAAGCATTTGAAGAGTGCAGTGCTACGCTTGAAAAACTTATCCAGAAAACAAAACAGTTTGAAAAAGAGTTTCAGTGGACAGCTAAGAGGACAATCACTGAATGGCGGCAAGCCTCTTACGAGAGCAATAAAATACAGGACTTTAAAAACGCGGCGATTGATTTTGCTCTGCTTGAACTTTTGAGCACCCAAGGCAGAGTGTCAGTAGCGCAAAAACTATCAGAACTCTTGAGTGCGTACGATCAAGCAATAGAAGAGATAGCACAAGATATTAAAGAGCCATTTGCTTTAGTCAATGATGTAGATAAAGCCATCAGGCTTTGTAAACAGGCACAAGAACTAAAAGTTGAAACTGATACGGTAGAAGATTTAGCTGGTCAGCTTGAAAAGCAAGAAGAGCAAATTAAACATTGGAAAAAGGATTCAGGCTCATTTAATAAGGTAGGTACCAAAATATTTGGCACATCTGCCACTGATATGAACTTAAAAAACCTTCGTCTTTTGATTAAGACCGTAGGATTTCTGTCCGAGGTTGATCGTGACCTCCTATTCCTGCGTCATGAAGAAGCCTTGAGTGAAACTAACAAACCTTTGCTAGCCAATGCCCTTAACCAGAAAAAAAGCCTGATGGAAAAGCAAAGGGATTTGGGTGAGCGGTTCGATTTGAATTTTGATATCCCCGAAGCTATTTTGGGCGAAGCTATTTATGAGCTTTCAACGTCTAATATCCTGTCATTTTTCAAGCCAAAATATTACAGAGCGTGGAAAACGCTCCAATCTGTCTCTTTATCTTCTGAAAAGCTTTCCGCACAAAAAGCCGCTAACCGTTTGCGCCGACTGAAAACATATAAAGAAGAAAAATCTTCGTTTGAGCAGGATGTACGTTACAAGAAGATTGCAGGAACAGCTTTCAACGGTATGCAAACTG
The DNA here is from genome assembly GCA_965249625.1 of Nitrospinales bacterium. Lineage (GTDB taxonomy): Bacteria > Nitrospinota > Nitrospinia > Nitrospinales > VA-1 > LS-NOB. The sequence goes on along the minus strand of OZ252246.1, from coordinate 891,813 downwards.
ACTTTGAAGGCCTTAGCACAATCAATGCCTGGGCCATCAATATACGGCAGGAATTTAGCGGCTTGGATGATAACAAAAACCACATTAAACAGTTTTTGCTGAAAACCGATGTGTCCGATCTTGAAGCTGTTAAAGAGAAAACAACTGATGTTGATGTTGACCTACTCCTTGACGGCATAATGGGTAATGACGAGATGAGCTTGGCTGATTTCATTGTCAGGTTAAAGGATGATTTGGAGCAGAAACAAAAAATCCATAATTACTTGAAGGACAATCAGGCCAATAGCAAACTCACCTACAAAAAACTTTTGGAAATTCTGAATGATCCCGCGCAAAGAGCGTCCGAAAGCATGCACTCCTTAAAACAGGAGGCCTCTTTATTTGAAACTGCTCTGGGGATATTTTTTGAAGGGCAAAACTCAAATCGGGAAATGCTAAAAGAAACCATGGCATTGAATAACTGCTTGACGGCTCTGGAGTTGCCGGAAAACCTTAATGCCACAAAATACTCATCTAAACTGTTTTCATTTGCACAAGATTTGTCTCTCCTGTTACAAAAACTGGAGAGCGGTATTGATGAGGCTGAGAACATTCTTAAGACTATGCAGGATGTTAGCCAGCTTAATGCAAAAGATTACGTGGGTGCTGAAACCATGCAAGATGCACCCCTTGAAGATTTACAAGAAGCGGTGCAAGCGTCTTTGAGCAATCAGGAAGCATTGAATTCCAAGATGAGCCTGATGGCATTTTTAGAGAACGCGAAATCCCAGTACTATGCAGAGTTGCTGGATACGCTAAAAGCTGAAGGATTTGACTATCAAAAGGTCTCACAAATTTTTGAATATCTCTACTACAGAACAATTTGCCGTGAAGCCTTTGGAGCGCACAATATTCTTGATAATTACAAACCGCATTGGTTAAACGGGCTATGTGAAAAATTTAAAGAGCTGGATCACAAGGTTATTGAGCTCAACAGTCAGGAGTTGGCCTATAAACTGGCGCAGTCGCGGCCGCCGGAAGGAATTGGTCGAGGCCCTGTATCAGAATACACGGAAATGGGTTTAATTCAGCATCAGGCATTGCAGGAGCAAGCCAGAGCTATACCAATCAGAAAACTCATAAAAAAGGCTGGAAGAGCTTTGCAGTCTTTGAAGCCGTGTTTCCTAATGTCCCCTCTGTCAGTTGCACAGTACATTGATACACATGGAATCAAATTTGACATGGTGGTGATTGATGAGGCTTCACAGATGCGCCCGGAAGACGCATTGGGAGCCATTGGACGTTCTGGTCAAATTGTTGTGGTTGGTGATCCAAAACAGCTACCACCTACAGCCTTTTTTAGCAGACAAACTTTTACCGATGCTGATTATGACGATGAAGATAAAATAGATAATGAGTCCATTCTTGATCTCGCGCTGGGAAGGTTTAGGCCGACACGGGATTTACTCTGGCATTACCGCTCACGCCACGCGAGCTTGATCGCTTTTTCCAATGCCCGCTTTTATGGTGGCAGATTAATTGTCTTTCCTTCACCGGAAGGCCGTAGCGAAAATTTTGGCGTCCACTGTCACTATGTTAGCGGAACATATAACGCGAGCTGTAATGTCGATGAAACCAAAGCAGTCATGGAAGCCGCACGAAAATTTATGCGTGACCACCCGGATAAAAGCCTTGGTATTGCCACCATGAATTCATCTCAACGTGATTTGATCTATGAAGAAATGTATCGGTTATTTCTAAACGACGAAACTGCCGAAGATTATAAACAGAAATGGGAAGGAACGCTAGAGCCGTTCTTTGTCAAAAACCTTGAAAGTGTTCAAGGTGATGAACGGGATGCCATTTTTATTTCAACTGTATATGGCCCCAACAAAGATGGGACTGTTATGCAACGTTTTGGCCCTATCAATGGAAAGCATGGTCACAGGCGTTTGAATGTTTTGTTTACTCGGGCAAAACACAATCTCGTATTATTCACATCTCTGAGGCCAGACGACATCAAAGCCACAGAGACCAGCGCCTTAGGGTTAAGAGCGTTTAAAGGCTATCTGGAGTATGCTTATGGGGGCAAACTAGACGCAGGGACCGTAACCGGAAAAGAGCCTGACAGCGATTTTGAAATTTGCGTGAAGGAGAGGCTGGAAAGCATTGGCTACGAAGTTATCCCGCAGATTGGCGTTGCCGGGTATTTCATTGATCTTGGTGTCAAACATCCCGATTACCCTTACGGTTTTTTCATGGGTATTGAATGTGATGGAGCAATGTATCATTCCAGCAAGTCAGCTCGTGACCGTGACAGGATCAGGCAGGAAGTTCTTGAGGGACTTGGCTGGGAGATATACCGGATATGGTCAACAGACTGGTTCCACAACCCTGGTAATGAGTTTGAGAAACTTAAGGCATACATAGGACAGGCCTTAGAACACAAGGCTGCGGACCGAGAACAACAAGAAAAAGATCGGCTTTCAAATGTCGTGGATTTGCAACAGAGAATACAGGAAGACCTGTTTGCCCAACGTGAAGATGAAGAACCGCAAGTATATGCACAAGCCACAATGTCAGAAGTCGTTGATCAGGAAAAATCAAACAAAAATAATATTGTGGAACTTTGCGACACCGTGTCATTTAAATTTATAGACGAGCGGGAACAATCTGTCAGGGCATTTACCATTGTTTCATCCCAAAGTGATGTTGGCAAAGGCAATATCAACCAGCATTCGGCAATAGGCCGCGCCTTGGTCGGTAGTAAGATTGAAGAGGAAGTGGAAGTAAACCTCCCTGACGGAAGTAAAACCCTCCAAATAACTAAAATTGATAAACATGCTAGTTAAGAATTAACGCGCTTTGGGGATTTAGGTCAAGGGGTCAAATCTTTTCTTGATTATATATAAAAAAAGTCAGCTACAAATCCTCGATGGTCTTCACCACAACAGAGAAAATGGAAAACATGCTCTCAATGGAGCATTTGTCCAGCGTGTCTTCAAGGGTGTGCCAGTAGGGATAATCGAAATCAATCAGCACCGTCGATGGAATACCCATGCGGTGGAAAGGATAATGGTCATCGTAAATCGTGTATTTCATTTTCTCGTTCAAGGACTGAATACCCTGGTCCTTGGCGACACGGTAAATCCTGTCCAGAAAACTCGCACTGCCCTTGAGGGAATGAGACTCCTTAAAGATCTCTAAATCCTTATCACCGACCATATCGATGACCAGCACCCAGTAAGGCCATTCGGCCTTTTTCTCCTTGACCAACTGCTGGGCGTAGTAGGTCGACCCCAACAGCTTCAACCCGGAACCCTTGGCACCAAAATCCTCTCCATCAAAAAATACCAAATGGACAGGCCGGGCCACAGGATGCTGGTTGAGATATTGGGCAAGTCCAAGCAGAATCGCAGTGCCCGAACCACCATCGTTAGCACCCAATATCGGTTCTGACCAATTTGCAGGATCCGGGTCCTCATCGGCAAAAGGCCGGGTATCGAAATGCGCCCCAATTAAAATCGGGGCACCGCCCTGGGTTCCTTCAAACCTGAGCTCCAAATTGACCATATCCACAGAGGTCGACATGGAGGTGCGAACCGAAAATGGATGTTCCATCACCTGATCCGCATATTTTTCACCCACCTTTCGGATCAAATCCAGGGTTTTGCGATAGCCTTCACTGCCGAGGTTTCTCGGGCCAAAAGCACAAAGAGTCTCCAGATAATTCCAGATGACTCTGGGGTATTTTTCGGAATCGAGAGTATTGCCAAAACCGGGCAAGCTCCAGAAAAGCACAAAAACCATGCTCCCAACCACCATAAAATTTCGAATCTGTCTTAACCGTTCCATCGGGGAAAAATTTTCAAGGTTTTAACAGCTTCTCGGGGCCCAAACGCCAGCTAGACCAAAGAACAATATTCGGATTTCGGATTATCAGGTTTGGAAAACCGTTTAGCTTAAAGGAAATCAGGATTAAAAATCCTCCTTTTTATACAATCCGGCTAAAAGTATTCTCAACGGATTCCGACAATTATAACAGAAGATCAAATTTCACCTGGGAGGGTTAAAAATGAGGTCTTTACTCTAATCAAGGTAAAAAGTTGCTCTATTTAAGCGAAACCCATTATTTTAAGGGCTGGTACCATGGAAATCCCAAGCAACAATATTCGAGTTAACAAAAATCGATCAGGTCAAGGCCTGGGATAAAAAGGCTACTGCCCAGAGTCAAGGCAGCATTTCCTCAGCCAGTGGTACCGAGCAAATTGCTATTTCTTCCAAGGCCAAAGATATTCAAAAAGCGATAGAAACGGTCAATGCGGCCCCGGCTATCCGCCCCGAAAACGCCCAAAGGCTGGAGCAGCTTAAAAATGATATCAGGGATGGCAATTATCACATTCCCGCTGAAGCACTTGCTGAAAAAGTTCTCGAAAACATCATCACTGAATCGGAGTTTCTCGGCTAATTTTCTCACCCCTACCCTGATTTTTTCCGCGAAAACACAGTTCTTCTGCCCACTCCGACCCGAGCTGGACACCAAACCCAAATCCAAACAAAGATAAGAAGTTAAGGCGAAACGAGCTATTTGTGCTGGGCGGAGGCGATACGGGTAGGAAGGGCTTGCAAAAATTGTTCGAGTTGGCTAATCAGGACGCTGACCTCCATGCCATGCATTAAGGCCCCATTTTCCAAGGTATCAAACTTTACAGCAAAGCAACTGCCGCAAGCCATTTGTTTTTCATTAAAAAACTTCGTGGCCTCAGGGTAGGCATGGAGAATCTCGTTGATCGTGGTATTTTTATCGACAGTCATAATTGGTTATTCACTCTTGCCCCTTTAACAAGGGTATGCTAGCATTTAACCATTCTCAAGACAATCTATTTCGGAGAATTTGATGTCCCTAAAATGTGAAATTTGTGATAAAAAACCACAATTTGGCAATAATGTCAGCCACGCGAATAATAAAACCCGTCGGCAGTGGAAACCAAATATAAAAAAGCTGCGTGTGGTGATGAAGGGTTCTATAAAGACCATGAAAATCTGCACCCGTTGTATCAAGTCAGGAAAAATAACTAAGGCTATCAAGTAGCACTTAGTTCCCGTTCCCCCTGTGCCCCCAGTTTTTCACCCAAGGCCTCCAACCTGCTTTTTATCGGCGAGTTTTTGTTAAAATCCTTGATCCGCTCCAGATAGATCACACCATCGACCTGACGTATTTTTTCAAGAATTTGATTCAGGTGCTCCACATTCTGAATCTCTATGGACAAGTCGAAGTAAGCTCTTTTGTTTGATCCCTGTTGAACATTGGCGCGGGTAATATTGATTCCACATTCTGCGAAAGCCTGACTGATGGTGGCCATAATTCCGGGTTTGTCAGCCGCAACAATCGCGATATGAGCCTGATAAATAGTTTTCATACCAGTGTCCCACTCAACGCCCACCAGCCTCTCCGGATCATTGATAACATTCCCGACACTCGGACAGTCAATATGATGCACCGTGACCCCTCTGCCTCTCGTGATATAACCGATGATCGGCTCCCCGGGAAGAGGATGGCAGCATTTACCAATACGGATGAAAATATTTTCATTGAAACACTGGACCTTGATGGCGTTACGCGAGGATTCCGGCGGCTTGCTTTCCTTTAGCTTGATTAATGTCTTCTCACGAAACTCTTTGCCCTTCAGCTTTTCCCTCGGGATCAGTTTTTCGATAACATGATGGGTCGACAGCTTTCCAATTCCAATTCCCGTCAACAGGCTGTCGGTGGAATTAAAACCGCAGGCCTGGGCGGCCTCTTCAAAGGCCTCGCCAGCCATTTCTACTGCCGGGTCCAGATCATATTCCTGTATTTCTTTTTGCAAAATTTCTTTTCCCAGGCTCAAACTTCTTGCACGCTCTTCGTTGTTTATAAAGTTAGAAATCCGACTGCGCGCCTTAGAGGTTTTAACAAAGGCCAGCCAGTCACGATTTGGGGATGCCTCCTCGGAAGCAATGATTTCCACCTGGTCACCATCTTGCAATTTATAACGCAGAGGCACCGCTTTCCCATTCACCTTCGCGGACTGGCAATGGCACCCTACATCGGTATGAACCTGGAACGCGAAGTCAACTGGAGTAGCATTATACGGTAGGGCAATCACATCCCCCCCGGGGGTAAACACATAAACCTCATCCGGAAACAAATTCACCTTGAAGGCGTTGAGAAATTCTTTCGGACTTTTCAAGTCCTTCTGGTTTTCAAGAAGGTGCCGGACCCATAACAACTGTTGGTTCATCGGCTTTTCACCACCATCCGTTTTTTCTTTATAGCGCCAGTGGGACGCGATGCCCCCCTGACAAACCTTATGCATTTCCTCAGAGCGAATCTGCACCTCCACCCTTTCCCCCCTCGGACCGATCACCGTGGTGTGGAGAGACTGATACATATTGGGCTTGGGCATGGCAACATAGTCCTTGAATTTACCCGGTATAGGTTTCCAGAGAGAATGCACCAGCCCTAAAACCGAATAACAGTCGCGCAAGGATTCGACCAAAACCCGTACGCCAATCAGATCATAAACATCTTCAAAACTTATATTCTGGTCCATCATCTTTTTATGGATACTGAAAAACTGTTTTGGCCGCCCCGCAACCTTTCCTGGGATTTCCGCCTCTTCCAACTCCTTCACCAAACGGGAGATAACTTTTTCCACATACTTGTCGCGATAGTCCTTACCCTTCGCCACTTTTTCCTCAATCGTGCGAAACTCTTCCGGATAAAGATAACGGAACGAACCATTCTCCAACTCGGTCTTTAACCATCCGATACCCAGACGGTTGGCAATGGGAGCGTATATTTCCAAGGTCTCCCGTGCAATCCTTCTTTGTCTTTCTTCTGAAAGGGAATCCAGAGTCTGCATGTTGTGGGCTCGGTCGGCAAGCTTGATCAAAACTACCCGAATATCATGGGCCATGGCAAAGATCATCTTGCGGTAGTTTTCTGCCTGGCTCTCTTCATGACTGGAAAAATGGATCTGGCTGATCTTTGTCACCCCATCCACAAGCTGGAAAATTTCTTCACCAAATAATTCCTGGATTTCTTCCGGGGTGGAAAGGGTGTCCTCTATGGTGTCGTGCAACAGGCCGGCGGCTACGGTGGTCGCATCCAGCTTTAGCTTCACCAGGTTATGGGCCACTTCAAGGGGATGCGAAATATAGGCCTCTCCAGATTTTCGGCTCTGCCCCCGGTGAGCCTTGGCGGAATAAATATAAGCGTTCAGAATGATGTCGACATCGGCATCAGGCATGTATTCCAATAGCGCATCTGTCAAATCCTGAACTTTCATAGCAGGAATGAAACCTCCATTTTTTTCTACTCGACCAGAGGTCCGCAGAAAGATCGATGAAAAAAGGATAAACCTTTGAGTTAAGGATACTTCCACAAAATTTTTCTGTCAACGCTCAATCGCAACAGAACTCCTTGCCCCCACACGACTTGCACGTTAATATTGGGGCCATGAAACACACACCTTCCCTGGACGACCCCATACAGTTTATAAAAGGGGTCGGCCCCAGAAAAGCGGTTCTTCTTGAAAAATTGCGTCTAACAAGCATTGAAGACTGCCTTTATTTCCTGCCTTTCCGGTTTGAAGATCGGACCCAATTCAAAAAAATCTCCCAAGCTGTTCCCGGTGAATATGTCGCACTCACCGGAGAAGTCCTGAATGCCGGAACAATGTTCATGGGACGTCGAAAAAGGGTATTTGAAGTCATCGTTCAGGATGAGACAGGAGTCGTCCGAGCCAAATGGTTCCGCTTTAACAAAACTTATATGAAAGAAAAGTTTAAAACGGGGCAAAAAATCATTCTTTCAGGAAAACCCAGTATCAACAAACGTTCTGGATTGGAGCTCATCCACCCGGATACCGAGCAAGTATCAGGAGAAAATGTCAGCTCTCTCGAAATCGGCAAGATTGTCCCCGTTTACCCTGTCACCGATGGGCTGCATCTCAAATCCATGCGAACCATTATTAAAAATGTGCTCGATAAATACCTGCATCTGATCGAAGAGTTTCTTCCCGATGATCTGGTCCGGCGTCATAATTTCCCTCCCCGGTCAGAGGCTCTTGCCCAATCTCATTTTCCACCACAAGGTTCTTCCCTGAAAGAGTTGGATGCCTTTCAGACCCCTGCGCAAAAACGGCTGGTCTTTGAAGAACTGTTCCTGATCCAGTTAGCCCTGGCCTTTAGAAAAAACCGTGTAGGAGAAGAGCGCACAGGGACCTCCTTTAAAACCCGTGGAGAACTCATCAAGAAGTTTGTGAAGCTTTTGCCCTTCACCTTGACAGGAGCACAAAAAAGGATTCTCGGTGAAATTATGGAAGACTTGGAAAAAGAGAAACCCATGAACCGACTGATTCAGGGAGATGTCGGGAGCGGCAAAACCATTGTCGCTCTTATCGCTCTGTTGACCGCTGTGGATAACGGAACGCAATCTGCGTTAATGGTTCCAACAGAAATTCTTGCCGAACAACATTATTTAAATATCCGCCCCTTTTGTGAAAAACTGGGCATCAAACTCAGCTTGGTAACCAGCGCGCTCAAAGGCAAAGAACGGCAAAGCCACTTTGAAGATGTACGGACCGGAAAAACACACATTGTTGTTGGAACCCACTCCCTGATTCAAAAAGATATCCAATTTAAAAAACTCGGGTTGGCAGTGATTGACGAACAACATCGATTCGGAGTCATGCAAAGAGAAGCCATCGGCAAAAAAGGCGACCATCCGCATCTTCTCATCATGACAGCCACACCCATCCCCAGATCCCTTGCGCTCACCCTCTATGGGGATATGGATGTGTCGCTTTTAGATGAGTTTCCACCAGGGCGGCAGAAAATTGCCACCAGCCTGTTTTTTGAGAACCGGAGGGAAATGGCCTACAGCATAATGGAAGAACAGTTACAACAAGGCAGACAGGCGTTTTTAGTCTGTCCGTTAATCGAAGAGTCGGAGGTCATGGACCTTAAAGCCGCTGTTACGGTTTTTGATTTTATCCAGGAACGCTTTCCAAATTTCACCGCCTGCCTGATTCATGGAAAACTTAAAAAAGAAGAACGCCAGGACATCATGTCCCGGTTCCTCCAAAAAGAAATTCAGGTTCTGGTTTCCACAACGGTCATTGAGGTGGGCATCGACGTTCCCAACGCCACGGTTATGATAATTGAACATGCCGAACGGTTCGGCCTGGCCCAACTGCACCAACTACGTGGACGTGTGGGCCGGGGAGACCATGCCTCCCATTGTCTGCTGATGGCCTACCATCCTGTATCCGAAGAAGGACAGGCTCGGATGAAAGCCATGCAAAACTCCGGCGATGGATTCGTCATCGCTGAAGAGGATTTAAAAATCCGCGGTCCCGGAGATTTTATGGGCACCCGGCAATCGGGGATGCCTCTTTTAAAAATCGCCAACCTGCTCCGCGATATCCGGGTGCTGGAGATAGCCCGCAAAGAAGCCTTTCATCTTATTGACCAGGACCCCGACATCACAGACCCAAAACACCAGCCGTTGCATAAAGTCCTGCAAGACTTCATGGGCAACAATATGGAATTGATGGAAATAATTTAAAGCCACCGCTATAAATCAGCAGTTTCTCTCTCCTCCCACCTTGCACGGCTTTCACGCCCCAAAATACGCCACGCCATCAATTCACAAAATCTTGCGAAGCTGGTGGAAAACCGGCTCAAAATATAAAAACAATGGTTCAATTAAATTTTTGGGGCTGCCCCAGCTAACGCCATTTAGGTGTTATTATGGGCTACACAAAAAGAAGCAGATTAAGCCAAGCAGGACCGTCTAACTACTTACAACGAATTCCGGGATATCCCCAGCCTGTGGGCAGCGTTTTCCCATTATTTCTCTAAAGCCAGCATGCAGAATTTAAGCGTTAGCGAGAAAATCATGATAGAGTTGACCCGAGAACTCCGTTGCCAGACCCGGTTGAAAGAACTGCTCAAAAAGGACGACTGAACGTACTTCTAAAATTAACTGAGATCGATACCACTTCACATCGGCACGGGTTAGTAAAAAAATCCCCAACATGCCAACTCTTTATTTCAGCCTAACCGACCCCAGATTAAAAACCACAGTTCAGAATATCATCGGGGAATGCCAGTTATCTCTGGAGGGTCAATGTATATTCCTGGAAAATCCGAATGGACTCCCCACCCTCTACAAAAACCTTTCCCTTTGTGATGCATTGATTATTGTAATCGGTAACAAAGAATCCTACTCAGAACACTCTGCCCTGACTATTGACGGATCGATTCAAGGAGATAGAATTAACTTTGAAATCATTTCCGCAATAAATTTAGACATCATAATTATCTCTTTACTGCTTGATGGAGCAACGCTGCCGGAAAGGAGCAATCAAGCACTAAAACATCTTTGTGAATATAAATCCTATAAATTGAGAAGCGCGTTTTTACAAGAAGACCTGGAGGCGGTTCTCGAAGATATTAAGGAGGAACTAGATTTTAAAAGGGAGATAGAAGAGAAAATGTCTTTGTCCGTCGAAGAAAGTTTTCAGCGACTTGCAGGTTACGATGCCAGGCCCGGAAAACCGTCCGATCTTGAATCTTCCAGCGCGTTTGATTTGCAGAGGGTGGTGGAGTCCGAAACTATTTTCCTCAAAAAAGCGCGTGCCGTTTCCGACATACAAGCCGAAAAAAACGCCCTCTCCGCCCTCGGGCTGGCCTATACCCGATTAGGACAGACTCAAAAAGCCATTGCTTTTTTTCTCCAGGAACTTGAAATCACAAAAGAGCTGGGCGACAAAGAAGAACAATGCGGACTATTTGCTAGCCTTGGTGATGCGTACGCCATATCTGGAAATCTCGACCAGGCTCGAAAATATTTTGAAATGCAACAGGCTCTCGCCACAAAAAATGGCTACAGCACTTTCATTGGTAGCTCCTTTAACGGGCTCGGATTCGTCTACGTCAAACAAAACAAAATTGAAAAAGCCATCGACTGTTACTTAAATGCTTTGGAGAGTTATCGTCGGCAGAAAGACCACGACAAAGAGTTGGAACTGCTGGTAGGCATCGGCCTGAACTACAGGAAACTAGGGCAATGGGAATCGGCAACGGCATTTTTCGTCCAGAGCCTCGCCACCGCAAAATATGTCGAGAACCGTAAGGAGGAGGCCCATATCCTGATAGATCTGGCTGAAACCTACGACCAACTTGGAGATACCGAACGCCTAAAACCCATCCTAAAACAAGCCGAAGAAACATTGAATACCCGCAATACGGCCTGGACCCAGTCCCTCAAAAATAGATTGAATATTTTAAAGGGTTCCTAACGCACCATCTGGGGGGGGGGGGGGGTAAGCTGTCAAAAGCAAATACTGGGGATTTTATCCATTACCATGAATATTTGGTCAAAAAGCATCCAAGCTAAACAGTTTTTTAGAAACCAACCCGTTCACTCCAGAACAAGGGTCTGAAGTTTAGGGAAGGCAGTGGATTCCTTAATTTGTTTTTTGCCGCCATCGGTCAGGCCACTGCCAAATACCTCGAGCAACTCCAGTCCAGCCAAAGTATCACTTTCGGCCAGGGCCTTGGCACCCCCATCACCAATATTATTCTGAGCCAGATCAAGGCTTTTTAAATTAACCAGAATCGTGGAGCTGGCAATGGCTTGCGCTCCTTCAGCCCCCACTTTGTTTTTCCAGAAGTTTAAGAAGTTCAGGTAGGAAAAGTTTGCACAACCTGCAATGGCTTTGGCTCCGCTGTCGCCGATGTCGTTTCTTTCCAGGTGTAATTCCTTCAGGTTCGTGATGATGGAAGAGCCGACCAACGCCTGGACTCCCTTGTCAGTGATTTCGTTTCTTTCCAGATTCAACACTTCCAGGTCGACCAACTCCGGACACTGAGCCAGGTACTCCAGACCTTCATCGCCGATATATTTCAAACGCAAGTCCAAAACCGTTCCGTTCTGAGTCAAAAACTTTTTCACCAGCACTTCTACTGGGTCATCATTAAAGGGCTTATTCATTCCATTATCCTTTTTTCTTTTTGGATTTTTGTTTAGCGTTTTTCTGTTTTTCCATAATATCCACCCGATCACGTAGAGATTTATTGTCCTTCAACAAGTCATCAAGGTCGGATCGTATCAACTTCATTTCGCCGGGTTTTTTAGCCGATTCAAACAGGCGTACAATCGTTTCTTCGGCTCTCCGTTTCAAACGGCCATCGGTTTCGCCCTCTGCCAGTCTCCTCAAGGTGGAAATTGCCGAAAGGTCTTCCAACTCGCCCATGGCCTGAATGGCCGCCAGTTTACCGCGAAATGTTGCGGAGGGAGTACCCCGTGTTTCCCGGGCAAACCGCTTCAGGACATTTATGGCTTCGGGCTTGAGATGTTCAAATCGCCCAGCCAGTTTTGCCAGTCCCTGAATAGCGGAAAACCGACTGCTACGGGCAGCACCATAATCCGCACCCTCAATCAACGTTGCCCACGCTTGTTCTTCTTCCAGATTGGCCAGGGCTCTGAATATGGCTGATCGTCCGATATCATTATGAGATGGCCTGCCCAGAAAACCTTCCAGAAACGTTCTACAGTTTTTCGCCTTGATTCGGCCCAACGAGGACAACGCTTCTGCTTCCGCCCTGTAAGAGGGATCACCCCTGGAAATTTTCTTCAGAGCCCGGATGACTTTTTCATCATCCACAAACTCTCCCAATGCATGGATGATACCTCGACGAATTTTTGCGTCACGGCTGTTCACCGCCTTAAGCAATCCATCGCGAGCGAATTCCCCGCCTATTTTACCTAAGGCTATGGCGATACGATTCGCTACCCCCCAATGTATTTCTTTTTTGAGACACCGGCTGAGCACCTTCGTGTCGGCTTGTGAGGCTTTGACAACAAGGGATTGGGCCGCTTCAATACGCCCTATGGGGTCCTTATCTCGCTTCAACTGCTCGTGCAGAAGGGAGCGGGAAATTTCCAACTTCACTTTTTTAGCCGGGCACTCGTAGTCCGGGTCCAGCCTGAAAAACAGCGGTTTGGATTTGAGGTGAAAACTGAACTTTTCTTCTTTGTTTTTAATTTCCAGCGGAAACTTTTCACTACCCCGGGAATAATAGAACTCAATCTTCAACGAAAATTTGAACAAGAGCTCCCCTTCTTTTTTCTCGGCCTTCTGAGTTTGTTTTACCGTTATCTCCGCCAGATTTGACACCCCCCATTGGTAACCTATCTCAAGCCTGGGATAACCACCGCGATAAATCCATTGATCCATCCATTCATCGAAATTTTTTCCGCTGGCTTCTTCCAGACACCGTACCAGATCCACCGTCTCGACCAGCCCATATTCGTGACGCTTGAGAAACCGGGTCAGGGCCTTGCGAAACAGAGGTTCCCCGACAAGAGATTTCAAATAATGTAGTCGCACCGCCCCTCCCAGATAAAGATGGGCATCAAACAAATCGATGGGTTCTTTATAAACATGGGTCACGATAGGACGGCGGTAGCGGGCATCTTCACTGAAATAGGTTTCCGCATCTTCCAGTAATTGGTAGCGGAATTCACCCTCGCCTTTCGACTCACGCGTGTAGAGTGCGTCAAAATAAGTGGCAAACGATTCGTGCAACCATGCATGCGACCAGCTTCTCGCGGTGACCACATCGCCAAACCACATATGGGCGGCTTCGTGGGCAACCAATCCATTAGAGTCCAGATCCAGTCTGGCTCGGTTGTCATGAAGGGTCAGGTCCGTCTGAGTGGTGACGGTAAAATTTTCCATGCCTCCGAAGACAAACTCGGGAACTGCGATCTGGGTATAGTGTTTATAGGGATAAGGGTAACCGGTATAATCGGAAAAAAACCGGATGATTTTTCCAGTATCCTTAAAAGCATTCCTGCCTTCTTGTTCCCGGCCCTTTTGAACATACCATTTGATATCAACACCCCCAACACGACTCTCATGCCCGGAAAACTCCCCAGCTACAATGGAGAGAAGATAGGTCGAGTAAGGAATTTCCAGTTTATAGTGGTAAAAGGATTCCCCAGCGCTTTCCTTCTTTTTAATAAGACGACCGTTGGACAACCCAAACATTCCCTTGGGCAAATGCAACTTAACCTCGGTGGTCTGTTTAAAATTTGGCTGGTCAAAACAGGGAAAATAATATTTGGAGTCCTCATCCTGCCCCTGGGTCCAGACCGTTTTGAACCGGTCCGGATAAGCCTCATCCGGTTTGGTGAAATAAACTCCTGCAGGGGGCCGGGTGACCGAATGAAACAGCTTCACCTGCACGGTCCCTCTATATTTGAGAGCCTTATCCAGTGACACGATTATCTGGTCGCCGGTATTTTCAAATGCTAACGTGCGACGGCCCGACATCACCCGCTCTATTTCCAGGTTTGCAGCGTCAAACACAATTTCCCGCACATCCTGGCCATTGACCATCAGGTCATAGGTGGTGTTTCCCCAGACCCGCTCCTCTGCCCAGTCAAAATGCAGGTCCAGCAAAAGGTGCTGGGGGAGCAAAGGAGTGTCCGGAGCAAAATGTGCTTTCGCTCCCTTTTGGGCAAAGGCCTTGCGATCCAGGATACCCCAGTGCTCGGACTCGCCATTTTGAAAATGGCATTTGCAATATCGAACTGAATTCATAGATATGTCGTTTAAAGTGAAAGATCATTTTATAAGGCTTCCTCCCAATGTCAACCCACCGCCACTAGCCGTGGAGGCAATGGGCAATGGCCCATTGAGCCCCGAGCCCATTGCGGGCTGCAAAAAGACACGGGGATTACCGGCGGAGGTTTCTCCGCCGCTAGGTGCGGGGCCAGTAGCTGTGATGTCCTCTTCCATAAATTTCATGCCCCGAAGGGGTAAATAGCTCTTACTGGCGAACACGTGATATTTTTCCTCAGTTTTTGTGCCCTGCAGGGGTAAGGAGGTGTCTCGACCTAAAAAGCCCTTGCCCCACCGCCCTTCAATTTATGCGACAATATGTGAAGATAGTTATTTCCAACTGCGATCAGGTTTATGGAAAACTCAGCACAGAAGTTTGACGCTCAAGTCCTTTCCCGTATTTCCACTCTGAAAATGACCACGATGAATCTAGTGGAAAGACTGCTGACAGGGCAACACCGTAGCCGCCACAAAGGATCTTCGGTGGAGTTTGCGGAGTATAAGGATTATTCCCCGGGGGATGAAATCCGCCATATCGACTGGAAGGTTGTCGGCAAAACTGACAAGTATCACGTTAAACAATTTGAGCAATCCACCAATCTGAAATGCACGATTTTGCTGGACGCGAGCGGATCGATGAACTATCAGTCTCCGCTAAATGGGCATGCCTCTAAAATGGAGTACGCCCGCAACCTCGTCGCGGCACTTTCTTATCTGCTTTTGAAACAATTTGATGCGGTGGGACTGACCCTGTTTAACGACCAGGTTGTTGAGTATATTCCGCCTCGTTCCAAAGCTTCTCATTTTCAGCAGATTTTGCATGGTTTGGCTAATATTTCACCACAGGGAACAACTCAGATCGCTGGTGTCCTGGGCGGTCTGGCTGAAAGACTCCCAAGAAGGAGCATGCTCATTCTGGTTTCAGATTTTTTTATCCAGAACCAGGACCTTAAGAAAAGCTTAAAACTCCTTTGCTCAAGAGGGCTTGAGGTCATTTTATTCCACGTTTTACATCCTGATGAAATTCACCTGCCCTTTGAAGGAGATGTGGTGTTCGAATCGCTGGAAGAGGATCCGACGATAGGACTCGACCCGCAGGACATCCGCGAGGAGTACCAGAATGTGATTCAGGATCATATAGACTCCTTCAAAAAAGACTGCAATGGATTTGGAGTGGATTATGTTTTCCTTGACACCTCCGAGCCTTTGGATCAAGCCTTGAGTTACTATTTACTCAAACGTAAAAGCCTCATCAAATTATGAGCCTAAATTTTTCCTCTCCAATGTTTTTGTTTGGCCTGTTTGGAATATCCATTCCAGTTCTGATCCATCTATTGACCCGGAGGCAACAAAAACAAATCCGGTTTTCAGCGGTCTATCTGCTTGCACAATCGCAAAAACGCTCGATTAGAAAATCTCGACCCAACAAGCTGTTACTACTTCTGGCCCGTTGCCTGGCCATCGTCCTGTTCAGCCTGGCCCTGGCCAACCCGTTATTTTCATTCAGGCAATCGGAAGCGTTTCTTTCTACCTCTCCAACGTCAATCGTGTTTATTCTGGACGATTCCTATAGCATGAGAACCCGGTCTAAAGATAAAACGCTTTTTGATCATGCGTTGGAGTATGTTTCTAAATGGCTCCAGCAGGCCCCGGAAAACAGCGAATTCAGCCTGGTTCTCGCGTCTTCACCAGCCCGTGTCGAGCAGGGCTGGACTTCCGACAAACCCACTTTTTCAAACAAACTGAAAGCGCAAATAGCCTCCTACCGCACCACCAATATCGGAGACGCTATAGACAAGTCGATCAAGCTACTTGAATCTGCCGAACAAAAGAAAAAGAAAATTCTTTTGCTGACCGACCTGGATAAAAACGGTTGGAAGGAAAAATCCTTTTCTAAGGTCGAACATTTATCACCCTACCTAGTTCAAGTGTTAAATTTTTCACAACTGCAGTCTGATGACAATAAGGGAATGGTTCAAAGCGTCCAGGTAACTCAGGAGTTTCTTACCCAAAGCCGTTTACTAGGAGTGAAAGTGGCGATCAAAAATTTTTCCAGCACAGTGAGCCGGATGCCACTTTCTCTTTTTCTCGAAGGAAAACTCGTAAAGGAAGAACTTATCGATATCCCACCCGGGCAAACTCTAGTGCAGGAGTTTTCTTATCCTCTGAGAAGAAACCAGCCCCTGAATGGAAAAGTACAAATATCTGACGACGCATTACCGGCTGACAATTCCCGATATTTTCCTTTTCATCCCAGTCAAAACATACAGGTCCTAGTGGTCGATGGAGACCCGGAGACCATTTCGCATAAAAGCGAATCTTTTTATCTTGAACGCGCCCTCAATCCTTTTTCGGTTTCTCTGTCGCATATCGACCCTACTGTTTCCACTCTTAGTGAACTCCTTTTACGAAACCTGTCCGATTTTGCGGTCGTTATTCTAGCGAACGTGAGCAAACTTCCCCCAGACTATGAATTGGAGCTGGAAAAATTTGTTTTAAATGGAGGTGCCCTGTTGTTCGGAATGGGAGATCAGGTAAATGCCAAGTATTTCAATGAGCGTCTGGGAAACCTCCTTCCTGTCAAACTGGATTCCCAATACCATACCCGGGAAGGGGCCCTGCACCTTCTATTAAAAAATAACGCTCACCCGGTCATGCAGGCTTTCTCACCCAAAACACTTGAGGAAATGCGGGGAATCAATTTTTATTCCATTTATACCGTGCAGGCAAGGGAGGATAAAAAATTTAAAGTAGGAACCTGGTTTTCAAACCAGCATCCTGCGGTGATTGAATCTGAGACGGGAAAAGGAATTGTTGTTGTGTTTTTGAGTTCACTGGATAGGGATTGGAACGATTTCCCGATTCAACCGACTTATTTACCCTGGATCCAGCGGTGGACTCAGTATGCTACCCGAGGACTGGAAAATATCTCCCAGCAGAACTTGGTGGTGGGAGAACCTTTCCACCAGAACGCCCAGGAAAGCAGATGGATCGTTCGCACACCAGATGGAACCCTGCACCCTTTGGAAAACAATATCTTTAGTAATACCTTTCAGCCGGGGGTCTACCACCTTTTTTCATCACCTGGTACCGCAGAGCAAAAAGCGTTGGCAAAACTCCCTCAAGGAGCCGAGTCTGCCGGAACCTTCATCGTAAATATTGATACCCGTGAATCAGAACCGGGAAAGATATCACAAAAAGAAATCGAAAGTTTTCTTGCGGGACTAGAAATGGAATTCCTGGAACCACAAACTCAAACTACCCGGCCGCAAACCTCCGACGGGGTGCCTCTGGCCACACCTTTTCTTTTAATGGTTGCGGGAATGCTTCTTATTGAGGGGTGGATGGTAAGAAAAGAATAAACGAACCTACTCCTGCCTCTTGCGATTCCACAGCTTTTTGTTCGACAGGGTCACTTGATCGGTTATGGCTTGATCAAAATATCATCGGCACAAGCCTGAAGTACCTGCTGACGCGAGTCATCATCCCCGACCGCAGTGATCATCAGGATCAAAGGATTTTCATTTATGTCTCCCGAAAAAAAGCAAACCCTGAAAACTGCTTCTGATTCTTTAGCACTCCAAATTCACCTTCTGATATAATGGTCAATAAACCCTGAAACCCTAAGCTTTTGGTTTTTATGTTTGCAAAGAGATCTATAGACATCCCCGTTCTTATTTTCCTGCTCATATACATCCTACAACCGATAATCGCCTGCGGCAATCCCTCGTTTGAGGGGGCTATAGAAACACAACTGTTACAAATCCAGAAGGATTCTAATACAAAACCCGACCTATTGGAAACCCTTCTAATGGTTTCAAAACATTGGAAACCTTCCCTGGATTTAGCTCCATTAAAAGAAGAAGTCGAAAAGCTGACCTTCACGGCCCGGCAAAAGCTGAAAGGACGGGATAAGCCAGAAGACATCATCCAAATACTACGAACCCTCATTCATGACACAAAGGGTTATGGCTATACCAATCAAGTCGATGAAAAGGGAGTTCCCATAAATCCCGAGGAACTTTTTCTTCATGGCCTGTTGAACACCGGTAAAGGTTATTGCATGAACCTTTCGCTTTTATATTTAATTCTCGGACAAAAACTCGATCTCCCCCTATTCGGAGTCGCACTGCCAAACCATTTTTTCGTTCGATATGAGCATCAGGGAACACGAGGAGCGCGGATCAATATAGAAACCACCGAGCGAGGAGTCTCCTATCCGGACAGCTTTTACCAGCAACGTTTTGGGGTATCGATAAAAAACATCATGAAAAACCTGGATGGCCGAAAAACCCTGGGTGCTTATTTCTCAAATGTCGGAATGGTTTATTATCAGAATCAGAAACCAGAAAGAGCCGTGTTTTATCTGGGATTATCCACCTCCATCAATCCCCAATCGATAGACGCACAAAATAACCTGGCAAATATTTATTCAGAATTAAAGAAACCTCATAAAGCCATCAAACATTATAATCTGGCCTTAAAAGCCGACCCCCATAATACTTCCACCTTGTTCAACCTTGGTCTGGTCTTTATGGAATCCGAAAAATCAACTAAATCGGTCAACGCCTTTCTGCAAGTCGTGCAAATAGAACCTGGGTTCAGTCCGGCTCATAAAATGCTGGCCAATCTTTATCTGCAAGACAAGCGGCTCACATCCGCCCTATTACACCTTAAGCTTCTTGCTCGGATTCAACCCGAGAATTTGCAAAACCATCTCAATATCGCTTCAACTTATGGAAGAATGGGACAACAAGCATTGGCCCTCGAAACACTCAAAAAGGTTCAACGCCAATTTCCAAGTGCTCCTGAAATTCATGAAGGGCTTGCTGAAGCCTATTACAGGATGGAAGATTTCCAACGGGCCATCGAGCAATACCGTTTTCTCATCGATCAGGACCAGACTCATCTGCGAAATTACATCCAACTGGGTTGGACTTATTACCGACTCGACGATCTGCCTATGGCTTCGGCATGGACGCTTCGCGGGATGAAGAAAAGTAAAGGGGATAACCGACTCAAAGCACTGGCGCAAATGAATCTGGGGTTTTATTCGCTGCTGCAAAAACAATACGACCCGGCAAGACAATGGTATGGAAAGGTTCTTTCGGAAAATCCTCCCGGAATTGCACAAGGCATGATTCGGGATATTGATGAGGTCCCTGCCAGCCACTCCCATAGAGCGGATTTACAGTTTTTTAAAGGATGGATTTATTTTAAATCCGGCCAGTCCGAAAAATCGCAGACCAGTCTGCAAACTTACCTGCAGATGGAACAAAACGGTCCCTTCGGCGAAGAATCTAGAAATCTCTTAAAACAACTGACTCCTGAAAGCGGCAGGATGAAAAGAATCGTAGACAGGAAAAGTTTGGTTGAACAGGAAGACAATATGGCCCTTGTTCCCTCCGGCTTTTCCATAATGGGCTCCAGCAAAACCCTTGACGATGAGGCCCCCGAGCATCGCGTTTATCTCGACCGATTCTGGATCGATAAATACGAAGTGTCGGCAGGGCAATTCGCTGAGTTTTTGAACGCGGTGGACAATGTAAAAGGATATTATCTCGATAACAAATTTGGAACGCTGTTCTATGACGGCCGCTTCCATCCCCGGCAGGGTCTTGATAACTACCCTATCAACAATGTCACATGGATCGCAGCGGACACGTATTGTAAATGGAAAGAAAAACGCCTGCCCACAGAAGCCGAGTGGGAAAAGGCGGCTCGTGGCACCTCTGCCCAAACTTATCCCTGGGGCAGTTCCGCCCCTTCCGATACACGAGCCCGCTATCTCAGGACTTGGACAGAAGAAGAAAAACACAAAGTCATGGTGCCGGTGCAGGCCTTGACAGAGGGTCAAAGTCCATACGGGTTGCATAACATGGCGGGAAACGTCAAAGAATGGGTGGACGACTGGTATGATCGCGAGTATTATAGGGAACAATCAGAATACGCAAACCCCAGAGGACCCATTGGCGGGGAATTTAAAGTTGTTCGTGGCGGATCATGGCGGGATTTGAAAGGTTTTATTTATTCATCATTCCGCAATAATGGAAACCCCCAAAGCCGCATGGACGACTATGGATTTCGTTGCGCTAAAAATGCCGCTCCGGTCTCCGAAGAGAAAAAATTAACGAGCCGGGCAGTCCCCCGAAACAAAGGGTAGCCCCCCCCTCCCCATTATCTAAATGACATGATAGGTGCCATTGAAATACTGATTATTGCTTTGATCTTCGGGATCATATACGGTCGCGACGCCATCGACAAAACGTTTCGCAAATCTGCCAACGAAGGGGTTGTGGAAAGTCTGGCCGGCGACCTGAAAGAATATTATGATGCCGATCCGAAACGAATGATCAAATTAAGTGCTTTGATTTTCGGTGCCGTCGTATTTCTGATCACCGGCGCTTACTGGACCATCACCCGAACCGACTTCCTGAAAATGATCGGTCTCAATCAATAATTAAACCCGTTATCCCGCACATGGATATAAGGGTCTCCCCCTTTGAGAGTTTTACCCCCTACAATCTCGCCAACATAAAGAACATGGTCCCCGGACTGCATCGCCTGAGCCACTTCGCATTCCAGATAAGCCACTGCGTCGCTTAGAATACGAATCCCCTCCAATCCTTTTTTGGTTTTCACACCTTTGAAAATATCTTCAGGAGGACGGCTGAAATATTTCAAAAGGGTCATGTCGTCTTTAGGCAAAACATTTACAATAAAGGCCTCCGATGCTTCAACCAGAAGCCGGACCGGGCGCAAAGTCGCCAACGCAATGGTTACGGCAGGAGGATCGAACGAACATTGGTTCACCCAGCTTGCCAGAACCGCGTCTTCTTTTTCTTCACATTTAGCGGTGACCACATAAAGACCACTGGCAACTCGGCCCAATGCCTTGCCCACCTGTTTCTTGTTTTTCACAATATTCTCCCATTTCCAATATTAAACAGAGCTACAAAGATAGTAACATAACATTTTTCAAACAATGCCAGTTGACCATCCTCAAAACCGGCAATGCAAAAAGTCCCATCTAAACCACAAATCAAAAACCAGAAATCGTCGTCCTTGATGCGGAAAACATCCGGCTTGCCGGGTTTCTCGATATAGGAAAGAGTTATAAGGTGTGGTATTAAAACACCAACATAGGGACATTACCCTTCTACCTGTGCCTGCGTCGGCAGACAGGCAGGCATCGCTTTATATCAATAATGATAGCCGGTGTTTGAGAAAAACAGCGATTTAGCGGGGTATTGGGTGCTGACGGATTTCTATGCACGGATTCGGGTAACCCTGTATACTCTGCATAATGATAAAAAATTTAGTAAAATAGCGGACATCATCCCAGCACCAGAACAATAATGGGTAGCTGATTAACTCTGTAACGGAAGCTGCTAAATGGATACCAGATTTTTTACAAATAGAAAAGAAAACACCTTGTTTAATAAACTTGAAGGTATTTTTACACACAATAAAACCATCAATAACTTTGATGTCCTGGTCGGTTATTTCCGCTCATCGGGTTATTTCAAACTGCGCCCATTATTGGAAAATGTCGCCCATATCCGTATTCTGGTAGGTATTGACGTGGATAAAATAACCAGAGAAATGCAAGCTGATGGATTGTCGCTATTCAAGGGCAATGCCGAAAAAACTATTAAAGATTGGCAGGGTAAATTTATCGCAGATGTTAAAAAAGCCCATTATGACGAGCACACCGAGCAGGGTATCAAGCAGTTTATTGACGATATGCAAACTCAAAAAGTGCGGCTTAAAGCCCATCCCAACCAAAGCATTCACGCCAAAATATACATTTTTCGCCCGGATGATTTTAACCCGCACAAGGCAGGCAGTGTTATTACCGGCTCATCAAACTTGACCGATGCCGGTCTGGGGACAAACACCAGCCCCAATTATGAATTTAATGTGTTGTTAAATGATTATGAGGACATTAAATTCGCCACCACAGAGTTTGAAAAATTATGGCAGGAGGGCGTAGAGATATTGCCTGAAGCAGCCGAGAACAGTCTCAAAAAAACCCATCTGGCAGATAACATCACGCCGTATGAACTTTATTTGAAATGCTTGATTGAGTATTTTGGTTCGGAAATTGAATTCGACCCTAACTCCATTAAAGATTTGCCCGGTGACTTCAAACGCCTGTCTTATCAAATGGACGCTGTGAATGAAGGCTGGGAAATGCTTAAAAAACACAATGGTTTTTTCCTGGCCGATGTGGTGGGTCTGGGTAAGACCATCATTGCCGCTTTAATTGCGCGCCAGTTTTATTATCATAATGGCTACCCTGATTATCGTTCTAAAATTTTATTGGTGATTCCACCGGCACTCAAACAAAACTGGGTGGATACGTTAGCAAGCTTTAAAATTGATGATGCCTTCGAGATTCTCAACAACGGCAGTTTACATAAGATCACCAACGCCCAAAAATACGATATGGTAATTGTTGATGAAGCGCATAAATTTCGCAACGATACCGCAGAAGCCTATAGCCAGTTGCAGATTATTTGTAAAACCAAAACCGCTGACGGCAAGGCTAAAAAAGTGATGCTGATTTCAGCCACACCGCTGAATAACCGCCCCGATGATTTATATAATCAAATTTTATTATTCCAGGACGGCAACAATTCAACGCTTGATTTTCCACTGGCTGGTTTCTTTACCAAAGCAAAAAAAGAGTATAAAGAAATCCTGAAAAGGCCTGATAAACGTGAAGCCGGCCGGCGAACGGCAAAACTCTACGAAACAATTCGGGAAAGAGTCATTACGCCGCTAATGGTGCGTAGAACGCGCACTGATTTATTGGCGAATGATCGTTATAAAAAAGATTTAACCGATCACGGCATTGTGTTCCCCCAAACAACCCCGCCACAACCTGTTTACTATCAATTAGAAGCACCATTAGAAAAGTTATACGATAACACCATACAAAAAATTGATAACAAGAAACAAGATACTTCCGGGTTACTGCATACCCGTTACCGGGCGTTACATTATTTAAAACCAGAACTCAAACAACAATATACAAGAGCCGACTTTATTGCCGAGCGGTTAGTGGCAATTATGAAAACACTGTTACTCAAAAGAATGGATAGCAGTTTTTATGCGTTCAGGCAAACTTTGGGGCGTTTTATAACATCCTCTAAAGCTATGCTAAAGATGATTGACAGCAATAAAATCATCATTGCTTCAAATTTTAATGTCAGCGACTATATTTTAGAGGACAGAGAAGATGAGTTGATGGAGCTTATTGCCGATCAGGGTTTAACGGACCCGGGCATGATTGTTTGTCGCCGCGATGATTTTGAAGATGGTTTTATCGCGGGAGTCAAACACGACTATGAAATGTTGAAAGAGCTGAAATCTGCTTGGGACGAAGTAAAAGTCGACCCAAAACGGGATGCGTTTTTAACCCGATTGCCCGAATTTTTAGACAAAACAAACAATCCAGAGCAAAAAATTGTGCTTTTTACCGAAAGCACCGACACCATGCGTTATTTATCAAGGCAAATAAAACAAACACCATATTGCGATAAAACCCTAAGCGTGGACTCCAAAAACCGCAACGAACTTAAGAAAACTATTGAGCGGAATTTTGACGCCAATACAAAACAGACAAAAAGCAATGATCATCAAATTATCCTCACCACCAATGCCTTAGCCGAAGGCGTGAACCTGCACCGCGCCAATACGGTTATCAACTATGATACGCCGTGGAATGCCACCAAACTGATGCAGCGCATTGGGAGGGTCAACCGTATCGGGCAAACGGCGAGCCATATTTTTGTCTATAACTTTTATCCTACGGTACAAATTAATGATGATATTGAGTTAGAGAAAAAAGCACTGATTAAATTGCAAGCCTTTCATTCGGCACTAGGCGAAGATTCACAGATTTATTCGCCCGATGAGCAAATTAGCACTTTTAGTATCTTTGATGAAAATATTCAAGAGGAAGTCAATGAAACCATCCCTTTTTTAGAAGAGATACGGCAGTTTAGAAAAGATGATCCGGAAGCGTATAAACGCATCAGGGAGTTGCCAGGTAAAGTCAGAAATGCGGTCAAAAACCCCGACCATAAAGGCGGCACGATTGTTTTTGCCCGCACCAAGGGCAAAAGCAGCAGTCGTTTTTATATGGTGAAATCTGCAGTGAAAAATGACATTGATAATTACAGCTTCATTAAAACGGCTAAATTACTAAAATGCGCGCCGGACACCCACGCGGAGGAATTGCATGACCAGCACTACCCGCAAGTATCATCAGCATTAAATAATTTCAAGCATGAAATGGAGCAAAATATAGTTAACCAAAATCAGAATAAATCGCTATCTCCCCCCGAGCAAACGGCGATTAAGTTTTTAAAATCAATCGCGAACCTGCCCGGCATCAATGCCGATGAGCAGGAAAAATTAAAGCTGGCCATCAAACAAATTGAGCATAAACGCTTTCAAAACCTGCCCAAAGACATCAACAAACTAATTAAAAATAGTAAGGGTATTAAACCCATTGTCGTATTAGAAAAAACCCTGAATATTATCAAAGAATATGACATTAACAGCCACATGGAAGCCGCCCAACAAAACGAACAAAAACAGAACAATACCAATCCGGTGATTGTGATTTCACAGTCATACACATAATTTGTGCTACAATACACATTCCAGCGGCATAGAAGTTGAAGGAGGAGGTTAAAAAATGCTTAATGCGGCCCACAGAACCAACATTGTTTTAGATGAAAATATAGTGCAAGAGGCATTAAAACTGAGCAACATCAAAACCAAACGGGAGTTGATTGATGTTGCTTTAAAAGAATTTGTGGAAAACCACAGAAAAAAAACAACTTTAGATGAATTGCTGGATTCGCTGGATGGCGAAAGTCCTTTTTTTGAAGGCTATGACTATAAGGCTTTGCGTGTTAATCCGCATTTTCCCGATGAAAGCTAATGTATTTAGCCGACACCTCAATTTGGATTGATATATTCAATAACAATTCCACAAAAAACGTCAAAGAATTATTTGGGCTACGACAAATCGCACTCACTTCAGAAGTTTATTTTGAGATTCTGCAGGGCTGTAAAAATCTGTCATTATTTAACAAACTCAAAAAAGTTTTACTTGAGCAAGATTTTTACCATCTTAAAGACAGCAAACAAAGCTTTGAACAAGCCGCACTGATTTATTTCAAATGCCGTAAAAAAGGCATTAGCATCCGCTCAGCCATTGATTGCCTGATCGCCCAATGCGCCATTGAGAACGATTTAATTCTGCTCCACAACGATTATGATTTTGTGCGCATGGCGGGGGTTATTTCAACCTTAAAGCAACAATATACGGGCGACTGATGGAATTACTTGTTGAAGCCTACGCAACTTTATCAGAAATTCCTACTATGCGAAAACAAATAAATAGAGGCTATAAGATAATATATGCTAATAAAAAATGAGAATTTACACAAGATTGATTTTGAGACGTTAAAAATTGATCCGCAATGGAATTATGAGCATAAGAAAGAAAATAAAATGCACCGAATTCATGCGTATCCTGCCAAGTTCCCTGCATTTATTACCACGAAGGCATTGCAAATTGTTTCTTCTAAAAGGTTTAAAGTTAATGTTGTGGCGGATATTTTCTGTGGTTGTGGCACCACTGCTTATGAAGCATCGCGAGATGGTAAAAGTTTTTGGGGCTGCGATATAAATCCAGTTGCTACTCTTATTGCAAAAGTAAAAAGCGGCACTTACAAGCAAGAAATGCTGGATAAATATTTTATTGAAATAGCCAATCAATTTAATCTTGCTGTGACTAAAAAAGAATCACTTGCTAATGCTAATGAAAGGATTAAGTATTGGTTTGATAGCCAACAAATTGAAGAGCTAGATAAGCTTAAATCAGCCATATATCACAGCATTTCGGCAAGAAGCAAGTATCGAAATTTTTTTCTTTGTGCATTTTCCAATATTCTCAAGCCAACTTCCAGGTGGTTGCAAAAATCAATAAAACCAACTATAGACCATAACAAAAAAGTGGTTAATGTTTACGATGCTTTTTCTAAACAATTTGAAATAATGAAAAAAGCCAATGTCGAGAATACCATATCAAAGAAGGTCAGTATTGTCATTGAGACAAGTAACTTTATGAATAAGCGAATTGATAAGAAAAAAGTTGATTTGTTGATAACAAGCCCTCCTTATGTAACTTCTTATGAATACGCTGATTTACACCAAATGAGTTTGCTATGGCTTGATTTAGCAGATGATTTTAGAGTCTTCAGGAAAGGTTCAATAGGTAGCTCATTCCATGGATCTGATCTTAAGGGAAACATGGAAAAACTAAATAAAACAGGGCGTATCAATGTCTCCAAATTAATGATGGTTGACAAAAACAGAGCCAAGAATGCGGCCAAATATTTTATGGACATGCAAAAAGTTATACAGAAATCTTATTTATTATTGAACTCTGGCGGTTATGCTTTATTCGTCATTGGTAATACTGAATACAAACAAGTTCGTATAGATAATGCAAAACATTTAACCGAAAGTATGTTCGAGACGGGATATACAGAGATAGAAGTCAGCAAAAGGAAAATATCCAATAAATTTTTAACGCCTTATCGGAACAAAAACGGAAGGTTTTCTGGAAATAAAAGCAGTAGAAAAATTTATGCAGAAGAATTCGTAGTCATGGGACGGAAGAAACCATGAAACACACACTAAAATTTGAATTTTCGCCTAAAATTATTGTTTTGTTGGGCGAAGAATTAATTCACGACCATAAAATTGCTATATCAGAGCTGGTAAAAAATGCCTACGATGCAGATGCCAATACCGTCAAAATAAAAATTTCATCCAACAGCATTATCATAGAAGACGATGGCCTGGGTATGGACATTGATATTATAAAAAACATTTGGTTAAAACCCGGAATGAGTAGCAAAAATAAATTACACCCGCAAAGAACAAAAAAATATCATAGACATCCTCTTGGTGAAAAAGGCGTTGGTCGTCTAGGTGTGCATCGCTTGGGTAATAAAATTGAACTTTATTCTAAAGCTGAAAATAAACCAGAAGTGCATTTTAGTATTGATTGGACATGGTTTGAAAAATGTAACAGCTTAAATGAGATTGAGCCAATAAAGGTGATAGAGAATGATGCGCCTGAAATAAAGAATACGGGTACAAAAATTATTATAACAGGCTTAAAAAAGCAGTTTGCTGATGCTGATATTCAAAATATTAGCAGTGATTTACAAAAATTACACTCACCTTTTAAATCTATAGATGATTTTAATATTGAACTTTATTATAAAAATGAATTATTTTCTGATCAAGGAAAAATTACTATTGATGATATTAAGGACAAGGCACTATTCCAATTTGAGGTTGAGTTTAGAAAGAATAAAATCATCAAATTTGAATATAAACTACTAACCAACATCAATCATAAGGTTAAACCCAGAGTTTTAACAGAAGCAGACTTGGGAAAAGTAATCCGTCATTTTGAAAACATGCAATTCAATATAGATTTAGGACCCATACGTTTTAGAGGCTATATCTATGAATATAAACTGGCAAGCGTACTGGGGGAGAAAATTGACAAAGACATCAAAGATTATTTAAAAGTAAATGGGGGTATCCGGGTATATAGAGACAGAATGAGAGTTTACAACTATGGCGAGGAAGGTAAGGATAATGATATTTTAGATTTAGATAAAAACAGGGCAAAAAAACTTGGCGATCATATCGGCTTTAATCAAATTTTAGCCAGTGTTGAGCTAACCAGAGACGGAAGTTCAGCATTAACTGAAAAAACCAACCGAGAAGGATTTATCCATAATGAAGCTTTTGAATATTTTAGAGATGCACTCAATAAATCATTAGAGATAGTTAATACTTTTAGGAAAGATGATAAAGAACGATTAAAACTTTCCTATACAGGTAAAGAATATAACAAGGGTGAAATTTCTATCAGGGTAGAAAGTATTATCGATGCGGTAAAAGAATTTGAAATTGAGGAAGGGAAAAAACAAAAAATAATCTCACAATTACAAGATTTCTCAAAGGAATTTAAACATATCAAAGATGTTTTTCTCCATGCCTCAAACACGGGTCTAAATTTAACTTTTGTCATTCACGAGATCGATAAAATTATTGATGGATTAGAACAAGCATTGAACGATAAAAAATATGACTTTGCCCAAAAAATATTTTTACATCTAAAAAGCGTTATCCTGACATACAAACAGGCGATCAAAATAGACAAAAAAACCAGATCGCATCCACTCCTTAAGATAGTTTATCAATCTGTACTCAATTTTCAGTATAGGTTTGATAGCCATGACATTAAAATAATTACAGAGATACCAGAAGATATTCACATCGTAGCCAAGAAAAATTTGGTTATTGGAGCATCCACCAATCTTTTGGATAATGCTGTTTATTGGCTAAAAGAATACAAGATCAAATCTAAAAAAATATACATCAAAGCTTATAAGGCCGACGATGAAATCAATCTGATTATTGCAGATAATGGTCATGGTTTTAACATGAGTTTTGAATCTGCCAAGCAACCTTTTGTTACCGGTAGGTTTGATGACAGTAGCATGGGAATCGGGCTACATTTAGTTGATCAAATAATGCAAGCCCATTATGGCACCCTAACTCTTAGTAGCTCAAAAGATGAGGCGTTGCCCGATGAGTTCAGAAATGGTGCCATATTGAAACTTGCTTTTAGAAAAGAGGCGTAGTGTGTTATATGATATTTTGATAATTGATGATGACTTTTCCGGGGAAACTGTACTTGATGAGCTAACATTGTCGTCCGCAGCACAAGGTAACAGCGCATCATGGGGCAATACCATAATGCCGCTTTACTTTGATTTGACCAGAGACAACCTAAGGGTAATCTGGTCAACTGGTGAGATGGCGGATTTAAAAAAATTCGATAAGTATCAACTCTCAACGGTAAAACATATTATTTGCGATTTACATCTTGCAGGTATGGAAGGTACAACCAATAACAAGACTATCATTTCTAAGATAGCAGGGATTATAAGTAAATTAGATGGAAACTTTGGCGAAAAAAATATTTCTTTCTTGATTAATAGCAAATATGAACATCCTGGTATAGAAAATGAGTTGCGCGCAGAATTAAATAGAGAATACCAAAACAAATATACTGTTGGGGCATTCTCCGAAAAGAACGCTATCACGGATAAACAAAAACAAGAGTTATTGGGTACATCCTTGCTCAGTCATATTAAAGAGCAAGTTATTAAAAAGCATCTGGAAGTAGAGCGTTGTTTAAATGAAAGAATTAAAATAGAAGATACTGTTATAGAAAATGATGTGTTAAGAGAGTTAAGTTTCTATTCAAAACATAAAATAGTTAAACAAAATTTTAATTTAAACGGACATAATGAAAAAATAAAAAGGCTTAATGAATCAAGAAATTACATTGCTCATACTGAAATCAATTTGCTCGGTGAATTAACGGGCATTAAGAACCTTGCGAATAAGAATAACAAGATATTTAAAAACTTTTCAGATTTAACGGGTTATCTTGATGAGATTGATGATCTTACTACCATTGTTAGAAAGGCACCAAAAAAATAACAATGGATTTTTTCAAACAAGCCTACAACCGGGAGAATTATCTTGGTTTTTTAGCGGGTAAATTTAAGTTTAAAAAATTCATTCAAACTGTTGAAATAGACAATAACGAGGTGGAAAGTTTTGACCAGTTAGGCTTTGTTACCACCTCTGACGATAAACAATTACCCGTTTTCGAGATTCATATAAAACCCAACACCCGGTTAAGCAGAAACCGGGTACAGTTACGCAATCTGGCTGCCAAAGAAATTCAAACCGAAGACGGTGCTTTAGCCGTTTATGTTGATGAGCCAAACAAACAATGGCGTTTCAGTTTTATTGCCATCGAATACCATTTTACTGAGGACGGCTCAACCGGAACGCAAACAGCCAGCAAACGCTTCACCTACCTTTTAGGCGAAAACGCCAAAACCAAAACCGCAAGAGAACGGTTTGGAAATATTGGTCAACAATCCACTCTGAAAGATCTGAAAGAAGCTTTTGCCGTTGAGCCACTCAACAAGGAGTTTTACGGCAAACTTTACACCTGGTATAAAAAGGCGCAAGAGCAGATTATATTCCCCAATGATGAGCAAGCCGAAAATCACACCCAAACCAGCCTGATCCGCCTGCTCACCCGCCTGCTGTTTATCTGGTTTATAAAAGAGAAAAAACTCATCAATCCTGATCTGTTTGATAAAACTAAATTGCCTTCCCTGATTGATTACGAGCAACCCGGCAGTTTTTATAAAGCCATTCTGCAAAACCTGTTTTTTGCCACATTGAGCACTGAAATTAAACACCGGGATTTTCGCAGTGAAACAGATTTTCAGGGCAAAAATAAAGATTATGGTAATCAATACCGTTATCGTTACCACACTTTGGTAAAAGATGAGAGAAAATGGAACGCGTCATTTAGTCAAACCCCGTTTTTGAACGGTGGTCTGTTTGAATGTCTGGACAGAAAGCTGGACAAGAAAAACGCCGATGACAAAAAACTGATAGATGAATGGGATGAAAATATCCGCCCGGAAAAAACCATGCTGCGAATGGATGGTTTTTCCGAACACCAGGGAAACCAATTAAGTATCGAAAATAAGCTGTTTTTTCACAAAGAGGACGATTCAGGCTTGATTGACCTGTTCAATCAATACCAGTTTACCGTCGAAGAAAGCACGCCTTCAGATATAGAGGTTGCCCTTGACCCTGAGTTATTGGGCAAGGTGTTTGAAAACCTGCTCGCCTCATATAATCCAGAAACAGGACAGCAGGCCCGCAAAGCCACCGGCAGTTTTTACACTCCCAGAGAAATTGTCAGCTATATGGTGGATGAAAGCCTGAAGCAATACTTCAAACAACACACGGATTTAGACGGAAGCCAGATCAATGACCTGTTTATCGAGAAAGAAAACACGTTAGACGATCAACAAACAAAAACCCTTATCCATGCCATTGATAACCTGAAAATCCTTGACCCTGCGGTGGGCAGCGGCGCTTATCCGATGGGGATTTTACAACGGTTGGTGTCAATTTTAGAAAAGGTTGATCCGGGAAATATCCATTTCAAAGAACAACAAATCGACAAAGCTGAACGAATCCCGGATGAAGCCAGCCGCGATAGTGCCATAGTCGCCATAGAGCAGGTTTTTTCACAAGAGAATCAGCACAATGCCTATGGCAAGAAATTAATGCTCATTGAAAATTGTATTTATGGTGTTGACATTCAGTCTGTCGCCATCCAGATATGCAAACTGCGGTTCTTTATCAGCCTGACCATTGAACAAAGCCCCGGTCAGGATGAAAACGACAATTACGGCATCAAAGCCCTGCCCAATCTGGAAACCCGGTTTATTGCGGCGAACAGCCTGTTGCCTGTGGGTGAGATGCCAAATACCAAGCAGTTCGGAATCTTTGATACCGGCATCGCAGAATTGCAAAAAGAATTAGCCGAAGTCAGGCACAAGCATTTTAGCGCCAGAACCCTGAAAACCAAACGCAAATACCGAGATGAAGACAAATCCCTGCGTCAGCAAATGCTGAAAGAATTAACCAAAAGCGGCATCACTCCAGGCGTAGAAGCAAGCATGAGAAAAATCGTCAATTGGGATTTATACAATCAAAACGCTACCGCCGACTGGTTCGACCCTGAGTGGATGTTTGGCGTGAAACAGGGCTTTGATATTGTCATTGGTAATCCGCCCTATATTCAATTGCAAAAAGACGGCGGACTATTGGGAAACCTCTATCAGAATCGCGATTTCAAGACCTTTGCCAGAACCGGCGACATCTATCAACTGTTCTATGAACGGGGTATGGAATTGCTAACAGAAGCGCAGGGCAACCTGGCGTTCATCACCTCCAACAGCTGGATGCGCGCCAGATATGGCGAAAAACTACGCCGATTTTTCAGTGCGGAAACAAGCCCGTTGCGCTTGATAGACATGGGCAAAGATGCCTTTGAGGCAGTTGTGGACACCAATATACTGCTGGCTGGCAAAGGCAGCACGGAACAAGAATTCAAGGCGGTTGACATGGATTCTGTTTCCGAGAAACAGTTTCCACCTGCCGAGCAATACTGGTCGAAAAACCAGTTCTATGGTGATATGGCCTGGAGCATATTGTCTGCGGCGGCGCAAAAAATCAGAGCCAAAATAGAACAAATCGGCACGCCACTCAAGGAGTGGGATATAAAAATCAACTTTGGCATTAAAACCGGTTA
Source organism: Nitrospinales bacterium (assembly GCA_965249625.1). Lineage (GTDB taxonomy): Bacteria > Nitrospinota > Nitrospinia > Nitrospinales > VA-1 > LS-NOB. The sequence goes on along the minus strand of OZ252246.1, from coordinate 858,825 downwards.
CAACCAAGCCTTTATTATTGATACCGTAAAAAGAGATGAATTGATTGCCGAAGACCCGAAATCCGCCGAGATTATCAAACCCATTTTACGCGGCAGGGATGTAGGGCGATATGGGTATAAATGGGCGGGGAAGTGGTTGATCGCCACTTTTCCAGTGTTAAAAATAAATATTGGTGATTACCCGGCAGTAAAAAATCACTTATTAACTTTTGGTAAAGAGCGATTAGAGCAAGCTGGGAAAAAACTGTCCGATGGCACAAAATCCAGAAAACAAACAAGCAACAAATGGTTTGAAACGCAAGATCAAATTGGCTACCACGCAGAATTTGCAAAAGAAAAATTGATTTGGAAAAGAATTGGGTCAATTTTACGTTTTTCATTTGATGGCGAAGGTCATTTTCCACTCGACAGTACCTGTATCATAACAGGTGAAAGAATAAAGTTCCTCGTTGCCGTTCTAAACAGTAGGCTCGGTAATTATCTACTAAAAGATTCACCGACAACTGGCATGGGCGACTTAATTATAAGTGTTCAAGCCATTGAACCAATTCTGGTTCCTAGGATATCTACTAAGAATCACCAACTAGCGGAGAATATTGAAAAATTAGTCGATAAAATCCTGGCCGCCAAACAACAAGCCCAAGACACCACCGCCCTGGAAGCCCAAATCGACCAGATGGTTTATAAACTCTATCAACTAACCACCGATGAAATTAAAATCATTGAGGGTAAAAAATGAGTAGAAAAGAAACAAAAAATAACGTTAAACGACATTCAGAAGCAAAACTTAAATTTTATATCCATTATTTAGAACGGTATTTGCCAATTCTTTCTAAATCGGAATATATTAAAAAAATTAATATTTATGATATGTTTTGTGGGCAGGCAATTTATGATGATGGCAAGGAGAGTAGTGCTGTTCGCGCGTTCAATAAAATCAAGCAGGTTCAAGAAAACAACTCAGGTAGTGGTACTGAAATTACATTGACTTTGAATGATTTGGATGAAAAACGCATTAAACAGCTTAAAGGTTGGCTTGTAGCACAACCACAATCAAAGACGTTTACAACTCACACCTATAATGAGGACGCTACTGATTTAATTAAAAGATTGATGGGTGACATAGATAACAGGCGAGATGCCAGAACAAGAAACCTGGTTTTTATTGATCCCTACGGATACAAAGAAATTGACAAATCTTTAATTGAAAAATTGCTGGAAAATAAGCGGACAGAGGTTATTATTTTTTTGCCAATTAATCAAATCAATCGCTTTAAAAGCGAAATTATAGGCGACGATATTAGAAAAGATTTTTTACCGCTTAAAAAGTTTGTGGAGCAATTTGGCATTAACATAAGTGATGTTGATGGCGATATTGATCTTATCGAAAAAATAAAACAATCACTTTCGTTTAACGACCAGTATTTTTCCACCTCATATAATATTAAAAATCAACAAGGCACATATTACGGGTTGTTTTTTATGACTAGCCATATTTACGGATTAGAGAAAATATTAGAAGTGAAATGGGAATTAGACGAACAGCAAGGTAGCGGATTTAATGATACGGATCAATTGGGTTTATTTTTAGAGAATGAAGCATTAGCTAAATTAAAAACAAGCCTGACAAGCTATCTGAAAATGCAAAAAACGAATCGTGAGACTTATGAATTCACTTTAAAACAAGGGTTTCGGCCAAAGCATGCAACTGAAATATTGAACGGACTACAGAAAGATAATAGATTAAAAATAACTCCAGAACCAATCAGGAAAGGCGTTTTTTATACTAATTATGAAAACTATGAGAAAGGCAAGCTAATAAAACTGCAATTAACATTATGACCACTAAAACCCAAATAGAGTGGACAGAGCAAACCTGGAATCCGACCACGGGATGCACAAAAATTTCGGCGGGCTGTGAGCATTGTTACGCTGAAGTGATGGCTAAACGACTAAAGGCAATGGGGGTAAATGGCTATCAGAATAGTTTTGCATTAAGTTTGTTGCCAGAGCGGCTAATCCAGCCGGTCAAGCGTAAAAAACCAACCACTTATTTTGTTAATTCAATGAGTGATTTGTTCCACGAAAATGTACCTTTCGCATTCATTGACAAGATATTTGATGTGATCAGGCAAACGCCACAGCATCGTTATCAAATACTCACCAAACGAGAAAACCAGCTTTTGGAGTATTTTAAAAATAGAAATGTGCCCGGTAATGTATGGCTTGGCGTGAGCGTAGAGAATATCAAATCAGGATTGCCCCGCATAAATTTTTTAAAAAAAATATCTGCCAGAATCCGTTTTTTATCCATTGAGCCATTATTAGAGGACTTGGGTAAAATAGATTTTTCAGGCATTCACTGGGTGATTGTCGGAGGTGAAAGCGGAACAAAAGCAAGGCGAATGGAAAAAAAATGGGTTTTAAATATTAAGAAACAATGTGAAGAACAAAACGTGGCATTTTTCTTTAAACAGTGGGGTTCGTGGGGCGCGGATAGAATTAAAAGAAGTAAACAAGAGAACGGCAGAAAACTTCATAACAAAACATGGGATGCTATGCCTGAAGATAGTCAAGGACAAGCGATATTGCTTTAAAACCATTATCAACAGCATTCAACAATGACAATGATTGAAAAATGAACATGGAAGAAAAGGCACAACAAATATTAGCGGCACTCAAAAGAAGCGTGGAGGAAGCACTGGATAAAAAAAGATGACTGGGGCAATATGCCGTTGTCTGGGACGGTGAAAAAGTGGTGCGTATTTTACCAACCGATAAAACCGGAGACAAAACAGGGACACTACGCTCGCAACCAAAACCATAGCCCAAATCGACCAGATGGTCTATAAACTCTACAACCTCACCGCTGATGAAATCAAAATCATTGAGGCTGAAAAATGAATAACAACAAAGCAATAAATTTTTTTAATAAAGGCAATACCCATTTTGAAGCAGGTGAATTTGACCTGGCCATTAAGGATTACAACCAGGCCATTAAATTAAACCCTGAATATGCCGAGGCTTTTAACAATCGTGGTTCGGCTTATGACAGGAAAGGTGAATTTTACCTGACCATTAAGGATTACAACCAGGCCATTACATTAAACCCTGAAGAGGCCAAGGCTTTTAACAATCGTGGTTCGGCTTATGCCGAAAAAGGTAAATATGACCTGGCCATTAAGGATTACAACCAGGCCATTACATTAAACCCTGAAGAGGCCGTGGCTTTTAATAATCGTGGTTTTGCTTATAGCGAGAAAGGTGAATTTGACCTAGCCATTAAGGATTACAACCAGGCCATTACATTAAACCCTGAAGAGGCCGTGGCTTTTAATAATCGTGGTTTTGCTTATAGCGAGAAAGGTGAATTTGACCTAGCCATTAAGGATTACAACCAGGCCATTACATTAAACCCTAAGCTTGCTGGTGCTTTTAACAATCGTGGTTTTGCTTACCGCAAAACAGGCAAAGAAGCAGAAGCAATACGAGATTTTCAAGAGGCAAATAAATTAGACCCGACTGTTATTCCAAAGAAGCAAGTTGAAGAAATAAAGAAAGAAACCAAAGAAGTTCAGGATTTTCAAAGTATTTTAAATGAGTTAAAAACCAAGTTTGAAGAAGGAGAGAAGGGCTGGTTTTGGGCAAGTATTTTTATCGTTGCTGTTGTTTTCGGTAGTTTATTGTTCTCAACCCTCCGTCTTGAATTGGACTATAAAACCTTATACCCCCTCTATATTTTCTCATCAATCATCACTTTTATTGTCATTCGTCAATATACCAACGCCAAACAGTTACGCATTGAAGCCAGCAACCGGTTGGCGATGGCAAAGATGTTTGAAAAAATACAACAAACTAAAGACAATCCTCATTATAAGGATTTTATACCCAGAATCATTGATAGCATCGCTTATTCGATGTATAAAAACCACAAGGAATCGACACTGAAAATTATTGAAGAATTAAAATCAATATTCAAAAAATAAACCATAAACAAACTACCAGAGCGGATTCAATCGCATTAGAAACCCAAATCGACCAGATGGTTTATAAACGCTACCACCTCACCGCTGATGAAATAAAGATTATTGAAGGTAAAAAGTGAATTGTAAAATGCTACCTATGAACACTCAAAACAACAAGCCAAGATTCTATCGTCAGCGATTTTTACTGTCCTTGTTGCGTGTTATCAATACAGAAACAACCAGAACGGAGCTACATAAGCACAGCTTTCTATTTTCTGAGCAAACTCACATGGGTTATGATTTTGTGCCTTATCAATATGGCTGTTATTCTTTTCAATTGGATAAAGACTTATTAGATTTATCCGAACAAGGTTTTATACAAGTTGTTGGTCAAAAAATAAAACTAAAGATAGACAATCCTGCCATTTGGTTAAAAACTAAAGACAGTCATCGTTTGTTCAAATACCCTGAAAAGCAAAAACAATTAAAAGGCGATAAATTGATTCGCTTTGTTTATAAAAACCATCCTTATTATGCAATCAACAGCGAAATTATTAACAGGATTTGTTCAGACAAAGAGAAAGCTGATATTGAAAATGAAAAACGACAACTAAAGAAAAAAAATTCTGCTATTTATACGCTTGGTTACGAGGGGATTAGCTTGGAAACTTATATTAACAAACTCATTCAAAATAATATAAAGTTATTATGTGATGTCAGAAAGAATCCTTTCAGTCGTAAATTTGGTTTTAGTTATAAAACGTTAAGTAATATTTTGCCTGGATTAGGCATTGAATATGAGCATATTTCACAGTTGGGCATTGAATCTAATAAAAGAAAAAACTTAAATGATAAAGAGGATTATAAAAAGTTATTTGATGAATATAAAACCACATTGCCTGCTAGAGAAGAAGCACTGAGTAAGGTATTAGACTTGCAAAAAAAGCATCGAAGAATTGCCCTGACTTGTTTTGAAAAACACCACCATGAGTGCCATCGTCATTGCGTCACTGATTATCTTTCTGATAATTATAAAACTCAAACCATTCATCTATAATTATGCTGACCAAAGTTCTTATTAGCGTCAAAACCTATCCGACATTATCAAAAAGATATAGTGAGTTGGTTTGCACTGCCGGACTCTTGGAAGATGGAACCTGGGTAAGGATTTACCCATTACCATTTAGAGGTCTGGAGCAAGAGCAAAAATATAAAAAATGGCAGTGGATAGAATTAGACTTGGAGCGCAATTATTCAGATATTAGACCTGAAAGCTATAAAGTCAAAAATTTATCATCCTTAAAGATAATTGAGGAATTAAACACCGGGCAAAACTGGTACAGGCGCAAGGAAATTGTTAATCAAAGCACCATATACGAAGATTTAACCGATTTAATTGCAAAAGCTAATCAAGATAATGTTTTATCGTTGGCGACTTTTAAGCCCGCAAAAATCATTAACTTTGTTGTTGAGGCGGTCAATCGAGAATGGGACAGTGAAAAATTAGCAGTTTTAGAAGAAAAATCCAGGCAATTATCGCTTTTTCAAACAGAGAAAGAAGTAAAAAAAGAGTTTGAGCATGTTGATAAATTACCCTGTAAATTTTCATATAAATTTGAGGATATAAAGGGCAAGGAATCTACCTTGATGATAGAAGATTGGGAAATAGGTGCACTATATTGGAATTGCTTAAAAAACTGTAAGGGGGATGAAGAAGCGGCTATTCAACAAGTGAGAAGCAAATATTTTGATAAATTTATCGCAGAACATGACATTCTATTGTTTTTAGGAACCACCGCTAGATATCATGGTTGGGCAAACAATCCGTTTGTTATTGTGGGTGTTTTTTACCCTGGAAGAGAACGGCAAGAATCTTTGTTTTAAGAAATCTGGAAGAACCATCTTGTCCATCACTACGCGCCACTATGCGACTTTGTGATTTGTCTGGATAACTCGCAACAACAAAAAATAATTTTCACCCGGACACGTCAGGGTATAACCATTAAAGACAAAACGATCTATCAAACCATGATCAGCGGTAACCAACAATGAAAACAACCGAAGAAAAGGCGCAACAAATATTAGCGGCACTCAAAAGAAGCGTGGAGGAAGCACTGGATAAAAAAAGACAACTGGGGCAATATGCCGTTGTCTGGGACGGTGAAAAAGTGGTGCGTATTTTACCAACCGATAAAACCGGAGACAAGACAGGGACACTACGCTCGCAACCAAAACCATAGCCCAAAATCGACCAGATGGTTTATAAACGCTACCACCTCACCGCTAAATCATTGAGGGCAAATTATGAAAAATAAAGATACGGCACGACTGCATAACCCCGAGATTCTTCACTTCGTTCAGAATGACAAAGCGGAGCCTGTGCTGAGCGAAGCCGAAGTATTCAGAATGACAAGAGACGCCAGTTTGTCATTCTGAGGAACAAGGTGACGAAGAATCTCTCCCCGAATGACAGAAAAGCGAGATTCTTCACTGCGTTCAGAATGACAATGCGATCTCGTTCAGCATGACAATGCGCGGTAACCAACAATGAAAACAACCGAAGAAAAGGCGCAACAAATATTAGCGGCACTCAAAAGAAGCGTGGAGGAAGCACTGGATAAAAAAAGACGACTGGGGCAATATGCCGTTGTCTGGGACGGTGAAAAAGTGGTGCGTATTTTACCAACCGATAAAACCGGAGACAAAACAGGGACACTACGCTCGCAACCAAAACCATAGCCCAAAATAGACCAGATGATCTGTAAACTCTACCACCTCACCGCCGATGAAATGAAAATTATTGAGGGCGCAAAATGATCACCCAAATTACTATTAAACGCTTTAAACAAATCGCGGATGAAACCATCGATCTTGAACCGGTGGTGGTATTGGCGGGACCTAATAATAGCGGCAAGACCAGCTTATTGCAGGCATTTTCACTATTAGCAAAAGCGATTAATATGTGGGGGGCTAAGCGTCTTGACAATCCAACTGAAAAAAATCAACGCACCGGTGTTGCCATTAATTTGAGCGATGTAAACATACCAGCCGCCGAGTTTAAAGAGTTATGGCAAAATACTAAAACCAGAAAAGGCAGCCCGAATAAAAAAGGCACAATACCAATAAAAATAGAAATACATGCCAAAGGCGAGACTTATAACCAACAGCAACAAACAACAGATTTATGGAAAGTGGGTTTTGAATTCAGTTATCAGCGAGATAGTCTTATTTACACCAAAATCATTGAAGGTTATTTGTTTAATCCTATTTTAAGCAGCGAAAATATTGGCTTTCTGCCTTCGATATCTGGTCTTAGCCCCAAAGAGGACAAATTAGAGATCGGCTCTATTTTTCGCCGTATTAGTGAGGGGCAAACTGCCACTGTGCTACGGAATATTTGTTATCATTTATATGAAAACAACAAACAGGGCTGGAATGGTTTGGTTTCAAATATTCAGCGTTTATTTGCCATTGAGTTAAATGCGCCTAAGTATTATCCAAATAGCGGCTTGTTAGAACTCAGCTATAACGAAGCGGATAATAAAAAAATGTCGCTTTCTTCACTTGGTAGCGGGGCAAAACAAGCTATTTTATTGTTTGCCTATTTAGGTGCGTTTAAAAATACCATTAACTTACTTGATGAGCCTGATGCTCACCTTGAAGTGATTAAACAAGCCAATGTTTATCAGAGTTTAAGCGATTTTGCTAAACGCAATAATAGCCAGTTAATTATTGCTAGTCATTCAGAAAGCGTGCTCAATGCGGCTAAAGATGATTTAATAATCTCCTCTATGTCGGGTAAGTTTGAAAAAGAAAATCCTAAGCACATTAAAACCTTTTTAGAGGATTATCCTTTATGAACAATACTTACAAGCCAAACAAAAGCCATTTATCTTATATTATGAAGGTTCGACTGATTTAGCCCTCATACGAGCATTTTGTCAAAAATCAGGTAAACAGGAATGCCTTAAACAACTAGATACAGCTATCTATCCTTTTCAGCTTGATGGGAATGATATAAGTAAAGCAATACCTGCCTGACCTAAAAGGTTTTGCTTTATTTGACAGGCTGGATAAGTCTTTTCAAGACATTCCATCAGGTCTAAAAATGTATCAATGGCAGCGTAGAGAAATAGAAAACTATATTCCTATACCCAGCACATTGATTAACTATATCGAGAAACAGCCTAATGACTTATTTTCTCAAACTCATCTATCAACATTAGAGAGTATTCTAAAAAATAATATACCGCCTATTGCCTATGATAATTCAACAGATAATTTTTGGATGGAAAATAAAATGAGTGATTTTCTCACCAAAATTTTTGAGCAATTTTTAGATACAACCAATCAATCCAGAGGCACAATGGATAAATCAAAATTTTATCTTTTAGTTGAACATATTGACAATAATCAATTAGATGATGAGTTAAAAACAACGCTTGATAATATATTTACGCATTTAGCAAAAACCTGAAAGCATCAACCAATGGTTTATAAACGCTGCAACCTCACCGCTAAATCATTGAGGGCAAATTATGAAAAATAAAGATACGGCACGACTGCATAACCCCGAGATTCTTCACTTCGTTCAGAATGACAATGCGGAGCCTGTGCTGAGGAGCGAAGCCGAAGTGTTCAGCATGACAATGCAATCTCGTTCAGAATGACGATACTGGGCCATTTTGTCACCCTCAAGGAGCCGAAGGCCTGGCACGTCCCTTTAGGGAGGAGACCTTTGCATAAGTCGAAAAAGCGTAAAGGCGAGATTCTTCACTCCGTTCAGAATGACAAGAAACGCAGGTTTGTCATTCTGGAGGAGCGTTAGCGACGAAGAATCTAGGGTTATGCAAAGCTCTCTTTAGGGAGACGAAGGATCTCGCCTTGCACTAACCTGGGGATTACCCTTCGGGGCATGAAGTTTAATGAAGAGGACATCACATACCCCTTCGGGGCACGAAAGCTTGAGTTAAACATCACGTCTTCACGGAGCCTGTGCTGAGCGAGAAGCCGAAGTGTTCAGCATGATAATTTAAAAATCCGGTTTTGTCATCCTGATGAGCCTTTAGCGAAGAAATATCCCGCTCTTTTTCATAACGGTTGCCTCTTTCTTGATCATGATCGGAATGGTATTTATTAACACAAATTAACCCACCGGCCCGGCACCTGAACATCGCAGGAGGGACAATTCTCCCCTTTTAAATTTACCGACAAAACCCGGAATCCTCTCCGCTCAACCAGAAGATGCTGGCAATTAGAACAATGGGTGTTCTCGGTGTTTTTCACCTGCCCCGGCACATTGCCAGAATAAACAAACTGGAGTCCGGCTTCCTTACCATGCCGGTTGGCCCTTAACAGGGTATCCACCGGGGTGCGTTCACGATCCCGCATTTTATAATCAGGATGATATGCCGTCACATGCCAGGGGATGGCGGGGGAAACACCAGCGATGAACCCGGCCATCTCTGCCAGCTCTTCATCGGAGTCATTGTAACCGGGGATCAACAGGCTGACCAGTTCCAGCCATATTCCCATGCCGTGCACGGCTTGAATCGTTTCCAGAACCGCTGAAAGGTTACCCCCCAGGCGGCGGTATTCTTTCTCTGAGAAACTTTTCAAATCTATTTTAAACAGGTCTATCCACGGACGCAGGTATTCCAGCACTTCCGGTGTGCCGTGTCCGTTGGAAACATAGGCGGTTCCGAGCCCTCTTGTCTTTGCTTCCTGAAAAACTTCCACCGCCCATTCACTGGTGATCAAGGGCTCGTTGTAGGTCGAGACCACCACCTCAGAGCCTTCCTGTTGGGCCATGTCACAAATTTCACCCGCCGTGATGGAGATGGCACGAACCGTTGAAGCCTCATCCCTCAAACTTTGCGAGGTGAACCAGTTCTGGCAATAAGCGCAACGAAAATCGCAACCCAGCATTCCAAAGCTCATCGCCCGACTGCCCGGAAGCGCGTGAAAAAAAGGTTTCTTTTCGATGGGGTCGTTTTGCAGGCCCGCTGAATAACGAAAAGGCACCATCAAGGTGCCTTCGGAATTGAACCGCACTTTGCAAATTCCCCTCTGCCCCGGTCTCAGCCTGCATAAATGACCGCAGGCGGTGCAAAGCAGGTTTTTCCCATCAAGCTTTGTGACCAGCTCGCCCGGGCGGGTTTGGGAATCGAGATTATGCGGGATTGTTTTGGAAGGCACAGGTGGACAACCTCCGGATCATTCGGTACTGATTCCTTCAAATTTTTTATCCAGTGCGCCGACAAGAGTATGCCAGGCCAGACTGGCGCATTTGGTGCGTGACGGAAATTCGCGGATTCCCATAAACAGGGTCAGCTTGCCCAGATGGTGTTCGTCCTCTTCCGGGTCCATCTCTCCCAAAATCATTTTGTGAAATTCATCCTTGATTTGCCGAGCCTCATCCACCGACTTGCCTTTCAGAAAGGTAGTCATCATAGAAGTACTGGCTTTTGAAATCGCACACCCAGAACCTTGAAAACTGACTTCATCAATCTTTCCCACCTCCTCATCAACACTCAGATAGACAGTGATATCGTCTCCACAAAGCGGATTCACACCGTGGCAGGAATGACTTGCGTTTTCTATCGCATGGAAGTTTCTTGGTTTGCGGTTATGGTCAAGAATGACCTGCTGGTAAAGTTCGTTATCGTAAGACATGCAAATGTTTTCTTAATCCATTAATATCTCTATCCATTAAATATAACACAACCCTCCGGGGAACTCCGTTTTTTAAGCGGTTAAAATTTCAACGTGGCAAAGCCTTAATTTTCCGGTTGCTTACCACCATTGATTGCCATAGAATATGCTGGGAAGCGGTCTTCGCGTTAGCTAAACGCATAACGAATTTGCGGTTGTTGTAGAGAACGATAGGGAATGGCATAAATGAAAATATTAAGTTTAAAGGTCGAAGGATACTGTTCATTGAAAGATATCACTTGGAACCCCGGTGATTTAAATATTCTAATTGGTCCAAATGGCTCCGGAAAATCAAACATCCTGCGTATCCTTGAACTAATTTCAATTTCAAGCAGAAGCCAACTTGGAAAACATATCCAAAGGTCTGGTGGCATAGGGAGCCTTTTATGGGATGGAATAGCCGATAGCGTTAAATTTGATGTCGAGACCTCTCTGGTTGAAGGAGAAAACACGAACGACAGTCTTAATTACAAAATAGACATGCAACGCATAGGCCAGGGTAGCACCTATAGAATTAACTCTGAATTACTTGCCGATTACCGCAAGGTTAGAACAGGAGAGCATGAAGAACCGTTTAAATTCCTGGAACGCACCGTGCGAAACGTTGTTGTTTTCGATAAGGAACAACACCATTTAGTTGCCGCCGGGGAAAGTGTGCCAGATGAAGAATCCTTGTTAAGTCTGACGACTTCGCCATTCACACAAAACCGTGATATTCCTCCTTTTCAAGCCTATCTTAAGGAATGGACTATTTACCGCGACCTGAATGTAAATAGCGATGCCCAAATTCGCCAACCAACCATAACCCGTCATGAAAAGAGGGTTGAAACGGATGGCCAGAACCTGATTAGTGTCCTCCACACATTGTACACGGGCGACCGGGGGTTTAAGGATGACATAAATTTAGCAATGTGTGCCGCTTTCGGGGAGGACTTTGACGAACTTATTTTTGCGCCCGTTGCCGACCAGCGCATCCAGTTTAGAATCCGCTGGAAAACCCTGAAACGTGAACAGTCGGCTACTGATTTATCGGACGGAACTCTTCGTTTTCTGTTTTTGCTCACAGTCCTGGCTTCACCCGACCCCGCGCCGCTCATCGCGATTGATGAACCGGAAACCGGCCTTCATCCATCCATGTTGCCGATTGTAGCCGAATACGCGGTAGACGCGGCAAAAAGAACCCAGGTCATTTTAACAACGCATTCACCTCAATTTCTCGATGCTTTTAAAGGCTTTTCGCCGAAGATTACGGTTACCAAATGGTCTGAAGGACAAACTTTCCTGCAAAGCCTGAAAGAGGAACTGTTGGCTCAGTGGTTAAAAGAGTATTCCTTAGGTTCTCTGCAACTTTCGGGCGAACTTGAGAACTTTCTCGCTTCTGATACATAAGGGCCGACTTGACATGAAATTCATCTTGTTCGTGGAGGGCCACACTGAAAAAAAAGCCCTTGCGCCGTTCTTAAAACGGTGGTTAGACCCGCAACTTCCAAAACCTGTTGGACTACAAGCTGTACGTTTTAATGGATGGTCGGACCTGGTTAAAGATTCCACAATTAAAGCCAAACTTTATCTATCGCAACCTGACGTAATAGCTGTCATTGCATTGCTTGACCTCTATGGGCCTACCATTTATTCAAGTGATCTGAAAACATCTACAGAACGATACCGGTGGGGGAAGGAGCATTTGGAAAGTAAAGTCGATCAGCTAAATTTTTCTCAATTCTTCGCGGTTCACGAAGTGGAAGCGTGGTTACTTTCTGATCCCTCCATATTTCCTGACTCAGTCAAATCCTCAATCCAAGAAATGTCGAGCTTTCCAGAGAAGATTAACAACACAGAGCCGCCGAAAAAGCGTCTTCAGAAGATTTACAAAAAAGAAATAAACAGAAGGTACAAGGAAGTTACTTTTGGAAGCAACTTATTTTCAAAACTTGACCCCAATATCGCGTACCAAAAATGCCCATATCTGAAAGATCTCCTGGACGAAATGTTGAGAATGGCTAAAACCACATCTGAATAACGAGATGGGATAGTAATACTCTCCAAAGCTATCTCCTCATAACGCGGGTCACGAAAAAAAACGGATACATTTTTGTACGCTCTCAGCCAGCGCATCCAACTCTTCCGGTTTATTATAAAAAGCCATCGAAGCCCGGGTTGTGGCTGGTACTCCATAGCGAATCATGGTTGGCTGAGCGCAATGATGCCCACCTCGGCAAGAGATTCCGTCCTGGTCCAGAAAGTGAACCATGTCATGAGGATGCGCGGAGTCGCTAAAAAAGGAAATAATACTTGCCTTGCTGCGAGCGTTTCCAATAATTCGCACTCCCTCAATCTCTTTAAATAACCGGGTGCCATATTCGAGGAGAGAGTTTTCATATTCAGCGATCTTATCCAGTCCGATTTCATTCAAATAGTCAATGGCCGCATCCAGCCCCATCACCTGTGTTATGGGCGGCGTTCCTGCCTCGAAGCGGGCGGGCGGTTTAGCATAGGTGGTTTTTCCCAACGTCACCTGCATGATCATGTCGCCACCGGTCACATAAGGCGGCATTTCCTCCCACAAATCCATCTTGCCATAAACTCCGCCGATGCCACTGGGACCATACATCTTGTGACCAGAAAAAGTATAAAAATCGCAATCAATATCTTGCACATTCAATTTCAAATGTGGCGTGCTTTGCGCTCCATCTATCAACACCCGGGCTCCCGCAGCATGTGCCTTTTGGGTAATTTCCTTTATTGGATTGATCGTTCCTAGCGCGTTGGAAACATGGTTGACGGCAACCATGCGGGTTTTGGGCGAAAGAAGTTTTTCGTATTCTTCCATCATCAGTTCGCCGTCATCATCAACGGGAATGACCTTGAGCCTGGCCCCGCGCTCTTCGCAAAGCACCTGCCAGGGAACCGTGTTAGCGTGATGTTCAATGTTTGAAATAATAATTTCATCGCCTTCACTGACAAACCGCTTACCAAAACTATGAGCCACCAGATTGATAGCCTGGGTGGTTCCACTGGTAAAAATTATTTCGCCTTTCTTTTCAGCACCCATAAAATCGGCCACTTTCTGGCGTGCATCTTCATATAACCGGGTGGCATGTTCGCTCAATTTATAAGTCCCTCGCCGAACGGTGCCATATTCTTCTGCATCAAATTTACGGACTCGTTCTATCACCGAAATCGGTTTATGGGTCGTTGCGGCGTTATCCAGATAGATCAGGGGTTTTCCCCGAACGGTCTGAGAGAGGATGGGGAAATCCTTACGGATTTTTTCTACATCCAAAATATTTCCTGTAACACCCGCACTGGATTCAGACACCCGTTGCCTCCAGTTTCTTAAGAAGTGTGCCATTCAATTCTTCCACCACTTCGGGGAACTCAATGGTATCGATAATACTTTTTGCAAAACTTCGGGTGAGAAGCTCTTTCGCCGCCTTGGCTGACAATCCGCGTGTTTGCAGGTAAAACCATTGATCCTCATCAATTTGGCCGATGGTCACACCGTGCGTACATTTAACATCATCGGCAAAAATCATCAGATTGGGTTTGTTATTCGCATGGCAATCATCGGAAAGCATGAGATTGTTGACCAATTGGTCGGAGTTGGTCAATTGAGCACCCCCATTGACGATCACGGTCCCATCGAAACTGGAACGGGCATGCCCGTTAACGACATTTTTAAAATGCTGATGGCTGACACATTGGGGCGCTTCGTGATGGATGCGGATAAAATTATGAACCTGCTCCTTACCATCCAGCACGCTGACTCCGTTCAACCTCAACTCAGAACCCTCTTCCTTGAGCCAGACCTCATAATGATGCCGGGCCAACTGGGTTCCGGAAGAAGCATTTGAGGAATAGAACCCGGCATTTCTACTTAAATGAACACGGGTTTTTGAAAAATGCCAGGAATCAAAAACATCTGCCTGAACCTGTGTGAATGAAACCCCTGCACCTTCCGCCAACAACCAATCCTGAACCGAGTTGATGAAATAACCTCCTTCAGTACCAACAAATTTTTCGATCACTTTGACTTCCGCCAATTTACCCAACTGCCAAACCAGCCGGGGGGCATGCATGACCGGTCCGGCGGCTCTGCCGGTAGAAACAAAAAGGACTTGAACCGTGCCAGAGATTTGTGTGTTGTCGTCTACCTTGAAAACCAGTCCTTCACCGCAAAACGCCGTACTGAGAGAGGCAAATACATCGTTTTCATTCTCTGCCATTTTTGACAAATAGCCTTTCAGTTCATGGTCAGCTTCTGACAAAGACACCAGGTTGGTGCTCACTCCTTCAAACCGTGACAAGCTGCGGTCGAAGACCCCATCAACAAACACCAGGCATTGGCGTTCACAGTCCGGATAAATATGGCCAGCAACAAAATCTTCAGAGACGCCTGCACCACTATCGGGAAGACGAAAGGAAGTTGTCACCAGTCCCTTTGTGTTCACAAATGTGTACATTTCATGCTTTGAATGGGGAAACCCGAGCAACTCAAACCGGCTCAACGCGGCTTCCTGAAGCTCCACAAGGGCAGGACGTCCTTGTTCTAAAAGTTTTTTATGTAAATCCAGAAACGCCGACTCAGCACTGGATTCAACGAGTGTATCCGACATGCTTTCTCCTCAATTCTCAGCTGTCACCCAGTCATATCCCTGGGATTCGAGTTCAAGTGCCAGCGCCTTATCTCCTGACTTAACGATTAACCCATTATGAATAACATGAACAAAGTCGGGTTTTATATAATCCAGCAAACGCTGGTAATGCGTGATGAGGATGAGCGTGTTATTCTTGTTGCGCAAGCTGTTCACACCTTCCGCGACGATTCTCAGGGCATCAATATCAAGCCCGGAGTCAGTTTCATCCAGGATGGCAAGTTTAGGTTCAAGGATCGCCATCTGCAAAATTTCATTTTTCTTTTTCTCTCCTCCGGAAAAGCCATCATTGAGGCTTCTTTCCTTGTACTTGTTTTCCATTTTAAGCATTTTCATTTTATCAGAAAGGAGTTCATCAAAATCCAAGGGGTCCATTTCCTCCTCATCGGCGCGGACTCTTCGAGCATTAAAAGCCATGCGCAAAAACTCGGCGTTGTTCACTCCCGGCACCTCCACCGGATACTGGAAACCCATAAAAATTCCAGACAGGGAGCGTTCTTCCGCATCCATGTCAAAAAGGTTTTTCCCCTCGAACAGAATCTCCCCGCCCGTGGCCTCATAAGAAGGGTGCCCGGAAAGAATTTTAGCCAAGGTGCTTTTTCCGGACCCATTGGGGCCCATCACTGCGTGGATTTCCCCTTTTTTAATCGAAAGGGAAATGCCTTTCAGGATTTCATTCCCTTCAACACTCGCATGCAAATCTTTGATTTCAAGCATTAATTATTTACCTCTCCAATAAATAAAAAAAGCCCTGCAAGTTCCCTAAAACCGATACTACGCCAGCAAGAACCAACACAGGGGCTATTAAAATATTACTCAATGCCGATTGTTTCTCACTACTCCGGTCTGATGCCGAAAAGATTTAACCGACACTGTCTTCAAGCTTAAGGGTCAGCAGTTTTTGTGCTTCAACGGCAAACTCCATCGGCAGTTGTTTGAAAACTTCTTTACAGAACCCGCTAATGACCGCCTCAATCGCGTTTTCACGGGAAATCCCCCTCGATTCAAAATAAAAGAGTTGCTCTTCGCTGATTTTTGAGGTGGAGGCCTCATGCTCAATTTGAACCGAACTATTGGCGGTTTCTATATAAGGGAATGTGTGCGCACTGGATTTATCACCAACCAGCATGCTGTCGCACTGGCTGTAATTTCTGGCGTTGGTGGCGTTCTTTCCCACCTTCACCTGGCCCCGATAGGTGTTGCTGGCATGATCGGCAGAAATTCCCTTGGAAATAATACTTGACCGGGTGTTTTTACCAATATGGATCATCTTTGTTCCAGTATCGGCTTGCATATGGCCGTTGGTCAACGCTACGGAATAGAATTCTCCACTGGTGTTGTCGCCCTGCAAAATACAGCTTGGGTATTTCCAAGTGATGGCTGATCCGGTCTCCACCTGCGTCCAGGAAATTTTGGAATGGTTGCCCTGGCATTTACCCCGCTTGGTGACAAAATTATAGACGCCGCCCTTACCCGTTTCCTTATCCCCGGCATACCAGTTTTGCACTGTGCTGTATTTGATCTCCGCATTTTCAAGAGTAACCAGTTCAACCACGGCTGCGTGTAACTGATTGGTATCGAATTGCGGTGCGGTACATCCTTCCAAGTAGGAAACATAACTGTTTTCTGCGCAGATGATCAGCGTCCTCTCAAACTGTCCCGTCTCTTCGGTATTGATGCGGAAATAGGTCGAGATTTCCATGGGGCTGATGGTGTCCGGCGGAATATAGACAAACGAACCATCCGTAAACACGGCACTGTTCAGCGCGGAGTAAAAATTATCGCCCACGGGAACCACGGTGCCAAGATATTGCTCCACCAGTTCCGGATATTCCTGCAAGGCTTCAGACATGGGGCAGAAAATGATACCCACTTCCATGAGCTTTTTCTTATGGGTAGTAGCCACGCTGACGCTGTCGAACACAGCGTCGACCGCAACATTAGCCAGTTTTTTTTGTTCATCCAGCGGAATACCAAGTTTCTCGAAAGTGCGCATGACTTCCGGATCAACCTCATCCAAGCTCTGCAATACCTTCTTTTGCTTCGGTGCTGAATAATAGGAAATGTCCTGGAAGTCGATGGATGGATATTGCACGTTCGGCCATTTGGGTGCTTTCATGGTTTTCCATTTCGCAAACGCCTTGAGCCGAAAATCGAGCATAAACTGAGGCTCTTTCTTCTTCTTGGAGATGCGGCGGACGACATCCTCATCCAGTCCTTTGGCAAAGGTCTCTGACTCAACATCGGTCGTGAATCCATACTTATAGGCACTATCTTCCAGAATATCTGAAACAGCACTTTGTTCGTCACTCATTATTGATCTCCAGGTAACTCATTACATCTGTGGAACAACATTTAATTCGTTGTAGATATGTTTGCGCAGGGTCGATTCCATAAACGACAGGGTGGCTCCTAAAGAAGACCCGCAACTGCCGCACGCCCCTTGGTATTGAACTAAAACTCTCTCACCGTCCGTCACATCCAGAACCTGGACGTTTCCCCCGTCATTCATGAGAGCCGGGCGGATGTGCTCATCCAAAACAATCTCTATCTGTTCCTTCTGCTCGTCCTTTGTCAATCCCAGCCAAGCCTGAGCCGCCAGGTTCAATTCAGCAGTGGATTGAAAATCTTCCTTATTTATTGATGCACTGGCAACAGCCACCGCTTTCGCCGAGGGATATTGCTCCATGATAATTTTCAACAACTCTTCAACATTATCGAAAGCTTTCATTTTGGATTCGGGAACCGAAGGCACTTCCGGATCGTCACGAAGCCGGGCTTCCACATCGGTTTTCAGCAGTGAGCCCGCTTCCTCCACAGTCAACCCTTCAACCATGGTGCAGAGAGTTTCACCGATCACCAGAGAAATCTTGCCCCCATAAGCGAAAAACCGGGCACTGAAAATGCGATCTTCCTTAAGGTCCACTAACCAATACAGTTTCGTATCTTTAAATTTGGCTTCGAGAAGCGCCATGCCCTTCTCCCCTGCATCCTCCTGATAATAAGCACCTCGGTGCTTGATCTCAGAGGCGATTCCCTCGAATTTTGCGGAAAACTTTTCTTCAGCGACAGACATAATTAAATCCTTAAACTTTAAAGTCTTACCTGATTAAAAATCTTGGGTGGTCCCCCAACTGCTCAAATTGGATCAACGCAATGTACTACCATATTCAATGTAATATACGGCAAAAATGGTGGTAAAAATATAGCAAAACAAAAATAGTGGTAAAAAGATCTGTAGAGCCTTTGCAACAATTCAAGGTGCATTTAGGCCAGCAAAGCTCTTTAAATTCGACATTTTGCCGCCACTGGGCGTATAGGGCCAGTACGCGATAGCTTTTATTGGCTAGTAAGGAGGTTAGCTGGGCTTAATGGACTCTTGCCCATTTGCCTGCCCTGCCAAGGGCTTTCAAACTAATCCTATACATCCTCGGGCTAAAAAAGCTATAATTCAGGCACACTTGAATTTGAGCCCAGGCTCATTTATTGATTCCATGTATTGAAAAGCGGGCCTGACAGGCACCCATAGACCACAAGGACTTCTGAATGACCACCAAAACCGATTCCCCAAAACTTGTCGATGGGATGGGACGAACCATCGTCAACCTCAGGATTTCAGTTACTGATCGCTGTAATTTTCGATGCACCTATTGCATGCCGGCAGATAACGTAGAATTCATGGACCGAAGCAACCTGCTGACGTTTGAGGAAATCCACCGCGTGGTAACGGTCGTTTCCAAATTGGGAATCAACCGTATTCGCCTGACCGGTGGGGAACCGATGATGAGAAAAGACCTGCCGACTTTAATCAAAATGATCGATAAGGTGGAAGGCATCAACGATATCGCCATGACCACCAACGCCTATTTTCTCAAAGACCAAGCCCAAAGTCTGTTGGATGCAGGACTGAAAAGGCTGAACGTCAGCCTGGATTCGCTTGATCCGGATAAGTTCCGCGATGTCAATCGCAGGGACTGCCTGCAAGCAGTTCTGGATGGTTTGGATGCAGCTCGCAAGGTCGGATTCAAGTCGATCAAGATCAACGCCGTGGCAGTGCGCAATTTTTCCGAAACCGAGATCATGGGCCTGATCGAGTATGGCCGCTCCGATGGCTTCGAGGTGCGCTTCATCGAGTTCATGCCTCTGGATTCAGACAAAGTGTGGGAACGCGATAAAGTCCTGTTCGGGCATGAGATTGTCGATCTCGTCAAGGAAAAATACGAACTGGTACCGATCGACAACTCTCTGGAAATTGGTCCGGCCAGTGAATACAACTTCGCTGACGGCAAGGGGAAAATCGGCATCATCACAGCAGTCAGCAATCCGTTCTGCGATCATTGCAACCGCATCCGTATGACAGCGGACGGCAAACTCCGGACCTGTCTGTTTTCGACTGACGAAACCGACCTAAAAGACCTGATCCGATCCGGCGCGACCGATTCCGCCATCGCCGAGGCCATCAACCAAGCAGTTCTGGTCAAAGAACCCGGCCACAAAATCAATCTGGAAGATTTCGAACGCCCCACCCGCGCCATGCACGCCATCGGCGGCTAACTGACCATGCGGCCAGAAGCAGACTGCACCAAGTTTTTGAACAAACAATGTGGCTAGAGTGCATTTAATATCTCTTCATATTACTCTTCGGAATCAAGCCGTTTTTCTATCTTGCCCCTGAGTATTTCTAAATCCACCGGTTTCAGAATAGAGTCTCCACACCAGCCTCCAAGGGAGACCTTTGCATAACCCCGGATTCTTCGTCACCTTGTTCCTCAGAATGACAAATAGCCTTGTATTGTCATTCTGAACGCAGTGAAGACGTGATATTTTTCCTTAACCTTCGTGCCCCGAAGGGGTAATCTCGCTTTTCTGTTTTTTTCGACTTACGCAAAAGGCCTTCCTCGCCACAGAGAAGTCTTATCCCCAAAAATTTGATTGAGGCTGTAAAAAAAATCTGGGCTGGGTTATTTTTTCCGCTCTACGATGCCGGGCTTGTTCTTCTTCTGTCAGTTTGGTGCCGGTGTCTTGGGTCCCCTTATGGTTTGTTCCAGAAAAATTGCTCTGAAAATTTACTCCTGTTGGTCAAACCAAGATTAATGTAGATACGGGCGATTTCATCGAATCGGAAGGGCTCGTAGTGGCCTATTTTGAAACTCTTGGTATCGATCAATTCCGCCGTTTGCCGGGCTTCAAATTCCAAGTGGGCTCGCGTCTTCTTTTGCGTGTTGTATTTCTCAAGGATGATATCAATGATCTCATTCGGATGTTCCAAGGCATATGTCCATCCCTTGAGGGTAGCGCGAAGGAGTTTGTCGACCCTTTCAGGATGGTTTTTCGCCTCATGGAGGGAAGTAAACAAATTGTCACCGTAAAGATCAATCCCAAAATTACGCGGATCGATTATGTTGATTTCTTCGCCTTGCTCATGAAACCAGTAAGGCTCATTGGTGGAATAGACCAGCATAGCGTCAACCTTGCCATCAATGAGGTCCTGGTTATTGTAGGTGTGTTCTTCCCATTGCACCTTGTCCTGGCTTCCCAGTATTTTCATTACAGCGGCCCGGAGTGCGGCGTCTCCATGACCCTGCTTAAAAGTCATAATGGTTTTGCCGTTCAGGCTGAGCAGGGAACGCAGTCCGGATTTTTTTAGCGTGACGAAGACCACGGGGGAGTGCTGGAATATTTGCGCCATGAGGACCACCGGCTTGCCTTGAAGCCGGGAGATCAATAATCCGGAATCAGCAATACCATATTCTACCCGGCCACGAACCACTTCCTTGATGGGATCAATATCTAAATTGTGCTCCAACAGTTCAACGTCAAGTCCTTCCTCGGCGTAAAACCCCTTCTCTTTGGCGGCGTAGTAGCCAGCGAATTGGAACTGATGGAACCATTTAAATTGAATGGAGACCTTTTCTAACGCCTGGGATTGACCTGGAACGACGAGGGTGAGCACACCCAGAACGATGGCAAGAAAGACGATGAACTTTTTCATCTGAAAAACCTCCTTTTAATGTGCATTGTCATGGGAGAAACGGCGAAAAACAGCCCCACAGCTAAACACATTAGCATAGTCTCACAATTAAATATAGGGGCTGACCCAGATAACGCTATTCAGGTGTTATTATGGTGGTTGTGAGGAAGAGCCGACTAAGTAAGATGAAGCAGGATAGATTGATGGAGCATTTTGTGGCGGGAACGACAGCCCGCTGTGCCTCGGCCCTTGTCCGAGTCAATCCCAAAACTGCGGTTTATTATTTTCACCGTTTGCGAGAAACCCTGGCGTATGAACTTGAGCAGGAAGCGGATAGGGTTTTTAGTGGTGAGATTGAAGTAGATGAGAGCTATTTCGGAGGCAAACGGAAGGGGAAGAGAGGTTTTCGGGGCGCAGCTGGTAAAACCCCGGTATTTGGGCTTCTAAAGCGGGGTGGCAAGGTCTACACGAAGGTCATTACCGATGCTTCGTCATCAACTTTATATTCCATTATTAAACGTAAGGTGGTGCCTGATAGCATCGTTTATTCTGACTGCTGGAAAGGCTATAATGTATTGGATGTTTCGGATTTCAAACACTATCGGATCAACCACATTATTTGCGGATAAACAAAATCATATCATATCAATGGAATTGAGAATTTCTGGAACCAGGCGAAGCGGCATATGCGTAAATTCAACGGGGTTCCAAAAGAGCATTTTGGGCTGTTTTTGGAGGAATGTGAATGGCGTTTTAACAACCCCAGGCCAAAAGATCAATTACTGAAATTAAAACAACTTGTTAAACAAAATTTAACTTAATTATCCGGGTCAGTCCCTAAATATATTAACAGTGATCCTTGTGTTATAGTGTTATAATCAAAAAGGAGATAATTTATAGGGCTAATCAATTTTTGACATAATAAATCAATATAATAGCTAATAAATGCATTATCTATTCTCTTCCAGGGAGACCTTTGCATAACCCCGGATTCTTCGTCACCTTGTTCCTCAGAATGACAAAATAGTTCCTCAGAATGACAAAACAGCCCGGTATTGTCATTCTGAACGCAGTGAAGAATCTCGCTTTTCTGTTTTTTTCGACTTACGCAAAGGTCTCTCTTCCAACGCAGTGGATGCCATGAACTTATTTCGATCTTTTGTGGTATTTTCTATTTTTATTATTGCTACCAGTCTAACGCCAACTACGGCAGGTGCATTTGACTGGAGTACGACGGAGTTGCATTATCAATTCGGAAATCTTGATGCGCCATTTAGAGGAGGCCGTGATTCAGAAACACACGTATTAACATTTCAGCATGCAAGCAGTTGGAAATATGGAGACAATTTTATATTTATCGATTTCCTCACTGATTCAGACAATGACGGCTTCAATGATGATGAGTTTTATGGCGAGGCGTATTTTAATTTTAGTTTGAGCAAAATCCTGGGTTCCAAAGTAGGCATTGGTCCAATTAAAGATATTGGTATCGTGGCGGGAATAAATTTGGGTGCAGATTCTGAGGTGGTTAAGTACCTGCCCGGAATCAGAGCTTCCTGGGATGTGAAGGGGTTTACTTTTTTAAATACAGATTTAACTTTTTATATAGATGACAGTAATGGTCTTTCTTCAGGAGGAGTGCCAAAAGAAGATAACACTTTTCATTTTGATGTGAGCTGGGCGTATCCTTTTAAAATAAAATCACATAGTTTCTCAATTGAAGGACATGCAGAATATATTGGAGAAAGAACAGACGAGACCGGAGCAAGGGTTAGTGAATGGATTTTAGCGCAACCTCAATTCAGATATTATATCAGTAACCTGTTCAACCATCCGGAAAAAGTTTTTATTGGCATCGAATGGCAGTATTGGATGAACAAGCTTGGCGATGCAGACACTGATGAAAATGTAGCTCAGCTTCTTTTAGGTTGGCGGTTTTAAAAATTGAAAACATGGCAGCCCCAAGGGGAGTCGAACCCCTGTTTTACCCGTCCCAGGATGAAGTTAAGGTGGGAATATCACATACACCTTCGGGGTATGAAGGATAAGGATGGAATATAACACCGGCGTGAGTACCCCCTCCGGGGCACGAAAACTTAGGAAGAATATAACGACGCCAGCGTCCTAACCACTAGATGATGGAGCCATTTTAAATTATATAAAAGGAGATACTTCACCTAGCTCAGAATGACAAGGCAACCTACGCTTAATCAGTATCACGAGTCGCTACTCAGCCATGCCATGCAAAAGAGAAAATGGGAGTAAAGATTTATCCTTAGGAATTAAGAAGTTTTTCTATCTTGCCCCTGAGTATTTTTAAATCCACCGGTTTCAGAATAGAGTCTCCACACCGGCCTCCAAGGCTTCGTTGATCTGCTCTCCGTGGCTTTCCGCGGGTACCATAAAAATGGGATATCACCAACAAGCTCTTCCTGTCTGGCTTTTTTATGAAACTCCAATCCATCCATATCCGGCACGCCAGTCCGATATGACCATGTTGACCTGATTCAGATAGAGTTTATCGAGAGCTATGTTTCCATTCCCAGCCTGAGTAGTTACAGAGAAGTCTTATCCCCAAAAATTTGATTGAGGCTGTAAAAAAAATCTGGGCTGGGTTATTTTTTCCGCTCTACGATGCCGGGCTTGTTACGCAGCAAAACCCATTCGTTCAGTTTCCTGACTTCATCAGGCTTTAAAGTGTCAAGGAGGGATTTCGGGTCGGAATGGTCTTCGTCGTTGACCACGAAACAATAGTTTCTTTCAATATAGGCCGCAACATGGGCCTTGAACTGCGGGAACTGGGAAAACATTTCACAAAAAATTTCGGCATGGTACTCTGGCTTGGGATTTTTGGGATCAAACCGGTAAAGTTTGATATCCAGCTTCTTTTTAAAATCAGCTTTGATCAACAGGCCCATGATAAAACACTCCTCAAAAAGGAAGTTATATTCTACAGGAAATCCGGTATACACCAAAATCAAAGACCCCTATTTCGACCAACGACCGGGAGCGAATTGCAATAGCTTTTGCAGGCTAGCAAAGAGTTCTCTCGGCTCAATCAAGCCCTTGCCAGTTGCCCCTGCGGCGGGTAGCTAGCTGTCTGACTGAACCTTACGGATGGTTTCCATCACTTTCGGCTTTACGGTAGCCCAGCGGACATCAATATCTTTGGTGATCATGATTTCGTCTGCCATCATCCAGCCGCTGTTCACCCCCGATATGGCCAGCAGAGCCTGCGCCATGGGATGAAGCTTTGCCGCACCCACTTCAGAAAAAGCCATGCTTTTACCATGCGGCAACAAAGCCTTGTCCACCTTGAAGGTGATGGTGTGTTCACTGCGTGTGGGTATGACAGTAATACTCTGGCTCATAACAACCTCTATAAAAAAACCGGTTAAACTTACTGAATCAAGGAAACCCCGAATCTATTCCGGGCCTCATCAAGAATTTTTTGTGTCGCCTCTGCGGCCTGAAGCTGGTTTTGCTCTTTAAACAATTCCACAGCACGCGACAGATTCAGAATCACTATTCTCTTGAAAGTGGGGCCCTTTCTATAGTTGTAATAGGCCCAACCCAGGTTTTCATGAGCCTGGGCATCGCCTTTTTTACGGTGAACAACAATATTAAGTTGCCCAATCGCATCGGCCCACCGTTCCTGAAGATTATAAACATTGCCAAGGGTAATCCGGGCATCCATATTGACCGGCTCTAATTCCACGGACTTTTCAAGCGACGCCGCGGCCTCGTCCAACTGCCTCAGGTTCTTGTAGGCAATTCCCATATTGTAATGCACCACCGGAGACAAGGCATTGCCGGCAATAGATTTTTCATAGGCCTCCACCGCCTCTCCAAACTGCCCCGCTGAACTGAACCGGTTGCCCTCCTGAAACCATTGTTCAGGACTAAGCCCCCAGGCTGTGGAAACTTGCAGCAAAAACAGAGCTAGAAAAAGACCCACTCTCATTAGCGACCTGCCTCGAACTGATAAAAGAAGCAAAATTTTACCCCGTTCAAAATCAAATAGCAACCACCCACCACTCGGCGTGGGGGCAGTGTGCATTGGCTCGTCATGCCGGGATGAATTATTGATCGCCTGAGAAAGCGATTGCTCGTTTCCTCCAGCGGTTCGCCGATTACTAGCTGGCCCCATGCTACTATACCCCCTCCAAAGATTTCATACCCCGAAGGCGCACACCTAGTGGTCTGCTGGCCCTCCGCCGAGCAGCCAGTATCGGTCGGAATGTTTTTCCACCACCAGGGAGCATCCCAAAACGCGTGAAAGGATTGAGGATTTCATCATATCGTCCTTCTTCCCTTGCGCGGCGACTTGACCGTCTTTCAGGAACAGCACATGGGTGACACAAGGCATGATTTCTTCAATCCGGTGCGTCACATAGATCATTGAGGTGCGCTTTCTCGATAGCTTTTCCAGCGTTATCAGGAAACGTTCGCGTGTGGGGATGTCCAACCCGGCACAGGGTTCATCCAGGATCAACAGTTTCGTGCGATGAACCATGGCCCGGGCCAACAAAACCCTTCTGGCTTCCCCATAAGACATATGCCTAAACGGGGTGTGGCTCAGAGTTTCGATTCCGAGATGAGCCATGGCCTTGAGGGCAGACTCTTTTTGACGGGGAGTGACCGGCTCGTGCAATCCAATCGACGAGAAAAATCCCGAGGCCACCACCTCCCAGCCTGATGCCGGGCGATCATAATTATTTTGGTATTCAGCCGACACGTATCCCAGTTTTTCACGAACCTCCAGAAGCGGGGTGTGTTCACGTTTTCCGAACCAGCGCACGTGACCGCCATAGACCGGGATGAGTTCGCCGAAGATCAGTTTCATGAGAGTGGTCTTGCCGGAGCCATTATTGCCTACCACAGCCCAGTTTTCCCCTTCGTTCATGGTCCAACTCAAAGATTTGAGAACCGGGTTGCCGCCCACATACACATCTGCGTTTCTGATCTGGACCAGAAAACTCTCCATCCAAGAGCCTTTCTACTGAATAGCTATTTTTTTGTCTTGGGCACCCGTGGCTTGGTGAGTCGCCCCTCCCACCAATTCCACCACAGGCTCATCGCCATAATACTGAATAATATTGAGAGCCGCATAATCCTGCTTGATCCTGAAAATTCTTTTTATCGGCACTTCAAGCAGATGGGAAAGAATCACCCGGTTCACGCCCCCGTGGCAAACCAGAGCAATCTGTTCGTTGGGATGGCGAGCAATAATTTCCTCAAAGCAGGGCACGACTCGTTCTTTAAGTTGCTCAAACGTCTCTCCCCCTTCTACTTGAAACGCTTCGATATTCTTTATACGTTTTTCGAGTTGCTGGGGGAATTTCTTCTCCACCTCGGCAACACTCAACCCCTCCCAGACGCCAAAACACAACTCCCTCAATTCAGGAAAGATCACAGGTTCAAGCTGGTGCGGTTCTCCCAATAATCGGGCACTCAACCGGGTTCGCTCAAGATCACTGGAATAAATGGCTTTGAAGGGCTTGTCTTTCAGAACCTGAGCCCATTCTTTGAACTGGTCTTCCCCATTCACGGAAAGCCCTACATCAAAATGGCCATTGAAGTGCACTTCTTTTGAGTTTGCGGTTTCGCCATGACGGAAAAGGTAGACCCGGCAGGAGGGTTTTTCATTCATGATTTAAATTGATTCGAAGTTATTGAAGAGAAGCAGGCAAAAAAAATGACAAGCCCACCGGGCTTGTCATTTTTTCAAGATCCATTATTCAGGATTAATGGCCACCGCCTCCGCCACTACCTCAACTCCAAAGGTAGAAGAAATCAAGTCCCTGAACCTTCATCAACCCGACGTTGATGAGAAAGTAATATCCGCCCATACAAGTTAAAGCAATGATGAACCAGATAATGGATTTTGGAGTGACAAACTTTTTGTTTTCGCTAGCCGAAAAATCGTTCATATTTCCTTAAACTCCCCCAAAAAAATTAATGACTGGATTTCACTTTCCAATCGATTACCGCCAAACGGATGCAAACCAATAGAAGAACCATAAAGAGAAAATGATGGTTCCGATGTAAATCAGGGGTCCTGCTTTTTCCTTAACCTTTTCTAAATCCATTTTCTGCTCCAGGAAAATTAAATTAATTCTCTATTCATCAAAAAAGTTTATTCTTGACAGTTTTAAAATCCGAATGATAGGGTATATTTCCTTTATTTCAAAGAAAAAAAATTACCTTTTGAGGATTATATGGCCAGCAAAGACGGAAAAATTTTCGATACCATCGTTTACATCGGTCTCAGTGTCAACGGACTGACCGCTTTATACCTCCTCCTTATGTACTTTGAAGTCATTTAATTCCGCGAAATTTATCAGTTAAATCATGGGGTGTCAAGGGCAAAACCCCTTGTTTTAAAGGCCTCCCTCCTTCGGGTGCGCTTTTTCCGGGGTTTATTCCGTCTACCTGACTTTTAGTCCCCAATCAAAGTTTGAGCGGATAAATGACATAGAGCATTAGATAGGTTGCAGTGCTGGTCACCAGGATCAAGGCATAGATGATCATAGTAGTGCGGCCTAGAATCCGATGCCGTCTCGCCCCATCTGGAAGCAGCTTTTCGATCAATTTCTCCAGACTGACCACCAAAGCCACGGTTAAGAAAATCAGGCCATAGGCCACGCTGGCTCCAAACGGATTCTGCCGAGTCGCTAATAAGAGAGCTTGAACCAGAGCCCAGCATCCGAGAATGGTGAATATGATTATCTTGAATGTCCGAGGTTTCATCTTCAGTTCCTCGGATTTCAAGCGGTATTCCCCGCCAGCCCTATCGCTGGCACGGAATCCCTGTGGAATCATGTAAAAGGCAAGAATCATCCCCAAAGTGACAAGAACGAGATGAATGGTCAATACCGGTACAAAAACGTTCTTGTAAATCTCATCGGGACCACCAAAGCCTTCCCGGCCTTCAAAGGACAGAACCCCCAGACTTCGGGCGTAATAGTAGGCAACGAAATAAACCATCATCGTTACCATGGAGACCAGGACCAGTTTATGATGCCGGGTTCCCTGGGCCTTTTTAGCCATCCTCCAGGCCGCAAGAAATAGAATGGTAAAAACAAGTGCCAGCAGGTAACTGAAATCAGCCCCGATCGTTCCCGATGGGGCCAAAAAACCAGGTTGTTCAAGAAGGGTTTTCACGGGTAATTATTATTGCTTAAGGGGAAGAATATTATGCTTTCAGGCGGGAAAGGGCAGATCACCTTTCCTCTTTGCCCAACAACCAGGTTCCGCCATAAAACTCGGAAGCACCGATCAACGACCAGATCAACAGGGGCTCCATACTCATCTGGCTAAAAAACATGAGCACCACTGCCGAGATGGTGGCAAGACCTATCAATTGCAGGGCTCTGCCCAAATAATACTTTACGGAACCCATCAGACTTAGCCTTTCAGCGAGGCTTTGACCTTTTTGTTAACGTCCATTAACTCGGTCAAACTTTCCTTACCCAGCTGCTGCATGGTTTCCCGAACAACACCTAGAACAACCCGCCCCGCCTTAGTGAAAGCACTGGGAGAATCCGGCACAGAGGGGTCGGCCTGGCCACTCATCACTTTCTCATGCCGTTTGGCCACCACCTTATTGTCAAACAAGTCATCCAGGGGATACCGGTATTGAAGCTTTATGTAGTCGCGTTTTTTTTTGGTTTCTTTTTTTGAATCCCAAACTATATTTTCCATTCCAATCGACTCAGGCTTGTTCTTGCCCTTCTCCAGAATTTTTTTCATTTGCTGGAAATAAGACTGCATGTCTTTAGACGTTTTGAGTTCATCCTCCGGGATTTTTGAGCTGATCTCAAATTCAATAGCATTACTTTTCAGGGTAGGACGGCTAATTTCGTAGGTAATATTATTGTGGTTAAATCGGTGCCCTTTTTTCGCGGTATAACTGGACTGCATTTCTTCAACCAGTGCAGTGAGCCCCTCTGCAGCATATTGGTTGAACAACAAACCTTTTAAAGTCGGCATTCGTTTTTCTCCAAATCCAAATTTTGATCAAAATTAATGATGGTCACTAGTTTTCTTCTATCCCGGAATAGTGAGCTAAAGCACATTTTTAACAGAAAAGACCGGCCTTGGGAAGAGCGGTCTTAGTAACTTCAGCAATTTTCTTTTAGATATCAAGATGGGTTCGTGGTCTCCGGCGAGGAGGAAGCCGTCGAGGTTGTCGTGAAAGTGCCGCCTGTTTTCAAAAAGCTATTGGACCCGCTATCCTGATACACATAGCGAATTTTTATACATCCCGCCTCCTTGTTGTCGCAGTAGAAACTCAGAAACTGAAATTTGGCATATTTACCATTCGCGGTTCGCACTGCATAACTATTCTTCTTGGCGGTCAACTTGTGGGTAAAATAATTATAATTGTACCATTTTAGCAGGACCGGGTTTTCCGTTTCAGTTTTGGCAGCTACATCCACGGAATAATTATCCATGGGCACTTCCGTCACCGTGTCAAACTCGACCACACCCAGATCAATGAGACCGGCATTTCCCAACTTGCTGGAAGCGCCGCCATTGGATATCACCTTGCCCCTTCTAAAGGCCAGATCCCATTCCAGAGATGAGGCGTCCAGAATGCGAACCGGCTTCCCGCTGGAAAAATCAAAATACACATACTCTTTTTCTGAGGAAGCGTTCACGGTGGTCACCATGGTTGTCAACATGTTGCTGGGTGCCTTTGGTGCGGGTGCGGGTGCGGGTGCCTCCTTTTCCACCACAGGCTTTTCGGCCATTTTGCCTTCTCCAGGCACGTTAACACTGGGGGAATTGAGAAAGCTGGCCACCTGATCCAGCTTTGAAGGCAACCAGAAAATACCGACCAAAAGCAAGGAAACGCAGAGGTTGAGCAAAAAAAGATTGCACCAAAGCTTCCTTTTCTTGTCTATTTCCGGAACGGGCGTTCCATCGAAAGATTCACTCATTGTCCCAGATTTTCGTTATGTGGTTGTTCATCAACCCGGTTTCTAAATTCTTTTAACACAAATTTCATAGCAGAGCGGGTGAAGCCCTCTTTACTCAACCAGCGTCCCTTATGTTGACTGAGGTTCTGAACTCCCGGCCTTTGCCGTCCCACAAAACGGGCACCCCATATGACTTCCCGGGTCCGAGGGTCTACTAAAAATGCCGTGAACTCCAAACCGCTGACTATACTTTTCTGAATTTTTCCATACCGGTCTACATACCTGTCAGTATATTTTGAGACCGCTCCGATCATCACCGCGTCAAGCCTGTCCCCGGAAACCAGCGGCGCAGTTTCCTCACTCCTCGACAGATTTTGATCCACAACAGAGCCGGGGGATTTGACAATTTTAAGCCGCACATCCTCCATCAACTGTGGAGGGATGATACTGGAGTAACTCTTGTTGCTTTTCAATTCATGGTACGCCTGTCGAGATACGACATCCCCGGCAGACCGGTCTTCAAAAGGTGCAAACGTTTTGTTTTCAAAGCCTAAAACTCCGATCCTTTGGAGGCGGTCAAACCGGCCCGAATTAAACACCTTGCTTTGCACTTGGTCTACCGGCTCAACTCTCAACAACTGAGTGTAAATATCACGGTTAACATGAGACGGTAAAGGATGCGGCTCGTTGATCTCATTTGTCAGGTTGGGTTGAAGATCTTGATTCACCGGAGGTGTCCCTTGCCATTTAGGGAAGACCCCAGGGAAGACCCCAGGACGGTTCCCGGCCTGATTCCTGTCAAATTCATCCTGAAAAGGAACAGCAAGCACAGTGACCGGGAACACCACCCCAAAATACACCAAAACTGGCAGAATCCGCATCTGAATTCCAATAACTTTTAGCAAAACCAAAAACCTCCAAAACCAGATTGAAATGAGGGATAATCTTTAACTGTGTAATTATATATTACCTTGGCTACGAATAAAATAGCAATCCGCGAATAAAAACAATAATCTAACATTTGACTGGAATCCGGTGCCGGTCAACCCGAAGGATATCAACCGCTTTCCCGACATCGCTTATGGATCAATATATTAACCGTGCGTTCGAATGGATCCCCCCCAGCCTGCAACCCTGGATTCTGGTTTTTCTCATCCTGATATCACTGACCGCCTTCACCTTGAGCGCGTGGCCGAAACTGCGCCTCCTGCTAAAAGCCGGGAAAGAAAACCGCACCGACCAGCCCTTGAAACGAATTTTCACGACTCTTAGCATCGGCTTTGGACAAACCAGGCTTCTTAAGGAACCTAAATCTGGCTGGATGCATGCTGTAATTTTCTGGGGATTTCTGGTCCTTCTCGTACGTGCTGGGGAATTCTTTTTCATCGGCCTTTTGCCAAATATTGAGTCTCATTTCTCCGCCACCGTCCCCCTGATCCTGCCATATTTATGGGTTAAGGATGGCGTGGTCTTTCTGGTCACTCTCGCCGTTCTCTATGCTCTATATCGCAGGCTGGTGATTAAACCCAACCGTCTCACCCTCTCCACCGAAGGCCTGATTATTCTCGGCCTGATACTCATCATCGTGGCCAGCGACGTTTTGTTTGATGCTGCTTTTCTAGCTCTCAATCCAGATATTGAAAAATCCGGCCCGTTGGCCGCCCTTTTCGCTCCCCTTGTCAGCCTATTGGGAAAAGATTTGGCGGGGCACCTGCACAGCCTGGCTTACTGGGCTCATATTTCTGCCATCCTCTATTTCCTGACACTTCTTCCACGCAGCAAGCACTTTCACATCGTGACAGCCATCCCGAATGTTTTCCTGTCCAACTTGAATCCCGGAAGCGGCCTGCATCGCATCGATTTTGAAGATGAAGAAAAAGAAACCTTTGGCATTACAGGAGTTGAAAGTTTCACCTGGAAGCAAATGCTGGATCTGCATACCTGCACCCAATGCGGCCGGTGCGACCAGGTCTGCCCGGCACTGGCGACCGGCAAACCTCTCTCGCCGCAACAACTCACGGTGGATTTGAGAGACCATCTTAATGGACATTCCGTTTCCGATATTCCCTTGCTGGGCGGTGTGATCGAAGATGAAACCCTCTGGGCCTGCACCACTTGCGGAGCCTGCGAATCCGCCTGCCCGGTGATGATTGAATACGTCGACAAAGTGATCGACCTAAGACGCGGACTAGTACTGACCGAAGACCGCTACCCGAAAGAGTTGGAGTCCGCTTTCAAATCATTGGAAACCCAGTCCAATCCTTGGGGATTCCCTAAAAACTCACGCGCCGACTGGGCCGAAGCTTTGAACATCCCCATCTGGGATAAGACCCATCCCACTGAATATTTGTATTTCGTCGGATGCAATGGGTCTTTCGATACGCGCGGCAAAAAAATTTCCGAGGCAGTGGTCAAGGCTCTAAAACAAGCGGGAGTCAGCTTTTCCATTCTGGGTAACGGTGAGGGTTGCACTGGTGACCCGGCCCGCAGAGCCGGCAACGAATATTTATTCGACATGCTGGCCAGACAAAACGCTGAGACCTTCCAGCAAAATAATGTGCTGAAAGTCATCACCCACTGCCCCCATTGTCTCAACTCACTGAAAAACGAGTATCCCGAATTCGGAGTTTATCTGGAAGTGATCCACCATTCTGAATTGCTGGAAACCTTGATCGCCGAAGGAAAATTATCACTCGGAGAAAAAACCGACACCAATGTGGTGGTGCATGACTCCTGCTACCTGGGCCGGCACAATGGGGTGTACGACGCACCTCGCAATGTGCTCGCCGCAGAAGTAACAAAAGTTCAGGAAGTGGAACAAAGTCGTGAAACCGGCACCTGTTGCGGGGCCGGCGGTGCCCGGTTCCTGCTTGAGGAAAATATCGGCACCCGAATGAGCCATCATAGACTGGATGAGTTGATGGTCACCAATCCTGACACCATCGCCGTATCCTGCCCCTACTGTGTATTGATGCTGGAAGACGCGGTGAAAGCCAAAGGCCTGGAAGTTCAGGTCAAAGACATTTCGGAATTCATTCCAAATAACCCCTGAAAAATTAATAAGTTAAAAAATTATACAAAAAGTTCATAAAATTTATTGTTCCTTTTTTGGGAATTTGCTATCTTTGGGGAGCTTATAAACTGAGAGTGTTCCATAGGAGTAAATAATTTTAGGGAATTATAAACTTGTCGATTTTTTCAAAAAACACAGTGATGTAAAAAAAGAAAATACTGAAAATCCCCAAGATTTATTTAAAAGAAACCATCGGAATTTGTAAACTCAAAAAACGCTAATGATAACAAAAGATCAAGAAAAATTAAGAGAACTTTAAAATAAAGGAAAAGCTATGAAATGGACAGATGACGAAATGGAACACCCGAAAGGAAAACTGACAGCACCTGGGGTCTATATCGCTCAAGTTGAATCAGCGTACGAAGGAGAAACAAAGAATGGCGACCCGAAGTGGAGAATTAAGTTTAAAAGTAATGGAGATGGAAAATTTCTCTGCTGGGACACCCTTGTTTTCAGCGAAAGATCCAAGGGGGTAGCGATGAAGAAATTATCAATTTTGATTAAAAAAACCGACGATGAAGGTTCTTACGAAGTTGAGGAACCCGAAGAAATTATCGGATCATTGGTAAAAATCGATCTTAAAACCGAAAAACGTGTTAACGAAAATGGGGATGAAGAATATTTTCTTACCCCAGACTTTCGCGCAGATGGGTTTGGATATGCCAATGTGGAAGAAGACGGCAAACCCGCACCAAGCCTGGACGAAAAGGGGGCTGGTGAAAAAGTAGTCACTTTGAACGATTTAACGACTCAAAAAAGCAGAAGTCAGACGAATTCGTTCGGGGGTACAAAACTGCCTAGCACGAAAGACGCAAAATTAGCGTGGGTCGGCAGTGATGAAGAAACAGCAGAAAAGTTAAAAAGTTGGAATTGGTCGTTGAATAATTTGCATCAACATTATCAGTCGATTACTGCTCATAATGACCCGAAAATAAAAACGTGGGTGACGAAGCGTTCGATCAATAAACTCCGAGGAGATACTAATTATAGAGTCAATTATTTGACTTTATAATTTCTGAAAGAAAATGGTTCTCTCACCGGCCTGCATGGGCGGCGGGGGAACCATTTTCAAATAGTGGCCTTTTTTGAACTGAGGCAAATATCTTACATACGAATTGTCCCTATTTTTTTCCACCCTTCCCCTCTCTCATTTTTATTTTATATATTCCCCACCAGTTTGGAATGATTTGCTCTGCCTTCTCTAGGTGCGTTTCTTCACAAACTAAGGTTACAAAATCCAAAGTACGGTTATAGTATTCTTTTTGAATCGGCGGTCTTTTTAAAGTGTCTTTTTCACTTTTTATTTCATAACCATGAATAGAACCATTTATCACTGCTACATCGACCCTTGCATTCCCTTGGCATGAGCCGAATTCCTCAATAATCCGTGTGTTTGAGTCATTTTCCATACTTTTCACCCAAAAATTCCAATAAAATTGGACGAATCTCGCACACCAATCCTCCAGAAATATCTAATAACTAGTCTTTTTTGATCCCTCTACTGTAACACCCAAGCAACTCTTTGTAAATATTAAGGTTAGGATATCATCCGCAGTGCGCTCTTCAAACGGGCAAGGGTCTCTTCTTTTCCCAGAAGCAGAATGACGTCATAAATTCCTGGGCTCACGGTGGTGCCGGTGAGGGCCACACGAACCGGTTGCGCCAGCTTGCCGAGCTTCGTCCCCTCTTCTTCCACAATTTTCTTGAACAGAGCCTCAATCTCTTCTGCAGAAAAGTTATCCAACTGGGAAAGTCCGGAAATGGCTTTTTCCAGTAACAGTTTTGCCTCACCGGTGAGAAACCTGGCCTTCGCCTTTTCATCAAACTCGACTTCTTTTTTAAAATAGAATGCCGACTTTTCTGCCATCTCCACAAGAGTTTTGGCGCGCTGGTTCAAGGACGGGATAACCCTGGCGATTTCCGCAAAGTCCAGACCGTGACCTTCTTCAAGGATTCCAGAACGGATAAGAAACGGTTCCAAATGCCGGGCCAGTTCTTCCGGCGCGGTGGTCTTTATATAATGTTCATTCAGCCAGGACAGCTTGTCGGGATCAAACACCGCTGCCGAGGTATGCACCGAGTCGAAGGAAAAATGCTGGATCATTTCTTCCCGCGAAAAGATTTCCTGATCGCCATGCGACCAACCCAGCCTGGCCAGATAATTGATGATGGCAGCAGGAAGGTAACCCATGTCCCGGTAAGCCAGTGCCGAAGTCGCTCCATGACGCTTGCTCAGGCGAGCCTTGTCCTGCCCCAGGATCATGGAAATATGGGCGAACCGAGGCCGGGGAAAGCCCAAGGCGTCATACAACAAACATTGTCGCGGCGTATTGGAAAGATGGTCATCCCCGCGTACCACATGGGTGATACCCATGTCGGCATCATCGACCACGACGACAAAGTTATAGGTAGGAGAACCGTCGGTCCTCTGTAGAATCAGGTCGTCCAGTTCGGCAATGTCAAACACGACCTTACCGCGCAGCATATCTTCCACCACAACCGAACCCTCAAGCGGGGCCTTGAACCGGATCACGGATGGAGCCCCTTCTGGCTGGTCGATTCGCTCTCGGCAGGTTCCGTCATATTTGGGTTTGAGTCCCTTTTTCTGAGCCTCGCTGCGTTTTTGGTCTAACTCTTCCGGCGTGCACGTGCAACGGTAGGCTTTGCCTTCCTTGAAAAGCTGATCGACCTTTTCGGAATAAAGTTCCTGCCGCTCGGTTTGCCGGTGCGGACCTTCGTCCCAGTCCAGCCCCAGCCACCGCATGGATTCGAGAATTTCTGTAATCGATTCTTCCGTCGAGCGCTCATGGTCCGTATCTTCAATGCGTAAAACGAACTGACCGCCATGATGGCGGGCGAACAACCAGTTGAACAGGGCCGTCCTCACCCCACCGATATGTAAAAACCCGGTTGGACTGGGCGCAAAACGAACTTTGATGGGTTCATCCATTTTTTCTCTCTAAAAAAGACTCTCTATTATCCGAGGGTGCAAGAAACGGCTAAGAGTAACAAATTAGTTGGGAAAAATTAAGCGCAATCATCAGGGCGCGATGAATCGCTCAGGTGATCTTAACTAATCCACTGACATCACCAATAGAGTCGCTACGGCTGAAATATGGCTGAGAAACGAGGGTCACTTTGCCCTTACCCATTCCGCCTCTCTGGGGCAGACCGGTTCTCCCACCATCGGTACCGTTTAGACTGGCATTATTGTCGTTCGGTCCTAAAGTTATAGGAATCGTAGTGAAGTTGGAAGACTTCCACAGGCTCAAATTAGTGCCGCCCCGATCATTGTCGGTGTAGCCGTTTTTGCCGCCAGCAGAATTAGGCGCACCTGCGGTTTAGGGAAGGATCTTTTTTAGTTTTTGTTTCTTGTTCCATAATTCAAACCATCGATTCCAGCGAGATGCCATATCAACAACAGCCAAACTCCTCGAGCCCCAGTAAAAAGCCTGGTTTTTGCCTCCACAAACAGGAGGCAAGCAGAGAGAATACCGCAGTTCGGCAAAAAATGATAAAATGATTGAGGAATGGCGGCTTATAAAGCCCCAGTAATTATTAGAGGATTCTTTAAATATTTTCGCAATGACTATAAAAGCCATTTGAGTTCTGATGATAGTAGCTTTTGGTTTTCCCAGTGTCAATTGGGCAGAAGAAACCAGAACCGAACTGATACTGCTAAAGGAGATGTCGGATCCCGAAGCCCTGTTCAGCCAAGGTCGCAACTGTAAAAAGTTTTTTATATTAAAAAAGGCAAAGACACCCCAGACCTCCGGGAGGCAACAAGCTATTCCTGCGAGGGCGAATACTCCCTGACCCTATACGGACAGTCTTTTTTGGGGAAGATCGCAGTTATTTGACTCTGACCAAGACCGATCACCGACAGGTTTGGATATGGGACCTGGAAGACTCCCCATCACAAATGGGCAGTCGCAAAGGCCAACAAGGATACAGGGGCTTATGAAATGTTATCGCGCTGGCCACAATTTCAAAATGAACCTGGGATCGGTCAAGTGGAATGAAACCCTCTGACTCACAGACATACCCCAACCTTCCTTTGAGTAAAGAGATTAACCTGATTCAAAGCAAAACCCTGCTGACCCGCGCAAGCGGCTATCTCAAGGAGGTCTGCTCGCACTCGCTGAATCCGTATAGCGGCTGCGGCTACGGCCTTTCCTCCTGCGGTGAAGGTTGCTATGTCCGCTTTAATCATTGGCTGACACGAGGCCGTGAGTGGGGCAAATTTGTCGATGTTAAAGTCAACGCTTCAGATTTGTACCTACAATCGGCACAAAGGGGGAAAAACTGGGCCCATCAACGTTCCATTCCTTTCACGATTTTCATGTCCAGTGCCACCGACCCCTGGCAACCCGCTGAAAAAAAATACCGGGTGACCCGTGCTGTCCTTCAGGCCATGACGATCTGCCCGCCCGACACATTGATCCTGCAAACCCACAGTGCAAGCATTCTGGACGATCAAGAACTCCTGCTGGAACTCTCCCGACTCTGCTCGCTCAGAATCCACATCTCTATAGAAGGGGACAGGAATCGCCTGCCTGGACTGCCGCCTCCCCCGTGTAGTATTGAGAAACGGATTTCCGCTTTGGAACAACTGTCAGCCCAAGGACTCAAAACCGTGGCCTGCCTATCGCCCTTATATCCGTTGGAAAATCCACAGCGTTTTTTTGAACGCCTGAAAAATGCCGGAGCTTCCGCAGTTATCATCGATCATTTTATAGAAGGCGATGGTACCGCCGAAGGTTCGCGGACTTTGAAAACCCGCCTTCCTTTTGCCATGAGCCAGGTCCGGGAAGATTCGGTCCACCTTCCATACCGAAACCATATCGTCAACATTGCCCGCAATTACCTTCCTGTAGGAGTTTCGGCTCAAGGTTTTGCAGGACACTATACCCAGCCATGCCTGCTCCAAAAGAACTCATAAACCAGATCACATCTCTGGATGGCAAAGGTTACAAAGCCTATAAAAGCCTGCAGGGCAAAAGCTTCGCCTTTGGCCTGTTTCAACTCACCTTTGAACATGTGCAGGGCGATCCTTTTGCCGCACCTTCGCGGTTATCCATAAAGATCGAACTTCCCTCCGCCGGATTTGCAAAAGCGCACTATGAAAATCCTTTAAGAAAACTGGCTCTCGAAGACTATCTCTTAAGAGAGGTGGACCACCGTGTCCAGCAATGCCAAGGCGGGATCACAGGTTCCGGGCGAAGCGGCGAAATCGCCGTGCAATCACCGGGACAAAAAATAATTCGCCGAAGCGGCATGCAAATTAAAAATGGTGTTTTGATCCTGACCCTGTTCGCCGGGCTCCCCGGAGACGGCCGCAGGGTGCTGGCCAAAGAATGCGTCAAACTTTTTTCCGAAGTCCTGCCTCCGGTCTGGGAAGAATGCCTGCTGGCGAAGTCCCTCGACCTGAATAAAGTGCAACAAGCCCTCGAAACTCTGGAAGACTATTCCACGTTGAGCCAGTTGTTGAACCAAAACCACTGGGCCAGTTTTGTGGCAGACGGATCACTGCTCCCCCGCACCTCAGGCATCAG
Source organism: Nitrospinales bacterium (assembly GCA_965249625.1). Taxonomy (GTDB): domain Bacteria; phylum Nitrospinota; class Nitrospinia; order Nitrospinales; family VA-1; genus LS-NOB. Next base: position 819,965 of record OZ252246.1, on the reverse strand, counting down.
CGACCTGCCGCTTAAAAATGGAGGAGTGCTTTTCTCCGCACCAAAAGAACTCAGCGCCGAAGTACAACTGCCGTATGCAGGAAAAGTCCGCGGCATGCCTATTCCGCTGGGAATCACCCTGATCGTGGGAGGCGGGTTCCACGGCAAAAGCACTTTGCTGAAAGCCATTCAGGACGCAGTCTACCCGCATGTAACAGGAGACGGACGAGAACGCATCGCCACTCAACCCACAGCGGTAAAAATTCGGGCTGAGGACGGTCGCTCCGTCCAGCCGATCAACATATCCGGATTCATGGACAATCTGCCACTCATTCCATCGACGGAAAATTTCTCCACCGTCTCGGCCAGCGGCTCCACCTCGCAAGCGGTGAATATTCTCGAAGCCATTGAGTCTGGCTCTTCCCTTCTGCTTATGGATGAAGACACCTGCGCCACCAACTTCATGATCCGTGACGCCCGAATGCAGGCCCTGATCGCCTCTGATCAGGAACCGATCACTCCCCTGGTCGACCGCATTGAAGAATTGCACAAGGATTTCGGAGTCAGCACCCTTCTGGTGATGGGAGGAAGCGGGGATTATTTTGATATGGCCGATCAGGTCATCGCCATGGAATCATTTCAACCTAAGCTGGTGACAGCAAAAGCAAAACAGATTGTTCGAGAAAACCCCGGCACCCGCAAAACCGAAACCAGTAAGCCTCTTCCAAAAGTACAAATGCGAAACCGCAATTTATCAGCATTGGGTTTCAGCCGAGGCAAAAAACCCTGCGTCATTCAAACTCAAGGGTTGATCGCGCTCATCCTGGGGCGTACCGAAATCGATGTGCGTTATGTCGAGCACCTCGTCGAACAAGGACAGTTGGAACTCTGCGGTTGGATTCTGAAACAACATAAAGACATGCAGGAGACTGATCCCGGTGTGCCAAACAAGGATGCGATAAAAAACATTCTCGAAACAATTGAAAATGGAGAACTGCAATCGGTCGCGCCTTTCAACAATGGCCTGTTGGCTCTGCCCCGGTTCCAGGATGTGATGGCCGTCCTGCACCGACTGCGTTGACTTCAACCCAAATTTCTGAAGACATAAAAATTTCCACCCCTGAATCCCATTTTCTCTTCAAATATAAATCAGCTTCCAAGCTATAATTATAAAACAACTGATCTTCTGACCAAAAATCCTCTACAAAGAGTTTTATCTCTCTTCTTCATCAACCCATTTTATTGTTAAAATATGTCTGACTGGGATAAAACCAAGCAGTACCACCAATACTCCAAGCACGGTTATCATAGGTCGGCTCCCGGCCCCGGTTATATGGATTGGGAAAACCAACCCGATCCATTCCGTCGTTATGACGGTACAGAAAAAATTAAATTAAAAAAAATCTCCCTGAATGAAGGACCTCTTTTTTACGAAGCTTTACAGCCCAAAGAAATCCCAGCTTTTCCCTTAAATTTCACAACTCTCTCCCAGTTGTTCTTTGACAGCCTTGCTATTTCAGCATGGAAGAGTTTTCAAGGATCGAAGTGGGCTCTTCGGGTTAATCCCTCAAGCGGAAACCTGCATCCGACAGAAGGTTATTTAATCTGCGGCCCTATAGAGGGGATCAACAGCTCTCCATCCGTTTCCCATTACTGCCCAAAAACCCACGGACTAGAAATTCGAACGACCTTTTCAGATCAAACCTGGAAACAAATGGATCTTCCTGAAAACACCTTCTTCATCGGTTTGAGTTCTATCTATTGGAGAGAAGCATGGAAATACGGTCTAAGAGCTTTTAGATACTGTCACCATGATATGGGTCATGCTTTGGCAGCCATAAACATAGCGGGCGCAGTTTTGGGTTGGAGGACTCAATTGATGGACCATCTCGGCGGTGAAGAGCTGGAAATTGTTTTGGGATTAAATAAAAAGAATGCCGATGAGATTGAAGTGCCCAATTGTCTGATCGCTGTCAGTCCTCAAGAAAGCGCGATAAATATAAAAAGCAGGGATTTTGTCGCCGGCTTTTCTGATTTGAAATGGCTGGGGGAACCCAATACTTTGAGCAGCGACCACATGAATTGGCACGGCATATCGGAAGTTTCACAAGCAACTCAAAAACCTTACACAGAGAATTTCGCTGAATTTAAGCGGGGTGCGCTGCCAGACCTTTTACAGAAGGATTCCTTTCCCATAAGAAAAGCCATTCATCAGCGGAGAAGTGCCGTTGCCATGGATGGAAGGACCCGGATTTCAAGTGAAACGTTTTTTCAGTTCATGGCAACAACAATTCTAGACTCCTGCCCTCTCCCCTTCCAAACTTTGCCATGGGACCCGCAAATCCATTTGGGACTTTTTGTCCATAGGGTGGATGGTCTTGCAGAAGGCCTGTATTTTTTGGTGCGCAATAAAAATCATCTGAGCGACTTAAAAACCAAGTTGAAAAAAGATTTTGTCTGGACCAAGCCCAAGTATTGCCCCGAGAACCTGGATTTATTTTTATTACAGGAGGGCGATGTTCGAGGCATTGCCACTTCCGTTTCGTGCGGACAGGAAATCGCCGGCGCAGGTTGTTTCAGTCTGGGTATGATCAGTGCTTTTGAAAACGCGTCCCTAAATTTTGGCTCCTGGATGTACCCCCGTCTTTATTGGGAATGCGGGGCTATCGGGCAGATGCTATATCTACAAGCAGAAGTCAGCGGCATCCGCAGTACGGGAATCGGGTGCTTCTTTGATGATCCGGTACACGATGTCTTCGGCATTGAAAACCGAAGCTATCAGAGTTTGTATCATTTCACGGTTGGAGGGGCGGTGGAAGACACCCGCCTCACAACACTCCCACCCTACGAAGACGATTGATCCCGAACCTACTTTTTCACCAGTTCCAGAGCAATATAGAGTCCGGCATCGGTCACGGTATACTTGCCTTCGACCTTATCTTTCTTTTTCAAGCTGGCTAAAGTTTTAAGGCCATCTGGTTTCGTTTCTGCGTTCACGATCACCGTAAAGCGTTTTTTATTTTCAGGGTCTTTAATCCCCACCTTGTTTTTATCCGCAATCACTTTTTTGACGACCCCGGAAAATGAAACTGCATCCCCTGCCGTGGCAATGCCTCCAGCGAGAAAACAAAATAAAACCAACATTATTCCCAATAAACCTGATCGAGATATTCTCGTCATCGTGCTCTCCTTTTTGAAACTTTCAAAACTTCAGTATAGTCTTTCACTATTATATGGTGGGCTTGCTATTTTGGGAATGGCTTGAATGAAACCAAAGGCTTTTGCTCGGGCAAAAGACGCGGATGCCCACCCTTAAAAACCTTTTGTAGTCCGACCGGATTGGAAGGCCAAATGCCCTTAGCGCGGTTGTCAGGGGCCGATCCCTCAAACACCAGATATCCGTATTTACCGTAATGCGGCAGTTTGCGCATCAAGCCGGGAACACTTTCTGCATTACCGGCAATGACCCAGGTCATGGTCCCTTTTTTCTGATCCGTTCTGGATAAAGTGAAGACAAAGCTGTGGTCGTCCCAGGCATAGGACTTGTCATGAATTTTAATTTCCCTTTCAGTCACTACAACACCGGATTGCTTTAGTTGTTCGATGAATGCTTTTCTCATTGGATGATCCCGCCCGAAAACCCATAAACTGCCTTCAGGGGCGTTTTCGTCACTGGTGAAAATCCGTTTTGTGACCGATTGCGCAAATTTCCGGTAGTCATGTTTTTCCTCCTCCGGCAGGAGTGCCGTCACGGTTTGGGCTCCGTAAGTCTGCCCCAGGCTGGCAGGGGCTTCCTCAGCCCCCAGTCGGCGAAACACATCGTTATAAGGATCGAGCCGAACCGCAACTGGCTCCGCCGACAATTTAAAATCAAAATCCTGCTTGTCTGCGACAAGTTCTACATAATGAATCTCGGCAACTTCTGCGCCGCTGGTCCAGATAGCCACGGGAAGTTTCAGCTTAAAATCCGGATTGGATTGCTCCACCGTCAACCTCAGATCATATCGGCCCATTAAGGAAACATAGGACGCCTGCTGCAAGCTAACTGCCGGTGCCCCTTTTCGATGAACCCATTGCTCAAAGAATCTATTCAAATTCCGGCCCGAAACCTTTTCAAATACCTGACGCATTTCCTCATAACCCGCATGGCGATACTTGTAGGTCACATAATATTTCTGTAAACCTTTTAAAAAATTTTCATCACCAATTTCTGTGCGCAACATATGAAACACCATCAGAAGCTTGGCATAGCCAATAGCCTGAGAAGCCATGCTGTCCCGATAGCGAAATTCACCCAGAGGAAAATCATTCTCTTCGTTGACATAGTTCAAAAATTTCATCATTTCCTGAAAACGATAAGGAGCACCCTTGCCTTGCAATTCCAGAAGAAGATGATCGGCGAGATAAGCGGTCAACCCCTCCGACCAGTTGCCCTGCTTTAGATCGGGAAACACGCCGCTGCCCCACCAGTTATGCAGAATTTCGTGCGGATAAGAACTGTGCAGAATAAACGGGAAGCGGATGATCCTCGATCCCATCAAGGTGAAAGAAGGCATGCCATAACCGGTCTGCCGAGAATTTTCCACCAATGCAAACTTTTCATACGGGTACGGCCCGATCAACTTGGAATAAAAATCGATATAGCCTTTAGCGGTTTCAAGGTAACGATCGGCCAGAGCATCCTCTTTTTGCAATAAAAACGCGTATAGGTTGAGTCCGTTATGCTCCGCTTCATAAATATGGAACTTGTTGCCGATCAAATAAATTTCTTCCGAAGGGTTGGAAGACTTCCAAGACACGATCCGCCTTTTTCCGGAAAGCTGATCGCCGAGGTGCTTCCCCTGACTCACCGCCTGCCAGGGTTCGGGAAGGGAAACTAGCATTTCAAATGTGACGAGATTTACCTCGGACTGCGGATAAAAATAACTCTCGCCGGAAAAAAAGAAGCCGCTGGAATCTGTGGGGTCATCAGGATCCAGAGAAGGGTCGTAAAGGATACCGGAATAATTCAACGTCACTGTTTCAGGGCAGGTTGTGGAACTGCTTTTGATGAACTCTATCTTAAGGAGTCCGTGTGAGGTTTCCACCTGCCAACCCGCTGGAACCGAGTTCAGTTTCAGGTCAGCATGAAGGTAAAAGGGCTCACAATTCCCCTGCGAATTTTTAAAATGAACCGTGTCTTCGATTCTGGCAAAGCGGGTAGAGGGTTCCAGTTCAATTTGCAACTGGTGGTGGATCGGGGAAAAAGACCAAGCTTCATTCGAGGTCGTGGTCAGAACCAACAATAACACCAGCCACCTTGAAACTTTGGTTGAAAATTTCATCCCACAACCGCGTCGAGGCCGCGTTGGGATTCCCCTTCAATCCTCACCACCACCTTGTTCGGCAGGCAGGCTGAGAGACGGTCGGCATATTGAATGTAACCCGACTTGATGCAGACCTTGAGTTTGCAGGGGGAGCGGACGATTCTTGCCCTGCCCTTTTTGATTTCCACCTCTGTGGTTCCTAAGGGACCCTGCACATGAGCAACATGGTCTGTCATGAGCGGGAAACGGGCCACCCTTTTTGCGCCCACTTCAATAACGACCCAGTCACCACGGTTGAATCCGCTACCAAAATAATAAAAAAGACCAGCGTTCAAAAAAACCAGAAGGGCGATCAAAAATTTATCGGAGCGGTTAAATTTCATGCTTCACCTTAGTCGGTCCACTTCGCATCTTGCAAATGAATTGTTTGTTGCGATTCAAAAGAAACTCTCAGTGCTTCCAGCCCGGAAAAATAATCGCCGGAGGCAAAAAAGTTTTCTCCCGGCCCATGATAACGGCGCGCAAACAGGCCAAACCTTTGCGCCGTTCGAATAGCATAATCCTGTTTAAAAATCTCCTGCTCCCCAACCGGCATTCCTTTGACTTCGGGCACCTGATCCAGCCGATAACGCAGGAGGTTCAAAAAACTTTCATCGGTCTCCCATTGTAATGGAGGCAGGAGCGCAACAGAAGAAAACTCCAACAGGGGCGAGTCATCGGTGATCTCACCAGCGCCTTCCAGAAAGGGAGAGAGGCGTTTTCCATCAGCAATATAAAAATCCGCAAAATCCAGAAAAGAGTTTACCTTCATTTCCTCGGCGATCTCTTTTATTTCCGCATTGCCCATGAGCGTTTCGAAATGATTTTTATCCAGTGTTACCGGATTGCGACTTCCTATCAACATAACAATCCGCGTGAGAAAACTATTCCACACCGAAAACTCTGGGAAGACTTCACGAAACGTATGGGTGATGGACCGGGCATCTTCCGGACCTACCAAATGCAAGGGCAACCATTGCACCAGCAAGCCGTCTTCCGTTAAACGACTTAAAGCCAGCTCATAAAATTCCTTGGAATAAAGATTCACCACTCCGGCCTGAAACGGGGACATGGGTTCCATAATGATGACATCATAAGCGGACTTCGACCATTTCAAAAAGGTTCTGCCATCCTGAATATACATTTTCGTATTGGCCCGGTTTAAGACATCGTGGTTCCACTGGGAAAACCATTTGGAAAACTCCAGGACATTTTTATCAATTTCGATGCCATGCACCTCCGCACCCGGAAACAGGGACGCCGTTCCCATGGTGTTGCCAGTGCCAAACCCGATCACCAGAACACGTTTCGGCGCGGGGTGTAAAACCATCGGCACAAAACCCATGGCCTGCATATAAGTACTGCCGGAAAACGAACTGGACACCGTGGCGGTGCTGAATCCATCCAGATAAATCGTGCGCGCCCGGCTTTCATTATCCTCCACAACGCTGATGGTGGAATATTCGCCCTCTTTATAATCCAGCAAGCTTATCCGGTCCGCAGGAACATTGATTTCCAGACGAGCAAAGTTGCCCTGTCCGGCCTTCCGAGTCTCTATGTCCGGCACCCAATATCCTTTTCCAAGTACCAGGAAAAAAAACACCGCACCCAACGCCATCACCGTAGATGCTGGCCTGAACTCGCGGACTCTTGCCAGGACGTAAACCCCGAATAGGATCAATACTGCATAAATTCCATACAGCGATAAACGGATTCCCCAGAACGGAATGAACACAAAGGGTGTCAGGATGGTTCCAAATACCGCGCCCACTGTATTGATGGAGTAGGTATTGCCGAGAATTTTCCCGACCCCTTCGAATCGATAAGAATGAATATGGCTGGCTAAAGGAAAAAGCAGGCCAAATCCAAATGTGGGAAGGAACATCAGCGCGAAGGCAAATAAGGATCGGATCAAAAGGATTTTCTCGGGAGAGCTATCCAGGCTGTAAAAATAACGGTCCGCCAGCGAGGTCCATTCCGTCAGGTTTGCCAGCACAGGAAGAATGGCGATGCAAAAAACACCAATGGCAATCTCTATGCCGATAAACTTCAGCACCCGGTGCGACCGCCCCAAAAGTTTGTTGGCGGTCAGGCTCCCCAACGCGATTCCCAGTAAAAATGTGACCAGGATAAGCGCGAACGAATACAGGGTGCTGCCCATCGGGAAAACAAGGATCCGCGTCCATAAAATCTCGCTGGATAAAGAAGCCAAACCGGAATAGGCAAACATGATAAAAACCGGATTGCCAATGGCGGGCGAGACTTCCGTATCCGCCTCCTTTTTCTTTTTATGTTTTTTGGTTTCAGTCTGGCTGGGTTCCACCGCACAAAAAATCCTGGGCCTGCAATAACACAGTACAAAAACCATCGCATTAAGACCTATTGCGAATACTGTCGCTCCCTGGACCCCCCAGAGTCGAATGGCAAAAAACTGGGTGAACAAACAACCAAAAACCGCTCCGAAGGTATTGACCCCGTATAATAAGGAAACCTGAGTGAAAACCTTCTCAGTTTGATTGCCTGTAGCCCAGCACCCTACCAGCGGCAAGGTGGCCCCCATCAATAAAGTTGCAGGAAACATCAGGAGCGTACTCAGAAAAAACTCCAGCAGGTGCACGGCCAAGCCGACCTGGCCGCTTGCGGGCAAAATCAAGGGATACAGTTTTTCCAGAAGCTCCAGTCCCAAAGGAAAGCAGAGAGCATAAAGTCCGATCAAGCCTTCGAGCAGTCCATAGACACGAATCAGTTTTCCCGGTTCCATGTCGGCACGAGTCAGCACCTGGCCCATGGCCCAGGCTCCGCCAGCAAGCCCCATCATGAACGCGCATAACACCGCACTCAGCGCATACAAACCGACTCCGAAAACCAGAGTTAAATGCCGAAACCATATCAACTCATAAACCAGGCTGGCAGCCCCCGAAACAAAAAGGCAGGCATAGGCAATCCACGAAACTCTGAATGAAGGGTGCGTCGTCATAAGAAGGGGGGATTTTCCCACAGCCTTACCCATCCGTCAATTTGGCGAACAGGTATTGCAACATAATTTCATGAGTGTTATTCTCCCCTCAACCCCCGGCCCACTGTACCCCTACGGGGCATAAAAATTAAGGAAGAATTTCACACGCGGAGGCTGTGATATCTCCATCATTAATTTCATGCCCCGTAGGGGTAAACTGAGCACTCGCTTTCTCTGGCAAGCCAGTAATTTTGGCAGCTCAACCAGCCATTGCCCTGTTCCAATTACACCTTTTACCCTTTGACGAAGCATGAAAAACAGATTCTACCTTTTAGCTGTCTTATCCCTTTTCACTTTTACCTTCTTGGTGGCGGAAAAAGCATTCGCGCAATCTTCTCCACAAAGCCTGAATATTCCAGAGATCGTGGCAAAGGTCAATGGGGTGGAAATCCAATCAAAATATATTGAGTTCCGGTTCAATCAGATTTTGAGAAACGTCAAACGACCGCTGACCCCCCGCGAAAAAACCAGTATCGTAAAAGACCTGATAGAAAAAGAAGTGGTACGAGAACTGATCCACCAACAGGGTAAAAAAAAGAATCTGGAAGTGGACTCCGACCTGATCGAAAAAGAGATGGCAGCTCTTCGCGAACCCTATGCAAGCGATGAAGAATTTGAAAATGCCCTGGGCGCAAGAAACATCACTCTGGAGGATCTTAAACATTCCATGACCGTGGATATCAATGCCCGGAAACTGCTGAACGAGCAAATCAAAGGCAAGATCACCATTGCAGACGCGGATGTTAAAAAATACTATGAAGACAACAAACAGAAGTTCCTCCGCCCAGAATCTTATCGCAGTCACCACATTCTCGCAGCGATCTTCCCCCCGGAACTATTGAAATCCACCCCAGTTGCGGAACTGCAAAACAGAAAGGAAGAACTGACCCGAAAGGCGGAAGCAAAGATAGACGAAATTGTTAAAGAGCTTAAAGAAGGTGCAAACTTTGAGGAACTGGCAAAGAAAAAATCAGACGACGAAGCCAGCCGGGAAAGCGGTGGAGATCTGGACGTTATTTATAAAGGGGTTTTTGATCCGTCTTTTGATGAAGCCGTCTCAAAATTAAATCCAGGTGAAATCAGCGGAAAAGTAGAAACCCGGTTCGGGTTCCACGTCATCAAGCTCATTGAAAAACATCCCTCTGAACAGACACCTTTCGATGAACTGGAAAAACCCATTCAAAAATATCTGTTCATGGAAGAAGCCAAAAAACTGGTGGAAATCTATATCGAAGACCTGAAAAAACAGGCAAAAATCGAAACCTTCTTCCAGCGGAAAATCTCCGCGGGTAACTAGCAAAGGTTTCACTGGCCGGCTAAAAGCTATCTCGGCTCAACTAAGCTCCTCTTAAACCCAGATAACCACCATTCGCAAGAGAACGTGATGGCTATTTACCACCGGGCGTTGCCCGGAAATCTTTCAGGTGGCCGAGAACCTCATCGAGGAGTTTGGAGGGGAAATATTTTCCTGCCAGGTTTTTTCGTGCCGCAACCCCTGCTTCCTGAAACTGGCCCATTTCTTTTTCATCGGGAAGCACCACCCATTTCACATCGTTCTTCTCCAGAATCTTATGTGCTTTCAGGTTGTCCTTCTGGATAAGTTCGACCAGTTCCTGCAGGCACTCGGCACCGATTTTTTTCACCGCTTCCTGATAAGGCCTGGATAGCTTGTCGAATTTCTTTTTAGAGATCAAAACTCCGCCGGTCGCGTAGCCCATCTTCAATCGCGTAACATGCTTCACTTTGGTGAACCATTGCAAAGCCAGAGCCCCTTGCGTTGACGAATAAACTGTATCCACCATGCCCGTTTGCAAAGAGAGCAGGACATCCGTGATGGAAAGGGGAATCGGTTGGACGCCCAGTCCTCCATAAGCCTGTTCCACCAGAGGATCGCCCTCCCACATCCAGGGTTTGGACTGACGCAGATCATCCACCGAACCAATGGGTTTCTGGGAAAAAAAATGCACCCACCCTACCGGGACCCAACCCAACAACACATAGCCCTTCTCTTCATACCGACCTTTAAAGTAGGCATTCATTTTGCTGTATACGTACTGGATTTCTTCATCGTTATCGAACAGGAAAGGAAGATCGAGAACCCTCACCTCCGGCAGAATCTCTCCAAGCCCTACTCCGGTAAAGCCGGCACCGTGCAACTGACCTATCCTCATTTTACGAATTACGTCCTTTTCATCGCCAGACACACCGCCGGGATAGAACCGAAACGCCACATTGCCGTCGGTGGCTTTTTTGATTTTGTCAGAAAACCTGCGCATGGACTTCATCCACGATGAGCCCTCGGGGGCCAGCGTGGCAAACTTGACAATATGTTTTTTGTCGGCCTCGGCTGGACTCGCCCCGGCAACGGCCAACAACACCACCAGCACAATCAGGGCGCGGGTGGTGGAGTTAAGGGCACCTCTAAAAATTGCTTCTGGCCATAAGCAGCCCTTATAAAATAAGGACCTGCGAGTTGCCTTAGAGAAAGTCACCGAATACATAAAGACCCTCTTAAAATAGTTCATCAATTTGCACTAAGAGTTTAGTGGCCTTTTGGCGGGCCACTTGGTTGGCGAGACGCTGCTCGGGAAAAAGATCAGCGGGAGCCTGTAAAACCGCCTGCAATTGCGACTCAAACAATTCCCGATCCTGATTCTGCACCGCATAGGTTTTGGCAAAAAACAAACGCACCAGTAAATATTTGTCGTTGGTTAACTCCAGTGCCTTTTCAAAATGGTGACGGGATTTCTCCGGATCGCCACCGAGCATTTTACTCCGCCCACCATAAAAAGCACCGAGAAACAAATGTGGCCCGGCGTGATGAAAAGCAGGGTCCAAATCATGGACTTTTACCATCAAGCGTTCCATGCGGGGAATGTCGGCAAAAGCCTCGACCGAGTCCAAATTCTGCATCAACCAGCTTCCCCAGCATTGTCCCATCCAGAACAAAGCCGGCTGGTGTGAAACGTCCACTTCATTAAGCGCACGGGACCACTCATCCAAAGGGAGGCCTTGCCATTTTTTCCTTCCCGTCCTCAGAATAGTCGCACGCAGGGCATAATTCTTGCCCCTTTCATATAATGAAGAAGCACGTGCCGGTTCTGTATCTTCCAGAAAGCTGAAGGCATAACCGCAAAAACCTTCGGCGAGGTTTTCCAGTATCCATGTATTATCGGGGTCCTGTTTGAGGAGTCCTTCCAGGATTTTCAAGTTAGCCGGGATGGCCTGTTCGGCAAGTTTCGGGTCCCTTTCCTCCTGCATGGCCAGAATCTGGCTCTCTACAAGGGACAATGTGGCCTGAAGTGCCATGCGGCTGGGAGAACACCCGACCAACAGCAAACCTGTAAATAACAACACATAAGGTTTCATGAGCCAATCTTAGCAGAACGGCCCAACAACAGGCGACTAATATTTTGACATAAAATGGGCCTTTTGCTACCATCCGAAAGGGTTGTGCCCCGCCCGTTATTCAACAAGAAGAACCCCACACTCCGGTGAAAATTAAACACCCGTGAGCAAAATGCCAATTGGATGAAAAAAACTTCTTTTCGTGCCGGGTGCAGTATTTGTTGTGGTGGGGGTCGTCCTGCAATGGCCGCTGGCAGGAAAAACCTATATGGAGTTTATGGGACGTGATATTTTTCCTTAAACTTCGTGCCCCGCAGGGGTAATCCCAGGTTATGCAAAGCTCTCCTTCTGATGGGCGAAGAAGACAGCTAATAAAGGGCATCTCAAAAAATTAATGTTTGCTATGAGCTACCCACCCGGGCAGCGAATTGCAAGCTCATAAAATTACCGGTTATTAGAAGCTAATCTTAAAGTTTGAAGGTGTGCCATGAGTGATGAAGAAGTTGAAGGAGAAGGATTCGTATTCAAAGACAGCCGTTCTTCACAACTTTCTGAAGATGAGGCTCTGGACCATGATTCCCATGCAGAAGCCAAAAAAACCGACCCTGCAAAAGAGCAGGCCGCCAGTCAGCCTTTCAAGATCGATTTTTCCACCTTCGTCATGTCCCTGACTTCATCGGCTTTCTATCACCTGGGCGACATCGCCGACCCGGAAACCGGAAAAACCGAAACCAACCTGCCCGCCGTGCAGCAGACCATTGATATGCTGATCATGCTGAAAGAAAAAACCCGGGGTAACCTTAACGAAGAAGAAGTCAAACTGCTGGAACAACTCATCTATGAGCTGCAGATGAAATTTGTGAAAAAGAACGAAAAATAATTCGCCGCACTTCCCTCATATTTCGTTTTGCCCTCCGGTTGTAGAATGCTACCCTGCCTGAATCATAAAATCATAATAGAGATTCCCCGCTATGTCCCTCAAGACTGATCAAAATGGAATGTTCATCTACGGTATGACCAATACCGATGAACTGAGCGGTTTCTTAAAGCAAAAGTTTTCCGAACAGCAGATCCAGCAAGCTTACGAATATCTGGTTGAGTTTTCTGAAGGAAAAGCCCGCGACGAAAAAATACCGCCGCTTCGGGTGTTCTGGCAACACTTGAAAAAAATTTATAACGAAGGTGTACCTCCCCTGCAATGTCATCGCGGGTGTGCCCACTGCTGCCACACAGGGGTGTCCTGTACCCGGTTGGAATGGGACGGCATCCTGAAAAACGCCGAAGAAAACGGCGTCGATCTCAATGCCGTCCTGGAACGTTCACAACGAACCATCAATAAAGTGGACGAAGTTCTTAAAGCAGGAAAAAAACTGGGGCATGAGGAATGGCATAGACTGGTCATCAATCAACCCTGCCCCTTTCTCAGCGAAGAAGGCGCCTGCGAAGTGTACGAAGACCGTCCATTGGACTGCCGCATGGTGGTGGCATTTCAAGGCATCTGCGAATCCAAAAAACTCGAACACGCCCAGCGCGGTGTAGTGCTGGAGGAAGCGGTCGGTGCCACCGTTATCGCCAAACTGCAGCACGACCTGACTCCGAAAATCAGACGCCGGAAGTTTCGCGGCACACAACCGATCAAACTCCTGCAACACTGGCTCATCCTCTGGCGGGACAAAAACCGCCAGGCGCGGGACCAACGAGAACAACCCATCAAGCCAAGCGATTGTTTGCCGACAAAATAAAGAAAGTGCTGAATTACGCAACGCCCCCCTCCGACAGAGAGCTTTGCATAACTCTAGATTCTTCGTCGCTAACGCTCCTCCAGAATGACAAACCTGCGTTTCTTGTCATTCTGAACGGAGTGAAGAATCTCGCCTTTACGCTTTTTCGACTTATGCAAAGGTCTCCCTCCGACAAGGAGACCTTTGCGTAAGTCGAAAAAAAACAGAAAAGCGAGATTACCCCTGCGGATAAGGCACTTTCGTCAGGTGAGTGCCATGATGCCTCCCCTCCGGATTTATGGGCCAATGGGTCTTTTCTGCCGGCAGATAGCCACCACAGGTACCAAGAGTAAGGCCAATAAAATTATGAGACTATTTTTCACTGCACTTTTCATTCGCTGGCGTATATAATAATTTATAATTCATCCGTCAGTGGTCTATCTAATTACCCCATAGGTCTATCTAATTACCCCATATTTATCAAGCTGTTAGCATATGAAAAACTATTATTCCGTTTTAGGCGTTCCCAAGGGTGCTTCTGACGAAGAAATTAAAAAGTCTTATCGCAAATTAGCCAGGCAACACCATCCCGATCGTAATGCAGAGGATAGTGGTGCGGAAGAGAAATTTAAGGAGGTCAGCGAGGCCTATGCGGTTTTAGGTGACAAAAAGCAGCGAGGCCAGTACGACCAGTTTGGCTCTGAGGGCTTTCACCAGAAGTTTTCTCAAGAAGATATTTTTCGAGATTTTGATATTAATGAAATCCTCAAAGGCTTCGGCCTTGGGGGTGGGGGAGGATTTGGCAATCCATTTTCCCGAGGGCGGCCCCCACAGCGCGAACCCCAGATTCCTCCGCTGAAGAAGGAATTCTCGGTCACTTTTGAGGAAGCAGCATTGGGTTGCCAACGTACCATTTCCATTGCCAGAAATGGAACTCATGAAGAAACCAATGTGAAAATTCCGTCTGGAATTGCACATGGGAAAGTTCTGCGCTTACAGGGTAAGGGCCATACCTCTCCTGCCGGAAACCGGCGGGGTGATTTGCATCTCCTTGTCAATGTTCTTTCACATCCTCTTTTTCGGAGAGAAGGCCGGGATGTGGTTGTAGATGCTGAAATAAAATTAACCCAGGCACTTTTGGGGGCTACGATCGAGGTTGAAACTTTGGAGGGCATCAAGTCTGTCAAGATTCCTCCTGGGACCCAAAATAATACCAGGCTGAGATTGAAAGAGGTCGGAATCCAGTTCCCATCCAGAGTTCGGGGTGATCAGTTGGTGCGGATTATCATTAAGATTCCCAAAGAACTGACCCATGAGCAAATTCCACATATCCAGTTTTTGCAGGACACAGGCATTTAACAGGGTGAAAAATCATTTTTCCTTCAGATTGGCGAATCCTATAAAGGTTTCCAGGCATCTTTTAAAATATCGCTTTTAATGGAGTCATTTGTGGCGCGCGTTAACTTTAAAACAGACAATATAACCCATGAAGTAGAAGATGGGACTCCCCTTATAGATTTTTGTGACGAGGTTGAGGTTTCACTGTCCTTCGGTTGTACAGAAGGAACCTGCGGGGTTTGCGAAGTTACGGTGGTGGAAGGAATGGGGAACGTGTCTCGCGTAACGGAAGAGGAAAAAGATTATTTGTTGCCAGAGGACCTGGAAGAAGGAATGCGTCTGGGTTGCCAGGTTAAAATTCGTAAAGGAGACGTGGCATTAAGCTGGAAAAAAGTGAAAGCAAAATAACAGGAGGTCTACAAACCACTGTCTTTGATTTCACTCCCAACTCTTTTTATCATCCATTCCTCGATTTCCTCATTCAATTTTTTAAGATTGCCATAGTTGATCCTGAACAGATTTTACCGGCCAGTTCCCCATAGTTTAAGGCCTCAATAGTGTCTCCAGAGAAAGCTTTGCGTAAGTCGAAAAAAAACAGAAAAGCGAGATTACCCCTTCGGGGCATGAAGTTCAAGGAAGAGGATATCACATACCCCTTCGGGGCACGAAGTTTAAGGAAAAATATCACGTCTTCACGGAGCCTGTGCTGAGCGAAGCCGAAGCATTCAGAATGACAATACAAGGCTATTTGTCATTCTGAGGAGCAAGGTGACGAAGAATCAGGGGTTATGCAAAGGTCTCGTCTCCAGACTGCTGGCACGTTTTGGACATGTTCCAGGCGGCTTTTGCTTCCATGTGAACGGGAATGGCGAAAACAGATCAAGGATTTCTCAAAGCGGCTTATTTCCAAATAGGCACCTCCAGGATTTTCCAATAAAGAGTATTCAAGAGAAAGGACAGCAACCTTTCTTATTTTTGGTAAAGGAATCGGCAAATAATGACAGTTTTCGGAAAACAGTAGCCGTTTCCTTTCTCATGTATGGATTATTTGTTTGACGGTTTCCAGTTTCTTGCCATTTCCTGCGCTTTTTTTATTTGGGCTGGAGACATTTGCTTTTCCACCGTGTTTCTCCTCTTTATGGCGTTTTTGTTTCCATTAGAACCCGCGAGATTGAACCACATATGCACTGACACATAGTCTTGTGGAACTCCTTTTCCCTGGACATACATCACACCCAGGTCGTTTTGCGCTTGAGCCAATCCCTGTTCTGCTGCAAGACGAAACCATTTGACGGCTTCTTTGTAGTCTTGTGGAACTCCTTCTCCCTGGTCATACCTCACACCCAGGTTGTATTGCGCGAAAGCATGTCCCTGTTCTGCTGAAAGCCGATACCACTTGACGGCTTCTTTGTAGTCTTGTGGAACTCCTCTTCCCTGGTCATACCTCACACCCAGGTTGTTTTGCGCGGAAGCATGTCCCTGTTCTGCTGAAAGCCGATACCACTTGACGGCTTCTTTGTAGTCTTGTGGAACTCCTTGTCCTTTGGCATACATCACACCCAGGTTGTATTGCGCGGAAGCATGTCCCTGTTCTGCTGCGAGACGATACCACTTGACGGCTTCTTTGTAGTCTTGTGGAACTCCTCTTCCCTGGTCATACATCACACCCAGGTTGTATTGCGCGGGAATATCTCCCTGTTCTGCTGCAAGGCGATACCATTTAACCGCTTCCTGGTCGTCTTGTGGAACTCCTTCTCCCTGGTCATACCTCACACCCAGGTTGTATTGCGCTAAAGCATTTCCCTGTTCCGCTGCGAGACGATACCATTTAACCGCTTCTTTGTAGTCCTGTGGAACTCCTTCTCCTTGGGCATACATCACACCCAGGTTGTATTGCGCGGAAGCACCCCCCCCCCCCCCCCCCACCCTGTTCTGCTAATGGAAACCATAGCTTGTATGCCGTTTTATAGTCTTTTCTGCTATACGCATCTACAGCATCCTGGAAGTCATCACCAAACGCGAGAGAAGAACTGCAAAACAAAAAAATAAAAACAGAAAGGTGAAAGAGTAAGAATGCAAGTGGTTTTTTCATAAGCAATAGTCACCCGATGAAATTATTGTCCGGGACAAATCCCATTTTCAGTTGAAATTGAACAACGCCGATGGTTCAGGGTGCTGAAACACTCCCGAAGTTGTCATCCTTGAGGAGCCGAAGGATCTCGGAGCCTCTACTAACATAAACCCAAAAAGCGAGATTACCCCTGCGGGGCACGAAGGTTAAGGAAAAATATCATGTCTTCGGAGCCTGTGCTGAGCGAAGCCGAAGCATTCAGAATGACAATACAAGGCTATTTGTCATTCTGAGGAACAACGTGACGAAGAATCTCGCCTTGCATAGACCCGGGATTCTTCACTGCGTTCAGAATGACACCCAGAGGAGCCGAAAGATATCGAAGCCCCTACTAACATAAACCAAAAACGAGATTCTTCACTGCATTCAGAATGACAAGAAACGCCGGCATAGGGATTCTTCACTGCATTCAGAATGACAATACAAGGCTATTTGTCATTCTGAATGCAGTGAAGAATCCGGGGTTATGCAAAGGTCTCCCTGCCAAGGCGTAGTTATTATAAATGCCTGGACCTGGCGACGTCTACTGCATAAAAAATTCCATATAGACCATCCAGCCAACCATGGAAAGGACCAGGACCGCATAGCCGGTATGGACCCAAATCGTGAAAATGGGGTTTTCTCTCCGTTTTTCCGGCTCTTCTTTTTCTTTCATGGTTTCCCCAGGTTAAGCCGAAATAATACTATGGAAACGCGAATAATCCCAACAGGAATCCAGGAACTTTTCCTTCCTGCTGAAAAATACGGAAACTTTATTGGGAAGCCGGTTTCCAGACAATGCTGGAAAACTGCGGGCATTGATCATCGATAACTGATTGAGCAAACTGCCACTGGTACTGCTGGATGGAGAAGGAGAACTAAAGGCAGGTTCGTTCCGGACGGGAGAACCCTCTTGGGATTTCCCATCTGAGTCCATTGCGTCATTGGATTCAGGTTTCCCAAAAATAACGAACAACCCTAAAACGACCAAAACAGAATAATTATGATTATAGATACTTCCACGGGTCCCCGAGACTCCCACTCATCAAATATTAGAGATCAAATTCCAGATAGTGCAACCCGTGTAATGGCTAGACATATCATCAGCGTTATGCCATTTTTCATATTTTACATGAAATTTCAATGATTTGTATCCATTTTTGGCCCCTCCCCCCATTTGCGGGAGACCTTTGCATAAGTCGAAAAATCGAAGAATCGAGATGCTTCGAGATACCCCTGCGGGGCAAGAATTCAAAGGTCAAATATCACTAGCTCAGCATGACAATACTGGGCCATTTTGTCATCCTTAAGGAGCCGAAGGCCTGGCACGTCCCTTTAGGGAGACGAAGGATCTCGCCTTGCACTAACCTGGGGATTACCCCTTCGGGGCACGAAGGTTAAGGAAAAATATCACGTCTTCACGGAGCCTGTGCTGAGCGAAGCCGAAGCATTCAGAATGACGATACAAGACGTTCAGAATGACAGACAACGAGATTCTTCGCTATCGCTCAGAATGACAATACTGTGTCATTTTGTCATCCTTGAGGAGCCCGAAGGCGACGAAGGATCTCACCTTGCATAGGCTTGGGGATTACCCCTGCGGGGCATGTGGAAGAGTGTAAATCGACAATCTTGCTTATTATATTTGGTTGAAAAACCGTTAATAACATTAAAGAAAACCAGCTTGACTTACTACTTCGAATTCATTATAGTTTGCTTATTACACTCTTTAAGATAGTCCTGTGAGGCTATCAAGGGAAAAAGCGATGTTTGTCTTAAAAAATATGTTGTTCACCTCCTGCTTCGGCTTTATTTAGCCTTTGGGAGGTTTTTTTTTGCCCGTTTTCCACTTATGAGTTCAACACTTCTAAATACAAGAGATATTTCCCGCGCAGTCAGCCGCATATCCCATGAAATTCTGGAACGCAATCATGGTGCCGGAAACATAGCCCTGGTGGGAATTCGAACCCGTGGTGTTGTCCTGTCCCAGAGGCTGAAGGAGCAAATAGAGAAAATAGAGAATGTAACGGTTGACCACGGGGTTCTGGACATCACGCTTTACCGGGACGATCTGGCAGTAGGAATTCAAAAACCGGAATTGAAAAAAACTGACATTTCTTTTGCCCTGGAAGACAAGCACATCATTCTCTGTGATGATGTTTTGTTTACCGGAAGAACCATTCGTGCAGCTATTGATGCCCTCATGGATTTTGGGCGTCCCTCTTCCGTCCAATTAGCGGTGTTGATAGACCGGGGCCACCGAGAATTGCCGATCAGGCCAGATTATGTAGGTAAAAATATTCCCACAGCCAAATCGAAACGCGTTCAGGTTCTATTTAGTGAGGAAGATGGTGAAGACAAGGTGATTATTCAGGAGCAGTCCAACTGATGCTTCTTTCAACTAAAAGCATATTGAGCACGAAAGAATTGACGAAGCAGGATATCCAGCAAATTCTGGATACTGCAGAATCTTTTAAAGAAATATCTACCCGTGCCATAAAAAAAGTTCCCACCCTTAGAGGCAAAACCATCATCAATCTGTTTTTTGAGCCCAGTACTCGAACCAGAACTTCATTCGAGATTGCCGGAAAGCGTTTGAGTGCTGATGTGATAAATATATCCAGCTCTACGAGCAGTACCATAAAAGGGGAAAACTTGATTGACACGGCTCGAAACCTGGAAGCGATGAATCCGGATATACTGGTGGTTCGGCATCATTGTTCAGGTGCTCCTGCACTGTTGTCACAATTTGTGAACAGCCCGATCATCAATGCCGGCGATGGGTCGCATGAGCATCCCAGCCAGGCATTGCTGGACCTTTTGACAATCCGCTCTCATAGGGGAGATTTAGAAGGTCTCAAAGTTGCGATTGTTGGCGACATCAATCATAGCCGGGTGGCCCGTTCCAATATTAAGGCTATGCAAACCATGGGTATGAAAGTCCGCGTTGTTGGCCCTCCGCCACTTATTCCTATTGGTCTGGAGCGTCTAGGTGTGGAGGTGAGCCACAATCTTTCTGAAGCCATTAAGGATGTGGATGTAGTCATGGTTCTTCGTATCCAGTTGGAACGGCAAAACCATGGACTCCTGTCAAGCCTGCGGGAATACTCAAACTATTTCTGTCTGACTTCAGAAACTCTGGCTAAAGCACGTGATGATATTCTCATAATCCATCCTGGGCCGGTCAATAGAGGGATAGAAATTGCCTTGGATGTGATGGAGGGACCCCGCTCTCTAATATTGAATCAGGTTACCAATGGGGTTGCTATCAGAATGGCTCTTTTTTATTTATTACTAGGGGAGAATAATGCAAACCCTAATTAAAAATGGCCGGGTCATTGACCCTGCAAACCAGATCGACGGTTCCTTTGATATTCTGATCAACAACAGAAAAATCGAAGCTGTTGCGCCTCGGGGGAAAGTTCCTGCAAGTAAAATAAAAGATGCTCAGGTCATAGACGCAAAAGATTGTGTGGTTGCTCCGGGTTTCTGTGATATGCACGTGCATTTCAGAGAGCCGGGTCATGAATATAAAGAGACGATTGAAACCGGTAGTGCCTCGGCAGCGGCTGGAGGGTTTTCCACTGTGGCGGTTATGCCCAATACGTCACCCGTCAACGATAGTCGCTCGGTTACAGAATTGATCCTCTCCCAGGCCAAGAAAACAGGTTTGGTCAATGTTCTTCCCATTGGAGCGATCACCAGGGGTTTAAAAGGTGAAACCTTGTCGGATATGGGCGAGTTAAAAGAATCCGGATGCATTGGTTATTCTGATGATGGAAAACCTGTCATGGATAGTGAACTGATGCGGAGGGCATTAGAATACAGCCGAATGTTTGACCTCCCCTGCATACAGCACAGTGAAATCCTCGATTTGACGCGCGGGGGTTGCATGAATGAGGGCATTGTCTCTACAGAATTGGGATTGAAAGGAATGCCGGTTGAAGCAGAAGACATCATGGTGTTTCGCGATATTTGCTTGCTCCAGAAAACAGGTGGGCGACTTCATGTGGCGCACATAAGCAGTGGTGGGGCTGTTGAATTGGTTCGTCAAGCCAAGGCCAAAGGTCTCCCTGTTACTTGCGAAGTTGCTCCGCATCATTTCACCCTCACGGAAGAAGCCTGCCGCAGTTATGACACCAACGCAAAAATGAGCCCTCCGCTGAGAACCGATGATGATATGGAACTGATTAAAGAAGGTTTGAGAGATGGAACCATAGATATGATTGCTACAGATCACGCTCCCCATGATCTTGCCGACAAACAAGTGGAGTTCAGCAATGCCTGTTTTGGAATCGTTGGTCTGGAGACCGCCCTTCCCCTGACGCTTAAATTAGTCGATGAAAAAGTAATCACGTTGCAAAAAGCGGTGGATCTTCTCACCCAACAGCCTTGCCGTGTTTTCAATTTAGATAAAGGAAATCTGGGGGTTGGAAAAGATGCGGACATTGTTATTTTTAATCCCGATACCCAGTACACCATAGACCCGGCAAAGTTTAAGTCTCGCAGTAAAAATTCTCCTTACAAGGGATGGAAGGTAAGAGGCAAAGTCCTTCATACCCTGGTGGCGGGGAAAACCGTATATTCTGCCCATAGTGCATGAACATAGATCGAATTCCTGAAAAATGAAGAAAGCAAATTTAGCTCTGGCCGATGGAAAAGTCTTTGAAGGTGACCATTTTGGAGCCGAGGGGGAAGTTGACGCAGAAATTGTGTTCAATACCAGCATGTCCGGTTATCAGGAAGTAATCACCGACCCTTCCTATCGCGGTCAAATGGTACTGATGACTTACCCCCTTATTGGTAATTATGGCATCAACCCTCAGGATTTTGAGTCGGACCGCCCTCACCTTTCCGGTTTCATTATTAAAGAATTGAGTGGCATTACCAGTAATTGGAGGTCAAGAGAAACGCTGGAAGATTTCTTAAAAAAATTCGGTGTCATCGGTATTCAGGGAATCGATACTCGTGCCTTGACCCGGCGGATTCGTGAAAAAGGGGCTCAACAGGCAGTGTTGTCCACGGTACCCCAAGACCCAAAAGAACTGGTTCGTAAAGCGCAGAACTCGTCAGGATTGGTGGGCAAGGACTTGGTGAAAGAAGTGACTTGTCATGAAGCCTATGACTGGCAGGAAGGAGAATGGGAAATTCGCAACGGCAAAACCTCTCTCAAGCCCGCGGTGGATAAAAAGAGTTTCGTGGTTGCCTACGATTTCGGAATAAAGAGGAATATATTAAGAAAGCTTGCGGATGCCGGTTGCCGTGTTCGTGTTGTTCCTGCATCCACTCCGGCCAAAGAAGTGCTGGCTTTAAATCCGGACGGCGTATTCTTGTCCAATGGACCGGGCGATCCCGCAGGTGTTCCCTATGCCATTAACAATATTAAATCTCTCCTGGGTAAAGTTCCAATTTTTGGTATTTGTCTGGGACATCAAATCCTGAACCTGGCTTTAAACGGAAAAACGTTCAAACTTCAGTTTGGGCATCATGGAGGAAATCAGCCCGTAATGGATATCCCCTCGGGAAAAGTAGAAATCACTTCCCAGAATCATGGGTTTGCCGTGACCCATGATTCTGTTGAGTCTTCCATAGATGTGACGTCCGTCAATTTAAATGATCAAACAATTGAAGGCATTCGCCATAAAGAGTGGCCCATTTTTTCCGTTCAGTATCATCCTGAAGCCTCGCCGGGGCCACATGATTCCAGCCATCTTTTTCAGCAATTCACACAACTCATGAAAGCAGGAGTTTGATGATCAAGGAAAATTTAGAGCAACTTTTTGAATTTATTGCCCAGTATATTCCCTCTGAACAAATCATGGAGGCAAAAAAAGAATATCAGAAGACGACTGGGAAAATCTACGAGGATGACAAGTCATACAATACGCGAATGGCCCTGTTTCTGGAATGGTACTTGCTAAATAATTATGTGTCGGGGACTCACAACACTATCCTGGAAAATATAATTGAGGAAAACCAATCTGCATGGGCTCCTGACCGCCTGGAAATTTGCAGGGGCATCTCCAATGATGTTCAGGCACTTTTTGAGGTTAAAAAAGTTCGCGACAACTCGGTAATCGTTTTAGATCTATTCAAAGATGAAAGGCACATGATTGCTGAGGAAGATTCAAAATTGGTATTCAGAAAAAATGATATTTTTCAAGGCCGGATTGTCCCTCATCAAGGCAAGTGGCATTTTACGGGATACTTCTGCTTTCACCCCGGTAAAACCCACCGATACATAAGAGGTGAAGTGAAAAAATTCTTTTTGCTCCAGAAATCCTGGAAAAAAGAACTTGCTGGTCTTGAAAAAGAATTATTAAAAAAACAAAAAGCCTCTTTAAAAAATTCCAAATATATTGAAAAAATCAAAAGTAAAATCGAGCACAGGAATTTTGATGCAAAAAGAGAGAGATTAATAAAGGAACTATTGGTTCTGGAAGAAAAAGACAAAGAAATGGAAACCAGCACCCAGGAAACAGACAAGAAAATTGACCATTTGAAAATTGAAACAATAAAACTTGAAGGAAGAAGGTTGATTTCAGAATTGATCAATCGATTGGTTTATATGAATTTAAAGTGGGAACGCTCCCGGCAAATAGAAATTTCTGATATTTATAAAAACTAATGCCCAAACGAACTGATATAAAAAAAATTCTTCTCATTGGGGCTGGCCCCATTGTCATTGGGCAAGCTTGTGAATTTGACTATTCAGGGACCCAGGCTTGCAAATCGCTAAGGGAAGAGGGTTATGAAATCATTTTGGTAAATAGCAATCCTGCCACCATTATGACTGACCCTGAATTTGCGGACCGCACTTATATTGAGCCAGTCACTCACGAGGTGGTTGAAAAAATTATTGAGCGTGACAGGCCGGATGCTTTACTTCCTACAATGGGCGGTCAAACTGCCTTGAATGTGGCTTTGGCTCTTGCTGAAAGAGGAGTTCTGGAAAAATATAATGTTGAATTGATTGGTGCTAATGTTGACACTATCAACAAAGCCGAGGATCGAAATCTTTTCAAAGAAGCCATGTTTCGCATCGGGCAGAAAGTTCCACCCAGCGGACACGCCGAATCACTGGAGGAGGCTTGGAAAATTGTCAAGGATACAGGCTTTCCCTCCATCATTCGTCCGTCTTTCACATTAGGGGGAACAGGCGGGAGTGTCGCCTATTCAAAGGATGATTTTGGGTCGCTGGTTGAGTTTGCACTTAAAGCAAGTCCTGTCACTCAGGTGTTGATCGAAAAATCTCTCATTGGATGGAAAGAGTATGAATTGGAAGTGATGCGGGATTTAAAAGACAACGTGGTCATAATCTGCTCAATAGAAAACCTGGACCCCATGGGTATTCATACCGGGGACAGTGTAACAGTGGCCCCCACTCAGACGCTTACCGACAAAGAATATCAAATAATGCGAAACGCAGCGATCGACATTATCCGTGAAATTGGTGTTGAGACGGGGGGCTCCAATATCCAGTTTGCCGTCGATCCCGAGACTGGAGAGATGATAGTCATCGAGATGAATCCGAGGGTATCCAGAAGTTCGGCTTTGGCATCCAAGGCTACCGGTTTTCCCATTGCGAAATTCGCGGCAAAATTAGCGGTGGGCTATTCTCTGGATGAAATTAAGAATGATATTACACGGGTCACTCCGGCTTCTTTTGAACCGACCCTGGATTATTGTGTGGTTAAGATTCCACGTTTCACGTTTGAGAAATTTTTCCAAACTGAACCTATCTTGTCGACACAAATGAAATCGGTCGGTGAGGTCATGTCCATTGGCCGTACTTTCAAAGAAGCCCTGCAGAAATCTATCCGATCCATAGAAACCGGGCTTTATGGTTTTGAGGAGAATTTCCGTTTCAGTCTGAACCAGATTGGTTTGTCCCCGGAACAACAAAAAGAAAAACTTCTGGCTGCTCTGATTCTGCCATTTTCAGATAGGCTTTGGCATGTTGCCGCCGCTTTGCGAAGGGATATCTCCATCGACCAAATCCACCAGATTACGGGCATTGATCCCTGGTTTCTCGATAATATCGATTGCCTCATCAGGTTTGAGAAAGAAATAATGCAATTGGATGAAGTTTCTAACTTGGATGATGAAACCCTTTTAAGCGCAAAGAAAATGGGTTTTTCTGACATCTATCTGGCAAGGCTCTTAAATTGTAATGAAAAGGATATTTTTCATCGTCGTACTGAGGCAGAAATTTACCCTGTCTTTAAAAGAGTGGATACCTGTGGAGCCGAGTTCGAGGCCTTCACGCCCTATTTATACTCCACCTATGAGGAGGAATGCGAAGCCGATGTGACTGCAAGAAAAAAAATCATGATTCTTGGTGGGGGCCCGAACAGAATTGGACAGGGGATTGAGTTCGACTATTGCTGTGTTCATGCGTCTTTTGCTCTTAAGGAAGATGGTTATGAAACGATTATGGTCAACTGCAATCCGGAAACCGTGAGTACCGATTACGACACCTCCGACAGGCTTTATTTTGAGCCTGTGACCTTCGAAGATGTTATGAATATCGTAAGGGTGGAAAAACCGGATGGGGTGATTGTTCAATTTGGAGGTCAAACACCGCTTAAACTGGCGCTGGATTTGATGCATGCGGGAGTGCCTATTATTGGGACAAATCCCATCGATATTGATCGCGCCGAAAACAGAAAACTATTTAAAGAAGTTTTGGAAAAATTGGGGCTCCGTCAACCTGCAAATGGAACCGCCGTTTCCTATCAGGAAGCCCGTGAAATTGCAGAAGAAATTGGCTATCCAGTTGTTGTCCGCCCTTCTTATGTATTGGGAGGCCGAGCTATGGAAATCGTTTATAGCCAGGATCGCTTGGAATATTATATGCAACATGCAGTCAACGCATCTCCCGAGCATCCGGTGCTCGTCGACGACTTTCTGGAAGACGCCATCGAAATAGATGTTGATGCCATTTCTGATGGACAGGATGTAGTGATCGGTGGGGTGATGGAGCATATCGAGGAGGCTGGAATACACTCTGGCGATAGTGCTTGTTCCCTGCCCGCATTTTCCCTTTCCTCCAAAACGATTGATGAAATAAAAACGCAAACCTGTGCGCTGGCACGGGAACTTAAGGTCATTGGACTGATAAATATTCAATTCGCAGTTAAGGATGAAACTGTTTATATTATTGAGGTGAATCCGCGCGCTTCGCGTACAATTCCTTTTGTGAGTAAAACCATTGGGGTTCCTTTGGCAAAAATTGCTGCCAGAGTGATGGCCGGGAAAAGCTTGCAGGAATTAGGTTTTACGGAGGAAATCTCCTTTCCCCATATCGCTGTGAAAGAGTCTGTCTTTCCATTCAATAAATTTCAGGATGTGGATGTTTTGCTGGGGCCTGAAATGAAGTCCACCGGCGAGGTTATGGGAATTGATACTCATTTTGGCCGGGCTTTTGCGAAATCACAATTGGCAACGGGGGTTAAACTCCCCTTGAAGGGGACTGCTTTTATCAGTGTTAAGGATTCTGACAAACCAAAAACTGTGGCCATTGGCAAAGGACTTCAGAAGTTAGGCTACCATTTAATCGCGACACGCGGCACTGCCGACTATCTGGAAAAAAATGGGGTTAAAGTATCATCCATCAATAAAGTCAAAGAAGGGTCCCCACATATTGTAGAAGCCCTTGAGGCAAAACAAATCCATATTGTTATCAATACAGTATTTGGCGAACAATCGGTAAAGGATTCATTTTCTCTCCGGCGAAGCTCGCTGAACCTGAATTTGCCCTATTGCACGACCATGGCGGGAGCATTAGCTCTGATGGGTGCTTTGAAATGTATCAAGGAGAATGATCTAGCGATTACTTCCATACAGGAGTATGGGGCGACATCCTGAATTTACTTCTGTCAGTTTACCGAGCGGATTCCATGAAAATCCCACCAAGGCACCTTTTCTTCTTCCTGCTCTATTGATGAAAAGCTGCTTTTCCTCAAAGCGGTCATGGATCGGACAAGAAATCCGGTTTCAAAATTCTTTCCAGCCAACGGCCTGGCTTTTGCTGTTCCTTCCCAGGTCTGCAATATTTGAATGACTCCTCCTCACATAGACATCCCCCAGGTTGCCTGCTGTATAAGGGTCATTCAACCCCAAACTCACCGCATGTACCTGAAGTAGCTCGCCAATGCGAACACCGTTTGACGAACCCAGGTTAACCAGGATGTCTTCTTCAATTGCTACTTTTACTCTTTTTCCCGATGATTTCTTTTCTTTTAAAGGCTATTACTTCTCCTTCTAATAATAGGGAATCCAATTTTTTAGAAACAAATAAATCTATGTTGTGTTTTAAAGAGTTTAGCGCGAAATTTATGGAACTTAATCCAGATTTCCCATTGAAACTCATTTTTTCGGAATCAAAAATAGCCGGTTCCACATAACTTTCATTAGCGGAGGGAGTGGAGTTCTCCATCAGCCGCATCATATGTTCAGAGAAAGAGATCAGTTGAATTCGTTTGTGACCCATGAGTTCTTGAATCAATACTTCTGAAACAATATTTCCGGGGTGATACGGTTGGTCCCAATTGGCCGGGTTCTGGAATTGTCCCACCAGCACCTTCTTTTTATAAAATGCGTGAGAGGGACTCGATAAAATGGAGATGAAAAACACAAAAACGAATAATTTTAGCCAAATTTTATTTTTCATGGGTTTTATGGATTTTAAAAGGCTTAAGTTATATTACATATCGACAGACTCCCTTAAATCTATATCCCCATTCCGGCAATTTTTAATCTGAGATGATGTAAATTTCTTATCTCATTACTTGACCCGACCTTTTCCAACCAGTACAATCCATCGAATGAAAAATGCTGCTCCCACAATTATGTTGCTTACCATGTTTTTCTTTCCTCATGTCCTTATTGGTGCGGAGCCACCCTCAGATATGGTCCGAATTCAGGCTGGATGCTTCATGATGGGTACCAATGACACCTATCTATATGAAGATGATGATGACAACACCAGGGAAAAACCCGCCCATAAGGTCTGCCTGGATGCATTTTATATGGACCGATTTGAGGTCACGCAACGGAAATGGGATGCAGTGATGAAAATGAATCGTTCTGTTTTCCACAATCCGGAGCAACCTATTACACATATGGACTGGCAGGAAGCGCGAAAGTATTGCCAAAAAGTGGGTCGAAGACTCCCCACGGAGGCAGAGTGGGAGTATTCTGCTCGTGCCGGGAACCAGGCCCGTTTCCCATGGGGTAACGAGGTCGACGATGACTATCTTTGGTACGCAGGAAACTCACCAAGGGAACCGGCAAGTGTTGGCAAAAAAAAGCCCAATGCATGGGGGCTCTATGACATGGTTGGAGGGGTTTGGGAATGGGTGGCGGACTGGTTTTCCCTCAACTATTACCAAAATAGCCCAACTAAAAACCCCAAGGGTCCAACCCGGCAAAGTTTTAGGGTTATTCGAGGCAATTCATGGATGAGCGAAGAACAACATTTGCGTGTTACGGCCCGTCATCGAGGCATGTCTGATCCGACTGATTCCTATTGGGTGGGTGTCCGGTGTGCGATGTCCCCCTGAAGGACTAGAAAATTAATAAGCCTGATATAAACCGCCTATACCAAAAGCTTGCCAGAAACCTTTCTGAGGCAAAATCGGAACTGGTATTCAAAAATTATTTTGAGCTCTTGATTTCGGTCATTTTAAGCGCCCAATCGACAGATAGAACAGTCAATAAAGTTACGCCCGCCCTTTTTTCCTCATGCCCCACACCGGTCGAAATGTTGGCTCTGGGGCAGTCCAAGCTTGCGGGAATCATCAAACCCATAGGATTGGCCCCAGCTAAATCTAAAAATATTATAAATACCTGTAAAATTCTCATAGAGAAACATGATGGGCAGGTTCCTGGGTCCCGCGAAGAGCTGGAGCATCTGCCAGGCGTAGGCCGCAAAACGGCTAATGTGGTATTGAATGAGGGATTTGACAAGCCTACAATTGCTGTAGACACTCATGTTTTTCGAGTTGCAAACCGAACGGGATTAGCCCCCGGAAAAACTGTATTGGCGACCGAATTAAAACTTTTAGAGGTCACTCCTGAGAAATGGTTGAAAAATGCCCACCGCTATCTCATTCTCCATGGAAGATACACCTGCACGGCTAAGAATTTTGATTGCCAAAAATGTGTTATTAAAAAGGAATGTGGTTTTACTGAAAAAACGGCCGTTTAGAAAAAATCATGGATGCTCCGCTGAATGATGTTGAAATGATTTTTACCAGACCAGGCAAACAGTTGTCTGCTGAAAATGGGTTTGCCGCAAACCATTCTTTAGAAACATCGGATAAAAAATATTCTCTGGTTAAATTTGTTCTGGGAGGAGGGAATCGGCGTAAGGCATCGATCTCAGCAGAAATTCGTGGTGACGAGCCCGGGGGGGTGGGGGCCATTTGTGCTTTTCTTGAAAACAACCGATTTGAAAAATTTTCTGATGAGTGGGGAGTTAACCTTTTTGCCCTGCCTGAAACCTTATGGCTGTGAATATGGATCCAGGGAGAACCATGAAGGCAAAGACCTGAATCGCCTATTCAAACATGATGCCCCGCCTTATGAAGTAGCATTTGCAAAATCTATCTTTGACAAATCTTATGATCTGACAATTGGGCTTCATGAAGACTTCATGAGTCCCGGACACTACCTGTATCAAAAGGGCACCCATCCAGAGGATGATCATTTGGGTAAAAAAATCCCACGAACCGTGAAGGACATCATGCGGATAAATCTAAATGGTGAAATAGATGGTCGTCTGCGGAAGGAGGAATTATGGTTCAGGAAACCGATTTCAGGTCCATGAATTGGTGGCCTATGGCTTTATATTCGTTCTTTAAAGGAACCAGAAGGCACCCCCCCCTGACATTAAAAACCGCTACCAGCTTTTCATGGATGTGCGGGTAGAGGCTCATTTAGCGGCCATTGAGACAGCGTTGAATTATTTTCCAGGAAAAAATAAAACTCAGGCGTTTTTATCTTTAAGGACTATGACAGGAATGACAATGGGCTCGCCAACGGGAAGCGACCGAATATCTTTATCAGAGTTGTAGCTGTTCAACAGCCAAAGAGGAATGGTGTAGTTTTCGTTACGCATCTCCCATAAGGTTTCACCCTTTTCAACACTTTGAATGGTCAATTTGCTGATTTCGTAATTATTGAAAAAGTCTTCCTGAATCGCCTTATGGTATTCCTGCCTTTTTTCTTCAAATTTGTCGGGGAGAGTCTTGGCAAAATTAACGCGAAGCTTATCGTTGACCGATATGTCACCCCGTTTCCCAATACGGTTTATCCTTCTCAATTCCCTTACCGAAAGCAGCGACCACTCGGCGTAATGGCTGAGTGTTTCATCAAAGTCAACAGTGATGGTGCCAATCAGTGAATCAGAATTCCCATCAGGAGAAAACGATACCGGTTTGAAAGCAGGACGATTTCGGTTGGTCTTATCAGTGGTGTTTCGGGCTACTTGAAGGGTACCCGATGAAACAGCTCTTTCTGTTTTAACTTTTATTGCTTTTTTCGCAGTTCTTGAGGATTTTGCAACTTGTGAGCGGTCTACCGATAATTTAAAGTTTGGGGGATTTACAGTTTTGGATGCTAACCGAACTTTGTTATCAATAATCTCTTGACCGGGAGGGAACTTTTATTTTTTGTCCTGGATACAGGGTGTCAGGGTTCCGAAACCGGTTAATGCGGGTAAGATGCCTCACATCGGTGTCAAAGCGTTTTGCAATCTTGGAAAGATTATCGTGTCTTCGAACTTTGTAAGACACAAGTTTTACGCGAACATTACTGGGATCCAGTTTAGCCAGCCGGAATGAAGGCTGACGCCGGAATTTTCCTTTTGGTAATTGAAGTACTTGGCCGATATAAATGCGATTGCGTCTTCCTATACTGTTGAAGCCCTTCAAGGATCTTACCGTTGTCCCAAAACGCAAAGCAACTCCCGACAGGGTGTCCCCTTTCCTGACGGTATACCGCTTGGATCGCAATTGACTGCCATGCTTCACTTTTTGTGGGATCTGGCCATAGAGAGCGACCATATTATTCACCTTCCTGGCAGGAGCCTGAAAAAAAAACCCTCTTGGAATCCGTTTTTCTCCATTTAAAACCAGGCGCCTGAGAGCAGGATTCGCTTCTGCTATTTCTTCCCGCGACATCTTAAAGTGATTCATCGCAGTTCGAATGTTGATATAGTCAGGCAACCTGAAGGAAACCTTGTTGATCGGTTTTTTTATAACCAGATTAGGGAAATATTTATTCTGATTCTTGACCACATGTAACGCCGCAAGGAACTCTGCATAAAAATTCTGCGAGGCAAAACCAAAGGTTTGGCTTTTATAGTTGTTTACTATTTTGACAAAGTTACTTCCAAACCTTTTTTTTGCACGCTTCACTCCCTGCAAACCATGGTTATAAGCCGTAATTGCCAAAGGCCACGAACCCACGCTTTCAAAATTCTTTTTTAGTAATTTTGCGGCACCATAAGTCGCCAGTATCGGGTCCCGTCTCTCATCCACATCATATCCAACGCGCATGAACAAGCGACCTGTGCCTCGGGTAAACTGCCAAATTCCCGCTGCTCCCGCGCTTGAATAAGCCCCGATCTGAAAAGAGGATTCAACATGTGGAAGGACACTCAGTTCCTCCGGGAGCTTGTATTGCTTAAATATTCTCTTGATTTCCCTTAAATACAGGCCTGATCGTTCAATGCCTTCCCGGAATCTATCCTTTTGGCCGAGCTGGGCACGGATATTTCTTGAAGCTCTATAAAAGTTATTTTTTACCAGATTAAAAACTCCTTTTTCCTCGCCCTTCAAGCTTGCCTTATTTTTGGTTTTTGCAATCTTGCGCAAAATAGTCTTGTATTTTGCTTTGATCTTCTTCAGCTTGCGCTCCCGCGCTCTTCGGGATAATGGCTTTTCGCCTAGATAGACAACTTCATAAACAATATCAAGGTTCCTAACATCATGAACCACTGCATGTTTGGTGCTGTACTCGGAGTAGATCTTCTTCCAAAATTCAACTTTGTTTTGAAGACCATGAGGAGTGGTGAAATGATATTTGCTCAGGGTATGAACTTCATGCGGGAGACTGGCACTTGAATTTCCAGGAAACCAAGGGGCCGACAAGAAGACAAGGGAAGCAATGAGGATTCTAACAGATTTTAGCAACTCCCGACTTTCTATTCTAAAAGAATTGTTTTGCAATATATCTTTTGCGACCAAAAAAAGACCGCCAACCGCCGGATGACAAGTTTACTTACTTTCGCGTTCCCAGTAAAAAAATCCAGTAATGCGTCGGAATCAAAGGATATCAAAGCCAAAACATCGGGTCAAGACAAATCGGGGCTCTGCCGGTATTTCATAGTTTTGTTTCTCCCAAAACATATTGTTCCTATGACACCGGATTTTATGAGGTTTGTTGTTTTTTCGGATATTCATTGCTCAAGTGATAGACTCAGGCGAGAAGTTCCGCGATTATTTTATACAATGATTCCGGAATTTCCTGGCCAACATCTATCTTTTCCAGCAATTCAATCAGGTCCTTGTCTTTTTTGATGAGGATATTTTGTTCCTGGGCCATAGCGATGATTTTCACAGCGACCCAGCCTTGCCCCTTAGCCGTTACTTTGGGCACACGGTCACTGCCCCCGAACATATTGAGGAGATACTGCGTTTCTTTTTTGATTCTCTCTTCGGTTCGGGATTGTTTAAGGGTAAAGTCGGCAGGGCACTTTCTTCTAAAGAATATTATAAATATTTTTTCTCGCCGAGAGGAAGTACCTTGTTAGGGTCATTGTCCAACACAGCATTACTTAATAAAAGGTTTGCGGAAACAGACTTCAGCCTCCCCACCACCGGTATCTTTTAGGAGGCGTTCGAGTCCCGCCACCTCATCGGTGGATAGTTCCTCTTTTTCCTGATCTTCAGCCATTTCTCATTGTCCGATTATAATATTCTAAAGGGTATAACGGTATTATACCCAAGAACTAAATATCTAACTATTGAGTTATCTGCTCTTTATGAAATTTTAAGAAGTTTGGCATAAAGTTCTTGAACCCTTTTCCTAAGATCCTCCGGTTTCGATTCATTGTCCAGAATAAAGTCCGCATATTTGTTCTTTTCTTCAAGACTCATCTGATTTTTGATTCGGGCGACAGCCTGGTCGTAGTTCAAGGAACTCCGGCTCAGAATACGTTGAACTTGGCACTTCTCACTGGATTTAACGACAATTACCTTATCCACGTTCTTATGGTTTCCAGATTCGATCAAGAGAGCCGCATCAATGATGACGATAGCAGAAGGGTCTGCAGTCCTGATTTTTAAATATATTTTCCGCTCTTTCTCAAAAACTTTTGGGTGGAGAATTGCCTCTAAAGCAGATTTTTTTTCAGGATCCTGAAATATGATTTCGGCCAGCTTTTCCCGATCCAGATTCCCTGTAGAATTCAAAATGAGTTCACCAAAAAAACTGACAATTTCATTTAGTGCGGGTTGTCCCGACCGGACCAAATCCCTGCATAGTTGATCAGCGTCTATGAGGCGAGCACCCAGTTCCTCAAAAAATTTTGCAGCCAAACTTTTTCCTGAACCGATCCCGCCTGTTAGGCCTACAAGTAGAGACACAGGGATTATACTTTCTTTGTTAATAGGTCGTCATAAAGCCGTAGGAGTTTTAGAGTGATCGGCCCGGGTTTTCCCAATCCAACAGGCCGGCCATCCAGATGTGAAACCGGCATCACCCTTTTAAGGGTTCCCGTCAGGAATATTTCATCGGCTTTATAAAGTTCCTCGCCGGGCCATTTCCCTTCCTCCATATAAAACCCGTTTTCTTTAGCCAGTTGAATCACCATTTCTCGGGTAATCCCTGAGAGAATTCCACAATCCACAGAAGGAGTGAGGATATGTCCCTCACAAACAAAGAACAGGTTACTAGTGGTTCCTTCGGTCAAATATCCCCATGGATTGACCATGATGGCATCCTGCGCCCCAAGCCTGTCCGCCTCCATTTTTGCCAAAACATTGTTCAAATAATTCCCGGTTTTAATGTTTGGATTCAAAGCATCGCGCGGGTTCCTTTTAATAGAAACCAATGCAACCCGAATTCCTTTTTCATAACAGGGTTTTGGATACTCCGTCACATCCATCACCATCAAAATTATATTGGGGTGTTCACAGGATGAGGGATCAATATTAATTTCACCAACTCCACGGGTGACAATAATTCTTATATAAGATTCATCATTGCCCGATGCGACCAGTGTATTTTCTAATTGTTCCCGGAGCCATTCCTTATCATGCGGTATCTTTAATGAGATCGCCTGCGCGGAAGCATAAAGTCGAGTCAGATGCTTGTCTAAAAAGCAGGGCTGGTTGTTTAGAGTGCTAACCACTTCATAAACACTGTCGCCAAATAAAAAACCATGATCCAAAACTGAAATATTCAGATGGTCATGGATTTCTCCATTAAAATTAATTTTTGCAGCCATCTCTTATCTGTGGAGTTTCAATTCATTCGATCCTTCAAAACTGCTAATTTTTACTAACAGATTTTAGGATATCATTTAATTTTTCCCGGTCTTCGGGGGAATACTGATCCAGGGGTTTATCGTTATCCGGCAGTTTTTTTTTCAAATCATCAAACGTGTCCTTCAACTTTTTCATTTCTTTTAGCTCGTTGAATTTTTTTTTGGCCCCTTCCATATCAAAATCTAAAAGTTTTTTTCTAACATTCAGGGTGCCCGGATTCTGGCTTACAAAATCTAAAACCTTTGTCAAATATGGAGCGGTGTAGGAATCTTTGGTAAACTTTTTAGCCTCCTCAGGAAAGAACCGCAACGGAAAAGTAATGGCAACCAGAATGACCACGCCTTTGGCCAAACCTACAACGCCACCCAAAATCCTGTCGAGCATCGAAAGATCGGTTCCGGACCAAAGTATTCCTTTGGCAATCTTGCCCATGAGAGAGATGATAATTGCGGTGACTATATAAATAGCCGCAAAGGCTACTAATTTGGCTATTGGTTTGCTGGGAATACTCTCCATCAAAACCACGGCAACACTGCCTTGATATTTGACAGCCATTAGATATCCTCCAGCATATGCTAAAAGAGAGAATATCTCACGCACAAGCCCTTTCATTAAGGAGAAAATCAGGCAAAAACCCAGCACAACGGCAACAAAAATATCAAAAGAGGTCATTTGAATTTTCCCGAAGATTCATTTTCATTCACCAAGCTATTTTCTTTAAGCAAAGACTGATCAAAAAGTAATTTAAATGAGGATGTGAATTTGGCAGGGTTTATGGACATCTCTTCCTGAATTTGGACCAGGTCGAAAAACGCCCCTTCGCTGATTTCTTCCGGATTAATTCGAATCGCATCATCCGTGACGCAAGTATAAACCTGAACATGCTCCCCATAAGTCTCCTGACAGGCTGATATTTTAATGGAAGGCTTCAAAACAGCCTTTAAGTTAAGCTCTTCCCACAGTTCGCGATGGGCACAATCATCATAGGATTCCCCGGCATCGACATGCCCGGCCGATGAGGTGTCCCATAGTCCCGGGTTTTCGTCCTTACAGAGAGCCCGCTTCTGCAAAAATAATTCTTTGCTGGAATTAAAAACCAGGACATGAACGGAGCGGTGCAATAATTTGTTTTGATGAATATACCTCCGGGTGGCCTGCCCTATTATGCGGTCATTTTCATCGACAATATTATAAATTTCTTGCTCTGCGCTCATAGCAAATTAAACTCAATATCAAGTTTGGTCGGGACGCAGATAGCTTAATTGACGAGGGAATTCACCTTCTTCGCAATAATTATTCTGGGCTAAAAGTTTGGCATCATTAATGGCCTGCCGGGAACCTTCCAGAATTACTTTTTGATAACCTTTGTCAGCCAGAAGACCTCCTGCCTGCAAAAGACTCATAACGGACATTGCGTTAAATTTTTGTTCATCAATAAGCATGTGCAATTCCCCCTCATGATGGCGGGCAATTAAGGAAATATAAGTTGAAGGTCTGGCATGAAAACCCAATGGTTGTGGGATGGGAACTTCGGCTCTCACAATTTCCACAAATTCCTTCAAAATCTCTTTTACCAGCTTGTCGCCTTCCTGGAGATAATATTTGCTGTAATGGAAACCAAAATTAAAAATTTGTCCCAGCAGGGCCTCTTTATTCACTATCCTTGAAATTTGCTGCTTACACTCTCCATGACGAATGTCATCTTCATGGCGTTCATAAAAATGACAAAGCCAGAGGACCACCTCCAAAAGATGAAGAGGCATGGAAATATACCCTCTCAAATTTTTTAAATCCGCTTGGGATTGTTCCATCCGAGTATTCTTGACATAGGTATCGTATTCGGACTGAACACTATGAACCAGTTCCTTAAACATACGTACTACCTTTTCATTCAGTTTTGAGGGAATAACGTGGCGAAACGTCCCAAGTTTGTCACTTTTTTCGAACCCTATCTCATTGATCATCTTCGCGACTTTCCGGTATTTCTGGCAGAGGTCTAATATTCTTTCCTGTTCCTCCTTCACTTCGTCTTCAAGTATAGTTCGTGGCAGACGCTTATTGCTTTCTACATCAGAAAATTCGTTCATTGAAAACAAGTCCTCGGCAATTTTCAAACCGTTTAACTGTCCTGTTTTGACAACCTCGGCCCTCAAACCCTGAATGGAAGTGTTCAGAAAATCGAGAGCCTTATTTGCAGCTTCGTTGAAAACTCGAAAATTCTTTTCCGATTCCCCGAGGGTATAGTAAGGATACCGGTCCAAAATATGCTTTATATAAAATGCGGCGATAGTAAGATTGCGTATGCAGGCGACATATTCCGAAAAAAAGGACCATGTTTTATTTTCTCGGGCACCATGCTCATCAAGAACGCTTTCAAGATACTCCGTTTCCTGGATCAGACTGGAATAGAACTTTCGGGAAATTTCTTTCCCACTTTCTGTCTTTTCACAAAATAAAGCACTGACCTTGAAAAATAGTTGGGAGGGCTCCTGAACAATCTGTAAAAACTCATCTTCAGAAATAATCTGAATAAGGGACTTGGCTTCCATCTGCTTTTCAACTCACTGGAAAGGTTTGGTTTAGTCAAATACTAACGACCATCAATAGTATACCCGCATAGTGCGTGGGTTAAAAGGCCACAGACTTGATAGAAAATTTTTGAGGCAGGTATTTTTGCCAGATTTCAATATGAGAATCCGGCCCGGATGGAATCACAAAAGGAATAAACTGGTAATCCGGCTTTCTGGGGAGGTGGCGCAATCGCATGTCCACTTCCAAAGGGGTTCGGTCACCTTTTTTAAGATTACAGGTTTTGCAGGCAACAACTATATTTGTCCAGTTGGTTTTTCCCCCTCGGGACTTTGGAACCACATGGTCCACCGTAAGAGGATGGCTAGACGCTCCACAATATTGGCAGGTGTAATTGTCTCTTCTTAGAATATTCTTTTTGCTAAATGCCAAACCCTTTTTGCGATTGCGCCGAACCATTTTTAAAACACGTACTACGGTTGGAAGCTCGAAACTGGTGGAGGGAGTGCGCACAGTATATCCGGTGCTATCCAATTCTTCGGCCCTGCCACCAAAAACCATAGTTATCGCATGACGGGCACTGCAAAACTGGAGCGGTTCATAGGAATAATTCAAAACCAGGCTTTTGAACGAATCGAGCATGTTTCCAAACCTCGAAAGCTGGAATAACTTGATTTGTCTTACCAAACCCACATTAACCCGGAAAATTTTACCCCTTACGCCATCACCCTGTCAATAGCGAGAGATACAAAAACGGATTTTACAGGATATTTCCGGTCCCCAGCCTGTTATCCGGGTCCAGGCAAGCTTTAATTTTTCTTAGATCATTCAAACCATCTTCCCCGGTCATTTTCTCAAAATATTTTTTTTTCAGCTTGCCAATACCATGTTCCGCAGAAACCGTCCCCCTCCATTCTAATATCTGGTCTACCATTTGGTCATAAACCTGTTTTGCCTTATCGTTTTGAGATTCTTCCGGCAGAAGATTTATATGTAAATGGTTATCTCCCAAATGACCGAACATGACGTAATCCAAGCCATAAACTTTCAGGGTTTCCTGATAAAACTCCATCATTGACATAAAAAATTTATCAGGAACAGCCATATCCGTACCTAGCTTAAGCCTGCCCGTTCGGCTGTTTTCCTCATTTATGATGATCGGGACATCATGTCTGAAATCGTGGAACTTCTTAATATCCTTTGCCCCTTGAGCAAACCATGAATCATCAAGCATTATATTTTCTGCGCTCAAAAATTCATACCAGTTTTCCATTACCAAATCATACTCCTTCAATTCAAGAACATCCTGCTCAAAAAATAATGCTGCCCTTGAATGACCGGGTATGTTTTTATGTTTGCTTTTCAATCTATCCAGAGCGTTATGATCAAAATATTCCAGGGAGCAGGGATCGATCATTTGTCCTTTAAAAGATTTTATTTGGGGAATCAATTTCCAGCAGGAACGTTCCTCTGTAAAAAACAAAATTCCGCTCACAAAATCTGCCGGACAGGGTAACAAGCGTAGGACAATTTTCGTGAAGATGCCAAGCGTACCGTCTGACCCAATAAATAAATCCAGCCAGTCCATGCCCGGGCGCACAAAATATCCTGCAGCGTTTTTGCATTCAGGGCTTTGGTAGGAAATATCCGGGAACAGTATTTGACTGCCATCCTCAAACTTGAGCGGCTCGGTGATTTTCAATCCTCGTTTGAGGACAGTTTTCCTGCCATCCAGCAAAACCAGCTCAACCTCTTCAACAAAATCACGGGTGACGCCATATTTATAGCTCCGCGATCCGGAAGCATTAGTTGCCAGGGTGCCCCCCAGAGACGCCCATGTCTCGGTAGGATTGGGCGGATAAAACCAGCCAGTAGGAATCAGAAAACTTTGTAACTCATTTAATGTTACCGCTGGGCCGACCTGTATTCTACCCTCGTTCACTTTTCCAATTTTGTTCAACAGCTCCAAAGAAACTATGATTCCTCCGGATGGAATACGAGAGGCGGTCAGTCCCGTTCCTGCCCCGGCAATAGTCACCGGACGGATTTCATTTTGCAGAAAAATGGCCAGTTCATCAGAAGTTTCCGGAATGACAACCTCTTCAGCACTTCCCCCAGAAAAATTTGAAGCATCCCTTAGATAAGGAGCTATGAATGCAGGTTCTGTTTTTCTGATCATTGATTTTTTTAGAGGCGGGAGGATTCCATCAAGCCATCTGCCTGAGGAGGTAAAAATCCCTGATAGCCGTTATGCCGCTCTATCAGTTCCAGAACGGTGAAGGCCTTGCTATTTTTAATTTCCGGCTGGGTAAAAATCTGCCGCAGATCTGTATCCGGGGCGCCCACAATCCTGCCGGCAAACTCTATTCCATGGGTCTTCATTTTGTCGATGGCGTGCTCAATCTCCTCAACCAAAATGGCAATATGATGAAAAGATTGATCACCATGTGCATGAATCCAATCAGGGATCAGGCTGGGCTCACCCCGCTTGCCATCAAAAGCCTGATCGACAAATAAGCTTGGGTACCCTGGCTTTCTGTAAACCTTTGCCCACCAGCTATCGAATTCCAGAACGCCCAGGGTCTTGTCCTCGGAAAAACCAAGAGAAAAAAGGTCTTCAGCGCGTGCATCCACATTGAGAGTTCGTAGAGTGCAGTGATCGACCAGAGGCATCAGGCCGACACCACAATTCGAGAGATCATTTGCCATGCAACGCGCAGCCTTGTTTTCAGATAAGAACCGACTGATGTATCCAGCGAAAAAGACATCGGTTTGTTTATCAGATCCCCTTTTATGAGTTATCGCCGGGCGGAGAGTTTTCTTCATTTGTATCCTGTGTATCCTGCCGGCGTTTCTCTGCTATTTTTGGTTGATTGTGGATGAATTTCGCGTATTTAATCATTAGAACCATCATCCCCACAGAAAACAAAGCCGCCAATGCTAAAAACAGGTCATCCACTCCATCTCCTCCTATAAATAATGTTGTACGCTATTATATCACCACAACAAGGGCCATGAAAGCGGGAGAGTAGCCAACTCTTGGAGTCCAGCTTGACAGGTACCCTGAAGTATAAGTATCCTGCTAAAATTTAAACCCGCAATCATAATTGAATACGATGACAAAAAAATCAATAGAAGTGGATGGAGTAACCCTTCATTTAAGTAAGCCTGATTCCACTCGTTCCGAGTGGATTGGGCAGGAAGAAGTCCTCAAACAAATCCAGGCCTGCTGGATGGTGATTTCTGAAAAGGACTTCCCTCTATCACCAAGAATCACAGGAATGCCAGGAACCGGAAAAACCACCCTGGCAATGGTAGCTGCGAATCGAAGAAACCAGCCTCTGTATATATTCCAGTGTACCAGCGACACCCGTCCTGAGGATCTTTTGATCACACCGGTACTCTCAGAGCAAGGCAAAATTTCTTACCACGCATCTCCGCTGGTATGCGCCATTATTGAGGGAGGCATTTGTATTCTTGATGAAGGTAACCGCATGAATGAGAAAAGCTGGGCCTCGCTGGCTCCCCTTCTTGATCACCGCCGTTACGTAGAATCCATCATTGCGGGAATCCAGATTCACGCCCATAGTGAGTTTCGCGCCTGCGTGACCATGAATAACGATGAGTCCACCTTCGAGATACCTGATTATATCCTGTCGCGTTTGCAACCCACCTTACAGATGACGATGCCCAGTTATCAGGACGAACTGGCCATACTGCGATATCACCTTCCTTTTTCAGAGGAAGAGCTTTTAAAAATGACTGTGGATTTCCTGCAAAAATCACATCAGCTGGATCTGGACTTTTCTCCCCGCGACGGAATTCATATCCTTCAATATGCGCTGAAGCGAATCAGTCAGGAAAAAGACAGTCCTCTGGCTAAAGACACAATCTGGCAAGAGGCCATCAGCAAAGTTCTCGGCGAAGAAGCTCTCAACCTGGATACTCTGGCCGCCCGAAACCGCAGGGCTCTGGGAGAAGAAAGGCTACCTATGGGACTGGGAGATTTCTTTTTCAATGATGACAGCCCCTTACATCCCGACAGTGACCAATAAAGATTTAAAGCCATGAGTCAGGTCCTCAAACTTAGTGATCACATTCAATTTTTGCCTGTGATCCATGGTAGCGGAAGTTTTGCGCGGGAAATACGTCATCAACTCTTATCGCTTTCTTGCGATTGTCTGGCGGTTGCGCTTCCTCCTGAATTCAAGCAAACAGTTGAAGAAGGCATCGAAATTCTTCCGAGCATTTCCCTAAGTTGCCAGGTTGAAAAAGATGGCGGAATGAATTATGTGCCGATCGATCCCAGCCAGCCCATAATCATGGGACTGCGTGTTGCCATGCAGGAAGGAATACCGCGCCATTTTATAGATTGGAGTACGGAAAATTATGAAAAAAGAAGTGTCGATTTTCCCGACAGTTTTGCCTTGAATAATGTGCCCTACGAAAAGTTTGTCAGCACCCTGCTTTTAACCCAAAAGCGACCGAGAGATAAAAGCCAACACTTTTGGCGGGCACGATGGATGGCTTATCAGCTTCATCAACTGGAGATGGAATATTCTAATATTACCGTCCTATGTTGCATTTTGGACTGGCCTTGGATCAAGGAGGCTTATGATGATCGGTTGGAGGTCATTCCTCCTCAAAAAGCTGAAGGTCTGCCGGCATTATCTGGCGTGGACAAAAACACCTTATTCTTTGCACTCACCGAATTGCCCTACGTGACTTATTTGTATGAAAAAAAGCGACTGGAACTCAGGCCTGACAATAACACACCGGTTGACGGGGTCAAAGAAATTCTTTTGCGTGCTCGTGAACTGTTTATTAAAAAACACAAAATTCTTTATCACAACCTGACTTCCCAGACTTTTCAGATCCTCTTGCAATACATTCGCAACCTGACTTTAATGGAGTCTCGACTCCTTCCCGATCTCTATACACTGGTGAATGCTGCTAAACAATTCGGAGGGGACCCCTTTGCTATTGCGGTTTTGGAAGTGGCTAGGGAATATCCCTTCGAGCCTACCGATAATTTACCAGAGACCCTTTCGCTGGGAATCGATCAAGCTTTACCGGATGAAGAAGACGCCAAACCGCTCAGTGTGAAAAACCGCCTGTCGGAAACCCATTTTGAATGGCGAACTCTGAATTTAAAACCCGAGCCGGACATCAGGTCGCAGGAAAAATGGCAACACCGCTGGGATCCTCATGGGCAATGTTCCTGGCCACCGGAAGATGAAAAAATAGAAAACCTGAACACCCATGTGCGTAAACAAACCAAACTTTTATTGAGTCACGATCTGGCCCGGACCGAAAAATTCACCTCCTCTGTAAAAGATGGCATAGATATCAGGGATACTCTGCGCCACTGGTATGAGGGAGATATTTACGTGAAAGAAATTCCACCTTCCCGAGGGCAGGTTGAAATCATTGTCTTTCTTTTTGATCCAGAGCCTGAGCCGCACAAGTATAATTGGTGCCAAACTTGGTACGCCGAGCATGATAAAGAGTCCACCCTATGTTTTTTTGCCACCCAATACATGGACGATTTAATCGGACCGGGCATTGGCCAATCCACTTATGGAGGATGTATGATGATTTATCCTCCCCGCCCTATTCCGGATATATGGCAGGACCCCCGCATTCGTTTTTCGGAGACCCTAGAAGAAAAGCTTCTTGAAGCGGCTTTTTTTCACTCTAGGGAAAAACATGTCACCGTTGTCGCGCCCTGCGCACCGAGGATAACCTGGCGCAGGCTGGCCAGAAGATACGGTAAAAGAATCATTCATATTCCCCTGAAACGATTTTCCAATCAGACGATTGAAAAAGTAAGGCGGTTCCATGTGCTAAACGAAAAGAATATTCGTTCTTACGCGCAACGTTTCATTCAAGATCTCTAGCAATACATGATCGGCAGATTCAAGTAGTAAGTGCAACAGTTAGTAACGTGTTCTTATTTGAAGAATAGCTCATAGGGTGTTTTGAAGTCAAGGGTGGGCAAAATAAAGGGGTCTACCCCTCCGGGGCACGAATTTTTCGGAGGGGGATATCACGAAGTCTTTTGGGCCTGTTGCCCAAACCTTTTGATGGGAGCGTGGGTTTATAAGGATTATAATTTATCCAGCTAGTTTTTGTTGTTCTACAGTTTTAATCTTTTTTTCCGGGAGTCCTTCCCATGATGAAACGCGAAACCCCGTGGCAGAGCGTATTCTTTAACTATGCCGTGAATCTTGAAGATCGGATACCTCGAGATCACGAGTTGCGGCAAGTTTCTTCCGTTTTGAACCTGGATTTTATGTATGAACAAGTAAAGGATAAGTACGGCCACAATGGAAACGAATCGGTTCCGCCTCCGGTGATTCTAAAACTGATGTTGCTGCTCATCTTTTACAACGTTCGTTCCGAACGTGAGTTGATGCGTACGCTTCCGTACCGGATGGATTGGCTCTGGTTTCTGGGTTATGGTCTGGACACTGTGATTCCTAATCACAGCGTATTATCGAAGGCGCGTTTCAGATGGGGTGAATCAGTTTTTAAAGAGTTGTTCGAGCGAATCGTACACCAATGTGTAGAGTTGGGTTTGGTGGATGGAAAGAAATTGTTCATGGACTCAAGCCTTGTCGATGCGAACGCTTCCCGGGAATCGGTGGTCGACATGCATTCACTCAGCGCATTTACATTCGACCCTGAAAGCGATACCTATATCTGCCCGGCGGGCAAACGCTTGCGGCTGAAGACCCGCCGGTTAAAAGAGCAGCGTATGTATTACGCCGCCAGAGCAGACGACTGTAATGCCTGCGAACTAAAATCCCAATGCACACGTAGTGCAACCGGACGCACGATCCAACGGTATGATCGTCAGGACGACCTCGAAGAAATGCGCGCAATGGCAAAGACCCCAAAAGGAAAACAAGACCTGAAAACGAGACAGCATCTTATGGAACGGTCATTCGCATATTCAGTGCCCTTGGGATTCAAAAGGGCGCGGTGGCGAAGATTATGGCGGGTCCAGATTCAAGAATACCTGACTGCATCCATTCAAAACATCAAACGAATGATCCAACACCTGAAAAAATCGATTCACAGTAATGCATTGAAGGTCGTACAACGATTCAAAAACTGCTTGCAGGCTTCAACTTGG
The DNA here is from genome assembly GCA_965249625.1 of Nitrospinales bacterium. Taxonomy (GTDB): domain Bacteria; phylum Nitrospinota; class Nitrospinia; order Nitrospinales; family VA-1; genus LS-NOB. Next base: position 775,877 of record OZ252246.1, on the reverse strand, counting down.
GGAGGAATGAATCTGAGTTTTGGGATTTCAATTTAGAAAAGAAAATTCGTAAGAAATACACAAAATCAATATCAGCAACCCTTCACGGCAACCCTTTGGGCAACAGGCCCTTTTCTTGGCTACAAGAGGGTAAAAGAAGCGTGGCAATCCAACCCTCCCCCAGTCCCCTCCCTATGAATGGAGGGATAGATATCGGCAGAGAGGGTTTGAACCATTTTCTGATGCTCGGCAAACTCCAGGCCGTTGTCATAAGTGATGGTGTGAACCCGGTTTCGATGAGTGGCCAGCACCTGTTCGATGCGTTGGCGGACCTGTGGGGCCTGTTTGGTTTTCGATGCGGTCAGAACCGTATATTGAGTTTTGCGCTCCACAAGAGTGGCAACAACGTCGGCCTTTACCGATGTGGGTATCGCCTTCCCAGTCTCCGATACGGGCTTTATTGTTAACGATAGCCTGGCGTTCATCAATGCTGATACGGTTGGGGATACGTCCCCTGCGGTCCTGTCTGCCATAGCGTTTGCGGCGTTTTTTCTGACAACGCAGGTGTTTATGGAGATCACTCCCTTGGTACTTATCATGGTAAATATGGAGGTAAATGCTCTCGTGGCTGATCGAAATGCCTTGTGCTTTAAACAAACGGCCTGATATCTGCTCCAGGGTCCAGTCCTGTTTGATCAGGGCTTCCACTGAGGCCCAGGTAGTTGTGGGGATACGATCTGGTATCGTTGTCCCTGGGTAAGTCGGGCGTAAACTCTCATCAGCGCTCCTTTGATTTGGTGATTTGAGAAACGCTGTGGAGTTTACCCCGGCTTGCCTCTTGACCAGCCATCAAAGTTGCACTTACTAAAGGAAAAATTTTATCCATTCAAAAGCCGCCATGACCGCGACAAAATTTTCAAACAATTGGTGAGGCAATCCCAACCCTCCTGAAATCGCCAATTCCCTCTATTGAATGATTCCATAATAGAAGATAGAATAAAGAAACCTCCAAAAGCAGAGATTCCCTTTCATGGCCCAACCTACAACCCGAAATTATTACAAGATTCTCGGCATCACCCAGAAAACTTCCAAAGCAGATATCAAAAAACGATATCGGGATCTGGCGAAAAAATACCACCCCGACACCAACTCGGGAAGCAAAAAAGCCGAAGACAAATTCAAGCTCATCTCCGAGGCCTATGAAACACTCAGTAACGCTAAAAAAAGGAAAGAGTACGATCGCCAGCGGGCCTATCAGAAAAAAGCTCCGCGTCGGCCCAAGGGCCAACCCAATTGGAACGCTCCTCCCGGCGGATTCGGAAGGGAGCCGGGTGGAAAGCAGGGGTTTGAAGAACCTTTCGCCCATGAACCGGAACCGATTGATCCGGATATGCCGACCAGCGGGTTTGACCTGCAGTTCATGGTCGATGTCCCGCTCCCTGTCGCAGCATTGGGAGGAACTATTCCTTACTCTTATGAGAAATACGTGCAATGCGAAGAATGCGAAGGAACCGGAACCCAAGGAAGTGATGAGTGCGCGGAATGCCAAGGCAAACAACTGGTCGTCCGCTATGTTACCTTGGATATAAAAATTCCTCCAGGCGTGGCCGACCAATATACTCTTGCCATCATCAAGGAAGGCGGGGCAGGCAGAAATGGAGGCCCTCCCGGAGATCTGTTTTTAAAAGTCTGTATACAGCCCCACCCAAAATTCAAACGGATCAAAAACGATATCATCCATGAAGTGACCATCCCTTACAAGTTGGCGGAAGAAGGCGGATCACTTGAGGTTGAAACACTGAATGCCACCACAACCATTCAAGTGGAAGAAGAAACCCTTGTTGGAGAAGAACTACGCGTGCCCAGAGAAGGCGCAGCCATAAACTGGGGGAAAAAGCGCGGCGACCTCATTATCAAATTTAATATTGAGGAAGTTTGAGCATGGGGTTAATTTTATTCATGATCGGTTTCGCTTTGGCTCTCATATTAATTCTCTGGCTGATTTTTCGGCTCGGAAAATCTCGCCCCTCCAAAAAACTCAAATCGCCGACAAAAAAAATATCGCAACGGAAAAAAGGCAATAGAACTTTAAAGCCTGAACTGGTCTCGCCAACAGGTGAACAACTGCGTGAAAACGCAATGAAATTACTGAAAAAGAATCCGGAAGTGGTCAGCCAGGTGATACGACAATGGCTACGCAATAAATAAGGTTTAATCCTTGCGGGCCTTTACCTCTGCCGCATGAGCTTTAGCCCTTTTAAGCATTGCGGCTCTCTCCTCTGAGGAAAAGTCTTTTCTAGAGGTGGGTTTGGGGGTTCCTCCAGAAGCCTTCTTCGGTGCGGCCACAGCGGGTGCTGCTTGTTCGGCTCCAGCCGAAGCTTCTGCCGGTTTTTCACTGACTGCTTCTGCTTTTGGGGCCGGTTCGGCCGATCCTTCCTTCGCAGGCGGAGCCTCTCCCTCTTTGCGGATCAACCGCATTGAAGACCAAACCTCTGCGGTGGGATAAGCCGTGTCGAGCCCTATCTTTAAATCCATGCGGATAATTTTTTCATCGGAACACTCGGTGATCCAGGTATTGGACGCGCCACCGGGCGCAAATATTCCATCAATAGGATAGCTTGTCCCGTTTTTATCAACCAGAGATTTCACACCGGTCTTATCGAAAAGTGTCAAGGCCTCGGCCTTGTTGGGGATCCGCCAATTATCGTAGCCGCCAAACTTGTCTTTATTTGTGTTGACCCAGTCTACATATTCCCGATGATCGGCCCAGGTATAAAACTTTTTCACATCCAGCCAGGTATCGGTCTTCTTCCACATACAACCGGTATTGGGATCGGTGATGGTTCCATCACCGTTATCGACAAGGGGTTCTCCCGCCGGACCAGCCTTTTTTGCCGCCTCGGCTTTTTTGGCAGCGGCAAGTTTGGCCTTTTCGGCGGGCGATAAAGCTGCGGCTTCTGAAGAAGGAGAATTGTCTGACATGCTTAATCTCTTTGAACCGTAGAAGATTCAATCTTTTCTAAAATATCATTCAAATCTTTTCCTGTGTCAGTGATATCTTTCAATATCTCACCAAGCCTGGATGCAGAACAGGCATCTAACCGAGAGTGAAAATCCACTCTGTAGTCAGCGGCATTTTTACGGATCCAATCCACAGCGACCTGCTCCTGAGTCTCGCAACTCATATTGGCGCATCTTTTGTCCAACAGATTCGTCTGGGATAACCGTATGATTTCACAAATCAAATCTTCTTTGATCCGGCTCATACTAAAATTTTAACACAAAATATGACGGAAAATTAGCCCTTTGGCTGTAAAAAGGGGCCACTCTATAACGGTTTTTCAGGCTTGTCAACGTGATATTTCTGTAACCCTATTATCTTTGATACTTATGGAGTTATTGCTATTTTTCCGGCCTGGACTGGCAATATTTCCCGGACACGGTTTTATCGCCTCGCTCCACAAACATGATGTCTTTTTAACGAATCGATGGGGACCCACAACCCGCCCTTCTCAGTTCGAGGAACGAGGGTCAAAAACTTCCCGCAAGCTATCCCCTAAAAAATTGAACGAAAGAATAGTTAAGAAGATCGCCAGAGAGGGAAACAGAATAAGATGCGGATAAAACTTGATCGCCGTCCAGCCATCGTTGGCCAAGGTTCCCCAACTGCTGAATGGAGGGGCTATTCCCAACCCGATAAAACTCAATGTCGACTCCGCTAAAATCGCCATGGGTATGCGAAAGCTCAAAGTCACCACCAGAATACCGAGGATATTAGGGAGAATTTCCCGCACCAGTATCCTTACAGGGCTAGCACCCAGTGCACGAGCCGCCATCACGTAAGGAAACTCCTTGATCCTGAGAACCTCTCCGCGCACCAGCCTGGCAACCGTGACCCAGCTCACCAGCGTCAACGCAACAAAAACCCCCGCCACTCCCCGCCCCATCAAAACAGTGATGAGAATAATCATCAGCAGGTCGGGCAGAGCGAAAACCACATCCACCAACCGCATCATCAGGTTGTCGGTCCTGCCGCCGACATAAGCCGAAATAGCTCCATAGACCGTTCCGATCAGCAAGGCAAACAAAGTGGTAAACACACCGATAAACAGCGACACCCGCGCTCCATAAATCATGCGCGAAAGAAGATCGCGACCCAAACGGTCGGTGCCCATCCAATGCTCCAGACTGGGAAAAGCCAGAGTCTGCAACGTATCCTGCGTTTCATAGGAATACGGAGCCACCCATGGGGCCAACACCGCAACCGCTGAAACAGTTAACAGGAAACCGGTGCTCAACTTGGAGGTCATAGAAAATCTGTTCATAATATTCTCAAGACTGCTGCAAACCAGAGTTCCTTAGCATTCATATTTTTTAGCCTCTCGAAGAAATCACCTTCAAAAAACCGGCTGCATAACGCTCCAACTTGGTTTTCCCAACACCGGGCAACTTGCCAAATTCCACGGTTGATACAGGCCTTTTTTTCGCCATTTCCAGTAATGCAGTATCGTGAAAAATAATAAATGGAGGAACTTTTTGCTCGCTTGCCAACTCTCGGCGGTGGGCACGCAAATCCTGAAAAAGAGCCTCGTCTTCCTCATTATCAAGCGTAACTTTTGCTTGCTTAAGTTTATCCCTTGAGCGGCCTGCTGTTTTACTAAATTGCTCCTCCCTTAAAAGTACTTTTGCTTCTCCACGCAATACTCCTCTGGAGTTTTCTCCCAAGCGATAACCACCATGACCTTCCATATCAACAACCAATAGATTTTTTGCTACCAATTGACGAAAAATAGATCGCCATTGATTTTTGGAATACTCCTTTCCAATCCCATAGGTCGATATTTTGTTATGGTTGAATTGAACAATTCTGGCAGAATTGCTTCCCAGTAAGACATCAATCATGTATGCCGCTCCGAACCGTTCCCCTGTTTTATAAACGCATGAGAGGGCTTTCTGAGTTGCCACCGTTGCGTCAAAAGACTTTACCGGCTCCAGGCAGGTATCACAATTACCGCAAGGATTCTTTAAACTTTCGCCAAAATATTCAAGCAGAACTTGACGTCTGCACCGCATTGTTTCGCAGAGACCCAGCAGGGCGTCCAGTTTCTGCCTCTCTATTCTCTTTTGATCCTCTGAAGCATTTGATGACACAATAAAGTGAATAATCTTCGATAAATCTTCAAGTCCATACGCCAACCATGCATTTGATTTAAGCCCATCCCGCCCGGCACGACCCGTTTCTTGATAATAGGATTCAATACTTTTAGGCAGGTCAAGATGAGCCACAAAACGAACATCAGGTTTGTCAATTCCCATACCAAAAGCAATAGTGGCAACTACAATAACGCCTTCTTCTTTAGAGAATTTATCCTGATTTATTGCCCGGTCATTTTTGTCCATTCCCGCATGGTAAGGCAGTGCATTAAAGCCCTCTTCAATTAACCATTGAGCTATCGTATCGACCTTACTCCTCGACATGCAATAAACTATCCCTGAATCTCCCGAATGATGGTCTTCAATAAACTTTATCAATTTACTTTTTGAGTCGTCCTTCGAAACAATTGTGTATTTGATATTCGGCCTGTCAAAACTGGAAACAAACAATTGCCCTTCTTTTATCTCTAAACGCTCTAGAATGTCGCGGCGAGTCGGGCCATCAGCAGTCGCCGTTAATGCCAGCCTTGGTATGTCGGGAAACAGCTTTTTTAATATGTTTAATTTTAGATATACGGGTCGAAAATCATGACCCCACTGAGAAACACAATGTGCCTCATCAATTGCAATCAAGCTCAACTTGCATTTGCTCAAATGATTAAGGAATTTTTCTGTAAGTAGTTTTTCAGGAGACACATATACCAAATCCAGAGAACCTTCTAATAATTTCTGTTCCGTTGCCTTCATTTCCCCATGGGAGAGTGTTGAATTCAAGACGGATGCCCGGACCCCTAACTGGTTAAGCGATTCAACCTGATCACGCATTAAAGCTATCAGCGGGGAAATCACTAACCCCACCCCATCCCGGCATAATGCGGGGATCTGATAGCAGAGAGATTTGCCTCCACCTGTTGGCATCAGCACCAGAGCATCACTGCCCGCAATCACATGATTGATGACTTCATTTTGCAGTCCCAAAAAAGAATCAAAACCAAAAATATTATTTAAAACCTCTTCAGGCGATTTTCTCATTCAACTAAAAAGTAAAGGTTTATAAGACATGTCCTATTTCAACGTCACACGCGGGTCTAGCCAGCCGTATATCATATCCACCACCAAATTCGCGATCACAATCAGCACCGCATAAACCAGCGTCACTCCCATGATTAACGGATAATCCCGGTTGGTCACAGCGGTGATGAAGAACCGTCCCATTCCTGGAATGGAAAAGATAAATTCAATCACAAATGAACCAGTGACCAGTCCGGCGGTCAGAGGGCCCATCACCGAAACAATGGGATAAATGGAGTTGATCAAAACATGTTTGAACATGATCACCGGTTCCGTCAGGCCCTTGGCCCGTGCAGTGCGGATATAGTCGGAAGATAAAACATCGAGCATCGTGGTTCGGGTCAGCCGGGCGACATACCCGGCAAAACCTGCCCCCAGAGCAAATGCCGGCAAAATCATGTGGCGGGGTCCTTCCCATAAGGCAGGGGGGAGCCAATGCCAGTGATGGGAAAAGATCCATACGGATATTGCTCCCAGCACAAAACTGGGCACAGAAATTCCCATCGCCGCTAAAAGCAGGACAGACCGATCCAGCGAAGAGTTTTGCCAGTATGCCGAGATCATCCCGGCAGGCACCCCCAACCCCAAAACAACCAGAACTGCACAGAGCCCCAAAGTAAAAGAAACCGGAAACGTGTCGCGGATGATATCCGAAACATCGCGCCCCAGATATTTATAAGACGGCCCCAGATCGCCCTGCAACAATTGCTTCATGTACAGAAGGTATTGCAGTGGAACAGGCTTATCGAGATGATACTTGGCCTCTATATTGGCGATAATTTCCGGGGGAAGAATTTTTTCCGTATCGAACGGCCCCCCTGGAACCCAATGCATAATGAGAAAGGTGAGTGTCGCAACCGTGACCAGAACAGGTACCCCCAACAAAATCCGCCTGAGAACAAATCGCAACATAAGATTATTTTACCACACCAAAACTAATCCTTTGATATAAAAGGGTAAAGAGCATGGAGTAATTGTTAGCAAACTATTAGCCTCGTAGGATAGGAATAGAGGGTTTCTGATATACTTCGGAGAAAGGAAGGCTTATTTCAAAACTGCAAACAAGGTAAAATTTGTGAAGGTGTTTATTAGCTGGTCAGGAGACAAAAGCAAGGAACTAGCTAACTTATTTTACGAGTGGTTGCCAAGTGTTATTCAGGTTGTAAAACCATACTTCTCCCCAGATGAAATTGAAAAGGGTGCTCGTTGGTCTAATGAGATCTCAAAAGAGCTTAACGAATCAACTATAGGTCTAATCTGTTTAACCAGAGACAACCTTGAATCTCCCTGGATTATGTTTGAAGCTGGCGCACTTTCAAAAAGTTTGGAGAAGTCTAGAGTTTGTCCGATTTTATTCGGCCTTGAACCTTCCGATATCAAAGGACCGCTGATTCAATTCCAGGGAGCACAATTTAGCAACGAAGAAGTAAAAAAAATTATAACCACCATAAATAATAGCCTAGAATCAAACAAATTAAAACAAAGTGTTCTTGATGGTGTTTTTGACAAGTGGTGGCCCGATTTAGAACAAAAAGTTAAAAAAATATTAGCTAAGGATACTTTGCCCTCTTCAAATCAGTTGAGACCGGACAGAGATATTTTAGAAGAAATATTAACTTTAACCAGAAGAACCACAGCTGGAGGGTCCCCCTCGAGAATTCACCCACAGGCATTAGCAGATTTAACAAAAAGTTATATAGACTTATTAGAAGCACTGAGCATCCAAGATAGTTCTCCCGATATTGTTCGTTCAATATTGAACCTTCAAGGACCAATGGCTCATATCCTTGATCGCGAAAGAACACCATCAAAAACAAAAAGGAAAATTGAACGCCTTTTAGACGTGATTATTGTGAGAACACCGGACGAAGAGGAGGATGAAGACAATGATGATATATTCGCATAGAACACTTCTATTGAAGTTAGGCCATTAAGACCCGCCTTGTCCTCCCTTTCCCCACCAAACATTATATGTCTCAAGGTTCAGGTCACCTTCCCACCAGCGGAGCCCTAACAACCTCTTTACAATATTGGCAATAATTCACAATAGAGTTTCTCAGTAGGATATAATACAAGGTCGTTTATTTTTTAACCGGAAGCTCCATGAATTATCCTTCCTTAAGAGAATTCATAGACCGGCTGGAGTTTGAGGGAGAACTCTTGCGGATCAAAGAACACGTTTCGCCTATTCTCGAAATCGCGGAAATTACCGACCGGGTCTCCAAACAACCCGATGGTGGAAAAGCCCTGCTGTTCGAAAACGCCGAAGGCAGTTCCATGCCGGTGTTGATCAATGCTTTTGGCAGCACAAAGCGCATGAACATGGCACTGGGTGTCCATAACATTGAAGACATCCCCAAAAGAATCGAACGCTATATAAAAATTCCGCCTCCCACAACTCTCTTGGAAAAAACAAAGCTTTTGCCCATGCTATTGCAGGCGGCGCAGTTTCCGCCCAAACTCTTGCGCGCGGCTCACCCTCCCTGCCAGGAAGTCGTCCATATGAATGACGATATCGATCTGGGAATGATTCCGATTCTTCAGTGCTGGCCTCAAGACGCAGGGCGGTTCATCACCTTCCCCATTGTGATCAACCGCAGTGCCGACAAAAAAATCAGGAATGTCGGACTCTACCGCATGCAGGTGTATGACAAAAAAACCACCGCTATGCACTGGCATATCCATAAGGACGGTGCCCATTTTTTCCATGAATATAAAAAACAGAATAAGATGATGGAAGTCGCGGTTGCCCTCGGTGCCGACCCGGCATCCTGCTATTCCGCTTCCGCTCCCCTGCCCTATGGCATTGACGAATTTCTCCTCGCTGGTTTTATCCGCAAGCAAAGCGTACCGTTGGTGAAATGCAAAACGGTTGATCTGGAAGTTCCGGCCAATGCAGAAATTGTTCTGGAAGGATTCATCAACCCCTCAGAAATGCGACTGGAAGGTCCGTTCGGCGACCACACCGGCTATTACTCACAGGATGGAGATTATCCGGTCCTGCACCTCACCGCCATCACGCACCGCAAAGATCCCGTTTATCTGACCACCATCGTGGGCAAACCTCCTCAGGAGGATTTTTATCTGGGCCGGGCCACCGAGCGCATCTTTCTGCCTCTGCTCAAAACCCAGCTTCCTGAAATCGTGGACATGGATATGCCGGCGGAGGGAGTCTTTCACAATTGCGTCATTGTTTCTATCGACAAGCGTTACCCCATGCAATCCCGACGGCTGATGAGTGCTCTGTGGGGACTAGGACAAATGAGTTTTGTCAAAACCATTGTCACCGTTGATGCCGAAGTCAATGTTCATGACTATGAGGAGGTGGCAAACCTTTTACTCAGCAAGGTGGATTTTCAAACAGACCTGTTTTTCTCTGAAGGAATTCTTGATGTACTCAACCATGCTTCCGACCAGACGCTATACGGCTCGAAGCTGGGCATAGATATTACCACGAAAATTGAAGGCGAGCCGGGTTACGGCAAAGAGGCCCCTGCCCTCACCCAAACCCACACGCTTCCAACACCTGAACAAGTGATGGAAGCATTTCAGGAGCTTAAAACCTGCCGGATTTTAGAACTTCAAGCCCCCGTTCTGCTAGTGGCTCTCGATAAAACCGCTCCCAATCAGGGTGAGGAGTTCATCGATTCGTTTCTCGATCATCCTGACTTTTCTGCTATTGAAATTGTCATCGTGCTGGAAGGCCATGTCGATGTCGAAAACATCTCTACCGCAATGTGGAAGTTTTTCAACAACCTGGATCCAAAACGGGACTTTCATTTTCAGGAGGAACGGCTGGGCATTGATGTGACGCAAAAGTTCCCCGAAGAAGGTTATCAACAACACTGGCCGGACGAGATTGAAATGACTTCGGAGATTAAAATCATGGTCGATCAAAAATGGAACGACCTGTTTAAGGAATAATTGGTACTCCGACATAATGGCACTGGAACACATCACCATAAAAGGCGCAAGGGAACACAACCTTAAAAACCTCAATCTCACTCTGCCACGGGAAAAACTTGTGGTGATAACGGGGCTAAGCGGTTCAGGAAAGTCGTCCCTCGCATTTGATACCATTTACGCCGAGGGCCAACGCCGATACGTCGAATCCCTTTCTGCCTACGCGCGGCAGTTTCTCCAATTGATGGAGAAACCCGATGTGGACTCCATTGACGGACTCTCTCCCGCCATCTCTATCGAGCAGAAAACGTCAAGCAAAAATCCCCGCTCCACCGTTGGCACGGTGACGGAAATTTATGACTATCTGCGCCTGCTCTACGCCAGAATCGGCAAGGTTTCCTGTTATGCTTGCGGACGGCAAATCACTTCACAAACCGTGCAACATATTGTTGACCAGGTTCAGGCTATCCCTATCGGCAAGAAAGTGATGATCCTTTCCCCTGTAGCCCGGAACAAAAAGGGAGAATTTAAAAGAGAAATTCTGGATATGAAACGAAACGGGTTCGTGCGCGCACGGATTAACGGAGAAGTCCGCTCTCTGGAAGAGGAAATTGTTCTCAACAAAAAATTCAAACACACTCTGGAAACAGTGGTGGACAGGCTGGTCATCAAGGAAAAAATGGGCAAACGGCTGGCCGACTCGGTAGAAACCGCACTCAATCACGGGGAGGGGTCCCTGGTCGTTGCGATTCTTGAAGATGACAAGGAATCCCAGGAATTGTTATTCAGCGAAAAATTCGCCTGCAGTTATTGCAACATCAGTTATCCGGAACTGGAACCGCGCCTGTTCTCCTTCAACAATCCGCAGGGAGCCTGCGCTCAATGTGATGGCCTGGGAATCAAAATGGTGATCGATCCTGAACTGGTTGTTCCGGATGCCACGCTTTCTGTCCGTGATGGAGCTTTGAAACCCTGGGAAAAACGCAGCTCCATCTATTTTCACCAGATGCTGGATACGATTTCCAGTCATTTCAAGTTCAAACTCAGCACAGCGTTCGAGAAGCTCCCTAAAAAGATTCGCGATATTTTGTTATTCGGTTCTGGTGACGAGCCCATAAAATATTATTTTGAAAAAGATGGCAAAAAAAAATTCTACACCGACACCTTCGATGGAGTGATTCCAGATCTGGCGAGACGTTACCGGGAAACCGATTCCACCTCCACCCGTGAAGAGATTGCGCGTTACATGCGTCCCCTTTCCTGCCAAACCTGCGGTGGCGACCGGTTGCGGAAAGAAGCGGTCTCGGTAAAAATCACCGACCTGAATATCGTAGAACTCACGGCATTCTCCATCGGCCGGGCCTATCAATTTTTTCAGGAGTTGAAGTTAAGCCGGCAGGAACACAATATCGCCCGCAGGATCGTCAAGGAAATTAAGGAGCGTCTGGGGTTCCTCACCAATGTCGGATTGGAATATCTTTCTCTCGACCGTTCCTCAGCCACCCTGTCGGGGGGAGAAAGTCAGCGTATCCGTCTCGCCACCCAGATCGGCTCCAGTTTAATGGGAGTTCTATACGTCCTTGATGAGCCCAGCATTGGACTGCACCAGAGGGACAATGACCGTCTGCTCAACACCCTCGTCCGCCTGCGTGATCTTGGTAACACCGTCATCGTCGTCGAGCATGATGAGGCCACCATCCGGGCCGCCGACTATGTTGTGGACCTCGGACCTGGTGCGGGAGTTCATGGTGGTGAAACTATTTTTGCTGGCACACCAAAGGCCCTGCTGGAATCGAAAGACTCCCTGACCGGACAATATCTATCGGGGAAAAAAAAGATTCCACTTCCCAAAAACCGGCGCAAGGGCAATGGCAGAATACTAGAGATTCAAGGAGCCCAGGAAAATAACCTGAAAGAAATATCGGTAAAAATTCCTCTCGGTTGTTTTGTTTGTGTAACCGGAGTATCCGGTTCGGGCAAGAGCACGCTCACCATTGATATTTTGCATAAGGCTCTGGCCCGGCATTTCTGGAACTCGCTGGACAAGCCCGGAAAGTTTAAAAAAATCCAGGGCATTCAATGGCTCGATAAAGTCATTGATATTGATCAATCGCCGATAGGCAGAACGCCCAGGTCCAATCCCGCCACCTATACCGGCGTGTTCACCCTTGTGCGCGAATTGTTCAGCCAGGTTCCCGAGTCCCGCGCCCGTGGCTACAAACCGGGCCGGTTCAGTTTTAATGTTAAAGGGGGGCGATGCGAAGCCTGCCAGGGCGATGGGGTCATCAAAGTGGAGATGCATTTTCTCCCCGATGTGTTCGTCACCTGCGAGGTTTGCCAGGGTAAACGCTTCAACCGCGAAACCCTGGAAATTCTTTATAAAAGGAAAAATGTCGCCGATGTGCTGAATATGACGGCGGAGGAAGCCAAGGAGTTTTTCACCAACATCCCTCCCATTAAAACCAAACTGCAAACCATCACCGATGTCGGACTCGACTACATCCGCCTCGGCCAGCAGGCCACCACATTATCCGGCGGCGAGGCTCAGCGGGTAAAGTTATCCAAAGAGTTGAGCAAGCGCAGTACCGGCAGAACCCTGTATATTCTGGATGAGCCGACAACAGGACTGCATTTTGCAGACATTGAGCATCTTTTAAAGGTTCTCGACAAACTGGTCGATGCCGGCAACACGGTTATCATTATTGAGCACAATATGGACGTGATCAAAACCGCCGATCACATCATCGACCTGGGCCCGGAAGGTGGCGACGGAGGAGGCCAAGTGCTTGCCGAAGGCCCACCGGAAAAGGTTGCAAAAGTGAAAACCTCTTACACCGGGAAATATTTGAAGGAATATCTTTAAGTGCCCACACTCTGAATGGCTAACTCGGCAACTTGTATCAAGGCTTCATCGGGAATATAATGGGTTCGATCAGGTTTTTCTTAAAACGGCCTTGACTTTACAAGCCTTTTTATACTTTTGGACGTTATAAAAATGAAATTCACTATTGTGTTAGAACCCCAGGAAGAAGGAGGCTATACGGTTTATGTGCCTTCCCTGAAGGGTTGTATTTCCGAAGGGGATTCAAAAGAAGAAGCTCTGCGCAATATCAAGGAAGCCATTGAACTTTACCTGGAAACGGATTTTAATGATTTGATTAATTATGAAGGAGAAAAAATCGAACTCACCCTATGAAACTGCCCGTTATCTCCGGAATTGAAGTTATAAAAAAACTAAAGCAAATTGGTTTCACCACAATCCGCCAAAAAGGCTCCCATGTCCGGTTAGAAAAGACACTTCAAGACGAAACTGCCAGAGTAACCGTTCCTCTTCATGCCGAATTAAAAAAAGGCACTCTCGCCCGAATTATCAAAGACGCAGATATCACCGTTGAAGAATTTCAAAAAATAAAATGACATTGAAAAATTAATGAGCTTACTGCTTGAATTTGATATAAAGGTCATCAAACAGTTCAAAAGTTTTCAGAGCATATTGAATTTTTTTCACAATCTTCTTTGGATTCATCCTCGATTCAACAAAGCAAGTCTCAGAAATTTTCAACGGCCTCTGGTGATTCTCAGTCGATTTTGAAAGCTTCAGTTTTTCACCTAAGTCCGTAGAAAAAAATGCTTCGGGTTGCATCTCAAATAAAGGGGAAAGAACTTTTTGATAAAGCTCCCGGAAGGAGGAGACTTCGTGTTTTTCACCAAGAAATATAAAGTAGTCGATTTTCCTGCCAATAGGGTCCTCTATATCGAATACATTCGTTTCTTCATCGTTGCCGTTCTCATCAATGGTGACTAATGGATACTGCCAGATTTTTTTGAACCTGTCCGCGATTATCTCAAATCTTTTATTAATCTCCTCAACATCCCATTTCCCCAGCGAGGAAAGATATTTGTTGAGAAAGAGCCGACTGGCCCGATAACCTTTTTCGGGCAGGTCCCGCTTTTCGATAAACGGTTTGTTACCCAGAGTGCCATTATTGCCTGACAGCGTCAGGTTACCTATTGTATCGAGATAAGTCTCTTTTATTTCATCATACTCTTTACTTCCGAGATCAGTTCTCCACTGCGGATCGGGGTTTCTTGGGAATATATGTTCGATTGTTATGTCGGGGTTATCCTCGATTTGAGCAGGTTCCTTATTGTTGTAGTTTTCAAGCCTTTCAAGGAAATATGTTTTATTCTTAGCTTTAATATTGTAGATATCCATAAACATGAGAGTACGCATCGTCTCATCATCATTGGGAAATCTTTGACCGCCTTTCTTTCTAAGCAATGACTTGCTGATCGAAGTAACGTAGTCTAAAGACTCAACATCTTCATAGAGATTCATAAAAATCTGGTTCAGCGCACCTGTACGCAAACCCATGACAAATCTTCTCCACACAAATGATTGGATCAGTTCTAGTATTTTCAATAAAGTTTCTTTATCAATCGAATCCTTATCAATCGAATCCTTGGCGTAGTCGTTATAAACCTCAAGTATGAACGGGTAGGAAACATTGATTTCCAGGCCATTGATCAACTTGATTTGCTCTCTGATTTTTCTGTCAGTCTCCTTCTTCGGGTTTATGAGCTTGTTATAGTATTGAGCGAATCTCTTGATTTCGACCATAGTCGTTTCAAGCGACTTAAAATCTTTAAACTTATATCGGGATTTGAACCTCTGATACACTTTATTTTTATTTGGTATCTCCCGAAACCTGAGTGTGAGAAAATCCCTGATAAAATCAGAAACCTTACTCTCATTCGTTGCATTTTCTGTTGCTAAAATCTCTATGTCACGCCAGTATTCTTCATAAATCTTTTTCTGGTGTTCAGGTTTTAACCCCATAAGGATATAGTTTCTGATTAAGTCTCCTTGGCTGAGGTCGAGTCCTGTTGAATTCAGGCTTTCAAAAATCCGCTGAGGGTCATCTTTAACTCTTTCCAGGGAAATCTCAACGAATCTCAGTTTTGCTATGCCTGCCATAACGGCTTCAAGGTTCTTCGCATTGATTTTCTTCCTGAAATAATCGAAATTTTCAACTAAACGTGAGTACTCGCCATATTCTGTCCCATCATCTCTTAGCAGATATTGCAAGGCTTCATCATTGTTAACGGTAGGCCGTAACTTCAGTTTTGAATCACCTTCCAGAAATTTGTTGGTCAGATATTTCTCGTAGATTTCGTTTGATAATTTGTCGTTCTTAAGTGCTTTAGCTTCTCGATACAGGACAATCCAGATCAGGGTAATCGTGGTGAGTCTCTGTTGTCCATCGATTACCGTGAACAAATAAGGTTTTCTTGTCAAATAAACATCATCATGGATATAGACAATACTGCCAATAAAATGAGCACTCAAATCGTCATCTGAACCAACTCGAAGAATATCATCCAGCAATTGCCTGCATTGAGACTCAGCCCAGTCATAATTCCGCTGATAAACCGGAATGACGAACTGGGTATCATTTTTCTCAAGAAAGCTTGTTAAACTTATTTCATTTGCTTTCACTACCGTCTCCTAAAGTTTCTTTTCAACATCAGGCTTTATGCCGCACAATACTGAAGCCTGTACCTAAGCCGCAAAGCGGTTTCCCACAATCACACCGATCATGTAAAGAAAGCATCGTCATCAAACAAACCGGAGAAGCCAAGGCAGCACTTCAGGATGTAACCGCCAGCAAGCGGACACAGGAAAGCCTCCTACCACCGGAAAATATTTGAAGGAGTACCTGTTTGATATTATTATCTAAGGTTTTATATACAGGTATCCCTGCTCCTGCAAATCAGCAATACGCTTGACCGCCACAGGATGTTCTGTCGGGATAAAACCCGGCTCTAGAGAATCCAACGGTTTGCCAAACAGCTTCATCGAAACCTGGCACATTTCAGGCTGCACCCCTTTGGCAATGATCATCGCCAGTTTCTTTTTCAAGACCGGATCGACCGTTTCTTTATCAAAAAGCTTCAGGGCGGGACCGTGCACCACCACTTTGATATCAATCTTGTCAGGTCCCCCTTCCGCTTCCATATGCTTGTTGATCAAGGCCATGGCGTATTTGGCCACGCCTACGTCCGAGCCGTCAATATGATACAAAACTTTCAGCCTGCCATTTTCATCACGATTATTGCCCGCTTCCGCCGTGGAGCACAGGATAAACAAACAGGCAAATGCTGCGACAAGTTGACAAACCCAACCCCTTTGGATGTTTTTCACGGACCCCTCCCGTTGTGAATTATTCGTATACCTTAGTTTATCACGTTTAAGAAAAGCTATGAAAGAATAAAAAGAGGGGGGGGATTGGAGGAGTTTCAGTGCTAATTATTGCTCAGATTTTCGAGGCGGGCAACGGCGCGGAAGAGTTTTTTCTGTGCCTCAATGAATTCTTCTTCAGAAAGACCAGTCTGGCTCAACTGTTTTTCTGCATTGGCGTGGGCACGCTCGGCACGCTCGCGGTCGATCTCATGCAAGAACTCCCCGGTTTCAGCTAACACGGTAACGCGGTTATCCGTCACTTCCAGATACCCGCCACTGACAACCAGAGCAATGGTATCGCCATCAATCTCATAGGACAACTGCCCTGAGCGCAGGTTGGTCAGAATCGGGGCGTGGTCGTAAAGAATTCCCAGGTCGCCCTCGGTACCGGGTGCATTAACCTGATCGACCTCTTCAACGACAAGTTGTTTTTCGGGAGTTACAACGCTGAGTATCAGTTTCTGGCTCATGCTGATTTTTTATCCAGTTCTTTCTGTTTCGCGTGAACTTCGTCCAGGGTTCCCGCCATGTAGAACGCCTGCTCAGAAACATCATCCCCATGCCCTTCGAGGATGGCTTTGAACCCTTCAATGGTATCCTGCACTTTGACATATTTCCCCGGTGAACCGGTGAAGACCTCTGCCACGAAGAACGGTTGTGAGAGATATTTTTGAATTTTCCGGGCACGAGAAACCGCCAGCTTATCCTCCTCCGAGAGTTCATCCATACCCAGAATGGCAATGATGTCCTGCAAATCTTTATAACGCTGCAGAACCTGTTGAACTCCACGAGCAGTATTGTAATGGTCTTCCCCCAGAACTTCGGGGTCAAGAATCCGTGAAGTGGAATCCAGCGGGTCCACCGCCGGGTAAATGCCCAGTTCAGAAATACGCCGGTTCAAGACGGTGGTCGCGTCAAGATGCGAGAAGGTGGTTGCCGGAGCCGGGTCCGTCAAGTCATCGGCAGGAACATAAACAGCCTGAACCGATGTGATCGATCCCTTTTTGGTTGAGGTGATGCGTTCCTGCATGTTGCCCATTTCGGTTGCCAGCGTTGGCTGGTAACCTACTGCAGAAGGAATACGACCCAGAAGCGCAGACACTTCAGAACCCGCTTGTGAAAATCGGAAAACGTTATCGATAAACAGCAGTACGTCTTTACCGCCCTCATCGCGGAAATATTCCGCACAAGTGAGGCCTGTGAGGCCAACACGCATGCGCGCACCCGGAGGTTCGGTCATCTGCCCGTAGATCAAGGCCGTCTTGTCGATAACATTGGACTCCACCATTTCATGATAGAGGTCATTTCCTTCACGGGTTCGTTCACCCACCCCTGCGAACACCGAGAAACCACCGTGCTCAGCACCGATATTACGAATCAACTCCATGATCAAAACGGTCTTGCCCACACCCGCACCGCCGAACAGTCCGGTCTTTCCACCTTTGAGATAAGGTTCGAGCAGGTCAATAACCTTAATGCCCGTTTCGAGCATTTCCATTTTAGTATCCTGGTCTTCAAACGCGGGAGCGTCACGGTGAATACTCCATCTGGCTTTGGACTCAACGGGAGGCTTTTTATCAACCGGGTCACCGACAACATTGAGAATTCGCCCAAGCACTTCTTCCCCGACAGGTACGGTGATAGGAGCACCTGTATCAACGGCTTCCATCCCACGAACCAAGCCATCGGTTGAATGCATGGCCACAGAACGGACAACATTGTCGCCCAGGTGCAGCGCCACTTCGCAGACCAGGGTTTCCATTTTTCCACCTTCCCCGGCACGCTCGATATTGATCGCGTTATACAAGGCCGGCAGAACACCGTCTTCAAATCTCACGTCTACGACGGGCCCCATGACTTGGATGATTTTTCCCTTGTTCATTCCCTCGTCTCCATTAAATTCAGTAGCTTCAATGCCATCAACCTTTCAGGGCTTCGGCACCATTTACGATTTCTATTAATTCCTTGGTGATGTATGCCTGCCGGGCTTTATTATAAGTCAGTGTCAAGCCATTGATCATCTCACCGGCATTGCGGGTGGCGTTGTCCATCGCTGTCATACGGGATCCGTGCTCACTGGCACTGGACTCCAGAAACGCACGGTACACCTCAACCGTCATATAACGTTTCAACAGTTGACCCAGAATCGCTTCTTCATCCGGTTCGTAGATGTAATCCACGACAAACGTATCGTCTTTTTTCTCCACCTTTTCGGGAACAACAGGGAGCAATTGTTCAACCACGATCTCCTGCTGCATCACCGACTTAAATTCGTTGTAAATCATGAAAACCCTATCGACTTTTTTTTCGGCAAACAAAGTGGCAAGATTTTCACCAATTTCCCGGGCTTTCAGGTAGTCAAAGCCTTTCGTCCATCCAATGATATCCTGCCTGATCTCGACCGGGCGATTCTGAAAAATATCATTCCCCTTTTTACCGGCAACGATCAGAGAGTTTTCATTCTGCGCATTATCCTTAAGATACTGGGCCGTTTTGCGGATGATGCTACCGTTGAAACCGCCACACAAACCTTTGTCCGAAGTGATAATGAGGAGCAAAGTCCGGTCCCCTTCCCGCACATCCAGCAAGGGATGCAAATCATTATTACATCGCGCCGCCAAATGATTGAGAACATCCATCATCTTAATCGCGTAAGGCCGGGCTTCAAGAATGGCTAGCTGAGCCTTGCGTAATTTCGATGCCGCAACCAACTTCATGGCTTTGGTGATTTGCTGTGTATTTTTTACGCTCTGAATGCGTCTTTTAATTTCTTTCAAATTTGGCATATTTTAACTTTTGAAAAGACTCTTGAATTCTTCAATAGCCGCCTGCACCTGGTCCTCTGTCTCATCATCAAGTTTTCTGGCTTCTGCAATCTTATCTATCAAAGCCTTATGTTTGTCCTCCATAAAATTGAGCAAGCCACTTTCAAATTTTTGTATATCGGCAACAGGGATATCGTCCACCAGACCTCGTACGCCAGAAAAGACGGAAATGATCTGTTCAACCACGTTCAAAGGTTTGTATTGACCCTGCTTGAGCAGTTCCACCAAACGTTCACCGCGATGGAGCTGTGCTTGCGTGGCCGCATCCAGGTCACTACCAAACTGCGCAAAGGCCGCCATTTCACGATACTGCGCAAGATCCAAACGCAACTTACCGGCCACCTGCTTCATGCCCTTAATTTGAGCCGCACCACCAACACGGGACACTGAGAGTCCGACGTTGATCGCAGGCCGTACACCTGAATAAAACAAATCGGTTTCCAGAAAGATCTGTCCATCCGTAATAGAAATCACATTGGTTGGAATATAGGCGGATACGTCACCGGCCTGGGTTTCAATGATCGGTAGAGCCGTCATGGAACCTGCTCCCAACTCGTCACTGACTTTTGCGGATCGCTCCAGCAACCGGGAATGCAGAAAGAAAACGTCACCCGGATAAGCTTCGCGCCCCGGAGGTCGTCTTAACAAAAGAGACAACTGTCTGTAGGCCGCCGCTTGTTTACTCAGATCATCATAAACAATCAGGCAATGTTGTCCATTATCACGAAAATATTCACCCATGGCGCATCCGGCATAAGGCGCGATAAACTGCATCGGTGCCGGGTCACTGGCCGAAGCCGAAACAACGATAGTGTATTCCATCGCGCCATGCTGTTCGAGCGTTTTAACCACTCGGGCAACGGTGGACCGTTTTTGGCCTATCGCTACGTAAATGCAAAACATGTTCTGCCCTTTTTGATTGATGATCGCGTCAATGGCAACGGCAGTTTTGCCGGTTTGCCGATCACCAATGATCAATTCTCTCTGTCCTCGTCCAATAGGAATCATCCCATCAATGGCTTTAATTCCCGTCTGCATGGGTTCATGAACCGATTTCCGGTCGATAACGCCGGGCGCAGCTCTTTCAATCGGGCCAAATTTTTCTGTTTTGATCGGCCCCTTACCGTCAATGGGATGACCTATGCCATCTACAACCCTGCCGACCAATTCAGGGCCAATTGGAACTTCCATGATGCGACCGGTCCGCTTGACCTCATCGCCTTCTTTAATACTATCGTCACGCCCGAGCAGAACCGCCCCGACATTATCTTCTTCAAGGTTCAGGACCATGCCAGCGAGACCGCCGGGAAATTCCAGGAGTTCACCCGACATCGCTTCTCCGAGACCATAAATCCGCGCGATTCCGTCACCCACGGAAATCACCCGTCCGGTTTCCTTGAGCTCAATCCCCTCTTCAAAGCCTTCAATCTGCTTTTGAATCAAGGAACTGATTTCATCGGCTCGTAAATTCACTTAGGCTACCTCCTCATTTTCTATTGTTCGTTTCAAGATCTCCAAACGGTTGCGAATGGTGCCATCCGCCACATGGTCCCCGATGCGCAACATGATGCCGCCAATCAACGACTCATCCATCTCGGTATCGATCAAAATGGTTTTTCCTAAAATCTTGTTCAATGCGGCTTTCAACCGGTCCACGTTGGGCGGGGTCAACGGGTGGGCAGAAATGACATGGACCCGCATCCGGTTCAACCGACGGTCCACCACCTGATCAAAGTATTCGACAATTTTTCCCAAATACTTGATCCTGCCCCGCTCATCGAGCAGAGTCATCAAATTGGACACATGTTCTTCCACCGCAAGCCGACTACATATTTCCTGAACCACGTTCTTTTTCTTTTCTGAGGAAATGGAAGGATGTTCAAAAAAGCGTGCCAGATCCTGCTCTGCTTTAATAACCTCGTCAAAGGACCTCAAATTTTCCAGAGCCTTTTCCAACATGGCCGTGTCCGAAATATTTCCGGACAGGGCCTCGGCATATCTTTTTCCAACCTGATTTTCAAGCATCGTTCAGCCTTAATTAGCGCGTCAATTTCTCTGGCGCTTTTCCAGTTCCTCAATCACTTGTTCAATAGACTCTTCCACAAGCTTTTTCTTATCTTCCTCGCCCAGAACCTTTTTCAAAAACTTCTCTGTCGAGGCAATCGTCAAAGCCGCTGTGTAACTGCGGATTTCCTGAAGAAGCTTGTTGCGCAAGCTTAGAATTTCCTGCTCTGCATCTTTTTGAACCTGCCGGACTTTTGCCTCGGTTTCCTGAAGGCTTTTTTCCTGATTCTTCCTGGCCTCATCATGGGCCAACTGCACAATCGTCTCAGCCTTGTCATGCGCAACATTCAACGTTTCTTCCAGCTCCTTTTTGATTTGTTGCGCTTCGTTTTTCAGCTTCTCGGAGTCTTCAATATCATCGCGTATTTTTTTCTCGCGCATTTCCAGGGCTTCGAGAATAGGCGGAAAGGCGAATTTCTTGAGGATAAAAAACAAAAGCCCGAAGGAAATTAGCGACCAAAAAATCAGCGAACCAAAAACAGAAACCTGTTCAAATTGAGGCATATCCAATCCTTAAAAAAAGTTCATCCAACAGGGAAGTGGCACCCAGCCACCACCCTTTTTACGGCATGATGATAAAGGCAATAACCAGCGCATACAGCGCGATCGCTTCTACCAGCGCAAAACCGATCCAGCAATATTTGGCAACCCGCGCCTCACAATTAGGCTGACGCCCAACCGTCTCGATGGTTTTCGCGAAAATATAAGCGATCCCCAAGGCGGCCCCAAAAAAACCGGCGGCACATAATCCCATTCCAATTAACGCAGCAGCTTCTGAACCCATTCTTCCCTCCTACGAAAAGTTTGTGATAAAAAAATATTAATGCAACTTGACCACATCGCCAATATAAACACAACTGAGCGTTGTGAAAATATAAGCTTGAATAAACGCAATGGCGATTTCCAATCCGTTAATAACAATCGTGAATCCAAAAGGCATCCAGCCCACCCACAGTGGCGACGTCATAGCAAGCCCGAATAACACCGCCAGAATAGTATGCCCTGCCGTCATATTGGCGAACAACCGAACCGCGAGCGAAATAGGACGCGCCAGCATACTGACAATTTCAATGGGAACCATTAAAGGAATCATGATCTTGGGAACCCCCGGCGGCACAAGAATGCCAAAAAAACCCAAGCCGTGTTTGCTAAATCCGATCACCAGAGTCATGATAAAAATGCCGCAGGCAAACGCCCCGGTCACCACTATCTGGCTGGTGATTGTGTAAGAGCCCGGCACCAGCCCGATCAGGTTGCAGGCCAGAATAAATAGAAACAGGGTGGCAATAAACGGAACATATTTTTTGCCCTCTTCTTCGCCGATGAACTCAAAGACCATGTTGCGTATGAATTCCAAGACAATTTCCAGAATGCTCTGCAGTTTTCCCGGTATGGGAGAAACTCCCCGGCTCACCACCAGCATGAAGCTTCCGGCAACAATGGCTAACCCCACCCACATCGCCACCACCGCGTTGTTGATGGAAAGATCCAGCCCCCCCAAATGGATAGGAATAATATTGTGAACTTTAAAATGATGTAACGGACTTTCCATAGTTCAGTCTAATCCAAATCAGGAGTTATTATTGTTATCGTCATCGTCTTCCATATCCAACAACATCGCCGCCCGATAAACGTTCAAACACCCTGCGGCCCCTCCCACTATAACCCCGACTGCCAAACCCCAAGGCCGCATGCCGAAAAATCGATCCAAGCCATGACCCAGCAAAGCACCTACTAACGTGGCTACCGTCAGTTCAGTTCCCAATCTGAACGCTATCTGCATACCTTGACGGAGGCCGTTGTTTTTACTCATGAATTTAACGCTTGGGAGGAATCGTGTAGCAGGAAATCGGGCCCATCATACCCCAACGTTCTAAGGTTGTCCAAAAAAATATTTTTACGGCCAAACCCACCTAAACACTTGAAAATCCACCCTGAATGCTAGCAAATCAGGTATCAAACCAGGACCACCAGGACGCATTCTTTTCATCACCAGTGCGCCTTGAAGGCCCGGCTCCTGTTCACAACTGAATTTTAAAATGGGTTTTTTTAACAACTAATGAGGAAGGGTCCCATATTCGGTTTCATATGCCTCAATTGGAATCATCTCAATAGCATCCCATGGGCAACCTTCTAAGAAAGTATCCATTGGCCCTTTGCTGATGCACTTTTTACAACCAATGCACAGCAAAGGATCTACATAGACAA
The DNA here is from genome assembly GCA_965249625.1 of Nitrospinales bacterium. Classification (GTDB taxonomy): domain Bacteria; phylum Nitrospinota; class Nitrospinia; order Nitrospinales; family VA-1; genus LS-NOB. The sequence continues at coordinate 752,429 of OZ252246.1, read as the reverse complement.
GGTTAAAAGCCGGAGCGTGTTCATTTTCCACCTCAAACATACAATTGTCGACCGGACACTCGGTGATGCAGATGGGTGACCCAGCGCAACCGGTACAGGCCTCGTTGATAACGGCCATTAATTTAGGCTTTCGTTTTCTCTGTACGTTTCGCTTGGCTTTTTCTTTGGTGGCCATGGATCTATCCTATCAGTTCAATGGGGCATTCCAAACAATTGTAACAAAACCGTCGGGGATTGTAACCCCAATCTATCCATCATTTCAATATTTTCAGGGACCATGAATGAGAAAAAATTAAAGGGGTCCTAGAGCCTACCCACCCGGTTATGCGGTCGGATCGGGGATATCTGTAGCAAAACCTTAGACCCTTTTTAATTTACACCCAAGAGCCGCTGTATTAAGATAAAGGTGGATTCGCGACAAGTTCAGCTCCTTAAAGGGGTTGTGGCAATTCCGCTTTTCCACACCGGGCCGTAAACCGGATTTTCAAACAAGAAACCCTTCCCTGTACTTCTTTCCGTTATTGGAAGAATAGGTGAATCCAATATTTTTGCCATGTCATTCGAATCGATTCTGGGCCAGTCACAGCCTAAAAAAATACTGACCAACGCACTCCAAAACAGCAGTGTCGCTCACGCCTATCTGTTTTATGGACCAGAGAGCGTCGGCAAAAAAAAGTTGGCTATTGCCTTGGCCAAAGCTCTCAACTGCAAAGGGGCAGACCCATTGGATGCCTGCGATGAGTGCGAATCCTGCCGGAAAATTGAGCGCGGCATCCATCCTGATTTTTTCTATCTCGAACCGATCAAAAGCACTCCAACCTCTCGGGAAGCGGTCATTAAAATTGAAGCGATTCGCGAACTGCAAAAAAAACTGGCCTACCTACCGTATGAAGGGAAAACAAAAGTTGTGGTGATTGATTCTGCTGAACTCATGAACCCGCAAGCCATGAACTCCTTTTTAAAGACGTTGGAAGAACCGCCCTCTTCCACCGTGCTGTTACTAATCTCTTCCAATCCCAACCGGATGTTGCCGACTCTGCTTTCGAGATGTCAGGGAATCCAGTTTCACCGCCTCGCTTCCTCAGATATCCGGACGATTATCAAATCCCAGCCTCAGGAGGAAGGAAAGCCGTGGACGGAATCAGAACTTGATTTTCGTGTTCACCGGTCACAGGGAAGCGTGGACCGGGCTCTGGCTGAAGACATCGACGAAATAGAAAATTTGAGAGAACAATTGCTGGAAGTTCTGGAAAAAGTGTCTTTCGACCACATGGATATCGTGTTCGGCTTTGCCAAAGCCTGGGCAAGAAATACCGAACAGCCCGTGTTGAACGAATTATTGGGTTTGATTCGCGACTTGGCTCTTTATCGTTCTGGTTGCGCTCAATCTGATATCCAAAACGGAGATTTATCCGCTAAAATGATGCCGATAGCCCAAACCCGCAGTCTCAAAGCCTGGCTTGATCGATTCACCGCCGTGCGCAATACCCAGATCGCTTTGTCTGGCAATGCCAATGCCCAGTTGTTTCTTGAAAACATGCTCATCGAATTTTGTGAGGCCGCATAAAACTTATGAATACCGCTGTTGAAGAAAAACCCCAAAATCCCTCTGCGAAGGAACCACCTAAGTTTGTGATCGGGGTACGAATCCTTGAGCAGGTTAAATCGGGACAATATAATCCGGCTGACTTAAAGCTGAAGGTCGGGATGACGGTGATGGTCAACACTCACCAGGGTTTGAAAATGGGGGTGGTGGCCTCAAACAAAGTCCTTAATTTTAAAAGGAGCAGTCAGGAGAGCCGGGTATTGCGCATCGCCAATGACAACGATTTCCAGGCGGAAAATCGGCGGCATCAGGTCGAGGGAAAAGCCAAAACCCTGTGCGGCGACAAAATTATAGAACTGAAACTGCCGATGAACCTGAGCCGGGTGGTGCACCAACCGCATATGAACAAAACAATTTTTTTCTTCACCGCCGAAGGTCGGGTGGACTTTCGCCAATTGATCCGCGACCTGGCTTCCAACCTGCGCCACCGCATTGAGATGAAACAGGTGGGAGTGCGTGACGAGGCCAAGGTCATAGGAGGCTATGGGGTCTGTGGAGAAACACTTTGCTGTTCCACCTGGCTTCCTGGCTTCACACCCGTGACCATAAAAATGGCCAAAAATCAGGGGATGGCACTCAACCCCAGCAAAATTTCCGGCGTATGTGGACGGCTCATGTGTTGCCTGCAATATGAGCATGACAACTACAAAGCCCTCATCAAAAACCTGCCCCGGGTAAACAGCCATATCCAAACACCGGACGGCCCCGGTCGAGTGCTTAAAAATGAAATTCTGGAACAGCGTGTCGTGGTTCTTCTGGAAGATAAAAGTATAATGACCTATCCTATCGGTGAACTACCAAAACCTCAAGATTCTCAGAAGCCTCAAAAACCCTGAAGCTGAAAAACCGTTCCATGCCACAAGACAAGTTTTATATCACCACCCCAATTTATTATGTGAACGATGTTCCGCATATCGGCCATGCCTACACAACCATCGCGGCAGATGTAATGGCCCGTTACAAACGTCTGGAAGGTTATGAAGTCTTTTTCCTGACCGGCACCGATGAGCATGGACAAAAAGTCCAGCAGGCCGCCAATGACCTGGGTGTAAGCCCACAGGAGCATGTCGACAAGCTGCATCAGCGGTTCAAGGAACTCTGGGTGCGGCTCAATATTTCCAACAGCGATTTCATCCGCACCACCGAAGAGCGGCACAAGAAATTAGTCCGCAACATTCTTCAGGAACTCCACTCCAAAGATGAAATTTACCGGGACAGCTATAAAGGTTGGTATTGCACACCCTGCGAACGGTTCTGGACCGAGAAAGACCTCACAGAAGGCAACTGCCCGGAATGCCAACGCAAGGTGGAAAAGATTAAAGAACATAATTATTTTTTTCGCATGGGAAAATATCAGGAATGGTTGATTGATCGAATTAGAAACGACCCGTATTTCATTCTGCCTGCTTCCCGAAGAAATGAGGTGCTCGGTTTTCTCGATAAACCGCTCGAAGATTTATGCATATCAAGGCCCAAGTCCCGGCTGCCCTGGGGTATCCCCCTGCCCTTCGACGAGGAATACGTCACCTATGTCTGGTTCGATGCACTGATCAACTATATCTCCATCCATGGTTCGCTGGACGATATCAAAGCATCCGGATTCTGGCCCGCCGATCACAATATGGTGGGCAAAGATATTCTCACCACCCATGCAGTGTACTGGCCCACCATGCTGAAAGCCATTGGACTGGAGCCGCCGAAAAATATTTTCGCGCATGGCTGGTGGACAGTGAACGGACAAAAAATGTCCAAGTCATTACAGAATGTTGTGGAGCCCAATCAGTTGATCGAGCAGTTCGGGGTCGATGTCATTCGCTATTTTCTTCTTCGCGAAATTCCTTTCGGGCTGGATGGCGACTTCTCGCACAAAGCCCTCATAGGCAGGCTCAACAGCGATCTGGCCAACAACCTCGGCAATTTACTGAATCGAACCGTCAATATGATGAAAAAATATTGTGGTGGAGCCATCCCCACTCCGGCTACAGCCGGCCCGGAGGACGAACCCTTAACCACCAAAGCCGGAGAAGTCATTGCTGAAGTGCGCAAACTTTATGGCGAACTGGCTTACAATAAAATCCTGCAAAAGATCTGGGTGCTGGTGGATACCACTAATCAATACATCGATAAAACCGGACCCTGGAATTTAGCCAAAACTGATGAGGGCAAAGAACGGCTAAAAACCGTGATGTATAACTCGGCAGAATCGCTTCGCGTACTAGGAGTTTTATTGAATCCCTTTATGCCAACGAGCACCGAGTCCTTGATGAAACAACTGGGTGCAGAGACTTCGATTGAAGATCAAGGCATGAGCTCCATCAACAAATGGGGTGGACTGAAACCGGGAAGTCAAACACAAAAGGCCAAGCAATTATTCCCAAGAATCGAAGACAAGCAAGCAAAAAAAATTCTCGCCGAATTCTCCAAACCCAAAGAAGATAATAAAGACAGCCGGATCACCATCGACGAATTTATGAAAGTGGAACTGAAAACTGGTAAAATTCTCGAAGCAGAGAAAGTTAAAAAATCCAAAAAACTCATTCAGCTTAAAGTCGATATCGGCACCGAGACCCGACAGGTACTCGCCGGCATTGCCGAAAGTTATGAACCGGAAGACCTCGTTGGCCGGACAGTGATCATCGTTGCCAACTTGAAGCCCGCCAAACTCATGGGCATCGAGTCGCAGGGCATGGTGCTGGCAACAAACAATGACGGGAAAATCCTGCTGGCCGGATTCGACCAGGAACCAGGACAGGGAATCCAGGTAAGATGATCATTGATACCCACGCACATATTGATGTTGCCGATTTTGACGAAGATCGCGAAGCGGTGATCGAACGCGCCCGCGAAAACGGTGTTCAATATATGCTCAATATCGGTTGCGATGTCGAAAGCAGTTACCGCTCCATGGAACTGTCGGAGCAGTATGATTTCATTTACGCCACTGCTGGCATCCACCCGCACGATGTTAAATCCATCGATGCAGACACCTACGCCCACTTGCGACAACTATTGCTTCACCCTAAAGTCATCGCTTTGGGCGAGATCGGACTCGACTTCTTCAAAAACTATTCTCCGCAGGATCAACAGCGCACCCATTTCCGCAAACAGATCCAGCTTGCCCGAAAAATGAACAAGCCCATCATCGTACATAGCCGGGACGCCAAAGAAGACATCATCGCTATCCTCTCGGAGTTTTATCCGAAGGACCCGACCGCACATTCGGGAATCTTCCACTGCTTTTCCGGAGATCAAGAACTGGCCGACAAAGCCTTGAAGATGGGGTTTTATATCTCCTTTTCCGGTTCGGTAACTTTTAAAAAAGCCGAAGCCTTACGGGACGTGGCAAAGACCGTTCCGGCAGACCGGCTGTTTGCCGAAACCGATTGCCCTTACCTGACTCCCGTTCCTCATCGAGGCAAACGCAACGAACCAGCCTACGTGAACTTCACCGCCGAAAAACTTGCGGAAATTCGCGGACTAAAAATTGAAGATGTACAACGCACCATAGCCCTCAACTTCTTCGAACTGTTCGGAATTGGGGGCAACGCCAAAACCGGAACGGTGTCTTATAAAATCCGCAACTCGCTTTACTTGAACTTGACGCAACGGTGCACAGCGGATTGCGTGTTCTGCACCCGTCTGACCAAGCCGGTCGTCCAAGGTTATAACCTGGCACTGGATCGGGAACCAACCGCGAAAGAAGTCTGGGATTCCATCGACGATGTTAAAAATTATGCCGAGATCGTTTTCTGCGGGTTTGGGGAGCCAACATTGAGACTGGATGTTATCAAGGAGGTGGCGCGAAAAATAAAAGACGCCGGAGGGCGTGTACGGCTCAACACCAATGGTCACGGCAACGTCATCAACAAGCGCAATATTCTTCCTGAACTGTCAGGGCTGATCGATGAAGTTTCTGTGAGCCTCAACACCGATACTTCTGAGGCCTACGACGAAATCTGCCAGCCTCTACCCATGTTCCGGAACGGCATCTACGACAAGATTAAAGAATTCATCGCCGAAGCAAAAAAACATATTCCCGAAGTGCAGGCCACCATCGTCACGCACCAGAAAAATGTCGATGAGACCCAGTGTGAAGATATCGTCAATAAAGAGTTTGGCGTGAAATACCGGGCTCGAAGATACAATATCGTCGGCTAAGCAACGATCCGCCGCTGGCTACTGGCAATGGCTTGACATGGCGGACAAAGAGTTATCTCAGCTTAAAGGTGAGGACAAAAGCAATGGAAAATAACGATACAACTTTGGTCACTGACAAAATGACGCCCAGTGGCTTGGGTTGGGTTTCGCTGGGTGCCGGGCTTGCGGGATTGAGCGTTTTGCTCGGCGCGTTCGGCGCGCATTCTTTAAAAGCCCAACTGACTGAAAAAAAACTCGCCACCTTTCACACTGCAACTGACTACCTCGGCTACCATGCTCTGGCATTGATCGCTATCGGCATCCTGATGCTGGTTCTTGATGACGAGATTCGAACAAAATTAAAACGGTCGGCGCGCTGGATCAGTACAGGCATTATTTTGTTCAGTGGCAGCCTTTATGCACTTACCTTCGATGGGCCGCGTTTTTTTGGGCCGATTACCCCACTGGGCGGACTCTGCTTCATGATCGGCTGGTTCACGTTGGCTTACAGTCTTTTTAAATATCCCCGTACTAAATAAAAAAGGTTCGGGTTCACACCGAGCCTTTTTAACAACCTCACCTATAAAAAAATAAATGTTAATGGCAACTACCCACACCCCTTTTTTCAAGATATTTCTGGTGATAATCTTCCGCAATATAATATTCCTGAGCCGGACTGATTTCCGTGACGATGGCTGATCCGAAGCGCCCGGATTGATCGGCCTTCTCCTTGGAATCTTTGGCCGATGCTTCCTGTTCCGGTGAATGATAAAAAATTGCCGAACGGTATTGAGTGCCTCTGTCCGGCCCCTGCCTATTTAAAGTCGTCGGATCATGACACCCCCAAAACACATTGAGCAGTGCATCAAAAGAAACTTTGGCAGGGTCATACTCCAACCGCACCACTTCGGCGTGCATGGTCTGCCCGGTGCAAACATCTTCATAGGTGGGCTTCAAAGTTGTCCCACCGGTATAGCCAACCGAAGTAGCTGTAACGCCTTTGGTTTTTTGAAAAGCAAGTTCCACTCCCCAAAAACATCCGGCACCAAAAGTAGCAACTGCCATATCGTCCTCCTAACTGCGGCTGGTGATTTCGATCAGGTGGTACCCGAACGAAGTTTGAACGGGACCATGCACGGCTCCCACTTCTTCATTGAACACAACCGTGTCAAATTCCGGAACCATCTGGCCGGGACCGAAGGAACCGAGGCTGCCACCCTCTTTCCCAGAAGGACATTCGGAATGCTCCTTGGCCATTTCGCCAAAGTCTGCCCCTTCCTCAATTTTCTTTTTCAAATCCTTACAGACTTCCTCAGATTTGACCAATATATGCCGAGCTGTTGCCTGGGTCATAAAAACATCCTTTCTATTTTTGATTATAAATTCTGTAATAATAGCCCAGCAAAACCAGGACCATAAACGCTAAAGCTGTAAAATGTTGCATGTATTTCGCAGAATACCAAGTGGGAGAGAAACGCACTGTGCCGTTAATCTCGCCGGAATAATGCTTCAACATTTCTCCATATTCTATCATCAAGCGGACGGGAAAACGATCCTGTCCTTGATCTTCCCGCCGAAAAACACGGACTTCAAAATTCTTTTCTTCACCTCCGTACAGGGTAAAACCCATCGTGCCCGAAAAATCCTCGGTTTCTATGCCGGGAGGCAGTAAAAGCGTCATTCTTATATTCTTAAACGATTGAGAACGATTCTGAAGAAACACCTTCAAGATGGAGGAGTCCGAATCGGTCGCCGATTCCATACTTCCCTCCACTTTGGACACCACAGGTTCCTTGAAAAAAAAAGAATCTGTGGCCAGAACCGATTGTCGGGTCCCACTATTCGGATGCGTCCAATATTCCACCATAGCAGTCAAGGGATACCGGCCCACCCGCATGACAGGAGGGTGTTTGTCATTTTCAAGTGTGATGCTTTGGCCCGGGTCCAGACGCATGATCTTCGACATCATTGACATCGAATGGTGAAAATGGAACATCGGGTGGACATGATAAACCGGCTGGGAACCCAAATTCTTCAGAGTCAACGCCAGTTTTACGTTTCCGGCATCATCGACCTGATTCTGGATGGAGACCTCCAGCGGCTGCGCATGGGCATATCTAATCGGCATTACCCCAGCTAAAACAGCAAGAAGGATTATCGAAAGCTTTAGATAACAGGACATGGAAACCATTTTAGCATTGCACGAACCCAATATAAACTCGGACTTAGCCTGCAAATATTGGTATCATTAAGATAACCGTCGAATAACATCAGGAGAACCGCTATGGATTTTCTATTGACCCCGTTAGTATTGCTCGCCCTGCTGGTTTTCATCATGTTCAAGGTTTTGCGTGAATACGAAAGAGGAGTGATTTTTCTGTTCGGAAGATTCTGGAAAGTCAAAGGTCCGGGAATCATCATTGTCGTGCCTGGAGTCCAGAAAATGGTCAAGGTCAGCTTGCGCACCGTGGTCATGGATGTTCCGCCTCAGGACATCATCACCAAGGACAATGTGACGGTAAAGGTCAACGCGGTGATTTATTTCCGTGTTGTCGATCCCCAAAAAGCCATTATTGAAGTAGAAGATTTTCTTTACGCAACTTCCCAACTCTCTCAAACGACTTTGCGAAGTATTTTGGGCCAGAGCTCGCTGGATGATCTGTTATCCAATCGGGAAGAGATCAACGCCCATCTGCAACGAGTCATTGATGAGCAAACCGAGCCATGGGGAGTTAAGGTTGCAAATGTAGAAGTCAAAAATGTTGACCTGCCGCAAGAGATGCAACGCGCCCTGGCGAAACAGGCAGAAGCCGAGCGCGAGAGGCGGGCTAAAGTCATCAACGCCCAGGGTGAGTTTGAAGCGGCGCAGAAAACCTGTGATGCCGCAGACCTGATCGGCGCGCACCCCCCTGCCCTGCAATTGCGCTTTTTTCAGACTTTGCTGGATCTTTCTTCAAATGAGGGGACGCATACTTATCTCCCCATTCCACTTGAACTGTTCGATGCGTTCCGCAACAAAGGCAAAGATGCCTGATTAGTGAGAACGTTGACATAACTCCGGTTTAACGGGCGGAAATTAACGCCTGCTTTTCTGAATAATTGTCTGCGCTTTCTATGACTGGCCGCCTTCTGGAAAAACGGAACTGAAGGACCATGGCATAGAGTGCCGGAAGAACGATCAGGCTCAACAATGTTGCAGAAACCATTCCCCCCACCATCGGAGCAGCAATCCGTTTCATGACCTCCGACCCGGTTCCGGTTCCTATCATGATGGGGATCAAACCCCCGATCGTGGAAATCACGGTCATCATGATCGGTCGAATTCTGGAAGAAGTTCCATCGAAAACCGCTTTCAAGACATCTCCGTTATTTTGGATTTCTCCATTTGCCAACCGATTTTCAAATACCTGGTTGCAGTAAACCAAAATCAAAACTCCAATTTCCGCCGCCACTCCCGCAAGCGCAATAAACCCCACGGCAACCGCAACACTCAGTTCATATTGAAGGTAATAGAGAACCCAAACCCCTCCTATCAGGGCGAGTGGCAATGAGAACATCACAATGGTTGTTTCTGCAAGGCGCTGAAAATTCAGATACAGCAACACAAAAATGATCACCAGCGTCAGAGGCACAACTATTTTCAAGCGCTCCTTGGCCCGCTCCATGTATTCATACTGGCCGCTCCAAATCAAGGAGTAGCCCGGAGGCAGTGTGAGCTTTTCATCCAGGACGCGCCTCGCGTTTTCAACATAGGTCCCGATATCTATATCCTTCAAATCGATATAGACCCAGGCATTGAGCCGGGCATTTTCGGTTTTGATAACCGGAGGACCTTTTTTGATGGAGATTTTGGCAACCTGGGCCATGGGAATATGCTCCCCGCCCGGTGTGGGAATCAGCACCCTCTGCAATTCATCCCAATCATCCCTGAGCCCGCTGGGATAACGCACGTTTATCGGATAACGCTCCAGCCCCTGGACAACGGTCGATACGTTCATGCCGCCGATGGCGGTCTGGATAACATCCTGGATATCGCCAACCGTAAGCCCATAACGAGAGGCCTCTTCCCTGTTAATTTCGAAATCAAAATAATTTCCTCCCACAACCCGCTCTGAAAACACGCTCATAGTTCCCGGAACATTCTTTATAAGGGTCTCCACTTCTTTTCCTAATTTTTCCAACACATTCAAATCATTTCCGGAGATTTTAATGCCTACAGGGGTCTTGATTCCCGTGGACAACATGTCGATGCGGTTCTTGATCGGCATGGTCCAGACATTGGTAACGCCAGGAATCTTTAAAGCCGCATTCATCTCTTCAACCAACTTTTTCGGGGTCATGCCTTCCCGCCATTCCGATTCCGGCTTCATGGTGATGTTCGTTTCCACCATGCTGAGAGGGGCGGTATCAGTGGCCGTCTCCGCGCGTCCTATTTTCCCGAAAACATGATGCACTTCTGGAAAGGTCTTGATGATTTTGTCCGTTTGTTGCAGAAATTCTTTCGCCTTGGTGATGGAAATCCCTGGCAGGGTGCTTGGCATGTACAGCACGTCTCCTTCATTTAAAGGAGGCATGAATTCAGAGCCCAGGCGCTCCAAGGGAATCCATGTTGCTGCAGTCAACACAAGAGCAGCTACGATGATCGGCAGTTTCATCCTTAGAGCGAGCCATATGATCGGCTTAAATAGCCAGGCAAACAGGAGATTGAATGGATTGAATCGCTCTGGCAGTATTCTTCCCCGGATAAAATAACCCATCAGCACTGGAACAAGCGTGATGGACAGCAAAGCCGCCGCCATCAGAGAATAGGTCCAAGTGAAGGCCAAGGGAGCGAAAAGACGGCCCTCCTGAGCCTGAAGCGCAAACACCGGTAGAAACGCCGTTGTCATGATGAGCAAACTAAAAAACAGGGCTGGCCCCACTTCCGTTGCCGCTTCGTAAATGATCTGCCAGTGATCCTTCTTGCCTCGGTCTCGGGTCAAATGTTTGTGGGCATTCTCGATCATAACAATCGCGCCATCGATCAACGCGCCGATGGCAATAGCGATTCCCCCCAGGGACATTATGTTTGCGTTCAATCCCTGAAGGTTCATGATGATGAAAGCCATCAAAACACTCAAAGGAATGACCACAATAGCGACCAGTGCCGACCGCAGGTGCAACAGGAACAAAACGCATATGGCAGAAACAGCCAACACCTCTTCAATCAGCTTTTCTTTCAAGTTGTCAACCGCACGTTCAATCAGCCCCGAGCGGTCGTACACTGGGACAACCTCGACACCTGCGGGTAGCCCAGCCTTTAAGGACTCCAATTTCTTTTTGACGTTCTGGATAACTTCCAAAGCGTTTTCCTCAAACCGCTGAATGACAACACCACCCACCACTTCACCTTCGCCGTTTAAATCAACGATTCCCCGTCTCAGTTCGGGCCCCAACCGGACACGGGCAACATCCCTTATCAAAACAGGCGTGCCTTTTTGATCCACCCTCAACGGTATGTTCTTGAGATCCTCCAAGTTCTTGATATAGCCCAGGCCCCGGACCATGAATTCCGTCTCAGCCATTTCCAGCAAACGTCCGCCCACATCATTGTTGCTGCGCTTGATCGCCATTACAACTTTGTGCAAAGGCAGGTTATAGGCCGCCAGCTTATTAGGATCGACCTCAACCTGATATTGTTTGACATAACCGCCGATGCTGGCAACTTCTGAAACTCCTGGAACGGTTTGCAATTCATATCTGAGGTACCAGTCCTGAATAGAGCGCAATTCGGATAAATCGTAAGTTCCGGTTTTATCCACCAGCGCGTATTCAAAAACCCAGCCGACCCCCGTGGCATCCGGTCCCAATGTTGGACTGATTTTCGGAGGCAAACGTCCGGATACAAAGTTCAGCTGTTCCAGAACCCGGCTTCTGGCCCAATACATATCTGTTCCATCTTCAAAAATGATATAAACGAACGATAATCCGAAAAAGGAGTAGCCCCGCACCACCTTCGCGTAGGGAACAGAAAGCATTGCGGTCGTCAAAGGGTAAGTGATTTGATCTTCTATAATTTGAGGCGCCTGGCCGGGGAACTCGGTGAAAATGATAACCTGCACATCACTCAAATCCGGGATGGCATCCAAAGGAGTACGACTCAGGGAATAACTGCCCCAAGCAATCACAAAAACGGTAGCAAAAAGAACTAGGAAACGGTTCTTTAAAGAAAATCCGATAATGTGTTTTATCATAACGTTCACCTGCTAAAAGGCCGCCCTTTAGCCCTTCGGCTCCTCTTTTAAATAGAGTTCCTTGTCTACACTTTTTTTGTCGGGCATTTTCATATCCACCTTCTTCTTTTGCATTTTATTTAATGCCTCTTTAAGTCGGCTTTCAGAATCGATCAGGAAAACCGAGGAGGTCACCACCTTTTCCCCTTCTTTCAGGCCCTTCAAGACCTGGACATAGCCCTGGGTTTTTACTCCCAGGTTCAGTTCTCGCGAATCGAAAGTGCTGGAAGAGTTTTGAACAATGACCGTGGTTTTATCCCCCGCATAAATCACGGCTTCCTCAGGGATAGTCAATTCTTCCCGAGCCACTTCAGATTTAAGGGTGACGTTGGCATACATTTCCGGTTTAAGTTCCCCATCGGGGTTAGAGAACTCCATACGTACTTTTAAAGTGCGGGACTTGGAATCGAGTATTGGGTCAATAAAGGTCACTTTCCCTTTGAATTTTTTTCCCGGAAAATAAGAAAGGTTCATCTCCGCTTCCTGACCCAGCTTGACCCAGTGAACTTCATATTCATAGATATCCACAATGACCCAAATGTTCGAGAGATCGGCAATCATGTATAAATTCATTCCGGGCTGGACATGCATTCCATGGAGGGCATTTTTCTTCATGACAATTCCCTTGACCGGAGAATGAATATGCATGGTTTTACTGACTTTTCGATTTTTAATCAAAGCCCTAATCTGATGCTCAGGCACATCAAACAATTGCAAACGTTTTAGAGTGGAATCCACCAGTCCCTTGGCACTTCGACTGATCTCAGGAAAAGAACTGTCTTTGAGGGACTCCTGATATTTCAGGGCCAAGATCAATTCTTCCTGCGTAGTGACCAGTTCGGGACTATAAATCTCCAAAAGAACATCATTTTTTTTTACTTCCTGGCCAGTAAAATCGACATACAATTTGTCGATCCATCCTCCGTATTTGGTATGAATATGATGGATCAATCGTTCATCATAAGTCAGTCGGCCAATGGTTCTTATTTCCCGGCTCAGAGACCTTTTTTTCACAACTTCTGTTTTAGCCCCAATGTTTTGTACCATAGTGGGGTTAATGGAAACCTCCCTTCCCACTTCATCCTCATAGACGGGAACCAAATCCATTCCCATCGGGCTTTTACCGGGACGGTCGGAGGTAAAACCCGGGGTCATAGGAGCGCGCCAGTGTTTGATTTTTCTCCCTGGTTTCTTTTTCACCGCCGCACTACCTGCCGGTTCAGCAGTCGAGGAATGGATCCGGTCCACCATTTCCACGGTTTTCCCATACATCTTATTGGCGATAGGCTTCACCTTTTTAATCCCAACCTGCATCCATTTTCTGCCGTCATCGACCCATTGGGACATCACTTCCGGCCGGGTTCCGAAGCCCAGGAGAAAGACTCCTGCCAACAAGGCGCAAAGCAAAAAGACCCGCAGGACACTCAACCCGGTTTTCTTTCTCAGCATGACTTTTTGCTCAATAGACTCTAACGGGAATAAAATATCCTGGTCTTCATTTTTATTATTGGTTTCGTTCATCACTCGATTCCTATTTCAACAATCGGTTTGCACGAACGCGTTAAAACAAATTCTTCCCGGCGCTGTGTTCAACTTCCGCCAGGTTTTTTTCATAATCTGTCAACTCACGGTGATACTTGATCTGCCACTTGAACAGCGTCACCTGGTTGCTCAAAAGGGTCAGGAAGTCCACTTTATCCACCGTGTAACCGGCGAGTGCCGATTCAAGAGACTGCCGAGCCTGAGGAAGAATCCCCTGCTCAATCAACTGTAGGGTTTTGTCCCCCTGCCGTTCCTTGTCAACCAGTCCCTTGATCTTCAGAAAGATTTGGTTTTTGGCCTTGTTATAGGTCTCGCTGGCCATTTCCACCTTGTACGCCGTTTCGGAAACACGGCGGGATTGCTTGGTTTTGTACCAGATGGGAATATTGATCCCGACAAAAGCCGAAACTAAATCCGGACGATCTATGTGGCTTGTCCCCTCTCTTTGTTTATATTTAAATCCAACATTGAAGTTAGGGTAATATTCCTTCTCAGCCAGTTTTTTCGATATCCCATAACGCTGTTTGATAGAACGGATTTTAGACAACAAGGGGCGGTGCTTTTCCGCGATGGCCTGGAGTTTCTGCACAGTAAAATTAAAATCCGTCTTGGCAATACCATGTGGAATCGTCAAAGCCTCCTGCGGCAAAAGGTTCATCAAAGAGTTCAGCTTTGCCTTTTCAAATCCCTCAAGTTTTTGCAACTCAATCAGTCGCGCCATGACCTGGGTCAACTCGACCTGAGCTTTGAGTACATCCTGTTGCAACCCTTTACCCACCGAATATTTTGACCCGGCAATAGTGACAAACTGCTCCAGAAGCGTTTTATTCTCCTGTGTGATATTCGTTACCGCCAAAACAAAACACAACTCATAAAAAGCCCGCTTCACATCGCGGGTGATGGTCAGCCGGGCTTCTTCTAAATCCTGCCGGGTGATTGTTATATTTTTCCCCGCGATTTCCGCCTTCAGCCCAAGTTTTCCGGGATAGGGCAATTTTTGGGACAGGGTAAACTGTTTTTGGGTTGCGGGCTCCTGAGACAAATCAAACGTGTCAACCGGCATATTCTTCAACTGAAATTCCAGAATCGGGTCGTCTAGAGAACTCACTTGAGAAGGAACTTCCTCAGCCGCTTTGATTCGATGTTGAAACTCTTTTATCGCAGGATTGTTTTTCAAAGCTGTCTCTATAAAACCATGGAGAACCGATTTGAATGGCGTTTCCTGAGCACTACCTGAACCTGGGAATATCACCAGCATTCCTATGAAATATAAAAAATGAAATATAAAAAACCGAATAGATTTCATAACTGCCTCTTCCAATATGTGGAGTTGATTTTTCTCCAACCCACAAAACCGACATCGGTTTAAAAATCAGCCAAATTGGGCTGATAATGGGATGGAGCAACTAAAACAAACAGGCCTGTCTACCAAGGCATCATGCGGGAACGCGGAGAAGGAATACTCGTGCTGCAAGCCTGAAGGCTCGGACACGCTAATGAGACAGCATTTTTCACACACGGTTATGCCCACACACTCATTCGAGTCCATATAAAGGGGCATCGCCATGAAGATCGAAGACGTGAACAAAAAGCCAACAGCCGTAAAATAGCAATCAGCAAGCACTTTTTGTTATGTGAAAAAGTTTTCATAATAATCTCATCGGTCATTTATACCCAAATATAAGCCTATTCTCTACTAAGTGCAACGACTCTTGTCTATTTAAAAGATATAAATTCAAGGGAAATATTCCAATTTTATTTTTAAAGAGCACTGCCTACAGAATTAACTGGATTTTGTAAAAGCCTCAAACCGGTTTATTCACTGGGATTCACAGCACGGGTGTAATAAAATAGAAGGGTGTTGAATTATTCCCAGTGACTTATGAAATCCTATTCAAAAATCCACCACTTTCTCGACCGGGTTCAGGCGAAATGGAACCGGATTCTTGCCATTCAGATCGCCTATTTTGTTTTAACCGTTTTAGCTGGGTGTATTCTGGCAGCCGGCCTGTATTCTTATTTTCATTCCTCGTTATTGAGTTACGGGTTGTCCGGGCTGGTCATAGTTTTACTGGGTTGGGGTCTCACTATCACCTACGAGTTTACCAGAATAAACCGGGACCAGGCCGCGCTTCTGGCCGAAACGAAATACCCGGAACTGAACAATTCCCTGATCAATGCCTCACAACTGGAGCGTCACTTAGCGGATCATCAAGGAAGTCTCTTTCCCCTGTCATTTATTCGCGAACAGCTCCAGCGCACTCAATCCGAAATCCAGAATCTCGACCCGGATTCGGTGGTTAGCGGCCAAAAGGCCGTTCCCGCGCGCAACGTGTTTCTGATCACGCTTTTTGTGTTAGTCGCAACTAACGCGCTACTGCCCAATTTCTGGAAACAGGCTTTCTTCCCTTCAAACTTGCAGGAACTAGCCCAAACCCAGATCCTGCAAAATCAAAATCAAGAGATTTCCAGACCTGCTCGCAGTCGGACTGATTATCAAATTGACAATCTTACTTTAACGCTGGAGTTTCCCGCATACACGCAATTGAAAAAACAAATTCTTATGCAGGGCTCCGTCAAAGCTTTGCCTGGAACCGAAGTGAAAATCAACGGCAACAGCAATCTGCCTGTCGACGATGCCGAACTGGTGATGAATAACCGTGACCACTTTTTAATGGATGTGAACGGCTTAAAAAACCTGAAAGGTTCTTTCATGATTCGGGAAAAAGGCCATTACCAGTTCAAAGTAAAACCCCCTGGCGAGAAAAAGCTTCTTCTGGAAGAAAAATATTCCATCGAGCTTGAACAGGATAAATCGCCTCAGGTGATTTTGTTTCCGGCCAATCCCAAGCCGGTTTATTATGAAACCGATAAGGTGCAAATGCTTTATGAAGCCCACGATGATTTTGGCATCCGACAGATCGACCTGATCGCCCGGATCAACGGGACCACCCTGACAAAACGCATCAAACGCTTCAGACAGCCGGAAAAGGATTCAACGGGGAATTTCACATGGAGCCTTGCCCTGGAAGCCCTTCAACCGGGAGATGAGGTTCAGTATTTTTTAGAAGTCAAGGATAACGATAACGTCACAGGGCCTAATACCGGGCAGTCGGAAATTTATCGTTTCATCATTTTTGACAACAGAAAAGAGCAGGAAAACCTGGTGCGCCTGCAGGAAGAGTTATCGGAAAAAATGATTGCCCTCCTGGCAAATGGTCTCGTTGAAGGGGAGGTTCTTAAAACCACCATCACCGATCCACTGTATGGGAAAAAACTTCTCGCCTCCCATGCCGATGCGTTGATTGACATTATTGGCCTTGCCCAGCGGATTAAAGACCAGGCCAAGGACTTTGATTATTTTCCCCGGCCTTATCTCACTCTTTTAGATAGCATCATTAACGGGCTTACAAGCATCCGCGAAGAACAGATTGACACCATCAATAAAATACAGAGCACGATTTTGAAACCCACGCCGGCAAGTCTCAATATGGCTTCTGTTGAAAACCTCAATGGCAGAATGGTCACTCACCTGGAACAAGACATCCTTTACCTGATCAAGATGACCAACCGTCAGAAAATGGATCAAGTCATGGATCTAGAAAACCAGTTGGCAAAATTAACCGAAGCTTTGCAGGAAGAGTTCGAGAACATCCGCGATAAAAAGTCTCCTTTGACTTCTAATCAACTCAGGTCACGGTTCAATGAAATTCAACAAACCCTGCAGAAAATAATGGATAAACTGTCCCGACAAAATCAGTCTGCGCCCGATGAGTTTCTCAACTCCAAGGCTTATAAAAGTATGAACCTGGAAGAGACTATGGCTTCGCTGGAGAAAATCAAGGACCTTGCCAGCCAAGGCAAGATGGACGAAGCTATGGAATTGCTGAAAAAAGTCGCCGAAGATCTGAGGATGCTGGCAAACCAGTTGGATCAAGCGAGGTCATCCATGGACTCCCTGGTGGACAACCAGATTATGGAGCAAATCAATGAATCTATGATGAAACTCGAATCTCTGGAGAAAAAACAAAGAGAGGTCATCGAAAACACCTCGAAAATCAACCAGAAATTGCGTGCAAACCAAGCCAGACAATTTGATTTTTTAATCAAGAGTTTCTTCGATGAACTGAAAAAAGATGTGACCGCCATCCAGAACCTTCTGGAAGAAGATTCAACGTATCTGGATGAACACAAGGCCATGATAAAAATGCGTGAGTTGATGCAGGAGGAAACAAAAATCAGGCAAAAATTAAAATCCCTGAACCAAAAAACCATCGACTCTAGCCTGAATGAGGATTTAGGAGATAACTTCAAAGCGTTGAACGAAACCCGCAGACAGTTATCCAAATCTGTCATTGAACTGGACAACCTCCGAACCCGAGGCTTTCAGGAGTTCAAGGAAAACCTTCCCCAGATCAAGAAGAAATATGAAACTTTGAAGGAGTTGACCGAACTGAACGATTTAAACGAGTTCAATGCACTCTTCAAAAATACTTATCCTGAAATATCCCGCTGGCAGGGAAGTATGCAGACCAACCGCAACCAAAGGGAAGATATTGGCGACCGGCTGAATCAGGACCTGAAAGAGGTCACCCGGCTGAATGCAGAAATTTCAAAAAAACTGGGTTCTCTCAAACGCTCCATTGAAAAAAGCAGTCAGTCACTTCTCACTGACAAGGATAAAAACAAACTAAACCAATTGTCCAGGCAGGAACAGGAAATGAGTCAGCAAGCTAAGGAGATGAAAGATTTGTTCAATAAGATGAATCAGGAGAACCCCCTGCTTCCACCTGCCCTTTCCCGGAACATGGGCGATGCACAAAGGAATCTTAAAAAGGCCCAGGAGCGCTTGAAGGCCCAGCAGGTTCAAAGGAGCATGGATTCAGAGAACAGGGCTTTGAAATTCCTTCAGGAAACCTGGGAGCTTTTAAACGAAATCAAAAACTCCGGCACCCAAATGTCCAATCAAGGCAAGCAGGAAACCCCACTCAGGCTGGGAATGGGGAACAGGAGGGGCTCCAGGCGCGGAGGCTCCGTTCGCATACAAAAAGAAAAAGTGCTGCTTCCATCTGAAGACCAGTACAAAGTTCCCAGCGCTTTCCGTGAAGATATTTTAGATGCCATGAAGAAACAAACGCCAAAAAATTACGAACGCCTTGTTAACGAGTATTACAAGGAACTGGTGCAGTGAAAAGCTATTTTAAAATCTTATTGTCAATGAGATTTTCGCATAAGCCGAAAAAGCGAAAAAGCGAGATGCTTCGACAGACTCAGCATGACAAGGGGGAGCCTTTTTGTCATTCTGAGGAGCTGTTGCGACGAAGAATCTCGGATTATGCAAAGGTCTCATTGACAATTGCCCTGCTCCTTTTGGGGTCAGAAAAGGGCTTTGCCTCGCTCCCGGTTTCCGATGAGGTTTACCGGGTCTATCAACTGGTGCAGGACTGGGATATCGCATCAGCCGAAAAACTCTCGCAACAACTTTTAAAAAAGTATCCGGAATCGGGAGACGTCCATTTTCTTCAGGCCCGCATCGAGTTCATGAAAGGCAATTATGAGCACTCCTGGAAAATTCTACGCCAGGTCGGAGACAATTTTAAAGAGATTAAGGAATTCAAAAACCATGTCGATGCCACCCGCAGGGCCTCCAAAAATTTTATTTCAAGGGAAAGCGAACATTTTGTCTTTCGCTTTGAGGAAGGACCTGACGAAATACTGATCCATTATGCGGAAGAAGTCCTGGAGAAGTCTTATCAGGCTCTGGGTAAGATTTTAAATTATTATCCGAAAGAAAAAGTGCTGGTGGAGATTTATCCAGACCGGCAACCGTTCTCCGAAATTTCCCCGCTGACGCTCAGGGACATTCTCACTTCGGGGACGGTGGCACTCTGCAAATATCACCGCATTATGATGATATCTCCGGGCTCTCTGGTTCGAGGATTCAACTGGATGGACACCCTGAGCCATGAATACGTTCATTATCTTTTAACCAAAAAGAGCCGCAACCATCTGCCCCTCTGGATGCATGAAGGCATTGCAAAATATCTGGAGACTCAATGGCGTGGCGAGAAACAATATCTTTCTCCCATCATGGAGACGGTGCTTTCCAACGCTTTAAAAAATGATTACCGCGTGCCGCTGGAAGCGATGATGCCCTCTCTTGCAAAACTAAAAACCGCAGAAGATGTCCAACTGGCTTATGCTGAAGTATCTTCCATGATGGAATACCTGGCAACGACCAAAGGTCTCGACACTTTTGCACAGATATTGGAAGACCTTGCCTCCGGAACCGAATTTGAAGACATCTTCATAAAGCATGCGGGTCAGGATTTAACAGAGTTTCAAAAAAGCTGGGAAAGCTGGGCAAAAAATCTGGAGCTTAAAAATATTCCGGGAATAAAAACCCTGGCCACCAAATTTAAAAACAGAAAAGGACCAGAAAACAAAGAGCACAAAGAATTGGAATCCCGCAGAGCGCGAGACCTTACCTACCTGGGAGATATTCTTAAGTCCAGAGACCATTTTAAAGCCGCCATCGTTGAGTACCAAAAGGCGGTGGGCGAATCGCCTTCCCATTCCCCGGTATTATTCAACAAGCTTGCGGGGACCTATCTGCAAACCCGGAGATATCATGAAGCCGAGGATCTATTAAAGAAAAGTCTGGCATTTTTCCCGGATTTTCATACCAGCCTTGCTAATATGGGGGAATTATATTTTTTAAACAGGAGCTATGAAACAGCCCGGGTTTATTTTGAAAAAGCGGTCCGCATCAACCCTTTCAACCCTTTCGTGCACATGCGGCTGATCCATGTTTACGATAAGTTAGAGTTAACCAGAGAAAAAGAATTGCAAGCGCGGCAGTTCAGTTATATAGATTGATCAGGGAGGTTATTGATGAAAGAGTTGGAACTGGCACAGGAACTTTTAAAGGCAAAGAACGAAGTCGTTCAGGAAATCCGCAAAGCCATTGTGGGTCAGGACAAGGTGATTGAGGATCTTTTGATCGCTTTATTCTGCAAGGGCCACTGCCTGTTTGTCGGCGTACCGGGTCTGGCAAAAACCCTTTTGGTGAGCACCCTGTCGCAAGCTCTCAGCCTGGGTTTCAGCCGCATCCAATTCACCCCGGACCTGATGCCTTCCGATATTACCGGCACCGACATTCTGCACGACGACCCAGCGACCGGAAAAAGGATGTTCCAGTTTATCAAGGGGCCGGTCTTTTCCAATATTATCCTTGCAGATGAAATCAATCGCACTCCGCCCAAAACCCAGGCCGCCCTGCTCCAGGCCATGCAGGAAAAAAAGGTGACGGTTGGCGGAAACACCTACGATCTCGACCAGCCTTTTCTGGTTTTCGCCACGCAGAATCCTATCGAGCATGAAGGAACCTATCCCCTGCCCGAAGCCCAACTCGACCGGTTCATGTTTATCATCAACGTTTCCTACCCCAGCAAGGAAGAGGAAATCAAAATTGCGCTCTCCACCACCTCCGGGAAATTGCCCGATTTAAAACCAGTGCTCAACGCTAAGCAAGTTATCGAGTTTCAGGACCTGGTGCCACAAGTTCCGGTTTCGGGGCATGTCGCGAAATACGCGGTGGAACTGGTGCAAAGCACCCGGCCAAGCCAGAATGGAAGCTCGCCGGATTTCGTAAAGGAATGGATAGACTGGGGTGCCGGGCCACGGGCATCACAATATCTGATTCTGGGCGCCAAGGCCAAAGCACTACTGGATGACAGAGTTGCCGCCACGATTGAAGATGTACGGGCGGTTTGCCATCAGGTTCTGGAACACCGCATCATCCTCAACTTCAAGGCCGAGGCGGAGAATATTAAAGTTACGGATATGATCGAGAAGTTGCTCAAAACAGTTAAAGCCTGATGCAGCGAGGAAACAATTTTTTAAAAGTGGAAGAAATCAGGTCAGGTTCGCGGTTTTCCAGTTCACTTCAAGCTGGAGAGGGTTCCCGGATTTACTCTGGTATTTCACAAAGCCGTGTTGCCCGCCGAACAGATATAAATCCCGGGTAATTTCTACATCCTGCTTACAATACTGGATAATTTTGTTGATCTTTCCTTCCTTGTACCATTGTAGAGAAACCAACCCATCTGCAGATTTTTTAGCGTTGAGTGTGTGTTGTGCCAGATGATTGAGGCTCAAGCGGAACCCCAAGTTCTTCTTAACGTCTACCAGCATATCAAAGGTGTTTATTTCCTGCAGGTCGAAATCGGAATAAGGCTGAAGAACCGTGTAGTCAAATCCAATGACGTTAAACCCGACTACCAGATCAGCGGTGCGGAGTTTTTCCACCAATTCACGAGCGTCTTTTTCTTCATAGGTGAAGAATTCCCGGTCCAGGCTGTCCCAGACCACCCCGACGGCCAGACCCATTTTATGGATGTTGCCCCACCCGCCCACATCTTCGGCACTTTTCTGGGTTTCCAGATCAAAATACTGCACCCGGGGACCCGAGGCCGCCGGCACCGGTTTTGCGGCTTCCTGATCCTCCGTTTCTCCGAAAAGTCCGAGTTGTTCCGACATATTTCTGCCAATTCTTAAGGGATGATTGCCCTTAATTTAGCATTCTCGCCTCCCAAATCAACGCTTTTTTATAAACCTTTTTATAAACCTATAGATTTAAACGATTTAAGGACCATTTAATCAGTCTCTAAGGGAGACCTTTGCATAACCCCTGATTCTTCGTCACCTTGTTCCTCAGAATGACAAATAGCCTTGTGTTGTCATTCTGAGTGCTTCGGCTTCGCTCAGCACAGGCTCCGTGAAGACGTGATATTTTTCCTTAACCTTCGTGCCTCGAAGGGGTATGTGATGTCCTCTTCATTAAACTTCATGCCCCGAAGGGGTAATCTCGCTTTTCTGTTTTTTTCGAATTACGCAAAGCTCTCTCTAAGGAACCATTGAAATAACCGCCGGGGGAACCACCGCCATTACTATCGACACAACAAATAACACCGCTGATGGGTTAAGGCTTGCCATCAACAACTCTGGGCTGAACGTAAACGCCACTTTCCATCAGCGATGGGAGCTACGGGTCAATCACGCTATTTATTGGCGCAGCCCAAATCACCAATCACATTCTGGAAAGCCGGGATTTTATTTTGACAATCTGCCTTTTCCTGTGCTAAAAGTCGGTCTTCATTTTCCCCATGATTCGACAAATTTTATGAAGATTCACGAGTATCAAGCCAAAGAAATTTTAAGAAAATATAATGTCGCCGTGCCGAACGGAGTCCTGATTTCCAATAAGTCAGAAGCCGTTCAAGCCGCCAAGAAAATCGGCACCGATGTCGTGGTGGTCAAGGCCCAGATTCACGCAGGAGGACGCGGAAAAGGCGGTGGCGTCAAACTGGCAAAGAGTCCGCAGGAAGCCAAAAAATATGCCGGTGATATTCTGGGTATGACTCTCGTCACTCCTCAAACAGGTTCCGAAGGTCGGCTGGTTAAAAAGGTGTTGATTGAAGAAGGCATGTCCATCGCCAAAGAGCTCTATATGAGCGTTCTGGTGGACCGGGAAACCAGCCAGGTTCTCATCATGGCTTCAGAAGCAGGTGGAATGGAAATTGAGAAAGTCGCTGAGGCCACTCCGGAAAAGATTATTAAAGAAACGGTGGATCCGGTGATCGGCGTTCAACCTTATCTGGCACGAAAAATCGCGTTCGCCTTAAACATTAAAGGCGCGGCCTTGAAAGCCGTCATTCCTTTCATCATCAATCTCTACGACGCATTTGTTAAGGAAGACTGCTCAATGCTGGAGATCAATCCCCTCGTCATCACCTCTGACGAACGGGTGCTGGCTCTGGATGCAAAGGTGGACATTGACGACAACGCCATGTACCGCCATAAAGATACCCAGGAATTGCGTGATCCGGGTGAAGAAGATCCCTTGGAAGTGGAAGCCAGCAAGTTCCACCTGAACTACATCAAGCTGGATGGGAATATTGGCTGCATGGTAAACGGAGCCGGTCTGGCAATGGCAACGATGGATATTATCAAGTTATCCGGAGGAACACCGGCCAACTTTCTTGATGTTGGCGGTGGAGCCGATGAGGAAACGATCGAAAACGGTTTTCGCATCATCCTTTCTGACCCCGCCGTGAAAGGAATCTTCATTAATATTTTTGGTGGTATTCTTCGCTGTGACATTCTCGCTCGCGGGGTGGTCGCCGCAACCAAAAAACTCAAAATCAAAATTCCCGTTGTGGTGCGGATGGAGGGCACCAATATGGAAGAAGGACATCAAATTCTCAAAGACTCCGGCCTGAACTTTGCCATCGGGGATGGAATGAAAGATGGAGCCCAAAAGGTGGTCAGAGCGATAAAATGAGCATACTCGTTGATGAAAACACAAGACTGATAACCCAGGGCATCACTGGCCGCGAAGGTATCTTCCACACTGAGCAGTCGATGAAGTATGGCACTCGTGTTGTAGGTGGCGTGACCCCGGGTAAAGGCGGACAAACAGTATTAGGAAAGACCCCTGTCTTCAACACGGTGCAAGACGCGGTCACCAAAACAAAGGCCAACGCGACCATGATCTTTGTTCCGCCACCCTTTGCAGCCGATGCGATTTTAGAAGCGGCCGATGCCGGTATTGCGTTGATCATCTGTATCACGGAGGGAATTCCCGTCAGCGATATGGTGAATGTCTATAAATATCTGCAGGGCACCGAAAGCCGGTTGGTCGGGCCCAATTGTCCGGGCGTCATTTCTCCCGGTAAAGCGAAAATCGGTATCATGCCCGCTCACATCCATAAAAAGGGCAACGTCGGCATCATTTCCCGTAGTGGAACCCTGACCTACGAAGCTGTTGGCCAGTTGACCGCGCTGGGCATTGGTCAGTCCACCTGTGTAGGAATTGGCGGCGACCCTATCATCGGCACACAGTTCATCGACGTACTGAAATTATTCCAGAAAGATCGAGGCACCAAAGCTATTTGCATGATCGGTGAAATCGGCGGGAGTGCCGAAGATGAAGCGGCTTACTACATTAAGAAACACGTTACCAAACCGGTGGTCGGATTCATCGCCGGCCAGACTGCGCCTCCAGGCCGACGCATGGGTCATGCCGGCGCTATCATCTCTGGAGGACAGGGAACCGCTGAGGGAAAAATGAAGATCATGAAGCGATGCGGAATCAAAGTGGTGAAAAGTCCTGCCGACCTCGGTAAAACCATCCAAAAAGCCTTGTAAAACTCATTCCCCCCTCTACCGGGCAGATCGATTACTTGTTTTCTTCCACATCCTCATAAGAAAGATAACCCAGTCGACTTTCATAATCCAGTTGATCGAAAGGCTTGCCTTGCCGAAAACTGGAAAAATGCAGGTCTGCAAAACAAGCAATGATGGCATGTAGTACTTCATGCTCTTCCATTCCCTGTTCACACAATTTGTTGAAAGTCTGCAACACAAATTCGGGTTGCTCGGTTCTAATTTGGCTATCAACTATGGTATGCAAAACTGTATGTACGAAAGGACTGACAATTTGTCCATTGATCTCTTGAGGATAGGCCGCCATCTCACCCATCGACCAAATTTCTTCAAACTCCGGATGCATGTCCATGACATAGGAGATTCGTTCATCGAGTTCTTCAATATCCTGGCCCTGTTGCCGGTCAGAGGCAACCCTTAATATCCGGACTTGTGTTTCTTTGTCAAAGTTCATAAGTTAATGACTCAAAATTGGATTGGATTTTGAACAATGCATGTTTTTAAGATTCAGATGCATTTTAAGGTTAAGGAGTTTCGGAAAAATGAGTCCGACGGTCTTTTTCCGGATCCCCATAAACCATGAAAACCCGTTTTCCCTGGCGCATATGGTATTTGGCCCAAGCGGGAGATTTACCGTCATAACTGGCATTGGGGTCCTCCCCCTCGGCCTTTAAATAATCTGGATAGTCCAGGCCCGCATCATAAGCATCCATGAGGAGACAGTCGGTCGTGAAACCTTTGCCGGTCAACTCAATCTTGCTTAAAAACGCTTCTATCTTTGCAGGGTCACTCATTTCAATGGGTTGCATAATCAGTCCGGTGAGAATTCGATAATAAAATATTTATTATAACAGCTAAACAAATGGATCAAGATGTCCCAAATTTGGACTCTCAACCTCTATTGAGGTATATTAGTACTTGCAAAGTGTTCCATCAAGTCGTGCCTGAACATAAAACCTATATATTTTAGAGATATGACATGCTGATCCAAGATAATTTATTATTAACCCGTTCAAATCCCAGCGGTCAAGGCGGAACCCAGTTTTTGTACCGGGTGAAGGACTATGGGCTCACCGCTTTGTCAGGCCCTCAGGAAGAAATTTCCATGATTCATTGGGAAGTGGAGATCATCAAGTTCACGAGCCAGAAAACTGCGGAGTTTGAGATTTGCCATTCCACCGAATTGGCGGACAAAACCCTTAAGTTTTATACAGATAAGTCCTTAAATGAGTTTTTACAGAAGGCCTTTCAATACTTTGAAGAGCTGGACTCGCTGGAAAAAATGTTGCTTTAGGAGTCCTGAGAAGTCATGAGTTCTGAAAAGTGGAGAAAAGGCCTCTATAATCAGGCTTAAGCCTTGACAGGAAGGCGGTTTATTTCTAATGTGTATCTCCTTTCTATAAGGAAGCTGGTCGGCTTTTCTAACGGGGCTGCTTTCCCTGCAGAGTCCGGCTAATTAGGTTATTCGCTATAGTTTTTACCGGGATTTATAATAAATTCTGCGCACTGATATTTCGAGATAATAAGGAGTGAGTCATGGCAAATGTGAAAGGTGTAGCAGTCAACAGAACAGCTGTCGACGAAGGAAAACCAGCTGACTGGATCCCCGGGACAGACAGGCAAAAAGTAGTAGACCCTATGGAAATGTTTCACAAACTCCCCCGTGAGAAACAGTTCATTACAGGGAGTGAGGCAGCAAGGGAATCTATGAGACGGGCAAACATCGATATTGCGATTGCCTATCCCATCACCCCACAGAGTGAATCCATGCAACAGGCCGGGTATCTCTATGATGAAGGATATATCAAAGAGTACTACCGAGCCGAAGAAGAAATTGGAACCTTCTCTGCCATTTCCGGTGCTTCCCGTGCGGGAGTGCGCTCCTTGACAGCAACTTCAGGCCCTGGCCTGATGCGCGGCATGGAAGCGATCAGCTCATGGCCGGGCGCAAGAACCCCGATCATCATGCTTAATATGTGTCGGGTTATCAATACGCCTCTGGCCATTCAGCCGGATAATATTGAAATGTCATTCATGCTGAATACCGGTATGATTTTGTTGCATGCAGAAAACCAGCAGGACTTTTATGATTACCCGCTTGCGGCGATTATGGCCTCGGAGCAGGTCGATGTAACCTTACCCGCTTGTGTCTCTACGGATGGATTTTTCGTAACCCATGCGCGTGGCCCCGTTTTGATCACTCCGGAAGAATATAAACTACCTCCTCGGGATGGATGGCGGTCTGCAGTTCCTGCTATGGATAACGAGAACCCGCCCGCACGTATCTCGCGGGATGCCCCAATCCAGAAAAGTAATTTCATCAGTTACCACATGCACTCCAGCTGGCAACAGGAGGTTTTTGCGGCGGTACATCGTTCGGCAAAATATTTCCGTAAATACCTTGGCGGTTTGATTGAAGTGGTCAACCCCGGAGCTGAAAATGTCATCATTGCTTCCGGTTGCGCTGTTTCTCAAGCCCGCGAAGCAGTTCGGCAGGAAGGGGAACAAGGACGAACCGTAGGTCTGGTTAAAATCAAAACCATTCGTCCTTTCCCAACGGCAGAAATCGTCGATGCGATTCAAGGTGCCAAGCGGATTCTGGTTCCTGAATTTAATCAGGCTGGCTGGCTTCACAAGGAACTGTGTTCCGTACTCTATGGCAAAAGTGACGCAGTCATCAAAGATGGCCCGAGAGTATATGGCGGTATGACCATGCCAACCGAGATGGTTCTGGAGGCACTGGCAGATTTTCGCAAAGAGGTTAAGTAACCGTTTTCCCGTTTTTGTTGTTTAGCTTTTTGAATACAGGTACAATTTCTCAGGGTGAAAGCCCGCCTGTTAATAGTATTCAAACACTTTTTCATAAGGATAAAATCCTATGTCTCTTGAAAATTTATATCCCTCCCCGGTATTTAAAGACTTTTTGCCTATTGAATACAGGGACTTGGTAGAACATGGCCCTTACAATAACCGCGGTGGTAAGGATAAACAAACAGTAAAGGTAACAGATATGGGGAAATTCAAGGAAGTGATTGAAGAACATCCCATGTGTGCGGGCTGTGCAATGACCTTATTCATCCGTCTCGTTTATATTGGAATGCCCAATCCCGAGCACACTATTGTTGTCGGCACCGCCGGCTGTGGGCGACTGGCAATTTCCCAGGCTTCCGTACCGTTTATTTACGGGAACTACGGCGATACCAACGCAGTGGCTTCCGGTCTGAAACGCGGTCTGGAGATTCGCTTCCCCAACCAGAAAAAAGACGTTGTGGTTATGGCAGGTGACGGCGGATTGATCGATATTGGGTTCCAAGGCCTGATGCATTCATGGTTCCGCAAAGAAAAATTCGTCACCATCATGCTCGACAATGAGGTTTATGGAAACACCGGTGGCCAGGAAAGTGGTATGACCAATCACGGTAAAGTTCTCAAAATGGCTCCCCGTGGAAAGTTCGGAGACAAAATTGATGCCCTGGGGCTGGCCAAGGTAGCTGAAGTGGATTATATTTGCCGTCTGGCTCCCACAAACCCGGCCCGGGTTGCTCGGACTGTTCGCCGTGCAATTATGGTAGCTCGAGAAATAGGACATAGCTATATTCAGGCCTATACCTCCTGCAATATCGAATACTCTATTCCTACCCCGGATGTCATGAAAGATGCCTTCGAAATAGAAAAAGAACGTTATGGTTTCGAAGAAATCATTTCACCCCGGGCGAAAGAGTATCTGGATGACATTGAGAAAAAAGCCAAAAAGAAAAAATCAGACAAATGAGGAGAAAATAAAAATGGCAGCGGTTAAGCGCTATAACGTTCGTATGGCAGGAATTGGAGGTCAAGGTGTGGTGACGGCATCCCACATTGTCAGTAACGGTGTGGTTATATCTGGTGGTTTCAGTTCCCTGGTTCCTTTTTTCGGATCAGAAAAGCGGAACGCACCCGTTGAAAGTTATGTCCGCATCTCCAACGAGGAGATTTTTGAGATTGGAGAGATCATCTATCCGAACGTTCTCATGATTTTTCATCCTTCTGTAATTACGCTGGGCAAGTCCTACACCATGCCGTTTTATACCGGTTTGAAGCAAAATGGAATCATTCTCATCAACAGCAAAAAACCGATTCCATTTACCCGGGATGAGCAAAGGGAGCTGGAAGAGAAAGATGCACGCATTTACTATCTGCCGGCCACAGAAATGGCGAATGAGTTGGCAAAAACGGACCTGGCCACCAATATGGCCATGTGCGGTGCTATTTCTGGAATCTTCGGTCTCCCTGACGCGGAGTCCCTGGCGGCATCTGTTAAAGACCGGTTCGTCGGGAAAGGTATTGTAGTATCGGGTGGTACAGCAGCTTTGGACAGTGCTATTGAGAAAAAATTTGCGAAGAAGCAAAAATTGCTGGAAGCCAACCAAAAGGTACTGGATGCGGCTATCCAATACGCCGTTGATCAGAGCTGGTCTGAAGCTGAACAACCCGCTAAAGCCACCGCATAACGTTTTAGACTGGAGAAAACATGTACTACATTGCTGAAGTTAACAAAGAGATATGCTCGTCCAAGAATTGCCATCTCTGCACACAATACTGTCCAGAATCAAACTGTATCAACTATAGCGAAGCAGATAAGTCGGCATATGTCTCTGTAGATCGATGCAAAGCTTGTGAAATTTGTGTTTACATCTGTACAGATATCGCCAAGAACGATGCCATTCAAATGAAGTGGATTGAAGAGTTGGACGAAGGTTTTGTCATTAAAAAAACCGGGATTGTTCTACGCTAACTAAATTTTTTACTAAAAGGTATTTGGGCTTCACCGCTCAAATACCTTTTTTAAATGAACGACCCCGCCGCAGGTAAGCAAGATATCCGACAAAGATTTTTATTTAAACGACGTAGCGAGCCACGGGGAATAAAACCCACTTGTGGGGTTCAATTCCTAAACCTTAAAAGAAAGCCCTGAAATGGAAAGAACTTTTGCCATCATCAAGCCTGACGGCGTAGAACGCAACCTCACAGGCAAAATCCTCGAGCGCATTGAGTCTAACGGATTTAAAATTGTCGCCATGAAACGGACCCTGCTCAGCAAAGCTCAAGCCGAAGGATTTTATTATGTCCACAAGGAACGGCCTTTTTTCGATGGCGTGACCACTACCATGAGTTCAGGTCCCGTCGTCTTGCTGGTGCTCGAAAAGGAAAATGCCATCGCCGACTGGAGAAAATTGATGGGAGCTACCAATCCGGCGGATGCCGAGGCGGGAACCATTCGCAAAGATTTTGCTGAAAATATTGAAAGAAACACTTCACACGGCTCCGATGCACCGGAAACTGCGGCATTTGAAATGTCCTATTTCTTCAGCCAGACTGAAATCCACTAGGCACCACTGGGGCCGTGGGTGCAACTGGCAATAGCCTTTATAGACCGGACAAATCGTGGCTGGCGGTAAAAAGTCATTGATCATTACCCGCAGAGGTGCTCCGCTCTAGCCAACGAAACAAGGGGACTTTTCCATCGGCGGTGCGCCGGAATGGGGTATCATCTAATTACTATGAGATTTATCACTATACTAATAGCCTTGACACTGTTCCTGGCCCCCATGCGGGCTTGGGCCGGACCCGGTTATGATTACCAGCTCTACAAGAATCGCGAAAATTATGGCATCGTTGCTTTCCCGAAAAAATTCATTTTTAAGGAATTGAGCGACTATATCACCTCATTATCGTTTTCAGAGGTCGAGTCGGGCAAGGCGACCATGCGCCGGGGTTCCAAGAATGAAAATGAAACCCTGATGATGCCGCTGGAGGTGCAAAAAAAGCATTCCATTGAAAAGTTTATTGTTATACAGGTCTTGACCCAATATGAAATGCTGGCAGGCATTTATGACCCGGAATGGGGCCTCACTTTGCCTTCCTCCCCATTTGGCTGAGACCTTTGCATAAGTCGAAAAAGCGTAAAGGCGAGATTCTTCACTCCGTTCAGAATGACAAGAAACGCAGGTTTGTCATTCTGGAGGAGCGTTAGCGACGAAGAATCTAGGGTTATGCAAAGCTCTCCATTTGGCTTGGAAGCCCTTAAACAGAATATTCCAAAGACCCTGAACGTGTTTCGTGGAAGCAATCCTCAGCGTCAGACAAGAATGCAATACCCCGAAAGTCCCGGCCTTAAAAAGCCCGGCCTTGAAGGGCCCATTTTTGTTAATTTTTCCCGCAAGCGGGATTATAATGTAAGTGGCGTTCTCAAAACGCAACCCATGCGATGGCTTGGAGAAACCGATGCCCGTATACGAGTACCAATGTGAAAAGTGCAAGGACATCGTGGAAGTCCTGCAAAAAATTAGTGACGACCCACTCGAAAAATGTGAAAAATGTGATGGCAAATTGAGCAAACAGTTCAATCAGATGAACTTTCATTTGTACGGACCGGGCTTTTACTCAACCGACAACAAACGCAAATACCTTAAATAATCATCCATGATTCTTATCACCCGCCGCCTGGAATTTTGTGCCAGCCACAGATTGTACAACCCTTCCTTTTCGGATGAAAAAAACGCCGCGATCTTTGGTTTATGCAATAACCCAAACGGGCACGGGCACAACTACGTCCTGGAGGTTACCGTTAGAGGGGAAGTGGACCCGGAAACTGGAATGGTACTGGATCTCAAATCGCTTAAAAAACTGATCAACGAAGAAATCGTCGACAAGGTCGACCATAAAAATCTCAATGTGGATGTGGCGTTTTTAAAAAATGTGATTCCCACCGCAGAAAATATCGCCATCCATTTCTGGAATATCATTGAACCCAAAATTAAGAACGGCACTCTGCATGAGATCAAACTTTTTGAGTCCGAACGCAATTTTGTCATTTACCGGGGAGCTGAACTTGAAAGACCTCATTAAACAAATACTGCTGGCAGTGGGCGAAGACCCTTCCCGGGAAGGGCTCCAGAATACCCCGGAGCGGGTGGAGAGATCGCTGAAATTTTTAACCAGTGGCTACTGGGTCAATATTGAAGAACTCGTCAATGGCGCATTATTCCAGGAAGACTATGACGAAATGGTTATCGTCAAGGACATTGACCTGTTCAGCATGTGTGAGCACCATATGCTTCCCTTCATTGGCAAGTGCCATGTCGCCTATCTGCCGAAAGGAAAAATAATTGGGCTTAGCAAAGTACCCCGGATTATCGATGCGTTCAGCCGCCGCCTGCAGGTACAGGAACGCCTGACCAAACAAATCGCTGATTGCTTGAACCAGATTCTTCAACCCATTGGAGTGGGGGTGGTGATTGAAGCTCTTCACCTTTGCATGTGCATGCGAGGAGTAGCAAAACAAAGTTCCTACACCACCACTAGTTCCATGCTGGGTGCCTTCAAGTCAGATGCCAGAACCCGCAGTGAATTTTTGAGCCTGATCCCCCCCCAAGGGACACGGCGGTGATCGAATAGCAATACACTTTTAAAATAGAGAGACCCCTGCTTGAAACCGGATACCAAAGAAATAGTTCTCGAAAATAATGCTCTCATTCCGGAACTGTTTGGTAGTCATGATCTCAACCTCAAACTGATTGAGAAAAAATTCGACGTCCGCATCACCACCCGAGAAAACCATATCCGGCTTAAGGGCAACCCCGAAGATATCGAAACAGTCGAAAGCCTTTTCATGCAACTGGAGAAACTGCACGCTGCCAACCTCCCGGTCGAAAACGGAGACGTGAAATTTGCCATTCGACTCATAGCGGAAGACCCTGGAGCTGATCTCAATGCCATCTTTTCGGAGCGCATTGCTGTTTCTCCGAAGAAGGGCTATATCACCCCCAAAGGACCTGCACAACACCAGTTCATCCAATCTATCAGGCAGGACGATATCGTTCTTTCCATTGGCCCGGCAGGAACAGGAAAAACCTATCTGGCTGTGGCAATGGCAGTGGAGGGCCTGCTCAAGAAAAAGTTTAAACGAATTGTGCTGGTGCGCCCTGCTGTCGAGGCCGGTGAAAAGCTGGGTTATCTGCCGGGAGATATCGCCGAAAAAATCAACCCCTACCTCATGCCCCTCTATGATGCGTTAAGTGATATGATGGAGAGCAATCATGTGAGACACCTCATTGATGATGGTGCTATAGAAATTGCCCCGTTGGCCTATATGCGCGGAAGAACATTGAGTGATTCGTTTATCATTCTTGATGAGGCCCAGAACTCCACCCGTGAACAGATGAAGATGTTCCTGACCCGTTTGGGGTTCCGGTCGAAAATGGTGGTCACCGGAGATATCACCCAAATCGACCTTCCCAAACACAGTGATTCGGGGCTCATCCATGTTCAAAACCTTTTGAACATGGTTAAAGGCATCGGCTTTGTTTATTTTTCAATCAAAGATGTCGTCCGTCATGAGCTGGTGAAAAAAATTATTAAAGCTTATGATAAACCCGGTTTGGATCAGGAATAGTTTTATCAACTCCGTGATCTTCTTGATACCCACTGATTTTTGATTTTTCTTTGCGCCTTTATGGAAATTTTCATAAAAAATGACTATCCCGAAATCAAAGTGGATGCCCGGAAGATAAAACGGCAAATCGGCAAAGTCCTCGACTCCCTTCGTTGCAATGAGCATGAAATCAGCATATTATTTGTCGGAGATCAGGGCATTCGTGGTCTGAATCACCAGTTCAGGGATGTCGGTCGGTCGACAGATGTGTTATCGTTTCCCCAAATTTTGGAAGGCGAACCAGAAATTCCCGGGGCACCTGTTCTGGGTGATGTGGCCATTTCCCTTGAAACAGCCCGTCGCCAATCCGAGGAACACGGCTTGTCTCTGGAAGAAGAATTAACTTTATTGCTCATTCACGGCATCCTCCACCTCCTGGGCTATGACCATGAAATATCTGATCGGGAGGAAGAGCGAATGCGAAAAAAAACCCGGGAATTATTCGAACTGATTTATCCTGGCAAAAAGCTTGCGGACACATGCAACTTCTGACTTGATAAAACCCTTTGCTTGGGAAAAACCATGAAGCAACTCTGGGCACCCTGGAGGATGGAATATGTCAAGAGCGAAAAGTCGGACGAATGTATTTTCTGCTCACTCCCCAGGGAAGGTGATGACGAGAAAAGCAATATCCTTTATCGGGGCCAGTCGGTTTTTATCATCATGAATATTTTCCCCTATAATTCCGCCCACTTGATGGTATCGCCCTTTAGACATATAGGATGTTTGACCGAACAGGATGCCAGCGAAAGTAAGGAGTTGAATCAACTGACCCATAAATGCATTGAGATATTGCGGGCTGTGATAAACCCTGACGGTTTTAATATTGGATATAATATCGGCAAAGCTGCTGGGGCCGGATATGATGAGCATATTCATTGTCACATCGTTCCCCGATGGACCGGAGACACTAATTTCATGCCTGTTTTGGGGGAAACCAAAGTCCATCCGGAGCACCTGAAAGCCACCTATAACAAACTTCTTCCTCATTTTAAAAATCTGTAACGCATAAACCCTATGGGCGTTTCGGCCAAAAGTATTAAGGTCACTCAAGATGACTCCCCCATGATGCAACAGTATCAGAGAATCAAAAAGGAATACTCCGATTCCATTTTGTTTTTTAGAATGGGCGACTTTTACGAAATGTTCAATGACGATGCAAAAACCGCGTCCGGAATTTTACAGATCGCTCTCACATCCAGAAATAAAAAATCCAACCCCGTACCCATGTGCGGGATTCCCCATCATTCAGCAAACCTTTACATCACCAAACTCCTTAAAGCCGGCAAGAAGGTCGCCATCTGCGAACAAACGGAAGATCCGAAACAGGCCAAGGGACTGGTCAAAAGGGAAGTGGTCCGGGTCATCACCCCAGGAACCATTCTGGATGATAATATGCTGGACCCTAAAAAGGACCAGTTTATCGCCTCTGTGTATTTCGGGAAAAACCAAATAGGACTCGCTGCACTTGATGTATCGACCGGGGTTTTTAAAGTTACACAGTTCGGTGGAGAAAACGTCCTCCCCCTTCTTGCTGATGAACTGCAGAAACTGGATCCCAAAGAAATAATCATCCCCGACTCAAAAAAAGAGGAGGCTCGACCCTGGCTCCCGACTGGCGAGGTGTTTGTCCACACCTGGGAAGACTGGACCTTTTCTTTCAGCGAGGCTTACAAAAACCTGGTTGAGCATTTTAAGACCCAGTCTTTGGAAGGGTTCGGCTGTGAAAATATGGAAGCGGCAATTGTTTCGGCTGGTGCATTGCTCCATTATCTGCAGGAAATCCAGAAGTCAGCTATGGAACACATCACCACCCTCGTCCCCTTTCCCATTCACGACTACATGGCCTTGGATCAATGCACACTAGCAAGCTTGGAACTGGTCCAATCCAGCGAAGGCACCCGGAAAAATTCTCTGTTAGACCTGCTCGACCTTTCCCAGACCCCTATGGGCGCACGGCGAATTCGCGAATGGATTTTAAAACCGTTGATAGACGCTGAAAAAATCTGCGAACGCCTGAGCATCGTTGAAGACTTTAAGGATAATCCTACTGAGCGAAAAAACCTGCGCAATCTTCTGAAGCATGTCTTTGACCTGGAAAGGTTACTGGGACGAATCACCCTTTCTGCCTGCAATGCAAAAGATCTCATTGCGCTGAAAACATCCCTGAGCGTTTTCCCGGACTTGTCGAAAGCTCTTAAAAGTTATGACTCCAGTCCTCTACACACTTATCTTGAAAACTGGGACAACCTCGATAATATTTACGATTTGATTGAGAGGAATATCTTGGACGACCCGCCCCTTGGCCTCAAGGAAGGAAACCTGATCAAAGCCGGTTGCAACGAGGATTTGGATCGCCTTAAAAATATTACCCGGCAGGGGAAAAACTGGATCGCCTCGTTGGAACTGGAAGAAAAAGAGAAAACCGGCATTCCGGTCTTAAAAGTTGGCTTCAATAAAATTTATGGATATTATATAGAAATCACCAAAAGACATAGCGACCGCGTACCGGCTGAATATATTCGCAAGCAGTCGCTGGTCAATGCAGAGCGTTATATTTCACCCAAACTGAAAGAATATGAAGAAGAAATCACCGGTGCGGAAGAAAAAATATTCGCCATAGAGCAAAAACTGTTCGAGGAGATTCGATCAACCGTTGCCCTTGCTGGCTCCCGCATACAGAGCATGGCACGGATCATCAGTGAAATTGACGCGTTATCCTCATTTGCCGAAACCGCACACCGATACAATTATTGCCGACCGGAGTTCACCAATGACCGCAGCCTCGTTATTGAAAACGGTCGCCACCCCCTCATAGAACAAATAGATCCTTTGGTTCGTTTCATCTCCAACGATACATTTCTGGACTCGGTGGAACAACAGATCATGATCATTACCGGTCCCAATATGGCAGGGAAGTCCACTTATCTAAGACAGGTTGCCTTGATCAATCTCATGGCGCAAATAGGAAGTTTTGTTCCTGCTGACAAGACCAGCTTGGGAATCACGGACCGCATTTTTTCCCGGGTGGGAGCGCAGGACCATTTAATAAAAGGGCAATCCACTTTTATGGTGGAAATGAACGAAACCGCCAACATCCTTAACAACGCTACGCCAGACAGCCTGATCATTCTGGATGAAATTGGTCGGGGAACCAGCACCTTTGATGGAATCAGTATTGCCTGGGCCATTGTCGAATTCCTTCACAAAGCCGATCAGGGAGGTGGACCCAAAACACTTTTCGCTACCCATTACCACGAACTGACAGATCTATCCCGTGTCCTTCCGGGAGTCAAAAATTTTAATGTTCAGGTCAAGGAATGGAATGATGAAATCATCTTTCTTAGAAAAATTATTCCAGGAGGAACCGACAAAAGCTACGGCATTCAAGTCGCACGGCTGGCAGGGTTGCCTAAAAAAGTTCTGGAGCGTGCTCATGAGGTTTTATTCAACCTGGAGCAAAGCGAGTTTGATGAGGTCGGTGTTCCAAAAATCTCCCGTTCCGAAAACCATGAAAACAAGCACTCCTCCGGCCAACTGGGCCTTTTCCCTAATCAGGAGAACCCATTGATCCAGAAAATAAAGGAAACCGACCCCAACCAGTTGTCCCCCAGAGAAGCGTTGGAGGTTCTATTCGAGTTAACCCAGCTATTAAAGGACAATCTTAAGTGAACATTTTAGTTACAGGAGGTGCGGGGTTCATCGGTTCCCATATCGTCAATGCCTATATTGAAGCGGGCCATCACGTCACCGTGATCGACGACCTTTCATCGGGAGAATTGCGGTTTCTGAACCCCGATGCAAAATTTTATGAAATGGACATCCTCGAACCCAAGGTCTCCGAGATTTTAAAATGTGAAAAAATTAGTGCCATCAACCATCACGCCGCTCAAATTTCCGTATCCAAATCGGTCACCGATCCCCTATCCGACGCTAACGTCAATATTATTGGAACTTTACAACTCCTCCAAAGTGCGGTATCTTTGAAAATTGAAAAATTCATTTTCGCTTCGACCGGAGGTGCCATGTATGGAAAACAAATTTGTTTTCCGGCAAGCGAAGATCATCCGTGTCAGCCATTGAGTCCCTATGGCATTTCAAAGCTGAGCGCGGAGAACTATCTAAGATTTTTTAACGAGCACTATGGGTTGAGCACCACCGTACTCCGCTATAGTAATGTTTTCGGTCCGCATCAAAACCCCCATGGGGAGGCAGGAGTCGTTGCCATTTTCTGCGAAAAACTGGTGAAGGATCAAAGACCGGTTATTTGTGGCGATGGAGAGCAAACGCGCGACTTCATTCCAGTTCGTGACATTGCGCAGGCAAATTTAATAGCACTGGATCGCACCTGCAATGGAACGTTTAATGTGGGAACGGGAAAAGAAACCAGCATAAATTCTTTGACCGAATGCCTGATGGGAATATCGGGTAAAAACATTTCCGCAGATCACGGCTCGGCTCGAAACGGGGAGCAGCGCAGAAGTGTTATCGACTATAAAAAGTTTCATGAAGGTTTTGGATGGAAACCAGAAGTTTCTTTGGAGCAAGGATTAATTGAAACGTACGATTTTTTCCAGAATCAAACGGACTGACCTGATTTCTTTATGGGTTTCAACCTTTTTTCTGCTGACGATGGGGCTGGTTTCGCCCGTGTCAGCAGTATCACCCGATGTTGTCAATATTGGTGTTGGCACAAAAGGCAAGTATGTGGTGATGAACGCCAGGCTGGTGGATGGTTTCACGGAAAAAATACAGGAAGCGGTCGCAAACGGGGTGTCGATGAGTTTTACCTTCGAAATTGAACTCCGCAAAGAAAATACGGTATGGATGGATAGCCTGGTCAGTTCCAATAAGGTCCGGCATCGAGTCCAGTTTGATTCGCTCAAGAAAATATACCGATTCTCAGAACTCGGGAAAAATGTAAGAAGAAAGATAATCACCCGGAAAGAATCCCGCTATCAGAAACTGATGCTCACCTTAAAAGACATTCCTATTGCCCCGATATACAAGCTGGACCCAAACGAAAAATACTATGTCCGGGTCAAGGCGGATTTAGAAACGGACCGATTCTGGTTTCCCTTCAACTACATTTTCTTTTTTGTTCCATTCAGTGAATTTGAAACTTCATGGGCACAAACCTCCCCGCTTTCCATTGATCCTGATCTGGATATGTCAAAACAGGCAAGCGGTTCGCGCCAAAAAGAGGGTGGCGTTTCCACAGACGTCATCCGATCATTCAACAAATAGACAGTCTTCGCTCCAAAATATTTCTCACAGCTAAATAAATTTCTTTTACTGTTGTTAATACCTGGGATCGTCTTTTCTTCTATGGAGTTTGGGCGGAGATGGGCACCCGAATCTTTCCAGGCCTGTTGCCATAAGTGACTTTTGAGTAAATCTCTTTTCGGCCCTCATCTACTCCTTAAATCGTAACCGCTTCGGCATCGAAGTATTTCAAAAGTGGTTCCTTCAATCTTTTCAGTGGGCCTTCAAAATTTTATTCGAGGAATGAATCATCTGCGAGAGAGTATGAATCTGACGCTCATGAGAAGAACTTCCTCCGAACTGGATGATAATATCGCCCATTTGAGGACTCACCCTCCTTTCCTTTCAATTTGGTGAGTGCCACTCCCATAATTAATGAAATGGCTTTTGCCCTAAAAAAATCCTCCTTATCAAACCCCTGCCCCCTCTCTATTGATAATCTCCAGCACTCCCACTAGCTTCTTGTTAAGTAAAAGCGGTACCACGATCATTGAGGTGGCATTTTTATTCAGTTTTTTATCCCAACTGGAGTCGCAGGTAAGCTTTTCATGGCATTGGGAAAGTTCATGAGGGTTTTTCACATTCTTGATATTAAGGGACTTTCCTGTGGTCGCCACAAACCCTGCTATATTTTTAACGGATATATTCAGCCGGATTTCAGGAAAACCCTCCCTGTGGAAATTTTTGGTGGACAGCTCAAGCTTGGCTTCATCCAAGGCAAACAGCGTCGCCTCTTCGCAATTAAATAGTAGCTTCAGGTTTTTGGTAAGGGGAAGGAGGCTATCCTCATTAAAATTAGAATCCCCCACCTGACTTGTAAAATTTTTAACGTCTTAATACTTTTCCCCTTGGAATCTTCCGAAACAGAACCTGTCTTAGGGTTTTATATCAGGTGCCTCGCCTTTGAAGGCACCCGGCCCAACGTTATCATGAAAATTTAGCGGTAATCTATTGATTTTGATACTTTTTCTGGGGTGATGACAAGGTTTTTTCAATTATTATAAATGCTAATCTATCTAAACTAAAATATTGAGGTAAACATTTTTTCCGCAACCACAGCTTCCTGTCTCCAAGCCCCTGATATTCAGGAACTTGAGTCCTCGGTTCCGGGGACTCAGAATCCCAAGACCATTTTCAGAGTTGTGTGTTAAGCTATTGTTTTTAAACCACTCAATATTTCGGAAGCCACTATGCCGTCCGATCCTCTCATCAGCAAACCCCCAGTCTATAATATCTCACCTACCGAGGGACAATTGCGTGATAAGCGAAAGCGTACGACTCTGACCGCTCTGGGAGTTATTATCGCTCTCATCGGCATGACCTTTCTGGAAAACTATTTTCTACACGCCCAATCTACTTCAATGATCGGCAACAATATTGCCGTTCTCGCAGTGTTCAATGTCATTTTAATCCTGCTTTTTTTATTGATCATTCTGATTACGCGAAATCTTGTTAAAGTTTATAACGAGCGTAAAAGCAAAATCATCGGTTCCAAGTTTCAGACCAAATTAATCATCGCCTTCTTGATCCTAGCACTGGTTCCATCCATACTTCTCTTCACGGTGGCCAGTAAATTATTCACCTTCAGTATCGGCAAATGGTTTAATTTGCAGATAGAACAGACCCTGGAATATTCCATGGATATTGCCAGGAATTATTATTCAGACCTTGAAAAGAGAGCCCATTCAAAAACTAAAAATATTGAGCGCTTTATCAATAATGAGGAACTGTACTTAAAGATGAAACGGGACAGATTGTATGCCCTGGCCAGGGAAAAAGTAGTCGAATATAATCTGGCCGGTATCCTCATTTACGACAATAATTTAGAACCTATTGTCCAGGAATTGGATTCCTCCAAGCTTTCTTTACAGACCCCGTTGGATTTTGCCGAATTAATTGAGAAAAGTCTTGATGGCGAAGGTGTGACAGAAATTCAAATGACCAACAGGGGAAGTCTGATGGTCGTGGTGGTTCCCCTTACAGAGACCCTTGAAGGAAAAATTTCCATATGGGGATATATCCTCACCCTCAATCCTGTTTTAAAAAGCTCGTTAAGAAAAATTGAAACTATCCGAAACATCTTTGAAGACTACCAGCAACAAAGTTTTCTAAAAATTCCGGTCAGTGCAAACTACTACACGACCTTTCTGCTCATTACTTTGCTAATACTTTTTTCCGCCATCTGGCTGGGTTTTTATATGGCACGAGGCATCACTGTACCCATCCAGCAATTGGCAGAAGGAACACGACGTATCACAGAAGGAGATCTCGACTTTAAGATTGGAGTCCGGGCAACCGATGAAATAGCAATTCTTGTAGACTCCTTCAACACCATGACCCGGCAACTAAGCGAAAGCCAGCTCAATATCCAGCACGCCCATGAAGATCTTAAAAGAACAAATATCGAACTGGACCGAAGAAGAAACTATATAGAAACTATTTTGGACAACATCGGCGCGGGTGTGGTTTCGATTGATAAAATGGGCTATATCACTACCCTTAATAAGGCGGCCGAAAAAATTCTCAAGCTTAAAAGTGAAAAGGTTTTCGGCTCCTCCTACCGTGATGCTTTAGAATCTTCCTGTCATCAGACGATAAGAAAACTCATTCTACGCATGTTCAGCCAGAACAGGGAGTCCATGGAAGAACAAATTGATCTGCGCATAGGAGAAAACAACCTCACCCTTCTAGTCAATATTCAGATTCTTCGAGGAGCAGCCCGAAAATACAGAGGAATGGTTATCGTCTTTGAGGATCTAACCCATTTGATAAAAACTCAGAAAATTGCAGCATGGAAAGAAGTTGCCCAGGGAATCGCCCATGAAATCAAGAATCCTCTTACTCCAATCCAGCTCAACACCCAAAGATTGAAGAAAAAATATTATGAAAACCCGGAAGACTTTGGCCGGGTTTTTGATGAGAGCATCAATATCATCACTCAGGAAGTCGAGGGAATGAAAGAACTGCTCAATGAGTTTCTACGGTTTTCAAGAATGCCTACTCCCAATCCAAGACCCACCTCTCTGCACAAAATCATTGATGACATCCTGATATCCTATTCAGAACACGATAAGCATTTAAAGATCAAAAAAAATTTTGACCCTAATCTTGGAGCTGTCCATATTGATCCGGAACAAATTCGCCGCGTATTCATCAACCTTTTTGAAAACGCCACAGATGCCGTGGATGATGGGGGAGCCATACAAATCAGCACACGGGTCCTGCAAAAAGAAAAACTCGTCCGCATTGAGTTTTCAGACGATGGGTCAGGGATCAGCCATGCTGACAGGGAAAAACTATTTCTTCCTCTTTTCACTACCAAAAAACGCGGCACGGGTTTGGGGTTGGCCATTGTCAACCGGATCATCATTGACCACAACGGTTCCATCCAAGCCAAGGATAACCCTCCCAAGGGAACAGTTTTTGTCATAGATCTTCCTTATTCTCCCCTTGCCCTGAAGACGGAAAGTTCTTC
Organism: Nitrospinales bacterium; assembly: GCA_965249625.1. Lineage (GTDB taxonomy): Bacteria > Nitrospinota > Nitrospinia > Nitrospinales > VA-1 > LS-NOB. The sequence continues at coordinate 710,430 of OZ252246.1, read as the reverse complement.
CTCTCGGAATTCGCGCAAAATTACTTCTGCCCAATCTTAAACCGCTACTTTCATTCCATGAACTTTTGTTCTAAAATGTTCTTACTCTGGAACATTTTTGGAGTTTTTCATGTCAAAACGAGTGACCCTGAATATTGACCCGGGCCTTTATCAGCATCTTGAACAACGATTTAAAGGTGATGAGCAAGGGTTGCAGCAGTTTATTATTGAAGCTATCAGGAAGCAATTGATGGGGCCACCCCCGTTGCCGGAAAAAAAAGACAACTTGGAAAGCTATCTGAAAAAGGGTTCTTCAGGAAGTCGAACCTATGGGGTAAAAGGACAGGGTTGGTGACCAGGTGGCAATATGCGGGAGAATTTCTGATTTGAAGCCCTGAAAACCTCGGGTCTTATAATATTTATTTTTTCTAACTTGTAAAATCGACTCGAAATGGGACCGAATTTAAGAGAACAAAACTTATGACAAATGATCGATTTGTGGATAACGGGAATGGCACCATTACCGATAACCAAATGAAAGTAATGTGGAAAAAGATCGACTCCTTTCAGGACACTAAAAAATGGCTCAACTGGTTTAAAGGCCAGGATTATGTGGAAATCACTAATATGGAAAGGTTCGCCGGGTGCGAAGACTGGCGTTTCCCGACCGAGGAGGAAGCCTGGTCGCTGTTTGACTTGAGCTATAAGAATACCGACAAGTATGGGGATGAAATCTATCTTCCGTCCGTCTTTGAATCCGGTAGTGCTGGAACCACCTGGACTCTGGAGGAACGGGACTCCTCAGCTCTGGTTGTTCAGTATGAGGATGGAATGAAAGTATGGCCCTCAAAATACGCTCATCTCAATATGGCCTACCGTATGGTCCGACCCATCAAGTAGCTTCAGTTTAACTTTTCAAATTCAGGCCGATCGGGATAAATAATCTTTATTACCAGTTTGCGGTGAGCTTCATAATTGAAGCCCGGTTGGATAACAAACCTGATTTTTGCCGGGTTGCTGTTAAACCTTTTAAATTCTCGGGGGTGCACCCGCTGGGCTCCCAACTCCAAAACAAGAGGTTTCCCGGTTGGCAGGTTCAGGGTTCCCACAACACTTTTTTCGAGATCGATTTTTATTGATCCGGGTCTCACCCCTTCCACACGGTAAGCACCTTCCGCTATATGGACGTTGCTTCCTTCATAAAAAATCCTCCATAAATAACGGGTTTCAAAACCCCGCGCCCCGGCCAGAGGCAAAGCCGGATCAAGGAACTGGAGTTGCGCACGACCTTTGTTCTTGAAGAAATGGATACTCCGCATGGACCAGAGAGCGAAGTCTCTCTCAAAAGAACGCCGGGACATGAGACTACAACGTCGAACCTTCAGAAGCGTTTGTAACGGCACCCTTTTTTTTCGGATCAAATTCCTACGGACTTCTAATGCGTTAGGGCTGTATAAGTAACAGGTCGCCACACCCAATTTGGCATCCCGCACCGAGTCGGGAGGATCCGCTAGATTTTTTTTCAATCTTTCGATCAGTTCAGATTCGATTTCAGGGGCATAATCCCGGCCCACTTCCCTGAAAATACTTATCACACCATCCCAATCCCTGCCAGTCAGCGCTGTTTCAAAGTCGAAAACCACTTTATCCTGATAATTCATTCTGGTTTCAGGGAAATATTCCTTCCCTCCAAACACCTTGTTTTTTAAAAATTGATAACGCTTAGGATGACTATAGCGAAAGTACGGATAGTTGATATAGGCGGAAGCCGAATTGGCAAAATCTTCCTGAGGGCTCTGCCTGGAATACGTAGAAAGCTGGCGGGTAGACACCGGAGCGTAGTGACCTGCATCCGGGTCACTGAGAGCCGCGAATAAATAATCATCTCCCGGTCGACCATCGAGAGCGGGAAGATGAATCAAATTGAATTTAGAGATTTTCAGCCACTCTGGGGAAAAAGAAAGGTAACGTTGAAATATATCAAAAACATGTGCCATCTCATGCTGGACAATATTCTGGAACTTGTCCCTGTCCTCATAAAATAAGGTATTGAAAAACTCGACGCGAGGCTCCTGATCATCTACCTCGACATGGTAAGACAGATTTGAACTCCGGTATACTGTTCGGAAACCAGGAAAAGTGGCGGCAGGCACATCGTCCACTGGCATCCCTTCCGGAGCCGCCCGAAGCTTACTCAAATGATAAAAACCCTTAACCCCCGGTATATGCAAAAACGTTTCCGGCAGCTTGGAAAACGCCGAAGTGAGCTCTTTGATTTCATCAGGTTTCCATCCCAACTCTAAATCCAGTAGTTCGTAACCAAATTGGGTTTTAAAATTATCTTTGAGTTGGTTGATCTGTTGCCGGTAATCGCCGGGGTCTTCGTAGAAAGGTCGTTTGGGCTCTTGCGCCCACGAGGTATCAGCGGCTAGAAGATTAAGAACCAAAACATAGCCTACCACTAGCCGCAGGAAAAACTGGGCAAGAGATCGTAGAACCGAGAGCATTATGGTTGTCAGCAATAAAAAGCTACTGCAATTTGTACCCCTGCGGGGCATGAAAACCGAGGAAGAATACCATCCCAGCGGAGGCTCTCCACTCATCACCCATCTACCCATTGGCTTTAAAACCTCCAAATTGATCAATGTTCATAGATTAACAGAATAAAATTTATTTCGCCATAGTCACAGTAAGTATATGAAATCAGTATGTTACCTGGAGTAAAGTGATGGAAATTTATTTGCACATTTTTTGCATCTTTCCGTGCGCTCGGACATCTTAAGAACGTCTCTTAACAACCTAAATAAGGAGGTTTTCCCATGGCAAAACTGCCAGGCAGCAATGTAAAATTAATCAGGTTGAATCCGGAATGGTCGGTAGAAAAAGCCACCTCCACACCACTGGAACAGGAACTGTCGATCGACGATTTTAAGGGTAAGAGACTCATAATCACCCTTCCGGGTGCTGGCGGTTTCTGCAACCAAGAATTTGATATTGTCAAAGATAACCAGGACAAATTCAAAGCCGCAGGCGTTGATGAAGTCATTGTTGTGGTAGGAACCGATATTTTGAGTAACGCAGGAAGAAGTTTGCCCAATGTGTTCCAGGATGTGAGTCAGGAGTTTGGCAATGCCAACAAGCTGACGCTGGAAGGGGTCAAAAGCCGTTACCTGCAACGCTCCGTCATTGCGGTGGATGCGAATGGTGAACAGATCGCCCGGGAAGATGCTGAGCTATTGGGGTGCAGAACTGTTGATGCTCTGGTAGGGGTGGCAAAAAAAGCGTTCTCCTGAAAAACAGACTGTCCTGCAATAAAAAACCTCCCGGCTTTCCCCCGGGAGGTTTTTTTATTGCCCGCTAGGGATAGAGGTTTTTCAACCCTTAGGATATTCAAGAGTTTTTAAAATAGACTCCAACTCATTTTTCATCTCCCTTTTCCATTCCAGGAAAGACTCGCGGTCATAGGCGAAATCCATTTGGGTGCCTTTTCTTTTAAATCTTTTCAGTTTATTTTTGGCACCGGCGATGGTGAATTTTTCTGTATAAAGCAGGCGTTTGATTTCCAGGACCAGTTCGACATCCCTTTTCTGATACGACCTTTGCCCAGATTTGTTTTTAGTCGGTTTCAGCGCATCGATTTCGTCTTCCCAGTAGCGCAAAACATGTTGCTCCACACCAGCTAGCTCCGCGACTTCGCCAATCTTAAAAAATAACTTATCAGGAATCAGAGTTGTCATCACAGGAAGATTGGTTGGTGGAGTCCAGCAACTGTTTACTGGGTTTAAAGGTCAATACCGTCCGGGGACGAATACGAATTGTTTCACCGGTTTTGGGATTGCGGGCATTTCGGGCCTTTTTCTCCCGTAAAATAAAACTGGCAAACCTTGAGATACGGACGTTGTTGCCATGGGCCAATTCAGATTTAATTTCGTCAAACAAAATCTCCACAGCCTGGGCAGCTTCCTGGCGTGTGAACCCGACTTTCTCATAAACCTGGTCAACAATATCTGCCTTCACCAGAGTTCCATTTAAATCGGCTTTATTCAAAACTGTTCCCTCAAAAAATGAAAGCCTTTCTTAATATCTTCTGTCCTTCCTTCTACTTTTCTTCATAGGCCTGGTTGGCTTCATCAATAATTTTTTTCATCAAATGTTCCGGGACATCTTCATAATGATCATATTCCATGACAAACATACCCTGTCCTCCCGTCATGGAAGTCAGGTCAGCGGCATAATTCAAGACTTCCGCCATCGGCACATACGCACGGATGGTCTGGGTGTCATCCCCGGAATCAATCCCCTGAATCTTACCGCGTTTAGAATTGATATCGCCCATTATATCCCCAACATGGTCGCCCGGCACCACGATTTCCATATTCATGATCGGTTCGGTAAGAATCGGCTTGCAATCCATGACTCCCTTTTTGAATCCAAGTGAACCAGCAATCTTGAACGCCATTTCCGATGAATCAACATTATGGTACGACCCGTCATATAAACTCACCTTTACGTCGACCATCGGGTAATGCGCGATGATGCCATTGGCCATTGCCTCCTGAATCCCCTTGTCAACAGCAGGAATATAAGTCTTTGGGATAGCACCTCCAACAATTTTGTCCACAAAAATATAGCCTTCTCCTTTCTTCAAGGGAGAGATTTCTATCCAAGTGTCTCCAAACTGGCCCTTCCCGCCCGTTTGTTTTTTATATTTTCCCTGCACCCTTGTGGAACCTTTAATCGTTTCGCGATAAGGGACTTTGGGTGCCTTGACAACCACCTCAACGCCGAAACGTCGTTTCAATCTCTCCAGCGTTACATCAAAGTGAACCTGGCCCAATCCAGAGAGCAACAACTGTCCGGTTTGAGCATTCCTTTCCATCTTCAGGGTTGGGTCCTCTTCCAACAGCCTATGCAGGGAACTACTGATTTTTTCTTCGTCGGCCCTTGTTTTAGGTTCCAATGCACGGGAAAAAACCGGCAATGGAAAAGCAATGGGCGGGAACACCACCTTCTCATCTGCATCAGAAAACGTGTCACCAGTTATCGTTGACTTCAACTTGGCCACAGTTCCCATATCTCCCTCGGAAATTTCAGAAACCTGAATCTGCTTTTTGCCTTGGAGCATATACAACTGCCCCACACGTTCATTCACATCCTGAGTAGAATTGTAAACAGTGGAGTCTCCTTTAAGAGAACCCGAAAACATTCTAAACAAAGTCAGTTTTCCAGCATAGGGGTCGGCAATGGTTTTGAACACCAGACCCGAAGTCGACTTACTGCCATTTGCGGAACAGGTGACCTCCGAATCATCCTTCAATCGTTTTGCCGTCACCGGAGCCCGCAAATCAGGCGAGGGAAGATATTTAATGGCCGCCTTGAGCAGAAGGTCCACACCCATATTACGCAAAGCCGACCCTCCAAGCACAGGGATCAACTGACCATTTCGGATGCCCTCTTTTAATCCTTTGGAAAATTCCTCCTCGTTCAACTCTCCCTGCTCAAGATATGTTTCAATCAGACCATCATCGACTTCCGCCACCGCTTCCATTAAATCAGCGTGGCTGAGTTCCATTTCATCTTTAATATCAGCTGGTGTTTCCCCTGTCTTGCCATCCCCTTTACCATTTTTGTCATAGGAGACATAATGATTGTCGATAAGGTCCACAACCCCTGAAAAATTTTCCCCGGTGGCATTGGGGAGTTGCATAAAAACCGGGTTTTTTTTGAATTTCTTTTTAATGGATTCCAGGATGGGAGCGATATTAGCCCGCTCATGGTCCAGCTTATTCAGGAAAATAATTCTGGGCAGGTTCAGTTGGTCGGCCCAGTTCCATATTTTTTCCGTATAAAATTGCACCCCTTCATCGGCACTGATCACAAAAATCAAACCATCGACCACCCTGAGGCAGGCAGGCGTATCAGCGATGAAGTTACTACTCCCCGGCATGTCAACGAGGTTTAATTTCGTTCCGTCCACCTCACAAAACGAGACCGAGGCATCTATGGAATGCCCACGCTTTATTTCATCCGGGTCATAATCCATAATGGATGAGACATCGCCCACTTGACCCAATCGGTCAGAGACTCCGGTAAAATACAAAATCGCTTCGGCTAAAGATGTTTTTCCCGTTCCCCCGTGGCCCACCAATCCGATATTTCTGATATTTTGAAGTTTATATTGTTTCATATCGCCTCGTTTGGTAAATAGTACACCCGCCAACCGGGAAAATTAATCCTACTTCCTCAAACCATGAAACAAGAGCCGCTATCAACTAACTTCTAATCCTGATGATTAAGAACTATAGACATTCCAAATTTCTCGGCAAAAGTCAAAACTTTATAACGTTAATTTAACAAATATAAGGGATATTTCAAGCCATCTTTAGAGAGCAGGACAAACTGGGAAGGGGAATGAGGCGGGCAATCTTTCCTATTCAATTCATTTCAAAGCGTTTAAGTCCGCAATAGAAAAACATTAATAACTTTCATGCCCCGCAGAGGCAGAACGAAGCAATCCAGAAAAAGCTTGGACCGCCACGCGCCTTCCAATCGCTCGCGATGACGGTCAGTTGAGGTCCCTGTCATGCTGAGCCTGTCGAAGAATCGCATGTTGGTGTAAGTAAACAACAACAGCCCAACACATATGAGAACTATAGAATCCGATAAAACCTAAAAATCAAGACTGGGATCTTCAGGTTCCGTAACATAATACGATCCGCGTAAATCAAACCGCATACCAGCAACTTTTAACTTAGCGGAACACTTCGAACAGCGTAAGTTTTTCATCACTAATGCTTCTTTCTCTGTAAGTGAACGACGAGTGCCACAATTACAGCATTTAATTTTCACTATCTTCAATATTCAATCCCCAATATTTCTTGACATTAATATAAAAATAATGTTTTAGTTAGAAGATTTATATAAACTGCAACAGACAGACCCACGCCAATGGAGCAACCCACAACTAACTACAACATTTTTCATATCGGAGCCTACATTAAACAAAGCAGGTTGTCAACCAGCGGACAATGGGTGTGCTTCTTCACAAAAAAATGCCCCTACCGAGGCAGGGGCTGGGGTTCAATCGAAATTGAAGTGTCCTGGGAGAATTTCTTCCCTTTATTGTGGGAAGCTCTCAAGCATAGGTCTGTTACACACAAGCGATTATAAAGAATTTGGACATTTTGTCAAGAAAATAATAGAATAACGATAATATCCTTAAAAAAACAAGGAGTTGGAAATGACCTACACGCTGGGGCTTGATTTGGGGCCAAACTCATTAGGCTGGGCATGCATTGAAAAAGAGAATCATAAAGTTCTTGGTCTCGGAAGCCGGATATTCCAGGAAGGTGTCAATAATTACAATCAAGGCAAAGAAGCTTCCAAAAACGAAAGCCGAAGATTAGCTCGCCAGTCCCGCAGACAGTATGCCCGCAAGGTACAGCGCAAGGATAAATTGAAGAACATCCTGCAATCATTAGGTATGTTCCCTGAAAAAGCTGAGGACGAACCGGACTTTTTCCAATTCAAAGAGAAATTTTTTAACCTTGATCTGAAATTTTTAAAACTCCATAAAAAGCGTCCTCCCAGAACCCTTTATATTTATTGGCTACGCAAAAAAGGATTGGATGAAAAACTCAGCAAGCTGGAGTTTGGCCGCATACTCTACCACCTAAACCAGCGCCGGGGATTCAAAAGCAGTCTTAAATCAGGACAAACTAAAGACGACAACAAAATTACCGAATCCACCAGCGAACTGCAAAAAAAGATGGGTGAAAAAAATAGCCGCACGCTGGGAGAATATCTGGCAGGTAAAAACCCGATGGAGGAACGACTGCGGGGCCGATACACTCTGCGCTCAATGTACAGCCAGGAATTCGACATGCTCTGGGATAAACAAAGACAGTTTTACCCTGAGCTCACAGATGTAATAAAAAAAATAATCAAAGATGAGACCATTTTCCACCAACGCCCTTTAAAATCGGTTGCCCACCTGATCGGTAAATGTTCTCTGGAACCGAAAAAAAGACGTTGCCACAAAAACAGCCTCGATTTCCAACGATTCCGAATCCTGGAGCAGGTGAATCGACTGGAATTTATAGATCCTGATGGAGTAGTCTACAACTTCAGCAAAAAACCAGAAGAGCAGTTTGGGCCGGAAGTAAAAGAAAAACGCGAAAAACTCATTCAAGAATTATGGAAAAAGGAAGACAGAAAGTTTGACCAGATAAAAAAGCTGTTAAAGCTTCCTAAAGAAACCGAGTGCAACCTGGAGCAGGGAGGCGAAAAACGTTTGATCGGCAACCGTTCAGGAACCCGGCTGGCAAGAGTGTTTGGCAAAACCTGGTGGGATAAACCTTTGCAAGAAAGGGACCTCATTCAACAGGTGGTGTTCCAGGCCGATGACCCGGATTGGCTGGAAAAATACGCGCAGGAAAAATGGAATCTTACTCAGGAACAGGCAGAGAAGCTGGCCCATAAAACAAGTTCCGAGCAAGGTTGCGCTCACTTCTCAAAAAAAGCCATTCGCAAACTCAGCCCTTTTCTTGAAGACGGACTGAATCTGGCAGATGCCAAAGAAAAAGCCGGTTACACGAATCAGGAAGCTTATGAAAGCTTTGAAGATTTCATGGATAAGTTTCGCAACCCCATCGTGTCGCAAACCCTCCATGAGCTGGCAAGGCTGGTGAAAAAAATAGAGCAAACCTTTGGCAAGCCTGATGAGATCAGGGTTGAACTGGTACGCGACTTAAAACTGCCCAAAGAAAAACGCAAGAAAATCCACTTCGACAACCTGGGAAAAAAAGAAGAACATCAGGAAATAGGCAGGGAATTAGAAGCTGAAGGCATTCTCGCCAACCATGACAGCATTGAAAAATACAAGCTCTGGAAAGAGTGCAAGCAGATTTGTCCCTATACCGGAGACTCTATATCCTTTAACAACCTTTTCAGGAATCCCAATTTCCAGATTGAACATATCATACCCCGTCCCCGCTGTGGTGACGACTCTTTCGCCAACAAAACACTATGCCGGATCGATGAAAACGCACGCAAAGGCAACCAAACCCCCTATGAGCTTTATGAAGGAACCAAAGAACAATATGATGAAATCCTGCAACGTATCAAGGTTCTACCCTTCAATAAACAGAAGAAATTCCGGCAAAAAGAAATAGGCGGTGACTTCATCTCTCGTCAATTAAATGATACGGCATACATGAGCCGTATGTCGCAACAGCTTTTGGTAATACTGGGATACAAAACCAGAGTGACTAAAGGCCAGGCTACTGCGGAGTTGCGCCGTTTATGGGGACTCAACAGCCTGTTAAGCAAAAATGGTGCTGGCCCGGAGCTAAAGAACCGCGAAGACCATCGCCATCACGCCCTTGATGCCGCAGTGGTCGCCACGACCGACAATAGCATTTTGGGCGCGTTGAGCAGTTATAACAAATACGAACGATCCCCCACCCACGAACGATTTGAAAAACCCTGGCCCACGTTCCTGGAAGATATGGAACCTCATATTAAAAAATTGCTGGTATCGCATCGTGTCAACAAGCGAGTTCGTGGAGGCCTGCATGAAGAAACCCTGTATGGAAAAACAGAGCGTCAGGATGAAAAAGGCCAATCCCTTTATGCCGTCAGAAAATCCCTTGAAAGTTTACAACCCGCAATGGTGGCAAAAATTGCCGATAAAACAGTACGCGATATAGTCGAAGAAAGGCTGCGTTCTCTGGGAGTGGACCCCGGCCAGAAAAAATTCACCATCCCAAAAAATGCGTTTAAAGATAATCCACTTTATATGAAGTCTTTAAAAGGTAAAAAAATTCCAATTAAAAAAGTCCGCATCCACCAGCCTTTTAATAATATGGTTCTGCTACCCAGCCGCAACAAAACCGGCGTGGAACCCGGCGCAAACCATCACATCGTCCTGTACAAATATCAGGATGAGAAGGGCAACACCAAACAGGGTGGAGAAATCTGCACCTTGTTTGAAGCCGTTCGCAGACTGAAAAACAAAGAACCGGTCATCCGACGGGACTTGGGAGAAGGCAAGGAATTTATCTGTTCACTGGCTATCAACGAACTGGTATTGCTGGATGTTGATGAAAACCAGATCGACTGGCTCAACCCAGACCATTTGGCTTTGAGTCCGCATCTCTACCGGGTACAACAAATATCAAATCAAATAACTTTTCGCCATCACCTCACATCGGTTCTTAAAAATGAAGACGAAAAAGAAATAGGTCGGCAAATAAAAATACCTAACAGTTTCAAAGGAATAAAAATAACCATCGACCGACTGGGGAGGATTCGTAAAGCCAATGATTAAACGCACGATAGCCATAGAAAACCCCAGCAGGTTGAGCGTCAAGCACGATCAACTGATCATTGAGCAGGACGGAACCCTGGCCGGTAAAATACCCATAGAAGACATAGGAGTCCTCATCATTGACAACCCGGCGGTGCTTTACACACACGGGTGTTTGACGGCTCTGCTCGACAACAACGCCGCAGTGATCCTGTCCGCGAAAAACCACCACCCGGCGGGACTGCTTTTGCCTTTGGATACGAATTCCGTGCAATCCGAGCGTTTCCGGAAACAAATCGAAGCCTCAGTGCCGTTAAAAAAAGCTCTCTGGAAACAAACCGTGCAAACGAAAATAAAAAACCAGGCAAAGCTTCTGGAAGAAATTAGCAAAGAACCCACGAGATTGAAAGTGTTGGCAAAAAATGTGAAGGCGGGCGACCCGTCCAACCTGGAAGCCCAGGCATCCCGCTATTACTGGCCCAGGCTGTTCGGCAAGGAATTCCGGCGCGAACGTTTTGGTAAAGCCCCGAACAACCTGTTGAATTACGGTTATATGGTTTTGAGGGCGGCAGTAGCCCGGTCTCTGGTGAGTTCAGGTTTACTGCCAACGCTTGGCATCCACCACCACAACCGCTATAACGCTTATTGTCTGGCAGACGATATCATGGAACCCTACCGGCCTTTTGTTGACAAAGCTGTCTATCAAATCATCCAGGAAGAAGAGGATTGCGAAACTCTAAACAAGGAAATGAGGCAGGAACTATTGAAAGTTTTAACGACTGATGTTCGTTTTGAAAAGGAAACACGGCCCTTAACGGTCGGTTTGCACCACACAACAGCCTCTGTTTATCGATGTTTTGCAGGGGAACAGAAGAAAATCGATTATCCCGTTTTGTGACCGTTTTCAGTAAATACAGAGCCGTGTGGATTATGGTGTTATTTGACTTACCGACCGAGGACATAAAAGCGAGAAAAGCCTACACGCATTTTCGCAAAGGCCTGCTTAAAAATGGATTTGATATGATGCAGTACTCGGTGTATATTCGGCATTGTGCCAGCGGCGAAAATGCCGAAGTCCACGCACAACGGATTAAATCCATGCTTCCGGAAAAGGGAATAGTGAGCATCATTACCATCACTGACAAACAGTTCGGTGATATTAAAAACTTCTGGGGCCGCCGCAGAAAAAAAACAGAACCCCCGCCTCTGCAACTGGAGATGTTTTGATGAAAAAAAGCCCTCCAACCTCGGACAACCAAAGGTCGAAAGGCCATTTCTCTTCATGCCCTACATGGTCGTTTACTTTTAAAATTGCTGAGTTACAGACAAGGGAGTGTAGCAGACCTAAACCTGAGAGCAACTCACAACATTCCAGTCGCTCAGTTGGTAGTCGGCAGGAGTGTAGCAGACCTAAACCTGAGAGCAACTCACAACCTTTGTTGATAGAGATCGGAATGGAAAAAAAGTGTAGCAGACCTAAACCTGAGAGCAACTCACAACATCAACAACAATACCAGCAGGAAACAACATAGTGTAGCAGACCTAAACCTGAGAGCAACTCACAACAAACTTTCTTGGTGTCCAACGGAACCGGAAAGTGTAGCAGACCTAAACCTGAGAGCAACTCACAACTACCATCCCAAGAGGAGACCTTCCTATACCGAGTGTAGCAGACCTAAACCTGAGAGCAACTCACAACTGAAATAGAAGCACCTTCTCCAGAAGAAGAAGTGTAGCAGACCTAAACCTGAGAGCAACTCACAACGTTTGTGCCAGTCAAACCATCTCGGTTTTTAGTGTAGCAGACCTAAACCTGAGAGCAACTCACAACACACTGGCAACTGCAGAGCAGACTATCAATAGTGTAGCAGACCTAAACCTGAGAGCAACTCACAACTCCACACGGCAGGAACGGGGTATACTTCCAAGTGTAGCAGACCTAAACCTGAGAGCAACTCACAACGAGTATCTAGGGTTTTTGTCGAGTTAAAAAAGTGTAGCAGACCTAAACCTGAGAGCAACTCACAACATGGGATGGAACGGTATGCCGTCCGGCTGGAGTGTAGCAGACCTAAACCTGAGAGCAACTCACAACAGTGTTTGCATTCGTACCTTTTCATTTTGAGTGTAGCAGACCTAAACCTGAGAGCAACTCACAACACCTGCGCGTCTACTGTCATTGATCGTCTCAAGTGTAGCAGACCTAAACCTGAGAGCAACTCACAACATCATGATATGCAGTAAGGGAGTACTGTTAGTGTAGCAGACCTAAACCTGAGAGCAACTCACAACACGGCACCAGTTCCGCCGGTACCAAAATTAAGTGTAGCAGACCTAAACCTGAGAGCAACTCACAACGTTTCTGATAGTTTCCATTCTGCTTTTGAAGTGTAGCAGACCTAAACCTGAGAGCAACTCACAACCTCCTCTATAGTGAGTGTATCGAATATCATAGTGTAGCAGACCTAAACCTGAGAGCAACTCACAACGTCATGACTATTGCTAATCTCATTTTGTTTAGTGTAGCAGACCTAAACCTGAGAGCAACTCACAACATCGACTTGGGTCGTACACTACCAAGTCATAGTGTAGCAGACCTAAACCTGAGAGCAACTCACAACCCTGGCGTCGCCTCCCAGCGTTGACCGAAGAGTGTAGCAGACCTAAACCTGAGAGCAACTCACAACTTAAAGGAAAGCTTAATTGTGCGTTTGAAAAGTGTAGCAGACCTAAACCTGAGAGCAACTCACAACATTGTGCCTGCCACACCTTCTTTAGCTTTTAGTGTAGCAGACCTAAACCTGAGAGCAACTCACAACATAGTTCCAGTGTTCAGCCAGTTGCGGCTTAGTGTAGCAGACCTAAACCTGAGAGCAACTCACAACATAACCATTGGGTTGCCATTGAGGATGGTTAGTGTAGCAGACCTAAACCTGAGAGCAACTCACAACTGATTTAACACTTGACAGCCTCCGTTTTTTAGTGTAGCAGACCTAAACCTGAGAGCAACTCACAACCACGTGTTGCGTTTTGACCGGCCGGCCCATAGTGTAGCAGACCTAAACCTGAGAGCAACTCACAACAAAAAGCCGGGGCAACCGGAATGCGAAAAAAGTGTAGCAGACCTAAACCTGAGAGCAACTCACAACTTAGTGAATGTCATGAATGTTGTGCTTGCTAGTGTAGCAGACCTAAACCTGAGAGCAACTCACAACACTCTTCATAGTAAAGGAGAAGATACCAAAAGTGTAGCAGACCTAAACCTGAGAGCAACTCACAACTATAATCTGAATAGATCTCGTAATTGCATTAGTGTAGCAGACCTAAACCTGAGAGCAACTCACAACTAAAACAGGGATATGACGAAACCATCACATAGTGTAGCAGACCTAAACCTGAGAGCAACTCACAACCATCCGGCGGGTATTCTGGCCACGAAGTGCAGTGTAGCAGACCTAAACCTGAGAGCAACTCACAACGTTTCGCATCACGAGTGTTGGCCGTTCGTCAGTGTAGCAGACCTAAACCTGAGAGCAACTCACAACAGTAGTAGTAGTAGTATTTTTTTTTCGAAAAGTGTAGCAGACCTAAACCTGAGAGCAACTCACAACTCAGATGCGTCGGCGCCGGCAATCTCAGCAAGTGTAGCAGACCTAAACCTGAGAGCAACTCACAACGACTTCTCAAAGTTGCACGCAAAAGTTTCGAGTGTAGCAGACCTAAACCTGAGAGCAACTCACAACATGCTCCTCGATCTCGTTGTCTCTGAAGTCAGTGTAGCAGACCTAAACCTGAGAGCAACTCACAACATGGTATGCGGACGGAGTTTTAATCGGCGTAGTGTAGCAGACCTAAACCTGAGAGCAACTCACAACGAGATGATCTTTAGATGCCCAAGAATGAAAGTGTAGCAGACCTAAACCTGAGAGCAACTCACAACGCCACCTTTACTTGTGTGTTTGCTTGTTGCAGTGTAGCAGACCTAAACCTGAGAGCAACTCACAACGAAGTATCCATGTTCCTTATGCTCCTTGTAAGTGTAGCAGACCTAAACCTGAGAGCAACTCACAACTTGTATGCCACGGGGCTGATCTTTTGACACAGTGTAGCAGACCTAAACCTGAGAGCAACTCACAACACAAAACGTTAAATCGGGAGCAAGCCAGCTAGTGTAGCAGACCTAAACCTGAGAGCAACTCACAACCTGTGAGCAGACGTAGTCCGCTGCCGCTGAAGTGTAGCAGACCTAAACCTGAGAGCAACTCACAACATAACCCTGGGGTAACCATCTTGGATGCGTAGTGTAGCAGACCTAAACCTGAGAGCAACTCACAACATAACCCTGGGGTAACCATCTTGGGGGTAACCATCTTGGATGCGTAGTGTAGCAGACCTAAACCTGAGAGCAACTCACAACGCGGGATGCGACCGCGTCATCAAATTATCGAGTGTAGCAGACCTAAACCTGAGAGCAACTCACAACGCAGACTGCTGTTGTTCCGCTCATCGCAAGAGTGTAGCAGACCTAAACCTGAGAGCAACTCACAACTCAAGTACAAGCGCAAAGAGCTGACTTGCTAGTGTAGCAGACCTAAACCTGAGAGCAACTCACAACTTGCGCCCCGACACGACTCAATTTTTAACAAGTGTAGCAGACCTAAACCTGAGAGCAACTCACAACCGAGGTACCCAGCTAGAGTACCCGCGTTAGAGTGTAGCAGACCTAAACCTGAGAGCAACTCACAACAGACCGGTTCTTTTTTCAAACCGTGCCTGGAGTGTAGCAGACCTAAACCTGAGAGCAACTCACAACGCGAATAGGTTCCAGATCGGATTTGTGCTTAAGTGTAGCAGACCTAAACCTGAGAGCAACTCACAAGGCAAGCTGATCCTGCAAACGCCGGAAGTGGCTTGACCCCTTAGAGAAAGAGACCTTTGCGTAACCCCAGATCCTTCGACAGGCTCAGGATGACACCCCAAAAACCCCCGCAGTCGTCATGCTGAGGCCCTCGAAGCATCTCGCTTCTCCGCTTGATAGACTTACGCAAAGCTCTCTTAGAGAAAGGGGCTACTCGTATTGATCCCTACGATCCACTTGACAAACGTCATCTGACGGCTTACAGTCAGTCAGTGATCAAAAGCTTCAAGCACCGGGGACTGAAGCGGTTTTTTGAAGAAGGTGATGCGCGACGGTTACCCCGCGATATGCAGGATCGGATCAGTTTAATATTAGCTCGTTTGAACACCGCCAGAACCCTTGAGGCTATGAACGTGCATTCTTACCACACCCATGAACTTAAAGGGGATCGGAAGAGAACTTGGAGTGTAACCGTCCGGGCCAATTGGCGGATCACCTTCCGGTTTGAAAGTGGCAATGCTTTTGATGTGAACTTTGAGGATTATCACTAGCCCGCATATTGCATGAGTATTAACTAATAGGGATGAGGGGGACTCAATAAAGTTAAGCCCACTTTTTACTTATTTACTCATGCAATATCTGGACTAGGAGAAAAGACGAATGAAAAACCCGCCGCACCCCGGTTTAGGGGTAAAAATCGATTGCCTGGAACCCTATGGGTTGAGTATTACGGAAGGCGCAAAAATTCTAGGCGTTACCCGGCAAACCTTGAGCCTGTTGGTCAATGCAAAGACCGCATTGTCTTGGGACATGGCGATCCGACTTTCCAAAGCCTTTGGGTCAACGCCAGACGGATGGATGGCATTGCAATTACAATATGATGCCGCCCAAGTCAACGAACGGGCCAAACAAATCAAAGTTAAACCCTACAAAGGAACACTGGCAACCACCTACCGATAACTCGTTTTTGCCTAATCCCTGAAACATGAGCAGAGAGCCTCCGCCGCAAGGGTGGCAGGGTCATTTTCTCTTCCAATTCAATTGCACAACAGGTACAATCTGGATTCAGAAATTAGGGGTCGAAGCATAGTCAATAGTGAACTTGACCCTTCGAAAAATTAGAAAAGTTGAGCCATGGCTAATAATCAAAAAAGAGAAGTAGAACTATTCTTATCAGAGGATAGCTCGATAAAAAAAATGAAAAACGCTTCAAAAGGAGGTAGACCGGCTTTGGAACCGGTTATCTCAGATTTAATGGCCACTGTCGATGCGGATTATAATAAGAACCAATGCCGCCAACAGATCGGTAAAATAGCTAAGAAAGTTATGCAGAAGGTAGGATATGACGTTATTAGGAGAAAGGATGGAAGCCCCCACGACAAGGAATTAAATGATTGTAGCCCTTTTGGAAAAGCTGCTACTTACGAACTCACAAACCCCTAATCTCTCATTTCTCAATGAAGTGATTGAGGGGTCAGGTCTTGTGATTTGCCACAGGATTTCATGCAACGATTTGGCGCGTGTGTATCGGCAAATTGGGTGTAGCAGACCTAAACCTGAGAGCAACTCACAACATGATATTTTATTTAGCCTTTTCCTCCTCTCCTTAACTACGTCCATACACCTCCAATCTTCCAAAGCATAATCAATAGGATAAACTATAAAAAATACCTTACCATGTAAATCTGATACAGACAGGTACCGCCACCAAAAGAGATGTTTGGTATTCCAGTGACGGTGTCAATTGGACTCAGTCGACAGATTCTGCTGGGTGGTCTGAGAGATATTCTTTATAGTCCATCATATCGCATTAAAGTATACCAGATCAATCATTGTGGTCTAACCGGAACCATCCACCTGCGTTACAACCTCAAGTCCCGAGTATACCAGATCAATCATTGTGGTCTAACCGGAACCGACTAATTGAATTATCATCTTTTGAAGTGTAGCAGACCTAAACCTGAGAGTAACTCACAACTCCGGCTTCGCCTTACACGGCGGCAGCTTCTGCTCTGACCGGGCACATTACCAATCCTGCGGAATTTATCAATAATTAAAACCATAAAAACAAAATGGATAAAATTATGACCATGTATTTCCCCCGCTTAGACAGCATTCGTTGTTACGCCGTGTTCGCGGTCGTGTTATCGCACAGCTTGATGAGCTGGACTTGGAGTGAATCAACCAAGCTGCTCATCCCATTCGGTTACTTAGGCGTGGTCGTTTTTTTTGTGCTCGGCGGATTTCTCATCACGCGACTTTTATTGCGCGAGTTGCCCGACAAATCGCTGACGCAATCGTTTCTCCATTTTTACGCGCGCCGCAGTTTGCGCATTTTCCCGATCTATTATCTCTATCTCGCCATCGTGTTTTATTGGAACATCTACGACATCGCTGCGACCGGTTTTTATCCGTGGATGTTTCTGACCAATTTCTATATTTTTGAACACGGCTGGATCGGTGCCAACAGCCACATTTGGACGCTCGCCATCCAGGAACAGTTTTACATCGTGGTGCCGATCCTGATTTTGTTCTGGCGGAAGAACACGACCGCGCTGCTCGCGTTGTTCGGCGTCATCATCACTACCGCGCTGGTCACCCGACTTTATTTGGTTATCCAATACCCTATCAGACCAGGTCTTTGGGTGTTCACCCTGGCCTGCCTGGATTATCTCGCCATCGGCGGCATCCTCGCCATTGCGTATGAAAAAATCGGCGAGCGCATCAAGCCGTATGGCGTACCGTTGGTGCTCGGCGCGATAGCGATTTACTACGGCACATACTTTTTGAAAACGCAATTCGCATTCGGGGACTTGTTGTTTTGGTCGCTCGGCAGAATGGCGATGGCGTTCGGCGGTGCCGGGCTAATCATCATCGGGATATACGGCGGAAAAAAATTTTCACTAATCCACAACCCGTTTACGATGCGCATGGGTGTCATTAGTTACGGCATCTATCTCTATCACAACGTGCTGATTGCCTACTACGCCGACATCGCGGGCGCAGTCGGCATTGAACTCGGCGACGGTCTGGCGTTGAAGATCATCGCATCGTTAGTGATAATGATCGCGTTAGCGGAAATCTCCCACCGCTGGATCGAGTCGCCGCTGCTGAGATTGAAAAACCGCTTCAGGTGAATTTAATGCGGCATTAATACACTAGAAGGGATGTGAAAAAATGATTTTATCTAATCAAATAAAATGTTTAAAGTGTGGTGACGAACCATATTCAGCATATAGACATGATTTTAAACGATGCAATTGCGGAGCAGTTGCTGTTGATGGTGGGATGGATTATTTAAGGCGGGTTGGTGATATGTCAAAAGAACACACCAAAGAAATGTCTATATTCATGGACGACGGCGTTTATCTGAAAGTTAAACGCAACATAGACCAAAATATAAATCAGAAGAAAGATGCTTTTTCAATTATAATTGGTATTGACAAAACACTTGAGAAATCCGGATATTATATTCATTCTCACAGTATCCCAGTATTATTGAGGACAACTTAGTGTAGCAGACCTAAACCTGAGAGCAACTCACAACTCGAAGGATAAAGGGAACGCTGGCAACGCCTGAAAAACGGTGAACTATTCAGAAATCTTTTCCTTTTCCAGATAAAATGAGCCGGACGGGAGTCCCTATAAACCCGAATGTTTTTCGCAGGCTGTTGATCAAATAACGACGGTAGGAAAAATGTATTCCTTGCGGGAAATTCAAAAAACATTTAAACGTCGGCGGTCGCTTCTTCACTTGAGTAGCATAAAACAGTTTCATAAATTTACCCCGGTAATTCGACATGGGGTTTTTCTGAATGGCGCGATCAAAACATTCATTAAGAGATGCGGTGGGTATGCTACGGGAATACTCTTCGTAAACTTTCTCTGCCTGAGGCAGGATATTGTCAACTCGCAATCCCGATTTTGCCGACACTGTAAGCACGGGAGCAAATTCCATGAACTTAAGTTTATGATGCACCCGGTCGACAAACTCCTCAAATAAAATTTCTTTTTCCCGGGACAAGTCCCACTTATTCCCCAAAACCACACACGCCTTACCACGATCTAAAGCATAACCCGCCACCGTAGCGTCCTGGTCGGTGACCGGCTGCATGCCATCCAGTACCAGCACCGCAACATCACAACGGTCCAGAGCTTTAAGAGCCATAATCACACTGAATTTATCCAGAACCCGATGAGTTTTTCCTTTGCGCCGGATACCCGCAGTGTCGATCAAAACAAAGCGGCGCCCGTTCCACTCCAGAGAAGTGTCGATCGCATCCCGAGTCGTTCCGGGTATATCGGAGACAATACAACGTTCAGAGTTCAACAAATTGTTGATGAGAGAAGACTTTCCTACATTAGGTCTTCCGATCACCGCTATGCGAATGCTGTCTTCATCGAAACCGGATTCCGGTTCCATATCAGGAAGAGATTTTGAGACCGCTTCAATCAACTCATAAAGACCTGGCCCATGTTCCGCTGAAATTGGAAAGGTATTGGCCAATCCTAATCGAGAAAATTCAGGAAGAATAAAATGGTGCGAAGGTGAATCCACCTTGTTCACGGCAAGAAAAAGGGGCTTTCCTGATTTACGAACCTGAGAAATTATTTCCCTGTCTGGCCCGGTCAGCCCTGTCTGGTTATCCACAACGACGATCACACAGTCCGCTTCTTCACGAGCCCACAGGGCCTGTTCCACCACTTGCAGGTCTATCTGGTTGGTGGTGTCCACATCAACTCCACCCGTGTCGACGATTAAGACAGGGCGATTGCCAAATTCCGTGGCACCGTACATCCTGTCCCGAGTCACCCCCGGCGTGTCATTGACAATCGCCGAACGACTTTGTGTGAGCTTGTTAAATAAAGTTGACTTGCCAACGTTGGCCCTGCCAACGATAGCGATAATGGGGGCTGCCATGCCTCCTCCTTAAATAGATGGTCCCTTGTCCTGCAGGTATTTGTGGATACCTTCCGCTATGGAGGAAGCCAGTCTATAGAGGTAGCCGGGCTTGGAAAGCATGCGGGATTCCTTCCGGTTGGTCAAAAAACCGACCTCAACCAGAATGCTGGGCATATCAGCACCATGGAGTACATAAAAAGGGCCTTCCTTGACCCCAAGGTTTTTCAACTCACGAAACCTTTTCCTGGAGGATCGAAAAAGGTTTTCCTGCACCGTTCCCGCCAAACGGGAAGAGTCATTAATCTTGGTGGTGGTGATGAGACTCGCCAGAATTTCCTGAACCTGGTCATCCTTGACAGATTGAACCAGTTCTCCATTCTCCCTGGCGGCGGTTTCCAAAGCCCGATCATTATTGGTCGTACCCAAAAAATACGTTTCGATACCATGCGCTGATTTTCTTTTGGCTGCATTGGCATGAATGGACACAAACAGGTCTGCATTTCTGTTGTTGGCGATCTCACTTCTTTCTTTGAGCGGAATGAACGTATCGTCCTTTCGGGTCATCACCACCCGGTACTTGAACCGGTTGACCAGTATAGTTTTTACATGTCGGGCAATGGTCAGGTTGACATTTTTTTCGTGGAGCCTGCCATGATGACTTTTCGCGCCGTGGTCTTTGCCACCATGGCCTGCATCGACAACGACCAAGGGTGCACCCGCTCTACTCGAAGAAGGGGCATAAAGATGGCCCTTTTTGCCTTTTTTGCTCTTCTTCAAAAATGCTTTTTTAACCGGTGCTGACGACTTGGCTTCGCTGGCTACAATCGCCTTTTTCTCAGGACGGCGCTGGACGACTGTTTTTCCCTGCCGGGCTACTTGAGGTTGGGGAATAATTTTTTTCTTCGTTGGCCTTGCTGGTGCCGTGGACAAAACCTGGGCTACCGGCCCTGTTTTCTTCGCCTTCGGCACAACCTTCGGTTGTTTTCTGACTGGAAGCAAGAAAACGGTTTTCTTCTCGACTAACGGCTTTTTCTCTTGCGACAACACCACAGGTTTTTTGCTGGCAGGCTGGGGTCGCTTTTTTATTGCAGGAACTTGAGCAAAAGACGCCAGCTTCTGATATTGCAGGCGGGCCTTCCTGGCCTGATCGCCTTTGGGGAACTTTTTAAATATCGTTTTAAAAATACTAGTGGCCGATGAGAGGTCTTTTCTATCACGATAGATTTCAGCCGACTCGAACAATGCGTCATCGGTCAACGTACCCGGTGAAAAATCGCGGGAAACTTTTTTATAAAAATGAAGCGCCTGATCCATATCCTTTAAGTTTTTGGAGATCCCGTTCAATCCCTGATACAGCCCGGCCATGGTGAAGGTGGCTTTATAAGCCTCTGGGCTTTGGGGATAACGGTGCACCACTTTAGAAAATTTTTGGATGACATTTTCCCAATGGTGGCGGAATTGCTGTTTATCGGGAGCCCTCTTGAACTGGTAATACGATTTCTGTGCCAGATAATAAAGGTCCTCGGAGGAGTAGGATTTCGCCGCCCAGGCAGAAGAAGCCCACAGAATCACAAAACCGGCCACAACCGCCGCGTTTCTAAATTTTTGATGGAGTTGATGCGCTGACATGGCAAGGCCTCAAAAAAACCCAATCACCTTAACTAGTTAATTTTATTGATGTTACTGGCTAGCATAGCATGTTCTCCTATCCGGGTCAATAGCACTCGCCTATAAATGAGGGGGTATCATCGTCCTTCAGCCAGGTACGGAGGCAGACCGTTATCGCGGATCTTGCTCTGAGCCAAATTCAAGTCATATTCAAAACGGCGGACTTCCACCGTTTTTTCTTCGGAGTCATAAATCATGAAAGCCGGGTCCGGATTCCCATCCCGAGGTTGCCCCAAACTTCCATCATTGAAAATATAACGGTTTTCCGGTTCAATATCCCAGATATCCGAGACATAGTCGTTCACCTCCCCCTCCGCTGTTTGTTCGAGAATAATCGGTTTGTGAGAATGACCCACAAAACAGAGGGGAGCTTCAAAGTTTTTAAAATTGCGTTTACCCCCGGTCTTTGAAGTCACATAATGCCAGGCTTCCGGCTCATAGGGAGAGGCATGCACCCAATATACCCCGCCTTCTTCGTGATCAAGGGGAAGTGAGCAGAGAAAAGCCTTATTTTTTTCTGTCAGTTTTTTCCGGGTCCACAGGCACGATTCAAAGGCGTAGGAATTAAAATAAGTAATGTCGGTCTTTTCGACAGCACCTAAATCGTGGTTTCCCGCTATAGTCAAATCCGCATTTTCCATCACCCACTCAACACAAGGGTTGGGATCAGCTCCATACCCGACAATATCCCCCAGGCAAACCAGTTTGTCGTGAGCAATTGTTTCGATCTCTTTTTCGAATTGATTCAGGGCTTCAAGGTTGCTATGCAAGTCGGAGAAGATGATGTAACGCATAGAGGCCGGTTTACTTCACGGTTGAGGTGTCCGTTTCTTTAAAAACCTTATCGAGGATACCGTTGATAAAATCAGGGGAGTCTTCGGTGCTAAATTTTTTGGCGATCTCAACAGCCTCGTTAATGACTACTTTGGGTGGCGTGGAAGCCTCAAACATCAACTCGCAAATACCCAGACGCAAAATATTGCGGTCGACCATAGACATGCGTTCCAGTGCCCAGTGGTCACTGAATTTTTTGAGCATAATATCGATCTCTTCAGCCTGAGCAAAAACCTTTTCGACCAAGATTTTCGTAAATTCGATGATTTCAGCCTGGGCGTCGGCTCTTTCACAAAACTGTTCCATCTGAGTTTCAAGGTCATCCTGATTGAACTCGCTCTGATACAGGAACTTTAAAGCCAGTTCCCTGGCGGCGCGGCGCTTTCCCATAAGTTACCTTAAATTTTCCTGTATAAATTTGCCATTTCGACAGCCGCCAGTGCTGTCTCTCTTCCCTTATTGGAAGAGTCGGAGCCCGACCTTGCTACCGCCTGCTCAAGGTCATTCGTGGTCAACACGCCAAACAAAACAGGGATATTAAACTCGAGCCCTACCTGATCAATCCCCCGGCTGGTTTCAGCCGAAATATATTCGAAGTGCGGGGTTCCTCCTTTAATCACCGCGCCCAAGCAGACGATAGCATCAAAATTTCGGGTGGAACAAAGTTTTTTAGCCGCCTGTGGAATTTCGAATGCTCCGGGAACCCGAACCACTTCCAAGTTTTCCTCATCGGCACCCTGCTCCTTGAATGCTGAGAGCGCGCCACTGAGAAGCTTGCTGGTCACTAAGTCATTAAAACGGCTCACTACGATTCCAAAACGGAGCCCTGCGGCGTTGTGGTCCCCTTCTATATACTTAGCCATGCAAATGGTTCATTTAATATTTTGAAACATATGGCCCAATTTTTCCTGCTTGGTCTGAAGATATTTGATATTGTCTTTTTTAGCCTGGACTTCAATGGGTACCCTTTCCACCATATGCAGGCCATAACCTTCAAGCCCAACGATCTTTCTGGGATTGTTCGTCATGATGCGAATCTTTCCCAGCCCCAACTTGCGCAGGATCTGCGCACCAATGCCATAGTCCCGCAAATCAGGCTTGAATCCAAGTTCTTCATTGGCCTGTACGGTGTCTTTTCCCGCGTCTTGCAAAGCATAGGCCTTCATCTTGTTGACGATTCCTATCCCCCGTCCTTCCTGATACAAATAAAGCAGGACACCTTTGCCTTCCTGCTCAATCATTTCCATGGATTTTTTCAATTGCTCACCGCAATCGCATCGGTAGGAACCAAAAACATCTCCAGTCAAACATTGTGAGTGCACCCGCACCAATGTCGGTTCATCAGCCTGAATCTCTCCTTTGACCAAAGCAATATGTGTCTGGTCATTCAAAATATTTTTAAACACTACAGCGCAAAACTCACCCGAATGAGTCGGCAAAATAGTAGAGGTGATCTCTTCCACCAACGCTTCCTGCTTGAGCCTGTATTCAGCAAGGTCTTTGGTGGTGATCATTTTCAACCCATGCTTTTTTATAAATTTCTTCAGGTGAGAAACCCGGGCCATGGTGCCGTCATCATTCATGATTTCGCAAATCACACCATAAGGTTGTAAACCAGCAATACGCGCGATATCCACCGACGCTTCGGTCTGTCCCATACGGACCAGCACGCCTCCGTTTTTGGCCCGCAAGGGAAAAATATGTCCCGGCTTAACCAAGTCGTTCCTAGAAGAATCCGGATCAATCGCGACTTTGATCGTGTGCGCCCTGTCTGCCGCTGAAATCCCGGTCGTCACACCATGCCTGGCATCAATGGAAACCGTAAATGGAGTTTCAAAGGCAGACTGGTTATCATCAACCATCATGCTCAATCCTAATTCAAGGGTCCGGCTCTCTGTCAGGGTGAGACAAATCAGACCACGACCGGATTTAGCCATGAAGTTTATGAGCTCCGGGGCGACTTTCTCGGCAGCGACCATCAGGTCTCCTTCATTCTCCCGATCCTCGTCATCCACGATGACAATCATTTTCCCCTGTCGGACATCTTCAACGGCTTCTTCTATGGTGCTGAATTCTTTTTGCATGACTTTCTCTATAACGAGAAGCCCTGTTGCCGGAGAAAATCAAGGGACGGTTTTTTCTCGCCCGGTTTCAACAAGGTTTCACAAGCTTTGAACACATATTTACCTATCATATCACATTCAATATTTATTAAATCGCCAATTTTTCTGGTACTCAAGTTCGTATGATCCAAGGTAAAAGGAATGATGGAAACCGTGAACCGATTGTCCTTGCAATCGAAAACAGTCATGCTGATGCCATCCAGGGCGATAGACCCTTTTTCCATGATGAAAGAACCGAGTTCTTCAGGATGGGAAAATCGAAATAAGACCTCGCCCGGTTTCTCCTCAATGTCCACGATTTCACCGACACGGTCAATATGTCCGCTGACAAAATGTCCGCTGATTTTCGTCGACGGGGTTAGAGATCGTTCCAGGTTAACCCGGTCTCCCTTTTTTACATCTTTAAAGTTGGTCCGATTGAGGGTTTCGGTACTCAAGTCCAGTTTGAAAGTCGTCTGCGTGGAGTCCACAACAGTGAGGCAAACTCCGTTCACGGCAATGCTCTCACCATCTTCAAATCCGGAAAAATCCTTTTCCGCATTCACAACCAGCACAGCTCCTTCGTTTTGCTGGACAAACTCGCCAATCGTTCCTACCGATTGCACTATTCCGCTGAACATGGGGTTGCCTCCACCATTAAATCCCCACCAATTTTCGTCACCACAATATCCTTTAAATTCATCGCGTTATTCACCTTCATCACTCCCTGCCCGCCGAGAAAACCGGGGGCTTGGGTTCCACCTATTAATACCGGACTGATGAATGCGACAACCCGGTCTACCACGCCGGCTTTAACAACACTGGCATTCAGCTCAGCGCCACCTTCAATCAGTATAGAGTTCATATCCCTGTTCGCCAATTCTTTCAGGAGAGGCTTGATGTGGAATCCGTTCTTTGAAGATTTACCGTTTAGAATTTCCACCTTCCTGTCGACCAGAGCTTTCAGGCGGCGAGAAGAAATATCGGGCCCGGCCACATAAATAACCTTTTGGGAACGGCTATTTTTAAAAACCTTGGCGGTGAGCGGGATTCTATTTCTTCGATCCAGGATAATACGAACAGGATGTTTAACCGTGCCTGTTTCAAGCCTGCAAGTCAAACGTGGGTTGTCTTTTAAAACAGTTTCTGTTCCCACCAGGATGGCATCGACCTGGTTTCTGATCTTGTGGACATGATTTCGCGCCAACTTCCCGGTAATCCAACGCGAATCTCCGGAACGGGTGGCAATTTTCCCATCCAAAGACATAGCTGTTTTCAAAATCACAAATGGCATTCCCGTTTTCATGACCTTTATAAACGACTCATTCAGCTTCACGCATTCCTCCTTCAATACACCCGAGACAATGACAATGCCTTTTGCTTTGAGTGAACGGAAACCTTTTCCGCTGACCTGGCTATTAGGATCTTTCATACCGACAAAGACCCTTTTAATTTCTGCCTGAATGATCGCATCGGTGCAGGGAGGTGTCTGGCCAAAATGGCAACACGGTTCCAAGTTGACGTAAAGGTCGGCAGATCGGGCCTTATCGCCTGCTCGTCTTAAGGCCTCTATCTCGGCATGAGGATGACCCGCGTGGGAATGATAGCCTTCTCCCACAATCTTGCCGCGCCTGACCACGACCGCCCCCACCATGGGGTTTGGGCTGGTTCTACCCCGAGCCCTTTGGGCAAGCTCAAGCGCTCTTCTCATATATTGAATGTGCTTGTCCTCTATCAAAGAAGATAAACTTAACTTGCAAGTGCAACAGTTAGTAAATTTTTTCCAAGAACCCTATTTTCAATAAGATATATTATTAAAACAGAAATTTAAACCTGAGACTGTTTTCGTATTCTTGTTGGACAGTCCCCACATTACCTCAGGCAAGAGAGTTCTCAGCAAGGAACATTACAAACAGTGGGTAACAAATTGATCTGATGACAGGGTCTGTTTTGCCACATCAACCAAGTGCTCATGATGAGTGAAAAATAGAATTTGTGTTTTTTGAGACAACTCTGACAGAACCTTAAAACCTGCACCAGCACGGTCATTATCATAGTTGATAAAAAGATCATCCGCAATAAAAGGTAAAGGCTGTGATTTTTGAACATATTCTTCGATTGCGGCCATACGAAGTGCCAGATATAGTTGATCAACAGTTCCATCACTCATACCTTCTACCCCCACATGTGTAGCATCCGACCGAATGCCTGCTAAATAAAGCTTGTCTTTGTCATCTAATTTGACCGTCAGCTCTAAGAAATTTTCCAAAGTAAGAACCTTAAAAATTTTAGAGGCCCGTTCCAGCATAGGGCCTTGCCTTTCCTTGCGGAATTTTTCCATTCCCCATTGCAACAGGATTGCCGCCGTTTTGAACTTGACGTATCCCTCAACAGCCATACCCATATCTGTAAGTGCAAATTCTTTATCGGCTTCTGCCTCCGCCGCATCCTCTCCTCCTGATATCTTTTCCAAATCGATTGTGACTTTGACTTTTTCTTCGGATAATCTTTGCAGAGTCTCATTCAATTCTTTTATATCACTCTCCAAGGAGGCCAGACTGGCTTTAACCTGATCTGAGTCCTGATTCTCACACTCATGTTCTAACTCAGCCCGGTCTTTTCCATCTCCATCATTGATAAGTTCAGTCAGAAATTCTTCCCTCTCCTTCTTCAGAGTCATCAATTGATCACAAGCCGCAATTTGTTCTTCTAAAATAGAGAGGTCCTCCGTATTCGCTGTCTTTAAAAGAGGTTGAATTTCTATAAACGCAGTTTCATGTTTTTCTTTTTCCTGTATTTTTCTTTTCTCAAGGTCACCAAGATTTTTTTGTCGTTCCTCCTGCCGAGATTTTTTTTCGCCTTCCTCTTTCAGACGATGCGCCAGTGAACACACTGTCTCTTTATCACTGGCTTGAGTAAAACCCAGTTCTTCTGACAGCTTCACAACATCCTTATGAAATTTTTCAATATCTCGTTTCATCGCATCTATACGTTTGGTGCGCATTTCAGTTATTTGTCGTTTCTTTTCTTTAATTTCTCTGATGCACTCCAAAAAGAAACTAACATCCTTTGGTGAAGAGTGAGTTGGGAATCCCGCAGTATTTAAAACATCTTTCCATTTCTTTTCCGACTCCTCTCTTTTCACACATATTTTGTCAAAATCATCTTTCGCCTTATCCCGTTGTTGCTCATTTTCTGAAGCTTGCTTTCGCAGTTCCTTCAGCCGGGTGGATTGCTCATCCAAATCGGATTTTATAGTTTCGGCATGATCTAAGAGCAAATGTAAAGATTGGTCTTCTGTTTTGGTAGGCCCCTGTCCGACCTGTTGTAGGCTTTGAATCAAAAGATTTTTTGAATCTTCAATTTCGCTTATCAGGTTTTGCCTTTTCTCTTCACATGAGAGCCTCTTCTCATAATCATCTAGCAATATATTTTTTTGCTCTATCCAAGCTTTCATTTCTGGAGGGCTCAAAGGCTCAAATCCGCAGTTCTTCCATTTATTCTGCCATCGCTTTTCAAGTTCATTTTCTTGTTCGTAAAGCCCTATTTTCCTTTCTCCTAGTGTTTCAAGCTTCTGTTCCAATTGCTCCAACATTCTGGAGTTTTCCAAAAGCTGTGCTGTTTCTTCTGCATGGACAAAACGATTATCTGCCAAAGCATCGGCACTTTTGACACTCTTTTCGTAGTCTTCGGCAATGTTATTCATATCGTTCGAGAAACGACGCACCTCTTCGTCAGGAACATGGCCGTCTTCCAAATATTTACGGCGAATAATATCCCAGCCACGGTTTCGATGTTGTCGGGCTTCTTCCAATTGCTCTGAGGCAACAGCTTGCTTGCCGCGAAGAAGCTGTTCTTTTTTAAGCTTGCTTTCCCTTAGTTCTTCTTGAAGTTTTTCCCTATTCGCCATAACTTCTTTTTTGGAGTCCTTCAAATCTCTAAACTCTTCATCATATTGCTTAATTGTTATATCCCGAGGAAAAGACAACTTTCCCAGTTTCTCGGCGGAGCCAGTCCAAGGTTGGAGATGCTTAAGACTATTTTCTTCCTTCCTTCGGAAAGGTGATAACTCATCCTGAGATTTTTTAAGTTCCAGGTCAAGACGGCCCTTCTCTCTTATTTTGCGGATAGCCGCCATCAATTGGGCGGTTTCTGGCACTACACCCGATCCTTTAATTTCTTGCTGACGGGTATTGCAAAGGTTCTCTGCATCATATAGAGCCTTATTTGTTAATTCAAAACGGTCTTCTAATGATTTTTTTTCTTCAATAAGTTCGCCTATCTGAAACGATAGTCCTTGAGAAAAGAAGTCTTCCTTCTCTATTTTCGCGTCAGTCCAACCCAGTTCAATCACAAGGTCATGACACTCTTTTTCCAAACCCCTTATTTCCGCTTCTCTATCTGGTATGTCGTTTTCATGCTTATCAACAATAGCGCAGTACTCTTCCAATTTTTCTATATCCTTCTCTCGAGCAAGGATGCTTTCATCAGGCTTTATTTCAGTCAACCCTTCTTTCGCTTCCCTAATCTGGCTATCCAGATTTTTTAAGGCCGCATCTGCCTGATTCAAGTTGGTTTTTGCCGCTTTCAGTACTTTATCAGCGTCCTTGGAAAAACATGGAACAGAGCCAATTTCTGAAATCCTCTCTTCTAGTTTTTTTATTTTTACGAGTTGCGGGAGGGTACGACGAATCCGCTCAAGCTTTTCTCGCAGGGCAGTTTTTTCTGAAAATGATGATTTACGTTGGCTGTGCTTTTCTGAAATTTCACTTAGTTGTCTCCTGGTTTCTTTCCAGTTGCTGGCTAGAACAGTAGTCTCCCGCCTTCTTTGCTCTGCGTCTTCGTATTTCTCGCGTCCTTGATAGTAGAGGCGTTTCTCACCTTTCCTTGGAGCCCAAAGAGCATCGGCATTCTTCTCCAGTTTTTTCAGAAGCTCAGCCAAACCTGAAAGCCCTGCGCTTGCAGAAAAAAGTGTTCGACCAACATCGTCTTTTTCATCAAGAATTTCCTGCCCTCCCTTTCTCAATCGTTCATGGCTAAGGCTGAACATACGCTCAAAAAAAAGCCGATCCACACCCTGAAGAAGATCAGCTAAAAGTGAGTCTGAAAGCGGGGAATCCTTTTCATCAACTATCGTATCTTTATTTCCTTTTCTCCGCCGAAAAGTAAGCCTCCCTTTACCATTATCAACGACGGCCCCAATACGAAGGTCTTTGTTGTCGAACCGGAAATTGTAACTCGAACTCCTTAGAAACCCAAAGAGAAGGTTCCCAATGGCACTCTGGGCTGTAGACTTTCCGGCTTCATTCGGACCATAAATAATATGAAGATCCGATTTGCTGTCAGGGAAATTGATGGTCTTGTTCTCAAAGCAACCAAAACAAAGAAGATCAAGACGCTCGAATCGCATCTATTTGTCCTGTAAGCCGAGTAGCGACGAAAGAAGAAATGGAGAGACTCTCTCAATCAGCTTTTCCGTTTTTTCTTCTTCCAAACAGGATAAAAGCTCCAGGTCGGAGTTTGATCGAATTTCGGGTAAAAGGAGGCTTGGCAAAACAGCCAAATCTTCATTAATCTTTTCCATAAGAGCTTGGTCTTCCGTGGCTATTCCGAGCATTTTCTGTAACTCAAAAACAGCATCTTGACGCTCTTTCACAGATTTTTCGTCAAGTCTGGGAGATACTCTGAATTCAGTTTTTTCTATCCAAAGAACATCACCATTTGCCAGTGATTGCAACTCTGCCCGGAAATGAGCTTCATCCCAAGTTATAGAACTATAAAGCTCGGGACGGATGGTTAATATCATCCTGATTGCAAGAGTTCGTCCTTGCGCTTTTTGCTCTACAACCCCCTGCATTTTTTCTGCTGAAATTTGCAATACCTCTTCATGCGACTTACAAGCAGTGAGGTCAATTTCAAGCTGGGTCCACCGTACAACATCCGGATAAATCCATTCCATATTGGTGACGGTATTCTCCTCAACTATAATCAGAGCTGCCCCTTTTGCACCTTGCTCTCTAATATGGCGACCCTGTAAATTTCCGGGGAAGACAATATATGGATTCTCACACAACACCTCTTTCTTATGAATATGACCGAGGGCCCAATAATCGTAGCCCTTTGCTTTTAATTGATCGAGTGTGCAGGGGGCATATCTGGCATGAGCCGCATACCTCTCCA
This sequence comes from Nitrospinales bacterium, assembly GCA_965249625.1. Taxonomy (GTDB): domain Bacteria; phylum Nitrospinota; class Nitrospinia; order Nitrospinales; family VA-1; genus LS-NOB. The sequence continues at coordinate 679,597 of OZ252246.1, read as the reverse complement.
ACCCCGTGTGAAGCACACCAATATTAAAAGCATCTGATACTGGTTCAGGATAATCCGTAGCCAGATTATCCGCGATATCTCTCTGTTTGAAACTATGACCATGTATGGCGACATGGATATCCCTCAACTCGAAGGTCTCGGCTCTTCGAGTCGGAAAAGGGAAGACATTGTCCGGCAGGGGTAAATTTTTTGTGATTTGACTCTCTGCATCATGATTGCCATACAGAAGGTAGCAACGAATTTCATTTTTTTGCAAACGGTGCATTTCCGAGACAAAAAACAGACCGGTATTAAAATCCCGCCAAGGCCCATCGTAAAGGTCTCCCGCAATAATAACGAAAGAGACCTTTTCCTCAATAGCCATGTCAATAAGTTTGGAAAAAGCTGACCGGGTTGCTTTTCTCAAAAGACATACAGGTGCATCCTCATATTGAGAGAGACCTTGCAATGGGCTATCTAAATGGACATCGGCTGTATGTATAAACTTGAACATTTCATACCCTAAAAGATTCTTTACCGCTATCTTTGTGTTTTTTTGGAGGAATAAAAGCTTTATAAGTCATCCAGATCATCAATCTCAACCTCGGTAAACTGCGGAGCCTCGACGCACCGCAGCCCGACAGCCAAATGCCGCTCAGAAGGATCAAAGGAGTTCCTGAAGACACATTTGGCATGCACCAGATAATTCATCCACGATCCACCCCGCACAATCCTTTGAGTGGTATGCTTGGAAACATGTTTCTGCATGCACCATTCCCAGACGTTGCCTGCCATATCGAAACACCCGTAAGGAGACATGCCCTGCTCCAGTTCCATGACCGGATTGGTCTTGCAAGCCATGAAGTCACAGGTATTAGCAAAACCTTTTTCATAGCCCATCGCCTCGCCCCAGGGATAAATCCGGCCATCCGTTCCTCGGGCCGCCTTTTCCCACTCCTGTTCTGTGGGCAGCCTCAACCCCATCCAAAGAGCAAAAATAATCGCTTCATAATAATTGATGCCAATAACAGGCTGATCGCCATCAAAAGAATACCGGGGAAACCGGTTTTGGTGTTGCGGGTCGAACTGCTGGTATAAAACATTGGTGACCGGGAATTTCATGATCGAAAATTCTTTCAGGAGAACCTTATCCTCTTCATCATTCTCTTCCTGATAAATAAATTTTCCTTCAGGGATGGTGACCCTTTCGCCAAGTTTTTTGAGTGTTGCCTTGTTCACCTGCTCCGGGTCAGTCACTTCAGTAAAAAACGCTTTAAACTCCTTGAGATTCTTCAGAGGCCCCAAATCAAACGTATCCAGAAGCCGATGAAAGTTCAGGTCATGTCTTGCCAGAATCAGTTCGAACACACTAAATAAAATTCGACTGTCACGATGCCGGCGTTTTAATAAACGGCTTAGCAGGAGATCCATGTATCCGGTTTCGTTGCACTGAATGACTTCTTCGACACGCACCTGTCGGCACTGGGAAAATTGTGGAAAGGTTTCCTTGCACTGGTATTTCAACAACTGCCTTATCAGCAGGTCTTGCTCCTTCGGCAGGTCACCCACCTCCGCCAGCGAGTTTCCTGCCAGCATCACCGCCCCCTCTTCAATCAAAATATCGAACAACTCTTTGCCTGAAACACCTCCAGCCAGAATCTTAAAGGCCTCGTGCCATTTCTCATTGCCACAGTTCTCCCGAACCATTTCCTTCCAGCTATCGTTATTCTGTATATATCGGCTTGCAAAATATTCCTGAAACGACGGGTGGCAATATTCCCAACACCTAATCGTCTGCTGTAAAATGTCTTTCCACCAGGGAGCAACGCTTCCCTCCTGCAAAAGAATTTCCTTTCCTTCAAGGATTGATTTTTCGTAACCCGGCTCCACATCAAGAAAACGTTGTTGACGGTCCTGGGTCATCAAACTGTAAGAAATTTCGGCAAGTTGGTCGAGGCAGTTTTCCACCCAACTCTCATCCGCAGAAAGGTTGGCTGATTTCAGCTTGAGACGAAACCAGGCTGAATAAATTTCCATCCTGTTCTTCAACCCGTCCAAGAGTTCGTTTTCAGAAAGCTCACGAATCATCCGCAATAAAAGCGGGACTTCTAAAAGCTCTGGAGTGAAAAGGGCCAGATCTTTGATCTTTTTGTTTTTAGAGGCCTGTCCCAGATAGGCAGAACTTTCCTTCGGGTCAATTTTCTGGAAAGCCATTTGAAACGCAGCACCTTCTCCACGTTTAACCACCGCGTCGGTGGATAAAGAGCCAAAGTTGAACCCACGGCTGGCAAGCAAAACAAAATTACTACGAAAGGCGTTATCTTCCAGAAACGATTCCATAAAAAACTGGAACCGGTCCTGAGGATGGAGCTGGTCAAATCCATCCAGCAGGAACTGGTACTTGCTGTAGTTAAAAATGGAGTTAACCGTATTTTCAAGGAGCCCTTCATCCAAAATCAAATCCGGGTTGTCTTCCTGTTCAAGCAGAACGACATCGATAATTTCACGGTTCACCGCTTCACGGAACAGGTCGAACCTTCCCCCTTCCAGCAGATGTCCAAAATGAAAATAAACAGGAAGAGAATAGACCTCATGCGCCGGTCCCTGAAGAAGCGTTTCCAGATAACGTTTCAGAAAAGTGGTTTTGCCCATCCCCGATCCGGCATCCAGCATGATCTTCAGCCGGTTGACCTCCAGCAAATCTTCATTAATGATTCTTGGAGCGGGGAACACCTGTTCAAGCAGGCTTTGCCGGTGCATGATCGGGTTGACATCAAGCAAGACCAACGGAATAAGGGTTTTGCTTCTTTTTCCCTTACCCAGTGCCTCGTCCAGCCAATGAGAAACCCTTTTCAACTGGTGCTTCCTGTAGATCTCTACAACCCATTCAATGGATTCTTCCGGTCGTTCCCGCGCAACAGGAACTTCTTCCCCGTCAAAACCAGGAACCAGTCCTTCAGCCTCACTCATGAATAACCACCCAAAAGTCGAAATTTATATAGGCAACCATAATATTGATCTTGCTATGTTTTAATTGAGTCCGGCACATGTGTTATATCCCTACAATTACATTCATGGCCCGGAGGGGTACTGGCCCGTCGATGGCAAACCTGCTATTATCGTAAGATATTACTTCAATACTATCATATTGCCCGCCAAAGCCCCCACCGATGATCCCGTTAAAAGATGAAAATCCCACTAGAAGCTTCCCGGTTTTAACGCTCCTTTTTATGGCCCTGAACATCACCGTGTTTATTTACGGGGTCAATTTGCCAGTCCACCCCAGCGTACTTTATGAAAACTATGCTCTCATTCCCTACCAACTTGTCCACCATCCAGTCGCCGCCTACCCGACCCTTTACACCTCCATGTTTCTGCATGCAGGAATCGGGCATCTCGGAGGGAACATGCTTTACCTCTGGATTTTCGGCACTAATATTGAGGACGTCCTGGGAAAATTTCGCTTCATCCTGTTTTATTTTGTGTGCGGGACGGTCGCGGCAGCGGGGCATATCGCCACCGACATGGACTCACAAATCCCCATGGTCGGTGCCAGTGGCGCTATATCAGGAATACTTGGCGCTTACCTGATATTGTTCCCTTTCGCTCGCATCAAAACTTTTATTTTTCTCGGGATTTTCTGGACCATCGCCAGAGTCCCAGCCATTGTTTTACTGCTCATATGGATTGGCCTGCAAATTTGGAACAGCGCGGCAGCAGGTGCAGGAGGAACAGCCTGGTTCGCACACATCGGGGGGTTCGTTGCAGGTCTTCTTCTTATCCTGCCGTTCAAACATATTCGCTAGCTTTTAGATTTTCTAGCGACCAAGCATGGAAACCAGCATTACCACTATCAGAGCCACGAAAAAAACCCATATCACTACGAACACCTTCGGGCTCATACTTGGGTAATTCGGTGGAAAAGGCTTATGACAATGCGGACAAACCAAAGCGGGCGAGGAAATTTCTTTTGAACAATTCGGGCAGGTCTGCATTTTTTTTTAAGCTCTCGACTCTTCCTGAATTTTCAAACGCACCAGATCCAAAGCGGCCTGCGCTGATCGTTCTTTATTTTTAATCCGGTCATGCGTGAAAATAAATTTTTCACAAACCGTTCCAGACCGGTCATGCGCTGCAATATAGGTCAAGCCCACAGGTTTGAGATCACTGCCTCCGGAGGGTCCGGCAATTCCGGTTACAGAAACCCCTATGTCGGCTCCGGTCACCTGGCAAACCCCTTCGGCCATGGCCCGGGCTACCGGCTCACTCACAGCACCAAACTCTTCAATCAACTTTGACTCTACTCCCAGACGACCCACTTTAGCTTCATTGCTGTAGACGATAAAACCTTCCTTATAATAATCTGAACTGCCGGAGACCTGTGTCAGGCGATGCCCGATCAAACCCCCGGTGCAGGACTCGGCCGTCGCCAAAGTCAATGATCTTTCCTTCAACAAAGCGCCCACTTTCTCCTCAAGCCCCTCTTCATTCCTCCCATAAATATAACGGGACAAGCGCTGGGTCAAGACACTTTCCACTTCATCAAGGCGGGACTCCCCCTCCCCTTTAGACTCTGCCAACACAGAAATGCGAATCCGAACGCCAAGATGCGAAGGCAAAGAAGCTATCGCCGCTTTTTCCCGTAAGCTTTCTAACGGTCCCACCTTGGCCCACAAGTCTGCTTCGGAAATTCCGGTGGTTCTGATCAACCGGTGCAGGAAAGTTTTATTTTTTTGCGCAGCCATTTCTGGGGCAACATATTTCTCAAACAAAAATCGCATCTCCAGAGGAACTCCCGGCAAAGAAAACAAAACAGTTTTTCCCTGCCGCATTTTAAATCCGGGAGCAGTTCCTTTTTCGTTGTAGAGGATTTCCGCTTTCTCAGGCACCTCACACTGGCTTCTCACCATTTCAGGAACCTCCCGGTCGCGGACCCGGAACATTTCTTCCAACATGCTGACCACCTTAGAATCTTTTTTTAAACCGCACTCGAACACTTTAAGTAAAACGGATTTGGTAATGTCGTCATGCGTGGCCCCCAATCCCCCGGTCAGCACAACCCAGTCCGAACGTTTCAGAGCAAGTTTTACGCAATCCTCAATAACAGAAGCTGAATCCCCCACAGTGGTTATTCGGGAAACTTCTATTCCCAGTTCGTGGATATTCTCTCCCAAATATTGTGAATTGCGATCAAGGATCAAGCCGCTGACCACTTCATCTCCAATCACCACCAATTCAGCACTCGGCACTTTAGAGTTACCAAAGATCATGAGATACCCTATTAAGGACAAAATTTATGTACAGACATTCTACCTTTCATGATGTCCAAGTACGAGAAAAGATAACGATTTGGCCTGAAGCATTGTTCAAGGGTCATGACCAGAACAGGGGCTGATTTTTAATCATTGTGGTCAGGGTTTTGTAGAGGTCCTGGCCGCGAGGATTGAACCTGGACTCACATTCTTTAAGATGCAAATAAAAAGTGGATTTGCTCATACCGCGAAACCTGGACAGGCGAGTTTTGGAGAAGCCCCAAAACCCCTCAATGCCATTAACGTGTGTCGATCCCCTGGCAAACTCATTGCGTCCATGATCAATGCGAAGATGTTTTCTCCATAACCCACATCAACAAGCCCATTGTATCCACGCCACCCATCAGGGTAGATGACACTGTCGAGAGTGACTCTACCCCGAATAACCGCTTTTGGTAATCTGAGAGGCATCCAGATCCACGGCAAAATAGCGAATCATTTGCCGGAATTTGGCCTCTGAAATCTTTGACCGGTTTGCATAACGGTTTAATGCTTTCATAACAAGAGGTTAGCATAGTTTCTAACCCCCTGTTCTGGTCATGATCCAAATAAAAATCTTGCTTTTTGTAACTCGCCACCTCGCTATATTTTTTGAGAAACCATTTAATGCAACTGTTAGAGACTATATTATATGTTTTACATACATATGTATGATAAACCTTAATCCCTCTAGCTTTGATTTCGAAAAAGACACTTAAGACCTATCCAAAGGACTCATTAAGCAATGGTTTTTCAAGCCTTTTAGTCAGCGGTCCGTGGGTGTATTCCGGTTAGAATATTTTTAATTCTATGGCTTCTAAATTCAAGCAGGACCGCTCCGCTCTGACTTCTGATGAAATAACACAAAAAACCTATAGCTGTGATTTGTGGCGGGGAGGCTTTGAAGGAGTTCTTTCTTCCGGCGCGCAAACTTTCTGCCTGTTCATAGCCATCCGGTATTTTAGTGCTGGCGAAACCACCAAAGCGTTGATCGCCGCCGCCCCGTTTATGGGTATGTTCCTTTCCATGGTGCTGTTGCATTACGCCTCGGCCACCAACTGGGAAAAGTCAGCATGGGGGGCGCTTCCCTCCATGATTACGGGAGCCTGCCTTCTGGTTGCCGCTTGGACCACGTCCTTACACCTGTTCGCGGTTTTTATAATCGTCGCGTACATCTGCCGTAGTGCCCTGCTCCCCTTCATCACCGATATTTATGGGGACAATTATCCTTCGGACCGCCGCGCGGCATTCTTCTCGAAACCTTTGCTCTTGTCGGTGGGCGTGGCCGCCCTCTCCGGATATATCGGGTCTACCGTCCTTGAAAAGGATATCGAGTATTACCCGCTGATCTTCACCTTTCTCGGGTTCTGCGCCTTTTTCAAGGCTGTGGCCATCTATAAAATTCCGTCAAAGACGATGGATCAGAGTCCTCATGAAAATCCTTTCGGGAACATGAAATACATCTGGCAGGACCGTTCGTTCGGCTATGTTTTGCTGACCTGGTTCATTATGGGGTTTGCCAATTTATGGACTCTGCCTTTGCGACTGGATTATGTCACCTCACCGGAATGGGGTATTGAAGGGTCGGCTGTTTTTGTGGCCATGATCATTACGGTCATTCCCGAAACACTGAGAATGCTGCTCATTCCATTCTGGGCCAGGCTGTTTGATAAAATGAACTTCGTGGTTCTCAGGATGATCCTGAACCTGTCGTTTGGTGCCGGTGTCCTGCTGTTTTTCATCACCTCCAATCCCTGGGTCATCGGGGCGGGCTCAGCCTTGATAGGGGTTGCCTTTGCCGGGGGTAGCATCGCCTGGAACCTGTGGGTCACCAAATACGCCCCTTCCGGAAAAACCGGTGCCTATATGTCGGTGCATGTCAGTTTGACCGGCATCCGCGGCACCGTGGGTCCGCTGATTGGCTACTGGGCAGTGGGTTTGATTGGCCCCAGATATATCGGCATGGTTTCCTGCGCAATGATGCTTTTGGCGACCTTAATGCTCATCCCGGAAATCAAACACGGAAGGCGAAAAGCGACCTGAGGGCAGTTCTTTGTCCCCTCGTATTACTTTGATATAATATGAAGGTAAGGTTTCCACTTATTTTCACCGTTTAATTACATAGAAACCCTTAAAAAATCTCAACCTGCGACCAATCATGGCCGAGAAAAACTTCAGCCTGAGAGATATCCAATTACTGGCGGATCAATATTCTCAAGCCGGTGATCCGGAAGCCGTAGCCTTATTTCAGGCGGTCCAGTCATTTTACCCACCAAGACAAAACCCCGAAGGCAGAGCTGCCATAGATCCTCTCGAAATATTGAAAAAGCTTGAGAAATCCGGTTTCCCGCCGGAAAACCAGGAACAAGGTCTGACATGGCTGAATTCACTCCGGGAAAAATTAAACCGTGAACTCTTCGACATTATTTCCCGTCAGGGAAACCGGGCAGAACTGATCGTAGGACCGGACTACACATTCATCCAAATATTGGAGAACCCGCAGACCAAACCTGAGGCCGCCCCAGAGAAAAAAAACCAAGGAATTCTGGAGGCATCAGTGACCTTTTTGGCAATGTTTTCGAATGGGTCGAGGACACGCGTGACAAAAAGTTTTCTGATGGATCATCCCAGAGCCTGGAATACAAAATAGCGCAGGGCGGGAGTTTCATCACTCATTTCAAGCATATTGCCATCTGGCACCGAATTCCCTTTTTAAGGACTATTGCACCTCGTTCCTGGGTTTTCGGACCGTCTGTGATGACGACTGGTCCCTTTCCCTAAGGCTTGATCCAATTCTGAAAAATTGCTATAAAAGTTCTCCACTATTTCAAACCTGTTCCTGAGTTGGGAGGCATTGTTTTGAGCAAACCTTTAGTCGGTATTATAATGGGAAGTGATTCGGACTTTACGATTATGGAAGAAGCCAGCAAGGTGCTGGAGCAATTCAATGTAGCTCATGAGGTTCTGGTCACCTCGGCCCACCGATCTCCGGAAAGAACCCGGAAATACGTGCAAGGAGCCAAACGCCGTGGCATCCGGGTGATGATCGCCGGTGCAGGAGGTGCGGCCCATCTAGCAGGCGTGGTGGCAGCAGAAACCCAACTTCCAGTTATTGGCGTTCCTATTGACTCCACACCACTTAACGGTCTCGATTCTCTCTTATCAACAGCACAAATGCCGGGAGGCGTTCCCGTAGCTACGGTCAGCATTGGAAAACCCGGCGCCAAGAACGCGGGCCTTTTGGCCGTGCAGATCCTTGCCCTGTCCAATGACAAACTGGCGGGACAGCTCACGAAATATAAAAAAGACCAGGCCAAGGCCGTCGCGCAAAAAAGCAAAAAACTGAAAACCAGCCATGCCGCAAATTTTAAAGATTGACTCAAACGCTGTTTCTGCCCAAGCGCAAAAAGTTTTGCTCCAAGGTGGAGTGATCGCCTTTCCCACAGACACTTTTTATGGTCTGGGAGTGGATCCTTTCAACCGGGAAGCCGTTGATCGAGTCTTTGAAATCAAGAGCCGCGATAAAAACAAACCTCTGCTCCTATTGGTAAGCTCAAGAGAACAACTGGAGACATTGGTAAAAGAAATCACTCCGGCTCATTTAGCTTTGATGCAAAAATTCTGGCCGGGCCCATTAACCCTGCTTTTTGAACCCCGTTCCGTTATCCCCGAGAATGTGTCAGCAGACCGAATCGGAATCCGGCAACCCGGAAACTCCATGACACGAAATTTAATTTCAGCCCTGGGCCAGCCCATCACTGCCCCCAGCGCCAACCTTTCCGGCGAAGAACCTCCCGTCTCCGCAGGGCAAGTACAGAAATCTTTAGGAAACTATGTCGACTTGATTCTTGATGGGGGACCATGCCCGGGTGGGGAACCCTCAACTCTTGTTGACCCAGTGGAAACACCTGTCCGGCTTGTCCGGTCTGGTGCTATTCCATTTAACGAAATCGAAATGGCCCTTCGCGGTAATGCGAAGTCCGTTCACCCTGAGGTACTTCGATGATTTTTGGAACCGGCCTCGACATCATGGAAATAAATCGGATTAAAAAATCGCTGGAAAAATATTCCACCCGCTTTGAAAATAAAGTGTTCACTGACAGGGAAATTGACTACTGCCAATCCCAGGCAGACCCTGGAAAGCATTTCGCAGCCCGATTCGCCGTTAAAGAAGCAGTATCCAAAAGCCTGGGAACGGGCATCACTCGCGATGTCGGATTCAAGGATATTGAAGTCGTAAACCAGGGTTCAGGAAAACCCATCGTCAAAATGGGTGGTCGAGGAAAAATACTGTTCGAAAAGTTAAACCTCAAGTCCATCCACATCTCCATTTCGCATGACCGGCATTACGCTATCGCCCACGCCATTGCCGAACAATAACCGTGAACTCAAACCTTTGAAATCGATCCGGCATTTTCTGGAATACGTTTTTTTCATCTTACTGCTATTGCTGGTGCGTCCCCTGCCCCAGCACGCCGTGGTGAAAACAGGAAGAGGTATAGGCAGTCTGGTTTTTCTCTTTTCTGGAAGGCGTAAACGATCGGCAAAAATTAATCTGGATATTATTTTCGGAGATTCAAGGTCATCCGACGAGAAAAACAAAATCATCAAGAAGTCATTTCAATACCTGACAGTTTCGGCTTTGCAATGCCTCTGGGCTACCTCTGATACAGAAAAACGGGTACGAGAACTCATTGAAGGAGAACCAGCCGGGCTAGACCTGTTACGCCGGTGCTTGAAAAAGAATAAAGGAATATTTTTTCTAACCGCCCATTATGGAAACTGGGAAATAATGGGATTGTTTCACGGTTATCTGGGCATCTGTTCACTTTCTTCCATTGTACGACAACTGGACAACCCCTATCTGGATCGAGTGACAAAAAATTTTCGTACCGCTTCCGGAAACAAGATTATTTATCGCGATGAATCTCCTTTAAAAATCGTGAGAGAACTTAAAAACAATGGCAGTGTCGCTGTGATGATGGATCAGAACACGGCCAAGGGCGGGGTCTTTGTTGACTTTTTTGGTAAAAAAGCGGCAACACCCCGGTCACTGGCATTATTGAGTTATCGCACCGGGACCCCTATCCTCCCACTATTCTGCCGCCCTACTGATAAGGGAGCCTATCGCATTGAGTATGGACCGGAAATCCAGTTTACGAAATCTGACAACAAGAATAATGATATTCTCAACTGGACCCGCCACTGCGAACAGTTCATTGAAAATGTTATCCGGGAAAACCCCGCGCCCTGGATGTGCGCTCACCGTCGCTGGAAAACCCGACCTCCAGAAGAAAAAGAAACTCCAATCTACTGAACTGCCTTCAGATCATGAAATGTCCTGCCTGCCAAAATAAATTACATGAAATCGTAGTTGCGGGAATTAAGACCCAAGCCTGCCGGGGGGAATGTGGAGGATTGTGGTTCGACCGTTTGCTTTCGACAACGATCAAACCATGGTCACGCAAAGGCTCCATGCGGAAAATATGCAAACTGGAAGGAACCGGAAGAGATCGGAGAAAATCGCCGAACTTGACCGTATCCGTAGAAACAGTACTGACATCGACGAATTTACGCATCAAGGTGGAAAACGTATTCCGGAACAACCGGGAAAACATCTGGTTAATGATGTCCAGAGCTGGCAGTCGGCCACGAATGATTTTTTCCTGGCTGGTGAGATCGTAAGGGACTATACCAGAAACTTCTTCCGGCACTTCATCCGCTTCCGGTTCTTCTAGTATATCCTCATCTTCTGCTATAAGTCGCTCTCCTGCCCCTTTATGGTCGGCAATAAGAAAAAATTAAACATTAAAATTCAGGGACTTATTTTACTTCCTCCCTGTTTTTGGGCAATTTGTATGCCAAATTGAATCACATCACCTTAAAAACAACAAAGCCACTATTTTTAAAGAACTTACAAGCTAGATCTGCAAACCATTCTGCAAAAACTCCAAGAAAGATTCTTCCTATCCGGTCATATTTTTGACGTATTACCGAGAGGAACCGATCGCAAGCTTCAAAACAGACACTAAAAAATTTGATACATTTTATAGCAATCGTTGGGATCCAATGCTTGCTAAGCAAGCAATCCGCTTCTATCAACCCACCCTTTTATTTTACTCCACTGGTTCTAAAATATAAATATAAACAATTGCATTTAAAGTGATTAACTAGCTTTCTCCAGCTTCATGAAGGTTGTTATCCCGATTGGTACAAAAATTGAAGACCCTCTCCATGGAAAGCAATTAACTACCACCCCTATTTTACTTTATTAGGAGATCGGGTCTTATGAAAATCAGAATTCGAGCGAACAAAGTCTTCCTGACTTTTTTATTCATGCTCTTTCCAGTGATCGCGTCAGCTGAGGAGACCCCCTCAATCAGCTACCCGGACACCGCCTGGATACTGATTTCTTCGGCACTGGTGATGCTCATGCTTCCTGGCCTGGCACTATTTTATGGTGGCATGGTACGGCGCAAGAATGTTCTCGGTACATTGATGCACAGTTTTATACCACTCGGAGTCATCACGATCCAATGGGTGCTGTTTGGCTATTCTTTAGCCTTTGGTAACGATATCGGGCATTTTGTCGGAGACCTGAGCAAAGCTCTCTTTATAGGCATTGATTACAAGGCCCTTTCCGGCACCATCCCGGAATATCTATTCAGCATGTTTCAGCTGATGTTCGCCATCATCACCGTCGCACTCATCAGCGGAGGAATGGCTGAGCGGGTGGACTTTAAAGCTTATGTCGCCTTCATTTTCATTTGGTCCACCGTGGTTTACGACCCTATTTGCCATTGGGTCTGGGGTGGCGGGTGGTTGGGCGACCTCGGAGCTCTGGATTTTGCGGGTGGCACAGTGGTTCATATCGCTTCAGGCACCGCCGCGCTGGCCGCCGCCATAGTTCTTAAAAAGCGCCGAGGCTTCCCGGGGAAACTCATGATCCCCCACAGCCTGCCCCTCACCCTTCTGGGGGCGGGACTTTTATGGTTCGGATGGTTCGGGTTTAATGCCGGCAGTGCGCTGGCGGCAGACGAAATAGCTGTGCTGGCATTCACCAACACCCAAATTGCAACGGGAGCCGGACTCCTCGGTTGGCTTCTCGCCGAGTTCATCAAAGGGGGAAAAGCCAGCGCTCTCGGAGCAGCTTCCGGAATCGTAGCCGGACTGGTCGCCATCACCCCCGCCGCAGGATTTGTCGAACCTCTTTGGGCAATGGTGATCGGTTTTCTCGCCGGACTGATCTGCTTCTTCGCCGTGGTGGTGAAGCTCAAGGTCGGTTACGATGATTCCCTCGATGTTTTTGGAATCCATGCCGTGGGTGGTGCCTGGGGTGCTCTCGCTACAGGACTATTCGTCACCGTAGGAGGAACAGGTCTGCTGGCTGGCAACCTCAATCAAGTCTGGGTCCAGTTGATAGGCATCTTTGCCGCCGGATTGTACTCGTTCGTCGTCACCTATGTTCTGGTCATAATTATTGATAAAATGATCGGCTTCAGGGTTAACGATGAAGATGAGGAAATGGGCCTGGATACCACCCAGCATGGGGAAACCGGATACAATCTAGTATAATCCATAATTTGAATAAGGGCTTTATTTTCAAATTATTACATCAAGGCAGACGTGATAACCCTTTATAGGGTTGACTTTAAATGACTTATAAACTATTGTTTTCAGAACCATTACAGCCTAATTTACCCATTAAACCTGTGCTGAAAAGTTTGAAATATTTTGTCATACCCCTTAGTATTTGGAAAGGATTTTAAACATGAGCAAGTTGAACTCTTTCATTTCTAAAACCATCTTGGCAATGCTTCTTGTGGCCAGCTTAATCATTGTGGATCACAATAGAGTCGCCCAAGCCGCAGAAGAGCCCGAACTCATAAACATTCCAGGCAGCTTTTCAGGTTCCTTCGGATTCTTCACGGACTACAGGTTTCGTGGAGTTAGCCAAAATGATGAAGACCTCGCCCTCCAGGGAAATTTAGACTGGAACCATGAAATGGGATTTTATTTAGGCACCTGGGCTTCCAATGTCGACTTTGGCGATTCGGCCCAATCCGAAGTCGATATTTATGCTGGAGTAGCCAGAGAATATTGGGGCATCACTTTTGATATCGGTGGAGTTTTTTACACCTACCCCGGTGCCCTTGAAAGTGAAGAATACGACTATTTTGAATATAAGTTTGGCATGTCCACCGAGTTCCCCTTGATCGCCATGGGTGCTACCATTTACTACTCACCTGAAAACACAGCGGGCAGTGGAAACGCGACCTATATGAGTTATGACGCGGAAGTACCGCTGGTCAGCCGACTAGCCCTGACAGGCCATGTCGGACGCCAGTGGATCACCGATGAAAGCGCGTTCGGCAAGCCAGATTATGTAGACTGGAGCATCGGTGCGACTTATGCCACGCACGGCTTCGATCTTAGTCTGGTCTATATAGATACTGACCTGACAGTCGCTGAATGTGCAAAAGGTTGTGACGGCGAAGTTATCTTTGGAATTTCTCGAAGTTTTTAATTTTACTTTATAGCTCAATAAAGCCCGGTTGCCGGACGCCAGTCCGCACCGGGCTTTTTCTTTATTCGGCTTTGCCCCTGGAACGTGAAATTAAAAGTTTCTATCTCCCGACTTACCTTATAAAATATTGAGTGTGCCACTGAGAAATAATATTTGCATGAGCCTCCTCTTGACTTAAAAGAGGTGGCGAATGGCAAGCTATAGAGGTTCCAATTATTAGAAACCTCTTTAGAACTATTTTGAATTTAAAAACCCGTGTTGACACAAGCTCAGAACCAGATCATTTACCTGATGTTTTTAAACGGAATTCTTTTCCTGGGCTTGAACTTCATTGCCTACTCCTTCGTTTTTCCGGGACCTAGAGGTTCCAAGCGAATCGGTTACTTATTCATCACCTGTGGCCTGCTGGCCTACCTGGTGCAACGGATGTACCAGGGACTGCTGGCCTTGGACTACCCGGCAGATAAAATAACCGGCCTCTTGTTGAGCGGATTTGTCGTTCCGGTCTTTTTCATTTCGCTGGCCTATTACCGGGTCAAACGTAACCGGATGGAAAAAGCCGCTCGGCGTGGGACCAGTGAGCACTAGCTTATGGAGCGGAGATGCCCATTGAGCACAAGATAAATATATGGCAATGTACCAGCGGAGGTTCTCCGCCTACGCCCGGGAAGAACTAGTAAGGAAAACCATGATTGACTTGAGAAGCGACACATTGACCCAGCCCACTCTGGCCATGCGCGAGGCGATGGCCAATGCCGAAGTCGGAGATGATGTTTTCGAGGAAGATCCGACCCTTAAAAAACTGGAGACCCTGGCTGCGAAAAAAATCGGCAAGGAGTCGGCTCTCTTTGTGCCCAGTGGCACCATGGGAAACCTCATCAGTGTGCTCAGCCACTGCCAGCGCGGGGATGAAGTGTTGCTGGGCGACCGAAGCCATATTTTCGTGCACGAAGTCGGAGGCATGGCCGCCTTGGGCGGAGTCCACCCAAGAATCCTCCGCAATAATGAGGATGGCACCCTGCCCTTGCCATTAATAGAACAATCTATACGACAGACAGATATCCATTACCCCCCTACCCGGCTGATCTGCCTTGAGAACACCCATAATTTCTGTTATGGAACACCGCTAAACCCCGAATACATGGACAGTGTGGCGGTTCTAGCGGCAAAATACGGGCTTAAAATTCACCTTGATGGCGCAAGGCTGTTTAACGCCGCTGTAGCTCTGGATGTTGAGGTGGGTACTCTGACCCGGCAGGCAGACTCGGTCATGTTTTGCCTGTCCAAAGGGCTCTCAGCCCCGGTCGGGTCTCTGGTCTCAGGGAACCGGGATTTTATCCAACGCGCCAGAAAAATCAGGAAAATGGTGGGGGGTGGAATGAGGCAAGCCGGGCATCTGGCCGCCGCCGGACTGGTCGCCCTGGAAAACCTGGTGGAACGCTTAAAAGACGATCATCAGAACGCCAGGCTCTTGGCAGAACAACTGGCCGCCATAAAGGGCATCGAGCTGGATCAAACCAGAGTGAAAACAAATATTATTTTTTTCAAGCTGAACCATCCCAAAATCGATGGAGACACATTTTTAAGCAGGCTGGAAGCAAAATCCATCAAAATCCTCATGACCGGTCCGGGAGTTTTCCGCGCCGTCCTGCATCGCGAAGTTTTCCAGGAACAGGTCAAAATCGTAGCCCAAACCATCCAATCCATTTTAACCACCACCCGGCGTGGGGCCAAGTAGCTGTGATACCCTCTTCCACAAACTTCATGCCCTGCGGGGGGTAGATAGCTTTATTTGGCAAGTAAAAAGTTCTCTCGGCTTGAAGAGTCTTTGCTATCTGCGCCTGCGGCTAGCAGTTGACAGAAAATACGATTGGCCCTAGAATAGGGTAACCTTTAACGTTATAGGAAGACTATGATCGCCTTAGAAATGAGAGAGACCTTGGAGTTGGTTCGCCAGGCGCAGGATGTAGTACAAAGCCGTTACTTGTTATGCATTCTGGTATCACAAAGAATCCATCAACTGGAAAATGGTGCCCAGCCCACTATCGATGTGGACCCCGAAGAATACTCTTCCCCAAAATCTTATTTTGAACTGGCACTCAGGGAAATTATTGAAGGAAACATGGATCTGGAACAAGTAACTGAAGAAGAATAATCCCCCTTCTTTTATCCCAGAAAATCAAACTCAACAAAACCGGCTTTCGTGTTGCAATGCGAAAACCGTTGGGTTTATTACGCCTAATTGCATACGAGACTTTTGCATAAGTCGAAAAACCTGAAAAGCGAGATGCTTCGAGATTACCCCTGCGGGGCACGAGCCGGGTCACTCACCTCTTACATAAAAAAAAGCCCGCCGATAAAATCGGCGGGCTTTCTTACTAGAGCTAATGATAACTATTTAGGAAGCTCGTCACGCTTGACCTTCCCTTCGTCATACATTTTGCGTGTACGTTTGGTCATCCATACCATCCAACCCTGGAAACAGACAAAAATGGCTGCAATGATCGGAGGCATATAGTACAGAGACTGAGGCAATGCCGGTTTCAGAATGGTGTAGTACCAGGTAGAGATGGCCATAGTCTCATCCTTCTCTTTATTCCGTCCTGCCCATTGCATGAAAGCCACAGGAATGAAAGTTTCAGTAGAAATCTGAACATCAAATTCTCCATCTGTTTTCAAGTCCCTTCTGAACAGAATCTTGACACGACCCTGATGGTAAATGGAATCCACAACCTGGACTTTGGCTTCAGATTCTTTGGCTTGTAGAGCATCAAACCCAAAACCTACCATTTCTTCTACACTCACGTCCAGCTGATAACCCTTGTCATTCGGGGCATTGGTCACGCCGTAGTCTTTAGCCAGAAAGTTGGCCTTCCAGATATCTACCGGTTTCTTGGAGTCACCCATAATAAAATAGGGTTTCTCCGCACCGAACAGATCCTGAAGTTTCGCCGGCCATTGAATGGCTACTGAATCCGGGTATTCCGGATCTTGCGACAAAAACCGCAGGTGGTATTCAACCAGATAATAAACCGCCTGCTCTTTAGCACTCCAGCGGGTGGTCACCCAGAGATTGTCGGTTTTAGGATCGAAGTTTCGCTTACCCCGGGTGATCTGGCCCGCCATGGCGATATGATGCCTCTTCGGGTTGTCCTTGATCTCTTCAGGAAAAGCAACAATCCGATCATCCGTATCTGGAGACTGCCAACTTGGGTCATCAATCTTCGGAGAGACTGGACCTTCCGAATAAACAGACTGAATGAGAAAGTCTGGAATCGGCTTATTGGTCAACGGATCGATTTTCTTTCTCGGGCAGAGCGAGTTAACAAACGCCGCAATCTTCCAGCGATCCTCAACCGTGATCTGGTCCTTGAAGTTCGGCATCGGAGTCCCGTTCAATCCGGTAGAAATCGTGCGGACAATATGGAAGGGATCGAAAGGATCCCGGCGAGCTCCACGGAAGTTCCAGCATTGCTGCCAGTCCGCCGCAACGATCGGGAAACCCCAGTCGTCTTTCATCGTCGGGTTACCATCACCCCGGCCCTCGCCGCCGTGACACTCAAAACATTTATTCTTCAGGAAAATTTCTTTACCGGCATCAATATCAACCTGGGGTATATCCAAGTGATAGGGACCCGTTGTTCCCCACGGGTTCTCGCCGAAATCCTGAATAGTAACTTCTTCGTCTTCCGTATCGTCAAAATCCCGATCCTGCACCAGGGTTTTAACAAAGTTCACGACGGAGACAATCTCGTTTTCCGACAAAAACTCACCCCAGGCCGGCATTGCCGAACCCTGGAGTCCATTTTTAACGGTTGTGATCAAATCCGCTTCCATAGGGAGTTCACCAGAATCCGTAACGCGAATCTTGAAAGTCCCTTGGATGAAGTTTCTGGGCCGGGTGAACAGGCGGTCTGCAGAAGGGCCATCTCCACCCCCCTCAATCCCGTGGCACCAGACGCATCTTTTAAAATAGACCTTTTTCCCCGTTTCCAGCAGGTCCTTCTTGACCGCATCCGGTGCCGTTTGGGCAAGCACCACTCCCGGTACCGCGATCAACGCCACAACCAGAAAGGAAAAGATCAGGCGTTCGATATAGTTATTGTTCTTTGTCATTGTCATTGTCATTCCCATATGTTTAGGTTCTAGTAACCGAAAGTTCATATTAGGTTATTCTCCACCCTCACTCAGCGGTGGAACCTTCTGTGCCGAAAGTTCTTGGGTGCCACCCTGTGTACCAGTACTCAAACAGGATAACCTTCCAGATTTCTTCCGTGTTCAAATGCTCCTCCCATGGAGGCATTGATGAAGACCACGGGGTCGACTCATTCGGCAGACCGGGGCCGCCTTTTGATACCCGCCAGAACAGGAATGCTTCCTGCAGCATGGCAATAGTACCCGGATCGATAAAGTTAGCCGGGGTCGGATTAAACACATGCGAGAACATGCCCAGTCCGTTCAACTGGTCACCATGACAATAATGGCAGTTCTGGAAGAAGATCGTGCCGCCTTCCGTCACATACTTCATGTACTCCTGCTTGTCCGCATCCAGGAACGGGAAACTGTCCTTATAGTTGTCCTGCTCATCAATGCGGAAAGGATTGTTGGTAGACTCCAGCGAATAGGTCTTGCCATGCACTTTCGTGGTGGCAGGAGGTGCGGGGTGAACTGTCCTCAATTCCACTGGCTCCTGATACGACGGGTAAATCGTATTATAGGTTGCAAATCCTACGAGAATCGGCATACCAACCAACATAACAATCTGCGCAAACTTGTATTCACCAACAATCGTTTTGACGATTGGCTTCCTGAACTCCCGGAAAGTTTCCGGGTCCTGGCTGACGTACAGGAAAGTACCGATCGACCACATCACCATATAGGTGATGAACAGGGTCCATGGAATTGGCGGATACAAGACCCATTTGTAAAAGTAAAAGCCCAGACCCCACACAAACAAGGCCATCATGGCAATCGGCGGCTTGAGTCTGAGAACCAGATTGGTAACGAGCAAATAGGCTACGAATAATAAAAAGTAGACGTACCTATTTAATATCCAGCCGACCTCCTTCGGTGTGAAGATAGGAAATATGGCGTTATGAAACACCGCCAGGCCGACAACAAAAACTAAAAAACTGATTGATGCTTTGCTCATTGCTGTCTCCTATTAACTGCCAGCCGGAGCTTCGGTCTGACTAATAAAATCCACAAGCTTGTCGAGAGCATGAACTGAAAGCATCTCTGAAAAGGTTGTAGGCATTAAACCATCCGGAAATAACTCTCCCTCTGCTTCGTTAAAGACCACATAGGCACCAGGGTTCAAGATAGACTCCCTGACATATTCCCTGGTATTGGTCGCTTTACCCTTGTAGTTGGGGTCCTCGATGCGCTTCGGAGCGTTGATCTTCTCATGAAGCTTCGGCCCCAATTCACCCACAGCACCCTCAACACCAGGGATGGTGTGACAAAGCGGACAACCTAATGTGTTGATCATGGCCTGAATATCTTCCCTGCCAGTGACAAATACAGGTCTATCCTCATCTTCAGCAGGAGCTTCGGCCACCGCGCCACCCGTGTTACCCGCATCATCCTGAGGTAATGGAACAGTCACCGTTGCAAACTCGCCCGGCGTGTCCTTGGATTGCAGGTAAGCGATGACCGCGTTCACTTCAGTCCGACTCAGACTGATCGGCGGCTTGACGATAACCGGCATCGGGCTTTTTGTATCGCCATCATTCCCGAAGTCTTTCACCACGTAACAGGTCGGACACATGACAGATTCACGGATGTAATCTTCGCCGATAAATTCGTCAGGACCATGCTGTCTTCTGTACTCTTCCGGTACTTCGTCATATTTACCCTTCACAATACCCGAAGCAGGCTCTACCTCGCCAATGGCTATAGGACTGGTCGCATACCGGTCTTCCTTCACCCGGTCATGACTTCTTTTCTCAATCCCAAACAGGTTCGGACATCGACCCATATGGTCACCCGGATCAAAGGTGTGACACAGGGGACACTGACCTTTACCGATTGATTTTTGACCAGCCACCTGTTTGGCACCAAAAATAATCACTCTTCCCATTTCTGCAAATTCCTCCATGGTCAGGTCACCTACGACCGCCGCTTCTTCAGGCGGTGGGTCACTGCGCTGTTGCGGCAACCAGTTGGTGTAGCCTGCCAGCAAAAGAGAAACCGTGGTCCAGAAGAAAAACCCTCTAATAATCGGAGGAGATTGGCTTTCAATTTGGTTGCTTTTAAAAAATACTCCCCAAGCGATCAACAAAACAACCACAAGCCAAAGATACGTTGAGAAGAAAAACTCCAACTGATCGGCTTGAACAAGGTCAAACATGTGAACCGTCATCAAAAAACAGCTGATGGCAAAGGCACCAAATATTCCGCCCCACAAAGTGGTGTTTATTCCTTCTCTTTCCCTGCATGCCTGGATCACATTACCGAAAACAAAGATCCCGAACAGGGCAAATGCGATAGCAATAAACGAAAATAATATGTCATGTTGCTCTGGTAACATCGTTCTCCTCTCTCTCCTGAACCTTCAGTTAATTGGTTAGGGGCTCCAAAAAAAGGGAACCCCGCCAAATTGCTAGCAGTTACTACTGTTGTTGAGCCGGTACCGGAACACCCTCCGGAGCTTTTGTTTCGGCTTTTTTACCGGTCAAACTACCCACCCAGAACACGACCACGAATTGTGTCCACACAAAAAGAGTGTTGAAGGTAAGCATCTTACCCGCTTCACCAATCGTGAGCGTATAAGCGTCAACAGAGTTATCACGAACCACCTCCGTCACATGCCAGAACAAGCGAACGGCAGAACGGATGTAACCCATGAGACCCATCAACCAGGTGAAGGAAATCGCCAGAAGGAAAATGGCGTAAGTTCCCACCTTGGACTGGCTACCCCATTGAACATCCCCATAGGATTCAGAATCCTTAAACATGGAGATATTGATCGCCGTGCCCGCGAAAAGGGTCGTCAGCGTAGTGGTTACCTGAGGTACGGAGAGCCCAACCCGCTGGTTAGCAGGGAGGAAATAACCATAAATGCCCAAGAAGATAATGTTAGCAGCCGCGCCGACAAAAATAGCCGCGATCCAGCAGTTGCCCACCGTGGCCCAAGGCACGTTAATCTTCTTATTGGCTCTCTGGTACAACAAAAAGCAGAGAACCGTAGTGGTGATCATCAAGTTCACCGCTGTGTTCTTGGCTGACATAACACCAAAATGGCCCACAATGGGATGCTGTGCGCCACCCATCGCCTTCAACTCCGCCGGAGTCATAACGATGGTATGCGGAGTCATCCACATGGTGAAACATACGATCAAGAGAAGAATCATATATTTACAATATTTCATATAGCGATGCGACCCCTTGACCCGCGCCATTCCATTATGCAAATAGGAATTAGCAGCGAAGAACAGGAGCCCGATCATTACCGCCTGAATGATGAACAACCAGGCCATGATGCCGCCCATCAGGGTGATACCCATCTGCTGGCGGAAAGCATACACTTCCTTCATCAACCAGTAACCCGCGAAAGGAAGCGGGATCAAACCAAAGATACAGATAAACATGGCGACATAACATACCCAGTCGTAATGCGCCTTCTCCTCCTCATTTTTAGCAGTGAGGTAATGGTATGCGGCGTAAGCACCTACGATTCCGCCTCCGAACACGATGTTTCCGAGAATCCGGTGAACACCGACCGGGTTCCAGAGAGTGGAATGGATAACGTGCCAGATATTTCCCAGGAAACGGCCTTCAGAGTCAATTCCGCCGGGAGCCTGCATAAAGGTCGCCCAGGAATTGGCCAGATACATCAGAACCGTACCGACGAGGTTGAGCAGAACTGAAAGGCTACAGTGAATCCATTTCAGGAATTTGTCTTCGCTCATTCTGTCCCAGCCGTAGTAGTAGACGTAGAGAATGCCGGACTCAGCCAGAAACATCAGTGCATACACATGCATAACCGGACGGAAAATGCCTGCCATATACTTAAAGAAGCCCGGGAATAATGTGATGAAAGTAAAAAGAAGAATACCACCGAGGATTGCTGTCCAGGAATAAGCGGTCAAGCTGACCTTCATCAGGTCATGCGCCAGCCGGTCATACTTGGCCGACATAACCGGATCCTCTTCCCTGGTTCGAACTCCAATAAACTCGATGAGCATACAAAAAATCGGAACCGCCAGAACAAAGCTACCAAAATAAAGATGCTGCTGATTGGCAACCCATAAAAGCATGCGGCTGGGAGCGAACTCATAATTGTTATAGTCCGACGGACCCAGATCCGGAGCAGGAAAACCACTCACAGGACCTTTCAGCGGGTTACCTTCCCAGTCCTTATAGAATACGTCCTGGCTCCACTCAACTTCTGCCTCGCCTTCGCCTTCAACGACCTCTTCCGCCTGAACTTCTTTGGCGAACGCCTCTTCAGCAAAAACCTGCTCTGCAGACACCTCCTTGGCAATCGCATCGCCGATCATGCCCGGAACAAAGTACATGGCCATGGCCAGTAGCAGTCCCAATGAAAACGCCTTTATGCTAAGTTTGTTTTTCCCCGACATGGTTTAACCTCCTTTTGGATCTGATCAGGATCCGTAGCTAGTAATACAAAACTATAAAAGGCACCTAATTTTTTTATATATAAACCTCACTTCTTTAAATTGAGTTGAGTCCAAAATAATTTTCCCCAAAAAAAAATCTCAAATTTTTCAGCCCCGGTGACAACACCGGATGTGCCTCCAACCCTCCACCGGAGCGAGACCTGAAATTCCCTCAAAAACCCGTAATCTGCTATTTTGCATGGGTTTTCCAGCCCCATCTTGCAACCTCATTTTTGGCGCAAAATTGCCCAAAATGATGGTGATTAGAACATAGTCTTTCAGAAGTGTCAAGACAAGATCGAGACCTGAGGCCCTGAAAATATGGTGTCTTTAAGAGTATTTTTTGCCTCCCTCAATACGCATTTTGACCGAGTTTGCATGCGCCCCAAAATCCTCCATTTCGGCTAACAATGTTAAAGTTTTGCCACATTTCTCCAGAGCCGTGCGGGAATAGGAAATCAAGCTGGTCCGCTTCACGAAATCATACACTCCAAGCGGCGACGAAAACCGGGCCGTGCCACTGGTGGGCAATACATGATTGGGGCCCGCCAAGTAGTCCCCGACTGCCTCCGGCGTGTAATGCCCCAAAAATACCGCTCCCGCATTCTGAATCTTTTCCGCCCAATGTTCCGGGTCTTCCAGGGCTAATTCCAAGTGCTCCGGGGCCAGGCGATTGGCCAGATCGACCGCTGCCTCAAGGGACTCCGTCACCAGCAGTCGGCACTGTGTATTCAAAGAAGCTTCCATAACAGACTGACGGCTGAGCATATTCTTCTGCCTCTCTAGTTCGGCCATCACCTCCCGGGCCAGTCCTTCCTCCGGAGTCACCAGAATCGGCACCGCTTCTTCATCATGTTCGGCCTGCGACAACAAGTCTGCCGCTACATACGCCGGGTTGGCACTGTGATCGGCCACAATCAGAATTTCACTGGGACCGGCTATCATGTCGATATCCACAATTCCAAACACCAGGCGTTTGGCCAACGCCACAAATACATTACCGGGCCCGACTATCTTGTCCACCCGCGGCAGGGTTGCGGTGCCGAAAGCCATGGCGGCGATCGCCTGAGCTCCACCGACCTTATAGATTTCTGTGACCCCTGCAATATCCGCCGCGACCAGAACATGTGGGCGGGTTTGACCATCGGGAAACGGAGAACACATGACCACGCGATCCACTCCTGCCACTTTCGCCGGAATCGCATTCATCAGCACCGAAGAAGGATAAGATGCCTTACCGCCCGGAACGTAGATCCCGGCGGTGGCAAGCGGCCTCACCATCTGGCCCAAAGTGATGCCCTCTTCCTCATAACGCCAGGATTCCTGCTTCTGGTGCTCGTGAAAACGGCGGATACGTTCTGCCGCTTCCTTCAGTGCCGCGAGCTCTTCTTCAGTCACGCCGTCATAGGCCTGCCGGGTCTCATCCGGCGTGACCCACAACCGTTCAATATTATGCCGGTCAAAGCGATGCGTATACCCCAATAAGGCCGCATCGCCTTTTTCCTTCACACCCTGCAATATCTCGCGAACAGTTTCATCGTGGGTGAACAAATCCATGCCGGAACGATTTTCCAACGCCTCAACCACCGCCTGATAATCCGAATCTGTAAATTTGCAAAGCTTCATGTTTGGGTTCCGTTTAGGTTCCGTTCAATTATAAGGAGCACGTCTATAAAGAGCACGTCCAAAATAATTTTTAGTGGGACGCCAAAATCTTGTCGAGCAGTTTCCCTGTCTCACCGGACTTTCCGAGCCCGGCCTGCTCAATGAGGTCCAAATGGGATTTAAAAAATTTTAAATCTTCCGGGCTGTCGACATCGTACCAGACCGGCAATAGCTCCAGGTCTGCCCCGCTTCGCATCAGGCGTTCACACGTTTCTCGCAAGACCGTTTCTGTTCCCCAAGCCACTTCGTCGAAAACCTCGACCACTTTTCCCCGCATGCCGATCAGGTAATAGCCCCCATCGGTGCTCGGCCCCAGAACCAGGTCCTTGTCGGATTCCAGGGCTCGGCTGATATAAGAAACCGGCAACGAAGGGCTGTCCGAACCAATGATAACCACTCTCTTGTACCCTTCGGCAAATCGGTCTTGAATGGCCCGGCGCATTTTATCGCCCAACTCCTTTCCCTCCTGAACAAAAAGGCGGATATCGGAGCCAGACGTTCCGTTAAAAAAGCCGGACTCGTTCGAGGGCGCAACCCCGACAAAGCGGTCAACGTTTTCCACTTGACGAATCTTGTCGAGGCTGTCCTGAAGAAAGCAGGTATAAAGTTTGAGAATAGCATCTTCTTGCAGAAAGGGAGACAACCTCGTCTTCACCCTGCCCAAAACCGGATCGCGGGCAAACAGAATCAACGCATTGTCATGAGTTTTCGCCATCATCGACTCCAGCGAGGAGATAACACATGGCACTCAAATTTTCTGTCAGAAAGATCTACTATCTTCTCAATCCACTCTGACAACGGGCGACAAATCATTTGACTCAAACCCGCAAATTCCATAGAATTAATCCGAACATCGCAATCCCCGCAAAAAGGAACCGCCATCCTAAACGATCTCGACGTTTCGGTATTCTACTGGATCAACCAGCATTTTCAATCCCCAATAGTGGGACGGGTCATGCTGTTCATTTCCATCAAGGAAAATTTTTTCTATGTTGGCATTGCCTGCGTGGTGGGGGTTCTTGCTTTTTATCGACGTTATGGTTTGGCCTTTCTAGTGGCAATGGGCGCATCCATCGGCCTGACCGATGCCACCAGCCATTATATCCTTAAGGAAGTGATCGCCCGCCCCAGACCCTGTCATGTTTTACCAGACCTTATCAATGTGGTGAATTGCACAAGCAGTTTTTCTTTTCCCTCAAACCATGCCGGTAATATTTTCGCGACCGCAACCCTCGCCAGCCTTTGCTTTCGTAAAATCACCCCGCTGGTTTTTGTCTTTGCACTGCTGGTCTGTTATTCAAGAGTCTATCTGAAAGTACACTACCCATCCGATGTTCTTGCCGGAGCTCTCTTTGGCAGCTTGATGGGCTACCTCGGATACCAACAAATCTTTTTACGTTTTTTAAAACTCATCAGCCCTGCCGGGGAAAAACAAGCCGATGAACCCACGCAAAATACTGATTCTTAAATTCAGCGCTATGGGAGATGTGGTCCACACACTTCCCGTTGCCGCCACACTGAGAAAATCCCTGCCCGACGCCCACATCGCCTGGATGGTGGAAGAACACTTTCAGGATATCCTGTGCGGCAACCCCGATATCGATGAGGTCATTCCCCTGCGCACTAAAGTGTGGCGCAAAAACTGGAACGCCAAATCGCTCGCAGAAATTCTGGACACGATTAAAACTCTACGCCGACACAAATTCGATCTCGTCTTCGACCTGCACGGACTCCTCAAAAGTGGCATCATCGCCAAATTGAGCGGTGCCCCAACCCGTGTTGGATTCCACCGGAATAACTGCAAGGAAAAACTCAGTGCCCTGTTCACCAACCAAAAAGGCCCCTACATAACAGGCGGACTCCATGTTGTCGATATGTACCTCACACTTTTGCAAATCGCTCTGGGGAAAGTTGCGGAAACAAAACTTTTCCCGCTCCAGGTTCCTGACGAAGCGGATGAAAAAGTAGCACACTTCTTTGACCAGCACCTGGAGTTGACCGCCCGTCCGGTCATAGGCATTAACCCGGGCGCGGGATTTGAAAGTAAACAATGGGAGCTGGTCCGCTTCGCTAAACTGGCCGACCGCATCTCAGAAGAGTTGAGATGCTCCATCATGCTGACCTGGGGACCGGGAGAAGAAGTCAAAGTC
This sequence comes from Nitrospinales bacterium, assembly GCA_965249625.1. Classification (GTDB taxonomy): domain Bacteria; phylum Nitrospinota; class Nitrospinia; order Nitrospinales; family VA-1; genus LS-NOB. Next base: position 653,361 of record OZ252246.1, on the reverse strand, counting down.
CAGCAAATCTCCGCCCATATGCAACAAAAAAACTGGATCGCCCCTCCCACTTCGATTTTAGAATCTATTGCCCTGTACAAACGGATGGCAGTGCTGGTAAGCTGTGATTCAGGTCCGCTTCATCTCGGCGCGGCGTTGGGCATTCCCACAGTTTCCATTTTTGGCCCCACCGACCCGGTGCGTAACGGAGCCTATGGCGTGAATCACAAAACGGTTTACAAAGTGCTCTCATGCAGTTTTTGTTGGAAAAAAACCTGCCCGCTGGGAACTAAAGAATGCATGGATCAGGTGACCGTCGATGAAGTGTTCCAGGCCGTGAAGGGTCATCAACAAATAAAAAACCAATATCCTTAAAAATTTCATTATTAGAAGGAGAAAGATCATGGGAATCGACAAGGAACTGATGGACATTCTGGTCTGCCCCAGATGTAAGGAAGACCTTGAATTGGCAGAAAACGAAGACGGACTGGTTTGCAAGCCCTGCGCTTTGAAATACCCGATCAAAGACGACATCCCCATCATGCTCATTGATGAAGCACTGCCGCTATAAAATAATCGCCCCATCTCTGCCCGATGGGCCGATGCGTCACTCAACAGTTCCCGCACCTCACACAACCCATGCCAAACCAAGCCCTGCACACGATAGAAAAAAAAGCCAAGCAACTGTTATGGAAACTGGTCAGCACCTGTGCCGGCAAGCCCCCCAGTCCACCAGATCTGCCGCTGGACTTTAATAACATCAATTCGGTTTTAGTCATCCGCCCCGACAGGCTCGGCGATGTCGTGCTCTCCACTCCGGTTTACGAAGCTTTAAAAAAAGAATCCCCGCATTTGCAGATCAGCGTTCTGGTGGAAAGTGCCCAGGTAGAGCTTCTGGCCGACAACCCGAATATAAACCGGGTGTTTGCCTTCAATCCCAAACAACCTTTAAATGTCTTTCGCCAACTGAGAGACGAACATTTCGACCTGACACTGACCCTCAACAAAACATTCAGCGCGACCGCCACATTTTTCAGCCTTTGTTCCGGCGCAAAAATACGCATCGGCTACGAACATCAGGAAAACGCCTGGGCGCATAACATCCGGGTGCCGGTGCAAGGTCCGCCACGACACGAAACCGAAAACAATCTGGAAATTCTGCGCACCCTGGGCATTGAGAAACTTTCCAGCCAGCCCCGGCTTTATTTTAATCCTGATGAGACGCGAAAAGTTGCAGACCTTATCCGGGAGTATCGCTCCTCACCGGATCAGCCGGTGGTGCTGGTCAAGTCCGGCACCCGCATCGCGAAATGGGGCTGGCGGTGGGAGAAGTTCAGGACGGTGATCGAACAACTGCTGGAATCAACACAGGTCTGGATGGTCAACGGACCCGGAGAAGAGTCTGAACTTAAAAACGCCATCGCCAGCATGCAGAAAAAACCTCAACTTCTTCCCCTGCTCAGCGCAAAAGAACTTGCGCTTTTGATCCAGGAATGCGATGTTTTACTCTGCAACCACACTGGCATCATGCACCTCGCCTCGGCGGTCGACAAACCGGTCTGCGTGATCTTTAAACATGGGGAAATCAGACGTTGGGGTCCCCTTAACTCAGCCAGTGTAGTGCTGGAAGAAAGGGACGACGACTCCCTGTCTGCCGACACAGTCCTCGACATCCTGCTGAAAATGTTGAACACCCATTAACCTTTCCTTAACACAAAGGGAAACTCATGAGCCAGGCACAAGTATTGAAAGAGTCGAAAGGGCCGAAAACTCCGGGAACACCCGGATTGATCTTTGAGGAGCCCATCGTTTTTGAAATGGGCTCACCGGGACGAAAAGCCTATTCCCTGCCTTCCTGTGATGTGCCGGAAGTGGAAATTGAGACTCTCCTCCCGCCTGCAGAAATCCGCGAGGCTATTGATGAACTTCCCGAACTGACAGAACTCGATGTGGTGCGCCATTACACCCGGCTTTCACAATGGAACTTCAGCATCGACACCAATTTTTATCCGTTGGGATCGTGCACCATGAAATACAATCCGAAAATCAATGAAACTCTGGCGCGGTTACCCGGTTTCGCCCAGCACCATCCAATGACCCCGGACGCCGACTCGCAAGGGAGCCTTCAATTGATGTATGAATTGCAGGAATGCCTGAAAACCATTAGCGGTATGAAACACGCCAGCCTGCACCCGGCCGCCGGAGCACAGGGCGAGTTCGCCGGTATGCTGATGATCCACGCCTATCACTCGGCAAAAGGCAATCCCAGAAAAAAGGTGTTATTGCCCGACTCGGCCCACGGCACCAATCCGGCCAGCGCAACGTTATGTGGATACAAGTCCATTCAACTGCCATCCAACGCCGAAGGAACGATTGATGTCGCAAAACTCGAAGCGGCGATGGATGAAGAAACAGCCGCGATCATGCTGACTAATCCCAACACACTGGGGATGTTCGAGAAAGATATTTTAAAAATTACGGAGATCGTCCACAAAAAAGGCGGCCTGGTCTATTGCGATGGCGCCAATCTCAACGCCATCATGGGTATCGCTAAAATGGGAGATATGGGAATCGATGTACTGCACATAAACCTGCACAAAACTTTCTCGACTCCGCATGGCGGTGGCGGACCGGGTGCCGGTCCCGTCTGCATCAAAGATATTCTCGAACCCTACCTGCCCGTGCCAGTGGTGGAGAAAGTCGGATCAAAATATCGGCTTAATGCGGACCGACCCGAAAGCGTCGGAAGACTGAAATCGTTCAACGGTAATTTCGGCATGTTGTTACGCGCCTATGCCTACATCCGCACACTTGGACCTGAAGGCATCCGGCAAGCGGCGCAATCCGCTGTGCTGAACGCCAACTATATTCGCGCCCGACTGAAGGACACGTTCCACCTGCCCTTCACCGGAGCCAGCCTGCATGAATGCGTTTTCAACGATAAAGGACAAGGTATCACAACAATGGATTTTGCCAAGGCACTCATCGACTACGGCTTTCACCCGCCAACGGTTTATTTCCCGCTGATCGTTAAAGGGGCGTTGATGATCGAACCGACCGAAACAGAATCGAAAGAAACGCTCGACGACTTCATCGAGGCCATGAAGTCCATCGCCAAAAAAGGCAAGGAAGACCCCGAAAGCTTTCATGCCTCGCCAAGGCTGTCAAAAGTGTCGCGTCCTGACGAAGCCCAGGCCGCCCGCAACCCCAAACTCCGCTGGCCGGGCCCAGCGTAACGCTGGACTCAGCTTACGACCGTAGTATTTGTGATGTCCTCTTCCTTAAACTTCATGCCCGGTACGGGTACTTCCTTAACCCTCGTGCCCCGCAGGGGTAAAACGCTCGGTTCCCTCGCGAGCCACCAAAAATAAAGCCCCCCCTGACAGAGACCTTTGCATAAGTCGAGATTCTTCGTCACCTTGTTCCTCAGAATGACAAATAGCCTTGTATTGTCATTCTGAACGCAGTGAAGACGTGATGTTTAACTCAAGCCCTCGTGCCCCGAAGGGGTAATCTCGCTTTTCTGTTTTTTTCGACTTACACAAAGCTCTCCTCCTGACAAGGAGAGGCTGGGGAAGGTTCATTGATCCTAATTTGCCGTGACGGCATTATTCCTTGCAATTTCCTACCTTTTCTCACACAATCCCTGCAGGGGTAAAACCATCAATCATTTTGCTTAAACACTTGATTTCCATTACACTAGAGACCAACCTTGCACTTTTAGGCCCACCAATATGGACGAAGAACAAGCATTTGAACTGATTGACCAACTTTCTTTTTTCCCGGGTTCACCCAGGAAGAAAAGTATTTTCTCAGTACGCTGGAAAGCCCGATCTACAAATACCTGCCTTCCGATTTAATCATCAGGGAGGGGGATACGGATTTTTCTTTTTTCGTACTCCCCAAAGGGGTGGTCGCTATTGTCCAAAATAATCCAAAAGAAGTGACCATCACCAGACTCAAGGCGAGTGTCATATTCGGGGAGATCACCTACATTGCCAAACGGACTCGAACCACCAGCGTCAGCACCGATGGAGACTGCATCGTACTAAAAATCGATACCAAAAATATAGACGAACTCAAGCCAGCAATTCCCACCAAATTAAAAGACAGGTTGATTGAGATTCTGGTGAACCAGCTCGAAACCATGAACGAACAAGCCGTCCGAAGCATTTAACCTACTAGGCGTGGGGCCAGCAAGTCAAAACTTTTTCCGGAATCCAAAATTTTTGCTTCAGGTTTAAATCTCAGGAATGCCCAAGCCCTTGCATATTTTTTTGGCTAGACGATTGGGAATTTCAGTATGTCTGGGAACGGTTTCGATTTGACCCGTCTGGGGATTTGTCCAAAGGGAATGTGAAGCCCCTTCCCTTTTAAGATGGCAACCTTGTCTGCGTAAATGTTTCAGAAGCTGGTTCCGCTTCATGGGATGCTGACGATGTCACGGATGGCATCATCAGGAACTCCCTTCAAACCTTCTTCACGCCGGTCTTCAAGAATCAGGGAAATGGCATCCGCCAAACTCTGCCGGCACTCATCCATGCTTTTTCCCTGTCCATTCGCTCCCGGAACCTCAGGGCAATAAGCGATGAACCAATCCTCTTCTTTTTCAAATATAGCGGTGAATTCATTACGCATGAGGTTTTTGCTCTCCAAAAACTTAGTCTCTTTATTTTATTCCAAATCACCCCCTGAAACAACCTTCGGTTCTAAATGGCCCGCCTCTGAATCCTCTTCAACAAACCGCCCTTAAAAGAGAGGTTGATCAAGATTCTGGTGAACCGGTTCGAAAGCGTGAACGAACAAGTCACACGTAATATTTAATCCACCAGGCGTGTATCCTTCCGGGGCATGAAATCTAAAGAGGGAATATAACAGGGCCAGCTAAGCAGATAATTTGCAATGCTTTATTAGCGCATAGCTAGTCGCTAGAACTTTGCTCTTGGCAAGTTTCTTCTGGCGGCTCGATAGCCTCGGAACTTGATGGTTGAGAAGGTTTGGGTTTTGTCTTGAGGCGTTTTTTCAGCAATTTCTGAATATTTTTCTGTGCCTTCTTAGCGGCTTCACTTTCTAGCAAGTCACGCTTGAGGACTTCATTAGAGATGAGTTTCTCGATTTCTTCGTTACTTACTTTCAGCCCATCCTTAATTTTTCGTATTTCGCGACGGATTACGCTAATCACAGGTTCTGTCAATAGGACCGCACCTACTGTGTAACGATTCACTGTTTGACTATATTCGTAGAATTCGTCAAACAGGTCTTTTTGAACACCTCGCTTGCACAACAAAAACAGCATTTCTTGTTCGTCTTTCTTGCGCGGATTGAGTGTAGTGAAATCAAACTCGATCAACTTTGTGCACTCGGCTCGATCCTCCAATCGTCACTCGGTAAATTTGCCACATTATCCCATTCGTCAACACAACCCACTTGATACCTTCTTGTGATGCATAACTGAAGGCTTGCCGAAGATGTGTGTCTTTTAGTTCGATACCAATAGCTTTAACTTCTATAAGGTACTCAACTTTCTTGCCGATCCTTATTGCCAAATCGCAGTACGTACCCTGTATGGCATACTCGCGTGTTATTTCTGTGTATTTGTCAAAACCAAATACCTCTTCCAAAATATCGGTAATGATTGTGACCGTATCCGATTCGTTCACATCCTGTTCACGCGCTTGCTCTAGCACCTTCTTAAATTTAGGAACAACAGAAGCGATCCTCTTGCTTGTAACGGTGGGAATACCAGTCATACGAAACCTCCAAGATTATGGCTCAGAAACGGACAACCCTACTGTAATAAAATTTTGACTCAACTTGGTTCAGATATTACCACTTTCAAACAATTGGGTCAATCGAAAAAGAGTTTAGACTGAAGTGAGAAAAACGGGAATCAAACCACCCAACAACCCCCTAAATCCCCCTTCTCAGGGGGACTTTGTGGAAAGTTTAATTTTTTGCTTTGCGGCTCGCGAGGGAACCGAGCGTTTGCCGCCATTGGCCTGCCACGCTAGTGGCCTTTCCATTTGGCGTTGATGGCGAGGGAACCCATGCGGATGCCGCCCATCCTTAGACTGGTCAAAAGATCGAGGGAGGGAATGAAAAATACCCTGCGCGAAACCGGGGGACGGGAAACCGATTCTCCATGCGCTTCCAACTCGGACGGGTTGTTACTGAAGGTCATGGTGTAACGATCGGAGTTACAGGCAAAACTGTTTTGATAGTGTTTTGAAGGAATATCCTCCTCACCCTGAAACCGCTGGGCGAAAACAAAACTGCTCTTCTCGGTATCAAGATTGGTAGATCTATCTATGAGAATGTTTTGTGTGTCATTCGTCCGATCAAACTTTTCCAGCAAAACTTCTTCAACGAGTTCCCCATCTTTGCCAAATAATTCGCGCACCTGATTGGCTATTTCCCGATTTAAATCTGCCTGGTCGGAAGAAAAATAAAGCAGGACATCGCCTTCGGTTTCGTGGACGTCTTCCCCATCTATTTCGGTTTCATCAAAAATACGAAACCCGCCGGGCACCGGTTTATCCAGTGTAAGCAAGATCCAAGTCATGGGCCCGAATCCGACCACGGCAAAATGCTTTTCCTTACCCGCAATTTCGGAGGCCATGCCTGGAGTCTGAGCACCGATCCGCGCCACGTTCATGGTGATCAACGGCAGGTCTTCAAAATTATAAACCTGGATCAGCGAATGTTTTTTTGGGGGACTCAACACCCCCGGTTGCGCCTGCATGGATTTCCTCTATGGGGAATTAGCGATAACTATATCTGCGGAATATAAAATCTGCAAAAAGAATTTACAGGAGTGTTGGTAAAGTCTAGGGTATTATCCATTTCCATAGCCGGACTATCAGCTGTCTTTCTTCGGCCCATCACCTTGAACCAGGTTCTGAGCACCCATCCGGTATTCATCGTTAGGTTCGATCAGTCGCGCCACCACACGAAATATTCTAGGTTCCGTTTCTTCAGGATTACTATCACAATGCAGTACCTCGGCCTGAACCTGATTTTTCTTCATCCATTCGCTATGTTCCATTTCAATAGTGGCCAACTCACCCATTTCAAGTGGTTGTGGTACTTCCAGCGAAACCCCTTCTACCGACAGATCAATAACCTTGCAATCCACCCATTGGTCTTTGACTCAAGCTTTAACTACCCTATCCACGAGCGAACGTGGAAAACCTTTCTGATCACTTCCCACATCGCATTCTCCCCTTGATTCGTCTGCAAGTCAGGTAGTTCGATCATCACGTCATAAAATTTACCACAGCTTTTATAAAAAGCAAAAAGCCTCTACCCATAATGGGTAAAGGCTTTTAGTGCATATAATTTTTATTCCATCGCCACCCCCGCCACCCCTTACTAACTACCGATATTTCAGGGGCAAATGAAGAGTGTCACCCCACATAACTGCATTTACTGGCCGGGGTGCGGGTATCCATATTTTTACCGCGTGAAGTGTGGTCATCAATTTCCGCAGCGCAACCGATCATCCTGCCGAACAGGAAGGTGGCGAAGCTGGCGCACTCGATATCCTCTTCTTTCATCTTGCCTTCATTGAAATCAGCCCAGACAACCTTAAGCAGGATAACAGCGATGACCGCGTCAATATTAACGCAGTAAACATTTTTACTGACCTTGGTCTTGAAGAGAGACTCAACAAGACTGTGGTAGAAATCAAGAAAGATATTGTTGATGCCCTTTTTTTTAAAGAGGTCCCGCACAAAAACTTCGCGGGGATCGTAGTTCACATCTTTCCCCTTGAAGATCGGATGGTTGATACAGGGCAATTTGGCATAATCGAGATTGCCAATGGCTTTCTGTTTCTTTTTATAATCTGCGTAGTTGTTCGCCACTTCCATGGCCATGGCATCAAGGTCGAGTCCATGCCCGGTGTCGGCAGCACTTTTAAGACCTTTGCCTTGAAAATTTTCAAGCAGGAAGGCCGCAGCCTCGTAACCGTTTCCGCCATGGGCGAATCCAGTATGGGTGAGGAAACCAATGAAGGCTTTGTTAATCTGAACCCGTTGCGGCTGTTCCGGTCCATCCGCACTGACCGCACCTTTGGAACCCTGTGCCGAAATGGTACCCGGTCCGTTGGTGATGATGAGTCCAAGCAAAACCTGAAATTCATAGAGTTCCGATTCGGAAGGCTGACGACCCAGAAGCGTGACGAACGCCGTTTTGGTGAAACTGTAGTTGGGAATCAACTCTTCCAGTTTCACTCCAGCGATGCTGTCTTCGCCGTGCCGGGATGCTGGCGCGGAAACACCAACGATGGTGCTGTAGATGCGTGAATACCAAGGCATGCGCACAAGGGTGTTTTTGGAAATCTTTTTGGTCCGCAGGGCATGCCATCCCAGCGTTGTCCATACAGCGGCGAACAACGCATCGGTAGAAAGCTTGCCGCCGTTGGCTTCCGCAAAGTCCTGCACAAACTGGACAAAAACAGAGTAACCAGCTTTGTTGAGACAACCGGCCAGCTTTTTAGCGCAAGCATCTTCTCCATCTGCAAGGAGCACGTCTTTATATTTTTCGGCTTCTTTCAACTGTTCGGCATAATCGAACTTCTCACGCGCATCATTCATCTTGGTGAACTGGAACAATTCCAGAAACGCGCTGGAGGCATCCATGGCTTTTTGAACCATTTTTTTACCGCAGATAGCAACCGCTGAAGCTACTACCGTGTTCGGGGAGTTGCCGTTTTCCCTCGCCGCTTGAGCAGCGGCCAAGGTCGGCTGACCGTGCTGATTGACATACATGTTCAGCACGATGTTGGCAATCTTTTCGCCATATTCACAGGTATAAACCCGGGTCAACGCGAACACCAGATTAGCTTCAAAGGTTTTCACCGAAGCATCAAGAATCGATGTGCCATGGATTTTTGAAACCTGGGTTTTCGGGTCCATCATGGAAGCGCCGCTGGCATCCTTGAGAGTTTCCCTGCGATGCTGGGCACCGACCATTTTATTCAGAGCATTAATCTGTTGGTTATAAGGTTCGGCTGCCTCAACAACCGGAACATCCAGTTCGGGCGGTAATGACAGGCCCTGATTATTGCCAAACCAACTTTTCAAGTCCAGGCTTCCTTTAGGCTTAAAGTCAGGCTTTTGCCCGTTAAGCTCCATAACTTTGCTTACGGCCTCAGGAATATGCGCGATATTGGTCACCAATGCACCTTTTTTGGAGAAGATAGGTTTTTGTGGGGTGTAAATCCCATCCACGCCAAAATAATTCATGAACCACTGCTCCTTGGCCAGGGCATCATCTCCGGAACCCGCCAGCGACCCGGCGTGACCACAGGCTTTGGTCAATCTGGCTTTCCAGCGCCCAACCACACAGGCGACAATGGGTTTTTTTGATTTGAGACCATATTCATAATATCCACCCGGCTCACTGTACATAACTGCCACTTTTGAACGATCGTCATTATCAAAGGCATGCAAAAACTCTTTCGCCCCATACTGAATATAAACATCCTTACCGCTGGAAACAGAAGTAGTGGTGCCCCACCCCGCCGTGGTCAGATAAACTGCGATAGTGGTGGTGAAGTTACCGGAATTGGAGAACAGAGCCACCGTTCCCTTGACCAGAGACTCTTCAGGAGCGTTGCCTCCCAGCGCACCACCGAGGCGAACGTGGTTCCAGGCATCTGCAAGCCCGAGGCAATTGCCGCCAAACAAGTCAACGCCGTTGGCTTGACAAATAGCGCGCATAATACGGGAATCTTTGACCGACACTTTCTCGGTTAGAATGATGGCTTTTGCTAAATCCGGATTTTCGCGCACCGCTTCGGCGATCCCATCTTTTACGCCAGAAGGCGGCAAATAGACTACTACCGTATTGAATTTATGTCCCGCATCAAGACCTTCTCTAATAGAGTTGTAAACCGGGATTTCCCCCGATTTGGTCGTCAAGGATTTACCAGATTTACCCGGTCCGGTGCCGAACACAATATTGCCACCGGAATAATCGTTGCTGACAGGGGTTACTCCTGAACTTTCTTTGCCCAGAATGTTTAAGACAACAACCCTGTCTTCTTTGACAGCCAGTTCAGACAAGGAGTTGATGCCACAATAAAAGGGGAAATCCCCCACGCCTTGCTTATGCATTCAAACCTCCAAAACGAAAAACGGTTTTAGCGGCGAACCGCCGCTGGTAATGAGTAATGTGCTTTTAGTGCTCAAAGGGTTTATCTCGACCCACTAAGAGCCATTGCCCTGCGCTCCGGCAGAGCACTATATTTTCATCATTGCTTTAATTTCATCCTTGCCACCGTTTTTCATCCACTCATTGATCGCCAGAGTGTAATTGACCACTTCGGACATGGCACTATCGTGCCCAAAGAAACGGTAGGGGATCCCTAAAGAGTCGAGAATTTCCTGCAAATAGTTCATCCCACGAATGACATTAGGCCCGCCCCGACCTACTACGACAAAAAGAGGAATAGGCCCGTGGGTCTGAAAGAAATCTCGTAGGCCATCACCCATGGCCCGGAAGGTTTCATAAATATCCGTGTTATTCGCTTTGCCGCCAATGATGAACAGCACATTGGATTGCGGCAACCAGTATTTGAAACTGATCCTGGAAATATCATGCATTTTTTCATACGGGGGATTGCCACCAAAGTCGGAGGAGATGGTCGCGTCTTCTCCAAGAAGTTCTGTGACCATGGCGTTGGCACCGCCGCCGAAAGTTGGTGCAGTGATCGTTCCCTTATCGTTCATGACGAACACGTCACTCTGCCCCTGATAGGTGCGAAGTTGGTTGATCTCCTGTTCGAACTCGGAGTAGTCGGACGCAAACAAATGCGACGGAAGGTGCAGACGTTTCCAGGCTGGATCATCAAGATCAAAGGCACATTTAAAGTCACACGCTATCGGAGCCAGACGTCCGCCCTTGCCCGGTTGCATACGGATGGGGTTGAGTTCCAGCATCAACATGCCATAGTTGTTATAAAGGTCCCAAAGCTTGGGCAGATTCTGAACCAGAGGACTGATCACCGCAGGAGGCGCGCCCAGTTCCATCAAAGCATTGGAAACATGGAACGCTTTCAGGCCGGTCAGGGCGTCAAACGGCACCACTTTAAGTTTATCCTCACCCAGTTCTTCGATTTCGACCCCACCATGATGGGTGATGGTCATCACAGGACAACGATGCTCCGTGCTTTCGGAAATGGAAAAATAGATCTCGTATTCAGCAGGCACCGCTCCTTCATAGGTGACGCCGTCAGACTTTACCTTGTGGAATCCATCCACGTGTTCTACAAAATAAAGACGTTCTTTTTCTTTCAGGGCATCGGTGATGTTGTCGACCCGGCCCAGCAAACCAGCCTTCCCTTTTTTACCGACCCCGCCTTTAAACAAAGGCTTGATAAAAACCTGACCGTGCCGTTTTATCATTTCTTTGATTTCATCGACACTCAGTTCAGGACCCCGGACTTCTGAGTGGGGGTATTCTACGAGGTCCAACAATTTACGCCCCCAAAGCATGCCAGTTAACTGCATCGTTTTCTCCTGCCTTCTAAATAAAAATTAAAATGGGTTTTAGGTGTGAGAGTCTAAAATAATCAATTATTTATAGAATTCCATTAGACTGGAATCCGGCTAAATCCATATATTTGCTTAAGTTCAGGGTAGTGCGAGGTTGTATTGTAAGACATTTCAGTATTTTGTCAATGATATCCTGAATGAATACTTGCCGACAGAATGGGCTGGGGAATTTTTGGTTTTAGAGCTTTGAAAAAGCTTATTTCAAGCACTTTTTCAGCTCTTCGATAATGAAGCTATTTAAGCATTATCAAAAAATTCTTTCCATCAGTCTTGACGATGCCATAATCCACAATAACCTTGGAAGCGCGTTTTATAACAAAAGGGAGATTGAAAAGGCCATTGGCTATTACAAAAAAGCCTTGTAGCTTAAACCCGGTTACGCCGATGCGCATTTCAACCTGGGCACCGCCTTGTCTGTAATTAGGTAGGTTAGAAGAAAGCCACCCACCATTTTAAGAAAGCCAAAGACATTGAGGGTTCTTAAACTCCATCCTCGGAACTCATGAACCTCCAAAAAGCAACCCATTACTTGCAGACTTGACCGAATCGGACTACTCGTGTAGGTTGAGCCCTTAATCGGCAAACCAAACGGGGTGATAGCCGCGACAAACCATCAAATCGGGTTGGAGGAAATTTGGTCGCACTCGTTCACAGTGGGGCGGTTCTGGGCATAGACGGTTACCCTGTCGAGGTCGAAGTCAATCTTTCACAGGGTCTGCCGGGCATGTCCATCGTTGGCCTGCCCGATGCGGCAGTCAAGGAAAGCAGTGACCGGGTCAGTGCTGCCATTCGCAACACCCAGTTAGCTCTGCCGGTACGAAAAATCACCGTCAACCTGGCTCCTGCCGATATCCGCAAAGAAGGTTCAGCATTCGACCTTCCCATCGCCTTGGGAATTCTTTCGGCCAGCGGAATGATCGAAAACGACCGGCTGAAAAAACTGGTGATTCTCGGCGAACTCTCTCTCGATGGCAGGGTCAAACCTATTCGCGGCGGACTCTCCATCACCGCGATGGCTCGTGAAAATGGCATGGAAGGCGTTCTTCTGCCAGCACAAAACGCTGCCGAAGTTTCTGTGATCGAAGGCATCCCCATTTACCCGATAGAAACCCTGCCCCAGGCTCTGGAGTTTTTGTGCGGGAAACTTGAGCTTCAGCCAGCGACCCCCGTGCCCCAAACTGAAAATTCCAACTCGAACGAATATGAATTGGATTTCACCGACGTCAAGGGCCAGCACCACGTCAAACGCGCATTGGAGATCGCCGCCTCAGGCGGACATAATATTTTGCTTATCGGACCCCCCGGTTCCGGAAAATCCATGCTGGCAAAACGCATCCCGACCATCCTACCTTCCATGACCCAGAGAGAAGCCATCACCAGTACAAAAATCCATAGTGTGCTCGGTCAATTAAAAAACGGGCGCGGACTCTTAAAGCGACGCCCTTTTCGGTCCCCGCATCACACCATCTCCGATGCCGGGTTGATCGGCGGTGGACGAGTGCCTATGCCGGGTGAAGTGTCGATGGCGCATAACGGCGTGTTGTTTCTCGATGAGCTCCCTGAATTTAAAAGGAATGTGCTCGAAGTCCTGCGCCAACCTCTGGAAGAAGGAGAAGTCTCCATCTCCCGCGCCGCTGGTTCCATCACCTACCCGGCGAACCTGATGCTGGTAGCGGCGATGAACCCCTGCCCCTGCGGATACCGGTTCGACCCGAAACGCGAATGTGGTTGCACGCCGATGATGATCAAAAAATATGTCGGGAAGATTTCGGGTCCCCTGCTCGACCGCATCGATCTCCATATCGAAGTGCCGGCATTGGAGTACAAAGACCTTTCATCCGAATCCGGAGGGGAACGATCAAAAACCATTTCGATCAGAGTTGAAAAGGCACGCAGTGTCCAGTTAAAACGTTTTCACCAAAGTGAAGAAAACAATTTCAACGCCAACATGAACGCACATCAACTGAAATCCCATTGCCAACTCAATGAAGCGTCAAAGAAGATTATGGCCATGGCTATTGATAAACTGGGACTCAGTGCCCGGGCGCATGATCGCATCTTAAAAGTCGCCCGCACCATCGCCGACCTGGCAGAGTGCGAATCGGTGCAGTCCGAACACGTCGCTGAAGCCATTCAATATCGTTCTTTAGATAGAGAGAGTTGGTTCTAACCGCTAAGCACTGGGCCAGGTAGCAATAGTCCCCAAGAAGGAATCTAAAGTTTTACACCTTACGATTTGGGTAATGTGATACTGGTTCGGGTGTCAAAGAGGCGGAGGTGTTTTATAAGATAGAGTTGGATGGAAATTCGAACTAAATTAGTTCAATGCTTTCTGAATCGTTTTCTTGAGATGTTCAAAATCCAGTGGTTTGCGAATGCAATCGAATGCACCGTAGAGATTTTGATTCTTACGATGGTTATGACTTGGTGTTCAATACAATGAACTTTCCCAGCGAGAAAATAATCAAAACCATCTCCCTGTTTTTAATGCCTGATGGAAGGAGGTGAACAGCATGACAATCTGTCCCGTCGCCCTTGCGGTCGGATGCGAGAAATGCCCCATGTTCAAATTCTGCCCACTCACTACCGTGCTTGGCGACCAGAAAAAAGAACCGGAAGAAAATAAAAAAGAAGCACCCAAAAAAGAATAACTGCCCATCTCCATGCATTCTTTCTCGATTTCAGGGCTGAAATGGGCGGAAGCCATGATGATATAAATTTCCGGCCTCCGGGCTTTTATCATTTTTACCAGTTCGTCCCCTGTCAACCGTGGCATCTTGATGTCCAAAAGAATCACCGCAGGGCTAAAATCATAAATTTTGGAAATGGCTTCTTCACCCCCAAAGGCTATTTCAATATCGTAGCAATCTTCTAACAACCGTTGCGCGAGTTCGCAGTTGCTCCTGTTGTCATCTACAACCAACAATTTGTATTTTGATTTTCCATCCATTTCCAGACTCAGAATTAAAATTAAAACCAGAGATTTGCATTTCTTAAAATTAATCGGATGGAAATGTACCCAATAATTTTTACAATCGAATGAAGCTCATGTTAAGAGTTTGTTACGAATTTACCGATTCGGTGAGGTTTTCCTGCATTAAATACCTAAGTTCCCGCTTTATTGGCGAGCCGAAGCCATTCTAATGAACAAGAGTTTTGCAAACCACTGGTGCCAATTGGGGAATGTATGCAAAAGCATCAAAAAAATACCAACTGTAGGAAAAAGCCTTCAAGAAAAGCCTGGCGTTGGGGCAAAAAATATTTCACGAAGAGCCCCACGAGGGATTGTTACTCAATAGCAGGTGATTAAGGGCCTATACCTATTTGTGGAGGCAGTATTTTGAATTGTAGGCTTGAAACTGTTTTTACTCTTGGGCAGTTATTCCTTTTTGGGTGCTTCTTTTTTATTTTCTTCCGGTTCTTTTTTCTGGTCGCCAAGCACGGTAGTGAGTGGGCAGAATTTGAACATGGGGCATTTCTCGCATCCGACCGCAAGGGCGACGGGACAGATTGTCATGCTGTTCACCTCCTTCCATCAGGCATTAAAAACAGGGAGATAGTTTTGATTATTTTCTCGCTGGGAAAGTTCATTGTATTGAACACCAGGTCATAACCATCGTAAGAATCAAAATCTCTGTTGAAATTTTGTTTGGTAAAACTCCGCCGTTCTTGATCCGTTTTTTGAATCAGATCCTCTGCTTCTTTCTCAGAGGTTTTCCTGATCTGGGAAATATTTTTGACCCTCTGTTATGAGCGGAGCCGTCAACCGCATACGCAGACCTTCCCTTTTGTCTGCGAGGATAAAATTGATGCCCCGGCCCAGAAAAATGGCGTTCTCTTGAGCGACGATCACCTTGACCAGACGGGAAATCTTTACCACATAATCATCTTGCATGATGGCCCCGGAATGAATCAAAAAACTGATCCAGTTTTCAATGAGACTCTGCCGATGTTCATCCAGGGTTTCAAGGAAACTGCGGCTGATGTTCTCCTTTAGCACCAAGTAGTCAAGCATGTTGCACCCATACACTTTCCATCCCAGAGACTTTTCAAGGTCGGGAATAATTTCCTCTTCCCTACACCCGAAATCTCGGGCAATGGTCAGAAATGGATAGAGTTTTATTTCCTCAATATCTTTCTTAGCTTTCAGCTCTTGCTTTTTCTGCTCCCATTCTTTAATTTTGTCGGCAATGATCTGGTCGGCAATAGATTCAGGCATTGTGGTAGGCATGGCGACCCCCTGTATTGAAAATGCGGGTTTATATAAATATAAGGATCGTGGTTGCATCGTGCAACCACATTGCCACACCCTTGTTCTTCTCCAACCCTACCAAAACACACCGTTCATCAGGTCGGGGTAGCTTTTCGCAATCCAGTAAGAGCCACTGCCACTTGCCCCCACGCCTAGTGGATTTTTGTATCTTATTCAGGAGAAATGAGTTATACCTATTGGTCAGGATCGGTTATTTAAAGTTCCCTCTCGTTGTTTTCACACCGCTTCGTTTTTTTAGGGCCCTAAATCTCAGTCCTTTTGAGTTGGTTTGCTTCTCAGGGCAAATTTTATAAAAATTTATCGACATTAAGTTATTTGGGAGTAGAAATGCGTCGTTGTACACGTTTGTTTGTTGCTGGTGTTTTATGTTTTTTGGTTTCAGGGTGTGCGGCGGGAAAGGTTTATATTGCCCAGTCTACGGATAACGAGGCCTCCTGTTCGACGCTTAAAAACGAGTTGGAAGGGGCAAAGAAAAATAAAAACTTTGGAAGATACCGATCACACCATGAAGGACCTGAGAGATACCGCTCTTTCGGTGGCGGGGTTTGCGTTTCCCCCTCTCGGAATATTGAATGCAATATTAACCGTGTCTGATTCCCATGTGGCAGATTTAGCGGAAGCCAGAGCTTTGAAAGATCGGCCCCACATGGTATGGTTGCAATTTCCAACCAAAAAGAATGCGGCCATAAACTCGCCCAGCGTGACGCTGGACTCAACTAGCAACCCACTAGCCGGGGGCAGTAGCCGTGACACTCTACCGTAGCTGTGATATCACCATCCTTAAACTTCACGCCCCGAAGAGGCGGAACAAAACATTTCTACCCCCTCCGATAACTATTCGCCTCCCTCGTGTGAAACTCTTCCTTTTTTTTCTTTATCCCAACGGGCCGCCGGGTTTGCGCTGAACTGTGGTATTCTTCCTTAGCTTTTTTGCCCTACAGAGGTACAACTAGCAATGATCTATCACGCGAACAACAATACTCTCGGCCCAATAGGCTATTATTCTTTGGGTCCAGCGTCACTCTGGCGGTAGACAACTAACACCACACCAGTGACGGCGACCACGCCGCCAAAATATCCCAGTGACCCAACCGGGTCGGCTTGCAGTCCGGCAAAACCGATTTCAGGAAGAATCTTCATACCCCAAAGAGTTATCAGTGGATTCAAGGAAATGATGACGCTGATCAAGGCCAGGGGAATATATTTCACAGCTTCGGCAAGAGTGCCATAAGCGAGTAGCGTGTTGAACCCGCAAAATATCAGCGACAACCAGGCCGTGAGTCCTGCTCGGGTAAAATTGGCCCACTCCACTCCACCTATCAACGTAAATGTGGCAACTGCGTAAACCAGCAGGTTTAAAGACTGGGCCCCATATTGCCGACTGAGAAATTTTTGTGATACCATATATCCAACCCACACCAGACCGGCAAGAACAATTAAAAAGTCTGCGAAGTAATAGTCTCCCGGTTCCTGAATACGGCTTTGCTGGTCATGAAAAAACAGAAACAAGCCACTTCCCGCAATGACCATTCCCAGAACCTGCCTGAGAGCCAGGCGTTCATGAAAAACAAAAACCCCAGCCAGCACCAGAAACACCGAAGCGGTCTGTATCAGAACCGCCATATTGGAGGGTCCGCTCAAATCCACCCCCACCGTCACCCAATAATAATTTGCTGAAAGACAAACCCCTCCCAGAATTCCCATCCACGGGGGTTTGCGAAGGATGTTCAGAGGTTGATGCGCTTTCAATTGCAGGATGACGGTCAGGATCAAAAATGCAAACAGGAAGCGGAACCAGGAAATCGTTCCGGCATGAAAACCCTGCAGGGCAATCTTCAAAAAAATTGGTAATACACCCCAAAGCAGAGCGGTGGCAAGGGATAACAAAATCCCACGAAAGTAATGGGCAGGAGCCACTAAGCACCCCTTGACAGAGGAGTCAGATAGCCGTGATATTCTTCCTTAGCCTCCGTGCCCCAAATGGGTAAATGGCGGGTTAGACCGAGATAAATCGTTGCTCGCCACACCAGGCTATTGCTCATTATACCTTTCGGGGCATGAAATTTGCGGAGGGAGAATATCACAGCCTCACTTTAGTGAAGGTTGGAAAAGTTTTTCAGCATGGTGAGTCCCAAGTACTGGCTTTTTTCCGGATGAAACTGGAACGCATGGATATTTTCGTGATGGATTCCCGAGGCAAAATCGGCCCCATAACAGGTGGTGCTGGCAACGATCTCCGGGTCCTGCGGCACAATATAATAAGAATGCACAAAATAAAAGTAGGACTCATCGGCCACCGAGTCAAACAACGGGTTGCCCGGAACCACTCGCACCGTGTTCCACCCCATATGGGGGATTTTTAACGGCTCACCAGAGTCGGACTTTGCATCTTTGAATCCCACCACTTTTCCGGGAAGGATACCCAGTCCATCTACATGACCGAATTCTTCAGCCTGATTAAACAGAAGCTGCAGCCCAAGGCAGATCCCCAGAAAGGGTTTACCGCTTTTGGCAGACTGGTGCACGGTGTCAATAAGGTCCAGCTTCTCCAGATTCGCCATACACTCCTTGAAAGCCCCAACACCGGGAAGCACCACAGATTTTGCTGAAAGAATTTTCTTGGAGTCACTGGTAACAATCGCCTCGGCACCCACCGTTTCAAAACCTTTTTGCACGGAACGGAGATTGCCCATTCCGTAGTCAATGATAGCGATCAACTATAGGGTCCCTTTGGTCGAAGGAATGGTTCCAGAGCGGGAGTCCAGTGTGCAGGCAGAGTCTAAAGCGCGGGCAAAAGATTTGAACAACGCTTCGGTTATGTGGTGAAGATTATTCCAGTAAGGAGAATTGAAATGCAGGGTCAGGCCGCTGTTAGCGGCAAAGGCCTGGAAAAACTCCGGCACAAGCTCAACATCGAACTCGCCAAGTTTGGCCTTGGGAAGTTCCAGATTGAATACAAAGAAAGCCCGACCGCTGATATCAATAATACATTGGGCCAAAGCCTCATTAAGAGGTACGCTGGCTTCCGCGAACCGGCGAATGCCCTTTTTATCCCCTAATGCCTCCTTGAAAGCCTGCCCAACAGCTATGCCAACATCTTCCACTGTGTGGTGAAAGTCTATATGGGTGTCACCCTGGGCTTTAACCGTGAGGTCGAAATAACCATGCTTAGATAATTGTGACAGCATATGATCCAAAAATGGGACAGGGGTCTTTATATCCTGGACCCCGGTTCCATCCAGATTCAAGCTGATCTCAATTTGTGTCTCGCTGGTGGAGCGCTTTACGTGGGAAGTTCTAGCCATTCAGAGGTTGTTTAACCTTGGTCTCTTCTTTTTTGCCATTTTTGCCATTACTGGAATAGGCGGCTTTTTCCCCATTGGCAGAGTGAGGATTTTTGCCGTTGCCGACCGCCCATTCTTTGCCGTTGCCGGAGACTGCCATTTCAGCAACCGTCCCATAAAAAGTCATGATGGTTTCAAATATGCCATCCGGGTCCAGCTTAAGAATTTTACGCTGTATAGCAGGCGAACCATGCTCCAGAACAATGTCACCGAGCCCGATACATTTAACCGGAATATGCGCTATCTGCTCTTCCTGCAGGGCCTCCAGAACAGCCGATCCAAAACCACCTTTGAGAGAATGTTCTTCCGTGGTGACCAGACACCGTGCTTTATGGGCGTATTTGGCAATCAATTCCTTATCCACCGGTTTGGCAAACCGAGCATTGATAACAGCAACGCTCACGCCTTCTTTCTCAAACTTGTCAGCAACCTTTTTCGCCCATTCCACCGTATGCCCATAGGCAAATATGGCGATATCCGTTCCATCCCGAATCACTTCTCCCTTGCCTATCTCAAGTTGTTTCATCTCGGGGTCTAAGGGTACACCCAAACCGGAGCCTCTGGGATAGCGGAGAGCCGCCGGGCCAGGATGGTAAACCGCCGTTTTCAACATATGCCGCAATTCATTTTCATCTTTCGGAGCCATGACCACCATGTTCGGCAAGGTGCGAAGAAACGCAATATCATACAAGCCCTGATGCGTCGCGCCATCTTCCCCAACTATTCCCGCCCGATCCATGGCAAACGTCACCGACAAGTTCATCAAACAGATGTCATGAACAACCTGATCATACGCCCTTTGCAGAAAGGTGGAATAAATGGCAGCAACCGGACGAAAACCTTCTATCGATAGTGCCCCGGCAAATGCAACTCCGTGTTGTTCAGCCATGCCCACATCAAAGGTTCGGTCGGGAAACTCCTTACCAAACTTACTGATTCCCGTCCCATCCGGCATCGCCGCGGTAATGCCAATAACTTTTTCATCCTCTTTAGCCAGTTGAATCAGGGCATCCGCAAACACAGCGGTATAAGCCGGGTTGGCTTTCTTCTTATGAAATTCGCCAGTAGAAATATTGAAGGGCTTGGCACCGTGCCAGACATCGGCTTTCTCTTCTGCCTGTTCGTAACCTTTTCCCTTGCGGGTGATGACATGCATCAAGGTCGGACCCTCAAGATCTTTCACACTGTTAAACGAATCGATCAACTCCTGGACATTATGGCCATCTATCGGCCCCACATAACGAAACCCCAGGTCTTCGAATAAACGTCCGGGAATAAACACTCCCTTTATAGCCTCGTCTATCTTATGTGCATATCGGGTAATTTCCTTACCGATACCGGGAACAGACAACAAAAGCTGACCAATTTCCTGTTTGATTTTCAACATCACTTGCCCGGTCATGATCTTACTGAGATGTGCAGACATGCCGCCTACATTGGCAGAGATAGACCATTCATTATCGTTGAGCACAACAATCATGTCATTCTGAATATGCCCGGTATGGTTGAGCCCTTCAAAAGCCATTCCCGCAGTCAGTGAACCATCCCCAATGATCGCGATGACATCATTGTCTGCTTTTTTCAGATCCCGCGCTTTGGCAAAAGCCAGTGCAGCGGAAATGGAAGTGCCGCCGTGCCCACAGTTCCAATGATCGTGTTCGCTTTCTTCGCGCTTGGTGAAACCGCATAACCCCTCATGCTGGCGAAGAGTACCGAACCGGTCTTTCCTTCCTGTCAGCAATTTATGGACGTAAGACTGATGGCCCACATCCCAGACAAACTTATCCTTCGGGCTATCGAAGACATAATGCAACCCCAGGGTCAATTCCACGACACCCAGGTTGGAGGACAGATGCCCACCTGTTTCTGAAATGGTTTCCAGAAGCATGTCGCGAATTTCCCGAGCGAGAAGTGGTAACTCTTCGACTGAAAGTTTTTTTAAATCTTCGGGACTATCGATCCCACTTAAGAACTCACTCATAGGGGTCTCAGTCAATTAAAATGTTCGTTGCACAAAAAACCGGGCAATCTCTCGAAGAGGATCTGCCCGACCATCAAATTCTTCAAGACAAGCCAAACTTTCTTCGACCAACTCTTCGGCTTTCCGGCGCGATTTTTCCAACCCATAAAGGGCCGGATAAGTCGCCTTATCTTTAGTCAAGTCACTGCCAATATCCTTACCCAACTGTTTTTCATCACCCGTGATATCGAGAATGTCATCGATAATCTGAAAGGCAAGCCCAATGTGGGCCCCAAACCGGGACAATGAATTCAACTGACGGGGAGTGGCTTGGCTAAGTATGCCGCCACACCGGGTACAAGCTCGAAACAGAAACCCTGTTTTGTAAATGTGAATATATTCCAGAGTTTCCGCGTCAATCGGTTTACCCTCTGACTCGAGGTCAACCACTTGACCGCCAATCATACCTGTAGACCCCAGTGCCGTCGCCATCTCATGAGTGGCATTGAGAATGCACTCAGGTGGAATAGTTTCCATCCCTGCTGACCGGGTCATCAGGATAAACGCCTGAGTCAGCAGAGCGTCGCCCGCTAAAATAGCGACGGCTTCTCCAAAAACTTTGTGGTTTGTAGGTTTCCCCCGTCGCAGGTCATCGTTATCCAAGGCAGGGAGATCGTCGTGAATCAGGGTATATGTATGTATCAACTCGGCGGCCACCGCAAATGGCAGAACCGCTTTCCGGTCTCCCCCTACCGCTTCCGTGGCGGCAATAACCAAAACGGGACGTAACCTCTTCCCTCCAGCGAGAAGACTGTAATGCATCGCCTTATGGATGATTTCAGGATAGGCCTTCTCCCCCGGTAAAAGATTCAGTGTCCCTTCATCAATTAACTTTTTAGCTTCAGAAAGGTACTGAGATGCAGACAAACTGTTCACAATTGATAATTGTCATCAAGGGTATAACTTAACCATCTATCGCTCAAAACCTTAACACATAATCCCGAACAGTCAACTTTATTGTTGACTCTCCCACCCTTTGGAAATCCTTAATTTATAAGTTGTTGGCGGTAAAATCCTGGGCCGGGAACCCGACGAAAAAAGGTTAGCGGGACGACCCAATTTTATTCCAACCCACCAGTGCCAATCAGGCAAACCGAACTCATTTTTCACTTATGTGTCAAAGTTGACAAACGCTTGTTTTTCTCAGAATGTTGATTTACCATGATAAATCAATGTCTTTAAATAAATCAGATTGTTGAGCTCGTCACGAGGCCGAAGCGATTCCAACTATTCCGCTCCGGCCAACTTTTCACCTTTCTCTAGGACCGAAGAATGCATAGTCTCACTGATACCTGGGTCGGATATGCCTCTATCATCTGTTTTTGTATGGCCTATTCCCTGGTCATATTCGAGGAACAGATCCATATGCGTAAATCCAAGCCGGTCATTTTGATCGGTTGTTTTATGTGGGCTCTCATTGGCCTCTACGAAGCCATGCAGGGGGGCAATGGAAACGCGCATCACTTCGTCAAAGAGTTGATCGGCGAAATCGGTGAGCTATTTTTCTTTCTCCTGGTAGCAATGACCTACATCAATACCCTTGATGAAAGGAATACCTTTAAAGCGTTGAGGTCCTGGTTGCTCAAAAAGGGCTTGGGGTTTAAAAAATTATTCTGGGCGACAGGAGGAATCACGTTCCTACTTTCACCCATTGCAGACAACCTGACCAGTGCCCTATTGATGTCCACCGTAGCACTAGCAGTCAGTAATGGCAATGGGCGTTTCATTGTTCCTGCATTCGTCAATATTGTGGTCGCGGCCAACGCTGGAGGAGTATGGAGTCCCTTCGGAGATATCACCACCCTGATGGTCTGGACTTCGGGAAAAGTTGCTACCATGGATTTCTCCTATCTGTTACTGCCTTCCCTCGTCAACTGGATCGTTCCTGCGAGCATCATGTATTTCGCCGTTCCAGATGAGCATCCTGAAGTGGGAAAAGAGGAAGTAAAGCTCAAACCGGGAGCCAAGGTCATCATTGGACTGGGCATATTCACTGTTGCCACTGCAGTATCTTTTCATCAATTCCTCCACCTTCCCCCTTTCCTGGGAATGATGTTCGGGCTAGGCTTATTGATGGTAAAAGGATGGTATTTAAAACGCTGGGGAGAGAAAAAATATCTTAAGGAAATAGGCATTGCTGATGATCGAAGGAGCCAGCCCCGCCGCTTTGATATTTTCACCAAAGTGGAAGGGGTGGAGTTTGATACCCTGCTTTTCTTTTTCGGCGTTCTCACCGCCGTAGGTGCGTTGCAGTACATTGGCTATCTGGCACTGGTCAGTGAAAACATGTATGGAACCCTGGGGCCAACAACCTCCAATATAATTATTGGTGTCCTTTCCGCTATTGTTGACAACATCCCTGTCATGTACGCGGTTCTAAAAATGAGTCCGGAAATGGGTCTTAATCAATGGCTATTGATCACCCTGACCTGCGGGGTTGGGGGCAGTCTACTCTCCGTAGGGTCTGCGGCAGGGGTTGCAGTAATGGGCGTTGACCGAAAATATTATACGTTCATGTCGCATTTGAAATGGGCTCCCGTCATCGCACTGGGTTATGTGGCCAGCATTGTTACCTGGTACCTGGTGACACCGCACTAGCCTGGTCGGCGGGAAGGCAATGGGTAAAGAGTTATTGATCACCGAAGCCCTTTGCTCGCCAAATAGGATCATTACCAACTGCCACCGGCGGCTACGCCGGTCTCACAGGCCAGACCCTTTTCCCACCACCACTCTTCCCAGAGTGAACACATAAACCTTCCCGGCTCCATTTTTCTTTAACATCTTTGCAGCCTCATCAACCGTTGCTCCAGTTGTGAACACGTCGTCCACCAACAGAATATTTTTTTTCACGACCAGATCGGGGTGATTGATCTCAAAGGCTCCTTTAATGTTATGAGCTCTTTCTACACGGGTCATGGTCGCTTGCGGATTGGTGGCCTTGACCCGCCGCAACAATCCACCTTCAAGAGGTAATTTTAAAATCCTCGCAACTTGCCGAGCAATAAGAAAAGCCTGGTCAAACCCCCTCTCCTTCATTTTGTTGAAATGTAACGGCACCGGAGAAACGGTAAAATCCTGACAAAAACCTGAGTTCTCCTCAAAATATTTTTCCAGAAGGCGATCCATCTCCGGGAGCACCCCCATCTGCCTGCGATATTTGAAATGGTGAATGGTTGTTCTTAAAACCGTGTCATAAAATCCCATGCTTCTGGCCTGATCAAATTGATAAGGGCTTTGTCGGCAAACCCCGCACACAAACTCTTCATGCGGATAAGCATAAGACAGGTCCGCCGGCACCCCGCACTGAAAACAATACGGCTGTCGAATAAACCCGATATCATCCCTACAGCTGGCACAGAGGAAATACTCCTGGATTTTGCCATCACAGGAAATACAGTTCTGCGGAAACACAAAATCCAAAACCCTTCTGAACCCGCGCAAAACCCCAGCGACAATTTTTTCCGATCCAACCTGCATAATTCCTCACTGGTCTTCTTAAAGAACCGTGGGCGGCCATACCCTCAAATATGTTTATCAAACTTTCACGAACACCCTTGCTTTTTTAGACCTATCAACCTGAAAAACAAGGCGTTAAATACCAAGGTTTTTATATTTTTCTGGAAATTTTTATGCTAAAGTTCCTTCCGAAATCACTCTCACAAAAAATCTGATGAACAAGAGCATCATCCAGCTTACGGAAAAACACGTCGCCGGGACTTACGGACGTTACCCGATTGCCCTGGTCAAAGGAAAAGGTTCCAAGGTCTGGGACAAGTCGGGAAAACAATACATCGACTTTGTCAGCGGACTTGCCGTTGACAACCTCGGACATTGTCATCCCTCGGTGGTCTCGGCCATAAAAAAGCAGGCCGAAACACTGATCCACGTTTCCAACTTATATCATATCGAACCGCAATCCCAATTGGCGGAAAAACTAACGTCCTTGAGTTTTGCCGACAAAGTATTTTTCTGCAATAGCGGAACAGAAGCCAATGAAGGCGCGATCAAACTCGCCCGCAGGTTTTTTTTCGATCAGGGGCAGTCCAAGCGAACCGAAATCATCACCATGCACAACTCGTTTCATGGCCGCACCCTGGGTTCACTCTCGGCAACAGCCCAGATAAAATTTCACACCGGGTTCAAACCGCTTCTTCCCGGCTTCAAATATATTCCATTTAATGATTTGCCATCGGCCCGGAAAGCAATAACGCAAAAGACCTGCGCCATTCTGGTGGAGCCCCTGCAGGGGGAAGGCGGAATGAACATCCCCGATTCTTCCTACCTGAAAGGACTGAAAAAGCTCTGCCAGGAACATGGTATTCTTCTAATTTTTGATGAGGTGCAAACAGGTTTCGGGCGCACGGGGAAACTGTTCGCCTATGAACTCTATAAAACAAAACCGGATATCATGACGCTGGCAAAAGCTTTGGGAGGCGGCGTTGCGATAGGAGCTCTGGCGGCCACCAATCGGGTCATGAAATCTTTTGTCCCTGGCACCCATGCTGCAACCTTTGGCGGCAACCCCTTGGCCTGTGCCGCCGCTTTGGCATCCTTGAAAGTGCTGACCGGAAAAAACTTTTTGGACAAAGCCAACGCCACCGGAACTTATTTTTTAAAGTGCCTGAAAGAAATCGCCAAAAACAATCCCATCGTCAAAGAAGCCCGCGGCATGGGAATGTTTCTCGCACTGGAGATGAACAAACCATGTGGCGACGTGGTCATCGACTGCATGAGCCGTGGTTTTTTGATCAACTGCATCCAGCTAAACGTATTGCGGTTTATCCCGCCGCTAAATATTTCCCGAAAAGACATCGACAGTCTGGTTCCTGTCCTATCTGACAGCCTGACTAAACTGATTGATAAATAACAAACCTTTAAGTTTCAACAAAACCTGAAAATGAATAAAGATCTACTAACCATCAGCGACTTTAACCGGGAAGAAATTCTTGACCTGTTTGAAATGTCTGTCGACCTCAAGGAAAAGCATCAAAAAGGAATCGAGCATTTACCTTTAAAAGGCAAGACCCTGGGGATGATATTCAACAAACATTCCACCCGAACCCGCATATCGTTTGAAGTGGGCATGTTTGAACTTGGCGGTCACGCGCTGTTTTTGACCGGCGACCAACTTCAGTTAAAACGCGGTGAAACTCTTAGGGATTCAGCCCAGGTTCTCTCCCGCTACCTGAATGGTATTTTGATAAGGACCTACGATCACGATGAAGTCATCGCTCTTGCCGAGCATGCTACGATACCCGTGATCAACGGACTTACCGATCTCAATCATCCCGTACAGATTCTTTCAGATATTTTCACCATCAAGGAAAAACTCGGTGGCATCGAAGGGGTGAAAGTGGCTTATGTTGGCGACGGGAATAATGTCGCTTATTCATGGATGATGGGGGCTTCATTGATGGGGATGCATCTAGTGATCGCCTGTCCTAAGAGCTGCCAACCCCATCCGTCTCCCAAACTGAGCGGAAATGGGAACGTCGAAATTATTGAGGACCCCTTTGAAGCTGTCAAGAATGCGGATATCATTTACACCGATGTCTGGATCAGCATGGGAAAGGAGGAAGACACAGAAAATAAAAAGAAGCTTCTTCACCCCTACCAGATAAACCAGAAGCTGGTCGATGCCGCGAAAAAGGATGCTATGGTGATGCACTGCCTTCCCGCGCACCGGGAATTGGAAATCACATCGGAAGTCCTGGACGGCAAACATTCCATTGTTTTTGACCAGGCCGAGAACCGGCTCCATGTTCAAAAAGCTATCCTTGAAACATTGTTATAGAAACCCAATCAGTGATACAGTTGTGACCATCAAAATAGGTTTCAAAAAATAAAATCCCAACCAACACAAAGACTGCAATGAGCCTTGGGAAACCAGACGCATCTTTCTCCAATATTTACTCAATGCTCATTTTCTTTTTTATTCTGGCACTTTCCACCTCCCTGCCAACCTCTTCTTTTGCAGAGGAAACTGTTGAGAGTTCAGATATCCAGCGGCACCTGATTTTAATCACCAAAAAAACTATCGTCCTTGAAAAAGAAATTGAAGCTCTCAGAAAAAAATCCGAAACCAAAGAGAACCTTCAAAAAATAATCGACCTGCAGACACAAATTGACAGGCTAAATCTAAATTTCGACTCCCTGGCAACCAATCTGTCATTAGAAGACAGCTCCCTGAAGAAAAAAGAAAAATCCCCATGGATCAAGCAACATGGCGGATCAAGGTTCAACACCTCCTGGTTTATTGAGGAAAAGTGATTAAGTTCGAAGTCTTAAAAAAGCATAGTCACTCTTCCGCCCGACTAGGAGTTCTGACAACACCACGGGGAAAAATTGACACACCCTGCTTCATGCCTGTCGGCACCCAGGCCACGGTCAAGGCATTGACCCCGGAAGACCTGGAGTCTTTTGGCACACAGGTCATCCTTGGCAATACCTACCATCTCTATCTTCGACCGGGACACGAGTTAATTCGTTCCCTGGGCGGACTGCATAAGTTCATGAACTGGCCCCACCCTATCCTCACCGACAGCGGGGGGTATCAAGTTTTCAGCCTCAATGAACTTGCCAAAGTCACCGAGGAGGGAGTGACCTTTCAATCTCATCTTGACGGATCCTCCCACTTTATCTCACCGGAACGGTCGATAGAGATCCAGCAGGCATTGGGTGCAGACATCATCATGGCTTTCGATGAACCGACCCCTTACCCTTCTAACATCGGCCAGACAGAAAAGTCCTTAAAGTTGACCACGCTTTGGGCTCAGCGATGCAAGGAAGCGTTCCATTCCGAAACGCAAGCCCTGTTCGGAATTGTCCAAGGCGGAATGCACCCTGGCCTTCGCAAAAAAAGTGCGGAACAAATTATCGAAATTGATTTTCCCGGTTACGCCATAGGCGGATTGAGTGTGGGGGAGGAAAAAAAACTGATGTATGACATCACTGCCTACACCGCCCCACTTCTACCTGAAGACAAGCCTCGCTATTTGATGGGAGTGGGAACACCTGAAGACCTCCTGCAATGCAGCTCTGTGGGCGTAGACATGTTCGACTGCGTTATGCCGACCCGCAATGCCAGAAACGGGTCCCTGTTTGTGAAGGGAGGAAAAATAAATATTAAAAATGCGCAATACAAATCCGACCCTAACCCTATCGAACCGGACTGCCCCTGTTACACCTGTCAGAATTTTTCCAAAGCCTATCTCAGGCACCTGATCATGGCAGGAGAAATTCTGGCCATGCGCCTTCTCACCCTGCACAACTCCACCTTCTATCAACAGTGGATGGCAAGCATCCGCAAAGCCGTTGCGGACGATATCCCGTTCGATTTGTACTGGTCTGACCAGCCCGAATAAACGCTACAGAGTCAGACTCCTTCAATGATTCCAAGAATCTTGAATTCATGAATATCGTATCCGGATCGCTTAGGAAGGGAAGATTGCACCACCGCCTTGAGCAGTTCCAATTTTTGAGAATCTAACTCATTAATGAAGTGTTCGAAAATGCGTTCGGGAAAATAAAGTGTCAGGTTGAGTTTTGCCCTCTGGTAAACAAACCGGGTGCCTGACCGCATCGGATTCGCCCGCAGCGGTTTGTATTCGACATGGCCTTCCAACATGAAATCCGCCATCTCCTTCCACTCCTCCCCGATCTTGCTCAGGTTCTCGCGGATGAGCGACAACAGCCACCCCTGCTCAGGAAGTTCATAGCTATAACTGGGCATTTTATTAAGAGTTCTCCGCGATCAGCCGGGCTCTTAAAGCCAGAAATAATGGAATTTCTTTTCGGGCTCGGTTTTCGGCCTTGGACCGCCTGCCAGGCAGACTGTTCTTGTTGGAAATCCATTCCTCCATCGCATCGACACAGAACCCGGCTTTGGCCAACGCTGAAATATAACTCTGCATCGGGCGATGGTAGGTAAGCGTGAACGATTTGGAATCAGCAAAGGGCGGGGTCAGGATAGGAACGTTGGTCTCCGTCATATAATGATCCACCCGCCGGTATTCCAGCTTCTTTTCTTCATCCCACCCCCAATGAGTTTGGCGGGGAATACGAAAACACGGGTGCGTCATCACCACCACAAAACATTTGTCCGGTTTCAACCAGTGGGCTGCGCTTTTAAAAAGCAGGTCCATCTTTTCGATATTTTGTATCGCCATCAGGCAGGCGATACCATCGAAGCGGTCTTCTTCAAAGTTTTTGGCATCGCCGGCGTCTCCCACATGATAACGAACAGATGAACCCGAACGCGTCCGGGCGAACCTCAACAATTCCTCCGAAGAATCCAGCCCTTCGGCTTGAATACCCTTGCGCGACAAATAGCGGGAAAAAACTCCCTGACCACAAGCCAGATCGAGAACGCGGTCTTTTTTAGTGACTGCCAGTAAACGGAAAACGCCGGGCATGATAATGTCTTTTTGAAAATTGGTACCCTGACCGCCGACCAGTGAGTCATACCACCGCGATGCCTGATCCCAAAGCGTCAGCTCTTTCTTTGCTAATTTCTTAGTCGATTTCTTTCCCGAAGACTTTGCTTTTAATTTTCTGTTCCTGTCTTGGGAGTATTTTTTATTTTTCACCGGTATTAATCCGTTTCGTTTTCATCTACAATTAAGGCAAGCGATTATTCACCCCTCAAGTCATTTCACCAACACATCCAACCTTATGCTGAAACCAAACCGTTTCCGATCAGTCACAGCAA
Organism: Nitrospinales bacterium; assembly: GCA_965249625.1. GTDB lineage: Bacteria > Nitrospinota > Nitrospinia > Nitrospinales > VA-1 > LS-NOB. Next base: position 623,474 of record OZ252246.1, on the reverse strand, counting down.
TTCTTTTGCTTCTTCTTGCTTCCGTCTCCTGTAAAACGCTGGACCGCTACCATAAAATCCAGGAAGACTTGGACTTGAGCATTAAGGTGTATAACCTTGAGTTTGAAAGCAGAGTGATCGACATGAGTGCCCGGTTCGTCCACCCGACTTACCGCTCGGAATATATGGCTAAATCCCCGGAAATGGTCAAGCGCATCACTATTTTTGAAGCGGCCGTTTTAGACATCAAACTTTTTAATGACGGGGTACCGCTCGCCGGTTTATCCGAAAAAGATTTTAACCGGGCCATTGTCGTCATCCGCTACCAAATGGCAATATTGCCCAGCACCAAATTACAAACCCTGCTCATCAAGCAGGAATGGCTGCTCTATCAGGGGCAATGGGTTATCATCCCCGACCTGAAAGCGTTTCTTGGGTAACAAGCCATGCCTAATGGTCACGCTGGCAAAATTACCTCAACGGCTTTGTTCAAAGAAATCGTGGTCGGAGTGACCTTGCAATTCATCCCATAAAGTTCCACCCCTTTATCACGCGCCTTTCGCAACCAGTCCCCAAACACCGGGTCAATGTCGTCATTGCAGGTGATAGATCGTGTATCGGATCTTTGCGAAACAAACACCACGGCACCCCGGTAGCCTTTTGCGCAAAACTCCATTAACTCCTTAACATGTTTGACCCCTCTCTCTGTCGGTGCATCGGGAAATCGGCCCAATCCTTTTTCGACCAGACTCACCGATTTCACCTCAACATAAGCGGGGCTTAGCGGAAAGGTCAACCGAAAATCGAAGCGGCTGTTTTTCACTTTCACTTCGCCGGCAAAGTCGGAATAGCCCTTGAGAAAAGGAAGCGTCCGTTCCATCAATGCGTCTTTGATGAGGGCATTGGCAAACACCGGGAATGTCGACACCCATATGGAACCGTGCCGCACCAGAACCAATGTGTATTCCGTTTTACGTTTTGGTCCGGGTTGGTGAACCAGCCGTACTTTTCTGCCGGCCAGCAATAACCCAGGCAGCCGACCGGGATCGGGAACATGAGCCAGAACCTCCTTCCCCCCACCCCCCACTTCGACACGCGCCAAATATCGGTTCGGCCGCTCCAGAAAAATACCATCAACAATGTTTTCGCCGAATCTCAAAACCTGAGCCTTTCAAAATTTGCAGAGAATTCCCCGGGAAAGCGGATAGCATGAACTCGTCAAGCCGAGAGAACGTTGCTAGCCAAATAAACCTATTGTACGCTGGCCCCACGCCTAGTGAGCTAGTGGGAGGTTTCTTCTCCTGCATGGAGGTTGACCGTTTTTTCCAGATGCAGTAATGAGTCTACCGATGGGGCAATCCGGTCAATGAAAGGTTTGGGATAAAGGCCTATGAATATAATGAGCAGGCAGGCGGGCAAAATAAGTTTGAACTCACGCTGATCAATGTCGGTCAATCCGTCGGGCAGGTTTTCCGACGTTTCCTGCATCGAGCCCTGAAACATATACAGCATGTATATGGAAGCGAAGACAATCGACAATCCACCCATCAAAACCAGAATACCCGATAACCCTGAAAACATGCTGGATGTCCAGACTCCCGCCAGAATCAGAAATTCGCCGACAAAGCCGTTCAACCCCGGGAGCCCCAGGGCGGCCAGCATGATCAGCATGAAACTTCCATACAAAACAGGCATGGCCTTGCTCAAGCCACGCAGTTCGTTCAAGTTGCGGGTTCCCATTCGCATCTCAATAAATGCGACGATCAAAAATAACGCCGATGCGATGATGCCGTGATTGACCATCTGGAGCACGCTGCCTTCGATGCCTGTTTCATTATGAGCAAAGATACCAATAACAATAAATCCCAAGTGACTGATACTGGAATAAGCCACCAGAGCTTTCAAATCTTTTTGCGCGATAGCGATCCAGGCTCCATAAACCATGCCAGTGGCTGCCAGAAACCCGATCACAACGGCAAAACTCTCCACCGCTTCGGGAAATAACGGCAGGCAAAAACGTAGAAAACCATAAGCACCGGTTTTAGACATGGCTCCCGTTAACAGAATTAAAGCCGGAATGGGACACGCCACATAAGCGTGGGGCAACCAACTGTGCAGGGGAAAAACCGGAACCTTGATGGCAAAAGCCAGAAAAAAGAAGAAAAACATCCACATCTGCGTGGCCGGGTCAATATGCGTATGAGTCAGTACGCGCAAATCAAATGTCACGTCATGCGTAGCGTCATAATGTATCATTGTCAGGGAAAGAATCGCGACCAGCATCAGCAGACTTCCCACCAGGGTATAGATCACGAACTTCATCGTGGCATAGACCCGTCGGCCCTCTCCCCAGATGCCAATGAGAAAATAAGTCGGCACCAGCATCAGTTCCCAGAATACATAAAACAAAATAGTATCGAGTGCCAGAAAGACTCCAAGCGTCCCCGCCTCAAGAGCCAGCATCAGGGCGACAAAGTTTCTGAGTCCTTCCTTCTGGGTGAAGGAAAACAAAATGGCAATGAATCCTAAAAACGCAGTCAGCACCACCATCCACAGGCTAATGCCATCTACCCCCACCAAATAATTGATATGCAGGGCAGGCACCCAGTGGAACATCTGAACAAACTGCATTTCAGCATTGGCGGTATCAAACGAAAACAGTAACCACAAAGAAAGGGCAAAGCTTGCCCCTGCCGCACCCACCCCAACCACCTTAACTGCAGCAGCATTTTCTCTGGAAACCATGAGAAGTCCGAGTGCCGCGGCAAGGGGTATGAATATAATGAGAGATAGCATAGTTTTTCCGGTTACATAAATACGACAAACAATAGAATGGTCACCATGCCGACAACCATATTTAAAGCATAGGCACGCACTTTCCCCGATTGCCAGAGACTGATGCCGTGGCTCACCTCTTTAACCTGAAGGCCAACCTGATCAACAGTGAAGTCTATGCCTTTGCGTTCCCCTTTTTGTTCCATAAAAACGCCTATGGCTTTTGTCGGGCGCACGATCAAAAAATCATAAATCTCATCCACATAATATTTGTGGAGCAAGAGGTCATAAAGTGGAGCCATCGCTTCCTTAAGAAGGTCCATACGATCCTTGCTCACCATATACAGCAAGCCTGCAGCCGCAATCCCGCCAATACCTGCTGTTAGAGCTATGGCCTCCAACACGCTATCATGATAGTGCTCGACAACACGACCAAACACCGGTGCCAGAAAACTGTCAACCCAAGGCCCCAACAATCCGCCCAGCAAGGCCAAACCAGCCAGAACTACCAAAGGTATGACCATAATCCCAGGCGATTCATGTGGGAGTGCCCTCGGACTGCGGAGCCCGCCCACAAAAATGTAAAAATAAATCCGGAAGATATAAAATGCCGTCATGCCCGCCGTCAGTACCGCGATCGCCCAGAAAACAATGTTCCCCATCTCAGCATGGTAAGAACTTAGGATAATCGCTTCTTTACTGAAATAACCGCTGGTCAACGGAAACCCGGCCAACGCCAAGGCTCCGATTAAAAAAGTCGCATGGGTCAACGGCATGACATTTTGTAGGCCTCCCATTTTGCGAATATCCTGTTCGCCATCCAGCGAATGAATCACGCTTCCCGCCGCGAGAAAGAGCAGAGCCTTGAAAAAAGCATGCGTCATCAAATGAAACATGCCCAGGCTGTAAACACCGATGCCAACAGCCATGAACATATAACCCAGCTGGCTCATAGTGGAATAAGCGATCACACGTTTGATATCATGTTGAACCAATGCCATCGACCCGGCAAAGACTGCTGTAATAATTCCTACCCCGGCAATAAAATACATGATATAGGGAACCAACTCATAAAGCACATGGCAACGAGCGATTAAATAAACTCCTGCCGTAACCATCGTCGCGGCGTGAATCAATGCACTGACGGGGGTCGGACCTTCCATCGCGTCCGGCAACCAGGTGTGTAGCGGTAGTTGTGCGGATTTCGCAAAAGCACCCACCAGCAGCAACAAGGTGATCAAAAGCATGGTGTCATCATTGGGGCGGAACATGCCCGGCGCAGCCGCAAACACATCTATAAAGCTCAGCGTTCCAAACGACTCAAAAATAACAAAAGCGGCGATGACCATTCCCACATCGCCAATCACGTTCATGACAAAGGCTTTGCGGGCAGCAAGCACGGCACTGGTTTTTTCGCGCCAGAACCCGATCAGCAAATAAGACGCAAGACCGACCAGCGACCAGCCGACGATCAGGAAAAAGAAGTCAGCCGCCGCAACAAGCACCAGCATGGAAAAAATAAACAGGTTTAAATATGCGAAAAACCGCGAGTACTCCGGATCATCATGCATATAACCAACAGAGTAAACATGAATCACAAACCCAACACCGGTAACGATTAGAAACATGAACACCGATAGCGGGTCCACAAGAATCGCCAGATCCAACTTGAGCGATCCCGCCGACACCCACTGGTAAAGAGTCTGAACATGCCCGATCCGTTCTTCAGGCGGCAAAAACAAAAGATTGCTCAACGTCACCAGCGTCATGAAAAAGGACGCGCCCACGGTTCCGCAACCAACAAGTCCAGCCAGTTTCTCGGAAATGCGGTTCCCGTACCAACTCAGGCCGATAAACCCAAGAAGAGGAAACAAAAGTATGAGCCAGCTACTTGCGAACAAAAGATTATCCTTTCAATACATTAATATGGTCCACATCCATGTCGTGACGGGTGCGGAAAATGGTCAGAATGATCGCCAGCCCCACCACCACTTCCGCTGCCGCAACGGCCATGATCATCAGGGCAAATATCTGACCATCCAGCGAGTTCAGAAAACTGGAATAAGCAACCAGAAGAAAGTTCACCGAATTGAGCATCAATTCGACAGACATGAACATAATGAGAGGATTCTTGCGAATGACGAACCCCGCTGTTCCTACACAGAAAATAGAAGCGCTGATAAGTAAAACAAATTGTTCACCCATAATTACCTCACGCGCCTCCTCGAAGGAGCAAAAGAAAATTTTGCCAGACAAATCACACCCACCGCCGCGACTAAAAGGAGGCCCGAAGCCAGCTCAAACGCCACAATATGTTTTGAAAATAATTCGAGACCAATGGCTTTCGCAGACCCAAACATTTCAGCGGGAATTTCACCTCGAACCTGCTTAGTCGGCCCCACAGTGGCTGACAAATACAATTCCCCCAGCAGGGTGAAAACGAAAGCGAGCGCCATCGACCGGTGGAACGAGTTTTCCTGAGTTTCTTTTTTTCCGCCGAGAAGCGCAATGATAAACAAAAACAGAATCATCACCGCTCCGGCGTAAACAATGATCTGGACTACAGCCAGAAACTCTGCATTATAAAGGAGGAACAAAAGGGCCAAACAAATCATGTGGCCAATCAGGTACAAGGCACTGTAGATCGGTGAGGAGCATAGAATGACCCCCAGGCTGGCAAGAACAGCCGTCACCCCCACCACTAAAATTACCGCATCATACGTGAAATCAAATACCGTAGCGATTTCCAATACTAACCCACTCCTCTTCCACTGGGCGTGGGGCTGTGAAACCCCTTCCATAAATTTCATGCCCCGGAGGGGTACAATGAGCAATAGCCCCTTCGCCCAAAATAAACTCTTTAAGCACTGAAAATACTATTTAAGCCGCAAGCGGCTGTATCGGCGCTATTTTTCGATACGCTCCGTATTGCCCAGAATGTTAACACGGAACTGGTTCGGCTCCGGGTACACCAATAGATCCTGTTTCTCCGCAATATAATTATCGCGGTCATAATCCGCCAGCTCATAATGCTCACGCAAAACCACAGCATCTACCGGACAGGCCTCCTCACAATACCCGCAGTAGATACAACGCAGAAGATTGATCTCATAAACCTCTGCGTAGCGCTCGCCCTTGGAAACCGGGTTATCCGGATCGTTCTCCGCCGAAACTACATGAATACACCCCACTGGGCAATTGATAGAGCACAAAGAGCATCCTATACACTTTTCCAGCCCGTTTTCATCGCGGTTCAGGAAATGTCTCCCCCGATAACGCTTGGGCATGGTTCGCTTGACTTCGGGATACTGCAGGGTGACCGGTGTGGTCAGCATATTCCGGAACGTGACCCCCATCCCGATCAAAAGATTTTTTATCCCATCAAAAGTTGCTTGCAACATAGCTCATCCCCTCAGGGAAACCAGATCACCTTCACCGTGCCAGTGACCATAAGATTCAGCAAACATAATGGCAGTAAAATTTTCCAACCAAACGTCATCAACCGGTCATAACGAATACGGGGAAACGTCGACCGCAACCAGATGAACACACACAGCAGAAAAATTACTTTGGCGGCAAACGCCACAATCGGCCAAACAGGCAGGCCATAAGCGTTCCACCCACCGAGAAATAATAGCGTCACCAACGCGCTCATGGTCACCATATTGATGTACTCGCCCATGAAGAACATGGCAAACTTCATGCCTGTATATTCCGTATGAAAACCGGCCACCAGTTCCTGCTCTGCTTCAGGCAAGTCAAAAGGAGCCCGGTTAGTCTCCGCAATACCGGCAATAAAAAATAATAAAAATGCCAACGGCTGAACAAGAATAAATGGATAAGTTTCCTGAGCCCGGACCATATCCACCAGACTCAGAGAACCGGTGAGCAGGATGATACTCAACGCCGAAAGCCCCAGCGTCAACTCATAACTGATCATCTGGGCAGAAGAACGCAGGCCGCCCATCAGCGAATATTTATTATTCGATGACAATCCGGCAAGAACCATTCCATAAATACCCATGCCTGAAATCGCGAACACGAACAAAATTCCGCTGTTCACATTGGCTCCCCACATCTCGATGGTCTGGCCGAACACCTCGAAAGGCTCGCCAAAAGGAATCACCGCAAACCCGACAATCGCCGTAATCACCACTACAGCTGGAGCGAGGTGAAACAAAAACTTATCCGCCGAAGTTTGAATGATGGATTCCTTGAACAACAACTTCACCGTATCCGCCAGCGGCTGGCCAAGACCAAAAGGCCCGACCCGATTCGGACCCAGGCGCACCTGAAACCGGCCCATCAAACGTCGTTCCAGCCAGACCAGTGCGGGGACTACAGACATAATAGCTACCGCAATGACCACGGCCTTGACACTGCCCACGATCAGGGGAATATTCTCGTTCAAAAACAGAACAATGAAATCCCAGGTCACATTTAATATTTCAGTGGTCCAGTCCAAACTCCAACCACTCCAAAAATAATTACCGTTTTACAATAAATTTAAACTTTTCTAACTTCCACCCATGCCGGGCCGCCATCTGCGCCGATCAAGCCATTCACTCCCTGCCAATCTGAAGCCCTGGGCACCACCACACCGCCGGATTGGCAACGATTGTTGACACTCGCAGTGGCTTTCAGCGTGACATCTTGAGCGGAAAGCAGAACCGTGTCGCCATCCCGAATACCGAGTTTCTTAGCGTCTTTCTCGTTCAAATGCGCGGCGGAAGGCAAAAAGTGATGTGCCAGTTTCGAGGAGGCATCAAGAATTTTGTCATGCGAAAAGAGGAACGTGGCCACACGAAGCCGGAGGTTTCCGTTTTTTCCTGGACCAGTCGGCTGTTCAGCAACCGTTTCATCGACCGAAGTGACAGGCTCCCGGTCACACCCGGCTTTGCCCAACGACCTTCTACTGATCTCCTGATAGCCCGGAACTTTTTGGGCAATCTCATCGGTCACATCCAAAACCTTTTGGTAGTCGGTTTCATCGCCCAGAGCATTGAGCATCAGGTTGATGATTTTCCAGTCCTGGGCTTGGGCCGTTTCCAATGCTTTTTTTCTAGCTTGCACCCTGCCGCCAATATTAGTGGTGGTGCCTTCATCATAACCAGGACCGTTTGAAGGCAGAACGAGATGCGCAAGTTCAGTCGTTTCGGTTTCCAGCATGTCATGCACCACCAGAAGATCCAGCTTTCTCAAGGCATCCGCAACCCGCGACCCTCCGGGAAAATCAATCACTGGATTAGAACGGTGAACCAGCAGAGCTTTCAATTCTCCCGCCTCGGCACGAGCAATCATTTCCAATGCAGAAAAGCCTTTGGTGGTCGGGGCATTTTCTCCCCATTGTTTTTTTATTTCCTCCGGGTTTGTCACTGGCACTCCGCCCGGATAAAAATCGGGAAGCAGTCCCATATCCATGGCCCCTACTGCATTGGTCATCGGGGCTGCAGGAATGGCACCACATTCCATGGTCGGGACTTTGGCAATCAATTTCAGCAAATGCTTGACCTGCGAAACCGCGTCTCCGGAAAGAGCCGATGGATTATACACCACGCAGATTTTCATGCTGGATCGCACCGTCTCGACCAACGCCTTCATGTCTTCTGCAGAAATTCCGGTTTGGTCGGCATCTTTAGCTGGCGCCGGTTCTCCCAACTCTCGAGCCAAGCCATTGGCCAAAGCATCAATAGCCAAAGCTTCAGAACCCACCCTGTATTGCACTGACTGAGAAGAGTACTTATCCAGCGCAATTGTTTGATCATTCAAACTCACCAGCCGCGTACCACAATTGGTCACCGCTTTTTTGATGCGCAAATCAAGAACAGGCAATTCTTCCGTTGGGTCACTGGCAATCAACAACACCACGTTGGCGGTTTCAATCTGCTCGACCCCGTAATGGTCGACCGGAAGACCCGGTGTATCCTGATAAGACTTATGGTCTATATTGTTTGAGCCCAGGCTCTGGCGGAATAATTTCTGGTAAAGATAATTTTCCTCGTTGGTGGTATAAGGAGACCCGATGAACCCAACGCTTTCAGGTCCGTGTTCTTCGGCGATTTTTTTAAATGCTTCGGCCACCTTTCCAGCCGCATCCTGAATGGTGCAGTCATGAGGAAAAACCGGAAAGGAAGTCGGCTTGCCATCGCCCACACTGTTTTCCCTGGCAGTGGTGATTTTATTTTTACTGTGCACAAACTGGTGGCCCCATCGGCCCTTATCGCAAATCCAGCCATCGTCCACCGCGTCATTGGGACGCGCCTCAATACGCATGAGTTCATTCAGCCTGGTGCCCATCGTGATATTGCAGTTGCAACCGCAATGGGCACAAAGCGTTTCCGTGTTGGTCAAATCCCAAGTCCTGGCCTTAAAACGAAAGTCAGTATTGGTCAACGCACCGACCGGGCAAATATCTATGACATTCCCAGAGAAGCGGTTGTTGTAAGGTTCATTATTAAATGTGCCGACCTCGTTATAAAAACCACGGTTCAGCATGACCAGTCCCTGGTCTTGTTCAATTCGCTCGCTATAAGCGGTGCACCGCTGGCAGGCAATACAACGCTCCCGGTCAATGGTGATAACCGGGCTGAGCGGAGTCGCCTTGGCGTTGTTAGCCCGGTGAAACTCCATGCGGGTATCTGGCGGACCGTACTTGAAGGTGTTGTCCTGCAAAGGACACTCGCCTCCCTTATCGCAAACCGGGCAATCGAGGGGATGGTTGAGCAACGTAAACTCCAGAACGCCCTTCTGTGCTTTTTCCACCTTGTCGGTGGTGGTCTTGACCACCATATCCGGCATCACATCCATCGTACAAGCGGTCATCAGTTTCGGCATCTTCTCGACTTCCACCAGACACATCCGGCAACAGCCAAGGGGGCCTATCTTCTCGTGATAGCAGAAAACAGGGATGTCTACATCAACCTCTCTGGCCGCATCCACCACCTTGGTGCCTTTCGGAACCGTCACCGATTTCCCATCAATCATTAATGTTACTTCATGGTCAGACATAATTGCCTCAAACCGAACCTACCGGTGTGTTCTTAAAATATGCTTCATAATCAGAGCGGAAATATTTGATGCTACTCACAACAGGAGAGACACAAGCATCGGCCAGCGGACAAAACGTTTTCATTGCCATGTTGTCGCAAATATCTTCCATCTTTTCGATGTAATCCAGTTGCCCCTTGTTCTGCATGATCCGCTCAACGATCTGGTAGAGCCAGCGGGTGCCTTCCCGACATGGCGTACATTTGCCACACGACTCATGCATATAAAAGCTGATCAGCCGCAACGTGGATTCAACAATATTGACGGTATCATCAATAACGATCATAGCACCTGAACCCAGCATGGTGCCTGCCGTCGCCAATGATTCATAATCGTATAAGACGTCTACCTGGTTGGCAGGAAGCATGGGGACCGATGAGCCGCCGGGTATAAATGCTTTCAGATTGTTATCATCACGGATTCCGCCAGCAAGATCATAAATAATTTCCCTGATCGGAGTACCCAACACCACTTCATAGTTTCCGGGTTTTTTCACATGCCCGGAAACACTGACCAACTTGGTACCCTTACTCTTTTCAGTTCCCATTGAGGCATATTTTTCAGCGCCTTCGTTGACAATATAAGGAATCACGCACAGGGTTTCGACATTGTTGATAACTGTTGGCTTGGCATACAAACCTTCTACAGCGGGAAAAGGAGGTTTCATTCTCGGTTCACCACGCTCTCCTTCAAGGGAATTCAGGAGAGCCGATTCCTCACCACAGATATAGGCCCCGGCACCAAGATGGGTATAAATATCTAAATTGAACCCGGTTCCTTGAATATTTTTACCCAAATACCCTTTGGCGTAAGCATCTTCTATGGCTTTTTCCATGTTGAAAATCAAATCATGGAATTCCCCGCGCATATAAATGTATCCAGTTTCGACCCGGCAGGCATAGGAGCAGAGGATCATACCCTCAATTAAACTATGCGGATTTTTAAGCATGAGTTCCCGGTCTTTACAGGTTCCCGGTTCCGACTCATCGGCGTTGCAACAGAGATAACGGGGAAACACATCCTTGGCCAGGAAACTCCATTTTAATCCCGTCGGGAAACCCGCACCGCCGCGCCCACGCAAGCCAGAAGCTTTGACCGCCTCAACAATCTCTTCCGGTTTCTGGGCGAAGGCTTTCTTTAAGGCCTGGTAACCACCCTGCTCTTCGTAGACCTTTATAGTATGAAGGTCTTTTATATTTATATTTTTAAAAAGAATCTGTGTCATGCGTCAGTCCAAAGAATCGAGAATTTGATCAATGCGTTGCTCGGTCAAATCCCCATAATAAGTGTCATTGATGCGCATCATCGGCGCGTTCGTACAATCTGCCAGGCATTCTTCTCGATGCAGGGTGAACTTTTCATCCGATGTTGTTTCGCCCACCTTGATATTAAGTTTCTTGGCAGTGTGCTCAAGCAGTTTGTCGCAACCGTTCAACTGGCAACTGATGTTGATGCAGAAAAGAATCATGTATTTCCCGACCTTATCGGCGTGATACATTGTGTAAAACGACATGACCGACTGCACATAGGCTGGCGAACAATCCAGCTTTTCACTGATCGCCACCATGGCCTCCGGCGAGATCACTCTCTCAGCCCGCTGGACCAGAGTCAGCAAAGGCAACATTGCTGATTTCTTAAAAGGATATTTGGATAAAATACCCGTAATTTCCTTTTCCTGCTTTTCAGAAAACGTGAATCCAGACATTAACAAATTTTCCTTATAAAAATTCTGTAGAGAACCTCCGTTGGTAAGTTGCAATATCCTACCCTGCGGACAAGCATTCTCTCGGCTCAATGAGCCATTGCTAGTTGGCCTCACGCTTGGCTAGCGGTCGACTTCACCCATAACAATATCGATGCTGCCAATGATGCCCACCACATCGGCGATATAACAACCTTCCATCATTTTGCACATGCCGGGTATCGCCATGAACGAAGGCGCCCGTAGCTTGACCCGGTAAGGAACATTGGTACCGTCACTGACGATATAAAATCCCACTTCACCTCTTGCTCCTTCGATGGGCACATAGGTTTCGCCTTTCGGGACGCTGATCCCCTCGGACACCAGCTTAAAATGATGGATCAATGCTTCCATGCTGGTATGCAAGGTTTCCCGAACAGGTAAAGAGACTTTGTTGTCCGGCGTTTTATAATCACCCCCCGGCAGTCTTTCCATAACTTGCTTGATGATGGCCCGGCTCTGCCGCATTTCTTCAACCCGCACGCGGTAGCGATCATAAATATCCCCGTTGGTCTGTATGGGGACATCGAAACTATAATTGTCGTAACCGCTGTAGGGTTGGGATTTGCGAATATCCCAGTTCACTCCAGAGGCTCTCAATGCTGGCCCGCTTAAACTCCAGTTGATCGCTTCTTCCCGGGTGAACACACCGATGCCCTCGGTTCGATCCAGCCAGATCGGGTTTCTCGTCAGCAACCTTTCGTACTCATCCACCTTGGCGGGGAAATAATCGAGGAAATCGCGGATGCCATCCAGCCAGGGTCGGGTCGCATCTTTCGCCACGCCACCAACACGAATATAACTGGTCATCATGCGTACGCCGGAAACCTCTTCATTCAGATCAAGGATCATCTCGCGCTCGCGCCAGCAATAGAGGAAAACTGTCATGGCGCCAATGTCCAAGGCATGCGTACCCAGCCAAACCAGATGGCTGGCGATGCGAGACAACTCGCACATGATGACCCTAAGTGCGTTAGCCCGTTCGGGGATCTCAACGCCCAATAGTTTTTCCGTCGACAGGCAGAAGGCCAGATTGTTTCCCGGCGGATTGAGGTAGTCCAATCGGTCGGTCATCGGGATGACGTGAACGTATCTTTTATTTTCGCAGTTTTTTTCGATGCCCGTGTGCAGATAGCCGATTTCCGGCTCGGCAGTCTTTACCACCTCACCATCCATTTCAAGGATAACGCGGAAGACCCCGTGGGTACTCGGGTGCTGAGGACCCATGTTCAGGGTCATTGTATCTTTATCGCGCTCCAGCAGTCCTTGTTCAGTTACGCTCACGGGTCGTCCTAACGAGTCGGTGGTTTCGATTTGACCAGATCACTTTTAAAATCCCGGTTATACGAGAAAGTGACGGTCTCTGTGGTCAACGGATAATCTTTTCTAAGCGGGTAACCGGCCCACTCTTTCGGCATGATCAGCCGTTCATTTTTAGGATGCCCTTCGATGTGGATTCCAAACATATCGAACAGTTCCTGCTCTGGGTATAACGCTCCCTTCCACAATTCTGAAACAGTGGGCACAGAAGGATTCTCTTCATCTATGCCGACACGGACACGAGTGGAATGCTGATGGTCGATGGAATAAAGTTGGTAAACCGCTTCGAAGCGAGGATCACGTTCTTCATTGAGATAATCCACCCCGCGTATGTCAGAAAGGTAATCGAATTTCAGAGATGGGTCGTCCTTGAGGAAAGCCGCCACCTTTTGCAGGCAGTCGGGAGCCACAAAGATCACCGCATCGCCCTGAGGCAGGGCAGTATCCTGGATGGCGTCGGCAAGGCCGGCTTTCACTTTCTCGACGATTTCCTCACTCGTCATGCCACCCTCTTTTTGGCCTTATCGGTGCCCGCTTCCGCCATGATCTTTTCCTGAAGTTTGATCACGCCATAAAGCAGAGCTTCGGGGCCGGGAGGGCATCCGGGAACATAAACATCCACTGGCACCACACGGTCCACCCCTTGAACTATGGAATAATTATTGAAAATTCCACCACAGGAAGCACAGGCTCCCATAGAGATCACCCACTTCGGCTCGGGCATCTGGTCATAAATCTGTTTCAGGATCGGAGCCATCTTCTGCGACACCCGCCCCGACACGATCATCAAATCTGCCTGACGCGGAGAAGCGCGGAAAACCTCAGCCCCGAAACGCGCCGCATCCCAACGCGAATTGGCCATCGCCATCATTTCAATGGCGCAACAAGCCAGCCCGAAAGTCGCGGGCCACAAGGCATTCTTCTGCGCCCAGCCAACGACCTTACCGAGCTTGGTGGTCAATACCGTGTCGTAAAGGGAACCGGCGTATTCATGTTCCAACGCCGCAACGGTATCCTGAACATTTAATTTAAGGTTAGTGATTTCAGTCTCGACTATTTCAGCCGCATCTTCGATCAATCCCATTCCAAACCTCCTCGTCCCCAAATATAGACGTATGCGATTCCCAGAATGATTATGAAAATGGCCATTTCCACCAACCCGAACAGTTTGAGTTCGCCCAGAGCCACCGCCCATGGATACATAAACACCACTTCCACATCAAAGATGATGAAAAGCATGGCGATGGTGGCAAACCGCACTGGATAACGGCCTTTGGCCTCTTCAGTCGGAATTATACCACACTCATAGGGAAGCATTTTTTGTGGGCTGGGGTTGCGCGGACCCAGCACCGTAGACAATGCCAGCAGGGCTCCCACCACCACAATGGCCACCACCGCGAATAACGAAATGTAGAAATATTCGGTCATTGAGTACCTTAATATTGGCCTCGGCCAAAAAAACCAAGGGCGTTCCTCCGTTAATAGCGATCCAGAACACTTGCTGGGGAAACAGAAATCCCGTTTAACAATAATATGTTAGCACTGCACTGAAAGATTGGGGAAGCAAGCCACTGGAGTCGGGATTATATCAATCTGCCCTACCCTGTCAATAATTGATTTACCGAGGGATACCAGCGTTATCCGGGTTGCAATAAAATCCACAAAACCTTTAATTTAAAAGGGTTAACGAGACTAAAAAAACAGGGACTTGTGGTAATGGAGAGGGATAGTTAACAAGGGCAAGACACATTGCATGCAAGGTCGCCCACCCGGCTGGGTTTTTAGCCAATTCAGGAATATTCGATGTGCAAACGGTAGATGAGGCCGCTGGGGTTGTCGCCAGGCTCTTTGGCATCGGGCCGAGCGTAGTGAATCAGTTCGAAACTGATGGTGTTTTCCCCGGCCTGTACAAACTGGTCGATATCGATCAAAAACGGATCGGGGTATTCCGCCCCGCCATATTCCTGCTTGAGACTGACGCTGTTCACCGAGATATGGCAGGTATCGTCCGAGCGAAGCAAAATGTCCGCCCGACGGATGGCGTTGGGACCACTGATGGGAAGGTCAAATTTGAAGCGGAATTTATGCTGGCTTCCGGTTTTGGCTTCTTCCACCGAAACAGTTTCACGAACCCACACCCACTGACTGCCCTTGATGCCGCGCCAGCCGTTTCCCATCTGGCAAATGGATGCTTTGTTCCAGGATTCTGAATCCGTCTCGTAATATTCGGTTTCACTGCCACTGGCCAGGACCAGTGCTTTAGTCTTTGCCGCAATAGGATCGGCCGCCTCCATATCCACGGGTTTGCTGGCCTCCCACATGACTTCATTCATCTCTTTCCAATAATCGAACATACCCTTCTTTTTGTTGATCACCAGCATGCTCGGCCTCGGGGTACTGCGGCCTAGATAAGGCCCGATGTCGGCAACGATCACTCCCGAAGAACGCTCCGGATCAATCGATATAAAAGAATGGGACGGAATGGAGTCGTAACTGTGCACAATCAATTCACCTTTATTTTCAGGCGGACTGTCCTGCTGAATTTCATCGTGAAGCTTCTGCAATAACAGCAATGAGGTTTTAATTTCGTTCAAAAATGTATGTTTGCCTCCGCCCTGCTTGGTGATCAACTCCACCACTGGGGAGTTGGGGTCCATGAGCAGTAAGCGGATTTTGACTCCGTTTAAGACCTTCTCCTTAATCAGTTCCCGGCTCGCAGTCGAGATCGACAGCAAAGAAGAACCTCCTATGAAGATTTCCTCTTTAACATTTTTGAACAACGTCTCAAAAGAGGTGGCTTGAGCAAGCTCAGAGCGATTTTTATAAATGCCGTGAATGCCCAGACGAACCGCGTCGGGATTAACAATCTCTTCCAGTGCTTCCTTATATTCGTTGAAGGTCAATTCCCTCAGAAAAACTTCGTAGCCCAGCGAGATCACCCCGATCAGGGAAATCAGCAAAGCGAATTCGCGAACCGGGTGCAACCAGATGCTGTCTGCGTCGAACAACTGCTCAGAACCGATATAAGTCCCGGCCCCAACCACAAAGATACCCATAGCCAGAAACAGGATGCGGTCACGCACCCATTGGCGAACATTCATTCCGCTTTTTTTTACGGCTTTGGTCATAATTTAAATGCAAAAAGTGGTTTTATTACACAAGGAGGGTGTATAGAGCAACCCGATCATTATTGATATTACAGGATAAGCCGGTGTTTCACAATTTAGTTTTCACCCACTCCCGTGGGAGGGAGAGCTTTGCGTAAGTCGAAAAAAAACAGAAAAGCGAGATTACCCCTTCGGGGTTATGCAAAGGTCTCCGTGGGAGGGAGCTAGCAACAGGTTTGCTGGTGAGCATAAAGTAATGATCGCTTTATAGCGTTGTGGCTCATTTGGCCCCACGCCCGGTGTGCCACCTAAGGCAGATAGCAATGGCTCGTTGAGCCGAGTCAACTTTTTTCTAGCAAGTAAAAGCTATTGCAGTAGCCACTGGCGGCTCGCCGGTTAACTCAAACCTGACTTTCTCCGCAAAAACCAATCCATCACCAGAAAGCCCACCACCAGTCCATAGGCCCACCAGTTGTCCCAAAGCGAAAAAGACTGGCCATGGCTTTTGGTCCGCACATCAGGATTGGCAAATCGGTAGGTGCTGAGGTCATCATTGCCCTTGATAAGGCGGTGCTGGCCGCCGGTGATCTCGGCAATTTTTTTCAGCAGGGTTTCATTGACCAGCGGCTTTTCAAATTCTGCATTATCCTTTAACACTGAGAACATGATTTCCTCTGCCAGAGATTCCCCCTCCAGATCAGCCTTTATGCGGGCGGTATAAAACCCTTCCCCCCCAGGAAGAAACGGGAAGACTCCTTCGCCCTGTTCATCGGTTTTCAATTCCGTTTCGTTTCCGGATTTTTCCTTGAGCGGTTTCAAGACCAGCTGTACTGCTACGCCGACTGCAGGCTGATAATTTTTTTTCAGCAATTTGAATTTTATCAGGGCCTGTTCGCCTTCCTGGTACTGCTCTTTATCGGACTCCAACTGCAGTCGCCGAGTTTCCGGTTCGGCGATCAGCCAGTCGATGACATTATTCCAGAACCTCTGGAAATATCTGCCACTGCCTCCACCGCCGACATTCCTGAAATTCCAGTTCCACACCGAATCGGTACCCAGTAAGGCGGTTCGGCCTTTTCCAAAATCTCCGGCCACCAAAATGGGAATCGCGGACCCTTTCCCCTTGGCATACGAGGCCAGAACGTGCGCGTTCTTGTCCGGATGCAATCCCATGTTCATTCCCTGAAGCGGAGGAAGCGACTGCCATGCCTCTTGATTAAGGACCAGATCCTTCTCCAGACGCAGAATGGGGTGCCGGGAAAATTCCTGATTCAGAACCGGGCGAAAAGCTTCATCAACGAAAGTCCGATTGGTCTCGCGAAAATTCACCGGCAGGATTTCTTCAATAGGTGTCCGCGTATAGCCCCCACCCTGAAATGAAAGCTCACCGCCAATCATTAAAAAGGCACCACCGTTCTCGACGTATTTTCGAATATTGCCCAGGTATTTCTTGTCGATAAACGGATCGTATTTAAAGTTCTGGAAAATAATCAGATCAAAAGAACTCAGGTAATCGTCAAATAACAGGTTGGAAGGAAAGGGGATCAGGCTGAGTTCTGCCGTCGGGGCCTCCACATCATCGCCTATATTCCTGAGAATAAAAAATGACAGCAGGTCCACTTTCGGGTTGTGGGCAAGAACCTCGCGGAGATAGCGGGAATCCCACGAAGGGCGGCCATTGAGATGTAAAACCCTGATCCTGTCTCGCACCACATTTATCTCGAACTCTTTTTCATTGTTGGTGAGAATGAATTCGCCGGCAAATCTCGGCAGGCTGAGGGAATAAATTCTTTTGCCCGCGCTTTGGGGGGTGAACTCCAACTCCACTTCATACCGTTTCATATCTTCGCGCACCTCAATGATCTTTGAGACCATGATATGGTCACCCTCTTTCAAAACCAGAGGAATGTTGCGGTTACCCAGCGATGAGGAAAACACGGTGAGGGAAATTCTGAGAGGCTGTTGCACAAACCCAAAATCCGATGCCGAGACCGCTTCGATAGCCAGGTCTTTAAAGCCTTCGTTGCTCCCGGCCTGCAGGGTGTGAATCGGGCTTCCCAAGGCCTTCAGCCGCTCCACCAGGTTTCTTGAAATTTCACCGGACTCCTGAGTTAAATCTGCACCGTCCGAGAACAGCAATACGCCTTGAAGCGATGGACCCGGGTAACGCCCGGCCAACTCGTCGAACACCCGGGTCAGATCGGTAAAGGGCCGATACGGCCGGTAAAGGTTTTCAACTGCCCCGGCCCCTACCTTTTCTATATCATCAGAGAAAAAATAATAATCCACATTGAAATCTTTTTCCAGGTTTTCAAGATAAGAAGCATTGGCCTTTAAAGCTTTTTTTACCAGATCAATCCTTGGAGACTCATTGGTTTTTATGGAAAGACTTTTACTGTTATCAAGCAGAACCGCTATGGAGTTTTTGAGGGGCTGGCTTTTGCGGAACTCCAGTTCAGGCTTTAACAAGATCAACAGCAAAAGCGCGAACGCCGCCGACCTGAGCACAAAGAGAAGAAGTTTTCTCGACCGGGAACCAATCCGATTCAAACTGGTCCAGAAAAACCAGAGAGCCACGGGAATCACAATGCCAAGTACGGCGAAGATCAACACCGGGTCTTCGGGCGACCAATGCAGTTGCCATTTGTTATAGACTTCGGGGTCGACCCCCAGTAATTTTGCCAGCCTGTTCATTTGGGATTGTACCTGCGCAAACGTTCAAGAATAATGGGCAAATGCACCATGTCCTTTTTATAGTCCAGGGTCAGCGCATACATGATGATATTAATGCCCAGGCGGATGGCAAGCTGCCTTTGTCTGTACCCTCCCACGATCACGTCATAATTCCAATGGCCCAGCTTATTGTGTGACCAGGCACCTCCCTGATCGTTGGAGCTGTAAATCAGGACGGTCCTCCCTTTTATAGATATTCCTTCCAGATAAGACTTGGTGATGGATCGGCCGGATACGGTATTGAGCAGATAAAAAGAACGGAAAATGGAATGGTCGCGTTGAATTTTTCTGAGCGGATTCTGCGGAAACAATGCCGATATCATTTTACGGACCGAAGTATCAAATGCAGAACCAGCCTGTGCAGAACTGTCATCAATAAAAAGAAACCCGCCATAGCTCAAATAATTCCGCAAAATTTCCAGGTCCTTTTCCGGGAATGGATCGAACCCTTCATCGCCCCCCATGTAGATGAACGGGTGGCGGAATAATTTGGGGTCGGAAACATTCAGCGCGACCGGCTCACGGTTGACTTCAATGGATGTTCTGCGCGTGATCTGGGCAAGAAGGCTACGCAGGGCCTCCGGCCGGGGGTTATCATTCCCTCCTTGATACATGATCCGAGGAAGAGTCAGGTTGGAGTAACCCGCTACAGCCGGGGAAATATTCTCTCCCCATGCGGCAAAAAACAGTACCAGTCCTAATATCGTTAAAAGTTTTCTCATCCACTTGAGTTTAAAACATGACAGGTGCTTATAGCAATGGATCAAAACACTTTACCTTTCAGGAATAATTCTTTTTGTAGGTCAGAGCCCACTGGGGTAAACTTGGATCGCGTTTGATTGCCAACCTTTAGCAAATAAAACTTGTGCTACGAACTGTTTTGCTCAATCCCGGCCCGGTCAATGTGACTAATCGGGTCCGGCAGGCCTTAATGCTTCCCGATCTCTGCCACCGGGAGAAGGAATTCTCGGATCTTATGGCAGCAATCCGCGCAAAATTACTCAAGGCTTTTGATATCGAAGAGGACTATACATCCGTGCTGGTTTCCGGGTCGGGAACAGCAGCACTGGAGATGGCCGTCTCCTCCTCCCTGAGTCCGGGCCGGTCAATGCTGGTCATTCAAAATGGTGTGTATGGCGAGCGCATCGGCAAAATCTGCGACATTTACCAGTTCAACCGCCGCACCCTCGAACTGGGCTGGGGAGAACCGCCCCGTCTGGAGGACATCGAAAAAGAGTTAAAACAAAATCCCGATATAGAAGTGGTAGCCATGGTACACCATGAGACGACAACCGGACTTCTCAATCCCTTAAAGGAAGTGGGTGAGCTTGCCCGGCGTTATAAAAAGGTTTTTTTGGTGGACGGCATCAGCAGTCTGGCGGGAGATGAGATCGATTTCAAGTCCTGTCCCATTGATATTGCCGCAGGGACCGCCAACAAATGCATTCAAGGTTTTCCGGGCGTGTCATTTGTCCTGTTCCGGAAAAAAGAATTAGAACGCTTGCGCAAAATTCCCGGGCGAACGCTCTACTTCAACCTGACCGGCTACCACAAAGCCCAGGAGGCAGGCGGCATGTTGTTCACTCCCGCAATCCCAGTCCATTATGCACTTGATGTAGCACTTGATGAACTGATTGAAGAAACCGTTGCCCGTCGAGTTGAGCGCTATGCCAGTGCGGCCCGTTTTCTACGCGCCGGCTTTAAAGACATCGGCCTGGAATTTTTAATTCCCGAAGGGTGGCGAAGCAATTGTCTGACCGGACTTCGCCTGCCAAAAGGAGTGAGCTATGAAAAACTTCATGGAGAGTTAAAAGCCAACGGATTTATCATCTACGCCGGGCAAGGCAATCTCAGTGATAATATTTTCCGCATCGCCAATATGGGAGATATCACTCAAGAAGAGTTTGAGCGGTTCCTGCAAGTCCTGAAGAAAACGCTAACGACCTCTTGAATCAGGCTTCGAGCTCAAAAAGGCAGGTTTGAACATTTTTTGTCTGCCAACCCCTCTAAAGGAAAACAAACATAAGAAACAACAGAACCATCATGCAAACCACAAAAATGACTCGTTGCCAGCTTGACAGGTTAGTGCAAGGCGAGATCCTTCATCGCCTTCGGCTCCTCGAGGATGACAAAATGGCCCAGTATCGTCATGCTGAACGAGATCGCATTGTCATTCTGAATGCTTCGGCTTCGCTCAGCACAGGCTCCGTGAAGACGTGATGTTTAACTCAAGTTTTCGTGCCCCGAAGGGGTATGTGATATCCTCTTCCTTAAACTTCATGCCCCGCAGGGGTAATCCCCAGGTTAGTGCAAGGCGAGATCCTTCGTCGCCAGAGCCTGTCCTGAGCGAAGCCGAAGGGGCTCCTCAAGGATGACAAATTGGCGTTTCTTGTCATTCTGAACGCAGTGAAGAATCCCGCCTTCCTCTCCGTCATCGCGAGCGAATGCAGGGAGCGCGGCGATCCAGTCTTTCTGGCTTTATCGGGGCAAAGGCTAAGGTGGGGAGCCAGACCCTTGCTGAAAGATTCCGGCGTCGCAGGAGATATATTTGATCTGCTTGAGGGGAACCACAAAGATTTCCTCAGAGGTCGTCACCTCGAATAGTTCCAGGTCATCACTGAAACCATGCTTTTGGGTCGTATCGAGGACCAGTTCCTGATTGTCCACGAAAACAATTTTGAGCTGATACTGCATGCCCGCCCCCTTTCTGTTTTTCGGCTTGTGCGAAGGTCCCTCTTTGAGAAAGAGCTTTGCATAACCTGAGATTCTTCGTCACCTTGTTCCTCAGAATGACAAAATGGCCCAGTATTGTCACGCTGAACGAGATCGCATTGTCATTCTGAATGCTTCGGCTTCGCTCAGCACAGGCTCCGTGAAGACGTGATGTTTAACTCAAGCTTTCGTGCCCCGAAGGGGTATGTGATATCCTCTTCCTTAAACTTCATGCCCCGAAGGGGTGTAATCCCGCTTTTCTGTTTTTTTCGACTTACGCAAAGGCCTCCCCTTGACAGGGAGAGCTTTGCATAACCTGAGATTCTTCATCGCGTGCGCTCTTCAGAATGACACCCGAAAATAGTTTTTCAGCTCCCCGCTAGTTGGGATGGGCAACCGCCTCAAACTTTTTCGAAAGAGGATTCCGCAGATAGTCTTCCACATAATTTTTCAAATACCCTTTTTCATACAGCTTTTTATTTGAAAGACCGGAGTTCACCTTGTTAAGCACCCTAAACCGCACCCGAGGGAAACGCTCTTTAAACTCATCAAACGACACTCCCGATATGTCCCGCTCATCATTGGAAGATTTCTCCATAATCACACGGGGAAGATGCACAACCCTCTGGTGGCTTAACCTCCTGGCGACATCGCTGAAAGTGAGCAGGGTCGTGCAGTCCGAGTCCCCTCCCAGAGTCTCATTCGGCACATAAAGGAAACGAGCCCGGCCCCGGCGAAACATATGCAGGACCCGGTAAACATTGCCTGCCATCACGACCCAGTCCTTTCTTTCCAATTCGCACGCGTCAAAGGTTTTGATGATTTTGTTCCGGTTCAGGAAAGACGTGATATCCGATTCCGTATGAATCATCTGGACATTGGTCAGGTTCATGTCATAAATCTTTTGCGACTCAATGGCGAGAAACCGCTTGCCCTGCCGCATCAAAGCCGTGGTTTTCCCGTCAATGTACTTCAAAGGAGTCAGGCACCCCATCCACAACAGGCAGTTTTTGTTAATCCCGGCAATGGTTTCCGCGTCTTCAGACATGGTGCCGGGACCCAGTGAATAAAAATTGGCCGAAGTCACCGCCGGGCCATCCAACACCTCCAGAACCTGCTTGACCGAAGGTCCTTTCGGCATCAATTGCTTGCGGTAAGACCCCAAGGTGATCACCGAAAGTTCAAAGTTGATGCGGCCGGGGTACTTTCCCACCAGGCGGTTGATCCTTTTCGGGTCAAAATAACCCACCGAGAACATGACGATATTTTTATCTGTCTTTTCCAGGAACTCCTCAATCCAGTCCATCGCCCTGGGGTGCAGAGCGAGGTCTGTCCATTCCATATATTCGTTGCCTCCCAAAACCCACGACTCTGCGGCCCGGGTCGGGAAAGCCTGTATTTCATTTAAAATAAAATCCCAATCCTCCTGCGTGGTGAGAGGCATATCAAAAGTCTGGCGGTAGCTGAGATCCATTTCATAACAAAACGTGCATTTTACCGGACACGTTTTTCCCAGGCTTATCGGAATTTTGCGGTCCTTGATCTCTTTGCGCATGACTTGCTGAAGAAGTTCCCGGTTCTGTACACTCATTGCCAATCCTTAAATGCGCTTGTTAATGACTCATCCACCGGCACCTCCTGGCTCCGCCCCGGTTCAAGACTCTGGATAAGCTTGTTAAGATGAACCGCCGCGCAACCCATATAGGCGATACTTTCCTGCTGAAGTTTATAGCTACCCGACTTCAGCTTTGTCCCCAGTTCCTCAACATGCTTTGAGTCAAAAGCATGGGTCATCGCGGATTTTTTGAATTCCTCAATCGCTTCCTTAAAACTCTTCTTTTCATGCAAAGCGATACCGTTTTTCAGGCTTTCCTGGGCACTTCGAACTTCCGTTATAAGATTATCTTCCACCATGGACTCCTTGATTCTTGAACAAAAAGAAAAAGATGGCGCTTGCAATAATGAGGGACCTATGATCCTGGACATCAAACTTCCACCTTTCAGGACCGCGCAAAGAACCGGGCTGGCCGCAACCCCGATCATTTTTTTAAATTTGGTCTATTGTAGCACTGGTTTTACAGGGCCTGTCAAGCGATTACCCCAGGTACCTGTAAATTGAAGAAAGGAGAACGTTGCGTAAGTCGATAAAGCAGAAAAGCGAGATTCTTCACGGAGCCTGTGCTGAGCGAAGCCGAAGCATTCAGAATGACAAGAAACGCCAATTTGTTATTCTGAAGACCGCACGCGATGAAGGATCTCGGGGTTATGCAAAGGTCTCCTGCTAAGGGGCGCGAGAAAGAGTTATTGCCATCTGCAAAATTCCACAGTAACCCGGCATCGTGATACCCCGAACGCCGTCCCCGTTTCCGGTGAGGGTCTGCCTTTCGGGATTGCTGGCGATGTGGTCAATGCGTCAGATTATTTTGCTGGAGGTTGAGGACTATGTTCCTCATCACAATGGCCTTCGGGGCATCCTCCTCCCATGCCGTAACACCCGGCGGTCATGGTGGCCAGAAACAACAATAGAACTATGCCGGCGAATCTTTTCATCCTGACTCTCTCCTTTTTAAGTACAGAAGTTTCAGCCCTGTTGGGTTGGGGTCCAAGGTTTTTTTTGGACTATGCCTTTTATCAACATTTAGACAACATTTCAATCATTTTCTGGCATTTTGACCTACAATAGAAACAGTTTGTTTCTATATCCTGGACCTTTAACACCAAGGTGTTACCCTGATTCCTCGTTCCGACATTGATATTTCAGCCCTTGAGAGCAAGCTCACCACAGCGAGAATCGGTCGTCCCCTGCGGATTCTCTCTGAAATCGACTCGACCAATGAGGAGATCCGGCGCAACCTGACCCTCCCTGAGGGAGCGGTCGTCATTGCCGACCAGCAAACCCTTGGACGGGGTCGGCAGGGACGCTCGTGGCACTCCGAACCTGGGACCGGACTCTACCTCTCCACACTTTTAAAACCCAGTCTGCCACCGGAAAATCTGGCCCTCATCACTTTAATGGCGGGGGTGGCCACCGTGTCCGCCATCCAGCAACATGCAGAGGTAAAACTCAAATGGCCGAACGACATTTTACTGAACGGTAAAAAACTGGCGGGGATTTTATGTGAACATATTCCCGGCGACGCCCCTGTCGTCATCGTGGGAATCGGGATAAACCTCAATCAAAGCCGCTTTCCCGAAGATATTCAGGACATCGCTACTTCGCTGAAGCTGGAAACCGGAAAAACGGTGAGCCGCACCGATCTTGTCCTCAACCTTCTTGAAAATCTGGATCGCGAATATGAAGAGTTCCTGCAAGGCAAAAATGAAAACCTGCTCCGAAAATGGACCGATCAGTCCGAAATTTTCGGCAAAACCGCTACCATCGATCAAAAAGGGAAATCCCTGACCGGCACGGCGATGAGACTCGACCCACAAGGCAGACTGATCCTGCAAACTCCAGACGGAGAACAACATACTCTCGATTCCGGCGAGCTACTACCGTAGAGGCAAATAGTAACGGCTTTTGTTTTAAATTATGGGAATTATATTTTAGCGATTTTTCGTGAATTTGAAGAATTTCTGGGAATATACTAGTACTCTGATATCGGATTCAAAAAGTCACCCGAAATCGGAGCCTCAGGAATTAAAAGAGGCCCTTCACCTAAACAAGCTGATCCTGGAATCAATAGGGGAGGGAACCTTCAGCCTTGATCTTGTCTGATTTATTTCATACTTATCTAAGTAAACATCAGCATCCTTCTGCTATGCCATCTCTTGCTTTTAACAAAAAAATTCAAAACATTATTATTAATTTTAAGGGCCGTTTTTTTGCAAACAATGAGATAATTTTATATGCACCCGAGCGTTGTTGGTACACAAAATTTTTAGTCCGGAATGTTCCTGCAAGGCTGACTTACTGGAAACCGAAAGACAACATTTCCAGCTTTCCTAACTTAAATCGATTTGGCTTGCCTAGCCCAACAAAACCAAAAGCTATTATTGTGGTCGATACTGTTTTTCATCATTTAAGGGAGGGAAATAGCTTCAATGAATTTATCCGAGTTTTAAAAATAAACTTTCAATTACCTTTGATTTTGGTTTCCACGGAAGATTCTTTCAAAATAAAAAGAAAGGATAAAGAGCTTGACCCTTTCGACTTGATTCTGAAAGCAAATGGGGCTTACACATCAATCGAATGGCAAAATTATAAAACATGGAATCTCACTCCTTTAGATGCTTCCGAAGCAAAGGAGCAAAATCTAAAAAACGAAGACTATTATATAAGTTGTAAAAATTTCAAAAAAATCAAACCCTCATTTCCTTTGTTCGTATTTCATATTGGTTATCTGCCATGGCTGCCAAGATTAAAACTCTTGTATTACAAAAAATTTAAACCATTTTTTGAAAAGCTTAAACCGTTTTTTGAAAAACGCGGCTTGGATAAAACTTCAATAAAAACCTTTTTTATTTCCAACCTGAACCATACCGATCGTTTAAAAGCCATTTTATTATTAAAAAAATTTGGGGACGGTGCCTTAAATTCTCTAAGCTCTAAAGATGAAAACTTATTAGGAGAATACCCCAAATATATAAAAAATGAAGATCCTGATTACAAGGAAAACTTTGAACAAGTAATGAGGACAATGAAAGAGAACGAAGTGTATGAACCAAGAGTTTCCAAGGCGGAATATTTCCGACGATTAAAAAAATGTCAAATTGTCTTGTCAATAACCGGTCTTGGGGAGCTATGCCATCGTTTTACAGAAGCTTGGATTCACGGAAAACTTTTAGTTTGCCAAGATATGTCAAACTTCGTTCACATTCTTTATCCTTTAAAACACCAAGAAAATTTAATTTATTGCCATCGATCCTTGAATAACTTTACGCTGGTATTTGAAGATATTGAAAACAATTATGCAAAATTCAAAAAAATCGCAATTCTAAGGACAATTGGACTATCTTTATTGGGTGTCTCATCCTCAAAAAATTGTACGCCAAGGATTTACCTTTCCGGTACAAAAATGTATTGATGCTTTTCACTCTAAAGATTAATAATAAGCCTTTTTAGGTTAATCTATGCTAACTAGATCCAAAGGCCATCTTTCTTTTAATTCTTAAGGAAGGACCACCTTCCTCTTCCAAAACTGACTCGAGCAAATATTATTGAACTACAAGGCTATGATTGGCCGGGCAACATCCGAGAACTACAAAACGTGATTGAGCGAGCCGTAATAACTTCAAGGTCGGGCAAAGTTTCATTCAGTCTATCCAAAGAAAGCAAGACCAGGCAAACCACTGCGGCTAATCCAAAACAACCAGACGCAAAAATTAGTATTCTTACTGAAGAAGAAATGAAGTTACGTGATCAAGAAAATATTTTAAATGCTTTAAACCTTTAAATGCTTTAAACCTTTAAATGCTTTAAACCTTTAAATGCTTTAAACCTTTAAATGCTTTAAACCAATGTAACTGGAAAATCACAGGTTCAAATGGCGCAGCAGAACAATTGGCAATGAAACCCACTACGTTGCACTCAAAAATAAAAAAGATGGGTCTAAAAAGACCCGGCTAACCGGACTTCAAGTAACCCGCCTCCCTCACTTGACATGGGGGGGGGGGGGGGGTAATCCTTTCACTGCAAAAGGTGAATCAGGTTGCCGGCGGCGTAAGTACGGACGACTTGCAAAGAATCCTGCAACAGTTCGACCAGGATCGGAAAGGCTTCCGGTCCGCCCATCATTCCCACAGCCCGCACTGCCGCTGTGCGTACCCGCGAGTGCTCATCGTCCAGAGCAAGCTTCAACAGGCGAACCCGGTCGGGTATCTTCGATTCCCCCAAAACCCGCGCCGTGGAACTACGCACACTATAATCGGAATGCTTTAACAATTCTTCAAACACAATCTGGCAAGAGTCGGACCCCATACGGTTCAGCGCCAACGCGGCCGACAATTTCACCATTCCATCCTTGTCGGCACATAAGGGAATCAACTCCGGCTCTGCCTCCTGAAGATTGCCCATCGCCAACGCCGCCGCATGCCGAATTGATGGATTGTCGCGCTGAATCAATTCCCTGAGTTTCGGCAACATATCAGTTGTGGCTTTTCCCTCGACCGCTTTCAAACTGTAGAACACCATCTCCGGCTCGGCATGATCGAACAATTTCGCCAGATGCGGCAGAACTGCTTCGGTGCCGATCTTGCCAAGATAACCAATGGCCTGATACCTCCGGTCGGGAATAGGATGAGTGAGCGGGTCCAGCACATTTGCAAGATATTTTCCTTCGCCGTGTTTCACCAGTCCGGAAGAAGCCGCCATGCGTACCGGCACATCATAGGATTTTAAAAATACCCGCACTTCCTCGACCGTTTCCGACCCCCCTTCATCGCCCAGTATCTCAACTGCCGCACTGCGAACCCAGATGTCGGTGTCTCCTGTCATCCTGCGTGCCGCCTTCAAAGCTTCGTTGCGTGAAACCTTCTGCAATCCCTGCAGGGCAAACAAACGGGCCGTGGGATAAACATCTTCCGTCGCCTTGTTGAGCAGAGGGACCAATTGGACATCCTGAGACTCCCCCGCCGCCCGCGCCGCTGCGGCCCGCAAAAACGCCCGTTCGTTTTGATAAGTCTGCTGTAAAACAGCCAGACTGGTCTCGCGAATTTTTTTGAGAACGGTTTCGGGCCTCGACTCGGCAAACCCTATCTGCGGAACAACCAGCGACACCAGCAGAAAACCCATTATTCGTTGCGTCATTTTAGATATCCCTCAACCAGACCCAAATATCTCGCCGCAAGGTTCCGATAATGTTTTTCATCCTGACTTTTACCCCGCTTGCCATAGCCATTGGCAAGAATGCCGCATTTTTCAATAAGCATCGCCACCACCCCATCCCTTTGCTTCTCATCCAGTCCGTTCGCCTTCAACAATTTCTCCAGCGCGTGAACCCGCCAGCGGTCCATGCCCCAGTATTTGCGCGACAACTGGTCTTCATGCCCTCCCCGCTTGACGATCAACTTCTTCTCGATGAAATGAAAGGGATACCGTTTAGCGATGCGCAACCACAAATCATAATCCTCACAGACCGGCATCGACTCATCGAATCCGCCAACCTCGTTCAACAGTTCTGCACGCAGTAGCACCGAAGACGGACTTACAATACAAAGCGGCAGGCAATGTCGAAAAATATGGCCGGAATATTTGCGGTGCTTGTCCATCGGGTTCACCCGCACACCGTTACGAATCCATATTTCATCGGTATAAACCGCATGCTGGCCCGGGTGATCCTCTATCCACTTCATCTGAGTGGCAAGTTTATCCTTTTCCCACAAATCATCCGAGTCGAGAAACGCAATCCATTCCCCATGCGCCTTGGTCATGCCCCGGTTGCGTGCGAATGAAACGCCCTTGTTTTCCTCCAGACGAATCCGTTGAACCGCCGGGAACTGGCGCACCACTTCTGAGGTGTTGTCGGTAGACCCGTCATCCACCACGATCAACTCGAAATTAGTGAAGCTTTGCTCCAGCACCGACCGAATCGACTCGGCCAGGCAATAGCCACGGTTAAAAGTCGGGATGATGATCGAGACCTTACTCATGGTTTTTTATCCCTTCCGAACCATAAATCGAGCCGAACGCAATCGCACCCTGCCTGTAGTGCCCGGCAAAACTCAGGCCTCTATCTATCCCCCGAACGGAAAACAGCCCCAAGTTCAACAGGGTACGTAAATCCAAGCATATCACAATCGAAGCCCTGCCATAAATGCCTTGACAAACCCGCTAAATTCCCATAGAACTAGGTGCTTTTCAAGGAATAACGGATTAAAAAACAGCCTACTAGCGAGGCTTTTCCAGAGCAAGAAGAATTACGGGTTAGCTGCGGCTTGGCTTGACATGCAGGTTCGATATGGAATTCAGGGACGTCACACAGGATTTAAAAAGCGACCTCGCAAGGGTCGAAAAAGCCATCAATCAGAACTACAAATCAGATGTGCCCTTGATTCCTGGAATCAGTGCCTATCTGATGAGTTGTGGTGGCAAGCGCATCCGCCCCATACTCACTCTTCTGGGTGCCAAACTCTGTGGGCGCGAAATTGATGATACGGTCGTTAAACATGGCTGTGTCGTCGAATATATCCATGCCGCAACCCTGCTCCACGATGATGTGGTCGATGAAACCACGGTTAGGCGCGGTAAAGAAACCGTCAACGCCAAATGGGGCAGCGATGCCAGCATTCTGGTCGGCGATTTCCTCATCTCCCGGGCTATCCTGATTCTGGCCGAAGACTGCGAACGCAAAATCATCCAAGCCGTCACCGAGGCCACCAAAGTTCTCGTCGAAGGGGGCATTCACGAATACACCGAAGCCCGCAATATCAAAGTCACCGAGAAACATATCCTTGATATCATTCACCGCAAAACTGCGTCCATGATTTCCGTCAGCGTGAGACTCGGCGGATTGCTGGCAAACGCAACCGAACAACAGGAAACAGCGATCATCTCCTTTGGCGATGATTTCGGCATGGCGTTCCAGTTGATGGATGACGCGCTCGACTACGATGCCGATGAAGCCCTACTCGGAAAACCACCGGGAACCGATTTTAAAGAAGGCCACGTCACCCTGCCCCTGCACCATCTCTATGACAGGGCAGACCGGTCACTGAAAAAAGAAATCGAAATCTTCATTAAAAACGAAAACATCACGCAAAAAGATTTAGAGTATGTCGTGGAACAAATGCGCAAACATAAATCCATCGACTACACCTTGGACCTCGCCCGCTTCCATATCGACAGGGCCAAATCACATCTAAGAAAAGCCGACTTCCCGGCACCGCAATACATCGAACACTTCGACGCCGTAGCCGACTACATATATAGCCGACACGTGGGAAGCACAACAGTTACACAGTAAGCCCTCTCTGCATCTGATATAATGTAACGAAGTAACCGTTTCTTCGCGGAGAAACCTATGTCTTCCCATCCTCTGGTCGACCTTGCCATCCAATCGGTCAAACACCATTTAGAAAACGGCCAACCCCTGCCCTGCCCCAATCTCCTCACCGAAAACATGCAGAAACAGGCTGGAACCTTTGTCTCTATTAAGAAGAACGGATTACTAAGAGGTTGCATCGGTACCATTCAACCGAAATACGCCAACCTTGCCGAAGAAGTGATTCAAAACGCTATCAAAGCAGCCAACGAAGACCCCAGGTTCCCACCCATAGAAAAAAAGGAACTAGAACAACTCACCTTCTCGGTGGACGTTCTAACCCCACCGGAAAAAATCGATGACCTTACATCGTTAGACGTAAAACGCTACGGCCTGATCGTGCGCAGTGGAGACAAACGCGGACTGCTCCTTCCCGATCTGGAGAATATCAAAACCGTGGACCAACAACTGAAAGTCTGCCTGAAAAAAGGCGGGATTGAAAAAACCGACAACTACGAACTCTACCGCTTCGAAATCAAAAGATTCCACCAGCGTGACGCTGGACTCAATGAGCAATAGCTCACTCTGGTGAACAAAAAGTTTTTCCGGCACAACCAAGCCTTATATCAACGCCTGGATGAGTATGAGAATCAGTGAGAAGGATTGGAATAATTTTACCACCCACCTTAATGCAACGCTTGACCATTTTCAGGCGGCAGAACAAGAGAAATCCGAGGTGTGCGGATTTGTTGCAAGCTTAAAAGGAGATATTGTCGAAAAAAATGCATTTGTTTCGTCACTTTGGCCTGGAAGATATAGGAAAAGGGAACACATTTAATGATATAATACTGGCAATAAGAATTAACTTTTATTAAAAACAATCGGGGTTTTAACCCTTGAAACTCCTTAAATTCCTCCTGATCAGTCAGATCATTATGGTCGCACCCTTGCTGTCGGGTTCTGCCAAGGCCGACAACACACAAGCCTGCTATGACTACTTTCATCCTCTTGAAAATCTGGCTCTGGAGATCAAAGGCCGTGGAGGAACCTGGGAATTATTTGAGAAACGGGGGATTTTCAGAAATCACGCCGTCGTCGGACTGCATGTTGATTCAAAAATAACCGCCCTCATATTCACCATAGACTATCTATGCGAAAGCCAGGAAGGTATCCCGTTTAACGATGTAGCGGTTCAGGTTGTTCCCACATTAGAAGAAAAAGGACTGGAAGGTTTTATTGAATATTATTTAGTTCTTGCGCATGAGCTTAATGAAATTAAAGGCTGGGCAAAATATGCTGAATGGTATAAAGCAAACCACAAACGCAAACTGGATCCTAACCAGACGAAAACTACCATAGATAATGCTCGGCTATATTTTGAGCGCTATAGGGCACTGGCCGTTAAAATGAAAACGACAAACGATATCGAAGGCATTGTTAAAGATGGCAAGACCCTCATCAAGGATATTGTGAAGTTCAACACCGTGGACCCCCTTTTAATACAAGCCAACTTTGAAAACTCAAAGATTCCCCAAGTCTCCAACCTGCTTAATATTGCCGATGAAATGTAAATAGTTTAAGGCTTGTCACAAACGGTCTTGGATTTTATCTGTTTTTAAACAACCGAGGCCTCAAATATCTTTCACAATAAAATTGGATATTGATCTTCCCCCGAGATACCGGACACGGGGGAAGATCACTACGGCTTATAGCCCCCGGCGGCAGTGCCGGAGCCGCCGCCTCCAGGGGTGAGGATGCGCAGCCGGTCACCGGGTTGGACATCAAGCTGGCATTTGCCTCCTACATCGTGGACAATGCCATCACTCTTTATCAGCAGGTTTTTGCCCTTTGCTCCAGGTTCTCCACCGTCCAGTCCATAGGGAGCGTAGACCCTGCGCTCTGAGAGCACAGCCACTTTCAGTGGAACGAGAAACTCGATTTCGCGGATCACGCCATCACCGCCGTTGAACTTTCCTCGTCCTCCCGAATCTTTGCGGATGGAAAACTCGCGCAGGAGAACGGGATAACGTTGTTCCAGCACTTCCGGATCAGTAATGCGGGTATTGGTCATATGGGTGTGCACGGCAGACTGGCCGTGCCAGCCCGGTCCCGCGCCCGCGCCGCCTGCTATAGTTTCGTAGTAGGCGAACTGGTCGTTGCCAAAGGTGAGGTTGTTCATGCAACCTTGTGAAGCGGCGCAAGCCTTGAAGGCTTTAAAAATAACATCGGCGATACGTTGGGAGGTCAGAACATTGCCCGCTGCCACCGCCGCTTTGTCGGAAGGTGCCAACAGAGAATCCGGTGGAATCAACACTTCAATGGGTTCGAGACAACCCTGGTTTAAAGGAATGTCGCTGTCGATCAGGCAGCGCAGGCAATAGAGAACGACGGACAGCGTCACCGCGCGCGGGGTGTTTAAATTATTCGGAAGCTCCTTGGAGGTGCCGGAAAAATCAAAGGTCGCCGACCCGGAAATGGAATCGATGTTAACCGAAAGCGCGATGCGGCTTCCCTCATCCATAAAATCTTCCGCCTGCAGATGAACGTGTTTCTCGTTTTTTCCGGCGGCCTTTTTTAGAAGAGTGCGCACCGATTGCCCGGCGTTGTCGCGCAGATGCTTCATATAGGCCTGTACCACTTTTAGTGAATGCACCTCAACCAGTTCATTTAACAGGGCGATGCCCTGCTGGTTGGCGGACACCTGTGCTTTCAGGTCCGACAGGTTATCGGCCAGAGCCCGGGTTCCCGCATCTTTTAAAATTTTGGTGATTCCCGATTCCTGAAACTCACCATTTTGCACCAGCTTGAAAGTTTTAATGCAGGCCCCCTCTTCATCCAGCGATCTGGAAAATGGCGGCATGGAGCCGGGGGTACTGCCGCCGATATCAGCGTGGTGGCCGCGGCTGGCAACAAAAAAGATCGGCTTCCCTTCTTTCACAACGGGAGTGACGACCGTGATATCCGGCAGGTGGCTTCCTCCTGTCGCAGGATGGTTGGTGACCCAGACTTCGCCCTCGGCAATCGGAGGACCGTTTAACCTGATCTGATGTCGAACCGCTTCACCCATCGAACCAAGATGAACTGGCTGGTGCGGGGCATTGGCCACGAGATCTCCCTCTGGACCGAAGATGGCGCAGGAAAAATCTAACCGTTCTTTAATGTTTGTGGAAACAGCGGTGCGTTGCAGGATACGGCCCATTTGTTCGGCAATGGACATGAACCGCGACCCGAACAGCGACAATTGCACCGCATCGAGTTCCGTCCCAACCGGACGTGTCGGCTGAAATTGCACTTCTATTTCGACATCACCATAATTGGTAACGGTGGCTTTGCAGGAAGGCTCTATCAGGATGGTTGAAGTGTCTTGAATGAGAATCGCCGGGCCCTCCAGCGACTGACCCGCACCGATCGAATCCAAAATGTAGACGGGGGTTTCCTGCCAGCCATCGGCGAAGTAGCAGTCCTTTTGCATAACAGGATTCAGCGGGCGCGGTTTTCTGGCAAGCGGCGTTTGGACAGGTGGCGGGGATTTCCCCTCCACCCGGACCCGAACCGCCTCCACCAGAATTTTACGGTCCGATGGATTAAAACCAAGCTCCTGCTGGTGCGTTTTACTGAACGATTCTGCAAAGCTTTCCTCGTTCGACTCCTTCACCGTCAAAGTCGTATCAGAACCTTCATAGCGCATATTCAAATAGCGTTGGACGTGGATGGAAAAATCCCCTTTCTGCTTGATCTCGGCGGCCGCTTCATCTGCCAGAGCCTGGAGCTTTTGCTCCAACCCGGCCTGGGTTTCATGGCTTACTGGTTTTTCTTTATCGACGGTGACATCGGCCAGTCCCATTCCATAAGCCGAGAGCACCCCGGCAAAACGGCTGATAAAAATCCGGGAGATGCCGAGAGTCCGGGCGATGGCGCAGGCATGCTGGCCTCCGGCTCCGCCAAAGCAAGACAGGACATGATCGCGGGAATCGTGTCCCCGTGAGGCAGTAATTTCATGAATGGCCCGGGCCATGTTTTCGTTGGCAACTTCTATAAAGCCATAGGCGGCTTCTTCCAGTGACCGTTTTTTGCCAGTTAAGAATTGAAGGTGCTCCATTAACTCCTCAAAAACTTTTCTGGACGCGGGGATTGATAAAGGCTGGTCTTCATTTTTTCCAAACACGCTGGGAAAATGTTCTGGAACGAGCCTTCCTAAAACCAGGTTGGCATCGGTCAGAGAGAGCGGGCCTCCGTTTCTATAACAGGCGGGACCTGGCCAGGCCCCCGAAGACGACGGGCCGACCTGAAACATGCCGTTTTCAAACAGCAATCTGGAGCCGCCTCCCGCCGCCACGGTATGGATGTTTAATTGAGGGACAAGGTTGGGAATGCCTTGCGCCTCGCTTTCAAACTGCCATTCATAGCTGCCGTCAAACCGAGACACATCGGTGGAGGTGCCGCCCATATCAAACCCGATCACCGGTACATATTCCGTTGTCCTGGCATAGCCCACCACTCCGCCCGCCGGACCGGAAAGAATGGCGCGGCTCCCGGTAAAAGAGTCGGCATCCACCAGTCCCCCATCTGATTGCAGGAGGAACAGGTCACATTCACCCAGTCCGGCACGAAATTTTTTCAGATAATTTTGGATATGCGGGTTCAGGGCGGCATTGAGGCAGGTGGTGTGGCCCCGGTCCACCAGCCTGGACCTGGGCATGACCGCGCTGGAAAGGGAAATATTTTGAAACCCGATTTTTACAGCTTCTTCAGCAACCCATTGTTCGTGATCTGGAAAAATACAAGCATGCATGAGGGCAATGGCAAGGCTTTCAATGCCCTGCCGACGCAAGCCCTGAAGTTGTCGGCGTACGGTTTCCCGATTCGGGGACCGCAGAATTTCCACCCCGGATTGTTGAGAGTTCACAGGCTGCTGAACCGGGTGGACACGCTCATCAATTTCCACTACCGTCTCATAAAGCGGCTGGGTCTTAGTGATTTTCAGATCAAAAATATGCGGTCGGTTTTGTTTTCCGATGCGCAGTAAATCGCCAAATCCTTTTGTGATGATGAGGGCGGTACGGGCACCCTTTTTTTCCAGAAGCGCGTTGGTGGCAATAGTGGTCCCCATACGAATCCACTCAATGCAACCGGGGTCGATCTCTCCGGTTCCCTTCACGGCACGGAGGATTCTCTGAATGCCCTCAAGCGGCGCATCGGAATAATGGTCCGGATTTTCTGAAAGGAGTTTGAGTACTCTCGGGCCTTTAGGGGTTTCGGCGTAAATATCCGTAAACGTTCCACCCCGGTCAATGGAAAACCGGAACTTTTCAGGATCCGCCATGCCGGTTTGGTGACCCGTCTTTAAGGAGGTCTGGCGAAAAGCCTTCGTAAGACAGGAACATTTTCAGATCGTTCCTGGAAGCAGCGAGTTTGAGATATTTTTCCGTCTGACGGAAAATGTCCATAAAATTAAGTATCAACCCAATAACCAGTTTTTTGAGAGTTTTGAGTTTGGCCTTAATATAACATTCCCAAAAGAAATGCAAATAATTGCTTATCTAACGTTACCCCGTTGTTTTTGGAACCCTCGTCCATTGTACCCGCAACGCTAAATTGCCTGATTTGACCAATGTCAAGCGTTATCCACTTATTCCCTTATTCGTCAAGCCTTTATAGCCTTCTTGCGGCGTGGGGAGTTCGACCCGGTCGGGACTTATGTACCACAAATTTTTGTTGACCCGGTAGTGATTCACCCCCTACAATAGGGGCCTTTGCATAAGTCGAAAAACCGGGAAAGCGAGATGCTTCGAGATACCCCTACGGGGCACCAGGGAACGTGTAAGGCATAACATTTAAACCCTTTGGAAATTCTCGACTGGTTTTCCCGATTTACAGATCAGCCAACCTTGGCCATGCGTGACTTCTGGT
The DNA here is from genome assembly GCA_965249625.1 of Nitrospinales bacterium. Lineage (GTDB taxonomy): Bacteria > Nitrospinota > Nitrospinia > Nitrospinales > VA-1 > LS-NOB. The sequence continues at coordinate 587,229 of OZ252246.1, read as the reverse complement.
TTTAGCTCTTAAAAAAAGCAGGTCGATGGACATCATCCTCCATTTGCCCGGACAATAAACCGAATTTAACCATTATTTTTTAAACCATGGAGATGAATTCGCAATGAAGCGGCTTCCCGTCTTGGACAAGTTGGACAAGGATTTAGAAGAATCACAAAGAGAACTTCAGGTGGACATTCCCAAAGCCATTTTAACAGCCCGGGAACACGGAGACCTGAGCGAAAATGCGGAATTTAAAGCGGCGAAGGAACGACAGATGTTTTTGGAATCCCGCATTTCCCTTTTACAAAAACGCATCAGTGACATCATGGCCATCAACGTCAACCAGATTCCGAAAGACCGTTCCGGCCTTGGAAGCACTTTAAAGTTGAAAGATATGGATAGCGGTAAAGAGACCCGGTACCATTTGGTTTTCCCTGAGGAAGTCAACCCTGATGAGGGGAAAATTTCCACAGTCTCGCCGGTTGGGAGAGCCATGGTGGGTAAACAGGAAGGCGATGAAATCAGCGTTTCACTGCCTGACGGTAAAATGGAATTTGAAGTATTAGAAGTGATCACCATTCATGACAACCCCGACAACTCTACATCTACTTAATGGCCCTTATATCTTTTGCTAAAATTGAAGAAGAAGATCCTTATTTCCTTGATATTGACGAGTGGCCCGATTGGCAAGCCCAATTCGGGAACTGTCAACCACTAAAACTGGAGATCGGCTTTGGAATGGGAAATTTCCTTATTGAGATGGCCGCCCAGGAACTCCGGACCAATTTCATCGGCATGGATTTCTACCATAAGGGAATTCGGAAATTAATGACGCGGATAAAAAAACTGCAGTTGGAAAATATCCGGGTGGCCTATGGAGATGTGCGTTTTAAAATTCCTCACTTGTTCAAGGATGGGGAGTTGGAAACCGCATATATCAACTTTCCCGACCCCTGGCCCAAAAAAAGGCATATTAAAAGAAGGTTGATCAAGCCCGATTTTGTTAAACTAATCGGGCAAAAATTAGCTCCCGAGGGGCAGGTTTACCTGGCAACCGATAGCGAACCCTACGCCATTGAAATACTGGAACACTTTAATTCTGAACCCCAGTTTCAAAATCAGGACCCGGGGTCAGGCTTTCTTAAAAGCCGCGCAGACTTGCCCAAAACCAAATATGAAAAAAACTTTATCAATGCGGGTCATAAAATTTATTACCTCGAATATTTACGGCCAGGCATTGCCACACCCGCGACCTAGGACCTGCATCACGAATGGTGACCCTTTTGCCTAAAGCACGTATACTCATCGTCGATGACGAAAAAAACATTGTCAGTTCCTTGACTGGAATTCTCGCTGATGAAGGTTATGAAGTCGCTGAGACAGGGGATGGCATTGAAGCATTGGAAATTATCCAAACAGACCCCCCCGACTTGGTTTTACTGGATATCTGGCTACCGGGGATGGACGGAATTGAAGTTTTAAAAACGGTAAAATCTTATCACCCTGAAATTGAAGTCTTGATTATGTCCGGCCACGGAACCATTGACACGGCGGTCAAAGCAACCAAACTGGGGGCTCAGGACTTCATAGAAAAACCTTTTTCCCTGGACCGGATCATCCAATCGATTGCAGAAGCGTTGCGCAACGAACGCTCGAAATTCAAGGCTGGGGAAAAACTGCCGCCTTCCTCCAGGGGGGAACTCCCTCTTTGTTTTGAGTCCATGGTGGAAGTGAAAAAGGCGGTGAAAAAGTTTTCGCGGCATATGAAACCGGTTTTGGTGCGTGGCGAAAATGGAACAGGTAAAGAGTTCATCGCCCAGGCCATCCATGGGCAGAGCAGTAAAAGCGACCGTTCCTTCGTTAAAATAAATTGCTCGTTTCGCCAGGCACGGTCCATTCGCTCCCAACTTTTTAAGCGACCCCGAAAAAATACCCGTGCTTCCAACCAGGCTGACAAGGAAAAAGTAATCTATCTCAGCAGTATTGAATCATTGAGCAAAGGCCTGCAGGAAAAGCTCGCGGAAGCCCTGCATTCCAACGGTTCGCAATCGGCTGACTCCCATTTGGGATTGATACCCATCCGGATTTTTGCGTCATCCACTCAAGATTTGGCAGCCTTGTCCGCAAAAGGCCAGTTTCATCCTGCATTACTGGACGCGTTCAAAGACTCCACTTTATTTGTTCCGCCCTTGCGCAACTATGCCGTGAGTATCCCTGCTATGGCAAAAGATTATCTGGATGAAATCCGGCAAACACAGAACACGTCCGTCCCCGAAATAGGCGAAGACGCCCTGGCCGCTCTATGCCGTTATACTTGGCCGGAAAATGTGAAAGAGTTGAGATCTGTGCTGAATAAATTGATTCTTACCGGTGCTAACCAGAAAAAAATAACCACCCAGGACCTGCCTTCGGAAATCTGGCAACCCAAAATAGAAATCAACGATATTGATCAGGCCGGGTCTCTTCAGGAAGCAGAACTGATTTGGGAAAAGCATTTCATTATTCACCACCTTAAGCGCAACAACTGGGACATCGAAAAAACCTGCAAATCTCTGAGCGCAGAAAAAAAACAACTTAAAGAAAAAATTGCGCTCCATTCCATTGAAATACCAGATCCAGAAAAAATCAATAATGGATACCGCCACCAACAGCGCACCCTCAAGCGCAGTATGGTGTTGTGCGGAAGCGGTTTGCATTCGGGTATTAAAACAGGATTGATTCTGCAACCCATGCCTCCGGGAAGCGGAATTATATTTGGGGATATTTCCACCGGCAAAACCATTCCCGCCCGGCTGGAAAATGTCCAGTCCACAGATTATGCCACCCGCTTACGCAAAGACAGGGTCTCGGTCGGAACCATTGAACATATTATGGCGACTCTTCACATGTACCGGATCACCAACCTGCTCATTAAAATCGGCGATGAAGCACCGGTGATGGATGGTTCCGCAAAAGATTTTTGTAGCCTGATAGAAGATGGAGAGTTCGAAGACCAAGATGGTTTTTATGAAGAAATCGTGATCGATAAAAACTACACTTTTGGCAACAAGGAGCAAGGTGAGCCGTATATTTCCATCGAACCCAGCGATAGCTTTAGCGTCAGTTACCACATGGAATATCCGGAACCGATTGGCATTCAGAACTACACTTATGAGTTCAAAGGAGGTGAAAGTTTTAAAAAGGAAATTGCCCCGGCAAGAACCTTCGGCTTCATGGAAGAGGTGGCGCAATTGACCAAAATGGGTTATGCGTCTGGAGGCAAACTTGACAACTTTATATTGCTTGGCGACAAAAAAGTCTTGAACACCAAACTCCGCTTTAAAGATGAGTTCCCACGACATAAAATTCTGGATATACTTGGGGATTTTTATTTACTGGGAAAACCCATACGGGGGCACGTTAAAGCCTACAGATCAGGACACACCCAGAATATAGGCCTTCTTCAAAACATCCAGGATAACCTGCTTCAGAAAAACTGACTCCTGCGCAGAGGGCAAACTTTTTCGCCGAACCTCCTTTATTCTCTGGCTCCCTCCAGTTTAAGCTGCCGAACCACTGCATGCCTGAAAGAAAGCCGTCTGAGCAATTGATTAAAAACACCATTTAATGATAAGCTCGAAGGTGTTAGCACCCGTCCCCAACAAACCTTTACAATCCCTTTAAATGGCATCCGACAAATTTAAACTCGCCGTTTTGGTTTCAGGACGAGGTTCTAACCTGCAGGCCATCATCGACAGTATTGAAAAAAATAACCTGCAGGCCGAAATTGCCATAGTGATTAGTAATGTGAAAGATGCCTACGCTCTTGAACGGGTACGCAAGCATGGTCTTGACGGACTTTTTCTGGACCCTAAATCTTTTCCGGACCGAAACAGCTATGAACAGGGCCTGATAGAACAAATCCAATCCAAATCCGTTAATTTAATTTGTCTCGCTGGCTACATGCGGGTTCTGGGCAAACATTTTATCGAAACTTTTTCAGGTCGAATCATTAATATTCACCCCTCGTTACTTCCAGCGTTTCCCGGATTAAACGTGCAAAAACGAGCCTTGGAGCATGGAGCCCGGTTTTCAGGATGCACGGTGCATTATGTCAACAAGGAAGTGGATGGCGGCCCTATCATTTCGCAAGCGGTGGTTCCCATTTTTGATGATGACGATGAGGCTTCCCTTTCCGAAAGGATTCTTGAACAGGAACACATTATTTACCCCGAAGCTATTCGAATGATCCTTGAAGACAGGCTGGCCCTTTCGGGTCGAAGGGTCCTGCATGACAAATAGAGAGAAAACTTCCTTGAACCTCCTGCAAAAACTTTTAGCTTTTTTCACAATTCTGACACTGCCGGGGGTCCTCTTTGCGGAAACCTCCGAACAAAAAGTGCTGGATGCCATTCAAAACCAGTATGAAACGGTTGTAACCTTTGAAGCCGACTTCACCCAGCAGTCTTACATCAAAATGATGGACCAGACCCAAAGCGTCAAAGGCAAGGTACAAATCAAGAAACCCGGAAAAATGAGATGGGTCTACGGGGCCCCGGACACACAAATTCTAATTAGCAATGAGAAAACCCTTTGGCTTTACGTCCCTGACGAGGAGCAAGCCACCAAGGTACCGGTTGAAAGCATTTACTCTTCCAACACACCGGCACTTTTTCTGGCAGGAAAAGGAAAGCTGACCCAGGCCTTTAATGTTGAAAGTGTGAATGAGGAAAACCAGAATATTGTTGTCACCCTTGTCCCAAAAAACGAGGATCAGGGGATGGCAAGACTGGTCCTTCTAGCTGACAAGAAAAACTTCCAAATCACCGGATCGACCGTGTATGATAAATTAGGAAACAAAACAGAAATTCGCTTCACCCGTATTCGGGTTAACCGGGAAATCCCGGAGGAACAATTCCAACTCAAGACTCCACCCGGCGTGGAGGTTTTGGATTACACACAAACTCCTTAAATCTCATGTTTGAACTTTCAATATTTTCTTTAGATGCAATCCTCAGTTTCGGGATCAAAATGCTGGCTTTTCTGGGCGGCTTGGCTGCCCTCATCTTCGTCCATGAACTTGGGCATTTTCTCGTTGCCCGGAAGGTGGGCGTCGTGGTGGAAAAGTTTTCCCTCGGTTTTGGGCCTAAAATTGTGAGCTTCACACGCGGGGGCACCGAATACCTCCTCGCCTGGATTCCCCTTGGCGGCTACGTAAAAATGAAAGGGGAAGAAGTCGGGGAAGAAACCGTAGACGAACAGGGGTCCTTTGCGGCAGCTCCGGTTCTGGACCGGCTGGCCATTGCCTTCGCGGGTCCGCTCTTCAATATTCTTTTTGCCATTGCCATTTATTATTGTGTCTATCTGGTAGGGGTTCCTGCATTGGCTCCCGTTGTTGGCACGGTTAAGGATGAGTCTCCGGCACTGGTTGCGGGGCTTCAAACCGGCGACCGCATTTTAGCCATTGGCGATGAAAAAATACTTTATTGGGAACAACTGCAAAAAATCGTGCATGAGTCTCCAGGCCGCTCCCTGGATTTCCAGGTGGAAAGAAGTTCCGGAAGCATCCATGTCCCCATCACCCCCATTTCCGAGGAAATCAGCGATCTTTTTGGTGACAAAGAAAACGTTGGACTGATCGGAATTACGCCACTTGTACGAAATATTTTTCATGTTAAAGAAGGCTCCCCGGCTGACCGGGCTGGAATTCAAGAAGGCGACATTCTGGTTTCGGTGGACAATACTATTATTTTTGGCTGGGGAGACCTGAAGACAGCGGCCGTCGACAAGCCCGGCCAAGAACTGACCTTCAGAGTCCTCAGAAACGGAACAGAAATCGTAACCACACTGACACCCGAATCCAAGGTTGTCAAAGACCTTGAAGGCAAAAGTGCAGAAGTGGGCCTGCTCGGCATCGGCATGGCCGGAGAAATGGCAACGGAAAAATACGGCGTTTTCGGAGCCCTTAAAAGGGCCATTGATGAAACAAAGCGGCTGATTTATTTGATCGCTGTCAGCATCAAAAAAATGGTTGTGGGCTCCATCCCCGCAGACTCCATCGGCGGCCCTATCCTGATTTTTCAAATTTACGGGGAATATACCGAACAAGGCCTTAATGAGCTGGTTCGGTTGACCGCACTTTTGAGCATCAACCTGGGGCTGCTCAACCTGTTGCCGATTCCGGTTCTGGATGGCGGCCATATTTTCTTTTTTCTGATAGAAATTCTCAAGGGCAAACCTGTCAGTGAAAGGAACCGGGAACGGGCACAGCAAGTCGGGATATTCATGTTGCTCAGCCTCATGGTCTTCGCATTTTATAATGATATTATGCGAATCATTACCTGAAAACATCTTCTACTATGCAAAACATTGAGAGCCGGATTGAGGACCTCAAGGAAGCCGCAGAGAAATTATCCATAAAAATTGAAATCTCCAACCTCAACGATCAGGAGTTTGCCATACAAAGTGGCTACTGCAAACTTAATGGCGAGGACCTCATTATTCTGGACAAAAATCTTCCGGGTAAAGAACACATGATCGTCATTTTAAATACGCTGAAAAAATTTGATCTCGACAATATCTATGTGGCTGACTGGATACGAGAAAAAATTGAAGCCGATAAAATCGCCGGAGCCCAATCATGACCCTTCTTAACACTATTCTTCCCGAACATCGCCGGGGAAAACTCAAGGCCCTGCTGGAAGAAGGAAAAACAGTGAGGGCACTTGAAGCTCATAATGGGTTAAGCGGCATCATCGCCAATTCGGTAGAAGTGACCGGAGATTCGGATGGACAGGCCGTTGTCCGCCAATTCGATGCCATCTGGGAAAGCAGTCTCACCGACTCGGCCTCGAAAGGCCACCCCGATATCGAGGTCGTCACCTTTGACTCCCGGCTCCATACCATCAACGAAATTCTTGCTGTGACCAACAAACCCATGATCGTTGACGGGGATACGGGAGGGGACGCGAACACCTTCGAATACACCGTCTCCAAACTTGAGCGGGCAGGTGTGTCTGCGGTAATTATAGAAGATAAGGTTTTTCCCAAACGCAATAGCCTGGAGACTGGAGTCCAGCAAAACCTGCAAGAACCGGAAGTCTTCGCCCAGAAAATCCAGCGGGGAAAAAGTGTTCAGAAAAGCGGTGAGTTTATGGTTATCGCCCGGATTGAAAGCCTCATATCCGGAAAACCCATGGGAGACGCACTCAACAGGGCCACGCAATATCTGCAAGCCGGAGTCGATGGAATCATGATCCACTCCAAGTCCAAAAGCCCGGATGAAATCCTGGAGTTTGCCAAAAAGTACCAGGTTATTTTAAAAAATCTCAAATTGAGCAAACCACTGGTGTGTGTGCCCACCACTTATAACCAAATCACCGAGGACGAACTAAGTGCCGCTGGATTCAGCATCGTCATTTATGCCAATCACCTTTTACGCAGTGCCTGCCAGGCGATGACGGAAACCGCAAAGACTCTACTTCGCAGTCAGCGATCTCTGGAAACCGATCCTTTATGCACACCTGTCCGGGAAATTTTTAAAACCGTGGGATTCCTAGACGTTAAGGAAAAAGACCAGCAGGATAAACAGACCACTAATATTCCGGTGATCATTCCTGCCGCCGGGGAAGATCCTGTTTTCAAGGAAATTTTGAACGGTAAGCCCAAGGCCATGCTCGAAATTTGCGGCAAGACCCTTCTCGACCATCAGATTCAAGCCCTGAGCAATGCCAATCTTGCAGACATCACACTCATCGCAGGGTATGGCAAAGACCACCTGCATGCAGAGGGCATCAATATTCTAGAGAACCCCGACTACCGGAAAGGGTCCGCGCTCAACTCACTGGTGGTTGCGAAGGAAAAAATGGCCAATGGATTCATCATGTTGTATTCCGACATCCTCATGGAGGACCAGATTCTCAGCAAGCTGACAGAGTGCAAGGAAGATATTGTTCTCGTCGCCGACAATTCAACCCAATATCACCAGCCGGAAGAGGGAAACATTCTCGACTACATTATCACCAGGAACCACTACAAGCCGACGCGCCGGGAAATCCGCTTCATCAGTGAAAATACGGTGGCAAAGATTGGCAATAAGATAAACCCGGAAACCGCAACCCACGAGTTCATAGGTCTTGCCCGGTTCAGCAAAACCGGTGCCGAGCAATTTCTCGAAACCTGTAACGATGTGCTTAAAAATTTTACCGGCCGCTTTCAGGAATCAGAGGACATCTCCAAACTGAATTTCACCGACCTCATTCAGGAAATGATCGATCGGGGTTTCGCCGTCCACTATATGGAGATCCACAAAGGCTGGCTGGAAATTCATAACGCAGATCATATTGTCCTTGCTCAAAAATCCTTTAGCGCATAAAATCATCCCTCCTCTTTATCTGCATTAACCATCGGGATACGCGTATGCATTTTTCAAAGCTTTTCATTCCAACACTAAAAGAATCTCCTGCTGATGCAGAAGTCATCAGCCACAAGCTCATGGTACGCGCAGGGATGATCCGGCAGCTTGCCTCGGGAATTTACTCCATCCTGCCATTAGGACTTCGGGTCTTAAGGAAGGTGGAACAAATCATCCGCGAAGAGATGAATCAAATCGACGGGCAGGAAGTTTTTCTGCCAAGCATTCAACCCGCCGAATTGTGGGTAGAAAGCAAGCGCTGGGATTTTTATGGCAAGGAATTATTGCGGATGAAGGACCGACATAACCGGGAATTCTGCTACGGCCCCACTCATGAGGAGGTTATCACCGATATCGTGAGAAAGGAAGTCAGGTCCTATCGCCAGCTACCCATTCTACTGTATCAGATTCAGACCAAGTTCCGCGACGAAGTTCGGCCTCGGTTTGGCATCATGCGCGGACGGGAATTCATGATGAAAGACGCCTACAGTTTTCACGCCGATGAAAAAGACACCCAACACACTTACAACCAGATGGCGCAGGCCTACACCAACATTTTCAACAGGTGCGGCTTGGACTTCAAGCAGGTTCAAGCCGACTCGGGAACTATCGGGGGCAGCTTTTCGCATGAGTTCGTGGTGCTCGCCGATTCAGGAGAAGATGAAATAGGTTTTTGCGAGTCGTGCGGTCAGGCCTCGAACATGGAGCTTGCGAAATCGAAACCACCTTCCCCCTCCACACCTCCTGCCGCACCACAGGAACTAAAAGAAGTGGAGACGCCCGGAAAAAAATCAGTGGAGGATGTAGCGGGGCTTCTCAACCTGCCTGCTCGGCAAATCGTAAAAACCATTCTTCTTGAAAATGAGAACGGACTGGTAGCAGGACTGGTTCGCGGTGACCATGAAATTAGTCCCGTTAAAATGAAAAACCTGATCGGTTGCGAATGGTTGCAACTGGCAGGAGAGGAAGCCATCTCCAAACATCCCGAACTGCATTGCGGATATGTCGGACCCGTGGGACTCAACCTCCCAGTTTATGCGGACTGCGAAATTTCCTCCATGCATGATTTTGTTACCGGCGCCAACAAACCCTCCGTACACTTTACCGGCGTTCAAGTCAAACGGGACTTGAAAATCGAACAATTCGGCGATCTCAGAACTGTCAAGGCCAACGATCCCTGCCCGCATTGCGAGGACGGAAAATACCAGGTCAAACGCGGAATCGAAGTCGGACACATTTTCATTCTTGGCACCAAATATTCCTCGGCAATGAAAGCGGTTTATCTGGACCAGCAAGGCAAGGAAAATGCAATGGTCATGGGCTGTTATGGAATCGGAGTCGGGCGCACCGCCGCCGCCGCCATTGAACAAAATCATGATGACAGAGGAATTGTCTGGCCTCGGAACCTGGCCCCTTTTCAAGTCATTATCATCCCGGTTAACTATTCCAATGATGAATTAAAAACAACCTGCGACACTATTTATAACCGGCTCCAGGAAACCGGACTGGAAACCCTGCTCGATAACCGATCAGGTCGGCTGGGGGTCAAATTGAAGGATGCTGACCTGATGGGAATTCCCCTGCAAATCATTGTGGGGCCCAAAAACCTTTCTGCCGGACAAGTCGAGATCAAAATCCGCAAGACCAATGAGTCTGATCTTCGCCCCTACCCCCAGGTCATTGAGGATATCCCTAATATTTTAAAAGACTTATAAAAAAACCGGTCGGCCCCCGAGCTCCCCAGTTTCCCCTTGAAATCAGACATTAAGTTCTTGTACAATCCTCATGACATCTAGGGTCCTGCATCGCGGGCTTTGAGCCCGCTTTTTTTTATTTTTTTTAGGCCATTTTAGCGGCCTGGGTTCACCTGTTTCAATAGAAGGCAAAAGTCACAGGATCCACACTCGGCGGCAGAGGTTTAAATGGCAAAAGTCCCCGTTTCGCAAGCGGTTATGGATTTAATCGAACCGGTCCTTATAGCAGAGGGATTGGAGCTGGTAGATGTTGAATACAAAAAAGAGGGCAAGAGCTGGGTTCTAAGGATATTTATCGACAAGGAGAAGGGAATCACGGTTGCGGACTGCCAGAAAATCAGCCACCTGGCCGGCGATCTCATTGAAGTCGAGGAAACCATCACCACCCCCTATAGCCTGGAAGTCTCATCCCCTGGACTGGATCGGGTTCTGAAACGGGAAAAAGATTTTTTAAAATTCAAGGGAAGGCGAATCCGCCTGCACAGCCTTTCCCCAATTGACAGCAGAAGAAAATTTACCGGTATCCTTACAGATTTTAAGGACCAAACCATATTTATGGAAGTAGACGGAAAGCTTTTTGAAATTCCGTTGCGCCAGGTTGGCAAAGCAAGTTTAGTCATTGAAATTTAGGTCAAGCACATGAGCATGGAAACACTCAGTATTCTGGAGCAACTCAGTCGCGATAAAGGTATCGATAAAGACATCCTGATCGATGCATTGAAGGCTGCGGTCGAGGTTGCCGCACGAAAAAGGTACCCGGCGGTCAAGGAGCTGCAAACTGAATTCAACGAAGCCACTGGGGAAGTTGAAGTTTACCTGGAAAAAACAGTGGTTGAAGAAGTTGATCTACCGGATGAACAAATCAGCCTGAAGGACGCTTCGGCACTTGCCGACGATGTCCATGTCGGCGAACAGGTTCTGGTCCAGCAGGTTCCGGAAGATTACGGGCGAATTGCCGCCCAACTCGCCAAGCAGGTGATCGTACAAAAAGTACGCGAAGCGGAAATTGACCTGATCTACGCTGAATACATCGAAAAAAAGGGTGAGTTGATCAACGGCATGGTTCAAAGAATGGAACATGGAGACCTTATCGTTGACCTAGGAAAAGCCGAAGGCATTCTGCCTCGACGGGAACAGGTTTTCCGGGAAAGTTTCAATCGTGGAGAACGGATACGAGCATATGTCCTGGATGTCCGGAAAACGCCTAAGAACGCTTTGGTCATTCTTTCCCGCACCCATATCGGATTGATCAAGAGCTTGTTCGAGATGGAGGTTCCCGAAATCAGCGAAGGGATGGTTGAAATCATGGGAGTGGTTCGCGAGCCCAACGGTCGCACCAAAATTTCGGTGAGAACCAACGACCGGGAAATCGACGCGGTGGGTGCTTGTGTCGGCATGCGCGGAATGAGAGTTCAATCTATTGTGCAGGAACTGCGTGGCGAAAAAATAGATATCGTTGAATTCTCTGAAGACCCGGAAACCTATATCAAAAACGCGTTGAGTCCGGCCAGGGTTTCAAGAATCATCATGAACCCCGATGAAAAACAAATGACGATCATCGTAGCCGAAAACCAGATGTCGCTGGCTATAGGAAAAAAAGGCCAGAACGTGCGGCTGGCGGCTAAACTGGTCCGCTGGAAAGTGGATATAAAAGGCCCTTCCGAAACTATAGACATGGGTGTGGAGCACGCCTTTTTGGCTCCCTCCGAGGTCTCCACGGTGGACTTTCTCGATGACGTGAAAAACGCCAAAGGTCTGGGTGAAAAGGTGATGACCATCCTCTTCAATGGTGACCTTGTTACCTACGAAGAGGTGCTGAAGAGGGGAGTGAAAGGCTTGACCCAGTCGCCAGGCATTGGCCCCAAGAAAGCCGAAGCCCTGTTCCAGCTATCTGAAGAACATATGAAGCAGTTAAAACTGGAGCAGAAAGCAGCCAAAAAGAAAGCCCTTGGGGTTGAAGAACCAGCAGCTACAGAAACCTCCGCACCGGTTCAGGAAGAAGAAAGTTCTGTAGCTGAAAGTGAAGGTCAGGGAGAAGAGGCCTCCGTAGAAGTAGAGGAGGAGGAAGAAATCCTCATACAGGAATTAACAGGGCTGATCCCTGAGGTTCTTCAAATCTTGGCCAATAACGGATTTGAAACAATAGCCGAGCTTTCTATCACTCCGCTGGAGGAGTTAATAGCCATGGAAGGTATTGATGAGGGGATGGGCAAAGCCATTCTGGCACAGGTCAAGCAACGCATGGAGAATCTTGAAAATGTTTAAAGCTCAAATCAAATCCATCTCCTTCTTTCAAGATGGAAAAACTTTGCCCAAACCCCTGAGCCGTTTATCGACTCCGGGTTTTAAGAAAATGTAGTGTTGCCCAACAGGAGGAAATTTGGCTAAGATTCGCATCAACAAGCTGGCCTTGGAACTCAATATCCAGAATGATCAGATCATTGAGGCCCTGCAAAAGCATAGCGTAGCTGTAAAAAATCATATGAGTTCCATTGATGAAGAAGCTACGCAATACATCCGTGATCTCTTTGCGCCTGAACCCGCCATAACCAAAAAGGTGGCGAAAAAAGCCAAGGCAAAAATTAAAATCAAGGTTCCCTCCAAGGTAAAAGTTACAACCGCAAAAACCCAAGCCAAATCTACCGCCGCAAAAAAGGCCACGAAGAAATCAGACGACAAGGACGAAAAAACCCCAAAGACTAAAACCACAGCCAAAACCACAGCAAGGGCTAAACCTGCGGAAAAAACCAGGGAAATACAGGGAAATAAAGCAGGGAAAAAACTCGGCCTAAAAATTGTCAAAAAAGAAGACAAACCAAAACCCGTCGAGAAAAAACCAGCCCCAGCGGCAAAAGAAAAACCCGCTGAAGTAACCGCACCCCCCGTTGCTCCTAAACCGGCTCCAGAACCTGTTGTCCCAGAGGAAGGTTTCGAGGTCGTTCAAATTGGCGAGAACATACCAGTGCGCGAACTGGCAGAAAAAATGAAACGCACCCCGAATGATATCATTAAGGAATTAATGATTTTCGGAATCCTGGCCAATATCAATCAGACTCTGAACTTTGATCTTGCCAGCAAGGTGGCCGATAAACTCGGGTTCGAGGTTGAACTCCATATTGAAAAATCTGAACTGGATTTCTCGGAAGAAGAAGAGGACAACAGCGAAGACCATGTCGCCCGAGCTCCGATTGTAACCATCATGGGGCATGTCGATCACGGCAAGACCTCCCTTCTTGATGCCATCCGTAAGACCGATGTGACCAAACTGGAAGCTGGTGGAATCACCCAGCATATTGGCGCCTATCAGGCTCGCATCAAGGGATCGCCCATCACTTTCCTCGACACACCGGGACACGAAGCCTTCACAGCCATGAGAGCCAGGGGTGCACAGGTGACAGACATTGTCGTTCTGGTTGTGGCCGCTGATGACGGAATCAAACCGCAAACCAAAGAAGCAATTCACCATGCCGAGGCGGCGGGAGTTCCAATTCTTGTGGCCATCAACAAAATTGACAAACCGGATGCGAAGCCCGAAGAGGTCAAAAAACAATTGGCCGACCTGGGCCTTCTACCTGAGGACTGGGGTGGACAAACAATCTACGTCGAAGTCTCGGCCTTAAACGGAACGGGAATTGATCACCTGCTTGAAAATTTGCTCCTGCAGGCGGAAGTCATGGAACTAAAAGCCAACCCGACACTCCGCGGTAGAGGAGTGGTGATCGAGTCCAAACTGGATAAAGGACGCGGACCCATCGCCACCCTGGTTGTTGAAAGCGGCACCTTGAAAGTCGGGGAACCTTTCATCGTCGGTTGCTATTTCGGCAAGGTCCGGGCGTTGATTGATGACAATGGCAAAAAAATTAAAAAAGCCGTTCCTTCCACTCCTGTAGAGGTCGTGGGTTTGCCGGATGTTCCGCAACCCGGCGACCACTTCATGGTGGTTCGGGATGAAAAAAAGGCCCGGCAACTCAGCAACCTGAGACTACAGGAACAGCGGGAAATCCAACTGGCTAAATCCACACGCATCACCATGGACGACCTGCACCAGCAGATAGTTGAAGGTCAAATTAAAGAACTTAATCTGATTATCAAGGCAGACGTCCAGGGCTCGATTCATGCGGTCCAGGAGGCCTTCGGCAATCTGGGCGACAAAGAGGTCCGCATCAAATGCATTCATGATGCCGTCGGTGGCATCACCGAGTCGGATGTTCTTCTGGCTAGCGCGTCCAACGCAATCATTATCGGATTCAACGTGCGCCCCACAGACCAGGCCACCAGGCTGGCCACCCGGGATCAGGTAGATATTCGCCTCTACAGCATTATTTACGATGCCATCAATGATATGAAACTGGCCTTGGAAGGAATGCTGGCACCAAAATACAAAGAACGAATTATCGGCAAGGCCGAAATCCGCGAGGTGTTCACCATTCCCAAAGTCGGCACCATTGCCGGATGCCATGTGCTGTCAGGAAAAGTAGAGCGCAACATAGAAGCCCGACTGATCCGGGACAATGTGGTGATCTACCAGGGCAAGATCGCATCCATCAGAAGGTTTAAGGACGATGTAAAAGAAGTCGCCGCAGGTTATGATTGCGGTCTATCTATCGAAAAGTTTCAGGATGTGAAACAGGGCGATGTGGTCGAGCCGTTTGTGCTGGAAGAGATCACAAGCTGATATGCGGTTTTCCGCAAAAAAAAATGGTTATCGGTTGTTGCTCCATCAAGTTTTATTTGCACGGAAACCGATCTTTAAAGGGTAAGCGCCAGGTAGTCAGATCCATTAAAGACCAGCTCAAAAATAACTTTAATGTGTCGGTCGCGGAAGTTGGGGATCAGGACATTTGGCAAAGTCTCCACATCGGAATCGCTGCTGTGGGGTCTAACCGCCCATACATGGATGGGTTGTTGACCAAGGTCGTCGATGCCATAGACCGAATGAATCTGGCCGAGATCACCGATTGTAAAACAGAAACTATGCATCTTGGCCCCGGAAACTTTTAAAACAGCAGGTGTTTTCATGCGGTTCAAGCGTTCTCAGAGAATTCAGGAACTACTTCTTGAAGAAATATCAAAGCTGGTCCAGAGTGGATTGAAAGATCCCCGGATAGGCTTTACCACCATCACCAAGGTGGAAGTTTCTGACAATCTCAAACACGCTAAAATATTTGTCAGCGTGATGGGCTCTGAACAAGAAAAAACGGATACCCTGGATGGACTGATAAATGCTAAAGGCTTCATCCGTAATGTGTTGGGCAAGAACCTTTATTTAAGGTATCTTCCTGAACTGGAATTTCGGCGGGATGATAATGCCGATCATGTTGAAAAGATATCAAGGATACTCAATGGACTGCACTCTGAATCAGGTGGTCAACCTCTATAAACCGTCTGGCCCCACTTCGTTTTCCATGGTTCATGCGGTAAAGAGGATCCTGGGTGTAAAAAAAGCGGGACATATAGGCACCCTGGACCCCATGGCGGAGGGTATTTTGCCAATCTGCCTGAACCAATCGACCCGGATTATTCAGTTCCTGAGCCCTTTATCCAAGCATTATCAATGCACTATGACCCTGGGAGCGACCACGGACACTCAAGACTCTACCGGCAAGACTCTTTTTGAGGGAGACCCCTCCAAGGTCACCGAGGCCCAGGTCCGGAACCTCCTCATGAGCTTTCAAGGGGAGCAAAAACAGGTTCCTCCCATGTACTCGGCAAAAAAAAGCAAGGGAATTCCTCTTTACAAATTAGCTAGAAATGGTATTACTATCAAGAGGAAGCCCGTCTCAGTCCATTTTTATTCCATTGATATTGTTAATATGGATGGAAATCGGGTAGAATTTGAAGTGCATTGTTCTGCAGGAACTTACATCCGCACCCTGTGCCACGATATTGGGCAAAGTTTGGGTTGCGGTGCGCATATGTCTGGGTTGATCCGGAAGCGGGTGGGAGTGTTTGCCCGGAACTGTTCAATCACTCCCGAGGCATTGGAAACCGCAAACAATAACGGGAATCTGGCCGGAGTGCTTTTCCCTGTGGAGAGAGCTTTGGAATTTCTTCCTGAGGTCCGTGTCAGTGATGATTTCATAGAGCCTATTGCCAATGGCAATGCCCTGCCCAAATTTTCCCTGAAAGCTTATCCAGGAGAATTCAAACCAGGGATGGTGTTACGTGTTTGCAACGGCAGTGACAAGGTGCTTGCTATCGTTGAGCCCCTTGTCGATCAGGATCGATTTAGCCGGCTGGCACCAGAAGATATCGCGTTTAAATTAAAACGTGTTTTAATTTAGTACCAAACATTTGGAATTTGACGGAGGAAGGTTGGAATGTTTTCGCAGGGACACCGCATAAAGTTATGGTGTGTCTCTACGAAAACATTTTCCAATCGTTTTCCCGCGTTTAACGAGTTGGAGAAAAAATCATGACAATGAGTGCAGAACAAAAAACTACGGTTATTACCAATTACAAGCTTCATGAAAAAGACACGGGGTCTTCAGAAGTGCAAATCGCACTACTGACAAAGCGCGTTACCTATTTGACGGAACATTTCAAGACGCATTCCAAAGACCACCATTCCCGGCGCGGACTACTCAAGCTGGTGAGCCAGAGACGAAAATTATTGGATCACCTCAAAAAAGAAGATATTAGCCGTTACCAGAGCATCATTTCAAAGCTCGGCATACGCAGATAATCGCGCCCAACCTAACCCTGAATTCTCAGGACAAAAAGATACTGGAGATATATTAATGGAAAAAGTTGAAGTAGACATAGATGGAAAAGTAATTTCATTGGAAGCCGGCGATCTAGCCCGGCAAGCCGGCGGCGCAGTCGTTGTCCGGCAAGGTGACACCATGGTGCTGGTGACCGCCACCATGGCTAAAGAGCCTCGGGAAGGAATCGATTTCTTTCCCCTGACTGTAGACTATCGGGAAAAAACCTATGCCGCCGGGAAAATCCCCGGCAGTTTTTTTAAGCGGGAAGCCCGCCCCGGAGACATCGAAACCCTAATCTGCCGGTTGATCGACAGGCCTATCAGGCCGTTGTTCCCGAAAGCATTCAAAAACGAAACTCAGGTTGTCGGACTGGTTGTCTCGCATGACCAGGTCAATCCCCCGGATGTCAATGCCATTACCGGTGCTTCCGCCGCGTTGATGATCTCTGACATTCCGTTTGAAACCCCTGTTGCCGGGGCTCGCATTTCCCGGGTGGATGGCAAGCTGATTTTCAATCCCACTTACGACGACACGGCGAACAGTGACCTGAACCTGATCATGGCGGGAACCGCTGACGGAATCGTAATGGTTGAAGCCGGCGCCAACGAAGTGAGCGAAGAAGATATGATGGCGGCTCTTGAGTTCGGTCACGAAAGAATTAAAAAAGTGATCGAAATTCAGATCAAGCTCCGCGAACTGCTCGGCAAGGAAAAACTTGTGGTAGAAGCGCCAAAAGTGGATGAAGCACTGAAAAGCAA
Organism: Nitrospinales bacterium; assembly: GCA_965249625.1. Lineage (GTDB taxonomy): Bacteria > Nitrospinota > Nitrospinia > Nitrospinales > VA-1 > LS-NOB. The sequence goes on along the minus strand of OZ252246.1, from coordinate 569,636 downwards.
AATTCACGCACAGGTTGCGTCTAGTCTGAATGATGCGATGCAAATCGCTGGAAAACATGAGCGCAGCGATGCCATCAAGAAAATCAAAGGCGACCTCACCGAAGCATTAAACCCTGAAGAACAGGAAGAGAGAAAAGGTGAGGTTAAAGATATTTTCCATGATCTGGAAAAAGACGTTGTGCGCAACCTTGTTCTCGACAAACAGTATCGGGTAGATGGTAGAGGCCTGGCCGATGTCCGCCCTATCAGCATCATGGTCGGCTATTTGCCGCGGGTGCATGGTTCCGCTGTTTTCACCCGTGGCGAAACCCAAGCTCTTGTCACCGCCACCATGGGGACTTCGGTAGATGAACAACGGCTGGACAGTTTGGAGTTTAAGGGCACCAAGTCTTTTCTCCTGCACTACAATTTCCCGGCATTCTGTACCGGTGAGGTCAAATTTATTGGCGGCCCCGGACGGCGCGAGATAGGCCACGGCATGCTCGCCGAACGATCCCTCATACCCATCCTGCCGAGCAGGGAAAAATTCCCTTACACCATCCGGATAGTTTCCGAGATTCTGGAATCCAACGGTTCCTCCTCCATGGCTTCAGTGTGCGGCGGTTCGCTCTCAATGATGGATGCAGGTGTTCCCATCAAAGCCCCTGTTGCGGGCATCGCTATGGGATTGATTAAGGACGGCGACCGGGTGGCGATTCTTTCCGATATTCTCGGCTCCGAAGATCATCTCGGTGATATGGACTTTAAAGTGGCGGGAACCAGCAACGGCATCACCGCCCTGCAAATGGATATCAAAATTGCAGGCCTGGACCGTGATCTCATGGGCAAAGCCCTTGAGCAAGCAAAAGCAGGGAGAATGCATATCCTCGGTGAAATGGATAAAGCTCTGCAAAGCCCGAGAGATGAACTGTCCAAATACGCTCCAAGAATCGTCCAGATTACGGTTCCGAAAGATAAAATTCGCGATGTTATTGGACCGGGCGGCAAAGTCATCCGCGATATCATTGATAAAACCGGCGTCACCATCGACATCAACGATGATGGGGTGGTTTCAATAGCCTCCGCCGATGAGGAAGCCGCCAGGAAGGCCATCAAGTATGTGGAAAACCTGGTTCAGGAAGTCGAGGTCGGAAAAATCTATCTCGGCAAGGTCAAAAAGATCGTCGACTTCGGAGCCTTCGTGGAAATCTTCCCCGGCACCGATGGGCTGGTACATATCTCGCAAATTTGCGACCGCCGCATCAAAAATGTCAGTGACGAAATTCAGGAAGGTGACGAAATCAGAGTCAAGGTCATTGATGTGGACCAACAAGGCAAGGTCAAACTCAGCCGTAAGGAAGCCCTGCGCGAAGCAGTTCCTACGACCTGATTCAACCGCTTAAATAAAACGGGATGGGCTGGGCTTTATGCCCACCCCGTTTTTTTGTTTCTTCCAGATTAGTTGGTAAATTGCTGACAAACTCAATGCACATATCATTCTGAACGAAGTGAAGAATCGCGCCCATTGTTTTATTAGGAACTTCGAGATCCTTCGTCGCTTTCGGCTCCTCAAAGATGACGACTTTGGGAGTTTTTCAGCAACCTACTCGAGATTCCAGTCTTTGATCACATCAATAGATGGGTGATGGGTGAGGTCAAAATGGATCGGTGTCACCGAAATATAGTTTTTGCCCACCATCACGCAGTCGGCCCCCTCTTCGACTTCATCGAACCGCATCTCACCCGCCATCCAGTAATAAGTATTGTTTCTCGGGTCCACCCGTTTATCAAACGATTCAACCACCCGTGACTTGCCTTGACGGGTGATGGCCACCCCGGCAATTTCATCTTCAGGGACAGGTGGAATATTGACGTTCAGGACAACGCCTTCAGGCAATCCTTTTTCCAAGACTTTTTTGATCAGCTTCCGGGTGAACTTTGCAGCGTGATTAAAATCCGGCTTCTCATAGGTGTCCAAAGAAACCGCGATACTGGGGACCCCCATAATCATCGCTTCGGTCGCGGCAGAAACGGTTCCGGAATAAAGCGCACAAATGCCGAGATTCCCGCCCAGATTGATCCCCGAAACCACCATCCGAGGCGGTTCATCCAGCAACACGACGATGGCCAGCTTGACGCAGTCCGCCGGGGTTCCATTGACGGCATAACCGATGAGCCGACCTTCCTCCTCCACCTTCCGCACCTTGAGCGGCTGGGTCAGGGTAATGGCGTGGCCCATGGCGCTTTGCTCCGTTTCTGGAGCAACAATGATCACATCATCCTCCTGACTGAGTTCCCGGTACAGAGTTCTCAAGCCATCGGCGTTAAATCCATCATCATTACAAAGCACGATCATAAAGGGTGAGTCCAATTAGTTTCAGGTATGTTTCGGAAAAAAGGCGTTTCCTACCGGAAACGCCCTTAAATTTTACGACTTTCTCCGGGCGTTGCCCAGCGGCTAGTGTTTAGTTATGTTTGCCAAAATAATCTTGCGATCCTTTAGGATCCGGCTTCATACCATCATCGCCTTCTTTCCAGTTCGCCGGGCACACTTCGCCATTGTTCTCGTGGAACTGCAAAGCATCGACCATCCTCAAAGCTTCGTCGATATTTCTTCCCAAAGGCAGGTTGTTGATGAGCTGATGCTGGACCACACCTTCCTTATCAATCAGGAACAGTCCACGGAATGCGATCCCCGCCTCATGCATGACCCCGTAATCGTAGGTGATTTTCTTGTTCACATCGGCAACGAGTGGATAGGCAATATCACCGAGTCCGCCCTTTTTACGATCAGTATTTCTCCAGGCCAGATGCGAGAAATGGCTGTCGATGGAAACCCCCAGCACTTCGGTATTGCGCTTCTTGAACTCATCCATACTGGTGCTGAAAGCGATGATCTCGGTCGGGCAAACAAAGGTGAAGTCCAACGGATAGAAAAACAGAATGACATATTTTCCCTTATAGTCGGAAAGTTTGATTTCCTTAAAACTGCCATCAGGCATCACAGCCTGAGCAGTGAAAGCCGGGGCAGGTTTAGCAACTAATGCTGACATATATAACTCCTCTAAATAGAATCAGTGTTTAATGGAAGGGTTACTCTATCACAATTTTCACAGGTCATTCAATTGCCATCAACAACTTTTGTCGAGCCTGTAGGGTGGTTTTAATCCCACTCATCCCCCTCTCTGCCTTGACACACCGGAACACCCTACTTACAATACTTTAAGCCCACCAGGCGTGGCCAGTGTGACGCTGGACCCAGTGTGCAATGGCCCGTTGTGCCAAGGCAACGCTTGCTCGATAATAAAGACATTGCTCATTAGCCCCACGCCTAGTCGCCAGCGTCGCGCTGGCCACGGTTAGTGGGCGGATGGAATATTTTTATGGAAATACTTTTTTTAGGAACCGGGACCTCGACGGGGGTTCCTTCCCTGTGTTGCGACTGCGAGGTCTGCCTGTCAAAAGATCCGAGGAACAAGCGCTTGCGCTCGTCGATTCTGGTGCGGCAAAACGACCATACCATTCTAGTCGATACCACTACCGATCTCAGGCAACAATGCCTGCTCTACGGAATCCGGGAAATCAATACTGTTATTTACACCCATCATCATGCCGACCATGTTCACGGAATTGATGAACTGCGCAGTTTTAACTTCTTCAACAAAACTGCATTGCCCGTTTATGGCAACGCACAAACGTTGCACCACCTGAATAAAAATTTCAGCTATATTTTTGGAGAGGCCGAGCAAATCGGGGGTGGTATTCCGCAATTGATTCCAACACAGTTGGAAGATAAAACCTATAGCTTCGGCGACATCCCCGTCACTCCTCTCGACATTCAGCACGGCAAGCTGATCATCAATGGGTTCCGCTTTAAGGACTGCGCCTACATCACTGACTGTAGCGGCATCCCGGACAGCACACGGGAAAAGTTAAAAGGATTGAAGATTCTGATCCTGAATGCTCTCGGATTCAAACCGCACCCGACCCATTTCAACCTCAGCCAGGCTCTGGAAGCCGTCAAAGACCTTAAACCGGAAAGAACCATCCTGACCCACATCAATCACCAATTTGATCACGAAAAAGTATCCCGGGATCTGCCGGAAGGAGTGGAACTGGCTCTGGATGGAATGCGAATTACCCTCTAACCGGCGAGCTGCCGGGGGCAATGGGAGGCCAACGCTCGCTTTGCTCACGGGCCTCTGAAAAATTTATATCTTCCCTCCCTTCATGAGACCTTTGCATAAGTCGAAAAAGCGTAAAGGCGAGATTCTTCACTCCGTTCAGAATGACAAGAAACGCAGGTTTGTCATTCTGGAGGAGCGTTAGCGACGAAGAATCTAGGGTTATGCAAAGCTCTCTCCCTTCATAGGGAGAGAGCTTTGCATAAGTCGAAAAAAACAGAAAAGCGAGATTACCCCTTCGGGGCACGAGGGCTTGAGTTAAACATCACGTCTTCACGGAGCCTGTGCTGAGCGAAGCCGAAGCATTCAGAATGACAATACAAGGCTATTTGTCATTCTGAGGAACAAGGTGACGAAGACGTGATATTTTTCCTTAAACTTCGTGCCCCGAAGGGGTAATCCGGGGTTATGCAAAGGTCTCTCATAGGGAGGGATTGAGGGAGGGTTGGATTTTTTATGGCCCAAGAAACCTGGATCGCCGCGCTCCTTCCAGGAGCTCGCGATGACGGGTTTTCGTTGTCATGCTGAACTAATCCAGATCGAAATCACGCAGAGGTCTTTCGCCGGATTTATCGACATGCTTTTGCGATTCTTTAAAAATTTCATCGAGAACCCGACCCCGTTCCTTCTGGTTCTCACTGTTTTTCTTAAACATGTTCTGCTGCTCTTTTTTTTGGCTTTCCAGCCCTTTCACCATATCGGTGAGGGAGACCTCCGGCTTGGGCTTTCTTTCTTCCCAGATCACGTCACCGGTTTTTTTGTCCACCTGCAGTTTGGTTTCACAACAGGGGCAGATAACTTCAAGCTTTTTTGATCCCATCATCAATCCCAAGCAAAGTCATTAATAGCTTGCCTCCTCACCGGGAAGCCGTTATTAATTATATCAGATTTACAGGTTGAGAATAAACTCCGGGAGCAAACATGAAAGGCTATTTCATTACAGGAACCGATACTGGTGTGGGCAAGACTGTGGTCACCGCCTGTCTGACCGCCCTGTTCAAAAACCGGGGGGAAGATGTCGGGGTGATGAAGCCTATTGAAACTGGCGTGGACCCCGAATGCAGTTCTTCTGCCAATTCCGATGCCAAGTTTCTGATGGAAGTTTCAGGAACCCCGGACGCGCTGGAAGATATCTGCCCCTACCGGTTAAAAATCCCGGCCTCTCCCTATCAGGCCGCCAGAATTGAAGGAAAAGAGATCGACCCGAAAAAAATACTGGAGAAGTTTCGCGCACTTCAGTCCAAACACTCTATGATGCTGGTGGAGGGGATCGGCGGCCTCATGGTCCCGATCACCCAGCGTTATCATGTGGCCGATCTGGCTTTGCAAATGAACCTTCCCCTCATCATTGTCAGCCGCATTCAGACAGGCACTTTGAATCATACCCTTTTGACCATCAACGCCGCCCGACAGCATGGACTGAAAGTCGAGGGTGTCATCCTCAATCCAGCGGAAGAAGGTACGTTGGATGTGATTGAAGCCGAGCAGGGTTCTCTGATTGAAAAATTTTCAGATGCGCCGATTCTCGGCACCTGCCCTTATATTCATGATGTTTCAAGTGAGGGGATCAAACAAAACTTAGGAAGGTTTGAACAGGGCTTAAAAGAAAAATTAATCTAAAACTTTTTATTTCTTTGGGTCAGACTTAAACTCGTAGCCTTTTTCGCGGTGGGTGATGATGTGTTTGGGGGACTGGGGTTTCTTCTCAAAATATTTGCGCAGGCGGGCCACAAAATTATCCACCGTGCGGGTTTCGGTCTGCGGGTCATAGCCCCAGACTTTTTCCAGCAATTCCTCACGGGTCACGATATTTCCTTTTTGCGACACCAGCAGTTTCATTAGCAACGCTTCTTTCGCTGTCAGGTAGAATTCCCCGGAACACCCTTTGGCTTTGCCGCTGGCAAAGTTGATCCAACTGTCGCCAAACTGAAAAATCTTCTGATCGTGCACCGGTTCCTTGTACCATTCCCAGCGGCGCAAGATTCCTTTGATCCTGAGCAGGAGTTCCGGCAGGTGGAACGGCTTAGCCAGATAATCATCGGCCCCGGCGGCGAGCCCCAGTTCCAGGTCTTCATCGGCGGACTTGGCAGACAGCATCAAAATCGGGAAGCGCATGTCAGTACTACGAATCCGCCTGGCCACTTCCAGCCCACTCAACTTCGGGAGCATAATATCGAGGATCATCAGATCAAAATCCTCTTTCTCCAGAACCTCCGCCGCTGACTGACCGTTATCGACGAGAGTGACCCGATAACCCTCTCGCTCCAGATTGAACTGTAGTCCCTTGGCAAGATGAGCTTCATCTTCGACAACTAGGATTTTTTTTCCGCTATTGTTCATTTTTCATCTGATTAAAAGACCTGTTTCAAGCCTCAACTTCACGGCTGGCTGGAAGTAGAACGGAAAATATTGAACCTTTCCCCCTGCCCGGACTGTAAACTCTCAACCGGCCTTTATGGTTTTTAACAATTTCACTGGAAATGAACAGACCCAACCCGGCCCCTTCAATATTCTGCGTGTCTGTATTCTGCACCCGATAAAATTTTCTGAAAATCTTTTTCATGTCTTTTTTGTCAAAACCGAATCCCTGATCCGCAAAATCCACTTCCCAGTATTTGCCGGTTCTGTGGAGATGGATATTCAGCGGACAACCCACAGGAGAGTACCGGATCGCATTGCCGATAAGGTTATTGAAAACCATACGCAGGGCTTTTTGGTCCAGGCTCAGCGTGGGAAAAGCTTCCAGTTTCAAATCTACCAGACAATTTTTTTCCTCCAACTGGCGTTTGTGACCCTGAACCACTTCTTCAAGGAACTCACCCAAGTTCACAGGCTGAAACTGCAAGGCCATGCTCTTGGGATCGGCCTTGCTCGATTGCAAGATGTTATCGATCAAGCCGGAAAGGCGTTGAGTGTCCGACAACATGGTTTCGACAAAATCTTTTTCTTCCTCCTTCAAGACATCCTGGTACTTCAGAGTCTCGAGATAGAGTTGAATGGAAGCGAGCGGAGATTTCAGCTCATGCGAAACACTGGCGACAAAATTGCTTTGCATCTGGTTCAAACGGTTCTGTTTGTTCCAGTAAACAAAAATCACGTAGACTCCGGCGAGAATCAGGAGCATCAGGAAACAGCCTTCAAACAAAATCAGCCACTGAATTTCGGCAGTGAACAAATCCGGGCGGATTTCCTGGGCAAATTCCTTGATCGCCAGGTTATTTTCCAGGTACCAGTTGATCCAGACCGCCATGAGCACGATCCAGGCAATCTGAACCCCGATAAAGACCATAATGGGATGGAACAAAGCCCGTAATTTACCCATTGCCACTCACCTTCCAGTTCCGATAACCCTGCATTTCCCACAACCCTCTGGTTTCTACCACTTTACCAAGCTCCAGACCTAAATTGAAAGCTTATTATACGGAGTACCTTCGCAGGTAACGAGCAATATCTTTTTACCGCTGACGATGGTACTCGGGGCCCAATGGAGATATGACCAGCTGGCCACGCCTGGTAGGATATTACATAACTTTTACAAAGCGTTTTGCCGGGTCAAGATATCATGAAGCTGTGTAAGAACCTTTAAATGGGGAGCCTTTCCATGACCAGTGATTCTGCTGAGAAACACCAACTCAAATTTAATCCGATCGCCACGACCGTGCTCGCCGTTGTACATGGCATGGCGTTGCTCGCTTTTTTTCCATTTGCGTTTTCCTGGAGCGCGGTAGCAGTGATGTTTTTTCTATACTGGGTCACCGCTTCACTGGGCATCTGCCTGGGTTACCATCGCTTTCTCACGCATCGGGGTTTTACCGCGCCCAAGTGGGTGGCAAACATTCTCGTTTTGTTTGGGACACTGGCCTGCCAGAACGGCCCCATCAAGTGGGTCGGGCAACACCGCATGCACCATGCCGGTCCAGACACGCCGGAAGACCCGCACAGCGCCAAAAAAGGTTTCTGGTGGGCACATCTTAACTGGATGTTTCATGCCCATTCCAAGTTTGATGACGAACAGGTGCTTCGAGACTACACAAAGGATTTTTGTGAAGACAAGTTTTACAAATTTCTCGACAACTATTTTATTTTAGTTCAATTTGCCTTCGGCTTTATGTTGCTCGCCATCGGCGGTTTGCCTTGGGTTATTTGGGGAGTCTTCGTCCGGTTAGTGGTGACCTACCATTCCACCTGGCTGGTGAACAGCGCAGCACATTATTTTGGCTATATGACCTTTCCGCTCAAAGACGATCTTTCCACCAATTGCTGGTGGGTCGGGCTTTTGGCTTGGGGGGAAGGCTGGCACAATAATCACCACGCATTTCCAAAATCTGCCCGGCATGGTTTGCGGCCCTGGGAAATTGATATGACCTGGTGGGCTCTTTGTGTACTGGAAAAACTCGGCCTCGCCAAAGACATTAAAGTGGCTCGGTTGATCCCCAATCCGGATCAGGGAGAAAAGGAAGCCTCTGCATTTATCGGAAAAGTTGTCACTCAGACAGCCTGACTTATCACACTTATAAATTTAATGAAAAGCCGCGCTTTTTTAGCGCGGCTTTTTTTGTGCCTCAGCCCACCCCCGTGGGAGAGTGTGATCTCCCCATCAATAACTTTATCCTTTCACCCCTATGGTGCGGGGCATAAACTTTACGGAGGAGGATATAACAAGGGTATGAAGACCAATGAAGAGGTCATCACACATGCCTTGCGCCTAGCGGTCTGGAAAATCAAACTCCACATGGTAACCCGCATATTTTCGCATGTTGATCACCCTGTGTTCAAAAATCAGGTACTGGCCTTTGATGCCTGTCAATCGATCCGTGAATTCCGGGATTTTATCGAGATTATGGCTGGAGATTTTTTCAGGAACCGATTCAACCGGATAAGCCAACTCTTCAACTTGCCCATCCGTCACGGCATATCCTTTTAATGCTTGCGGAAAAAGCTGGTGCGCCTCGTCACGAAAAGCCAGCAGGTCAACCTCTCCCACCTCCCCTTTCAACATTTTACGCCAATTGGTTTTGTCGGCAAAATTTTTGGCCAGAGCCACTTCAATCTGGCCGCACAGAACCCTTTCAGGAACCTTGGCGATGATCAATCCTTTTACAGCTCCCTGATCGATCCAGCGGTCTGGAATATTGTAGTGTCGGGTGATGCCGACCTTCACTCCGCTGGTCAATGAAAGATAAACAAAGTGATCGATATTGCAATAGGTGCGCCAAAACTCACGATCAGCCTCATTGCCTTTTTCGTGTTGGCAAAGTTCCGGTCGAACCGAACACATGGCATTTTCAGGAAGGTCCCGGGAACAGACAAAACAATAGCCCTGGTCATAAGATTTACGGGTCTTCCGACCGCATTCGATGCAGGTTATGGTGCCTGACCATTTTAAATCCACAGTCTTGCCAATATGTGGATTCAAGGGATAGGGCTTTTCATCCAGGCTTAAAAAATAAGCAATCGGATTCTGAACTTCCACGCTCATTTTGCGGAGCTGACCCAAAACTTTCATCAAAAAATCTCCATGAATCAACGACTCTCTTTCTGATGGGCCTTGAACAAAAAATAATCCAGAGCTCCCACCGCAAAAAAAACCGTTGTCACCACGGTTATAGAATCAAAAACCAGAAGACTGATCAAAAATAAAAGGAGGTAAAGAAAAATCCTCAATACTTTATTTTGATCCGTGAAGAACATGACATGATTATAAGTCACTTGATTCTCCACCGCAAAAATCATGAGAGAAGAATACCCCCCCCAAAACAGGAGAGCTTTGCATAAGTCGAAAAATCGAAGAATCGAGACGCTTCGACATACCCCTACGAGGCATGAAGTTTCAGGGTGCTCAAAGTAAGTGCAACTCTTCGTGTCGGTAGAAAGGTAAACTGCGGTAACATCGTGGTTTTCTCACCGACAAAAGTAAGAGGGCACCTATGAGCGGTTACGCACAGCTTACCCATGGACAACGATACCAGATTGAAGCACTCTTGAAAACCGGTCATAACCAGACAATGATAGCTAAAGTACTTATCGTTCATAAATCAACGATTAGCCGGGAACTAAAACGTAATCACGGTCTCCGTGGCTACCGGCCAAAACAAGCCCATGAAAAGGCGATGATGCGACACTATGAAAAATTTCAACCTCGAATCAGCCCTTCCACCTGGTCGCTGGTAAATTCCCTGATCAAACAGGACTGGAGTCCGGAGCAGACATCAGGCCGTTTGGTGATGTGCCTAAAAATTCCCGATCAAAATTGTATATGGCTTTGCTGAAAAAAGCGGCGACCGCTGGCATAAAGCCGAAGCCAAATACTTTGGTTTTGGCCATGGTGGTGTCGGCGGAGCTCTCCTCAGAGCCTGGCATCTCCCTAAAAGCCTACAGGAAGCCGTTGCCCATCATCACTTTCCTTCATCGGCTCAAACATCGGCTCAAAATTTCCCCCTTGAAGCCGCCACCATTCATCTGGTAGATAGCATCAGCCATAAGATTATTTTTGGTTCTGATAACGAATCGGAAAAACATTTCTTATGAAAAGTGCCTGGGGCGCGGTTCAGTTATCCGAAGACTCGCGCTTGGAACTAATTATTGGGCAAGCAGAGGTTCAATTTGAAGAAGTCAGCCAAATTTTCCTTCAAACCGTCTAACAAACCAGCCCTTCGAACACTCTCCGCAAGACCATTTTCTACCACCCCTGTCAACAAAAAAGCATCAATAAACGAGTCTATAAAAATTTACCAGAGATTAATTTTAAAGCTTGAATTGTGCCTCAACATAAGGGACACTATCAGGGTTGAGAGTGACAGTGATCTTTGAACTCGCAAGAACAAGGAGATGTAATGGAAGACTTAACAATTTCTAAAGGATGGTTTGAAGATAAGGACGACGAGTCCCCAGTAGTAGAAAAGAAGTTTTGTGAACACAGGGCCAGCACTGTCACCTTGGACTACGAAGTTGGGATCGAGTATTGTTCCTTCTGCGGAGCTTTAGCTCACTATAATCCAGATTTAGACAAGCTGGAGTGGGCTCTGCCGGAATACCTGCAAAAACAGAATTACAACTAGCCAGTTATAAATAGAGATAAACTCAAGGTTTTGTGTATTGGCTGTGGAAAAGATCCTTTCCACAGCCTCTTTTTTAAAGAGATGGTTGCGTTCCAACCTGAATCCTTATAAGTCTCATATCGAATCCTGCTACCCTGCAAGCAAATGCTATTTTGTGGCTAAAGTAGCTTTCTATTTAATACCAGAATCACCCCAGCTAACATTGCGAGCAAAACATACACGGTTAACCAAGCAACCGGTTACCACGTTTTCAATGCTTGACAAGCATTTGCTCCCCTTTTTTCGAGACCTTTGCATAACCCCGGATTCTTCGTCACCTTGTTCCTCAGAATGACAAATAGCCTTGTATTGTCATTCTGAATGCTTCGGCTTCGCTCAGCACAGGCTCCGTGAAGACGTGATATTTTTCCTTAACCTTCGTGCCCCGAAGGGGTAATCTCGCTTTTCTGTTTTTTTCGACTTACGCAAAGCTCTCCCTTTTTTCGAGGAGAAAGCTACTAGTCTGCCTGTTTTCGCACACGAGAAATAATTGTGGAGCTTAACGTTTACAATCAACAAACAATTTTATGACTAGTTCTAATTCCCCTAGATTAAGGCCTGGCATCGGAATCATAATCCCAAACTTCAATGGCGAATCTTTTATCGTTCGCACTATTAACATAACGATTACAGCCTTGGAAAATTTTGACGCGGATTGGGAAATTTATATTGTGGATGATGCTAGTCAGGACCAAAGCACTTCTGAGCTCGAAAAAGCCTTTGACAACCACCCAAAGGTTCAAATTATCAAAAGGGCAGAAAATGGTGGATTTGGAGAAGCTTGTTGGACAGGCATTCGATCCAATTGCTACGAGACCGTTCTGTTTTTGAACAGCGATGTTTTAATCCAGAAAGACGCACTATCCTTTTTCTGGAAAGAACTGATCAAACCAGAAAACAGCGATGTGCTTGCAATCACAGGGAGCTATGTTGAGAAAAATGGTAACCCTGCCTATTCATCTCTTTCACAAGGTCTCTTCCATATGGGCCTGTTGCGAATAAGATATACAGATAATCCTGAGCTCCGAAGTAAAAAATCAATCCACCTATTTGCCAATGGTGGGTTTTCCCTTTTCAATACTAAACGCTTTATTAACCTTGGAGGCTTTAGCCCTATATTTAAACCCTTTTATAGTGAAGATGTAGACCTAGCATTCGCAAAGGATACACATCACTGTATCTACCCGAAGCAAAGGGGATTCACGGTTATTCAAAAACCATTCGTGCTAATTTCACATCTTTTCAAATTAAAACGCTAAGCCTAACCAACCGAATACTTCTGGTATGGATCCATATGGATTGTTTCAAGTTGTGGGCTCAACATATTTTCTTTATGACCCTTCGTTTAACAGGGGCTCTATTTACCTTTAATCGGGTATTTTTTTCTGCCTTTGGAAAGGCACTTTTCCGCATAAATGAGGTCATCCAAGAACGCAAAAAAATAGAATATTCCGAAATTCCCTTGTCAGACATCCTTAAAAAAACCTCTGAATGGAACAGGAAAACCAAATAAAAAAAATCCTCCTTATGAAAAACAGGTTTATTCAGAAACAACTATGCCAATCTCTGACACAGACAAATACAAGACACCTTGGCAACCTAATTACTCTTAAAAAAAGCACTTAAATACAGAAAGCGTTTTTTAAAAGATCTGCATAATTTATAATACTGTTTCAATACATAATATTTTTTAACGAGCCTTATTTTACGAAGTTCTTTTTTCGCCTGGTTGAAATAAGCTGTTTCATCCTGAGCAAAGGACTCCAAATCAACTGCAAACCGGACAATAGCCTTGTTTAATAAAATCGCATAAACGCATCCACCCAGCAATAATCCTTGAAACTGAATAGATTTACCGAGCAAAAATTTTCTTATATTCTCGATACCCTCGAAAATTAAATTTGCATCGTGAAACGCGATAATCGCATCAGGATGACAAACTTCAAGGCAAAACTTAAAATCTGAGAACACAGCCGTGTTAGTGTGTTTCGCATCTATGAAGCATATCTCAGGTTTTTTTGTTATTTTACTCTTATCCAATTCCGTTGCGTCACAGTCAAAAGCTATTACTTTTTTTTCGCTGATTGACGGATAGGCATCCTGTAAGTTTTTAATCATTCTTTTGGTAGAATTGTCCGAATACGTATAAGTTCCACGTGTTATTTTCTCCGTTCTAGAAAATTCGACAAACCATGAAACCCACGAACCTTTAATGGAAGATTGTTGTAGTAAAATTAATGCGGCCCAGCAATTTTTAAAAACTTTGCATTTCCAAGGCCATCCTCCCATTTAAACGCTAGTCCTTTTAAAAAAAATTGCCTTGCTCAAGCAAATTGTCTAAGGCAAAAAGACTAAGAATATTTTGTAACACAGCATCGAGATTATGGACGTAAACGGAATGGTCGAGATCCAGGAAATCGCGATCATTTTAATAATATCCAAATTCAGAGTTGGCAAGCCTCTGGCCAGCCCCACCCCAATCACTGATCCCACCAAGGTATGCGTGGTTGAAATAGGCAGTCCCATTTTGGAACAGATCAATACCACTGTTGCAGCGCCAAACGTCGCAGCAAATCCCCTTGAGGGGGTGAGCTCCGTAATTTTTTCTCCAATGGTGGCCATAACCTTGGCACCCCAAATCAATAACCCGAAAACGATGAATCCCCCACCCAACCCCAATATCCAGGTCGGCATGACAACTTTCATATGCACCTGTCCATCTTTGAGAATCGCCACCACAGCCGCCAAAGGTCCGACGGCATTAGCTACATCGTTGGAGCCATGAGCAAAAGCCACATAAAACGCGGTTAAAATCTGCAAGTATTTAAATACATTTTCTGTTTCATGGAATTGTTTCTGGAGATCCCAGGAAGCGTTGTAAGGAATTTTTTGCGCTAAAAATTTTGTAACGGTAAAAGCCAGAGCTCCCACGATAAGAGAAAGAATCAAAGCCTGACCAAAGGAAAGATCCAGGTGAAGATTTTTCAGTCCCTTATAAACCATGGCGTTGGAAAGAATCACAAATACAAAAAACACCATATAAGGAAGCAAGTTTTTAGCATAGACCAGTGGAGTTCGCTTGCTGAAAACGGTTCTATTGATAAACTTAAATACCATAAAAGCAACCAACCCGCCCATAACCGGTGACACCACCCAGCTCAAAACTACCTGGCCGACTTTCCCCCAGTTTATGACATCCATACCTCCAGCGATAACGCCAAATCCCACAACTCCTCCCACAATGGAATGGGTTGTAGAAACCGGCCACCCAAGATAACTGGCAATATGCAACCAGAGTGCCGCCGCAAGCAAAGCAGAAATCATTCCATAAACTAGATGATAAGGAACCGCCTCAAACACGGCTGGGTCGAGCATCCCCTTGCGAATGGTATCGGAAACATGGCCTCCGACAAAAAAAGCTCCGATAAATTCAGCGACGGCAGCAATCATGATCGCCTGTCTAAAGGTCAACGCTTTGGAGCCTACGCTGGTACCCATCGCGTTGGCAACATCGTTGGCCCCAATATTACAGGCCATATAGATACAAGCGATCACCGCGAATGAAAGCAGGAAGGTGTCTAAATCCAAACCAGGCTCCTTGCCAAGATTGAAAACAAGTTAAAGGGAAATTAAATTATTGAGAAAGGAATATCCTGAGAGTTTTACCGATTTGTTCCGTCTTGTCTGCAACAGCACCAAGCTTTTTGATCACTTCATTCCATAACAACAAGTCTGCCGGACCTAAATCATTGCCCAATGCAAACAACTTTTTCGCCAGTAGAAACTGCTTGCGGTCGGCTTCCCATTCGGCAGTACCGAGTTCCTGGGTAGCCTTTTCCACTTTTTCCGCTTCAGCGCCACCAAAAGAAGCCTCCAGCAAAACTTCCAACTCGGAAATCAGATCACAACCCATATGCGCAGTATTGACAATATGGCTCACCAAATCATGTAAAGAGGGCTTGATTTCCTCCGGGGTATCCAGGTTTTTGATACGCAGTAAAACGGCCAAATCTTCTATTGCATCGGCAATATCATCTTGCGCCGAAAGAAGATGCATGAAATCTTTTTTATCAACCGGCAGGAACATGCTTTGCCGCATATGAGTGCGAATACCGTCCTTGATCATGTCGGCCTCATGCTCCAGCTTCACGATCAATTCAGAAATTTTTTGCACCGCATCGTAGTCCTTGTTTTCCAGCGCGTCAAACAGAGGCTTGATTTGCTCCACGCAAGCACGAACCTTATCCATATGGCTTGCAAGAGGCTTAAACGGCGACTTCGAAAACATTGACAGGATGGATCTCATCTGACCCCCTTGGTCAAAAAGGTTAAGCAGGCTAAATTTAATTTATTTGCAGGAAAGTTGCAACCCCTTTAGTAGAGTAAAAAATACCATTTCACAACAAGCCTTAAAAGCACGTTTCCCATCTCCCATAGGAACAGGCAACAGGCCAAAAACAGACTCCCGATTTTTTTATCCAGGCCGTATTACCTGCCCATGACCGCCAGCCAATCTTCCAGGCGTTGAATTTGAAGGTAGGAGTTGGACTGGCGCACATCCCCCATCTCGCCAGAAGGCCTGCCTCCGTAGTTATGTCCCGGATACAACATGATATGGTCTTCAATTTTAGACAAACGACGGGTGAGGGTGTGGAATAATTCTTCACTGTTTCCTCCTGGCAGGTCCACCCGACCACAGCCCTGCAAAAAAAGCGTGTCGCCGGCAACAAGACTATCGGCGACCCGGAAACACTGGGATCCGGGCGTATGCCCAGGGGTGTGCAAAAAACTGATCTCCACAGAACCCACTTTAAGCTTGTCCTCCCCATCCACCTGTTTCATGTCGGACATCGATATTCCCGTAACCTTCTTCAGCCCTTCCGCCTCATGCTTGTTCACATAAACCGGTACGGGATGTTTTTCCATTAACTCCGCCAGTCCGGTAATTTCAATGCCAAAAATTTCTCCTCCCACATGGTCGGGATGGTAATGGGTCACCAGGGCACCGGTCAGCTTCATGCCGTCCTCTTCAACTACCCTAAGAATCCCATCGATATCCCATGCCGGGTCGACCACAACGCATTCGCGAGTTTCCTGGTCTCCAATCAAGTATAAAAAGTTGGCCATCGAACGTGCCGAGGGGTCCTGGGTCCCCAAATCAATCCCCGATAATAGCTGCTTGAAATAAATCGGATTGTTTTCTGCCAAGGCCCCCCCCCCATTACAAAATCGTTAATATTGTATTCAACAAGTGCGCAAGCCGAACTCCCGCCTGCGTTAGCCGGAGGTTAATAACCTCCCGGCCTCTTTCAATATAAGGTTTGGTCAGGCCTTCCCCTTCAATATTATAGGCGACTTTCAAAGCCAGGCTTCTGGATTCGTTGGCCCAATCGGAAACCGTTGACCGCTTCCACATCGAAACTTCGTCCTCAGATACCCTATCATTCAAGTGGGACGCGTATTGTAACAGAGGTCTAGGCCAGTCTATCAACCCTCCATCCCATAAATAATGCAGGCTGGCTACTTTTCCCTTATAAGGAAAGCGGAGTGTGCCCCCGCCACGGTCTTTTTTGTTACCCAGATGAAGGGGTTGATGCACATCTCCAACAAAATGTACCAGATATTTCAGCGCGGCTTTTCTTTGCGGTAAAGAAGCTGAACGGTTTCCTAAAATACCTGAGAATTCATGAATTTTCTCGGTGACACAGATTCCGCTCGGGCAATCCCTTTCAGCCTTATAAATCCCCAGCCCTTCTTCAATATTAGCGTAATGCCAGGGGCTTTCTTCTTTTCGCTTTTTCCGGGTTCTGTCCGCCCAGGTCGCAACATCTGCCAGGCTGTTTATGTTAAACTTTTCGAGGATTAATTTTTTAACCTCCGGTTGTAAATGGCTCTCGGCAATAGAACCAATAACCCGATGGCCCTGAGGTCCCCAGGCAGCGGAATTCTGAACATTCACAACCAGCAATATTAAAACCTGCCCGATTTGAAAGCAAATACCGAACCTTTTCCGATTTCCTGCCATATTCTTCAAGC
This sequence comes from Nitrospinales bacterium, assembly GCA_965249625.1. Classification (GTDB taxonomy): domain Bacteria; phylum Nitrospinota; class Nitrospinia; order Nitrospinales; family VA-1; genus LS-NOB. The sequence continues at coordinate 552,340 of OZ252246.1, read as the reverse complement.
CGATTTCAGACGGAATCCAAGTTGAGCAAACTCGTTTCAATTTATCATACAGCAAGGTTTTGGATGCTCATTTCTTTTCTATCCATAATTCTTGGGATTCTGGCCATTGTCGCAGGAATTTTTGACAAAAGCGGCAACCTTTCCCACACGATATCCCGACTCTGGTGTCGGCTTCTTTGCAAGCTGAACGGAGTTAAGGTTGAAATTAGCGGACAGGAAAATATTCTCACTGATCGACCACAAATTTTCGTTTCCAACCACCAAGGATATTTTGATATTTTCTCGTTGTCTGGATATCTTCCCGTACAAATAAGATGGGTCGCCAAATCCAGCCTGTTCAAAATTCCTCTTATGGGTTGGGCGATGTCAGCATCGGGTTACATCCCGGTAGACAGGGGTGATCGCAAGAAGGCTTATGAAGCTTTTAACAAGACACTGGAAAAAATCAAGGAAGGATGTTCAATAATTATTTTCCCGGAAGGCACACGCTCTGAAGATGGTGAAATAGGTCCGTTTAAGAAGGGCAGCAATCTGATAGCCAGCCGATCCAAAAGCCCTATGGTACCGATCACCATTATCGGGAGTGGGGATATCATCAAAAAAGGCAGTGCCAGCATCACCCCGGGTCCCATCCGGGTCATCATTTCTCCTTCCGTCGAACCAAGCACTGATAAAAAAGAAAATGAGGCTGTTTTGGAATCCATTCGGGAAACCATCATATCTACTAGCCGCAGGGGCAATTAGCAAGGGCCTATTGGGGGCCGAGATAACTATTTGCTGACAAGCAAAAGCCATTGCTCATTACCAGCGGAGGTTCTCCGCCCACTCGCCGTGGAGGCAAGGAACAATAATTTTGCTGGCGAGCAGGAAGTATAGATCGCTTTGTGGGCCTTGCCAACTGGCCCACCGCCAAGGCTTCGCCTTGAGGAAATGTTGGCCGACTGTGTAATAGCACTCAACTATTTCAAGCTTGACGGGTATCGACCTATTGCCTGTGGCGGCACGCTACCGTTTTTCTTTTTGAATGAATTCCCAGACTGCGGCTGGGTGTTCGCGGAGGTCTTCAATGTTTCGCCAAATCGCCCGGATCATTCCTGTTTTATCAATCACGAAAGTAGTACGTTCAATGTATTTGACCATCTGGCCCAGATCATCTTCTTCTTTGATCACCCCATAAAGTTCTGTGGTTTTTTTGTGTTCATCCGCCAATAAGGTGAACCCGAACTGGAACACTTCGATAAACTGCTGATGAGCGTTAACACCATTCCAACTGCAGCCCATAACTTCTACTTCACGGGTTTTGAATTTTCGGTTCCATTCATTGAACCCCACCATGAGGCGGGTATCTTCAGGACTGCTATCCAGCCTGTAAAAAGCCAGCACCAGCCATTTTTTATCCTGAAAATCCTTCAGGCCGACCACCACCTTTTCTTCAGCAGATGGACTTGACGCGCCTGCTTTATAACCATAGCAAGCGGGCAATTCAAAATTAGGCGCACGGTCCCCAACCTCTAACTCATCAGGCATAGAAAACACCTCTTTATTGATTATTAGCAAAGGGTCCTGTCATACAACAAGACCAAAAAATGCGAGACCTTTGCAAAAAAAAGGCCTCCCAAAAAAAGAACAGGGCTTGAGGGATATAATTCCCGCAAGCCCATCACCCCTAAATGGAATATCACTCACCAAATGCAGCTTTAATCAGAGGCTCCACCTCACCCTTGGCTTCCATCTCATCAAGGATATCCGTATCGCCATAAAACTTGCCATCTATAAAAACTTTGGGAAGTGTCGGCCAGTTGGTCATCTTGTTCAAGGCTTCACGCTTTGTCATATCTTCGAGACAATTGATGACTTCAAAGGGGTACCCATATTTACTGAAAAACTGGATGGTCTCTACTGTGAATCCGCATTGCGGTGCTGCTTTAGTACCCTTCCCGTAAATCAGGATTTTATTAGCCGCAATTTCTTCTTTAATTTGATCTTCAATACCAGACATTACACACTCCTTTAAAAAAATATCAACACTTACAAAAATTTATAAAAACTCAAGGGGAGCACTGTGGTCAGTTCAAGGTGTTGCGGTCTTGACTTCCGCCGCGTGAATCCGTCCATCCTTCATAGCTGGATCCAAAGCTTCCATAACCATACGGTGCCGATCCATAATTGCCACTCCTTCAAAAGCATTCGAGGTGACATGAATGACAAAATGATCTTTCATCCCCGTTTTATCCAAAGCATTCACTTCTGCGTCAGGAACCGCTGTTTTAACCAAACCAATCAAATCCGGAATACTGATCATCCTTATATCTATCTCCATTAGGGGTTGAAATGACCTATGCAGTATTTGATTCTATTTTGGCCAAAAAGATTTATGCTTTCAAGCTTTTTTCCTTGTTTTTCCCTTTAAATCTCCCACTAGGGGGAAACTCTATCCCATTGGGTTTAAATGATTTTTATGTTTTGGCCCGCATCAAATCCCATGCCGATAGCAGATTTGACGAGAAACATAAAAATTAAGTATAATTATAGAATCTTTAAGCACCTATATGCTATCTAATAGAAGAAAAAAGAACCATTTAAGAAAAATACCCGGAGGCGTTCATGGCAGTCGATATCGATTTTGTAAAAATTACCCCTAAAGCCAGCGAAGAAGTCATAAAGCTTGTCAATGCAGAAAGCAATCCCGAAATCGGACTACGCCTGGGAGTTAAAGGAGGCGGATGTTCCGGCCTGTCTTACGACCTCCAGTTCACACCGCAGGAGAATGGTGACACGGTGATCCTGCATGAAGGCTTTAACGTCTACATGGATGCCAAAAGCATGATTTACTTGAAAGGCATGCAACTGGATTTTCAGGACGGCTTACAAGGAAAAGGATTTGTTTTTGTAAATCCAAACGCAACCTCAACCTGCGGATGCGGGGAGTCCTTCTCCATCACCTGACAAAACAAATGTTCCCCGTTCAGAGCAATGGGTTATTACTGGATGTAAATCACCCCAGCCCTCTTTGAGAGAGAGCTTTACGTAAATCGAAAAAAAACAGAAAAGCGAGATTCTTCACTGCGTTCAGAATGACAATACAAGGCTATTTGTCATTCTGAGGAACAAGGTGACGAAGACGTGATATTTTTCCTTAAACTTCGTGCCCCGAAGGGGTAATCCGGGGTTATGCAAAGGTCTCTCTTTGAGAAAGAGGGAGCACAACAAACTTCCTCCTGACAACTTTTTGTTATCTGCCTCCACGGCTAGTGGTGCGTTTATTTTAGGCCATGAAACACACATTCCAAACTGAAGTCGATCAAGTCCGCAACCATTGTGGTTATTTCCTGCTTGAAAACTGGGCCGTTATCTCGGCTAAGGGCAAAGAAACCTTCTCTTTTCTGCAGACCCAGACCACTAATGACGTATTGCAAATCCAGCCAGGACAGGGCCAGAACAGTGCCGTCACCGATCGGCAGGCCCGGCTGATTGCAAACTTCTCTATTCATCGAATAGCCGAACATGAGGCCTACATCCTGGTGGAGACCTCACTCAAAGAGATATTGCTGAGCCATTTGGAAAGTTTCCACTTTCGCGAGGAGGTTGAGTTCACAGCTCTAAACTGCCAACTGCTGGCACTGCAAGGCCCAAAAAGCTCTCTCATTCTGGAAAAGATTTTCTCAGGCCAAAACCTGCCCGACAAACCTAATGACACCACTCAACTGACTCTTGATGGGCATCGGGTGGACCTCATCATGAAAAGCCTGACAGGTGAAGAAGGACAAATTCTTTGCTTGCCAAATGAATTGAAAGAAAAATTGATCGAGCTTATTTTGCGAAACGACCCACCCCCAATAAAAGTGTGCGAAATCGCCCGCGAAGTTCTTCGGATTGAGGCAGGGATTCCCATTTACAACAAGGATATGGATAAAAAAAATATCCTGCCTGAAACTGGACTGGAACACACCTCCGTCAGCTATAACAAGGGGTGCTATATCGGACAGGAAGTGATCGCCCGAATCAAAACTTATGGAGCACCCAACTTTGCCTTAATGGGCCTGACCATTGAGGGATTAGACATTCCACCTTTTAACGGCACACTCCGGCTTGGGGAGAAGAAAATTGGCACGATCAAGAGTTCGGTACGCTCTGTCACTCTTGATAAAATCGTTGCCCTTTCCTATCTCCACAAAGAACATAGAAGTCCAGACATTGAACTGGAAGCAACTATTGATAACAAGCCCTTCAAGGTTAAAACCTGCTTGTTGCCTTTTTACCAGTCCCAGACTCGAAAGGACCACTCCAATAAACTCCTGCATCAGGCTCTGCAAATTTACAAGGAGCAGGATGATCTGGATGGTCCCATCGCTCTACTTCGGGAATCCATTGAGCTGGATTCCAAAAACGCGGAAGCCTATGAAGCGTTGGGAGTTTTCCTTGCCAAACAAGACAAACTGGATGAAGCCATCGCCCTGATGAAAAGGCTGACGGAAATCAATCCTCAGGAAATCATGGCTCACACCAACCTTTCGGTCTACTACATGAAGCAAGGTCGAATCGAAGATGCGGAACTTGAAAAAGCCGAAGCCACCGCCATAGAGTTTGAACGGGTGATTGAAAAAAATATGGCTAAAAAGTTAAAGAAAAAAGAACAAGAACAAAAAAAGAAGGAAATGGAAGAACGGGTTGAAATGTTCAAACAGGTGCTGGAGATTGACCCGAAAGATCAGGTGGCAAACTTTGGCCTCGGATCCATATATTTGGAAACCGACCGCTACCAGGAAGGGCTCGAGCCCTTAAAAACCGTCATTGAGGCCCACCAGAATTACTCCGCCGCCTATCTGCTACTGGGAAAGACCTGGGAAAAACTCTCAAACAAGACAGAGGCCATTGAAACGTATAAAAAAGGTATCGCGGTGGCCTCAAAAAAAGGTGATCTCATGCCTCTCAAAGATATGCAAAACCGCATGAATCAACTTTTACAATCTTCTCCTTGATTCTTCAAAAAGCCCCAAAGATCAAATCCAGGCTTTAAGACTCCACTGTCTACAAGTTTCTGGTTTATAGTAGTCCCGTGATCCATCAAAAACCAAAACCGCAAAAGAATTCTTTCTTCCGGCGTGGTATACGCATCCTCCCAAAGTGTCACTGAAGGTTTGGAAGCAATTCCCTTGTGCAATGCAGAAGAAATTTGCAAGCGTTTCTTTTTCACAAAATTCTCATAGCCTTTCACAAGGGTAGGCTGAAATTCCTTTCTGCTTATCTTGATCAATTCAGAAACACTGGGAACAGCTTCTTCGTGATACTGAAAAAACTTCAACTTATAGTATTGATGAATAGTTTCCAGGCGAAAAAAACAATGCAGTTCTGAAACCTTGTCCCCATAAACCTTTTCAAGGTAGGCGCGGATCAACTTCTTCCCTTCCTGGAGCAGGATTTTATTCAGTCGTCCTCTTTCAAATAAATGGATTCGTACCGTGCTCAAATGCTTAACGCACTGGTTCTCGATTTCATTTTTTAATTTTTCCGAATCGGGAGAAATACGATACCAGGCAATATCGTCCCGGGCCACCTTCAAGGCGAGTCTAAAAGCTTCTCTGATCTGGTGGTTGTTGGAACGCTTTGCCTGCCGAGCTATGACATAAGCGTTTTTTTTGGAAAAGCCCAATTCCAAAAGTCCGTCCTGAAAAACTTTGCGGTTCCCCATCAAGAAACCTCCGCGCTCGCGGATATGGTCTTTGGCCTTCTCAACACCTCTCAAAGCAAGGCTGACATCACGAGGCATCAAATCCAGCTCCATGGTACTTGCAAAACCATGAATTTCTTCCAGAGTTTTATAGTTCAACTTATCTATAAAAAGAAATTTCTGTATATTTGCCTCGCTGAAATTACATTCTTCAAAAATTTTTATTTTCTTATACTTCACCTCTTCCCAGTATTTGCGGGTCCCTTCCTTTTTCTCGAACTGGGACTCGATTTCCGCCTTGGCCTTGAAAAAATAACTTCTCAACAAAAACCACTGGCTTTTCAAAGTGGATTCAATGATCCACGAATATTTTGGCGTTAACACTGTTAGCTTGGGATCTTCCAAAAGCTGGATCTCACCGGTCGCTGAAATGTAATCCAAAAGCTCCAGATGCCGTTCTAACAGAAAGGGATTTATCTGTTCGACAAACTTTCTGAAGATGGTTTTACAACGGTAATTTTCGAAGGCATTATCCTTCGTATTATCCTTTTCCTCTTGCAACCGTTTCCGAATCAGGCGGGCCGCACTTTTTTCAAATCCTGCGAATAATTTGTCACGAGCAGAAATATCTCTGATTTTGATTTGCTTGAGGCGGTTGACAATGGTGGGAATTCTAGAAAAAAGTTCCTGATCAATTTCGCTATAAGAATGGGCAGGAGAAAAGTAAATGTCCGCAATCAGTTCATCAACGTAAACCAGTGAGGTGACAGCCTTTTTAACCAAGCTCTTGTAAATGTCAAAGTCGAGGGTTTTATCACCCTTTTTGCAATCACGGATATCGTTTAAATATTGCTTCGCTTGTTTGGTTTCTTCCATCTGTGAGTAGGGGTCATTAATCACACTCAAAAACAAGTTTTCTGCATCCTGCAGCTCGCGCCTGGCAAGAAGTTCTAATCCCTGACTCATGGTATCGTAGATAAACATTTATCCCTGTCCTCAGATAATCCGGGTTCACCGCAAGTGCTTTGAAAACGGCAATCCCGACTTGAGTTGGGCAGAATGAGTGAGGGTCTGCCCACGATGTACTTCACCTAATAAGGGTTTAGATGCTGATTTGATCGGGGGGGATTTTAAAATAACCTCAAATTACGGGGAGCCTCCGCACACTAGCCGTGGGAGCAAAAAAAACCGGAGAATGAGTATGGGCGATTCACCCCCGGCTTTAAGAGCTTTAAATTATTAATTTATCGAGCTTATACCCTGCTTATCGCGGTTCACACTCAGCCGGTGCATTAGCGATCAAATCATTTTCCATACTATAAGACAAGGACCGGTATTCCGGCTCTTCAACCCTGACAGGTTTGATATCCAGTAGGAGGTTCTCGTTTTTCAGGAAAATCGCCAGAATATCAACAATGTCCTTATAGAGTCCCCGCTCGGCTTTTCGGGATGTAAAGATACAAAACAGAGGGCCCCATCGACCGATATGGTTGCGAGTGAATTTTTTCATGCTACTGGTCAGGACATTGATATTTCTTTCATCATGTCCGTTTTGAATTCCAAAGGCGGTTCTAAAACACATGAAAAACATGAACGCCAGCTCAATGGAAATATGGTCTACCCTTTCCCGTGTTCTATTGCGCGGCTGTTCAAACCCGAAGGTTTCATAAAAACCACCCAACTGGATCAAAACATCGGTCTGGGACTGAATGCCGCCCTCGGTACCATACTGCATTTCATACGGGGGACACTCCATAGAAACGGCATGCCCAAAAACCCTGACATATTCCTGTTGCACCTGCTTGACGGTCATTTTGGGTAAATACCTGTTGAACCCATCAATAATGGATTTAACATGCTTCCAGTCTTCTTCGTCTACAAGCGCAATATCCAAGGGCTCAAGCAAAGACTTGGGCCGGAAAAACTTTCGGTTCCAAGGATAACTGAAAGCGCTGGAAAGGATGTCGTAAACACGCCCTCTGGCTAATTGCAGGGATATTCTTTCCTCTTTCAATTCCTCCAGAGAACCCGTTTGCCCGAGTACCGCGAGCATTGGATCGCTTGATTTTGCATGAGTTACATTGCCCATTTTAATCTCCTTGTTGCGTATTAACCGGATTCCGGGCGAGGCTCAAAAGCCCCACCACGAAACCGAATTGATTCACGCTACCACCAACAGAGCGTCGTATTGCTCCTTACGATTGCACCCGGATGCTCTTCGGGTTGTACATAGAAAGGCTCTTCAGCCGTAACATGTGTGAACTGCTTTTATAAGCACAAAAAAAGGCTGGTTAACCTACACCAGCCCTTAATTCATAAACTTCAATGCAACGATCACAACCCCCGTCTCTGCTTTCCCAGTCCGGGAAGTCGATCTGAATGGCTTCGATCACCATTTCATCACAAATACTTTCCGGATCGTCGACCCAGTTATAAGTCGGAAATTTACAGAGCGGACAAGGCGATCCTTGAAGATGGATATAATCTTTTTCTTCATCCGACATCTCCCCCGGATCAACGTATTTACTCATCAGGGTATCAAGGTCGGTGGCCATGGAGAGTAACTCTTCGTGGGTCAGTTTCTCCGTCACCCAAAGCCCTTCAAAAATTCCCCTTCTCTGCTTGTCCGGGATCTTACGGTAAAAGTTATCGAACTCGCGGTAACGCGATTCCTTAGGCAGAACGGAAACAACACCCATGCGTGCCAGCCGGGAATCCACATACATATTCCACAAAAGCTTGAACCTCGCCGTGATGAGGTTTTTCACTGATGGGTTACCGGGGATAAAAGCGTCTTCGTAATCGAACTCGGGGTCGACCATATCTTTGGCGTGCATAAACTCATGGATCAGAAAGGCATCAAGTTCCTGAGCTTCTTCAGGGTTGCTGAACCGGCTCGCCAGAACCCTCATCTCAATGATGGGATTCCCGGAAACCCGGTTGAGAACATTGGAGCCTTCATCCACTTTATTGATGCCTCGTTTCACCACCACTTCCTTGATGCGCTCCTCAAATTCACGCGCCAGATCATAGGAGATTTCGTCATTCTGTTCGGGCTCATCTTCTTCTTCGGGCTCATCTCCTTCCGTTTCAGCAATTGCAGTCACCCCTTCTTCCGCCTCAATATCTTCCCCTTCAGTGCTGACTTCCGCCTGTTGTTCCAATGCTTCTTCGGGCGCAGCTTCCAAAGCTTCCGGTTCTTCCGACTCGGTTTTTTGAACCAGAGCCGACTTTCTAACCGTACGCTTGCGTTTAGGAATAAGACCTACCGCTTCCAGAGCACGTAACACGTGATCTCCCAGCTTTAACCTCTCAAGAAAAAACAGGCGGTTGACCTTTTCAAAGGCGGTCTCCCGGTCATCTTCCGGAAGTTCATAAATAGGATCGGCGAGGGAATGGAACTCATCATAATCGGAACGATAACCTGACCTTTCCAAATGATTAAGATGCCTAAAAACAGACTCTTCCATTAATTGAGCACTATAACTGACCTTCATTCATTCACACAAATTTAGGGTTAAAAACATGAGAAACAGGGCTAGCCAAGACAAAATCGGCCCCTTCAACTTAAAACCTGCGATATTGTAACTTATCCCCTTTTAAAGGCCTGTGTCAAGACAAATGGCCTTTATTTTTTATATCTTTAAAGCCGAAAAAGCTTGCATTTTACATTCTAGAACCTGGTGTAGGAATTTTCCTGCAAAACTCACTTGTTTTATGACTGGAACTATTTCTTATCGACCGAGTCTTTTAGTTTTTCGATCTCCTGAATCGCCTTCATGATCTGTTCGGGATCACCCAAATCTTTGGCAATCTTTCTGGCCTTGCTGATGTATTCGTCCGCCTGTTCATAGCGGGAAACCAGAATCTCCATTTGGGCCACGGTCAGGTAAAACTGAGTCAGGCTGGTCCAATTGCTGGTCTTCACAAAACAACTGTCGGCCTGGGCGAAATAGCTTTCCGCCTCCTCAAACAAACAATCTTTAAACTTCAGGTTACCCAGATAGGTAAAGTCCTGACCGGCCCCTTTAAAATCCCCAATCTCGCGGGTAAGTTCCAAAGCCTTCAGATAGGACTTTTCAGCTTCTTTGCGCTCGCCATTGCTGAAGGTGAGATTGCCAAGATTACGATAATCTTCGGCGATTTCTTTTTTGTCATTCAACTGGCTGGAGAGGTCAAAAGCTTTTTTGAAGTTTTCCCCGGCCTTTTCCCTGTAACCCCGCTCCATATTGAACTTGCCCAAATGCCTGAGGTCGATGAGAATCTCCCTTGGATCATTAAGTGTCTGCGAATTTTCCAGAGCCTTTCTATAATAGACCTCCTGCTTGGAACGTTCCTTTTTTTCTACATAGATATTCGAGAGAATGCGGCAATCAGAACAAACGTTGCGATGGTCCTTGATTTCCTCCGAAATCGCCAAGGCTTTCAGGGCAAATTTTTCCGCTTGGGTCCAGTCGTCTTTTTGCAGATAAAGGTTATAAATATTTCTGTTATCTTCTGCCATCTCCGCCTTGTTACCGGACTGGGTATTGATTTCCAAGGCCTTTAAATAATTTTTCTCGGCATTGAACCAGTCGGTTTTCTGCAAACTGATATTTCCCATGTTGCGATATTCAAACATAACTCCAGGCATGTTTTTGTTGTCCTGATGAACCTTCAGGGATTTTTTGACCAGCTTTTCAGCATCAGCCATTTTCCCCGCCATGATCAGGACGTTCAGGTAACTGCCATGTAAATCCTGAAGACCTTTTTGGTCTTTCAATTCCTCCTTGAGCACGATGGCGCGAGCATAGTTTTCTTCTGCTCCGGCATAATCCCGCTTTTCCATCATGATGCTGCCCAGGTTCCCCAGGGCTGCGCTCAATGCACCTTTGTCCCCGGACTTTTCATGAATAGCAATGGTTTCCTTGGCCACATCACCCGCTTCATCCCAGTCATTAGCCATGAACAAAACATTACCCAAGTCGGTCAACAAAGCCAGCTTGAGCTTGCTGTCCTTCTCGACTTCCGGCTTCTTCAGAGCTTCGCGGATCTGCTGTTTTCTACTTTCTAGATATTTAGGTTGGGAGAAGATGAGCATCAATTTGTTCTGCACCTCCTGAACCGATCCCTGCTCTTTCATAGCTTCATACAAATCGCTGGCCCGCATCAGGTGATCTTCCGCCTTGTCAAACTCTTCTTTCTTCATAAAAATATCTCCCAGCGATTCACATTGCTGGGCTATTCCAGGTCGGTTCTCCTGTTTCTCCATCAATTCCAGGGCTTTGAAATACTGCTCCTGAGCGCCGTCCCAGTTTTTCTGCAAACTTCTGACATTACCCAGGTTGGCATAGCCTCTGGCTTCCCCTAATTCGTCGCCCAGTTCCTGCATGGCCTTAAGGGATTTCTCATAATTTTCCCAAGCCAGATCGAGCTGGTTTTTGTTGAGATAAATATTTCCCAGACTCCCCAACAGATAAGAGTTTCTGCGCTTGTCAGAATCCCCGATCACCTCCAGAGCCTTTTTAAAATTGGCTTCAGCCTCATCGACTTTTCCTGTTTGCCCTTCACTGGCCATTTGCAGGTATGTCCCGGCCAGGTTTGCATAACAGATTCCCGCCGAGGTCTTGTCCCCCTTGTCTTCCAGCACGGCGATGGTTTTTTGAATGGTCTCTGCCACTTTGTCCATCCGCTTCCATTGAAAATAGAGTTCTTCCAGATCCTGCAGTTTGGCGATGACCTGAGTCTTTTGTCCGGTTGATGTGAGCGACTCCACTTCGGCCAGCAGAGCGGATTCGTTCTTCTCTAAATATGCGGGGTGTTTGTGGAGAGAGTCGATTCTGCCTTCCAGTTGCTGGATTTTTCGTTCATCCTGCTTTGCCAACTCCATGAACTCTTTGGCTTTCTGATAATAACCAATGGCCTGTTCCACGTTTTCTTTTTTCAGGCTGGTGTTGCCCAGATATTCGTTGTAGATGCCCTGCCCAAGTGGATCATTGGCCTCAACCATGATCTGCAAGGCTCTCAGGTAACTTTCTTCAGCCTTTTCCAGACTTCCCTGATAAAAATAAACGCTACCGAGGTTGCCGAGGGAGCTTTCGATCCCTTTGGCATCCTTGAGTTTTTCCATATAGGTCAAGGAGCGGGAATAAAAATCCTCTGCCTTATCAAACTTTTTACTTTGAAAACAAATATTGCCCAGATTCCCCAGCACATAAGCCTGGCCGGTGTCGTCCCCTTCTTTTTCCATATGCTTCAACGCTTCAAGGAAGTTGGATTCCGCCTCTTCAATGTTGTTTTTCTGCAAATTCTCATAACCCAGCTTCTCAAACTTTCTACCCTCGTCCATATCCCCACCTTCACAAAAATTGCGTTTGTAATAAAAACACGAAAACGTTTCGATATAAAGGCCTCAATCCTCCCGATCAGGCCAAATCGGCAACGGTTGAAAACAGCTTATATTTCACGGATTTAGGTTATCAATTATAGAGGGCATCCGGCTTCCTGTCAACAAAGTGGAGAGCCTCCACTCTGGCAACTGGCAATATCTTTATCATGCTCTCACGGCCCCTCTCGGCCTTGAGAACACTGCCCGCTGGCCCTGCGCCGAGCAGCCCACTTGGCGTGGGGCCGACTTAAGCCAAGAAGCCGGTCGTGGGCAAAACCTATAGTTTCTGGATATTTGAGGCCCTGACAGCAACTTTACCTTGCGGGAGTGCCAGCATTATTATAAATTGCCCTCTTTTGCTGGGAGCTTTGCATAAACCCCGAGATTCTTCGCTAACGCTCAGAATGACATTTAAAACTCTATATTGTCATCCTGATGAGCCTTTGGCGAAGAAGGATCTCGCTTTTCTTCGGTACAGTACTATTTATGCAAAGGTCTCTCTTTATGCCGAGGAACTCACGTGATAAAAACAGACAACCTGATCCATGCATTGACCCGGGAAGGATCACTGGTCTTCGCCGGTAATCTTGAATTTGCCACAGAGCTGGAAAAGAAAATTCCCAACCTGGAGTCCCGGGAACAGGATGGAAGCACCCTGCTGTTCGAAAACGGGTCTGCCAGCATCGCCAATACCCGTATCGTCGTCACTCCGACCGGGCATATCGTCTTCTACAATGAAGAGAGCAGACGTTTTCTCTGCACCGACCCGGAAGAAAATCCTCTGCACGAAGTCCTGTGGACTCAAGATGATAATACCGGAGCCCCGCAACTGGCACTGGCCAGGATGCAACTCGACAACCGGCAATGGGTCGGCATCAAACCCCGCGCTAAAACCTTCCAGACACAAATCGATGTCAGCACTCACGAAGGTTGGGAAAAAATGTCGCTCGATAACCTGCGCGAAAAAGCCGCCGAAGCCTGGCGGGTGCCATTCTCCGAAGTGAAATATTTTTATGATGACGAACACATGGTTCATCAGGGAGACGGAAAATACAATATCCAGCTCACTAAAGACGGACTCTACGCCCTGCACGAAGGCACGTTCGACAAATCCCTGTTCATCAGTTTCATGTTTCAGGTCAACTGGGCCCGACTCGACCTGATTCCGGTCGTTGAACTATTCCAGTCCACTTTGCCGGGAACCGGCGGTGCTGTGTTCGAGTTCATCTGGGGCATCTATAACGACCAGTCGCGGGAAGAACAACTCCCGCCCTTGAAGTATCGCGGCCTTCCCACTTACCCCTCGAAAGAGGCGTTCAACATTTTCTCGGCGTTTTTTGAACCACATGGACCGGAAGGCAAAGACATCAAAAAAATATTCATGGACCCTATGACTTCGCACGAGATCACCTGGACACCGCAAAAACACGCGCCGGCACGCTATTTTAGCGACAGCCAGAAAGTGGTCATCACCGCGCAAGACGGCTACCTTTACAAAGTCACAGCTTACGACGACCCCATCACTTTCCCTTTTACCAATTGCGGCGGCGTGAAAAAACCCCCCATTGAGCGGGAAGTCAGAGTAGGCACACAATCGTTCACCCTGCTCGAAGGCGAACGCGGAAGAGAGATTGCTTTTGATCCAAAATGGAATCTGCGCCCGCAGACCTATTTGACCAAATCGCCCACCAAGTATCCCTTCACCTGGAAATGGTTCTTCAACGGCGAACCGCCGGTGGTCGATCCGGTCAAGATGCAATACACGGTTCCGTTTTATCCAGAAGGCGCCGCCGACATTGAAGAATCCGCGCTGCAACCCATGGTTCTCGATCAGATTTTTTACTATATGGAAATGGCACCGGCAATGCCGCATCGGCTGGAAAAAATTGACAAGGTGCTCATCCACACTTTCGACACCGTGCTGGCTGGTTGCATCGACTGCACCAAAGAGCGCGAATACACTGTGTTATTCAGCGATGCGGAATTTGCCCAGAAAAACGCGCAATTGTTGTGGAACTACGCTGCGTCACGCGACCAGCTGGACAACCTGGAAAAAGTTTCGTTCCTACCGGAAGCAGAGCATATCGCCCACGCCTACAGCACCCAATACGGGCTGATCTTTAAATGGATTCCGTTCATGTACCATCCTGACCGCGAAGCCTGCGAAAGCATGTTGAAAGCTTTGAACGGAGCTCTCCTGCCCGGCGGGTTTCTCTACCTGGTCGGACCCCGTCCTTTGCAGGGACTGTTCGAGCATTACGGATTCGACACGATGTATAACGACCCGATCCACAACATGCCGTTTTTCCGGCAACACCTGAAAATGTGTCCTGAAAACCAGGTCCACCCCGACCTCTGCGTTTTTCTATTGGAGAAAAAGGTCCCGGAAGAAAAGAAAGAAATTCAACCCGCCTCGGATCAAGCAACAAGCGACTTCGACGGTACCATGCCCCAAATGCGCGGCTTCCGCCGCGACAACTGACCGGCGAGGCACCGGGGGCAACGTGGCAGTGACGCTAACGCGACCGCAGAAGGCGTGGGGCTGTGATATTACCATCCATAAATTTCATGCCCCGCAGGGCTACAATGTTTGTCATGCTAAGGCTTGTGATATCCCCATCATTAGCCTTCATGCCCGCATTATATTTTTCAATAGACTTTGTGCCCCGGAGGGGTAGAACGGCTAGAAGGGCTATCATCCTGAAGCATTCTGAGCCTCTGGTAGAAGCCTGAAATTGAACCTTACATTAGGGAATTTTTTCGCTTCACTTTTCAAAATGAGAGCCTCATAAGTTCCCATTTTAGGAATTTTTATTTGTTTCCATTTTGGGAATATGGTATATTAACTAAATTGTTAAAGAACTCAGGGGCAAGCTCAAGCTGAATGATAATGGTTGACCGAGAAAAATTAGAGGCTTTTGCCCTAAAACACGCAGATGCCCGAAGTTCAATAAGTGCATGGTTGACAGAAGTTGAAGCAGCAGACTGGAAAACCCCTGTCGATCTTAAGAACAGCTATCCCAAGGCCAGTATCGTATCTAATAATGAAACCTATTTCGATATTAGAGGCAGTTATTACCGGTTGAATGTTCAAATCGCCTATAAAACTGGAGTTGTGATAATTGAATGGGTAGGAACACATGACGAATATATGAGGCGATCAAAATAGAGGAATTAAATGGAAATCGGAGTAATCAAAAATAAAATCCAGCACGAAGAGTACCTTGCTGAGATTAGAGCTTTAATCCCTTTAGATCCTGAGCCTGAATCCAGAGATGGCAAACGCTTAGAACTTCTGGCGGCTTTAGTAGAAAGCTTCGAAAAAGAACATTTCCCAATTGAAAAACCAGATCCGATTGAAGCTATAAAATTCAGAATGGAACAAAAGGGTTTAAAACAAAAAGATTTAATCCCTTATATGGGAAGCCCAAGCAAAGTCTCTGAAGTTTTATCAGGAACTCGCACCTTAACTCTTTCAATGATACGAAATCTAAGCATTGGATTAAAAATACCCGCAGAAATCCTTTTAGCGGGGAATGAATCAGAACCAAAAGAAACTTTCGATCTCAATTGGAAAAGTTTTCCAATTTTAGACATGATTAAGTTGGGATGGATCAATGCAACCCTTAAAGAAGCCCGCGAAAAACCTGAAGACATAATACAAAATTTCTTCTCGCCTTTAAAAAATAAAGGACATTTTCCTTTATTTTGCAAGCGTACTTTGCATTCCCGAGCTAAACGCGGATTCAATGAAAGCGCATTAATGGCTTGGGCAGCAAGAGTTTTAATGAGAGCAGAAGAAGAACCCCTAAAAGAAAAATATAAACCTGAAACAATAACAAAAATTTTTATTACAGAATTAGCTCAACTAAGTAGCAAAAAAAATGGGCCTATTGCAGCAAAGGAGCTCCTTAATAAAAATGGGATTTCATTAATTATTGAACGCCATTTACCAGGAACACAATTAGATGGAGCATCCATGATGGCATTTGATAAACATCCAGTTATAGGTCTTACCTTAAGGCATGATCGACTTGATAATTTCTGGTTTACTTTATTACACGAATTAGGACATGTGTCCCTCCATTTAATTAAGGAAGATGAAATTTTTATTGATGATATTGATTTTGCTTACCATGAAGACCCAAAAGAAAAAGAAGCCGATAGATTCGCAAGAGAAGCTTTCATTCCAAGAACTATTTGGAGAAGAAGTGATGCATATAGAAAACGCTCCACAGCCGCTATTAAAAATTTTGCTAAAGAGAACAAGATCCATTCAGCAATTATTGCTGGAAGAATAAGATATGAAACTCGGGACTTCTCTATTTTAAATGACTTAATTGGAAACAAAGAGGTTCACCAATTATTCCCGGAAATTTTGTGGGATTAAGGAGTTATAAATGTTTAACTACAACCATTACATACCTATTTTAAAAGGGAAAGCTGGTGAGTTTGGTGCTTTAGGAGAATTAAACAATGAGATTAAAAAGCACCTCACCCCTATGATTGATGTTCCAAGGCTTTTTCATTCAACGAGCACTAAAAAACTTTTAGAGGATCATTTAGAAAAAACAGCAGAAAACATCTATTCCTCTTGGGGGCAAGAAAATCAGATTTTTGTGGACTTGTTTGACATTGAATTAGCAGACAGAACTTCCGATGGAACGCATCCCCTAAAATGTATTTTTGATTTTCTGCGAACAAAAAAGGTAAAAGCTATTCCAACAACAGGTTTAGACAGAGACCATAATTATAACAATGAAATAAAAAAGCTAATTCAAAAGGATAATAGGGGTGTATGCATTCGTCTATTAAGAGAAGATCTAGATTTTGTAGACGAGTTAGCTGACGCTCTTGAAGCAATCGCGAAAGAATTAAATATTTCGCCTTCAAAAATTCATTTACTTCTGGATTTTAGAGTAATTGAAAGCATAGATATCGGTCCAGATTTAAAGCGTACTCTTTCTGTAATAAATTATATCCCCCATATATCTGATTATGGAACTTTAACAATTGCAGGCTCAAGCTATCCTCAAAGCTTGACAGGGATAAACCGGAACACCTTTGTAAAATTGCCAAGAATTGAATTTAATTTATGGGAATTAATCTTGGAAAAGCAAAATGAAATAAAGCGCACTCCTTCCTTTGGTGACTACGCAGTGGTTCATCCAGATTTACTGGATATAGATTATAGAAAAATCACCCTTGGAGGGAAAATACGCTACACCTTAGACAAAGAATGGCTGATTATTAAAGGTGGCAGTTTTAAAAAGCATCCTAAAGGATATAGACAATTTCATGAGCTGTCACAAAATATTATAAATCGACCTGAGTTTATTGGCCCTAATTACAGCTGGGGGGATAAATATATCGCCCAATGCGCTAGTAGAAATGCTAGGTGCGGGAATTTACAAACATGGGTCAAGGTAGATATAAATCACCACCTCACTTTTGTTGGGGAACAGGTCTCCAATGCTGCCTAGATTTAAGCTTTTGACGCACAGCCTTTTTAATTTCATCAAGGGATAATGACGAAACCAAATGACCCCAAATAATTGACCTTGTTTTATTTTTCATCCCCCTGCACAAACCAATGCTCTTTAAAATATCCAAAGCTTCATTTTTCCAGAGAAGTTGCACAATGGCATTAGGATCAATATTTGGATTATCTTTCGGAGAACAAATCTCATTTATTTTTAACTCGCCAAATTCATTTGCCGCCTCATATATGCCCCACCAATTTGGGACCACTCCAACAATTTTTTTTATGTGTTTTTGCCCAGCAATGATTGATACCTTATCTAACGTTTTATTATAATACTTTTCTTGCATAGGTAGTCTTTCAAGAGTGTCCCGCTCACTTTTAATTTCGAAACCATGAATAATTCCATTTATTACAGCTAAATCTATCCTGGCATCACCTTGACAAAGACCTAACTCTTCAATAATTAGTGTGTCCTCATCTTTTCCGTACTCACGCGTTAGCACTTTAAGAAAAACTTTTCTAATTTCGGTATCGCCCATAATCCTTATAGTTTCGCCCATAAAATTTATTTTTTCAATAGTTTACTTGTCACATAAGCTATTAAAAATTACAAATCGCTCCATGACTACAACTAGGTTTCTTCCTACCCTTCGGCAAACTCAGGGTGACATGCTTCGAGAACCTCAGCATGACAATGATAACCCCTCAATCCCCCTTACCAAGGGAAAGCCGAGTTATTTGGGCTTTCGCGGCTCGTGAGCAAAGCGAGCGTTTGCCGCACACTGGCTGCGGCACCTCGCCACTACATCATTAATTCTGGGGCCATACTGCGTTCGTGGGATTCGGGATCGTTCTTCACAGAGGCGGGGCAAATCGCTGGTGCTGAAATAAGGAGCGCGGCAATCCAGCGGGTTGCTTGACCGACTACTTCACACTCTTTTCAACAATTTTAATTTCATTTTTCGTCAAATCATAAAGCCTGTAAACCAATTGATCGATTTGCCGATCAGTCGCATCAATTTGCCGTTGCAGAACCGTTTTATCATGCCCGGTTTTAGTTTCTGCCAACTTTTTATTTAAGTCCAGCATTCGATCCACCAACCTCACAATTTTTTCCTGCTGAAAGCTACTACCCCTTGAACCGGATTTATCGACAGAATATATTGGAAGCAAGCAAATATATTGAAAAATGAATCTTAGATACCCGCCCCTATATTTTGACGACAAGTTCTTGTAAAAAAATGTAACCAAAAGTGAATTTAATATTCCTAAAAGATATTTATCACCTGAACAAATTATATACGCTGTATTAGTACAATAAAATTCACCATCTGAATCCAAGGAAAAATTTCCTCTCAGTGAAATATCTGGAAGCAAAATCTTTTGCTTCTCAAATTCCGCGTAATAATCGCAGGCTCTTAGCTCCCACCAATAGTCTCCCTTGTCGCATCTTTTTTCAGCCTGCGGTTTATAGGGAAGCAAATGGTTCGTGATTGCTGGATAAGATTTTTTGAACCAACCCCAGCCATCTTTAACCTTCCCCTTGTTAAGATTCGTCCAGCCTTTGGGTATTAGAATTAAATATCTATCGGTAATGGGTGTTCGATAACGCTTTATATCTCTTCCCGCCAAAAATGGTTTAATCAGTTCTGCACTATTTGGATCTTGATCAATTAATTCTTTCCTAATCGCACTATTTATTACAAAGGCCTTGTTGAACCCAGTGAGAACCCCGCGATAAATTTTCCCCTCGACATATTCGCCCAATGGCTTTCCTTTAGACTTTAGTTTAGTCAGCAGGGCCTGGGTTTTCTTATCGACCAGCGACCACCCCCTGGAGCTTAATGAATCGCGGTTGATGGTATTTTGGTTTTCCTTTACGTAGTCCGCCAACTCCGGAAACTCCAGGTTCTTTACCTCGACAATATCCACGGTCTTTTTGGGTTTATCTTTAACAACCCTGAGAATACAGGGGTAGGTCGTGGCTTTTTGAAAAACAGGAAGATCGCCAAAATCTATTATTTCTTCCAGGTATTGTTCTTTGAGCCATACCCTTAAAGCCTCACCATAATTGGCCCGCATCCATTTATTAGATACAATATAGGAGAAGTAACCCTCTTTCCTTACTAGCGATATTCCTTTCTCCATAAAATAGGCATAAAGGTCTGCCATGCCGTGATACACCTTGAACTTCTTTTGAAAATATTCCTTATCAGCTCCTAAAGTTTCCTGTCTGACATAGGGCGGGTTGCCGATCACCGCATCAAAACCACCGGCTTTCATGATTTCGGAAAACTCGGCCTGCCAGTCGAAGACGTTGATGCGATACTGTTCCTCTTCATCAAACATGCCCATTTGCTGGCCGTCATAAAAGTCAGGACCGATCAACGAATTTCCGCATTTGATGTTATCGCCTAAATCCGGCAAGGCCCGTTCTTTGAACAGGGCCAGTTGCCGTTTAAGCGTTTCCCCGGACTCGCCTTCTAGAACTTTCAACAATAGTGAAAGCTTGCTGGTTTCCACCGCCTGAATATCGATATCCACGCCATAGATATGCTGAAGGAGAATGCGCTTTCGCTCTGCCGTGGTCAGCCGCCATTCACCGCCCTGCCCCTGATACAAAACCTTCTTGTGTTTTCCCGGCCCGGCTTTCACATACTGGTCACGATACCAGATGAGGATATATTGATAGGTTCCCAGCAGGAATGAACCGGAGCCGCAAGCCGGGTCCAACACTTTTAAATCTTTAACCGCCCTGGAGCCGGGCTTTTTGCCTTCGAGGAGTTTTCCGACAGTCTGTTCAACGATATAATCGACAATATATTTTGGCGTGTAATAGACACCACCGGCTTTTTTGACCTCCGGCTTTTCTTCAATTTTAGCTTTGTGTCCCTTAGTGAGAGTGATGACCTTGCCCAGAAACTGTTCATAGATCTGGCCCAGGATTTCAGAGGGGAACACCGAAAATTCGTAAGGACTCTCAGGGTAATAAACAGTCTTAAAAATATCTTTAAGGATTTTGTCGTCTATTTTGAGTCCCAGAGTCAGCTCATCCGGTTCCGTGGGGCGGCTTTTTTCATTTTTAAAATGGAACAGGCCAGAGTTATATTTATCGTCCGCACTTCTGAAGTATTGGGTGAGACGGGGATAGACCTGAGTTCCGTTAAGCAGGCTTTGCAATTGTCCGTAAGGTTCTATTTCCCTGTCCTCACACATACGCAGGAAAATAATGCGGTCGATGATTCTTAAAACAGAGAAATTGAGTTCGCGTTGAGTCAGTGCCGGATTACGTAGAGCAAGGTTACGAGC
This sequence comes from Nitrospinales bacterium, assembly GCA_965249625.1. GTDB lineage: Bacteria > Nitrospinota > Nitrospinia > Nitrospinales > VA-1 > LS-NOB. Next base: position 531,511 of record OZ252246.1, on the reverse strand, counting down.
CAGACTGTCCCGCCAGCCTTCTATTTCGCTGAGAAAAGCGTTGTCCACCTCTGCGGTTCCGCGTTTGGCTTTCTGCGAATCGGCATATTTATCAAACGACCCTTTGAGAACGGCCTCGCGGGAGAAAATAGAACTGATTTCATCCCATTTATCGAGATATTGGTCGTAGGTCCAATATATGGTCCGAGCTTTGGAGGATTTGTCTTTATAGTTGGGTTTTACACTGCAATCGTAAACAGCAAATTCTTCAAAGTCGGTGAGAATGCTGAGAGGCAGTTTGGCCGACCAGCCGTAGCGCCGAAGTTGAAAAGCGGGGCCTGGGTCTCCCTTGATATTGACGGAAGGTTTTTTTGCCTCAAGAAAGAATTTTCGGGTGCCGCCAATACGAAACGCATAATCCGGAGCTTTGGTTGCCCCTTTTATCGATACAGCGTCTTCGTGGTAAACATCTTTGTAGGACTCGGCGTAGCCCTGTTTGTTATTAACATCCCATCCAAGTAGCTCAAAAAATGGATTGATAAATTCAACACGAACTTGAGTTTCATTGAATTTCCCGGATAAATAGGCTTCGCGGTTGCGGTCAAAGGTTTCTACCAGTTCTTTAAGGCGGGGCAGGTTGGTCATGATTTAGTATTTTTTCGGACTTCGTTAGCTTTCAGGAAATTATTTGGCAATCCGATCCAAGATATACAGCGGAAGGTAAAATGTCAAACCAGCGGGAGCAGGTGAAATACGAGATGGTTCGATGTCACCGCGATCCGTTGAAAACGGCGTGGCGATCTAGTTGTTTTTCTGGATTGCTTCGCTCTGCTCGCAATGACGGGTAAGGGGCTCAATTTCCCCTCACCGTGGCAAGCCTCGCCTCTCCCTCCAGGGGAGACCTTTGCATAACCCCGGATTACCCCTGCGGGGCATGAAGTTTAATGAAGAGGATATCACATACCCCTGCGGGGCACGAAGTTTAAGGAAAAATATCACGTCTTCGTCACCTTGTTCCTCAGAATGACAAATAGCCTTGTATTGTTATTCTGAATGCTTCGGCTTCGCTCAGCACAGGCTCCGTGAAGACGTGATGTTTAACTCAAGCCCTCGTGCCCCGCAGGGGTAATCCCCAGGTTAGTGCAAGGCGAGATCCTTCGTCGCCTTCGGCTCCTCAAGGATGACAAAATGGCGTTTCTTGTCATGCTAAACAGTAAGGATGACAAAATGGTGTTTCTTGTCATTCTGAACGCAGTGAAGAATCTCGCTTTTCTGTTTTTTTTCGACTTACGCAAAGCTCTCCCTCCAGGGGAGAGGAGACAATACACTGGCCCCACGCCGAGTGGTGCCACTACATCATTAATTCGGGGGCCGTGCTGCGTTCGTGGGATTCGGGATCGTTTTTCACGTAGAGGTGGGGCAAATCGCTGGTGCCGAAATGTGTAAGCAGGAATCACTCAGGCCATCGGCGGGAGGTATGGAGGACAGTGACAATGTGGATTTCGGAATTCTCGAGAACATACACCAACACATAAGGGGTGCCCACGAGCACCAGTTCACGAGTACCGGAGACGCGCCCTTTTTTTCCCATTCGGGAATGCTCTTTCAGGTTGACGGTGGCCGCTTGATGGATACGTGCAACCATATCCCCTGCGGCCTGAGGACTCTCTTCGGCGATGTACTCATGCAGATGGCACAGGTCGTCCAACGCCTGCCGGGTCCAGCGAACCTTCATGAAGTTCGCCCATATTTTTTGAAAAACTTGTCTACTTCTTTATCGGATGCAAAATCTCCCTTCCTGGCCGCCTCGACTCCCTTCTCAATATGAGCCAACTGCCACTGGTGCAGGTCTATATACTGGTCCAGCGCATCGTTGATAACGGAGCTAAGATTAGTCCCGAAAGCTCCCGCTATCTGGTCCAGTTTTTTGCGTTTTCCCTTTGCCGTTACAAACGAAATTCTTGCTGATGCATTCGTCATAAAATCATCTCCCACAATAGTAATACATTATCATATACTATATTATCATCAAATCAATCTAATTCGGGTGACAACACTGGGTCCAGCGTCACGCTGGTTAGAGCATTAATTCGGGGGCCGTGCTACGTTCGTGGGACTCGGGATCGTTCTTCACGTAAAGGTGGGGCAAATCGCTGGTGCCGAAATGCGTGATGTAGAGGAACACATGTTCACGGGCATTGATGCGCATTGCCCATGGATCAAAATCGTCGCGGTAAAAATTTTCGTAACGCGTCATCGCCTCTTCGGTGGTCTGGCCCGACTCCGGAGTGTAATAATAATCCAAAGCCAGATCGTGCTCGGGGTTATCCTTCACTGTAATCTTGTACTCATCCTTCTGGAACATCACCGGCGCGTTTTTATAGAGCACGAAAAAATACATCTCGACTGATGGAATCATATCCTGATGCTTTATCAGGAACTGCCGCGTGTCTTCAGCCTCTGCTTCGGTTTCTGAGGGGAACCCGTAAAAACACATGACGTGGCTCCAGATACCCACCCGCTTGGCCTGTGTCAGGTTGATTTTTGCCGCTTCTATATCGGTATCTTTCTTCACCAGTTTGATGATGCGTTCGTTGGCCGACTCCAGCCCGTAATACAATGACCGACAACCTGACTTGTGCGCCATGTCCCACAACTTCGGCTCCAGCAGTTGCGATTCAAACCGGATCAGCGTGGTCCAATAAATATCGAGCTCACGTTCGACCATCATCGGTGGCAGTTTGATGAACAGGGCTGGGGGAAACGACTCATCGGTAAACATGAAATGTTTAGTGTTGAGTTTATTTTTCAGGTATTCCAGTTCATCGACAATCTGATCCGCATGTTTCGCACGAAACTGGTCGATATAACCGGCACCGTGATCGCAGAACGTGCACTTTCCCCAATAACAGCCACGCGTAGCCAAATAGGGCACGAGTTTTTCCGGCGAGAAATATTTTTCCCAAGGCATGCCGTCAAAGTCCGGCGGTGGCAGTTCGGTGACCTGTTCCTGATAGGTGTCGTTTACATGCATATTGCCTTCCTCATCTTTGTAGATGAGGTTGGAAACTTCGGACATTTTTCGTTTGCCTGATAGTGCTTCTACCAACCAGACCAAAGCATGCTCGCCCTCATAGGTGATCATCGAGTCGAACACCTTGCCGAAGAAATGCGGCTTTTTCGCAAATTCGTCCTTGAGCCGGGTGATGATGTTGCCCCCAACAGTGACATGGATGTCGGGATAAGCCTCTTTGATCAAAGTGGCAAAGGTGATGCCTGCCATCAGTTGCACCGGGGTGCCGATGGAAATGCCAACGACATCGGGTTGTTCTTTTTTAATGGACCGCAACACCAACTGCCGGCAGATATCGGCATAAACATTGACAGCCTTATCGTGCGGCACTTTCAAAAGGTCTTCAGAAACCCAGGGCCGGTACACGTTGAGGTTGCTCTCGACCGGATAAAAATTGATGCTGGCAGGAAAGTAGCAGACAGAAATATATTCCATCACTTCCCTGAAAGCGTTGAGTGCCCATTCGGCTTTCTCGATCTCATAAAATTCCGGCCCGCGCATGATCCTCTTGGCGCGAGCTACTTTGTTAATATGGTGGTCGAGGTCGATATGCTGGTAGTCGCTGAGCATTTGTTTCAGCTCGGCATCTTCCGGACTCAACGCTTCTCCGTACTCTTTTTGTATCAGCGTTTTCAACCGGGCTTGTATTTTGCTTTTGACAAACAACAGGAATCCGGACGTGAAGAAGTGGTCAAACATCTCCACATTGATGTCCTTGAGCACGGTCTCTATGCCGTTTTTACGCAGAACCGCGGCGAGGCTCGGCAGGGCCAGATAAGGGGCGGTAGGCACCCATTCCGGCGGAAATATCAACATGACCTTTTTCATGCAGGTTCCTTCTAAACGCAGTTCTTTCGGTGAATCGCTTTTAATTTTTTGGAATCTATCGGGTTAATGCTAACATATTGCCATCTATACCTTTAATCTAAATCGGGCGAAAATCGAGAAAGTTTCCTAAAATACTCAGGGGAGCCAGACTCGGCAGTGACCCCCGGTATCAACCCATAGTTAAAATGGAGCACGAAACAAGTTATGTCCAATACAGAAACCAGCGCGGAAGTTAAAGCCAAAATCCTGCTGGATGAAGCAAATCTGGCATTTTCAGAAACGTCTGAACGTAGAGACAGTCCGGGGGAACGAAATTTGGAGGGCTCGGCCTGGGAAGAAGGTCGTATGGAAGGGGAATACGACGAAGCCGACTATCAAAAGATTCTTGAGTTGCAGATGCAGTCCGCCGTCGCTTGCGATGACCATCCCGAACTGGAAGAGAAAACAGCGGAACTGTTCCAGTCGATCACTCCCGAAAATGCTGAAGAAGTCCTCAAGACTATAGCAAAAGATCCAAACATCATGACTTTGGGTAAATCCGCAGTCACAACTTTTGTTTTGCGGTTTCCGACGGTACAATCCTTTGTCAACAAGGGCCATCCATTAGTATTGGCCATGGACGAATATATGCTGGAAAACGCAGACGCGCAAAACTGGCACGACTATAACAATATCGCCACAGAAAACGGCTGGCTCTAACTACTAGGCGTAAGGCCGACTGCCATAGCGTTAACGGACTGACAACAGGTCAGCTCGGCTTAATATACTTTTACACTGCACCACTTCAAACCACTATGAAGTTTAGACATAGTCTCGCAAAAGAAACCTTTAAAGGAAAAAAAAAGAACACTGAACGGGGCGTTGAAGATCTTATCGACGAGGACCAGCGCGGAAACCACTCCAGTGCCCAGATTGAACCGAACCCCCTGAGTCTGGATAAAGACACCATCACCCCTCAACCAGTCGAAAAAGAATCCCGTGAGGTGTCGCGTCGGGACATATTTTCGTTCGGCAACTTCCTGGATTTCGGCACTGCGGTGGAAGAAGAAGCCAAGACTAAACCCCCGGCACTCATAGAGGATGAGGAACTCGAAACTCCTGCTGAGCCCGAACTCGTTGAAGAGGCCGAGGGAATCGAAAGTGTCGAACAGGTAGAAGGTTCCGAAGAAATAGAAGAGCCTGCCCCGAAAGAAGGGTTCTTCAAGTGCCTGATATCCCGATTTAAAGAAAGTCCCGAAGAGAAGCGTTTGCTTCGAGGGGAGCTCGAACCCGACCCGGAACCGGAGGCCGGACCTGTAAAAGAATCCAGCGAAACTGAGGTGGGCCATAATATCTTCCAACTCGAAGAGGTTGAGGATAGGGAATACGACCGCCGCAATATATTGCGTCAGGGTGTCCACTTTTTCGCCAAGCCCGCCGTTGAAAAAGTTCAAAGCAAAATCGATAGTGTCAACAAAGCGGTGGACAAGATCACCAAGCGGGTTCCGCTATTACGACCGCCGGGTGCTATTTCTGAAAAACAGTTTTTGCAAGCCTGTTCCCGTTGCGACGAATGCATCCACGCCTGTCCCAAGGATGCCATCCTGCGCGCGCCCAAGAAAATGGGGTTCCTCGTTTTCAACACACCTTATATTGAACCCCTGCGCAATCCGTGTGTGATGTGCACCGACCTGCCCTGCATCTCGGCCTGCCCGGATAAAGCCTTGCTCCCGGTCCAGGAGCTGACGGATGTGAACATGGGCTACGCCATTTTGGACAAGAAAAAATGCCAAGCCTACGGCGATACGTTCTGCCAGCAATGTGTGATCGATTGCCCGGTTCCCGGAGCGATTTTTCAGGTCAACGACAAGCCGGTCATCGACAAAAATATCTGCACCGGATGCGGAGTCTGCATGCGCTCGTGCAGCACCGTTAATATTCCCCTTGCGATCAAAATCAAGCCGCAGATGGTGGTCGAATATCAGCTTTACAAAAAACGTCAGGAGCAGGAGCTAGCCAAAATCGAAGCTGAACAAAAGGCGGCCGCACAGGCAGAACAAGAAGAATCTCTCATCAGTCAGGAGAACGAGGAAGCCTCGGAAGAGCAGTAACCTTCTTCCCCGCCAGATTAACGCTTGCAAGTCTGCCTTCTTTTCAGTACCCTGCCAAACTTTGGTCCCCTCATCACTCCTTACAAATAATCAAATGAGCAACGAACTTCAAAGAACGCATGATTGCGGGACATTGTCGGATAAGCATATCGGCAAAACAGTGACTCTGTGCGGATGGGTGCATACCCGGCGCGATCACGGGGGACTCATTTTCGTCGACCTTTGGGACAAATACGGCATGACCCAGGTGGTCCTGAATCCACAAATCGACCAACTGGCGCACGAGCACGCGCAATCCATTCGCGGCAATTTTGTCATCGGCGTTGTCGGCAAGGTTCGCGGCCGTCCGGATGATATGGTGAACCCAAAACTGAAAACCGGCATGATTGAGGTTTATGTCGATGAGTTGAGCATTCTCAATCCATCGGAAACTCCGCCCATCTCACCTTGGGAACCACAGGACACCTCAGAAGTCCTGCGCCTGAAATACCGATTTCTTGATCTGCGTGGACCGGAATTGCAACGCAACCTGAAAATTCGCTATGACACCACCCGGGTGGCGAGAAACGAACTGCACCGGCATGGATTTATGGAGGTGGAAACTCCCATGCTGACCAAGAGCACCCCGGAAGGAGCTCGGGATTATCTGGTGCCCAGCCGGCTCAATCCGCAAAAGTTTTATGCCCTGCCCCAGTCGCCACAATTGTTCAAACAAATTCTCATGGTCTCGGGCATGGATCGGTACTACCAGATCGTTAAATGCTTTCGCGATGAAGATTTGCGTCAGGACCGGCAACCAGAGTTCACCCAGATCGATATCGAAATGTCATTCGGCAATGAAAAATTATTGTTTCAGATAACTGAAGAAATGATGGCGGCAATTTATCAGGAAGTCCTCGGCATAAAAATCGAAACGCCCTTCCCCATCCTGAAATATCAGGATGCTATCAACCGGTTTGGAACCGATAAACCGGATACGCGATTCGGCATGGAAATCGTGGACCTGGGAGAAATTGTCCGGGGCACCTCGTTTAAAGTGTTTGCCCAGGTGCTGGAATCGGACGGACAGGTTCGCGCCCTCAATGTTAAAAACAGTGCCGAATCTTTGTCCCGCAAAGCACTGGATGATTTAACAGAAATTGCCAAAACTTATGGCGCTAAAGGCATGGCCTGGATAAAGGTTCAGAAAAACGAATTGCAGTCGCCCATCATCAAATTCTTTGAGCAGGAAATGCTCGAAAAAATGCTGAAAGCCTTGGACAGCAAACCCGGCGACACAGTTATTTTCATCGCCGACACCCCCAAAATTGTGGCCGATGCCCTTGCGCATTTACGACTGGCTTTAGGCAAGCAGTTGAACCTGGTCGATGAATCGAAAAATGCCTTCACCTGGGTCACCGAGTTTCCCCTGGTGGAATATGATGATACGGAAAAAAGATATACCGCCATGCATCACCCCTTCACCGCTCCACGTGAAGAAGATTTGGGAAAATTCGAGAGTGCTCCCGGTTCCATTAAAGCGCGGGCTTATGATCTGGTGCTGAACGGCAACGAAATTGGTGGCGGCAGTATCCGTATCCATCAAAAAGAAGTGCAGGAGAAAATGTTCAAACTTCTCGGCATCGGTCAGGAAGAAGCTGAGGCTAAATTCGGATTCCTGCTGGACGCGTTGCAGTATGGAGCCCCGCCACATTGCGGCATCGCCATGGGACTGGACCGAATCGTTATGTTACTTTCAGGTGCCGCATCAATCCGGGACGTGATCGCCTTTCCCAAAACCCAGAAAGCCACCTGCCTGATGACCGAGGCTCCCTCGGAAGTGGACCCGAAACAACTGCGGGAACTGAGGCTCAAAGCCGATTTATCCTGACCCTTACTCTGGGAGAATTTGAGCCCTAATCTCAAGGTGAGCCAAACCCTGTAGGGTTTGCGTAGCAGGGATGGAATCTCGAACCCAATCTCTTTGTTTTTACTAGCTTTCAAGGGTTCAATTTCCTGAGTGCCACCACCTGAACCAGAAACTTAATTTTGGGTAAAACTTAACTCGGAAAAGCTGGGGTTCTCCCAGAATCTTCCGTTATACTGTCTAATACGAGAGGTAATGAGTGTAGTGCTCGTTACCCCTCAAAGAACACCTCCTCCTCGTATGTCCGGGAACAGAACACACTCTCTGTTCCCGGATTTTTTTTGCCCTATTCTTTGTGTTATTCTTAACTAAAATCAATATTAAAATCTCCTCATGACACTGGAACAAAAAACAAAAAAAATAAAATTTCTGATCCGGGAAATGGATAGCGCACTGGTCGCCTTTTCCGGCGGTGTGGACAGCACACTGGTTCTTGCCCTTGCCCATGGGGTTCTAGGCGAAAAAGCATTGGCCGTCACCGCGCAATCGGCCAGTGTGCCAAACCGGGAATTGCAAGCCTCCCGCCAGTTGGCCGAGGAAATCGGGGCAAGGCATCGGGTCATCAAAACAGAGGAAATGTCCAATCCGGAATACCGGGCCAACCCGGCCAACCGTTGCTACCACTGCAAAACGGAACTTTATTCCAGTCTGAAAAAAGTCGCCGGGCAGGAAAACATCGCTCATATCTTAAATGGTGTCAACACCGATGATCTCGGTGACTATCGGCCTGGGCTTGATTCCGCTCGCGAGCAGGGCGTACGCAGTCCCTTGGTGGAAGCGGGATTCAATAAGCAGGATGTTCGGGATTTGTCCCGCATGATGGAGCTTTCAATCTGGAACAAGCCGGCAATGGCCTGCCTGTCGTCCCGGATTCCCTACGGCCAGCCGGTTACAGTTGAAAAACTTTTCCGGGTCGAACAGGCCGAAGACCTCCTGCTCTCTTTAGGGTTCAAGCAGGTGCGTGTCCGGCACATTGGAACCCATGCCAGCATTGAACTGGGCAAAGATGAAATGCCGCGCTACCAGAATGATGAATCCATGCAGAACTCTGTTCAGGAAAAATTAAAGGCTTTGGGATTCAGCAGTGTAGTGCTGAATCCAGAAGGGTATCGGATGGGAAGTTTGAACCCACCAGTGGGTTTTATTCCCCGTGGCTTGCCACGTCTTTTTAAATAACGCTTTATCAGGATACCCCGTTCGCTTGCGGCGGGGCCGTTCATTTCAGCCTTATTGAAAAACAAAGACCATGTTTAAATATGAACTGCGGCCAGAAATAAGAAAACAACTTAAAGACCCGGATGGGTTTGAAAAAGGATTGAACGCTGTCTTCCTCGGCTTGGTCGTCTGCATGGCGGGCGTGGTGCTGATGCTGATCCTCTTCTTCAATAAACCGGAACATGTGCTGCATCCCACCTGGATCCTGTTCCTCGGTTTCGCCATCGTCGGTTACGGCGAATACAAAAAATTTAAATGTAAATAAGTGGCGATGCCCACTCCTCGCAATGACGATTTATGCTCCCGAGGAGCCTAGTGGGGGGCATTGACCGACTGGCTTGGATACGAGACCTCTAAAACCAAACATTCTTCTTCGCAAATAAATGGCCCATGTACTTCACCTGGCGGACGACTAGCAAAATGACCCGCTTCCAGCCAAATATCGAAAGCTTCATCATAAATTCGACCAGAAATTATATAGATCTCTTCAGGGTAATCATGCGACTTGGCACCAAATTTTTTTGTATCCGCCCCGGCTTTAAATCGAGTTAAACGCGTATAGTCACTGGTCACACCATCCATAGCCAAAGTTAATTGCTCCAGCATTCCCTCCGCACCTTCAATCAGCTCCCACTTACCAGAGTTTTCTGGGCTCAAAACATTCCAATATGACGCTGTATTTTTACTCATACATTTTCCTTGCAAGTGGAAAGCAAAATTATGGCTCTTTATCTTCAGCTGCTGACTGATTTTTATTAATAGCGATTTTGCCCAATTCGCGCGAGCGCAGGGTGGCTTCTTCTACAGCGTTCATCAGGGTGGTGCGCAGACCCCCCTCTTCCAGAGCGTGCAGACCGGCGATGGTGGTGCCCCCTGGCGAGGTGACCATATCTTTGAGTTCACTGGGATGCTTCTCACTTTCCTGCGCCAGTTTGGCAGAACCCAGCACCGTTTGGATGGTCAGCGTATTAGCCACTTCGCGTGAAAGACCCACCTCGACTCCCGCATCCGAGAGCGCTTCGATCAGCATAAAGATATAAGCCGGGCCGCTACCGCTCAATCCCGTCACGGCGTCGAGGTGGTCCTCTTCGACATCAACCGTGCGACCCACCGCTTCAAAAATACGGTGGGCGATTCTCACATCCGCTTTAGTAACATGTTCGCCGGAAGCGATCGCTGTCACTCCTTCCTGAACCAGTGCTGGGGTATTGGGCATGGTGCGCACCACACTGAGCTTCTTTTTTTTATTTCCTTGCAGAGCACCATCTATGATTGAGATTGGAAATCCAGCGGCAACAGATATCACCAACTTGTCATGATCCACCAGCGAGCTAATATCGCGCAGAACCTCTTTCAATATCTGCGGCTTGACCGCGAGAATGAGGATGTCGGATTTCTTCGCCAGTTCACGGTTGTCGGCAGTGACTTTGATTTTGTACTCCGTGTGCAAGGCATCGCGTTTCTGCTCAGACGGTTCCGAGACAAAAATGTTTTTCGATTCGATAAAGGGCACGGAAAGCAGCCCTTTAATCATGGCTTCAGCCATATTGCCGCCACCGATGAACCCGATTTTTTTATTTTTCAACACAACATTGATCTCCTTAAATATCCCTTGGGCGGGGACCAAAAATAGCTGTTCCGACACGAACCAGGGTCGCCCCCTCTTCCACCGCGACCTCAAAATCGTGGCTCATGCCCATGGAAAGTTCGTGAAGGGAAACTCCGTTCTGTTTTTCGCATTGTTCACGAAGCTCCCGCAACCGGGAAAAATGCTTGCGGGAATTTTCCGGATCGGGGTGGAAAGGCGGGATGGTCATCAGGCCCTCAACCATGATCCCTTGCAACCGGGAAAAATCATCCATCTGCTTTTCCAGTTCGCCCGGTTCCATGCCAAACTTTTCGGTTTCGCCCGAAACATTGACCTGCAACAAAACCCTCTGTACCCGGTTTTCTGACTGGCACTGTTTAGCGATTTTCTCCGCCAGTTCGAGGCTGTCCACCGAGTGGATCAAGTCAAAGCACTCATCAAGAAACTTGACCTTGTTCTTTTGCAAGTGGCCGATAAAATGCCAGATAATATCTTGCGATCCCATTTGCTCTATCTTGGGAACCGCTTCCTGGATTTTATTCTCGCCGAATATCACGGCCCCGGCAGTATGGGCTTCACCTATTTGGGCAATATCTACTTGTTTGGAAACTGTAACCAGACGGACACTACCCGGTTCTCTTCCCGACTTTTGGATGGCCTGGGAAATCCGTTCCCGAACCGCAGTGAGATTTTCAACGATCATCGGCAATTTTCTCTAAGGCAACCACCAGGCGTGGGGCCAATGAGCAATCTCTTTGACTGCCAGCAACCGTGTACTCAGCTTGTGATATTTTTTCATTGGCCTTCATGTCTTGGAGGGGTACAACAAGTTCTTGCTCGTTGCCCCGGCAGACTCGCTGATTAGTAGAGGGCCTGCTTGCCCCGCTCCCCGGTGCGGACCCGGACGGCCTCCTCAACCGGCAGGACAAAAATCTTTCCATCGCTCAGGCTACCGGTCTGCACCGTCTTCACGATCATGTCCAGCACTTCATCCACCGCTTCGGCTTCGAGAACCACCGAAATTTCCACACAGGGGTGAAACTGCGGAACCTTCAATTCGGGGTCTGATTTTAAATGGCTCATCGGTTTGCCAATGCCTTTGGCATTGATCACAGAAATTCCAGGCACTCCCAGTTCAAAAAGCTTTTCCCGGAGCACTTCCAGTTTTTCATACTGAATGTAACATTTGATCATTTTCATGGCGTGGAACCAATTTAGGCCAAATCAGTGGTAATTGCAATGGGGATCAGCGTGACGCTGAAGACAACTAGCAATAGCTTAATTTGGCGAGCAAAGAGCTGTCTCGGCTTAACGAGCCTTTGCCTATTGCTTCCCTCGAGTGATAGTCCCTCATTAACCTTCGTGCCCCGGAGGGGTACTAGAGAGTCAGGCTGTCACCAATTCGGCGTTTTCTTCGGCGGGAAGGAGCAAACGATGCCAGTTGTGCTTCTCCCAGTTGCGGGCACCTTCGAAGTCCTTATACTCCCGCTCTTTCTTTTTAAATTCAGGGTGATGGCTCTGCCAGGTTCCGTTCCTCTTGTAAGACGGGGCAAACTGGTGGCACATTTCATGGTAGACGGTGAGTTCCAGTACGCACAGAGGCACAAAGTCCTGCTTCAACCGTGGATGAATTCGGATGAGTTTTTTCCCCTCATCATAGGAGCCATAGCGAAAACCATTTTTGTTCCGCGACTTCACATCGCGCCCCCACATGACCTTGGCTTGAATCCGGTCACTGAAATACTCCTGATTCAAACGCTCAAAAATTTTATCCAGATCGCGTTCGTTGCTCGATTCCTGCTCTTCAACATGTTCACGGATCGGGGTTTTCACCGCTTCCGGCAATTCTTTATCCTTTAACAACCGACCCAGAACTTTCCCAGCCAGATTGTCGAGCACAGCCGATTCAGGCTGGTCAAACTCCTCAAAATAATTTTCATTGAAGACTTCGATGCGAACGGCCGGGTCCCCAGGACGCACCCGGACCTGCCCCACATAATCCATCCCATTTTTCTTTAACGTGAACATCCGGGTCAGTGCGGCAGGTTCCCCTGCGTCCATTCGACATTTGCCCAGCGAGAGAGTTCCCAGATTGAGAGTTTTAACCAAGGTTTGAACCGGTGCTTTTAACGAATTCATCAGGCGGGCCATTGAGAGAGTTTAAAATTGAACAACGTGGCTAAACAGAGATAAATCTTACCGCATGAGGACAGAAAATTCCAATAAAATTAGTCATTTAGGCCAACCCTAAAGCCTTTACAAAGATTTTAAAGTTCGATACTGTGTAAAGCATGAATACCCTGAAAATTAGTTTGATCCTGCTGTTTGTCGTGGCGTGCTCTGCGGGGCAGGAGTCCGGCAAGGTGCGGGAAACACTGGACATCAAGTCGGAAGTGGATTTGTTTCTTTCCACCCAGGACCCCGATGTGGAAACCCAGGTGCTGAAACGCTTGCAGTCGGGCCAGGTACAACACGAAACCATCAAATCCATCCTACGCACACAGGCAAGGAAAAACCCGGGCCCGGTTGGACTTCAAAAAAATTTACAGATCACGCATAATGGAAAAGACTATCCTTATGCCTTGTTTCTTCCCGAGCCATCGGGACCGGATGAAAAGATTCCGCTCGTGGTCATCTTGCATGGGCTCGGCGGTAGCGGTGCCAACACCATTCCGGCCTGGATTGAGCGTCTGAATAAAAAGGTTGCGGTGTTGTGTCCCACTTACCCGATGGGGGCCTGGTGGGCCCGGCCCGCTGAGGAAATGGTACTCAGACTCATCGACCAGGTTCGTGAAAAATACAATATAGATTCAGATCGGGTTTTTCTTGCCGGGTTGTCCAATGGCGCTATCGGCACTTACATGATCGGCATGTTTTATCCGGACCGGTTTGCCGGACTGATTCCCATTGCCGGAAGCATCACGCCCCGGTACATGCATTTTCTGGTGAATCTACGCAACACGCCGATTTATATGATTCAAGGCGCGCACGATCCTATTTTCCCTATCCAGCTCAGCCGGCGAATTCATAAAATTCTCTCCGATATGAAATACCCCGTCCGCTACCAGGAGCATGGAGAAAAAGGCACGGCACACGGCGGCCATTTCCTGCCCGAATCGGAAGTGCCTGCAATGGTGGAATGGATTGGAAAACAGAAACGCAAGTTGAACCCTGATGTTGTGCGCATGACCCGGGAAGGCAACCACCTCGGTGCGATCCACTGGGCCCGGCTGATTCAAGGACAGAACCTTGCCTTGCTGGAACTGCCCGGACCAGAAAGCCCGAACCCGGTTAAACGTGATGGCAAAATCGCCACCCTGTTTGCCACCCGTAAAGGACAAAACCAGTTTGAAGTGATGGGCCAGCACATCATTAAATATGATTTGTATTTCAATAGCGAAACCATTGACTTCGATAAACCTGTCACCATCACCACACAAAAACTCCAGATTCATGGCAGTACGCTTATCCTTGGAGAAAAAAAGACCAGCTATAAAAATAAAGTCGAAAAAGATCTCGCGGTTCTTTTGTATGGATATAAAAATTTCCGCGACCCCAACCGCCTTTATGATGCACGAGTGAGCATTCTTCTCGAATCCACCTTAGTGTAATGAGCGACCCACCCTCATCCGACTCAGTTCACCTGATCGAAAAATCCATGCAGCTTTTGGGCTGGGGCAGAGTGGTTTCGGCATTGGCAAACCATGCCTGCTCCCCCATCACCCAGGATCACTGCCAGGAGTTAAAACCCGAAGAGGATTTTAATTCAGCACAAACCCTGCTCGAAGAAACCGTCGAGATGGTAGCCTTGCTGGATTCTTTGGACTCCTTTCCTATGGATCGGTTTGAGGACCTTCACCCTGTTTTCCAGAACGTTGAAGAACAAAAAATGATTGAGCCGAGGCAATGCCTGTCGGTCATCAAACTTTTGCGATTGTGTCGGAATCTATGTCGAGATAAAAAAACTATTTATCCCCGCTTGCTGGTCTGGCTGGAAAGACTTGATCCCCTCAAAGAGTTTTTCAATGATCTGGTCCGTTGTATTGATGATGAGGGGAACATCCGGGAAAATGCCACACCGGAACTGCGCAAGGCTCTACATAATGCTGACACCGCAAAAAGCAAACTGGAAGAACGCCTGCAACATCTCCTCAGTTCGGAAAGCATCCGCGAAGCACTGCAGGATTCCTACATCACCGAACGTGAGGAGCGCATGGTCATCCCGGTGCGGGCGGAGTTCAAGTCCCGAGTGGACGGCATTGTGCATGATAGTTCAGGAACAGGACAGACTCTGTTTATAGAGCCCGCTTCCATCGTGCCGCTGAACAATCAACTGAAAATAGCCCGGCTTCAAGTCATGCAGGAAAAAATTAAAATCCTGCAAGCCCTGGCCTTTCAAACCCGGCAGTTACAGGAACCATTGGAAAGAAACCTTGAAACACTGGTATCTCTGGATCTCATTCACGCCAAAGCCCGACTGGCTAAAACCATGTCGGCGGTGAACTGTCCCATGAACCGCGACTCGATCATGGAGCTTAAGGAAGCCCGGAATCCGGAACTGGTTCTGGATGGTGAAACGGTGATTCCCAATACCATTGAGTGGGACGACTCGGTTCGAGTGGTGATCATTTCCGGCCCCAATACCGGAGGCAAAACCGTAACGCTAAAAACTCTGGGTCTGCTGGCTCTCATGGCCAGGATGGGACTGTATCTTCCCGTTAAAGAGAGTTCCAGTATCCCGTTTTTCCCGAAGGTTTATTCCGACATCGGTGATGACCAGAATATTCAATTAAAGCTATCCACTTTTTCCGGGCACTTGAAAAAAATTGTTCATATTCTGAATCATGTTGACTCGGGTTCCCTGGTACTTCTCGACGAGTTGGGAATTGCCACCGACCCACAAGAAGGCGCGGCACTGGCAGAAGCCATTCTTTTTGATCTTAAAAGCAAAAATGTCATGACATTGGTCTCCACCCACTATTTTACTTTAAAGATTCTGGCGCAAACTCGCGAAGGTTTCCTCAATGCCTGCACGGAGTTTGATCTCGACACATTGAGTCCCACCTACCGCTTGATTTTTGGGGTGCCGGGGCAAAGCGCCGCCCTCGACACCGCCGAACGGCTGGGCCTGCAAAAAAGTATCATCGATCAGGCGCGCAGTTTGTATCAGGCCAAGGAGAACCGTGCCGAAGACCTGTTGGCAGATTTGACCCGTCAGAGACTGGAACTCAGCTGGGATCGGGAAGAAGTAAAACAGCAGAAAGATGAAGCTGAATTCCTGGCGAGAGAACAGAAAATCCTGACTCATCGACTGCGGGATGAAGAAAAAGATTTCCAAAAAAACAAAACCAAAAAATTACAGGCGGAAGTGCGTGCCGGAAAAGCTGAGATCCAGAAAATGATTCAAGAGATCAAAGGCAAAAAAGACCTCCCCAAAATCCGCAAGGTGGAAAAACAAATACAGTCCATGAGTCAGATGCCTCTGTCTCCGAAAGTGGACGATATCGACGAATGGTCCCTGCCGACCGGAAACCTGAAAACCGGAGACCCGGTTTTAATTTTGAACCTGGGCACCCTCGGCACCCTCATGGAACCCCCCGAGGGAAAGAAAAAACTGCGGGTGCAAATGGGCAATATCACAACTATTGTCGAAGCCCGCGAACTTCGTGGCAACTCGCGACAAAAGGGCAAAAAATCCGAAAATAAATTTTCACTGACTGTCCTTACCGAGTCAGAGGGCGGTTCGGTGTCCTCCTGTGATTTGAGGGGCATGAACTCGGAAGAAGCCGAAGCCGTTATGGAAGCTTTCATCAGCCGGGCTATTGTGCAGAAAGCGCAGAGAGTGCGCATCATTCACGGTCATGGTACGGGAACGATTAAGGCTCTGGTACGCAATTATCTGGAAAAGGCCGGACTCTGCAAACAGTTCGCCCCCGGCTCGCGCCATGAAGGCGGTGATGGTGTCACCCTTGTCGAGTTTTGAATTTCAAAACAGGTACTCGGCGATTCTTTTTTCCAACTGCGGCACCAGCTTTTTTTCAAACCACGAGTTTTTCTTGAGCCAGATATTATTGCGCGGTGAAGGGTGCGGCAAAACAAAATATCTGGAAGGTCTGCTCGACTCTATCATGGTCGGTGTCCGGTATCTCGGGGAATGATCAAAAATAATAAACCGCTGTTTTGGAATTGACACCAATAAGCACTGCCGCACATCGGGCTGTCGTTCCTGCCGCAAAATGCTCGATTAGACGAGCCTGTCTTGCTTTGCTTAATCTGCTTCTTCTCATAGCCCACAATAGCACCTAAATGGCATTATCTGGGTCAGCCCCGATTTAAACCTCTCGATATTGTTATCCTGATGAGCTTTTGGGTGGCAGCGGAAAACCCCTGCCAGTTGGCAGGTTTCAGGCAGGCACAAGCTGGAGGCAGGCAGAGGTAGAAAAATCTGTCGACTGAAAGCGGTTCTCCAGTCCCACCGGGGTTTCTCCGGAGCCTGGAAACAGGCACCCACCCGGCTTTAACATCTTCAGCACCTTTTCCCGGAGCGATTTTTTTGTGTCGGTATCAAAATAGATCAGAACACTACGTATGAAAACGATGTCCAATCGCGGTAGCCCCACCCAGTCCCAATAAAAGGTCGAGGGTGCGAAAATCAATGCGTTCCCTGATTTGCCAGTCCGTCACCCATGAAAAAGAGTCGGCTAAAGCATAGCCAGTGAATAAAAGGCTCCTGACCACTTGAACAGGCCGTAGATCAGATATGGATCTGTTTACCGGCTGGAGGTTATTGAACAGCTGCGGAATAATAGAAGCCTTTAAGGTTTCAAAGGGCTCAACCGGGGATTAATGCTTCCACAAAATTTTCCACAATAAATTCCTGCAAATCTTCCGGCTTCTCACCCACTCCTACAAATCGAATCGGAAGTTTCAAACCACCCGTTATATTAAGCAGCACTCCACCTTTTGCCGTTCCATCCAACTTGGTCATCACCAACCCATCCACTTCCAGCACTTCATTAAATAGTCGAGCCTGAGAGATGCTGTTTTGCCCGATGGTCGCGTCCAGAACCAGCAAGGTTTCATGAGGGGCTCCCGGCAAGACTTTTCCAATCACCCGTTTGACTTTTTTCAATTCTTCCATCAGGTTGGTATTGGTCTGCAACCGCCCTGCCGTGTCAATGATAACCAAATCCATCTCACGTGCCACTCCGGCCTGAACCGCATCGTAAGCGACGGCAGAAGGATCCGCACCGCTCTTCTGGCTGATGCAGGGGATGTCCAACCTCTCCGCCCAAACCTGCAACTGGTCAATAGCCGCCGCCCTGAACGTGTCCCCGGCCGCCAGCAGAACTTTTTTGCCCTGCTGCTTCCAATGCCGGGCCAGCTTTCCGATGGTGGTGGTTTTGCCCGAACCATTCACCCCCACAACCAGTACCACGAAGGGCTGGTGTTCTGAAAACGACAACGGCTTCTGGTTTTGCGACAGAACATGGACCATGCGTTGTTTTAATTGTTCCAGCACTTCCTTGTTTTCACGAATCCGGCTCTGGGAAACTTCGCGTTTTAAGTCCTCCAGAATGAAGGAGGTGGTCTGCATACCCACATCCGCAATGAGGAGAGCTTCTTCAAGCTCTTCCAGTAGCTCCGGCCCAACTTTCGCTCTGCCGTGAACAATATTGTCAAAACCTCCCGCAAGGTTTGAGCGGGTCCTTGCCAGCCCGGATTTCAGTTGGGCAAAAAACCCTGACTCAGGGTCGTTTTCTGCCGCTGATTCGTCAGCCATTCCATTCTCCATTGTCTTCATGCCCTGGAGGGGTATTAAGTGGGTGGGTATCTTCACAAGTCCACCAACTCTTGTCAAGACGAATCCCAAAAGACAAAAAACGTTGCCCTGCTTCTCTCAGACCCATATAGCCCTCAACAAATCAATAGGGCAGAATCCCACCAAAGCCTTTATTATTAAGGTTTTAATTGATTTGAGCCGTTATAAGCATTAGTCAGGAGCACCCTTTTCCGGTGCCGGAAAAAGAGCGGAGAGCCTCCACAAACGCCATTGAGCCTGTAACAAAAATATCGTACGCCTGGTAGAGGAAATCTATGAAAGCAACCGTTTGTAATTCTGTTGGAATTAACGCCGACGGGTATGCCATGATCCACTTCCACCCTCTGTTGGACCAACAGCGCAAAAGACCACAACATTTTTATGTATTATCCTTGTTTATGTATTATCCTTGGCCAAATCTTCTTTCAAAACGATTCCTGATGAAGCCCATATCCTGGCAGGGTGCTGAAAAACTCCCGAAGTTGTCATGCTCAAGGAACCGAAGGATCTCAAAGTCCCTTATCAATCAAAAGGCTAGATTCTTCACTCTGTTCAGAATGATGCCCGAAAATAGTTTTTCAGTACCCTGCTGGTACTCAGAAATGTCAGAAACTGGATGATCCGTCTGACCCTTGAGAATTTGGATGGGAAGGCGCGGGTTGATCTACTGGGACAGGATGTTTCCGCCAACGATATGGAGGATATGGACCGACTGAATCAAATCTATTCTTACGGTACGGGATCCTTTTCAGCCGAATCAATTTCCGCCGAGATAGAAAAACTCAGGGGCGAACACTACGATTTCATTCTGGTCCCGGTTGCCACCAACCACCTGCAAGGTTACCAGAATGTTCCGGAAGCTACGCAAACGACTCTACCTGAAGAATTTTTTGTATGTGTCTATCCCGAAGGCCGCCTGCAACCTGTCTCGCCTGCAGCGATTTAACACCCAGAAAAAATACTACATATCAAGACGATTTGGATTCCGCCTGAGGAAGGTTGGGTTTGGGATTGATCATATCTTTCTTACTGAGAATGTCGATGAGGTTTTTATCCCGGCAGGCGACGGCAATATCGATCAATCCATCGCCGTTAAAATCCGCCACCGCCATGCCCTGGGGATGCTCATCGACCGGGTGGTAAATAGGAGGATAGGTGAAGGTTCCGTTTCCCCTGCCAAGGGAAACACTAACCATGTCATCGGTGGCATTGGAGACGGCTATATCCTCAAAACCATCACCGGTAAAATCGGCAGCCACGACATATTTCGGAAAATTTCCCGAAGCAAAATCCCGCAATGAATCGAAAGTCTTATCACCTTTGTTTATAAGCGTGGTCAGAGCATGCAGAGAGTTGCTGGAAGTCACAAATTCCTTCAACCCGTCATTGTTCACATCCAGGTTGACAATGGTGAGGGGCTGTTTCCCGCCTTTAAAAACATCTGAACTTTCGAATTTTCCACCGCCCTTGCCCCAGAGAACCTGGACGCCGGTAGATCCATTACCCGCCAGAGCTACTGCGACATCTACCTTTCCATCCAGATTGTAATCGTTGACAACAACCCCTGTCGGCTGACCCTTGACAGGCATAGAATCCGGATCAGAAAAAAACCCATTGCCTTCCCCCAGCATCACAACCACATTTGAAAAGCGCATGGTGATCACCAGGTCAATTCTCCCGTCAGAATTAAAATCGCCAGATGACATGTTGATGGGAATTTTTCCTGGCTTAAGCACTTGGCTTGTTTTTTGGAAACTCCCCAACCGCGTGTTCAAAAATATCTGGATGGTCTGGTCAGCATAATTGAGCACTGCAATATCTGTGTAACCGTCTTCATTGAAATCTCCCGAAACCAGACAAATCGGGTCTCTACCGGTTCTATAAACAAGCTGATCCCTGAAAGTCCCATCGCCCATTCCCTTAAAAAATGAAAAAGAATTCCCGCCGGTATTGGTCACAACCAAATCCGGAACTTTGTCGCGGTTGAAATCATCGGTAATGAGAAAAGAGGGTTCTTTTCCCGTGTCCATGGAATAGCTCAGGGCAAAAATGCGGGGCATTTTTTTCCGGGCCTTGGGCGGCGGGCACCCCAGCAGGGCAAAAACCATCAGGAACGCAATTACTGAATAATGTTTTTTCATGAAGCTCCGTTGAAAAAAGGAGAGTACCACAGGAACCATGGGGAAACAATGTTACACAGCCGGGCTGGCACTTTTTGCGGGGAGATGAGCCTGTTGACGCAATACAAAATGTCCCGTATTCAAAAAGTCCGGTTGCCGGTATAAGGATTTCCTCGAAAGGCGGAGAGAGCACGCCAATACACTGATTATAGTGACGCTGCTCTGCGAATTTTTTATGCTCAGCAACACCACATTTATCTTCCTGCCCAACCGTCTGGCTTCTACCAAGAGAGTTATGGCACAGGCCGGTCCGCCGGGGCCTCCTCCAACAATACAAACTGTATCTCAATCCTTAACGAGCATTAGGTCTTTATCCTGTTTTAATCCGGGATCGTTTGCAGACTTTTTTTCCTGAAAAACTCCAGCATTCCCTTGAAAATATAGGAGTGGAAAGTTGACATAGCCACCCAGTAAAGTTTTCCCCAAAAAGGTTTGGGAATGAAATGCGCCTTCAATGTCAAACGGGTTCCCCCGTTCTGATCCGGATTGAGCTGGAACTCGAGCCAGGACAAGCCCGGAGTGATCATTTCTGCCCTCAACAGCAGTCTGCGGTTGAGTTCCAGCTTTTCCACTCTCCAGAAATCTACCGAATCCCCAACGCGAAGATTGGCCGGGTCGCGCCGGCCTCGTTGCAATCCCACTCCCCCCAGGAGTCGATCAATGAGACCGCGAATTTCCCAAAGGATGTTGGCGTGGTTCCAGCCATGCTTGCCCCCGATCTGACAAATCACCGGGAATACCTGCTCCGGAGTCGCCGTAATATCTATTCCATGTTCGTCAATGACGAACTCGGAAGCCTCAAACTGGCACAGAGGCAAAAGGTCACTCATATTTTCAGGCGGAACATCACTCCAATGCGAAAATACTCTCGAGCTTTTCTCTTTCTCCTGAGCCCATTTTACGGCTGTTACAAAGTCCAGCGGTTCAAAGGGAAGAATGGTTGAGATTTCGTTATCCACACACACCACGTCAGTTTTAAGGCTGCTCAGTAAAAGCGAAGTAATATTTACCGGAATGGAAATAAAACAATGAAGCCAGTAAGCATAAAGTCGGCACATCCAGTCAACAGGAACGGGCACCCAGGAAACATCAATGAAACGGATCCGGCGATTCAAGATTTTGGCAAAGCGTAAAATCATTTCCTTATAGGGCAATACATCCTTGCCTCCGATCTGGAAAATACGTGACTCCAAGCCTGGAGTTTCCATAATACCGACCAGGTATTTGACGACATCTCGGATCGCGACAGGCTGGCAGACGGAATTGAACTCTGGTAAAAAAGGAATAAACCGGTTGTTCAAAGTCAAAGATTTCATCAATTCATAAGACGCGCTTCCGGCACCAATAATAATGGCCGCCCGAACCCGGATAGTCGGAACACTGCTCTCTGACAATATATTCCCGACCTCTCTTCTGCTTCTGAGGTGCGGCGACATGCAATCATCTTTTTCTCCCAGGCCACCCAGGTAGATGACCCGTTTCACGCCCTGGTGTTCAGCCGATTCCCGGAAGTTTTTTGCAGCCTCGTGGTCGTTTATTATAAACTCTTCCTTTTTCAACCTCATGCTGTGAATTAAATAATACGCGTAGTCAACATCCCTCAAGGCGGGGAACAACTCTTCCCTATTCAGGCAATCGGCATAAACATATTCGACGCGAGGATGCGTCAATAGTGTCGGGCAACTGATGTTCCTATACATACACCGGACAATATAGCCCCTTGATACCAGTTCGGGAATTAACCTGTGCGCCACATATCCAGTGGCCCCGGTCACAAGAACCCGTGTTCCTTCCGACCAGGGGCAGGTATTAAGATCATCACAATAGTGGTAATTGACTTTTTCCGGATCCATACCTGAAATATATCCCCCACCGCCGAGTTCGCAAGCCCACGGCGTAGCCGCCAGTGGCAAATTGCAATGGATTTAAATTGCTTTCAACCGGGGTTAGCTTGGCTCAAAGAGGTGTTGTCCGCTGGGTCCAGCGTCACGCAGGCAAAGCGAAAGAGATCATTCAGCCGAGACAACTCTTTACTTGCTTAATACAGCCGTTGCCAGTTGGCCCCGCGCCTAGCGGGAGAAAAAGGGGTTGTGGCGTTTTTCTTCGTCAACGGTGGTTGCGGGGCCATGGCCGGGGAAAAGGCGCGTGTGGTCTGGCAGGGTCAAAAGTCTTTGGGTGATGGAATCGTATAGCCCAGACCATGAGGAATTGGCGCGTCCCATGGAACCGGCGAAGATGGCATCACCGGAGAAAACCGTGTCATGGATTTTATAAGACACTCCGCCTGGGGTGTGACCGGGCGTGAAAAGAACTTCTATATTTAACTGGCCCAGTTTTATTGATTCTCCATCCTTTAAAAACTTAAAGTCACGGCTGCCTGAGGGGCGAGGTTCTTTTTTATCAATCCAGGTAGGGCAGTTATAGGTTTTATCCAGGAGTTCCAGTCCCCCGGCGTGATCAAAGTGGGCATGAGTTAAAAGGATTTTTTCTGGTTGCAGTCTTAGCTCTTTGGCTTTCTTAATGATCGCCTCCGGATTTCCTCCTGTATCAATCACCGCAGAAGTTTGTGTGGCCTTGCAAATTACCAGATAACATTTAACGGGATAGGTTCCGACAAACACATCCATGCAGACCGTATCGAAGGGAGCGGGATCCGGCTCAATAGGTTTGGGAGCCCAGGTTGCATTCGCGACCGCGATCAACGATGGAGCATGAAGGCCCAGAACTTCAGCAAGCTTTTTTAAGACACTCTCATCCGGAACAAACTCATAACGCTCCATCCGGGAAATATCACCCACACTGATTCCCGAAGCATGAGCCAAGTCAGACTGGTGCCAGCTTTTGCCATCTCTGGCCTTTTCCAGTACGTCTCCCAATTCATCTTCCAAAGGTCCTGACATAAAACCTCCTATTGGGAAATTATACTAGAATTTTGCTAAACCGAACAAGCTTCCATCAACCTTCTTTCTGTTCAGCCGGCTCCAGTTCCTTCCACTGGGTATCCTCACTTGAGGAAGTTGGCCCGGCTGAGGAAAATACATAAACCATCCCCACCATGACTCCCCCGCCCACCATATTTCCGAGTGTCACAAAAACCTGGTTGTGAAAGAAACCTGTAAGTGATACTTCCGCTCCATGCGGTAGCAATAATGCCAAGCTCATCAGCGACTGGTTGGCAATACTGTGTTCGTATCCACTACCAATAAAAGCAAACAGGCACCAGAATATCATGATCAGTTTGGCAGTCTCGTCCCTGTTTCGGTTGGCGATCCAGACCGCCAGACACACCAGCCAGTTACACAAAATACCCCTGAAAAAAAGCTTCTTGCGCACCGAGGGCCATTTTCGCTCCTGCTACTTTGACAATCAGGGCCTGAGCTTCGGCAGACAGGCTTCCCCCCTGCACCACACCAGCCACGCAAAAAATACAGAACCCAGAAGATTACCGATAAAACATAGCGCGAACAATTTAAATATGGCGTTAAAAGCTACCCGGTTTTTCAGTTTGCCCACGGCAAAAACCATATTATTGCCGGTGAACAGTTCCGAACCGGAAAAAACAACCAAGCTCAAAGCCACACCAAAACTGGCCCCCATGATCAGTTTCATGAAGAGTGCAAACTGCGTTCCCGCCAAGGGAGCGCCTACCGAGAAAATCAAAACAATGCCAAAACCCAGATAAGCCCCAGCCAGGGCAGACAAAGCCAGATATCCTGGAGGGAAACGGTTCATGGCCTTGATTTTCTTTTCTGTAGCAAAGGCCAGTTTTCCTAAATCATTTTCGAACATTTCAGGCTTCCTTTCTATCAGTCAATTTCTAGTGCGTGGTTTTTATTTCTTCCAGCACATTAGTTTCTGTTTGCTTTTGCGGCTTCGTTAGCAAAGGCGTGTCACGTCTTCTTGCATATTTTTCCCCCTTGAAATGCCGTTTATTACGGCAATTGTAGAATGGGGGTGTAGGGGCGCAGAAGTTTTCGAGTCCACCAGGAGCCGTCCCGGTTCCGGGTCTCAAAGTCTGAAAACCTGTAATCGTAGACCAACGCCTGCATGTATTTTGGGGGACTATCGGGAAACGGGTTTTTCTCCAGCAAGCCAATCACGACAGGTGAGCCCTGCAAAAGGCGGATCATGAACTGGATCAACCATGGATTTCTTTCATAATTGCTGAGCGCGGCGAACCACATTTGCCAATCCAGTCGAGGCTGGTGCGGGGCAACAAATTCCGGTTTTTTTACCACATCGCCCGGTTTCCATTTGAATTCATAAGGAAACCAGTTCTCGCGGTCATCACTTCCCAGAATAATAATTTCCGGCCTCGATGTAGTCATCACTGCAAACAGGCCGTAGGAGTTGAACAGGTGAAGAGGACGAATCGCATTGGTGATGGAAATATAAATGGCGGGGTAATTGCCAGAAGTAACGAGTAAGGGAACTGTATAAAGCATGATGGAGATCGCCAACGCTACTGCTCCCGCCCCTGCAAAAAATATTTTCTTCCGGACAGAAACCAGCATCGTGTCTTTCGGCCCCGAAGATTTCATCGGGAGCCATCTTGAGAGAATCGTATCATCCAGCAAAAGCAGGCACAGGGCCAGGGTCAATATATTAAAGAAGCAATAGTTGCCAGTCAGGAAAATCAAAACCTGATGAACAACCAGTACGGCACAACCCGTGTACCGGATACGTCGGGGGCCGAATATCAAAAATACTGCCCCAAGCTGAACGATGAAATTGCAGGCGACCGAAAGCTCTTGGAACCCATGAGGCAGCTGATGCGCATACCAACCTACCCAGGTTGGAAGCGGTTGGGTTTCATAATGGTAATAGAGTGCGGTGAAATCTCTCCAAGTGGGGTCCTGACTGATTATTTTGACCAGCCCGGAAGAAAAAACAACGCGAAACAACAGAAACCGAAAGAGAAAAAGAATTATCGCGGAGGGCGGGGATGCCCCTCTAACCCAAGGAACCAGAAAGAGTGCCAGAAATCCCATTTCAAGAAGCAGAGTGTCCCATTGGAATCCTAAAAAGGGTTGCGCCACATGGAAAAGGGAAAGATAAAATCCCCACGCCGCCAATAAGGCCCAGCCCACTTGGCGGTTGGCCATGACCAACATGGAGGCCCCCACGCCAAACAAACAGACCGCCTGCAAAAATCCATCTCCGGCATGAAACCAGAACAAGGTGGGCACTTTCCAAAAACGTTCCGACCCCCAATGTGCCGCTGCATCTTTTAAATGCGTCTCAACCGGATGAATGCCTTCGTGTCCAATCAGTCCTTCAACTTGAGTCCAAAGAGATAAAAAGGCCAGCAAATAAACCAGGCCGAGAAGAAAGAGAAACACCCGCCGGGCCAGAAACCAGGTGGGAGCTTCCGAGGAGCCTCCCCAAACCCAGCGAGTGAGAGCACTGAAGAAACTTCGATTTTCGGCAACCTGTCTGTAACCCCACTCTGAAACCGGGGCGAATCCCGGAATATTTTCATAAGCCCTGAGAAGCCACTTCCCGTTAGGGGCATAAGCCAGGGCCTTGAATACCGCCTTGGCTCCTGAGCAAAAACTTCCATCAGGATCGACGAAATAGACAGAGAATGCAAAATGCTCGGGAGAAATCTGCGGGTAAGTTTCACCTGCCTCCTGAGAAGAACGGTAAACCACCGCGCCTTTCGTAAGAGGGCTCCAGCGCGCTACCCATAAACGACAAAATCCGCAATCGCCGTCATAGATCAAAACTGGTTTATCGTTTGTACTTTCCATAAGTGCTTCCAGAAACGAGCCCTGCTTTCGGGCTGGCGACTCCTAAAATTTTTCATTGTCAAAGAGTCTCCTTGATATTATAGCCTTTATCCCAAGCCCATTTTCTCCACAAAACAGCCCATGAACCCGGCAGCCCCCTATTTCCCTGAAAGAATTTTCATAAACAGGCGGTTCTGGCTTGCGTTCCGGGCCAAGCTGAGATAGCTTCTCTACTTTACCTGTTGCTAAAATGTGAGATATCAAATTACTAGAGGCACCCCTTAAAGCATCTTTGATCGTTTCAGGAAGGATTCGATGGCTGATTTCACACGCGAAGAAGTTGAAGAGAAGTTGGAAGAATACTCCGGACTGCTTGCATCCCGAGAAGAGGAAGACGAGTTCATAGATGACGAACCCGATGAAGAAAATGAAGAAACTGCTAGCGAAGAAGAGGAAGGTTCTGACCAAGGGGAAGATCCCGACTCAGATGACAATCAGGAAGATGAAGTCATTGAGGAAGAAGAACCCGGCTTGGAAACTATTTTTGAGGAAAAGGACCTGTCCGGACTGGATCTATCGGGACTTAATTTCCTCGGTATCAGCCTGCAAAAAACCAATTTAAAAAATACAAATCTATCAGAATGTACGCTCGCAGAATCGAATTTGGACCAGGCCAATCTGGATCGGGCCAACCTCAGCGACGCAGATTTGGAAAACATAAGTTGCCTGGAAGGCGTGATGACCCGCGCTAATATGGAAGCTGCAAACTTTCAAGGTGCCAAACTTCTGGGAACCGATTTTAGCAAATCCAATCTGGAAAGGGCAAATTTCAGAAGGTCCAAATCCATGGAAACCAAGCTGGTCCAATGCAACCTTAATGATACCGATTTCAGCAACTCTGATTTCTCGCGGGCAAACCTGAAGGACGCTAAAATTACAGATAGCGACCTGAGCCGGGCCCGATTCAATGGTGCTGACTTTGAGGGAACCGATTTCACCGATTCCCGGTTGAGCATGGGAGTCTTTTTTGAGGCAAACTTTAAAACCGCAAACCTCAATCGAGCCTTGATAAAAGGAGCGAAACTCGCGGGAGGAAATTTTTTCGGCGCCCAACTCACCCGCGCAGATCTCACCGGAGCAGATCTCACCGGTGCCAGCTTTCACAACGCAGATTTGAGCCGCGCTAAACTAAATGGTGCCATACTGAGAAGAACGGACCTTAAAGATTCGGATTTATCCGAAGCGGATTTAAATATCGCAGACCTGACAGGCGCTAACCTGATTGGAACAAAATTGTCCGGTGCCAATTTAGACCGCATTAAATTGAACCAAGCCAAATTAAATGGCGCGCAATTGAGTGGAGCACGGATGACCAAGGCCAAATTAACGCAAGTTGATTTGATCGGGGCAGATTTAAGTGGGGCCAACTTGACCGGGGCAGAATTAAATGAAGGTGTTCTGGAGGGGGCTGATCTCAGCAGGGCAAACCTGACGGAAGCGATTTTGATAGATGCCAACTTGAAAAATGCTTTCCTGACCGGAGCTAATCTTCAAAAAGCGAATCTGGAAGGAGTCAATCTGGAAGGCGCAGACATGGCTGGAACAAAATTGAGAAAAGCCAATTTACAGAACGCAAACTTGAAGCAGGTAGATTTACGGCGGGCTGATTTGGAATACGCCGACTTCTCCAAAGCAAAGCTAAACTCGGCAAATTTTACAGGGGCTAAAATGAGCGAGGGCCTGTTCATAGGAGCCGACCTGACAGGAACTAAAATGGACTCTGCCGATACCACGGACACCCAGTTTCAGGGAGCGATCGGATTTAAAACTTAGCCCCCGGTCCCAAAATATTCCCGCCTTTATCGGTCATCCTAAATAAATAATCCTGCGGCGCAAATATTTCACTCAAAAATAATTCCAGAATTTTGTCAAAAATTTATATCTAAAACTAGCACAATTAGCTTTGACTCTTGGCCGAAAATCGTTTATTTCTGGGCTGTACTTAGGGTACCTGTAAACAATGGGTCACAAAAAAAATGAAAGCCCACTCCTTTTACCATGATGGACGTTCCAGAATGAGAACCCGGCCCCTCACTCTTAAAGAGGTACTCCGTTTAAGAGACGGAATGGAAATCCCCAGAACACTGCCCTACCAGATACAAAAAACTGCCAACAATGAAAAAATTCTACTGGCCTTAAACTAAAGCTCTATTCCCTTGCATGCCCACAAACCAAATGCTCACTGACATCTGAAAACCTCGACCCATGGAAAAACTAGAAGCTGTGCAGAAAGTGTTGCGATTCAGCAATTCCATAAGGGAATGGTGTGAAGGTGACCATGCCGTCTATTTTGATGATTTTGACGAACAAAACGTAGACGACTATGACCCGGGAGGATATGGGGATATCGCCGATGAAATTATAGAACGTGGAATCGCAGAAAACCTTCTAGAAGAAGATGAGGTAGATTGACCGTCGACGGATAAGTGCGCACTTCTTTTTTCTGCATTTCGGGCACAGCAGAATTTAATGCCCGCAAATCGAAGACCAGAAAAGCCCGCATTGGCTTTTTCCGCCTACCCAAAAATCTTCAGCCATTAAAAAAAATTTGTCGCAAAAATTATCTTTCTATCCTACGCAAAACTTAACATAATTGTAACAGTTGAAGTGGGATAACGAATGACCTTTAATCCATATTCGACTACAATTATTAGCATGGATGTATCTTTTCAAAACAAGAAAGCTTTGGTTGTTGATAACTCGTTAATCATCACCAAGATCATCAAAAATTTCCTGACCCGGCTGGTTTGAAAAGAGCAATATTTTTGTCGCCCATGACAGGAATCAGGCCCTGATGATGTTCGAACTGGAGAAGTTTGACCTGATCACTTCAGGCATACACCTCAAAGGCTCCACCGGAATTGACCTGCTCAAGGAAATTCGCGAAAAAAATAATGCCACGCAAAAGAGAGCTCCTTTTTTAATTATCAGTTCCAAAAAAACAGGAAACCTATTATGAAGGAATATTTGGGAAAATCGATATAGAACAGGTTCGTGGCGTGGTTCAAGAATTAGCAAGCATTATTGGCGGCATAGTCAAACCCAAAATTTCGCCATTTCCCAGGGAAATCGCACAGTTAATCTCTGGGGCAAAAGATCTGCCGGGAGAAATCAATCTGACATGGGATATTGGTCTTCCAGAATCCGAGATGGGGGAAGACCATTCTATAGATATGGAAGTCAATGGAATGTCCAAGTTTCACGTTCCATTTCAAATCAAGGACGAAACCTTTCACCTTGTGGTATTGATAAAGGTTTTGATGCTGCTTGTGTCAAAATATAAGGCCCGAGTAGCTTCGGCAAGCTTCGCACATCCCTGCTCCCATTTAAAAATCCGTTGCGATAGGCACGCAGAACAAGTTATCAAGCAAAATCTTTTATATCAATGTATTATGTAACCATCTCTCTTAAAAAAAGTCCGATTTTCTGTAAGGGCTTTCCATGAAACCCGACAAAAATTTCAATATATAAAAGATTTTATATAGAATAGTTCAACAAAGGTGGATTCAAAATAGCATGCCCCGGCAGGGACTGTTGCATAGTAATTCTCAGGAGATAGATAGTGAATAACCGCTCCAAAATTCTTCAAGACGTTCAAAACTATTACGGAAAAATTCTTAAAACCAAAAATGACCTTCAGACCAGTGCCTGTTGTGCAGCAGACACCATGCCTGCCTACCTGCGTCCTTACCTGAAAAATATACATGAGGAAGTGCAAGCCAGGTTTTATGGTTGCGCTTCCACGTTCCCTTCAAGCCTTCGTGGAAAAACCGTAGTAGATCTCGGTTGCGGTTCCGGACGCGATTGCTACTTGCTGGCTCAGGTAGTAGGCCCTGATGGCATGGTCATCGGCATCGACATGACCGATGAACAACTGGCGGTTGCAAGAAAGCATATTGATTTTCATACGCAAAACTTTAACCTTGAAAGACCTAACGTCGATTTTCGCGAAGGTTGGATTGAAGACCTCACTTCGGCAAACTTGGAGGATAATTCTGTAGATGTAATTATCTCCAACTGCGTGATCAACCTGTCTCCCGATAAGGAAAGTGTATTTCGTGAAATTTTCCGGGTTCTCAAACCCGGTGGAGAGCTGTATCTTTCAGACATTTTTTCCGGACGACGGGTGCCGGAACCCCTGACCACGGACCCGATTTTACTCGGCGAATGCCTGGGCGGTGCCCTATACATGGAAGACTTCAGGCGTATGTTGAGAAACGCAGGTTCTCTCGATTACCGGGTGGTTTCCAAAAATCCCCTCACTCTCAACAACGAGGACATCCAGCGCAAGGTCGGCATGATCGATTTTTTTTCCATGACCGTGCGTAGCTTTAAATGCGAGTTCGAAGACATTTGCGAAAACTTCGGCCATGTCGCCTACTATAAAGGCAGCATTCCCGAATTCCCGCACGGGTTCACCCTTGATGACCATCATTATTTTCAGACCGGAATTCCCGTACCGGTTTGCGGCAATACCAGCAAGATGCTGAGCGAAACCCGGTTCGGCGAGCATTTTAATGTCGTTGGAGATTTCTCCACCCACTACGGGCCTTTTGACTGCAGTACACCCCAGCCTCAAGAAGGCATCTCCTCCACCAACGGCGCCTGTTGCTAACCCGACAAGCCGCCGGTAGCTGTGATACCCCCATCATCGGCATCATGCCCCGCAGGGGAAAATAGCAATAACTCTCTCTGGCTGACAGAAATTTTTCTCGGCTTATTAAAGAGCTATCGGGGGATGTCACATTCCTGCGAATTTAAGTCGTAGTTTTTATAAAGCTCACGCAAGCACTTGCGAACCTTGATGCTGTTTTCAGAATCCTTTTGCTCCTCCCAAATCTGTTGCGCCTTGCGGGCCGATAGAATCGCCTTGCGCCCTTCATTCAGACCGTCAAAAGCCTTGCCCATGAAGGGAGGACTTACCGCATGATAAAAGGATCGTTCAGGAGAAAAGGCGTGAAATAAACGGGCAACCTGCACTTTTTAAAATTCAAATTCTTCGGACAAAATAATGATGCACCATTAAGGTTAAAAAATATTGAACAGCCATAACCCAGGCAAAAGAGACCAAACTGGTTGAAAGGATTCCAAGAACAGCGAACAGGGCAAGCAGAAAAAGCGGGAGGTCGAGCCCATTCCAGCGCCAAAGCAACAGCAGGATTTTTATTTTCTCATAGCAGGCCTGGCGTTGCTCGAAGGTCAAATCCGGTTGCAGGTTTTGATCCTGCGTTTCCACAAGACGCAAAAAACTCCATTGGCCCCGAAAAAATAATTGCTGCGCCTGCATATAATAAAAATAAAGCACAAGCACCCCTGACATTTTAGTCCGAAGTTTTTGGCGGGTGTTTTGAATTTCCCGTTCCATGCCATCATAGCCATGCAATAGCAAGGTGACCAGACTCTGCTTGCAATAATCGTAAGAGATGGCCCGCACAATAATCAGTCCCGCAATGATTTTTAGGACTTGTCCGTCTTCTGGAAAACCTTTGATGAGCCCAACCACCACCGCAAGGTAGGCAAAATAACCGGCGATGCCATCAATCAACCTGCCCCATTCGCTGGCCATGCCCTTGGCTCTGGC
The DNA here is from genome assembly GCA_965249625.1 of Nitrospinales bacterium. Lineage (GTDB taxonomy): Bacteria > Nitrospinota > Nitrospinia > Nitrospinales > VA-1 > LS-NOB. Next base: position 499,457 of record OZ252246.1, on the reverse strand, counting down.
CAACTGTCCGTCTACGCAATCCAGCATCAAAGTGACTTCCAGTAAAATTCCTCCCAGAATCATAGATGCCGGACTGGCAAAGCTGAATGCGTAACCGGAAGCAAAACCCACCAGAACAGAAAAATAAGTCACCTGATTTGGGGTCACCAGAGTGTCCTTCAAAAAAGCCACAATCTGCTTCGCCATCGGGTCCTGAATATAACGATTGACCGGCTCCACCAGATCTACGGGTGTGCGGCCCGATGTATCACTCATATCCTATAACCATCTTTCCTGTTGATACCAGTTGATCGTCTCGGCAAGTCCTCGATTCAATTCGTATTGGGGTTGAAAACCAAACTCCTGAAAAAACTTTTCCGGTGACGCAGACCATGAACTTTGCCGGATATCAATCACCCTCTGCCGGTCAAACAGTACGGGCTTGGAACTGAATCTGGCCCATACCTCAAAGAACAGGGCAACAGGGTTCAAAACCCCTTCGGGAATTTTCAGGGTTTTCAATCTGACATTCATTATATGGGCGCACTCGTTCGCGACCTGCTCCCAGGCATGAACATGGCCGTCTGTAACAAAATAGCTCCGGCCTTGCTGTTTTGAGGGGTCAGAAGCGATGAGCATGGCCTGAACCAGATCGGCAACATAAATCAGAGAAAGTTCTTTGCCCGCCCGGCCAATCTGCAACCCCCATCCTTTCTGGATCAATTTGATAAACGTAAAAAAGTTTTCTTCCCGGGGCCCGTACACCACCGGAGGGCGTATAACGGTAACAGGAAGTGACTCCGAGTACTGCAAAGCAATTTCCTCTCCCACGAGTTTGGACTGTCCGTAAAAAGTCACGGGCCTGCAAGGGGTGGTTTCATCAACAAGATTGCCCTGGGGGCTGGGGCCGGTTGCCGCCAGACTGCTAAGATGAATAATGCTTTTGATCCGGCCCCCACGTTTCTGGCATTGCTCATACAGGTTTGAGCAGGCGGTGGCATTGACCCGAAAATAGCCGGACCGGGATTTTGCCTTGGTCAGTCCCGCACAATGGAAAATGTAGTCCAACTCCTCCAAAGGGGGGATTGCAAAATCCGGTCGCGCCAGATCCGCCCTGTGAAGATGAACCCTCGAAGCATCCAGCCATTTGAGGTCAGAAGATTCCCTCACCAGTCCATGAACCGTGCAACCGGAAGTCAAAAGCTGGTCTACCAGATGACTGCCGATGAAACCATTTGCGCCAGTAACCAGCACCGTGGCACCTTTAAGGTGTGATAAGGCGTTCATAGATGCGATGTCTTTTATAAATAGTTCCCCCTATCCGGTACATCGGTTCGAGAATGTTTTTGTTATCCTCCAGAAACCAGGATATCTCACACCATTTTATCTTTTTTTCCAGAAACAACTTGTAGATTTTATAATAAAACCAGGCATCAATACCCAGCCGGCGATATTTTTTCTTCACTCCGAGAGTCAACACCCGGTAAGCATCAATTTTATTTTTCTTCCATAAAAACCGGGCCCAGCCAAAGGGATACAAACTCCCATCCATTTCCTTGAGCACCTGATTGGCATCGGGAAGGGCCAGGGAAAAACCAGCCGGTTCGCCCTTGACTTCGGCAATCAAGCAAAATTCAGGATGTATGAAGGATTTTATTTCCTTTGCAGAAAATTCAAACTCTTTTTGAGTCATGGGAACGAATCCCCAATTCAGACCCCATGCCGAGTTGTAGATATCCCAAAGAATGGGAATTTCTTTATCAAACCGGCTGAGATCCAAACATCTGACGGTGAAGCGACTCCTTCGTTTTAACTTTTTCGCGGCACGCTCCAGATAATCCGGAACCTTAATAAAATCCAGCCGCAACGCTAAAAGATCTTTGGCCTTTTGCAAACCCCACGCCTCAAAATGTTTCCCATAATATTCCGGGTTATAGGGGATGCCAAACATGGTGGGAGAGTCAAACCCCTCTATCAGCAAGCCGCACTCATGGTTAGTCGACAAGTTCATCGGCCCCATAAGACGGGCATGTCCTCTTTCCTGACACCATTGATAAGCCTTGTCCAGTAAAAGCCGGGAGAGACTCGGGTCATCCACCGACTCAAACATGCCGAACATGCCGACAGACTCTAAGTGAAGATCCTGATAGTTCCGATCATGAACCAGAGCGATCCTCCCTACCGGTGACTGGTTGTCATCCACCGCCAGAAAAAGATCGGCTTCCGCATGTTCAAAAAACGGGTTGATGTCGGGATTCAGGAACGTTTTACGTTCCCGGATAAGAGGAGGAGTCCAGTATGGCTGGTCTTTATAAATTTTCCAGGGAAGGCGGACGAACCGGTCCAAGTCCTGTCGGGTTTCAACCTTTACGAGTTTAAAACCCATTATTACCCGGGGATGATGCCGAGCTTTGCCCCCAGTTTCCTGAAAGAACCAAGGACTTTATCAAGATCCTTTTGGTCATGGGCAGAGGTATAGCTGGTCCGGATCATGGCATTGAGGGGTGGAACGACCGGCGACACTGCAACCCCGGCAAAAACACCATCATCAAAAAGCAGCCTGTTCAAATAAAGCGTGAGGGCTTCTTCTCCTATTTTTATGGGGACTATAGGAATAGAATTGTTATTCACCTGAAAACCCATATCAAAAAACCCTCTTTTTATATAAGCAGCATTTCCCTGCAACTTTTCAATCCGTTCCGGCTCATTGATCATGATATCCAAACCCGCAGTGACCCCCGCAGCCGATGCAGGCGGCAGGGCCGCAGTAAAAATAAACGCCGAGGCTTTATGGCGAATGAACTCGGTGATCTTGGACTTTGCGGAAATAAATCCGCCGATGGACCCCAGGCTTTTGGAAAACGTTCCCATATAAATATCTATTTCGTCTTCCAGACTGTAGTAGTTGGCGACGCCCCTGCCACTTTCACCCATGACACCCAGGCCATGAGCCTCATCAACCATGACGTTGGCCCCGTAGTCTTTTGCGAGTTTCACAATAGCTGGAAGGTGGGCAATATCACCGCTCATGCTGAATATACTGTCGGTAATAATTATCTTGCCTTCAACATCCGAATATTTTTTTAAATAATATTCCAGATGATCCATATCATTATGCTGATAGCGGACGGTCTTTCCCGGTGCCACCGCACACCCTTCATAGATACTGGCATGGTTTTCCCGATCCGAAAAAGCCACATCCTTTCTTCCCAGAAGACAAGCAATAGTTCCCTGATTTGCCTGAAACCCCGTGGACATGACAATAGTATCTTCTCGGCTCAAGAAAGAGGACAGCTCCTTTTCCAGGGTCTTATGCAGATTGAAAGTACCATTGAGAAAACGGCTACCAGTACAACCGATGCCAAATTTTTCCAATGCCTCCCGAGCCGATGAAACCACGCGAGGATCCTGGGCCAGTCCGAGATAATTATTGGTCGAAACGGAAATGGCTTGCTTCCCGTCAACGACAACATGGCATCCATCAATTTCCTGGATTTCCCTGAAATACGGATAAATCCCCAGCTCTTTGGCCTGCTCCGAGGCAAAGTAGCCAAAGCATTTTGCCAGAATCCCTTTTTCTTTACTGCTGGGAGGGCGCAGGTGGGAATTTTCAAAATCAAACTTCTTTTTCAATAAAGAGGTGATTTTACTCTTCTTTAAATGAGCAGGTTCTTCGTCATCACTTTCAAGTTCATTGAGCAGGGTAAAAGGTTTTGTCATAAGTTTCTTACCAGAAATTTATAAAAAATTTAAACCATGATCTATAGTTTCAGCAGGCCGCATGCTTCCACAACTGATTCAGTGCTGGAAGCAATCCCGGGCAAACGGTTTGACCATATAAGGAGTTCTCGCCCTGATCCCGAATCAGTCGGCGATGCGCCTCTCCTAATGCGTGATAAGGCAGGTCGGGAAACAAGTGATGCGTCGCATGAAAGCGAAGACCCACTGGTGCCCATAAAGGAGTCATCCATCTATTCCCGGGGATATTGACCGAGTCCAGCATTTGACTTGGGTAGCTCATCACATCTTCCTCGGGGTTTTGATAGCGGTGAGCCCCCAAGGTTCTAATGGAATTAACCATAAAAATCAACGCTCCAACACAGTACCACAGGAACAGGGATATCGCAGGAATAATTTTCAGCAGGATGGCCCCTATAAATGCCCAGGCAAAAAGGCACGCCAAAAACTCTTGAATTTTCCAATCTTCCATATTCTTCCAGGAAGACTCCGGTCGTTGATAATCCAAATCAATGATCAGCGCTGACATCCTGGCCATCAGGAATGATCTCAGCCTTTTATTGACCAGCGATAGTGGAGTTAAAACGGAAAAACGCGCTAAAAATAAAATCGGAACCAGAAAAGAAAAAAGAACATGAATCACAATCCATCTCCTTTCCTTTAAAGCGAAGGGAAAATATTCTCCATCTTTTTCTGTTCCATAAAAATTCTGCTTATGGTGGTCTAAATGAATATACTGATAAAGAAAAACAGGAATCATAAGAGGGAAACCACAAAGTATATTCCAGACCCAACGGAACACCTTGAAAGTGCCCTTTTTGAAATGGACAATTTCATGGATGAATAAAACCGCCCGATACAAAGCCAGGCAGGAGAGAGTCACAAAAAGGACTTTCCGGGAAGAAGAAACCGGAGCCATAAGGGCAAGAACAAAAGCACCCCACCCCAGAATGGCACTACATAAAAAATCCAACCAGTAAATAATGGGATTAGGCCGAAAGAGATCTTTCACCAGTTCTCTTGCCCTGCCCATCGGGAAACTTTCTCGCTCCTGCTGTAAATTTTCATGGGCCTGTTGAGTCAACACAGTGGTCCTGTTCGTAATGACGGGTTGCTAATTTTTTTCCGCGCAGGATACGCACAGAACATTTTCCAGCATGAGCATGATGCGGCCTTCTGGAATCGGGTTGGCGCAACGGGCGCAGATTCCAAAATCCGGCAAGTCCACCTTGCTCAAGGCTTTTTCAAGCTTAAGCAGTTTGGCCTTTGACGAGCTCAACGAAGCCTCGCTTATGCCCTGACTGCCGAGCACCTCCATTCGAGTGAGACGGCCTATAGCGTTGTCCAGAGCAACTGGCTTGGAGAGTATGGTGAAAGTTTCTATCAGGTGCTTTGCACCTCAATCTCCCCAACGATTTTCTTTTTAAGTTCCGTTCTACCTTTATCGTCCATACACGATCCTACCATTAATGTGTAAAAACGGGCTATTGGGGGGCCGGAATAAACCCAGACATGGCGCATCTCTGCGCCAACAAGGGAGTGAAACGGTCAGTATCCTGGGAGAGTTCTTCCATAAACTCATTGGCCAAATTCTGGTCTTCAAAGCATTCGTAAACATCATCCAGGAATCCGCCGCGCAAAAGCGGGTGCTCAAGGAAATCACGCCCTGATCGGGTAAAAATTTCCAGCGGCCATTCGGTCACCTCGACCTGCTCCAGACCCAGTTCCTCCAGCCATTGTTTTGCCTGGTTGGCAGAAGGACGTTCCTCTATATATTCGGCCAAGGCCTTTCGTTCCTTGACCAGGTTTCTCCGTTTCATCTCCTCGTCCACGAGGTTCCATAAAGAGTCAAACGTTCCCAGCGAGGGAAACGTCAGCACAATTTGCCCACCCGGTTTTAAGAATCGAACCAGATTGCTGAGTGCCTCAAAACGATTCGGGCGAAAAAACATGAAAGAGAGGTTGCCGGTGATGCGGTTAAAACTGGGAAGTGTCGGGGGCAAAAAACGCATGTCCCCCACCTCAAACTGCAACCAAGGCAGATGCTGGCCTTGAATTGACCGGGAACGAAGCACCTGAGCCTGATGGATATCAATAGCCAGAACGCTTCCTTGAGGTCCTACCTGTTCCGCCAGATGAAACGCCGGGATCCCTCCACCGGCAGCGATGTCCAGTACCGAGTCGCCCGGCTTCAGTTCCAGTTTATGCATTAACAGTTGTGCAAAAGGGGCGGACCAGGGGTCGTTTTCGGGCAAAGACCAGGATGGGACCATAATATTCACTTTCTATTCACGGATTAATACGGTTATTATTAAAAGAACCCTTATTCTACTGAATAAACAACCCTGTATGGATATTATTACGGATGACAGACTGCCCGACTCATACGCCCTCTGCCTTCTTGGCCACGGGAGTCGGGACCCCGAAGGCATTGAGGAATTCCTGATCTTGTGGCAAAAATTGCGCGAAAGAAAATTTTGTCAGATCACCGAAGCCGGATTTCTGGAGTTTGCCAAGCCTACTGTCGCCGAAGCTTTATCCACATGCCAGAGCAACGGCATTAAAAATATTATTATACTGCCGAGTATTTTATTCTCCGGCGAACACACGCAAAGGGATATCCCCGATACGATTCGCAAAGTATTCCGAGACCATCCTGAAATCAATCTGATTTTTTCAGAGCCACTGGGCACACAAACCGAGATTATGGAAGTCTGCCAGGTACGCATCAAGGAAGGCGAAAAACTTTCCCAAAAATCCATTCTCCGGTCAGAAACATTGCTCATGATCGTGGGCCATGGAAGCCGCGACACAGACTTCAACTCCCAGGCCGAAAAAAACCTTTCACGGTTGGGGGAAAAACTGGGCTTCGGCAAAACCATTATCTGCTTTGCAGGAACCTCTCAACATTCTCTGGAAGACATGCAGGAAAAATTTGACCCGCAAGGATTTCACCGTGTCGTTCTATTGCCCTTTTTTTTGTTTACTGGCGTCTGGGTCAAACGCGTGCATGGCCTTGCCGACACTTTTCAGAAAAAATACCCGGATATCGAATTTATCAAAGCTCCCTGCCTCAACCACCATGATATGATCGTAGATGCATTGATTCAACGAGCCAGGAAAAGTGTTTTTAACAAGTAAGTCTAAATTGAAAGGTAATGTTTTTTATGATCAAAGAAATCCTACCTGATTTATATAACTGGAGCGAATACTCCGAAGAAAAAAAACTGGACTTTAATGGTTACCTGATAATTGGAAAGGACGAGTCCGTTATTATAGATCCTCCTGATTTAGGAAAGGATGATGAGGAAGAATTGGACAACCTTATCAATAGCCATTCATCCTGCCCGTTAAGGGGAATATTGTTGACCAATGTTCACCATGAAAGAGCCAGTAATTTATTAAAGAATAGGTTCTCTGTCCCGGTTTGGGTGAATGCGCTGGATAAAGAGGCATTGGAAGTGCCCGCCGATAAAACCTTTAAGGGAGGAGACAATTTGTTTTGCGGTATCCAGGCGATTCAATTGGACCACCAAAAGTCACCGGGTGAAACGGCTTTTTATATGACGGATCAAAATATCATGCTTGTGGGAGATGCTTTGATCGGCAAAGTTCCTGGTCAGATAAATATGTTGCCCCCAGACAAATACCAGGACCCCGTAAAAGCCAAGGCCGGTTTGAATCAACTGATGGATTATGAATTTAAAACCTTACTAGTTGGAGATGGGGTATCAATATTAAAGGGTGCTAAAGAAGCTGTGAAGACTTTTCTTGCTAACTGATTATAAAGCCAATATCAGTTTAGTTTTTTTATGGGCTAACAGGAAGTGCGGGTCGTCGGGTTTGGGAAAGGGTATTATGATCTGGATCTTGTCGAAAAATTATATCTTGAAAAATTGCATGGGCGGGTTTGCCATTTTATTTTTTCTGGCCGTTTCGGCCCCGGCTCAGTCGCAAACCTCAAAATCCCCAGACGTGGAAAACATTTCATGGCCTGAAGCCGGCAATTATTGCCGAACCTTCGCGGGCGGCTCCCGACCGAAGCAGAGTGGGAATACGCGGCGCGGGCAGGCTCCACTGCCGCTTTTTCCTGGGGCTGGGACATGGACGATGCCTCCGCCTGGCATCGGGGCAATTCGCAAAAATGAAATGCCTGACATTGTTTAACTTTATCCATTGAATACCCAAATCGGCCGGAGGCAAGTTCGTAGAAATATCTGCTGTTGGCACCCTGCTCTTCAGGAAGCATTCCGCCTTCCCCGCTACAGATAGCGGTCCCCGCCATTTCCGCTCCCGTCGCCAATGCGATTTTGGCTTCTTCAGAGAGAGCAGGAGATATCAAGCTTTAGAGGTTTTTTCGCACCAGGGCCTATAACACTCCTGTCTCGACGGGCTCATCATCCAACAAGGGCATAGGGTCGCCCCAATTGCGCCGTGACAAATTGGATGTCTTCCCATTTTGGAAGCTCCTGCCGGGGCACACCCATAGCACCGACACGACCATGATGTCCTAATTTTGACAAACCGTTTTTAGCCAGCTCCTGAATAAAACCCGTATGCGGTTCTGCGTCTGTCCCGTGAGTGTCCGCATACAACCCCAGATAAGCGAAAAGATTCTTACATTGACTTCATCAATAAAAATTGCAACTATTGGCTGATTTAAATCATCCTCGCTAAAATTGAGGAACGATTATGAGTGAGGAACTGATAGCAAATCTTGGGCCCTTGGCCCCACTGGCAGGCATCTGGGAAGGCAATAAGGGAGACGATATTGCCCCCGACGAAAACCCCAGGGAAATAGAGAACAATAAATATCGCGAGCGATTAGTGCTGGAACCTTTCGATCCGGTCGATAATCACGCGCAGACTCTTTACGGATTGAGGTATTCGACCACAGCATGGCGGTTGGGCAAAGACAAACCCTTTCATGAAGAGTTGGGGTACTGGCTTTGGGATCCGGCAGAAAAACAGGTGCTTCGATGTTTCATCGTACCCCGTGGAGTGGCGGTGATCGCAGGCGGCACGGTGGAACCGGATGCACGGGAATTCAAATTAGCTGCCGATGCGGGATCGGAAACCTACGGCATCTGCTCCAGCCAGTTCCTTGATCGGGAATTCAAAACAATTCGCTATGATCTGAAGGTCACCGTCCACGATGAAAACAGCTTTAGTTATGAAGAAGACACTCAACTCCAGATCAAAGGCCAGAGCGAACCGTTTCACCACACCGACAAAAACACCCTGAAACGGGTCTGAATCTCAACAGATATGGCCTTGGTTTATTGGAATATATCAGCGGAAGGGAATATATTTATTAGTAGGAATTGTTTCCAAAATATAGAAGAGCCTATTTCCTCTAAAACCCGATACCAAGAAGAGCCATGCAAATTTCGCCAATAAGCCGTAATAAAGAACCGGACCCGGAGAAACATATAGGCCGGATCAATTCTCCTTACTGGACCCTGCCCAGCTATGGCGGACTAGGTGCTCCTCAAAACTTCAATCCATCCCATTCAGGTGAAAGCATCATATCAAGGGGGTGAGGGATACCTGCCTGAATGAGCGGCGCAAACATCTTTCCCCACCTGAATCACCGAAACCGGAACGGCACCAAAGAAATAATCGCAAACATGACTCTTCCAACCATCACGTTCTGGTCATCGCTCTCGAACGCAAAGCCGGAGACTGCGTGTCCGTCATTTCCAAATCCCAAACCACGGCACCGAATCCTCAAAGTAACGCACAACCCGACACCCTAAAACCTCCTTTACCGACCAAAGATGGGGGAGACTATGTTTTACACCTCAGCAAAGATCATCCCCCTGAACTTTAGCGTTTCTGTTCTATCGAAAACCAGGAACAGCGGCCATTCCCCCCTCTGCATCCTGCGCACAAGGCATGTTCCATAAAGATTTGAAATTTTTCTGGCCATGATTCGCGCCTGAAAAACAATTGGCTCGGTCAAAAATTTCCTTGATCCTTCACTTATTTGTAATGTTTTGGTACCTTACATATCGACTGTAAGTGAACTGCCATTCATCAAAGTGGCTTTGTCTGACCATTAGCTGGCTTCGGAAAAAAATTAGCCGGGGAAAAGGATATGAAAAAAATAATTATACCAGGGCTCATTGGCGGTTTATTTTGGGCTTTTTCCTACTTTGATCTCGGTCATTACTTAACCCTTGAATATATAAAAGAGCAACAAACCAATTTCTCAGCTTTTTATAAGGAAAACACTTTATTAGCGATTAGTGCCTATTGCGCAGTTTATATCGTGACGACGGCTCTTTCCCTTCCAGGCGCTGCCCTTATGACATTGCTTGGCGGGGCTTTGTTCGGGTTGGTCATCGGAACAATTCTGGTTTCATTTTCCAGCACCATCGGCGCGACTCTCGCTTTTCTGGTCTCACGTTTACTACTCCGAGACTGGGTTCAAGGTAAATTTGGCAGTCACCTGAGATCATTCAATGACGGTATCCAAAAGGACGGAGCTTTTTATCTGTTCACACTCCGATTGATTCCTGCCGTTCCCTTCTTCATCATTAATCTGGTCATGGGTCTGACCCCCATGAAGACGTTATCATTTTTTCTGGTGAGCCAGATCGGAATGCTGGCAGGCACCCTTGTTTTTGTAAATGCTGGAACACAACTCGCTCAAATCGAATCTATCGGCGGCATTCTTTCCGCAGAAATTATCTTTTCATTTGTCTTGTTAGGGATTTTCCCGTTGCTGGCCAAAAAACTTATAAGTTTCTATAAAGGAAGAAAAGTTGTGAGTAAGTTTAAAAAACCAAAATCCTTCGATTACAACATGGTGGTGATTGGGGCCGGGGCCGCTGGCTTGGTCACCAGCTATATCGGGGCAGCAACCAAGGGAAAAGTTGCATTAATAGAAAAACACAAAATGGGTGGGGACTGCCTGAATACGGGGTGCGTCCCCAGTAAAGCGCTCATCCGGTCAGCCAAATTCATGGCCGATGCCAGGAAATGCCAAAAACTCGGATTCAAAAGTGCCCAGATTGAATTTGATTTTGCTGATGTGATGGAGCGGGTCCAACGGGTCATCAGAACCGTTGAGCCGCATGACTCAATCAAGCGATACACCTCTTTGGGAGTCGAATGTCACACCGGCGAAGCCAAAATTTTGTCTCCTTACGAAGTGTCGGTGAATGGGAAAACTCTCACCACAAGGAATATTGTCGTTGGAACCGGAGCTCGCCCTGCCATTCCCGCGATTGAGGGCATTGAAGATGTCGCTTACCTGACCTCCGATACCGTTTGGGATATTCGCGAAAAACCGGGAAAGCTGCTCGTACTGGGAGGAGGTCCCATAGGCTCTGAACTGACCCAGGCGTTTGCCCGGCTGGGATGTTCCGTGACCCAGGTTCAGCGTAACAAGCGGCTGATTCCAAAAGAAGATCCTGAAATATCACAAATGGTTTTAGAAAGTTTCCAAAGCGAAGGAATCAATGTATTGACAGCACACACTCCCAAAAAATTCTTCAAACGCGATGGAAAAGATTTTCTGCAATGTGAGAATAATGGCAACTCTGTGGAAGTCGAGTTTGACACCCTCCTGATCGCACTGGGAAGAAAAGCCAACACATCAGGATTTGGGCTGGAAGAACTAGGCATTGAGTTGACCCCCCAGAAAACAATAAAAGTTGATGCATACATGAAAACCAACATCCCAAATATTTATGCCTGTGGGGATGTTGCCGGACCCTACCAGTTCACCCATATAGCGGCCCACCAGGCATGGTATTGCGCGGTCAATTCGATGATAAGTCCCTTCTATAGCTTCAAAGTCGACTACAGCACCGTTCCATGGTCAACTTTTACCGACCCGGAGGTGGCTCGGTCCGGACTGAATGAGCTGGAAGCCAAGGAACAGGGAATCCCCTATGAGGTCACCACTTATGGAATCGATGACCTGGACCGTGCTATTGCTGATGAAGCGGCGCATGGAATTGTTAAAGTGTTGACGGTTCCCGGAAAAGACAAAATCATCGGTGTCACCATTGCGGGACTACATGCCGGCGATATCATTTCAGAGTATGTCGCCGCAATGAAAAATGGATTTGGCATGAACAAAATCCTCGGTACGATTCACATCTACCCCACCCTGGCAGAAGCCAATAAATTTGCCGCCGGTAACTGGAAAAAGAATCAGGTTTCAGAAAGCACTTTGGCCTGGGGGGAGAGAATCAACCGCTGGCGGAGAGATTATTTTTAGGAGGGTGAAAGCCAAACTCTAAACGAAAAGGCCATGGGTAACACTGGTCTCATACATAATGCCCACCCCAGGAAACAGCGTTACCAATCCGATGAAAACCTGAAATCCCTGATAAGTATTGTTTGCGGTAAATTCAGAGTACCGCAGAGGGACCACCATCATGATGGAAAGATGATCTCCTTTATGACTGCTCCGCCCATGAACACCCCAGCATGCACCCGACAAAAAACTCCAAGGTAAGGGCCAACTGCTCGGGGACTATCGTATCCATCATCAAGACGACCGACCCGAAAACAAATAATGTGATCGTGTGCCCCAGGCCCCATGCCGCTCCCAGCGCAAGGCCCTCCCTGACGGATGTCGCCTTCAAAGCCAAAGAAAGCAACAGCGGCAACATGATCGGCCTCCAAAACATGCTTCAGACCCATCAGGAATCCAAGCAATAATATATTTATAAGTGTCATTAGCTATTCTGTTTCAGGGGCAAGCTTTTCAGGTTTAATTCCTGACTTTATCTGGTTATAGCAGGTATTACAAGCAGAGCAATAGGGAATGTTCGTTAAATATAAATGCCTCGGTGGATTGAACCTGTCAACTTAGAAGAGTAGTCTTCGTTGCCCCTCTGGCAAGAAGTGGTGAGCCGTGGTGGTAGATATATTTATTTGAATCAGGCATGTTTACCCTCTTTTAAATCTCCAACGCAGAACTAAAATGAATAGACCAAAAAAAGCTAAGAAGAGTAACGAGTGTGCGGTAGCAATAATTTGAAGTAGAACCAAGTCAAAACAACTACATAACCAGTCAGGCGAATCAGTTAGCCTCCAAACCTTAAATGGACTTACAGACTGCTCGATAGTGAACCCAATAATGGAAAATAAAGTTTTCCAAGAAAATCCTGCGGCCATTAATAGATGTATTAGGATAAATAAAATGGAAACTCCTAACATCCCAGCAATGGGCCGCCCAAGACTCTGCCCATAATTAGAGGTTAGTTCGTAAAAGTAAGAAAAACATTTTACCATTCTGTCCATTTCGGGAGCAGCAGCCTGACATTTTTGCTCCAAAGCATTGAACATAGCCTCTTCTTGGCGAGCACGAATCTTTTCCATGTCCAACTTCAGGGTTCTGTAGGCGGGAGCAGCGGTATGGGTATGATCTTTAAAGTTTCTGCCCGGAGGAAACCTGGTGTCTTGATGAAGTGTGCAACCTTGAAATTTAGGTGCAACAAAAAACGTGCAGTCATCAAAATTTGTGGTTGCTAAAAATGTTCTATTGATGAACAAAACGGAGTCTTTGAATGTTGATCCTGAAAAATTTAATCCTGGAAAAGATAAAGAACCATCGTCATTATTATCTGCGTTAAAATTTGCATGCCCCTCAAATCGAACCCCTGTAAATTCTAAAGACCTCTTAAATGTTGTATTGAAGAAATCTGCTTTCTTTTTGAATATTGCCTTTGCAAAGTCAACTTGGGATGTGAATTGTGAATCGACAAACTTAGCATCACCAATAAATTCTGTCCCTGCAAAAAAAACCTTTCCACCAAATGATCTTTTAGAAAAATCACAACTTTTATGAAATACAGCATCCTCGAAGTGCGCTTGCCCTCCAATGTTGTAAAATTTAAAATCTGTTGCTTTGTGAAATTGCGCTCTTTGGAATGAAATACTTTCTAAGGATCGTGCCTCGGTAAAGCTCACAGTATCCATAAATTCAGTGCGGTTAAATGATGCTTCTTTATCAAATACCGTATTTTTAAAAGTAGCTTTATTTTCGAAGATTGTCTCAGCAAATGAGGTTTGGTTTCTGAATTGTGCTTCGGTAAAATCTGACTTGTTTTTAAATTTCGATCCAGTGAAATCTGCATCTGCCTCAAATACCGTATTTGAGAAATTGGATGGACCACTAAACTTAGCTGAGGCAAAACTTATTGTAGAAGTAAACTTTGAATGTTGAAAGTCTGCCACATCCAAAAAATTCGTTTTCTTGAATGAGCTTCCTTCAGAAAAAGGGACGGCTATGAAAACCACCGCTTTATGAAATATGGCTTGCTCAAAATCCAATCTATATTCGCCAGATGGAAACGTAATTTCCGCTGGAAAAACAACACCAGACAGGTCTAATTTATTTCCACGAGCGTTCTCGACTCGGGAATAAACGTCCTCATTAAATTTCTTGTTCTCGTCCTCACTCCACTTTGCCTTTGCTGTTTCATTTCCACTGGTATCTTTTAGTGGCATATGAAATCTACAAGCCATCCTCCTATCAGATAGAGCAGTCAATGACCCTCTTCCAACATTAAATTGGCAACTTGTGCGTTGGGCGTTCTTTATGGAAAATTCACAGGACATTTGGTAAGGTTTCTTTAACTAATTTTCGTTTCGCCTATTTTCATAGATTTGTTTACATCTATAACACTAACTATATTAAACATTGAGAAAACGACTAACTATATAAACTCTGCCTTTTCCCATAATAAGATTCATAAACATGTTGAAAAACCACATTGCATTTCTGGTCGAAGAGGTCTTTACCGAACGCATCTGGCAACCCATCTAAAGTCTCCTCAATAGATAGTTTAACTGATTCTTTTACCTGTAGCTTAGCCGGAGGCATAAACACAGTGAACGCCTATGCGAAAGGTTGCTATTAAAATCATGGCCCGCAAACGCGTAGCCAAACTAATTCTTCAATTTCCGAAAGCGAAGGTAAAATAAATGAGAAAAATAGACATCCCAAAATTAAAGTTCTCAATTTGGTATCCTTGGAAAAATCGTTCGGAATTCCCCTCGGTTAAATGCCCCGGAGTTTACATTATCGCTATTTCTTTAATGGAGCTACAAGATAAAAAGCCATCCTTTTCAGACGTTAATTATGCGGGGATGACGGTCAGTAAAGGAGGTTTAGAACAAAGATGGAGAAGTTTTGATCAGGCGATCACCAATGGAAAAAAGGGACATAGCGGCGGGATTACCGTTTTTGAAAAGCTCGGTCCTTATCGTGAGTGGAAAAAGGAATTATTTGTTTCTGCTTGTACCATCAAGGCTGATTTTCAGGAAAAAACATCAGAGAAAAATCTAATCATAAAAGGAATGGTTGCTTACCTTGAATACAAGACCTTGGCTGAGGTCTTTAAGGAAACTGGAGAGATTCCAAAGTTTAATAAGTTAGGCAAATAACCTCTAATCTTCAAAAATACACCTTTTTAATTTCCAGAGTTATACTCTTTCGGAATAGATTTACCTGGATCATTGAGCTGATTGTATTCGGGGAGTAATCGATAGATGTGCCCATCTGCATCAAACTCGAATCTTAACAGGAAAACTCTACTTTTTGGCTGTCCGATTTATAGGGGAAAGGTCATGGATCTACCTGCTTCAATCGGAGAAGAAACTCAGTCTCTCTATGACTGGTAAGCAACAGTGTTTCCGTGGAACGCGTCATCGCAACATACAGCACTTTGGCCTCTAAGACTAGGTCCTCTCCGTCAACAGGCATACTCCCTATCCCTGATACCGCAACAATGGGGAATTCTAAACCCTTACTGCTGTGCATTGTCATTAACTTCACGCTGTCAGTAGAGGGCTTAAACCGCTTTTTCGCCTCTGAATCCTTGAGCCATTGACAGGAAACACCTATGGATGTGAATTGGGTATGCAGTTTTTTCCCCATCCAGTTATTCCGATATGTTACGCACATATCGGACCAGGGAATCCCCTGTTCGTCATGCATTCGCTTGAAGGTATCAGCGATATAGCCTACTTCCTCTTCATAAGAGTTAAAAGTCTTTACTACGGGTGCAGGTCCATGACGCCCCGCCGCCTCAGGCTCAACCAACGGCACATGATCCTCGTCCTTAGCATCTGGATTAAGGTATCTGCGGACAAATTGGTAAGCGAAACCAAGAATTTCATTGGTATTCCGATAATTCAATTTTAGTACGGTTGTCCGGCCCTTTGCCTGGACTCCGACACTAGATAGGCTGAAGTCGAGCTGGTTCTTCCTGCTATAGATCGACTGTGCATCGTCATAAAGCAACAGTAGGGAATTGGTCTTGGGATCAACCATGCTTACCACAAGCTCCAGCCATTCAGGCTTAAAGTCATGGCCTTCGTCGATCATTACTGCACCATACTGACATTTTGGTATCGTACCCTTCTCCGCTTCAGCAATGACCGCCTCAACAAGCTGGTCAACATACCCGTCGCCCGACTGTGGTCGATCAATATGGTAGGTGCGTAGCTGCTCACCGCACCAGTCGTGAAAGTGATAGACACTGACCTTATCACCAAGACCCCGCCCAGCAATCAGTTCGCGCAACCTGGCGGCCAGTGTTATGTTGAAGCAGAGGACAAGAATTGGTTTGTTTAACAGCTTGGCGAGGTAGAGACAGCGATAAACCAGGATCAAGGTTTTGCCAGAACCGGCCACTCCATGGATGACCCGGTGCCCTTCCCCAAGACTGCGTGCCAGCATTTCCTGCTGCATATCCATGACCTTTATAATGTCAGGTAGCAGCTTTTCTATATCCTCCTCTTCTGGACCCCCTGGAAAAAGATTGCCCTGATCGTCTGTATTGATTCTAACTTCGGGAAACATGTGCCAACGGATACGATCGATCTGCGGTAGGGTAAGAGGATGCGAGAACTGGGGGACGTTGAACATGTTCCATAAGCGCTCTTGAAAAGTCTCTGGCTCCACGCTTTCAACCATTTCATCCTTACAGATGACTCGGCACTCAGGTAACACTTCTCCCAGGTCAGTAGATTCAAACTGCCTACGGGTAATATTGCTCAATACCACCCCATAACCGTATGGAAAAACTATGTTGCCCTTATAACGTCCTGTTTGGTGGACCAATTGGGGGTCCTTCTCCAGCCGTTGTATCAGTTGATAGGCGCATTGACGCGCCTGTTCCAGAGGGTTGCTTACGATTTTGACGCCCCGCGGGGTGATGATAGTTGCAGTCGCCTTATCTATCTTCTGGATAGTCTCCAGCTTCCAGTCCTTCACCTCCAGCAACAACAGACCGCGTGCCGGATGCAGGATAATGAAGTCGGAATATCGCTGTCTTCTGCCGACAGGCAACTCGTACCAGCAGAGGTAGTCGTCCTCTAAATGGCTCCCTATGCGCCAAGCGAAACGCTTCTCGCCCGATTGCATTCGATTAATGCAACTGTTAAGAGAGGGAATTAGACTTGCCATGTCAGTTGAGTCGGTCCAAAAATCGCACAGTTAAGCTTTGAAAGAAGCGGTAGCCAGCTTAGCACCATCTCAGTAAACCCATTTTTTTAAATGGTGAGCCGTCTCGGGATCGAACCGAGGACCTACTGATTAAGAGTCAGTTGCTCTGCCAGCTGAGCTAACGGCCCTCACTATTCGTCTGGATGGAAATACCGGGCCATTCTACCTAATCTGGTCCAGGCTGGCTAGCCAAATATCCGAGTCAACGCACGGTACTGCATCGCACTGATTGTTGCCGACAGTCCACCCGCGATCAACGACAAAAATAAGAATTGATAGGCCCTGTCTTTATCTTCACGCATTTCCACGATATCGATCAGGAACGATACGAAGAGCAGCCCCAAAAATATCACCTTGGCCACATCCGGGAGAATGGATTCTGCCGCTTGCGCCACCCCAGCCTGGAGGACCACCGCGCGCTCCTGAAAAATCCCGATGCCATAGAGCCCCATCAGCATAAATGCCCAGACCTGCCGCAGGAGTATTTTTGTCTCATCCAGATTGATGCCAGCCACAAAACCTCTTAGAAATCAGTGTTAAAAATGTTTGCATCTTCTGTCAGCAGGGATCATCTAATAGGGTACCTTAATAGACATAGCCAATAAGGGGTGGCTTCCAACGGGTTTGCGGTCGTTTTCTCCAGCTTCGGCTATGCTATAATTGCACCCGTTCCAACGTCTTTTAAAGAACATTTTCACGCCCCCCGTTTTCGGGGTGGTTCGGACAGCATTAGGAAAGCACTTTCATTAATTATAATCTTTTTTGAGAAGGAATCAGATTATGGCTATAAGATTAGGAGATACCGCACCGGATTTCACGGCAGAAACCACCGAGGGCACCATTGAGTTGCATAAATACCTGGGCGACGGCTGGGGGGTTTTGTTTTCCCATCCCAAAGACTACACCCCGGTTTGTACTACGGAACTGGGCCGGGTGGCCAATCTGAAAAGTGAATTCGATAAACGTAACGTCAAGGTTCTTGCCTTGAGCGTAGACCCTGTGGAGTCGCACAAGGGATGGATCAATGACATTAACGAGACACAAGGTTGCACGGTGAATTACCCCATCATTGCCGACCCGGATAAAAAAATCGCTGAACTGTATGACATGATTCATCCGAATGCGCTGAACAACCTGACCGTTCGATCTGTATTCATCATCGGGCCCGACAAAAAAGTCAAATTGACGATCACCTACCCCGCTTCAACGGGTAGAAACTTTGCTGAGATTCTGCGTGTTATCGATTCACTGCAACTCACCGCCAATTATCAGGTCGCCACACCGGTTGACTGGAAACATGGCGATGACTGCGTGGTCGTCCCCGCAATCAAGACGGAAGATATTCCCGCAAAGTTCCCCAAGGGACACAAAGTGATCAAACCCTATTTGCGGACCACACCACAACCTGACCTGTAGACGGTTTTGATTTCCAGAATGGCCGGGCAGAAATGCCCGGCTTTGTTTTTTGTGCCATGAGCAATCAAAAGGCCTTGGGCCAAATTTCATACTTGATCCAATTATTGACCGACCGAGACGAATTCGTCCGGGAAAAGGTTCGCCTACAGTTGATCGAACTGGGGGAAGATGCCTTACCCTTTCTGGAAATGGCGGTCCGCAGGGAAGATGCCCCTCTCCGAGTGCAGGCGCAGGAAGTGATCAGCGCGATTTCCCCAAAAAAGTTGGGAGAGAAGTTCCGACAATTGGCACAAAAAGGACTGGGCCGGGATGTCGACCTGGAAACAGGAATGCTGTTGATCATGGAATTTGGCTATCCTGATTTTGACCCTGAAGCCTGCCGGGAGAACCTCGATTCCCTGGCACACCGGCTGGAGCAGAACCTCGCTCCAGATACTAATCCCTCCCAAACCGTTTACACATTGACCCACCTGCTTTTCCAACAGGAAAATTTCAAGGGCAACCAGAAAGATTATCTCGATCCGGACAACAGTTATCTCAACAAGGTTCTGGAACATAAAACCGGTTTACCCATCACCCTTTCAGCCCTCTGTGTTCTGGTTGCAGGCCGACTGGGTTTCCCGATTGTTGGCGTGGGCCTGCCAGGCCATTACATCGCCAAATACAATCTTCCTGAAAACGCGATTTATTTCGATCCGTTCCATCAGGGCCGCCTGCTGACCCGCACGGACTGTATTCAAATTGTTGAACAGTTTGGCCGACCTTTTGAGGAACATTTCCTGTCCCAGTCCACGCACCGGGAAACGCTGATCCGAATGATGAATAATCTGGTTCAGGTATATCAGAGTTCCAACGAGCCGGAAAAAGTCGCGACCTTATCGGGGTATATCAAGATTCTATTGAATCCTTCTAAAAATCCCTTTTCAGAAAACACTCAGGGAATATAAATGCATATTGTTATAACAGGAGCCGGTTCGGGGATCGGTAGAAGTATTGCTGAAACTCTGGCAGGGCGTGGATACTCTCTTATTCTGTTAGGACGCAACCTGGAAAATCTGGAAACCACAAAAAATTTGCTGAAAAATTCCGGACAACACCAATGCCACACCTGTAACATCAGAAACTCTGGAGAAATCAGGAAGGCACTGGCAAATGTTTCTTCTCTATATGCACTCGTCGCCAACGCCGGTATCGGAGGTGAAAACCAATATGGAGATCAGGATCGTTGGCGAGAAATTATTGACATCAACCTGACCGGAACTTATCAGACCATTCAGGAATGCCTTCCCTTTATTAAAGAGGACCCCGCACCGTTCAAAAAAATTATCATCATCTCATCCATTCTGGCAAGGTTAGGGGTTCCGGGCTATTCCGCCTATTGTGCGTCTAAAGCGGGGTTGCTGGGGCTCACCCGATCTCTGGCAGCAGAGTACAGCGGCGATGGAATTCTGGTGAATGCCTTGTGTCCCGGTTGGGTCGATACCAAAATGGCGCAGGAAGGCTTAGAGGGATTTGCCGACGCATTGAAGGTTTCCAAAGATGAGGCCTATAAAGAAGCTATGAAGCAGGTGCCATTGGGCAAGATGTCCAAACCCGAAGAAGTCGCCCAACTGGTTGCCTATCTGGTTTCTGCAGAACAGACTTCCTTCACCGGACAAACTCTAGACATAAACAACGGCGGCCTCATGCCCTAAATACCTCAAAGCCAAATAACCCCTCCCCTAAGAAAAAAATTTCTTACCAATCTTCCTTAAACACTACAGACTCCTCAAACGGGGATTGTCTTGATCCTTTTCAGAGAGAACGGGATCTGATATCGGCCAGTCAATCCCGATATCCGGGTCGTTCCAGATAATTCCTTTTTCTTTTTTCGCTGAATAGTACTCAGAAACTTTATACAAAAACTCCGCCGTATCACTGAGCACACAAAACCCGTGGGCAAAGCCTGCCGGAATATAAAGCTGAAGATAGTTGGCGTCCGATAAAATAAAACCCTGCCATTTGCCAAAAGTAGCAGAGCTTTTTCTGATGTCCACGACCACATCAAACACTTCACCTTTGACCACTCTGACCAGCTTGGCCTGTTCAGGGTCAACCCGGTAATGGAGCCCTCTTAAAACATTTTTATTTGAGAGGGATTGGTTATCCTGAACGAACTCTTCCTGGATTCCCAACGCACGGTATTTTTCCTTTTCATAACTCTCAAAAAACCGTCCCCGGGAATCAAGGTGAACAGCGGACTCGATGAGCAAAACCCCTTCAAGTTCTGTTTGGCGGGCTTTCAAAATTTCTCCTGTACAAAAAGTTACCCCTTGGCAGGGAGACCTTTGCATAACCCGAGATCCTTCGTCTCCCTAAAGGGACGTGCCAGGCCTTCGGCTCCTCAAGGATGACAAAATGGCCCAGTATTGTCATGCTGAACGAGATCGCATTGTCATTCTGAATGCTTCGGCTTCGCTCAGCACAGGCTCCGTGAAGACGTGATGTTTAACTCAAGCCCTCTTGCCCCGAAGGGGTATGTGATGTCCTCTTCATTAAACTTCATGCCCCGAAGGGGTATGTGATGTCCTCTTCATTAAACTTCATGCCCCGAAGGGGTAATCCCCAGGTTAGTGCAAGGCGAGATCCTTCGTCTCCCTAAAGGGACGTGCCAAGCCTTCGGCTCCTCAAGGATGACAAAATGGCCCAGTATTGTCATGCTGAACGAGATCGCATTGTCATTCTGAACGTAGTGAAGAATCTCGCTTTTCTGTTTTATCAACTTATGCAAGGGTCTCCTGAGCAGGGGAGGCCGATAGCAAGAGATCGTCAAGCCGAGACAACTCTTTGGCCAGCCCAATAAAACCATTGCTCTTTACCACCGGGCGTTGCCGGGCACCTGGTGGGAGATTATATAACGCAATTCAGGGCTTGGCAAACAACGTTGAAGATGTGAAACGCCTCTGTTAATATCAGGTTTTACCTTGAAACCTTTTAAGCAAAGCTTCAAATGAGAATAATACCGGCAGTAGATATAAAAGAAGGCAGGTGTGTGCGCCTTGCCCAGGGAAAAGCGGACCAGGAAACCGTTTATTCTAATGATCCCGTCTCGATGGCCAACCATTGGGATGAAGAAGGGGCGCAGACTATTCACGTTGTAGACCTCGATGGCGCCTTCCAGGGCTCACCCATCAACGCTGAAATTGTAAAAAATATTATCTACAGCAGCTCTGCAGATATACAAATCGGAGGGGGAATCCGAGCTCTTGAAACCATCGAAGCGTATGTTAAAGCTGGCGCATACCGGATTATTTTGGGCACCGTTGCTCAGAAGGAACCGGAGCTTGTGGAAGAAGCCTGCCGACGTTTCCCCGATAAAATCATTGTCGGCATTGATGCCCGGGACGGTTTAGTGGCTGTGAAAGGTTGGGTGGAAGTTTCAGAACAAAAAGCCACAGACCTCGCCCGGAAAATGAAGGGATATGGAATTGCCGGGTTTATCTTCACCGATATCAGCCGTGACGGCATGCTTCAGGGTCCTAACCTGGAAAGCATCAAGGAGTTTGCCGAGTCCGCGCAATTGCCCGTGATCGCGTCGGGGGGAGTGAGCCGTCTGGAAGACATAACAAATCTGGCCAGGCTGGAGTCCTATGGTGTTGAAGGCGTGATCATCGGTAAAGCCCTATATGACAAAACCCTTTCCTTTAAGGAGGCGCGAGACGTTCTTCATGCTGGCTAAACGCATCATACCCTGTCTGGATGTCAAAGATGGCCGCGTGGTTAAAGGGGTCAACTTTGTCAATCTCCGCGATGCCGGCGACCCGGTTGAAATCGTTTCTGCCTACGAACGGGAAGGTGCCGACGAACTCACCTTTTTAGACATCACCGCTTCACACGAAAAACGCGATATTATTCTGGGTGTGGTCGCCCGAACCGCCGAAAAGGTGTTCATGCCTCTGACGGTTGGCGGAGGTGTACGTACTTTGGACGATATTCGAAATCTTTTGAAAGCCGGTGCCGATAAAGTCGCTATCAACACTGCCGCCGTCAAGAACCCGGATTTCGTACAACGCGCGGCAAAACGTTTTGGCAGTCAGTGCATTGTTGTCGCCATTGATGCCAAAGAGGTGCAATCTTCCCGGTCTCAACCCATACATCCCGAATGGGCTTTGGGGCATCCGGAACTGTTGCTGGAGCAATCCGATTCACCTCCCGCATGGGAAGTCTACACGCATGGAGGAAGAAACCCGACCGGAATCCATGTTCAAAGATGGGCCCAAAAAATGGACTCCTATGGAGCGGGAGAAATTTTGCTCACCAGCATGGACCGTGATGGCACCAAAGCCGGATACGACATCGAACTCAACAAAACGGTTTCAGAATCGGTCACCATTCCCGTTATCGCCTCAGGAGGAGCGGGAACCCTTGAGCACTTGTATGAAGGTATTGTAAAAGGAAAAGCCTCCGCCGTGCTGGCCGCTTCCATTTTCCACTTTAAAGAATTCACCATTCAGGAAACCAAGGCTTACCTGCAATCCAAAGGTGTGACGGTCAGGCCCGGGCAGCCTGCTTGACGCCACAGTGTTTCAACTCCAGGGTTTTGGATTGGCTGTCCAGAGTCGCGGATGTCCCCAAAGGAAGGGTCCAGACCTCTTTGCCGTGACCTATGGGGCAGTGAGTCAAAATCGGGAATCCTGGTTTTGGAAAAAGGTCCGCAAGAATATCTTCAATCGCCCCGTCGCCATTGCGTTGCGGACGGCAGTTGACCATTTCCCCGAAAATTAACCCGCGCACTCCTTTAAACATCCCCGCATTTTTTAACTGCCACAGCATTCCATCAATGCGGTACAAAGGCTCGTTGACATCTTCTATCAATAAAATCCTGTTCCGGGTGTTAATTTCATAGGGGGTGTTCAATGAACGGCACAACAACGTCAAACAGCCCCCGGTAATTTTACCTTGAGCCGCTCCTTTGGAAAACACCTTCGCCCTGGGAGAATGAAATATCCTGCCCCTGGCATCGCCGGTCAACAATGCCTTAAATTGCCGACGTGACTTTTTCATTTCAGCCCGGCCAAAACTCCCGGCAATCATCGGGCCGTGAAACGCGACCAGCCCGCATTCTTGCACCAGAAAATGGAGAAGCAGGGTAATATCGCTGGACCCCACCACGACTTTTGCATGAGCTCTTATTTCAGCAGGCTTAAGATGAGGGAGAACGCGGTTAGCGCCGTACCCCCCGCGGGCGCAAAAAATTGCCCGGACCTCGGGGTTCCTGAACATATCCATGAAATCCTGAGCTCGATCCTTATCGGGGCCAGCCATAAAACGGGAACGGGCATAAATATGCCGGCCCAACAAGGGCTCAAACCCCATCGTGCGGATCACTTCCAACCCGGTTTCCAACTGCCCCCTGTCCACTGGACCGGCAGGGGCCACCACACCGACAACATCTCCCTCTCTCAATGAGGGCGGCCGGATGAGGGAACGAAGCGAATTCGACATTACAAATTACCTTTGAAGGATTACAATACCGGCTTCAATGAACCTTATCCTTTATTGAAAAATGATTTCCGCCACCGCTATCATTCAAGCCGGAATGGGGCCTGCCCGGTTTCCCGGTAAAAGCCTGCGCCCGATTGCAGGCCTGCCCCTGCTGGAGCATATCATCATTCGTTTAAAACAGGTGCCGGAAACTGCCGGATTCATTGCGCAAGTCTTTGCCGCCATCCCCTGGCATAGAAAGGCAGCCGGACTCCAGTTTACTTACCCCGACAATTTTCAGGGACAGGTAAAAAACACTGGGAATACCTGTTGTCCGCAATGTCGGAAACTTCTGCCCGAAAGAATCGGGTTTCAGGTCTTAAGCCTTCATTTAAAAGGGTACCGTTGCTCCCTCTGTAATGTTATGATACCGGGCCGACAGGTTATAATTTTGTTCATAAAACACCATCCCGATCATGGCCGTTGGTATAAAAGCAGCCTTCGGTACTATTTCTCGC
Source organism: Nitrospinales bacterium (assembly GCA_965249625.1). Classification (GTDB taxonomy): domain Bacteria; phylum Nitrospinota; class Nitrospinia; order Nitrospinales; family VA-1; genus LS-NOB. Next base: position 474,863 of record OZ252246.1, on the reverse strand, counting down.
AAAATTAACATTCCTGAATAGTATTTTAGCAAACCCCGATTTAAGCATTAAAAGAATCACTTATGACTGAAGACCAAAAGAAAAGACTGGAACGACAGCTTTGGAATATCGCCAATGAATTACGCGGGAAAATGGCAGCCGATGAATTTCGGGACTATATTCTTGGATTTATTTTCTACAAATACCTGTCTGAAAAGCAACATCTTTATGCCAACGAGTTACTCGAAACCGAAAACGTCAAAAATTATACTGATGTGGCCGATGAGGATGATATCGAAGCGATCAAAGAAGATTCTTTGATGAAGCTCGGGTATTTTTTGCGCCCTGACGAGTTGTTCGCCGCGCTCACCCAAAAGGGTAATGCGGATGTTGAGGAGGAAAGCAATTTCATCCTCGAAGACCTGCAAGGCATTCTTAATTCGATTGAGCAAAGCACGATGGGCACGGAGAGCGAGGACGATTTCAACCATCTGTTTGAGGATTTGGACCTGAACAGCACCAAGCTGGGCCGCAGTGTCGAGGCCAGAAATACTCTGATTGCTAAAGTTCTGTCACATTTGGGCGAAATCGACTTTGCGCTCGAAGATTCTGAATCCGATATTCTGGGCGATGCCTATGAATACCTGATTGCACAATTTGCATCCGGTGCCGGTAAAAAAGCCGGTGAATTCTACACCCCGCAGCAGGTTTCCAAAATCCTCGCCAAAATTGTGACGCTCGATAAAACACGGATTAAATCGGCCTATGACCCCGCATGTGGCTCCGGCTCTCTGTTGTTGCGCATTGCCCGCGAGGCCGATGTCGGGGAATTCTTCGGGCAGGAGCTGAACCGCACCACCTACAACCTCGCCCGCATGAACATGATTTTGCACGATGTGCATTTCAGCAAGTTCGATATCCGCCAGGAAGACACTCTGGAACACCCGTAACACCCGGACGAGCGGTTTGACGTGGTGGTGGCCAATCCGCCGTTTTCTGCCAAATGGAAAGGAAAAGATAACCCACTTAATGAAACGGATGACCGTTTTAGCCAATATGGCAAAATAGCCCCAAGCAGCAAGGCCGACTTTGCTTTTGTGCAACATATGATTTATCAGCTTAATGAAAGCGGCACCATGGCAGTGGTTTTACCGCATGGCGTATTATTCCGTGGCGCGGCTGAGGGTAAAATCCGCCAATACATCATTCAGGAGCAAAATTATCTGGATGCGGTGATCGGCCTGCCTGCCAATCTGTTTTACGGCACCAGCATTCCAGCCTGTATTCTGCTGTTCAAAAAATGCCGTGTGCATGACGGCGATATTCTGTTCATTGATGCCAGCCAACATTTCGAGAAGGTCGGCAACCAGAACGCGCTGACCGATGACCATGTTGCCAGGATTGTCGAGACCTATCAGAACCGCGAGAGCATCGACAAATACGCCTATGCAGCACCACTCTCTGAAGTCAAAGAAAACGATTATAACCTCAATATCCCGCGCTATGTGGATACCTTTGAGGAGGAAGCACCGGTGGATGTCGAAGCGGTCGCGGCGGAACTGCACGCGCTGGAGGGTGTTATGCAGGAGACCGACAAAACCATCGCCGGATTTTGCAAGGAGCTGGGGATATCCAGCCCGTTTGGGAGGATATTAAATTGACCCGTGAACAGTTAGACTTGATGCCCTTCAACAAAGCACTTACCACCCTAAAACGCGCCCTGGATGAATATGAAAAAGACACCCGTAACGAATTCGTCCGTGATGCCTGCATCCAACGATTTGAATACTGCTATGACCTGGCCACGAAAACGATCAAGCGGCATCTGAAATCAACCGACGACGATCCATCCGCCATCGAAGCCATGAGTGCCCAGGACCGTATCCGCCGCGCTTATGAGATTGGCATACTCCTGAACAGCTGGGACAAATGGTGGGAATACCGCGACAACCGCGCCGCAACTTCGCACGGCTATAACGAAGAACGCGCCATCGCAATCGCACAAAAAATCCCGCAATTCTACACCGAAGCACAGCATTTATTTGAAGCATTAAATGCAATCTATGAAACTGGCATTTGACATCTCCACGACTGAGTTTGTGATCGTGCGCGATATCCTGGCGGATATTGTACCGCCCGGATGCCGTGTTTGGGTGTTTGGCAGTCGCGCTAAAAATCAGGCACGCTTTAATTCCGATCTGGACTTGGCACTTGAATGCAAAGATAAGCTGCCGCCGATCATTTTGCACAAGCTGAAAGAAGCTTTCAGCGACTCCCCTCTGCCCTATCGGGTGGATGTCCTGGATATCAACGACGTCAGCGAAAATTTCCAGACGATTATCAGGCAGCAGGCAATCGCTTTTCCGCTTGCCAAAAGCGACAAGGTGCCAGCCTTGCGCTTCCCTGAGTTTCGTGATGCGGAGAGGGGTTGGGAGAATGAACTTTTTGAAAAAGTATATTCGTTTAAAGTAACAAACTCGCTTTCGAGAAATAAGCTGAACTACGAAAATGGCAGTGTAAAAAATATTCATTACGGTGATATACATACCAAATTCTCTGCATTATTTAATATCCAAAGCGAAATTGTTCCATTTATAAATTCATCAGAATCTTTGGAGAAGATTAAACAAGAATGTTATTGCAAAGAAGGCGATATGATTTTTGCGGACGCATCGGAAGACTTAGATGATGTGGGGAAAAGTATTGAGATTATTAGCCTAAATAATGAAAAGCTTTTATCCGGTTTGCACACGCTTTTGGCTAGACAAAAAGAAAATATGCTAAAGGTCGGCTTTGGTGGATATTTATTTCAATCAACTCGCATTAGAGAACAAATAAAAAAGGAATCTCAAGGAGCCAAGGTTTTAGGTATTTCGGCCGGAAGGCTTTCTGGTATTAATGTTAGCTATCCATCAGATAAGAAAGAACAAAAAAAGATCGCTGCGTTTCTGTCCTCAGTCGATACCAAAATCGAGCAAACGACCAGGAAAAAAGCCCTCATGGAGCAGTACAAAAAAGGTATGATGCAAAAGCTCTTTTCGAGGGAACTGCGCTTCAAAGACGCGCAAGGCAATGATTTTCCTGATTGGGTGGAGAAAAGGCTGGGGGAGGTGGCAAACGTATATCAGCCTGAAACCTTATCTCAAAAGCAACTTGAGGAAGATGGAAAATATCTCGTTTACGGTGCAAACGGGGTGATAGGACGATTAAACAAATTCAATCATGAACATCCTCAGGTGGCTGTAGCTTGTCGCGGCAATACGTGTGGCAGAGTAACATTCACTAACGCAAAATCTTGGATCACAGGAAATGCAATGGTCGTCAATCTTGACGATTCAAAGGAAGCGAGCAAACGCTTCATCTACAATCTTTTTATTCATACTGACTGGACTTACCTGATCACTGGTTCAGGTCAGCCTCAGATCACTGGAGAGATTAAAAAACACAAACTATTTCTCCCCTCCCTCCCCGAACAACAAAAAATCGCCGATTTCCTGTCTTCCATCGACCGGAAAATTGACCTGATCGCAACCAAACTCACCCAAGCCCAGACCTTCAAAAAAGGTATGATGCAACAGATGTTCATTTAATGGTGGCCTATGGAAAAATTTAAAAATGAGATACATAGAGTAAAGCACCATAACCTTGAATACTATCACAGCCATCTCACATTGATTGAAGGATATATTGAAGAAAAACCGGATATATCAATAGAAACATGCAAAGCATTGATTGAGGGAGTATCAAAGCTTGCCCTTCATTTACTGGCACAAAAACCCATAGATTCACATAATAATGCAAATTTTGATGACCTTTTCAGAAGAGCACTTTCTGAATTGCAAAAAGGACGCGGATATTCAGATGTTGACTTAATAAAAAGATTAGGATCAGTCGTACAGTATATTGGTGAAATTCGAAACTCGCACAGCGACATTAGCCATGGACGCGCTTCTCTTAAAGATCAAGTAAGTGATGCCGATTTTGCAGAATTGATCATAGGGGTAACTGATAATCTCTGCACTTATATGCTTCGCCGATTAGATATGCTGAGCGAGAAAAAACTCCTCTATGATGACAATCCAGAATTTAACGACTCTCTTGATGAACAACACCCTTTAGATGGCCCTGTTCTTTATAGCAAGGCTCTTTTTGACCAAGAGTTTGAAACATACGAAATAGCACTAGGTGATTATACAATGGAAAGTGATACAGAAGAGTAATTGCCACCGAACTGCGCCAAGCGCAAGCTTTCGATAAGGCTTGCTACAACAAATCTTTATATAATACTTAAGGGAAACGGAGTATAAAATGACGAACCAGGATATTAGATGGCAACAACGTTTTTCAAATTATAAGCGAGCCTTGGCGCAACTTTCCAAATTCATGGAAACGGAGGAGCTTAACGCCCTTGAGAAACAGGGGCTTATTCAGGCATTTGAATATACGCATGAGCTGGCTTGGAATACATTAAAAGACTTTTTAAAGCATAGGGGCAATTCCGAAATTTATGGCTCAAAAGATGCCTCCCGCGCCGCATTTAGTCTCGGCCTCCTCGAAAATGGCGATATCTGGATGGATATGATCGATAGTCGCAACATGACATCTCACACCTACAATGAAGCCGTCACAGAAGAAATCATTGAAAGCATCACCTATGATTACTTTCCCGCTTTTGGCGCATTAGAAACAAAACTGGAAGATCTTATCACATGAATTCAGGTTTAAGTGCCAGTGATACTCAAAAAATCTACGGAGTTTTTCAAAACTTCGGTCAAATAGATTCATGTCTATTATATGGCTCACGCGCAATGGGAACTTATAAGGATGGCTCAGATATTGATCTAACTTTAAAGGGAGAAAGCCTTGATTTGCATATCTTGAAACGGGTTAGTAATGCGCTTGATAATTTACTGTTGCCCTATCATTTTGATTTGTCTATTTATGCGAAATTGCAAAATCAGGATATTATCGACCATATAAATCGTGTTGGCGTACCATTTTATCAAAAAGAAAAACTCGCAAAAAATAAGGCTACGCAATCAGAATTAACACTAGAAAACAACCTAATCGCTCAATTGCAAACATTGGGATATGAGAAAGTACACATTGCTGATGAAGATACGTTGTTAATCAATCTTAAAAAACAACTCGAAAAACATAATAAAACTCTGCTCTCTGATTTAGAATTCCGCCAAATCCTCAATAAGATCGCGAAAGGCAACATCTTTGATAAGGCTAAAATCTTGCGGGATCGGATTGATTATATCAAAGACGATGGTGAGGTTGGTTATGTTGAGCTGATCGATCAAATCCAGTGGTGTAAAAACCAGTATCAGGTGACACATCAGGTCACGATGACGGGTAAATACACCAACCGCTATGACGTGACGATTCTGGTCAACGGCCTGCCTCTGGTGCAGATAGAGTTGAAGCGCCGTGGTCTGGAACTGAAAGAGGCCTTCAACCAGACCAACCGATACCACCGGCATTCGTTTTCGGCAGGCTATGGGCTGTTTGGCTATATCCAGCTTTTTGTGATCAGCAACGGGGTCAACACCATGTATTACGCCAATAATCCGGTCAACAAACGCGATTTCAAGCAGACGTTTTTCTGGGCTGACAAGGACAACAAGAGGATCACCCAGCTGAGCGCATTTGCCGAAGCGTTTCTGGAGAAATGCCAGCTTTCAAAAATGATCACTAAATATGTGGTGCTGAACGAAAGTTCCACCACCTTGATGGTGTTGCGCCCGTATCAATATTATGCGGTTGAGGCGATTGTTGAACAGGTGCGTAATACCGGAAAACACGGCTATATCTGGCACACGACCGGATCAGGAAAAACCCTCACCTCTTTCAAGACCGCGCAGATTCTCACGCAATCGCCTCAAGTGCATAAAGTGGTGTTTGTGGTCGATAGAAAAGACCTTGATTACCAGACCATCAAAGAGTTCAACAGCTTTTCCGCAGGCTCAGTAGACGCCACCACCAACACCCGGAAACTGGTGGAACAGTTCGCCGATGATACAAAGCTTATTGTAACCACCCTGCAAAAGCTCAACACCGCAATCAGCAAGGCCATGTATCTTGCCAGCATGTCAGGACTGCAAGACAAGCGCATGGTGTTCATCTTTGACGAATGCCACCGCAGCCAGTTTGGGGATACCCACAGACGCATCAAGGCATTTTTTCATAACGTGCAGATGTTTGGTTTCACCGGCACGCCTATCTTTGTCGACAATGCGTCTAAAAATGCCCTTGGTGAGCGCACGACCAAAGACCTGTTTGGCGAATGTCTGCATAAGTACGTGATTACGGATGCGATCCGCGATGAAAACGTGCTGAAGTTTTCAGTCGAGTATATCCGCACAGTGAAGCAACGGGATGGTGTGGCAGATATTGAGGTTGAAGCGATTGATACGGCGGAAGTGATGGAAGCCCCTGAGCGGCTCAGCAACATCACCGACTACATCATTGCCAACCATGACCGGAAAACCCACAGGAAAGAGTTTACCGCCATCTTTTGTGTCTCAAACATCAAAACCCTGATGACCTATTATGAGTTGCTGAAACAGAAAAAAGATGCCGGTGAGCATAATCTGCGGGTTGGGACGATTTTCTCATATCAGGCAAACGAAGAAGACAGGGATGCAGACGGAACCGGCAGCGATGACATACCTGATGACGACAAACCGGCCAACCAGCACAGCCGCGACAAGCTCGATGAGTATATCGACGACTACAACGCGATGTTTGGCACCAATTATTCGACCGATAACTTCTATGGCTATTACAAGGATATCGGCAAGCGTGTGAAGGCGCGTCAGGTTGATATTCTGCTGGTGGTGAACATGTTCCTGACCGGCTTCGACAGCATACGTCTCAACACCATCTATGTGGACAAGAACCTCAAATATCACGGCTTGATACAAGCCTATTCGCGCACCAACCGGATCATGGGGCAAAAGAAGTCCCAAGGGAATGTCGTGTGCTTTCGCAACCTGAAACCGGCCACTGATGAGGCGATTGAACTGTTTGCCAATAAGGATGCCATCGAAGACATCATTCTGGAACCCTATGAAGACTACGTCAAGCGTTTTGCCGGGGCCGTGGCCAACCTGCAAGCGATCACGCCAACCGTGGACAGTGTCGATGACCTGCTTACCGAAGAGGATGAAGCAAAATTCATTCAGGCTTTCCGCGAGATTATCCGCCTGAAAAACGTACTCGACTGCTTCACCGAGTTCAGCTTTGACGACCTGCCAATGAATGAACAAAGTTTTGCTGATTACCGCAGCAAATACCTCGACCTCTATGACAAGGTTCGAAGCGACAATGAGAAAGAAAAGGTTTCAATCCTGGATGACATTGATTTTGAGCTTGAGCTGATCCGCAGAGATAAAATCAATGTGAGCTACATCATTGGGTTGCTGCAAAACCTGCAAGATACGACACCCGCCAATCTGGAAAAACAACATAAAATAATTTTGGCAATGCTTGATACTGAAACGCAACTCAGAAGTAAAAAGGAATTAATTGAGAAGTTCATAGCTCACCATTTTCCCAACATACCCAAAGGAGGGGATATTGGCGAAGAATTCGAAAACTACTGGAATGCGGAAAAACGACAAGCTATCGAAGAGCTGAGTACCGCCGAAGGCTTGGACCCGGAGGGGTTACAAAAGGTCATAGACGACTATTTGTTCACCGAGAAGTCCCCTATGCGGGATGATGTGATCGGAATCATGAGCAAGCGTCCTGCCCTCAAAGAACGGCGCACGGTTTCTGAGCGCATTATCGACAAAATAAAATCCTTCGTGGAAACATTTATTGATGGTATTGATTAAGGGGTTTATCCCAGGACAGGCACAAACCCGTTTATCTGCGTCTTTTTCTAAAAATTTTCGGGGTTGCCCCTGGATAACGCCTGAAAAGTGCTGCCACGGGAGGCACACGAAAGAGCCGTCCAGGCAGTTATAAGCAGGCCCGTCTGGTCGAGCATTTTGTCGCGGGAACAACAGCACGAACAGCAACCGGTTTTTGCGGGGTGAACCGCAAAACGCTGGCGCGTAAATTCAATGGTGTCCCAAAGGCCCGATTCGGGCTGGATTTGAAGGAATGTGAGCGGTGTTTTAACAACAGCGGCCTGCCAAGCTAATTATCGTGATTAAAATAATTGGTTAAATAGTATTTGATCTGTTTTACCGGGTCAGTCCAAATTTTTAATTGAAAGCCATGAATACCCTGTGATAGTTTTCCCGTACGTAAATTTCCTGCATGGTGGTTCACTTCAAGTTTTCTGCTTTACCAAAGTTAAAGACCCCTTGGAAAGATTACAGTCATATGGAGAATCGGGATGATTGAGGTTGAGAATCTTACCAGGTACTATGGGCCAAGAAAGGCCATTAACAATTTAACGTTTCAAATCGCGCGGGGAGAAGTCGTTGGTTTTTTAGGCCCCAACGGGGCAGGCAAAAGCACGACCATGAACATCCTGTCATGCATTCTTCCTGCATCCAGCGGAACGGCCCGGATTCAGGGGTACGACACCTTTGAGCAATCTCTTGAAATCCGAAAAATAATCGGTTACCTGCCAGAGACTCCGCCTCTCTATCCGGACATGAGCGTTCGCGATTACCTGATGTTCGCGGCACAAGTCCGGGGGCTGACAGGCAAGCGAACCAGGACCGCCGTGGAAAGAGTGCTCGAAAAATGTTCCTTAAAAAAGGTTGGTCATCGTATCATCGGGCGGCTCTCTAAAGGATATCAGCAGCGCGTTGGATTGGCGCAGGCCATGGTACACGACCCTGACATTCTTATTCTCGACGAACCCACTCTTGGCCTGGATCCCATTCAAATTATAGAAATCCGCAAACTGATTCAAGAGTTGACCGCTTCGCATACCATCATCCTCAGCTCACACATTCTTCCTGAAATCACACAAATATGCCAAAGAGTCATCATCATCAATGAGGGTAAAATCGTGGCGGTGGACTCCCTGGAAGGTTTGACCGCATCACTGAGAAAAAGCGAACGCCTATCCCTGACTATAAGGAATCAAGACGATGGAACAGAGAAAAGATTAAATTCTTTAAATCAAGTGCTTTCCGTTTTACCCGGCGAGAAAAACCAGTTTCTGGTTGAATGCGAATTGAACTCCAACCTTCAGGATGAATTCGCGCGCCTGGCGTTGGAAAACCAATGGGGCCTTGTTGAAATCAAACCCATTTCCATGACTCTGGAAGATGTGTTCCTCAAACTGACCGTTGAAGAAAAGGATGTGAAGGCATGAGAAACGCATGGATCATTGCAAAGAGGGATTTGGGGTCCTTTTTCAACTCACCCATTTTTTATGTGGTCACTACCGTATTTCTAATCCTGTACAGTTTTATATTTTTTAATATCCTGAATTTTTTCAGCTTCCAGAGTTTGCAGGCAGGACAACTCCAAGCCATGGGAATGAACATAAACCTGAACGAAATGGTTATTGAGCCCAGCCTCCAAAACATGTCGGTGATTCTACTGATGATCATCCCCGTCATCACCATGCGCAGCTTTGCTGATGAAAAAAAAATGAAAACTTTCCGCCTCCTGCTTTCTTCCCCGGTTCCTCTCAGGGAAATAGTTTTCGGGAAGTTCCTGGCCTGTATGATTGTGGTGACAGTGATGATTTTGATCTCCTCTTATTCGGTGGGCTCCCTGTTTCTACTCGGAGAACCCGAGCCCGGCCCTATTGTTACAGGCTATTTAGGGGTTTTATTGATGGCCGGCTGTTATGTGTCGGTGGGGGTCTTCGCTTCCTCCTTAACAGACAATCAAATTGTCGCCGCCGTTTTGACCTTCGGATTCTCCCTCTTCATGTGGGTCATCGGCTGGGGAGCTCAGGCAGCAGGAGCCGCTACCGGGCAGATACTGCAATTTCTTTCCATCGTTGACCATTTGGATCGTTTCTTAAAAGGCATGATCGATACCAGCGACCTGGTTTATTACCTGAGCTTTATCTTGTTCAGCCTTTTCCTCTGCCACCGTGTGCTGGATTCCAGTCGATGGAGATGAGGACATGAAAAAACTTGCGCCCATGGCAGGATGGCTGGCTCTGACAACAGGTTTTACCGCCCTGTTTTTATATATCGTCCTTCCCGACCTCAAAACTGTGTCGGCCTCACTGGTAGTCGTCTGCCTGATCAACACAATATATTTCGGGGTTGCTGAAGGCCCCCGATTAAAGCGAAGCCTTTCCTCTCGCTCTGCACTATACGGTGCGAACACCCTGGTCCTGACCGCTGTATTCATGGGCATATTAATATTTGCGAACCTGCTTGCCTTCCGCCATAAACATCGTTTTGATTTTACGGAAGGAGGCTACTTCACCCTGGCACCTCAAACCAAAAAACTTGTCTCCAATCTTCCGCGCGAGGTGAAGCTGACCGCTTTTTTTCAAACCGAATCTCCTGAAAAAATCGCTTTCACCAATTTGATTGCTGGATATCTTGAGGAGACCGATAAAATAAAACTGCAATATGTTGACCCGGACAAAAACCCGGCGGTGACCAAACAATATGGCGTTACCACTTATGGAACGGTTGCCCTAGAAAGCGGTGCCAAGGAAACCAGGATTCAAAATGCCAGCGAGGAAAACATCACCAACGCGCTGTTAAAGATAACTCGCGACGAACAAAAATTAATCTATTTTCTCGAAGGACACAACGAGAGCAAAATAAGCAGCGACGATGACCTGGGCTACTCCACCGCCAAAAAAAATCTTGAGCAGGACGGGTTTATCGTGAAACCCCTGCTCCTGCTCCAGTCAGGGGAAGTCCCCAAAGACGCTTCGGTACTGGTTATTCCCGGCCCAAAAAAACCGCTTCAGGATGAAGAAAAGGAAATCCTTGAAAACTATTTGAACTCCGGGGGCGCAGTTTTCATGCTTATTGATCCCAAGTCTTCGTCCGGCATGGAAACTTTTCTCAAAAAATGGGGCATAGAACTTGGAGAAAATATCGTCATCGATCCTATGTCCAAGCTTTTCGGAGGCGATTTCGCGGCACCCGTGGTCAATCAATACACGGTTCATGAAATTACCAGCAACTTTGTTCTGGCAACTATATTCCCGATTATAAGATCTGTCCATGGAGTTCCTGTAGCAGGCATCACCACCACCGAACTCCTGAAAACCAGTGCTAACAGCTGGGCCGAATCCGACTTCAATTCCGGAACGGTAGACTATGACGAGGATAAGGATATCAAAGGGCCGGTTTCCGTCTCGGTCATTGCCACAAAAATCCTGGGTGAAGCAAGCCCTAAAATTTCTGGTACCCTCAAAAGCGATGCCGAGCCAGAGAAAAATAAACCTTCGGCCACACTTCTGGTGGTGGGGGATTCTGATTTCTCAAATAATCGCTACACCAACTTTTCGGGAAATGGCGATTTCTTTCTCAATGCCGTTTCATGGCTGGCAGAGGAGGAACAACTGATTTCCATTCGCCCTAAAGAAAGGAAGAACACGCCCATTCAAATAACCCAATCCATGGGAAACGCAATATTCATAATGGGTATCCTTGTGTTTCCCGGCCTGATTGCCGCAATGGGAATTCGCATTTGGTGGAGGAGACGCCGACTATGAAGTTTAAAGGAACGGCCCTGATGGCGGCTGTCTTCCTGAGTCTCGTTCTTTATTATTTTTTCGTTGACCTGCCCGCCGAACAAAAAGAAAAAATCGAAAAAGAGCACGCCGAAAAACTCCTCCCCCTTGAAATGGAAAAAGTGGTTGAGTTTTCTCTGACTGGCAATAGCGAACCCATAGCCTTAAAGCGCAAAGCTCCGCATGAATGGGATATCATCCGCCCCCTTTCGGCATCCGGCGACTCACCCGAAGCAGAGGCCTTTATATCAGAAATCGAAAACCTTAAAAAAACCCGGGTGGTGGAAGAAAACCCTAAGGACCTTTCCGTTTATGGTCTGAGTCCCCCAACTCTTAAAATCTATTTTAAATTTGAAAATAAAAATGAGGAAACTTTGTTGATAGGGAACGAAAGCCCTCTGGGGGGCCATCTCTACTTCAAGCGAGAAAACCATCCTGCCGTGATGATGGCCGCTTCATCCCGGTCCCGTTTTGAAAAATCCGTTTACAGTTTTCGCGACAAAACCCTGCTCAACTTCAATGCGGGTTCCATCCAGCGAATACAAATCCTCAGAGAGAAAAACCCTCTGGAATTCAAAAAAACGGGTGCGGTCTGGGAAATATCAGGAGATATTCGTGCCCGGGGAGACAGGGATGCCATCATGAATTTTCTCCAGGCCATTCAATTTTCCAGAGTCCGTGAGTTTGTCGATGAAAACCCGGACTCTCTCAAATCCTATGGTCTGAATCCGCCAGCACTGAAACTCACTTTAGAAAATGAAAAAGGTGAGGCCCACACACTTTCTCTAGGCAACCCCCAGGAAGGAAAAGGCTATTTCGGCAAAATCAATGATTCTCAAAATATCGTATTGGCAGACACCCGGCTTTTTGAAACACTTTCCCAGAAAACCGTGGAGTTTCTTGATAAAACATTGCTGGCGTTTGATGAAAAAGAAATTCTTGAGCTGTCACTGCAATCTGAAAATGAAACCATCCGCGTGGTCCGTGGCGAAAGCGATGGTTGGGACATTCAAAGCCCAATAAAAACCGCCGCCGACCTGTTCACCGTTAACAGCCTGCTTTTTGATCTCAAAGAAGCCCAGATCAGCACGTTCATTAAAATCTCTCTGGAGACCCCCGAATCGTTTGGCCTGGACACTTCCCGAAAATCTTTTAGCCTGAAAATGAAAGACTCAAAAATATGGACCCTGCAATTGGGCAATCAATCCACCAATGGCCAGCAAATATTCGCCCAACGAACCGGTGAGCCAACCGTATTTTCAATTTCTAAAGAAGTGGTCGATAAATTGTTTCGCAGTCTTCACGATTTAAGAAATAAAAAACTACTGCAATTCGAAAGTGCCGAAGTGAATAAAATTTTGATCCAAACCCCGAAAAAACTCTTTGAGTTGAGGAAAAGCGGGTCCCAATGGAATCTTGAGAAACCCGAAAAAATTAAGACCGAGCATATCGGCAACGATCTGATCTGGATCCTGAAAGGGTTGGAGTTTAGCTCTATTATCACCCCACCCCTGCCCGCCAATCTCTCAGGGCTGGACTCGCCCTTATTCACCATCCGCCTTTTCAAGCATAACGAGGTTGCCGCCTTAAAGGTCGGCAAACTTTTTGAGCCAGAGCAGGAATATCTCGTTGAAACCGGGAACCAACAATATCGGGTTAAAAATAAATTCCTCGACACCATCCCCCTGAACCTGGACAAATTCAAGCTTAAATAGACATTTTTTGAACAATGTGAACCAGAAAAGATCTGGTCTATGGCCCCACATTATATTGTAATATTATTATCTAAACCACACATTATATGGTGGTCAATGAACCAAACGCCCAAAAACTGGTTTTTTTTAACCAAATAAATATATGTAAACAAATGACTTGTGCGTTTTTTGGCATTTTTTTCAAATTAATGCTTGACAGGCACTATATGTAGTGGTACTTTTTCGGGAGCATACAATATAAAGGAACTGCTTATTAGGTTTTGGCACTGCAAAAGGTGCCTGATCGGGTTCCGAGTCCGGTTTTCCCGGAAGAAAGATGAATTGAAAATTGTTACAGATCTTCCAACGGCGGGTTACTAGAAAAGCGGGTTCCATAGCAATGAATGAGATGTATCCCAGATTTAATTTTTTGAAAACAACCAGTGGGATGCGTACCAGTCTCAAACCTCTTCCCAAACCCCCAAATGTATTGAGCGCCGGCCGAATCCTCCGTTCAGTCTCGGTAGATGAATTCCATCCAATTGGCGTAGTATGGAACCCCTTTTTAACGCCGGGTTTAGCCCGGAAAAATAGTAACCCGCCTCCTTTCTTTAGAAGGACGCGCCCCGCCTTTTCGTGAGTTTGCAGGTATTGATAGTATTTGCCTCCATGTCAAGGACGGTTGATTGAAGTATCTATTCTAAGATTTAAGATTTCACTCGGGAAAGGCGGGGCGTTAACCCTCTTTCCCGTTTTTTTGCCTTGGGTTAATTTTAATCGCTTTCCTCCCCCCGCTTGTTTATAATCCTTTCCGAAAACCAGTTATGGAAACCATTGTGAACAAAACCGACCAGGTTCCCGCCCTCTGCAAGGGTGAATATCTTCCCCAGTATGCGCACAAAGGCGATGCCGGTGCTGACTTGCAAGCTGTGGAGACCCGGGTCATCGCTCCCCGGGGTCGCGAGCTGATTGCTACGGGAATCCGACTAGAGCTCCCGGAAGGTTATGCAGGTTTAATCTGGCCGCGCAGCGGACCTGCGGTTAAGCTGGGGCTCGATTGCGGTGCCGGAGTGATTGACTCACATTATCGAGGCGAGATAAAAGTTCTTCTCTTCAACCATTCCAATGATGAAATCCGTATCCAGTCGGGGGACCGTATCGCCCAGTTGATCATCCAAAAAGTAGAAACGGTTAAGTTCATACTGAGCGACCATTTGAGTGAAACGGCCCGAAACACTGCGGGTTTTGGATCAACGGGAGATCTGCCTGTTGCGAATTCCGGTCAATAATTCCACCCTTCAGCTTGAACAGGGGGATATCAAGAAAAGCGAGATTACCCCTTCGGGGCACGAAGGCTAAGGAAGAGGATATCACGTCTACACTGCGTTCAGAATGACAAGAAACGCCGGTTTGTCATTCTGAGGAACAAGGTGACAAAGAATCTCTCCTACGAATGACAAGAAAAGCGAGATTCTTCACTGCATTCAGAATGACAAAGCGGAACCTGTGCTGAGCGAAGCCGAAGCATTCAGCATGACAAGAAGCACCGGTTTGTCATCCTTTTGTTCAGCACGAAAAAAAACGCCGGTTTGTCATCCTCGAGGAGCCGAAGGCGACGAAGGATCTCGCCTTGCACTAACCTGGGGATTACCCCTTCGGGGCACGAAAGCTTGAGCGAAACATCACGTCTTCACGGAGCCTGTGCTGAGCGAAGCCGAAGCATTCAGCATGACAAGAAACGCCATTTTGTCATTCTGAGGAACAAGGTGACGAAGAATCTCTCCTACGAATGACAAGAAAAGCGAGATTACCCCTTCGGGGCACGAGGGCTTGAGTTAAACATCACGTCTACACTGCGTTCAGAATGACAAGAAACGCCGGTTTGTCATTCTGAGGAACAAGGTGACAAAGAATCTCTCCTACGAATGACAAGAAAAGCGAGATTCTTCACTACGTTCAGAATGACAAGAAACGCCAGTTTGTCATTCTGAGGAACAAGGTGACGAAGAATCTCTCCTACGAATGACAAGAAAAGCGAGATTACCCCTTCGGGGCACGAGGGCTTGAGTTAAACATCACGTCTTCACTGCATTCAGAATGACAAGAAACGCTGGTTTGTCATCCTTTTGTTCAGCATGACAAGAAACGCCATTTTGTCATCCTTGAGGAGCCGAAGGCGACGAAGGATCTCGCCTTGCACTAACCTGGGGATTACCCCTTCGGGGCACGAAAGCTTGAGCGAAACATCACGTCTTCACGGAGCCTGTGCTGAGCGCGAAGCCGAAGCATTCAGCATGACAAAAAACGCCATTTTGTCATCCTCAAGGAACCGAAGGCGACGAAGACGTGATATTTTTCCTTAAACTTCGTGCCCCGCAGGGGTAATCTCAGGTTACGCAAAGCTCTCCCCAAAACAGTCTGCCAATACTTTTCCCGGAAAACCGGAATTCAAACTGTGATATTTATCCTGTTCGACATGGAAACCTTCAATGTTTTCAAAGGCAGGCTGACTTTTCTTGAAAAAAGGGAAATCTGATTAACCCCATGACCATGAAATCAGATATAATAAGGAATGTACTTCCAAACATTATTTTTGTGAGCATCGCATGGGATTACTAGCTTGGATACAAAAACAATTTGGCATTCCAATGAATGAAGAAAACGAAAGCATCCGGGAATCTACGCCTGCAAAAGAAGGGCAGTTCAGGGTGCTTCGCATACAGCCAACTCCCAACCCGGACGCCTTTCAGTTTATTATAAACGGCAAGGTCATTGAGGCTGGCACGAAAACTTTCGACTCTCCCGATGATGTCGGGGATGACCCAATGGCCAAAACCTTGTTTGATATTTTTGGAATACAAAGTATTTATATCAAAGAAAACTTTGTCACCGTTACCAAGTCCAATGCCGTGGGGTGGCACACGATCATGGAAAAAATCGGCACCGCAATAGAAGCTCATTTGCACTATTACGAAAAAGGCAATGACGCAAAAGGGGATCAAGACATCCATCCGGTATTGGAAAATTTCAACAAGGAAGAATTTTTCAATTACAACGACGATCAAAAGGCCGAGGTGATCAACGCCCTGCTGGATATTGCCATTCGCCCTGCTCTGGCAAATGATGGTGGGGGCATCAATCTACTATCGGTGGAAGATAAGACTATTAAAGTTCACTATCAGGGAGCCTGCGGCAGTTGCCCCAGCTCAACCACCGGAACCCTGCAATACATCGAACAATTCCTGAAAGAGGCCATTCATCCTGATGTTGAGGTTCAGGCAAACTGACCGGCCTACCCGGCACTTCGGATTCCTTCGCGGTTCACTCTTCGCCAGAGACCTTTGCGTAACCTGAGATCCTTCGTCGCCTTCGGCTCCTCAAGGATGACAAAATGGCGTTTCTTGTCATGCTGAACAATAAGGATGACAAACCGGCGTTTCTTGTCATTCTGAACGCAGTGTAGACGTGATATCCTCTTCCTTAGCCTTCGTGCCCCGAAGGGGTAATCTCGCTTTTCTTGTCATTCGCAGGAGAGATTCTTCGTCACCTTGTTCCTCAGAATGACAAACCGGCGTTTCTTGTCATTCTGAACGCAGTGAAGAATCTCGCTTTTCTTGTCATTCTGAACGCAGTGAAGAATCTCAGGGTTATGCAAGGCGAGATCCTTCGTCGCCTTCGGCTCCTCAAGGATGACAAATTGGCGTTTTTTGTCATGCTGAACAAAAGGATGACAAACCGGCGTTTCTTGTCATTCTGAACGCTCTGACTGAACGCTCTGATTGGTTCGATTCCCTCTCTTCAGGGCACGGTCTCTTTTTCTTTCGCAGGCCCTGTGCGAACAAATTATTTAAAGAATACTCTTGCACTTTCCTCATTAAACTGGCAAAATCCGGCGAAGGGGTGAACTGGGGATTGTTAAAATAGTCTTCAAATCTTAACAGCCTATGGGAGAAGAAGATGATAAATAGAACCTATCGGAGATGGGTGTGCCTGATGGTTGGGATGGCCTTTCTGCTTATTGCCGGTCAAGCATCGGCTAAGGATGGGTGGTACATGGCGATGGACCTGGGCGTGGCTGTCGGGCCGGGTCTGGACACCATGAGCGCAGATAATGATTTGCCGACCACATGTGACGATATTATTATCCATTCAGCAATCGATGTACACCCTCTGGATTGCAGGAATCCTGGTGAAGAGAAATGGACGAACAAGTTTGACGGGGGCACCGGGGTCCTGGCGGGGTTGGCTTTGGGGTATCGCGAGGGGAATTTCAGAATCGAGGGGGAATATTTCTATCGCAACGCAACGCACAATGATGCGAGCGAGCCAAGCTTCGGCGGGGTGAGTCTTCTAAAGGAGTTCCAGGAAATTAGTGAATCCGAGGAGGCGATTGATGACCTGATATCGCACAACTTCTTCACCAACCTGTACTACGATTTCACCTCGGACTCGAAGTGGACGCCGTATCTGGGGATGGGTGTGGGCTTTGCGCAGGTCAAGCTTGATTACTTTAACCGCTTTACACGGTCGAGTAACCCCGGTCTTATTAAGACATTCGACGAGAGCGGGTACGACGATGCTCAAAAGAAGGAACTGAAGGCGGCCGTGGCCGGCACAACCACCATCGGCAGGAGTAAGCTCTCGGATACGTTGTTCGGCTATCAGGCGATTGCCGGCGTGGATTATCGGATCAGTGAACCCGTTACCATCGGCCTCAAGTTCCGATGGGTGGATTTCGGAAAGCTCAAGGATAGCGATGAGTATAGGCAGCTCCGCAGTCACGACTCCACCAATTCTTTCGATTCTGGTACTCACCCTGTCAGTAGTGCTCGTGTGCGATACCGGGTCAAGACGGACGACATCGAATTCTGGGGTTTGAGCCTCAACATGAAGTATCATTTCTAAGTCGGGTGGACCTGCGGCCCCTGCTGAACAAAAAGTATTTGATGCCCGTAATCTTTGACGAAGCATCTCAAGTCACCATGCCATTGACTCTGTGGCTCGTGCAGGACGAACAATGCAGGGGACCCCAGGCAAAACTCCCGCCGACCAACTTCTTTGGCCGCTCGCGTGATAAATCAAGGATGTGAATGATGGCGGCCTGGAGAGTGTTTTAGATGAAGTGCCTGGTCTTGGCGTACCAACCCCTGTAATAAAATCAGCGGAATTCTTCCGCCTGATGGCGGAAAAGGGTGATCTCCTGAATCTGTTCAAAATGACTTTCGTCTCCAGACAGAACCACATTTTTATTAGTTCTTGAGTAATAAAAATTTTCCACCAACCACCTTGATTTGATAACACGAGGAACCAGTTTAAACCACAAAATATTTATCGAAGTCCTGTCAGCACTCACATTCATTTCGACCACGATGCGGCTGTCATTCTCTAAAGTTAATTTGATTTGAGACAACCCGTCTTGAGTCAGGAATTGTTTTACTTTTTCAGATTGGTTTCTTAGCTTAAAAACCAAAGGTTCTACTTTCCCCACAAAAACAGGCGGAAGACTTTCAGGCGGGGGAATAAACTTTGACCATACCAATGGACCAGGGTAAAAAATCAGGACGCTCCCATCTTTTAAATACCGTGAGTATTCATAAGGCGTATGGTTTGGGATCCACCGAACCCTCCGGGCACTCAAAAAACTTAGAGCATTGTTTCCCAGATGATAGATTTTATAAAACCGGTCTTGAGGGTGGAGGGGTTCTTCAAAAGGGTAAAGAGGATAATAATGACCCAAATACCACACCTCGTCTTGCCCGGTTGATAGTTCCTTTAGCTTCGAAGCAATCCGGGAAGGAGTTAAATTGCTGTAAAAACCACTCTTTAAAAATTGAATCTCCCCAGCCAGGTTCATAACAGGCCAGACAAGAAGAGCGATTAAAGTAATATTTCTCAGAGCAGAAAAATAACTTTTACCCGCCATGCGTTTTTGTGCCCAATTATATATATTGTTAATCGCATAGAGACTGAAAAAATAACAGGCTGGCATAATCGGGAAAAGGTAACGCATCTGATAATCCCAATTGACAAAAGTAATAAATGCCAGAAACCCCACAAACCAGCCCCATACAACCATGCCTTTCCATTCCATGCCCTTGAAGCAAAAATACAGCCCAAGAACCATTAGCATAAACCATGGCAACGTCATATGTATTTCCAGAAATGAAAAATTCGCCAGGAAATCAAATTCGAGTACGGCACGGGTGTTGTAATCAAGACGAAGAAAAAACGGAGCGTAGGCCATTGATAAATTTTTCCAGGTCCATCCATATTTAGGAGCAAAAGATATCAGGCTTGCCAGCAAGTAAAATCCGACAGATATCAAAGGGATTAAATATATAGATTTGCTTTTAAAAATACCTGCCCACCTCATTTTTTCATGGGTCCTTAAAATCAGTATCTCCGCCAAACTGAATAGCAACGGGACCACAACCAGACTGTATTTCATGGTCATGCCCAGCCCAATTAGCAAACAAAGCAGTATGAAGTTTTTTCGGCAGGGATTTTTGCGGTAGCCGAAATAGGATCGCATTGCCAGCACCAGCATCAGGGAACAGGGCAGATCCACCATCGGCTCAAAAGAATAAACCAGAAAACCAGGCTGGATCATCATCAGCAAAGCCCCGAGGGCCGCCAACTCCCGATGCAATAAAGATTTCAGAAGCAGATAACTTGAGCCAATAAATACAAAAGAAATTATCAGGGCAATAAAATGCGCCGTTTTGATAACCGCCTGGGGGGAGACTCCCAAATATTGCAAAGCAGCTACGGGAGTTAACAAAAACGGGTATAAAGGAGGACGGGTATTTAATTCCGGCTCTTCATAATGGGAGAGGCCAGCATTATAATTGGCCATCCCCAGATAGGAATAACTATCGTAATTGCTGATTTCCAATCTCATGATGAAAGCCACCATGAACAGGAAAAGTCCCGCAAAAGCCAGCTTGAATAAAATTGAAACGGGTTTATCCTTCCAACGACTCAATTCCATATGGCAGCTACCCCATGCACTTATTTATAAATTCAACTTTTCCGCCAAAAAAATTTCCTTTATATTTTTATCATCAATTTCAACAAGGAGGGGAAGTAAAGAGGGAGAGCTTTGCATAACCCGAGATTACCCCTTCGGGGCATGAAGTTTAAGGAAAAACATCACGTCTTCGTCACCTTGTTCCTCAGAATGACAAATAGCCTTGTATTGTTATTCTGAATGCTTCGGCTTCGCTCAGCACAGGCTCCGTGAAGACGTGATGTTTAACTCAAGCCCTCGTGCCCCGAAGGGGTAATCCCCAGGTTAGTGCAAGGCGAGATCCTTCGTCGCCTTCGGCTCCTCGAGGATGACAAACTGGCGTTTCTTGTCATGCTGAACAATAAGGATGACAAACTGGCGTTTCTTGTCATGCTGAATGCTTCGGCTTCGCTCAGCACAGGCTCCGCTTTGTCATTCTGAACACAGTGAAGAATCTCGGGGTTATGCAAGGCGAGATCCTTCGTCTCCTTCGGCTCCTTGAGGATGACAAACTGGCGTTTCTTGTCATTCTGAACGCAGTGAAGACGTGATGTTTAACTCAAGCCCTCGTGCCCCGAAGGGGTAATCTCGCTTTTCTGTTTTTTTCGACTTACGCAAAGCTCTCGTAAAGAGGGGGTTCAAGCTTGTTTAAAACCCATAAGCTGGCAGGAAACCGTCAGGTTTCTATTTAAAAACCATGGACGGTCTGACTGAGGTGATCCTGGCTTGCTGGCTGTACGAGTGAATCGATTGACTTTTAGATCAATCACCCCCATCTGCTGAATAAAGGTTTTTATGTTCGTTGATGGCATAGCGGTCCGTCATGCAGGAGACATAGTCGCAAATCCGGCGCTCCAGGGAACCCCATTGCGAATTTTTCTGGGCCGGTTCAGGGAGAAGCCCGGGCATTTTTGTATAGGCCTCAAAGATCCTCTCCAGCGTCAACTCGGCTTTAAACTCCATGCGTAAAACTTTGCGATGGGAATACATATTTTTATGGAGGAATTGTTTTAACTCCTTATTTTTTTCAGCGACCTCTTCTCCAAACGCTGCAATACGAATGGGCGCATGACGCACATCATCCACCTTGCCGATCTGGTACTGCTCAAGGTTCTTCGACGTAGCCTGGCGAAAGTCGCTGACGAGATCGTTGATGATGCTTCGAACCACCTGGTATTTTTTCAGCCTGAAGTCCAGCCCCGTATATTTCTCGTCGAACCTTTTTTCATTCTCTTGCCAGAGTGCCACTTTCCTTAATTGATCAAGATCAAATAATTGGGAAGTGATCCCGTCATCCAGATCGTGAGCATTGTAGGCGATGCCATCGGCAAAGTCGGCAACCTGGGCTTCCAGAGAAGGAAAGCGCACCGCTTCATCAGAGGTGATCGGATTTTCTTCGTCTTGAGCATGTTTGCTGATCCCCTCCATAACCTCCCAGGTCAGGTTGAGTCCATCGAACTCTGGATAACGTTTTTCAAGCAGTTTTACAATTCTCAAGCTCTGTTTGTTATGCTCAAAACCGCCATGCCCTTTCATCAACCGGTTCAATACATTTTGCCCTGTGTGTCCAAAAGGAGGATGGCCCAGGTCGTGAGACAGGGCAACCGCTTCCGCAAGGTCTTCATTAAGTTGCAGGGATTTACAAATGGAGCGCGCGATTTGCGCAACTTCAAGGGAATGGGTAAGCCGGGTCCGGTAATAGTCGCCTTCGTGGTAGACAAAAACCTGGGTTTTATATTCCAGCCTTCTGAATGCAGAGGTGTGGATGATGCGATCGCGGTCCCTTTGGAATCGGGTGCGGTAGAGGTGCTCCTCCTCCTGATGCTGGCGTCCTTTACTTTCCCCGCTTTTCATCGCGTGGGGAGCCAGGGAGCTGGTTTCAATTTTTTCCAGATCTTGCCGCTTGATCAATATGTGACCTGAGTTCTCCAGCGGAGTACCTCCGCAGGCCAGCGTAACGCTGGGCATAATGAGAATAACTATCCGCGAGCAAAAGCGATCCCGGTGCAACGAGCCATTGCTCACTACCTCCCTCGTTAGAGGGAGACCTTTGCGTAACCCCGGATTACCCCTTCGGGGCATGAAGTTTAATGAAGAGGATATCACAGGCTCCTCAAGGATGACAAGCCGGCGTTTCTTGTCATTCTGAACGATTGCATTGTCATTCTGAACGATTGCATTGTCATTCTGAACGATTGCATTGTCATTCTGAACGATTGCATTGTCATTCTGAACACAGTGAAGAATCTCGGGGTTATGCAAGGCGAGATCCTTCGTCGCCTTCGGCTCCTCGAGGATGACAAACTGGCGTTTTTTGTCATGCTGAACAATAAGGATGACAAACCGGCGTTTCTTGTCATTCCGAACGATTGCATTGTCATTCTGAACACAGTGAAGAATCTCGGGGTTACGCAAGGCGAGATCCTTCGTCGCCTTCGGCTCCTTGAGGATGACAAACTGGCGTTTTTTGTCATACTGAACAATAAGGATGACAAACCGGCGTTTCTTGTCATGCTGAATGCTTCGGCTTCGCTCAGCACAGGCTCCGCTTTGTCATTCTGAACGCAGCGAAGAATCTCGGGGTTATGCAAGGCGAGATCCTTCGTCTCCCTAAAGGGACGTGCCAGGCCTTCGGCTCCTTGAGGATGACAAACTGGCGTTTTTTGTCATGCTGAACAATAAGGATGACAAACCGGCGTTTCTTGTCATGCTGAATGCTTCGGCTTCGCTCAGCACAGGCTCCGCTTTGTCATTCTGAACACAGTGAAGAATCTCGGGGTTATGCAAGGCGAGATCCTTCGTCTCCCTAAAGGGACGTGCCAGGCCTTCGGCTCCTCGAGGATGACAAACTGGCGTTTTTTGTCATGCTGAACAATAAGGATGACAAACCGGTAAGCGGGCAAAGAGTTGCAGTAGTTGTGGCTTTGATTTCAAAAAAACCGCCGCTTCAACAGCGTCCCTTTTCCGCAATGATTCCTTTACAGTTTTTGCCGTTCCCGCAAAAGAACAGGAATCATCGGGTGCGCCCACTGCCCAAGCCGTGGAAGGTGTCGCCGTTGCAGAACCTCCCGAAGGTTCCCAGGAAACCCCGGAACCAAAGTCTGGAGAATTTCTTTTGAATTTACCGGATCCCGAAGAGGATAGTTCTGATTCCTCAATAGAAGTTGCGCTGGATGAAGAACCTGTTTTAGAAATTACCCTGACCCCTGAAGAAGACATATCCACATTGAAAATCAATGGCTTAAATGATGCGCCCTCCAGCGGGGACAAAGTCGATGTAGGAGCGGAACCCGTGGCTCCGGTATTGGATCTTGAAGACGGCGAAATATCATTGGATCTGGACGAAGAGCTGGGGCTTGAACTGGAAGGTTCGGACTCCCCACCTGATCCAGAAAAACCCTGACCCACAACGCCCTCCTGAACAGAAAAACTGGATTTTAGGACGAAATTCCTTTATAAAAGAGCATTCATGGCTAAGCGTCAACCCCTGATGGGTAAGGTCTCCAGTTTGGTTTTTTTCTTCTAAATTTCAGGAACTGCGCACCCCACAGCTTACTTTTTCTCCCGGACTCTGATATTCAAGATAACCGCAATCCGTCATAAATTTGGCTGATGGGGTTTTATTTGAATGGGAAAAATAAAAAAGTGGGCAACGATTTTTTTTAGTCACAAGCAAGCATATTTTGGGGCCAGAAAAAAATGGCCCCTTTAAATTTTATCGACAACCCCAATCAGGAAAAATAACAGAATGAAAAAAAAATATCTACTCGCCCCCGGTCCCACCCCTGTTCCAGAACATGTTTCTCTGGAAATGGCTCTTCCCATGCAACATCACCGGACTCCCCAGTTCAGCAAAATATTCAGTGAAGCCGCAGAAGGAGCCAAATACCTGTTTCAAACCAGGCAGGATGTGCTGATTCTCGCTGCTACCGGAACGGGAGGTATGGAAGGTTGCGTGACCAACCTGTTTTCATCAGGGGATAAAGTATTGGTCATTAACGGAGGGAAATTTGGCGAGCGGTGGGGGGAAATTTCCGAGACCTATGGCCTCAATGTTGTCTGGCATAATGTGGAATGGGGCAAAGGCGCCGATGCTAAAGAAATTGAATCCATTCTGGCTCAGGATAAAGAAATAAAGGCCATCCTGGTTCAGGCCAGCGAAACCTCCACAACTGCCGCCCATCCGATTGAAGCCTTGTCGAAGCTGACCCGTGATCGCGACGATATTCTACTGATCGTGGACGGAATCACCGGTGTGGGTGTTTTCAACCTGCCAATGGATGAATGGGGAATCGATGCCATGGTGACCGGGTCACAAAAATCCCTGGAACTTCCTCCTGGCCTGGCACTGGTGGGCCTTAGCGAAAAGGCTTGGAAGTTTGTCGACCAATCGACCTGCCCGCGGTTTTATTTCGACTTTAAAAAAGAACGCAAAAACCTGGCCAACCAAACTTCCGCTTACACACCTGCCGTTTCACTGGTTGCCGGACTGCGGGTTGTTCTGCGGGATATTAAGGAAGAAGGGTTGGACAATGTTTTCAAACGCCATGACCGACTAGCCCGGGCTACCCGTGCCGCTGTGCAGGCCATGGGCTTGGCCATGGTCGCTCCAGATAGCCCCGCCGATAGCGCAACCGGCGTGTTTGTGCCCGAGGGTGTGGATGGAGGAAAGCTGGTTAAAAGCCTGCGTGACGATTTCGGAGTCACTCTGGCAGGCGGACAAGACCAATGGAAAGGAAAGGTTGTGCGCGTTGCCCATCTGGGTTATGTGGACACCTTTGACATCATCATAGCGATTTCGGCTTTGGAGATGGCCTTAAAAAAATTCGGTGCCAAAATCCAGCTTGGCAAAGGGGTGGCCGCCGCCCAGGAAATACTATTAGAAGCTTATTGAGAAGAACCGCCGGTTGTATCCGGCCATCATTATTTGGAGCTAGCGAATGAAAGTTCTTGTTTCTGACAACCTCTCCGCCACCGGAGTTGAAATTCTTAAAAAAGAATCCGGACTTGAGGTCGATGTTAAAACAGGTCTGCCCAAGGAAGAATTGATAAAAATTATTCCCGCCTACGACGGTTTGATCGTCCGAAGCGCCACCAAAGTGGTTGCGGAAATTATTGAGGCGGCCGACAACCTGAAAGTCATCGGAAGAGCAGGCATCGGCGTTGACAATATAGACCTGGATGCGGCAGGCAAAAAAGGCATCATTGTCATGAATGCCCCGGAAGGGAATATCATAACTACCGCCGAGCATACCATGGCCTTATTGATGTCCATGTCTCGAAACATCCCGCAAGCCCGTTCCACTCTGCAAAATAAAAAATGGGCTCCCAAAGAGTTTATGGGAGTAGAACTTTTTGAAAAAACACTGGGCATTGTTGGATTGGGCCGGATCGGCTCTATCGTCGCCGAACGGGCTCACGCCTTCCAAATGAAAATCGTGGTGTACGATCCCTATATTTCCCAGGAAAGAGCCGAAAAGCTTGGGGTCGAACTGGTGGAGCTTAAAGATCTACTGAGACGCTCTGATTTTTTGACCCTGCATACTCCAGGCTTGGCCGGCAAACCATTATTGGGGAAGGAAGAGTTCGCACAAATGAAACCGGGTATTCGCATCGTCAACTGTGCCCGAGGTTCATTGATTGACGATGACGCCCTGATTGATGCCATTCAATCCAAACAAGTCGCCGGAGCCGCACTGGATGTTTACCACAAAGAACCTCTGGCTCTCGACAGCCCACTTCTGCAAGTGGACGAGATCATCTGCACCCCGCATCTGGGAGCCTCCACGGGAGAGGCACAGGAAAAAGTGGCTATCGCGATTTGCGACCAGCTCATTGACTATCTAAAATACGGCAACGTCCGCAATGCGGTCAACGTTCCGTCCATTGATGCCGAAACACTGGCCCAAATCAAACCTTATCTCGTTTTGGGCGAAGACCTTGGGAGCTTCATTTTCCAGCTTGCCGAGGGCCCCGTTACCCGTGTTGAAATTCAATATAACGGCGAAGTTTCTACCATGAAGGTAGAATCCATAACCATCGCCATTTTAAAAGGGCTCTTCAACCGTTCCATTGAAGGGATCAATATGGTGAATGCTCCCTTTATCGCAAAAGAAAGAGGGATTGAGGTCCAAGAGTCCAAGAGCAACGAAGTGCACGAATACACCAGCACAGTTCAGGTGCAGGTCATCAGCGAAAACAGAACCCGAAAAGTGACCGGCAGTATTTTTGGCAAAGGCGATTCCAGGATAGTGCAATTTGACGAATACCATATGGAAGCCGTCCTCTCTAAAAATATGCTCGTGCTCAACAACATGGATGTTCCAGGAGTGATCGGAAACCTGGGAAACATTCTCGGAAAAAACAACCTGAATATCGCAGGTTTTCATCTGGGCAGGCAGAAAGAGGAAGGCAAGGCCATCTCCATTATCAATATCGATTCCCCGCCCACCACTGAAACCCTGAGGGAATTGCGCAACACATCCCACATTCTCAGTGTCCACAGCGTTACGCTTTAGCAGATTGATTTTAAACAAAAAAAGCGGGGCTCCTTATCGGGAAGCCTCGCTTTAATTTTTTAAAACCTTAAAATCAATCTTCTTTTTTCTGGCTATCCTCATCCTTCGCAGACGACGCCGACTCAACTTTCTGACCAAAAACACTAGCGATCACTTCATTGATGGCCTCGGGACCCAGAATGTTATAAACTGTATTCGCTGATTTAAAATGCGGACTGGTAAAAAGGCTCAACACCTTTTTACTAGTGTAACCCAGCATCATAAACTCATGCGCGTAGTTTTCCGCCACCAGCCTCAAGGTATCTTCATCGGCATCTTCATCACCAGTAGGAGGCCCCGCATCCGGGTCCACATCTTCCTGAATTTCGTAG
This sequence comes from Nitrospinales bacterium, assembly GCA_965249625.1. Lineage (GTDB taxonomy): Bacteria > Nitrospinota > Nitrospinia > Nitrospinales > VA-1 > LS-NOB. The sequence continues at coordinate 447,651 of OZ252246.1, read as the reverse complement.
ACGTAGATCAAGTGCCAGCCAAATTCGGTCTTGATCGGACCAACAACATCTCCTTCCTGAGCGGTAAATGCAGCAACCTCAAAAGGCCGAACCATAGCTCCTTTTCCAAACCAACCCAGATCTCCTCCGCGTTTTTTGGATGGGCATTCGCTATACTCCTCCGCCAGCTTGGTGAATTCCTCCCCCTTGTCAATCTTGACTCTTAATTCTTCAGCAAGTTCTTTAGCACCCACGAGAATATGCCGAGCCTGAACTTTTTTAACTTTTCTCTCTTTAGCCATGATTCAATACCATAAATTATATAGAAGGGTTCACCCGTTTCCGGAAAACCCGTTTCATCAAATGATCTACCGCTCTCTAACGTGTGCGTCAGTTTAACATCAACGCACAACATTTTTTATATTTCTTGCCGGAACCGCAGGGACAAGGGTCATTGGGTTTAATTTTCCCTTCCTGCACCTTCACTCCCGGTGTACTTTTCAACAATTCCTGGCCAATTTTTTTTGCTTCCTTGTAACGCTTCTTCAGCCTCTCATTAAAATCCGGAATTGCCTGATTGATCGCAATGAGCATATCGCTGTTGGAGGATTCCAGCCTGGCGTCTTCCTTTTCCCTCAAACGTTCATCCAAAAAATAGGTTGCGGAAAAGATCGGTGCCTGATCGGCGTTATCCAACTCCAGCTTAAAAAAAGAAAGTTTCAAGCTGCGGTTATCATTGCGCGGATCAATGTCGTAGGAGTCTTCTGCAAAATACTGGTCATTGTTGAAATTAAAATCGAGCATTCCCTTGTCTCTAGGAAATAATTCAAAAAAATTATAATAATTTCCCGGCTCAAACTCCAGGTAAGAGGTCGGATTTTTCTCACCATAGGCTTTCGCTTCCACAACCCTCTGCTTGAAGAGGAGTATCAACTCATCTGGAGCGTTTTTGGCAAATCCCTTGGCGATTTGGGTTTGCACATCCGTCAAGCGTGGATGATCGGGAAGGGGATTAAAAGTTTTATTAAAATTAACCTGGAAGGCGAAAGCATTGTCCCGATTGTCCTGGTCACGAAGGCGAACCACAACATAGTTGTAATCGTAAAAGGGATGGGTGTGATAAAAGTCTTCAAGGACATACATGTTCTGGTAATTCTCTTCCTCGAACCGGTACGTCATTTTCGAGTTTTCACTCTCCTGCTGATTAATTTCCCAATAACCTTCGATGACAATTCCCCTTCCACTAAATATTTCAGATCACCGGATCCCTATCTGTTCACAAACCGTATAAGTTTAAAAACCCAAACTTTTTCAATCCCACCCATCAACGAGGAAGAGGAGAATTAGAAAAACCTGGGAATTTTGTCAACACGCCCTTTTCAGTTTCCTGTTTTTCGATATTTCGAACCGCACGCACAGAATCCTTAGTGATATCCTCCTTATGATTGGCATTCGCATGTCCATAACGGTAATAATAGATGGCAGCGGTAGCATGAGGCAATTCATTAGCGGTCCAACTGGTGAAGCCCCCGCCGGGCGAGAAAGTCGGGCTTATGAAAACGTCCATGCGATCCATATCCAGAATGACATGATCTTCATCATAAAGGCTTTCAGCTTCTTCCAAGGTCGGCATTCTCCAGTCCTGGTACTCGGCAAACCTTTTAATGCCCAAGTCCTTGATATAGTCCACAGCCTTATACCAATTCACCCATTTGCTGGTATCCTGAAAGGAATCGGCCTGCTTCCACATCAGCTTGGTTTCCATATCGGTAACCGTGCCATCTCCATTATCTACAAATCGTTTTTCTAAATCCACGTTTTACTCTCCAACGTTGCTCTTAATTTTCAGTTCTAGCCTTCATGCTTTTCAATATCGCGGACCAGCCTGGAAGCCCCTCTCGACACGCGAAAAATGTCATCATAAATGGTAACTCCTTTGCGGAAATTCAGGCGCACACCTTGTATATTATGCCGCACATCGCTGGTCCAGCAAAGAAACCCGCACCCGGGCTCAAACAAGCCGGACAGATAAATCGCCTGCCCCATATTATCGGAATTTTTCTGTGTCTTATCGAAGAGGCTTTTGGCTTCGCTTGCCGTAGGAAGCCTCCAATCGGAAAAACCTGCAAACCGCTTTCGGTTCAAACTTTCCGCAAACTCTTTGATCTGGCGCTGGGCCATCCATTTTCCCGCCATTTGCCAGGTATCTTTTCTAAGCCATACGAGGCGCTTGGTGCCGTCAATCACCGTGTCGCTGTCTCCTGCCACAAATCGCCCACCCACTTGCCCCGAGCCCTGTTCACCCATGACCTTTATGAGTTACCTTCCTGATTCCGGACTGCACGGACACCGTGACTACGCAAACCCATCTGGTGCCATTTATAGTCTCCATTGTAATAATGGAAACGAATGGCCAATCCTTTATCCGACTTATTCAATGTTTTGGTCCAGCAGGTCAACCCACAGCCCGCAGGAAAACCTTTAGTCAAAAATACCGTGTCACCATAATTGTCCGTAACAGGATTAGAAGCGTCATAAATCGCCTGCGCTTCCTTCCGAGTTGGCATGCGCCAACCCTTATAACCCGCAAACTGTGTCCGGTTCAGTTGGATTAGGTAGGTCTTGGCTTCGTCCCAACTCACCCACTTATCCAATTCCATGTAGGAGTCCACCGACTTCCACATCAGGCCTGTCTTGTGGTCAGTAATGGTCCCGTCTTTATGCAGTTCAATGCGGACAAAATCAGGGTCCTCTTCTTCCTGAATATTGTCTCGAACCAAGCGCACAGCACTGGGGAAACCATCGTTTTCTTTAGCCAGCCAGAATTCGTAATCGGATCGGTAGTCATAGGCCATGGCGGCCTTGGCGCCACGGGTTTGGCTGGTCCAGGTCGAGAATCCGCACCCAGAAGTGAAAACAGGATCGATATGGATTTCGCAGCCTTCTACATCTGTATTGCTGGCTGATCGATGAAAAAGGTATTTGGCTTCTGAAGCGGAGGGAATGCGCCAGTTGTGATACCCGGCGAATTTTTCCTCATTCATTGTTCGAGCTAACTCCTGGCTTTCATGCCAAGTGATCAAACGCCCCAACCTGACCCAGGTATCCTCTTTCATCCACATGAGGTTGTGCTTCGGATCCGTAACAGTATCATCTCCGTTATCCAAATACTGCATTTCCACTTTGGCTTCCGTCATAACTCTATTTTCTGCGTGAGGGGGACTGGTGTCTCATGACCTTATCTTTTCTACAGATACGAACCGAACCAAAGCTATACTCTTCGACACTGACAACCTTGCCTTCGCTGTAGTCAAACCTCGGTCTGCGGGTGGATGTATCCCCGGCAATCCAGGCGGTTTTAAACGCACCTTCTGGAAACACTGGATCAAGATGAAGGATCACCCCGCTCTTCCCTGGGTTTTCGCAGGACTCATCAAAAAGTGACGAGACTTCATCAATACTAGGCAGTCGCCAGTCATCAAACCCACCAATCTTTCTAAGATTCTTCCTGTCAGCAAACTCAACCGCTTCATGCCAGTTGAAAAACTTACCCTTGTCCTGCCATGAATCTTTTTTCAACCAGTACAGACGGGTTTTGTTATCAAAAATAACATCACGGCCTTTCTCCACAAACCTCTTAGGTTTGTCATCCCGCTTGACCGGAGCCTGTTCTGTCTGCTTGACCAGAGACTGATCTGAGTTTTCGGGAAGTTCTTCTGTCATTTTTTTCTATTTCTCAAATGGCCGGTCACACCGGCAGGTTGCAATTCGCCGACCACATCGGCGGGTTGAAAACGTTGCGTAATTATATATTCATTTTGCCGGTATATCCTATTTCCACACTGTCCTCATCAACGTTGACAATGACCGGAACGATATACTGGTCATTGGAATATTCCAGCAATTTCTTCAAACCCTGCGGGTCTTTATCAACATTTACGTAAACAAAGGACCTGTGTTGCTTTTTAAAGTCAGCCAGGGCTTTCTGCGTGTGGGGGCAGTCATCCTTGCCAAAAATCATATAATGTTTCATAACACTCCAGTCAGAATGCCCCTATACCAGGGCCGGGATTAACGTTCGAATGTCTTGGTATCCTTGCGCCACTCCGGTTCCCACTCCTTCTGAACCACATCACGGGTCACACGACAATGAGAATATTCGTTGTCCTTATGCTCCCACATATCGTTACCCGTCACATAACTGAATTTTTGCGCATACTGTTGGTAGTCCGGCTTTTCTTCATAGGTCCAGGTATTGTGCCCTCCTCCCGGATCAAACAGATTTGAAATATGGGTCTCGGCCTCATCCTTATCATGATTCGACTGGGTAAACGAAAAAAGGCTTTTAGCCTCTTCACCGCTGGGCAACCTCCAATCATCAAAGCCGGCGAACTTTTTGTCATTCAGCATTTCGCAATAATCATGGGCCTCAAACCAGGTGATTCCATAACTGTACTCCTTGTATGAATCATCCTTTTTCCACATCAGATTGGAATAGGTATCGCTGATGGTGCCATCGCCGTTATCGACGAAATTAGGAATTTCCTCCTCCACAACAGCAATATCTTCTTCGTCCTCATCGCCCCATTCATCCTCGCCAACCCATTCAGTCTCCGGTTCATTTTTTAAAGTCTCCGGGTCTACAGCATCATCAAATTCGGTTGGGTCATCATTTTCAGACATTTTAAACCTCAACTTTTCAAGCAAACATTTGTCAATCCAAGTCCCTGACCATACGCACCGATGTGCCAGTGGTCGACACCGACTGGTCCACACAAACCTCTCTCATATTCGGGAAATAGCTTTTCCACGCATAAGAATCGTACCGGGTTTCAGAAGTCCACACGCAGGTCTCACCACCAGCCTGGTAATTGGAAACCCGCCGTGCCGGCTTTTTGGGTAAGTTCAGGAACACTTCCCGGTAATGGTTTTGGTTACGAAATAACGAGCGCACCTCACTTTTAGTCGGTAGCCTCCAGTCGTTATAACCTAAATAATTTTGTTCATTGCAGGCTTTCACATAAGCATGGCCTTCATCCCAGTTGAGCCATTTTCCTAATTCCTGCCGGGAATCTCTCAACACCCACATCAAATCATTACCTGGATCTTCGACCGTACCATTATCATTCTTGACCCAACCACATTTTGATTCCGCCACACTTAAGCCTCGAACCTGTCAGCGAAATAAAAAAACACCCTATGCTTCTCGCCCATTCATTCTGTCCCGGTTGAATATTTCCCCATCCCACCAGTGGAAAAAGCAGGACAAATATTGACCTAAACAAATGAGACAAGGAGAAGAGTGTTCCCCTCTTTCACCAATACGAATAAACCAAAAAATTTTATTTCTTTTAAAGTACCACCCAGACACCGGGTTTTCAAGCCAAATTCAAGAAGCTTTCAGCCCGGAAGCCCCTGAATATGCACATTGAAAACGCAAACCCCACAGCCCCCCCCCCGGCCTTCCAAAATACAATTTAAGCCCGTCACGCAGAGATTTTTGCATAACCCGAGATTCTTCGTCACCTTGTTCCTCAGAATGACAAAATGGCCCGGTATTGTCATGCTGAGCTAGTGATATTTGACCTTTGAATTCTTGCCCCGTAGGGGTATCTCGAAGCATCTCGATTCTTCGATTTTTCGACTTATGCAAAGCTCTCCGTCACGCAGGGCCAGTTTGGGTCTATCGCCAACCACCCCCCTGAGTGATTTTATCTCGGACCTCCGGCACATGGGCGATTTTGGCTTTTGAGTTGTCAAATTCACCACGCACGAGACGGACACTGGAATTGAGGATATCATCGACCTCCTTATGCCCGCCGGCCCCACTACTAAAAGAATAAACATAGGCCGTGACCTTGCCCCGGGTATTACTGGTCCAAGTATCGTGACCGCAACCTTCGGTGAATACCGAATCGATATGTACGAACATGTCGTACTTGTCTTTCAGGGTTTTCTCTATATCAAAAAGGGAGTGAGCCTCTCTCTTATTGGGAAACCGCCAGTCCTGATAACCGGCAAAAGACCCTTCATTTTGTTTTCCCAGATATTTTAAAGCCGCTGTGAAACTGACGAACTTCAGGAGGTCCAGATAGGAGTCGTTTTTCTTCCACATCAACTGGGTCAGACTATCGGTCACCGTGCCATCCCCATTATCCACAAATCTGTTCTCACTCATAATTGTCCTATTGCAAATTCAACGGATCTCTATTTTATGCTTCCTGCCAGATAAAATACAAAAAAAAGCCGGGGGGCCAAAAGCCCCCCGGCATAAAAATCACATCCAGACTTAGCGATTCACTTCAGATGTTGTGCCACCACCACCATCGGCATCCATATTACCCCTTACGCTGAAGAGACCGCGCTCGGTACCTTCAGGCTGACCCATACCCGGCTCGATATACGTAGACGGCCTGACATGGTCCAGATGGTAATTTGGTTGATAGGTCTTTTGAGAGCCAGGATCAATTTTCCAGTCATGATTCGCCTGACTGTCTTGCTTCTGACAGTTCAACTGGATATTTCCGGGACCTTTGTTGGCAAAAGTGGACTTCGGCTGCAGAGCGTGAGTTAAAAATCCTCCTGGAGCCAGTTTCCGGTCAAAATTCTTATTCCATGAATATCCAATCGGCCCAACATTGATGTGTACCATTGTTTCCTTGTCTTCACTCAGGTTGACAAGATTCCAACCCGCATTCAAACAAACACTGGATTTCCCAGCAGGGATGGTGGAAACCCCTGCGCTTGCAACGGCAACAGAAAATACAAAAAATACTGCGAACAAAACTAAAACGGTTTTTCTCATTTGCTCCCCCTTTCGAAGCGTAAATAAAAGGTAAAACTTGAAACAACCTAATAAAACTTTATTTAGTTCATCAAACCTCTTCGGCGATTCGCACACAATACCCCAAATCCAGCAACTCTGCGACTGCAACGAAACGGCGGATTCCTCCCCGCAAAACCTCCGGGTCTGGCTAGGGTGGCCTGAAAGTATCAAAAGCCCCCCAGGAAGTCAAGCCTTTAATATCCGTCCCAAGATTGGACCAAAAACCCCTTAAATATCAATGTGCTATAAAACAGAAAATCCTGCCCCCTCGCCCAGATTGGGGTCCTATTTTTGTAGCGGATGTCAATATATTGCGACTTTTAAACTCTGAACTTCAAGGACGTCAGCTTTATCAGGTCCGTAGAGTTTCTGAGGGCTTTTTCACCATCCTCGGAAATGTCATTGACCACCAACTGCAAACTGCGCAGGCTGGGTAAATTTTTCGATGTCGCAAGATAGGTGGCCCCCACATCACTGATACTGTTTGAAGCCAGATTGAGAGTTCTCAGGTTGGTAAACATTGTTGATTCGGCAATGGCCTTGACCCCTTCATCGCCAATACTGTTCTGCGAAAGATCCAAAGCCCGGATGCCCTTCATAGTTTCATGCTGAGCCAACTCTTTCGCGCCCACCTCTCTCAAGAATTGCGCCTTCAAGCTCAGCACTTGTCCGTCCTTGCTCAACCGGTCCCGGATCAACTCATCCAAATTTGCCATAACACGCTCCCCCTACCCGGTACCCGGGATTTCCTTAGCTACAAATCCATATTCGTCGTAGATGCTGTAACCTTCCTGAAGCATCTTTTTCCCATATTTGACCATCAGGTTGGCCTGGCTGTGACTAGGATCAATATCGATAGTTTTCTTCAAATACTTCAATCCCTTTTTGATATCCTTGACTTCGTCGCCATAATTTTCAATTTGCCGGGCTTTATCAAACAAATCGGAGGCCCACTTGTAATAAACCGTAGCAATTTGTTGGGGGGCATTCTGGCTGATATAGTCGATAATTTCCTCATCCGCCTTCAACTTTGGAATATCCTGGACAGCCGCCTCAAACTCGCGGAGAGGAATAGCATAATCATCATCCATCACCGAAGAAATCTGTGCGCCGGCCCTGTGCTGGGAATGCAGACCCACAGAACTTTTAACCACTGTGGACTGAATCCCCGACATCAACTGGTGGTAATAAAGATTGCCGATGCCGAAATGGATGATGGCACTGAATTCCTGGTTTACATCCAGCAACAAGGCCTGCTCAAAAGATTCCTGGGCATCGTCCATCTGCCCCAGTTCTGAGAGGGCTTCACCCATATTGTAATGATGGACACAGTTATCCGGCTCTTCCTCAATCTGGCACTTGAATTCCTGGATCTGGGCTTCAAGGTCAAACTCAACCTCTTCCTCCTCGTCAAACTCCGAAACTTCAGCCTCTTCAGAGTCTCCAACCTCAAGAGGCTGGTCAGCCTCAAGCCGAGAAGGATCTTCAGCATTTTCCAGCGGTTGCCCGGCTTCTTCCTCCGATTCCGCTTCTTTTTCGTCTTCACTCATAATCAAACACAATAAGGGGGAATCCCCTCTTCCACCCATTCTCCCGCTTTACCATTGTTTATGTTCTGACGATTTTTTATCGCACCTGAAACCATCTTTTTCCGGGACACTTCTATCTGGTTCATAATCTCATCCGGCGAATCGTTTAAGAGATTGCCAAACTTGGGCTGACACTTCAGATTGCCCACATCACAACAAGGAGTTATCTCCCCGGTTTGCTGGACGGTGACAATCTCAATGGTACCACGAGGAATGGTGCATTCCAGATGGTTAATATCCCGGGGGAAAGGCTGGGAATTCATGGCCCGCTCGCCATTTTTATCGACATAAAACCCTGGGATCATATTCAGCCCAAAAGTAAAGTTGTCCGTACAAATATAATTTTTAACGCGTTCCATATGCTTTAAAAATACGCCTTCATCACATTCCGGATTTTCTCGCAATAGACTTTCAAGCTTCGCACGATAAATCCCAAGTAGAGACAGGACGGAATCAAATTTCTTTTCCTGTTCCCCAAAAAACGTGAGCAAAATTTTGATCTGGCTCAACAAGTCCGACACTTTCTCAAAGATCATGTTGACGATCAATTCGTCCTGTAGCCCCAGAATCTCTTTAAGAAGTGGTTTTTGTCGCGATTCCCAAACGGTTGGGTACAACGTAAAGTCCACCCGTCCGGATAATTTCATGATTTCAACCAACCTTAGCCAACGCTGAGATTTTGCTGAATTAATGTCCAGGTTGGTGTGGATGCGTACATTTGGCGTCAGCGTCTTGAATATCTTAAAAATTTCAACGATATGAGGATTTTGTGAAGGCTCCCCACCGGTCAGATTAATTTCCCTCTTGGCCAACTCATGAAACACCCCCAACTGGAGGATTTTATCCACCATGACCTGAGCCTGCTCCGGCATTAAATGCCAATCGCTCTTGGGTATCTGGCTAAGTGGTTCGTAGACATGACAATACTGGCACTCATCCCGCACATAGCGACTACAATTGGCTTCGGCAAAAATATTTATCATAGCCTTACCTCTCAACCTGTAACCGGTGTATTGTCCTCTTGGAAAACAACCTGCTGATCGCGTAAACTTTGCTATTGAGTAGGGTTCTCTGAATCTGTATCCAGAACAGCCCGAACCGGCCTGATGGTTGACAAAGAAAGGCTCGGCCCCCCTCTCATACTGGGGTAAGTTTTGCCCCGGATATAATTAAACCCCCATGCATACTTGTCCTTATAAACCTCGCTGGACCAGAAACAACAGCTGGAATAACCGAAGATGGGGTCAATATGAATCACATTTTCGGTCCAATAATATTTCCAGGGGACATCCTTACCTTCCTCGTAGAGGGATTCCAGTTCTTTGCGGGTCGGCAGGCGCCAGTCCGAATAACTGGCGAAGGCTTGCTTGTTGAAGTTTTCGAGGTAAGTTTGCGCGTCATCCCAGTTGATCCAAATCTTTTTTTCCTGGTAGATATCAATCTGCTTCCACATCAACTTTTTTTTCAAGTCGGTCACAGTTCCATCTTCATTATCCCGGAATCTCGGATCATTAGAAGGCTTCAGTTCCGGCTTTTCTTCAGTGAGAGAGAGAATCTGGCCGCCAAAAATCTCATCGGCACTGCTGTTGCCAGAATCAGCCTGTACCGCACTCCCCACACACACTGCCAACAGCAAAAAAGCAACCTCCATGGGTTGGATCAAAAAGCGAAAAAAACGAATCGTGCCTTTTGGAATCATTTAAGGGCTTCCTAAAATCAGACCTGCTAAAAATAGCTACTCTTCCTGCGGTGCCCAGTCTGGCTCCCAAGACAGGCAAATTCCGGAGGGATTTAAAAACTGCCCCGGATCCTTACCGACAATGCCCCATTTGGAAATAAAGTTCAGGTCCGGGTCAAACTTCTGGATTCTCTGGTTTAAAGTATCGACGACAAACACATATCCATAAGGATCTTCCACCACCGAAACGGGACAGTTGAACTGACCGTCGCGCTTGCCCGCCTCGCCAAGAATGTCGAGGGAGTGTCCCTCCCGATCAAAAAGCTGTAACCGGTTCTGACTTTTTTCGGCCACCATGATGGTGCCATCTCTCCGCACGGCTATCCCAGTGGGAAAATTCAACCGGCCCGGCTCGAATCCATACTCACCAAACTTGGACAAGTATTGTCCGTCCTCATTGAAAATCTGAATGCGCTGGTTGTCCCGGTCGGCCACATAAATATTTCCTTCCCGATCCAATGTCAGACCAACGGGAAATTTCATGAATCCGTCGAAGTTCCCGGCAAATCCAAAGCTGATGATAAAATTGCCGTCGCTGTCATACCTTTTGACACAATGGTTGGAAGTGTCCGCCACCAGAATGGTCCCGGTGGGTTCCGCGACAATTTCCTCCGGCATATAAAACTTTTCCTGTCCCCAGCCTTCACTGCCAAACTCAAGAAAGAAATCCCCATCCGGATCAAACTTTTGCAGCCGGTGACAACCGGTGTCGACGACCCAAATATAACCCTCGTTATCCACGGCCACTCCACTTGGAGTCTTAAATTCTCCGGGGAGATAAGGAGGGCGGGTGCCGCCGGATTTGCCAAAACACATCAGCAATTTCCCATTGCCGTCGAATTTCTGGACCCGGTCATTGCCCGAATCCGCCACCCAGACATAAAGCTGGCTATGATCAACCTGAGGACTCTCTTCAGGTAGAGTCTCTTCGACAACGGCTACTTCCAGCACCTGAGACAGAGTACCCTCACTGTTTTCCGTATTATTTTCCACCAAAACAATCCTCTCTTTCCCAAACCAGAATAAAAATCAAACTCCAAACAAGAAAAAGCCCCGAAAGGGGCTCTTCCGCACCACACACTGCACTTATCGTTCCGGGCAATTCCAAGATTATTTAAATAAACTGCAAAGCGTTTTTTTAGAACAGAACCACGCCCCATTTATTTATTTTATCAGGAACCCTTTCACATCCAGAATCTGGTATTCGAAATTACAGGTTTTTTGAAGTTCGTCGAGCCTTTCATTCCAGTTCTGTTTGAAATTATCCAGGCTTTCAGACTTGGGTTTCTTTTTCATCAGGCCGACTTCACGATATAGCGGCTTCACCATATTCTTGAAGACCAGTTGAATGATATTTCGAAGGTTAAGAATACATTGTTTGGTCACCTCTTCCCGAGTCACGCCATCGACCTTTTCAAGAAGGCGCAGGAACGACTGGATCGTGGTGATCTGAACCGTGTAGCTTTCAGCCAACCTGTGGTCATACTTCAAACCGCAATCAATGTAAGCTGGCATGAGATACATGCCAACATGGTGATCGAATTTGACAGCAAGAGTGATCAGCTTTTGCAGATAATCGACTTCACGCAAATCCTCTTCTTCTTCTTCACCTTCAGCCAGTTCTTTGGTGGCTTTTTCTTTTTCCTTTTGAAGCTCGAGCTTGATCTTTTCCAGCTCGCTCAAATCAGAAAGATGATCGACCTCTTTCTCTTCAGCAGTGCCTTCCGACGAGCCTTCCGGCCCGGCGTTTTCCTTAGTTTCAGTATCCTGTTCGCTCAACACAAGTCTCCTTCCTAACAAGGGTAAAACAATAAACCGATACTTTTAAAAGAGTTCTGGGATTCCACCCGTAAGTATAGTCCTTTTTCCGGGAAAGTGTCAACTGCTAGCCACAAGAGCAGATAGCATAGCTTTATTGGGCTAACAACAGGTCAGTTCGGCAAAACGAGCCCTTGGCCAATTCCCTCCCACGGGAGTGGGCCACTAACCGTGGGGCAAGAGGGGACAAAAAACCCTGCGGAGCATGAATGGGTACAAGGAGCATGAGCTTTTTGAGCCGAGAAAACCGGTTTTCTGCCCAGACGAAGCTTGTTGCCAGTTGCCTCTGCGGCTAGCAGTTGACAGGTCTGGCCTGTGGGTATACCCTTTTCTATACAAAACCTGATTTATATAAGGTTGACCGTTTCCACTGGGAGAGGATAACCACCCATGTTGGAACATGAAAGAGTTTGAATGTCATGAAAACCGCTCTCCTGTTTCCGCCGCAATGGTACCCCAGCCAGCCCTATCTCGCCCTACCTACCTTGAAGGCCCATCTGGAATCCAAAGGCCATGAGGTAGACCAGTTCGATTTCAATATAGAAAGTTATGAGATTTTCCTGTCCAAGGGCTATCTGGCTCAATGTGTGGAACTCGTGCGGCAACGCCTGTCCACCTCCGCCTACACGACCGAGGAACAGGAAGCCAAAACCGTGTACCGGGATATTCTGGCGGACGCCGGTTTTCTCGACTCCGTTCTCAACGAAGTGGAAGACGCCAAAAATGTTCTGCGGGATGAAGAACGGTTTTTCCAGTTTGAAACTTATAAAAAAGCCTACACTACACTAAAAATTTCCATGAAGCTCATTTCCTACGCCCACCACCCCAGTCGGCTGGATCTGGACTCCTTTTTCATGCTGGGGAATCCGGAAGAGAACCTTTCCGGCATTCTCTCGGCCACGGTGGACACGGTTCGGAATCCTTTCATCCGCATGTATGAAGATTACCTGCTTGAGAAAGTCCCTTGGAACGATTACGGGCTGGCGGGACTATCCATCATCCACATCGGGCAGGTCATACCCGGCCTGACGCTGGCGCGTCTGTTGCGAAAACGCTTTAAACATCTGCACGTCGTCATCGGCGGGAGCGTATTCAACCGTCACGCCGACCTGCTCGACAACAAACAGGCTTTGTTTGAGGAATTTTTTCACAGCGTGATCATCTCCGAAGGCGAGAAACCTTTAGAAGAGTTGGTCAGCCATCTCAAGGCCAGTAAACCCCTGGCAACCATTCCCAACCTGATTTATATGGAAGGGCAAAAAATTATTCATAATACTAAAACCGAAGCCCTGCCTTATGAGCAGTTGGTGTGCCCGACCTTCGACCAGTTGCCGATGGAAAAATATTTAATGCCCTATCCGGTACTGCCCTATATGTCGAGCCGTGGTTGTTATTGGGGGAAATGCACGTTCTGCACCCATAGCTTTATCTATGACTCGTATTACCGCAAAGAAAATGAAACCCGGGTGGCGGAAGAACTCGGCCATCTCGCAAAAAAATACAATACCAAATATTTCACATTTTCGGACGAAGCCATTTCCCCCAACGCTTTCAACCGCATGTCGAAGGCTATTCTGAAACAGGGCGTGGAAATGCGCTCATTGGGAATGCTCAAGTTTGAGTCCGGGGACAAGGAAACCCCTGAACTGTTTGAAGATATCTATAAGGCCGGATTCCTCATGCTGTTTTTCGGGCTGGAAAGTGCTAACGACCGCATCCTTTCCATTATCGAAAAAGGTTGCGATCAGGATACAGAACGGAGTGTGCTGAAAAACAGTTCCGATGCCGGCATCTGGAATCATCTCTATCTGTTTTTCGGGTTCCCTACAGAAGAGCGCGAAGAAGCGGAGGACACCATCCAGTTCACCGTGGAAAACTCAGAAGTCGGCACCGGCACTATCCATTCTGTCGGCCAGTCCATCTTCGCGCTGGAGAAGGATTCCGCCATCTTCCACAATCCGGGCAAATTCAAAATCGACCGCATCATTCATGATCCCGATCGGGACATGGCCATCGTGTTCGATTTTGATATCAAAGAGGGAATGCCTCAGGAAGAAGTGATGGAAGTCTACGAACATTTTGATTCCGTGATAGATGAAACCTTCCCCTCCCGCAATGTCTGGAATTACCTGTCGCGCGAGCACTTCCTGCTCTATCTCGACCACTTCGGCAAAGAAGAAATCCTCAACATGGCTAAAACCACAGTAACTCCTTAACAGGAGTGCCAGATAGCAATAGCTCTATAGTGACAGGCAAACGTTTCTCGGCCCCACGCCGAGTGGCAGTTGACAGGCTGTGGAGGATGACCTAGAATTTAGGACATCACCAATCAGATCAAACCGAATTTAGAACCTTTTAGAGAGAGCGATCCTATTATGGGCGAGGCAGGCAAACCGACAGACTGGATCACGATGAAAATCGATCCTGAGATTTTTGAAGAGTTGGGGGTCCGCGACCCTGAAGAGACCAAGCGGGAAATGGCAATCACCAAAAAAACCCGTCAGATCAATAAGGAGTTGAAAACCGACCCCGGCAATCTGGATCTTCAGTTAGAGCTGGCTACCTTGATGATAGATGGTGCCAGTTATGAAGAAGCCATCAAACAACTCATCACCATTCGCAACCAAGCCCCGAAAAACCCGCGGGTCTACAAACTGCTTGGCACCGCATACGTGCTGTTCAATCATGAAGAGGAAGCCCTGATTGAATTGAACCGGGCCTGCGAACTGGACCCCACCGATGTAGAAAACTACTTCAATCTCGGAGGTCTCTATTTGCTCCGAGACATGTTCCCAAGTGCTGCGGATGCGTTTGAAAAAGTCATTGAACTGGACCCAACCGACACAACAGCCTATGCCAACCTTGCGGCGGCTTATGACATGCTCAAACTTTATGACAAGGAAATCATCGCCCTCAGAAAAGTGTTGATGTTCAATCCGGAAGACAAGGAACTCCGCTCGGCACTGTCCAACGCTTATTTTCATGCTGGACGTTATGAGGACGCCATTGATGCCGCCCTGTGCGTGGTCGATATTGACGAAAAAGACCCGCAAGCCTATTGCAACCTGGGCAGTTGCTATTCCGTGCGTAATATGATTGATGATGCCATCACAGCTTTCAAAAAAGCCAGCGAACTGGCACCGGACTATTCCCTGCCGCACACCAATCTGGGAACCCTTTATGCCAATATGGGGCGACCGGAAACCGCTATCAAGTCGTTCAAAACAGCGGTAACCCTGAACCCGGCGGACTCAGGAGCCTGGATGAACCTGTATACCTGCTATAAAGATGTCGGGTTGATGGAAGACTCGCAGGCGGCTTACCAGAAGTATGAAGCATTGATGAACGAACCCGCTCCTGTTGCAACAGAGGGGGGGGACAACCCATCAAATATCCCCGGCGGTGTTTCCCAAACCAGCAAATACGCCGGAGGTGGAGACATGGAAGGAAACCAGCCTGGTATGGAATCTTTGGCGGATGCAGATGCGGATGTAGATGCAGATGCGGATGCGGATGTAGATCCCCGATAAATTCCCCTGAATTGTCACCATGACCCATCCTCCCCAAAATCTGGTTGCACTTGGGGATTTCAAGCCTTCCGACGCTTGGCAAACCCATGTCAATGCCATTTTCTATGGCATCAAGGGCCCCGAAATCCACAACCATTTTCAAACTTATGTGAGCCTGGACTACCGTCTGGCTCACGCACTCGCCAATGATTTTTATGCCAAAGCCCGAGGCGGCGAGCGTCCTGAAAATGATGTCTGGGTGGTGCAGGAATGGGGAGTGGGCAATGGCAACCTGGCCGCGTGTTTTCTCAGCCACCTGCGTACAATTGACAGCGAGAATGAAGTCTATCCTTTTATCTATTACATTCTTTGCGATGAGTCCGAAGAAATTTTAAAAGGCGTGCGGGCCAACTTCCGCTTACAGGAACACGCCGGTAAATTTTCCACGGTTCGCGTTCACGCTGAACACCTGGATTGTTTCCGGCCTCACTCCGTAACAAAAATCATCTCCAACGAAATTTGGGACGACCTGGCAACCAAAGTTCTGCTGAAGCATCAGGGTCTTTTTTATGAGGAATACCTGTGCCCTTTCCTGAACCCGGAAGCACTGCCTGCCGAAGCAGACGCTTTCGTTGAACAATTTGAAAACAGGGATATGGAAAAACTCGCCCAGCTTCCAAACTTTCTCAACACCATTCACTGGGAACGGGATTTTCAAAGGGTGGACCTGGATGACTGGCCCTTTGCGGAAATCTTGAAGGCTCACGCCGAAGAATTTAAGGATGAAATTCCCATGCCCATTAATACCGGAGCTTTTTCCGCTATCGAAAAAGCAAAAGAACTTTTAGGCCCTAACAATTTCGGTTACACCAGTTTTGACTATGGCATGAAAGAAATTCAGGATCTCAATCAGGAAGGACGGCCCTATTTTAATTTATACGGCGGTCAATACACGTTCATGGTGAACTTTCCCCTGCTTGAAAATATTGGCCGGTCTTTAGGATTTACCGAAATCGCCCGGGAATACCAGAATCAGTTTGTCAAAAAAGACCTCGGATCAGCAGTCGTCAGTCTGGTGGATCTGGTGCAAAACCATCCGCAAGCAGTCAACATGGCTCCGTGGGACAGAGACATTCTAATGCTCGGAACACTCAATGCTCTCAATACCGTTTATCGAAGTCCCTACTCTGGAAAACTCAACTACCCGGCACTCGAAGGAACTCCCAAAAAACAAAGAAAGCAAATCGCCCAACTGGCTAAAAACCTTAGTAGCCGGGGTGTTCCCGATACTGTAGCCTATGTCACCCGAGAGGAAGTTCTGGCCGCCTTGAAACCTCTTAGAAAACTGGGCTACAGGGAAAAAGATATTCAGTCCGCTTTTCAATCCCCTCCACTTCCTGTTTCATTCGTTCACATTCAATTCAACCCATAGCGGGGCACCCCCGCAAGTAATGAGCACTGGCTTATCAAGCCGAGATAACCTTTTCTACCCAAGTAGAGTTATTGCACATTGCCCCCACGGCTAGTGGCTGGTAGCATGGGGTTTCTTAGTTAAAATTCCGGAGTTTTTTGATCGATGCTCAGCGTTTTTGTCGAAACCAGTTGCAACCGTTACAACAGGGACGAATGCGAGTTCTGCCACGTGTACGAACCGTTAATGGCGGACCCGGTCTCTGAATGGCACCTGACTGTGGAGCAAGCCTGGGTGATGGTAGAAAAAATCCAGCGTGTCGAGGTGCTTAACACCCTGGCCCAGCAGGAGATTAACTTGACCGGCGGGGAGGCCTCGCAGAACCCGGATATTATCGAGATTTGCAAAGTGTTCCAAACCGTCACACCGCATGTTTGCCTGCACACCAATCTCGACATACTCTCAGAAACATCCAAACGCTGGCAAAGATTGCTGGGGATCATGGAGCTCGGCGGCCGGGTGGATATCACGCTTTATCCCACTGCATGGGAGAAGTCGCAGAAACATTTTCTTGGGGCTCTATTAGAAAAACAGAACAACCTGATCATCAATGTCGTTTATGAAAGTCTGGAGCATTTAAAACTTCAGATTGACCTTCTGCTCGATTTTTTTAAGGAACAGGAACATGTCACGCAACTGCTCGAAACCTACTCAACAAAAGTGGAGACGCTTTTGAGCGAGTACCCCAACTGCGATGAGAAATTGTTCACCACGCATTTTGGAGATACCGAAGCCTTTGCCCGCAAACCGGAACTCACTGTAGGATTGAGTTTGCTACCGGCGTTCAATATTGATGACAACGGCCAGCGGTCTATGGCATCGATGGCTTTCCCCAGAGACCAATACCTCATTGGCTGTCCCGCCGCACGAGGCTCGATAGACATCATGACCATTCAGCAAAATGGTGAAATGACGCCCTGCTGTGATGTTGGCAATTTGAAATGCAAACCCGCGTTCGGCAACCTGTTAATGGATTCGCCAGAAGAAATCGTGGAAAAAATGCAAGGGTCCATGAAAGTACTGGCATCAGGAATCCGCAAAAATCATGAAAACCAGAAAACCGGGAAAGCCGGGCATCTGGTGGAAGAAGGTATCCCTCCCTATTGCAATTGACCCCGGCGAACCGCCGGTGGAAACAGGCAAGAGATACAGCCCGTCAAGCTAAGAAAACCGGAGTTGGGATCGTGCGTGGAAACACCCATAGCAATACACGCAAGCATTCCCCGGCCACACATTTCATCATTTTTTATTTGCCTTTTGCACTTTAGCCCGTTGGCAAATGTAATGATTTTTATTTTATTCTTTGTGGCCGTCCAAGATTCCATCTATTGCAAATTTCTTATTTTCACGCTGTCTCTTTCAATCAATCCAGCTATTCAACTTCCCACCATTTGCCATCTTCCTTCAGTTCGACATTACTAAATAGATCAGGAAATTGATCGGTCTCAAAGGAGTGAATGGGAACTAACTTCTTTGCTTGAATAGCATTTGCAAATATTTTCAGATCGGATACAGAGGCATGACCTGAGGTATGTATTTTTTTCATTGATATTTGATTACATTCCAGCCAATCAAGGAATGGTTTTTGCTGATCCATTTTTAAATAACCTTCCCACAGCGAATAAACGAGACTTGCTCCATTCAGACATCCTGTCGCCTCCAGGTCTTTTGACATGGAAGGACGAAACAACATCACCGAATGAGGGGCCTCCCGGCTCAAATTCTCCGGATAGATGCGGTTGTTTCTATACTGATTGGATATATCAAACAGTTTTTGTTCAATGACCCGGTATTTTTGTGATTTGGGAAGAAACACCCGGATGTCCTTCCAATGTCCCTGGGGAAGACTGGGGTTTCCGGTAGCTCGCAAAATCTCGGCAGTATATAGATCAATGATGAACTGACGGTTTGCCGCTTTGCAGGCTTTGTATATTGTGACAAGCCGATCAATATTCTGTCCTGAACACCAGACCAAGCAAAGACCCTGGGTGGAGTCAAAATAGTCTGCAAATTCTGGGATGAGTTCATCTTCAGTTTGGAATTTGTCCTCAGGATTTCCTCTTCCTATCGTGGTTCCCTCCATCAACAATACATCAATATCTTTTGGAGGGTTTTTGATCATCTTCTGAAAAAGCTTTGCTTTGCGTCCATGAGCCCGGAAGTCACCGCTATAGAAAAGCCCTTTCCCATTTGTAGATATCAGGATTGAATAAGCATCGTAGGCTGAATGGTCCACGAGATAGGGCATGATCTCAAAAGGCCCTATCTTTATGGTTTCCCGGTCTTTCAGATAAATGGTTCTTTTGAAATCCGCGCCAGAGGGAGTAAAAAAGGTGGCCGATCGCAGAATATTGTGGGCCGCCTCCCCTATGATTACGGGGATTTGAGGAGGAAGAAACCGGGCCAGGCCAAAATGGTCCTGATGAGGATGAGAGATCAATGCGGCAAGCAGGCTGTCATCCGGATTAGTAAATCCTTTAACGTCAGGCAGAAGGGATTTGGCATCCACATCCCTGTCCGTATCCAAAGGCAATCCCACATCTAAAACTATGCGCTGGCCAGCGGATTCAACTTCAATGCAAGTCCCGCCAATCTCCTGTGTCCCACGATGGATGCAAACTTTCATATTTCCTCACAAGTCTTTACATGGTCTAAAAATAGGCTGCCACCGTAACCCGTATGCTAACGCCCATTCCAAATTAAATCCCACTATCCAATTATCAATCACCTTCGTAAAAATATTTTTCAGACCTTAAATATTTACATGAGTGGTTGGACAGATTCGATTCTGCAATTACCTTTTAGTTCTGCCGGTCTACCGCCAAGACCCATCTCAAACTTGCAATCTCTCAATGAAAGAAAATGCGTGTTGATTTTGAGCCGATCTTTAATTTTCTCAACCAGCTGGCTGAGAGTTGTCACCCAGTCCCCAGCCGCACCCTTCTTTAAATAATTTGACCAGTAATCATGAGGAGCTATAACTATGAGGTCGGGCTTCCCAGCCTTAAGATTTACCTTGAATCGGGCTTTGGCTTCTCCGGCAATGGTTTTAATGTTCGCTTCGACGATGGCACAATAAGCCAGACCTTCAAGAAGTGCTTTTAAGGGAGTATCGCCCAACTGCCCATTTCTTCCAGCCACCTTCAATTCAGCCACTGCCGGAATACTGTTTTCTATGGCGCAGAAAAGGTCCACCTTGCCAATTCCTTTGTCGCCCTGTCGGGCCTTTAGGGGAAACTGGTAGTCCAAGAAAGAAAGTCTCCGACCATCGGTAAGAGAAAAATCCTTTCCATTTTTTGTGGCGTTGAACAGAGCGACAGCCAAATGTTCTTCAGATCGATTGGAATAGCTTCCACTGCTGGTGATTCCGTTATGACCTACAAAATAATCCTTCCCTCTCCCAGCCCTCTTTGGTGCCCCTTTAAAAAGTTCCATATAACACCTTTCCAACTTCAGAATATTCAAACGTCCAGCAAAATCGGCAAAATTGGAAATATGGTTAACTCTACGTTCATTAAAAAGCTCGATAAGGCAGAAGTTCATGATGGTCACCTCAAAATAATTGCTTTAAAAATCAGCATCGGAGATATAGACTTATCTTCCCTTGCGGTCGAAAATAGTGCGCCACGGCTTTAGCCGGAGGTATCTATTCAAATCAGCTATAAACCTGTGAAAAACTACACATATATGTTATAATTATGACATTAATATTTTAAGGTATTAAATATACCACATAATAATCACATTGTCAATAGATATTTAGCTTTTTGTGACCTTTCAGGACTACAAACCCTATAAATTCTCTGATATCAGTGACTCAGACTTTGGGATTCGCCTTTGGAAATTCTTAACAAGCCCAAATACTCTGCTTCGTATGGATACAGCCACCTATTTGCGAAGACCGGCTTGTGAAGCGATTCAGGATGAACTCATCAATGAATTTAAGGAGTTCAGGAAGGGAAATAATTCCAAATTGATACGATACAAACAAATGTGTGGTCACATGGTCCGACAGATCATGGAACAACGTGGATATGTGCTGGATTCACAGAGAATTCCGCTTCGGGTAGGTAATCTTTTTAGAACGGCCTCGAGGTATAAAAAATACCAACTTGCCAAGAATCTGTAATTGATCAATTAGAAATCATAAAATATAAATTGAAGATAAAACATCTATTTGGGAATTTAAGCGTCGGTAAACCACCTATATTGATTTTAAATTTTAAAGAGAGCTTAACGAAAAGCTTCTTAATGTTAAATCTGATTTATATGCGATAGGAGTAAAATGTTATTTTCAGTTGAGGATAAAAAAATAGTTAATGTTTGGCACAAGGAAGACTATGAAATGTGTGTAAAACGACTATCAGTGGAACAACATCTCGCTATAGAAAAAACGTTAAACGATTATATTGACAACCCTAGGCACCCGGATAATGTTCTAGATGATTCTGTGGATGGTAAAAGGAGAGTTCTTACTTCTAGCTGGGTTCCGGGAAAGGATTGGACCAATACAGTTTTTCAGGCAATTTATGAGGATGGATGTCTGAGCAACAAAGATGCCTCCGCAAAATGTTTCGGTTTAATTCTGCAAAAAGTGATAATGGATCGGCCTGAGAAATGGATGTTCATGAAGGCAGAAATGTCAGACGGGAATAAATTCAGAGGTACAACTTATTGGTACAACTTACCTGATGATTAAAATAAGTCTGCTATGGAATTAAGAGAGGGCGATAGAGTAGAGCATCCAAATAATCCGGAGTGGAGTATTGGAATATCCCCGGAAGAAGGAATCCCCCCTTACTGCCACTAACATACTCCGCGTAGGGCGAACTAAAAAAAACCCGGCCCTATAAAAGGCACCGGGGGAATTTAAAAAACTACAATGAGAGCCGGTTAGGCTGAGGGGAGTTCTTAAATAATTTCCCTATGTTGTTATTGGAATTTCAACAATTGGTCGTAATGGTTCAATTTGAGTGGCATATCTTCTGACGATTTGATTGTATAGATCTGAAATAGATTTGGCATGAACTGTGACGACCAATGCATATGGTAATTTCTCAGAATGAACAAAGTTTCGACCTTCTAATCTAGAATTGTAATGTATATCAAAACATGGATTATTCAGTGAGCTCCCGCGTTTATTAACTGAATGATGCAAACAATTTTCCCATTTCATTGCATCTCGTCGCAATTCTATCTCTGTAGCACCCATTTTACTTAGCCCAAAAAAACTAGCCGAATCGGGATGCAATTGTTTATCACGCGTATACTTTTTATCATGCGGTCGAAAAGTTACATCTAATCCGGCCCTAGTATAGTTTCCTGGATGGTGAGGATCAGTCTGAGATTTGTAGCATAATGTAGCCTTAATTAGGACCATTCCTTTGATTTGGTCTTTTGGTAGTGGAATCGCGGCCCGGATATATTTTGCGGGAGAAATTTCCCCTTGGTACACCACCCTAATTGTGTCGTCATTGCACAGAACGATATCATTTACATCACGAGCGGCACGACCCCAGCCAACTTCATGGGGGCTATGCTCGCTTTCTTCGGAAGTATGTATCAATAATGTACGAATAGCCAAGTGATTGAGATTTGATCCAAAGTGAGCTCTAATGCCTGTCGCCAGCCTAATTACGCTTGGAGTAGCAAAGGATGTACCTCCCGTCGAAGTAAGGGCTGGTAATAAATCTAGAGCCATTACAACAAAAGGTCTTCCCAATGCACCACCAAAACCCACTAAGTCAGGCTTCATAACACCGGGACTGCGACCAGGTCCAATCGAACTATATGGCACTCTTTGCCAGTCCTCTTCGGGGGTATCACAAGCACCAATAGCAAGCCCATTAACACAATCCGCAGGCACCTGTATTCTATCTAGCCCGAGAATTGAATCACCTTCTCCATCATTGCCAACAGCAATTCCCGCCAATGTTGAGGTTCTTGAGAGACGATCATCTAATACTGCCGTCCAAGCGTGAACATCATCATCTTCAATAGGTAGCCTAGGCCCTATACTTAAGTTCACAAAATCGTATTCTTCAGTGGAAAGAACACTTTCTATACGGTCCAAAACTTCATATAGCTCGTGTCGGTTCTGCCCGGGTGTTTCATCTAAAACTCGATAATGATCAATATAGCTAAACGGACGAGGCAATGGTTTTCTGGGATCAATATGCCCAAATAATGCTGCGGAAGTAACTCCAACACCATGCGTCAAAAATTCTTCTGTTGCAGGGGTCATATTGGGTAGTTCACGCGGTGTCACCCATTTAGTCAAGGGATGTTTCTCGGGGATACCACCATCAAATATCGCCACGCGCACGTCATTTGAGAGAGGTGGGTCATCTGGTAATTCGGGAGCCTTTGAGGGAATTCCAGAAGCCCGAATCGTGGGCCTTAAAACTCTTAGCTCAGGCATAACCCTCAGCGTTCGTACCATCGAAAACAAACTTATTTCTGAGGCTCTTTCAGCAGGCGCGTCAAGCTCTAAAAAGCAAAGACCTTTGGCAAAGAAGCGGCGGCCAAATTTGACCGACATTTTTCTTACATTAAGAAACTCAGCAAACTCCTTAAGGAGTTCTGTTTGCGCTTCAAGTTCAGTGGTATGAAGCACAATCTCCAACGGCAATTCCCCTTTTTTTGGCAATGATCCTTTTATTTTCGTATCCGGGATAGGGGCTGACACCTCTTCAATTGAAATTAACTCACCGGAGCTTTCTCGTGAACCCTTCCACTCAGGCAGACTTCTGCCCCACGACCTTATTGAATCACGTGACCCTCTGGCAAAAAGCTCTGTGGTGATTGTTTCTATTGCCTCTCTACCTTTAGAACGTTTTCCCGGCGTAATTCTTTTTGGTCGGCTGCCGACAACTTCAATTCCAACATCTCTCAATAATTCTGCCGGAAAATAAGACTTCGCAATATATTCTGGGTTGAGCGTAAGAGAAATAATTGCTTGACCCTGCGGACAAGCTTCATCAGGCAATTCATCAATCGCGGCTACCGCCTTTGCAACCATTGGAGACAATCTTTCTCTAGCCTCGATAAATGTATACGGAGCTTCTTTTGGGCCACCACCGGAAGACACAAGTATGTCTTCCGTTAGCCGCTCCCCCTTACCAAGCAAAAAGTTTTTCTTCGGCATATGATTTCTCTTATCAGCTTTCGTTCTATTATTTCTTTACTTACTATTTGAGCCTTTCTCGGATTGTATCGCGAGCAACATATGTCAACTCATGTGCGCGCCTCTGAGAAACCAGCCCATTTTTTACCAACTCAACCGCCAAGTTTATTCGATCTTGTTTTGGCAAATTTTCAACGTTCATCAACCTCTCTAAATGCTCACTGAGTTCTTTACCATTTAGAGCGGCGGCCCTACGTGCGATATTCACCTCACGTTCAATTTCACTAAATGAGTTTCCATGGAGGGCTAGAGAAAGTACCGTAGACCATTTTTCAGCATCTGGCTCTGTTCCCTTTAGTAATCCGGAAATAAAAGCAGCCGCACCTTCTTTTTCAGGAAGGGGAAACTTAACAATCTCTTCGAACCGCCTCCAAACAGCCGGATCAAGCAATTCCGAGTGATTTGTTGCTGCAATCAACAAACTCTTAGACGGCCAATCGTCAAGCTGTTGCAACAAAACCGTAACAAGCCTCTTTAATTCACCGACTTCTCCAATATCATCCCGCCGTTTCGCGATTGCATCTAGTTCATCCAAAAGCAAAACACAATCAATTGATTTAGCATAGTCGAGAACATGACGTAAATTTGATCCTGTACGCCCTAAATAACTACTCATTACTGCCGCAAGATCGAGGATAAGGAGAGGGCGCTTTAATTCACGAGCTACCCATCTTGCAGCTAGCGTTTTTCCAACCCCAGGCGGTCCAGTGAAAAGAACCGTTCTTGTAGCCTCCAAACCAATACGCAAAAGCGATTGGAGATTTGTACGTTCTTGAACCAAACGACCGAGTGCGTTTTGTACAGCATCTGAATAAATTGGCTCATGAGCAAGAATAGGAACTTCTTCGATGCGTAAAAGTTGAAAACGAGAATCCGCATCAACCGGCATGGCGATTTCCTGGCTCTTTCTTAATGGAGAAGCACGGGTAGAAGACTTGCGGAGCAATGAGATAAGTTCTTCAGCAATTTCGGGATCAATATCTTTTCCCCTGATAAGGCGGTTGAGGAAGGTATGTACATCTTGGTTTCGTTCCGAAAGAGCAACCCTTGCTAAGTGGACGAAATTCTTTAATAGATTTTCATTATTTTTCATTTGATTAAAAAATCCATTGTTTTAATTACATTTAACTTATATCAAATAGTGGAAGAAAAAACAACATTATTTTAATTTTTCTTCCACTTAAGTGCATTTAAGGTGTTTTGGCCTTAAAAAATAAGAAGTTGGAACCGTAGCGAAACACTGGCCGTGATCCAACGGCGGAACGTTTGGCGGCACCCAATCCGCGCAGGGTTGGTCGATGGGATTGCACAAGGGAGAGCGACCAGCGTCTCCCTTGCCAAGATTGTGTGGAACTATCACACGCATCTTTCGATCATCCTTATGCCCTTTCTTTAATCTAAAATACAATGACCTGTTTTTTGGTGCACAACTGTGCCACGTGAGCCGTGAAGGAATCGAACCTTCAACCTACTGATTAAGAGTCAGGGACGTGCAAGAAGAAACTAAAAAAGTTTCCTAAGCTAGAAGAGATATGCGGAGGCAGAAAAAGAAAACCCCCGGCCCTAAAAAGGCACCGGGGGGATTTAAAACTTCTTATGCGATTTGTGACCCATCAAGCTGAGGGAAGTTCTCCAGGAGGCACTTCTTCCTCTTCTTCCTCGAAGGAATCGTCGTCCTCCTCCTCCTCACCGATCAATAGATTTTCGTCATCGACCTTGAGTTCTTCAAACTCTTCTTCCTCTTCTGCTTCTTTCGGATAGGGAAGTTCGTTCCAGACCACGATGCGGGAATTGCCCCGGTCACAGATAAAAAGCCTGAATTTGGGTTGCGGCCCCTTTTCGAGAGATTCGCCTTCGGCTGCTACGAGAGCGGTTTCTTCATTATCGTTATCGTCATCATCATCCGCCGTGGGAATGCCACGAAACTCTTCTTCCTCCTCTTCCTCATCGATCAACAACAAACCATAAGGATCGTTCAAAGTGCAGTTAGAGGCCTCATCCAAATCGCGGTTCACCAGATTTTCAGTGAACGTGGCCTGGCCAAACACCAAGTCAGCAGGTTGTCCATTTTCGGTGGGAAGTTCTTTCCAATACAAGACACGGTTATTACCGGTATCGGAGACAAACAACCCAGCTTTGCCGAACGCCACATCAGTAGGAAAATACAAACCATCTACAGAAGGACGATGGTGCCCATTGTTCCGGTTCGGCTCGCGGTTAAAAAAATCCTTTTGTCCAAGCACCACATCGGCAGCAACCCCTGTCTCTCTGGGAATTTTATTCCAGATCAGCACCCGGTTGTTACCCTGGTCCACCACGATCACCCGCTCACCCTCGGCATCAAAGTGTACGCCTGTTGGAAAACTGAGTGTGTCCTGACCCACATTATCGAAATCACCCTGGTTGGGCCAGCGTTCATCCATTCCTTTTTGCCCCAGAGAAACGTCCGCGTTCCAACCGTCACTAAAAGGAATTTTGTTCCAGATTAAAACCCGGTGATTGTCCTTATCCGCGACAAACACATGCTGGTCATCGCCAGAGTGGAGGCCCATGGAGAAAAACAGCGAACCGGAACCGACAAATCCCCGGCGGTTGGCTTCGTTGTCATCAAGGTTATCCTGTCCAAGCACCAGGCTCGGAACCTCGCCATCGTCTGAGGGAATTCCATTCCACCTCAATACCCGATGGTTGCCACTGTCCACCACATAAAGTTTTCCATCGATCACATCAATACCGGCGGGCTGGGAGAGGGTATCTTCTTCCGACTTACTGATGGTGAATCCATCCAGACTTTCGTCGCCCAATCCAGAAGTCATTTCATCCAGAGTTGTAGTCATACCCCTGTTTTCAAGGCAGTCGGCAAAATCCTCCTGCCCGAGCACCAGTGATGACGGCTCACCATTTTCTTCGGGGAACTGTTCCCAAATCAATACCCGGTGATTTCCTCTGTCAGAGACAAACAGCATATCGCCATAGACCGCGCAAAATTGAGGTTCACAAAGCGTGTTGTCGCCAGGGTCATCCGCTCCCCGATTGGATTGGCACATGGAAAAATCTCCCTGGCCGATAACCAGAAAAGCACCTGTCTCCGACACTTCCTCTACGACTGCAACCTCATCCTCTTCGTCCAACTCATCATCTTCATCGACTCCATCCAAATCCATTTCTTCGTCTTCGGATACACCCAACGAATCCTCGGTATCTTCCATTTCTTTATCATCTGACATGAAACAATTCTCCAAATATATAGATTACCAATTCAAACTTTTAATTTCTGTATTGCACCCCCGGCTGTGACAATCCCTTATTACCTTCATGCCCAGAAGGGGTATGTGATATCCCCAACATTACCCTCATGCCCCGAAGGGGTAAATTGGCAAGGGCAAATTATCCAAGATAACTCTTTGCTCGCCAAACGAGTCATTGCAGTCTACCACTGGCAGTTACGCCAATCAGGGTAATTCCAGTGCCTTAAGTCTTTGCCACATGGAAATAACTTTTCGGCCGTTGCGATCCTGATGTTTTCCGTCCCAAACGGCGAACGCCACCAGTACGGGATTTTTTCTTTTGAACTTTATATCCCATTTATTCAAAGAATCCAAGGCCCGAAAGAACACCACGCTCCATTTCCCCTCTTTCCAAACCCCTTTACCCAGCACATTCTGCTTGGTTTGAGGCTGGGGCGTCAGCGTCCCAAACCCTTCTGCGTTCAATTCTTCAACAGGAACATCCCTGAAAGGATTAAGCGCATCGACCGGGTTGACTTCGCCTCCGAAGATCATGGTATCCAGATCCAGACCTTTGGTGGCGTATTCGAGCTTTTCCTTGGTTTCAATTTCCGTTTGCCAGTCCGCCCGCCACTGCCAGATGTTAACCACTTTGCCCCGGTTTCCCATACCAAAGAACGGCTCATTGTGACCGTGCTTGTGCAACAACACCTCGCCCAGGGCAAACTCCATGGCGATGGCGTCCTTAAAATCCTGATGACGGCTCGAAGTCCGATCCGGCTGAGAATCTTCCCACTCCAACCGGAAGGCGATTCCCTCATCATTCACGACAGACTGGAACTGAATCTGGTCAACCGGATCCCTGCGCGCATTTAGAGGCATCGTGTGAATGTTCTGAACCGGAACATTTTCCCACAACGGGTTCTCTGGGTCCATGTCAATTTCCTGATCAACGCGATACATAGCCAGGTCCATTTCATATTGCGCCGGTTTGAATTTCTCTTTCCTGATTTCAGATTCAATATAGGAGGACAAATCCCACCGTTCTTCATCCGTCAGGTGATTGTATGATTTCATCGGGGTGCCATCGATCCCCGTTGTTAAGATCAGGAACAAGTCTTTCTTATCGAATCCAAATTTAAACGTATTGGGATCTGTCAGATCATAAACGAATACTCGATGATCCCAGATATCATAAAGTTCAGAGGCAATGGGCCCGTCGCCCTTTAAATCCGTCCCGTGACACCGGGAGCAACGCATTTCCTGATAAACCTTCTTACCCTTTTCAACAGATTCAGGGGTGGATGCAGGAACCGCTGGTATCGTTATTGCCTCTTTTGGTTTTTCCTTTTCAAACTTTTTCGAAAAAGTCT
The DNA here is from genome assembly GCA_965249625.1 of Nitrospinales bacterium. Taxonomy (GTDB): domain Bacteria; phylum Nitrospinota; class Nitrospinia; order Nitrospinales; family VA-1; genus LS-NOB. Next base: position 418,935 of record OZ252246.1, on the reverse strand, counting down.
TAATATACTGGACAGCACCCGAGATTTCATCTTCCGTCAGAGCCCCTCCCCATGAAGGCATGGAAGTACCCGGAACCCCACGACTGATGGTCCGGTAAATATCCTTGTCCAGAGGAATCGAACCAAACGGTGTGGTTCGATATTTAAACACACCCTGCCTGAAATCCCTCGGCCATGGATAAAGATAGGCCATGGCTTTACCTCCGCCATTACCATCATCACCATGGCAAAACACGCACATATGCTTGTAAACCGTGGCACCCAGGCGCAGAAGATCCTTCTCCTGACCGGGTGAAGATGCCGAACCATGAGCATTTTCCATAGGCCCGTGAGCATACAAAGGCGTTATCCCAAACACCAACCCAAACAGGACCAGAAAAAAAATCAGGCTTTTTTTGTTAACGCACTCCCAAACTCGGAGTTGAAAGCGTATAAAGTTCTTCATTGCCATTTAAACCATCTTCCGCAACATCCACCCAGATATCATTGCAGTTGCGTTTCGAATCAACACCTTTGCAATAAAAGAGCGGATTGCGATTGGCGAAAAACACCACCGGATGGGAAAAGTAAACGCTCAGGTTATCGAACTGGGCAATCTCAATGGCCTGCTCTATCGTAGTCTCTTCAGCCGAGGCCTTGCGGATCACTTTTCGAGTGACCATATAATCCAGCTTACCGTCCCGATCCAGGTCGTAATAGGTAGAAATCAAACCGGGCACACTCAATGATTCCCAACCGCGATAGGAGGGGTGATTCCAACCGGGTTCTTTGGGAATTCCCAGACTTGATAAACCAGGCCCATCCTGCGCCCAGACTGAAATCGGTCCGAAAACAAATAAAATCAAGACAATGAGTAGATCTGACTTTCTCAATATCCCACCTACTTTGATCGGACGCCAAGAGCCGCCCTACCTTCTCTTGTAAAGGTTTAATACTCTTAACCTAACACATTTCGATAATCAATCAAAAGCCTTATCCGGGCGGAGTACCTCCGCTGGTAATGGGCAATATCTTTATCATGCGGGCAAAGAGTTATTTCGGCTTAACAAGCTATTAATCACTGGGCCCAGCGTCACGCTGGCGTGGCCGCGCCGGTGGCAGGCGGAGTACCTCCGCTGGTAATGGGCAATAGCTTTTTAAAGCCAGCTACGATGATCTCGGCTCAATGAGCCTTTGCCCAACTGCCTCCCATGTAAGTGGGTGGCTATTCCATGGCACTTGAGGTATCGAGGAAGATTTGAAAAACATCGTGTAGCCTGGCCATGCCGAAAACCTCTTTGGGAGCACCTTGAAGCCCGGCCAGAACAAACCAGCCATCATCAGACCATATTGCTTCAACTGTTTTTCGGTGGGTTCAGAATGATTCATCGTATTAGCTCCAGAGTGATTTAACAGGATTGTACGCCTCCAAAGGAAATTTTCAACTTGATGGCTTGGTGACATCAATCACAACAACCTCAAGACGTTGACGATCTAAGGGGTTTATGAGCGAACGTAAAGCTTCTTCCAGTTTTTCAGGGCTATCAGATCCCCTTAAATGTTTAAGACGCCTAGGTGGGCCTGTCAAACAGCCCTTTCGCTTCTCACCAAACCAAAATACCACATATATCCCACAACTGGAGGCTTCTGGGTCACGGGTGTAAAGCCTGTCAAGTTGGTTTTCACATGCCGTCCATAAATCAGTATGAGTATCTCTTTTTAATTCAAGTGGTAATTTTTTATCTGTTGCATGGAACAAGACTATATCTGTGCGCTTATCAGCAGCCATATGACCTTCTGGCTCAGAGCGAACATTTAAAACATTAAGTCTTGTTCTGATTATTTTGATCAATTGATCCCGGCAACTTTCCTCCTGTTTTGGAGATTCGATTCGACCATGAGAATCTTCGTTCCAAAATGACTTGTAAAGATCAACATTGCTGTTCGAGATTTCTTTTTGGACATCTCTTAGGTGAGCAATGGCCAGAGCATGAAGGTCTGCAATATAGGCCGGTTCTCCCTTGGCAAACACATTTATGGTGCTTTCCCAATCAGGCCGCATGAAATCTTTCTGCACTTTCAACCTATTTTGATTTGAGGCAGCATGCTTAAATTGATCTCCATAAATCAAAAGAGAGTCATCTTTTGATAAACGATGCAAAAGGGAAATGGCATCCGAACTTATATCCAAAGATAAAATCTCAACGAGCCTTCGCACAAAATTACTTGCATCCCAAGGGTTTTGGTCTCCACTTGACTCCTCTGGAGAGTCAACATTTTCAAAATACTTCCCCACAAATTTTATTAAAAACTCAATCTGGGCCACAGCTAGTTTAACTGGGTTTTGCCTATGGTTTATTGCATCGCTGACCATGCCACACAATACCCAAACGTTCGACCTATCTCTAAGAAAATATCGTTTCCATGAGCCTCTTAAGTTTTCAAACGAGTATAAAAATATTACAGAGAGCCACATAGTACGTTGCTCATTTTTCACTTTCGATCGTTGCTTCAAAACAGAAAGAACGAGTTCTATAAGTTCATTTTTATAAAGGGCATCTGCCATCGCAGCTATTAATAGGACCCTAAAGTGTTGCGTTCTCGCATTAGGAAAGTCTCGAAGCAAGTGTAAAGCCACTTCCCCTCTGTCCTCCACAAGGTCGTCATCGCGAAAAAATTCATACAAACCCGTAATAACCTCCCGCTTTTTCTCAAGGCCAATGCGAATTACGAGTGAAAATACCTCGATGACTATATCCTTGCGAGATTCGAAAAGAGCTTTTTTCCATTCCCTCGCTATTTTTGGGGCATTCTCTTCTCTACAAAAGCTAAAGCTCAATAATTCGATTGCAAAAGAAACTCTTAGCATCTCATCTGAGTACGCCTGCAAGCTATCCTTCTGCTGCCAACATTCATCCATACCCGCTAATACCCAAATCCACCGAAGATGGAAAGTGTCTCGCATATAGTTTTCGGCAACATCTTCAATTGATGGCAAATCAGTTCTATTAACAGAAGCACGAAGGCCCTCCAAGGCAATTTCAGAATATTCACTCCCAAGTTGGTTTTCAAGCCGACTTTCTGGAGACACGTTTCGATCTACATCACTGTATATTGCAAAATATATTTTAGCCAAATGATTAAGCCAGTTATCATGTTTACCTATTCGGATAGTTTCTATATTTTTTTCAAAATCGATTCGGATTGTTTCTTTACTTAGTTGAAGATTCGAATTATCCTCTATTTTGCGCGCTTGGTTTCTGAGCCGCCAGTCTTCATACTGGCATTGGCACGCTCTCTCACGAACGGGGATAAGCTCTATCCTCCTATCTCCCAGCTGGTATAAGACCTCGAATAACTTTCTAGCAGGAGGATCCGCACTAAAACATAAAGTAAGGGCCAATTCATACAGAAATTCATCTTTGGACGAAAAGGAAGTTTCTTTTGGCAAAATCTCAAATATTATTTCAACTGCTTTGACTTGGTCAACCTGCCACAGAACCGTTCCTTTGAAATCATGCCAGAAATTCCAATTACAATCTTTAATATCAAGCTTTTCAACTTCTTCTTTAAACCAATCCAGCACTAAGATTTTATTTCTAGCAAGCCAGCTAATTATTTTTTCTTCTGCAACCGACCCTCCCCGGTGACGATTCTGACGATACAACACGGCCAACCAATTCCATATACGACTGCTATCAACAGTATGCTCCCCATATAAAATACGTGTGAGCATTTGACTGAAATTAAGTTCAACCTCGCTCTCATTGCGGCGTTCAGGGGTTTCAAGTCTTTCATTCTCTCTAAAAAGAGTGCTCAACAAATCTAAGACTTCCGGCAACGCATCAAGAGGAAGCCCCTCATTAAGACACCAAAACTCTCCAAGCGCACACGCGTGATCATCACCCAGAACATCTTCGAAAATATGAAGAACATCCGTCGGCGAAAAATTTCCTTGGTAAAGCTGGCTTATCACACTCGCCCGTAATCGAGCAGATGATCCACACCTGACAATTCGACCCCTAACTGCAGCCACTGCTGAAGAGGCACCATCTGGAACCGCCTTTATTAAAGCCTCCGATGCCTTGTCACGTTCATCGTACGGCGCATCTTCATTGCAGAAAATTTCGAGAAGGTCTTCAGCCAATTTCGGCAATTGCGGCCCATGCGTAATCGCATCAAGCACTAGACACCGCAAATGAAACTGGTCTGATGAGGACAAAATATTCCGGAATTCTTCTACCATCTCCGGCGAAGACAATCCTCCTAACGGCTCACTTGCCCACACCCCGCTGTAAAACCAAGGGTCTTTCTCTGCCAATTTTTCCAAAGCCTTCAACAAGGCCTTTCGGTGGATTACTGCTAGCTTAGCAGGGTCCCCGTAAACCAAAACCCCATACGGATCTGAATTTATAAAAGTTTCGGCATACATTGGTAGCTTTACTGCTAACCAGGCGTGAAGACCCCTTAACTCAGGAGCAGGTTGCCCATAAATACCGATGAGACTTTGCAAGCGCCCTATTGGAAATCCGCCTTCAACCTTTCCAGCCAACCATACTGCCCCCAAGAATTCGGCTACCATCCTGTGTGAGTAGTTAACAATTTCATCACCTACAGCCGTGAATGCCCTTCTGGTGAGCGCACTTAGCACTGACTGGTCATCAAAAGGAACCTGGGTGTAGGAGGGGAAGTCTTCATCACTTTGATTTTCGAGCAAACTGATTCCGGGAGTATCCGATATCAACAATGAAGCACAAGCGGCCCCTGCAGCATCCACCAAAGCATCCGGGCTGAACTGACCTAAAGAACACCTGGCTTTATTCAAATTATGCTCGGTCAATAAAATTTTCACCGCTTTCTCGAATAGATCGTTCTTGGTTTCAGGCCAATTGCCAGCTTGAACAGATTTGGCGAGCATGATTAGAGTTTGAGGATTTCGTAGCCATTCCTCAACTCCTTTAGCTTCTGCAGTTTTTATAAAATTAACAACATCACAAATGCCGTGTGGCACAAGAATCTCTTCAACCTCTCCACTTGTCAGTGGTTGCAAGCTGAGTACTACATAACCCCCGCTCTCTTCAAAATAACGCCTGAATATCTCCAAGTCTGTTTCTCCCAACCAATCAGCAGCACGGCAAGAAACACGAAGCTTAGCTGGCTTTATTTCTAAAACCTTCTTCACTATCCCATCAATCAATTGATACTTTTCCGTTCTTGATCGTTGCTCATCAAGACCGTCAATATATAAAACTCTATCCATCCCCCCTTCGGCTCCATAAGTCATAAAGGTTCTTGCAGTGAAAATTTTACCTTTTTCTTCCTGGCTTGCTTTATCAAAAAGGAATGACTTGCCTGATCCAGGGTCGCCCAACAAAACCAAATTTGGAACATCTAAAAAGTCCGAGAAGGGCCTTATTGTTGACCCCGGCTCTTCGCCATTTTCAATCGGCCTTATTTTTTCAACTCTTCTTCCCAACATGGTTATGGTTGAATCCTGACTAGGATTTTCTTAAGAGGTTTGTATTGCAAATGGCGTGTAATTCATTTTCGTTCAAGACTCTGGCGGGAATGGAGCTTTTCACGTATCCGCCGGAAGGCTCAAACACCAGCAAACTCAAACCCGATTTTCAGGCGTGACCCTGTGGCCCTGGCAAGACGTTCCAGCGTTTCAGTGGATGGATGCACCCGGCCCCCTTCCAATCGAGCAATTACGGACTGAGTGGTCTTCATTCGTTGAGCCAGTTGAGTTTGCGTCAACCCGGCTTTTGTACGAGCCTCAATGATGACACGGGCCAGTTCAAATTCAGGAGCAAGTTTTTCATATTCAGTTTTATATTTAGGATGCTTCATCCATTTTTTATGTAGGTCTCTCGCTTTGGTCATTCCCTTATCTCCTTTGCCCGTTCAAGGGCAAGTCTAATTTCTCGACGCGGTGTCTTTTGAGTTTTTTTAATAAATACCCGAACCACGACAACCCTGCGTTTTTTAACCGTCACATAAAGTGCCCGTGAAATGCCCGACTTTCCTGTCAACCGGATTTCCCAAAGAGAACCTTCCAAATGTTTTACATGAGGAGAGCCCACATGGTTCAACCCAAAAGTTTCAATGAACTCAACCACGCGACTGAATCGTGCTCGCATGTCTAGAGGCAATGATTCCAGCTCTTTGTTCACAGTTTCACTGAGCGTTTCAACGGTCCAGTTCATAAGCATTTAAATTATGGGAATTATAGCATATATGCGATAAAATTAGGCCAAAAAAAACCTGCCTAAATGTTTGAATCATAAAACGCGTACAATTCATTTTCACTCAGATCGCCCGCAGATCCATCATAAACGATTCGTCCTTCGCTTAAGGCAAGAATTCTTGAGCCAAATTCCCGCGCCAGTGCGGGCAGGTGCAGATTGCACAACAGGGTCACACCATCATTTTCATTGAACTCTGCCAGGAGTTCCATAATCTGCCTGGATGAAGCCGGATCCAGGCTGGACACCGGCTCGTCGGCAAGAATCAGCTCCGGCCCCTGCATCAAGGCACGGGCCAATCCCACCCGTTGCTGTTGTCCGCCGCTGAGCTCTCCGGACCTCTGAGAACATTTGTCGGCAAGACCCAACCGGTCTAGAACCTGACGGGAACGCGCCACATCTTCGTCTGAAAAGTAGTTCATCATGGAGGCGATGGATGAAGTCCAGGCCAACCGACCCATCAGGGCGTTGGATTGAACCGAGTAACGCGGGATGAGGTTGTGCTGTTGAAAAATCATCCCGGTTTTTTTTCTGAGTTCCCGTAACCTTTTCGGCGAGGCACCGGTGATTTCTTCCCCATCCAGAAAAATTTTTCCAGAACTGGGTTCTACGAGGCGGTTGATACATCGCATGAGGGTGGATTTCCCCGAACCGCTTTTACCCAGTACCACGACAAATTCTCCCGGCTCCACGGAAAAGGAGACTTCACTCAAAGCAACGGTGCCGTTTTCATAGGTTTTACTAAGTCCATCTATTTTCAACATCGTCATTTGTCACCCAGATTCAAATTCAACAAACGCCCCGCTTCCCGAACCGGGTCGAACAAGCCATCCAGATCGGTGAACCCGCTGATGCCATAGAGTTTCTTGAGAATCTTACTGCCCCTGGACGAATGCGATATATTTTTTAGTCCTTCGCGGATTTTCAGTCTTAGCTCTTTGGACAGTTCCTTACGGACAGAAACCGTGTCATTGGGAATCTCTTTGGTGTAGGCAATGACCTTGATCTTGTCAAACACATCCGGAAAGGTTTTTGCCACGGCTGAGCGGGAACCTTCATAAGCCGCCCCGCCATCGACCTCGCCCTTGTATATGGAAAGAACCACCGCGTTATGCGACCCGACAAAAACACTTTTCTTGAAAAAATGTTTTGGATCAAATCCTTGTGAGAGAAGCAGGGTTTTGGGATACAAATGCCCGGATGTGGAAGCCGGGTCGACAAAAGCAAAACGCTTTCCCTTCAGTCCGGCAAGGTCCTGAATGCCGCCATCGGCCCGCACCATGATCTGGCCGCGGTAAAAAGGACTGCCAAACCTTTGCACCACCAGCAAAAGCTCTACCCCATATTTATCATGCGCCAGTACATAGCTGAAAGTCGCCAGCCAGCCGACATCCACCTTGCCAGCACCCATCGCCTCAATAACCGCCGCATAACTGGTCGCGACCGAAGTTTTAAAATGCAGTCCGGTCGCTTTTTGTAGAAGCTGACCGATTTCCCGGCCTCCTTTCAGGATCACCTGCGCATCACCAGAAGGCACAAACATCATTCGCAGTGGATTTTCAGCAGACCCCAAAGATTGCGCCTCGGAAGCAAGGGGCAACACCAACCAGAACAGAAGAAAAATTCGCAATAACAGGGGAACCTGGCGGGTGATCAAGGAAGACTCCGGCGAAAAATTAAGTCAGGTCTATTATAGCATTTTTGCCGAGCCGGAAAAATGGCACAAAAAAAGGGGTGAACCGCATGAGCAGTTCACCCCTTTAAAAAAACTAACCTTATTTTACAAAGGTACTACGGATGTATTTAACAACATCCCAGATTTCTTTATCTTTCAAGGTTTTTTTATGGGCCAACATACCGGTTCCCTTAGAACCATTTTTGATGATATGGAACATCTGGCCGGCAGAAACTTTTGCCATAGTTGCAGCACAGGTGAAGTTACGCGGAGCAGGCTTCAGGGCTTTACCCAGTTTTCCGCCACCATCGCCTTTGTCACCATGACACATTTTACAAGCCATCGGTTTGGCTTTTTTCATGTAAATTGCTTTACCGTTTGCCACATTAGCTTTAGCGGTCATATCCTTCTTACCAATAGCACCAGGAGCTGATTTGGTTTTCCGCGGTTGCGGACATTTGGCAGCTGCAAACGTAGAGCTCACTGCAACCAAGCTGAAAATAACCATCACACTCAGTATCAAAGCTTTTTTCATCTAACAGTCTCCTCTTGTAGTAGTGAATTGAACCTAAAACTATCACCCCAACCTCAAAATCGGGTCTGACCTTTCAAATTATTACCAGCTGGGTTCGAGGCAAGAAAACAACAAACCTCAAAAAATCAAAACCTTAAACCTTCGCCAGTGATTTACTTCCGCAAAAATTCGCATTCTAGAAAAGAGCACCGCATTATAATCCATTCCAATACCCTGTCAACAGAAAATTCCCGGGCTGAAAACAGAGCGGCACACCTTGACATTCATCGAAAATCCAATCCTTTTCCCCTGATTTCAGGCCAGCCCCCAGGCTTTATCCCATTTTTTCGACAAGCCCCTTAATCCATTGAAAGCAATCGGATAATTTTATTTTTGGGCGGTTGAACCCGTCACCATCGGGGCAATTTTTCTTGATAGCCCTGCCCGAATAACGTATATTTGAACCATAGCCGAGGTTGATTTAGAATTTTTGCAGTTTCAGGTTTCAAAACTCCTGGAATTTGGCTGTCGCAATGGTGGCCCGGTATGGGACCTCAGGACAGCCTGTTTTGAGGGGGCCTTTCTCTTGAATCAGTGCGTGAAGTCATTGCTTTCAAAGGCCCTCTAAAATAATCCCCCCCAAATACAAGTGTTCTCATAACTTTTCAACTTTGAGAAGTACAGGGAATTTTTGTCATTGGGCAGAGCGGATCGAAATGATTGAAATCATGAAATCCTCCAGATATCAGTGAGTTGCAAAATATTAATTGTTTTAGTTAGAGGCGAGAGATGAATATTTTGTTTAGGCACCTCAATCCAGATAAGAAAAAGCCCAGGTATTTAACCAAGCTTGACCAGATCCCCCAACTGACCAAATCCGAAAAACGGGAACTGCAAAAAGTTAACGATAAGTTTGTATTCCGCACCAATGATTATTATCAGTCACTGATTGATTGGGATGACCCTAATGATCCGATCAAACGGATCATCATGCCTGATGTTCAGGAACTCAGCGAATGGGGCGAACTGGATGCCTCCAACGAAGAAAAATACACCAAAGTTCGCGGCTTGGAACATAAATATACCTCCACGGCTCTGCTTTTGGTCAACGAGGTTTGTGCCGCCTATTGCCGGTTCTGTTTTCGCAAACGCCTGTTCATGAATGAAAACGATGAGGTGACTAAAGACATCTCCGAGGGACTGGAATACATCAAAAATAACAAACAGATTAGTAATGTGCTACTGACCGGGGGCGATCCTCTGGTGATGTCCACCAGCAAGCTCGAACCCATCATCAAGCAACTTCGTGAGATCGACCATGTCCAGATTATCCGGATCGGTACCAAGGTTCCGGCTTTTAATCCTTTCAGAATATTGAATGACCCCTCTTTGCTGGAAATGTTCAAAACCTACAGTACGCACGAAAAGAAAATTTACGTCATGGCGCATTTCAATCACCCGAGGGAGCTCACTCCGGAGGCCATTGAAGGCTTGAACCTGCTAATGAAGTCGGGAGTTTCGTTGGTCAACCAGACTCCTTTGGTACAAGGTGTCAACGATGACCCGGAAGTGCTTGCCGATTTGTTTTCCAGACTTTCCTATATTGGCGTTCCCCCGTATTATGTCTTTCTATGCCGCCCCACTCTGGGCAACGAAACTTACTCTGTACCGGTTGAACGTGGCTACGAAATATTTGAAAAGTCCAAGACCCTTTGTTCAGGTCTGGCCAAGCGTGCACGTCTGGTCATGTCGCATGAGTCCGGCAAAATTGAAGTGGTCGGAATGACCGAAGATCAGATTTTCTTCAAATATGCCCGAGCCGCAAAAGATAATAACAACGCTCGATTTCTGGCCTTTTACAGAAACCCCAAGGCCTGCTGGTTTGATGATTATCAGGAAGCTCTGGATGAGTTTTCCTTATTTTCCGAAACTGCTAAAGTCGGCTGCCTCTGAATCTCAAGGTTTGCGCCTGAAGCAGAAAGCTTTGCGTAAGTCGAAAAAAAAACAGAAAAGCGAGATTACCCCTTCGGGGCATGAAGTTTAATGAAGAGGATATCACATACCCCTTCGGGGCACGAAGGCTAAGGAAAAATATCACGTCTTCACGGAGCCTGTGCTGAGCGAAGCCGAAGCATTCAGAATGACAAGAAACGCCAGCTTGTCATCCTAGAGGAACAACGCCAGTTTGTCATTCTGAGGAACAACGTGACGAAGAATCTCTCCCTGAATGACAGAGAAGCGAGATTCTTCACTTCGTTCAGAATGACAAGAAACGCCAGTTTGTCATTCTGAGGAACAACGTGACGAAGAATCCCTCCCTTGAATGACAGAGAAGCGAGATTCTTCACTTCGTTCAGAATGACAAGAAACGCCAGTTTGTCATTCTGAGGAACAACGTGACGAAGAATCCCTCCCTTGAATGACAGAGAAGCGAGATTCTTCACTTCGTTCAGAATGACAAGAAACGCCAGTTTGTCATTCTGAGGAACAACGTGACGAAGAATCCCTCCCTGAATGACAGAAAAGCGAGATTCTTCACTTCGTTCAGAATGACAAGAAACGCCAGTTTGTCATTCTGAGGAACAACGTGACGAAGAATCTCTCCCTGAATGACAGAGAAGCGAGATTCTTCACTTCGTTCAGAATGACAAGAAAAGCGAGATTACCCCTTCGGGGCATGAAGTTTAATAGGGTATCCGGGGGTTATGCAAAGGTCTCCCTGGAGCAAAAAAACCACAACCCGCCTTTTATAATTAAGGAGAAATAAGATGATTAAGCTCAAAATTACCCCAGCGCAAGCAAAGAAAGAGTTGGGTGCCATATCTCACTCAAGGTGTCAGGAAGCGATTCCTGGGAACTGGGTTGTTGACCAGGGAAACGTATGCCCAAAGAGCATACTTTGGCTATTTTGCTGGGCGAAAACGGGTATGAACAGTGACCGTGCGGCCGAAGAAGCAAAGAGAGCGTTCAACAACATTTTTGACCGCCCATACGAGTGGCTGGATAGCAAAATAAAACATGAATATGCCCGGGAGAATAGGTATAAGAAGTCCAACATTAAAGATGAATTTCAAGCTCTCCTTTGCAATTCCAAATAGAGCAAAGAGGCACCGTGCGCCTGTTAGACAGGCGGAATCCCGAAAAATTTCCTGGCCCGCGATGCCCAACGCATACTGGTAAAAAACGAGTTTTTCCTGTACCGCTTTGTGCTAGACTTGGAAACTGGAAGTCCGAATAAAAACTCAGGCCTTATATCCGTTCCCCTGAATCATTGAAGAATGGGTGTCGGGCTTTTATATTTGAAGGACAAAATATGGAGCGGCTTGCTGACAAAAACATACTGATCGTCATCCCCAAGGACTATTACATGGAGAGCGAACTCAATCCGGTTCTCGAATCCATGAATGCGGAGGGGGCCAACATCTTAGTGGCCTCCAACAAATTAAAAGAATCCGTCGGAATGAAGGGCGGCAAATTCAACCCGGATGTCCTGATTGTTGACGCGATAGAAGGCATCACCGGTGACAGTTATGTTTCCGCCGGCAAAGGGGTTCGCCAGATCAAAGGGGTTTTTCACGGGGTCATTATCGTGGGGGGGAATGGGGCCAGGTCCTATCTGTGGAAAGATGAACTTCTGCGACTCCTGATCAGCGACCGCTACCGTTCCAGGATGGTAATCGCAGGCATTGGTAGCGCCGTTCCTTGCCTTGGGAAAGCCGGACTCCTGCAAAGCCTCGAAGTCACCACCGAGCCTGGAAACAAAAAAGCCGCCGCCGCTCTGGAAGATTCCAAAGCCGTTCTGGTGGATGAGCCGATGACCGTCACCGACCGTATTTTCACGGTGCGGGACGCAAACGCTATTCCTGGTTTCCTTGACCCCTTCATAGAAGAAGTGGCGAAAACACCTAAAAAATAGCCACTCTTCTCAGCCCTGACTTTGTCTTTCTTCCTGGGTTCGGATGATTTTCAACCTGAGCTTGATCGCATCATTCAGACTTTTGACAATGCGATCATTAGAATCCGGGAAATGCAGTTTCTGGTTGAACTCATCCAGTGAGCGGGTTTCAAGCAACTTGGCAAACGCCTCGTCCACAAAAGGCCGGGTCATCTGCACCACACCCTCAAAATAGACAGAAATTTTTTCGTACTTGTCCCAGTTATCAAGGATGAGACTTTTGATCGTATCCCCGGCAGGTCTCCCCTCCTCCGACGTTCTTCCCGCCGGAGTCGAGGTGCCCATGATTTCATAAACGTCGATTTTAAATTCGTCTTCCATATTTACCCTGCCTTAACAGGAATGTTTTCCCTAACGGTTAACAATTTTAACGGACTTCATTTCCACTCTTTCGTCTGGGTTGTCCTTGGGGTCACGCGGTACATCAACGATCTTGTCGACAACTTCCATTCCATTAACCACCCTGCCGAAAGCGGTGTACTGATTGTCCAGAAAATGCGAGTCTTTGACCACGATGAAAAACTGCGAACCGGCACTGTTGGGGTCCTGTGACCGCGCCATAGAAAGAATTCCCCGGTCATGCGGCGTGTCATTGAACTCAGCATCAATGGAATAGCCTGGCCCACCCGTTCCATGCGTGGATCGATCCTCGCTCTTGGAGTTGGAGTCCCCACCCTGAATCATAAAACCGGGAATCACACGATGGAACGTGGTGCCATCGTAATAACCCTTATTGGCCAGGTCTTTAAAGTTTTTGACATGCCCAGGTGCTTTATCTTCCAGAAACTCCAACTCAATGTTTCCCATCGTCGTTTCTAACATTGCAATCTCATTGCTTTCCACATCGGTACCGGTCATCAATACACCTATAAAGAATGGGTATAAGGCATATCAGCATCTTCAGAAAAATGGAAGAAACCTTCCTCACCCCTGTTATCGTTTTAAGCGGAAACGCCGTTCAATGTGCAATGGAAGAGCATCATCCGCCGATTTAATCAACTACATTACAAAACCCACTTGAGGGCCAATGTTTTTGAAATACTCTGATAGACAAAAAAAGCTCTGCCTAACGTTTAACAATTTTAACAGACTTCATTTCCACTCTTTCGTCGGGGTTGTCCCGGGAATCGCGCGATACGCCCACGATCTTGTCGGCAACTTCCATTCCCTCAATCACCCTGCCGAAAACAGTATACTGGTTGTCCAGAAAATGCGAGTCCTTGACCACAATATAAAACTGTGAACCGGCACTATCAGGGTCTTGAGCCCGCGCCATAGAAAGAATTCCCCGGTCATGCGGCGTGTCGTTGAATTCCGCCTTGATGGTGTAGCCTGGCCCCCCCTTTCCGTGTGTGGAACGGTTTGTGCTCTTGGAATTGGGGTCTCCGCCTTGAATCATAAACCCTGGAATCACCCGATGGAACGTGGTGCCATCATAAAAACCTTTATTAGCCAGGTCCTTAAAGTTTTTGACATGCCCAGGTGCTTTATCTTCCAGAAACTCCAACTCAATGTTTCCCAGCGTCGTCTCTATTATTGCAATCTCACCACCGAACGCCGAGGTTCCTGCCATCAGAAAACTGACCAGGCACACGGCAATTCCTTGAACAAACAAATTCATGAAACCTCCAGATAAAAAAGGGATGATAGTCAGACATATTAATTTGTTTCCCGATTTTCATCTAATATGTTTCCGGGAAAAATGGTTCGATCAGGATAATTTTAAGAGGAGCATTCTAGCAGGTTGCCGGGGAAGTCTCAATAAATGTCATGAGCCTTAAATCCGCGCTTCCCATTTGCAACTACCTTTTGGCCGGACTGGCCCCGGCCTGTCTGGTTTTGAGCGAGATTTATTCTCCCCTGTCCGGCCTGATATTCTCTGTCGGCATCATCCTCTGCATAAGTCGAAAAATCGAAGAATCACTGGACCATTTTGTCATTCTGAATGCTTCGGCTTCGCTCAGCACAGGCTCCGTGAAGACGTGATATTTTTCCTTAAACTTCGTGCCCCGAAGGGGTAATCTCGCTTCTCTGTTTTTTTTTCGACTTACGCGGAGATCCTTCGTCGCCTTCGGCTCCTCGAGGATGACAAACTGGCCCTGCGCTATCATTCTGAACAATTGTATTGTCATTCTGAACGAAGTGAAGAATCTCGCTTTTCTGTCATGCCCCGAAGGGGTATGTGATATCCTCTTCCTTAAATTTCATGCCCCGAAGGGGTAATCTCGCTTCTCTGTTTTTTTCGACTTACGCGGAGATCCTTCGTCGCCTTCGGCTCCTCGAGGATGACAAAATGGCCCTGCGCTGTCATTCTGAACAATTGTATTGTCATTCTGAACGAAGTGAAGAATCTCGTTGTCTGTCATGCCCCGCAGGGGTATGTGATATCCTCTTCCTTAAACTTCGTGCCCCGAAGGGGTAATCTCGTTGTCTGTCATTCTGAACGCAGTGAAGACGTGATATTTTTCCTTAAACTTCGTGCCCCGAAGGGGTAATCTCGCTTCTCTGTTTTTTTCGACTTACGCGGAGATCCTTCGTCGCCTTCGGCTCCTCAAGGATGACAAAATGGCTCTGCGCTGTCATTCTGAACAATTGTATTGTCATTCTGAATACTTCGACAAGCTCAGCACAGGCTCCGCATTGTCATTCTGAACGAAGTGAAGAATCTCGTTGTCTGTCATGCCCCGAAGGGGTAACCTCGGATTTTCCAGACCATAAAGGGGTTGACAGGCCACCCCGCCTGCGAAATAATAGGCTAATTCACTATTTTTTAAGTACTTATATGAGCCGGGCCGGAGCATTGCGGTTCGGCGCCTGATATTGAAACAAATCCTGTTTATGGATGTTTACTGGGAACAATTCAAGACCCCTTTCCTCTGTTTTGCCGGGTTTTCCGGGGTGGGCAAGACCACCTTGCTGGAACGGTTGATCAAACGGTTTACTGAAGAAGACATCCGTGTTGGCTACTACAAACACGATGCGCACCGTTTTTCAATCGACAAGGAGGGTAAGGACACAGCCCGGGCCACCCAGGCCGGCGCCGGCATCACCACGATTAATGATCCCCGGCACTTTGCCATCGTTGCCGACAACGCCTTTAAGAAACGTTCGATCACTCATGCTCTGGAACAATGCGACTGTATTCTGATCGAAGGGTACAAACAATCCCCCTTCGACAAGATTGTTTTTCTCGATCCAGAAGGACAGTTGCCCATTCCTTCAGAAATTCCCGGCATCAAGGCCGTTGTCCATCAAGGAACCATCGGTGAAGGCCTGCCTGATGTCCCACGTTTTCACCGCGATGAAATCGAGCCCATCTACCAGTTCGTGCGCGATCATTTCAAAAGCCGGGAAAGTGAACTCTATGGAGCGGTGTTTGTAGGCGGACAAAGCAAACGCATGGGAAAACCCAAGTTCTCACTTTCTTATAACGGCATCCCGGAAACCGAACGCCTGATACAGGTTTTGCAAAAGTTCTGCGATAGGGTGGTGCTGTCTTCAAGAGCCGATCTGGATATGGGATCGTTAGGCAGCCTGGCCAATGTCGAGCGGGTCAACGATGACCACACCGGACTCGGTCCGGTAGGGGGACTGGCCACCTTGATGGGCCGGTTCCCGGAAAAAGCCTGGCTGGTCACCGCCTGCGACATGCCTTTCCTCAATGAAAAAAACATCAGAACTATTGTCGAAGCCCGCGACCCACTCCGCTACGGCACCTGTTATATCCAGAAAGGCGGGCTGGGTGTCGAACCCATGTGCGCTATCTATGAACCCAAATTCATTCTTCCACTTTATGAAGCCATGTCGCGGCGTGAACTGTCGCCCACACGCCTCATCAGCGAACTGCCGTTCAAGCAGGTCAAGATCGCCGAAACCGACCGCTACAATTTTATGAACGTCAACACTCCCGAAGAATACGAAATTGCCCGCTCCAAACGGGAGAAGGAAAATATGCCATAATAGCGAGATTCTTCGTCACGTTGTTCCTCAGAATGACAAAATGGCCTTGTATCATCATTCTGAATACTTCGACAGGCTCAGCACAGGCTCCGCATTGTCATTCTGAACGAAAGGATGACAAAATGGCCCTGCGCTGTCATTCTGAACGCAGTGTAGACGTGATATCCTCTTCCTTAGCCTTCGTGCCCCGAAGGGGTAATCTCGTTTCTCTGTCATTCAGGGAGAGATTCTTCGTCACGTTGTTCCTCAGAATGACAAACTGGCGTTGTTCCTCAGAATGGCAAAATACCCTGTTCCTCAGAATGACAAACCAGCCTTGCTCTGTCATTCTGAATGCTTCGGCTTCGCTCAGCACAGGCTCCGTATTGTCATTCTGAACGAAGTGAAGAATCTCTGTTTCAGTGTCTTGTCATTCTGAACGCAGTGTAGACGTGATATCCTCTTCCTTAACCTTCGTGCCCCGAAGGGGTAATCTCGTTTCTCTATCATTCAGGGAGAGATTCTTCGTCACGTTGTTCCTCAGAATGACAAAATGGCCTTGTATCATCATTCTGAATACTTCGGCTTCGCTCAGCACAGACTCCGCATTGTCATTCTGAACGAAGTGAAGAATCTCTGTTTCAGTGTCTTGTCATTCTGAACGAAGTGAAGAATCTCGTTGTCTTTCGTGCCCCGCAGGGGTAATCTCAAAATTATGCAAAAATCTCACAATAAAATTTGCAAAACCCATTAGCGGACCACGATTAGAGGCACCATCATGAGTATGATCCCGGTCCAGCAAGCACTGGACAAAATTCTTGCAAAAATTAATTTCAAAGGGGTGGAGAAGGTTTCTCTTGATGAGGCCCTGGGCAGAGTGCTGGCAGAAAATGTCGTCTCCCGAATCAACAACCCACCGCTCGACAACTCTGCGATGGATGGTTATGCCCTGATTGCCGCAGACATTCAGTCTGCCACCCCGGAAAATCCGGTCAAGCTGGAAGTGGTCGAAGAAATCGCCGCCGGGTATACAGCCAAAGGCGCATTGAAACCGGGTCAGGCCATGCGCATCATGACGGGCGCGCCCATCCCGCCCGGCACCACTGCCGTGCTCATGCAGGAAGACACAGAAAAGGACGGCACCTCCATCCTCTGCCTGGATAAAGCCGACGACCAGGAAAACATCCGCGAAGCCGGGGAAGATGTGAAGGTCGGTGAATCCGTCCTCAAAAAAGGAACCACCCTGAGCCCGGCCCATATCGGTATGCTGGCGGTGGTGGGCCGGTCACAGATCGCCGTCAGCCAACGCCCCACGGTGGCAATTTTATCCACTGGTGATGAGATTCTTGAACTGGATGATACGCCCGAAGGCCCGCAAATCTTCAACAGCAACGGTCATATGCTGGCGGCGCAGATCAAATCCGCCGGCGGTATTCCCGTTTATCTGGGCATCGCCAGGGATACAGAAGAAGACCTGATGGAAAAATTCGCATGGGCCCTGAAAGCCGATATCGTGGTTTCATCCGGCGGCGTGAGTGTGGGCGACTATGACCTGGTCAAGTCCAGCCTGCAGAAGATGGGCCAGGAAATGCTGTTCTGGAAAGTAGCGATGAAACCGGGCAAACCCCTGGCCTTCGGCCGCATCGGCGAAACCCCCATTTTCGGGCTGCCGGGCAATCCTGTCTCCTCCTTTGTTTCGTTCGAGCAATTTGTACGCCCATCCCTGAGAAAGGTACTGGGCTGTTCTGACCTGTCCCGCAAAACGGTGCAGGCCAAACTGACACGGACCATCCACAAGAAACCGGGCCGACTGCATTTTCTCAGTTCCATTGTGTCTTGGGCCGATGGCAAATACACCGTCACCCCGGCGGGAGAACAAGGTTCAGGAATTTTGAAATCTGCCGCTAACGCTAATGGCCTGCTGATCTTTCCGCTGGAAGCCGAAGAGATTCAACAAGGCCAGGAAGTGACCGTCCAACTGCTGGAATAAACCGGTGCCATGAAATTTTTGCGCAATGCTATTTTTAAGGTTTTTCCAATGAGACAAAGATTACCCCTGCACTGTCATTCTGAACGCAGTGAAGAATCTCTGTTGCGCTGTCATTCTGAACGCAGTGTAGACGTGATATCCTCTTCCTTAGCCTTCGTGCCCCGAAGGGGTAATCTCGTTTCTCTGTCATTCAGGGAGAGATTCTTCGTCACGTTGTTCCTCAGAATGACAAACTGGCGTTGTTCCTCAGAATGGCAAAATACCCTGTTCCTCAGAATGACAAACCAGCCTTGCTCTGTCATTCTGAACGTAGTGAAGAATCTCGCTTTTCTGTCATTCAGGGAGAGATCCTTCGTCGCCTTCGGTTCCTTGAGGATGACAAAATGGCCCCGCTCTGTCATTCTGAATGCTTCGACAAGCTCAGCACAGGCTCCGTGAAGACGTGATATTTTTCCTTAGCCTTCGTGCCCCGAAGGGGTATGTGATATCCTCTTCATTAAACTTCATGCCCCGAAGGGGTAATCTCGCTTTTCTGTCATTCAGGGAGAGATTCTTCGTCACGTTGTTCCTCAGAATGACAAACTGACGTTGTTCCTCAGAATGACAAACCAGCCCCGCGCTGTCATTCTGAACGAAAGGATGACAAACTGGCCCTGCTCTGTCATTCTAAACGAAGTGAAGAATCTCGCTTTTCTTGTCATTCTGAACGAAGTGAAGAATCTCGCTTTTCTTGTCATTCTGAACGAAGTGAAGAATCTCGCTTGCAGCGTCCGGCCTTAACTCATGCCCCGCGAGGGGTGCATCCAGGTTTTTTGTAAATTGATCCTTTCATGGTGCGAAGGTTTAGGAAAAATATCACGCCTTCGCCGCCGTTGGCTCCCCGCAACGACGGCTTGCGCAAAACTCTCCTTTCTCATGGCCCTGGTCCTGATCGTGCCGGTCAACGCGGGGGCTCAGTCGAGCGCGTCTCTCGACCGGATGGTCAGTCAGATCGAGTCGCTGTTCCCGCCTCTTGAAGGCTATGTGATCGAGGTGGAAGGTTCCGGCCTGACTCTCGACCTCAGGCAGGGGATGCCGGTGGAACCCGGTGACCGGTTAAAACTCATCCGCTATGGCCGGGAACTGTTCCATCCCGTGACCAGGAAAAAAATCGGCAGGAAGGAAACCGATCTCGGCGAAGTCGAAGTGCTGGAAGTGAGAAAAAATTTTTCCAGAGCCCGTGCTCTGAACCCGACAGCGCTTCCCAAAGAAGGCGACGGAGTGAGAAGTCCGTTCCAAAAACTTTCATTCCTGGTTGCGCCGCCGCAAATCAAAACCAAAAAGAAAGTCAATGCCGACCGCCTGCGTTACAACCTCGAGTCCCGCTTAAACCGGCACCCTGGGTTTGAAGTCCCTTCATTCGACCTCGGATTGTGGATGGCCGAGGAAAAACTCAACATCAAGACGGCCCTGCAATCCAGGAACCTGAAAAAACTGCATCGCAAGGCCGAGGCCGACTTCATCCTGGTTCCCAGCGTTCGCTCTGTGAAAGGGAAAATGGCACTGAACTACAAGCTGCTATCAGCGGTTGACGGCTCCCTTAAAAAACAGGCCGACATCCTGTCCGAAGGTCTGCCAACCCCGGATGCCCCGAGGGAGCGGGAACGCGGAACGCAAACCAGCTTCAAGCACAAAAGTGATTTGTTCAAGTTTGTCTCCAAACAGGAGTTTCATTATGAGATGGTCGACTTCGATGTCGGCGATTTGAACGGCGATGGCAGGAACGAGTTCGTGCTCATCGACCGCTACCGGGTGATGATCTTTGAGAACAAAAAAGGCCGTTTAAGCAGAATCGCCCAGATCAAGACCAGCAAAATCGCCAACCATTTTCTCGGGGTCGATGTGGCAGACATCAACGGCAATGGCCGGGCTGAAATTTTTGTCACCAACCAGGTCGGCGACAGACTGGAATCTTTCGCCTTGGAAACCAAACCAAAACGAAAAGGTTTTCATTACATATGGAAAGAAGCCAACCTCTATTTTCGTATCATCCGGCCTATGGGGAAGCGGCCCATACTGATGTCGCAAAGTCCCGGATTTCAAAATCCATTCCACGGGCCGATCAAAAAAGTGTTGTTCAAAAACGGAAAATACCGGCAAGGGCCCGAGCTGAACATCCCCGACATGTATGGAACACACTTCATACTGTATGGACTGACGCAAGAAGACCTGAACCGTAACGGGACGGCGGAAACCATCGTGCTTGATAATAATTATCATTTAAGAGTGTATGCCGCCAACGGGCGGCTGGTAGTAAAGTCAGATGATTACTACGGTCATGATCCGCGCCTGATCGAGGTCGGAGTCAAAGAGGAAATCGCCGGCCTGATCCGTCAGGGTGAACCGGTACGTTTTAAAGGTCGGCTGGAATTTGTAAAAATGGGCGGCAGCCGCTACCTTTTGCTGCCCATGAACCAGACCCTGGGCGGAGGGTTTTTAGACCGGCTGGTGATCGTGGAAAATTCAGGCCTGGCCCTGCTGCGGCTGACCGGAGAAGGCTTTGAAAAAGCCTTTGAGTCCAGCAAACAAAAGGGTTTTCTGGCGGCTTACCGGGTGATTCCCCATAAAAAAGGGAGCGGAGCCGGGGTTTATATACTCCGGGTCGATAAGAACATTTTGACCAGCAGCGTGTTCAGTACGCTATCCACTTACGAGTGGTCCGCCGAGTGAAGGAGACCTTTGCATAACCCCGAGATTACCCCTTCGGGGCACGAAAGCTAAGGAAAAATATCACGTCTTCGTCACGTTGTTCCTCAGAATGACAAACCGGCTTTGCATTGTCATTCTGAACGATCTGAACGAAAGGATGACAAGCCGGCGTTTCTTGTCATTCTGAACGAAGTGAAGAATCTCTGTTTCAGTGTCTTGTCATTCTGAACGCAGTGAAGAATCTCGCTTTTCTGTCATTCAGAGAGAGATCCTTCGTCGCCTTCGGCTCCTCAAGGATGACAAAATGGCCCTGCATTGTCATTCTGAACGAAAGGATGACAAACTGGCGTTTCTTGTCATTCTGAACGATTGCATTGTCATTCTGAACGAAGTGAAGAATCTCGCTTTTCTGTCATTCAGAGAGAGATTCTTCGTCACGTTGTTCCTCAGAATGACAAAATAGCCTTGCGCTGTCATTCTGAACGAAAGGATGACAAGCTGGCGTTTCTTGTCATTCTGAACGAAGTGAAGAATCTCTGTTTCAGTGTCTTGTCATTCTGAACGAAGTGAAGAATCTCGCTTTTCTGTCATTCAGAGAGAGATCCTTCGTCGCCTTCGGCTCCTCAAGGATGACAAGCCGGCCTTGCGCTGTCATTCTGAATACTTCGACAAGCTCAGCACAGGCTCCGTGAAGACGTGATATTTTTCCTTAGCTTTCGTGCCCCGAAGGGGTAATCTCGCTTTTCTGTCATTCAGGGAGAGATTCTTCGTCACGTTGCTCCTCAGAATGACAAGCCGGCGTTGTTCCTCAGGATGACAAAATACCCTGTTCCTCAGAATGACAAACCAGCCTTGCGCTGTCATTCTGAACGAAAGGATGACAAGCCGACGTTTCTTGTCATTCTGAACGAAGTGAAGAATCTCTGTTTCAGTGTCTTGTCATTCTGAACGAAGTGTAGACGTGATATCCTCTTCCTTAGCCTTCGTGCCCCGAAGGGGTAATCTCGCTTTTCTGTCATTCAGGGAGAGATCCTTCGTCGCCTTCGGCTCCTCAAGGATGACAAAAAGGATGACAAAATGGCGTTTCTTGTCATTCTGAATGCAATGAAGAATCTCGGGGTTACGCAAGGCGAGATTCTTCGTCACGTTGCTCCTCAGAATGACAAAATACCTTGTTCCTCAAGGATGACAAAAAGGATGACAAAATGGCCCCGCTTTGTCATTCTGAATACTTCGACAAGCTCAGCACAGGCTCCGTGAAGCATCTCGCTTTTCTTGTCATTCTGAACAATGATGGCCAGGAACGCCCGGAAACCAGAAACTGGGGGAAATTCGGCAAAAATGCCAAATAACTCTTGATTTTTAGTTTCCTTGGTGCTACCTTACCCAAGATTTGTACGTGGTTTTCTAATGTTTTCAATCGGATTTTGATTTACACACAAAGCTTCAGTCAGAAGTTTGCTGAAAGATATGGACGGTTTGTCGAAGTAGTTAGTCATCAACAAAAATAAAACTTGGAGGAGACAAGCATGAAAAAGAATTTTCTAACAACAGTTGCTATCTCGGTCGTGGCTTTTTTTGCGGCGACCGAAATCGCGCGAGCCGCTGACGTAAGCTTTAGCGGCCAGCTTCGCACCCGCTATGAATTCCGGGAGCACAAGGATCCAGGGGCTTTCGATGACTCGCTAGCTGGAAATGATCTTACCGCTACGCGGATGCGCCTGAACGCCAACGTCAATATCAACGACAGCACCAGTGCTTTCATCCAGATGCAAAGCGCGAGGACTTGGGGTTCTAATGGAGATTCTCTCGCCGCTAACGACACGGACGGAAGCGTGGGGATTCATCAGGCGTATTTCACCCTGAAAAGCTTCGCCACCCTGCCTGCAGATTTGAAGCTGGGCCGGCAGGAAGTTGTTATGGACGGTCACCGCCTGTTCGGCCACACCGGCTGGACCACTGGCGCGCAGACGCATGATGCCATTCGCCTGACCCATAAGGGCGGCAACCATACCTTGAGTTATGTTTACATGCTCGCCAAAGCTGGTACTCTCGGCAAAGCTGGTACTGATGACGATTATGACGTGCATTTGCTGCACGCCAACTTCCAGGGCGTTCTGGGCGGGGGGCTCTCCCTTTACTTTGTCGGCACCCAGGATGAACGGCCAGGGGATCTAGAGAATAACATTTACACCGTTGGTTTTCGCCAGGCGGGCCAGCTCTTCGGCATCAACTACCGGGGCGAGTATTACCACCAGTTTGGTGATGCAAATGCTGACGCTGGTAGTACAACCAATACTCGCTCCACGTTCGCTGACGGAGATGTCGACCGTGACGCGTATATGTTCGGCGTGCGCGTTGGCAAAAAGTTCAACAACGTCATGATGAAACCGAGCCTGACCATCTGGTACGACCAGCTTTCCGGTACCGATGAGACTGACGGAGCTGAGACTGAGGACGAGTGGGGAACCTTCAACACCCTGTTTGATACCGGCCATAAGTTCTACGGTCATATGGACCTGTTCCTGGACTCCGTCAATCACGCAACCAAAGGTCTGGGTCTGACCGACTTCGCAATCAAGGGTTCTCTTCAGCCCATGCCGGGCTGGACCGTTAAAGCCGCCTACCACTGGTTCGGTGTGGAAGCTGACCCGGCAAACAATGCGGACGATGATCTGGGTACGGAACTGGATCTCGCCCTCATCCACAAATACAACGCCAACACCGTGATTTCCGCCGGTTACTCTTACTTCGACGCGGATGACCTGTTCCATACGGTGAAGAATCACGAGGGTGATAATGGTGCCGAGTGGGTGTATGTTCAGCTTGACGTGAAGTTCTAGGTTTGTTGTTTGTCTCTTCACCCCCGGCCTTCGGGCCGGGGGTTTTTTGCCTCAATAATTGCAATCCCCTTTTTATACCAACTCAATTAACCCCTGCATAGCTCGTCATCGCGGGCCGCGGTGCGGCGTTTCTTGTCATTCTGAGCGAAGTGTCTTGTCATTCTGAATGCTTCGGCTTCGCTCAGCACAGGCTCCGTATTGTCATTCTGAACGCAGTGAAGAATCTCTGTTTTTCTGTTATTCAGGGAGAGATTCTTCGTCACGTTGTTCCTCAGAATGACAAGCCGGCCTTGCGCTGTCATTCTGAACGAAAGGATGACAAGTCGGCGTTTCTTGTCATCGTGAAAAACTATGCTATTATGACCGTAGGTAACTCCTCCCTATAATTTAACGAAGGGGTCACAAAGGACAGTATATGACCACAATGATTTCTGAAGTCTACGATGCGTTTCGTTCTGCTGGAGCGGATGAGGATAAAGCAAGGGCGGCGGCGCAGGCGATAGCGGATTACCAGCGCAATATCTCCGAACTGAAAACGGAATTAAAGCAGGATATCTCCGAACTGAAAACGGAATTAAAGCAGGATATCTCTGAGCTAAGAGCGGAGTTAAAACAGGATATCTCCGAATTAAAAACGGAATTAAAGCAGGATATCTCTGATCTAAGAACGGAGTTAAAGCAGGATATCTCCGAATTAAAGGACGAGATATACGAATTAAAGGACGAGGTATCCGAATTAAAATCAAGCCATCGCCTGATGCAATGGATGCTGACTTTTGACCTTGCTATAACCGTAGCTATCATGTGGAAAGTGTTTTCCTGATCTCCCCGCCTCAGACTCATCCGGTTGAAGCCTTATGAAGCTCAAATATCTTTTATTATTTTTATCGTTCCTCCTCCCGGTGTCCGTGCTGTCTGCTGAAGAAAGAGAAGAACCTTTTACCCTGAACGGGAGGCCGGTTCCCGATGTAGTTGCCAAGGGGTAATCTCGGGGTTACGCAAGGCGAGATCCTTCGTCGCCTTCGGCTCCTCAAGGATGACAAAATACCCTGTTCCTCAGAATGACAAGCCGGCGTTTCTTGTCATTCTGAATGCTTCGGCAAGCTCAGCACAGGCTCCGTGAAGACGTGATATCCTCTTCCTTAGCTTTCGTGCCCCCGAAGGGGTAATCTCGTTTTTCTGTTATTCAGGGAGAGATTCTTCGTCACGTTGTTCCTCAGAATGACAAGCCGGCCTTGCGCTGTCATTCTGAACGAAAGGATGACAAGTCGGCGTTTCTTGTCATCGTGAAAAACTATGCTATTATGACCGTAGGTAACTCCTCCCTATAATTTAACGAAGGGGTCACAAAGGACAGTATATGACCACAATGATTTCTGAAGTCTACGATGCGTTTCGTTCTGCTGGAGCGGATGAGGATAAAGCAAGGGCGGCGGCGCAGGCGATAGCGGATTACCAGCGCAATATCTCCGAATTAAAAACGGAATTAAAGCAGGATATCTCTGAATTAAGAACCGCGATATCCGAATTAAAATCAGGCCAGCGCCTGATGCAATGGATGCTTGCTTTTAACCTTGCTATGAACGTAGCTATCATGTGGAAAGTGTTTTCCTGATCTCCCTGCCTCAGACTCATCCGGTTGAAGCCTCATGAGGCTCAAATATCTTTTATTATTTTTATCGTTCCTCCTCCCGGCGTCCGTGCTGTCTGCTGAAGAAAGAGAAGAACCTTTTACCCTGAACGGGAGGCCGGTTCCCGATGTAGTCGCCAAGGGGTAATCTCGGGGTTACGCAAGGCGAGATCCTTCGTCGCCTTCGGCTCCTCAAGGATGACAAGCCGGCGTTTCTTGTCATTCTGAACGATTGCATTGTCATTCTGAATGCAGTGTAGACGTGATATCCTCTTCCTTAGCTTTCGTGCCCCGAAGGGGTAATCTCGCTTTTCTTGTCATTCTGAACGCAGGGGTAGTCTCTGTTTTGAATCCATAGCTGATGAAACGATATGACCACTCTGGTTACAGGAGCCACCGGGTTTCTGGGTTCTGCACTCGCCCGCGAATTGTTGAAAGACGGGCGGACCCTTAAACTCCTGGCCCGCAAAAACACCGACATGCGCAATATTGATGACCTCGATTGCGAGGTGGCGCATGGAGACCTCAGGGATCGGAAATCTTTAAAGTCCGCTCTGGCCGGATGCAGCACCCTCTACCACACGGCAGCGTATTACAGCCTTTGGAGCCGGGACAAAAAACTGATCTATGACATCAATGTCCAGGGAACCCGGAACATTCTCGAATCGGCTCTGGAGATGGGAGTCGAAAAAGTCGTCTACACCAGCACTGTCGGCTGCATTGGTCTTTCCATGGATGGAAGGCCCGCCAACGAAGACCAGCCCATGAACACCGCAACCCTGTGCAATGACTATAAAGTGTCAAAATATCAAGCGGAGCAGGTGGCTCATGAATTGTTTGGCCGCGGGCTTTCAATAGTCATTGTCAACCCAAGCACGCCGGTTGGACCCCGGGATATCAAACCCACGCCGACAGGAAAAATAATTCTTGATTTTATAAACCGCAGGATGCCTGCCTATATCGATACCGGACTCAACCTGATCGACGTTGCCGATTGCGCCCGCGGGCACATTCTGGCGGAAGAGAAAGGCCGACCCGGTGAACGGTATATCCTCGGCAACAAAAACATGTCCCTGAAAGAAATTTTTACGGCCCTGGAAACTTTAACCGGACTCAAAGCGCCGAGCATAAAAATGCCCTACTGGGCCGCCTATTCCGCTGGACTGGCTTGTGAATGGATGTCCGACTTTATCACCCGCCAACCGCCTGCGGTTCCTCTTGCCGGGGTGAAAATGGCAAAATATTTCATGTATTTCGATGCCTCAAAAGCGGTCCGCGAACTGGGCCTGCCGCAAAATCCGGTCGAAAACGCCCTGGATCAGGCGGTGCGCTGGTTTAAGGAGAACCCTGGCTGAGCCTATGGAAACACTTTCTCTTTTATGGGACACGGTTGTCCTGAGGCCCTACGTCTTCGTTTTCCTCGCGTTTTACCTCACCATTGCCATCCTCAATATGGGTGTGCTCCGGTCTCTTTGTTTTACGGTATTGGCCTGTCTGGTGGCTTTTCTCTCAGAATACTCCTCGACCCGAAACGGGTTTCCATTTGGACATTACACCTATATTGAGACCACTCGCGATCAGGAATTGTGGATCAGCAATGTGCCGTTCATGGGTTCGCTTTCGTTCTCGTTTCTGATCTATGTCAGTTACAGCGTGAGCCTTCTGCTCTGGGCCCCTCTTGTAAAAAAGGGGTGGAATATCCGTCTGGGAGATATAGAGCCTCTCAAACATTCCGTCAGGGTCATTGTCTCGGCCGCCATCCTGTGCATGCTGATGGATGTTATTATTGATCCGGCCGCCTTTTTAGGAGATCGCTGGTTTCTTGGGAAAATATATTTTTACCGGGAAGAAGGCGAATATTTCCACATTCCTCTGACTAATTTCGCGGGCTGGTTTTTTGTGGCAGGTGTAGCACTGTCTTGTTTTGCCGTCCTGAACCGTTGTCTGGATGCAAAAATTCCTTTCCATCCCCAACACCAGCTTCCGGCTCAGGCTTTACTGGGTCCCGGATTGTTTTTTGGCGTACTGATCTTTAATCTTGGTGTGACGTTTTATATTGGGGAAGTATTATTAGGTTGTCTGGGAACCTTGATCAGCCTGGGAATTTTTTCTTTAGTCCTGTTCAGGGTCAAACGGGCTTGACAAGGTGTGGTGTGGCTTCGCTCAGCACAGGCTCCTCGAGGATGACAAAATGGCCCCGCTTTGTCATTCTGAACGCAGAGTGAAGAATCTCGCTTTTCTGTCATTCGTAGGAGGGATCCTTCGTCGCCTTAGGCTCCTCGAGGATGACAAAATACCTTGTTCCTCAGAATGACAAGCCAGCTTTGTATTGTCATTCTGAACGCAGTGTAGACGTGATATCCTCTTCCTTAGCCTTCGTGCCCCGAAGGGGTAATCTCGCTTTTCTGTCATTCAGGGAGAGATCCTTCGTCGCCTTCGGCTCTTCAAGGATGACAAAATACCTTGTTCCTCAGGATGACAAACCGGCGTTTCTTGTCATTCTGAACGCAGTGAAGACGTGATATTTTTCCTTAGCTTTCGTGCCCCGAAGGGGTAATCTCGCTTTTCTTGTCATTCCAGGAGAGATTCTTCGTCACGTTGTTCCTCAGAATGACAAACTGGCGTTGTTCCTTAGAATGACAAACCAGCCTTGCGCTGTCATTCTGAATGAAAGGATGACAAGCCAGCGTTTCTTGTCATTCTGAATGCAATGAAGAATCTCGCTTTTCTGTCATTCCGGGAGGGATCCTTCGTCGCCTTAGGCTCCTCAAGGATGACAAAATACCTTGTTCCTCAGAATGACAAACCGGCGTTTCTTGTCATTCTGAACGCAGTGTAGACGTGATATCCTCTTCCTTAACCTTCGTGCCCCGAAGGGGTAATCTCGCTTTTCTTGTCATTCCAGGAGAGATTCTTCGTCACGTTGTTCCTCAGAATGACAAACTGGCGTTGTTCCTCAGAATGACAAACCAGCCTTGTGCTGTCATTCTGAACGAAGTGAAGAATCTCGGGGTTACGCAAGGCGAGATCCTTCGTCGCCTTCGGCTCCTCGAGGATGACAAAATACCTTGTTCCCCAGAATGACAAACCGGCTTTGTATTGTCATTCTGAACGCAGTGAAGAATCTCGCTTTTCTGTCATTCAGAGAGAGATTCTTCGTCACGTTGTTCCTCAGAATGACAAACCGGACCCTGCCGGGCATTTCGCTACATGGTTTTCGATCCTATATAAATTCCATAAACAATAGCGGCACCCACCAGGCCCATCAGAAGGTTGTCGAGGGCCACCGCTTCCCAGTCCGGCTGGCGTCCCCAGTTCATCCATGGAACGATAAGAATGAACATGGAAAAAAAGCCTGCGATCAGGATACCGGCAAGGATGAGTACCAGTTTTTTCTCGTCCATAAAAGGAGTCCTGTTTATTCAGTGCATTCTGGTGTTCATGTAAAACCCATAGACAAAAAGACCGATAGCGATCATCACTATCCCGCTATCCAGGAGTGAGTCCTTCCAGTTCGGCAGGGCGTAGTTGAGTAACCAGGGCACGGCAATGAAAAGTACCGAAGCGAAACCGATCCCCAGCAAACCAAAAATAAAAATAATAAGCACTTTATCGTTCATAAAACAAACTCCCTCAATACCCCTCCAGACCTCCCCTCATGAGAGGAGACCTTTGCATAAGTATAGCATTTGGAGACAGGTTATAATGCGTTGAGGTATTTTTTTAACGATTGCTGGAGGAATGGGAATGCAAAAGCAACTGGGTCAGTTAAGCTTCGCGGATGATTTGGTGAACGGGGCAACGAATTTTCTTTCAGAAGTGGATAAGGTTTTGGACTTCAGCCTTCTGGAAAAGGAGTTGTCAGGGATTTATAGCTGCAATACGGGCCGCCCGTCTTATCCGCTGGTTCTTTTATTCAAAACCCTTTTGCTGCAACAATGGTACAACCTTTCCGATCCTGGCATGGAAGAAGCGTTGTCGGACCGGATCAGCTTTCGCCGTTTTGCGGGTTTGAGTTTGTCCGATGCGGTTCCCGATCATTCGACGATCAGCCGGTTTCGTTCTCAACTGGGAGACCGTTACGACAAGTTATTGTCCTCGTTAAATACCCAGTTTGAATCGCAGGGCTTTGTGATCAAACAGGGAACGATGCTGGACGCATCGTTTGTTCGCTCTTCCAGTCCGAAAAAAGCGGTAGACCCTGAGGCGGGGACTTATGGTTCCCGCAAAAAAGACAATGTCTGCGGTTACAAGATGCATACGGCAGTAGATCGGAAGTCTGGATTGGTTCGCCGTGTGATCATCACCCCGGCCAATGTCAATGACACGACACCGGCCGATGACCTGGTGATGGGTGATGAGAAAGCGGTTTACGCGGACAAGGCTTATGACAAACACTCCCGGCGCAAGGAACTTCAGGAACGCGGTATTTTTGTTGGCATCATGCATCGGCCCAATCAGTATCATCCCCTGAAACCTGCTCAGACCGCATTCAACAAACGCATGACTAAATTACGCGCTCCCGTAGAACATGTCTTCGGTATCCTTAAGAACCATTACCGGTTGCGCAGGGCACGCTATATCGGGTTGACGCGGACAGCGGTTCAAATCACCCTGGTTTGCATGGCCATGAATATAAAACAATGTCTTGTTTTAGCGCGAACACGGGAAACTCTGGCTTGAGAGAGGAAAGCGCCGGGGGAACATGGAAAACGGCAAAGCGAATAGCAATAAAAACTATATGCCTCAAAGAAGATTACTCAAACAATAGCGTTTCACTCTCAACTTCAACACCGTTTAATAAAAATTACTGAAATACCCTCTTATGCAAAGGTCTCTCATGAGAGGGGAGGATCAATAAGAATCTCAGGTTAGTGCAAGGCGAGATCCTTCGTCGCCTTCGGCTCCTCGAGGATGACAAGCCGACGTTTCTTGTCATTCTGAATGCTTCGGCTTCGCTCAGCACAGGCTCCGCATTGTCATTCTGAACGAAGTGTAGACGTGATATCCTCTTCCTTAACTTTCGTGCCCCGAAGGGGTAATCTCGCTTTTCTGTCATTCCGGGAGGGATTCTTCGTCACGTTGTTCCTCAGAATGACAAACTGGCGTTGTTCCTCAGAATGACAAACCAGCCTTGTGCTGTCATTCTGAACGAAGTGAAGAATCTCGGGGTTACGCAAGGCGAGATCCTTCGTCGCCTTCGGCTCCTCAAGGATGACAAAATACCCTGTTCCTCAGAATGACAAGCCGGCTTTGTATTGTCATTCTGAACGCAGTGTAGACGTGATATCCTCTTCCTTAGCTTTCGTGCCCCGAAGGGGTAATCTCGCTTTTCTGTCATTCAGGGAGAGATTCTTCGTCACGTTGTTCCTCAGAATGACAAACCAGCCTTGTGCTGTCATTCTGAACGAAGTGAAGAATCTCGGGGTTACGCAAGGCGAGATCCTTCGTCGCCTTCGGCTCCTCGAGGATGACAAAATACCTTGTTCCCCAGAATGACAAACTGGCTTTGTATTGTCATTCTGAATGCTTCGACAAGCTCAGCACAGGCTCCGTGAAGACGTGATATTTTTCCTTAGCTTTCGTGCCCCGAAGGGGTAATCTCGTTTCTCTGTCATTCCGGGAGGGATCCTTCGTCTCCCTAAAGGGACGTGCCAGGCCTTCGGCTCCTCAAGGATGACAAAATACCTTGTTCCCCAGAATGACAAGCCGGCGTTTCTTGTCATTCTGAATGCTTCGGCTTCGCTCAGCACAGGCTCCGCATTGTCATTCTGAACGCAGTGTAGACGTGATATCCTCTTCCTTAGCCTTCGTGCCCCGAAGGGGTAATCTCGCTTTTCTGTCATTCCGGGAGGGATTCTTCGTCACGTTGTTCCTCAGAATGACAAACTGGCGTTGTTCCTCAGAATGACAAACCAGCCTTGTGCTGTCATTCTGAACGAAGTGAAGAATCTCGGGGTTACGCAAGGCGAGATCCTTCGTCGCCTTCGGCTCCTCAAGGATGACAAAATACCCTGTTCCTCAGAATGACAAGCCGGCTTTGTATTGTCATTCTGAACGCAGTGTAGACGTGATATCCTCTTCCTTAGCCTTCGTGCCCCGAAGGGGTAATCTCGCTTTTCTGTTTTTTTTCGACTTACGCAAAGCTCTCCCTGGCGGAGGCCCACGCCTGATGGATTGTATCAATTCTGCCCCAGGTATGGAAATATTTGCTTCCACACCGTAACAAAGGCAAAGCCACTGTTTTTGGTTCCAGCAGGGTTGGTAATTCCCATCCAAACTATAAGCTGGCACTAGAACCTGCGCCACAAGGGTTGACCAGCCAGGATTATCAGGTTATAACCGGACTATGAAGCTCTCATCAGTGCTTCTTGTTAAGAAAGAATTGCTGCTTGAGCGCGTGCTTCCCGGCTCCCGCTTTTTCTCTGCCAGACAAGGCATCACTTGTTCTCCTGAAAATTTTTTCCGCTTCCAATGATCGAGGATTTATTGCCTGACCGATGACCAGCAATACCTACAAGAATAAAAATATTTTGATAACTGGTGGCTTGGGTTTTATTGGAAGCAGCCTGGCCATTCGGTTGGCTGAAATCGGGGCTCATGTGACCTTGGCTGATGCCATGATCCCTGGCTATGGCGGCAATCTGTTTAATATTGAATCAATCAGGGACCGCGTTACAGTAAACTACTCAAATATTACAGATGCTAATTCTGTAAACTGCCTGGTACTTGACAAGGATTATATTTTCCATTGCGCTGGCCAGGTATGCCATGTCATGAGCCTGAGTAATCCCTTCCCTGATATTGATTACAATATCAAAGGAACGGCCATCCTCATGGAAGCTTGCAAAAAATTTAATCCGCAAGCTAAAGTGATCAAGACCGGAACCCGAGGTCAGTATGGACCCGCGACCCGGCTTCCTATTGACGAAAACGCTCCAACCAGCCCTTTGGGTATTTATGAAATATCTAACCTGGCCGCAGAGAAAATTATGAAGGTCTATCATGACATACACGGGGTTCGCTCCGTTATGTTGCGGTTGACCAATATATATGGACCGCGGTCCCAAATGCAGCATTCGCGTTTTGGGGTGCTCAACTGGTTCATCCGTCAAGCCATTGATGACGAAACCATCAAAGTTTTCGGTGATGGCAAAATCCTTAGAGATTTTTTATTTGTAGATGACTGCGTAGAAGCTATTTTAATGAGCGGAATGAATGAGGCGGCAGAAGGTGAAATTATGAATGTTGGGTGGGACAAACCCGCCTGTTTCCTTGAAGCCGCAGAGCTAATCGTAGAAATTTCCCAATCCGGAAAATGGGAATTCGCAGAATTTTCCCAGGAAAGAAAACTGCAAGAGCCGGGTGATTTTTATTCTGACATTAGCAAAATAAAGAAATTGGTGGGTTGGGAGCCAAAGACTTCTCTTCGGGAAGGGGTTCAAAAAACCATCGATTATTATCGGGCCCACAAAAATTATTACTGGTAATACTAATGTCTGCTCCTAATGTAGTTATCCATCCGAACGCTATTGTTGACACAAATCGAGTCGGAGAAAACACCCGGGTTTGGGCCTTTGTGCACATCCTTGAGGGTGCTGAAATCGGAAAAGAGTGCAATATCTGCGATCATGTTTTTGTCGAAAATGACGTGGTGGTGGGTGATTTTGTGACGGTAAAATCAGGGGTCTATATCTGGGATGGCGTGACGATTGAGGATCATGTGTTTGTTGGGCCCAACGTTTCTTTTACCAATGATGTCTACCCAAGGAGCAAGGCGCATTTGCAACAGCATCCGCAGACAAGAATAAAAAAGGGTGCCAGCATTGGCGCTGGAAGCGTTTTGATCGCGGGAATCGAAATAGGATGTTTTGCTATGGTGGGTGCGGGTGCAGTGGTAACACGTGATGTCGGTGATTATGAACTGGTCATGGGCAACCCGGCCCGCCCTGATGGATATATTTGTGAGTGCACAAATAAATTGGAGGAGGATTCCAATAAAAAATTCAATTGTTCCTGTGGGCGGACATATGAAATCACCAAAGAAGGAGTCCGGTGCCAATGACCTCTTCAGTCACACCCATATCCTTTTCCGCTCCTTTGGAACAATACCATGAAATTAAAGATGAGATTGACGGAGCAATTGCACGGGTTCTCAATAGTGGATGGTATGTTCTGGGTCGTGAGGTGGAAGAATTTGAAAAGGAGTTTGCAGCCTTTTGCGGCACCCAATATGCGGTAGGCTGCGCTTCGGGAACCGAGGCTATAGCGCTAACACTAATGGCTCTGGGCATCGAACAAGGTGACGAGGTAATTACTGTTCCCAATACCGCCGTGCCCACTGTTTGCGGAATAATTATGGCAGGAGCGAAACCGGTATTTGTAGATATTGACTCCTCGTACCATATGGACCCCAAGCAATTAGACGCGGCTATTTCAAAGATGACTCGTTCTATTGTTCCGGTTCACCTTTATGGACAAATAGTGGACATGGAAGCCATCAATGAGGTTGCCCGCCGCCACGATTTATGTGTGATAGAAGATGCGTGCCAGGCCCATGGTGCTGAGTTTAGAGGGAGTCGGGCTGGTTCTCTGGGACGTGCCGGTTGTTTCAGCTTTTATCCCACTAAAAATCTGGGATGTTTTGGCGATGGAGGAGCCGTTACTACCGACGACCCTGAGGTTTATGAGAGACTCTTGCTAATTCGGAATTATGGGCAAAAAAAGCGCAATTATCATCAAGTCCACGGCATAAACAGTCGATTAGATGAGATACAGGCGGCTGTATTACGGGTTAAATTAAAGTATCTCGATTCATGGAATGAACGGCGTCGAAATCTTGCGGTAGTTTATGACTCACGATTATCGGATGTTTGTGGTGTCCCCTTTGAGAAAGCTGGTAATCGTCACGCATATCACCTCTATGTAGTCAGAGCCCGGAATCGGGAAAGTCTGCAGGAGTTTTTGAAACAAAATGAAATAGAGACACTAATACATTACCCCTTACCGATATACTCGCAGGAAGCATATAGGGACATAAATCACCGGCCTGAAGATTTTCCGCAAACAGAAAAGTTTGCAAAAGAGATTGTCAGTCTTCCTTTGCACCCGCAAATGACAAAAAGTGATGTCGAATATGTTTGCGATAAAATCATAGAGCACTTGAATGCAGGGTCATTCTAATTGGTAATATTAATATCAGAGATATCGGGTACGAATTATTTTGAAGAAAAGTAAGCTTTCAGTTGTCATTCCGGTTTATTACAACAGCGAAACTTTGGAGATGTTGCATTCCCAATTGGCCAGGGTGAATGAGGCCAACCCTGATATGGACATGGAGATTGTGTTTGTGGACGATGGGTCAGGAGACAACTCCCATGAAGTCATTCTAAAAATTGCAGCACAAAACCAAAACGTCATCGCTGTAAGGCTTTCCAGGAATTTTGGTTCCTTTGTTGCTTGTCTGGCTGGTTTGACAAAAACAACTGGTGATTCTGCGGTTATTATTTCGGCAGACCTCCAGGACCCCCCTGAACTCATTTCCGAAATGTTTCTAAAATGGAAGGAAGGTAGCAAAGTTGTGATAGCGGTTCGCTCCCGACGTGAAGACAATTTTATAAAAGTTTTCTTTGCAAACATGTATTACCGAATATTTCGCCTGCTAATCACCAAGGACATGCCTAAAACGGGTTTTGATTTCGTATTGATAGATCGAAAGATCGTGGAAGTGCTGATCAATATGCAGGAGAAAAATACTACCCTGATGGGCCTTATCCTTTGGACGGGGTTTCGCAGAACAGAAATACCTTATACTCGTGTGGACCGTAAATTTGGGAAGTCCAGGTGGACCCTGGCTAAAAAGATCAACTATTTTTTAGATTCAATCATGGCCTTCTCAAAATTTCCAATCAGAGTTTTTTCCCTAATGGGTTTATTCCTGTTTTTTATGAGCTTGTTGGGTACAGTTTATGTAGTAGTTGCCAAAACATTGGGGTGGGTGACTATGGCAGGGTGGTCCTCTCTCATGGCAATGATGCTCATGTTATTTGGAATTGTTTTTTTTGCTCTTGGCATGATCGGAGAATATATATGGAGAAATCTGGAAGAATCTCGGCAACGGCCACTATTCATCATCGAATCCGAATACCAGCATCCAGCACCTTCTGAGCAGGAGAAATAATAAAAAGGGCCGATTTATCCTGTTTGTGTTGTCCTAATTGCGCATTCCATTCCCCCTGACTCATACCAACTCCTGGCCCAACAAACCTACAAAGGTTTTTCCAGCGACTTTCATCCGGCTCCTCATAAAGTCTCATCTTGCGTTAATTCTCCTGCTTCTCATTTCATTTTTGATGATATTTACCAGTCTGGATGACAGCGTGTTGCAGAGAGAGCCTTGCGTAAGTCGAAAAAAACAGAAAAGCGAGATCCTTCGTCGCCTTAGGCTCCTCGAGGATGACAAAATGGCCCTGCGCTGTCATTCTGAACGAAAGGATGACAAGTCGTCGGCGTTTCTTGTCATTCTGAACGCAGTGAAGACGTGATGTTTAACTCAAGCCCTCGTGCCCCGAAGGGGTAATCTCGCTTTTCTGTCATTCAGGGAGAGATTCTTCGTCACGTTGCTCCTCAGAATGACAAACTGACGTTGTTCCTCAAGGATGACAAACCAGCCTTGCGCTGTCATTCTGAATACTTCGACAAGCTCAGCACAGGCCCCGTGAAGACGTGATATTTTTCCTTAGCTTTCGTGCCCCGCAGGGGTAATCCGGGGTTATGCAAAGGTCTCCATTTGCCCTGGCCGGTTTTTTTCCATCTGGAGCTTGTATCATCTGGCCCATCGGCTCAGCCAGCAGAAATCTATGGGGCCGTCCTTGCCTCAACCTTTTTGGCCACCTGTGCCACTGCTCTACTTTATTTTAGGACCTCTCGCTACTTGGTATTCATTCTCTGCTTCTCTTATCCTTGAAAAGCTTCCTGGGCCTCATTATAGAACTGTTCTCGGCAGTCCTTATGCCGGGATGAAAAATGAAAAACTTGAAGCTGTTTAACGCCCGCCTCCCTGGCCAGAGTTCCCGCTTGACGGGATGTGAGATGACAACGCGCCTGCCCCCGTTCTTCTTCATCGGCCAGAAAGGGGGATTCACAGAAAAAGATATCAGCAGATTTTACTAATTCCACAATCTTCTCTCTATTGCGATCGTTAAAAACCGTGTCCACCACATAACCAATTTTTTGCCCCGGAAAAACCTCTACCAGATCGCTCTTGAGCTGACCCAAGGGAATGTCTTCCATACGGGAACCCTCCTTAAACGGTACCGTTATGAGTGTGGATTCCGGATCATCCCTCAATACGCTTTGCTTCAATTCATTCAACCAGGGCCCGGGCTCGGCCTTCATGGACTCCAACTTGTCTTTGTCAATATTGACGTGCGGTTTTTCTTCCAGCGCAAACCCCAAACAGGGCACTCGATGCTCCAGTATTGCCGCGCGCGCAGAGAAAACAGAATCATCCACGATCAACCCATCTACAAAAGGCTCTTTCCTTTCATCACAAAGTTGAAACCGTTCGATCGCCCGGAAGGTGGCTTTCAGCAAACCGCTCTCTTGCACTTCAACCACTTCGATGGTGAGCGATTCGGAATACTGTTCAACCAGGTTCCAGGTGAACCCGGCCAGCTTGCCTTTCACGTTTTGAATAATATTTTTCGGGCCGAAAATGGTCAGCGTTTTTTCGTGGCCAAATAGCGTTCTCAACAATCGGTCAAAACCGATAAAATGGTCAATATGGGTATGGCTGACAAAAACATGGGAAACCTTGAGAAGAGTTCCATTCGACACAGCCGACAAATCGCCCAGGTCAAACAACAGCGCACGCTTTTGCAAAAGAAAATGTACCAGCAGTCCGGGGTCGCCGAACGGATCATTGATCAAGGCCGGTTGGATTGCCGATTTCATTCCTTTCCTGCCTCCTCACCGGTTTTATCGAAACGCAAAAAAGCATTGATAAACGGTTGCAGGTCGCCATCCAGCACTGCATCCACATTGCCTGCTTCCACACTCGTCCTCAGGTCTTTGACCAGTTGGTAAGGGTGCAGGACGTAAGAGCGAATCTGACTGCCCCACTCAATCTTCTTTTTTTGTTTCTCCATTTCCTTTTTTTCTTCACCCAGTTTTTCCTGTTCCACCTCATAAAGGCGGGCTTTCAGAACCTTGAGGGCCGATGCCTTGTTTTTATGTTGCGACCGTTCATTTTGGCATTGCACCACAATACCTGTCGGCACATGCGTCAGTCTCACCGCCGAATCCGTGGTGTTCACCCCCTGCCCGCCTGGTCCTGAGGCGCGATAGACATCTATCTTCAAATCTTCTTCCTTGATTTCGACTTCAATCGAATCATCAATTTCAGGATAAACAAAAACCGACGCGAACGAGGTGTGGCGTCTTTTATTGGAATCGTAGGGAGAAATGCGCACCAGACGGTGAACTCCAATTTCCGCTCTTAAATATCCAAAAGCATAATCGCCGGAAAATAAAACTGTCGCGCTTTTTATGCCCGCCTCTTCCCCATACTGGGCATCGAGGACTTCCGTCTTATAACCATTGCGATCTCCCCAGCGCAGGTACATTCGCAGCAACATTTCCGCCCAGTCCTGGGACTCCGTGCCGCCTGCCCCGGAATTGATAGCTACGAAAGCGTTGTTAAAATCAGTTTTACCCGAAAGCATCGCCTTCAATTCTGCCTGTGCCGCCTGTTCGCCCAGCCGGGTTAAAGAGGACCGGATATCCTCATCCATGGAAGAGTCTTCCTCTTCGGCAGAAAGCTCCAGCATCGCGCCCAAGTCTTCTCTCTCTTTTTCCAGGTTTTTCCAGATTTCTATCGAACGTTGCAGGTTGGATCTTTTTTGCAGAACTTTTTGAGCAGATTCGTTATCATCCCAGAATCCGGAGCGGACAGTTTCCGCATCCAGAGACTCAACAGACTTCATACTCTGGTCGACGTCAAAGTAACCTCCGGAGAAGTCCAACTCTGTCCTCTATATCCTTGAAAGCTTTTGCGAAATCTTCTTGCATCTGAATCTCCCTACTCATTGACATTGCAGGTATTTTCCTCAATCTCACGCCGAAAAGCAAGCCAGTCTGACTGATTTTGACTGACCTCCTCCCTAAAAGCTGTACTGTTCCTAAGGTTTAGAAATCGGTTAAAATCGATTTTTTTAGGGGGGAAGGGTCAAAAAGTGGAAACTCTAACTTGAAAAATGGTACAACTGACTGGGGCAGGTCAAGCATTCTTTCGGGCTCCGGTGAAAATAGCAGGGAAACCATCATCATGCGCGAGTACACCAGAGCAAGAGGATTTTGCCCTTGGGTGTCCACCCGGCTTTGCAGGAAATACTCCGCCCTTAAACCAGATCTCGCGATGCTCCCCATTCTGGTATGATAAACTTTTATATATCATTAGCGAGTTATTCAACGCATCCAGGCTAATAGCCAAGGGAACCCATACCCTTTCAAAGGGTTATAACCATGCCCCTCATATCATAAAGGAATATCGTCCATGCCGCAAAAAGTTTTAAAACATAAAGTTGGGTTGGAAACGCATGGCTTAAAAAATCTGGAAAAAATTCACTGGAATTTATCCACTCCTCAGCTCTACGAACACATCATCAATAACGGAGAAGGACATCTTTCCCATTTAGGACCTGTGTGCGTAAGCACAGGGGAACATACCGGGCGCGCTCCCAAAGATAAGTTTATTGTTCAGGAGCCTTCCAGCCAGGAGAACATCTGGTGGGGGAAAGTCAACCGGCCTTTCACGGTGGAAGAATTTGAAGCCCTGTACTCCAGAGTACTGGCTTATCTTCAAGGAAAAGAAGTTTTTGTGCAGGATTGTTGCGCTGGTTCCGATCCCAAGCACCAGACCCATATTCGCGTCATCACCGAACAAGCATGGCACAGCCTGTTCGCGAGAAACATGTTTATCCAAATTCGGGATATGGCTAAACTGGAAACTCATGAGCCAGCGTTCACCGTCATTCAGGTTCCCGGTTTTAAAGCTGTTCCCGCCATTGATGGCACCAATTCAGAAGTTTTCGTTATCGTTGATTTTGGCAAACAGTTGGTTTTGATCGGTGGAACGAGTTATGCCGGGGAAATTAAAAAATCCGTTTTCTCTATTTTAAATTACCTGCTGCCGCAAAAACAGTCCGTGTTATCCATGCATTGTTCTGCGAACATCAGCAAAAGTGGCGATTCCGCCATATTTTTCGGGCTTTCAGGAACTGGGAAAACCACCCTCTCTGCCGATCCTTTGCGCAAGCTAATCGGAGATGACGAACATGGCTGGAGTGACCGGGGCGTTTTTAATTTTGAGGGCGGCTGTTACGCCAAGGTGATTCGCCTGTCCAAGAAATCTGAACCTGAAATTTATGACTGTACGCGCCGGTTTGGCACCCTGCTTGAAAATGTGGTTATGGATCAGGATACGCGCCGGCTCAATCTTGATGATGCCAGTCTCACGGAGAATACTCGCGCCAGTTACCCCATCACCCATATTAATAATGCCGTACTCAGTGGTATGGGCGGTCACCCTAATAACGTGATCATGCTGACCTGTGACGCTTATGGGGTCATGCCTCCGGTTTCCAAGCTCACCCCGGAACAGGCCATGTATCATTTTATCTCAGGCTATACCGCAAAAGTGGCAGGCACCGAAAAAGGCATGAGCCGTGAACCTACAGCAATTTTCAGCACCTGTTTTGGTGCTCCATTCATGTCCCTGCACCCTTCCGTTTATGCAGATATGCTGGGTGAAAGGATTGCCAAACATGGCGTGTCCTGTTGGTTGGTGAATACCGGATGGACGGGTGGGCCTTATGGGGTCGGACACCGGATAGAAATCAAATATACCCGGGCCATGATCAAGGCTATTCTCGAAGGCCAGTTGAATGAGGTGAAAACTCAGGAAGATCCGGTTTTCGGCCTGCATGTCCCGCTTAAGGTTAAATCGGTCCCGGATGAAATCCTTCAGCCTAGAAACACTTGGAAAAACCCGGAAGCCTACGACGAAAAAGCCCAGGAACTTGCAAACCAATTTATAGAAAACTTCAAAGAATACGAAGACAACGTAGATAAAAAAATCCTGGATGCCAGTCCAAGGCCGTCCGGGTCGTCAAAAAAACCCAAGGGGAAAATCCATAAATTGAGGAAGTGATTCTCCTCCAATCCGTGGCATTTTCGTTCCTGAAATAGCACTATAACTATGGACTCCACACCTATTATCGCCTTAACGATGGGAGACCCGGCAGGGATCGGGCCCGAAGTCATTGTCAAAGCTTTTCAGGATGACACCTTACCGCTGCAGTCCCGAGCGGTGGTCATAGGTGATGCGCGCCTGCTCCAGGAAACCGCAAAAAAGTATGCTCCGGAAATTCTGGTGCACCCTATTGACCGACCCGAAGAGGGCTGGTACCAGACCTGCATCATTGATGTCATCGATCTCAAGAACGTGCCCAAAAATATTCCTGTAGGCAAATCCAGCACCGAAGCAGGCCGGGCCAGTTATGAGGCCATCAAAGCCGCTGTAGATCTGGCACTCCG
Source organism: Nitrospinales bacterium (assembly GCA_965249625.1). Lineage (GTDB taxonomy): Bacteria > Nitrospinota > Nitrospinia > Nitrospinales > VA-1 > LS-NOB. The sequence continues at coordinate 377,880 of OZ252246.1, read as the reverse complement.
TGACGAAGTCTCAGCCATCACAACGGCACCCATTAATAAAAAAAGCCTGCATCTTGCGGGCTATCCGTTTCCCGGACATACCGAACTACTGGCTCATCTCACAAATTCCGAACAGGCCGCGCTTATGATGGCGGGCAAGAACCTGAGAGTCGTGCTTGTCACCACTCATGTTCCGTTGGGGCAGGTCCAGCCTCTCATTACCGAAGAAAGGGTGCTCAAAACCATTCGTCTGACCCATGAATGGCTGACCCGGCATGTGACCGATGTTCCCAATATTGCCGTAACAGGACTCAACCCGCATTGTGGCGATGGGGGAATTTTCGGGCAGGAAGAAACCGATTTCATTTTACCCGCATTGAAAACCGTGCAGACGGAAGGTATCCAGGCCAGCGGCCCCTTCTCCGCCGATGCCCTGTTCGGCAGGCCGGGTTCCGAAAAATATGACGCGGTGGTCTGCATGTATCACGATCAAGGAATGATCCCGGTAAAGATGGACTCCTCCGGACAGGGAGTGAACATCACCTTGGGCCTGCCCATATTGAGAACCTCCGTAGATCATGGTACCGCATTCGACATTGCGGGAAGAGACAGAGCCTGCCCCGAAAATCTTAAAATGGCTTTGAGGACGGCAAGCCGGTTGTCGCAATCCACACTCTTCATGAAATGAAGAAGAGGCCACTCGGACAAAATTTCCTGATCGACCTCAACATCGCTCAGAACATCATCCAGTTGGCCCATATCCAGCCCGGCGAACCGGTGGTTGAAATCGGACCGGGAAAGGGTGTTCTCACCCAACTTCTGATCCATCAGGCCGATTCGTTGACCGCCATTGAACTGGATCCCCGGCTTTCAAAAGACCTGCAAAACCGTTTTGGTGATACCCCATCTTTTAAACTGATTGAAGGCGATGCCGCAAAGTTCGATTACGCTTCTCTGGGAGGAGGACTTAAAGTCGTTTCCAATCTTCCTTATTACGCCGCCACCCATATTATGAAAAAATTGATCCATTACCGGAATCAAATCCGCTCCATGACATTGATGTTACAAAAGGAAGTGGTGGACCGGTTGACGGCCAAACCCGGTCAGCGGGAATACGGCTCGCTCTCCGTCTTTGTACAGTATTATTGCGAGGTTCAACGTTTGCTTGAAATTCCCAACACCGCGTTTTCGCCGAAACCAAAAATTGATTCTTCGCTCATCGGTCTAACGCCCCTGCCCCAACCCAAGGTGCAGGTTGAAAACCCAAAACTATTTTTTAAGCTGGTGAACTCCGCATTTTTTCATAAACGGAAAATGCTGAAAAATAATTTAAAAGACTGGGAACATCTTTTTAACCAGGAAAACGGGCAAGTCCGATTGGCCGGCATTGATCTCAGCCGGAGAGGCGAAACCCTTTCACTCGAAGATTTCGCAGATATTGCCAACCATGTTCATGCTCTCACCACTGCCTGAAAAGGTGAACCACCATCCGGAATTTACCGGCCCAAAAAACCACTAACTATTAAATTATGACCAATTCAAATAAAGGAAGAGTGATTCTAGTCGGTGCCGGGCCAGGCGATATCGGCCTGTTGACCTTGAACGGAAAACAGTGGCTACAAAAAGCCGATGTCATCTTATACGACCACTTGGTCAATCCAGATATGATTCGTTTCACGCAAAAATCAGCGGAAATAATTTATGTCGGAAAAAAAGAGGGCATTGCCTCAATGGAACAGGAGCAGATCAATCAACTGCTCGTCAGCAAAGCCCGCGAAGGAAAAACCGTTATCCGCTTAAAAGGCGGGGACCCTTTTATCTTTGGGCGTGGAGGAGAAGAAATTCAGGCCGTCCGGACAGCAGGCATTGCATTTGTCATTGTTCCCGGCGTGACCTCGGTAACGGGCGTTGCAGCATATGCTGGCATCCCCCTCACGCACCGCAATCTTTCTTCCACCCTTTCTATCATTACCGGGAGCAACGAAAAAAAGCAGGGAGACATTCATATCGATTGGGAAAAGATAGCCGCCCGGTCCGGGACTTTGGTTTTTCTCATGGGAGCACGCAAACTGCCTTTGATTGTCGAAAAACTCATGAGTTTCGGGAAAAGTCCGGATACCCCTATCGCCGTTGTGCAATGGGGCACGACAGCCCGGCAGAAAACCTGGACCGGCACTCTCGGCACCATTGTGGAAATTTCGGCGGAGGATAAAATCTTGCCTCCAGCCTTGACCATTATCGGAGAAGTGGTGAACCTGAAACCCGTCATCGAATGGTATGAGGACCTGCCACTGTTCGGCAAAACCGTTGTCGTCACGCGAAAAGGCGACCAAGCCGAAGGCATGATCGACCGACTGCAGGAGCTGGGTGCCGAGCCTTTCTTTTTCCCGGTGATCGAGACCATCGCCCCGGATGACTGGTCCCCCCTGGATAATGCGCTGAACAACCTCTCTCAATATCAGGGGCTGATTTTCACCAGCGTCAATGGCGTACGGTTTTTTGCCGAACGACTCAAGGCTGTCGATCAGGACATCCGTGAATTAAAAGGACTGCGGGTCTTCACAATCGGACCCAAAACTGCCGAGGCCGTTCGCGACTTGGGAATCCGCGTGGACGTGGTGCCTGAAAATTTTGTCGCCGAATCCCTGATCAAAAGCATCGGCAAGGAAAACATAGAGGGCAAACGGTTTCTTTTACCCCGCGCCACCGTCGCCCGCGAAACACTGCCCGAACAACTGCAGAAAATGGGAGCCATCGTCGATATTGCCCCGGCTTACCAGACCATTCTGCCTGACACACCAGTGGAAGCATTGGCAAAAAGACTCGAAGCAGGGAGCATTGATGTCATCACCTTCACCTCCTCCTCCACCGTCAAAAACTTTTTGGCATTAACCGGCGAAAAACTCCTCCCCGCAATCAAAAAAACAAAGATCGCCTGCATCGGCCCTGTCACCGCAAAAACCGCCAAAGATGCGGGATTAAACGTGGAAATCATGCCGGAACAATACACCGTACCCGCTCTCCTTGACACCATCGAGACATTTTTCCACCACTAGACGGGGGGCCAGTGAGCAATGACTTTTGTTGGCAAGCAAAGAGTTTTCTCGGCTGGAAAAGCTATTGCTCGTTACCATCAGGCGTTGCCCGGCAGCTAGTGGTTGCCTCTGCGGCTGGTGGCGGGTATAATGCCCTCATATTATATAAACCCATTTGCCAACGTTCGTTACGGACAGGGATGCCAATATGTCGATACGATCTATTCAAGTCAGCCACATTGTTTTAAGTACCGAAGAGCTTGCCAACGTGCTTATTGATCACCTCAAAGAGGATGAGTATAAAGACCGCGAGATGCTGTTTAAAATGTTTGCCAAAATGGCTAAAAAATACAGTGCCTGCGGAACCCGCAATAAGGGTGGTGACCTCGGGTTTCTCGAGCATAATACTGCCGCTCCCGAATTGGAAAAAGCCGCTATGGCGGCTCCGGTAGGCGAAGTGCAAGGCCCGATCAAAAGCAAATTTGGTTACCATATTTTTCTCATAACCAAAGAAGAGGAAATGAAGGACATGGGCATTGACGGCCTGACGACCACTTCTTTCGGAGCGGGTGACGGCACCCTTTAACGGCATCCATGCACCTTAAAGGCATCCACCACATCGCCCTCAATGTCAGCGACTTGGACCGCGCCGAACGTTTTTATACAGACGTACTCGGATTCAGCGTCAGCCACCGGTTTTCCAAGGGACTGAGGCATATCATGCTGGATACTGGCAATGCCCACCTTGCCCTGTTTGAAACTCCCGACCTCGAAATGAAACCGGCTCTGGAACAACTCAGCGATAAGGGTTATATGCATTTCGCTTTTGCGACCAGCCGCGATGAATTTATCAAGATCGTTGATGAGCTTAAAAATAAAAATGTGCACATCGACAACGGCCCGGTGGTACGAGGCGAAGGAGAATCCATTTATTTTACGGATCCAGACCGAAACCACCTTGAAATCCGGTACGATACCAAAGCGGAATCATGATTGAACCCATCCTCGAAAAAGCCCTTGCCGGTCAGCGGATACAGCCTGAGGAAACACTGGAACTGTTTTCTACAACGGACATCCTGCTTCTCGGAAACGTCGCTTCCAGATTGACCCGCAAAAAAAGGACGGATAAAACCATCACCTACATCGTAGACAGGAATATCAATTACACCAATGTCTGCGTTACCGATTGTTCTTTCTGCGCATTCTACCGTAAGGAGTCGGACACGGATTCCTATGTCCTGCCCTTTGAAACCATCGCGCAAAAAATTGAGGAAACCGTAGCGGCCGGTGGCAACCAGATTCTCCTGCAAGGCGGACATCACCAGAATTTAAAAATCGGTTATTTTGAAGGCCTGTTTCAAAAAATCAAACAACGGTTTGGCATTCATCTCCATGCTCTGTCTCCATCGGAAATCATTCATACCAGTCGGATATCAAAACTTTCCCTGGATGAAACCCTCACCCGGCTCAAACAGGCGGGATTGGACTCCATACCCGGCGGCGGGGCGGAGATTCTCGTTGACCGCGTACGCCAAATCATCAGTCCAAAAAAATGCACGGCGGATGAATGGCTGGAGGTTATGGAACACGCCCACGGCATGGGCATCCCCACCACCGCGACCATGATGTTCGGCCATGTCGAAACGCTCGCAGAACGCATCGAGCATCTTGAACGGCTAAGAAAATTGCAGGACAAAACCCAAGGCTTCACCGCATTCATCGCCTGGGGCTTTCAACCGGGAAACACACAACTGCAAGGGGACAGCGGAATAAAAACCGCCGCGACCGGATTTGAATACTTAAAAACCCTTGCCATCAGCCGGATATTCCTCGACAACTTCAACAACCTGCAATCGTCATGGGTGACCCAGGGTCCGAAAATCGGACAGGTGTCGCTTTACTACGGAGCCAACGATATGGGAAGTACCATGATGGAAGAAAACGTAGTCGCCGCGGCAGGAACCGTCTATTGTATGGACGAAGAGGAAATCAAGCGCTTGATCAGCGACAGCGGTTTTATTCCCCAGCGTCGCAACATGCGATACGATTACCTCCCCCAACACTAGCAGGGTGCTGGCTTTTCTCAGCCGAGACCACTATTTCCCAGCCAAAGAAAGTTATTGCTTATTGGGTCCAGCGTCACGCTGGTGCCTAGTGGTAAAACGAGGAGGATTTATATTGCACTATACCGCGCGACATGAGGACATTGAGGACAGCGACCCCAGGAACACCCAGTATCATGCCCACAAGTCCAAACAGTTCTCCGCCTAGCAAAACGGCAAGGATCACGGCTACCGGATGGAGCCCGATGTTATCGCCCACCACCTGGGGTGTGATGACCATGCCTTCCAGGGCTTGAACCACACCGAAGACGCCCGCGACAGCCAGCACCGGCATCCACTCCTGAGTGTGCATATAAGTCAAAAGCGCGGAGGGTACAAAACCCAGAACCAGCCCCAGATAAGGAACCAGGTTGACCAGCCCTGCCATCATTCCCAGCGACAGGCTCATCGGGGTGTCGCACAAAAATAGACCGATTGAATACATTGTTCCCATCAAACCAGCGACCACCAACTGCCCGCGCACAAAACGCGAGAGCACCTGGTCAATTTCCAGAACAATGTCTTTAGTCTTTTCCTGAAACCGGGGCGGCACCAGTTTCAACAATTTTTCATTGATCAAGTCAAAATCACGCAGCAAATAAAACATCACCACAGGAATGATGACCAGATTGGCAAACATCAGAATAATATTGAACAGGCTGGAAATTGACCCCCAGATAAATTTACCGGAAAACTGCAAGACCTTCATTGGCAGTTCCCCAAAACGCGACAGCCCTTCATTGACAAACTCTTCTACCTTTGCAGGATCCAATCCGCTGATCATATCCAGGATCGGACGAAACCATTCCTGGAAGATTCCAATATAAGTGGGTATATTTTTTGCGAGATTTTCCGCCTGTATACTAAAAATTGGTACCAGTAAAACTCCAGCACCCAACATCAGAAAGAAAAAAGCCAGCATCAAAACCAAAACAGACAGGGTTCTTGAAAACTTAAAAGAAACCAGCCGGTCTACCAGAGGGTCAAGCAGGTAAGCCAGCGCAAACGCGATAAAAAAGGGGGCCACGACGCGGTGAGAAAAATAAAGCACAACGCAGATTCCCAGAATCACCGCAAAGGAAATAAATAACAGATTTTTATTTTTTTCCTGATTCATATTTACATATCCGACATAGATAACGGCGGAGCTTCCGGAGCCCTCTTCACCGGCGCCTCCGCTCCTTTTTCCCGATAACGGTGGAATGAAGGGACAAGAAAATCCGCAAGCTTTTTACTGGCAATGTCAAAAGCTTCCAGTTCCGCCTGCAAAGCCCGCGCATGCTTGATCGTGGAAAACTCTGCCTTGGCCGCGATCAACGATGGCTCCAAAGTCGACACCATCTTGACACTGATATTGGCTTGAACGGTTTTGGTGCCCTCTTTCGCATTTTCCCCGCGCAGGCTGGATACAGCCGTACCCACGATAACGATATCGGCACCCGCTTTCAACCCTATACTCCTTGCAGATTTCAGATCGCCCCTGATGGCCTTAAGGACGGTTGTTTCAGAAACCATTTCGCGCAGTTGTTCTCGGCCTATCACTTCTATTCCTTCCTCCATCAGGTTTTTGGTCAACTGGGTCTCTGAAATGGGAAAGATGTCCCAAAAAGAATTGACCGGAGCGGAAGTAAAACTTTTCTCTTTTATCAGCACAGCCACTTTATTTTCACTGACCGGACCGGCAATCACCCCCAACCCTGCCAAGGCCTGGCTCACCGCAGAGGAAAAAAAACGCATTTCCAATCTCACCCCGCTGGTCTGATTGACCATGTCATCATAGGCTTCTACAAAGCGATAGCTTTTTACATAACGAGAAGAACGCCGCAAAATTTTCCGAAGGTCTCTCTGGCTGGCTTCAAACTCCTCATCCCCCATCATTTCTTTCAGTGCTTCTTCCAAGCCATTTTTCAGAGCCAGGTTCACGGCTTTTTCCCGGGCGACCACATAGTTTTCCCCTTTCGCCCGAACGGTTGCGGAACCCTCATAAACACCGCCCATCTCTTGTTGCGCAAACACTTCGGCGTTAAAAAATCCGCCAACAGTGAAGAGCCAGAAACCCAGCAGAAGAGACAGAAAACATCTCATCATGTTCATGCCCTCTTCTTTCGTCGCGCCTTAACCGGTTCGGGCTCATTCATAACAAGTTTTTTCAACGATTTAATTTCTTTGGAACTGAGAAATCGGCAGGCCCCCAGCGGAAGCCCTGTCAGGTTTAATCCTGCAAAGTGAGTGCGCTGGAGTTTGATCACCGGGTGGCCGATATGCCCACACACTTTTTTGATATGATGGTTTTTGCCTTCCACCAGCGTTAAAATGAGGAAACAGTTTTTGCTGCTGACCCTTCCCACCTTTGCTTCCATAGGCTTGAACTTGCTGTCTTCAAGATGCACCCCCCGGGCCAGCCTTTTTAAGGTTTTTTCATTCGGCACTCCCGACACCTTGACTTTATAGGTGCGGGGCACCACATACTTGGGGTCCAGCAGTTTCTTTGCGAGCAGGCCATCATTGGTGAACAGCAATGCACCCTGGGTATTGTAATCCAGACGGCCGACGGGAAAAACCCGGGCCTCCACCACCCGAACATATTCCATAACAGTGGTTCGCCCTCGCTTGTCATCATCCATTGTGGTCAGACAACCCGTAGGCTTGTTCAGAATAACGTAGGCCGATTCCTGGCGGCGGGGAATCAGTTTTCCCTGCACCTTGATATGGTCCTTGACCGGGTCGGCCAGAGACCCTAACTTAATCACAACCTGATCGTTCACACGAACCTTGCCCTGCTCAATCCATCTTTCCGCTTCACGGCGAGAAGCAAGCCCGGCATCGGCAATTATTTTTTGCAAACGAATTTTCATGACATATGGAAAAAGTTAAAGAGAGGCGAACAAAAACTAGCGGTTTATTCCAAGCCTTCGCTGTGTTCGATATCGGGCTCAGCCTCGCTGATCGAGGCCCCGGAAACCGAGAATTCGATTTGAGTTTGAAGTGGAGGATCTTCCCCTTCCAGCTCTTCCCTCAAATCTTCCAGCGTGGGTAAATCGCTCAAATTCTTCAGGCCAAAATACTCAAGGAATTTTTGTGTCGTCCGATACATGATGGGTCGGCCCGGAACTTTTTTCCTGCCAGCTGGACTGATCACTTTTTTCTCTAAAAGGGTCTTGAGCACACCGCTTGAGTCCACCCCTCGGATTTCATCCACCTCCTGGCGGGTGAGCGGTTGCTTGTAGGCAATGATCGACAAGGTATCCAGACTGGGCTGAGACAACCGGGTAGAGCGATCAAGTTTCAGGAACTTCCTGATAAAATCGTTGTATTCATGCCGGGTGCAAAGCTGATAACCATCCGCCACTTCCGTGATCTGCAAGTTGCGCGAGTTATACTCTTCCCTCAATTCGTCAAGAATGGATTGCAGTTGGCCTTTATCGGTTCCATCCATGAAAATTTTGCAAAGTTCACTGGCATTGATCGGCTGGTCTGCCGCCAAAAGAACATTCTCAACGATAGATTTTAATTCTTCACGTTCCATAATTTGTCTTGTTTTGCCAAAGCCGTCTAGCCCGGTTCATTCGGCCGAGACAACTCTTTGGTCGCCCGAAAAAGTTATTACCACTCTGGGGCACGAAGGCAAATGAAAAATATCACGCGCCCTTTGCCACTGGCCGCTGGCCGGTTAGTGGTCGGGATCAAAATATTTGCTCAGCGCCAGGCCTTGCGAATGGTAATTCGAGTTCAGGGACAGACCATACAACTTTTCCGGTCGTTCCACCACTTTTTCAAACTTCAGACGGCAAAAGGTCTGACCATCCTCTACCATAAAAGGTACGTCATGGGGACGAACTTCCATCACCGCCCGGGTACCCTGGTTCATGAGTTCATCGGTTCCGTTCCAACCGAACCCGGAGTCGAAAAAACCTGCGTAATGAGTGCGAAGTTCTCCGCTGTTGGGTTCATAAGCAATCATTTCCGCCAGCCAGTCGGGCCAGATGCACACTCTTTCCTTCGACATCATTATATAGAAACTTTCCGGCTCCAGAATCAACCTATTCTTTTTGTTTTTGTAAATCGGCTCCCAGAACTCATCCGCCCGATAATGCCGGATTTTGGAAAGATCAATAACAGTTGAATTGGTCTTTGCCTTGTAAGCGATGATCGAATCCGACAGATCTCCCTCAATATCCAGACTGACATAAACTCCTCTTTCTACCTTATATTGATCGAAAGGGATGGAAAATCCACTCTGATCGAAAAGAATGGGATTGCTTTTATATTTCAATCCCAATCCCCGTTTTCCCGGTGTACGGGGTGGACCATGCGCGAGACGCAACTGATTGAGCGACAACCCAGCATGGATCTTCACCGGAAAGGAGCGGGGAATGATTTCCAGATACAACTTGCCCCGGTAACCCCGCGGAATCTCATCAAACCGATGCCCCTTATCCACAATGACGCGGGTGAACATATCCAGCCTGCCGGTCGAACTTTTTGGGTTGGCCAGTCCATAGATGGAAGCCGGCAGAGCCAGTTCTTCCATCAGAGGAATCAGATAAATAATATTTTTCTCCAATATCCCGCCATCGGTAATATCAAAATCGTAAAGCATGACCTCCTTGAGCTTCGTTTCCACCTTTTCCTTTTCCGGGAGGAAACTGCATTGGATTCGGTAGGCCTTGGGCCCAAGCCGCAAATCCAGGCTCACAGGCTGAATCTGCGAGTCTTCGATCGGCTCCTGGGAGTGGATCATTCCCTGACGGTGCACCTGTTCAATCAACTGGCAAGGGAGATATCCGGACTTCCCCTTCAAATAAGCCATCAGGTCCGCTTCCAATATTTTTTCTTCTGTTGGGGAGTTCATTAAAATCAAAGAGTTTAGTATGCTGTTGGAAAACCTGCCCAAATAAACCATTTTCAGCAAAGAAACTGCCCTTTGCCGCCTTTTCGTTGGGTCCACCCGGTTGACAGGCAGTTTGAGGCTATGATTTAATCGTATTACTCAAAATAATTCAACCTGATTATTCTAAATCAAAGGAATAAAAATCATTTTCAGGCGATCTTAAAAAGGATTGGTCTTTTAATAACAGTTTCATCCCAAGCAAGGTTCCGAAAAAACTATGAGCTCCAAAAACAAAAAAATTGAGTCACCCAGCAGTCCCCTGAAACGCGCCTTTCTGGCATTGGTCTGGGTGGGCGTATTGGGCGTTGGGCTGTGGGCCTTGATGCATTATTCAGCACCTGAAAGCAATCTGGAACCTTATAATAAAATTCAGGAAGCCAAAGCAGAGCGTGAAAAAGCGGAACTTGAAAAAGCGAAACCGGAAAAGAAAGCAGTCGAGTCTGAAAAAAAAGCACCCGAATTCACCCCCTCCAGCGACCTGGACACGGGGAACCTGATTAAAACCGCCACATTCCCCCTGCAGACTCCACAATCGCAACTGCCCCGAGAGACCCTGGAACATATCCAGAAAGGCATGCTGTTTACCGAGGAAGGCAAGTTCAACGCCGGAGATATGGAATTTGACAAAGCCGCTAAAATCAGCCCCAATTCACCGGAACTGTTTTCTATCTGGGGCGCGGCTCTTCGCATGGCGAAAAAGTTTAAAGGTGCCAACCGGCGTTTTGCCCGGGCTCATGAACTCTCGCCTAATGACGAAGAAATCACGTTTAACTGGGGCATGACCGAACTGGAAGCCGATCATCCTGAAGAAGCCACTCGACTGTTTCAAAAAACCGTCAAGCTTTCTCCCAACAACTATATGGCCTACAACATGCTGGGCAAATCCCTCGGTCGCCAGAAAATGTACGAAGAGGAGAAATCGGCCTACAAGAAGGCCATTTTTATCAACCCGGATTTTGCCCAGAGCTATTTCAACCTGGGTATTGTATTGGGCATCCAGAAAAAGTTTGAAACCGCCGCGCCGCATTTCCTCAAAGCCATTGAGTTGGACAAACAGTTCGAAAAACCCTTCGTCATCCAGATGCTGACCGCATTAGGACTTTATGACTCAGCGGCTGAAAAACCCATCAAGAAAGATGCGCCTAAACCTCAGGAACCGGTTCAGCAGGCAAAGGCCGAAATTCCTCCAGCTGGCGCAAAAGTCAACGACGATAAAAAGTCCGAAGGTTCTGACCACAAAATGGAAGAAGGATCGAAGAAAGTTAAAAACACCACTACGGTCAAGGGCAATATCAAGATCAACAGCAGAAAACCCGGACCCAACACGCTGGTATTTCTGGAAACCAAAAGCAAACTGAGATCAGCCAATCAGAAACCTCAAAAACTGACCATCCGCCAGAGCGGGTTGCAGTTCAGTCCCCAACATTCGGTGATACAGGTTGGGTCCACCGTCACCTTTTCCAACGAAGACCGCGAGGTGCACAATATTTTTTCCAAGTCACTCAGCAACCAGTTCAATCTCGGGGCTATGGCGTCGGGCTCTTTCAAAACCGTCGAGTTCACCCAGGCCGGACCCGTGGTGCTGAGATGCAATATACATAAAGACATGATCGGAACCCTGTTCGTTGTACCTAATGGTCATTACACCAAACCTGACACTAACGGGGACTATCAGTTCGACAATATCAAAAGTGAAGGCTACATCATGCAGGTCTGGGACCCCATGCTGGCTCCCGACGAAGTCGAAGCTAACCTCAAGTCCGCCGACCTGACCGGTGTCGACCAAACCTTCGATTTCAATATCAAGTCCGCTTCGGTTGCAGGCGAAATCCACGACATGACCGACCCGACCGATTACAACGCGATTGTGGACATTATCGAAAAAGAAATGCTGCAAGCCATCGAAGACTGGAAAAACGGCAAAAAGTTTATCTCCCGCAAACGCATGCTGATGGCTATCACCAAACATTATGATGGAGAAGGCCTGAAAGGCGCGATTGCTAAAAGCTTCAGTTCCAAGCGCAGTATTCAACTGGAACAGAAACTCGATAAAATCCGCAAAGAGATTTCCGGATACGGCAAGTCCAAAGACCCGGTCACCGAAGACTCGCTCATCAGCCAGGCTAAATTTGCCGTTTCACAACTGCGTCTGAACGCCAAAGAACTCGCCGCTAGGCGCGGGGCCGACTAGCAAGGAATCACTAAGCCGTCATAACTCCCTGCTAACCAAAAAACTGATCGTCCCCCTGACAAGGGGGACTAAGGGGGTTGCTTAAATCAACTTGACGAGATAGGAAGTGCAACAATGAAGTTAAAAGACATAAATGTCATCCATATCAAATGGGAAGGACCAAAGAATCTGGAAGAAGCACAGAAAAAAGAAAAATTGAATGAAAATTATGGTGTCTATCAGATTTATGGTTTTCACCCGGTTTATGGGTCCAATGTTCTTCTTTATATTGGCAAAGCTGACGAGCAAAATTTTGATCTTCGATTTAAACAGCATGGAAACTCCTGGATGGAAAGCCCCATGGAGGCTGGAGAATATAAAATATACTTGGGAAAGTTAGCTGGCGAATTTACTCCTGGGGATGACGATTGGTCTAAAGAAATTGAAATTGCAGAAGAATTACTAATTGTTGCTCATCCTCCTGCCTATAACTCTAAAAACATTCAAAAAATTAATGAAAAAAGAGTGAATAATTATATGGTTTTTAACTGGGGGAAGCGTGGAAGTTTACTTGCTGAGGTATCAGGAATGAGGATGACAGATCCGTTTTGGGAAAAAGAGGACGTTGATTTTAAAAAATGAAAATCTTTTAGAACAAAAAAATAAAAAAGAACTCAAGTTACGTCTTCTCTATCTATGGCAATTTGTTGATACCGCTCCGAAAAGGCAGCCCCCTCAATCCCCCTTGTCAGGGGGAATATCAAGGCCGGGCCACACCTAGCCACATATTGATCAATAGATTGTAAATCACCCCAGCCCCTCTTTGAAAAAGAGGGGTCCATTGAAACTCCCTCTTCCACGAAGGGGGTCGGGGGGATTTGCCGTTATTCCCACCAAGACCACCTTTCCGTCAGAGAAAGTTATTGCCCATTTGCTTCCCTCGCTAGAGGGTGATATTTTATCTCCATGAGCCTTCTCATTTACAACACCCTGACCGGGAAAAAAGAAGAATTCGTTCCCCTTAAAGAAAACCAGATCGGCATATACGTATGCGGGGTCACCGCCTATGACTATTGTCATGTCGGGCACGCCCGTGCCGCCATTGTCTTCGACACCTTTTACCGGTATTTCCAGCACCTCGGTTACGAAGTTCGCTTCGTGCGCAACTTCACCGACATCGACGACAAGATCATCAACCGCGCCAACGAAGAAGGTATCAACTGGCAGGAGGTCAACCGCAAATACATCGAAGCGTTTTATGAAGACATGGGCAAACTGAATATCGCCGCGCCCACCGAAGAACCGAAAGCCACCGACCACATCCCCGAAATGCTCGACATGATCCAGTCTCTGGTCGATCAGGACCTGGCTTATGAATCCGAAGGAGATGTTTATTATTCGGTCAAATCGTTTAAGGACTATGGTTGTCTTTCCGGAAAAAATATCGATGACCTGCAATCGGGAGCCCGTGTCGAAGTCAGTGAAATCAAACGTGATCCGCTGGATTTTGCTTTATGGAAAAAGAGCAAACCAGGAGAACCATTTTGGGAGAGCCCGTGGGGACCGGGCCGGCCCGGTTGGCATATTGAATGTTCGGCGATGAGCAAAAAATATCTCGGCGACACCTTCGATATCCATGGCGGTGGTAAAGACCTGGTCTTTCCGCACCATGAAAATGAAATCGCCCAGTCCTGCGGGTGTACTGGGAAACAACCTGTTCGTTACTGGGTGCATAACGGATTCGTCAATATCGACAAGGAAAAGATGTCCAAGTCTCTCGGCAACTTTTTCACCATCCGTAAGGTTTATAAAAAATACCACCCTGAAGTTTTGCGTTTGTTTCTCATCAGCAGTCATTACCGCAGCTCCATCAACTTTTCGGAAAAAAATCTGGAAGACGCCACCAAAGTGCTTTCACGATTTTATGAAGGACTGGCAGGGGCGCATAAAAAAATCGGAAAACTGGATTTAGCGTCCATCTCAGACTTTCAGGAAAAAGTGAAGAACCATCCGTTGACAAAAAAGTTTGAAACGGCCATGAACGATGACCTGAATACGGCTGTGGCAATGGCCCATATGAATGAGGAACTGCGCAACCTCAACACAGCGTTTCTGGACAAGGGTAATTCCTCTCTGGAAGAACTTGCGGTCGCAACAAAGGCCTGGGAAACTGCGGGCAAAATTCTGGGACTGTTTTTTCTCACTCCCGCAGAGTTTAAAAAGGAACTCTTCGAAACCAAAAACCGTGATCTGGACCTGGATGTCAGCAAAATCGAGCAGTTGATCGCCGGTCGCAAATCAGCACGCCAATCGAAAAACTGGGTGGAAGCAGACCGTTGCCGGGATGAGCTGGCTCAAATGGGAATCCTTATCGAAGACACTCCGAACGGCACCGAGTGGAAATTGAAATGACTACAACATTCTCAGATGCGTACCTGAAGTTCACCCAAATCTATAATCAACTGCAGGTTCGGGAAGAAGACCACACCATCCGGGTCCCGGAAAAAGTCATCCGCTGTATCTGGAACGATCAATTGTTTTGCACACCTTCTCTAAAAACCAAAGACGGCCAAAAACTTGAAATCGTTTATCCCGGATACTGGAATTTCGGCAAGGGCCCCGACTTCACCAGTGCCACCATCAAGGTGAACGGAAAAGTTTATGAAGGCGATGTCGAACTGCATGTCTACGCCACCGACTGGAACGCGCACGGGCACTCTGGGAACCCGGACTTCGACAACGTTATCCTGCATGTCTATATGTGGCAGGGCCGGGGCAAAGAACCCCGCCCAACGGCGAAACAAAAGGGCTTTCAGTTTGAGATCAAGGATTACCTGACCAAAGGAATCCTTGAGCTCAATGACGAACTCGATTTTGAGAACTACCCAACCTTAAATTCCGGCAATGTCGGCCTGTGCCACCAGCCGTTGGCACAACTTTCAGAAGAAAAGCTCACTCATCTTTTGAACGCCGCCGGTGAAGCGCGGGTGTTCACCAAAATGGAGCGGTTTCACGACTCGGTCATTGTCGAGGGCTACGAACAGACTTTTTACCGAGGCGTTGCCGAGGCCATGGGTTATCCCGAGAACAAACAGCCGTTCCAAACTCTGGCCGACACTCTACCTTTGACCGAGCTGAAAAACCGGGTACCCGCAAAGATTCGTAACAGTGAACGGATTCTACATTATCAGGCCTTGCTCTTTGGTGCCTCGGGTTTGATGAGTGAAGACGCGAAGGGAAAAGCCGGGTTCCGTAAACTTCTACCGATTTGGAATACCTACAAAGACCGGCCACCCCATTCCCTTCTAACGAAAAAGGATTGGAGTTTCCGCGCCATTCGGCCAGCCAATTATCCTTACAGACGGCTAGCGGGATTGGCCTATTTGATCGTGCGTCACGAAAAAGCGGGGATGTTCGCCAACTTCGTCGGATCCTATCAAAAGATTCTCGCGGCTTACGGTGAGAAAACTCCCGATAAAAAAACTCTAAACGCCTTCAACGATTTCTTTTGTGTGTCCGCCGATGATTATTGGGCCAACCATTACACGCCTGACGGTAAGACCCTGCAACAATCCCAGCAACTTGTCGGCTCAGCACGGTCCCGCGAAATCATCATCAACATCGGTCTGCCTATCGGCCTCATCTTTGCCCGGGCGGGAAAGTTCAAAGATCTGGAAACAGGACTCAACGCTCTTTTTCAAACCGGCAAGAGCACCAGCGATCACAAACTGCTTCGCTTCATGAAACATTATATTTTTGGCAACCGGGAGGAAATGCTGCGGGTATTGCACTCCGAAAAACAAAATCAGGGGCTGATGCAGATTTATCAGGATTTTTGCACCCAGAACCAGAACAATTGCCTGCATTGTCCGTTTCCCGATGTGGTAAACAGGTATTTTTCTTAAAAAAACTCCAAAAACCCATCAATCCCATTGCGCAATCAATCAATTTCCCCTAGAATCGACATCCCCCTTGATTGTATTGAACTTTCGAGATAAAGTGGTAGTCTCCCCATTCGACAATGAAGGAATACCCGTTTTAATGGATCATTTAGACGAACTGGAAAATCAAAGCATTTTCATCCTGCGCGAAGCCTACAAAAACTTTAAAAACCTGGCGATGCTATGGTCGATCGGGAAAGACTCCACCATTCTGGTCTGGCTGGCACGCAAGGCCTTTTTTGGTCATTGTCCCATTCCATTGGTTCACATCGATACCACCTACAAGATTCCCGCTATGATTGAGTACCGGGACCGGGTCGCTAAAGAATGGGGACTGAACCTAGTGGTCGGCAAGAATCAGAAAGCACTGGATGAAGGCATGAACCATGAAAGGGGGCGAATGGTTTGCTGCGAAGCATTAAAAACCCAAGGCCTGCAATGCATCATGAAGGAACACGGTTACACCGGACTGATTCTGGGTATCCGAAGGGATGAAGAAGGCACCCGCGCCAAGGAACGCTATTTCTCGCCACGGGATAAAAATTTTGAATGGGATTTCAAAGATCAACCACCCGAGTTGTGGGACCAATATAAAACCAGTTTTTCTGACGATACACACATCCGCATTCACCCCATCCTCCACTGGACAGAACTGAATGTCTGGGAGTACATACAAAGGGAGAATATTCCCATCATTGATCTCTATTTCGCCACCCCGGAAGGCAAGCGTTACCGATCTCTGGGTTGCGCCCCTTGCACCGGCACCATTGACTCCAACGCGAAATCAGTAGACGAGATCGTAGAAGAAATTAAAACCATCGGCACAGCAGAGCGCTCCGGCCGGGCACAGGATCAGGAAAACACCTATGCCATGCAGAAACTGCGAGCCCGGGGATATATGTAAATGGGCGATAACGGCAGCGCACCAGATCTTTCCAGCCGTCTTTTGCGGCTGGTCATCGTTGGTCATGTGGATCATGGAAAATCCACTCTGGTCGGACGTCTTCTCTCCGACACCGGAACTCTGCCTGAAGGCAAGCTCGACTTCGTCCGCGATATCTGCAAGCAACAGGGCAAGGAATTCGAATTCGCTTTTTTGCTGGACGCCTTGGAAGAAGAGCAAGAACAAGGCATCACCATCGACACTTCACAGATTTTTTTCCATACCGAACAACGTAAATACGTCATCATCGACGCACCAGGTCATAAAGAATTTCTGAAAAACATGGTGACAGGTGCCGCCGATGCCGAGGCCGCCCTCCTGCTGATCGATGCCAACGAAGGGGTGCAGGAACAATCGCGCCGACACGGGTATATTTTAAAACTGCTGGGGCTCACCCAGGTCGCAGTGGTGATCAACAAAATGGATCTGATCGGTTATGACGAGAAGGTTTATAACAGTATCAAATCCGAATACACCGCCTTCCTCGATTCACTAGGGATTGAAGCGAGGGAGTTCATTCCCGTTTCTGCCAAACTCGGTGTCAACATCGCTGCATCGAAAGATGAAATGCCCTGGTGCAAAGGACCGACTGTTTTAAAAATGCTCGACCAGTTCGAGAAAAAACCACCACAAGACCATCTCCCCTTCCGCTTTCCAGTTCAGGATGTTTATAAATTTGACGAACGACGCATCATCGCCGGACGGGTTGAATCAGGAAAGTTGAAGACCGGGGACAGGGTCATCTTCTCCCCTTCCAATAAACAGGCGGTGGTTAAATCCATCGAAGCCTGGAGCGTACCCGATAAACCTTCTTCCGCCACCTCATCCGAGTCCATCGGGTTCACTCTCGATGAGCAGATATTTGTCGAGCGCGGCGATGTATGCACCCTCATGGACCAGTTGCCCATCGTTTCCACCACTTTCGATGCTAACGTTTTCTGGATGGGCAAACGCAACTTGGAAAAAGGCAGAAAATTTATCCTCAAATTAAACACGCAGGAAGTGGAATGCGAAGTCGTTGAGTTCAAAAAGGCCATTGATGCTTCTACTTTAGAAATCCTGACCAATCAGGATTATATCGCCAAGAATGACGTTGCCGAACTGACCTTGAGTACGCGGAATCCGGTAGCCTTTGACCTGTTCGGGTCCATAGCCACCACCGGTCGATTTGTTCTGGTGGATGAATACGATGTTTGTGGGGGCGGCATCATCACCACCTACACACCGACGACCAAGTCCGATAAACTCAGGGACGAAGTCCGCACCCGGGATTTCAATTGGATCAAAAGCGAAATCAAACCCGACGAAAGAGCTTACAGAAATGGACACCGGGCAGCACTGATCCTCATTACCGGCGACCCCGGCACCGGCAAAGGTCCGCTGGCCCGGGCATTAGAACACAGCCTGTTCCAAAGTAATTTCCAAAGTTATTTGCTCGACCGCAGAAATGTTAACCTCGGCGTCGGGGCTGATCTTGAGGATCCTAAAAACAGTGGTGAAAGCGAATCAGCCCGGAGACTGGGAGAAGTGGTAAAACTTCTTCTCGATGCCGGCCAGGTGGTGATCTCCACCTCCAACGCCTTTCATCAGGAAGACCAGGCCGACCTGAGATTATTGGCCAATCCCTATCAGGTTGTGGAAATTCAGGTGGGAAAGCAATCGTCCGGAGAACCGGACCTGGTCCTTTCTTTGGATGAAGCGCAGAATACTAGTGAAGCCTCCCTCAAAATTCAGGACTTCCTCAAAGAAAAGAAAATTCTGCTGGGCCACAACTACTCCATCTAACTTCTAGCCGTAGGGGCAACGCGGCGGTGACGCTGACACGACCGCCAAAGGCATGGGTCCGGTAGCCGTGATAATTTTCCTTAGACTTCGTGCCCCGCAGGGGTAAAATAGTCATCTCGGCTGAGTAAAGATTTTGCTAATTGGGTCCATCGGAACGCTGGGAAATAGAGATTGACATTACCCCGGTTATCGGGCATTAATAGCCTTCTTGCAAAGCAAGAAAATCCAAGTTGGAGTTAAGCATTACCATGCCCAAGATCAGGATCATCAACACCGAAACCAACGAAACCATTGATTTAAAAGCTGGTTATGGTGCCAATCTGAGAAAGGCCGCGCTCTATAACGATGTCGAGGTTTATAAAGGATTCAACAAGTTCTTAAACTGTCGCGGGCATGGCATGTGTGGAAAATGTGTGGTGGAAATAGAGCCGCTCGAAAACGTCAACCCACGTACCTTTTTTGAAAATCTCCACAAACTCGAAGACCACCAGAAACTCGGATGTCGCGTAAAAGTCTATGGCGACATCACCGTAAAAGCCGCCATCGCCGACTGACCCTTCGAGCGTTTTGTTCCTTCCCCAGTATTTTCTTCACCGCTTGTCTTTATATCTTTAAAACAATGAGCAGCGGCAGGAGTGTTAGCCCGACTGCGCCGACGAAGGCATGCACCAAAACGTCCCAGCGTTTGCTGAACGGAACGACTGTGATACAGTAAAAGCAGATCAAATAATCAAGCAGGGTGTTTTCGTCATGAGTCTGGTTCATGATCAAGTAATAGACCAGACAAAAGGCAATGGTGTAAAACAGGAGTCGATGGATTTTCAGGCTCTGCTCCGTCTTCTTCCTGAATGCCATAAACAATCCCAGAAAGATATTGAGGATATAAAATCCGATCGCGGCCACCACCCAAATGAGCGAAGGCGACGATGTTATTTTTGGGATGAGAGTGGGTTCCATAAAACAGAATATTTCGCAAAAGTTGTAAATAACCCCAGCCCCTCTTTGAAAAAGAGGGGTCCATTAAAGCTCCCCCTTCTACGAAGGGGGTCGGGGGGATTTGCTCCAAAGGGAATCTTAGCATGGACTTAAATTTGAAAAACCGAAAAGTGATCATCACCGGGGCCGGTGACGGCATCGGCAGAGCTCTTGCCCTGGCCTTTGCCAAAGAAAGCGCAAAGGTTGCCGTCTGCGCACGAAGTCAGGATCGTTTGGATTCCTTGTCTGATGAAATTGAGGGTACCGGGCATCTTTTTTTCTCCGCCGATCTCGGCAAAGCGGAAGGCGTTGAAGCCTTTCATAAAAATATGGTGAAACAACTGGGCCAGGTCGATGTGTTGGTCAATAATGTTGGAGCAATTTTAAAGTTGGCCAGTTTTTTTGAACTAACAGATCAAGACTGGGAAAATTCGTTCCAGATCAACCTGATGTCTGCCGTTCGACTGAGTCGGCACTGCATTCCGTCGCTGAAAAAATCTGCTTGCGCCAGGATCATTAATATTTCATCCATTGCGGCGGCCGGGCCGCAGGAAGTTTCCCCCCACTACAGTGCTATGAAGGCCGGGCTTTCCAATTTGACTGTTTCTTTGGCCCAGACTCTTGCGCCGGACAATATCCTGGTCAATTCCATTTCCCCCGGCCCAGTGTGGAGCCAATCATGGGAAGACGAAGCCTGGGCACAAAGTAACGGGTCTAATTTAGAACAGGTAAAAAAAGAAATCATGGAACAAACTGGGAAAACTATTCCTTTAAACCGAATGGGCATGCCGGAAGATTTAACCGGACTGGCCCTGTTTCTGGCCTCCGACCAATCTGGTTGGATCACAGCCACGAACTTCAGCGTAGATGGCGGGGTCACCCGGAATCCTTTTTAACGAGCTCAATTGATTGGATTCGCCATTCCCATCAACACAGCAAAAGATGTCATGGGCATATTGATCATCGGCAGAACGGAAAGAGGATGGTTCGGAGCCAACGCGGCGGCGATCACAGCCGAGGAAGCCCTGGAACTGAATTATCCGGAACTTGAAGGAGTGATTATCAAAGGTATAGAAAAAGACAGCCCTGCCAAGCCGTCCGGCCTAAAAATAAATGACGTCATTACCCAGTTTAATAAAATGCCGATTACCAATTTGGCTATCTTGCGGCGGAAACTACTGGCTCTAACCCCAAGGCCGGAAATTCATTTGACCCTCTTCAGGGATGGAGAAACCTTCGAGATCACAAGCACCCTGACTCGGAAAAAAACCGAGGAGGAAATAGAGACCCAACCGACCCCCTGAATTTTTAGCAACCTGCTGACAGGTGCTACCCAGCTTGCGTTTTGGGAAGAGTCGCAGTATTCTCCCATCTCGAAAATAAATAACCCTGCGTTTTCTTGCAGGACTCTAAGGCAACTTTAAAAACAAACCGTATTTACTATGTCTATCAATCCTCAAATTTTTCGCGAATACGATATTCGCGGGGTGGTCGGCAAAGACCTCACCCCCGAAACCGTTCAACAAATTGGCCAGGCCATCGGCACCTATATGAAACGCCAGGGCGGAAAATCGCTGGTGGTTGGATGGGATGTTCGCTCCAGCTCGATAGAATTCCGCGATATTTTATCCCAAGCTATAAACTCCACCGGATGCGATGTCGTGGATATCGGAATGGTTCCTACCCCCGTTTCTTACTTTTCACTTCATCATCTTAAGGCAGATGGTGGAGTGATGATCACTGGTAGCCACAATCCGCCGGAGTTCAATGGTTTCAAAATCAGCCAGGGTCAACATAGTCTGTATGGGAAAAAGATTCAGGAGCTAAAAGATCTAATTGATTCCAAAGATTTTGAAACGGGATCGGGAAAAATCGAGGAGACAAATGTTCTGGAATCTTATATGGAGAATATTTGCTCCATCATAAAGATACCCAGAAAAGTGAAAGTTGTGGTCGATGGTGGAAACGGGTGTTTCGGTATTGTCGGTCCGCAACTCTTACGAAAACTTGGACTGGAACCCATAGAAATTTTTTGTGAACCAGATGGCACCTTTCCCAACCATCACCCCGACCCCACTGTGGAGGAAAACCTTAAAGGGTTGATGGAAAAAGTCCGCACCGAAAATGCGGAACTCGGTATCGGGTTTGACGGAGATGCCGACCGCATCGGCCTGGTCGATGAGAAAGGCAATATTCTTTGGGGAGACCAACTGCTGACCATTTTCGCACGGGACATTTTATCGAGAAATCCCGGTGCCACCATTGTGGGCGAAGTCAAATGTTCCCAGAATCTGTATCAGGATATTGAAAAACACGGCGGGGTTCCGGTCATGGCACCGGCAGGGCATTCCCTGATCAAAAAGAAAATGAATGAAACCGGCGCGCTTCTGGCCGGAGAAATGAGCGGCCATGTTTGTTTCGCTGACAATTATTTCGGATTCGATGATGCAGTGTTTGCCGCTGGCCGCATATTACAAATTGTTGCGCAGTCCAGCATGAAGGTTTCTGAAATGCTCGCCGACCTTCCCAAAACAGCCTACACGCCGGAAATTCGCATCGAATGTCCCGATGACAGGAAGTTTGAAATCGTCCGCGAGTTGACAGAAATTTTTAGGAATCAATATAAAGTCATCGACATTGATGGAGTGCGGGTCAACTTTGGCGATGGCTGGGCTTTGATTCGTGCCTCCAACACCCAGCCAGCACTGGTGTTGAGGTTTGAGGCTGAAACCCAGGACCGCCTTCAAGAACTGGTTGGCATCATAAAAAAACAAATGGACCAATACCAACCCGTTGTCCAGTTTGATTACTGCTAGCCGCAGGGGCAACTGGGCAAGAGCTGGTCAAGCCGAAAAAAACGGTTGCTCGCCAACAACACGGCTGATTTATGCAAACCCCCTCTATCCCCCCTTATCAGGGGGAGTTTTTAAAGTATTGCGCTTGAGTGTTCAGTCCGCTTTGCGGTTAATGCAGTGCTGGCCCCACGCCTAGTGGGTTATTTTATTATCATTCCGGCATAACCAACGACCTGCTCCATATCCCCACTGACTTCCCCCGAAGTCTTATACTTGACCAACTCGGCCTCTTTGGCACCCAGGCTTTCTGAACATAACAACATGACGGTGACCGGATTGACCCCGCACATGGTGATCTTTTCTGACTGCACCGTTTCAAACAAACTAACCGGATCGCGATTTTTGATGCAAGTAATGGCTAAACGGTCTTTGGTACTGGCCCTGTCATGCGATTCATAATGCGTCATGTCCGAGCTAGCGACCAATAACACCGGCCTCCCCAGCCGGTTCACCGCCCGCACAATGCCCTCGCTGAGTGCCTTACAGGCTGAAACTTTCATCCTCATGAGACAAATCGGGACGATTTTAAATTCCTTTTTAAAATACTGCAGGAACGGTAACTGAGTCTCCAGGGAATGCTCGAACCTGTGCGCGGAAGAATCCTGTTTCGCCATGACCGTTTCTTCGCATATGGCGTTTGCCAGTTCCCTATCAATGGCAATATCACCCATCGGCATGGACCAGATTCCTTTCGTCATGACCGCCACCGCTTCGCCCTGGCCAGTGTGATTGGGACCGATTAAGATAACCGTGTCTGGAATTTCAATTCTCGAATACACCACCCCCGCCACATCCCCGGAATACTTGAACCCGGCATGCGGCACGACAATACCCAGGACCGGACTCTTCTCCACATTTCGCTCAATATGCGCTTCCACTTCTCGAACCAAAGCCTCACGCTGGGCGGGATAAAACCTGCCGGCCACCGCTGGCTGGCGTTTTTCATGGCTCTCTTTATCCAAAAATATCATTGCCGAATCTCTCCGGTCATCGGCACAAACACCACACCGGTGATGAACCGCTTTCTCAGGCTTCCGTCTTTCTGCTTGGTCAGCACCATCAGATTCTGGGGCGATCCTGTTTCCCCCAGAGGAAGCACC
This sequence comes from Nitrospinales bacterium, assembly GCA_965249625.1. Lineage (GTDB taxonomy): Bacteria > Nitrospinota > Nitrospinia > Nitrospinales > VA-1 > LS-NOB. The sequence goes on along the minus strand of OZ252246.1, from coordinate 354,104 downwards.
ATCCTGCCGCCAACTTTCAACTGGTCAATCAGAGGTCGGGGTATTTTGGGTGCCGCCGCGGTGATGAGAATTGCGTCAAAGGGGGACTTTTCCGGCCATCCCCGGTAACCGTCGCCGTGCCTGACGGTCACATTGTTATAGCCTAGCTCTTTCAGCCTGCTGTCTGCGGTGCGGGCAAGTGACTCGACAATCTCGATGGTATAGACCTGATTCACGATTTCCGCCAGCACCGCCGCCTGATAAGCCGAGCCAGTGCCGATTTCCAAAATGCGGTCATCGCTCTTCAACATTGCACTCTGAGTCATCAGTGCAACAATATAAGGCTGCGAAATAGTCTGGTTTTCTTTTATGGGAAGAGCAAAATCGGAATAAGCCTGGCTTAAAAACTTAGGCTCGACAAACAGGTGGCGGGGTACCTTTAGCAGGGCCTGCAAAACGACCGCATCGCGGATGCCGCGACGCTTGATCTGATCTTCGACCATCTCTTTTCGAGCAGACTCAAAGTCTACAGAAAAGACGGCCTTGGATATGAAGAATGTCGAACAGAGGACCGTAACCAGGGCAGGGAAAAATGCCTTAAAAAATGAGGCCGTTTTCCTTGAGCCAATCATTGGCATCAAACTTTTCGTTGGCAAACTCCTGGAATTCAATTTCTTTTTTAGAAAGTTCCTGTCCATCAATGAACTGCGGCTTTTGCGAAGACTTCTTACTCCTGCACTTCTTTGGCGCGGGCCGCTCCTCTGTGAGTTCCTCTTCAACTTCCAATTCCAGCGAGTCGGTCAACACTTCCATCTTAAGGACCAACACCATAAAACTCTTTGGGCAGATATTGTCATCTTTCTGAATTTCAGAAACGATCTTTTTAACTTTGGGTGATGTCATGACCGCTTCGGTGATTGCCTTGGACAATTTTTCAAAACTTCGCTCACTCCCATCGGGACCACTCACAAACCCCCCCTTTTCAGTTTCCTGATAAAAAATTTCCGATCAAAAAGAATACTTCGTTTCTTCTATTCAACCCTAAACCTCTCCCACCACCTTGTCAAGCCGGGATGCCCCGTGGGCAAAATGCAATAGACCCCTCAGCTTTCAAATAGCCCTTGGCGGCTGAAAAAAACTTCTGCTCAATACAGAGGCACCGAAGAGTCAACTTTCTCCGACCACTCGTTGATGCCACCCCGCATACTTTTGAGGTTGCGGAATCCCATTTCTTCCAATGCTTTCAGTGCTTTCATCGAACGCACTCCGGCCTTGCAGTGAAGCACAATCTCGTCATCCGGATTCAACCCATTCAACCGGGCGGGATCTTTGGCCTCAATATCGCCCAGTGGAATCAAGATCGCCCCTTCAATTTTGCAGATGTCGTATTCGGACGGTTCCCGAACATCGATCAGTTTGAAGGCGTACTTCTTATCCAGCATTTGTTTGACCTGCTCCACAGCAACTTCCTTTTCCATGTCGGCGGCCGACTCTTCAACCGGCAGAATGCCACAAAACTGCTCATAGTCGATCAACTCTGTTATGGTCGGGTTGTCGCCGCAGATGGGACAGGATGGATCTTTACGCAATTTCATTTCCTTGAACTTCATCGACAAGGCATCAAACAGCAAAAGTCGTCCTACCAGCGATTCGCCTACACCCAGCACCAGCTTGATCACCTCGTTAGCCTGAAGCAACCCAACAATGCCAGGCAGAATTCCGAGCACCCCACCCTCGGCACAACTGGGAACCAGTCCTGGTGGAGGCGGTTCCGGATACAAACAACGGTAGCACGGCCCCACTCGGGGATCAAACACCGAAGCCTGACCTTCAAAGCGTAGGATGCATCCATATACATAAGGTTTCTGCAACAACACGCAGGCATCGCTGGCCAGATAACGGGTGGGAAAGTTGTCCGTGCCATCGACGATGATGTCGTAGTCGGCAAAAATCTCCATCGCATTTTCTGAAGACAAGCGCGTGTTATAGGTAGTGACATTGATGCTGGAGTTGAGATCGGCAATACGAGCTTTAGCCGAATCGACTTTCAGTTTTCCAACGGTAGATTCTCCATGCACCACCTGCCTTTGCAGGTTACTAAAATCGACCACGTCAAAATCGATCATGCCCAGGTTTCCCACCCCTGCCGCCGCAAGATACAAAGCCAGCGGTGAACCCAGCCCGCCGGTGCCAATCAAAAGCACCTTGGAATTACAGATTTTTTCCTGCCCCTCAACCCCCACCTCCGGCAAGAGCAGGTGCCGACTGTAACGATTGATCTGATCCTGTGTCAAAGCCATAGCGTAAATCCTTTAAAAAACGATCACTATTTTCCCTGTCATTGATTAGATTCTATTTTAACAGAAAAGATTCTCCAGACAAAAAGACATAGAAAAAAGCAATCAAACGAAAATCACCTTTAAATTCAACACTCATTGTAGGCCTGCTCAAACCCGGCAGTGGAGCCCTCGATAACCGAATCGGGTAAGCAATAGGAAATACGGAAATACCCCGGCAGGCCGAATCCCCTGCCCGGCACCACCAGAACCTTTTTCTCGGCCAGCTTTTTGACGAACTCTACCTCATCTTCCAGCGGGGATTTCGGGAAAAAATAAAACGCCCCTTGCGGTTTCACCACCTGATAGCCAATTCGGGTCAGCTCCTTATATAAGTAATCGCGTTTTCGGCGATATTGTTCCACATCCACCGTTACTCCCTGCACCTGTTTCACCACGCGCTGGATGAGTGCCGGAGCGTTGACGAATCCCAACACCCGGTTGCAGAAGACCAGCCCCGCAATGAGCGGCCCGGCAGACTCGCATTTTGGATGCACCACCACAAAACCAATGCGCTCGCCGGGCAGTGCAATATCCTTCGAATGGGAAGTGATGTAAATACTGTTTGGGTAAAATTCCATGATGTTCGGCACTTCGACCCCATCAAAGATGATCTTTTTATACGGGTCGTCCGAGATCAGATAAACGGCCTTGCCAAGCCTGTCCGAATGCACTTTTAAAATGTTTGCCAACTCCTGCAACTCTTCACGCGAATAAACCACCCCAGTCGGGTTGTTTGGGGAGTTGATGATGACGGCTTTAGTTCTTTCGTTGAGCGCATTTTTTAAAGCCGAGAAATCGAGGTGGAAATCTTCCAATGTCGGAACCGCCACCGCCTTGCCGCCGTGGTTGTCAGCATAAAATAGGTACTCAACAAAGTAAGGCGTGAAGATGATGACCTCATCATCCGGATCGAGCAGAGTCTTTAAAGTGATGTTGAGTCCGCCAGCCGCGCCGCACACCATGACCACATCGTTCGCCGAAAGCTTGCATTCAGGAGATAAGGACTCGGCAATCGCCGCCCGCACATCGTCAAATCCGGCATTGGGCATATAGCGGTGCAGACCGGGAGTCTCATCCTGCGCGCTTTCAACCAGTGCTTTGCGGACTTCATGCGGCGGTTCCATCACCGGGTTGCCCAGGGACAGGTCGAACACGTTATCCTCACCGAATTCCTTTTTCAACCGGATGCCTTCCTCAAACATTTTACGAATCCAGGAAGACTTCTCCATGAATCCAGTGACTTTTTGCGATATCGCCATGAAAAAACTCCACTATAAAAATTTCATGCAAGGTGGCACCCTATACTCTGTTGGATTCTCAAGCCCATCCATAGCATATTCCCCAGACAGGATCAACGGCCCACTCGCCGTGGCGGCAATGGGCTTTCACTTCCTAAGCCGCTAACACGGTTTGAGCGCAAAATAAAAGAATGGCTCATTGCCTGCGGAGGCTCTCCGCGTTATATTGAGATCGGACCATTTTACTGATATCCTTTTTCTCCATGACCACTCCAATCATTCAATTTATAGATGTCTGCAAGTCCTACCAGAGTGGGTCGCAGCCAGTGACCGCGCTGGAGGCAGTGAACCTGAGCCTTGATGCCGGAGACTTCGTCACCATCATGGGGCCCAGCGGAGGAGGAAAAACCACCTTGCTCAACCTGCTTGCCGGACTCGACCTACCCGACAAAGGACAAATCATCATCAACGGCCGCAAGGTGTCCAACTTTTCCGATCATGAACTGACTCTGTTACGACGTAAAGAGATAGGTTTTGTATTCCAGTTTTTCAATCTCATGCCCACCCTCACGGTGATGGAGAATGTAGAACTGCCGCTTCTGCTGGCGCATTCATCCCGAACCGATGGTGAACGCATTAAAACCCTTCTTGATTATGTCGGGCTCTGGCATCGTGCTGACTCATTTCCCGCTGAACTTTCGGGAGGGGAAATGCAACGCGTCGCCATCGCTCGCGCCTTGGTGCACCAACCCGTTATTCTGCTTGCCGACGAACCCACCGGCAACCTTGACTCGGAAAACGGATTGAAAATTATCGATCTCATGAGACAGGCCTCGACCGATTTTAAAACGACGGTGGTCATGGCCACCCACAACCCGCAGGTCGCGGCCATCGGCAACCGCCATTTTGAAATCCGCGACGGCAAACTGACCGATAAAATACTGTGAGCTTTCTGCTTTATTTTAAAGACCTGTTCACCGCGCTCATCCTGCGTCCCTTATTGCGCGACCCGTTTCGCACTGCCATCACCATCCTTGGCGTGGCAGTCGGGGTCGCCGTGTTTCTCAGCATTCGTCTCGCCAACCAGCAAACCATGATGTCGTTCACCGAAAGCGTGAACCTGGTGTTAGGTAGAGCCGATGCGGTCATCCGGGTTGAGGGTATGGACTTTAATGAATCGGTCTTCGAAAAGCTCCACGCTCTTCGCAAGGAAATTAAGGTCTACCCGGTGATTGAGGGATATGGCATCGAGTCAACCAGCGACGAGGTGGTAGAAATTATCGGCACCGACTTATTACAAGATAGTGGCATCCGCGACTTTTCCATCAAAACCACGGAAGAAGGTCTGAAAGGATTAATTCCACTCATAACCGATCCGGCTGGAATCATTCTTCCGGAAAAATTCGTCCCGGGCACCCGTTTTGCCCCCGGCGACACCATTGAGTTTCTGATAAAAGGAAAAATAAAAACTCTCAACGTCAACGCGATATTGGAAGACGAGGGAATCGCCAAAGCCTTGAACGGCAATTTCGCCCTGATGGATATCGCGGCGGCGCAAAACGTATTTGACAAAGTGGGCCGACTAGACCGCATCGACATCCAGTTTCTAAACTCCGCGGACTTCGAATCCATGCAGGAAAAAATCGCCTCTCTGCTTCCCGGAAACATGAAGGTCGAACGCCCACAACGCAAGAATCGTCAGGTCGGGAAAATGTTGCAGGCATTTCAATATAACCTGACCGCCTTAAGTTTCGTGGCCCTGCTGGTCGCCCTTTATCTGATCTATAACATGATCGCTCTTTCGGTGGTGCGGCGAAGAGTAGAGATCGGCACACTGCGCGCAATAGGCGCCACCCCTGTTTTGGTCGCCCTGATTTTTTTTCTGGAGGCCGGGATCATCGGTGCCGTCGGCTCTTTACTCGGAATCGGATTGGGGTATTATTTCGCGCAGTTTTCTCTTGATGCCGTTTCACTCACCGTCAACAACCTTTACGCGCCGAGTTATGTCACGGAAGTAGATTTCCAATGGAGCCAGATGGGCCCCTATTTCATTTTAGGTGTTACACTTAGTTTTATATCTGCCCTCATCCCCGCCTGGGATGCGGCCACCACCCCGCCCACCTCGGTCATGCGGCGAGGCAGTTATGACCTAAAACTGTTTCGCGGAAGCCACAGACTGAACATGGCCGCCCTGATGGTAGTTCTGCTTGCTGCACTTTGTACGCAACTGCCGCCAATCAACCACTTCCCTTATTTCGGATTTTTTTCGGTATTTTTAATCATTCTCGGCCTTTCCTTATTGTCCCCGGCGGTTTTGCTGTGGACCCGTGACCAACTGTATTTCTTTTGCAAGAACCACTTTGGTGGAGAAGGCCTGCTCGCCTGCATGAACCTGTCGCAAAATGTGGGGCGCAACGCCCTTGCGGTTTCATCGCTGGCCATCGCCTTCATGATGGTCATCAGCATGTCAATCATGGTGCACAGTTTCCGCCAGACCGTGATCGTGTGGATCGATCAGACATTGCGGGCCGACCTGTTTGTGCGCGTAGCCGGGGGACGCGATATCGACTACCAGCATACCCTGCCCTCCGAATCGGTGGAAAAACTGAAATCCTTAAAAGGCATTGCCGCGGTCGATCAGTTCCGCGCCCTCGACATCACTTATAACGATCTTCCGGTAGTGTTGGCCACCGGCGATTTTTCCGTGCTGTCCCAGTATGGCAATCTGGTGATCAAGTCCGGCCCGCCTGCCCAGGAACTCGACCGCGTCATGGTCGGCCAGAACCGGGCCATGGTTTCCGAAGCGTTTTCTCTCAAGCACAAGACGAATGTCGGAGATAGTATAGAGTTGCAAACCCCCAGCGGTCCGGCCCGGATGGAAGTCGTCGCTATCTATTTCGATTATTCCCGCGAGCGCGGTTACATCATCCTCGACCGCACCACGTTTTTAGACTATTACAAGGAAACCGAGATCAACAGCTTTGTTATTTACCTTGAAGATAAAACCCGGCTGGAATCCGTACGAAAAGAAGTCCTTAAAACTTTAAAAGACCATCGGCTCATTATTCGTTCCAATTCCGAATTGAAACATCAGGTACTCGAAGTATTCGATAAAACCTTCGCCATCACCTACTCGCTGGAAATCATCGCCATACTGGTGGCAGTTTTAGGGCTGTTCAACACCCTGGTTTCGCTGATTCTCGAACGCAAACGGGAAATAGGAATTCTCAGGTTCCTCGGCGCGTTCACAGGACAAGTCAAGCGTATGGTGTTGATCGAAGCGGGAATACTGGGACTGATCGGCTCAATAATGGGTTTTGTCGCGGGAGTGGTTGTTTCCTATATCCTGATCTTCGTGATCAATAAACAATCCTTCGGCTGGACCATTCAAGTGCATTTCCCTGCCCTGTTCATTCTGGTCATGGTAACCACATTCTGGGGAATCTCTTTACTATCCGGACTTTACCCGGCAAGGCTGGCAGAAAAACTCAATCCCAAAGAAGCCGTCCGAGTCGAATAACCACTAGGCGTGGGGCCAGCGGCCCGGCGAACCGCCGATGGAAAATTGCTAAAAACCGATTTTATTTGTCATTATGAGCGTTAGCGAAGAACCTAGCCCTTTATTTTATAAGGGCTTCGAGAACCGTTGCGCACAAAAGGGCTTGTAGGATAACCGTTCATGTATGGATTCAAAACAGAGATTCTTCACTTCGCTCAGAATGACAGCGCAGGACCATTTTGTCATCCTTGAGGAGCCAAAGGCGACGAAGGATCCCTCCTACGAATGACAGAAAAGCGAGATTCTTCACTGCGTTCAGAATGACAACCTTAAGACTTGTTCTGCGGAACCTGTTTTTCCGCCAAACACAAATCAACCAGCCGTATTTCAAGTTTTTCCCTGCCGTTCCAAGTGTTGAGATTGAGTTCGTAAACAATATCAAAAAGTTCCGTGGCGACATCGACCGATTCAAACACCTCGGCAAACCCAAAACCCACGCCTTCTATCCGACCTCTGCCTTGACTAGCGCGAAACCGGACATGATTTTTTTCCTTACCGATCAGTTTCACTTCCTGAAGTTTCACAGCCCGTGACAAAAAACAGGGAATCTGGTTTTCAGTGCCGAACGGCTCAAGCAAAGCCATCCGGCTAAAAAGGGAGCGGTTAATTTCTTCCAGGATCAGCACCGCATCCACCCGCACTTCGGGAATCAGGTCTTCTTCGTTTAAATATTGATGCCCCACCTCATTCATGGCATTACGGAACGCTTCAATTTGATCCTCTTTAACGGTGAGTCCGGCGGCGTAGGCATGGCCGCCAAATTGAACAAGGTGCCCGGCGCAATCGGTGAAAGCCTTGAACAGGTTAAAGCGGGGGATACTACGTCCGGACCCTTTCCCCTGCCCGGCTTCCAAAGCGATGAGAACCGTGGGCCGGTAATATTTGTCAACCAGACGGGAAGCGGCGATGCCGATCACTCCCGGATGAAAAATTTCTGATGCCAGCACAATCACCCGATCCTTCTGAATATCGATTTCGCTGAGGAAAAGCGATTCTGCTTCCGCTACGGTTTCTTCCTGAATTTCTTTTCGCTCTGTGTTGGTAAGTTCCAGTTCTCGCGCCAGAACTTTTGCTTCTTTTAGATCTGTGGATGTAAGCAGGTGCAGGCCATTATCGGCCCGGCCCAGTCTACCGGCGGCGTTGAGCCGGGGACCAAGACCGAACCCGACCGAACGCGCATCGACATTCCCCACAATGCCTGCGGTTTCTTTTAAGGCGACCAGCCCGGGCTTTGCAGTGGTGGACAACATTTCGAGTCCATGCAAAGTCAAAGTATGGTTCTCTCCGGTCAACGGCGCAACATCGGCAATGGTACCCAGAGCAAACAGATCCAAATGCCGTTTTAAATTGGGCAGGTGCTCCTTGGACCAGCCTGCCGAATGCAATCCATTTCTCACCGCAATAGCCAGTTTGAAGGCCAGACCCACACCGCTTAAAAAGCGATAAGGATAATCGCAGTCGGCGCGATGCGGATTGAGCACCGCGATGGCCGGGGGCAAACCTTCCTCGCCTACCTGATGGTGGTCGGTAACAATAACATCCAATCCGATTTCATTCGCCAGCGCGACCTCTTTCACACCAGTGATGCCGCAATCGGCGGTGATCATCAGTCCCGCACCGCCCTCGCGTATTTTGCGAACCGCGTTGCAGTTGAGTCCATAGCCCTCTGACTGCCGTTCGGGCAAATAAGCCTCTACCGGACAATTCAGGTCGCGAAAAAAATGCGTGAGAAAAGCGGCGGAGGTCACCCCATCAACATCGTAATCGCAGAAAACGGTGATGGCCTCTTTTTGCTGCAAGGCCTTAATCACCCTTTCGACAGCTTGTTGCATGCCGGTCATCAAAAACGGATCGTGCAGGCGGGTGAAATCCGCTTCCATAAAATCCTTGGCAGACTCTTCCGACATCATTCCGCGGTTGACAAGAAGCACGGCCACCGCCGTGGGGAGTTGAAGCCCACGCTCCAACAGAGACACCGTTTCTGCAGGGGGTTCGGCCAAACACCATTTCTTGTTTGATAAAGAAAGCATAACTTAACGATTAAGATATCCCGCCACTCGGCGTGGGGCCAATGTGCAAGAACCCGTTAAGCCGAAGGGAGCCGTTGCCAGCGGCCGTGATATTCTTCCTTAACTTTTTTTACCCGTTCCGGGCATGAAAACAAATGAAGAGGACATCACACGTGCCTCGGAGGGGTAAAAAATCCATTGCCAGTCACTAGCGGAGGTACTCCGCCACTCCCTTGAAAGTTCGGCGATGGATCGGACAGGAGCCGTGCTCGGCAATCAAGTCCCGATGCAATTGAGTGCCATAACCTTTATGCCGGGCAAATTCATACTGCGGGTACAGACCATGATAGTCTTCCATGATGCGGTCACGGGTCACTTTTGCCAGCACCGAGGCGGCGGCAATGGAAAAACTTTTTGCGTCCCCTTTCACAATCGCCCACTGGTCTATGGATGAATCTATTTTCTGGTTACCATCAATGAGCAGAAGGTCAGGGTCTGACGGCAATTTCTCCACCGCCTGTTTCATCGCCAGCCTTGCCGCCTGAAGAATATTGATTTCATCAATCACTTCCGGGTTGACCACGGCCACGCCATGAGCCATCGCCTGTATTTTCGGAAACAACTCCTCACGTTTTGCCGGCGAAAGTTTTTTGGAATCGTCTAGTCCCTCAAGAACCGCATCGAGGGACAAGATCACAGCGGCAGCAACCACCGGCCCCGCTAACGGACCTCGCCCGGCCTCATCCACTCCGACCACAAACCGGTAGCCCTTATCACGCGCCTTGATTTCGTAGTCCCACAAATCCCGTTCCATAGGCAAAGCATAAGACATTCCCACTATTGACGCAAGCCCGACCAGCGACCGGCGACAAATTGCAATAGCTTTTTTTACCCCTCCGAGGCACGTGTGATGTCCTCTTCATTTGTTTTCATGCCCGGAACGGGTAAAAAAAGTTCAGGAAGAATATCACGACCGCTAGCAACGATGCTCTCGGCTCAATGAGTTATTACCCAGTGGTTGAAAACCGCACCGAGACCATCTATAATTGATCCATGCCTAACCCATTGAAAGCTACTCTTGTGGCAGTCGTATTTATTTTTGCCGCCTGTGCCACCACACCGGTTTCCAACCGGCAGGCCCTGATTCTCATTTCTCAGGCACAGGAAATCCAGTTCGGCAAGCAGGCTTACAAACAGGCTCTTAAAGACCAGAAGGATTCGGACAACGCACATTTGAACCAGGTGCTTCGGCGTGTCGGTCGGCGCATCGCCGAGGTGAGCGACATGCCCAAGCTCGACTGGGAGTTCCGGTTGATTGAGTCAAAAGATAAAAACGCTTTTGCTCTGCCAGGCGGCAAGGTTGCGGTCTATACCGGCATGCTACGCATCTGTCAAAACGAAGCCGGACTGGCCACTGTGTTGAGTCACGAAATTGCCCATGTCATTGCCCGGCATGGGGCCCAGAGAATGTCACAGCAAATGCTTCTGACTGCAACCATGATAGGTGCCAACATTAGCCTGAAAAACAATACCCAACGGGACATTATCATGAGTGCTTTGGGACTGGGGGTTTTGTATGGCATCACCCTGCCTTTCAGCCGGGGTGATGAAGGAGAGGCCGACCAAATCGGGCTGGTCTATATGGCTAAAGCGGGATACGATCCTGAGGAAGCGACCCGGTTCTGGCAACGGTTCAGTCAGGCCAAAGGGGATAAAGATCCTCCCGAGTGGGCTTCCACCCACCCCGCCGACAAGACCCGCGTTCAAGGACTGAAGACCTACCTCTCCCGCGCCAAATATAAATACCAGAATATCAAACTGAAACACGGGCTGGGCGAAACATTCAACCTGCCGACGGAGAAAGACGAACCGGAAAAACCAAAACCCGTTCCCGGCGTTTCCGTCGAAACCCTTCAGCCTCACTAGGCGTGGGGTCGGCGTGCCATCTCTTTATTTGGCAAGCAAAAACTTATCTCGGCCTAAAAAAACTCTTTCCTGATTTCCACCGTGCGTGGCCCGGCCCTCTGGCGTAATGAGGCTGTAATATCACCGACGTTAACTCATGCCCCAAAGGGGCATACAGTAGCCGTGATATTCTTCCGTAACTGTGATTCCCCTTCCTTAAACTTCATGTCCAGCACGGGTACTTCGTGCCCCGTAGGGGTAAATAGATTTATTTGGCAAGCAAAGAGTTATCCAGGCTTGATGAGCTTTTGCTAATTTCCCTCCCACGGGAGTGGGTCAGGAACTTTTGGCGGCGGCTTTTGCGGCTTTGGCTTTTTTGCCCCGGGTCTTGGTCTTTTTTTCCTTGGTCGTGGGTCGCGGTGCCTTGAGCTCTTTCAGGCGAGCAGCTTTGCCACGCAGTTCGCGCAGATAATACAGCTTGGCCTGGCGCACCTTGGCCCGTCGAATGATCTCAATTTTTTCGACTCGGGGGGAATGAAACGGGAATATACGCTCCACTCCGATACCAAAGGAAATTTTACGGACCGTCAGGGTCTTGCGAACCCCACCGCCACGCATTTTGATGACCACGCCTTCGATGACCTGAATACGTTCTTTCTCTCCTTCAACGATGCGCATATGCACCTTGACGGTGTCGCCGATATGAACATCGGTAACATCTTTCTTCATTTCTTTTGCTTCAATCTGGTCTACCAAATTCATGAACCTCTCTCCTTAGGGTGTATGTATAATCAACTAATTAATGATTTTTAATTTCGGTTAAAAAATTCTTTATCAAAACCTGCCTAACAGGCGGTCTAATATAATTGCTATCGCTCCTCGTACCGGCAGGTGGTTGAACCCGTTATTGCCTTCGATGGGTTCGAGCACATGGTCGGCATTACCGATCAGGTTTTTTTCCAGCCCCCAGCCGGTACCAAAAACCAGAAGCACGGGCCCACCTTCATTTAACTGTTCCCTTAATGTTTCAAACCCAATGCTATTCGGCACCTGTTTGGCCCCGGTGACCACCACACGGGGTTTTTCCCCGCTCTGTTCGGCCAGCTCGGCAATCGCATCATCCAGGCTTTTTATGACCCGGGTTTTGAGCAACGCTTCTTTTCGGGTCGGATTGTATTCCGCCCCATGCCCTGTCAGCCAGTGACCGACCAACCTCTCGACCAGTTCCTGCTGAGTCTTCAAGGGCGTGACCACATAAAAAGTACCGATCCCAAACGTCCGGCAGACGCGCGAAATATCATGCACGTCCAAGGTGGTGATGGATGATACCACCACTTCCCCCGATTTGTTATAGACGGGAAAATGAACCAGTGCCAGATGAATATTTGCCTTATCCAAAGCCGACCTGCGTCAAGCCCGTTTATTTTTTTCGAGCAGGTCGGGCCGAACCTGCGCGGTTTTTTTTAACGCTTCCGCTTTTTGCCAGTCGCGAATTTTTTTCGCGTCGCCGGAGACCAGAATCTCCGGAACCTTGAATCCTTCATAATCCCGAGGTCGAGTGTATTGCGGGTATTCCAACAAACCGTTGGAGAAAGATTCTTCCACCACCGATTCCGGATCTCCCAGCACCCCAGGCACCAACCTTGATATGGCCTCGACGAGAACCATGGCGGGAAGTTCTCCGCCAGTCAAAACATAATCGCCGATGGAAATTTCTTCATCAACATAATGTATCCGCACCCGTTCATCGATGCCTTCATAACGACCACAGATCAGTGCCAGGTTTGATAAGCCGGAAAGCTCCCGGGCTTTTTCCTGATCAAAGGGCCGCCCACCCGGTGATAATAATATCGTCCGGGTTTCGGGAACTTCCTTTTTAACTGCAGTAATGGCACGGGCAATGGGCTCGACATTCATGACCATGCCCACTCCGCCTCCGAAGGGAGCGTCATCCACCTTCTTGTGTTTATTCAGACTGTAGTCGCGCAAATCATGAACGCGAATATCCAGCAACCCTTCTTCGCGGGCCCGTTGAATAATGCTGTCCCCAAAAGGAGACTCAAACATCCCCGGAAAAATGCTGACAATGTCAAACCGGAGTGTCCTCAAACAAACCCTCGATACGATGAAAAATCAGTTTTCCTTGTTTCAGGTCGATGGACTTGACCACCGAATCAATCATGGGGAGCATCCATTCCCGGTCCCCGTTTCGCACCACATAGACATCATTGCTGCCTGTCGGGATAATGTCTTCGATGACCCCATGAGGTCGACCCTCTTCATCGAAGACTTCAAGTCCTTCAATCTCGAAGCGGTAATATTCGCCTTCCGGCAGAGGCTTAAAATCCTCACGGTTGGCTAGCAGTTCTTGTCCAGTGAAGGGTTTTGCCGCATCAATGCCGTCAATTCCCTCCAGCTTAATGATGAAGGGGGCGTTAGCCCCGCGAATCGATTGAACCTTTAATTCTGTTTTCTCCAGCCGCACGGTCTGCCCGCTCAAAAACTCAATCCCTTCCGGGTCATGCGGATAAAACTTCAACTCCCCTTTCAGGCCGTGGGTCCGGGCAAGCTTGCCAATCGAAATCCAATCCATATCACTCGATAATTTCCAGCACAGCCCGTTTTTTTAATTTGGTTGCCGTTGCGTTCAGAATGGTTCGCATGGCCCTGGCGGTTTTTCCCTGTTTGCCAATGACCTTTCCCAAATCTTCTTTCGCGACTCTCAATTCCAGCACCGTTGTTTTTTCGCCTTCCACTTCCTGTAAATCCACTTCATCAGGCTTGTCCACCAGCGACTTCGCAATCATCAGTATGAGATCTCTCACAATTCCCTCCTAGTCCACAGGAAACGAACCCCAACATGAGGAAGAGCAAATTATGATTCCAGTTCGCTCAATTGTAAGAATTGCGGTTTTGCGAAATGAATGGGTTTAAACCCCGACCCCGGCTTTTTTGAAGAGGGACCCCACGGTTTTGCTGGGCTTGGCACCTTTCTTGATCCAAGCCATGGCTTTATCCGCGTCAACCTTACAACCCTCTTTATCATTCAGAGGATCATAGGTTCCCAGAATTTCAAGAAATCTGCCATCTTTTGGCATCCTGGAATCCGCCGCCACAATCCGGTAAAAGGGTTTCTTTTTTGCTCCTCGCCGAGTCAATCGAATTACAACTGCCAATGTACTTTCTCCCAGGTTACGGGCTTAGCCCGGTATATATGGCGTTAACACCCGCCAGTAAATAATGTGCAAGCAAAACTATTGCTTATAGTCCAGCGTCACGCTGTTCGGGTCTGGCCCGAAATGTTTGCGGCTCAATAAACCGCATTAATGCATCCAATAAAAACTCGTTTAAAAGAACCGGCCCGGCATACCCCGTCCGCCCATCAGACTGCCGAAGTTCATGCCGCCGCCACGGGCAGCCTTTTTCATCATCTTCTGCATTTGCGCAAACTGCTTTAACAATTTATTAACATCGTTCACCCGGGTACCACTGCCCTGAGCGATCCTGCGCTTTCTGCTGGCATTGATGATGTTGTGTTTTTCGCGTTCTCTCTGCGTCATCGAACTGATGATCGCTTCCACCTGCACAAAAGCGCGGTCATCGATTTTCAAACCCTTCGCCAGTTTTCCTGCACCGGGGATCATGCTCAGCAACTGCTCCATCGACCCCATTTTCTGAACCTGTTTCAACTGGTCGCGAAAATCTTCCAGAGTGAAAGCGTTAGCCTTGATTTTTTTCTGTAACTTTTCCTGCTCTTCCTGCTCGAAATTTTCTTCCGCCTTTTCGACCAGGGACATGACATCGCCCATGCCAAGAATGCGGGAAACAATCCGATCAGGATGAAACGGCTCCAACGCATCAAGCGTTTCCCCCATTCCTATAAAGCGAATGGGTTTGCCGGTCACCCTCTTGATGGAAAATGCCGCACCACCGCGCGCATCACCATCCATCTTGGTCAAGATCACGCCATCAATGCCAACAGCATCATTAAACGTTTTGGCGATATCGGCAGACTGCTGGCCCATCATCGCATCCGCGACAAACAACACTTCGTGCGGCTGAACCGTTTCCTTGATCTGCTTTAATTCTTCCATCAAGGCATCATCGACCTGCTGACGACCCGCAGTATCGATGATCACTACCTGACTCATTTTGTTGACGGCTTCATCCAGCGATTTTTTACAAATCGCTACCGGATCTTTTTCTTCCCCGGCGTCATACACCGCTACGCCGAGATCCCGTCCTAAAACATGCAACTGCTCAATCGCCGCCGCGCGGTAAACATCCGCCGGAACGAGAAGACAGTTTTTTCCTTTTTCCTTAAACCGTTTGGCCAGTTTACCAACCGTGGTGGTTTTCCCCGACCCCTGAAGTCCCGCCATCAAAATAACAGTCGGCGGCTTCGAAGCAATCTGAATATCAACAAACTCTTCGCCCAGCAAATGAGTCAAGTGATCGTTGACGATCTTGACCATCTGATGTCCCGGAGTCAGGCTTTTCAAAACTTCCTGACCGACGGCTTTCACTCGGACTTCGGCAATAAAACCCTTGATGACCGGCAGACTGACATCCGCCTCAATCAACGCAACCCGAATTTCGCGCAAGGCCTCATCGACATCGGGTTCTTTGAGGACACCGCGGCCCTTTAATTTTTTGTAGATCGCTCCAAGGCGATCGGATAAATTATCGAACATCTAAACCGGGGCTAAACCCTTTAATTTTAAGGGAACTATCAAGTTTATTTTAAGCGGGTCAGTATATAATAACAACCTGGAATGCGCAAGGCGATAAGATCGCAGCAAATAAAACACCATTTAATTGCCGACAATCAGGTAAACCCTTATGAAATCAGTTGTTTTATTGAGCGGGGGATTGGACTCCACCACCACCCTGGCTATGGCCCGGAAAGAAGGGTTTGACCTCTTCTGCCTCACCTTCGACTACGGCCAGCGGCATAGAGTTGAACTCGACCGGGCCCGGGATATCGCCCAACATTTCGGTGCCGTCGATCATCAAATCGTCAAAATCGATCTTCGCCAATTCGGCGGCTCGGCCCTGACCGATTCCATCGACGTTCCAACCGGCCGGGATCAGGAAGCAATGACATCGAGCATTCCCGTCACCTATGTTCCGGCACGCAACACCATCTTCCTTTCGTTCTGTCTGGCTTATGCAGAAGTGAAAGAGGCCAACGATATTTTTATCGGGGTCAACGCTGTCGACTATAGCGGCTACCCCGATTGCCGGCCCGAGTTCATCCAAGCGTTTGAAACTCTCGCCAACCTCGCCACCAAAGCCGGAGTGGAAGGGAAAGAATCTATTAAAATTCATACTCCACTGATAAAACTCACGAAAGCAGAAATCATAAAGAAGGGTTTAGAGTTGGGAGTGGATTATGCCATGACCCACAGTTGTTATGATCCGATAGAGGGAGGATTGTCCTGCGGCGTGTGCGACAGCTGCCAGCTACGCCTTAAGGGCTTTCAGGAAGCAGGAATGAAAGACCCGATTGAGTATGTAAACAAATAACCGTTATTTACACTTTCGAAATACGCGGGGATGCCTAATAGGCGCGAGGGGTAGAAAATCTAGCCAATCGATTCTCCATCTGGCCATTCAGCAGGCACCAATGCATTATTACCGCGCCACT
The DNA here is from genome assembly GCA_965249625.1 of Nitrospinales bacterium. Classification (GTDB taxonomy): domain Bacteria; phylum Nitrospinota; class Nitrospinia; order Nitrospinales; family VA-1; genus LS-NOB. The sequence goes on along the minus strand of OZ252246.1, from coordinate 337,425 downwards.
CTTCAACAATTGCATTTCCAAACCAATCGTCAAGCAAATGAGCGTGGTCAAGAATAATAAGCTGAAAATCGGGATCAATCTCAGCACAGGCAAAGTTCATCAATTCGAATAATGAGTGTACGGCCTGACGATCATCATCGTTGAGAGACTCAAGTGATCCATCTTCAACTGTGTCTGGTGGATAGTATGCTTGGGTAGGTTGATCAAACACTAAGAAACCCGGGACCGGTCTCTTTTTTCTACGTAGCCACCAATGCAGGGCAAGGTGAGTTAGAACATGGTAGCTGACCCAGTTTTCACCGCTCCCCATTCGGGTTAGGGGCACTGGGCCGTCTTCTGTATCAGCTACAACTGTAAGCTTTTTTATGTCGAGCCGAAGGATGCTTCCGCTGTGCTCAAGATTTAATCTTTCTGAGTATTCTGTCATTTTCTGGCTAATCAGGTTGAGATAGGTATCCACCCTTTGCATTACCTCATCGGTATTCAACCTTGAATTTAAGGTGGCGATCAGCTTCTTTACGTCTTCAATCTGCTCTTGAGCATCCCCACTTTCTTCCGATGGTTGAATGGTTTCCAAAAAATTAGAAAGACGGCCAAGAAAGCGAGCGCGAGCGATTAACTGATCTTGAAGTGCCCGGGCATCTTGATCTTCCGCAACGGCCTTCCTCAGTTCTCCTTGCACTTCTTTAAGGGCTTCAGTTTGTCCATCATACCTCCTTTCCAATTCAGCGATATAAGACTGAATATGCGGGCTTTCTTTTGAAACCAACACCATCTTTTCATTTACATTATCTAGTGCAGAGCGAACCTGTTTTGCTAGCGGCGTTGGCACCTCCAGTTCACTATCACAAACTGGACAGATATCTCCATTCCCATCCACAATTTTGTAAAGGTTTATACTTTTCAGTCTAGCAAATTGCTCTGTACCTTCATGTGAGAAGGCACTTTGCTCTGAAAGGAAACTCCTTGCAGCATGTATATCTTGGTTTAAGTCAGACAACCGTCTTTGTAGTGTTACTTGCTCTCCCCGAAGATGCTCAATTGTTTCTCCAAAGTCGGGAACGATCCCCGGAGACGCGAAATCTTTTTCGGCAACACTTTTAAGATATTCGACTACCTCATCATCGACTGGTTCATAAGATTGATCGATAAGACCAACCCTTTTACCATCTGAAATAACTCTTCGGATTTGGCCTCGACTTAGTTCAATTACTTGATATTTTTTGGCTTCTATTGCTTCAAGTTTTTTTAATTTTGCCTGGGCATCGTCTAATTCGGCACGAAGCAAAAAATGCGCATCGTCCACAGCACCTAAAAAATAGGGGATTGTATCCTTAATTGCCTGCGGGATAAATGGTTCGCCCTGCCTGTGGAAAAGCTGATCTTGGTTTGCAATTACGTTTTGGCCTTGAAAACACAAAAATAATGCGTGAGAAATGTTTGCCTGTAGGGAATCACGTGTTCCCGATTGCGGTCGATGTTCATTTTCTGAAATTCCAGCAAATTGTGTAATAAACTGCTTTAAACTGCTTTCCGTTGTGTTCTTATCTATTTCATCGATACTTGGAAGAGCATCCAGTTTTCCACGCCGAAAATACACTTTCGATCCGGTAGATGCTCCTGGTCCAGGATTATCTCTGACAACAAAAACCTCGTCATCGTTTTTGCTAAGATGCAGGCCAAACCACGCGACCTTCTTTCTAATAACACCTTCTGCAACGTTGAAACTCCCCCTACCAAGGCAATAATCAATAATATCAATAATTGCAGATTTTCCGGTTTTAGACTTTCCAGTAATGATATTCATTCCGTTTTTTTGGAATGGAAGCTCCCTTACATCGCCGTTATGCGAGTAAAGAACAATTTTATTTATTGAAAAACTCATGGGCGAACCCCCCAAGCAGAAAGTATTGAGGCTTCTGATCCTGACTTCACAAACCAACGGCTAACGAATTTTGTCCTATTAATAATTTCTTTCACTTCTGAGGTTGTCTCACTGATAAATGATGGGGGAAAGTGAATCCGTTGTGGCCCAAGAGTTAAAAAATGCTCTTCGCCAAATAAAATCCCTTCCCCTAAAATTGCAAATCGTAGACCTTCCTTAAAATTCGGAACAAAATCAGTAGTTCTTTTTGCAAAACCAACCAGCAGGTCTTCATTCTTCTGAACCCATTCATATAGTGAAGTAATAGTAGAACTAGGAAGCCGCTTTCGTGATTTGGCAAAGAGGACAATAGAGAGAGCAACAGGGATCAGCGTCAAAGGGGTTTGTTCGGGTTTTTCTCCACTAAAGGTTTTCACAAATTCATACGTAAGTGAACCTAAAAAAGCTGGGTTGTATAGACTAGCTTCCTCAGGCGGACGACTATTCCATGCCTCAAGCACTCTCATCTTCGCCTCCGGACTTTTTGAATATTTCTTCGTAGTCAGGATGCCAACCCACTATCAACCTGTCTGATAATGCGTGTAGCGACCCTGCTGTAATCCACGTTTCGACAACATTTCGAAATGGTAGTTGTTCTGACTGTGCCCAGCAACATAATCTTCTGCCGAAATCTTCTTTCTGTTCATCATTGCCTGGGGGACTTAGAGTAAGCTCCTCATCACGCTTCCTTTCCCAAGAATCTCTAAGTTGGGCATCATATCTGGATGTTTCACCATCAAGTAGCAAGCTTTCTCTCGCCCATTTCGAGCGTTGCGCTGTAGCTCGATAATAGTCACGAACACTTCGTTTGACCATGCTTTTCTTTATTTTTACCCTCCGCATCTGCTTCACGAAAACAGAGTCTTCGTCGGATTCTGTATAGTCGGCAACACCCATTTCCTCGGGATCATGCACCGGTAATTCATTTCGCTGAAATTTTCCTCCTATTTCACTGGCTTTTGTGATGATATTTTGGACCGGTATTGTTGCATTTCCTTCTTCCACCAGTCGAATAGCCACTTCACCTAGCCACCATCCTTCCAAGGATTGAGCAACTTCATTTACATGATTTGGTGAAACTATCCGAAGTTCACCGATAATTTCTTCCCACATGTCTACAAGGTTTGGCGACCGATCAATCACCTCAATCAATGCAAGAAGTGCATCTCTTTCAGTTTCAGATAGCTCGATAAAACTCTTTCTAGCTATAGCGGTTGTTTGGTTTGTTGATTGCTTGGCAGCATTAACAAGAAGTGATGAAGCTTTAGCTCTATCTTCAGATGAGCTACCCGTGCGAAGTTTTTCCATCGCTCCGCCAGGTGGGGCAGTGCTCGTTGTAAGCAGGATCAGCCGCGTTGAATGCGATAATAAAGGATCATCTTTTAGTTGCTTAACCCAGATACGAATTGTTTTCCAAACATCAACGCTCTTGTCATCCAGTGGTTTTGGTTTTATGTGGTGTTTCGCTTGGATCAGACATTCAACTGCTTTGTCGGTTTCAAATGCAACATCGTCAAATTTTTCAATTGAAATTTTTCCTCCAGGATTGCGTTTCGCTAGTCTTAGTCCCTGTAATAAAGCAACGCGGCTCTGAAACAAGTAGCCTGCCATGGAGGCTGATGCACTAAATTTTGTAGCCTCGCCTACTTTTTCAACCTCATTTTTTGTCACCATAATATTCTATCGACCATGAACGGGTGATTTTAACACATACGAAACCCTTAACCTACTTTTTCGCAAACGGGATATTTAGCAGACAACACAGGCAAATTGTTATTTTGTGGATAGTGTTACGTGTGCTTAGCCTGCGTAGGCTGGTCGATGGTTAAAACGTTATCCTGAAAAATGGTTTTAGCGAGGAAAAAATGAGGTGGGGAAAGACTAATAAAAAAAGGCATACCAGATTTTTTCAGCAAACCTTTTATTTTGAGGTAACGCCGGGTAGTAAATCACCCCAACCCTCTTTAAGAAAGAGGGGGTTTTAATTTTATCCGGCCCCACGCCGAGTGGGCACCGCTACATTCTGCTGCCTTCTTCCATGCGTTGATGTTCCATTTCTTTCATTTTCATAGCTTCTTCTTTCATGCCGCTACCTTCTTCCCGCATTCCTTGTTTTTCATGTTCGTATTTGCCGTATTTCTTTTCATAATATTCTTTGGAGTGTTCCGCTCCACCGGCATGTTCACCTTTATATTCATGAGCCGTTGCACCGGCTTTGTGGCCCATATCCATTGAGGAACCACCACTGCCTTCTTCGTACATATCCCTGGCTTGAGCTTCACCATCGTGGGCAAAAGCGGTGGAAGAAAATAAAATTCCCATCACTAGCAATAGAATCGCAAAAAACATCTTTTTCATTTTGATCTCCTGGAGTTTATGTCGGGGATGAAACCTGTTTATGTAAGAATAGCAATAATAAATGAGTCAATGAAAGCCAAAAATCCGGCCAGCGAGGTATATGCTTCGACTCTGCTCAGCATGATAAACTAAACCCCTGTTTGTAAATCACCCCAGCCCTTTTTGAGAAAGAGGGGGCAAAACCTCGTTAAGCCGAGTAAACCTGTTGTCCGCTCATGAATGCTATTGCAGTCGGCCCCACGCCTAGTGGTTATTTTTCGAGAAGGCGCGGCATCAGTTCGACCAAATTGCACGGTTTGTGGGTGCTGTCCAACTGATGGACAAGAATCTGGTCCCACCCATCCTTGCAGGCCCCGGTCGATCCCGGTAACGCAAACAGGAAGGTGCCGTTGGCAACCCCTGCCGTACAGCGCGACTGCAAACTGGATGTTCGGATGCTTTCATAACTCAACATGCGGAACAATTCGCCGAACCCGGGGATGGACTTTTCATACAGTTCCTCGAACGCTTCGGGAGTGATGTCGCGTCCTGTTACACCTGTCCCGCCTGTTGCGATCACCGCATCGACATCGGGACTGGCGATCCATTTTTTCAATTGCTCCTGAAGCAAGTCTTTTTCATCTTTAATGATTTTCTTTTCAACCAGATGGTGCCCGGCTCCCTGAATTCGATCGACTAAAACCCGGCCGGATTTATCGTCCGCTTCCGTCCTGGTGTCGGAAACCGTCAACACGGCAATGTTCACGATTTTTTTCTCACTCATTTTTTGATCACTCCTGTTTCCTGAAAATGTTTTGGGCCTATAAAGGATTCAAAACAGTTTCTATAATGCCAGTTTATGGTAAATTGATGATTAGCGTGTGAGTATAACATAAGCCATTTGTGAGGAGCAAAAGTGCCGACAGCCATTGTGACAGGGGGAGCGATCCGCATTGGCCGAGCGATGGCCCTGCATCTGGCCTGCAAAGGATTTGATATCGCCCTGCTTTACCATAGTTCCGGAACGGACAGTGAGGCAACGATTGAGGAGACCCGAGCGCAAGGAGTTCAATGCCAAGGCTATGCGGGAGACTTGAGAAACCTGGAGGAAGCCGAATCGTTCATCGGCAAAGTCCTCAACGACTTCGATGATGTCGAACTGCTGGTCAATTCCGCCGCCAATTTTATTCAGGAAAATGTAGAGGAGACCGGCCTAAAAACTTTAGTCGACACCCTCAACCTCAATCTCATGGCTCCTTATTTGTTGATGCGCGAGTACAAGCGCAAGGTGAACAAAGGTTTGATCGTCAACATTCTTGATGAACGTGTGACAAAAACCGTCCCCACCTTCGCGGCTTATTCGGTCAGCAAAGTGGGTTTGAAGCATTTAACGGAACTGGCGGCAGTGGAATGGGGGAAGTCGGTAAGGGTCAACAGCATCGCTCCGGGACTCATCCTTCCCCCCCAGGGTGGGCCGCCTGATTATCTGGAAAAAGCCGCCAAAAAAGTTCCGACAGAGACCCACGGGTGTTTGGAGGACCTGCTCAAAGCTCTGGACTACCTGATGGAAAACACATTTGTGAATGGAGAAACCCTTTTTGTCGACGGCGGCGCATCCCTTTAGCAATGGAACAATACGAATTCAAAGTAGATTCAGCCTCCAGCCGAGAACGGCTTGATGTTTTTCTATCCGCTCGTCAGACAGGGATCAGCCGATCACGATTGAAAAAACTAATTGTTGAAGGCCGGGTGACGGTCAACGGTGAAGTTCGATCTGTCGGGTATAAAGTCTGGGAGGGAGACCAGGTCACGGTTCAGGTGCCCGCCCCGGTTCCTCTTGATACTGCCGCAGAAGACATTCCGCTGAATATTATTTTTGAAGACGAGTATCTAATCGCCTTGGATAAACCAGCGGGCATTGTGGTTCACCCGGCACCGGGACATTCTGCCGGGACGCTGGTCAACGCCTTACTACATCATTGCAAAGACCTGCCGGGGATCGGTGGGGTCGAGCGGCCCGGCATTGTTCACCGGCTGGATAAGGACACTTCGGGGCTGTTATTGGTGGCCAAAAACGAAGCCGCCCACAAAAACCTGGCGGCGCAATTCAAGAAACGCGAGATCCACAAAGAATATCTGGCGATCGTGAAGGGCAATGTTAAAAAGGACGAAGGTTCGATTCATGCCGCCATCGGCCGCCATAAAATACATCGCAAAAAGATGGACACCAAAGCCTCAAACGGCCGGGAAGCTTCTACGGAATACCAAGTCATACACCGTTGTAAAACTTGGTCCTACCTCAAGCTCTGGCCCAAAACCGGTAGAACCCATCAAATTCGGGTGCACTTGGCTTCGATCCATCATCCTATAATCGGAGACCAGCTCTATGGTGGGAAATCCACAAGCCTCAAGATGTCCAGGCAGGCTCTGCACGCCCATAAACTGGAACTAAAACATCCGATTACAGGTTTGAACCTGTCATTTCGCACGCCACTCCCACAGGATATGGAAACTTTTTTACAAACACACGGGTAGATCCCCCACGAAAAAATTGACACGCTTCAGGAATAAAAATATTCATTCACGCCCCAGACTAAAGCATAATATTTCAAGCTCTCTCACGACCTCTAATTGTGAGTTATTTGTGGAAAGTTTTTCAGGTATCAGAAATCCGATATTTTGATTTCTCAAAAAAAAAGCTTTTTTTTGCTATAAAAAAAATTCCCCTTTTCTTTCAACAAGTTAAAGCGGGCCCTCTGCAATGTCGAAAAACCATTGATGCCGACGGAAGCCTTTGCAGGTTTTCCACAAGTTTTAAGTTGGAAAAAATTTTTGAAAGGGGACCTTGAATAGGGGCGGGAAAAGGGTATCAAAATCCCGTCATGCTTTTCCCCCTATAATCAGGCTGTCAAAAAACATTACATCATCAACATCGGACTTGCCCCTCTGGAAGCCCAAATGTAGAGGGGAGTGCGATGGCGGAATTTTGACACCCGTTCTGCTCCTAATATGCTTGGGCTAACCAAAATCAAGTCTTTGGTTCCCTCGCCTAAGCCGATGTATCAGGCGTCCAAAGGGAACATGATCGAACGCACCTTATGAGACGGGGGCTTTTTCTCCACGACCCCCCATTTCCTTAGTCTGCAAAGGGTTTCAAGGGGACCAAACATCTTTTCCACACTATTTGTGTAAAACCTGTGGAAAACACTGGGTAATCATTTTCTAATACGGGGTAATTAAAGGCCTTAGGGGTTCCCGATTAGAAAGTATGCAGCCTGAAAAACCTCTTGATTTTTAACGCTATCTTGAAGTTTTTCTGTTACAGGGAGAGGGTGCATCTAAAGGCATTTTCAAGAGAAGGATTTTCCAGGTTTTTTCCCGAAAGAGCCCCTGTTTTATAGAGAGCTTTGCATAACCCGAGATTACCCCTGCGGGGCACGAAGTTTAAGGAAAAATATCACGTCTTCGTCACCTTGTTCCTCAGAATGAAAAATAGCCTTGTATTGTCATTCTGAATGCTTCGGCTTCGCTCAGCACAGGCTCCGTGAAGAATCTCGCTTTTCTGTTTTATCAACTTATGCAAAATTGTCATTCTGAACGTAGTGAAGACGTGATGTTTCACTCAAGCTTTCGTGCCCTGTAGGGGTAATCCCCAGGTTAGTGCAAGGCGAGATCCTTCGTCTCCCTAAAGGGACGTGCCAGGCCTTCGGCTCCTCAAGGATGACAAAATGGCCCAGTATTGTCATGCTGAGCTAGTGATATTTGACCTTTGAATTCTTGCCCCGTAGGGGTATCTCGAAGCATCTCGATTCTTCGATTTTTCGACTTATGCAAAGGTCTCTATTTTATAGTCTGGCCTCAACCAAATCTGTAGGCTAGCCACAACATTTTTTATACTTTTTTCCACTTCCACAAGGGCAAGGATCATTTCTGCCTATTTTAGCTTCATCACGAACAAAGGTTTTGGGTTTCTTCCGGGGTGAAGACGGGACAGGGGGCAGAGTGGAATCTTTACGGCTATAGACCCAACGGCCATTAATTTTATAAAACCGGGAGGATTCCCGTAGGGTTTGTTCGACACCTTCCTTAATATAATGTGCGACAAAATCCACCTGCCCTTCAGAATCGTCCTGACCGCCGGCCCGGGTATCCATGATCTCCAGTCTTTTCCAAACCACCCCATCCTGGATCAGGTCTGGGCCCAGTTTAGCCATTTCTTTTTTTTCTTCCGGATGACTGGTGCTAACCAGATATCCCCAGCCTTGCTGGGTGAAGGCGGTATAACGCGACCGCATCAAATCCTCCGCCGTATCCGGAAAACCAGTGCCCCGAATCAACGGACCACAACAATCGGTGAAAGGAAAATTCGAACCGCAAGGGCAATCTTTCATTTTGGAGAATCCGGTCTTTCTGGTTAAAAGTTCATTTTTCCTCAAGCAATGCCTGAAAACGTTCCGATTCAAAAAGAGGCTTCCGGGAAAATAGGCCCAGGCAAGACCTGGGTAACAAAAAAACGAAGCACCCGCTAAACCGGTTTTCTCCTGAAGGGAAATGCCGGGCGCTGGCCTTTACGTTCCGCAAGGCGCGAAGGTTTGTTTTCACTGCCGGGGCTATCTTTTTCCTCCTTTTTTTCAGGAGGCTTCTCTTGCTTAGGATCCTTGTCCGGATTGCTCATCATCGTCCTCCAACTCAATCAATCATTCTCATTCTTTAATAGCATACGCAATCCGGGTGCTACACCCAAAAATAATTCAACTCTATCAATTCTCTGTTTTCCAGGTAATGCCTACGCATATCTTGATCCAGATACAGGCAGCATGCTGTTGCAAGGTCTGATAATGAGGGAGACATTTATGCCAGATATCGGATGCACACAATGTTCACGCTTAACAAGCTTGGCAAAGTGGCACTTGAGCATCAAGGACCGAAGTTCATTTTTCCCATATTGGACAACCCCATCCTCCATTCATGTTCGGCCCTGACGGAGGACCTGTTCGGCTGGAATCGAGATTCAACGACCATGACGGGAACATGCTTATACATCCAGGACGACTTACTGCCGAGCAGTATCGTAAGCATTACCGCTATTGGGATAAAAACGGGGACCCTCTGCCAGCAGGAGTCGCCACCGATGATAACGGAGATCCGGTTCCACCTTATGCCATTGACGACAGAGAATTGAACGATATCCGTCAAATAGATGTGGGAGTCATTACACGCTCAGGAAAGGAAGACCCTAATTCAAGTTTGAACATCGGCGATTATTTGCCGGGAAGTGCCGCAACCAGAGGAGGCACCACCTCTTACAGCGACCGTTATCACCGAGCAACCTTCAAAGCAGTCACCTTCCCGAGAAACTCGGCCACTGCTCCGTGGGGGAAAATCAACATGACGGCCAACCCCGCCCCGATAGGTTGTCCAGACAACACCTCCACCATTACCGCACCAGCGAAGGTACCCTTGACCCGGCCTCCGGTGCAACAATCGGGACGGGAAACGCCACCCACCGTCTTAACTTATGATTGGGAGCAACCCAGTGTCACGGCAACCGTTTCCGCCAGTGCTCTTATTCGTGTCGACGGAGAAGACCGCCCGGTGTTCAACGCCATTCCGGTTTCTTTTGGACCGGGCGATGGTATTTTTACCGATGACTTTGATGATAACAACAGCGATGGCTGAACTGAAGAAGGTGTTGGCAACTGGGACGCCGCCAACGGAGAGTACAAAATCGAGTCCAATGGATGCGCCGCTTGGCAGAATTACGAGGCCCAGGTGGATTCCGGCGCAATGGCTCTTTAGGCAGCGCAGATGCACATGTCGCCCTTATTGTGAGGTATCAAGGTCCCGGCCAGTATTACAGTGCAACGCTCTATTGCACAATCTGTACTGGCAACCCGGCCAATAACACCCATGTCCTGCTATGAGAAAGATATGATTCTGCCGGCAACCCAACCACCTTGGGACGTATAGGGAAACTACCTTTGACATAGCGACTACCGACCATAATGATTCTTATACCCTGAAGGTTCGTATTAACGGGGACGAGTTCAAGGCAAAATTCTGGAAAACCGGTAAATCAGAACCTGATGGCTGGGACATTACCGCGACCGACACGTCCTACACCAGTGGGGAAATTGCGGTGACCGCACAGAAAACCACAGTATTCTTTGACAATGTAGCTGTCAACCCTATCAGCTGACCGAATGCCCAGCCCCCCCCCTGCCGGGGCCGCCTGAATGAGACCCTTTGCATAGCCTGAGATACCCCTTCGGGGCACGAAGTTTAAGGAAAAATATCACGTCTTCATCGCGTACGCTCTTCAGAATGACAAAATAGCTCTTTATTGTCATGCTGAACAAAAGGATGACAAACTGGCGTTTCTTGTCATTCTGAACGCAGTGAAGAATCTCGACTTTACGCTTTATCGACTCATGCAAAGGTCTCCGCCTGAACGGAAGGGATGAAAACATCCATAATTTTCAATGCGCTATGATAAAATCATCCTATGATTGATCGGCGCCTGGTTTCCAATTTCAACTGGTTGTTTTTCCTGACCTGCCTGGGAATAGCCATTCTCGGCGTGGTAACTATATACAGTGCCAACCACGCTCGGCCGGAAGCTTTTTTCCGCAGCCTTTATATCAAACAAATTTACTGGATCGGCTATGGGATGGTGGCCATGCTCATCGCTCTGGTGCTGGATTACCGCCTGTTCAGTCGTTATGCCTACCTCATCTATGTTTTTACCCTGCTGGCTCTCGCTTATGTACTACTCCATGGAGTGATCGCTTCGGGTTCACGCCGCTGGATTCATATAGGCTCCATCAGTATTCAGGTTTCCGAGTTCGCCAAAGTGTCGCTCATCATTGTCCTGGCTAAATACTTCGAATCGATAAAAATGTCGAACCGCTATACGTTGAAGGATCTGATTATCCCGACATTGATGACGGCGGCTCTTGGAGGGCTCATCGTTGTCCAGCCCGACCTCGGCACCACCATGATGGTTTTTTTCATTTTCCTGGTTTTCATCGCCGCCATCGAAATGGAAAGAATGACCGTGATAAAACTTTTCACCAGCGGGCTCATGCTGGCTCCAGCACTCTGGCTCTTCCTCAAAGACTATCAGAAAACCCGGCTTCTAACCTTGTTCAACCCGGAATTGGATCCGCTCGGAGCGGGCTACCATTCTATCCAGTCCAAAATCGCTATCGGGTCGGGCGGATTCTGGGGAAAAGGTCTGCTCGCGGGAACCCAAAGCCGGCTCAACTTCCTGCCGGAAAAACATACCGACTTTATTTTTTCAGTTTTCGCCGAGGAAACCGGTTTTTTTGGTGTGGTCGTTCTTTTATCTTTATTCCTTTTTATCATCCTGAAAGGTTTAAACATCGCATTCAGAGCCGCAGATCGGTTTGGTTTTTTTCTTTCTCTCGGGCTCATCAGCTCCATCGCATTTTACGTCATCTTCAATATTGGCATGACCATCGGCCTGTTTCCCATCACCGGTATTCCTCTTCCTTTCCTAAGTTATGGCGGCTCTTCGCTCGTTACCCATTTTTTCGCGGTGGGACTGCTTCTCAATGTTGAAATGCGAAGGTCAATGCATTAGCAAAAACGCCCCGTCTGGTTTTTTCTCAAGGTTTGACCCACCCCCATGTTATAATTCTTCATTCACCCAATCTGACACAGGAAACCCATGTCTTCTGAAGTACTGATAAATTCCAACCAGCGCGAAATTCGTGTTGCCCTGATGGAAAACAATCAGGTCTCGGAATTGTTTATCGAACATAAAACCAACAAGGGCATTGTTGGGAATATTTATCGGGGCAAAGTCACCAAGATTCTTCCCGGAATGCAGGTGGCCTTTGTCGATATCGGGCTGGAAAAAGCCGGCTTTCTACACGTCGGAGATATCGACGTCGTCGATATGCTCGGACTCGAAGACAAACCGGACCCTCCTTCTCTGGCTGATGAAAAAGAAGACCTCTTTGCCGGAAAACCTGGTCGGCCCAATCATGACATCCGTATTCAGGATATTTTGCAGGAAGGTCAGGAGATTCTGGTGCAGGTTGCCAAGAATCCGATGGGAACCAAAGGGGCCCGCATCACCAACTACATCACCCTGCCTGGACGCTATCTGGTTTATATGCCCACAGTCAACCACATCAGCGCTTCCCGTCGCATTGAAGATGAAGACGAAAAAGAACGGCTGAAAAAACTGCTCAGCGAAATTGGCAATCCCGGTGAAGGTTATATTGTCCGAACCGCCGGGCAGGATGCCACGCGTGCGGATTTTGACTCGGACCTCAAGTTTCTTCACCGCCTTTGGGAAAACCTGAAAAACCAATCTGAAAGCTTAAGCACCCCACATCTGGTTTATGAGGATCTGAACCTGATCTTTCGGTCTATCCGCGATCTTTTCACCAAAGATACTGAACGGCTGGTGATCGACTCGAAGTCGGATTTCACCAAATGCCTGGAGTTCTGTTCCACCTATCTCCCGCATTTGTCGGACAAAATTGAGCGGTATAAAGACCCGATGCCGATCTTCGATCACTATGGCATAGAGATGGATATCAGTCGCGCTCTGGGCCGAACCATCTGGCTCAAGTCCGGCGGCTATATCATCATCGACCAGACCGAAGCCCTGGTTGCCATTGATGTCAACACCGGAAAATATGTCGGCCACAACGATCCGGAAGACACCATCCTGAAAACCAATCTGGAGGCAGTTAAAGAAATCGTGTATCAGCTTCGGCTCCGGAACATCGGCGGTATCATCGTCGTCGATTTCATCGACATGGCTAAAGAAGAAAGCAAGGAGATGGTGTCCAAGGCACTCAAGCAGGCACTGAAATCAGACCGCTCACGAACCCGCATCCTTAAAATTTCCGAATTGGGGCTGGTGGAAATGACCCGCAAGCGCGTACGCGAAAGCCTGGTACAAACCCTTTGCGATCCCTGCGATTACTGTGATGGCAAAGGATATATCAAGGGCACTTCGACGGTCTGTTACGAAATCATCCGTGAAATTCAGCGGCGAGGAACCGACAATATCACTAAAAAGAAAATCGGCATCGAAGTGCATCCAACGATTTATGACATGCTGTGCGAAGAAGAGAGCAGTTTTCTTGAAGGAATGGAAAAGCAGAACAATGTCGAAATCACCTTTCAGGTGAACCCGAAACTGCATCGGGAAAAATATAATGTTGTGGCGTCATAATGAGGAACTGCAAAATGAAAACAAATTTCGTCGTGAATATTCTTCTCCTGATCGGTTTGCTTTTCACTTACGGTTGTGGCACCGCCGGAAAAAACTTCGATGAGTCGCTTTATAAAAATATTGTTGTAGGAACAACAACCCATAAGGAAGTTCAGTCCATGTTTGGACCGCCTTTCAAAAAGGGAGTCCAGAACGGGAGCCGGATCTGGACTTATGAATATAATTTTTACAACTCTCTGGGCAACGATATCACCAAAGATATGACCATCGCTTTTGACCAGCGCGGTGTGGTGAAGTCCCATCAAATGATGACCAACCAGCCATAAACCGGTGGCAATAAACGGATCATAGAATCATCTCTTTCCTCGCCGTTATCTTCCGCCCATGACTCTTTTTGACTCCACCATTGCCCTCAGGCAAATCCCGACAAGGACAACCGAATGTTAGGTTTCAGCAAAACCCAATGGAACACCCTGCACCTGACCTGGGCCGCGTTTTTTCTGACCTTTGTGGCCTGGTTCAACATGGCACCATTCAACACCACGATCATGCGCGCTTTGGACCTGTCTTCCGCCGAGATCAATATCTTGATGGTCTGCAATGTGGTTTTGACCATTCCCGCCAGAATCGTTATCGGTTTCTGGGTTGATAAACACGGCCCGCAAAAAGTGTTCAGCGGACTATTGATCTTTTCCGCACTGGTATGTTTCGCATTCGCCCTGTCGCAGGACTTCAAAACATTGCTGATCACCCGTTTGTTGATGGGGATCGTCGGTGGCGGATTTGTGGTGGGTATAAAAATGATCGCCGAATGGTTCCCGCCGGAAAAGATGGGAACGGCGCAGGGTATTTACGCCGGTTGGGGCAACTTCGGTTCGGCGTTCGCGGCGTTTTCCCTTCCGCTGATTGCCCTTCTCTTTCCTGAAGAGTTCGGGTGGCGGGTGGCTACTGGTCTTTCGGGACTCTCTTGCCTTATCTGGGCGGGGGTTTATTACCGATTTTGTCCCGATGCTCCTGGGAAAGGTAGGGATTTTCTGGTCGACCTGCATGGCGTGATTGAAGTCACTTCGCGCCGGGATCTGATCCTGCAAATCCTTCTCCTCTTACCCATTTATGGAGCCCTGTCTTTGTTCATCTGGAAACTTTCCGGGCATCCGTTTGCCCTGATTTCTAACTCCCTCGCCCTGGTTCTGATTCTTGGCATGGTATTGCTTTTTTTCCTGAACGGATTGCGATGCTGGGAAGTCAACATTCCTCGACTGCAACACCCCGCGCCTGAAGAAAAAAAATATTTGTTCAGCCAGATCGCTATATTGAGCATGGTCTATTCTCTTACATTCGGTTCCGAGTTGGCGGTCGTTTCGATGTTCCCGCAGTTTATGGAAACAACGTTTTCACTTTCTGTGGGATTAGCGGGAATGCTGGGGGCCAGTTATGCTTTCATGAACCTGGTGGCTCGGCCCGGAGGAGGTTGGATTTCTGACCAGTTCGGCCGCCGGAGAACTCTTTTCATTATGGTCCTTGGGGGAATGGTGAGTCACTGGTTAATGGGAGAGATTGACTCCAGTTGGCGGCTTTCCAGTGCCATAACCCTTGCGGTGGTAGGGTCCATTTTCTTAAAAGCCGGTAACGGCGCCTGTTTTGCCGTGATTCCCCAGATATCCAAACCCCTCACCGGGAAGCTGGCCGGCTTGGCAGGGGCCTATGGCAGTGTCGGAGCGGTTATTTTTCTCACCCTGTTCAGTTTCATGACCCCGCAGATGTTTTTTAAAGTCATCGCTGGCTACGCTTTTCTGGTATTCTTGTCCCTGTTTTTTTTAAAACCATTCCCCACTCGCCGTGGGGGCAGATAGCAATCACTTTTGCTGGTAAGCAAAGAGTTGTCTCGGCTTAAAAGGTTCTTGCTAGCTACCTCCCCTGCTATAGGGAGAGCTTTGCATAACCCCGGATTACCCCTTCGGGGCACGAAGTTTAAGGAAAAATATCACGTCTTCGTCACCTTGTTCCTCAGAATGACAAAATGGCCCAGCATTGTCATGCTGAACGTAGTGAAGAATCTCGCTTTCCTGTTTTATCAACTTATGCAAAGCTCTCTGCTAAGGGGAGCCAACCTTATAAAAAAGGAATTAACGTTTTATGGGATTCACCTGCGGCCTTGTCGGCCTCCCCAACGCGGGGAAATCAACCCTCTTCGGTGCTTTGACACGCACCAAAGCCCAAGCGGGAAATTATGCGTTCACTACCATCGAACCCAATAGCGGTATCGTTCCCGTTCCTGATAAGCGCCTGGATACCATCTCCCAGCACATCAAGGCCGATAAAGTTGTTCCCACGACCATGGAGTTTGTCGACATCGCTGGACTCATCAAAGGGGCATCCAAGGGAGAAGGACTGGGAAACAAATTTCTCGGCCACATCCGTGAGGTAGATGCCATCGCCCATGTGGTGCGCTGTTTTGAGGACAGCAATGTTCCCCATGTCAGCGATGTCATCGACCCAGCTTCCGATATCGACACCATCAACACCGAATTGATGATCGCCGATATGGAATCCCTTGACCGCAGAAAAACCAAGATCGAAAAACTGGCTAAATCTGGCGACAAGGAAGCCCGCATGCAGGTGGAAGTGCTAGCCAAACTGTCCGAAGCTCTCGATCAAAATCAACCGGCGCGAACTGTTGCAGGCTTCAATGATGAGCGGAACCAGTTCGTGAAAAGCCTGGCCCTGTTGAGCGCCAAGCCGGTTCTTTATATCTGCAATGTCATGGACCCCGGCGACACAGAAAACGAACGGGTGCAAAAGGTCAAACAGATTGCTGAACAGGACGGCTCATCAGTGGTGGCTCTGGCAGGAAAAATTGAGGGTGAAATTATGGAGATCGAAGACCCGGAAGAACAGCAAATGTTTATGGAGGAAATAGGCCTGGCCGAAACCGGACTCGACCGCATGATCTCTGCCGGTTATGGACTGCTCAAACTGGTCACGTTTTTCACAGCAGGAGGTAAAGAAAACCGCGCCTGGACGATTCCAAAAAATTCGAAAGCCCCACAAGCTGCGGGAGCGATCCATACTGATTTTGAAAAAGGATTCATTCGCGCCGAAGTCTATAACCTGGAAGACCTGGTTCAGCATAAATCGGAGGCAGCTATTAAAGACGCGGGGAAATTAAGGGTCGAGGGCAAGGATTATGCCGTCCAGGACGGCGACATCATGCATTTTCGTTTTAACGTATAGGTATGATCCTTTCATGGATCACAAAAATACTTTGACTCTAAACTTAAAGGTCTCGTTAGCCTGAGCATTGCACAAGCAAATAAGTAAAAAGCGAACCCAATCTTATTTAGCCCCTTATCCGCGAATACTTATACAATATGTGGGCTAAATCATCGCCTCAAAAATTACTTGGATTCAAACACTCCATGAGCTATTCTCCAAAAAGAAATATTTATTGACCGTTGCGCTTACGAGTTAAATTCAATAGGTTTTATTATAAACGCGATACGACATTAATTAAGTTACAACTAGCAATCTAATTAAGGAGGCAGGTTGCAACAGGAAATGTTTAATATTTATAAAGAAATCTCTTTAGAGAATTTCATGAATCCGGCAGGTTACAAAGGATTATACGGATTTCATAAGTATTGGGGTAAAAAACCAGCGGAAACGATAGCGTACTTAATAGAACAACTATCTGAAGTAGGTGATGTTGTAACGGATCCTTTTCTTGGGTTTGGTGCTATCGCAAGAGAAGCGGCAGTGCGAAAGTGCCGCTTCTTGGGGTGTGATTTAAATCCTGTTTCTATAGAGCTAACAAAACTTCTTGTTGATCCACCGGCGAGGAACCATGTGGAGAAATGTTTCAAACTCGTAGAGGCGAGAGTCAAAAAAGAAATAGATACGTCATACATATTAGAAACCGGAAAAACAGCAACCCACTATTTGTGGGATGGTTCAGAGCTACAACAGGTCTGGACCAGGAAAAATGGAAAGCGTTTACGTATTGAGCTAAGCCCTACTGACCATGACTTAGCACTTTGTGAAGAATTTTCTGGATATCAGCCTCATAATCTTCGGCCGTTAAGGATGTTTCAGAACTCTCGAATCAATTCTAAACAAGGCATGGAGTGGAAGGACCTTTTTTACTGGCCGCGCATTGCGGAATTTAGAACTTTTACAGGAAGCAATTTTAAGTCTTGATGAGGAAAGGGTTCGGCACGCCTTATTGATGGGATTGAGTGCTTCGGTTGGTCAAATGTCCGAAATGGTTTTTGCAATTGAAAAACGTGGTAGGTCAGGTAATGGAAAGGGCTCGTCGCGTATTGAGGTTGGCAGTTGGGTGATTGGGTTTTGGCGTCCCAAAAAACATTTTGAGATCAATGTGTGGAATTGCTTCGAAAATAAGATGCGACGGCTTTTGAAAGGGCTTGAAGAAGCCGAGAATATCGATCTTGGGCTAACCGTTAAAGATGATATTGACTCCTTTCTTTCAAACGGGGCTGATGTGACACTAAGAGTGTGCAGTGCATTGAAGCTTTTAGAGGCAGTGCCTGATGAGAGCATAGATTTAGTAATAACAGACCCACCTCATGGAGACCGAATACCCTATTTGGAGTTAAGTGAAATTTGGAATTCCCTTTTAGATAAAGAACCGATTTTTGAAGACGAAATTATAGTAAGCAATGCCCGCGAGCGAAAAAAAACTAGAACCGAATACAAAGAAGCTCTAGCGCAAGTATTTCAAGTTCTGGGGCGGAAAATAAAATCGCGCGGTATTGTTGCTGTAATGTTTAACTCTAAGTCGGAAGATGAGTGGCACAGCCTAGAGAATGTATGCCAAATGTCAAAATTAGTATATCTAGGCAAATTCCCCATGAGGTATTCGGCAGGCTCTGTTGTGCAAGATAATCGCAGTGGAGGTCTCTCGTACGATTATGTACTTTTATTTGGCCGCAGTAATGGACATACTCGAAACAAGGAAGTGGTAAATCGTTTTAGTGGATTGTCTGGATGGTCTAATGGTTTGCCAGTGGAGACCCAATAGTCATGCCTTATAACTTTGTGGAAGCGGAACAAGCTTATCGCAATGATAACATTTCGGAGTTAGGGCTCGACCAAGACGGCATGCGATTTCTTTTACTTCGGTCGCTGTCGAGAAGAGAACATTCGGAACGTCTTGCCAAAGACAATGACATTGATCTGGGTGGTATTCCAAGTCGACGACGATTATCATTGCTATTCGAGAGCGGGCCAACAGAAGACAATATAAGGGAAGCTATAGACAATATCTACTCAGAAGAGAGGGGTCCGCAGGGAGCAAGAACCGCATTTGGTGGCAGAGCTTTATAAAATGCAAGCATTTGATTGGGGAGGACTTCATCAGAACTCTCTTGAAAAAACCATAATAGATAATTATGTGAAGAAAATAATGGGCTTCGATAGGCTGAACGAAAGTATTGAGAACGAGTTATTTTCTAGCATGAAAGGGTATGTGCAGTGCTCATAGTATAATCACTGGACATCAATCATTATAGAGGACATTTTTAAAGATCACCAAGCGGTTCTCCCGGCTGTGGGATTGATAAAAAAAGTAGATTTCTTCATCGCAGATACACCCTTTGACCTGAAGGTAACCTATTTGCCAGAAGGGTTCATTAAGGATAAGAGGAAAGAAGGAGCACTGCGGCCTGAGCTCACGTTATTGAGACGATGTGCTCGGGACTTAGAACTAGAATTTGATTCAAGCATGTCACCAGCAAAGCTTTTAGAACATCTCTGGGCACGTCTTTCGGACCATCCTTCAGAGGGTGCTGAAACAATAATAGAGGAACTTACTGAAGAACGAGAATCAATATTGAACGGTTGCATGGATAATCCAGAGGAGCTTATCCGATGGCTGTACGAAAATCAGGGGGTGCGGCGTTTTGATTCGTCCAATAGGCTGTTCTTGGTACTGGTTAACACAGGTAATTATTTTGACTCGTGGAAATTAAAAAGAGCAAGAGACCTTCTTGCGAACCGAATATATAGGCACTTAGATAGCATCACAGATGGAGCACTCGGGCGTAATGTGGAGTTTCAGTGGGAGGGAGAAAATTACACGACTGTCGCAGACATCATTTTTGTCACACATGCAGCGTAGCGAAGGACAACTAAATCGCTTGGTTTAAAAAGACTCCTAATCTTATTTGGGGTAGTTGAGAAAAGCGTTTACAGATTTAGCCCTTTCCAAGCAAAAGAGCCATGGTTCCTCGGATTAATTAGCTGTTTGAAACCTTCCACATTTTCCTCAATTCTTTTGTTCTCTCAGTGCAACACCCACCTCTTCCACGACGGCACCAGACAACGTGGGGTTTTACCTGCCAAAGCATCCAACACATTATCCGCCACAATATCTGCCATTTTATCTCTCGTCTCATGGCTGGCACTGCCAATATGCGGAAGCAACATCAGGTTTTCCAACTCGGTCATGCCCTCGCTGAGCGTCGGCTCGTTTTCATAAACATCCAGTGCCGCTCCGGCGATTCTTCCTGCTTTCAACGCCTCGACCAGAGCCTTATCGTCCACCACTTTTCCCCGGGCAGTGTGGATGAAATAAGCGGCGGGCTTCATCATTAAAAATTGTTCTTTGCCGATCATGTGTTGGGTCGCTTCGGTCAATGGCGCGTGAACCGTGACAAAGTCGGATTGCCGGAGCAGCTCCTCCAACGAAGTGTAAATCGCGTTCAAATCACGCTCTTTTTCTTCCGATAATCGGTTGCGGTTATGGTAGAGAACCCGCATATTGAAACCCGAAGCTCTACGGGCAACCGCCGAGCCAATTTCACCACAACCGATAACGCCCAGAGTTTTGCCATAGACATCACCTCCCAGATACATTTTCGCCTGCCAGCCCTTGAACTGGTTTTCGCGAGTGAAGCGTTCGGCAGGGACAATGCACCGGGCCGCCCCCAGAATCATCGCCCAGGTTAAATCGGCAGTGGTTTCATGCAGAACTCCCGGGGTATTCGTCACCCAGATGCCATTTTTAGCGGCATGCGCCACGTCAATATTGTTGAATCCGGCCCCATAATTGGCGATGAGCTTCAAATTCTCTCCACAATCAATAATGTCCTGGCCGATTTTGTCCGATAAGTAAGTGACGATCACCGCACTTTCAGAAGCATGTTTTTTAAGATCTTCGGCGGTTGGCGGGCTTTCCGTCTGGTTGGTTCGCAGGTCACAATGCGGCGCCAGTTTTTCCAAAGCGGCCTCGGGAAACATATTGGTCACGGTAACAATAGGCATCATACCGTCCTTTCAGATTTTCTGTGGTAAAGCAAGTAGGAGGTTCTGTGTATTCGGTAATTTTCTCTAAGGCAACTCGCAGGCCCTTAAAATAAGGGCCGCTCATGGCCAAAAGCAATTTCAGAGATTCTCAGAAGTCTGACTCTGAAGGAAAACGTTGTTCAATCCCATGAAAATTTTATTCCTCGTCCCACCCGAAACCATTTCTCTCGAATCTTCCGTGCCAAAGGCGGTAAAGGCTATTACCCGAGACTCGGGTTTCTCTATGTCGCCGCCTGCCACGAGCGTGAAACAGGAAACACCGCAACCCTTGACGATAGCCTGCACGGGCATCGGTATGTAGCGTTTCAATCCACGCCCCCGCACGGGGGGCGACTTCGAGCTAAATTCAGCAATTGCTATGCCGAACGAGTTTCAATCCACGCCCCCGCACGGGGGGCGACCGCAAGACTGGCAAACTGATCCAAATGTACAACAAGTTTCAATCCACGCCCCCGCACGGGGGGCGACGGCCTGTCGAGCCGTCTACCTTGGCGACCCGGATGTTTCAATCCACGCCCCCGCACGGGGGGCGACCGGTGGCAAACAAGGGTAGACAGATCCCTCCTGGGTGTTTCAATCCACGCCCCCGCACGGGGGGCGACTCGGCAGTGTCGACGAATTCCCCAAACCCAGCAACGTTTCAATCCACGCCCCCGCACGGGGGGCGACTTGTCTGATCAAGTGATCACTTTCCCACCTTTTTGTTTCAATCCACGCCCCCGCACGGGGGGCGACTACTGCCCGATCCGAACCATCAGGCCTACACGCTGTTTCAATCCACGCCCCCGCACGGGGGGCGACGAGGCCATTAAAGCGACTCGACACAGTCACGTCGAGTTTCAATCCACGCCCCCGCACGGGGGGCGACCAGATGACGTAGTATCATTACACCCTTCCACTTTTTGTTTCAATCCACGCCCCCGCACGGGGGGCGACCTGGGATAATTGATACAGTCCTCGGCGCGCAAAAAGTTTCAATCCACGCCCCCGCACGGGGGGCGACTTGGAGTCGAGTATATATTCATATCCACTGCCGAAGTTTCAATCCACGCCCCCGCACGGGGGGCGACGACGAATCACAAATATTGGACATCTAGTGGAGTGGTTTCAATCCACGCCCCCGCACGGGGGGCGACATGATGTAACAGGTGAGCAGAAGACAGAACTTGCTGTTTCAATCCACGCCCCCGCACGGGGGGCGACATCGAGGTTGCCTCCGGCCCACCTCCAATTGCAGGTTTCAATCCACGCCCCCGCACGGGGGGCGACGTGCAACTCGCAGAGCACTATACCTACAGAGACGCGTTTCAATCCACGCCCCCGCACGGGGGGCGACTGAAATGGATCGGGTTGGAGATGATGTTTTCGCCGGTTTCAATCCACGCCCCCGCACGGGGGGCGACGAAAAAGGAAAGGAGGTAAACCATGCGACGCAGGGTTTCAATCCACGCCCCCGCACGGGGGGCGACCCAGGGACTTTGGAAGTGTGGCCATGAGCTGTTTGTTTCAATCCACGCCCCCGCACGGGGGGCGACCTCGTACCTGTTTGCTCGAATGTACTTGTTGAGAAGTTTCAATCCACGCCCCCGCACGGGGGGCGACCAAGATCATGAAAAAGAAGGAAGCTAGCTTGATGGTTTCAATCCACGCCCCCGCACGGGGGGCGACACATCTATGGTGATGACTGGATTAATTTTATTAAAGTTTCAATCCACGCCCCCGCACGGGGGGCGACCCTCTTAAGAATTTGACCCTGGCAATGGCCGGGAGTTTCAATCCACGCCCCCGCACGGGGGGCGACGCGATTGCACATACACGTATTGCACTTCGTGGCCAGTTTCAATCCACGCCCCCGCACGGGGGGCGACCGGCGACTACGAATTAGCGGCGGCAGAACCACCCGTTTCAATCCACGCCCCCGCACGGGGGGCGACTAAGTCCCCTTCGAAGGAGCTTATCAGTAGATGCGTTTCAATCCACGCCCCCGCACGGGGGGCGACTGGACGTTCAATTATGCTTGATATCCAGCGGTGTAGTTTCAATCCACGCCCCCGCACGGGGGGCGACATGACTGGATAGAATTCATTAAACAAGGAATAGATGTTTCAATCCACGCCCCCGCACGGGGGGCGACCTATTCTTATAGCGTGCTAGACCGTGATGGGGCAGTTTCAATCCACGCCCCCGCACGGGGGGCGACGCGATTGGGCGGATCTTGCTGATGATAAGAGCATGTTTCAATCCACGCCCCCGCACGGGGGGCGACACAGGTACTTGCTGATCCGCAGCCGAGCTTGTAAGTTTCAATCCACGCCCCCGCACGGGGGGCGACCGTTGCAATCAAACAGTGCTGTCCCGCTCAAGTGTGTTTCAATCCACGCCCCCGCACGGGGGGCGACTGAGTTATCCACAGGTTATCCACAGGTTATCCACAGTTTCAATCCACGCCCCCGCACGGGGGGCGACGCTTGTAACTGCCACCTTTTTGATATGCTTGATTGTTTCAATCCACGCCCCCGCACGGGGGGCGACCTAATGTTTGTAGCCTTCCTATTTGCCCGACTGTGTTTCAATCCACGCCCCCGCACGGGGGGCGACAGCATCCGCATTTGCATTCGAATTCTTCTCTTGTGTTTCAATCCACGCCCCCGCACGGGGGGCGACATATCATCTTCTCTTGGCTCAACACAAGCTAATTTGTTTCAATCCACGCCCCCGCACGGGGGGCGACTTCACGACACTTGATTTCGCAGGATCAACACAAAGTTTCAATCCACGCCCCCGCACGGGGGGCGACATATTCAAAACGCCTTAATTGATGCTGGATACTCGTTTCAATCCACGCCCCCGCACGGGGGGCGACACAGAATAGGACCATGGCCAATAATAGACTTAAGTTTCAATCCACGCCCCCGCACGGGGGGCGACTGGGGATACGATGAGCCAGAGCCAAGATGGAGCAAGTTTCAATCCACGCCCCCGCACGGGGGGCGACTTAATCAAGCCATAAAGCAGTTTATGGGTGGTAAGTTTCAATCCACGCCCCCGCACGGGGGGCGACCTAGTGCAATCGCTCTCAAGTCGCTAATAATCGGTTTCAATCCACGCCCCCGCACGGGGGGCGACTTGGGACGGGATAAACCATCATCAAGAACACTTTGTTTCAATCCACGCCCCCGCACGGGGGGCGACGTCATTAATTAAAGGTGCCGATGGTGCTGCTGGAGTTTCAATCCACGCCCCCGCACGGGGGGCGACTGCTCTATCCTACCCGATTGTTATCGTTGAAGGAACAGGCAATATAACGCTAACCGATAATTCCAAACTGCAAAAGATCAACGCATAACACTCTATCCGAAACTATATTCTTAAAAATCAAGTGTTTGCAGCCCCGCTAACCTTGCGCTGATTTCATGATAACTGACCGTTAGCGGTCATAAAACCAGTGGGTCTCGAAGCGCGTCCGGCGTCTGTTTTGTTCCATGGTGCTCTACCTTTCGCTTCCAGTTAGATCCAAGATAATAAAACCGCAAACTGTCGAGATCAGCATCATAGGCCTCCAGCAATGCGGATTTTAGATCCACCCATTGGGCTGGAGTTATTTCACACTCGAAAACCGAATACTGAGCACGAATACCGTAATCCTGGCACAATTTGCTGATATGCCGTAAGCGCCTGCTCCCCCCGGATCCAGTCACACTCACATCATAGGTTATCAACACTAACATAGCGGCTCTTCAACGAACCAAAAACGGCGGATAGCATTCCAGGTCATCGCGTAAAAATCTTGCCAGCAACAGGGCTTGCACATGTGGCAACAGACCAATCTGAATTTTCTCTCCGATATAGGGATGCTGCAGATTCTCCTGCTTTCGTTCTTGCCATTTTGTAAGAAACATTTTCCTGGCATCATCCTTCATTCGAATAGCACCACTGGCTTCGTTTATAAAATCTGATGATTTAATTTGATTCCGGTTGATTAAAGTCAACACGAATCGATCACACCACCATGCTCTAAACTCTTCCAGCATGTCCAGTGCCAGACTTACCCGTCCAGGGCGATCCGTATGCAAAAAGCCAACGTATGGGTCTAACCCCACCCCTTGCAGCGCAGAGGCGATTTCATGGGTCAACAAGGTGTAGCTGAAGGAAAGCAGCGCGTTGACTTTGTCAAGAGGTGGCCTTTTGGTTCTGCCTCTAAATGAAAAGTTCTTCCGCTGGCCTTCCAGCACCAACTGGTTAAATACGGAAAAATAGCGGGCGGCGGCCTCTCCTTCTATGCCTCTTATTTGATCAACATCGGTCTGGTGCTCCAGTCGTCTTATGCACCCGGCCAGCATGGTTACAACTTGCTTTACCGAATCATCGTTGCCATGGTTGCGTTGATGCTTCATCAGTATTTGTCTGCTGTTTGTCAGTTTTGCGGCTACAAAAAGCCGTGACAATATTCCGGGTCCATGGTCGGCCAACCGGTACTGCGCACGGCGCAATAACACATTGCCGCTTTGCGGTCCCTGCACCCGCCCTTGAAATTTTCCAAATCCGGTAAAGAACGAAAGTCCAATCCCCTTTTCGCCGCATGCTGCCATTAACGCAGGCGATACCATGACCCTGCCAAAGCAAAACAGGTTGCCAATCGCGTGAAATGGCAGTTGAAATACTTTTTTCTTTTCCTGCTCTATAACGATAGTTTCACGTTCTTTGTGTACATAACTACCATCAGTAGTGATGTACAGATTATTGAGTAATTTCTTCATTGAGAAACATTTTTTTTACATAAGAATCACTATGATCCTTATGTTGTGGGGAACATCGGTCAACAAACGAGCAGGCTTTGCACGAGGGAGAATAAACTGCCTTCGGCAATTCCCCGTCGCTGAATAATTTTTTTGTCGCGTTGATAACCGCCAGCGTTGATTTTCTTAGCGCGTCGTCAACATTGATCCACTCGCGCCGCCGAACCTGCCAATACCAGATCGCCGCTTTATCTATCCGGCGCCCGGTCATTTCCTCCAGACACAAGACCTGGGCACAAAGCTGAATACGATCGCAATCCGCCGTTTTTGGTTTGCCTCTTTTATACTCAACAGGCATGACCGCGCCGGAACCGCAGTCCACTTCCAGCAGGTCAAGCTGGCCATGCACGCCCAATTTTTCAGAGCAAACCTGCACCCCGCGCTCGGAGCGGACGTTGCTGCGTGTTTCTGTCTCGCTACTATGCACCCGCTCGTGTAGCTGGCTGCCCTTGGCCGTGAGATAGTTATCGATCCACGCCCGTTCAATATGGATATAGGCGCACTGCCTCGGGCAGAATGAATAGTGTTGGAGAGCGGAAACCGGGATGGAGTGTTCCATAACAAGCAATGTTCCTACTATGACGTGTATGTTACCGATCCAAAGTTAAACTCGCATCAGTTTCTAGCTGTGTCTTTGGGAAGGTTGCCTTGATAGTCTGAAAAATCATGAGGCGGTTTGGAATTACCTGCCCTCATGTCAAAATCCTTCGATAACTTCCGGTTCCAATCCATCAAGGTTTTTTAATTCGTGGGCACCATCGGAATTTGCCGTCAGGCTTCCATGTACCTTGGCGGAAGAATATTGTCCCGATTTGCAATTGTGCTCCCACCAAAACACATTAAGGACGGCCATACTCCCCTCAGGACGGGCGGATGAAGCGTCATTCTCAAACAGCCTAGGCAACAAATCCTTAATTGCATGGGCATCTTCATTGGTAAAACCGGTTCGTTCGGCCAGTTGGGGATTCATGCTGCCGTAAAAGACATAAACACCGTTGTCTACACGGTACTTCGTGCCCATGGTATCAGAGGCTTTTTTGGAGCCGTCTCCCTCGCCTCCGACGCTTTTTGTTATTTGTGTGCTGGTGACGCTAATCGGCTTAACACTAAAAGCGAATTGTATGGTCACAGCACCTCTTATGGGAATAGATACTCCTTCACCTTTTTTGCTTCCCTTGTACGCGAAAATCTGACCAAAAGCACGCACATCAAACCATTTGTCACAAGCTTTCTTTATTATCCCTTTCTGCGTGTCAAAATCACCTTCCTTAACATTAAAAATATTTCTTCCCAAACCATGTTTTTCGGATTCGGCTCTGGCTCTAAGGCTGGGAAGATCATCTATTTTCTTTTCATCCGATTGCACAAAAATACTTTTACCTGATTCCTGAAGCCGGTCTCGAATTTTGCGCTTGATACAAACATCGGAAACCTCACCGATGTTATTGTAGTCGGCTCTCGGTCGATTACCGTTGAGCGGGTCCCCATTCGGATTGGCGTTTTTAACTGTGAAAATTACAGCAAAATCAATTTTGTTGCTTAGGGTTGTCATGGTCATTCTCCTGGTTTCTCCGGTTGTTCAGTACTGTCATCATTTTTTGGTTTTCGATAGTGTTTCTGGTGATGGTAGCCTAACAAATACTCGCCCGATAAAGGCTTGTCTTCAGTGAATTCATCCGGGTTGAATAGTGAACAGGCTTGTTCTGTTTCTTGTTCCCAATAATGGAGCAAACCTGCTTTGTCGGATACTCGCAAGCGATTTTTATAAGGTCGGAGGCTTTCTTCAATAGTTTTCCAGGTTGAGCAAGGGTGGTTTGAAAATCGCAGCATCAATCTTTCGGCGTTGGTGATTCGTTTTTCATTTGCCATACCAAGCGCGCAACTTTCAACTTGTTCCGCAACAGCCAATAATCGCCCATAAAGATAATCTCTGCTTTTGCGTTCACGTTCCAAGGTCATTTGATAACTCCTCCTTTGGTTTGAATCGGGATGCCGGGCGTAATAGCCTTTAAATAGAGCGCAGGCAATACCAAGGGATCGTTGCCACTCCCAATGCTCCATACTTTCCCTGTTGCTTACGCGCCTTATGGTAGATTCCAGCAGGTCTCTCGGTAAGGGGTTGCCGTCAACAATGCAAGGCAATAAACGCTCAATAGTTGCTTTTTTAAGTTTTCCATCTACCCTTTTTCCATATGCGGCTAGCGCAATATCTTTTGGTGCTGGCGCGCAAATGCGCCATATGGAAGCGCTTTTATTAGAATTCTCTTTTTCAATAAAAATATTGAGTGTCCAGGCAAAATCAAGATGCCATTTTTCAAGCCGTTCCAGGAATTCAGAACCCGATAGTTCTCGGTAAAAGACAATCGATAATCGGCCTGGAGTGGCGGAATCCAGACCCATTGTCACAATCTGATCCGTGACGCCCAGGTTTTGTTGATACCCAGCAATTTTTTTATTGAGCCTTAAAGCAAATCTCTGCCCAGCATCGCCGGATACAACGTCAGCATTTTCTACTTCAACGTCTCCAGAATCTTCCAGAAAATCAAATGAGTTATCGGTTAATTTTGGGGTGTCTTTTCCAGAAACAGCCCAACTGACAATTACCTGATCATCGTTTTTGAATCCTTGACGCGCTATCAGCCAACGCAATGCATTGTGCGCTTTTTGGGATGCAACAAAGCTTATAACGACTGCCTGATCTCCATCACCAATGGTTTTATTGTTTCCGTTTTCATCAGTGATGATTTTATCCGTAAAACGGCCACGAAATGTAAAACCATGGTGATCATTAGATGAAATAATTTTTGTGCCATCACCACCATTCCGAATTTTTTTTGAATGCAGAGAAGCAGTTTTTTCATATCTACCGGTAACAGCACACCACGATTCTTCCTCAAGCGTACTTTGATAAAACTGAATCCAACTATCCCAGAGAGCTTCATTTTCCCAGAGGTTTGGAGTTTCGTTCACTTCTCCTGGCACCTCAACTACCCAGATGACCATGACATCTTTTGGAGTTTGACCCTGACCCAATCTTTTACACGCCGGGAATCTATCTTTAATTTCTCTGGTTACCTTGGTTAATAAGCTTTGGTGTATCAGTAGCATCATCTATCGGCAATATTTTTTTTCTTACCAAGTCGTGAATCAAACAGTCTTTTTCCAGATAGCAAATGACAGCCTTCAGTTTTTTGTTTGGAGAAAAAATATTCCAGCGTCTTAGCCAACCCAATAGTTCTTCTCTTGGTTTGTCTGGATTTTCTCTAAAACCAGAAGTAACTCCCCCTCCATATTGAAGGAAGTCACCAGCTAAATATTGCAATTTATCCGACAAGGGGTGTGCGGTTGGTTTTGTTCCACTGCGACTGGCAGAGCTTTCAGTGCAAGGAATAAGTGTCGAACCATTACCCGGAACAGGTTTTGCGTCCAAAAACATTCCCTTTTGATCAAGATGTATTTGAACGTGAGCAACAGCCGTCGTGTGAGCTACCGGCCAAAGCATAGCACCACTTTCCTCCACAGTACCTATTTTGGATCCATGATTTTGATAGGTCTGATAAAGCTGTTGCATCCAACTCATTTCAGCACCTCCATGTATTCCTGTTCTACGCTTTTTATTGTTTTATTTTCACCAAAAACCCTGGGTATCATTTCACGAATAAATTTACTGACCGGACAGTCTTTTGGGCGAGGGAACTCTATGACACCCCGCCTCATTACCGGACGCCAATGATAAGAAAAGAATTTGTCTTCGCCAATTTCGTCAGGGTATCCAAAGCTGTGAAACATCAAGTCAAAACCCAGTTCGGGTATATTGTCATGGGAGCTTCCACCCTCTCCGAACTTGCACGGCTCCACATAGCCTTGGCAGTCTCTCGTGCCCAGAAAAACATCCTGCCGACCGCCGCGTTCCAGCGAACGTCTGGCGATATCAAAATGTTTGCCATCAATGCGGTCATTTGCCAGTTCGGGACGGTGCATATTCCATTCAAAGTGCGCCTGGACCTGATATTCCACATCGGACAAGAAGGTGTAAATGGACAAATCGTTACCGCCGCCAAGTTTGATGGGTTTCGTGCCTTTGGATTGAGTCCGAAATGGTTTTATAATCCTCACCTTGTCAATAATCCAAATGATCGTAGGTTTCCAGTAGATTGATTTACACATCCCTTTTAGTGCTTCATAGGTAGGAATGTGGTAGGAAAATTTCTCACCTCCAAGTTTCGTCAATGGGTCTGTGAAAAGGGCGTAACGACCCCAAACCTTAAATTCAATACTGTTCTTAGGCGTTAAATGATTCACACGATCACCTCAGTGATTTAAAAATTCCATCCTGTTGACTATATCTTCTGAAAGACCAAAGTCTTCGCCATAATGTTCTTCTCTTAGACAATAAATTCCCGAGTTTTCCTGTGCTTCATAAATTGCCCCTTCATCACTTAGTTTTTTTATCATGTTGGGATAGACATTGACGGTATAACGTTGCGCCCGGTTTAACAATTTATAATCTTTCTCCAAGTCAAAAACACCACAAAGACCACTGATAATATCTTTACCTTCTTCGCCATAAGGCACGATAATCCCTTGGGTTACCGCGCCAATCACTTCAAATTTTTTATTGGCTGTCATAAAAGATTGTCGTAGCGAAATAGAAGGGCATTGGCTTTTGTTAATACGCCTATACTCATCACAAGCCCCTGTATTTTCTGATAGCATGTTCAGTAACGTATCTTGTGCTACTCCAAGCTTACCACCAACATCATAACTCATTTCGTCTTTGCGGTTGAAAAAGTAATATTGAAAATAACGTTCCATCACTTCTGGATGTAACAAGTCATCACCAAGAGAAGCTGAGTTGTCATAAAACTCTCTGAAAACACGTTCAGAAACGTCTTTGCCCGTTGCAATATCCGGTAGCATCTCGATTTTTTCTGATTCAGGATTGACAATATAAACATGGCCTATAGTATTTTCTTTATTTCTGTTGCAACGTCCCGCCGCCTGAGCAATAGAATCCATGCCAGCTACTGACCTAATTACACTTCCAAAATCAATATCCACTCCGGCTTCCATAAGTTGTGTGCTCACGCATAGAACAGGCTCCTTGTCTTTTAATTTTCCCTTAACTTCTTCAAGTATTTTTAACCTGTGGGCCGCGCACATGTTCGTACTCAGGTGATAACGGCTGCCAATGTGTATGTTTTTTTTGCATTGCTCAAAAATGGCTCTTGCTTTTGGCTTCGTGTTGACAATGATAAGACAACTGCCGGAAGAGTCGATTTCATCGTTTGCCAATGTAGCAATTTCCTCATCGCTCCATTCCCCGGAAGATTTGGTCTTATCGATTATTTCAACACGTTTTAGATCGGAGAACAGTTTTGAGGTATCCTCCACAAGCTCATTTGACTTATTTATGGACAAGCATCCTTTTTCTTTAGAGACAGCACCTAAAAGGGGTTGGGTCGCTGTGCAAAGCACAACGCTGGAGCCGCAGGTTTTAGTTAAGAAATTAATGGCATTGTTGAACATGTGTACTGTGCGAATTGGCAGGGTTTGAATCTCGTCAAAAATAATGACTGCATTTGTTAATTGGTGCATACGCCGTGCGTTTCTGGTTCCTCCACTAAAAAGGCATTCGAGAAATTGCACACTAGTTGTAAAAATAACAGGAGCGTCCCAATTTTCCGCAAGCAGTTTTTCTCGCCATTGGGTTTCATTTTCTTCAAATACCAGATTGGAGTGATATTCTAAAACCACCAACCCCCGTTTGTTGAGATATGAATCTTCCAGAATATTGCGAACTTCATCCGCATTCTGGTCGATTATTGAAGTGTATGGGACAACATAGATAATGCGATCCAATTTATGTTTTTGGGCATGGTGTAAAGCAAATCGTAAGCTGGCCAATGTTTTTCCACCACCGGTGGGTACGGTCAAGGTGAACAAGCCCTTGGGCTTCTTGGATTTCTCAAGGCAACGATTGGAAACATCCGTCCGGATTCGATCTATTTCTTTTTCTGCCGCAAATGAATTGAGTTTACGGTCTAGCCGGTTAATTAGCGGTTTCCATCCAATGTATTTCCCTGATTGCCTGCATTTTGCCTGTTCAGGAAACTCAAAGTTGGCTGTGTCCAATCTATCAGAGTCAATCAGGCAACTGAAAAGATAGCGCACCAATAATCCTATTTGGAAATAGAATATGGTATTTTTACCCCCGGCATATTGATGGATTTCCTCAATTTTTTTGATTAAACGGGTTATTAGATTTTGAGATCCCAAGATATGGCTTGCGGTTGATATTATTTCTCTGTTCGCAGAAGATTCCGTTTCCTTTAAATGACACTTCTCCTCAGGCTTAGTCATTCTTCGGGAAAAATTATCTTTTCCCTCAGATGTCAGGCAGTCAATCAGCCCTGAATGATGGGACGCAATACATAAAGCGAGCATTTGCGCGACTGTTTTTTCTTTACTTCCCTGGGATTTTAGCGCATTCCATATGTATTGGGCACCAGCAGAAGAATGATCAATTTTCCCCTGTAGTCCGTTAGCATCAACGAAATCGTCTTCATCTGGATTAACCAACCCCACAGCAGACCCGATATAATTTTGAAACGCGGAGCTATACTTGCCAAGATCATGTAGAAGCCCTACTATTTCCCCTTGCGTCTCCAATCCAATCTTTGAGGCAAATGATTTGGACGCATCCGCAACCCCACACAAATGCTCTTCCAAACTTTGAATTTCTCCATCACTTTCACGCCGATGGGCAATATATAATTTACTCAAAGTTTAATGAACCTCCGGTCATAAATATTGTAGAATTAAGATAATCTATTTAGCGGGTAAAATCCATACTGGACTTCAAAAACTGAATGCTTAGAATTAATGAAATTTATGCCAGCATTCAGGGGGAATCGTCTCACACGGGCCTGCCCTGTGTCTTTGTCCGTTTAACAGGGTGCAACCTGCGTTGCTCCTGGTGCGACACTGCCTATGCTTTTTATGAAGGGGAAAACCTTTCCATAGAAGAAACTCTGGAGAAGATAGACAGCTTCTCTCTCCCTTTAGTTGAAATCACTGGCGGAGAACCCTTGATGCAGGAAGACGTCTATCCACTTATGGGCGCGCTGCTGGAAAAAGGCTATAAGGTCATGCTGGAAACAGGCGGAGCACTGCCGATTGATAAAGTTCCCGAAAAAGTGATAAAAATTCTCGACATCAAATGCCCCGGAAGCGGTGAGGAAAAAAAGAACCATCTTGAAAACCTGAAATTCCTTGCTCCGCATGATGAAGTCAAGTTTGTCCTGCTTGATCGTGCCGACTATGAATGGAGCCGTGATCTGTTGCAAAAAAGCGAACTGCCCTCCTCCATGCAGGTTTTGTTTTCCCCGGTTTATGACAAGCTCAACCTGAAGGATCTCTCCGAATGGATTCTTGAAGACCGGTTACCGGTGCGCCTGCAAACCCAGCTTCATAAGGTCATCTGGAGCAAAAACGCTATCGGTGTGTGACCGACAGCCACCTCTAATGGAACCCCGCATCTCCAGCAGAACTTTGCAAAAGCAATTACTGAAATGGTACGAAGAAGAAAAAAGGGAGATGCCCTGGCGCAATAACGGGAACCCCTATCGCATTCTTGTGTCGGAGTTCATGTTGCAACAAACCCAGGTGAAGACGGTCATCCCTTATTTTGAACGGTGGATGAAATCGTTCCCCACCGTGCAAAAACTGGCACAGGCCCGGGAATCCACGGTTTTAAAACACTGGGAGGGATTGGGCTATTATTCCCGCGCTCGCAACCTGAAAAAGGCCGCGCAAAAAATCCAGCAGGAATATTCAGGGAAGGTTCCGGACTCCATGAAAGAAATCCTGAAACTGCCCGGGGTCGGTCGTTACACAGCTGGAGCCGTTCTCAGCATTGCTTTCGGCCAAAAAGTTCCCGTAGTCGATGGCAATGTCAAAAGGGTTTTGTCACGGCTTTTTCTGCTCAAAGAAAACGGAGGCCATCGCAAATCAGAAAATATTTTATGGGAAACCATGCAAAGCCTTCTGCCCGAAACAGGATCCGGTAATTTTAATCAGGCCTTCATGGAACTCGGCGCCACGGTTTGCCTGCCCAAAAATCCTCTTTGCCTACTCTGCCCTCTGAAGCGAAACTGCAAAGCGCAAAAATCCGGAAAACAAAATCTTTACCCACCGCACAAACAAAAGGCTTCAACCACAAAAATTGAAGTCAGCGCAGCAGTCATCTTGCGACGCAACAAAATCTATATTCAAAAAAGAAAGATCGGCGGACTGATGGGCGGACTATGGGAGTTCCCCGGAGGAAAATTCGAATCTGGTGAGTCTGCCGAACAATGCCTCAACCGTGAAATCAAAGAAGAATTGGGGGTGGGTCTCCATATCGATGAAAAGCTTATGACGGTCAAGCACAGCTACACCCGCTTTCGAGTGACCCTGCATGTTTTCCTATGCAGAGTCCGCTCAGGTCGAATTTCGCCCACTCAATGCGAAGAATGGGGCTGGGTGAAAGCAGATGAATTAGACACATATCCTTTTCCTGCGGCCAATGTTAAAATTATAAAGAGGTTAATAAACCACCAGGCGTAGCTGGCGAGCCGCCAGTGGCCGTGATATTTTTCCGTAGCTGTGATGACCTCTTCATTGTTCTTCATGCCCGGCACGGGTATGTGATATTTTACCTTTGCCTTCATGCTCGGCACGGGTATTTCGTGCCCCGCAGAGGCAAATAGCTCTAGCCGGTAAACAAAAACTTGTCTCGACTGAACAAGCTGCTGCAAAACCATGACCTCTGGAATTAAAGCCATTATTGTTGGTGCCATCGCCAATCTGCTACTTTCCATTTTTAAGTTTGCCGGAGGAATTCTGGGGAACAGCGTGGCTCTGGTGGCGGATGCCATTCATTCCCTTTCCGATCTGGTGACAGACATCATTGTCCTGTTCACCCATCAAATCGGGAAAATGCCACAGGACGAAGACCACCCCTATGGGCATGGACGGGCAGAGACAATTGGGGCTACCGTCATCGGCCTGTTCATCATCGCCACCGGCATCGGCGTTATCCATAAAACCTGGCAAGCTATCGACGAAGGTTCCGGGCAAACACCGGGTTTACTTGCAGCCATCGCCGCGACACTTTCCATTCTCATTAATGAAGGGCTCTATCATTACACCCGTCGGGTGGGAGAGGCGACGCAAAGTCCTTCTTTAATCGCCAACGCCTGGCATCACCGGACCGATGCCATTTCGTCAATAGCCGCTCTGATTGGAATTATCGGGGCGGGGCAGGGATTTTCTTTCATGGACCCTCTGGCGGGATCAGTGGTCGGTGGCATGATTGTGAAAGTCGGCATCGACATAACCCGGCAAGGGATGCGGGACTTGATGGACACGGCCCTGAGCGACGAGCATACCAAAAAAATCCAAACTATTTTGAGGGAAATTCCCGAGGTTCTTCATTTTCATGATTTGCGTAGCCGTGTCATTGGTGGAGAGTTCCTCATCGACGTGCACATCCTCGTCGATCCTGAAATGACGGTCACCGAAGGACATCGGGTTGCTGAAATCGCACGGCGTAGCCTTATCAAAGCCTTCGACAATATTCAGGATGTGCTGGTTCATGTCGATGGCGAATCCGATACGGAAGTCGAGGCCATTTACCCCATTACGAGAAAAGAGCTGATCGAAATTGTCCGACCATTGATTTCAGAATTGGATGGAAGTATTTCGCAACCCGAAATTAGGGTGCATCATATCAAGGGAAAGAATATTTTGGAGGTGTTTATTAAGATCGACTCGCAGCAAAACTTGGAAGAGCCACGCACTTTGGCAGCAAACATCAAATCCAAGCTTGAGACCGCTCCTCAAATCGACCAGACCCGGGTGTTTCTCGATCTCAACCGCCCCTTAGCAGGGGAGGCGGATACCGAAGGCTCTATTGAGCCGAGATAATTTTTGCCAGCAAATAAGCCTATTGCCATTTGGCCCCACGCCTAATGGCGGCGGGCAATTTTTTTGAGCGTATCCCCTTCCCATTCAAAATCCATTCGCGGACGCCCTTTATAAAGACCTTTTTGAAACGCATAACCATAAATCAGAGGAAGAGAAACACTGGGCTCGACAAACGCCATGCTATGTGTCGCCTCCTTATTGACTTTTCCCCACGACTGCGCCTCAGCCAACGTGCTGCCGCTCAACCCACCCCAATGCGGCGAGTCCGTCGTCACCTGCAGGGCATATTTGTGACCGCCGGTATCCTTACCAAAAATATAGGCCATGACCACTGAATCGTTGACATAGTTTTTAGGCACTCCGCCCGCGACATAAAAAGCCGCCGTGCGTGTTGAGTTCACCACGATCTGAGTGAGTTCGTAATTGTCGCGAATGGAATCGATGGTAATGGGAGTGCGCCCCTCTTTGCGAGCCGAGTGATAATGCTCTGTCAACCCTATTCCCAGGCTGGAGTCGTTGATGGCAGGACAAAAAATTGGAACATTATTTTTTCGAGCCGTGACAAGAATGGATTCATCATCAACGATGGTTTCAGATAGTCTGGAGATAAAGTCCCTGCTGGAATAGTTTCCGGGTTCTAAAGTATCGGCGAACCTTCCCACCAGGGTGTCGTCATCGGCGAACAGTTCTTCATCGACATAGGTATCATAAATCCGGTTGATGAAGAGTTCCCTGAGCTTGGTATCATCAGCATTTGGGCTGCCATAATAATGACCACCGCCGAGGGCGTTGTAATAATCCTGATATAAAATTGCCCCAGTGGAAACGATCACATCCACCATATTATAATGCACCATATCACGCAGGACTTTTCTCAGTCCCGCCGCGATCAGGGGACCCGCCAACCCCAGGATAATAGTGGGTTTTTCCTCATCTTGGAGCATTTCCCCGAATATTTTGGCACATTGCCCGAGGTTTCGGGCCTGAATGGAAGCCGATTGAAACGACTCCACCAGATCACCCACATCATTTATATTTTCAAAGTCGACCGGAGCAATCCGGGTATTTAAAATTTCTTTTTTCTTCTTCTTTTGGCCCTCATCCAGGGGCTCAGGCATATAAGATTCTTTGTACCCCATTTTTTGCTCCAGGAATTTAATGAAAAAGAATCATAACGCCCTAACCCGGCTCCGTCAACCCACCAAGCGGGGCCGGCGAGCCGCCGGTGGCCGTGATATTCTTCCGTAGCTGGATGACCTCTTCATTGTTCTTCATGCCCGGCACGGGTATGTGATATTTTACCTTTGCCTTCATGCCCGGCACGGGTATTCCGCCCCGAAGGGGTAATAGCTTTTGCTGACAAACAAGCAATCATCTCGGCTTGAAGAGTCACTGCTAGTGCCCCCCCCCTGCTAAAGGGAGGCCTTTGCATAACCCCGGATTACCCCTGCGGGGCACGAAGGGGTAATCTCGCTTTTCTATTTTTTTCGACTTACGCAAAGCTCTCCGCTAAAGGATCAAAGCCGGGAGCATAAACCTTGCGAGTGGGTCTTGGTGTCCACACTTTCGATGCTTTCGAGAATCTTTCCATCTTCCCCGATCACATAGGTGATACGGGCCGCGTATTGCTCTTCAGTGCTTTTGACCGCCTGATAGCCCAGGGCGATTTCCCGATTCACATCGCAAAGCAGGGGATAGGGGAAAGAGAATTTTTCTGCAAAGGCTTTGTTATCCGCTTCATTGTCCAGGCTGACCCCGAAAATCTGGACATTTTTTTCCTCAAAACTTTTGTAATCATCGCGGAACCCTTGGCCCTCCATGGTGCAACCGGGGGTATCGGCCTTGGGGTAAAACCAAAGCACCACTTTTTTCCCTCTGCAATCCTTCAGATTTACGGTGTTTCCGTTATGATCTTTCACAGAAAAATCTGGCGCATCGGTTCCGGGTTGTAACATTTTTCTTTCTCCCTGGATAAGGTTAAATTCTATTTTCTGAACTGGTGTTATCTGAGCAGGTGTTAGATGGTCTGAAAGCTTTCAGGGAGCAGACTTTTTAGGATTGGGACAAGAAAACTCTCAAATTTCGGGAAACAATTTCGCCGCAATGCTTTCGCCAAGCACCAGATCTTCCGGGCGGGTGATTTTGAGATTCCATTCAGAGCCGTCCACAACCAAGACCTCGTGCCCCAGATATTCAATCAAGGCACCCTCGTCTGTACTATAAAAGGAATCCTTCCGGGCGTTGCGAAAAGCCTCTCCGAGCAGGTCATAACGAAATGCTTGCGGAGTCTGAACGCGCCATAATCCTTCTCGCTCCACAGTACGCTCAACCTTGCCGGAACCATCTACCTGTTTGAGGGTGTCGTTAACAGGAATGGCCGTGACCGCCGCGCCAGATTTTTCGGCAACTTGGATCGTTTCCTGAATCATCTCTCTCGATAAAAAAGGACGCACCCCATCGTGCACCAGAACAATATCGGTATCCGCAGGAAGAGCCTGATAGCCGTTAAAAACCGAGTCCTGCCTTTTTTCACCCCCCACCACAACTTGTTCAACAATCGGGGAATGCTCCAGCCAATCGGCGCGGGCATTTTCCAGTTCGTTTTGAGGCACCACCAAAACCAACGAATCAATGAGCCTCGATTCCTCAAGCGTTTTCAAGGTGTAATGCAGGATAGGTTTTCCCCTCAGAGCCTGAAACTGTTTGGGCACCGTTCCCCCCATTCGAGTTCCCTTGCCTCCTGCAGGAATGATCGCACGCACCTTCATAGTTGACTATTCAAATAAGTGTTCAAAAACTTCAGCAAGATTTTTCACAAATAACAACTCAATACCTTCATCCGGCAGGTTCTTTGTTTTTTTCGCAGAATATGGGATGACACAACGTTTAAAACCGAGCCTTCTCGCTTCCAGGATGCGGGCATCCAACTGCATGACAGAGCGCACCTCTCCCGTCAAACCCACCTCCCCGACCAACACAGTTTGCGGGTCTATGACCTTGTCACGGAAACTTCCGGCAATGGCGGCCACGACTGCCAGATCGAGGGCCGGTTCGGTAATTTTTATTCCTCCCGCCAGATTCACGAAAATGTCTTCGCCCTGCAGGTGAAACTCCATTCGCTTTTCGATAATGGCGATCAACAGTGACATGCGGTTATGGTCAAAACCTGTGGCCATTCTTCCAGGCATACCTATGGAAGAAGATGTGCTGACCAAGGCTTGAACCTCGACCAGCAAGGTGCGGCTTCCCTCAAGGGTGGCCGCAATAGCGGAACCTGGGGAATCTTCAGGTCGCTCAGACAAAAACCATTCAGAAGGATTTTCCACCGGCACCAATCCTTCCGGAGCCATTTGAAACACTCCAATTTCCGGAGTGGGGCCAAACCGGTTTTTAGTCGCCCTCAAGGCCCGGTAAGCATGGCCCTGATCGCCCTCGAAATAAACCACCGTATCCACAATATGCTCTAAAGATTTGGGACCGGCTATCGCCCCATCTTTATTGATGTGTCCGATCAAAAGAGTTGGCAGACCACGTTGCTTGATGGATTGGAAAATTTTGAATGCCACTTCCCGCACCTGGCCTATGCTTCCCGGAGCGGACTGCAAATCTGAAGTGTAAAAGGTTTGCACAGAATCCAGCACCAGCACATCGGGCTTAACCTTATCTACCCATTGAAGAATATCCTCTACGCAGATCTCAGAGCAAACCAGAAGGTTCTCAGACAAAGCGTTGAGGCGTTCAGCACGAAGCTTGATCTGGGAACCTGATTCCTCCCCGGATACATACAGAACCTTTTTCCCAAGGCGGGCCAAGTGGCCCATGCTTTGTAAAGTGAGGGTAGACTTCCCGATCCCCGGTTCGCCCCCGATCAGGATGAGCGAACCCTCGACCATGCCTCCGCCGAGAACCCGGTCAAACTCTTCAATGCCGGTGGTCAAACGATTATCGACGATCGACTGAACTTCTGTGATGGGGATTAATACTGAGGAATCCGGGCTTCGTTTAGCATTACGCGAAGCCGACGGTAGGCGCGAGGCCTCTTCGACAAAGCTGTTCCAGGCCATACATTCGGGACACTTTCCCA
The DNA here is from genome assembly GCA_965249625.1 of Nitrospinales bacterium. GTDB lineage: Bacteria > Nitrospinota > Nitrospinia > Nitrospinales > VA-1 > LS-NOB. The sequence continues at coordinate 297,766 of OZ252246.1, read as the reverse complement.
TCCACTTTGGAATCTGGTGTCCGCATTCCTGGCAGACAAAAATAGTAGTGGTTTTAGCCATAATCAAGCTGGGCAGGAGTCAGCAATCGGTCAAGTTCTGAAAAAGCAGAAACATTTTCAGGCCTCGAAAAAGCTTTTGTCGCCCGGCTATTCTATTGACCACCGGTCTTACTTTTCGAGGAACTTAATTGCCCAAGGGTTTTCTTAATATCATCGTTTCGGGAAATATTAACATTCGCTTTTCGGCGTAAATCGGCGAGTGCCTCCTTGATTTCTCCCTGACTTTTCCTGAGGCCTGTCTGAGTCTCTTGCAAAGCCTCCTGCTCCTTTTGCATCTTAGCCAGTGTCGTGGCAACAGGACCCAGCTTCTTCTGTTCCATGGCGATCTCCTTAAGAATTTCAATCAGGCGGGAGAGCTTCTCATTTACCAGGTCCACCTTGATAGTTCGGGCATCTTCTTTCTGCGCCGAATCTTTTAACTGCCCAACCACCGAATTTTCCAATTCTTTGAAATGAGTAGCAAGGTTTAAGAAATGGTCGATAAGCTTGTTAAGTTTTTCATCTGCTAATCTGTTGAACTCTCCAGCCTGTTCGAGATTCGCTTTGAGAGCGCCAAGTGCTTTATTGAACGCAGAGTTTTGAGTTTGCAGGTTTTGCAGACCCTTTGCCAGTCTATTATTTTTTTTCTCGGCAATCATAAGGTTCTTATTCGTGACGACCATAGCCTCTTGGACCTCGGTGATCACGGAATGGCTGTTGACCACATTTTGATTTATCTTCTCCAGATTTTGATTTGTCCCCTTCATGCTTGCGCGAGTGATTTCCATGTCTTTTTTGATGGAATCCAGCAGGGATTTGGTGTCCAGACCCTGCTTCAGGCTCTCCTGAAGAATTTTGATCAAATTCTGGTTCAACTGTTGGTTTTTGGCAGATGAAGCTTCCAGAGTTTTCCGGGTTTCCGTGTTGGCATGAGTCAAGTGATCCAGCATCATCTTTCGGCTCTTCTGGTTTTCCTCAGCGATGGTGGGAATAACATCTGTGCGAAAAAGGGCGATGATATCATCGAAGCCTTTTTTGGTTGTGGCACTCTGCGCTTCCAACTGTTGAACAACTCTTTCCAGTGTCTTGTTATTGGCTGCGGCAAACTTCAGGAAATTTGTTTTACTGGATTGTTCGAATTTTTCTATATCCTGCGCCAGCCCCTCTTGCAGGTTTTTGTTTTGCTGGCGGATTTTTTCCAAAACCTGGTTTTTAACTTTCGCCGCCAAATCATCCAGCTTGGCATTGGTTTTTTCCAGACCGCTCAAGGTTTCGAATTTGTTCAGCTCTACCGCCCCCTGTAATTGCGGAACCGCATGCTTGACCTCTTCTATCTCGCCCAGCATATTTTCCAAATGCCTTTTCAAACCATCCATTTCCTCAGTCTCCAGAGTCACCAGCCTGGAGTGGATTTTTTTCAGTTCAACAAAGACCCTGTTCCAGTTTTCTTCATCTGATCCGAAAAGCTGGGCAAATGCATTGACAGGAAAAAGGAGAATTAAGAGTAACAAAAAAGAAAGTGTGCGGGTGGATTTCGCCTTCATGGGTTTTGCTCTTTCGTTAAAAATCTAAATGTTCCGGTAATTGAAATTCTTTTATCAAAAAAAAGCCGCACCGGGGACAAACCCCCAACGCGGCCTTATTATATACGATTCCATCCTGAATCGTTAGAAACGGGGAAGGGTTATTTTGAAACCATAAAATGCGCCCGCCGGTTCTGATCCCAGCAGGTTTCTCCGCTGTCAAAACAGAAAGGCTTCTCTTCGCCATAGCTAATGACATGCACATTTCTGGAATCCACACCTTGAGACACCAGATAATTCCTGGTGGAATGCGCACGGCGCTCACCCAGAGCAATATTATAATTATTGGTGCCTCTCTCATCACAATGACCCTGAACTTCTACATGCACATTCGGATTGCTTTTGAGAAAAGTGGCATTCTTCTGAAGGATCATTTTGGAATTGCTATTCAGATCATACCGGTCAAATTTGAAATATATATCTTTCAAATCAGACGATGCCCGGAAAGACTGCAACCGGGACTCTTGCATGCTCGAACCTGTGGATCCTGAAGAATCGGGATTCCATTGGCCCATGTCCTGACCCTGTCCGCCCGAAGCAAACGGATTGGAGCCTGAAGAACCACTTAAACCATTGCCGGAGCTTTCAGAAGAAAAACCACCTGACTGCAACCGGGATTCTTGCATGCTCAAGCCTGTGGATCCTGAAGAATCGGGATTCCATCGGCCCATGTCCTGACCCTGTCCGCCCGAAGCAAACGGATTGGAGCCTGAAGAACCACTTAAACCATTGCCGGAGCTTTCAGAAGAAAAACCACCTGAAGGAGATCCATACTCTAAAATAGGTTCTTCGCTGAAGAAACCGGAATCTCCTGAGCCGCCTGAGTCGCCTGAGTCGGCAAAGGCACTGTCTGACGATGAGGAATCCCTAAACTCCGTCCCTTCACTGACGCTCCCTGATGTTTCGATCTCCAGCGGCATAAGCTTTTTCGAACAAGCCGTTGTTAAGAACACACAAAATACTGCGATGGTGATTGCCTTCCAATTCATAGTTTCCATATATAATCCTTACCTAAAAAATTTCCCAGAATTTATCAAGCCAAATAGTACTAAGTTTCTAAATCTATTGTGCTTAAAAATTTATTGTACAGAGACATCATCCTATAATTATGTTACAATCGCAACAAAAACAGTGGAATACTTGTAATTTTTTCGTAAACACCGATACTCCAAATATTTTGATTTTAAAGCCCAAACCATTAAAAAGGGATGTATTAAAATTGGTAAGGCAAACGGGTTCAGATCACAAGCCTAATTTCGTCATTTTTTGATGCCGGGGACTGCTTAGTGTTTGAAGTAAGGGGACCATGCGGGGCTGTGTCCCTTACCGGAGAAAGTCAGCTGTCTTGCCCTATCACTCCCCACTTTCTGGATGAAAAGATTGTGCCGATCATTTTCCCTCTTTCGATATATGATAAATCGGCCATCGGGAGACCAACTGGGTTGCTCACAACTTCCAGAACCCTTGGTCACGACTTGGCTCTGACGTGTGTTTAGATCATATATTCTGATTTGAAACCTTTTCCCCACTCGCGATGTGTAGGCAATTTGATCCCCATTGGGAGACCAGGCCGGGTTATCGTTATAACCAGAACCGAAAGAGATGCGAGTCACCTTGGACTGGTCGCCTTTGACGGAATCCATTATATAAATTTGCGGGGCTCCGGTTCCTGAGCGATCGGAAGTGAAGGCTATTTTTTTTCCGTCCGGAGACCAGGTGGGGGACGTATCAATATTGAAATGGTGGGTTAAACGTTTCAGTTGGCGATCTCCATTCAAAATATAAACTTCAGAATTCTGATCCCGGCTTAACACTAAGGCAATCCTCTTCATATCTGGAGACCAGGCTGGTGCAGCATTCAGACCCGGAAGGCGGTGGAGAGTCTGCCGCTTTTCCCCGGTCGTATCGATCATGATCAAATCCGGATTATGCGCTGCGTAGGAGGTATAAACAATCCATTTAGCATCCGGAGACCAGGCAGGGCTGAGGTTTACCGTATGATCGCGGGTCACCTGCCTCGGGTTGTGTCCGTCAAAATCTACCAGGTAGATTTCCTTGCCTGCGTTTTCCTGATTCAGGAAAGCTACCTGGGTTTCCGCGATGCCGCGTTTTCCCGTCAACTGCATGACCACTTCATCGGCAAATCGATGAATTATTTTTCGAAGCAGGTCCCGCGAGGCGTTATAACGTTTGCCGAGAAGGAACCGTTTATTCACCGCATCATAGAGTCGAAAAATAAAAACCTGGCCTTTCCCCTTTGCCAACACACTATATTCGGTTTTAATGAGCCACTGGGCTCCTACCTGATGCCAGCTTCTGTAGTCCACTTTAGAACCCGAACGTTCCATTTTCTCCAATTCCTCAAACACCTGTTCTTGCAGAGGAGAAAACCATTCAGAAAGCATCAAATCCTTTTTCAGAATCTTTTTCGCTTCCTTGCCAAGTCCCAGGACATCCGCGCCGGGACCTTTTACAACAAAATCCGTAATCGCCACCGCCACCTTTTTCCGCGTCTCACGTTCCAGGTCAATGCGAATTTGAGGCGCGGCCAAACCAGCCCGGGCCTGCAACAACACCAGGACCGTTAAAATCAGAGATAAATAAAATCCGGATTTACTCGTCTTTGGGAACATATTTAAAATACATTTCTATACGAAGGGGAGGTGCCTTTAACTCCTGAGGAAATTCAGGGAAAGGCACGGAGTCCAAAACAGCTCTGACAGCAAGGGTATCCAAGGCTTCCACTCCCGAGCTTTTTTTGATAAAAGGCTTATCGATATTTCCATGGCGAAAAATAAGAAAGACAACAGTTGTTTCCCGTGTTTCCCGATTATGTTCTTGAGCTAAAGGTTCTCGCCAATTTTTATGAATTTTCTTCCCAACCCTGCCCCCATACAACGCTTTAATATCCGCACCCGGGGTTCCTTCTTTCTTGGCAGACACATAGGAATCCCCTGCTCCTGATTCAGCTGTAGCCTGGGAAGACCCGGGTGAGCTGCGCAATTTGCTTTGAAAGCTGGAAAAGTCAAGCTTGGCACTGGAAATTTCCACTCTTATCGTTTCGGGCACCCGCAAAGCACCAAATTTCTCCTTAGCGGAATCGAAGGATTCACTGCCCTTCTCCATACTTTCCCGGGGGCCCGGTTCTTGCGTTCCCACTTCGGACACAGGCGAAGCATCCTGCTTGTCCAACTTTTGTGATTCCTTTTGTAATTCCTTTACCAAATCCATTTTAGGATCTTTGGGTTTTTCTGCCTGTTTTTTTTCGAGAACCGGTTCTTGCGGTTTCAAGAGAGAGGGTTCTTGGAATGTTTTGAAAAAGCTTTCTTCCATTTTAGGATCATCAAAACCCTTCAGAAAATCTTGTGGCGGGGAAACAGACACAGTAGCCTCTATTTCATTGACTTTTTTATTTTTTAAAATTTCCAATTTATTTTTTAAAGTTTCCAATTCCCGAAAAGTTTCCTCGCCAAGAGGTTTCTCCTTAATGGGTTGAGTCGCCAAGGGTTTATGCTTTGGTTTTTCCAACCGCGCCAACTGGTCCAATTCTTCCACTATTTTTTCCCTCGGCGGGGTTGCGAGAGGCATCTTTGTTTCCAACTCATTCACCTTTTCAAGAATTCCGTTGGGCTTGGGAGTTTTAACTGCGGAAACCTTTTTCACCTCACTCGATTTGGGAGCTGTGGTTTTCTTTAAAGCCGGGCTTTTTTTGTCGGACTGCTTTGCCCTTGGCTTCTTGACTCTTGCCGAGGATTGCGAACGTTGTACCGCGGCTGACTTAAACCCCGTCGGTTCACTGACCAGGTTCACCATAAACGCCGGGACCACCACTTTCGCCGAAAAAGCGGGCTTGGGAAGAAACAAGACAACGGTTAAAAGCAGAAGATGCCCAAAAACAGAAAACACAAGCATCTGATTGAAATCAATGGACTGGGAAAACTGGACTTTCATGACGTTGAAAGTTCGGTCACCATCCCAATATTTTGTACTCCGGCCTGCTTCACGGTGGATAAGATGTGCATGACAAAGCCATAGTCCAGTGTTTTATCTGCCCGCAGATAAACTCCGCCTTCTTTATGGGCTTCGATATACTGCTCCACCTTACGGGTTAACCCCATCAGGTTTGCCAGTTCCTCCTGCTTCCAGAATATTTTCTTACTGCTCTTTAAAGTGATGGTGGGAATTTCTTTGCTGGTGATTGGGGCGATCGATTCTTTAGGAAGCTGGACTTCCATGCCGTGTTGCATGAGCGGGGTTGTGATCATAAAAATAACCAGCAACACCAGCATCACATCGACAAAGGGCGTCACGTTAATTTCCGCCAAAAACGGTCTTCGTTGCTTTAACATAAACGCTTTTTTCAGACCTGAAGAAGGTTACGAAAGATCGAACAGGTTTTCTTCTTTCACCGGTTCCTGCACGAAATTTTTTTCCGCCATGTAAGTAAAGTCCAATGAGAAATCATCCATAGCAGATGTAAAAAGTATAACTTTGTTATTGAAGTAATTGAAGAAAATGACCGCCGGGATTGCCGCCACCAGCCCCGCTGCAGTCGCGATGAGTGCCTCCGCGATTCCCGGAGCCACACCCCCTATGCTGGCTGTTCCCTGCAATCCGATAGACCTGAAAGAATGCATGATTCCCCAAACCGTCCCGAACAATCCAATAAAGGGCGTCGTGCTTCCCGTTGTAGCGAGAAAGTCCAGTCGGCGCGACAGCCGTCCCACTTCCCGGTTGATGGCTTTATTGAGGGCAAGGCCAATACCCTTCAAGTCTCCGGGTGTCACCAACTCCCCTCCTGTAGAAGGGGGTTCTCCGCGTTTTTTACGTTCTTCCTTGGCCATCTCCTGAAAAACATATAGCTCCCGGTAGCCAGTCAAAAATATCCGAGCCAATGGACTGGCCCGCAACTCTTTAGCAAAGTTGTAAATGCGGGTCAGGTTTTCTGTCTTCGAAAAGGTTTCCAGAAATCTGCCATCTTCACCTTTTGCTTTTCGATAGGAAATGAATTTGTTAAAAATGATCGCCCAGGAAACAATGGAAAATACCAGGAGCAGGAACAAAACCCCTTTGGCCATCAAACTCGACTGCATGACCAACTCAACAACACTTAATGGATTATCAGAAATTACACTTTGCACACGGAACCTCTTCGCGGAAAAATTGAGGCCCAAAGGCAGGACGCCAAAAGGTATAAGTTTATTTTCTTCTAATTAAATCAACAATTTACTTTAATTAAATCTCCGGTTTAAGTCAAATATTATTGCTAAGAAAATACGGAGGGGAATATAATCGGGGCAAATTCAAGCAAGTTGACAGCGAGACGGCCACTCTCCCCCTTTGGAATCATTTCTTTGCCCGTTCCAAATACTCTCCGGATGTGGTCGAAACGCGCACCACCTCACCTATTTGAATAAACTGCGGTACTGTCACTACCAGACCGGTTTCAAGCGTCGCGGGTTTTCCCGAACCGGAGGCGGTCGCTCCTTTAAGAGGGGGTTCGGTATCGGTCACTTCGAGTTCCACGGCCTCAGGGAAAGACACACCGATGGGGCTGTCATCACAAAACTCAACCGTCACCTTGGCATTAGGCAGAAGGAACTTCTTGTCGCCGCCCATAACTTTTTCATCCAGGAACGTCTGTTCATAAGTTTCGCAGTTCATAAAACATAAGCCCGCAGGATCATCATACAGATATTCCATCTCCACCTGCTCCATTTCGGCGCGTTCTACCGATTCATCAGCGCGGAACTTGATTTCTGTTTGCGTTCCATCCTTTAGTTTTCTAAGCTTAGCCTGCATGGAGGCCTTGCCTTTTCCTGGAGTGCGATGTTCGGCCGACATAACACGATACAAATCACCCTTAACCTTGATCACATGACCGGGACGAAGCCCGTTACCATTAACAAAAGCAACCATTCGACAAATTCCCCAAATTTTCTGATTAGTTGGAGCAGGATAAAACGAATTTCTCACCCTCGGAAGCAACGATTATCATGGAGCAAATAGAAAGAATCAAGGAAAATCCCGATCATAACGGGAAAGTTTCAGGAGAGTTAAGGAATGAGATGTCCATTGTGTAGTTTTTCAGCCCATTATCTGAGTTCTGGAGAAAACCGGGAATACTGGCTCTGCTCAGAGTGCCGGGCAATCTCCGTTCCCGTAGAATTCCATATCCCAAAAGACGAAGAGGTCAAACGCTATCTGGAACATGAAAACAGCCTTGAGAACGAAGGCTATGTCCGCATGTTTCAGGAAAAAATTGACCTTCTTCAAGAATACGAAATTAAATCGGCTCTGGATTATGGCTGCGGCTATGAACCTGTCCTCAAAACCCTACTGGAAAAACAGGGAATTAAGACGGACGGTTATGACCCGAATTTTTTCCCCGACACTCGTTTGGACAAACTTTATGATCTTGTCATCTCTACAGAGACCTTTGAGCATTTCAGAAATCCGGCCGAAGAAATCCCGCGCATTGCCGACAAGGTTGCACCGGGAGGAGTTCTAGCGATCATGACCCGGTTTTATCCTTCCGAGGACTTTGCGGACTGGTATTATAAACGAGATCCCACCCATATTATTTTTTACTGTCCCTCAACTTTCCAGTGGCTGGCAGAAAATATGGGGCTCAAATTAGTCTTCAACAATAAACATGATTTTGTGGTATTAAAGAAACCCACTCCCGTGGGAGGGAATTAGCAATGTCTTGATCTGCCGACAAATGTTATCTCGGCCTAGCCAACATTGTACGAGCAATTCTGTGTGTGGATTGCAAAACATTATTTCCCCTGCTCCAAGTGGGTTGCCACGTCGGAAAAAACTTTTTGTATAGAGAGGTACTATGGCTGGAGAATATATTTTTACCATGCAGGATCTGGTCAAACGTTATGGACGTAACGAGGTGCTGAATGGAATCAACCTTAGCTTTTATCATGGTGCCAGGATTGGCATCGTCGGAGAAAACGGATCAGGAAAATCCACCGTTCTTAAAATCATGGCTGGTGAAGATCAAGAATTTGATGGACGCGCCACGCCCTTAAAGGGAACCACGATCGGGTTCCTGCCTCAGGAACCAGTTCTGGACGACGAGCAAACCGTCCGGGAAAATGTGGAACAGGCTTTTGGCGACATTAAGAAAATGATTGAGGAGTTCAACGAAGTCAGCACCAAAATGGCCGAACCCATGTCGGATGAGGAAATGGAAAAAGCCATGGAAAAAATGGGCCGACTTCAGGATCAAATTGATGCCGCAGACGGATGGGAACTGGATCGGCAGGTGGAAGTGGCAATGGATGCTCTCGTGCTTCCTGCCGATGACCAGAAAGCCGGAACTCTCTCAGGAGGCGAAGCCCGGCGGGTTGCCCTTTGCAAACTGCTTCTTCAAAAACCCGATATGATTCTTCTCGACGAACCCACCAACCATCTTGATGCCGAGACCGTACAATGGCTGGAAGACACGCTCTCCAATTATCCCGGTAACGTCATCGTCTCCACCCATGACCGTTATTTTCTCGACAACATCACTAAATGGATCCTTGAATTGGAAGGCGGGAAAGGCAAACCGTTTGAAGGCAACTACAGTTCCTGGCTGGAACAAAAGGCCGCAATCCTGAGGCGAAGGGAAAAATCCGCATCGACCCTGCAAAAACGACTGGAAAAAGAATTGCAATGGTTGAGGGAAACTCCTGGTGCCAGACGCAAACACAATAAAGGCCGGATCAGCGAATACGAAAAACTTTCCGCACGCAAAGTAGACCTGGAAGATAACTCGCTTGAAATCCAGATTGCTCCCGGCCCGCAACTCGGAGAACAGGTGATCGAAGCCGACTCTCTCAGTAAAGGCTATCAGGAAGAAGACCCCATCATCAAAGACCTTACTTTCTCGGTGCCCCGCGGGGCGGTGGTCGGATTGATCGGCCCCAATGGCACTGGCAAAACCACTTTGTTCCGCATGATCGCTAGCGAAGAACAACCCGATTCCGGAACCCTCAAACTGGGGGCCACGGTAAAACTTTCCTACGTTGACCAGCACCGTCACGATCTGAGTCCCGACAACACTGTCTTCGAAGAAATCACCGGAGGCACCGAGCATATCGAAGTCGCGGGAAAGACAATCGTTTCCAGAGGCTATGTCGGACGGTTCAATTTCAAAGGTCCCGACCAACAAAAAAAGGTGGGGGAACTTTCAGGCGGAGAACGCAACCGGGTTCATCTGGCAAAACTTCTCAGAAAGGGTGGAAATGTTCTGCTTCTGGACGAGCCCACCAACGACCTGGATGTCACCACCTTGCGTAATCTCGAAAACGCCATTCTTGATTTCAGTGGATGCGTCATGGTTATCAGCCATGACCGGTTTTTTCTCGACCGCATCTGCACCCACCTTCTGGTTTTTGAAGGCAACAGCAAAGTGCGATGGTTCGAAGGAAACTTCGAGGAGTATCAGGAAAAACGCAAACAGGAATTGGGTGGCAAAGAAGAAAACAAAAGGTCAAAATATAAAAAACTTACTATTCGTTAACCGGCCGGTGGGCGTGATATTTTTTCGTGGCTGTGATGTGTGTGACCTCTTCATGCCCGGCACGGGTACTTCGTGCCCTACAGGGATAAATGTGGTGGTGACGCTAATACCCCTCCGTTGGTTTAGGTTTTTGGACTTTTATTGGCTGGCGGGAATGTCAGGGAGAATGTGGTTCCTTTTCCTTCCCGTGAGGAGACATCAATCTTTCCTCCAAGTTTCACCACCAGTTTATGGACGATGTTCAGTCCCAAGCCGGTCCCTCTGCCCTGCTCCTTGGTGGTAAAAAATGGATCATAAATTTTCGACAAGTATTCTTGTGGAATACCCGGCCCCGTATCTCTAATTGTCGCGAGAACATTTCCATTTTGCCCTTCTGTTGAAATGCTCAGTTTCCCTTTGCCTTCCATCGCCTGCACAGCATTAGTCAGCAGATTGATAAAGATCTGTTGAATTTCCTCAGGCTTTGCCTTGATAGGTGGTAGCTCAGAAAAATTTTTATCCACTTTGATGTCATTGTTATAGGAAGCAAGAATAGCGATCTCAATGGCCGCATCGATCCGTTCATTGAGGTCCACTTCTTTTTCTTCCACCAACCCGGCCGAGCGCGTGTAACCCGACATATTGAGAATAATCGACGCCATATGTTTGGAACGGTCAAAAACTTTGCCGGCATATTTTTGAATTTTACCCTGATCCTTTTCACCTATGATGGCTTCAGTAAAACCCATGATGGAAACCAACGGATTGTTCAATTCATGGGCGATGCCTGCAGCGAGTGTACCCAAACCAGACAATTTTTCCGCCATAGCCAATTGGTTGTGCAGCTCCACATCTTCAGTAACATCCCTTAAAAGCAATCCCAATCGTTTGCCACTGTCGTCGTGAATGACAATATCAAAAATCTGAAATGCGAAAATCTTCCCATCCAGCTTGACGGTTTGTTTCATGCTTTGCAGGGAAGGAGATTCCTTAGGGGCAAGAGGATCTTGAGCGGTATAACATTGTATAGTCTGATCCCCCATCTTTCGGGAGGAAATGGGAACGATTTCACTATAAAAATTGAGGAGTTCATCCTGTACAACTTTCCAGGTCGAGGCGGACTCAAGTCCCAAGTCCATTAAAGAATGTCCTTGAAGTTGGTCGGCGGTTTGCTGGGCAACAGTCTCAAACGCCCATTCATATATTCAATTTTCAGGTTGGGATCAAAAATAACCACCGCATCGGGAACACTCCTGAGAATGCTGTCGGTGTATTCTTTGAGATAAAGAACCTCCTCAGTTTTTTCGAGCACCTGATGTTCCAGCCCTGAAAAAGATTTTTGCAGCAAATCATTCATCAGGTTGACTTCATTGGCTAGCGCCTCAAGTTCATCTCCTGTCTTGATTTCCAGCGGCTCAACTTTTTCACCTTTACCAATACGCTCTGTGGCTTTCTGAAGTTCGCGAATGGGTTGGACAATTTTCTTTGCCGCCAGGGAACCCATACCCCCGATCAACAGGATAGAAACCACCCCGGCCATGGAGATCCATAAAAACAGTTTTTGCATGGGAGCAAATAATTCATCCGAAGCCTGCCACGCAAAGGTATACCAGGTTTTCCCTTCCGACCGGGTAATCCATTCCCGGGTCTGCTCCAGAGGTGAGAACCCGATAATGGAAAGATCTTCGCCGCCATGCCCGTCCCCCATGGTTTTGACCCAATCCGGATTCTTCCCCGTAACACTCTTGACCAGAACCGGGTCTGGCAACAAAAACCCCGTTGGCAATATCGGGCAATCCAGCACCATTCCTCTCGAATCGATCAACATGACATGGCCTGTCTCGCCGAAAGTAATCGGCTCCATGTAACCGGAAAAAAATTCCTTCACATCAAATACATGGTGGAGAACCCCGATGGTCTTTTCTTGTGCATTCAGGATCGGGAAAGCAAAGGTCATCAGGAAGGCTTCGGTCTTTGCGTTATGGGTGACCGGTCCCATATAAACAAAATCTTTTTCGCTGGAAATGGTTTTTTCCCAATCGGGTTTTCCAGTATGAAGAAATTCAGGGAAGTTATTAACGCTGGCCCTGAGAACTCCGAACGCGTCGGTAATATATAAGGCACGGGTCGCGAGAACAGATAGGGTTTTTCTTTTCTGGAAGCTGTGAAGTGCCCCGCTGGCTTCTGACTCAAGAATGGGCTGGGATGAACCAGCACTCTCTTCCTCAATATATTTTTGCCGTGCTTCAGGACCAAGAGCAAGGAGGGTCTGGTTAAAACCAGAAATGGCAGACCTGATGGAGGGATGAGTGGCGTGACGGATATTCCTTGAAATCTCACCCTCAATCAACAAATCTATTTTGGTGGAAGTTTCATAAGCCAGAGCCTTGAAGCTGGCTCCGATCACCCCCTGCAGGGATTTCGTTCCCTGCAAATAGGAAAGGATCATAGCCAGCATCAAGGGCAAGGCCCCAACCCCAAGCATAGTCCAGATCAACTTATCTTTTAATCCGGTACGTATGCTCTTCCGTGTTTCGATCTCCCCGGAACCCCTTACCTGAGAAGCGGAGTTGCCGTGATGGGTATCCATAAATTGAACCTCTTGTTATGGATACATGGTTCAAACATAATTAAATTCTTGTGGGGAGGAAAGCACCTCCTCAACTTTGGCCAGCAGTTTTACTTTCTCAATAGGCTTCACCAGATAATCCTTCACACCCTTTTTCAACAAGGAAACTGCCAGATCCGAGTCAGGATAGCCCGTGACCACAATGACAGGAATGGAAGGCGCATTCTGTTTCAAATAATCAATGGTCTCAATGCCATTGACCTTTGGCATTCTAATATCACAAATGATCAGCCCAACCTGCAGCAGATTGGAACCCGACTTCATCAGAGTGACGCCTTCTTCCCCATCTGAAGCCTCAATCACATTATATTTATCCGATTCAAGGTGAAGCCTTAATACCTCTCTCACTTCTGCTTCATCATCAATGAGCAAAATCTTACCTTTGGTATTGGCAGCGTTTTCTAAAATGGACATGATGACCTCCTACTCAAAATTGGGAACAAAGTTCACTGTCTGAAAAAAACCATAATTTACTTTTTTCACAAACATTGAATTCGACCACTAACTTTTTAGAATATAATTCCCGAAAACAATTCTCGCCATAGTTTCCAAATTAATTTTTTTAATTTGTAAATTTTCGGACACAGAACATGAGACAGAAGCCACCCTCAACCTTTTGTATTTTAAAGAGGAAGGGCTGAAGGCATCCACACCACGACCATCAGAAATATTGCCCCTGCCGCTCAATACATTTTCATTCCTTCCTCTGGCTATTTTATATTCCATAATAACTTTGGGAATTATGTATGACAGTTGACAAACATCAATTTTCCATCTCTCTTCCGCTCGGTGCCAATGTGCACATTCATCCCACAGTGCCATTGATTGTCTTTCCTGGTCGATTTCATCTCCGGGCCCCGCTTGCGTGTGGAAACCGGGTATGAAAGATATTGATCAGAGACTCCTTATATTCATAGACCGCTGTCAATCAAAAACTGGAATAGATTCATTCTCATCGCTAATAATTTCGTAATCCACTACCCTCAAAGAAACATCCCATGCTCCCTTGCTTCCAAAAATACGACCAACTCCGTGTCCTTCGAGAGCACTATCTTGTCTTTTGAATCTTTTGCCAAGTCCAGCAGGTATAGTTTCACCTATGTTCACCAGCATAAAATGTAAAGGGTTTTGAGAATTCCCGTAAAATATTGCGATTAAACGCACATTTGTTATCGGGTGGTCAGTTTTGTTGACAACCGATGCTTCCAAGTAGCTCTCGCTCCCATCAATATAGGCATCCGTACCATAAACTCGCTCATCTGTTCCTTTGCGTAGCACATTCGCTTTTTCGCCAGTAATGTTGGCCAGCGAAGTTTGGCGCGGTGCGTTTAACAAACCGCGTACATAAGACGATGGTACGGCAAAATTGAGATTTTGTCCGCCACTGATGTAAAAGGTAGAAACGCCAAGTACCTCGCCAGCATTATCAAGAATAGGCCCCCCGCTACTTCCCGGCGAAATCGGTGCCGTAATTTGATAATACCTTGCGTCACCATCCTCACGGATACCGCTGACAATCCCTCGCGACAAGGTTCCATCCAGCCCTTTCGGGTTGCCTATAGCGACAATATCTTCCCCCACTTCGGGAGTGCGATTCGACAATTTTAGAGGGCTGCCGGTTGCGGGGATTTCCAACAGCACAATGTCGCGTTCCAAATCAACGCCGAGTGCTTTTTGAATACGAAACACATTGCCATTAGTTGTTTTCACCTTGACCGATGATGCGCCCTCAATGACATGATGATTTGTCGCTACCACCTTGCCGTCACCGACAAAAAAGCCAGAGCCGATTCCAGGCGGTTGGCCCTGTTCATCAAAACTCATCACCAAAACAACTGACCCCTGCGCCTTCTGAAATATCTGTTTGGCATCGAGAGCCCAAGAGTCGGGAGCCCAAGGCAAGAGAGCGAGTGTGAGAATCGCTGTCAGAGTCGCTACTACAATGCCACGAACTGTATACATATTATGATGGTTTAATGATGCAAGGCGCACGTCCACAGTTGTGGCGAGGCGTATCGCACAGCCGTTGGTCATCTCTCCCCGGTGCCTCTTTCGGTGGCGTTCACCCCACCAGTAATCCCCCACTTTTCTTTGGCAGTTATTTCTTGCTACATCCACACTTTGAGCAAACCCGATGGTCACTCCAACGCATTTGCTCAAAATAGCCAATAGCATCCGCCCATGCCCGGTAAATCCCATAATTTTATACAGAGACAAAGCCTCGACTGATTTAATCATGTTCCTACTCCTACATATACGATTAAAACACTGTTATTCTAGGAAATAGTGGGAAATTGTCAATCTTAATACGTAATTCCCATAACTTTACTCGCGAATCAGGAAAGAAGTTCACTTCCTGGAAAAATTTAAAATCTATTTTTATTATAAAATAGGAATACCCCTAATATGAGCTTCATTTAATGCTCCTTTTGTGCACGATACGACCAATCCAATATAAACCACCTATTATTGTGGCTGTGCCTGCTATCTTTGTAAATAACTGCCCTATCATCTGTATTTTATGAAAATTGGGCCTTTTACGAAGAAAATACAGCAAAACAGGCATAGCGCCCTGAATCGGACATAATGCCTTTTTCTATTATTGGCCTTTGAAAGTAGAACGAACGTAAGCGATGACATTGGCCAGGCTTTGTTCAGGTAAAGTCAGGCCCCAGTCCGGCATATTGGGGGATTTGCCGACACTCTTCCCGCCATAGTAAATCAGATTATATAAATAATCGTCTGGGTAATCGGCGAGTGGTAGATCGGCGTGCACTGCAGGTTTCGGGTCCAGCCCTTTGGCTCCCGGCCCATCGCCCTTACCTTGAGGCCCATGGCACTGCACACAATATTCTTTATAAACTTTAGTGCCGCGTTTTGCGTCGGCTTTTTTAAAAGCCGCTGAATTCCACGGTTCGTAGAACTTAAAATCTTTCACGCCAAGAGTCATAAGGTAACCAATAATATGGCGTGCCTTGCGGGTGCTGATGTCGGCCAGGTATTCGCCGCTGTGCGGGGTGAAATCCTGAGGGTTTTCCGCGAACCGGCTCCACCAATCCAACGTATAGCGGTTGCCCGCATCAAAAAGGTCAACACTGATCGGGCCACCTATATTTTTTCCTTCATCGTCCTTGATCTGGTGGCAACCCATGCAGGAATATTGCCGAAAAATATCCGCTCCCAAGCTGGCCTCCATTTCCGTAAAGGTGGACATGTCAACAAAACTTTTTTTGACGCGGGGGTCGCGGAAAGTCTTTTCCATATAGTCGGCAATCACCGTGGCTTCTTCGCGCATCAAGACCATATGCTTCCCGGAAAAAGTGGATTTATCCCAGCGATAACTATTGGGATAGAGATTTCTCTCCTGGCCCATCAACCAGCGGATCAACCAGGGACGTTGGTATTTAACGCCGCTCCACATCAAGTCGGGTGCTTTCAGTTCAAACTTGGAGGTCGGTTTGCCTTTAAACCGATGACAGTTTTTGCACTGACTGTAGATTATTTTTTCGGCGAATCCATCATCCCCGGCCCACAATCCTGAAGGCGCGAACAACAAAGCGAGCAGCAAAACTGTAAAACTTCTTACCAATAATCCCCGCATAATAATTCTTCCGTCCTTTTTAAAAAATTTTCAGGCTCTCAAAAACTGTTTTATAAACAAAATCAATTGCCAGATTTCTGCGGGCTTCAAAGTGGCTTTATGCGGCGGCATGGCTGTACCGCGGGACCCGTTCTGGATGATCCAGAATAACTGACCGTCCGGCAGATCCCGCATCACTTCGGCGCAGGTAAAATTTCTCGGAGGCGGATCCAACCTTCTTGCCAGACTGCCATTGCCATTGCCCCTGGCACCATGACAAAGTTTGCAAGCTGTGGGTTTGGCATCCCTACTAAAAAGCCGCTTTCCATTCTCAATGTTCCCGGGGGTGGGTGAAATCGGATTTTTCTTTTTCAAGTACCGGCTCGGGGCCTCAGAAGTTTTACGGTTTTGCGGACAGATTCCGGAAACCCGCTGCACCGATCCATCCAAACCTTGTGACCTATGAGACCGTGCGTCCCCGGCAAAAACTTCTTTTACCTCGTCAACCAAAAATATCGCGAAGGCCAGTGGCAGAATCCGGATCATCGTTTTACTTTTTCCGGGATTGAGAGAACTTGCGTAGATAATGAACGATCTGCCAGATTTCCCGGTCATCCAAATCTTTATAGGCCGGCATGCCCGTTCCCTGTGAACCATTGCGGATGATCCAGAACAACTGACCATCGGAGACCTTTTGCATCGTTTCTTTGCAGTTAAAATTTCTCGGCGGAGGATTCAGCCCCTGCGCCATGATGCCCAATCCATTTCCATTCACGCCATGGCAAATTTTACAGGCCACTGGTTGCACATCCACCTGAAATAAAGATTCGCCGTAATAAATAACTTCCTGATTGAGTTCCAAAGGATTGGACTGGTTGCGGATATCCTCGGGAGCCTGCGCTATAACCCTTTCCTGCGGGCAAATTCCCTGCCCCGCAAAACCCTGTCCATGATGCCCCTGAAAACTTCGCAAATGATGCCGACGCCCATGGCTCAGAGGTGGCCCTGCCAAAACATCAGAAATCACCCCGAGCAAAAATATTCCCAAAATCACTCCGACAATAATTTTTCTTTTCCTGCTGAACCCCTGCTCCATTATTGAACACCTATATTTAATTGCGGAGAACTGATAAACAGTAATAGTTTTTTTAGCTAGCAATCATGTTGTGTCATTTGTTACTGGTCCCACGCCTAGTGGGAGAAAATGTGCGAATGAAGTGGATCACCGTCCAGGCTTCTTCTTCACTGATGACCTTGCCCACCCGGACCGGCATTTCCGTTCCCGGACTGCCGTTCCTCAACACCCACATGAGTTCGCCATCCGTCCGGGTCTCCTGCCATTTGGGGTCGGTGAAGTCTCTCGGCGAATGACCGGGGCGTTCTACCCCCTTACCATTAACGTTGTGGCAGGTGACACACTGGCCTTTGCCAAGATATATTTGTCGCCCAGCTTCTACCCTTTCAGGCGTAAAGGGATACGGGTTATCCATATCCTGAAGTTCTTCTAAAAGCTCAGAGGGGACTCTAGGCTCATAGTGGTCCAGATGAAAAGCTTCGACCAAACCTGTAAGTAGGAGAGCAAAGGCAACTATTGGGATTAAATGGATCGTTCGCATGGTTTATATCTATTAATATCAAAAAACTCGAAGGGATTCCACCCTCTACCCGTGATGAAGTTTTCTTCATTTCCCAAATGAGCGAACATACAAAATCGCATGCCAGGCTTCTTCCTCGGTCAATACCAAAGGCACAAATGAGGCCATGGCGGTTCCCGCACTGCCGTTTTTCAAAATCCACAATAATTCTCCATCGGTACGCGCCGCTTGCCAGACCTTGTCGGTGAAGTTGCGCGGGAGCTTGCCTGTCAGCCCTGGGATTTCCCCCAGTCCTTTGCCCTCTTTCCCATGGCAGGTAACACAAAAACCTTTTCCATGAAACAACGTTTCGCCTTTTTTAATATTTTCAGATGTTGAAGGAAATGGATTCTTCCATGACCTGGCCTCCTCTATTTGAGCCGGAGGTACCCGGGGTTTCAGGACTTCAAGGTCAGCAGCTTCACTCCCCATTGGCCAGAGAACCAACCAAAACGCATAAAAAACCCATAGCCTCGCTTTGCTTCCAATCATACCCGCGCTCCTCAATGTCATGACATTTTTGTAGTACACAGGGAGAACGGATTAACGTCCTCCCCGCACACTGTTTGGTTATTTGGTTCTAAAGACATGACCCAAAGATGTGGGTATGGTCACCGTTCCATCTGGTACCACTTGGTCCTTACCCCAAAGATGAAATATCACACCATCTGTTTTGCCAGCAGCTTCTGCAAGGGCTTGCACTTTCTTGGGATCCTCAATATCAAGAATTTTAACCCGACCTGTATCGATCTCGACTTGATGATCATGAAATGCCCGGTTCCACTGCACCAGCGGCACATTCTTTCTTGCAAGATCCTTGGCGATAAAATATTCGACAGCCACAAGCCTGGCATCGGGAGTAGAAGTTTTAAACAAGAGGCACTGAAGGATTTCACCCTTCTGAATGCCTTTGCAGTAATGGTGATAAGGTCCACCTACCGTGCCATCTGCCATCATATGTGGTGCTTGTATATGAATGGTATAGCCATCTGCTGGTCCGTTACCACCACTCATAGCCGGGCTTGCCAAAGCCAAGCCCACCAGACTCATGATACTCATCATTAAAATCGCTCTAATTGTCTGTTTCATTGCTACCTCCTAATGAGTAATGAAAATAGTTATAAAATTGTGCTTTACTTTGTTTCAAAAATACCCACGCCACAAGAATTCTGACGCTCTCCTGCTCAAACAACCTGAGACAAAATAATTTTAGCCTCAGGCACCTACCTTTCAACTACTTAGTAAGGCAAAAATTCCGGTATTTGCGCATCCAGTTTTCGTTTCAGTTTGCCGGATAACTTTCTAATCTTGCCCGGACCCGGATTAAGGCCCAGTTCCTGTTCTTGAATCCTTTTCCAGTACCGACGACTCAACTCCTGACTGGAGAGTATTTTTTTCAGTTTTTGCTTTGCATTAAAAATCCGAACTTCATGAAACATATTCCATCTCCTTACAGAGTAGATCCAAAGGCAAACTGGTTTCTCTTTCGTTTTTCACTCAGCCGGCTTAAAATTTTCACAATCACTTCAAACTCCAGCGATTTATTTAAAACAAAGTCTGCGCCCGTTGTTTTCAACCGGGCTTCAATGTCTTCATAAGGTTGCTCCGTCAAAATAATCAGAGTGGGTTTCTTTTTAGAGAATCCCAAATCCGTCATGACATCCATCGCGGTTCCATCAAGCAGGTATAAATCCATCACCAGCGCATCCGGTTGCAAACAACGAACCGATTCGGTGATCTCTTTTCTTTTTATCAGCGTAATCACTGGGTCCACCCTGGGAATGCTTTGAATCAGGCGATACAACCGGTCTAATATCCCTTTGGAATCATCTATGGCCAGTAAAACTTTCATCGGATCTGTCTCCTGAATTTCTTTCATCAAGATAAGTATGGGCGACAAACCGAAAAGATAATATCGTTGAGCTTGGGGTTTTAGGGGTCATAAAACAGGGGTTTAGCTTGTCGTAGATCTACGACAGGGAAGGATTGGACCCTACAAGGAAATTATTCGATGAGCTTGTTTTTAAGCGCGTAATGAATGAGGTCGGCGTTGGACTTGAGGTTCATTTTCTCCAGAATACGCGACCGGTGGGTGCTCACCGTGGTGACGCCGACCGAAAGTTCCTCCGCGATATCTTTCAGAGATTTACCCGAGCCGATGGAACAGAAGACTTGAAACTCCCTGGGGGAAAGAGTTTCGTGCGGAGACTTATCAGAGTCCTTTCCCAGTTCATCGACCAGCCTTTCAGCCATTTCCGGGCTAACATATTTTCCGCCGTTGGCGACTTTGCGGATCGCCTGCACAAGTTGGTCGGGGGCACCGGCTTTGGTCAAATAGGCCGAGGCACCGGCTTTAAGAAACCGCATTCCATACATATCCTCTGAATGGATACTCAAGATGATGACGGGAAGTTTTGGGTGCAGGCTTTTTAATTGCGGGAGCACCTCCCAACCGCTTTTCACCGGCATTTCAATATCCATGACCACAACATCAGGAAGGTGGGCTTTGACTTTTTCCAGCACCTCCATGCCATTTTCCGCCTCATCAATGACAGAAAGGTCCAGGGTCTTGGACAATATCTGCTTGATGCCCTGACGCACAACGGCATGGTCATCGGCGACCAGTACTTTTATCTCACTTGATTTAGAGGTCATGGTTTCAATGGGATTTTAACAACAACCCGGGTTCCCTTGCCCGGCTCACCGAGAAACTCAACGTCTCCGCCAAGGAAAAGAACCCGCTCCCGAATTCCTATCAGGCCGAGAGATTGGGGAGCATTAATTTTTTCAAGAGGCATGCCTTGGCCATTGTCCTCAATCTCCATGACTATTTGTTCATCCTTTTGATTTAGTTGCACACGAACCCGGTCTGCCTGGGAATGACGAACAACATTGGTCAAGGCTTCCTGAAATATCCGAAATAACTCAGTGGTCAGTTCCTTGCTGATCGAAACCTGTTCGCAATTGCGATCAAACTGCAGGTTCGTTCTTTTCTGATATTCTTGAGCCTGCCAGGAAATGGCTTCGCACAACCCCATCACATCCAATATCTGTGGGCGTAGTTCTGAAGATATCCGTTGCACCGAGGTGATCGTCGAATCAATGAGGCCGGACATGGTCTGCACCCGTTCCTGCAAATCAGATTGCTGGTCGGGCAACTCTTCTTTCAAGCAGACCAGATCCATTTTAAGAGCCGTCAACGACTGGCCAAGCTCATCATGCACTTCCCGGGCAATTCGGGTTTTTTCCTCTTCGCGGATATTCTGCAGATGGTTGCTCAAATTGCGCAACTGTTCGCGGATGATGGTTAATTCACGAGTCCGATCTGCCACCAGTTCTTCCAAATGGTTGCGGTGATTGGCCAGTTCTTCTTCCACCAGACTATGCTCAATCGCATCAGCCATCAATCCCCCAATAGAAAGAAGAACCTTCTGGCTATGCTGGTACCATGAGGGGTTGGTGTTGGTGTATAGAAACATCACCCCGAGAAGTTTTTCCCGGGTTTTAAGAGGAACAATATAATGACCGTGAGCCTGCATGCCTTCATATCTTCGTTCGTGCCGGTCGTCAGTAAAACAACTTTCACTCATCAACAGCTCGCCTGACTCAGCCACCCGACCACAGAGGCAGTCGCCATAGGGAACCACTTTTTCATTTTCCAGAAATACTGGAGTGAACTCACCCAAGGTGCAATACAGGTTGAGAACTTTTTTCTCAGGATCGGCTAGAAAAATGCCCGCTTTTTTTTCGACCTTCAAATCATCAAATCCTGTGAGAACCGACAGGACATTCTTCAGCATGTTTTTCACTCCTTGGGAGGAATGAAGCACACGGGCCACCTCGTGGAGAACTTCGTATTCCTGAGTCAGGAGCCGCGATTCAGATTCGGTCGGTTTTGTCGTCATAGGTGTCGCGTCAAAAAAAACTGTTTGGGAAATTGATGATTTTCGACTTCCAAGCCTCTTTGAGGTTATTGGGCTTTGCGAACTAATCGTAGAAAAGCGTCGGTGCCGGATATTTTATCCTGATAAGCTTTGCCGCCTTCATCTTTGAAGGAGACAGCCACCGCTTTATTACGTTTTTCTTCGTTGGTCCAGGTTCCCCAACCCGCGCCTTTGGGAAACATGGTGTCGATAAAAATTTTATCGCCGTCTTTGTCTATGTTACGCTTTCTACGGTCATACAAGGTCATTGCTTCTTCAGGAGCGGGCAGGCGCCAGTCTGTATAACCGGCGAAACTTTTATGGTTCATGCGCTGGGCATATTCGTTTGCCGTGTACCAGTTGACCCAATTGGCTTCTCGTTGCCAGTAGTCCTGGGTCATCCAGAGCAGACCGGTTTTTTTGTCGAGGGTGGTGCCGTTGGCATAGTTGGCGAAACGCTTATCAGTAGATTGGGCAATCGGTTTTTGATTCACCAACCCCTCGGCCCAGCTATTCGCAGAAAAGAACAGAGCCAGACAAATAATTCCCATTCTTGCAATGTTTAGTGATGACATATTTTTACTCTCCGTAGCGGAGAACCTCCGCTGGTAAATTGCAATAACTTTTATTGGCAGGCAAAAAGCTGTCTCAGCTTGAGGGGCCCTTGCCCAATTACCTGCCACAGCTAGTGGCATGATTTTACCTGCTTGCTAAACCCAAGTAAACGGGAAATCCTCTTGAACGGGTTTTCGGCTTCCGGTAGACTGGTTTAACAACTTTCACGAGGCCCACGCCATGAAAATATTTCACGATACTAAACAACGCATTGTAGTTTTAACCGCGCTGTTTTTTTTATGTACTGCTAGTGCGGTGCTTGCCCACCCTAAAGACAAGAGTCGGTGGAATAGCAAATATGCAACGGAAGTCTATCTGTTTGGGGAAAGACCCATCCCTTTTTTGGCCCACAATGTTCACCTGTTGCCAAAAGGTAAGGCGCTCGACCTCGCTATGGGAGAAGGAAGAAACGGGGTTTATCTCGCCACACAAGGATTCGATGTTTTCGGCCTCGATATTTCTGAAAAGGGTCTGGAAAAAGCTCATAAGCTGGCAGAAAAATACAACACCACCATTGAGACAAAAGTGATCGATCTCGAAAGTTATACACTTGAGCCAAACAGCTATGACGTGATCCTTTGCACTTACTATATGCAAAGGGATCTTTTTAAACAGTTCCAATCTGCCCTGAAACCCGGCGGAATGATCGTGGTTGAAACTTATAATGTCGACTACCTGAAATACGCCCGATTCAGTCGCGAATGGACCCTCGACACCAACGAACTGCTTGATATTTTTAAGGGTCTTAGAGTTATCCGCTATCAGGATTATGATGACGGCAAAGAAGCTTATTCCAGCATCATCGCGCAGAAACCCGCGCCTCAGTGAATCCAGCCGAACGATTTTTCATTGCCCTGGCCAATCTGTTCCCCGTCTGGGTATTGACCGGTGCCGGACTGGCCTTGTGGAAACCGCAAACCGCCACATGCTGGATTCCTTATTTTCTCGGTCTCATCATGCTGAGTATGGGACTGACCCTGAGCTTTGAAGATTTTTCCCGCGTCCTTAAACTACCCAAATCCATTTTGCTCGGCGTCAGTCTGCATGATCATCCCCCCAAATACCGGGTCAGCATTATTGAGACCACGAACAGAAGGCCCTGAACCACAACCTTGCCCAGCACAGTCCAACCAATATTAGCGATGAATTTTTAAAACGAAGACAAGGCGAGTGTTCCCTCTGGTAGCCGCTGCCGACTATTTGCAATAGCTTTAAGTATTATCAGGAGATAATTGGTGACCTAACGATGTATTGGCTGGCTTTCTACCAGATAACAGGACGGCTGGTAGTTTGACTCGACTTGTTATACACTAGTCCCTTCAAGTTTCTCATAACCCTGACAGGCAAAGGAGGAACCCCCTTGCAGTACAAAGTGTTCATTGCGGTAGAGTTCAAAGATTTGAATGAAGAGGCCCGCAAGGAGATTGCAGAGCGACTGGAAGAACACGGATTGGAAAAAATCCCCACCGTAAGCTCTGCATGGGAGTACGCCTGCGAAGCGAAAGATGATACCGATGCCAAAGACAAGGCCATTCAGGAATTCATCAATGTGGTCCGGACTTATCCCTGCGAGATGGGGATTGTCGTCCAGGCAGGGACCTCACAAATCCTGCGCCGGAAGAAAAAATTCGATCCCTAGACATTAGAGAACCTTTTCCAAGCCTCAAATAGTATAATAGTGTATTCTAGGGAGTATTAGTAATTTCACGATTCGACCCGGCAGAAGGCCCGTTATTAGGGACTTCAGGGTCATAGCCGAACTGTTTCAGGTTCCCAGGGAGTCAACCGGTGAATATCATTTTAAACAGTTACTGCAATCTAAGCTGCAATTACTGTTTTGCGGATGAGTACATGGAAGAAACGGTGAAGACACCGGGAAAATCCATGGAATATGATTATTTCCTGAACGAGTTCCTGCCTAAAATTAAAAATTCGCCCATTATCAATTTCATGGGTGGGGAACCCACACTGCATCCTCAGTTCACCGACATTTTTCAAAATACATATGACGACATTCTGCCCTTTTCGCACCTCAGCGTTTTCACCAACGGCTTGATGCCAGAAAAAGTGTTGAACCTGTTACTGAAAGTCGCCAGTCCCAGCGGTGCCATCAGCAAAAATATCAACTTTGCCATTCTATTAAACTGGCAGACGATGGAAAATATTTCAGAAAAAAATCATGCGCGATGTCAGGAAGTCGCCGAGCGTATGTTGCGGGTCAACGGTTACAGTGTCACTTTCAGCATCAACCTGTACTCCAAGGATCAGGACCTCGAACGGCAATGCGAGGAAATCGACCGAGTCTATCAGAAAGCCGGTTTGCCCAACGGGAAACAATACAAAATCCGGGTCAGCCCCGCATTCCCCATTATAGGGGGCGAGGCCAACACCTATCTGCCTATTCGGGACTTCCCAAAAGTCGGCAAGAAAATGCTGGCCGTCATGGAGCGATTCCCGCAACTGTGTTTTCGTTTCGACTGCTCCCTACCCCCCTGTTTCCTGGATGATATCGGCGAAGACCAGCTCCCCCTCACCGACCGGATTTATTTTCACGGAAACAAACAGTTGCCCCCGATAGAAGAGTGGAACCGTAATGAATACTATTTCGGATGCGCGGACGGGAGCCCTATGGACATTGACTCCAAAGGCGACTGCTTCAACTGTTTTCCCTTTCACAATCTGAAGCTGGGCAATGTTTCGGAATTTAAAGAGGTGAACTCCATCGCCATGGCCAAGATGGGAGCCAAATTCCTGAACACGGTGTTTGAGAAGACCGAGGCGAAAGAACCTTGCCGATCCTGCCCGCACTATATGGTCCGGTGCTCAAGCGGTTGCTTTGCTTATAATTTTGTCGGAGAAGACGCGGAGGTCCTGACGGGTGGAGAACCTCCGCCGGCATGAGTAGCGGAGAACCTCCGCTGGCGTTATATTCTTCCTAATTCTTCGTGCCCCGAAGGGGCACAATTAGCCATTTAGCTTAACTCAACGAGTCATTGCACACTGGGTCCAGCGTCGCGTTGGCACACCAAGTGGCGGCTAAAGAATCCGATCGAGCTTAACTTCTTGGCAAATGAGTCCCACATGAAACCCTTCATAGGACTCAAAAGGACCAAACAATCTTCCTTTAAGCAGGGTCATTGTTGCTATACCCTCAACAATAAAATCGTTTAACTCATCATTGCTCAATTTTTTAAAACCCCCGCGCGGTTGCCGGGGGTCGCTCTTGTTCCAGCCCACTTCCAGCCAGCCCAGATTGCCCCCATCCTCTTTAGATGCAGGACAAACACTGTACTTACTGGCCAGCTTCATCAGCATTTGAACCTGGGCCGTTTCTGTCGGCAGGCTGCCAATCGTCTCCATGAGCAAGTCTGCCACTTCCTTTTTTTCGACCAGAATATGTCGTATCTGAATTTGATGCGTTGCGCCCGCCATGCCAATTCCTTCATTTATGGAGTTAAATTTCATGCACTGGGTAAGGTGCACAATATATAGGATTTGATCTCCAATTGCCACCCCCACCCGCTCAGCGTGAGGCCAACTGGCAATAGGCCATAGAGCCGAGAACACGTTCGCCTGCCAGAAAGAGCGATTGCACACTGGCCCCGCGCTTAGCGGTTGATCTGGGCATTTGTTTCAGGTATGTTGCCGGGTCTATGACCAAGAACAAACTTATTCTGGCATCACAATCTCCCCGCCGGTTAGAACTGTTAAAGCAGATTACCAGCCAGTTTGAAGTCATCCCCAGTTCAGTAGAGGAGAAACTTGATTATGGACTGCGTCCGGAAGAGAACGCTCGAATACTAGCCCGTGCCAAGGCCGAAAGTGTCGCTAAAAATTATCCCGACTGCTGGGTCATCGGCGCCGATACCCTCGTAACGCTACATCAGGAAATTTTGGGGAAGCCTGTAGATGTTCCCGATGCCGGAAGAATGCTCCGCCGGTTGAGCGGCAAGGAACATCGCGTTGCCACCGGTATCTGTGTTGTCAGTCCGAGGAAAACCCTCGATAAAGCCATAACCTCAAAGGTGCGCTTTAAACCTCTAACCGATGAAGAAATATCAAAATATATCCAAACCGGCGAACCGATGGATAAAGCCGGAGCCTATGCCATTCAGGGTAAGGGCAGTTTTATGATCCGCGAATTTTCCGGCTCAGAAACCAATATCATCGGGCTCCCCATCGACGAACTGAAAACCCTCCTTGAAAAAACCGGCTTCCTTCCACACACCCGGTAGGCGAAAAAACCTTGACATTTCAATAAGGTTGAGCGTTCTAAACTTTATGGTTTTTTAGAAATTACTTGCGAACCAAGGCATTTGTAATTTAATTTAGAGGTATGGTCTGCTCATCAATGACTGGGAAAGAGGAATGTTTAAATCAAAAAATAATCTGGAGATCCACGGTAAGTGCCAAAAATGTCAGGGGCCAATTTTTCTGAACAGTACCGTGGACTGGTATGGCAATACCGTGCTGAGCCTCAATTGCTGGAATGGGCATTACCAGTGGATCAATATAGAAAATATTGAGGAGGCCAAAGACCTCGCACCAGAAACCAAGCGGGATCTTGTCACCCATATCAGCTTTTTTGATTTATCATGACCTCCAGGCGCACCCGTATGCGACCTTATCACCTGATTTCATTCCTTTTGTTTTATTCGGTCATTTTTCCTTATTCTCCCGCCAAAGCCCAACCTGAACCGCCCCCGGGAATGATCTATATCCCTCATGGATATTTTCAAATGGGCACCACTTCAGGTAAAGAGGATGAAAAGCCCGTGCATTTCGTTTTCACTCCCGGCTACTTCATCGACAAGTATGAAGTGAGCAACAAGGACTACTCAGCCTTCATGCAGGCCACCGGACACCCTGCCCCGAAGTTCTGGAAAGACCCCCGGTTCAACGAACCCGATCAGCCCGTAGTCGGTGTGAACTGGCACGATGCTATGGCATACGCCAAGTGGAAAGGACGAAGGCTGCCTACGGAAGCAGAATGGGAGAAGGCCGCACGGGGAAATGATGGCCGCCTGTGGCCCTGGGGAAGAAAATTCGACAAGGGCTTCAACTTTTTCTTCCTCAATATTTTTGGGGAAAACGACAACTACCCCTTCACCGCACCAGTCAACTATTACCACTCCGGCATCAGCCCTTTCGGGTTATACAACACGGCCGGAAACGTCTGGGAATGGTGCCTGGACTGGTATGATGAAAACTATTATCGCATCAGCCCCGAAATCAATCCGGAAGGCCCACAGGGTCCGTTGAAAATGAAAGTACTCAGAGGAGGTTCCTGGGTCAACAACATTGAAGGGGTAAAAGTTGTCAACCGCGCCCGCAACCTTCCCCATATTAAAAACGAAATTTACGGATTTCGCACCGCGCTATCCCCACAGTGAGCCAGATATCTAACAGACTAGCCATCTTCTCTTGGTCCCTCTACGATTTTGCCAACACCATTTTTTCCATGAACGTGATCTCTCTGTATTTCGCGTTGTGGGTTACGGTGGATCATGACGGTCAGGACATTTTATACAGCACTGCCCTTTCACTTTCCATGCTGGCGGTGGCCTTGAGCGTCCCTGTTTTTGGAGCGCTTTCAGACACGACCGGCAAGCGCAGGGTTCCCCTGACCGCACTCACCCTGCTTTGCGTTTTCTGCACCGGGCTGATCGGCACCACCGACCATCTTTGGACCGGCCTGATTTTGTTCATGGTGGCTAATTACGGTTACCAATCGGCGTTGGTTTTTTATAACGGCATGCTCCCCTCCATTTCACGAGGCAGCCATGTAGGTCTCGTTTCCGGGTATGGAGTGGCCCTCGGGTATCTCGGTTCCATTATTGGTATGTTTATGGTGCAACCGTTTGTGGAATCCGGCGGGCGTTCTTCCGCCTTTCTTCCCACCGCCGGTTTGCTGTTGTTCTTCTCTCTGCCCTGCTTTCTGTTCGTTAAAGATCCTGAGGCCGGGCGAGCCGCTCCTCCTGCCCGTTTTAAAGAAGCATTCAACACACTCAAACAAACTTTTCTTCGCGTCAGGCAATACCGTTCCCTGTTCCGGTTTATCCTGATTCATTTTCTGGTTCTCGATGCGGTGAACACCATTATTGCGTTCATGTCGGTTTATGCCAGCAAAGTGATCGGATTCAGCGGCGGCCAGATCACAAAATTTTTGATCTCCTCAACCGTCTTCGCAATGATCGGATCATGGGTCATCGGCATTCTCGTCAAACATAAAGGCATCATCTGGTCTTACTGGCTGGTTTTGGCACTCTGGATTGCCTCCCTCTCACTGGCCGCTATAAGCCAGAGCGAGGCCTTGTTCTGGTTGGTGGGTCCTTTAGCCGGGGTGGGCATGGGCGGGGTTTGGGTGGTCAGCCGGGCTTTCATAATCGAACTTTCTCCTCCTGAAAAAGTCGGGGAATTTTTCGGATTGTACGGGATGGCGGGCAAGGCGGCATCCATCATGGGCCCACTGCTATGGGGTGGAGTGGTCTGGACTCTGGACACGACTGGGACGTTCAAATATCGAGTCGCGGTAACAGTACTGCTGGGTATCGTAGTTGTAGCGGCTTTTCTTTTCCGTGGCCTGGCCCGACAATTACAACATCAATAAATCGGTTGACATTGATAGGTCGAATGATTAGTTTTAGTACATCCATCAAATTTTAAACTGCCTGCATATTTTCTGAAAGCACCGTGAGAGAAAGGGTGACCCCGATGGCACGATTCGTTTCCTTGAGTTTATATTTTATCCTGTTTGGCACAGGACTCTTAATTTCCGCCCACCCTACAAAAGTCTGGGCTCATTCCGACCATAAACACGATGAACTAAAAATAAAACTTCCAAAAGTGGTGGCTCAGATTAACGGACACGATATCAGCGGGGATGCTATTTCCCGCGAATTGAAAAAAGCCACACAGAAATATAAAAAACGCGGCATGCCCCTCAATGCCGATCAGGAAAAATCTGCCGCCAAAAAATTGATCGACGACGAAATCGGACGCACCCTGCTCGTCTTGAAGGCGAAAGAATCGGGAATCAGTATTACAAAAGAGATGATGGAGGAACGAATTAAGAAAGTGAAAGCCAGATTCCGTTCAGATGCCATTTTCGAACATAAACTTGCCAACCGAGGCATGACCCTGGACCAATATAAAGCAGAACTTGAAACCGATTTGTATATGGACCAGATCATAAAAAAAGAAATCGAACCTAAAATTCAGGTTCCTGAAAACGAAATCCGCGATTACTACGAAAAAAATAAAAATAAGTTCACCAGCCAGGAAAAAGTCCGGGCCAGCATCATCCTGTTGAAATTCAATCCATCAGCAGGAAAAGCCGGAGAACAGAAAGTCCTTAAGAAATTCGAGTCCATCCTCGACCAGCTCCGTAATGGAACCGATTTTGCCGCGATGGCCAGGAAGTTTTCTCAGGATAGCTTGGCTTCTAAAGGAGGCGATTTGGGATTCTTCACCCGAAAACAAATGCTTCCGGCTTTCAGCGATAGAGCTTATAAGATGAAGGTCGGCGAAGTCAGTGATATTTTCCGCACCGGACATGGATTCCACGTGCTGAAAGTCACCGACAAAAAACCGGCGGGGACCAGTCCTTTTGAGGCAGAAAAAGAAAAGATCAAAACCTTTATCAGCCAGAAAAAAAGCTCAAAAGCCACTCAAGACTACATCGAAGCCCTTAAAAAACAGGCAAAAATCAAAACCTATTTTTAAGAACATCTGATCTTAAAATAAGTTTTGAAACAAAGGAATCAACCCGAGGATTTAAATATGAAAAAGATTCTGACTCCTGGTTGTCTTTTCGTGGCAGGTATCTTCATGGCGGCAGCTTTATCCGGTTGTTCAACGGTTGTGACTTCCGCAACACAAAAAGCATGGGGAAGACCGTAGCACCGAAGACCAGGTTACCGACTCAAAAATTATACTGGAATTCTGAACAAATTAAAGAATAAAGACAAAGGCCTGCTTCTGGATGTGAGTGTTGATGTCTGGGAACAAAGGGTGCTTCTTACAGGAACCCCTGGATGATTCGGGGTTGCGCTCTGAAGTGGAAAGCCTCGCCAAACAGGACTCGCGTATCAAAATTCTTCACAACCATATTCAGGTAGTGACAACGACTTTATTCCGTTAAAACACCTCTACCAATCAACTGACAATAGAACGTCATCGCGAGCCACAAAGTGGCGTGGCGATCCAGCTTCTGGATTGGATTGCTTCGCTCTGCTCGCAATGACAAAACCCCGAGTGAGGGAAATTACTTTTTCTTGGGTTTGCCGCTATCGAGCTGGTTGAGTTTGCGTTTAACGGTTTTTTGTTTGTCCTTGTCAAAATCAACTTTCAGGTAAACCGTTTTTGGATATACCTTGTCCACTACCCCTTCTTTTTTCTTACCGGCAAAATCGAATTTGATCTTGTCTCCCGCTTTCATAGCTTCATCTCTTCCTGAAAACCAAAAATCTGCTCATAACAATATTTGAGCAATCATAACAACCACTGTGCTTTGAAAAAATTGAGATTAGAGGAAAATATCCAACGAGTCAATGTTTTCTTCCCTTGCCAAGGACTCTTTTAGCCGAGATAACTCTTTGCTTGCACAATAGAGCCATTGCTCATTGGCCCCACACCCAGTGGCTGCTAGCCGCAGGGGCAACTGGCAAAAATTCCTCAAGCCACCAATACTGTTTGCTCGCAAGATAAAGTGATTGCTATTTTCCTCCCCTGTCAAGGGGTGGTACAATTATTCATTTTCAAGGACTCGCCAGTGAATACCCACGTTCAATCCAGTTTGGAAATCCTTTCCTCCTCTTCCAGCGACGAGAAGCCTTTTGCCGAAGTGGTGTTCAACCTTCCTCTAAAGGAAGCGTTCACCTACACCATTCCGCCTGAATTGCTCGGCAAGGTTCGAGTCGGCATGCGGGTTCTGGTACCTTTTGGCCGGAGAAAAATCACTGGCTATGTCATCCATCTGGCAGACAAATGGGACAAACCCATCGCCCTTAAATCTATCGCTGACCTGCCCGACACCGGACCTGTGGTAAACGAAGAGATATTGGCTCTCACCAAGTGGTTAGCGGGTTACTACCAGTCTTCCTGGGGCGAGGCAATCCGTTGCGCCCTGCCAGCCGGACTCGACAACAAAAGCCGGGATGTCGGCTACCAGCTCATCAAGTCGGTACGCCTCGCCAGCCCTTTACCTGACAAGAAAGAAATAGAGTGCCTGCTTAAACGCAGTCCCAAACAAAAACTGGTGTTCGACCTGATCAGGCAAAAAGAAATCAACCTGCCGGAACTGCAAACCCGAATCCCAAAAAGCCAGGCCGCATTACGCAGTCTTAAAAAAAAACAACTGGTAGAAATTTTTACCGAGAAAAAAGCGCGCGAGGCTTTCGTTCCCGAAAATGCGATGACTCAACCCTTTGGCGCTTCTTTAACGTTCACTCCAGAGCAACAAAAAATATTCAAGAAACTCCGCCTTGCTATTGAAGCCGGAAAGTACGAATCGTTTTTATTGCACGGCGTAACAGGAAGCGGCAAGACAGAAATATATATCCGCTGCATTCAGCGTGTCCTTGAAATGGGCAAAACCGCCATCATGATGGTTCCCGAAATCTCCCTCACCCCGCAGACTGTAGAACGGTTTCGCCAAAGGTTCGGAGACCGGGTGGCCATTCTGCATAGCGGCCTATCGCAAACCGAACGCTACCTGGAATGGAAAAAAATCCATGATGGAAAAGTTTCGATCGCGGTCGGAGCCCGCTCGGCCGTTTTCGCACCCTTCAAGAACCTGGGCATTGTGGTGATTGATGAAGAACACGATGGCTCTTATAAACAGGATTCCAATCCCCGCTACCACGCCCGCGATACCGCCGTCATGCGGGCTCGGTCGTTGAATGCCATCGTCATCATGGGCTCGGCGACCCCATCCCTGGAATCGACACAAAACACGCGGCTGGGAAAATATCAATACCTGTCCCTGGAAAGCCGGGTCGGCGAGCGCATGCTGCCACTCGTCAGCCTCGTGGATATGAAAAAGGAGCGCAAAAAGTTTAAAAATTTTGCCATGCTTTCCGGAACCCTGCGCAGTGCGATTCGCGACAGACTTTCCCGCAAGGAGCAAGTGTTCCTGTTTCTCAATCGCCGCGGAACGGCCCGATTTGTTTTTTGCCCTGACTGTGGATACGTATTAGAATGTGCCCATTGCAGTGTCACCCTCACTTTTCACGGCAAGGACGACCGCCTGCTCTGCCATTATTGTAATTTCAGGGCGCGCATGCCTGGCCACTGTGTGGAATGCCACGGGGAAGTGATTCGCTTCAGCGGATTCGGCACTCAGAAACTGGAAGAAGAAGTTAACAAACTTTTCCCGGATGCCCGTGTAACCCGGCTCGACCGGGACACCACCCGGGGCCGCGACTCTTTCGCCGCCATGCACCGGAATATGAACGCCAGAAACATAGACATCCTCATCGGCACGCAAATGATCACTAAAGGCCATGATTTCCCTAACGCCACGCTGGTCGGAGTAGTACATGCTGATTTGTCCCTGAATATACCGGATTTCAGATCGTGCGAGCGGTCGTTCCAGTTGTTGACCCAGGTCGCAGGACGGGCAGGGCGGGGACAGGTACCCGGAAAGGTGATCATTCAGACTAACAATCCCGACCATTATATGTTTGCATTTGTCCGGGAACACGATGTGAACGCTTTCCACGAAAAGGAATTGAAGTTGCGACAACAACTCAACCATCCTCCATTCACCCGGCTTGTTGCCATCGAAGTTATCAGCAAGAATGAATCTTTAGGACAGAACACCGCCAAAAAACTGGGGCGGGCTCTCAACCAGCAGGCAATCTCAGGAGTAGAAATATTAGGTCCGTCCAAAGCAGCCCTGTATCAGATTCAAAATAAATTCCGTTGGCATTTAATATTGCGCAGCCAGGACATGCAGGCCCTGCAAGGCCTTCTGGTAAATTGCCGGGAACTCAATGATCTTAAATCTGCCTCCGGCGGAAAATTAAAAATTGCCATCGATGTAGACCCCTTCAACCTGCTATAAACCTGATTAGACAACCACCATCAACCTCAATTTGAAATCTCATTCATGAAATTTATTCGCTCTATGTACGATTGGGTCCTGCATTGGGCCGCCACCCCTTATGCATTTCCGGCATTATTTCTTGTTGCATTCGTCGAATCATCATTTTTCCCGATCCCACCGGATATTTTATTGATCGCCATGACGGTTGCGGCACCGGCATTGTGGATCCGATTTTCCCTCTTCTGCTCTGTGGCATCTGTTCTGGGAGGAATGTTTGGTTATTTCATCGGCTACCAGTTCATGGACCTGATCGGCACCCGTATCGTGGAGTTCTATCATTTGCAGGCCAAGTTTGAGAAAATAGGTGCTCTCTATGACGAACACCAGGCATGGGCCGTTGCTGCGGCGGGCTTCACCCCTTTGCCTTATAAAATTTTCACTTTGGCGGCAGGGGCATTTAAAATTAATTTTCCAACTTTTGTTCTGGCATCGGCCATCAGTCGTTCGGCCCGATTCTTTCTGGTCGCATTTATAGTTCATAAATTCGGACCACCCATTAAGGTGTGGATCGAAAAGTATTTCAACCTTTTCAGCATCGTATTTTTCATTCTGCTTGTTTTAGGTTTTTATCTATTAAAATTTGTGCTTTGACGGAGTCTTGCCATGAGTGAGCATTGCGTACTATTCATCACCGCCGGATCCAAAGAGGAAGCGGACAAAATAAGCCGGGGACTGGTCAACGACAAGCTGGCATTCTGCGTCAGTGCCATTCCAAAAATTCAGTCGACCTATTACTGGAAAGACAAAATCCATGTGGACGAAGAGTTTCTTTTAATCGTCAAAACCCGGAAAGACCGCTATGACGCACTGGAAACATGGGTCAAAATAAACCACAGCTATGAAGTGCCGGAAATCATCGCCCTGCCTATTGAGCAGGGTCTTCCCGCATACCTTTCGGGAATTGATGACTGGGTCACAAAAAAGGACTGACAAACTATGCCCCATATCCACATAAAAAAGGAATGGAAAATTTCAGACGATTTGGCCACGCCGGAGTCAACCTACCTGCGCCGGCGGGAATTTCTCAAAGGCACGGCTCTGACCACTGCCGCCACTGTTGGAATGCTTTATGGTTGTGGCCCTTCTTCCCCACCCAATATTCTTCCTGAAGTGAAATGGAACGAGCTGGAAAAATCCATTTATCCAGCCAAAAGGAATCTGAAGTACGAGTTGGATCGACCCATAACTGCGGAAAAAATCGCCGCCACCTACAATAATTTTTACGAGTTCGGAGCCGATAAAATCGACCCGGTGCATTACGCTCAAAAACTCAACACCCGCCCTTGGACCATTCAGGTTGGCGGACGGGTCAACAAGCCCACGACGTTCGACATGGATGATTTGCTAAAAACCATGTCCCTTGAAGAACGTGTATTGAGACTGCGGTGCGTCGAAGCCTGGGCCATGGCCGTGCCTTGGACCGGGTTCCCGTTTTCGGAACTTCTTAAAAAGGTCGAACCCAAAGCGGAAGCCACTCATGTGAGACTGGAAACTTTTTACGAGCCGTTCACCGCTCAGGGTCAACTGGCGTTCTGGGAACCCTGGCCCTATGTTGAAGGGTTGACTATTAAAGAAGCGATGAACGAACTGGCATTTTTAGCCACTGGCATTTACGGGCACCCGCTTCCAAAACAACATGGCGCGCCGATCCGTCTCGTTGTGCCCTGGAAATACGGATTCAAAAATATCAAGTCCATCGTCAAAATCGAGTTGGTCAACTATCGTCCCGCAACTTTCTGGAACACGCTGCAAGGACTGGAATACGATTTCACCGCCAATGTCGATCCAAGAATCCCGCATCCGCGGTGGCCACAGACGCGTGAAAAAATGATCGATACCGGAGACATCCGCCCCACCCTTCCCTATAATGGTTATGGAGATTTTGTCGCCCACTTATATTCATGAGAAACGCGCATACAACAAAAATAGCCGCCTTTCTTTTTTGTACCTTGCTCCTTTGCTCTCTCAACGCATGGGCAAATAACAAGCCAACAAAAACCTCGACTGAAAGACATATCTATACCGTCATCGAATTCGAGTCCACTTTCATGAACCGGAAAAAAGAAAAGGTGATGAAAACTCTCGGTGAACCTGATACCAAATGGGAACATAGAGGCAAAAAGGTGTGGACATACCATAAGATCATTAAAGATCAGGAAAAGCTCTGGAACCAGAACATCATGTTCGATTTCGGCCGCGTCAACTATATGTGGGGCTCGGACAGCGTCCGAGAGCAATGAGCACATGATATTCTTCCGTAGCTGTGATGTCGTCTTCCTTAAACTTTATGCCCGGCACGGGTACTTCGTGCCCCGCGGGCGGGGTAATAGCTATTTTTTGCAGACAAAACTTATCTTGTCTGAATAAGCCATTGCAACTGCCACCGGCGGCTCGTCGGCCACTGAGCGTGGGGCCAGTGCGTAACGACTTTGTCTAGCTAGCAAAGAGTCGGTCTTATGGGCTATTACTCTTTGGGCCCAGCGTCACGCTGGCGGCCAGTGGTGAAGAATTGTTCGATTTGCGCTCCCATGAAACCGGCGATGGCACCGCCACTTCCTGCGGCGATGATGAGAATATCCTGATCGCCGGTGCGATAGCCAAAGAAAGCACCGATCAAAATCCCCAGACAGATGATGAACATATAACGTCGGCCACCCAGCCAGCCTATAAATCCGCCGACCACCAATCCCAAGAGTCCGGCAATCGTCATTAGAAGCGGGCTATGTATCACCCAGCCTATAGCCAGTCCGGTGGTGCCCATCAACACCATACCCATATAGATTTCATTTTTACCGTGCGCTTTGGCCATACAATCCTTATGGCGTAAATTGGAACCGGGAGGGTGATTTGCTGATCGCTAATGAAACAGAAGGGAAAATCTATAGAACCCAAAACTTTTCCCGGAGGCTTCCGCCCGGGGAAATATTCTAACTCCAGCGGGCATTTTTTTTGGCACCCACCCCTTAAAGGTTTTTGAAAACCACGCCCAGGCTGGACTTGGCATCGCCGAATAACATGCGGGTATTTTCCTTGAAGAACAATGGGTTTTGTACTCCCGCATAACCCGTAGCCATACTTCGTTTCAGCACAATGGTGGTTTTGGCTTTCCAGCATTCCAAAACCGGCATTCCGGCAATCGGACTGTTCGGGTCCGTCAGAGCAGAGGGATTGACGATGTCGTTAGCTCCAATGACGACCGAAACATCAACATCCGGAAAATCATCATTTATTTCATCCATCTCAAAAACAATGTCGTAGGGAACCTTGGCTTCCGCCAGCAAAACATTCATGTGCCCCGGCATACGCCCGGCAACAGGATGAATACCAAATCGCACATTCACTTTTTTGGCCCGAAGCACTTTGGTGATCTCGCATACAATATGCTGGGCCTGGGCCACCGCCATGCCATAACCCGGAATGATCATAATTTCTTTCGCTTCGGCCAGCAGGCTGGCAACCTCGGAGGCTTCCAGCGCAACCACTTCGCCCTGCTCGCCTTCTTCTGCGGATGAGGCACCGCTACCTGATGTCGTACCAAAACCCCCCGCAATAACCGACAGAAACTTACGGTTCATCGCCCGGCACATGATGTAACTCAGGATAGCACCGCTGCTGCCGACCAGTGCGCCGGTAACAATGAGCAGGTCGTTATTGAGCATGAAACCGGTAGCAGCGGCAGCCCAGCCGGAATAACTGTTGAGCATGGAAACCACAACCGGCATGTCGGCACCGCCGATAGCCATGACCATATGAACCCCGAACAACAACGCGATTCCTGTCATGATCAACAGAGGATTGAGTCCACCCCCGGCGGCCGATTGCTCAACAAATACGACGCACAAATAGATGGAACCAAGCAGCAGGCCCAAGTTGAACCAATGCCGGCCCGGAATTAACATGGGATTACCGCCGATCTTGCCGCTCAGTTTTCCAAACGCGATGACAGAACCTGACAGGGTGATGGCACCAATGAGGATTCCCAGATAAGTCTCCACATCGTGGATGGTCAATTCAACACCGATGTAATGTTGCAAACGCCCCGGGTCCATAAAATTAGCAAATCCAACCAGAACCGCCGCCAGCCCTACGAAACTGTGCAACATGGCAACCAGTTCGGGCATTTGCGTCATCTGCACCCGCTGGGCCAGAACCAGACCGATGCTTGCGCCGATTAGCATGCCGACAATGAGAATTTCCAGGTTCGCCGTCACGGCGAACATCGTGGCAAGCAAAGCCACGGCCATGCCGATCATTCCAAAAAGGTTACCGCGCCTTGCGGTTTCCTGATTGCTCAATCCGCCTAACGCCAGGACAAATAAAATAGTTGCCCCGACATAAGAGGCGGTTACGATACCTTCACTCATCTTCTCGCCTCCTATCTACGAAACATTTCGAGCATGCGGCGTGTTACCCCGAATCCGCCTGCAATATTAATGGATGTAATCAGCACCGCAAACCCGGCCACCCACACGATCACCTTTTCTTCCGAACTGATCTGCAAAAGGGCACCAATAATAATGATACTGCTGATAGCATTGGTCACGCTCATGAGCGGCGTATGCAAAGCAGCCTTGACATTCCAGATGACCATGTAACCAACAAAGCAGGCCAGGACAAAAACCGTAAAGTGGGCCATGAAGGAAGCGGGCGCGACGGAACCCAAGCCAAGCAAGGCCAAGGCCCCCACGCCAAAGGTGATAAATGGGCCCGCCACCGAGGGTTTCTCTTCCCTGATTTCTACAGGCTCCACAGGTTTTTCAGTTGCCTTTGGTGGTGCCACCGAAAGTTTTGGTGCAGGCGGCGGCCAGGTAATCTCTCCATCCTTGACAACTGTGGCTCCGCGAACCACTTCGTCATCAAAATCGACTGTCACGTTGCCATCCTTTTCCGGACACATGTCCGTTAAAAGATGCCGCAAATTCGTTGCATATAACTGGCTGGATTGCGCTGCTAACCGGCTGGGCAAGTCAGTGTAACCGATGATCGAAACGCCATAGGCTTTAACCACCTCGTTCGCCTGGCTTAGCTTGCAGTTACCTCCTTGTTCCGCCGCGAGGTCTACAATCACGCTTCCATCTTTCATGGAAGCGACCATTTCTTCTTTAATCAGTTCCGGTGCCGGTTTACCGGGAATCAGTGCTGTGGTGATGATGATATCCACTTCCTTCGCCTGCTCCGCGAAGAGAGCCATTTCCGCTTCAATAAATTCCTTGCTCATCACTTTTGCATAACCGCCGGTACCCGAACCCTCTTCCTCAAAATCGAGTTCCAGGAACTCCGCATCCATACTCTCGACCTGTTCTTTCACTTCCGGTCGGGTATCAAAAGCTCTCACAATGGCACCCATACTTTTCGCAGCACCAATGGCAGAGAGCCCAGCAACCCCTGCGCCGATCACCATGACTTTAGCAGGAGGAATCTTACCCGCCGCCGTGATCTGCCCGGTGAAGAACCTGCCAAAATGCTGGGCAGCTTCAACAATCGCGCGGTATCCGGCAATGTTCGCCATTGAACTGAGCGCATCCATTTTTTGCGCACGGGATATGCGCGGGATGCTATCCATCGCCAAAGCCGTCACTTTTTTCTCTGCCAGCTTCTGGAGCATTTCCGGATTCTGCGCCGGCCAAAGAAAAGTGATCAATATCTGCTTTTCATGCAGTAAATCGATTTCGCCTTTATTCTGCTCCGGTGCGCGGACTTTTAAAATAATATCGCTTTCTGTCCAAATCTCCCGGGGATTTTTGACGACCGTTACGCCCGCTTCGACGTAAGAAGCATCTGAATAATGAGCGGCCGAACCGGCACCTGCCTCAATCGCGACTTCAAAACCCAGTTTGATAAGTTGTTTTGCGACCTCCGGGGTGGTGGCCACCCGTTTTTCGCCAACATGAACTTCTTTGGGAACACCAATTTTCATCACTTTGATCTCTCATTCAAGAATGGTTGGGGGAATAATAAAGCGCACAAGCCTACCATAAAATGGCTGATTTTTCTAAAAATCCGGCGGAGAATCTCCGCTGATAGCTTGCAATATCTTTTGACCGCTAGCAATGGCGTTCGCGGCCCAACGGGTTATTGCAAACTGGCCCTGCGCGTCCTTTAGCAGGGGAGACAATTGAGCAAAGGCTCATCAAGCCGCCTATACCTTTTGCTGGCAAATTAAAGCCATTGCTCACTGGCCCTGCGCCTAGCAGTCTTGGTCGTCAAAGAGGTTGGAAGCGAGGCTTTTGCGCGCCGTGCGGGCTTCTTGATCCGCGCGGGTGATGCCACCATCGTAGTCGTTGTGGTCGACGAATTTAAGGACCGGTTCCATCTCCGGATGGCGTTTGAGGTAGAGCCTTGCCATCATTTGCGCCATGCGCCGGTATTTGGGGTGACCGGCCTTCTGGGTACGCAGTTCAACAAAATGTCCCAACTCCCTAAGATTCATGCCCATATTCCAGCGGATGAAGTGGTTGAACAGGGTGGCATATTGCGCTTCCTGCTCCATCCCGGTCCGTTTCAGGTCACGGTGCAAGGACTCGGTGCGCTCGAAACATTCCTGCACCTGCTGACCCATACCGATCTCGTCAACTTCCTCCGGCACCGAATAGCCCAGGTCGATGCCCAGGTCCTGCCTTTGCTGGGTGAGCATGCGGTGGCGTTGCAGGTCGCGGTACTCGGCGAATCCGGCAAGAATATCAAATTGAATGGGATAACCATATTCCAACGCCCTGCCAGCGCGGTCGCGCTTGCTCTGCCGCGACCCAATATAGGTTGCAAAAATTTGCTTTTTGCGTTCTTCAGGCAGGGACGTCACGATTGCACGAATCTGGCAGGAAGAATGCTGGACATAAGGAAAAATCATATTGGACAGCAGGTTGATCCGCTGGTCTTCGGGACTGTCTTCCAGCAACTCCACTTCGGCGGAGGTTTCGATTTCGACCGAGGCAAAAAGTTCCCGGCACAAATTCCTCATGGCATGGTGATTGTCCGCCACATAGGCATTTCGCCCGGCCCGTTTGATGAAAGTGGGGATCTGAGTATTGAGGGCTTTTCGAATCAGCTCGGCAAGCTCATGCGCTTCGCATAAATCATGCGACAGCAGTTTGGTAATCAGACCAGAGTAAAACCGCCCGTTGCCCACCAGCCCAACATTGGCCTGGGTGCAGGCAGGAAGAATACAGCGGATCACATCGCACGCCGCGCTGCGGATGGTGAAATTGTAGGCGATGCGATGCGCCTTGATTTCGTTCTCACC
This sequence comes from Nitrospinales bacterium, assembly GCA_965249625.1. Taxonomy (GTDB): domain Bacteria; phylum Nitrospinota; class Nitrospinia; order Nitrospinales; family VA-1; genus LS-NOB. The sequence continues at coordinate 256,913 of OZ252246.1, read as the reverse complement.
TTCAAGGGATTTCCGTCCCGCTTTTTGAATCTTGCCACCGCGTTCCACTTCGATCTCAAACGCTTCCGGAGTCAGGCGCTTTTGAAACAACGCCCGCATGGGTTCCACCATCTGTGCATAGGTTTCAAAAAGAAAATCCATGGTGGCCACAAAAGCATTTCCGAGTCCAGACTCCTTGATATTACCCGGACACACATAACGCCAGCGTCCGTTCTTTTTGGCATCGTAGAGAACATAGCGGGTCGACTCTTCGATGGGCGAACCGCCTATCCTGCAATCTTCGATGACCTTGGTCATCAGGTTGGAGATTTCTTCTATGCACAAGGGAGCAACCGCCAGCTCGGCGACAGATTCATCGCCAAACTTGTTGACCACACGGTCGATCATTTGGGAACCCTTGACATCGTTGGGACTGCCATCCGGATTCAAAAACTCGCGCACGACCGTTTCCTTGAATCCGGTCGGCGCGCGGCTGTAACGGGCCAGAGCTCCACCGATCACTTCTGGATTCAGGTTCTCCAAGGCAAACACATTTGCATCGACATCCGAGACATAGGGTTTTAACAACTCCCGCTCTTGGTCGGTCAACTCATCAGATCTTTTTGGTTTATCTGGCATAAATGGTTATTTGAATTCAAAGTCAGGGGATGCGGACTTGGCACAGCGAAAACCGGTATCGTTGAACCGGACATCGGGCCGACTCCACCTGCGAAACGCACTCCGCAAGGAATCGGGAAAATTGACCCAAGACCCACCACGAAGGGATTTAAACTCGCCCTCGGTATAGCCCTTGGGATTATTTTTAGGGCCTTGAGTGTAATAGGTACGGTGATACCAGTCGTCCACCCATTCCCAGACATTACCAGCCATGTCATGCAATCCATAAAGGGAGATTCCGTTAGGGTAACTGCCAACATTGGTCATAGTGAGGACCCCTTTCCATTTTCGATTAAAGGTGGCCCGGCCCTTGGGGGAGGCCTTGCCCCATGGGTACATGCTCCCAGCGGGACCGCGGGCAGCTTTTTCCCACTCCGCTTCCGTAGGCAGACGCTTGCTCCGCCATTTGCAGTAGGCCTTCGCATCATACCAGCTTATCTGTGTAACAGGCTGCTTACGGATCACCCGAGGAAAAGATGCTCCCTCCCACAAGTTTCCTTCCCGGCACGCATCGGTGCTACAGGAATCATCTAAAGCAGGAGGGTGCCCGGTGGCTTTGACAAACTCCAAATATTTTTCATTGGTCACTTCATAAATATCTATCCAGTAATTGTCCAACATCACCAGTTTCTCTGAGTACTCATCGGAGAACCACCAGAGCCTGCAGGACTTATCATACTTGCGGCACATCTTAAAAGCCGCCTTGTTCTCTTTAAAATTGGAACCCCGGACAAATTTACCGGCTTGAATGAAGGACATATTTAAAACGTCATCGGGATCAAGTCGGGCGATGGAAGTTTTGGATTCTCCAGACTCATCATGCTCCACACCAGCATGCTTAGCCTGAGCAGAAGAAACCCCATAAAGAAAAAAGGCAGAACATACCAGCATCCCCTCAAGCGAATGCAAAAATTTCTGCGACAGAACTGAAAATTTCTTATTTGTGCTCAAAGAGTTTGTCCGGGCCCAATGAACTATTCACCCCTGCGGGGCATGTGTGATGCCCTCTTCATTTCCCTTCATGGCCGGAACGGGTAGTAAAGCTGAGGAAGAATATTACGACTACTAGCTCCACGCCTCTTGACAGGAGAGGGTGTGATATCGCCAACATTTTGCTAACAAATTAAAGCTATTGCCCACTCCCTCCGGCCGCTGGCCGGAAGCGGGCCATCTCCTTGCCGTTAATATAGAACAAGCTCAGACCCAGAATCATATTTACCGTATAGATCCAGGTCAGCTTGGAATGGAAACGGTCAAATTGGATTTGTAGTCTCTGGTCGGCGGGATTAGCTTTCTTGAGTTGGTCCATAGCGTGCATCTCTGGCCTGAGAACGCTACCAATATACAAAGCCAGAACGATCATGACCGCCAGGCACACCTCGCGGGTGTACTTACGTTTTGTCACCACTTGCGGTTCGTAACCGGCAGAACTGTATCTGGCCACAAGAAACTTGATCACCTCAGCCAAAACCATAAACGTGATGCAGGTATAAATGATATGGACATTGAAAACATCCATGACTTTGTTCATGATGGTACTGGCCACCTGTGGCTGGTCCTTCAAATTAATCCGCACCATGATTTCCACCAGAATACCCAATAGGAACATGCCCCCGACCCACAGGCAGAGAGAAAACAGGTAAAACCAGTTAGAAATAAATACTAAACGTTTCATGGAAGAATATCTCCGCAAACAGTTAGAAACAATTTTTTACCGCTACGCAAGTCGAAAAATCATAGGAGCTAGATGCTCCGACATACCCCTACGGGGCAAGAATTCAAAGGTCAAATATCACTAGCTCAGCATGACAACCTAACCCCCCCCCCCTCATTCCCCCTTATCAGGGAGACCTTTGCATGACCCGAGATTACTCTTTGCTGGCAAACAAAAGCTATTATAATTTGAGTCCAGCGTCACGCTGGCTAGTGGCCACCGGAGACACGTTTGCGCAGAGCTTTAAAACTTTCTTTAATTTCCTGCTCTTCTTTTACTCTGGCATCAATGATTTCCTGGCTATCTCCGCCAAACCAGGTTTTAACGGTGGTCCCGGTCCTCTCCCGGTTGATGGTGTTGAGAATGGACAAATAAATGATCCCGTAAAAAACTGCGATCCCATAAAGGATATAAGGGACAAACGATCGCAGACGCTGCTTCTCTTTCAGTGACCTGTGATCCCACAACCGGTACCATAAGGATTCTTTTTCATTTTCGGCCATACCCACACCCCGCAACTAAAGAGCCTTTAAATACATGGAGATAATAGAACCAAACTCCTCTAGAAAACCCGATCATATCAGAATCCCCCAATTGAAACAACCGCCGGGCCCACTAGGCGTGTGGCCAACTGGCAAAATCTTTCTCCGGCGAGCAAAGAGTTGTCTCGGCTGGGAAAGGCACTGCTATTTACCTCCTCATCGGGGGGTGTGGTATATTTCCTTACTTTAAACCCTCAATTTTTTTCAGACCTTGATAGAAATTAAGCCTGTAGAAAAGCTTCAAGCAAGTGTCACCATTCCCGGCTCTAAAAGTTATACCAACCGGGCATTGCTGATCGCTGGACTCACCGATGGAGAATGCCGGTTAGAAAAACCGCTGGTGAGCGATGACACGAAATACATGATCCGCGCTCTTAAAGCCTTCGGAATTCCGGTTCAGGAAGAAAAAGAAGCCTTTATCGTCTCCGGAACAGGTGGAAAACTTTCCGCACCCGGCGAAGATATTTTTATTGGAAACGCCGGAACCACCATGCGGTTTCTCACAACCTTTTCTGCCCTGGCACCAGGGGAAACCCGGCTCGACGGTGATGAACGCATGCACGAAAGGCCTCTGGCAGACCTTCTGGATTGTCTCACGCAAATGGGAGTCCTGGCGGTATCGGCTAATGGCAACGGCTGCCCGCCGATAGATATTGCAGGCGGAGAAGTACCGGGAGGAGAGATCAAACTCGCCGGTGACAAAAGCAGTCAATATCTCACTTCCATTTTACTTTCAGCACCTTATTTCAAAAACGACACCTGCGTTCATATCCAGGGAGACCTCACTTCCAAATCTTATGCCGACATTACCCTCGACATCATGAAGACCTTCGGCGTCCATGTTGAAAATGAGAGTTATCAGCGTTTCAAAATCAAAGCCGGAGACCGCTATAAATCCAGGACCTACCGGGTGGAAAGCGACTGGTCGAGTGCCTCTTATTTTCTGGCGGCGGCGGCAGTGACTGGCGGAGAATTGACCCTCACCGATATCAATCCCGATAGTGTTCAAGGAGATGCGCAATTCACTTCGGTTCTGGAAAAAATGGGGTGCCAGGTAGAAAAAAAAGCCAACACCCTGCATGTAAAAGGAAACCCTTTGAGGGGAATCACCATCAACATGAATAATATGCCGGATGCAGTGCAGACCTTGGCCGTAACAGCTCTATTCGCCAAAGGGGAAACCGTGATTCAGGGGATCGGCAACCTCAGGATCAAAGAAACCGACCGCATCTCTGCACTAGCGGCAGAATTAACCCGTCTGGGCGCGGAAATCGAAGCCGGAGAAGACTACCTCATCGTAAAACCGGGAGATTATTCGGGTGCCGAAATCGAAACTTACAACGACCACCGCATGGCCATGAGCTTCGCGGTGGCCGGATTAAAAATACCGGGGGTCCGTATCAAAAATCCCACTTGCGTGGAAAAATCATTTCCGGGTTTTTTCCGGCGATTCGAAGAACTTTAGAAAAGACAATTCCACAACAAAGAAATGGTTGAACACACCTACACAAATTTACTCATAACAGAAAAAAGTCCTTATCTTCTGCAACACGCACACAATCCGGTTAACTGGCATCCGTGGGGCGACGAACCATTCAAGATCGCCAAGGAAAAAAACCTGCCGGTTCTGGTGAGCATCGGCTATGCCACTTGCCACTGGTGCCATGTGATGGAGAATGAATCGTTTGAAGACCCGGTTCTGGCGGCAGTGCTCAATGAAAGTTTCGTTAGCATCAAGGTGGATTGCGAAGAGAGACCGGATGTCGACAGCATCTACATGCAAGCGGTGCAGGCTTTGGGCCAGCAGGGTGGCTGGCCACTCAATGTGTTTATGACTCCCGACGCAGTCCCTTTTTACGGCGGCACTTATTTCCCGCCTGAGCGCCGCCATAACTTACCCTCTTTTCTGGATGTCCTGCAGTTTCTCATCAATACCTGGAAAAACGAGCAGGACAAAATTGGCAAGCAGACTACAGCTCTGGTGGACTATATCCGCCAATCTTCCACCCGCGAACCAAGCTCCGCCGAGCCGGACGATTTGGACTTCGCCGGGGAAGACAAAACCGTCGAGCTATTTGAAAAACATTATGACCGGCTCAACCACGGCTTTCAGTTTCAACAGCAAAATAAATTTCCGCCTTCGATGGGCCTGTCACTCCTGCTCCGGCAATATCACCGCACGGGACACGCCAACAGCCTGACGATGACAGAAAATACGCTCAAGGCCATGAAGTTCGGCGGAATTTATGACCAGATCGGTGGGGGGCTTTCGCGTTACAGCACGGATTACAAATGGCTGGTGCCGCATTTCGAGAAAATGCTTTATGATAACGCCCTGTTCGCCACCGCTTTGATTGAAACCTATCAGGTCTCCGGTAAAAAAGAGTTCGCCGAGTTTGCCAACGACCTTTTGCAATATATTGACCGGGATATGACTTCCGAAGAAGGTGCCTTCTTCAGTGCTGAAGATGCCGACAGCGAAAGAGTTGAAGGCAAATTTTATGTATGGACTCAGGAGGAAGTCGAAAAGATTCTCGGAAGAAAAACCGCAAGCGTTGCGATCCCCTATTACAATATCACTCCTGACGGAAACTTTGAAGGCAAAAATATTTTAAGCGTCACCCAGGGACCGGAAACTGTCGCCAAAGAAGTGGGTATGCAGGAAGCCGATGCCAGGGCCGAACTTGAAACCGCCCGGGAAAAGCTTCTTGAAGTTCGCAGTCAGCGCATCCGCCCTCTGCTTGATGACAAGATTCTCACTTCCTGGAATGCCCTGATGATCAGTGCCATGGCAAAAACAGGAAGGGTGCTGGACGATGGAGATCGGATACAGAAATCTGCACGCGCCATGGAGTTTATTCTCACCCGGTTACGCACGCCTGAAGGAAAAATCCTGCGGCGCTATCGCGATGGAGAAGCTCGCTATGACGGCTATCTGTGCGATTACACCGCCACTGCCACGGCCTGCATGGACTTGTATGAAGCCACTTATGAACCCCATTATATTCAAACCGCTCGCGAACTAATGCAGAGGGTGGAGGACAAATTCTACAATGAAAACGGCACGTTTCACGAGACGGCGAGCGACGGGGAAGAGTTGTTGGTGAGGCAAATCAGCGGCTACGATGGGGTAGAACCTGCCGGAAACAGCAACGCGGCCCTATCCCTGCTGCGGCTTTCCGCCTATCTCTCCGACCCTGCCCTGTCCCAAAAGGCAGAAAAGATATTTTTAAGTTTTAATGACGAACTGATGGAGTATGGCCTCAACTCGGCCTTCATGCTCCAGGCTCTGCATTTATATCTTGGCGGACTCAAAGAGGTTGCCGTGGTGGGAAAAAGAAATGACCCCGCCACACAGGAACTGCTCGATACCCTGCGTAAAGGGTTTTATCCGAACGCAGTTTTTGCCTTCGCCTATGAGGACGGAATTGAAAGTGCCGGGAAATCAATCCCTCTGTTAAAAGACCGGAAACTGGTGAAAGGAAAAGGCACCGCTTATGTCTGTCGACAAGGGACCTGCCTCTCTCCCGTCCATTCTGCAGAAGAATTGGTGAATCTATTGAGTTATGAGTGAAGAAGCTCTATGATAAGGCCCTCACTTCAACCCTTAGAGAACGAAAAATTCAATGCGTAAAGAATTGGTAGATTCTATGGTCGACACCGCCTTGAAAGGCCAATCGATTTCTTATGACCAGGCTTTACAACTGGAATCGCTGAGCCACGACGAACTGGACTATCTCTTCATAGGGACCAACCGCATTCGTGAGCAGTTTAAAGGGCGGGACGTTAAAATCTGCTCCATCGTCAACGCAAAATCCGGTCGGTGCGTGGAAGACTGTTCCTTCTGTGCACAATCGAGCTCGTTCAAAACCGATTCGCCGGAATATGAGCTGATGGATGTTGAGGAAATCGTTGCTGCCGCGAAAGAGGCTGAAGCGTTTGGATCTAATGAATTTTCCATCGTTGCTTCTGGAACTTCTCTCGATGACCGGAAGGAATTGGACCGGGTGATAGAAGCCATCAAACGTATCAAGGCTGAAACCCAGCTTGAAACCTGCTGTTCCCTGGGGCTGATGCCACTGGAACATTTGAAGGAACTGAAAGCGGCCGGGCTGGATCGGTGCCACCATAATCTGGAAACCGCAAAAAGCCATTTTGATAAAATCGTTACCACCCATACCTATGAAGATGAGGTCAATGCCGTACAAAACGCCAAGGAGGCGGGACTGCAAGTCTGCGTGGGCGGAATCTTCGGGATGGGGGAATCGTTCGCGCAAAGGGCCGAACTGGCTTTTTCCATTCGTGAGTTGGGCACACAATCGTTCCCTATCAATTTTCTCAAACCGATTGAGGGAACCGGGCTCGACCATCTGGAACCCATGGAACATTATGAGGCCCTCAGAACCATCGCCCTTTTGCGGCTGATCTTACCGGATATCGACCTGTTCGTCTGCGGAGGACGGGAAGAAGTGTTGACCGACCAGCAGGAACAACTGTTCTCTGCCGGGGCCAACGGAATTCTGGGAGGCAACTATCTCACGACCAAGGGCCAAGACCCGAAAAGAGATATCGATATGATCGAAGGCTTGGGGCTGCGCCCAGTCTATACCTCTATTTAGCGGAGAACCTCCACCCACTCGGCCTCGGGCCAGTAGCCATAACTTTTGCTGGCGAGCAACGGGTTCTTGCCCAATTGCCCCTTCTGCCAGGGAGGGCTTTGCATAACCCCGGATTCTTCGTCACCTTGTTCCTCAGAATGACAATGCGATCTCGCTCAGAATGACAAGAAACGCCATTTTGTCATCCTTGAGGAGCCGAAGGCGACGAAGGATCTCGCCTTGCACTAACCTGAGGATTCTTCGATTTTTCGACTTATGCAAAGGTCTCTCTGCCAGGGAGTGTGGCCCGGTCAAAACAACAAAACCCCCTTTTCCCAATCGGGAAAAGGGGGTTTATTTATTTAAACTCTCATGAAAAACCAGTTGGTCTAAGCCAGCAGGTTTTCCTCAATGATTTTCTTGATTTCCGCTTTCGATTTTACCCCTACAATCTGCTGAACCACTTGCCCCCCCTTGATGAAAAGCAGAGTCGGGATACCGCGGATGCCATACGTGGTTGCGGTAGCCGGGTTATCGTCCACATTTATTTTTCCCACCAGGATTTGATCCTCAAAATCCCCAGCAAGCTCTTCAACGGTAGGCGTGAGCATTTTGCAGGGCTGGCACCACTCGGCCCAGAAATCCAGCATAACCGGCTTGTCAGACTTTAGAACCGTTTGCTCAAATTCGGCGTCGGAAACCGTGACCACTTTGGCTGACATAAACAACTCCTTAAATTAGAAAGAAATAACCACCTCTTTATCGAATTCTTCCGGGAAAATATAAATATTTTTATAGAATCAGTCTATTGCTGATAATTCATTTGCAAGAATCGCCCCGGATTGGAAAATATATCCATCAAACTGAAAATGACGACCACGTAGGAATGATTTTTTTGATACTATCATAACTTCCCCATGACCGGCAAGCTCTTTGCCGGGGACCCTTGGGGTGAAATCAAGTAAGGCCCATAAGTTAAATGACTTGGAGCAGGAGTTTTAATAATGGCTGATGTCGTCCATTTTTTCGCGTACAACGAATTGATCAACGAAGAATATTTTAAGGAGCAGGGACTGGAATATGTATTCAAATCTTCCGTGACGCTCTCGGCCTGGCAACTGGTCTTCAACAAAGTCCCCATCGATGACGGAGGACAAGCAGGACTAGGGTTAGCCAACATTGAGCCAACCAATGATAATGCCGGGATGATGCATGGAGAACTTTATGCGGTAGAAGAAAGGTTTGTTCCTCAACTGGATAAAATTTTTGGTCACCCCGATGAATATCAACGCAAAATCATGCGCTTTAACCGCCACGACTTCACCATGATTAGTGGACTGACTTATATCGCCCGGCCTGACAAAATCGCGAAAGGGCTCAAACCCAACAAGGCCGCAATGAAAATCCTCAGGAAAGCCAAAAAGCTTTTCCCCATGCTTTATTTTTCCCGGATGATGAACACCCCCACCTGCGACTGAATCGCTGAAGGAAGCCTCGTATGCCCGCGTTCACGGCACTAGTGAGAAAACCTGGCCTAAAATTCCCCCAGGCTTTATCGGAGCATCCGGGGAAGAATAATATCGACCTTGCAACCGCTCTCAGCCAACACGAAAATTATGTGGAAGCTCTCAAGCAGGCCGGATGCAAAGTGGAGTACCTGCCCACTCAAGATAACCTCCCTGATGCCACGTTTGTGGAAGACACCGCCGTTATCCTTGCAGATAAAATCCTGCTTTGCCCGATGAAAGAACTCTCGCGTCAGGAAGAAGCCCAATCCACCGCTGCCGAACTGAAAACATATGGGGACTGTGTAACCCTCGATTCCCCAGCGACCCTCGACGGCGGGGATGTGATGGACACTCCCGATGCAATTTTTGTCGGCCTTTCTAAACGCACCAATTTGAGAGCGATACAAGCATTCTCTAAACTCACTGCCAAAAAAATCGTGACTGTGGCCGTGACCAAAGGATTGCATCTTAAAAGTGCGGCCACCTTTCTCGGCAGCAACCTATTGGTCATTGATCCCAAGCGGGTGGATGCTTCAAACCTGAAACAGTTCGACTGGATCGAAGTGACTGAGAACGAGTCCTATGCCGCCAATTGCCTGGCATTGGGCAACATGGTGTTGATGCCCGCAGGATTCCCCAATATCAGCGAAAAAATTCGTGCACATGGATTCGAGACCCTCGAACTCGAAATAGGTGAGTTTGAAAAAGCCGATGGCGGGGTCACGTGCTTAAGCCTAATCATTCCGCGGCGAGCCGCCCTCGAGCGAGGGAGGCAGATGGCAATGGCTTTTACCACTGGCAAAGAGTTATCTCGGCTGACTAATATGCTCCTGTTACTGTCTCCCCTCCCTTCAAAGAGAAAGAAAGCAGGTGGATAAATTGCTAACCTCCTGTTCAGCTTTTAAAACTTCTTCTAAAGCCATTTTTAACGCATCCTCCCATACAGTCTTGTTCCCCAGTGAAAAAAGACCCAAGAGTCAAATTTGGAAACCAACTACGAATTCTTCGAAAGAAGAAGGGCTGATCCCAAGAGCGGCTTGCTTTGGAGGCCAATATGGATAGGTCATATGTTGGGGGAGTGGAGCAAGGGCGAAGAAACATAAGCCTGATCAACATCTGCCGGTTGGCGAAGCCTCTTGGAGTGAAACCTGGAAGGTTGCTGGAATAACTTGCCTTCCTCCGGCACACGCAGAACACGGGTAAAGTAGGCAGGTCGGCACTTGAAACAACTGTAGTTATAGGTCTTCTGAAAACGTTTATATTGAATAAGAAAATGTCCGGTAAAAAATATATTCTTCAGGGCGTAACAGACGACAATCACTACGCAAATGTCATTGATTTACTCAGGATTCCAAAGCCAGAAGAAATTGTTATCAGCACAGCCTTTATGACCGAAGGAGGATTGCTTCAAATTGGAGATGTCTTGTCATTAGTAAAGTCAAAGTCAATAATAATTGCTGGTATCAGAAATGGAATAACCTCTGCTCAAGCACTCAAAAAAAGTTTGGCTATAGGGTGCAAAACATACGTTTCAGAGTTACTGAATAACCATAAAGATAACGTCTTTTCCATTAACAAGAAAAAAATAAACAACCTCCTTAAATCAGGTTGTGTAATTGATGAGGATTTGAAGCGACCTGGCAATCCAATTGGGACATCAAAAGACCGTAGCCTCGATACTATCCCACGGATGGTGTTAAAAATCCATTCTCCTGTGGTTAAGATTAAAAAGGCGGTTAAAAAATCAAAGCCTACCGGTAGCAAAAAAAAGGAGCCTGGGAAGAAAAGTACTAAGAGCCAGCTTGTCTGGAAGAATAATCCTCTTACAGAACGGGACCTAACGGTCCCAAGCGGGGCAAACACAAATCAAACAGGTTCAATGTTGTTCACCAAAGGCCAACTTGAAGATATTGACCAGAGGCATTATTTTCGGGATGAAGTATTTGCAGGTCTCAATTGGCAACCTGACCAAAATCCTCAAAAAGCCCATTTAGAGAGAACAGAGGCCTGATCTCGGATTGTTATCAGAGGAGTGGAGTATGATGATGCCTTAACCCTGAAGATTACTCATAATACCCAAACCAATAGTCGTGCCTATAAACAAAAAAACAGCATGACAGGCCTCCACTGGGGAAAAGCACGTGACCTCGTTGGACGGAGGGATTTACCAGGGAGAATTGCTTCTTTATATAAAGACGATAAGGATAGCGATTTATTCGTGCTAGAAATTGATTAAGCTGATTCTGGTGAAATTCTCTGCCGTCTATTGCGAAGTTTGCGCCACTCATCCAACAGTTGATTTTGTTCTGTAGCTGATAACCCAATATCTCCAAGAACTATTTTGTTTTGGCGTTCTAGAACTTCCTCCATAGGTGCTGATCGAATGAATTGATCAAGTTTCGCAAGCTTAACTCTTCCTGATTTTGGAGGAGGGATTAAAAGTCGCTCAATTTCTGATGGAACAAGTTCTAAAACACCACCTCCGTAGTGTCGCCCTTCTAGTTCTGCGCTGAGGGCAGTCAACCCATTCATAAAACTATATACCATCTGTTCAGCCGTCCCCTTTATAATCTGTATCCGATAAGCTGTATCCGTGGTGTATGCGCCCATTTTGTTCATTATAAGTCGTGGTGCATCATGCGACCGCTTTAGCATGCCAATTTTGGTCGAGTAAACAGAGGGGACGCAATACCAAGGGTGACGTATACGGCACTTATAGCGTGTATGTAACTTTTGCTCAATACCTGATTGAATATACGCCCTGCCTTTTTGATTTTTCTCAATTGCCTCATCCTGAAACCAAAGAAAGTTTGTAGGTTTGCCATCTTTAGCATTGGCCCGGTGTTGTGAACTATCATAAATAATACCGGGGCAATGGTTGCTTTTACCGAACATGGGGTGTGCCCATTTTTTAAGATTGAAATTTTTGATTACTTCATCAGAAACCAGAAAATAATCATTGGCCCCGGTTACAATTCCCACATCAACATTTGCCACATCTGAAAAACTACAGATTGTGTTGTCTTCTATTAAGTCATTTAGCAAGGAAAGCGTGTTTGGTGATAGAAGGGCCTTAGTCCACTTGCCTTCGACGGTCTTTCCATTAATTGGTTTCTGGGAGTTGAAGATGTTCTCAGGATCACTTGATAAAAATTCACGATTATTCACCGGATATATAGTAAGACCATCTCCAACCTCACTTGGATCGAGTTTTTTCTCGGCAAGAAGTAAAACTGCTCCTTGTAAGACTTCGGGAAACCATAACTCACGTGGGTCAATTATAGCTATCCGCTTACAATATTGACCAAGGTAAGTACGGAGAGATTGCGCATGGGTAATGTGGATTATCTCTGAGGGAACAACCATCGCAAGCCTTCCACCGGGCTTCAAAAGCGCCATGGAAGCAAGAACAAAAGGAACCCAGGCGTTAGTATGCTTAGTAAACTTGCAACCAAGCATTGAAAATATTTTTTCCGCTAGCCCCTGAAACAAAGACGGGAGATATTGATACCTGACAAAAGGTGGGTTTCCCACAATGGCATCAAATTGATCATTATTGTTTACTAAGGAGTTAATTGCCCAACCAAGAAAATCCGAATGCTCAATTTTAACATTAGAAAGACCCACTAATTTGGCACAATTCGTAGCTTTAATTGCCTCTTCTTCATCAAGTTCAAAGGCTTTAACTGAGGTTCGAGAGGAAAACTGCTTAATCCATTTAAAAAATACTCCCTCTCCGCAACTCGGCTCAAGAATATTTAGTGGTTTTTTAAGCGATACCCACTTGGTAAGAAATGATGCAAGATCATCAGGGGTGTAGTAGCCACCTCTTAGCTTCTGGTCCGATTCAAACTCTTTAAAGTTCAATTTCTTTATTCCCTTTAGCTATCAAGAGGGGGGAGGCTTTGCATGCGATACAAACTAGTATTCAGATTACTAAAACTATATCTGATTTGCACTCGCATTTTAAGGTTTTAGAATACTTTCTTTCTGATCTTGTCTCGGAAAACGTCACCTCACCCCCTCCAGAGCAAAAATGCTGTTTTCTATATCACTATGGTTATCACCTTTCGCGTCATACAAGGGGAAAATTGAGCAAAGGCTTTATTAAGCCGAGAGACGACCTTTGCTAGCTCAAAAAAGCTATTGCAGTAGGCCCTGCGCCTTCGGTGGTCGCGTACATGTGACATCCCAAATATTAACTTCATGTCTTGGAGGGGGGGGGTCACCGCCCCATTCCCGCCGAGCGTGGCCCGGTCAGTTCCAGCGGGCGGAGTCGGGAGTGACGTTACGAACTTTGGAGAGGTGGACGAGATCGATTTTCATTTTAAGGAACTCGTGAAGGAACCGGGCGCGGCTTAGCACATCCCGTTCCTCAAGAAAGGATTGTTTTTGTTCCAGGGGAATATCCAACCTATAGGCAAACCGGTCGACAAACTGGCTGAGTTTTTCGCCCAGGTTCCAGTCGGGTTCCTCTTTCAACGCACTGCTCTCGGGAATCAGGCGGGTGAACTCTCTATATCTGTCAATCAAACCGTCGCGGGTGGTATTGGGTTCTTCACCGATTGCCTGTTCGTTCTGTTCTTCGAGCAGATCAATTTCGGCGCAGCGGTAGAGTTTTCCTTTCACTTCCTTCACGATACGAAACCGGCGCAACCCAACCAGAGTAAAATTATATTTTCCGTCAGGATGACGGATTTCCTTTTCAATACTCCCGACGCAACCTATGGGATAGATAGCCGGTTTGTCAAAATAGGCCGCTTCCCAATCCGGTTTTAAAAGAACCATACCTATTTTACGTTCGCCTTCCAGGGCATCGGCGGTCATTTTCCGGTATCGAGGTTCAAAAATATGCAGAGGCAAAGGGGTGCCGGGATAAAACACAGTTGAGGGCAACGGGAAAAGGGGAATGATTCCTGCCTGTTGTGAATCTTTTTCCATGGTTTCCTTATCCAAGTGGTTACATTATAAGGTGAACATTGTAACACCCTATCTGCTGACAGGAAATTTGACAATTAAGGCCTATTTTTTTAGTCTGAAGACGCATGATTGCCCAACCTGAAAACATTTGCGCTGAAATCCAGACCTCGCTGACCCGTTCCGGCTTGTTTGCGGAGTCAGAAAATTCTGGAAACCGCTGGCGGATTTCGCCGGAACCGTTTTTTCTCTCTTCAGAAGACGCAGAGTTTTTCCACCAGTTGGGCCCCCAACTCCTAAAATTCTACTCCGCCTGGAACAAGCTTTATCTGGAAAGTGCCAAAGAAACCAAGTGGTTCTCCCAGTATCTGGATGCGGGGAAACCTGCCGAGTTGATCGAGTTTAGCCGAATGAAGCGGTTTCGCCAAACCTTGCCATCTATCCTCAGACCTGATGTGATTGTGACGGAAGATGGGTTTGCTGTGACAGAACTGGACTCGGTTCCCGGAGGGTTCGGCCTGACCGCTGAACTCATGTCCCTCTATGAAGATCCCTCATGGCAGATTATTGGGGACTCTGAGGGTGGAATCCCATCGCTGTTTTACAATATGGCCGAATCGCTGGCCAAGGGGGAAAATCCCTGCATCGCCATTGTCGTCTCCGATGAAGCCCAGGACTATCGAAGCGAGATGGAGTGGCTGGCCACCCTGTTAAATGGAAAGGGTTTTCCGGTATACACGGTGCACCCCAAAGAGGTTCAGTTTCGCGAAGAGGGGCTTTTCATCCAGGATGAAGGGAAATGGCTTCGCATTGATGTCCTGTATCGTTTTTTCGAGTTATTTGATCTCAAAAACATCCCAAAATCCGAATTGATGATGTATGCGGCAAAAAAGGGCCAGGTCATGACCACGCCTCCCTACAAAACCTGCCTGGAGGAAAAACTCAGTTTTGCATTATTCCATCATCCTGCTCTGAAAGCGGATTGGGAAAAAGCGTTGGGTTCTGAAACTTTTAACACCTTATCCCATCTAATTCCTGAAACATGGGTTCTCGATTCCCGTTCTATGCCCCCTTATGGGGTGATCCCAGGATTGCAGTTAAAAGGTGCTCCGGTGCAGGACTGGCAGGAATTGATGGGTTTGACCCAAAAGGAACGCGAGATGGTGATCAAGCCTTCGGGTTTCTCACCGGAATCCTGGGGAAGCCGGGGGGTTGTGGTCGGACACGATGTTTCTGGAGAAGTTTGGCGGGAGACCTTGACGAAGGGTTTGCAACAATTCCCCGACCAAACTTCGATTTTACAGAAGTTTTACAAGGGAAAACGGGTGCCGGTTTCGTATCTGGACCGCAATTCGGGCCAGATGGAAACCATGCAGAGCCGGGTGCGGCTGACGCCTTATTATTTTGTGGTGGAAAACACCACTCATCTGGCGGGAATTCTGGCTACACTTTGCCCGCAGGACAAAAAGAAAATTCACGGTATGGCCGACGCGGTGATGGTGCCCTGTGCCATAAGAGACTCAAGGTAGTTTTGCTATGATGAAACTTTATAATTTAGACGGGTGCGGTTACTGCGCCATGGTTAGAGAAGCTCTAACGCAGAATGAGTCTGGAATATGAGAAAATAGATGTCCCCTGGCCTCATCATCAACGCCAGGAAGTTCACGAAATATCGGGGCAAACCACCGTCCCGGTTTTGGTCGATGGCGGTGTCGTCCTTGACGATGAATACGAAATCATCGACTATCTTAAAAAGACCTATCCGGTCAATTCTTAATCTTCCACAAAAATAAGGAAAAAACATGGAGCCTTGGCAACAACAACTCAGCCAGAGCGCGGTGAAGATTGAAGACCTGCCGTTCATTCCCGAATCTTCTGAATATCGGGAACGACTCAAGAGGGTGGGAGAACTCTACCCCATACGCATCAATTCCTATTTCCTGAATCTCATTAAGGGCCCCAATGACCCTTTATGGAAACAGGTGGTACCCACCGTCGAAGAGTTGGACGGCTATATAGATGGAGAGACCCTGGTCTCCGATCCGCTTAATGAGGAAGGCGATATGCCCGTTCCCGAGTTGGTGCATCGCTATCCGGACCGGGTACTGCTGATGATCAACAACCAATGCCCCATTGTCTGCCGGTTCTGCACGAGAAAGCGGAAAATCGGTTTTCCCGGAATCGTCACCCGCGAAACACTCAGGCAGGGCATTGAATACATCCGCAACAACCCTGAAATCCGTGACGTGATCATGTCCGGCGGAGACCCGCTTCTCGTCCCCGATAAGGAACTGGACCGAATCCTCGGCGAACTGCGCTCCATCCCGCATCTGGAAATCATCCGCATTGGCACACGGGTTCCCGGAACATTGCCAGCCAGGGTGACGGAAAACCTGTGCTCGATATTGAAAAAATATCACCCACTGTATTTCAATATGCACTTTAACCACCCTGCGGAGATCACTCCTGAAGTGGAAAAAGCTTGCGCCATGCTTGCCGACACCGGCATCCCCTTAGGCAGTCAGACGGTACTGTTAAAGGGGATCAATGACGATTCACAGGTCATGAAAGAGTTGATGCTGAAATTGCTGAAGAACCGCATCAAACCTTATTACATTTATCAGGCTGACATGACGGAGGGGACCGACCACTTTCGCACCTCGGTAGAAAAAGGCCTCGACATTTTGCGAGACCTCATGGGCCACACCTCCGGCATGGCAGTGCCCTATTTCGTGATCGACGCCCCGGGCGGAGGCGGCAAAGTAAGACTGCTCCCCAACAGTGTCGTCGAGCACAACGAGAATGAAGTGGTCATCACTAACTATGAAGGAAAAGTTTTCCGCTATAGCCAGCCTAACGGGAAAAACGGAAACTCCAAACAGAAATCGAATCACCAGGATATGTGCCAACTGCCCACCTGAACAAATCCCAACACCCCATTTTCAACTTTCTGATAGAATCCGCAGTATCTTGATCCATTTCAGGAAATGGACTTGATCTCAAACCCGACCCGGCGGAATCTGTGAATCGTTATCACATCCCCAGAGAACCTGTTCTCCTGTTTTTGGTAGGTGCTTGCCTGAGCATTTCGCAGTTCGTGATGGATGATCCGCGATTTTGTCACCATCCCCTATGGCGAAGAAGTGGTGATCATTCTGGTCACCGCGGCGTTTTTTCTGGGACTCTCCATTGGTTATTATCTATCTCTGAAATTTTCCGAGAAATTTTTTGAGACCGCGTTTCTCACCATCGTTTTTCTCCACCTGACCTTTCCTTTCTCCTACCGGTTACTCGCGGTAGGAATCGCAAAGTTCGACCTGAACGGCTATTGGTATGTGGCTTTAATGTTTTTCTATGCCTTGATATTCAGTTCCATCTCCGCGGTGTTTCTGCTACGACGCATCACCGGAGAAGCCGCCATACAAAAAATGTCCTGTAAATTTTTGATAATTAATAATATCCGGTATTTCATTCAATTTAAGAAAAAATATAATCTAAGCATCTCATCTTTTTTGACAGCCTTTTTTTCTACTCTTATAATTATAGTTAAAGAGTTCTTATAAAACTCCTTATGGGAATAAACGTGAGATTTTTAAAAAACCAAAAAGGCTTCACGCTGATTGAGATTATCAGCGTGATACTGGTGATGGGAATTATCGGGGCCGTGGCCGTCCCGATGTTTGACACGTCAACCATTGATGTGTCGGTGGCGGGCGATACGGCTCAGGGAGACATACAGTATGTTCAGGAATTGGCCATGACCCGGGACCAGAATGTCAGCATTATATTTAACCCGGGATCCAGCTACGTTGTTCCGGCAGACCCCGGCACCGAAAGCGTTTATCCTGCTGAAACCCGGGAGTTCCCAAACGGCATCTCCATCACTACGGGTGGCACTATTACCTTTAATAGTTTTGGTGAAAAAGTCGGGGGTACACAATCGATCATCCTGAGCGCATCGAACGGAGATACCGTAACCATTACTATCGAACAGTTCACCGGGAGAACATCTATCTCATGACGTACGCGCCCAAATCTGTCTTCCTGGAAAAAAAGAACCAGGCCGGGTTCACCATAATGGAAATTATTGTCGCTATCGTCGTCATCGGCATTACCGTACCGGCTATCATGACGTCGTTTCAGGGATTGGCAGGCAGCAAGAATCCGGAATTTGTTATTCAGGGGTCGTTTATTGGCCAGAAGAAAATGGAAGAATTTGCCAACCTGTACCGCAACACGATCACCGCTTTCTGCCCGGAGGGCACCGCAGCCCCCCTCACGCCAGAAGGGGACTACTCGCTGGATTGCCTGTCGGAGCAGGTGAACGCAACGGACCCGGATTCTTCCACCACATCAACCTTTGCCAGAAAAATCACGCTCACAGTAAGCCGCACGGATGGGACAATGTCGGACATGGTCTTCAATGCTTTATTTGCGTTAGACGAGTGATATTCATGATAATGAACAAGATTAAATTTAATGAATGGCATCGCCATCCCAAAAACCCGTGTGGCTTCACACTGGTCGAGATGGTTATCGCCATCGTTCTTATGGGTGTGATCGGTATCTTTTCCACCCAGTTCATCACCAGCATCGCTCAGTCCGCGCAACAAACAACTGTCCAGAAAGGCTTGGTGGATGACGCCAAACTGGCCATGGAATATCTCATTCGCGAAGTCCGGGTCGCATCCGAAGAAATTAATGATGTTGCCTTTAACTCCAGCGCATCCTCAGCTGATATTACTTTTGACAAATTCAATGGCTACACGGAGGACACCAACGCAGTTGGCATCGTTTACGCCTGGACCAGTGCGTCTCAGGCCTTGACCAGAACCAGCGGCGGGACAACCACTACACTGGCAACACAAATCACCAGTTTTACGATCGTCGAGAAAGCACCCCCTGCCGATAGCAATTTTTATGTTTTCACCATGACTCTTCAGGGACCGAACGGGGAGAACTTCACTCTGGAATCCGGGGTGAGACCGAGATCCACTACATTATGAAAAAACTGTTCTTCAAAAAAATTCCTTTTCCTCTTAATAATGAGCGGGGTGTTGCTGCGTTGGTCTCCATCATCCTGGCTATCATTATCCTGGGTTCTGTTGCCTTCAATTTCGTCGCGGAGACCAGGCAGAAACAATCAGGCTCGATCCTGACCTACACTTCCACAAACAGTCTGATGATTGCCGAGGCCGGATTACGCCTTACTCAGAAATGCTTGGCCGTGGAGGATATCACATGGGGTTGCCCCGCCATACTGCAAGCTAATAGCGATTGGACCACGATTACTTCTGCTGACAATTTTAACAGGGATTTTGGCGGAGACGGTAATTTCGCCATCAGTTTCCCTGGCGACACCGGCAACGATGCCGGTAAGATTTTTATCACATCCACCGGAACCTTCAGAGGGGCCCAGCGGTCTCTTTCCCGCCTCATCACCAGGAGTGCTTGTGTCCTTAGGTGAAAATGCCATCACCTCCTGCCTGGGAACCACTACCAAGAACAATTCGTATCGATCCGCCACTGCCTGACCCGCCGGTGACCGGCGAATGTCCGGACGATCCGCCCGGTTTCGTAGACATCGACGCTCTAACAGGAGATTGCGTCAACTTGTGCGGGGACCCCGCCCTCTGCCCACATTTTGTCTTCGCAACTCATACTACGGGAGGTGTTCTGGACCCGAGTCTCAATGTGGCAGGAGTCACCTCTTTTTGTGGCTTCAAGCTCAGCGGCAGTGGAGAGGTTAAAACCAACAAAGGTGATCACTCTGGTATTATTGGCGGGAGAGTTTGAAATCAAAGATAACGCCACCTTGAACTGAATGATGATGCCGGAAGCAACACGGAGGGATATGTCCATTGCTCCTCCGGCGGTGAGGGACAAGTATGGTCAGAGTAATTTTGAATGGCTATTGAACTTTTCACATAAAACGATGGATAATAATTGGCAACATCACCCCTTTAAATTGAAAGGAAAGGTTATGTCTAAACCAATGAGGATCAATCCGCGTCGGCTCCAAGAATTACACAAGCATCGTTTGAAACAGATGAAAGATCTCTGCCCCCATTTAAAGTGTTTCCAATCCCTCCCTCAGGATAAACCATAGTTGCTGATCAATGTATAGACAGCTGCATGGAAAAAGTGATGCCGTGCCTGGCTGGCAAGGAGAGTGCACCTGAAGGCGCGGAGCAGTGCGACAAGGAGCTCACGGAGTGCCTGTCAAAATGCAACCAGAACCCTAATCAACAGTTAACGCTGTTACAACTGTTGAAGAACAGGTAAAACCGGAAATTGTTTTAGGTTTTGGTAAAACCATTTTCCGTTTGAGCACATAGAATATTTATTTTCATCGCCTTCACGCCATTGGTAGATATGCATTCGATGGCTCCATACCTCAGAGAGCAATAGAATTTCTCCATAAAATTCAATGAGTTCTGCAATAAAGCCCCTTGGAAGATAGCAGCAATCTATGAGATAATTTCCCGGTTACCCTGGAATTAATTGAAAAGGACAATGAGCATTAATAAATTAGAAAAAAGCATAGGCTTGGATGTTGGTTTTCACGACATCAAGGTGGTGGAACTGATTCACAGTGGCAAAGGTTTCCAGATCACCAAATTCGCCATCCAGGAAATTCCGTCCAACATCCTTCGGCAGAAAGACCGCGCCGGTGCGCTGGGCGGCATGATCAAAAAAATGTTCGCCGATGCCAAAATCAAGGGTTCCGAAGTTTACCTTTCGATCACCGGGCACAACATCATTATCAGAAACGCCTCGCTCCCTAAAATGCCTCCGGAAGAACTGGTCGACGCCGCAAAGTGGAACGCCAGGGAAGAGGTGTTGTTCGATCTGGATAAGGCCGTGGTTGACAATTATGTCATGGGCGAAACGGAAAGTGACGGTGCCAGGCTTCTCGACCTATTGAGTGTCATTGTGCAGGGAGATGCCGTCGATTTTATAGTATCCATCGCCAAGTCAGCTGGACTGCGGCCCAAAGGGGTCACGGTCGTTCCTCTTGCCCTTTGGGACTACGACAAGGCGGTCAGTCCCCAAAAACCCGGAACCGTTACGAGCTATACGGATATGGGGGCGGAGCGCACCCGTATTTACTTTGTCTGCGATGGGCGCATCCTTTTTTCCCGGGAAATTCCTAATGGCGGCAAAAACCTGACAGCGTGCCTGGTTGGAGAATATGAGTTGGAAGATGGGAAAACCGCCATCATTGATGACCTACGTGCTGAACAAATCAAAAAAACATTCGGCTACCCTGCCGAGGACAACAATGGAAAAACCGAAGAAGGGGTGCCCTTAAAACTGATTCGGGAACGGATGGAACCCATTCTAATCAAGCAGGCCACCGAGATGGACCGGTCCATTGAATATTTTAAAAACCAATATCGCAAAGACTCGGTCCACCGCATGATTCTTTCCGGTGGAGGAGTGGGACTGCGTGGCCTGTATCAGTTTTTAAAAGAAAATCTGGATTTGGAAATCGACCGTTGTAACATTTTCTTTCAGGCGGTGATCCAGGATAACTCGATCTCCAAAGAAAATATGAAATTGTATGGGCCCAGCCTGACTGTCGCGGCAGGGCTGGCATTGGGACAGTGCGACAAAATCAATATCTTGCCGGAAAAATACCGGCCTTCCCTCAAAAAAACCCTGATCAAACTGGCCCCATTAGCTGCTATGCTCGTCTTGTTCGCCGGTTTATATAGTTACAGTTCGAACCTTCGATCAAAAGTTTCCACCAAAACAGCCCTGCTGACTGACCAGAAACTCACCCTGGAAAAATTGCGGATTCAGGCACCGCAACTGGAACAACCCATACAACAGTTGAAAAGCCTCAAAAAAACTAAAAAGGCACTGAGGAAGGAGAAAATGCAGCTTCCAGGAAGTTCGCCCTTTCCCATTAATTTCGATCTGGTTTTTTCTGAACTCTCACTCCTGATTTCAGGTAATACCTCGCTTTCAAAAATCATTTACGTCGCAAAAGGCAGTGATGAAGAAGAAAATAAAGGAGAGAACTTGACCAGTGATGGGAGGGCGGATAGCTCTAGCCGGGAACAGATAAGGATAAAAGGGGAAATCTTCGGCGAAGGATTGACAGTTCAAAGTTCCCTGAGAATACTCCTTCAAGATTTAAAAAACTCTGTCGCTTTCAGCGATATCAAACTCATTAAATCGGGTCCCTTGACAGAGGGACAATATAATAGCCCGGGAATCAAGTTTGAACTTTATGTTTTTCCGGCACCCAATAATTCCGCATAGAAGCCTGCGACCAACACAAGACTTATGGCAACAAAACCAGAAAAATCCGACCTTAAAAATCTAAGTATCCGGGAACTTGTGATCATGGGCATGACCTTGCTCGGTGCAGTGGGTTATGGCTTTATTGAGTTTGAGTACAACGTGCAAACAAAAAAAATCAAAGAAATCGAAGAACAGTTGACAGAAACCCAGGCCGTTATGGGGGCCCTCCAGAAATTAATGGTCTCTCCCGCGCGCAACCGGAAAACAAAAGCACAAATAAAAAAAGTTGAAGAAGAAATCGTCGAATTGCAGACCGCCATCGAGAAAACCAAAGCCCGCCTGACCGGACAGGACCTTGAAATCCTCAACGAGCTTCAGAACGAAGCGGACTTCTATGGAGTATTTTTGAAGTCCATCAAAACCAGTGAAAATAATTTTTCACAGGCCGGGCTCCAGTTGAAGGAAGTTTCTCTGGTCATGGAGGTTGAAAGTGATTACGACGCACTGAAAAATTTTGTAAATTCATTAAAGAACTTACCCGCCGTCATTACCATTCAAAGCCTTGAAACCACCCGTGAGGAGAAAATCCTTCCAAAACTGGAATCTCGCCTGCATATTAAAGTTATAGTATTATGATCAGACTCCCCGGATTGTGATTGGGGTGATGAAACCGTTTTTGGAGAGCTTCGACTTTGAATCTCCCGGACCCTTATAGTTTTCTGCCTGTTGTTCTGCTTGTTTTCATCGCATCGGAAAACGCTTCCGCTGCGGATAGCGGTGAGCCGCGCCTCAACCCCTTTGAACTTCCGCCGGGAATTTACTCCAAAGGCAATGCCCCAAAAGTACAACCGCAAAACCTGAAACTACAGGCGATCTTCAATATTAAGGGCAAACGCATCGTCACGATCAGTGGGGAAAATTTCATGAAAGGTGACTTCGCGTTTGGGAAAAAGGTGGTGAGTATTTCTAAAAACCGGGTCATTCTGGATGCGGGCGGAAAAGAGGAAATTCTGACCCTCGAAAAATCCAGATTCCGTATCCGAAAAGACAATAAAAAATAATGCATCAGTAGCGATGCAATGAGTCTGCGCTCCTGTTTGTTAAAAAAATTAACCCCTCCCTCGGCAATGACCCAGTTCTTGTGTCTCCGTATCTGAAAAAAACCGACAACCCTTCGCAACAGAGGCTTCATTTTTCAGCCCAATAATCGCCAGAAACCTACAGATTTTATTAGACTTATTCCATTTTTCGTTGTACACTGATTTGATATGATTTGTTTAAATTTAGTAAAATTATGGTGCCCCTGAATTCCACTACCATTTCAGCTTTTTTCCGTTTGGGAGTTCTGGTTGTAAGCCTGAGCATGGTGTCGTGCTCCACCAAGAATTTGTCGAAACCAAGGCTCCCTCCCAGCTCCAGCCAGCTGGAAAAGGAACAGGCGCAAAAACCTGCAATCCGTGAGGTAACGACCCCTCTGGAGAAAGCACAACCCAGCAAACTGCCGGAGGCGCTGACAGAAATTCAACCCGCATTGGATCTGAAAAAGCAGGAACCCAAGGGAGTACGGTTCACCATGTCGGCCCGGGGTGTTGATATCAAAAACGTTTTATTCGCCCTTTCTCAGGAAATTGAGCAGAATATTGTTATTGAGCCGGGCGTGAACAAACAGGCAACCGTAGATCTGAAGAGCGTCACTTTGGCAGAAGCACTGGACATTTTACTTCCTCCTTTGCATTTGGAATATGAGATTGATAGCAACCTCATTCGGGTACAGCGTGAAAAAATGCAGACCCAAACTTTTTTTCTGAATTACATAATTTCTAAGAGAGAAGGAAGCAGCATATTAAAATCCAGCTCCGGAACCTCTGGTACTTCCACAACATCCGGCTCGTCTTCTTCGGGATCGAGCGACGCCAATTCCCGATCCACCAGTTCTGTCCAATCCTCAGACTCAACGGATATCTGGACCGATATATTATCTGGACTGCGAAGTATTGTCACCCCTTCGGCTTCTACTCAGGGTAATTCTTCTGGGTCTGCAAGCTCTGCTTCTGGCAATTCTGAACCAGCAGATTCTTCCGGAGGCGGTACAGCGGGGCTGGTTTCAAGCCTGTTGGGAGGCGCAGATCCTTCTTCGGCAGTGGAATCGGCTTCCGGTGACGCGGGGGAAACCCCGACTGCTACCACTGTTGCTCAGGAAGATGTAGAAAGGTCTTTTTTAACTGTCAACCGGCAAGCCGGAATGATAGTCGTCAAGGACTTTCCCGATGTATTGCTTCAGGTCGCCGAGTTTTTGGAAAACATTGAAGGCTCCATCCAGAGGCAGGTATTCATTCAGGCCAAAATAATCGAAATAACTTTAAATGATGATTACAAGCTCGGGGTCGATTGGTCAGAGATAAGTCCTTTCACGCTTACGCATGGTGGTTGGACGAGTGATGAAAATTTCACTTTGGTCGGTTCTACTGCAACTAGTTTCACCTACGGTCTGGCTAACAGCAGCTTCAACCTTGTCATTGATGCATTGTCAAAGCAGGGGCAGGTGAGCGTGCTTTCCAGCCCCAAAATCGCCACATTGAACAACCAGAGGGCGGTGATCAAGGTAGGAACCGATGATATTTTCTTCTCACCGGAAGTCACAGCGGCTACGACCACCTCGGCGGCCACTGTCGAATATATACCAGAGACAATCACCATCGGCATCATTTTAGATGTCGTGCCCCAAATCAATCCCAACGGCCAGATCATGATGAGCATCAATACCAGCATCACTGAACAATCCGGCTCACGAACTTCTCCTGATGGGGTAAACGTTGTTCCCATCCTGGATGTCCGGGAATCCAATAACGTGGTCCTCGCCCAGAGCGGGCAGACCATTATCATCGGTGGATTGATGAAGGTTAAAAAGGAAGCGTATGACAATTCGGTTCCCTTTTTGGGAGCCATCCCTTATTTGGGACGGTTTTTTCATTGGACCAATGAAACCGAATTAAAAACCGAACTGGTCATCATGTTGACACCAGAAATCATGGCGGGCCGGGCCGTTGATGAAAGATATAATTCTGAAAGCAGTCGTCTCAGAAATTTAGGCTATAACACCCGAAGCGATCAAATCTCCCAACCAACCTTCAGAAGGTAAGGTTTAATGTACAAAAATTTTTACAGGTTCAAAGAAAAGCCGTTCAGCTTAACGCCGGATCCGAAATTCCTTTACCTGAGTAAACAATACCAGGGAGCACTCGATCATATGCTCTATGGCATCAAACAACGGGAAGGCTTTATGGTCATCGCCGGTGATGTCGGAACTGGCAAAACAACGCTATGCCATTGCCTGCTGGAAAGGCTTGATGAGAATGTCGAAGTCGCCCTTATTCTGAATCCCATGCTTTCAGATATGGACCTGTTGAGAAATGTTATTCACGACCTTCGCATCAAATCACTCCATTCAAGGCAACCTGTTGGGGTGATTGAGAACGACTCCACCGGCGAAGAGATCACCATCGAACTGGACCCTTCCCCTTCTGAAGAACAAAGCAATCTCGTTTGGATTAACAATGCTTCCAAAAAAGAACTGATCGATGCCTTGAACACATTTCTTCTGGATCAGTACGAACAGGGAAAATCTACAGTACTGATTATCGATGAAGCGCAGAACCTGTCCCTGGATGTCATGGAACAGCTGCGGATTCTATCCAATCTTGAGACCGAAAAAGAAAAGCTCTTGCAAATCATTTTCGTGGGGCAACTTGAACTGAATGAAAAGCTGGAACTCCCCACCTTAAAACAATTGAATCAGAGAATTTCGATCCGTTATGAAATTGCTCCCCTGGCCCAGGAAGAAACAAAAAATTATATCGCCCATCGAATTCTCGTTGCCGGCGCGGCTTCCTATGTCAGCTTTTCGAAATCGGCCTTGAATGAAATTTTTAAATATTCGAAGGGCTATCCCCGCCTGATAAACCTTGTTTGCGATCGGGCTCTGCTTGCAGGATATAATGCCCAAGTCGATGTGGTTGACCGGCAATATGTGCGGGAAGCCATTGAAAGCCTTCTTGGCAAGGAGAACAAAAACTATTTTTTAAAACGTTTTCTGCAAACGCAACCACCCTTGGTGGCTTCCCTGTTATTTTTTGTTGCCGGGTTGACCTTCTTCATCCTCTCAAAAATGGAACCCAGGCAAATAAATTTGGCCCTGTTATCGGACAAAATATTTCAAAAAGAAAGTCATGATCCTTCCATAACTCCAGAGGAAAGCAAGAGGCCTGCGATTCCAGAGCCTTCGGCACTCGAACCTGAGCAAAATAAAACAGAAGTTTTGAAAACCCCGGCTCCAATGGCACCGAAACCCCTGCAGCAAACACCTGAAAAAAAAGAACCCGCTACTCTGACAACACCAGCAACTCCCCCTGTCAAGATTCAAAAACCCTCTAATATTGGTCGTCCAGCGGTTACGCAGGAGGGAAACTACCGCATTCAGGTCTACTCGCTAAAAATCCAGGCGGAAGCGGATGAACATGTGGCAAAATTGGTCACAGGAGGGTTTGACGCATTCTGGAAAAAAGCGGTTTCGACCGGGCAAGACTGGTATATTGTTTATGCGGGTCCGTTTAGAGATCTTAACTCCGCAAAGGTGAACTTGGAAGCGTTAAAATTTTCAGGCCGGAAGCCCATACTGTTATCCGTATCCACCACCGGTTGAGAGAGGCACCCCTTGAGCCTGATTGCAGACAGCCTTAAGAGGGCCGTAAAAGAAAAATCCTTCAGCGTCAACCCGGGAATCAATCTTCTCAAATACCTGGGGTCGAAGCCCAAATTCGATCCCAAAGAATTAAAGCGGTTTATATTCCTTGTCGTTATACCAGCCACGATTCTGGCCTATTTACTGCTGGCAAACCCTTCTGATCCCAATAAGAGGTCGCAACCGAAATCGCCTCCGACGATGGCAAAGGCCCCTTCCGTTGCACCCGTTGCACCCGTCGCACCTGCTACACCCGCACCCGTTAAACCCGTTGTGCCAGTTTCGCCACCGGCACCCAGCCAGTCAACCTCGCCACCCACCCGGAACACGGTTCCGAAAAAAGAACCCGACAGCATTCAGGTGATCGAACCGGGAATGACAGAAGTCCCGGCTCTGGAAAGTGCAAACGAAGAAGTCAACCCCAAGCCGGTACCTGGACCTAAAAAGGAATCGAGAAAAACCACGACGCCGGAACCAGCCCCTGTTGCCTCTTTAACTCCGGAAAAGCCGGTCGCAACAACTTTCGCACCCGAAATCGACTCAATGTCATTTTCGACACCATCGGAACCAAATATTTTTAAAAGCAGTGACTATTACTTCAATCAGGCTATTTTTTATCAGCAGTCACGAAATTGGGAAAAGGCTTTGACAAATTATTCCAAAGCCGCGAAACTCGATGCCAACAACCCCGACATTTACAACAATATAGGGGTGATCTACAAAGAATTGCGCCAATATGACCGGGCTATCGAAGAATTTCTCAGGGCTATCTATTTAAACCCCGATTACGCAAAACCTCATAATAATATTGGCGTGGTATACTATGCCAAAAAAGATTTTCCCGGAGCAATTCGGAATTATCAGAAAGCAGTCTTGATTGATCCCGATAATCTGGAGGCGTTGAACAACCTGGCGGTGGCCTATAAACATATTGACCAGCTGGAGAGATCCAGGTCCGTTTTAAACCAGGCTCTTAAAATCAATCCAGCTCATGCGGGCACTCACTATAATCTTGCAGTATTGTACGAGGATGAAGGAAACATTGAATCTGCGATTCATTTTTACCAACGCTTTACCGACTTGGCCTCGCTCAGTCACCCGGCATTGTCCGTCCAAGTCAAAAAACATATCAAGACCCTGAAATAAAGGAAAAGCGGGGCGCAGGAAATCTTCCATGTTCAAAAAAGCATTCAAAAAAAATCTGATCGCCGGATTACTGGTAACCATTCCGGCAGGCCTGACCTATATAATCCTGTCCTTTGTCATCACTCGCGTAGACAGTGCCATGGCACCGGTGGTCAAAGGAATCTTTGGGCCTCAAGGCGTGCAGTTGCTGGAGGAGTGGAATATCCCGGGCACGGGATTTCTCCTGCTCGCCCTGTTTATTATAGGGGTGGGACTGTTTGGCACAAACTTTATCGGAAAAAAAATTGTGGCCCTGGGAGAAAAACTTCTTCACCAAATTCCGGTGGTTCGGGTTATTTACACGAGTATCAAAAAGGTTGTGGACACCCTCTCCCTGACCGAGACAGCCAGTTTTCAAAAAATGGTTCTCATTACCTATCCCCGCGAGCCACTAAAAACACTGGGAATCGTATGCTGCAACACACCGGATGGTATCAAAGACGTAACGGGTGAAAAAATGCTCAATGTATTTGTCCCCACCTCACCCAATCCCACGACAGGATTCCTGTTCATGGTTCAGGAAAAGGATGCCATTGCCATGGAAATGTCCGTGGAAGAAGGCTTGAAGATGATCATATCTTTTGGCATGACCAATCCCGAAACCTCCCAAAGCTTGAAGAACTAAACAACCCGCTGCAATTGGCCAACGAGTTCGACAACCTGCTAGTTGCCCGGAGGAGCGGATTCCTGCGCAAGCTTGTCTCTCTTGCCAGCCATTTTTTCACTCAAGGTATGATCTCTTCCCGCCAGTCCGATATTGGCTCGTTCAAGTCATCTCCTTCCACCAGTACCGTGTAAAGTCCCGTTAAGGTGTTTGCTTTGCCCCCTCTTTGAGAAAGAGCTTTGCGTAAGTCGAGATTACCCCTGCGGGGCACGAAGTTTAAGGAAAAATATCACGTCTTCGTCACCTTGTTCCTCAGAATGACAAAATGGCCCAGTATTGTCATGCTGAGCTAGTGATATTTGACCTTTGAATTCTTGCCCCATAGGGGTATCTCGAAGCATCTCGATTCTTCGATTTTTTCGACTTATGCAAAGGTCTCTCTTTAAGAAAAAGGGGGGACAACCTAAAACCTTCTGGTTGTAAATCACCCCAGCCCTCTTTAAGAATGACTTCGCGGCGGGCTCGAATCCCCTCCGCCAAATACGCAAGCCCCAGGGAGGATATGATCGCTTAAAATATTTAAAAGATCAACCAGGACGCTTTGATTGACTCAGTTAAGCTTCCTTTACTTCATGGAACGCATGGTATAAAATCGCCCGGTGACGGGGGTTTTCAAGGATTTTCCAGTCCCTGATCAGAGTTTTCGTCGTATGGGTTTTCTCCTCTGAAATTTAATATGCTGCAAAACCTAAAAAATCTTTTCAAGCTTTGCCAGATTTTAAAAACACGGGGGAACTGGCCCCTTATTCGGAAATCAAAAAAACAGTTGTGGGATTTTTTTATCTGTAGAAATGGCTTGGTACAAAAACCATTTTTTTCTGCCATGATTTACTGGTTTCAAATGCTCAAGGGACTGGACATTCTGGTTTGGCGGCTCGAAACCTTTGGGTTTTTATTCAACCAAGGATTGAACGATGATGACAGGAAACATTTGAATCAATGCTTAAAATGACCACATCCCGGCCTCACATCTTTTTGGTTTTCAGCACCGGCTTTTACTTCCACCCTTCAATCACCCAGACCCTCTAATTTGAATTCCGCACTGAACAACAAGAAACTTCAGATATCATTCCTGATTTTTGCTTCACTTTTAATATTTCTGGGTCGGCAATTGGATACCGGCATCACGAACTATGACGATGCCTATTATGCCCAGAAGGCAAAGGAAATCATGGAATCCGGATCCCTCTGGCTCATCACCTTTGCTGGAACGCCTGCTTTTGACAACCCGCCCCTTCCCTTCTGGTTAACCGCTATAGCCTTTAGTATTTTTGGGGTTTCCAGTTACTCAGCGGTTTTTTCCTCCGCCCTGTTTGCAACGGGAATCGTTCTCATGACTTATCGGTTAAGCCTGTTACTCTACAAAGATTATTGGGTCGCTTTTGCCTCAGCCTTTGTTTTGCTTTTTCCTGGAATGTTTGTTGACTCTTCTCGCCGGGGCATGGTCGACATCCCCCTGGCATTTTTTGTCACTCTGGCATTTTATGCTTTCGTTAAAGCCCGGGATCTCAAACCCTGGTATCTGGTTTTTGGTTTAGCAACCGCTGGTGCCATTTTGTCTAAAAGCGTTCTTGGGCTTTTCCCTCTCACGATCACGGGTGCTTTTTTAATTTTTAGCCGGCAATGGAGGGAGATCATCAACCCCTGGTTTTTGTCAGGATGCCTGATCGCCCTTCTTTTAGGATTCAGCTGGCATCTTGTTAACTGGCAGCACTACGGACAAGAGTTCATAGATGCTCATTTTGGTTCGCTGATTTTAAACCGGAGTTTTGGTGGAACCAAAGAACCTTTTTATTTTCTGGGGTACGCAAAAGACATTTTAAAGACTTACTGGCCCTGGCTGCCTTTTGCGCTGGTGGGCCTGACCCAATT
Organism: Nitrospinales bacterium; assembly: GCA_965249625.1. GTDB lineage: Bacteria > Nitrospinota > Nitrospinia > Nitrospinales > VA-1 > LS-NOB. The sequence continues at coordinate 226,262 of OZ252246.1, read as the reverse complement.
TGGCAAGCGCGGTTTTATAGAAAAAGATAGGACCTCATTATTACTTTTCCTGTGGCCCTCTCTCACCTTTTTGGTGATGAGCACGAGCAAAAACCAAACGCTCCGTTATTTATTCATGATGTTCCCGGCCCTCGCTATTATTACTGCGAAAACCATTTCTGAATGGCTGGGGCCTGATAAAAAAAATACAGCATTGATCACCATGACCGGTGTTATTGCAGCAACCATCCTGTTCGTGAATGCCACGCCCTTTCAGGTTAAAGTTACTCTGGCACAAAGCAGTAAAGAAGTGCGGGAACTGGCCGCTGTTATAAATCTCAACACCCCGGAAAATCAGACAATAGGCAATTACCGTCTCACCTCGTCAAACCCTAAATTGGCGGTGCAGTTTTATTCCAACCGTGTCATGGAATCAAATGTTACTCGCAATCCCGATAAATTAGCGACGACCCTGTCTTCCAGTCCAACAAAAACATGGTTGTCCTCCATTGGGGAATTCAGAAAATTGACAGCCCGGCATCCAAATAAGTTTTATTTAGTACAAGCCAATAACAAGTACGCTTTTTTCACTTCAATGAATAATCGAGAAAACATCAGATATGATTTCTCAGCAATGCGCCCACCCATCGTCAAATAACCATCTATCTATTCGATAAAAGATAGATCTTTTCCGTGAAGCTTGAAACACCCGCAGACTCTGCTTTTCCCCAAAGCTCTTTCAACCTCTCCCCGTCAATACGTCCTTTCAACCAGATGGTATCTTCCGCCACCACCTTTAAAGAGGCATCAGAAAAATTGCCCCGAAAATCTTTTTCCCGCATGACAATCAAAACCTTTTCATTCGCATCTATGAACTGCCGAATTTGTCCGGGCCGCGACAGGTTAAAAGATTTTTGCCCTGTCAACACACCCAGTCTCGCTCTTTGATTTCCCAACCGGTATACCGCTATGGGATCGGAAATCTTTTCCGACAATATTTTTTCGGAAAACAACTTCATCGGATAACGATTGACATGAGGAAACACTTCCCCGCTCAAAAAGGAAAATGCAAGGACCAGAGAAAACGAAATAACAAAAACTTGTTTTCCACATTGCCGTTTATTGCTAAACCTGAAAACGCAAATACCTGCTACCAAGCACACAGCCGGCAAAAGGAAAAAGTGTGCAGAAACATGATAAATTAAATCGAAAACATACAACGCCACGCTTGAAAATATCGCGATCACAAAAAAAATAACACTCGTTAAAATTGCAGAGACTTTATAACCTAGCCAGCCCAATCCCTCCTTTTCCGCATCCGCGAAAAATTTTGCGGTCAAAATAGCAATCGCAGAGGACGCCGGTAGCATATAACGGCTATGCTCTGTCCTGACAAGGGTAAAGAGAACTAAACACACCAGAATCCAGATATAACAAAACAGAACCGCCTCATTCTCCCTGGCAAACAACGACTTGAAGCTGGTCTTTATGTTATTGGGAGCCTGCCTGAAGTATTCCGACAATCCTAAGGCCGGGGAATAACCGTAAATGCCAGATTGGTAGAGAACCGCAGCGAGAAAAAATAATACCCAGGGCAAATAATAACGAAACAACACCCCGAAGTAATAAAGGCTGAACGGGGTATCATGAACCAACCTGTTTTTGATCTCGGCTTCGATAATATGGTTCTTAAATTCATCTCCATGAAGAAAAAGCATCGTCGCAAACCAGGGAACAATCACCAGCAATAAAATCACAAGGCCCTTTCCAATACACATTTCAGACAACCCTCGCCGCCCTCGGGTTGCCAAAAGAAAAAACAGCACAACCACACCGGGAATGATGATGGCCGACGGGCCTTTGGTCATAAACCCAAGGGCCATTGCCAGATAAAATAAACAGGCGTCCTTTTTTCCCTTAAAATCACTCTGGTACAAGCGCACAAAATAATAGAACGCCAGAAGAACAAAAAAACTCATTACGCTGTCTGTAGTGGCCCATCGAGAAATCTGAAAATGCAGATAAGTGGCTGGCAAAATCAAAGCGCTGTACAAAGCAGTTCTTCCTTCGAACAACCGGCTGACAAAAAGATAAAGCAGTCCGATTGTGAGGCTCCCGAAAAATGCAGAAGTCAACCGAGCTGAAACCAGGCTCACGCCAAATACCTTATAAGAAGCGGACATCAACCAGTAGTACAGAACAGGTTTGGCAAATCGCTTTTTATCTCGGTAAATGGGAGTCAGATAATCCCCCGACTCAACCATGTTGCGGGTAGACTCGACATAATAATTTTCATCACTATGATAAGGAGGGACTCCGCCGATCTTGTAAGTCAACGCAAAAAAACAAAAAATCATCCAGAAGAATACAAGTTGTTTTTCAGTTAGCTTGCTGAAGAGATCTTGAAGGAAGATCAACATAAGTCAAGGCGGAGTGAACAAATCAGGGTCATTGAAAAATTTTGTCGTACCAAGCTAAACCACCAAATACTATCTTTCTAAAACATCACGATAATTAAATAGAAGAAATAAAGCAACCATGATAATCTTCAAAAAGACTTTATTCTCTTTCCTCTAGTAGAGAGTCAAACCACATATCCACTATCAACGAATTGACGAATGTGAAAATTTGCCTGCTCTGCTTTGACATTTCCAATAATTCTTTGGGAAGGGCCGCTTTACTAGCCAGTGCTCTCACTCCCCGACATGACGTTAAAATTATTGGGACCTCAAAGAGTGGGGATATCTGGTATCCCATGCGTAATATTGGAATCCCTATTACAAAATATCCTTGGAGCCGCTATCCCACTTTTATCTCTACCATACGCAAAATGCTTCGGGAAATGGACGCAGATATTTATATCGCCTGCAAATTACGACCCACAAGTTTTGGAATCGCTTTGCTGAAAAAATGGTTTTCAGGAAAATCCGTTCTGGTAGATATCGATGACTGGGAAGCTGGATTCTATTATCACTCAGGCTTCTGGGGCCGTGTTGGCCGCTTCCTGAATTTTTCCAATCCAAATGGTTTGCCATATACCTGGCTCATGGAACAACTTGTCAACTTTTCTGATTCCATCGTTGTCAGCAACAGATTTTTGCAAAACCGTTTTACCGGATGTCTGGTTCATCATTGCCGGGACACAACAGTATTAAATCCTGACAATTTTGATTCACAAAAAATTAAAAAATCGCTTGGTCTGGAAAAAAATCGTGTGATCATGTTTATGGGTACTCCCCGGGCTCATAAAGGCACTGACGATCTTATCCAAGCGGTTGAGTCCTTGGATTATTCAGATATTCGACTGGTTTTTATTGGACCCGAGCCCTCTTTCAATCCGCTTTGGAATAAATCCATTTCCATTCAAGAAAAAGTGGTGGTGCTTCCCAAGATTCCCTTTGAGGAACTTCCCAAACATCTCTCGGCGGCTGATATCCTGGTTGTTCCCCAGAGAGACACCACCGATACCCAGGGACAGATCCCGGCAAAATTGTTCGATGCCATGGCAATGGCTAAACCAGTAATCGCCACCCGTGTCTCCGATATCCCTGAAGTGCTGGGAGGAAATGGTTATCTTGTTGAGCCCGGAAATGTCGGGGAACTTGCTCGCACCCTTCAGCATGTTCTGGATCATCCTGAGGAAGCCAGGGAAAGAGGCCTCCGGGCCAGAGAACGGTGTATCGATCTCTATGACATAAAAATCATGGAAACAAAATTGCAAAATCTGATCGAGAAAATAATCGATTCACCTTGATGGCGGCTGTCCTTCACACCAGCAAATTTTCAAGCTGGCCTGAAACCGCCTTGATCTGGTTTTACGCCCATGTCAATATGGTCTATAATGTAAAACATATGGCATAGCCTTTTTTCTGATTTCGCTTCGATTTTTTAAATGGAGTTTTGATTTATCTTGCTAAGTTTTCCTCGGGAAAAATTACCTAAAAATCCTAAATTTCTTATTATCAAACTGCGCTCCATCGGGGATGTGGTCTACAATACGGCGGTTTATGCCCCTCTCAAGAGAAGTTTTCCTGATTGCCATTTAACCGTACTGGTGGAGCCTTTTTCACTGGATGTGGTTCGCCATCATCCTGACGTTGATCGGGTTTTATGTTTTGAGAAAAAGTCCTGGTTGCACCAATTGGGTTTTTACTACCGGCTTTTCGCGGACCGCTATGATGTCGTGATTGATATGCATGAGGGAACACGAGGAGCGGTCATGTGCTTTGTCACCCAGGCTCCCTACCGCGTTGGTCACAAATTCGCCAAACGGTCTTTTTTGTACAACGTTAAGCTTGAATATGGAGATCTCAACCCCAGGCATCCTATTGATTATCAAGTCGCCCTGATTAAAAAAATGGGCGTGGAGTTTGGAGAAATTTCTCCCTCCATTCCTATTTCGGAACCAGCACAAATTAAAGCCAACCAGTTATTGCAAGCAGAAGGGATTGACACTCACGAGCCATTTTGCATTTTGCACCCTGGAGCAAAGATTTATGACCGCTGGGAAGCCGAGAAATTCGCCCAACTCGCCGACACGATTTATTCCCAGCACCACATAAAAACTTTATGGACCTGCGGGCCAGGACAAAAACATATAGTCGATGAGATCACGCCCAAAATAAAAATTGCCCTCCATGCGTTCATCAGCACGGACCTCCAGGTACTTGGGGCTATAACCCAAAAAGCGCGGTTTGTGGTGTGCCATGATGGCGGGTATATGCATTTTGTGGCCGCTCTTGGGACCCCGGTGGTAGGTATGTTTGGATGGACGGACCCAAAGATTTGGCACCCTCCCGGGAACAACGCAACTATCGTTTCAAAAGAAATAGAGTGCCGTCCCTGCAACCTGCAAACAAGAAAAGAAGAGTGCTGGGATGGCCGACCCGAGTGCAAAAGTCTCATCACTGTGGAAGACATTCTGTCAGCCGTCGGCAAAGTCTACCCCGTCAATGCTATGCACTAGATTTTTCTGCCAGCACTTTTTCTACCTGCTCCCAAACCATGTCCACCGTTATACTTCGGAGATGGGACTCTTCCAGATAGGATTCTTCAACATTATTCTTTCCTTCTGAATCAATTTCCATGACCTGGCATAAATAATCGGGGATTTCATACGGGCCGGAACGAACGGGGTCTATAGTTCCGAAAAGTGCCACAACCGGAGTTTTCACGGCAAACCCGATATGCATGGGGCCCGTGTCAGCAGTTACCATGAGTCCGGCCTTTGAGATAACGCTGGCACTTACCTTAAGAGGATGGCTACAGTCTTCCGCTATCCGCCGACTATTGAGTTGGCTTAAAATAGTGCTGGCTCGTTTTTTATCATCCGGCCCTCCACCGCCCAAAATTATATTCCAGGATGTTGTCTTGAGGATTCGACTGGCAAGTTCACTGAAGTGCTCTACCATCCATCGCTTTCTTTCAACCGAGGCACCCAAATTAAGATAAACATATTTTCCGGGACTGAAGCCATAGGCCCGCAAAATTTGTTGCGACTTATCCAGAGTACCCTGATCAAAAAATATTTCCATATAGCCCCCATCCGGTTTCACACCAAACTTTTCCAGCATGATGAGCCTTTTCTGTATTCCATGAATAGTATCATCAGTTTTCACATGATGTGATTCGGGCACCCAATCAAAATTTTGGAGACACCAAATTGGCAATGAACGAAACCAGGGCAGCATCCGTTTAAAATTACGATTGGCGTGAAAAATAAAAATAGCGTCATAATGCCTTCCAAGCAATTTCACTCCTAAAGAAGGTTGGAGGTACCATTGGTTTTGGTATTCAAAAATTTGGTTTAGATGCGGATTAAACTCGAATAAAGGCTTCCAAGGCCGATTCACAACCAAATCAATTGCCATTTTTGGAAATGTCTTCTTCAAGGCCCGGATACCCGGAGTTCCCCAAAGACAGTCTCCCATTCCGGTGGAGCTAACTATAAGTACTCTTTTCATAACTTTATAAAATCAAAAACTAAATTGGATTGTAGATTCCTGGAACGAAAAAACATCCGAAGTTCAGAGGGTGGAGAAAAACGCTCGCCATCGACTTGCATAGTCCGATATGCTATGCACTAGATTTTTCTGCCAGCACTTTTTCTACCTGCTCCCAAACCTCCTTGCAATTTATACGGACCGAAAAATTTGATCCGGGCAATGTTGAACATGGTTGCCCAAATATTCAGGTTTGGCGGACTCTTGACTGAATAGAGTCTTCAATGGCATCAAGAATTTCCCGGGTATTGTTCTCAAGGGTGTATTTTTGGCCCAATTCAAAACCATTATGTGCAATTTTATTCCGGACATCGGTATTTTGAAGTAATCGGATACAGTCCGCAATACTCCTGGGGTCAAAGGGGTTTTTTATAATCAGCCCATTTTCTCCATCTTTTATAAGTTCCGAGGCTCCGGCATATTGACTGACGACAACAGGGACCTTGTATGACATTGCTTCCAGCACCACAAGACCAAATGGTTCATAAATTGTCGGTAATACAAAAATATCGGCTATATTGTAAAAAAAGAATGTATTGGGGTTTCTGCCGAAAAAATGGACCTTACCTTCCAATTTAAGGTTCTTAACCTGCTTTTTATAGGCACCTGTTCTGCCTTTCCCGACAACAAACAAGTGAATATTATTTTTTTCAAGGCAGGATACCGCTTCAATTAAAAACTTAAGACCCTTACGTTCAAATCCTGATCCGATAAACAGGATTACCAAATCATTACCGGAAATCCCCATATCTTTTCTCAATGTATCGCGATCGACATCCGTCGAGGAAGATGCCGGAGCCCCGTGATACACCACTTTGATTTTATCCTTGGATAACCCATGTTCTTCCATCAATTCCTTTTTTGTTCGTTCTGAAAAGGCGATCACAGTTTTTAACCGTGAATTGGACAAACATAATTTTTCCAGATACAAAATGGTCCAATGTAAGGGGTTTATTCGAATCAGCCATTTTTTTAATCTTGTTGTCTGGCGATAACGTTGTCTTAACCAAGATTGATGACAACCCTCTCCCGCAAAATAAATATCCTGATAAAAAGTTCTTTCGTTGCTAATGATCAGAGAGAAAGAAGACCCATGAGCGGCTTTTGAACAAAACTTGGCAAAGCTGAGTATTTTGAGAAAGGAAAAAGGTTTCCAAATGGGAATTCGAATGAACTTAAAATCTTCCTCAATGGAAGGATCAATGGAATTTGCCAGCAGAGTAATCAGATACCCCAGCTTCTTCATTTCTCTGATAAAGCGGAGGGCAAACATTTCCCCGCCGCCATAAGGACTTACTTTTTTTTGGATAAAAGCTATTTCAAATTTCATTCAAATGAAGAAGATGCCAGACTCGCTTGTTGACAACCCGCCGGTCAAAATTCTTAACGATCCTGTCGCGGGCTCGATTTCCCATTTGCTGGGCAAATTTATAATCCGTTAATATTTTTATGAGGGCATCACCAATACCTGTGATGTCCCCTGGAGGTATCAGTAGTCCCGTTTTTTCGTGATCAATAATATCCAACACACCTCCCGAACCATAAGCAATGACTGGTTTTCCACAGGCCCCTGCTTCCAGATAGCAGATTCCAAAAGATTCCGCCTGACTGGTTAGGATAAAGACGTCGGCTAAATTCAAATAAGCCCCTTCAGAACTTGATAATTCGTGGTGAGGCACCGCCCCGCTAAAAGTAATCTGTTTTTCCAATCCCTCTTCTTGAACCAAACGCTCAAGCTTTTCCTTTTCTTCCCCACTCCCCAAAATAAAAAAATGGAATGGCGGAAGTTGGCTCTTGATTTGAGTGAGTGCTTTAATCACATGATCAACCTGCTTCTGAGGGACGAGACGGCATACTGTGACTAAAATGCGTTCCTCCATTAGATTGAGCTTTTTCCTCAGCAGGTCTGATTCAATTTCAGGGTTAAACCTGACAGTATCTACAACAGGAGGGATAAGACTGAGAAGTGATTCCTTGACCCCATGCATTTTTGCCTGATCCCTAACAAAACAGCTTGTGACCACAACCCTTCGAGCCTTTCCAAGTTTTCTGGCAATTTGAGGTGCTTTATCGGGCCCAAAATATTCAGTTCCATGAAGAGTGACCCAAAAGGGAATCCCCATAAATTTATGGGCCAGGGTTGCAAGGGTGAGGAAGTGGGATCGGTGAGTCACATAAACTTTATCGATTTTTTGAGTCAGCAGGATTCGAAAAAATAGAATTACTCTTTCCAAGGAAGACACGTAACGCGTAATGTCCAAGGAACAATTTCTGTCCCATATTTCGCATCCATCAGAATAAGGGGCCAAAACTTTGACCGAAGTATCAGGCTGCTCTGAAAAACTGATGGCAAGATCGTAGCTGTAGACTTCCGTACCCCCCATTGCAGGGGGAAAACAATTTGCGGTCATCAGAATATTCATTGGTATACCTTTTCGACCTGCGCTACCATGTGTTCCTTAGAAAATTTTTCCTGCACAAGTTTGCCACCATTCATGCCGTAAGTTTTTCTTAAATCCGGGGAATCGATCAGAACTTTCAGGGCTTGCACAAGTTGTTCAGGATCGTTGGGGTCAACAAGTAAACCGGTTTGTTGCTGCAGTACGACTTCTGGGGATCCGCCGGTCCGTGTTGCAACCACAGCTTTTTGCATTGCAAAACCTTGCAGGATTGCCTGCGAAACTCCTTCCGCTGCTGTTGAAGCAGAAACGAGAATATCCAGTGAAGAGAGAATTTCGGGAATATCTTCACGAAATCCTAAATAATGGACTTGTTTTTCAAGATTACGGCTGCGAATTTCTTCGGCAAAATCGATTTTCCCATCAGGGTCAAACCCAACAACAAAGAAATGGACATCGGGGTATTCGGGCAACAGCAACCGGGCACTTTCCAAAAAAATATCCAGCCCCTTGCACCATCGAATCATCCCAATTATTCCAATAAGAATATTTTTCGAGTCGAGACCGAGTTCTTCTCTTAATAAATCCCCGGAAAAATTATTCTGATCGAACCGGGTGAGGTCAACCCCCGTCGGTATCGAGTGTACTTTTGCACCATTGAGACCACACCGGTCTTCGATATGCTTTTTGATGGAGTAGCTGGTAGTTATTACTTGGTCGGCAAGCAACGTGTATACCAGTTTATTGGTAACAGGCAGAGAAACATGGCGTGTTCTGATGATAGTTGGAACTTTTGCAAACCTTCCAGCTATTCCCGCGACCCAGCTGTCCAAGGAACTATGTGTATGAAGAATAGAAACGCTTTCTTTTCGTATAAACCTATAAAACGATGTTATGGCCAAAGGATCCACACTGCTCCTCATCCTGACTTGGTATATAGGAAATCCCATCTCCTTTGCTCTTTTAAAAATATGGCTTCCTGGCTGGCAACCTAAAACACAACGGTAACCCTTCTCTTCGAAAGCCTTCATTTCCAAAAGAATCCTTAGCTCCTGACCGCCCAGGCCCATGGAGGATTCGGTGTGCATCAGGGTTTTCATCGGCATCGTATTAAAAGTGTATTGTCGTATGAATTCGGCCTGTCACCTTTTGCCGGTCCAGGATCAAACAACTTTCCGTTTTTAGGCAGAAAGATTTTTTGGCAGGCAACCTGCCGATCAACTTTTGCCACATTGAGTTTGACTATCGATTTTTGATTAAAAAAACAAGGTAGGAATTTAATGCATCCCGTTGGTTAAAATTGATACGTTACCCATTATTCCATAAAATTCTGATTCTTCAAACATTTTGAAGAGGTTGTAGAGAACGGGGTTTCTCTCAGGAACAGAACCAGGGTATTAAAAAAAGAGAGCCTTGGAGTCTTGGGGAGACCTTTGCATAAGTCGAAAAACCTGAAAAGCGAGATGCTTCGATAAACTCAGCATGACAATCGTGACAATAAAGATCTATTTTGTCATTCTGAAGAGCGTACGCGATGAAGAATCTCGGGTTATGCAAAGGTCTCTGCCCCGTAGGGATAAATAACTCGTCAAACCAGGAACGCGTTTGCTCGCCAAAAAAAGATGTTGCAAGACACTTGCGGAGGCTCTCCGCCCGCTACTTGGTTTTGGAATACATGCCGTCGCAGAACAGGTCGCCGCTTTGTGGAATCCAGCAAGGAGGCAAAATGGCTCTATCAATCCTTGAATCGACCAAACCCGGCATACCCATTACTCTCTTGTAAAACCAGACGACCCGGATTGAATTCAGCCTGTCTCTCTGATAACCTCACCTCATTGAATAAGCATTAATCTACCTATCTACAATGCTTTTAACAGCATTTTTTATCAGGAGCCTGAGGCCTATGCGCCTTGCCATTATATTTCTGGCCTTATTTTTCCTCCTGCCATCGGCTGGCGCAGAAACCCCCGCTCCATTCAAACAGGCACTTCCCGGATACTCCTATCAGTTCCCCCGCGATGATTTCTCGCACGATGAGTTCCGCATCGAATGGTGGTACTACACCGGCAACCTGAAAGATGAAAAAGGCCATCCGTTTGGCTACCAGCTTACTTTCTTCCGCATCGGACTCGACAAGTCTATCGACAATCCCTCTGCCTGGAAAATCGACCATCTCTATTTCGCACATATGACGGTTTCCGATATTCATAATAAGAAATTTCATTTCTTCGAACGCATCAACCGGAAAGGAGTGAATAACGCTGGTGCCGCGTCCGGCCAACTACATGTGTGGAATGAAGACTGGAGCCTGACCGCAAAAGATGAGTCCCATCACCTTAAAGCTATCGAAAAAGGAACAGGGCTCCACCTGAAACTGACCCCGATAAAAAACCGGGTCTTGCACGGCAAAGATGGAATCAGTAAAAAAGGCAGTGGATCCGGGAATGCCTCGCATTATTTTTCTTTCCCGCGTATGGAAACCACTGGACAGGTTTTCCTGAAAGGAGAAGCGATCCCGGTAAAAGGAACCAGTTGGATGGACCATGAGTTTTCCAGCAACCAGTTGAACGACAACCTTGTCGGCTGGGACTGGTTTTCCATAAAACTCAGCAATCAGACCGAACTCATGCTTTACCAGTTGCGCGACAAAAACGGCAGCAAAGATTCCCATTCCAGCGGAACTCTGATATCGCCCGATGGGCAGTCACGCCACATTCTCCATCACGAGTTTTCCATCACTGCCAAAAAGTTCTGGACCAGTCCCCACACCCAAGCCACCTACCCCGCTAGCTGGACGCTCACCCTGCCCGAAGGGGAACTCCACATCACGCCCGATTTTTCAGATCAGGAACTTTATGACCTGCGCTCCATATCCGGTTCCTATTGGGAGGGAAGCGTCTCCATAAAAGGCAAACTGCAAGGAAAACCGGTGTCGGGAAAAGGCTATGTCGAACTGGTCGGCTACGAAAAAGCTCTTAAACAAGATTTACCCGACCCTTAGCCCGACTAGCCGCCATGGGGCTGTGATATTCTTCTCCAATGACTTTTAATATTGAAAAAATGAACAAGCTTCCAGCCGGGGCGCGGTTCTTTGATGTGAACGAAATCTGGTATTGCATGAACCGTTGGGTTATTCGCCTGCTATATCCCACATCGGTGACGCCAAACCAGATCACCTTTCTCTCCCTGGCTTTCGGTCTGGCATCAGCCGGATTTTATATTTCAGGAATTCCTGACGCTTTGGTGTGGGGCGCAATTTTTCTCTACGGAAAAGTGCTGCTCGATAATGTGGATGGCAACCTTGCCCGGGTGCGGGGCACAACATCGCGGTTCGGCAGGTTTCTCGACTCGCTCACCGATTTTCTGGTCACGGTTCTGGTTTATATTGCGGTAACCGTGCAGCTGGTCCGAACAACAGCAATGCCGGAGTACTGGGTTCTGGGATTGCTTGGACTGGTGGCTTGCTTTCTGCAAAGCACTTTTTTTGTTTTTTATCTTGTCAATTACACGTCCCGGGTGGGTTCCTATGAAAAGAACAGGGTGGATGAAACCATAACGGAAGAAGACAGGCACAGGGTAGAAGAAAGCCAGACAGACCCTTGGGACCTTAGACTGCAAACTCTGTTTGTCCGGGTTTACGGCTGGCAGGATAAAGCGGTGAAAAAGCTGGACACATTGTTCCGAAGCTTCGCGCGGATTTCTAATAATGATGAAGCCTGGTATTCCGACCGGAAATTTCTGGCCTGGATCAGCCCTTTATGCTTATGCACCAACAACGTGATGCTGGTGATTTTTTCCCTGCTGGATCAACTGGAGCTATTCCTGATCCTGCTCGTTTCATTCATGAACATGTACGCATTGGGACTACTGGCATGGAAAGCCCTTCGCAGGACCCACTAGCGTGGGGGGCCAATAAGCTCCACGCCTCCGGCGGTCGCGTCAGCGTCACCGCCTCATTGCCACCGGCGGCCCGCCGGTTAGCAGAGGCCGCAGATGTGGCAGATCGCGGTGTCGCAGACAGGAGTATGCGCCGCGTTCAATCCCCTCTGGTAGTCCTCCCACAGGAAGTTTTCGCGGTAACCGTGATCAATAATATCCCAGGGAAGGTAATCGTCCTTTTTATATTGCCGGTAGACATACTGATCGACGGGGTGTTCCTTCAACGCGCTCTTGGCATCGTGACCGTTATTCAGGTAAGTTTTGAAAAAAGCCTGTGTATTCCGATCTCCCCGCGACAAATAGGTTTGCAGGTAGGCTTCGTTGGGAGAACCAAAACTCATTTTAAGATGCGGCAATTTACCAAGAGCCTTTCTCACCCGGGCAAACTTTTTCTTCAAGCTCTTCACAGTCTCCATCGGGTGCCACTGAAAAGGAGTTCCCGGTTTGGGCACTAACGGACTCAGGCTGATCGTCACCCGACCAATGCGCCCAAGCGTACGGCATTCTTCGACATAACCCTCCTGCACCCGCTCGACTAGTCGAATGAACTGATCAATGTCTTCCTCAGTTTCGTGAGGCAACCCTATAATGGAGTAGATTTTTAAATGCAGGATGCCTTTTCGGGTCAGGAACCGGCATTTCTCGACGATGAAATCATCGGTCGCGGCTTTATTGATAACATCGCGCATTCTTTCGGATGGACCATCCACCGCCACCGTCAGAGTTTTCTGTCCGCTTTGCAGGATCAGATCTACCAACTCATCGGTGAGCGTTTCCATCCGCAAAGAAGAGAACGAAAGCTTCTTGCCCTGTTCGGTAATTTTCCGCGCCAACGCCGGAAGGTCCGGATGGTCGGTCACCGACGGACCAACCAGGCCAATCGTCTTCGCCGATTTTCCAAGTCCATTGAGCACAGACTCCATCGAACTATAAGTTTTCTCTAGATTTGGGAGACGCGGAGGACGGTATATGAAACCCGCCGTACAGAACCGGCAGGCCCAAATGCATCCCCTTGTGACCTCCATCAATGCCATATCTTTAAAAGTGGAATCTCCATCGTGCAGAACCGAGTGCGTACAAAGCGACTCTTCCTGTTCCACCCAATGTCGAATAATACGGGAAGGGGCTCCCTCCAACGCCGAAACTCCGACTTGCAGGCCTGCCTCCATTTTGGGGCGGTAATGTTGCGGCAAATAAATTCCAGGGATGGAAACGGCACGCTCAAAAAACTGATCCCGGTCCTCATTATCACAGAGCAATCCGAAAAACTGCTCGGCCATACCCTCTCCCTCGCCGATGAACAGGACATCCATGCACTCCGCCAACGGTTCAGGGTTGATGAATACCGCCGATCCCCCTGCGGTGATCATCGGAAGCGATGCGTCCCGCTCATCCCGGTCCAGCGGAATGCCGAAGTATTTCAAGACCAACACCGCGTTCAGGTAGTCGGGCTCAAACGAAATCGAAAAGGCGATGACATCGAACTCAAGCGGGTGCATTTTCAAATCCATTGAGCGCAACGCCTCGCGTTCCAGAGACTGCGTTTCCGGCTTCCACCCAACAGGCATGGCAAAACGGTCGCACGCCACCCCTTCAATCTGGTTCAACAGAGAATAAACCTGCTGGAAACCCAAATTGGCCATCGCCACATCGCGCGTGTTGGGGTAGACCAGAAGCACTCGCAAGTCGTTGCGGGAAAGAGTTGAGTCGAGAGTCGATTCAGATGAATAAGAAACCTGCATAAACACCAGAAAAAAAAGTTGTTTGAACCATACACCTCAAGGGCATGAAAGCAAATGAAAAGTTGCCCCGCACCCGGTGGGAATAAGGCAATGGCTCATAAATTGCCAAGGGTCTTATGGAGTCAAAGCGGATTTAACCACAATAATTTAAGCAGAACAAGGTATAAATTATCATGGCGATGATTGAAACGGAATTCAGATTCTTTCAGATGTAAAAAAATGGATTAGCAACGAAAAGCGTTTACAGATTAAGGCCTGTCAAAATGAAAGAGTCACGGTTTCCCGGTTAAGATAAAGTTGCATAGAAAAGCGGTGCTTCTTTATTTTGTCCGAGTGCAAACGTTTGCTATGTGATTGTTTGTTGCCATTCCGCAAGTGCGATAGTTGTAGAGTCATCGACCCAATCATTAAACCGCTTGATTGTATTCTCTTCACTTTCTAAATAGTTAAACTGGAATATTTCTTGGCTACAAGGTTTGGTATTTGTGGGCTCGGTTCCTGATCCGCTGTCTTCTGAAGGTATTTTTTCAAATGTGCATCCAGTAACAACCATTACGCCGTTGTCACCACGTCCATGCCCGTGAACACTAAATACGATTTCAAATATTTTGCCAGTATATATAACTAACCTGGTCCATGATTTGTAACGATCTAGATTCGCATAGTAATCATGTATTTTTGCAATGTCATAGATTTGTCTCTGATAGTAATAGGAATCTTTCTCACCATTTTTTGCCTGTTTGATACTAGCCTTGAATTTATTTTGACCATGCGTTTCTATTTTCATTAATTCCGGATTGAGAGCACTTTGTAATTCAGCAAGCTTCTTCTCCACAATATCCTGAAGTTTATTGGCGACCTCATATACCAAGGATAGTTGTTCTTGCTTTGCTGTAGATTTTGCAACTAACAAGGCTAAAGCACTTGAGATTATTTGCTTTGAGTGCTTGGCTTGTTCAACTTGTTGCTGAATTCCTAATGCGGCTAGTATTGAATCGCGTTGGCGTTTTGAAAAAAGCTTTATAAGTGGATGAATATCCCCATCATCAGCATTCTCCAAAGCCGCAATATAGTTTTTTCTATCGGACTCTCGAATAACAAGAGGAAATAACCCCTCCCTCAAAAATACTAGTGACGCAATTGCCCTGGCAATTCGTCCATTACCATCCTGGAATGGATGGATTTGAGTAAATCGGTGGTGAACCCATGCTGACAATACTTCAGGAGGCGTTGAACTTTTGCACTCGGCATATATTTTAACCAGTTTTTCCATTTCATCAATTACGAGTTCGGGAGGACAATACTCGTGCACCTCTCCATCTGGCCTTCTTGGATTATTCGGCTGTTCCTTATATTTGCCTTTGAGAAGAGGTATCTCTGTTATCCTGCCATCAGGAGTAACTGCCTCTGTATAATCTTGATGCGCGGTAAACTGCTCGTGCATTGATTTTATATAATACTCTGAAAACAGTTGTTCACCCTTAACAAAAGAAAACAGGCTTTCTACAATATTCTCTTGATCCCTGATTAATTTTGCAATATTTTCAGCTTCATTTCTCCCTAAGCCACCACTGCGATGAATTATTGAAGAATCCACACCTTGCTCAATAAGAACTTCTGTTACACCCCTATCCCAAGTATATAGCCTCTCGAGTATGCCCGTTTCAATTGCCCACTCTCTTTGCATTTTTTTTATGAATTGCTGATATTCACCTGAATTTTCAAGTTCGTTTTTTCTCTCAAGCCATATGGTGCTGAGTGATTCCAATTCGGTAGAACGCAGAGTTGATATTTCGTCTTGAGCAGGTAACGTTTTTATGGGCGTGTAACTCATAACTTCCCTCCTGTCCTATTACTAACAATAACCCTACATGGTTTTTGAGCCTATGCCTACATATCAGGGTAAACCAGAAGCACTCGCAAGTCGTTGCGGGAAAGAGTTGAGTCGAGAGTCGATTCAGATGAATAAGAAACCTGCATAAACACCAGAAAAAAATTGCCCGGGCCACGCCCGGCGGGTGTGATATTTTTCCTACGCCTTCGTGCCCCGAAGGGGTAAACAAGCAATGGCTAATAAAATGCCAATTGTTAGAGTTCTCTTTAGAGGTTACTATCATACCCTAATTACCAGACCTTAGAAAGGAAACCGTAAAAAATGCCGGAATCCGAAACAAGAATGAAGGACTACCTGAAAAAAATTGCCGCGGGTCCCCGTTTGAGTAAAGACCTGACCGAAGAGGAAGCCGAAGATGCTCTGAGCCTGATTCTCGATGATCGGGTTTCAAAAGTCCGCGCCGGGGTCTTTCTCATTGCCGCACGCATGAAACTGGAAACCGTGCCTGAAAATATCGGTTATTGGCGAGCCATGCAAAACCGCGTTTCTCCGGTCACGATAGACCTCGACCGGCTGCTGCAAATCGCCGATCCCTTTGATGGGTTCCTGCGCACGCCCTATTTCGGTTTTTACGCTATTCCGGTCACTGCCCAACTCGGCCTGCCGGTTTATGGTCATTCGGCATTGCCATTACCCCCAAAATTTGGCATCACCTTTGAGCAAATTTTACAGAAACATTATGGAGTGGACGAGGGAGAGCAACGCATGGCGTTGCTGGAAAAGTATCGCTTCAGTTATCTCAGCACCACAAACACTCTGCCACAATTGGAAGCTTTAAGGTCTTTACGGACTGAAATTGTCAAACGCCCGATGCTGGCCACTTTGGAAAAAATTCTGATGCCGGTCAAGGCCCGGCAGAATATTCTCGCCACCACCTATTTCCACAAAGGCTATGAAATAGCGCTCACCGAAATCGCAAAGCTCAGCCAGTTCGATAAAGTGATCATCGGAAATGGAATGGAAGGCACCACCCTGTTTGGCGTTCACAAAGAAGCAAAAATGTTCATTCAGGAAAAGACCACGCAACAAAAAAACCTGTCCCTCAAAACCCTGTACACTGAAGAAACAGCACAACGCATCGCCGGGGCCCATGAAGAATTAAAGTCGATCGAATCCAATCCTGAAACCCTGGTGAAGATGGGAGAAGAAGCATTGAAAACAGGAAAGGGACCGGCAAGCCTGCAAATCGCCAGTCAGGCGGGAACACTGACTCACCTGTCAGGATTGTTTGCCACCGCGCAGGAAGGATTTGACCAGGCCCTGACCGTCCTGGAATCCGGCTCTTGCTATGAAACGCTCATGCAATGGATTGCCCACTAGCGTGGGAGGCAAAGAGCTATCACTTCTAAGCCGCCAACACAATTGCAACGCCCTATCAAGCCATTGCTCATTGCACCCCTGCGGGGCACGAAAGCTAAGGAAAGTTACCACGCCCGCGGCGACTCGCCGCAAGCATCGGTTGCAGTTTTTGCCAGACAAGATCGGTGACGATACTGTAACCCGAGGCGACAGGATGCAAACCGTCAGGCTGAGTGTGCTCACGCACCCCTGCGACCCCTTCCAGTAAAAATGGCAAAAAAATCAACCCGTGTTTTTGAGCAAGTTCGGAGAAGACTGTTTCAAATTTCCGCATATAATCTTCGCCATAGTTAGGAAGGGCCTTCATCCCGGCAAGCAGTATCCGGGCGTTATGTTCCCGGCAGATTCCGATCATGGTTTCCAGGTTGCGCCGCATTTCCTCGACAGAGAGTCCGCGCAAACCATCATTGGCACCAAGCGCCAGGATCACAATTTCCGGCTCATGCTTCATCAGCCAGCGGATGCGCCGTACCCCACCGGCGGTCGTGTCTCCATTCACCCCGGCATTGACCACTTTATGCGGGAACCCGGCAGAGGCAATCTTCACTTGCAATCTGGAGGGATAGCTTTCTTCCTCCTTCACGCCATGCCCTGCCGTCAAACTGTCTCCAAACGCTAAAACCACAGCCTTCTCCTTCGACAAAACCGGTGCGGGAAACAGCACACAAAGTGCTCCGAGCAACAAAAATAACCGGGTAATATGTTTAAAATTTAACAAAAGCATGAACACCTTTTTATACTACAATATACATAAACTTAAGAGACTTCTAATCATGCGACATCAAACGACCTTTATTCCGCATAACGCTGGACTCAATGAGCACTATCTTTATCTGGTGGGCAAACGCTCTCTCGGCTTTACGGGCCAATGCTATCTGCCCCCACGGCTAGTGGTATGATTGAAATTACCGGTTTGGTAAAAACCCTGCACGGCGGCGGACATGATGTCGAAATTCTAAAATCCATCGATCTCACCATTCCCACTGGTCAGTTTTTAGCCGTCACCGGCGAGTCGGGAAGTGGGAAAACCACCCTGCTCAGCCTGATCGCCGGACTGGACACCTCCACCAACGGCCAAATTTTGATCGACGGGCAGGATATCATGAAACTCGATGAGGATGAACTCGCGCTCCTGCGCGGAAAAAGGTTTGGCTTCATCTTCCAGAACTTCCACCTCATCCCTACTTTGACAGCACTGGAAAACGTTGTGCTCTCGGCCGAACTGAACAACACCCCCGGCGCGACAAAAAAAGCCAACGACCTTTTGGGCACCGTGGGCCTGAGCGACCGGCTGCATCATTATCCTGCCCAGCTCTCCGGCGGGGAACAGCAACGTCTTTCTTTGGCTCGCGCTTTTGTCAACGAACCGGATATCATTCTCGCCGATGAACCTACAGGCAATCTCGACTCCAAAAACAGCGACCATATCATCGAACTCATTCTCGAACTGCATCGAGTGAAACAGGCCACCATCATTCTGGTGACACACGAACTCCATGTCGCTGAACGCTCCGAACGCATCCTGATCCTGGCAGATGGACAGATCATCTCGGATCAAATGAACCCATGAAAACTTCGCAATTAAATCTTCGGCAGCTTTTCCTATTGGTGCTCGCCGAATTGCGCGGCGCATGGCACAGAATGCTTTTTTTTATTCTCTGCATCGCCATCGGTGTCGGCGCAGTGATGACGGTGAAAAGTTTTTCCAACCTGGTGGGCGAAACCATACAGAGCCAGGCCAAGGGGCTCCTATCAGCCGACCTCGCCATTAAGGGAAGCTGGGAACAGAGTCAGGAAGACCTTGACCACCAGAAAAAAGTTTTACCGCCAGAAACCGAATTCCTTTTCATCAAAGAACTGCACGGCATGGCTCAGTTTAAAAATCCAAAGACAGGAGCGGCTTCCCTGATTACCGAACTCAAGGCCATCCCGCTCACCGGCCCACAATATCCCTTCTATGGAGAATTCAAAAGCAACCCGGAAAGACCGTTGCAGGAGTTATTGACCCATGGCGGCGCAGTGGTGGAGCCTTCCTTTCTGTTAAAAACCGGATTAAAACAAGGTGAGCACTTTTTTCTGGGGAAAATCAAAGTGCGTATCAACGGCGTGGCACTCTCAGAACCGGATCGCATTTCAAGAGCCTTCAGTCTCGGCCCACGGGTATTTATTTCCCGCGTTTCTTTGGATGAGTCCGGATTGGTCCAGTCGGGCAGCCGGATTAAGCACAGGACTCTTATACAACTGCCCCATAGTTTTGATCTGGAAAAAGCCCAGGTACTTCTGGAGCGGGGCTTGACAGACAAGTCGATTTCTGTCCGCACCTATAAGGACATGCAGTCCTCTTTATCCAGTGCCATAGAGCGCATGGGCCACTACCTTGGCGCGCTGGGGGTCATCGCCCTTCTCATGGGGGGAATCGGCGTCGCCATGATCGTCCGCACCTTCATGGCACAGAAACTTGACACGCTGGCGATCTTGAATTGCCTGGGTGCATCGTCTAAAACTTTGTTCAAAGTTTATCTCCTTCAATCCATGCTGGTCGGTCTTGCCGGTAGTCTTTTAGGTGTGAGCCTCGGCTTTGCGCTGACGTTTTTGCTGCCATCAAAAATGGAAGGACTGATCAACTTAAAGCTGGACCCGGTCTTCTATTGGGTTCCGGCTTTGCAATCGCTTCTTCTGGGTTGTGCCACCACGCTTTTGTTTTGCCTGTGGCCTTTGATCCGCGCCGTGAAAACCCGGCCTCTGCGCCTGTTCCGCAGAAATTTTGAGGAGGAAGAATCTGCAGGGGGATGGCAAGGCTGGCTGGCTTCTTTGACACCAGGATTTGGCCTTGCGGCGATGATTTGCTGGCAGGCGGGGTCCATTAAACGCGGCTTGATATTTCTGTCTGCGCTGGTGATTTCAGCAGGTGTGCTGGCACTGGCGTCCATTTTTCTTTTAAAACTTTTAAAAGCGTTGCCGCAGTCCGGCTCCATGACCCGCCGTTATGGCATGTCCAATCTCCGGCGGCCCAACAACCAGGCCACCGCCATCATCACCTGTCTCGGCATGGGCATCATGCTGATACTCACTGTCCGTCTGGTGCAGATGGATATGCTGGCAATGCTGAACAAGAACACCGAGGTGCGCCCGCCAAATTATTTTTTCATCGATATCCAGCACGATCAAAAACAGACCTTCACCGAAGTGCTTGACCGGGTCGCACCCAAAGCAGAGCGTACCCTCACACCACTGGTGCGTTCGCGTCTGGTCAGCATTGATGAAAAATTGATCGCGCAATGGGAATATAAAGATAAGAGGCGGGAAGAATGGTTCATCAACCGCGAGTTCGTTTTAACCTATATGGCCGGGCCGCCGCCGAAGGACAATGCAGTCATCGAAGGGAAGTGGTGGGACGAAGGCAAAAACGCCGAGGTCTCCCTGGAAAAGGATGCGGCAAAAAGATTGGGCGCCAAAATCGGATCGCAACTCACCATCGATATCCAGGGCATTCCCATTACCGCTACGGTGACCAGCATCCGCAAGGTGAACTGGCGTAATATGCGCACGAATTTTTATATGATCTATTCGCCCGGAGCATTGCAAGGTGTGCCGCTCACCTATGTGGCCACAGTCAATGTGCCCGACTCTAAAGAACTGGAACTGCAACATGCCGTCGTCGCAGCCTTGCCCAACATCACCGCCTTGAGTACCCGCGATATTGTCAGCACCATCAAGGCTACCGTATCCAGACTGACCACCCTTGTTGATTTCATGTCGGGATTCGCCATCGCGGCAGGACTTTTCATCCTGTCTGGCTCCATCGCGTCTACCAAGTACCGACGCCTGAGGGAATCTGCGGTGCTGAAAATATTGGGAGCCCGGCGCAAGGTTGTCGCCTCCATTCTGGGAATCGAATACGCCACACTGGGAGTTATTTCAGCACTGGTCGGTATCGGGTTGGCGCAGGGGCTTTCCTGGGCCGTGATGAAATATATGATCAAATCTGACTGGCACATCCAGCCTGTCACGATGGTCTGGGCATTTTGGTTCGCGGTTTTGATCACGGTGGCCACCGGAATTTTGAGCAGTCTGGATGTGATTCGCGATAAACCGCTAAAAACCCTCCGTGAAAGTGAAAACTAATGAAGAAACCAATCAGCGCAATTTTTCTTGCTGCCGCACTCATGCTGTACACGGTGTTTGTCTGGGCAGAGCAAAAACCTTATGAGGCTCCCGCCTGGATGCCACCGCCAAAGTCCAGGGTCCATCTCATCGACAATAACGATGGAACCCTGACTGAAGTCAGGACTCAGTTGATGTGGACCAGAAAAGACAGTTATGCCGATCTCGGAAAATGTTTGAACTGGTACAAAGCTTTAAACTGGTACAAAGCAAAGGACTATGTCGAAAATCTTGCAACCGGAGGGTACACCGACTGGAGGTTGCCCCTGGTCGGGGAATATGGAATGATTTATGATGACACCAAGGAAAACAATATGTCTTGGGACCACAATCAAGAAGAGCTTTTGGCTCTGTCGAAACAATTTGCCGATGGCGCGGCCTATTGGTATTGGTCGGCAGAATACAATGAAAATGATCTGGAGGATTGCTGTGCCCGCACGGCTTATTTTGTAACGGGCAACGCATTCTGGCGCAACCTCAGCACCTGCCAAAATGGTGGCATCCGCGCCATCAGGGATTTAAACTAGCGGGCTGCTAGAATTTAAACATCAAATCCAACTCTAAGGTTTCCTTTTTGTCCCTGGGACCCCTTTCTTCCTGAGTATTGAAATAAGTAAGAGCCAGTTTTATTCCTTTTCGTAATCCCAGCCCTGCTCCCACTTCGAAACCGCGAGAATTGTTCAATCCACTGTGAAAATCGGAATCCGCCAAAGCATCCAGCACCGCTTCGATTTGGACCAGACGGTAAATCAATCTCAAATCCCAATCGGCAAATTTTTGCCCTGACTTCCCATAAGCAAACCCAGCCTGCCAGGCCGTGTCTAAATCAGGTTGACCGGGTGCCAGAGACCCCGTATTTTTCGCGTATTCGCCAAAAACCCTGAGTGGCTTGCCATATACAGACTCAGACCACTGGCCTATGAGATTGACCACCTTGACTTCCGAAAGCGTGTCGTTAGACACCGCTCCGGTTGGAGCAGAACCCGGGTCTTCATGATCTGCGTAGTCGTAGTAAGCCAGAGCAACATCAAATTTACCAAAACCTGTTTGTTGCTGGAGAACTCCCTGATAGGCAAACAGTTTGATATCGTCACCGGGATTGGTCTCGTTAACGATGAACTGACCCACTATAAGTTTCAAGTGAGTGCTGCCGATTTTATGGGAAAACTGCTCGCTGACCCCTTCTACATTGACATCACTATCCCAGATCAACTCCGATTTCATAAAAGGCGGTGGGAACTTGCCACCCTCTAAAGTAAACGGTTTTGGGTTCCATTTGAAAAAAGCACGGTCAATACTCAGAGATTTATTTCCGAACCCCCCATCCAATGTTATGTTGGCAGAAGTCTGACTACCAACACCCCCAGTCACCATGCGAAATCCTATATCCAGATCCTCGTACAGGTGAATTGTGGAACCCAGACGAAAACGAATGCGCCAACGACTATGGTCCAGTGTTTTTCCTGCAGTTTGATCCCTCTTGTCAACTTGATATCGAAAACGGAAATCGCCTTTCCAGGAAAACCTTTTGAGAACATCCAAAACCGCGAGCCTGGATTCATATTTCTCTTCCAGAGCCGGCAGTCTTTGTTCATAATCTGCGCCATAAGCAAGTGACCCGGACGCGATCCAAAAAACGAACAGAGCAATAAAAATTTGGCCGGCAATAGTTTTAGACATTTTTATTTTTAGTTTTATTTCGCTCTCTAAAAATTGTCGCTTTCATGAACCATTTTGATGGCTTTGATGTGGGCAAAGACCGGTTGTCCCGGTTTGAGGTTTAAATTGGCAAGAGATTTTCTCGTGATCGTCGCTAAAATCGGCCGACCCGCATCCAGCTCAATGTCGACAGAATATCCTTTGGGATCAAGAATCCCAACTTTTTCGACCTTGGCTTTTAAAATATTCAGCACACTGGTGGCTCCCGCTGGTGGTGCGGTCGAAAGGCTCACGTCTTTGGAATGGATGTGCACCCTTAAGCTTTGCCCCACGGGAATATTTTGTCTGGGAACATTGAGAGCCTGCCCCATAAAATCCAATCGGGTGAGCCCGAATTCCTCATCGTGTTCCGCGACCGATGTTTCAAGCACCGCTCCCAACTGCTCATCCCCCACCGCTTCCCGCAACCGGACATCCGAGAAAACCTTCTCCACCGGCCCGAAGTTCACCACTTTTCCTGATTTTAAAATCACCATGGTGTCCACAAGTTGGAGAACCTCATTCATTGAATGTGTGACATAGATGATAGGCGTCTTAAACTCATCTTCTATTCTTTTAATAAAGGGGATGATCTCTGCTTTGAGTTGCATATCCAGCGAAGCCAAAGGTTCATCCATGAGCAATAGTTTCGGGCTGGTGAGCAGAGTGCGACCAATCGATACCCTTTGCCGTTCCCCTCCCGACAATTTTTCCGGAGTGCGTTTTAACAAAGCATCAAGATCCAGCACTTGCACCACTTCATCCAGATGGAGATTGCGCTCCGCAGGCAGGGTGCGTTGATAACCATATAGCAGGTTTTCCTGAATATTCAAATGGGGAAACAACCTCGACTCCTGAAACACCAGGCCAACCTTTCTCTCCTGGATGGGAAGGAAAATTTCTTCATCCTGCCAAACCTGTCCGGCCAACTTCAGATATCCTGAAGGAGCCCTTTCCAGTCCGGACAGGCAACGCAACAAGGTGGTTTTGCCGGACCCGGAAGGACCGAACACCACGGTAACACCCTTGGCAGGGAGGTTCAGATCAACATCCAGATTAAATCCTGCATAATCCATTTTAAATTTTGCTGTTAATAAATTTTTCATGGGAATCTCTATTTATTCGGTAATTTTCTCTAAGGCCACTCGCAGGCTCTTATTCCAAGGGCCACTCATGGCCAAAAACAATTTTTAGAAATACCCTCATGTCACCTGCACCGGGAATCTCCGGTTGATGGAATAAACCATCACCAGAACCAGAAACGAGAATATGAGGAGTCCGGCTGAAAGGATATGCGCCTGAGCGTATTCAAGAACTTCAACCCGGTCATAAATTTCTATAGAAATCACTTTGGTCTTGCCGGGAATATTGCCGCCCACCATCAACACCACGCCAAATTCTCCAAGGGTGTGGGCGAATCCCAATACCACAGCTGTCAGGTAACCCCGCCGGGCCAGAGGAGTGATGACCGAAAAAAAAGCGTCCAGTCGAGAAGCGCCCAAAGACTGTGCGGTTTCCATAGGAACTTTTCCAATGGATTCGAAAGTACTGTGAAGCGGTTGCACCACAAACGGCAGGGAATAAAGGGTGGAAGCGACGACCAGCCCGGCAAATGAAAAAGACAGCGCCGAACCCGTTAAAGCCTGAACCGGGCCGCCCACCCAGCCATGCGGTCCAAATAAGATCAACAGATAAAAACCCAACACCGTAGGCGGCAGAACCAGGGGTAAAGCCACCACTGCTTCCACCACCACCCGGGAACAGGATCGGGTCTGCGCCAGCCACCACGCTATCGGAGTGCCCAAAGCTAAAAGAATCACCACCGTCACTCCCGCTAATTGCAAAGTGAGCAAAATGGGTTCCGCATCAATCAGGGAAAAATCCATTTCTTCATTCCTCTAAAAAACGATAACCGTATGACTGAATAATTTTCTTTGATACTTGCCCCTTTAGAAATTTTAAAAATTGTTTCGCCGAAGAATTAGAAAGCCCCGGCTTTAACAAAATTGCCTGCTGTAAAACCGGCTCATGGTGATCGGCCGGTATCTCCCACCGACTTCCCTTAAGCTTGAAGCGTGGGTCTTCGACCTGTGATTTAGCGATAAACCCAAGCGCAGCGTTTCCGGTGGCGACAAACTGGAGGGTCTGGGCAATATTTTCCCCCCGAACTAAAAACGGCCGCAGTTTTTGCCAGAGGCCCAACCGTTCAAGAGTCTGCTTGGCTGCCCTGCCATAGGGAGCGGTTTTCGGGTTGGCAATCGCCAGTTTGCCCTTGTCCATTTGAGTTAAAGATTCCTCTCCCTGCACTTTATCCGGGTCCAAACTCCATAACACCAAGGCCCCGACGGCATAAGTGAACCGTGTACCTTTTACGCCCACGCCCTCCCGCTCCAACAGAGCCGGTCTATTTTCATCCGCCGCCAGCAGAATATCAAAGGGAGCGCCATGCCGGGCCTGGGCGTACAACTTGCCGGTCGACCCGGAAATCAGGATCAGTGTGTTTCCCGTATCCTGTTTGAAGTGTTGGGCAATTTCTTTGAGCGGATTTAAAAAATTGGACGCGACCGCGACATGCACCTTTTCCGACTCTCCCGCTCCTTCCGACCAGCCCGTTTGAGGCAAGCCCAGAAACCACAGCACCATCCAAATACCCAACCCCTTCTTTATTGCCATCACCCACCTCACTATATTCTTAAATATATAACGTATCCATCGTTATATATCATTAAGCATAACGTATGTCAACCCTCAGGGCTGAATGGAAGAAGCGAACTTTGCGCAATTTGATTCGCATTGAAAAGGCGAGACCCTTCTTCGCCAAAGGCCCATCAGAATGACAAGTTAGAGGCTTTAAAATGTCATTCTGAACGAAGTGAAGAATCTAGAGGTTATGCAAAGCTCTCTATGCCAACAGTGCTCCGACGTTTGAGTTCCAAACTGGACCCGATGGACGGCAATATGCGGCGGGAGGAAAAGTTTCCATTGACGCATCACCGATTGCCGGAGACCCCGAAGCGACAGTTCGCAAGGCCCAGACTATAAAGCGGGCCGCCCTGGCCCCAAGTGACCCCTCCGCACAAGACCAGCAGGCAGCCGCCCAGGCGGCGCAGTTGGAGAACCAGGCAAGACAGGAAGTCAAGGCTGAAAAAGCTGAAGAAAATGAAGAGGCTACAGAATCCGAAAACACTCCCTCATCCGTGGAAGAAATCCGAGAGTCCAAAAGCAAATCTGAAAGCGGCAACGATTCGGATGATTCGAATCCTTTCGCCAGACGGGTGGCAAACCGGTTCAATCCATCCAGTATCACCACCGGCAATCTACTGAACATCATTTCCTGATAGAAAAAAAGGCCAGAGAATCTGGCCCTGAATAAAAATGGCGGGGTCGACGAGACTCGAACTCGCGACCTCCGGCGTGACAGGCCGGCGTTCTAACCAACTGAACTACGACCCCGCAGTCGTTTTGCGAATGGTAGGCGGAACAGGGCTCGAACCTGTGACCCCCGGCTTGTAAGGCCGGTGCTCTCCCAGCTGAGCTACCCGCCCACTTGTGATATTTAACCTTTGCCTTCCCCCGAAGGGGTACGGCAAGGGTCCAACGGGCATAGACTCGTTGAGCCGAAGTAACTTTTGCCAGCCAGAAAAAACATGGCTTATTACCTGCAGAGGTTCTCTGCCCTCACTGCAATATCCAGAACGATTTCTTATCCTCATAAGAGGAGGGGAGTATATAAACGAGCATCATCCCTGTCAAGCGATTTCATTTGTCGGCAAATCTCCCGTAAAATATTGAGCAGATTGATTTTAAAATGATTGACAGCCATCTCCCCTCACTATAAGATGATTTTCAAAGGCCGAAAACAGGGTTTTCGGGCTCTTCTCAAACGTTTCTAGTTCACCTGAATCACCCCCGATTGTTGCACCATGATAGAGAAAATCATGGTTTCTCTCGGGAGCCTTCCGACTGAAGACCTTCTTAAGATTAGAGAAAACCTGGATGAGTTGATCCGGTCAAAATATGACGCTGATCTTGGAAAAAGAAAGGGCAAAGGAGCAAAGATCAAAATTGCCGGGCAGCTGGAAATCGAACGGGAGAAAGAGTTTTTTTACAAGCCTCACAAAACCACTATTCAGGAAATGTCGACCAACGGTTTGGTTTTTTTCTGTGAAGAGAACCGCCATCGATGGAGATATTTTACGAGTCTCTTTTCGAGTGCCCCCTCGACCGGAGAGAAAAAAATCATCGACTGCCAGGCCGTGCGGGTCAATGAAATTAAACCCGGCACCATTCCTGAATCGGAAACCTGTTTTTTAATCTTGCTTATGGATCGCAGCCAAAAAGATGCGGGGCTCTTGAGATCAAAACTGAAACGCCTGCTTGAATACAATCCGCTCTATGTCAACGGAGATTCCATGAAAGCCCGGACTCTATGGGGACTTTCCGCCTATCCCGAAGAGGGGAAAGAACTGTTCAGCTTCATCAACCTTTCGCGTAACCGGCCAACCCGGAAAACGACGGCGATTGTATGATAACAAAACTATTCAATAGCATTTTCAGCTTGTTCTCCACCGATCTGGCTATGGATCTGGGCACGGCAAACACCCTGGTTTACATTACCGAAAAAGGAATCGTGCTGAACGAACCCTCCGTAGTCGCACTAAACGTGGAGGACAACTCGGTGGAAGCGGTTGGGACAGAAGCAAAAAAAATGTATGGCCGCACCCATTCCCGGGTCAACACCATCCGGCCTATGAAAGACGGTGTCATCGCCGACTTTGATGTGACCAACCGGATGATTCAGTATTTTATTAAAAAAGTTCTGAGCCAACATCGGTTCCTTAAACCCCGTATGGTTGTCGGCGTACCGACCTGCATCACCCAGGTGGAAAAGAAAGCGGTGATCGATGCTTCCCTCATGGCGGGAATCCGGGAAGTCCATCTCGTGGAAGAACCCATGGCCGCCGCAATCGGCGTTGGCATTCCCGTACACCGGCCTGAAGGAAACATGGTTATCGATATCGGCGGCGGCACCACTGATGTCGCAGTCATATCCCTGTCCGCCACCGCCTACGGCGAATCTGTACGCGTCGCCGGAGACGAAATCGACGAGTCCATCGTCCGCTATATGCGGCTTCAGCACCATCTTAATATCGGAGTGTTCGAAGGCGAACGCACCAAAAAGGAAATCGGCAGTGCGTTTCCGCAAGCGGGAACCATGACAACCGAAGTCAGAGGATTGAATGTTAAAACCGGTATTCCCATGTCCATCACCATCGGCGATGATGAAATTCGCGAAGTGCTCAAAGAACCGCTGACCACCATCGTCACGGTCATCATGCGTGCCCTGGAAAAAATTCCTCCGGAACTTTCCGCCGACATTCACTCCAATGGCATATACCTTACCGGAGGCGGTGCCCTCATCTGCGGACTGGATAAGCTGATCGAAGAAAAAACCACCTTGAGGGTCTTTATTCCCGAAGACCCTCTCCTCAGCATTATCAAGGGAGCCGGAGCGATTCTCGATGATTTTCCAAATATGAAAAAAGTCTGTATCAACTAATCGGGTTGAGGTAAAATCCGCTCAACACTCTTTTTGGATTGTTATGAACCCGGTTTGCCAGAAATGTAAAACCCCAGTGAGCGCAGTGCCCACTGTGATTGAATATAAAGGGGAAGAAATTTATCTGTTCGATCCTGTGATTTGCCAGCCCTGCCTGCACAAGTTGTGCGAACGCTATTCCACACAATGCGCCAATTGCGGTGGTTGCATCCCTCCGTTTTCCCAAGTCGGAGTATTAAAAGCGGACAACGGACAAAAACAGTTTGTCCACATGACCACCTCCTGCACCACAGTCGGAAGCACCTTTTACGGCTATTGGGGCAAAGGCCAATTACACAGTTTCATACAAATCGAAGCCTGCTCCTAGCGGAGTGCCTCCGCTCGCAAATTGCAATAACTTATCTAGCTGGCAAAGAGTTGTCTCGGCTTAATCAAGCCCTTGCCCAGTTCCCCCCTGAGAAGGGGGGTTAGGGGGGTTGCCTTTTCTCCCTCTTTACAAAAGAGGGCCGGGGTGATTGACCACACGGGGTTTTGGCTTTTATATCCCCTCCCTTCGTAGGGCGGGGTAAGGGGAGGGTTGGCTGGTTTTTGGTTATCAAAACTCGGCCAATTTATGGTCAAGAGAAGATCTGCCCCTTTACTACGACCCCGGCAAGTAGCCTCCCTTTTTTGTCCAGAAATGCTTTTCGCTTCAGCAACTTAGTGAGTTTGTACCTTGTGTGGGAGTAGATAGGTAGGAGGTTATCACTTGCCAGCACCATGATCATAGTGTTTTTGCTCATCTCTCTGTGCGGTTTTATCATGCCCTCGATTGTGGATTATCCCTTTGGCGAATGTACACGATTGGATATACACCGCTATATATTGGGCCTACGAGTATCCAATACCACAATATACTTGACATTCTGTTGCTTTAATCATACAGTCTGCTTGAGAGTAGGTCTTCTGTATTTTTGTCAGTTTTTGCCGGGAATGAATTGATAAAACCTTCCAAGTGGGATACAATATCCCTATTCGTATTATTAAAACATATAGTATCAAAGACTCATAACCGGGCGTTGGGGGAGGTGTCTTTAAATTCAATCCGCTTGTGGCGAGATATTCCATTTCGGTCTACATTATCAGCGGATAAAGATTTCCATTCATCAACCCGATATAGCTAGAATAAAAGATGATTTCTCGTTAGTGACCATCAACATTAGCGAAAGGAAATATTATCATGGATCAGACTGACATCTTAAAAACAGAGCTGGAATATTTTTCTGAAATAAAAGACGAGCTTTTAAAAACGAATAAGGATCAATTCGCTCTTATCAAAGATAAAGTCCTTGAAGGCTGTTATACAATGTTCTCAGAAGCTTATGGAGAGGGTGTGGCAAAATTCGGCGGAGAGTCTTTTCTTGTTAAGCAGATTACTGAACAACAGCCTTCTCACCAAATCCCCGCACTGGACAATTGCCTAATTAATACCAGTCTATAACGGCGGATGGGTTAATCAGCAAACGGGTAGAGCTGACCCGCAGTTGCTACAGAGTAAAGGCCCTTTGTTGCAAATCGAAGTTTCCATCCCTGACGTTCTCGCCAGTAAACTTAATAAAGAAAATAAAGCCATCCCTCCTCCGGTCACAGGATATGGTTTAATCGACACAGGGGCGTCTATCACTGGCGTTGATGTTGCTGGCTTGCAAAAATTAAACCTCAAGGAGGTAAGCCGAGTCCCTGTAATGCACCCTGACGGCGGGACAACGCAAGGTATTTACGCCTGTCAGATTTCATTCCCAGGAACACAAATTGAAGACATTGAACTAAGCCCGGTTTTAGGGAGTAACTTGGCAAAGCAAGGGCTACTTGCTATATTGGGAAGGGATATTCTTAAAAATTACCAACTTATATATAATGGCTCAGGCGGTTTTTGGACTATCGCGGGGTGATTAATTCGCATATCGTGAAGTGGTAACTAGCTAGAACCAGAACCTTTGGGTTCCGGTTTTTTACTGCCAACTGCCGATCAAGGGGTCGCCCATTGGTAGGCTCCTTTATCGGGAGATCATTAAAGTATTGCCCCTCCGGGGCACGAGAGCTGTAGGAAGAATATCATGTGCGCTTGAGTGTTCCGTCCGCCTTACGGGCAATGCAGTGCTGGCCCCACGCCGAGCTGGAGGAAAAAATAATTGCGAATCGGGTATTGAGTCCGGTATGATCCACTCCTACGCAGAGGGCGAACATGTTCAAGACGGGCAATATCCCTGATTCGAGTTTGATATGTCTCCCTTTGGTGCTGGAAACCTTGAATTTCCCGGACATCAGCCATGTATAAAGTGCATTTTGAGAGAGAAAACCGTACCATTCAGGTCGAGTCTGGAGAAGACCTTCGGCAAGCGGCAATCCGCAATAAATTCAGTATTTATGACCATATTTACAAAATTCTGAAC
Organism: Nitrospinales bacterium; assembly: GCA_965249625.1. Taxonomy (GTDB): domain Bacteria; phylum Nitrospinota; class Nitrospinia; order Nitrospinales; family VA-1; genus LS-NOB. The sequence continues at coordinate 195,094 of OZ252246.1, read as the reverse complement.
TGTCGGGGACGGGGACTTTGTACCACCTGTACCGTCCAGGTTATTGCAGGAAACGTGGAACCCCGCAATGCAACCGAAACGGAAAAACTGGCCAAAAAGCCCGCAGACTCCGCATGGCCTGCCAGATCACCGTCAATGACGATCTGGTCGTCAAAACCCACCCCTGAAATAGCCCAAAACTATTTGACAACAAATCCCAAACGGCACAGAATGCTATATGTCCCCGCTTGCGAAAGAACAGTTGGACGAAATTCATCGTCACGCAGTTGAGGAATATCCATTTGAATGTTGTGGAATCGTGATTGGAAAAATCGGTCAAAATGACCACGATGTCCTTTTCCGTTGCACCAACATTCAAAACAAGCTCCATGAAAAGGACCCCGAAACATTTGTTCGGGATGCCCGCACGGCATATAATATTGATCCTAAGGAGTTGATGAAAATTTTAAAGGAAGTCGAGTTAAGACAACTTCCGATCAAGGTTTTCTATCATTCTCATCCCGAGCATGATGCCTATTTCTCGGAAGAGGATTCGAGAATGGCATTGTTTGACGGGGAGCCGAATTATCCGGAGGCCAGCTATCTGGTGGTTTCCGTTTATGATAAAAAAATCCGGGAGCAGGCTTTGTTCAGCTGGGATCCGGAGACAAAAAATTTTGAGCGGGCACCGGATTAAATCCGGGGTTCGTTATCGCAACATATTTTTCAGGGAGAGAATCCTTTATGGCTCTGCTCATCAATGAAGATTGCGTGAACTGTGGTGTCTGTGAACCTGAATGTCCGAACGAAGCAATTTCAGAAGGGGATGACATTTTTGTAATTGAATGGGAACATTGCACGGAATGTGTAGGGTGGTATGAAGACCCACAATGCGTGGAAGTCTGTCCTGTCGACTGCATCCCTAAAGACCCTGAGCATGTAGAAACGGAAGAACAGCTTCTCGAAAAAAAAGAAGCACTGGTAAACGGCGGCTGACCGGCCAAGTGGCCGGTGACAACTAGCGATGGCTTTTTTGGCTGGCAACAGGTTATCTCGGCTGAAGGAAACATTGCTAACTCCCGTCCACGGGAGTGGGTCGGCGTGAGGCCGACAACGAGTGGCCGGCGGCGGGCAATGAGCAATAACTCTTGCTGACGAGTGAAGGGTCATCTCGGCCTGATGAGCTATTACCAGTTGCCCCCTGCGTTATTCTTCCTTAGCCGGCGAGGTACAAGAGGGAAATCTTAAGAGCAAGAGATACCATGAGAGAAGAAGTCGAAGAAGTGCTGGAGAGTGTGCGACCCATGCTCATTAAGGACGGCGGTAACGTCGAGTTGGTGGACATTACCGACGGAGTTGTAAAACTCCGTCTCGTGGGATCTTGCGTTTCCTGCTCCAGTTCCACCATGACCCTGAAGATGGGCATTGAAAAAGCCTTAAAAAAAGCTATCCCGATGGTACGTTGCGTTGAATCAGTAGAATAAGTATTCCTCCTTTTCCAATTTGACCCAAGCACCCCTTGACGGAACATCGGGGCATATTTTTTTCCTGGTACCTTAATCCCCGATCTTTTCCCATCCAAGACAGAACCTTTATGATTTTCCAGAAAAAACCCGCATTATTTTACCGTCTGATATATGCCTGTGTTGTGCTGCTGCTTTCTTCGACGCTTGCCTTGGCAGAATCCGGGAAAACCGTACCGGCACCGGACTTCACCCTCAAATCTCTTAGCGGAGAGGAAGTCCACCTCAGCGATCAAAGGGGGAAATACGTTCTGGTTAATTTCTGGGCCACCTGGTGCGGTCCCTGCAAAATAGAAATGCCCTCACTGGAAACCCTGCACCAGCGTTTCAAGTCAAAAAAGTTTTCCCTGCTTGCCATCTCCAACGATATGTTCGGAGCAAAGATTGTAGAACCTTTTGTCAAAGCCAACAATCTTTCCTTCCCCATTCTGCTCGACCAGCAATTACAGGCCAGCAACAAATTTGGAGTGGTCAGCCTGCCCACCACTTTTATGATTGACCCGGCAGGCAATATCATCGGTGAACTAAGAGGGGCGGAAGACTGGGCCAGCCCGGACAACATCCTGTACTTTGAAAATCTTTTGGCAAACTGAGCCCATTGTTCATGAGAGACTCCTTATCCATATTGGCAAAAGCAATTATCCTGTTCACCCTCCTTTTATTATGCCCTCATGAAGGGTGGGCCCAGTCCGAACACGATCATTCCCTTGAAGGGGGTATGGTTTATATTCCACCCGGCCCTTTTTTATTCGGCACCAATAAAAAAGACAAGGCCGCCGAGGCACTTTCTCTGGGTATCCCCAAACCATGGTATGCTGACGAAACTCCGCAACAGAGAATTTTTCTCAAAGAATTCTATATTGACCGTTATGAGGTCACCTACAGACGCTATAAAAAATATATCGATGATCTGGGAGCCGTTCCTCCTGCAAACTGGCAAGGCGTAAATTTTCCGGAAGGTAAAGATAACGAACCGGTAACGCATGTCACTTGGTATGACGCGGCAAACTTCTGCCAATGGGCGAAAAAAAAATTGCCCACCGAAAAACTTTGGGAGCGAGCCGCAAGAGGTAAAGAAGGCTTGGAATATCCTTGGGGCAGCATATTTCAAGCAAGATGGGCCAACCTTTCGGCCCGGCCCGGAAGTAAAAACCAGCCAGTTGCTGTCGGTTCTTTTCCAAAAAGTATCAGCCCGGAAGGCGTTCACGACCTGATCGGCAATGTGTGGGAATGGGTCGATGACGATTACCAGCCTTACACAGGAAGCGCATATAAAAGCGAATATTATCAGGCGGGCTTAAAAATCCTGCGCGGCCATTCCGCCAGTGATATTGGGCATTTCCCCGGTGCTCTCTACAACCAAGCCATCGAAATGTTCGCCCGTAGCGGTTACCGGCAATATGCAGGTGCCGACGAACCCGCTCCAGATGTAGGGTTTCGATGCACCAGCGTGACCCAGCCCGCTGTTATGAAAGCGGTAATCTCTGCTTTCGCGAAAACAAAAAAAGGCGCGTCTTTCATAAACCCTGCGCCCTCGATTTCTTCTTCACTTGGGGAACTAATCGTTTCAGAGTCTGCGCCCCTGAATCCTTTTCAACCCAAACCCAATCTGCCAGATTCTGGAATTGTTGCCCTGACCTTTCTGGCCTTTATTGCAGGAGTGCTCAGTTTCTTATCTCCCTGCACATTGCCCATTCTTCCCGCTTATTTCGCGGTGACTGCTCAATCCGACCGGACCCGCATGGGCCTCATGTCTCTGGCTTTCTTTTTTGGTCTGGCATCCTTGTTTGTAGCGATGGGAGCCTCCGCCAGTGCTTTGGGCCAAGTTCTCAGAGATTATATGTTCCAGATCACTCAGGTCGGAGGGGGCATCGTGGGAATTTTCGGTGTCATGACCCTTTTCGGAAAAGGTTTTTCTGGAGCCACCTTTCAAGGCAAACCCACTTCCACGTTTATTGGATATTTTTTGTTTGGCGCAACCTTCGCATTAGGTTGGACCCCCTGTGTCGGGCCCATCCTGTCCAGCATTCTCATGCTCGCGGCTTCGGAAAAAACCGTTTCGCAGGGAATGATCCTGCTCTTCTTTTATGCGGTGGGGCTGGGGCTTCCCCTCATCATCGTTGCCACAGTGTGCGGCAATCTGCCCAAAGACGGTTTGTTCTGGACCCTGCTTCGCGGCAAAGGCTGGGACCTCACGATAGGAGGAAAAACTTTTTTTCTCCATACCACCAACCTGTTCAGTGGCATTCTGTTGATCGCGCTGGGCATCGTTCTGGCAACGGGCTACATGACTTATATCAATAGCCTTATCCCCATAGAAGTTCAGCTCTGGTTCAGCGAATTCGAGGAGGCTGTTTTACACTGGTTCCGATAACCAAGATAAACCATTGAATACCAGAACCAATATTTGCTAAAAAACAGACTGAAAAGTAGTGATTTCATCAGGAGTGATCATGAACTGGGTATCTAAAATTCTCGTCGTGTTGTTGCTGGCCTTCCCGGCCCGTTCGGGACTGGAGTAATTCCGAAAACACCATCTCGATCGCCGATATGATATCGAGAGATTTTCGCGTCATGGACGCAGGCTCCAGACTGTAGGGAGCCTGGGAAATCGACTCATGGGTATCCGGAGGAATCACCGGCGGCTCCGAAGACAATCTTTATGATTCCCGCCGCCAAAGAAATCGCCGACCACCTGAGAGGTGATTATTAAGTAAGGCCCCTATTTATTTCTGGTTTATTCCTTTTCAAATATCTTTGGCACAACGAAAGCCGATAAAGTTCAACTTCTCTTCAAGGCCCATCCAGTTGCGGAACCATGAAGGCGAAAACTGAATCGTGAGATGGGTCTGCAATAAGCCACCACGAACGACTTTGAATTTTTCCACTTGCCCCGCAAGCATGTAATCATCCGTCACCCACTCCCAGACATTATGACCCATACCATAAATGCCATAAGGGCTGATCCAGTCCGACCTTTTGTCCACCGGTTCCGGCATAAATCCTGAGAATCCGTTGTTGGGGTGATCGATAAAAATTTTCCAGGGCCACTTACGCCCATCCGTACCCCGCGCCGCTTTTTCCCATTCAATTTCGTTGGGCAAACGCTTACCTTCCGCCTGACAAAAAGCCTCCGCCTCGGCATAGGTCACAAGCGTCACCGGCCAACGCGCCTTTTTAGGATTGAATGAATGTTGCGGTAAGAGTTTTTTGTAGCCTTCGTGGCTCACCTCATACCGGTCAATAAAATAAGCACCAGACTGCACCAGTTCCCCTCCCCGGGTTTCTGGTTCCTCCACATCCCCCATGATGAATTCTCCGGCCGGAATATAAACCATCTCTTCAGGAACAACGATCCCTGCGGGAACCTCTACAGGTATCTGCTTAACACTGTAGGAATCGCAGGAAAGCAGGAAAATTAAAAGAAGAAAAAAGCGGATCATTGTGGCCACCAGGCGTACCCCTCCAGGGCAAAGTACCCGTGCCGGGCATGAAGTTTAAGGAAGAGGACATCACAGCTACGGAAGAATATCACGTGCTCATTGCTCTCGGACGCTGTCCGAGCCCAACATACTGGCTATGCTTATTGCCAGCCAGTAAAAGTTATTGCCCATTTACCCCCGGGCGTTGCCCGGACGTTCATCAAAAAAATGGAACACTTCCCCGCCGTTGATCGGCAGGGATTTCTTGTCTAGGTCCAGGGGATGGTCGACACCCGGCTGGATGGTTCCATCCACAGAATAAGGTCCGTTCATCGACCAGTAATTGCGCTTGCGGGAATCGAGAAACTTGATACTGGTGATGTATTTGATATTTTTGTAACCATACTTGAAGGGCATGATCAGCCTCAGGGGAAACCCATGATCGCGGCTCAACGGCTGGCCATCCATACGCAGGACAAAGAGGACACGGGGCCGGAGCAATTCTTCCAGCGCAAAACTTTCGTAATAGGAATCGGCGGACTGGATATAAACAAACTTTGCGGATGGATCGGGCTGGACCTGTTTCAACAGCTCTTCAAAGCGGAATCCCTGCCACCTGGCTTTGGCGGACCAGCATTCAACACACTTGAGCCGCGAAACCTGGGAATGCATTTTTAATCCGAACAAATCCTCATAAGCAAGACCGATGGGTTTTTTAACCATCCCTCCTATCGCCAGCCCCCAGTTTTGCATCTCCACACCAAGAAACGGATTGGCACTGCGAATATGGAAGCCGGGAATATCCCGGTTCTGGACGTATTGCTTGGGAATGTTTTTGTCGTTACGAAAATCGTCTGCCCACCCGGATTTTTTCGGCATCAACGCCGACAAAGTAGTCAGGGAAAATATTTTCAGGAAATTTCTGCGATCAAATTTAAAAGGTGATGATCTCATACCCTTCCTCCAATCAACGCAAACCCAAAACGTCCTGCATATCGTAGACACCGTTGGGCTGGCTTAAAATCCATTGCGCCGCACGAATGGAGCCCCGGGCAAAAGTCTCCCGGCTCTGAGCACGATGGAACACTTCGAAATTTTCTCCCATGCCGCCGAACAAAACCCGATGTTCACCGATAATGTCTCCTGCCCGCAAAGTGTGAATGCCGATTTCTTTCGGGGTGCGCACGGCAATACCTTTTCTCCCATAAACACCAACCTCTTCGAGGTTTCTTCCCAACGAATCGGCAACGATTTCTGAAATACGCACGGCGGTGCCGCTGGGCGCATCCTTTTTAAACTTATGATGCGCCTCAACAATTTCCACATCATATGCGTCACCCAACACCCTTGCCGCGTCTGCAACCAGCTTGAACAAAACGTTGACGCCGATGCTCATATTGGGAGCCACAACACAGGGAATCTTTTTACCGACCTGCTCAATCTCTCCGCGTTGCTCCGGAGAAAACCCGGTCGTGCCCACCACCACAGACCTTCCTTTATCCGCAGCAGCGTTAAGGGTGAAAATACTTGAAGTCGGAGTGGTGAAATCAATTGCCACATCACAGGTTTCAAAAGCCTTTCCAGGGTCATCCATCACTACGACTCCCTTGTTATCGATTCCTGCTACTTCACCAATATCTTTACCGATAACCTCGCTACCCGCACGCTCTGTTCCTCCGCCCAGCTCCACACCCTCAGTGTCTTCAATGCACCCGGCAATGGTCTTCCCCATACGCCCGGCAATACCTATCACAAGAATCTTCGTCAAAATTTTTCCTCCTCCACCGGCCACTAGGCGTGGGGCCAACTGCAATAGCGTTAACAAAGCTGGCAAATATTTGTCTCGGCTTACATTGTGCTCCCTCTTTCTTAAAGAGGGCTGGGGTGATTCACCACCAGCAGGGCTTTTCTGCATGCCTCCCCTGCCAAGGGGTTATGCCAAAGCGTAGGAGGTAAGTATTGCCTTCAATTGCGCCAGATGTTCCGCTGAAGGTGGACAAAGTGGCGGACGAAACTCATTTTCGATCCGGCCCATGAGTGCCAGAGCAGCTTTTACCGGAATGGGATTGGTCTCGATAAACATGATGTCGTTCAACTTCAACAACTCGTAGTGCAGAGTTTTTGCCGTTTCCACATCTCCTGACCGGGCCGCCTGGACCAGTTTGGCAAACTTGCCGGGAACCAGATTAGCCGTCACCGAGATCACCCCTTTGCCGCCAATGGCGAGGATCGGCCACGTCAGCGCGTCTTCACCCGAAATCACTTCAAAGTCCGGCCCGCAGGAATCAATAATCTCACTGACCTGCACCAGAGAACCGGAAGCCTCTTTAATGCCGATAATATTCTTGATGCTGCTCAAACGCGCAACAGTGTCGGGCACCATATTGATGGCGGTGCGACTGGGAACATTATAAAGAATAATCGGCAGATCGGTCTCCTTTGCCACAGCAGAAAAATGCTGAAACAAACCCTCCTGGGTCGGCTTGTTGTAATAGGGCGTGATCAACAACGCTCCATCTGCGCCAATTTTCTGGGCACTCTGGGTCAACGCCACCGCCTCCTGCGTGGAGTTGGATCCCGTACCCGCCAGAACAGGAATTCGTCCTTTACAGGTATCAACGGTAATCTGGATCACCTCTGCATGCTCGGCATGATTTAAGGTGGCCGACTCCCCAGTGGTGCCACAGGGCACGATTCCGTTGGTTCCATTTTCTATATGAAACTCGATCAACCCGCGTAAGGCCGAGGCATCTACTTTTCCGTTTTTAAACGGAGTCACTATGGCAACAAACGAACCTTCGAACATGAGAACCTGATAGTTTGATTAATATTCCGCAAGCGTACCTTCAAAAGCTATGCGAGTGGGTCCTTCCAGATAAACCACCGAACTTTTGCCAGCGTCACCATTGGTCGCTTCAAAATCCACTTTCAAAATATCCCCGCCCCGGGTTTCCACTTCAACAGGAGGCTGAACCATATTTTTATAATAAGATAACAGGGCCGAGGCCACCACCCCCGTTCCACAAGCCAGGGTTTCGTCTTCCACTCCACGTTCGTAGGTGCGGATTTTAAGTGCCCGGTCACCAACCTTCTCGACAAAGTCGACATTGGTTCCGGCCGGGGCGAATGAATCGTGGAAACGGATGCCGTGACCCGTCTCCTTCACATTCACGTTCTCGACATTATCAGAATAAATAATAGCGTGCGGCACACCGGTGTTGAGGCTGTCCACCTGATATTCAGTTCCATTCAGGGCGAGGGCAATATCCTGCTGTAAATTTTCCGGCGCAGTGAGTTTGACCTTCACGATTGCTCCATTCACCTCCGCACCAATGACCCCGGCCAGGGTTTCTAAAGTCATTTTGGCGGGAGCGATGTTCTTTTCCACCGCATAGCGGGCCACGCAACGGCCGCCATTGCCACACATCTCGGCGGAGGAACCGTCTTCGTTATAAAAATCCCATTTGATATCGGCTTTATCCGAGTTCTCGACAAAGATCACCCCATCCGCACCGATAGACATTTTGCGGTCGCACACACGCCGGACAAAATCGAGCTTTTTGCCATCGTCTAGTACCGGCACCCGATTATCAATGATGATGAAATCGTTGCCACTGCCACTCATTTTTGTGAACTGAATCGCCATATCCAAACTTATCTATTTAATATTGTATTCCTTCTAAGATGCTGAATAACCCCTGAAGGTTGCAAGACAACACCAAACATATCACTTCAATCCGTAACACGGTGAGGAGATTCTATCACACCACCAAGCCTAAGACCTGTGGTATTTTCATAAGCTTTATCGTTTGCTACGATAATGTATTTTACTTGAATTTATTAAATGCCTCTAGGATTTTCATCGTGGCATCCATACCAAGTTCTTCCCCCTTATATCGACATTGATACAACCCTTCAATATTTGAGGGTAGCTCAACCCCCTCTTCGACCAAAAGAATAAAGTTTCGATTGTAGAGAGCCAAAGCAGCCCCAATCTCAATTAAAACATTTTTGTTGACCTGAGTATCTGCCTTGCCATCCTGGTTTAATAACTTACCTTCAGCACCAACATGGATTACTGCGGCCTGGCAACTTCGCATATCATCCATCACCTTGTCAGTTATAGATTTTGCGTTTGTTTCATTTTCTTGGGCAACTACTGGCTCAAACTTGCCAAAGGTTACTATCTGTTTTACCTGTTCGAGTATTTTCTTGTTTTTTCCATGCGTAATAAAAACCCGGCTATCCTTTGGAGTTTTTATTTTAAGGTCCTCAGTGATATTTTGATTTTCAGAGTTGGAATCCGAAAAATTTTCCTCTTCGGATTCATCTTCATCAATTATATTTTGGTCGGAAGCTGACCCCCCTGAGGTCCCCGCAAATTTTGAAACCTCTTCTGAATCAAAATCAAACCTAGTAGGATTCCCTTTTCTGCCAATAACGATTTTCCCAAGATCCGCACCCTGCGCAATTTGAAAAAAACAATTTGCCTGGTCATTAAGAACCCTGTCTCCAGATGAAACCTCACTTCTAAAGTGATTATGCCAGTGAGCCGCAACATCAGTAGCAGGAACTGTGAATTCACCTGAATGTGCCGCCCGTTCAACTATGGATGAATAGGGCTTCACTTTTCGCACCACATCTCTTAAAACCTTAAAGCAATTAGCACCCTTGTCTTTTGCAATCTGGCGGCCTTTCTGAGTAAGTTTCATCCGCCCATTTTCATCCTCAATTAAACCCCAAAATTTTAAGGCATTAATTTTTCTGGGGTCGAGGGTTTTACTATTGAGAACAGCTTTTGCTTCTTCTTTACTTGCACCGGTGGGTTTGGTTGCAAGATATTTACAAACAGCATCAATATCCTCTAACGTGGTTCGAATAGGTAACATCTGCAAGCCTCCAAATAATAATTCTTATAATGCCTCATATTATATGAGGCATTATAAGAATGTCAAATTTTCGCGCCTCTTTATTCGGGAGGTTTAATTTTTTACTTATTTTTCAAATACTTACGAGGAAAATTTTTTGTTTTAGCGGTCGCGCGCGTGTGGCATACCCTTCAGTAACTTTATGCCCCAAAGGGGTATCACTGCCGCGTTACCTCCCCTGCCAAGGGAGAGCTTTGCATAAGTCGAAAAACCTGAAAAGCGAGATTCTTCACTGCGTTCAGAATGACAATACAAGGCTATTTGTCATTCTGAGGAACAAGGTGACGAAGAATCCGGGGTTATGCAAAGGTCTCCTGCCAAGGGGCTAGACTTTCCAGCCTTTGGCGGTGCTGAGTTTTAGCAGTGCGGGTAAAAAGGTAACAGATGCGATGAGGCAACAGAACACGCCCAGAGTCAGCACCAACCCCAGACTGAAAACACCGTAATGGTCGGCCACCATCATACTACCGAACCCGATCATGGTAGTGAGGGAACTGAGCAGAACAGCTTGGCCGGTACTTTTCCCCAAAACACTGGCGTTTTTATCTTCTTCTTCCCGATAACGGTGGGTGATGTGAATGCCATTGACCACGCCTATCCCTAGAATGAGTGGCAGGATGACGAGGTTCGCCATGTTCAGCCTGAGCCCTATCAGTTCCATAACGCCCACTGTCCAGATCGACCCTACCAGCACCGGGAGCAAAACGAAAAAAACCGTTCGTACATTCCTAAACAGGAAAGACACATAAATAATGATCGCGGCCATGGCGTAGATTCCGCCTTTGACATAACCTTCTGTCATCAACCGGGTGGACTCAAACATATGTATGGCGTTGCCGGTGACATTGGGGTCTATCGATCTCAGGTCGTTTAAATATTTCTGGCGTTGATCGAGATCCCAAACATCCACGCTGGGGAAAATATGCGCCACGTATTTGCCTTTTTGCGAGATGTAACGCTTTCTCAGGGTTTCGGGAATTTCTTCCAGCCGCACCAACTTCACCTCGGCATTGGCTTGGAGTTCCTCCATAAGAGTACGATAATCGGCAAACAGCAACTGCGAGAAATTTTCGAGTCTTTTTTCCGCCAGGCCAGGTTCCACCTTCTGGCTTTGTTCCATAAAGTTCCTGACACGGTCTCCCGCCACCTGCACCTGATCAAGCGGGTCATCCTCTCTGCCCTGTAGTTTGAACTGGATACGTTTGAGAATTTTGTTCAACGCTTTTAAGGAAAAGTCTGCATCTTCAGGTTCTACTTTGAGATCACGCAAAAGTGGCGCGAGGTTTTCGCGGATAGTGCGTGCGTTTTCTTCCTGATTATCGGGGATTACCGCTGTGATGCTCTCAACCCGGGCCACAGTTGGCAGGGCCTTGAGTTGATGTTCCTTTTCCTGAATCTCCTCCAAAGAGTCGACCAGCATGGCGGCAGACCAGGCGGAACGCCCGGCACTTTCAAGAATTTTCATTTCATATTGAACCGCCTCGGTTCCCTTGGCCTGTAGGTTGAGCAGGTTGTAGTCGAAACGCAGGTCTTTCAATGACAAAGAAGCAATGAAGACTAGAACGATGCACACTCCGATGATGAGGTAATAATGATCGAACAGTTTATCGATGCTCCCCCTTTGTTCGGCAGATTTTGCCTGTGCGTAACTGGGCTTGCGCCATTTTTCTTCCAGCGTGACCAGTGCGGGAAGCACCAGAAGCATGGCGACCATGCAGAAAAGAATTCCCCATCCGGCGATCCAGCCCAGTTCCACAATACCGATGAAGTCGGTCAGCACCATGGCGCCAAATGCCATGGCGGTGGTGATGGCACCAGAAAAGTTTCCCTTGCCTGTTCCTTGCAGAGTTTTTTGCAGGGCTGGCAGGATTTCGTTGTCTTGCTGGCGTTCCTCCTTAAAACGTTCGAGGATATGGATTCCAAAATCTATACCCAATCCAATCAGGATGGTGGTGAACACAACGGAAAGAATATTCAAGTGACCGATGGTCAGGGTGGTGAATCCCATCGTCCAACTCAAACCGAGCAGAAGGCAGAACACGGCCAGAAGGGGTTTGACCACTCCCCGATAAGCGATGATGAACAACAAGGCGACCCCTGTCAAAGCAATTTTAGATGCGGTTTCGACATCGGACTGGGTGGTCACCATTTCATCGCTGGATATCACATCTTCGCCGGTGAGCCCGACCGTGACATTGGGAAAATCTTTTTTTGTTTCGGCAATGAATTGACGGGCCTGATTGACCGCATCCTTGTAACCGGTGAAACTGGTTTCGTCATCATTGGGCACCACCAGAATGAAAAGCAGGTCTCCGTTTTCAGAGACCATGTACCCCTTGTCGCGCAGGGAATCACTACCACCTTTAAATAATGCCTGCCAGGGTGAGCGATAACCGGTTTCACCCATCAGGAACCGGGTCATTTCTTCCAGAAGCCGGATCAACAGGTTGAGGTCTCCCTCATCCTTGCTGTCTTCCTCGTCTTCCTCACCGAGAAAATCGGTCAACAGGGAATCGACCATGCCTGAACTGATTTCGGTATTGATGCTGAACAAAAGCGGATTGAGTCCGGGAGAGGCATTCACCGATTCGAGAAAATCCTGATGGTCTTCCAGCTTGCGGCCCAAAGTTTCCAGTTCATCCTGATCGAGATAAAGCAGGAACCGCGAGCGGAAGTAATCGATATCGATTTTATAAACAACCTTGGAAAACAGATCGGGTTGGGCTTTAAGTTTTTTATTCAGCACTTCAGCAAAGTCGGCCATATCGGAAGAGTTTTTTCCTTCCACCACCACAACCATACCGCTCAGGTCTTCAAATTGTGCCCGATAATTTTTATAGAGTTTGACATAAGGCAGGCCTCTGGCGACCAGATCGCCACGTCCGGTTTTAAAAGTGAGTTTTTGCGCGGTCACCCACAAAGACAGGATGGCTAAAACCAGGGATACGACAGCAACGAGGAGGGAACGCCGATAGGCTAAACGCTCAATGGCGGAGAGGAAACGGCTGAGAAAACCATTAGCGGATGAGGATGACATGGAATTTACAATTCAGGAAATGAGCAAGAGCACTTTGAGGCCGTCGATACTTCCAACTCACCTGATTTAGCCATTGTTCATTGTACCCCTGCAGGGCACACGGGAGCTAATGAAAGGGACATCACAACCCCAGCGTCACGCCCCTCTACGAGGGAGAGCTTTGCATAACCCGAGATCCTTCGTCGTTTTCGGCTCCTCGAGGATGACAAACCGGCGTTTCTTGTCATTCTGAACACAGTGAAGAATCTCGTCTTTACCCTTTTTCGACTTACGCAAAGGTCTCTCTGCGAGGGAGACAACCAGCAACGGCCCATTAAGCCGAGATGGCCCTTTGCTCGCCCCAGAGATAGTTATTGCGGTCGGCCCTACGCCGAGTAGTTAGAAACGCATACCCAATGTGAAGAGGTGGGCATTGAGTCCGATTAGGAAACTTAATTCCGGCATTTGAAACATGAAAGAACCGGTAGTTGATGGAACAGGCACCTTCCTTCTTAAGGAATTCCAGCCCGGCTCCGCCATGAAGCAGAAACTGAAACTCAGTACCCAGTTTGCGCTCAGCAACATCTTTCCAGTCGGTCAGGGAAAAACCTGCACCAATGAGGAGGTTCGGAGCCCACTTTCTTTCAGGACTGAGAAATTTATACTGGGCCATCAGCGGGGAAAACCCAACCAAGTATTTATCGCAATCAGAAAAGGTGAGCTCAGCTTCCACACGATAAAACCACGCACCTGATACCAGGACTCGCTGGTCAATCCGGTCAGGTTTATATTGCCAGTTCGGAAAAAAGAATAAAAAACCCAGATCTGCACGATCTGGCCCGGGTGGGATACCTACAGTCCAGCCCGAGCCCAATTGGGTGCCAAAATCGGAGCCTTCCTTTCTCAAATCTTTGTGAAAAGCTGTCAGCTCCCGCGGTCGCCACATTGAACATCAAAAAAGCCGCAAGCCAAGGGACCGCGTGCAAAATAATCCTCACACCTTCTTGTTTCCTAAAGGTTAAAATCTACTCAATCGTGCCCGTCAAGGATGAGTTATAACATAAAAGCACCTGAATTCCAGGCAATTATTTGCATTTGTCTTCATATCTGTTTGTGCTATAATCGGCCTTTTCTCAAATAAATAAAGGGATTTTCGCCATGATGGGAATAGGTTTTCCAGAATTAATGATCATTTTGGTCATTATCATGATCGTCTTCGGGGCTGGAAAGCTACCGGAAATCGGCAGTGCTTTTGGTAACAGCATTCGGAACTTCAAAAAGTCTATGAAGGAAGCCGGAGAGGATACGGAAGAACTTCCAGAAGCGGCTGATGCAGCAGAAGCGGCTGATACAGCAAAAGAGGTGGCCGAAGGAGATAGCGATGAACCCGAAACCGCTGAGAGTCCTGTGACCTCTACCTCCGAGCCGGAAGACAGGTAGGCCACTCCCCCTTGTTCCCTCCCCCTCCAGAAGGGTTCTTTTTTTACGAGGTTTCGCCTTTATTTGACGAATCGCTTTGTATTTAAAAGCATCCTAAAGTAACTGGAATAGAAAGGGGGAAATTGCAAATCCCGGCAGGTTCCCATAAAGGAAACCATGCCTTTCCCCACGCAGAGAATAAAACTGGATTTGCTCTTTTATGTCCTTCACCCAGCAAAAAGAAGATAAAGAAATAGAAGAAGCTCTAGTCAGGGATCTTCAAGCCGGTAATCTTGATGCCTATGACAAAATTGCTGAGCTCTATCAAAAGAAAATATATGCCCTCAGTTTCAACCTGATGCGCAACCAAATGGATGCGCAGGATGTGACTCAGGAGGTTCTTCTGACTCTGTTCAGGAAGATCAATACGTTTCAGGGCAAATCGGCGTTTTCAAGCTGGGTTTATCGCATTACCTTGAACGCCAGCTATATGAAACTGAGGAGCAAGAAAAAGGAACCCAACGTTTCCATTGACGAATTGCTGCCCTCATTTAACGGGGCAGGGTTCCAGCAGGAAAAAATTCAGGACTGGTCCGAAAATACCGAGTCCTTGTTGTTCGCCAATGAAACACGCGGGGTCATCAACAAAGCCGTTGGCCTTTTGCCAGAAAAGGAAAAAGTGGTTTTCTTATTGCGGGACGTAGAAGGCCTCTCAACCGAAAAAGTGAGCGAGATTTTAGACCTGACCATTCCGGCGGTAAAGTCGAGACTGCACCGAGCCCGTTTGTTTTTGCGAAAAAAACTTTCAGGCTACTTTGAGGAATATAATTCCAAAAAGGGGGAAACATGATCTGCTGTAAAGAATGCATTGATCTGCTATACGATTATATTGAAGGGTCGCTGGAACAGGACACCAGTAAATCCCTTGAAGAACATTTCGCGGAATGCCCCCCCTGCATTGCTTTTTTGAACACTTATAAGTCGACAACCACTATTTGTCGGGATACCTTGAACCAAATTGAAATTCCCGATGAAGTTCGCCGTACCCTGCAAAGTTTTCTAAAAGAACACAAAAACCAGGAAGAAAAGAAGTAACCCCTCTCCCCAATCGCAGGGGGAAAGACAGGAACATTCCCGGCGCACAATACATTGACAAATCCTGCGGGTTTATTTATATTTTTTACATAGCCACATATTGAGATTTTTCACCTCAAACCTGATAAAATCATTTAATTATAATAACCCTCTTTCGAGGCAAGGGTATGGTTGAAATGAAAGTTGAGGGCCTTACGCTGGATCCACTCACCAACATGCCCATCATTATTTTAAAAGATTCAACCGGTTCCAAGGCTCTTCCTATCTGGGTGGGTTATTTTGAAGCCAACGCAATCGCTCTGGAAATAGAAAAAATCTCCACGCCACGCCCCATGACGCATGATTTGCTCAAAAACCTGATTCAGAATATGAAAGCGGAAGTCAACCATATCCTCGTCAATGAATTAAAAGACAACACCTTTTATGCTGTCATTTCCCTGGTATGCGGAGACCTTACCCTTGCCATAGACTCACGCCCCTCCGATGCCATCGCGCTGGCGCTGAGGACCAAGGCACCCATTTTTGTTGAAGAGAAAGTGATTGAAGCTGCTAAAAGCCTGGACCTCCCCGATCCGCAAAAAACTAAAACGGATGATGACAAGCAGTGGAAAAACTGGCTGGACAATATAAAACCAGAGGACTTTGGCAAACTTTGAGAGTGCCCCTCTAGCACCCCTCCGGGGCATGTGTAATATTTCTTCATTTGCATTCATGCCCTGAAAGGGTAAAAACTAAGGAGAAATTTCACAGGGAGGCAACCGGGTCACGCCCGGTAGGGACAGGCTCCACACCTTCGGCGGCTACGCCGGTTAAGCCGAGAAAAGTTGTTGCTAGCCGCCCCTTGGCAGGGACCTTTGCGTAAGTCGAAAAAAAACAGAAAAGCGAGATTCTTCACTGCGTTCAGAATGACAATACAAGGCTATTTGTCATTCTGAGGAACAAGGTGACGAAGACGTGATATTGTTCCAAAGCCCTCGTGCCCCGCGGGGGTAATCCGGGGTTATGCAAAGCTCTCCTTGGCAGGGAAGCATATCCCGTAAAGCCGTCATGAGCGATTGCATGCAAAAACAACTCTTGCCAATTATACTACCGGCGGTACGCTGGTGAAAAATATAGGGTTATTTTGCAAACCAAGACCCTTGATAGATCCGAAAGTAGTCAGTGATCTGGTGCAATGGTTGCGGGAGCGAGACTACAACCTTCATGTGGATCAGAATACCGCCGAGTTAACCGGTGAAACAGCCTCCCATGAAGAAATTCCCGGCCTCTCTGAACTGATCATCGTGCTTGGAGGAGACGGAACCTTGTTAAAGGTGGCCCGCATCGCCCACTCGTGCGGCGTCCCTATTCTGGGGGTCAACCTCGGGAGTCTGGGTTTTTTAACCGAAACCACTCTCGAAAACCTCTATCCCACCCTTCAAAGCGCCTTAAACGGAGAATGTGAAATAGAACACCGCATGTTGCTGAATGCCTCGCTCTGGCGCAACGGAACAAAAATACAAGATTTTAATGTGTTGAACGATATTGTCATCAACAAGGGTGCTCTAGCCAGAATCGTAAACCTTACCGTGCGGGTTAACGACCAACCCATGACCTCCTACCGAGCCGACGGATTGATCATTGCCACGCCAACAGGTTCCACCGCTTATTCTCTCTCGGCAGGAGGACCCATCATTCACCCCAGTATGCAGGCTTTGGTGTTGAGCCCGATTTGTCCTTTTGACCTGACAAACCGACCTATTGTGGTTCCCGACACCTCAAAAATAAAAGTGGAACTGGCCAAACGCCACGAAGACGAAGATGTCAGAATAACGCTTGATGGGCAAATGGGTTGCGATATGAAGTCCGGAGATATCCTTGAAGCGGAAAAGACCAAAATATCGGTAAAGCTGGTGCAGGCTCCCGGAAAAAACTATTATCAAACCCTGAGGAAAAAACTTCATTGGGGAAGCACCACAGAAAGTTAAACCCCACTCGGTGCCGGGCAACGCCCGGAGGCAATAGGTAATAACTTTCACTGGCAAACAAAAATTAGGCTTGGCGTAATAAATCCTTGCTATCTGGCCCCACGCCTAGTGGGCGGAGGTTCTCCGTATCAATTTATGAATCAAAATATCGTTTCCTGCGGTCATAAAATAGATATTGGAGCCCGTGTGGTTTTGTGGAACGAAGGCTTTGTTTGCCCCAACAAGCGAGGCCGGTCTGCCTGTTCCCATCACGACCCCGTGCTCAATGACGCACCATCCAGAAAAGATTCGGCCTATAAAATCCTGAAACCCGAATCGGCGTACAAAGAACTGGTGCAACGCATTCACCAGTTTGTTCTGCATTACGATGCCTGCTACAGTTCCTACCACTGCCACCAAGTGATGACGGAAAGTTCTTTCAAGGGTAGCCATTTCTATCTTGATCTTGATGGCACCCTTTACCAGACCTGTGACTTGTACTGGAAAACCAATACTGCACCTGCCGATGACCAGCAAGGCAACGAAAGGGCAGTCCATGTCGAGATGGCAAACCTTTCATGGGAAGCTTTAGCTGAAGAATCTGAATGTCTCCCTTCCAGACAGAATAAGTACCGAAAAAAAAGGGGGCGATGGGTGCTGGAACTGCCCAATGACTACCGCAGAAAAATCCGCACAACCGGATTCCAGGCCAACCCATCACGAACTTACGGCACAAGGGGATACTTCAGCAGAAAGATCAATGGCCGAGTGGTCCGCATGTGGGATTTTACCGAACAGCAGTACCAAGCTTTGATCAAGCTCTGTATCGGCATCAACCAACTTCTGCCCAGGATTAAACTGCAAGTGCCCTTCGACAAAAGTTCCGGCCGACACCCTCTCGACAGATTAAAAAACTACTCTAAATTTTCCGGTATCCTGGGCCACGCTCATGTGCAAAAAGGCCTAAACGGACTGGAGTGCAAGCACGATCCTGGATCAGCCTTCAACTGGGCCCGGCTAAAAAAAGCCTTCTCCACTAGCCGTACCCCTTTCGGGGCATGAAGACTGATGAGGGGTCATAACATGCTGCCAATGAGCTATATAGTTCGCTGCGCCGAAAAGTCGATTGAACGTATATAGGGCTGAGAAAACTATTCCCTTGCCAGAAAAAGTTGTTGCTATTGAGTCCAGCGTCACGCTGGTGGGGAGTTTTGGGTTGACGTTTAGCACGGTTTGGGAGAAGCTTGATGCATTCCATAAAATATTGAAAAGGTCTGTCAAATCATGAAACGAAATTCTATTTTTCGGGACGAACTTCCGGGAGAAAAGAAGAGCATCATCAATCTGTTAATGACTGGCTACATCGTTGTCATCTCCTGCCTGGGATACGCTGCGTTCTTTCTCTACATCCAACTTGGGCAGGTTGAAAGAATTGTGGGAACCATGGACACGCAGAATTTAACACCTGATCAAATGGAGTTATTGAAGAACCGGATCATTCGCAGTGCCAGGCAATTAAAAAATGAAATGATCGGAATGGCTATTGTAGGGAGTCTGGTTTCGATTATTGGCGGATTTTATACCATCAGCATGATTATCAAACCCTTGAAAAAACTGGTGAGGTTTGCGGAGGAGCGGGGGGAAACCGAACTTCCCGAAATCAAATCCAATACCGAAATCAAACAGCTGGCAACTGCCATTACGCAATTAACAGAAAGCCTGAATCAGACTGCCCCCCCGGAAAAAGAACAGCTACCTTCCTGAGCAACAAGAAGCCTTTTGGCTCAAGAGTCACTGTAGCCCCTGACCTTGCCGCTCAATTCGCCTTTAAAGGGATAGACTTCTCTTCCAGGAATACCCACCTCCTCCAATAACTGAATATAGTATTTAAAGGTCAGGGTTTCTTTCAAACGCAGGATCGCCTCCTGGATCTTCAACTTTGCAACCGGCACCAGGATCCGATTCTGCAGTTCGTCATCGTAAGATTCCTCCGCACACTTCTTATCATTTTTTCTTTTTTCTTTCCATTTTTCATACCGCAGTATGAGCTTTATAATGGTTTTCATAGATAACTTATCGGTTTTAAGGGGAAACTGTTTAGCCCCAAACTATCCAGAGGCAGAGAGCCTCCGCAGGCATAATATTCCTCCAAAGCTGTGGATGTCCTCTTCCTTAACCTTCATGCTCGGCACGGGTACTTCATGCCTCGGAGGGGTACAAGTTGCGAGGGTCTTCTTAATGTTTGAAATGGCGGGTGCCGGTAAACAGCATGGCTATTTTGTGTTCGTTAGCCGCTTGTAAAACTTCTTCATCTCGAACAGAGCCGCCCGGGGAAATAATGGAAGTGATGCCATTTTTCGCAGCTCCGTCAATGGAGTCCCGGAAGGGGAAAAACGCATCCGAGGCCATGACCGCTCCCTGTAAAGGCTTGCGTGCCTTTTCGACCGCGACGCGGGCAGAATCGACTCGACTCATTTGCCCTGCGCCAATACCAAGAATTTCCCGGTCTTTGGCATAAACAATGGCATTGGATTTAACATGCTTGGCCACGATCCATGCAAATTTCATATCCTCCATTTCCCGGTCATCGGGTCTTCTTTCGCTGACCACCTTGAGCTGGGCCTCGACATAGGTCAACAAGTCCTGGCTTTGGACCAACAAGCCACCACCAATCCGCTTCAAATCAAATTTTCCGGCATTTGCAGTCGATCCCATTTCCGGCATCTGCATAAGCCGGACATTTTTTTTCACGGCAAATAGTTTCAAAGCTTCCGGTTCAAAACCCGGTGCCACAACGGCTTCGACAAAGTTTTTAACGATTTCCTCCGCAGTCTGGACAGTAACCGGTCGATTGAACCCAAGGATTCCCCCAAACGCAGATATCGGGTCCACCTCACGGGCGACGATAAACGTTTTTAACTGGTCCTCACCCTGCGCCACACCACAGGGATTGGTGTGCTTGATAATCACTACCGCCCCTTTATCAAATTCCTTGACCAACTCCCAAGCAGCATTCAAATCTATAAAATTGTTAAAAGAGAGTTCTTTACCCTGAAGCTGTTTGGCAGAAACAATCTCTGATGGCAATGGAGACATTTCCTTATACAATGCGGCGGACTGGTGAGGGTTTTCGCCATAGCGCAGTTCCTGCACTTTTTCAAACGGCTGGTTCAGCAGAGGTGGAAAGTCGGCATCTTCTTGCCATTTTCCGGTTAAATAAGTTGATATCAAGGAATCATAACGGGCGGTGTGCGCAAACGCGTCCCGGCACAGCCGCCTGCGTGTTTCAAGGGTCACGACTCCAGCTTTTATTTCCTCCAAAACCGGACCATACTCGTCCGGGTTCACCAGAACCACCACATCCTCGGAATTTTTCGCCGCCGAGCGAATCATCGCAGGGCCACCAATATCAATATTCTCAATGGCTTCTTGCAGAGAACAATCTTTGCGTGCTACCGTCTGCTCAAATGGATACAGGTTGATCACCACCAAGTCGATGGGCCTAATTCCATGAACTGCCATTGCCTTGACATGTTCTGGCACATCTCTGCGAGCCAGAATCCCGCCGTGGACCCTGGGATGAAGCGTCTTGATCCTGCCATCCATCATTTCCGGGAAACCGGTATAGTCGGAGACCTGAATCACAGGGACTCCACCCTTACGCAACAAGTCCGCCGTGCCACCAGTGGAAAGTATCTCGACACCGGATTTCTGCAGTTCGAGAGCGAACTCCAAAATACCGGTCTTATCCGATACGCTTATCAATGCCCGTCGAATGGGTTTCATCAAATATGGAAAAACGTTAAGTTTATTGGGGAAGTTTTCTTTTTGGAGCCGGAGACTTCGATTTCAGAAAACCCGGGGTCAGTGCACTGATCAGCTTCAATATCCAGACCGGAAAAGAGCCGTAGGACTCCCAAAGCGCGGGTTCTTCTTTCTGGGGTTGGGGTGTAGTGTTCTTGGGATCGGTCATCACTCACCTCTCCATGATTAAAGGGTTCGGGATACAAATGAAGTGCGAAGTCTACACTTTTCCCCCCAATTTTTAAATAAAAATCCCACCAGGTGTGGGGCTGTGATATCCCCATCATTAAATTCATGCCCCGAAGGGGTACAGTAGCCGTAATATTCTTCCATAAACTCATGCCCAGCACGGGTACTTTGCCCTGGAGAGGTGATTAGAGGGTGGAGAGGCCCTGAGTGAATTTCCAGTCAATCGGGCGGGTGAGGTCCAAGCTGCCAAACTGAGTCTCAAGGTTTTTAGCACACTCTTGCAGCAAGTCCTGCAAACTCTTCTTATCCGAGTCCGTCCAAGCCATGGGAGACTTTAGCAATTCCTGTTCGAAGGCCGCGAAGAGGTCTTCATTGCACAGCTTTACCTCTTCCTGGAAAATGCCCGGTAGAAAGACCATTTCCAGAAAACTCTTTGCCGCCGCATCAGCAATCGGCTCACAGGATAACCGGCCGAACAAAACATACTGCGCCAAGGCTGTGGTCACCAAAGTCAGCAGGTTTGAGGATTCACGGGGTTCCGGGCCATCACCGTGTAAAGACGAAAATGCTGATTCGCTCAATCCTAATCCCTGCCGGGCAAAACGGCTGTAAAATTTCCATCGGGCTAAAAAGTCATTAACGGCCTTAACATCTTTCATGGATTTCAGATCCCGCCAATTAAAAGAATCTTGGTTTTTTCCCGCGACCTGAGGAAAACGAAAAACCAAAGCACCCAACCTTTCCTTGTCCCCCGCCGAAATAAAATGTTCAACATAGGAACCATTTTCATTGATGAAAGAACTTGCCAGAGACTGAACCTGTCTTAATTGTTCATAGCCTACTTGAAAAAACGACTGCATCCAAACCTGATCCAGCAAGGCCGCCCCCTTTTTCAGGTCGCCTTCCGCCCCCAGCTCCAGACCTATATTTATATATCCCAGTGTTTTTCTAAGAGCCCGCTGGCGGACATCCTTGGATGACAACTCCAGCCTATCGGCAACAATAACTTTGTTGGCCAGACAAACCAGTTCCCAACGCAGGGTTTCAAGGCGGCTTTCGTTTTCCAGAATGGCAAGGCATTGAGTGAAAAAAAGAGTCTCATCTAACTGAGCCAGGGGATATCGGGGAGAAAGTTTGAACGGGCTTGAGGGGAGTTCTTCCAGTGAAGGCAGTTTTAACTTTAAAGTTTCCGGATCCAAACGGCTGTATATACCCACCGCATCCTGAAATTCAGGGATGCCTCTTTCGGTGGTTCGGTTCACTCTCCAGTTATAGGCCTTCTCTACTGTAAGAGTAACGGGGTACCAGATCACCGCTTCCAGCAGGTTATAAAAAAGCTTTTGATCCTTTTCATGAAGCAAAAGCAGAAGTTTTCTGACCTCTTTACCGTTCTCAACTTTGAAAAAAATATCATAAACCCCGTCCGGGGTAAAATGTTCAAGTCCCTCCACCCCCTCGTAGGAATCCGTCATTTCATCCTTCTTAAAGACTTTAAAAAAGGCTTGAAGGAGCATCACCTTTTGGTCGAAATCCTCCCCAAAAAACCATTCCAGGGTTTCAGGGTCATGGCATTGATCCAGCAAAACGATCCAATCCAAAGCCCGCTTGGGTTGGAACTTGTCTCCCTGCCACCATTCCACATCAAAAACATATTGCAGTTGGTCCGGCGAAAACATGGATATCACTAGAAGGGAGTCCTCTTTCCCCACTTCCTTAATCAAATTATAGACCTCTTCCACAGGAAGGGACTGAGTCACCTCGACCGCTTTTTCGGAAAGTATGAGGAGTTTCTGTTGCAGATGAGGGTCAAGTCCAAGAATACATCGTGCCTGTTCTTCCACCGACAGTCCGGACAAAATATCTTCCACCTTGCGTGGCTGGGTTTTCACCCAATCCAGGGGAAAGGGCAGGTCTCCCCCTGTATATGAATTTTCTTTATCAATTTTATCGATCATGATTATGAAATTAGAAAAACAAAACAACGCTTCATGGACGCAACATGATGGTTGTAAGGATTCTTCCTGTCTCTCCCTCGCGCCGGTAGGAATACAGGTTTCGGATGGAACAACAGGTGCAATGATCCATCGAAAAAATATTTTCTGGGAGAAGACCGGCTTTTTCACCTTCTATCTTATTCACCGCAATCAAGTCCAGAAAGTATTTACCAGATGGGCCGAACCGTAACCACCCCTTGTCATCAGGAAATAATTCTTTAAAAGGTTGAACGCAGTCCTCACCCACCTCATAACAACACCCTCCAATTGCAGGCCCAAACCCCGCCACCAGCTCTGCGGGACGACATCCATACACCCGACCCATCTCTCCAACCACCTTAAAAAGAAGCCTTTTCTCGGACCCTCTTCTTCCAGCATGAATGGCCCCAATCACTTTTAATCGCGGATCATAAACTAAAATCGGAAGACAATCTGCAGTAAAAATTCCGATAGGCCTCCCAGGAATTTGAGTCAACAAGGCGTCGGCAGAAATTTTTCCGGCCTCACTAAACGCAAGATCTGGATCATCCAAAATAAAAATATTATCACTATGAACCTGATTGACCAAAAACAGGCTGCGGTTTTCTATCCCTATCGATTCTAAAAACCATTTCACATGTTCTCTTGTTTTTCCAGATTCACTATTGTTCCGGAAAGAAAATTCTTCCATTTCACCCTGTTCATTTTCGAAGCAACGAGGACTAACGGCATGGATCAATTCCGGAAATGTTTCAAACTGACCAAATTTTAACTTCTCAAGCAGAATATTCATAAAAAATAATTATTTTTTCGAACCCATTTCAAGCACTCAGAAAACAAAATCAGTATACTCGTAAAAATTTAAAAAAACCAAACAAGGTATTTTCCCCTTTATTTATGTGGGTTTCCTCGGGTCATCTAAAAATAGAACCTTGCCATATCATATTCGCAATTTTCGCAACAACTGAACGCCCCCTCTAAAACATTAATTGTTCTTAATATTCGCTTGACATCAAACGCTTATGTCATAGAATGGTAAACGGTATTTGGGTGCTGAAACGAATACCGATTGACGTATGAAAGGAGATCTTGATGGCAACCAAGAAAAAAGCAGCTAAGAGAAAAGCTCCAAAAAGAAAGGCTGCTAAGAAAAAAGCAACAAAGAAAAAAGCAGCTAAGAGAAAAGCTCCAAAAAGAAAGGCTGCTAAGAAAAAAGCAACAAAGAAAAAAGCAGCTAAGAGAAAAGCTCCAAAAAGAAAGGCTGCTAAGAAAAAAGCAACAAAGAAAAAAGCAGCTAAGAGAAAAGTTAAAGCTGGAAAAGGATAATCAAGATGGTTTGATTTTCTTCCCGGCCAAGGCTGGTTTTAGTAGACTCACTCTCAATTCGATTTCTAACGTATTAACCCATATCGTTTCAGCACCCAACCAGTACCGCCCGTCCATACAGCTATTTGTTATTCCTGCCCTTATGGACCTATCTTGAGGTAGGCCGACTTTAGATAGAAAGCTTCGGTAAACGTTACCGGATGATCCAAAGCATGTCCCGTTCTAGCGATCTCTTCATATTTTATTCCTGCAGAACCAATTCCACGATAGACCGCATCATAAAAGTCATTTTCTGGCACATGCGCCGAGCAAGAAGCGGCAAATAATATCCCAGATGCAACCTCTGCCCCCGCTTTAGCCAATCTTGCATGAGCCTCTAAAGCTTGGGCTTTATGTTTCTTATTTCTGGCAAACGCAGGCGGGTCCAAAATCACCAAGTCATAAAAACGCTTTTCGGATTTTAATGCAGCCAGTATTTGGAAGGCATCGCCCTCTTTTTGAGAAAAATTTTGAGATGGAAATGATTTTCCGGGGAAATTCAATTTCAAGTTTCGTAATGATGTCTCCAATGCAAGTGGATTACTATCCACCTCCACCACCGACCTGCACCCGCCAGCCAAAGCGTATACCGAGAATCCCCCCGAATAACTGAAAACATTCAATACAGATCGGTCTTTAGCCATTTCCCGTATTTTTAACCGATTGTCCCTCTGGTCCAAAAAAAAGCCGGTTTTCTGCCCCCCAACAACATCCACCAAAAACTTCAGCCTGTTTTCCTTGAATTGCACCCAGCTTGAGTTCCCGTCTCCAACTAAAATCTGCCCGTCCCGGTAAGGTGAGTGAGCTCCCAATGATTTGCTAACGTTACGGGCTAATCGCAAAACCACCTGCCGACTTTTGAATTCCTTCTGAAATAACTCACAGAGTTCATCCAGAAACGGAAACCAACTTGCGGTGTACAGTTTCAGAACCAGGGTGTCCTCATAACGATCCAACACAAGCCCGGGAAGCCCGTCATTTTCACCGTTAATGACGCGATAACCCGTTGTTCCCTGATGTTCCAGTTCTTCCCTGATTATTTTTGCGGACTGCAGGCGCTCCAGAAAAAAGCCCGTATTGATTTCCCCTGGTTTTTCCAGATTCAACACTCTAAAACAAAGATCAGCATCCGGGTCCCACAAACCCAGAGCCAAAAAACGGTTATTGTGATCGTAAATCACCCCAAAGTTTTCTGGCTCCCCTTCAGGGATCGGGTTTTGAACCTGGTATTTGAAAACCCATGGATACCCTTTGCGGATTTTGCCTTGTAGCGTTTTGGATATCTGGATCTTAATCATTTAATGGGCAATTCGCATGTGTGGCAGAGTATCGAGAATCTTGATTTGTCGGGCCTGCACATGTTTTGGGGTGGGTCTTTGTGTCCAGTGCCGGGGATTGGGTAAGACAGCCGCCATCCATGCCGACTCAACCGGCGAAAGAAGTTTTGACGAATGCCGGAAATAGGTCTGGGCCGCCTGCTCGCAACCAAAGATACCCCCTCCCCATTCAATCACATTCAAATAGACTTCCAGAATCCTCTGCTTGCTCCAAAAAAATTCAATCAGTACGGTAAAATAACTTTCCAGCAACTTGCGAAACCAGGTTCGGGTTTGCCACAGGAATACATTGCGAGCGGTTTGCATGGAAATCGTACTGGCTCCCACCTTCCGGTCTGTCGTGAGGTTTGTCGTGATCGCATGCTCGATGGCCAGCCAGTCGAACCCATGATGGGCGAAAAATTTCTGGTCCTCAGCGGCTAAGACCGCCTTCATAATATGCGGGGAAATTTTTTCAATGGACCTCCATGAATTCAGATATGGAGGGAGATTCTGCCCACTTTCCACCCAGCGAATCAACATCAGAGGTGTTGTGGGCGGGTTCACAAATCTGTATAGCAGGACAGGGGCAATTGTAAGAGCGACAAAACACAACAAAAGGTCAAAAACAATTTTCCAGACACGAATATGGATAGGCTTTTTGCCCTTACCTGCGCTTTCTTTTTTTTTCACAAAGATCCCTCCCCACCAGGCGTACCCCTTCGGCGCATGAAACAAGTGAAGGGGATATCACATGCTGCCAGTAACCGTAATATTCTTCCTTAAACTTCGTGCCTCGTAGGGGTATTATGGTTAGCTTTCCTTTATCACAGAGCTATGGAGCTTAACAGTTTTTTGGAAGGACTGGTAATGCTGGGGAGGGATATTTCGGGTATAGCTTTTATGGTGCTTGAAGGTGAAAGGGTTATAGATGATTTTCTTATTTTTCCGGTTCTGAATCTCATAATGCAGGTGGGGCGCGAAGGTTCTTCCGGTGTTTCCCGATTCAGCGATCTGCTGGCCCGCCTGGATAGTCTGGCCCCGTTTCACTTTGACCCGGCTCAAGTGGAGGTAGAGAGTTTTTATTCCCAATTTAGGATGATCGATTTCAACACAATAACCGTTGGCCCGCACATTCCAGTTTGCACGCGTGACCTTTCCGGCAAACCCTGAATAAATGGGCGTCCCCACCCTGGCTTTAAAATCTGTCCCGGAATGCCCTCCTATCCCCTTGCGAAAATCGCCAGGCAGAGAAGTGATTTCAATATAATGCCGGATCGGGCTCTGAGCTTCGACAATACGTTGGGCAATCTCTTTTCCTTCACGGTCAAAATAGCCTCCATTGCCCTGGTCGAACTCATCAAAATAATAGGCCTCAAATGTTTTGCCAAATAACTGACTCTTATAGGAAAGTTTGAGAATTTTAAACTGCTCGGGTCCTTCCAGTTGCTGGTACACCACATCGATAGAGTCGCCGTTTCTCATGCTTTTTTTGATGTCCATGAACCACACCATGAGACGCCCCAGGTGTGCGGAAAGTGCGGCGCATCCATTTTCCCGGGTTATCATTCTGCATACGGTAAAGTTCAGGGAATTCCGGATTTTAAAATTCAGCGAGTGGATGGCTTTGCTCTCAAGAGCCTTCTCGGATGGAGCCGTGAATGACACGGGCTTGATAGTAGCAGGTTGAGGCACTTCCAATACCTCGGACGGTTTGACAGAGATTTGCGATACTATCCCGGTATCCTGCGGCAAAGACGCAACCGCAGCATTATTTTGCTGGTCAAAAAAGAGGAGAAAGATATTCAACCCCACCGAAACAATGAAGAGAAAAACAAATCCAAAGCGAAATTTATTTTTCCCTTGGATGTGCTGGTCAGAAAGCGAGGAAGTAGGAATGTGCATTTTCTTTCCTTCAGTTAAATGATAAAGTGATTCACAAAATTATCTCGTGGCCCCCTACGGCGAGTAACCGGGTCGGCCTCAAAATCTGCCTCATTATATAAAATAATGTCAATAAATACAATAGGTTCCACCCAAATCCCCAAAGAATACCAGCCCGATATTCTGTTTCTGGAAGACGGGGTGAGCGAGTATCCTCTGGTGCAAGAAATCCTCTCGCGGCTCCCTGGAGTTCCCCGGCAAACGTTTCAGGATATTTCTCTTCTCACGGAACAGATGAAATCTTCACAGTACGATGTGTTTGGGGAAGGAAAAAAACGTTTGGCGTTATGCCGTTTTAAGGGTTCGTTCCTGAAGAAGTGTCCGGGTATCAGCCCGGGTATGGTGTGTTGCAATTATTATATTGTGAACTTATCGAAAAACTGCATTTACGATTGTTCTTATTGTTTCCTACAGGACTTTTTAGGCAACAACCCCATGCAGGTGGCCTATGTTAATGTTGAAGACCTGCTTGGCGAGTTGGAAGAAGTATTCACACAATATCCGGATCGCAATTTTCGGGTTGGTACGGGAGAATTGACCGACAGCCTGGCCCTGGATACCATTGTCCCCTACACCGCCACCCTACTCCCCTTTTTCAACCGGCAGTCGAACGCCGTGCTGGAGTTAAAAACCAAGTCAGACCAGATTGCGAACCTATTGGACCATCCCGATCCTACAAATATTATTGTATCTTGGTCGCTGAATCCACAAACCATCATTGATCAGGAAGAAAAGGGGACACCGGGGCTAGCCCAGCGACTTGAATCTGCCCGAGCATGTCTGGATAAGGGCTACCGCATCGGATTTCATTTTGATCCAATCATTTTGATACCAGGTTGGGAGGAGGCCTACCGAGAGCTTGTCAATATTTTATGCGATACCCTACCCATCAATAAGGTGGCGTGGGTGAGCCTGGGAAGCTTTCGATATCGCCCCAGCCTGAAATCAATCATCAAAAACCGCCATCCGGAAACCCGCTTGTTCACCAGCGAACACCTGCCCAGCAAGGATGGCAAGTTCCGCTACCTGCGCCCCTTAAGGAACCAGGCCTACGAAACTATTCGCGGTTATCTTATGTCCCGCTCGCAAGAATTAAACATTTATCTTTGTATGGAGACCCGGGAAATCTGGGAAGGCGTAACGGGAAAAACGCCAAGGAGCGATAAAAAACTGGATCAGTTTTTTGACCTTTGACCAAAAATCCTAGAGACGCATGGGCATGACGATGCTCTTATACTGGTCGTCATCCGTCACCGTAAACAGGCAGGAGTGATTTTGATCTTTTAGATTAAGCGTCACCGAATCCCCCTCAATAACATTGAGGATATCCAGAACATATTTTGCGTTAAGCCCGATGGAGACCTCTTCACCCTCATACTCAAGGGACATTTCCTCGTCGGCGGCTCCCTGATCCGTATTGTCTGAAATCAGGATCAAGCTGCCATTCTTGATTTCAAACCGAACCATTTTGGATTTTTCATCCGCCAGCAGAGCCACACGTTTCAACGCATGGGTCAGACCATTCCTATCGGCTTTGGCTTTCAAATGATTGTCTGACGGAATCACTTGCCGATAATTAGGAAATTTTCCGTCTATTTTGCGGGACACAATCACTTGCTTGCCGCAAATAAAAGCCAAGTGATTATCCTGGGAAGAAAACCCAAACGTTGCGTCTTCGTCTTTCATCAACTTCAGCAACTCAGACAACGCTTTCTTGGGCAAAAGAAAACTCAAGACCTCCCCTTTGGCCGCATTTGATTTGACTGGTCGTGAAATCATTGCTAACCGGTGCCCATCCGTGCCTACCAGACTTACGTTGTCTCCTTCCGCTTCCAGCAATAAACCGTTCAACGCCTGACGGGTCTCATCAGGAGAAACCGAAAAAAAGGTTTTGCTAATCATTTCCTTCAAAATTTTGCTGTCAAATTCCAATAGCGGTTTGTCGCTGTATTCGGGCAAAGGAGGAAAATCTTCAGGGGGAAGCCCGGGCAAACGGAATTTGGACTTTCCACACTTTAAAGTAATCCAGTTATTTTCTTCTTTTTTCAGATAGATTTCTTCATCCGGGAGTTCCCGGACAATGTCAAAAAGTTTTCTGGCATTGAGCGTCACAGCACCGGGCGCAGTCACATTCGCTGGATAATGGCCCAAGGTCCCGATTTCCAAATCCGTGGCACGAATGCAGATGGCGTCTTTATCAGCGGAAAGATGTAAGTGAGAAAGAATGGGCATCGCCCCTTTTGGTTCCACGATTCCCTGAACTTTGTCCACCCCGTCCAGCAGGACATCCCGACTTATTCTGACTTCCATAAAACTCCTTTAAGGCAAGCAAAAACCCGTTTTCAAGCTTGAAGGTTTTTAGCACAATTGCAAAAATCTGTCAAAGAGAAATGACGATTCCACAAAGCTACAAATCTTGCAAGGAAAATCGCTGTGAAAACTCTTCACTTCGAGTATTTTTTGAGCTATTAACACACACCCTCAGAATCAAAAAGCATTGAAAAAACAAAGTATAGTCCACAGGGAACTCTTACATTGGAAACAGCATATAAATGTAGCTTTTTAAATGTTCAGAAAATTGCTATATTGCCAAAATACCCAAAAAGCTATTTGTCTTTTCGGAGGTCTTGCGGTCAAGTGGGCTTTTGGGAAATTTTCGCCCAGGTATCGCGAAGCGTTACAGTCCTGTTGAAAACTGGAACCCCAGGAGCGGAGTCCTCATTATCCACGCAGAAATATCCCAGCCGTAAAAACTGAAACCGGTCGCTCGCCGCCGCATCCACCAAAAAGGGTTCAATGAACCCGTCTTTGACAACCTCAAGAGAATCGGGGTTCAAACTTGATCCCAACTCAGGGCATTCTTTTTCGTCTGCAGGGTTTTCCTTGAGAAAAAGGTGGCTGTATAATCTCACTTCTGCAGGCTGGGCATGGGCCTGAGAGAGCCAATGCAGGGTGCCTTTCACCTTTCGGCCCTCCATGGAAGAGCCGCTTTTGGTTTCCGGATCATAAGTACAGCGTAACTCCACCACCTCTCCCGTTTTTTCATCCTTGATCACCCGTTCACATTTTACGATGTAGGCATGCTTCAACCGCACCTCCCGCCCTGGAGCGAGGCGGAAAAACTTCTTCGGAGGATCTTCCATAAAATCATCCTGCTCAATATAAAGAACCCTGGAAAAAGGAATCTTGCGAGACCCTGCACCGGGGTCTTCGGGATTGTTCTCGGCAATCAGTTCTTCCACCTGATCTTCCGGATAGTTCTCGATCACCACTCTCAGGGGTCGAACCACGGCCATCACCCTGGGCGCCGTTTTATTTAAATCTTCGCGCACGCAATGTTCCAGCAAGGCAAAGTCTATCGTGCTGTTACTTTTAGCCACTCCGATACGTTCACAAAAATCCCGAATGGCTGCAGGCGGGTAGCCTCTGCGGCGCATGCCCGATAAAGTCGGCATACGTGGATCGTTCCACCCACTCACATGCCCTTCCTGTACCAACTGTAAAAGTTTGCGCTTGCTCAATACTGTGTAATTCAGGTTGAGACGGGCAAATTCTATTTGCTGGGGACGGTAAATATCCAGTTCTTTCAGGAACCAGTCATAAAGAGGGCGGTGATCCTCAAATTCCAAAGTACAAATTGAGTGAGTGATCTGCTCCAGCGAATCCGATTGGCCGTGCGTGAAATCATACATGGGATAAATACACCATTTGTCGCCGGTACGATGATGAACCGCTTTTAAAACCCGGTACAACACCGGGTCTCGCAAATTCAGGTTGCCCGATGTCATGTCGATTTTGGCCCGCAAAACCCTTTCGCCTTCCGCAAACTTGCCGGCCCGCATGCGTTCAAACAAATCCAGGTTTTCTTCCACCGATCTGTCACGGTGGGGACTGTCCCGCCCCGGATCGGTAAGCGTGCCTCGGTATTCACGAATTTGTTCCGGGCTCAACGCATCTACATAAGCTTTGCCTTTCTCGATCAGCCGGACCGCATACTGGTAAAGCTGGTCAAAATATTCTGAGGAATAATGCAACCGGTCGCCCCAGTCAAACCCCAACCATTGCACGTCTTCCATAATGGCTTTGACATATTCTTCCTCTTCTTTGCTGGGATTGGTGTCGTCAAATCTAAGATTACATTTCCCCGAATATTGTGAAGCCAACCCGAAGTTCAAGCAAATGGACTTGGCATGACCAATATGCAGATAGCCATTAGGCTCAGGGGGAAAGCGGGTATGGACCCGCCCGTCAAATTTGAGCGTACTTAAATCTTCCTCGATAATATCCTGGATAAAATGAGTCGAGGATTCAGAATCTTCCGTTTGCAAAATCTTTTCTCCTTCCAGCGTGACGCTGGGGTTGTGATGTCCTTTTCATTAGCCTCCATGCCCCGCAAGGGTACAATGAGCAATGGCTTTGTCTGGTGAGCAAAGAGTTATCTCGGCTTTAGGAACACGGTTTGTTCGATGGGGCTGGGCTGATTTACAGTTTTTCATGTAATATACAGCCCAAAAAGTCATTGCCAGTTTACCCCTTCGGGGCATGAGGTTAATGATGGATATATCACATCCTCCCCTGTAAGGGGTTTTCCTAAATGTCAAATAATACGTTTGAATGACCGGTAATCGCAAATTTATAATTCTGCTGATTTTTATGATCGTGGTAGCGTCCAGCTTCTGGCTGGTTTCACGCTACCCCGTTTTGGACAGCAAGGCCGCCCTCTCTGGCATGGAGGCCTTTGAAGACCCGCTCACCCACGAAGCCCACTTTCACGCTCCACGGCAGGCAAACTTTTTCACACGTGTGTCCTACACTGCTCTCAACTGGTACGAAACCAACTGGCGTGGAATGGCCTTCGGCCTGGTTCTCGCGGCAGGATTCTACACCCTGCTCAAATATATCCCGCGCCAGTCTTCGGACCGGCGCTTTCGTAACAGTTTCATGGGAATGTTTGTCGGCACCCCGCTCGGGGTCTGTGTCAACTGCGTCGCTCCAATAGCCAAAGGCATGTATGAAGGCGGCAGCAAAATGGAAACGGCCCTGGCTGTCATGTTCAGTTCCCCCACCCTGAACATCGTTGTCCTCACCATGCTGTTCTCGATTTTCCCTTTTTACATGGCGTTGATGAAACTGCTGGCAACTTTTATTTTGATCCTTATTATTGTCCCGCTGATTTCGGAGAAAACCCGACCCACGCCGGAAAAACAGGTCCTGAAAGTCGATCCTGCCACAACCTGCGACCCCAACTCCGATCAGGAGTCCTGGACGATGGCTTTCAAATCGGCAGGCCGGGATTACTGGAAAAGTTTTGGCTACATCTTTACCCGCACCGTCCCGCTGATGTTGCTGGCCGGAGTGTTCGGGGCACTGGCCAGCCATCTATGGAGCTTTGACAAGTTGATCGGAGTGCCGGTCAATCTGGCCAACCTCAGCTTACTCTCCTTTATGGGAACGCTGATGCCTCTGCCTATCGCCTTCGACCTGATGCTGGCACAGGCCATGATGATGTCCGGACTCTCCCCTGCCTTCGTCACTACGCTGGTGTTCACCTTCGGAACATTCAGCATTTATTCCGCCCTGATCGTCTACCGCACCTTCTCTTTTTTCCTGGCGGTAAAATTGTTTGTGATCGTCTTTGCTATCGGCATCAGCCTGGGATATGCCTCGAACAGTTTGCTGGAATACCGCCATGTAAAATGGCTGGTACAGTATGACAGGATTATTGAAGCACCCGAAAACGAGTCCAGCACCAAGTCATCCAAGGCAGAACTGAACGCTCCCGAGAAAATTTATTCTCCTGTACCGATGACCCGACATGGTGCTCCCATCATTCTCAGGCAGGAAAATCTGGAAGTCCATGCCCTGGCCCACACAACCCGCAACAAACAAACCGATAAGCCGTTCACACAACGGATAGGAACGGAGATGGGGATCACTTATTCCAATTCTCTGACACCGAAAATATTTCTCGACCCGCTGTTTTTCGGCCGGGGCATTGCCTCCGGGGATTTCAATCTCGATGGCTGGCCCGATATCGCCGTGGCCACTGATAACGGATTCGAGCTCTACCAGAACATGAATGGAACCCGCTTCAAGAAGATATTCAGCGGCATCGAGACGTTAAACGGAAAACAGGCGATCAACATCGCTCTGGTAGACTTGAATAATGACGGATGGCTCGATATTTTTCTCACCACTTTTAATGCAGGGAACTTTGTCATTCTCAATCCCTTGCCCGACGAAGGCCGGGTGACCGTTCTGCCCGTTCCCAATGGAAGGGCTCTGCTGACCAGTGCCTCGGCCTTCGCCGACCTCAACCACGATGGGTTCCCCGATATCGTCAACGGCAATTATTTTTTGGGCATATTCACTCGCACCCCGGTCAAACAAGCAGTCAACCAATGGGTTCTCAATCACAATCTGGAATTCAAATCGCAGACCCTTGAGGGAATCCCCGGACAAACTCACAGTGTGCTGCTGTCGGATATCAACACCGATGGTCAGGCCGATCTCATGATCGCTAACGACTATCGGGTTGCGGACACTTATTATTTCGGAACATCTAGTGCAGGGTTCAAAAAAATCCGCCGACAGGACGAGGTCGTCCCCTTGACCACGCAGAACACTATGAGTATCGATACCGGCGATTTTAACAATGACCTGATCCCTGATATTTATCTCGCCAATATCGGGATGTCACGCGGGCTGGATGTCGTCTCCAATATTTTTGGCACTACCATGCAGGAGGTAGGACTGGAATTTTGCGATACCAGCAAAAGCGTGCTCGACCGCAAGACCTGCCACCAGTTCAACCAACTGACCACTGTGTTGAATCCGGAAAAGCAGGATATCACCGAACACTGCACCCGGCTGGAGGATCCGCAATGGATTAAAGAATGCATGGTCACACGCATGATCCTCGTGGCGTCGAGCAGGAAATCCGCTTCCCTCTGCGATAAAATTTTGGATCCGTTTACTCTCAATCGAACTTATTGCCAAAAATTTTTCCAGGCCGAGCCTGTTGAAATTTCCCGAGAAGATGAAATTCCCATGCAGACCCAGTTCAACCTGCTGTTATCCGGTCAAGCAAATCATACTTTCAAGGATGTCTCTGAGCAAACAAAAATCTCCACCGCCGAATGGAGTTGGAACGCCCGGTTCGCCGACCTGGATAACGATGAATGGCAAGACCTTTATGTGGTCAACGGTGTGCCCATCACGCAGGAGTTTACCTCGAATAACTTTTTCCACAACCAGAACGGTCAGTCTTTCACCCAGTCCCAGGCAGAGTTTGGACTCGACGACCGCGACCATAGCTCTTCTTACACCTACATCGACATGGACCGCGACGGAGATCTCGATATCATCGCCAACACTTTATATGGCGCGTTCAAGGTCTATACCAATAACAATACCCAGGGAAACAGCATCACGATCAAGCTGGTCGATGAACAGGGCAATCGGTTCTGCCTCGGGTGCACCCTCATCATCCGCTACGGGCCAGATGGCAAACGCCACCAGATGCGCGAGATCAAAACCGGCGGCGGGTTCCACTCCTACGACGCGCCCATCGCCCACTTCGGTTTGGGAAAATTTAAAACCCTCCAACAAATAGAAATAACCTGGTCCACAGGAGAAACTTCCAAATTACAACATGAGTTTTTAGCCAACCACGAATACACTATCCATCGCCACTAGGCGTGAGGCCAATGTGCAATAACCGGGTAGGCAAGCAACAGGTTATCTCGGCTTAAGATACCGCTACGATTCACCAACAATGAGGCGGAGATGCTGGAAAACTCTTGTAAAGGGCTCGATCATATTCAGCCTGCCTGACGGGTATCGTCCTATTGCCCTCGGCGGCTCGCCGGTGGTACAATTTCGGCGGGGAAAACAGTGGAGGCATTTTAGAGCATGTCACTTTGGTTAATCGTGGGTTTTGGCGGGTTTATCGGGGCGATTTTACGCTACTGGGTCAGTGGGTGGATTCAGAGTGGATTCGTCACCTTCCCTTTTGGTACTCTCGGGGTGAACTTCATTGGCAGTCTGCTGCTGGCACTGGTCATGTACGCCTCCGAACACCGGGGCCTTTTTGGCGAAGAAGCACGGGTGTTCCTGACCATCGGTGTTCTCGGCTCGTTCACCACCATGTCAACCTTCAGCTATGAGTCGTTGAGGCTTTTAGAACAAGACCAGCATATGCTGTTTGGACTCAACCTGGTGGGAACCATCACACTCTGCCTTCTGGCCGTTTATCTGGGGAAAGTTTTGATCACCGTTATAGGACTTAAATAAAATGAAAAAAATCCGCTGCCGTTCTCCCTAGAATTTTTATCGGCGAGTCCGACAAATATGAGGGCGTGCCGCTTTCCAAATATCTGGTTGAATTTTTCAAGAATGAAGGGTTGGCTGGAGCCACTGTTTTAAGAGGGATCAGCGGATTCGGGAAATCCAGCAAACTGCACACGACATCCATACTAAGATTATCCGATGACCTGCCGATCGTGGTGGAAGTGGTGGACCGGAAAGAAAATATCGAACGCGTCAAACCGAAACTGGACGGTGTGATCGAAGAAGGACTGACCACCGAAGAAGAAGTTAAAATCATCCTCTACGAAGGCCGCCAGCGTGACGCTGGACCCAATGAGAAATAATTTTTATGTTAGCAAAGAGTCCTCTTGGCTTAAAAAAAAACTCCTCTATTAGAAAAGTACCCGTACCGGGCATGAGGGCAAACGAAAACATATCACAAGAGGTTGGGGCGGGCTAAAAATATTTGCTTTGATAAATCGCTATAAATTTTGATTTTGTGTGCGCCTGTAGCTCAGCTGGATAGAGCAACGGACTTCTAATCCGTAGGTCGTAGGTTCGAGTCCTACCAGGCGTACCACAAGTTCTGTCGAGTTTGATGAAATCAGCATGACGTTGGACATCAAAACGATTACTGAAGACACAATAGTCGTCAAAGATATAACCATTTCCGGCCCCAGGATCACTTACGAACATAGTTCCGGTGGCAGCAATATTGATGTGATCAAGAGAAATGTGGGCTCTTATCCGGGAACGGGATCCAAAGAGAAAAAATCTGGCAGCAAAAAGCTCATCATCGAAAAACTATCCATCCTCAACGGCAAAGCCAATGTCAGTGCCGCGATTCTGCAAGGCAAAACCATATCGGTAAATATTCCCAATATTATTTTGAAAGACATTGGCAAAAGCAAAGGTGGCGCAACACCGGGAGAAGTGGTCAACAAAGTAATGGCCGCCCTGCAAAAAAATATTAGCTGAGCACGTTTTTACGTTCCGCAATCCATGCCACCGATTCGACATTTATAGGGTGAAGAGCAAACAGAACCGCAGGGGACGTATTCCCAACCGTATCAGCATTGATGAACGCCCGGCTATCGTTAACAATAAAGCCCGTATCGGAGACTGGGAAGGCGATACCCTCATCGGTAAAGGCCGGCGTTGTTGCCACTCTTGTGGAGCGCAAAACTCAATATACGGTTCTGACCGCATCGAAAACCAAACAGGCCCCACAGGTCCGCCAACGCATTGAACAGGCGCTGGCCCCTCACCGAAACCGGGTTCACACCATCACTTATGACAACGGCCTGGAGTTTGCCGGGCATCAAAAAATGGTTCAAACCCTCTCTGCCGATATCTATCCCTCCCTTCATAGGGAGAGCTTTGCGTAAGTCGAAAAAAAAACAGAAAAGCGAGATTCTTCACTGCGTTCAGAATGACAATACAAGGCTATTTGTCATTCTGAGGAACAAGGTGACGAAGACGTGATATTTTTCCTTAAACTTCGTGCCCCGCAGGGGTAATCCGGGGTTATGCAAAGGTCTCCTTCATAGGGAGAGGGCTGGGGGAGGGCAGGATTGCCTGAGATTGAGGAATGAGAATACTAAAAAGACAGCTGCTGGAGACACCTCACCATAATCCACAATTATTATACGAATAGCTAATAATTGTTCCAGAGCTATTTGTGGTGAATGATTGGATACATTGTCGAACGCCGTACTGATCCCCACTAACGGTGGACCAAGTATAGGTTGTTCCGCCGCTGGAGTTTGGCATACTTCTAGATGGTGCCCCCCATGAACTTATAAGATTATCAATATTGCTCCCAAGCCAAGATTTCATATTTGTATCTATCGTTGCACAACCTAGCATTAACAAGATAATTAATGAGCGGTATTTTTCTTATACTCATCCCTTGATACGATTATCACAAGCGCTGTTGAAACGTTCGGTTCGGAAATCACGCAAACCCGGGTCACCTTGAAGGAAACAAAAATTTCGCCCACCGATGGCAAGGAGGCTCTGCGCGGATTCAGAATGACCAATCCGGCAAACTTTAAAACCGAAAGTTCTGTCGAGTTTGATGAAATCAGCATGACGTTGGACATCAAAACGATTACTGAAGACACAATAGTCGTCAAAGATATAACCATTTCCGGCCCCAGGATCACTTAAGAACATAGTTCCGGTGGCAGCAATATTGATGTGTGATCAAGAGAAATGTGGGCTCTTATCTGGGAAACGGACTCATTCGGCAGTATTTACCAAAGTCCAGATGACTGGACAACGTCACACAAAAGGAACTGAAACACATCATGCATCAACTCAATCATAGACCCGGAAAATCGCCTGGCTTTAAAACACCCTATGAGCTATTCTTCAAAAAACAAACTTTACTAACTGTTACACTTACTACTTGAATCCGCCGCCCCATATTTTCAGGAATTTAGATTTTTTTTAGTCTCCCAACCATAGCAAGCAGAACTCCGCGTCCGCCAGAATCAAGTATCCACAAAAAATACAAACAGTTATATAAATTTCAGGGGGATAGACCCTGCAAAAACCAATATCCCGCGTCCCCGACGCGCAAACAGGAACTATATATTTCAGCAAATAGGTTGGGTTTAGACACGCTTGTATGATACAATCCCCAACAAATGGGTTGACGTTAGTTGATGACTGTTTTTTATGAAAACTGTCAGGATGAATAGGAGCGCGAGTTGATGGGCTTTGTTTCCCACACCGTCCAAGTGCAACCATGGATGGTTTTTTTTTGCTCCACCAATAAGGCAAAATGCCAACCTGAATTCAAATTTGGGAAACCCTGATTTCCGGATCGGGAAAAAAGTTCCCGCTTATTTTGCAGGAGAGTATCTAGCATGGCTCAAGGAAAAGTAAAATGGTTCAACGAAAGCAAAGGTTATGGTTTTATTGAGTCCGATGATGGTGAAGATTGTTTTGTTCATTTTTCAGAAATTCAAGGTGATGGCTTCAAAACCCTCCATGAAGGACAGGCCGTGGAATTTGAAAAAACCATGGGTCAAAAAGGACCGCAAGCCTCAAAAGTTGTTCCCAAATAGAGCAATTTCAAGTGTCTTTCCCCGGCAGAGTTTTTACTCTGCCGGTTGAGTTTCGACCACTAACCCAATTGCGTAAAAGACATATTAGAAAGAGGAAAGACTATGCATGAAGTAAAAGTTTATGACAGTTCTGGTAACTTGAAAAAAATCATTTCCGTTAAAACCCTGACGAAAAGGTCTGACCAGCAAATCAGGTCGCCTTCCCTGTACAATAAGAAAGGGCGTAAGGCAAAGCCGATGGTCAAAGTTGAGAAAAAGGATCCCAAGGCCGCTTCAACAGGGTAACCCCAGAGGTCTGGGACTCTTTTTCGCATTCATTTTCTACACCGAAAAGCCTCAATCGCCGCTCCCCTCCCCCGTTTTTACTGAGCCTCGGTTCAATCCGCGCCAAGGGTACCATCCGCCCCTCTCTCCTAATTGGCAGACAAGCCAGACCGCAGGAAGCTGAGGAGCTTCCTGTTTTGCTTTTTATGGTGGAACGCCACCTTGTTATTGATACAATACCATCATGCCTTTGAAAATAGCATTGATCAACATGCCCTTCGGGTTCCATATCTATCCATCCATCCAGTTGGGGACTCTCTCGACCTTACTGAGAACCCACGGTTGCGAGGTAAAGAGCCATTACCTGAACCTTCATTTTGCACATCAGATCGGCCTGCCGGTCTACAACCAACTCTGTGAAAAACGCTTCCTGATTGGCGAGTGGCTGTTCTCCCACCCCCTTTTCGGGGACAATGCCAGGAACCAGGATTACATGAACCATTTTGACCCGCATATTGAAGATGTCTGCCAATCCATTGAGCGTCCAAGGGAGTTTTTAGTCGATGTAAAGACCAAAATGGTCCCCGAATTTCTTCAGTGGTCCCGGGACTCCTGCGACTGGGGAGCCTTTGATGTCGTAGGCTTTTCTTCGACCTTCAATCAAAACATCGCCAGTCTGACTCTGGCTAAATGGATCAAGGAAAAATATCCTCATATAAAAATCCTGTTTGGCGGGTCCAATTTTGAATCCGATATGGGATTGGAATATTTCAGGGTCTTTCCCTGGATCGATTATGTGGTGCCTGGAGAAGCCGAAGATGTCTTGCCACAACTGGTCAAGTATCTCGAACAGGGCGGGCCGGTTCCCCGCGGCGTGGTTCACCGCTGTGAAGGGGAAGTGCTTTATCAGGAACCCGAGGCTATGTTCGGCAACTTTCAGGATTACCCCGCTCCCGATTACGACGATTTTTTTGATCAGTTGCGGGAGATCGATCCGAATTCTTCTCTGCTGGAAAACCCGGTTATTCTTTATGAAACCGCGCGGGGTTGCTGGTGGGGGGAGAAACATCACTGCACTTTTTGTGGTTTGAACGCCAGTACCATGAAGTTCCGATCCAAGCCTATCGAGCAGGTTCACACCGATCTTTCCCAGCTTTCAAAAAAATACGACACCTTTCGCTTCCGGCTGGTCGACAACATCCTGGAAATGAAATACATCGACGGAGTTTTTGGTGATCTGGCTGAAAATAACTATGACCTGCATTTTTTTATTGAAGTCAAAAGTAACCTGACCAAAAAACAAATCAAGACTCTGGCGCAGGGTGGGGCAAAAGCAATTCAGCCAGGTATTGAGAGTTTCAGCAGTAATCAATTGCAGGAAATGGATAAGGGCGTCCGGCCCCTGCAAAACATTCTCTGTATGAAATGGGCGATGTATTATGGCATTGAGATCAACTGGAATATCCTGATCGGGTTTCCTGGCGAAACAGATGACGATTACCGGCAGCAGATTGACCTGATTAAACTACTGTTCCATCTGCCTCCGCCCGAGTGTGTCGGCAGCCTATGGCTCGAAAGGTTCAGCCCCTATTTCCAGCGGCCGGAAGAATATGGAATAAAAATCACGGCACCGGGGGAAGCCTATCCCTTTGTTTATGATCATCCCGATGTCGACCATTTAAAAATCGCTTATGATTTTGAATTCGAAACGAGTAACCGGATTGACCCGCAACTGAAGCAGGAGTTATTTCAAACTGCGGAAGAATGGAAACAAAGACACCAGTCAGAACAATTGCCTTACCTGATTTTTACCAAGGCCATGGATTTCGTGACCGTTTATGACCAAAGGTCACTGGAATCCATCAAAACCAGATTGGAAGGACCGCATGCCTGGGCATTCATCTGCTGCAACGAAGCACCAAAATCCGTGGAACAAATTCGCCAATATTTCCGGGAAAAAATAGAGCAAGAGCCTGAAGACAATCTGGCCGAAAATGCCATTGCCTATCTTGAAGAAAAAGGCTTCCTTTATGGAGAGCGCGGCAAATACCTGAATCTGGCCCTGCCGCATAATTCCAACCTTTAAACTCTTACGTTATGAAAAAACCCTGCTCTTTCCCGAATACCGAGGCAATGGAGTTCTGGCCAGCATGGGAAACATTGCGGAAAATCCGCATATAGGAATGGTCTTTGTTGATTTCTACCGAAGCTCCATAGGACTGCATGTCAATGGAAATGCAGAAATCCTTTCCAACAAGGAACTGGAGGCTGGTTCTGTTTTATCTGAAAAAATAAAACAGGCACTTAAAAAGTCAAGTTCACGAAAACCCATAGCATGGGTCAAGGTCGAGGTAGAAGAAGCCTATATCCACTGCTCCAAACATATTCCTCTCATGGAAAAAAGAGATAAAACCATTCATTGGGGAACCGGGGATTATTAGATCTCCTCAATCTCTAATGAAGTTTTTTGAGTGAATGGGAATGCTTTCGCAATGTTATAATGGCAGGCATACAACTTGAAAAAAAACTTTCTACCAAAAATTTTATGAATACCTCAAAAAACGGACTTCCCGTGACCCTGCTGTCTGGGTTCCTGGGTTCAGGAAAAACCACACTGCTGAATTATATTTTAAAGCAGAACCATGGAAAGAGGATCGCCGTCATCGAAAATGAGTTTGGAGAAGTCGGTATCGACTCTGAGTTCATCATCGGAGCCGATCAGGATATATTTGAAATGAGCAACGGTTGCATCTGCTGCTCCATCCGCGGAGACCTGATTGAAACCCTGAACCGGCTTTTGGAGCGACACCAAAAATTTGATTATATTTTAATTGAAAGCACGGGTCTTGCCAGTTCCGGCCCAATCGCCCAGGCCTTCCTGATTGAAGATGAAATTTCCAAATCCCTTTTTCTCGATGGCATTGTCACTCTGGTTGATGCAAAGCATATCTGGAATAATTTGAATGGGCAGGAAGTCGTTTGGGAACAAATTGCTTTTTCCAACATCATCCTTTTGAACAAGGCCGATCTGGTCACCGAATCCGAATTGAAAAAACTGGAAAAGCAGATGTGCCAGATCAACCCCACAGCAAAAATCTACAAAACCACCCAGGCGGTGATCGATTTGAACCAAATTTTGAATATTGGAGGATTCGATTTAAAAACCGCATTGGAGACCGCCACCTTCAATACACACCATCACGAAACGGAGGAGGCAATATCTTCGGTCTCGCTTTCTTTTCCAGGTCATGTCGATCCAGACCGTTTAAACTATTGGCTGCAAATGCTCCTGATTAATGAAGGCATGAGTGTCTTTAGGGCCAAAGGAATACTTAATGTCGAGGGTTCTGAAGAACGATACCTTTTTCAAAGTGTTTACATGATGTTTGAGGGACGGTTTGACAAGCTCTGGGGGGCAGACTCTCCACTTAACAAAATGGTGTTCATCGGCCAGAACCTGAATCCCCAAAGACTGGAAGAAAGCCTGAAGAACCATACCCTCGCCTGATGTTTGGGTTTGGCGGAAAAACCCTGTAACTTTTAATAGCGAATCTGGTCGCCTCCGACTTCACCCTGGCCAATGTGACCGGAGCAAATTTCAACCAGGCAAACCCGATTGATGTACGTTTGAAGGGGGTTGGTCTGTCTTAAGTGCTGAACCTTACGCCGGAACAAATCGAATCCGCCGAAATTGACAAGGCCACCCAACTCCCTCCTTACCTCGAAGTAATATGGGAAGATAGGGATAACTTCAAAGTACAAAAGGTGGCTGAGAAAAAATCCAAGCGGAAAAAAGCAAAAAAATAAATCGTCTTTGCTTAATCAATATTTTGTTCTAAAGAAACCAGAACCCTTCTATCAACCCCGGCCTTCCTCAAACTGAATCTCGCCATCCGCACCCACTGCATATCTTATTTCTATCGGGCGGCAGCAGACTTCACAATCTTCTATATATTCCTGATGCGGCACCGACAAATCCAAGAGGACGGAAATGGACTGACCACAATGTGGGCAGTTAAAAAATTGTTCGACCTGCTCCATTCTCGAGCCAGTTATTCCTGCATACGAAAATCTTTGGAGAAATAGGATACCAGGTCTTTCACCGAAAGGATGCCCACTATTTTATCCTCTTCCGTAACCCCCAAATGCCGAATCTTATTTTTATGCATAAATCGGTTCGCCTCTTCAATAGGCAAATAACAATCCAACGAAAGCACAGGGCTTGTCATGATTTCCGAAATCGGAGTGACGTCCGGGTTCAAACCTTTACCCAATACTTTTCGGGTCAGGTCTGTTTCGGTCACTATACCCATATACTCGTCAAATTTTTTCACCAGCAAAGACCCTATATTATTTGCCGTCATAAACAAGGCGGCTTCCTGAACAGTAGACTCTATGTCTATGCTCAATACGGGAGATACCATATAATCGCCAATTTCATCCATATCCCTCCTCCTTTTTAAGAGACCTTTGCATAACCCCGGATTACCCCTG
The DNA here is from genome assembly GCA_965249625.1 of Nitrospinales bacterium. GTDB lineage: Bacteria > Nitrospinota > Nitrospinia > Nitrospinales > VA-1 > LS-NOB. The sequence continues at coordinate 151,030 of OZ252246.1, read as the reverse complement.
CGGGGCATGAAGTTTAATGAAGAGGATATCACATACCCCTGCGGGGCACGAAGTTTAAGGAAAAATATCACGTCTTCGTCACCTTGTTCCTCAGAATGACAAATGGCCTTGTATTGTCATTCTGAATGCTTCGGCTTCGCTCAGCACAGGCTCCGTGAAGACGTGATGTTTAACTCAAGCCCTCGTGCCCCGAAGGGGTAATCTCGCTTTTCTGTTTTTTTCGACTTACGCAAAGGTCTCCCTTTTTAACGGGTGATCCTGAAGAACCTGATCGATGTCCATAATTCTTGGATGCCGGACGGAGGCCGGGGGATTCGCCCCTTTTAAGACCGCTAAAATACCCTCAATCAGAGGCTGAAAACAACAGCAAAAGGCGGGACCATAACTTATTGAATTTTAAGGAATTATTGATTTATACCGTTTTTATTGTAAAATCTGCAATTCAACAGGAAACATCCATAACCCTATGCCTCACGAAATAAATGTCGTTTTAGTCGAACCGAAAATTCCCATGAATACGGGAACGATTGGGAGGTTGTGCCTTGCGACAGGGAGCACCCTACACCTGATAGAACCGCTGGGATTCGAAATCAGCGACAGCCAGCTTAAACGAGCGGGTCTGGATTATTGGAAACACGTAAATATCAAAACCTACCCCGGCCTTGAAATGTTTCTTCGAAGCATTCCCCCTTCTGCCCAAAAGGTATTTTTCTCCGCCAAGGGGAAGAAGGATTTTTTCCAACATGCATTTCAACCAGGCGCCTACCTGTTCTTTGGCAGTGAAACTCAGGGACTAGCAAAAAGTTTGCTGCAATCTAATCAGGATACCACTTATCGCATCCCACAATATGATGAACGGGTTCGGTCTATCAATATTGCAAATGCAGTTAGCGTAGCTGTTTACGAAGCCATCCGACAACTGGGAGTCTAAGCCTCAAAAAAATACCAGCCGAGTTGCCCACAACAATCTGGCTCATACACCCGGATCAACCTGAGAAAAATCTTCCGGCTTAACGTCGAATTCTCGGTAGTACTGCCGCAACAACCCTCTGGCCTCCATCTTATTCACCTGATCGTTTTTATTGCCAAAAAGGTCGCCGGCTTTAAGAATATGCAAAATGGCTTTTTCTCCGTTGCTCATGCTTTCATACAAAACCGCCAGGTTAAAATGCGCTTCCGCAGATTTTGGATTGCCCTTTAAAGTTTCTTCAAATTCGCGAACCGCTTCTTCTGCCCTACCCGCCCTTTCATAGGCCGTGCCCAGGTTAAAATGTGCCGCCGGATCACCGGGCGTGGATTCCACATGGGCTCTCAGTTCCTTTATTTCCTTGCTCTCAAAAAATTTTCCGACCATTTTTTATGCCTGGTGCTTGGTTCTTTAAATTCTTTGCGCTCAAAGAGATTTTTTTGAACACAATTTTTCACTCCAGACTCTCAGTTCTTCAGTGCCATTACTTTTAAAACAATCTCAACATACAACTCAAAGACCGGAATCGCCCAACTCGTCCTCTTCAAACAATTCCATCAGGGAGTTTCTGGAATCGTCTTGAAATTGTTCCCGGTCTTTACGGTCAATATATAAGTTCAACTGCTTCAAATGTTCCGCCGACAAGTTGCACAAAATCAACCGTTCCATGACGGTTTCCTTTTGGTATTCGTTCAGCAATTTACCGATACAATTGTGGAGAAACGGGGTCAAAATAGACTGCACCTCCTCAAAATCCAATGCCACCGGGTTGCCTTTTTGAAATTCCGGAGCAAGCATAGAGTATACCTTCTGCCCATCATCAATGGACGCGCAATGAGATCCCACATGTTCCGATAGTCTGATTTTCATCGTTTATTATTTCCTTCAAATCGAGTCTGCATAAAAATATCTTGCTATTTTACTTATGATACCTCTGCATACCCCATAAATTTCCGCAATAATTTCATATTTTCTGGTGTTTTTGCCATGAAACATGCCAGCCGAGGTCAAATTTGCCTTCATTTTACCGATAAGTTGTTATAATTGTTAAACCTCTAACTTTATAATTCCAGCAATGCGAAACACCTCTTTCACACGGGGCTCTGTCCGCTCGACTGCTTTTGGCGCAACAGCTCGAACCGTTTTCTTAGGATTCCTGCTTTTGTTAGGTTTCCCCCTCCACACTCCTGCTACTTGCTGATATACGCTATAATCCGCTTGACCTATGGAACCCAAAAACACGATTCACATAAACGCCCAGACCTCAAGACCAAAAGCCATATTGGTGGGGCTTGGCATGCCGGGCACCAAGTACCCGACTACTGAAATTTCACTTGAAGAACTGGAAGGTCTTGCGACAACTGCCAATTATGATCCGGTGGCCACGTTGACCCAGCGCGTAGCAAAGATTAACTCCAAAACCTTTTTAGGCAGTGGAAAAGTGGAAGAGCTCAGGCAAGCCGTCAAGCACCATGATCCGGAAGCAGTCATTTTTGACGAAGAACTGTCGCCCCGACAAAACCGGGAACTGGAAAATATTCTGAAATGCAGGGTCATGGACCGACCCTGGGTCATCCTGGAAATTTTTAGCGACCACGCTCGAACCCGGGAGGCGAAAACCCAGGTTGAGCTAGCCAGGATGAAATATGCCCTTCCCCGTCTTACCGGAATGTGGGGACACCTTTCCCGGCAACGCGGCGGAATTGGCATGAAGGATATAGGAGAAACCCAGATCCAACTGGACCGTCGAATGATCCGCAATGAGATCCACAAACTGGAAAAAAAACTCGTTCAAATCGATAAGGAAAAAAAGACCCAGAGAAAAAACAGGCAGGGAACTTATAAAGTGGCGCTGGTCGGTTACACCAACGCAGGAAAATCCACACTGATGAATTGCCTGACGGGTGCTGACACGCTGGTCGAGGATAAACTCTTCGCGACCCTGGACGCGACCGTACGCAAGATAAAGAAAAATTTTCCCTACCCGGTACTGCTCTCAGATACTGTTGGACTGATCAACAAATTGCCTCATGATCTGATCGCCTCGTTTAAGAGTACCCTGGACGAAGTGCGTGATGCCAACTTACTGATTCATGTCGTGGACCTCAGTCATCACAAATATGCCGAACAAATGCGCACCGCAGATGACCTTCTTCAGCAAATGGGAGTGGACAATATCGATATTCTCACCGTCTTCAATAAAGTTGATGCGTTGTCGAACACCGAAATTCTGGATCGGGTCCTTCATACCTATCCTTCTGCAATCGGTATTTCCTGCAAAACGGGACAAGGCATAGATTCGCTCCGCCAACAAATGGCCTGCCATTATGAGAAAAATCTGGCACCATACCGTCTCGAACTTGAGCACTCCCAGGCCATGCTCATTCAGGAAATACGGAAACATGCCCTGGTGTTGAAGGAGGATTACAACCCCAACGGCATTGCATTAAGCTTGCGGCTTTCTCCGGGGGCAAAAGCTAAACTGGAATCCATTTTGAAACGATCTATAAAACCCGGTTGACACACATTCGCACCGCCCGGGTTTATAAACCTGATCTCTAAAGAACAATCAGTTTGGCGTGGCTGGCTGAGAGTTTCTTTTTCCCGTGAGGGGCTTTAAAAAACACTTCCAGATTTAAATTTTCTTCACTACCTGAAAGGTTGATCACAATTCCAGACCCAAACTTCGCGTGCAAAACCTTTGTCCCGATCGAATAAGTACCGTCCTTTGTTCCAATCGAACAGGAACCCTCACTTTTCCCCTGATAGGGAAGAGCTCCGCCAAGTGTGCTGCTAAATTGAGGTGCGGTTTCATTGCTGAACCTGCTGGATTCACGGATCATAACTTCATCGGGAATAGAAAGCAGAAAATCTGATGGAAGGTAATTAAAAGTAGTGCCATAGATTCTCCTCCGCCTGGCATGGGTGACGAACAGTTTTTTCCGGGCTCGGGTAAAACCTACATAGCACAACCTTCTCTCTTCTTCATATTCCTCAGAGTCCGACATCGAACTGGCATGCGGGAGGAGTCCATTTTCCATACCTATCACAAATACCGAAGAAAATTCCAACCCCTTGCAGGTGTGCAGGGTCATTAATGGAATAACACCACGCTTGTCATCAAGGTTATCCAAATCCGCCACCAGAGAGGCCGAATCCAGAAATTCCTGCAGGGAACCTTCCCCATTCTCAGCGGACTGCTCCACTGCGGAAAATAATTCCTCCAGGTTTTCCATGCGCCCTTTACTCTCGCGGGTATCCTCTTTTCTCAACATTTCCCCATAACCCGTTCGGTCTACTACCTCTTTCAGAAGTGCCAGCGGATCATCCTTCATGGAACCCAGATGGTCGATGATTTGCAAAAACTGGGCAATCTTCCTGCCTGCCGCAGGAGCTGTCAATTTTTCCTGCTCGTTCCGACGCAAACCCTCCTGGAGCGACAACCCCATTTCCCGACAATACTGCTCGACCTTTTCCAGCGAGGTCTTGCCAATGCCTCGGACAGGAACGTTGACGATTCGTTTTAAAGAAACCGAATCGCTCGGGTTTAAAACAACCCGCATGTACGACAGCACATCTTTGATCTCTTTTCTTTCATAAAAACGCAGTCCTCCGATTACCTGATAAGGCAGTCCAGTTCTCCTCAACACATCTTCCAATACCCGGGACTGCGCATTGGTACGATAAAGAACGGCCATATCATTAAAGCTAAAACCTTCGTCACGGTTCAAAGCCTGGATTTTTTCGCAAACAAATTCCGACTCATCCGTTTCATCTTCAGCCTTGTAGCACAACACCGGCGAGCCCGCTTCATTTTGCGTCCATAATGTTTTATCCTTCCGGTTTCTGTTCTCTCTCACCACACTTCCCGCCGCATTTAAAATATTTTGTGTGGACCGGTAATTTTCCTCAAGCTTGACCACCGTCGTTCCGGGGAAATCATTTTCAAACTTCAAAATATTTTCTATGTTTGCCCCCCTCCAACGATAAATACTCTGGTCATCATCCCCGACAACACATATGTTGTTGTGCGATTGCGATAGCAGACGTACCAGCCTGTACTGAACTGCGTTGGTGTCCTGAAACTCATCAACCAAAATATACTGAAACCTGTCGTTGTAACGAGCCCTTAAAGAAGGAAACTCCTGAAATAATCTGCTTGTAAAAACCAGCAAATCGTCAAAATCTAAAGCATTATTTTTTTTCAGGGCAGACTGGTAAACAGGATAAAGACCCGCCGCCTTGAGTTGGTGCCCATAAAGCATCGCATCCGGTTGCAAATCTTCGGGCATGAGAAAATCATTTTTGAATCCGCTGATGTGACCGAGAAGAGTTTTGGGAGGGAATGCGTCAGTACTGATTTCCGCCACCTTCATACACTGCTTGACCAGGGTCAACTGGTCCTGCGCGTCGTAGACAGCAAAATCATTGGAAAAACCCAGTTCCGAAATATGTATTCTGAGGGTTCTCAGACAAAAAGAATGGAAGGTGCTGATCCAGGGGGAAGCTCCACGAAGGGCCAGCATTTTCCGGACACGTCCCTTCATTTCCCCGGCGGCCTTGTTGGTGAAAGTGATCGCCAGAATACTTTCCGGAGGAACCCCCTTCTCCTTAATTAAATTGGCAATGCGACAGGTGATGACACGCGTTTTCCCGGAACCTGCCCCCGCCACCACCATCAGCGGACCTTCACTATGGCACACGGCCTGTAACTGTTGGGGATTCAAATTTTTGGGATTCAAATTTTCAAGATCCATGGTCTTCCAAGAGACGGAAGCGATAATCAAAACGGGTGAGGAATTAAACTAAATTTCCCCAGGTCACGGAAGCCAGTGCCTCAACAAATGTCGGTGAAAGGTTTAACGATTCAATGCGGTGCAAGCTCAACTGGCGTTCACGGGCATATTTATTAAATTCTATATCAATATCGTACAAAATTTCTACATGATCGCAAACAAAACCGACCGGAACCATTAAAACTGTTTTCGAGCCCCGCTTTTCGATCTTATCCAAAACCGATTCTACCGTGGGCCCCAACCAGGGAATCGGCATCATCCCCTGACTCTGGTAAGCTTTATACCAGTGCCGCGGTTGGACCCGCTCAACGAGTTTTGCAACAGTTTTGTCAAACTCTTCGGGATAAGGGTCGCCAAACTCTAAAGATTCGGAGGGAATACTGTGCGCTGTGAAAATGGTGTGAATTGATTCTTCTACATTCGGTCCCAGTTTTTCAAGAGCCGTGCGGTATTTTTCTTCAAACGCGTCAATGAGAAGTGGATGGTCTGCCCAACTACCAATGTAGCGCACATCCAAATTCTCCGCATCGCAGTTTTTCAACGCTTCCTTAAAAACATTGAAGTACAAACGCGTACTCCAGGTGCTGAATTGCGGGGCCAGGCAAAGTGCCACAACTTTTTTCACCCCGTCTTCCTTCATCCTTTTTACCTCGTCACCGATATAAGGACTCCAGTTGCGCATTCCGCAATAGACTTTAAACTGCGATCCCTGCTGGTTGAGAAAAGACTCCAGCCGGGCGCATAGTTCCTGGGTGATCTCCCGCAGGGGAGATTTTCCGCCGATCTGCTCATAACGGTCGCGGATGATCTGGATGGTTTCTGGAGTGGACTCCATTCCGCCGCGAATATTTCTCAAATATTCCGGGATATCATCAACGGACTCGGGAGCCCCATGGGCCATAAGGAAAACACCGGTCAGCGGCTCTGTGCAGGAAGGATCATTCATGCTGGTATTCATGGACCATGTCCACCACCGCCTTGACATGCTCTACCGGGGTGTGTTGCAAAATACCATGCCCTAAATTAAAGATATACCCCCTTCCTCCAGCACGCTTGAGGATGTCATGAACCCGTTCTCGAATCACCGGTAAGGGAGCAAAAAGCGTCACTGGGTCGAGATTACCCTGAACCGGCTGGTCTTTTCCCAGCAGGGCTCGTGCGGAATCCATTTGGATTCGCCAGTCAAAACTGAGAACATCCCCGCCAGCCTTTTGCACCAGATCCAGCATCGTAGAAGTTCCAGTGCTGAAATTAATGACAGGGACTCCGGTATCTTTGAGTCCTTCGTAAACACGGCGGGAATAAGGAAGAATATATTTTTCATAATCGCTGGGCCCAAGGCACCCTACCCAACTGTCGAATATCTGGAGAGCCTGGGCTCCTGCAGAAACCTGCATCTTTAAATAATCCACCAGCATGGTGCACACCTTGTCCATCAACTGTTCCCACACATCGGTGGCTTCATACATCATCATTTTAGTGGTTGTGAAGTCCCGCGACTTCCTCCCTTCCACCATATAACTGCACAGGGTAAACGGAGCTCCGGCAAAACCGACCAATGGAATGTTGATCTCCTTTCTCACTAGACGGATCGCGTCGGCGACAAAACCCAACTGCTCTTCCACATTGACCGGCATAAGTTTTTCAACGGCTTTTCTGTCCTTGACCGGACGCGGAATCACGGGGCCATCTCCCGCTGAAAATTCCAAACCCGGCCCCATCGGTCCTAAAGGAAGAAGAATATCTGCAAAAATTATGGCCGCATCCACCCCCAGCACATCCAGAGGTTGTAACGTAACCTCACACGCCAATTCCGGGTTCTTGCACAGTTCCAGGAAAGTGTATTTTTCCTTGAGGTCCCGGTAAACTCTCATATACCGGCCCGCCTGGCGCATGAACCAGACCGGAGTTTTATCAACCGGTTCACCCCGGCAGGCTTTTATAAAACGGTACTCGCTTGACTTGTCCATAAACCTATTCAAAAAGAAGGGGATTAAAATTTATTGATTATAGGACGGGAACCCATGCGGGATCAACGGTTTGTTTTGATTGTTGCGCTGGAATCCGTTTGATCAGCCCAATTCCACTTTCATATTCCGGTAGACTTTATAGAGATGCCGATTTTGCTCCCCGGAGAGGCCAAAAATCTGCTTCGGCAGGCTCTTCATCCTCATCTGTTGAGAATAAAACTGCAACCGCTCGGAATGATCTCCTTGAATCAGTAAAGCATCGTAAAAGGAATCCAACGCTTTTTCTGCATCGTTCAAATTCTCATAGGCCATGCCCTGCTCAATGAGGAGACGGACATCGGAAGCATTGAAGGTGTTTAGTTTCTCGTACTCTTCCAGGGCCGCTTGCCATTTTCCCCAGGAGCGGAAAACAAGGAAAAATGACTGATCATAAAAGACAGTCCTGGAGTTTTCCAGATAAAGATAAATGGAAAGGCTTGAAGCCCCCTACAGATCGTTGAAATAAAAATACGACTTCCGCCAGATCATTGAGGACTGTATCAAAATAAGGAATCTGGGGAAGCTCGATGAAAATATATACCGCGAACAGCCAGAGCGATCAGGAAAAGTCCCGAAAGAACTAATAAGGGTCGAGGCTGAGTTTGTTCCATAACTGCCTAATGTGAAGTTAAAAATTGCTTAAAAATACCCATCAATATTTGCCTCCATCCTCTAGGCAAATCGGGCCACCACTCTCGCCAGTTCTTTGAGGACAATTGCTTCTTTTTCGTTATTCAATTTTTCTTGAATAAAAGGGAGTGCCTCGGCCCCTGAAAGTTCACCCAGAGCCCAGACCACATGCGCCCGGATCAACGGTTCTTCGTCATCCAGCACCTTGATCAGGATAGGGATAGCTTGCGGGTTGCCGGAATTGCCCAAAGCAACGGCCACATTTCTGAGCAGACCTCTTCTCTTGATTCGTTTAATCGGACTGCCTTTGAATCTTCGGCTGAACATTTCTCTGTTGATCTGAATCAGGTCCATCAGCTTGAGCGTGTCCTGCTTCTGCTGAAAGTCCGGGTCATCAGTTTTAACCGCATAGGAATTCCACGGGCAGACAATCTGGCAATCATCGCAACCGTAAATTCTGTTGCCGATTGCCTTCCTGTACTCAACGGGTATGACCCCTTTCAACTCAATAGTGAGATAAGAAATACATCGTCTCGAATCCAGAACGTAGGGAGCAATGATGGCATCTGTCGGGCAAATATCTATACAGCTTCTGCAGGTCCCGCAATGGTCATCAGCCGGATGAGATGAAGGAAGGGCGACATCCGTCAGGATTTCAGAAAGGAAATACCAGGACCCCATACCCTCGGTGAGAAGATTGGTGTGCTTGCCAATCCACCCCAAGCCCGCTTGTTGGGCCAAAGGCTTTTCGAGAATGGGCCCTGTATCCACATAAATCCGGGTCCGGCATCCCTCAAACTCCTCTTTGATTTTTTCCTCCATCTTACGCAAACGCAACGTGACGATATCATGGTAATCCTTGTTCAAAGCATAAATGGAAATATCTGCAACATCACGATGCTCGACATAACTCATATCCTTTTCCATTGCATAGTAGTTGGTGCGAAAACATAGAATGCTTTGCACTCCTTCCAAAACGAGATCAGGATTTTTCCGCTTTTCCTGGCCGCGCCGCATATAGGCCATTTCACCGTCGTAACCCGCGTCCAGCCATTTTCCAAATCTCTCTCCTGCCAGGCCTAATTCGGGACTAGCAACTCCAAATCCGTCAAACCCCAAACTCTCGGAGAATGACTTAAGACCTGCTAACTTCTCTTTTTTTTCTACAGGACTCATAAGCTTTAAGGAAGTTGATCCGATCCAGCGATTCTGATACCCTCAGGCTGCTCTCAGCAGGGGCAACTGGCAAAGACTCGTTGTACCCTTGCAGGGCACGAATACTTCATGCCCCGAAGAGGTAGGCCTGGCGGGCGGAGCATCTCCGCCGATAAATTGCAATATCTTTAACTTGCCCTCAATCGACTACTCGGCCCAACGAGTTATTGCCGTCGGCCCCACGCCGAGTGGTTTTGAAACGGAAAAGTTCTTATGATGAATAAAACGGGTTACGCATCAGATCCATTTTATCTTAGGCATGAAACTGAACCGCATCCCGAAAACCCCGGCCGGTTAACCGCCATCCAGAATCGGCTGGAGTCCTCTGAATTCTACAATAACCTCATTGCAATACAACCCCGCAAGGCCACTCCGGAAGAAATTGCTCTGGTGCATGATGCAGGCTATGTGGCAAGCGTTGAGCAGAGTTGCGCTAACGGGGTACGCAATTTGGACGCAGACACAGTCATCTCCGCCGATTCCTACGATGCCGCGTTGTTGAGCACTGGAGCAGGATTGAATGCCATCGACCAACTCATCGATGGCAGTATTCATAATGCCTTTTGTGCTGTACGACCGCCAGGCCATCATGCTGAACAGGACCGTGCGATGGGATTCTGCCTGTTCAACAATGTCGGCATTGCCGCCCGGTACGCGCAAAAAACAAAAGGGTTAAATAGAATTTTTATTTTTGATTGGGATGTTCATCATGGCAATGGTACCCAGCACTCGTTTTATAGTGACCCCTCCATCTATTACAGCAGCACCCATCAATACCCCTTTTATCCAGGTACCGGAGCAACAGAAGAAACCGGAACCGGCGACGGGTTGGGGACCACATTGAACCTGCCGATGGACGCCTACTCAGAGGATGACGACTATCTATCCGTTGTCGAACACAAACTGATTCCGGAAATCCAACGCTACAAACCCGACCTGATAATTATTTCCGCCGGTTTTGACGCTCATCAGAATGATCCCCTGGCCCAAATCCAACTGACCACATGTTGCTTTGGCAAAATGACCAAGTTATTGATGGGGGTTGCCGGGGATGTTTGCGAGGGACGGTTACTCTCCATGCTGGAAGGCGGCTACGACTATGAGGCATTGAGCGACTCAGTCCAACTTCACATGCAAACCCTATTAACTCCCGACCATGGAAAATAAAACCTGGGATGCCCGATAACATTACGCACAACAAGAGAATAGTCATCATGGCTTTAATGGTGGCCTTGGGGGTAATATTGCATCGCCTTGAAGCCCTGCTCCCCTTACCCACACCATGGGTCAAACTGGGGCTGGCCAACCTGATAACCCTGATGGCCTTGATTTATTTAGGAACCCGCGAGGCTTTTATAGTTACCCTGCTTCGGGTTATACTGGGATCCATTCTTGCAGGAACATTCTTGGGGCCCACCTTTTTTCTCAGTATGGCAGGAGGCCTGGCCGGCACCGCAGCCATGTGCGGGGCTTACAACAGGGGAAAAGGGCCGTTCAGCCTTGTTGGCGTCAGTGTTTGCGGAGCCTATACCCATACCTTCATCACGGCAATCTGTGTCTATTTTTTTCTTATAAAACAGACTTCCTTTTTCGTCCTGCTGCCCTTTTTCTTCTCACTGGCCCTGATTACCGGCATTTTGACCGGAATGGCCGGCAATCTTTTATCCCGGAAAATGGAGTTTTCGTTTAAGCATTCCCAGGCCCATTAAAGGTTTTACAGGCAAATCCCGATAAAATTATTTTAGACTTTGGATATTTCTTGTTCTAAAATCTACAGAACGTTAATGATAATTGGAATCCTTTAGTGAATAACCCCTCTGATCCAGACAGCAAAATCGCCTTGTTAGCAGAATTCTGGGATTTTCTCAAAACCCGAAAAAATGGTGGTTGGGACCCATTGTCTTCATCATGTGGCTAATGATCCTGCTTGTAGTTCTAACAGAAGGTAGCACCGTTGCCCCCTGTATTTACACCCTATTCCAGACCTTAACTTGCCCACACTTTCCATAGTTGTTCCAGTTTATAACGAACGCGATACGCTTCGTACCCTGGTTTCCAAAGTCGAAGCTGTCGACTACGAGAAGGAAATCATCCTGATCGATGATTTCTCCACAGACGGAACACGGGATGTCTTGAAAGAATATGAAGGACGGGAAAATTTTCAGGTACTTTACCATGACCGCAATAAAGGCAAAGGTGCCGCATTGCGCACCGGTTTTTCCAAAACCCGGGGGGATATCATCATCATTCAAGATGCTGATCTTGAATACAATCCTGCCGACTACGGAACATTGCTGGAACCCATTCTGGATGGGCGGGCCGATGTTGTGTATGGATCTCGATTTCTGGGAGGCCCTCACCGGGTATTGTTCTACTGGCATTACCTTGGTAACAGATTTCTCACCACCCTGTCGAACATATTCACCAACCTGAACCTGACCGACATGGAAACCGGCTACAAGGTCTTCACAAAAAAAGTGAACGATTCCCTGGCCTTCAAGTGCAACCGTTTTGGCTTTGAACCTGAGTTCACCGCCAAGGTCGCAAAAAATAAATTCCGGGTCTATGAAGTCCCTATCTCCTACAGTGGCAGAGACTATTCAGAAGGAAAAAAAATCACCTGGAAAGACGGCTTTGCCGCCATCTGGCATATTTTTAGATTCAGGTTTTTGGGTTGATCCTTTCCGCTTAACACTCCTCCAACTGCTCCCCGCAATGCGGACAGACCGCATCCTGCTCAGCCACTTGGGTTTCGCAGACGGAGCAAATCTGAAGGCTTTCACGTTCTTCCAGTAATTGACGGGCTTGCTCCGCATCTTCTCTCAGTGTCCAAAGACGAACCTTCATGAGATCCGCGACCGGTGCAGGCTCTGCGTGAAAAGATATGTTCTCCAACTGGCAGGGAATGCCTTCGTTTTCCAGAAAGCCCCGCATGATATGAGCCTTGGCTTCGTTTAAAACCGTGCAGAGGATCACCAGGTCAGGAGCCTCCTTCTCCGCTACCTCCGACACAAGTTCCACATTACAATCCGGACAAAGGGAATGCGTGTCGGGAAAATTTTCCTCACATTTCGGGCAACTCCGCATACTATTATTCTATAGCATTTCAAGAGGCTCACCAAACAGGTTTATTGTCACCGAGATTATCTCCGTTTGATATAATTTTCAAGACGGATAAGAACTCTATCGACCTCGACATGACACCTCTGGCTCATATAACAGAAAATATATTTAAACTGAGAAAAAAAGACCGCGTCATCGGATTCTACCTCTATGACAAATTTAATGAATCCATTGCCAAAATTGATGCGGTGCTGATCGACAGCCAAATTTATCATGGCTGCTACCTGGTCATAAACTTGGGAGGCTTTCTTCAGGTAAAAGGAAAGGTTGTGGTTCTTCCTGTGGAAATCTGCGAGGTGAAGGATTTAGGGAAAGTAAAAACCGAGTGGCGGAAAGAATCCATGTTAAGGTGCCAGTCCCCATCAATATCATGAGCATGACAATCGTGGAAGAAGAATTGATACGTGATTATTATGGCCTGCCACTGCAAAGACCCATTCCCTCAAAAAATCAGGAAAAATGATTGCACTTTAATTCGGGAATCTATTCTCAAGCCGCTTCAGCAGTCGGTGAACTCCCTCATGGACATCTTTCACCGTAATGTCTTCAAGGCAATAAGGCTTGTAAAGGGGAGAAGGTTTACACTCTTTAAAAAATTTCTGTTTACAGGGGGAACAAGAAAAATTCCGCGTCACCACTTCCTGCTTTTCCACGGCCATATAAGGGCCAGTCGATTCCGGGCTTCCCGGCCCAAAAATTCCCAGGACCGGAACCCCGACCATTGCCGCAAGGTGCATCATTCCACTGTCATTACCAATGAACATCTGGCTTTTTCGTAACAGTCCTGTCAAAACCCTCAAATTAACCGGAGGAATGATCTTGATCGTTTCTGATTGGCCAAAGTTTCTGATCCGATTCAGCAATTCCGATTCTTTTTCCGTACCCAAAAGAACCACCCGTTTGCCGTCCTCTTTAATCAGTTTCTGGCACAAGATACCGAATCTCTCGACATGCCAACTCCGCTCCACTTGCGACGTCCCAGGATGCAGGGTAAGAAAGTCCTCATCCTCATCCATACCCATATCCAGCAGGACTTTCCGAGTTGTGATATCTCCTTCCTGTAAAACAAGCGGAGCAAAATCACGGTCGGGAGTATCCAGTTTCAGGGATGAAAGGATTTTAAAATAATATTCAACACGGTATTGTGCTTTTTTTAAATGCGCTGTTGTGGCGACAGGATGAGTGAGCAGAATTTCCCTTCCCTCAGTGTTATAGCCCAATCGGCATCTCGCTCCTGTCAGGCTTAAAAGAAACGCCGAACCAAAGGAATTTGGAAACACCGCTCCAACATCAAAATTATACTTTCTCAGGTCGCGGGCAAAGCCAACTCTTTGCCAAAAACCAATTTCCGGTCCAGAAGGCAAAGTTAAAACTGTATCAATGGCAGGGTGTCCAAGAAGCAATTCGTTGGAAGGAGATTTTGCGACCACAGAAATGCGGGCCACAGGGTATGCGCGGCGTAAGGATTGTATTACCGGTAGCGTCAGCACCACATCGCCTATCCAGTTGGGCATCCACAACAAAAAACTTTGGATATCCTGACTGTGAAGGGGGTGTGTTATGTCCATAACCATGGCTATTAAGTGGGCGGTTTACTGAACCCTTTTTATTCGGGCACCCAGGTTGGAAAGCTTTTTTTCCATGCTCACATATCCGCGGTCAATATGGTAAACACGGGAAATGACAGACTGGCCTTTCGCCGCCAGGGCTGCCAGCACCAGGGAAGCACTGGCTCGAAGATCGGTAGCCATCAAAGGAGCACCCGAAAGGTTTTGCACCCCATTGATGATCGCTGTATGCCCATCCAACGTAATGTCAGCTCCCATCCTTTTTAATTCCGCAACATGCATAAACCGATTCTCGAACACGGTCTCCATGATAATACTCTGTCCGCGCGACAAAGTCATCAACGCCATAAACTGGGCCTGTATGTCAGTAGGGAACCCCGGATAAGGATGGGTCTTAGCATTGACGGCAGTCAAGGGGCGACCACCCCGGACTCGAATCGAGGAGCCATCGACTTCCACATCAACCTGAGCCTCCTGAAGTTTGAGGATTATGGGTTCCACATGTTGTGGAATACAATTCTCAATCAATACTTCTCCCTGGGTGATAGCGGCTGCGATCATGTAAGTGCCAGCCTCAATGCGGTCAGGAAAAATTTGGCAGTCGATCGGCTTTAACGATGAGACCCCCTGAATGGTGATCATATCGGTGCCTTGACCCTCAATTTTTGCTCCGGCCTGACTCAAAATATCCGCAAGGAATACAACCTCGGGCTCCTTGGCCGCATTTTCCAGAATGGTTTCCCCTTCCGCTAGAGATGCCGCCATCATCAGGTTCGCGGTACCCGTTACCGAAACCGTATCAAAATAGAATTGAGTGCCCTTAAGACCATCGACGGCTCCGTGCACATAACCTTGTTCCAGCCAGACCTTCGCCCCCATTGCTTCCAATCCTTTAATATGGAGATCAATGGGTCGTGCTCCTATGGCACACCCGCCGGGCAGGGAAACCCGGGCCCGGCCTAACTTGGCCAACAAGGGTCCCAGAACCAGACAGGAAGCGCGCATCGTAGAAACCAGATCATAGGGTGCTTCCGGGTTATTTGCGCAAGACGTGTCCAAAACAATTTTTTCACCGCGATTGCTTTCGATTTCCGCTCCCAAATCTTCAAGAAGCTGAATCATGGTTGCCACATCGCGAACTTTTGGAACCCCTTCAATAACATTCCGCCCGCGGGTCAGAAGCGTTGCAGCCAGTACAGGAAGAACCGCGTTCTTGGCTCCGCTGATCTTAACAGTGCCTTCTAAAGGCCGACCGCCCTCTATAACGATCTTATCCATTCAGAGTCCTCGCCAGCACCACTCTGTCATAACCGGAGTAATCCTGAATCACCTGAATGTCCTGATAGCTGCCTTCCATTAAAGCAACCACGGCCGCGGCTTGGGTGTGCCCGACCTCCAATGCCAGCAAACCATTTTCTTCCAGTTTTTCCCATGCCATCGGAACGATGAAGCGGTAATAGTCCAAACCATCTCTGCCTCCATCCAAAGCCTCCATCGGTTCAAATTGCCGAACCTCGGGCATGCACTTTGACACGTTTTCCGATTCAATATAGGGAGGGTTGGAAACAATAAGGTGATACGGCCCTTGCCAGTCGACCTTCATAAGATCACCGGATACAAAGCGGACCTGATCTACCACAGTATGCCGCAAGGCATTTTTCCTGGCGACCTCTAAGTCCGACTTTTCAATCGCCGTGATTTGGCTTTGGGGGATTTCTTTTGCTAAAACAATCGCGAGAATTCCTGACCCGGTACCAAGATCCAAAATTTTAACAGGTGATGTTTTTGAAAATGCTTTCAAACATTGTTCAACCAGAATTTCTGTTTCCGGTCGGGGTGTCAGAACTTTTTCATTCACTGCAAACTCAAGCGACCAGAATTCTTGAACTCCAGTAATGTGAGAAACCGGCTCGCGCAAAACTCTTCTCTCGATTCTTGAATAAAAATTTTTCGCCTCGATGCGGTTCAATATCCGATCAGGATACGTCATCAATTCCGTTCGCGAGATATCAAGGCTTTGTGCCATCAAGACTTCGGCATCCAGCCGGGGCGATACCACCCCTGAAAGTTTGTGCTGAGCCCAATCGAGAAAAGAGATGAGGGTTTGGTCCATTTTTATCTCCTCAAGAACCTCCACTTTATTCTCCTTTCAGAGCTTGCGTCTGGAAGTGGAGCGTTAACGCATCAAGAATCTCAACGAGGCCTCCCTCCATCACTAAAGACAGCTTATGCAGGGTTAGACCAATTCTGTGGTCGGTCACTCGCTCCTGAGGATAATTATAGGTGCGAATGCGTCCACTACGGTCACCGGTACCCACCTGCTGTTTGCGGTCACTGGCCATGGATTCCTGTTGCTTTCTTTGTTCCTCATCATATAACCGGGCTCTTAAAACCTTCATGGCCTTTTCCCGGTTCTTATGTTGTGATTTTTCATCCTGACAGGTCACTATCATTCCGGTAGGGATGTAAGTCAAGCGGACCGCCGAATCTGTCGTGTTGACACTCTGTCCACCCGGCCCAGATGAACGGTAGACATTGATTTTTATATCCGCCGGATTAATTTTGATATCCACGTCCTCCACCTCTGGCAAAACCGCAACGGTCACCGCAGAAGTATGAATGCGTCCCTGACTTTCTGTATCCGGAACCCGTTGCACCCGATGAGTGCCTCCTTCATATTTCAGTTTGCTATAAACCCCTTTTCCAGAAATGCTGAAAATGATTTCTTTGAACCCGCCTTTACCAGTCAGGCTGGAACTTAAAATTTCCACCGGCCATTTTTTCTCCTCGGCGTATCTCGAATACATGCGGAACAAGTCGTTTGAAAAAAGTGCCGCCTCTTCGCCCCCAGTACCGGCACGAATCTCCACGATAACGTTGCGTTCATCGCGGGGATCTTTAGGCAGCAAAAGAATTTTTAGACCCTCTACCGCTTTCTGCTTTTGGGTCTCCAGATCAGCCATGTCTTCCTGGGCCATTTCAATCAACTCCGGATCTTGCTCTTCATCCAGGATTTTTTTACTCTCTTCCAACTGTCGGCTGATCTTCTGCCACTCTTGAAACCGGTGGACGATGGGACTCAGTTCAGATTGCTCCCGGGCATACTTCTGGAACTCGGACTGCTGGGAAATGATTTTGGGATCACTGAGCAACTGATTGAGATCGTTATAACGTTTCTCAACCGATTTCAGCTTATCAAACATGGGTGGTTTCTATGAAATCCCCGGAGGGATCCGGAGAAGGGAAAAGAAGACAAACGCGCTTATTGGGGACTGGCTGGTTCTTGATTGCCTGCAGGCTTCGCCTTGGCGTATTTGCGTTTGAATTTTTCAATACGACCAGCAGTATCCATGAGCTTCTGTTTTCCCGTGAAAAAGGGGTGACATTTGGAACAGATCTCCACATGAAGGTCTTTCAGAGTTGTACGGGTCTGCACCTCGCTTCCACATGCACACCGCACCAAGGTCTCATAATATTCGGGATGAATACTGTCTTTCATTATCTCACCGTCAGGAGTTCATAGTCGCTAGAAATTCGGCGTTGGTTTTGGTTTCTTTAATTTTCTGTAAGAGAAGATCCATCGTATCATGGATGCCCATAGGGAGCAAAACTTTTCTCAATAACCAGACACGCTGGAGGTCTTCTTCGGGCAACAGAAGCTCTTCTTTTCGGGTTCCAGAGCGGTTGATATCGATCGAAGGAAAGGTTCTCTTGTCTGCCAGTTTGCGATCGAGAACAATTTCCAGGTTACCCGTTCCTTTAAATTCTTCAAAAATAACGTCGTCCATGCGGCTTCCCGTGTCAATAAGCGCTGTGGCGATGATGGTCAGGCTTCCGCCCTCCTCCAGATTTCGGGCCGCACCAAAAAATCGCTTGGGCCTCTGCAGGGCATTGGAATCCACACCACCCGACAAGACCTTGCCGCTGGGAGGAACAATGGCGTTGTAAGCTCGTGCCAAACGGGTGATGCTGTCAAGCAGAATGACCACATCTCGCTTGTGCTCTACGAGCCGCTTGGCTTTTTCAATGACCATTTCAGCAACCTGCACATGCCTTTGCGCCGGCTCGTCAAAAGTGGAACTGATGACCTCGCCCTTGACGGAACGTTCCATATCGGTCACTTCTTCCGGACGCTCGTCAATGAGCAAAACAATCAACGCAATTTCCAGGAAATTGGTACTGATGCTGTTGGCAATGGACTGCAACAACATGGTTTTTCCGGTTCTCGGAGGGGCCACGATCAACCCGCGCTGACCCTTGCCAATAGGGGTCATCAGGTCCATGACCCGGGCACTATAGTCTTTGCCGCCCGGCATCTCCAGCCGGATTCGCTCTTCGGGATACAACGGTGTCAGGTTGTCGAATAAAATTTTGTCCTTGGTCCTATCCGGATTCTCAAAGTTGATCGCCTCCACCTTCAGCAGAGCGAAATAACGCTCGCTGTCTTTGGGTGGACGAATCTGCCCAGAAATGGTATCACCGGTACGCATATCAAATTTGCGAATCTGCGAGGGCGACACATAAATATCATCAGGACCCGGAAGATAGTTGTAAGTCGGTGCCCGCAGGAAACCAAACCCATCGGGGAGAATCTCCAGCACCCCCTGTCCAAACATCAGACCATCCTTTTCAGTCTTGGCTTCCAGAATCCTGAAAATCAGGTCCTGTTTTCTAAGCCCACTATGGCCCTGAATCTTCAGTTCCTTGGCGATATTGGTGAGTTCGGATATGGTTTTAGATTTGAGTTCTTCTATATTCATCTGGGTCATGGTTTGTGGCTTCGTTGAGGGAGATTAGGAATGATTGTCTCGTAAATAGTTACACCCTTGGAATGATGCTCAGGTTCAAAGACGGGGAAGATTCAATAACAGTTGGGTGTTTTATAAGATTGCAGGGTTTGTCCTATAATTAACGGCGAAAGCACGCAAAAACTCAGCTGGATAATTGATTGGTTTTATCAGGGATTTTGTCTTGGGAGCTTTCGGGGCTTACTCACTGTATCCAGTTCTCTACTTTTTGTCAACTCTTTTTATCCGCCAATTTCTATCCCCTCGGGGCGACCCAAATGGCGGAATTCCTAGCCCTTCCAAAACACAAGTCAGATTAGCAAACCTGATCGAGTTAGCATGAGAGGCCCAAACAAAGCCAGTACCCCAGGTTTTTACTACCCCGCCCCCCATATTTTCGTTTTTTATTCGTCTATTAGAAACCTCCCTGAATGGCGCAACAATTATTCCTGTTATGGCTAGCACCACCATGCCAGGCTCAGCGGGCAATAGCCTCTTAAAAAATTATCCAATGACTGAATCATCAAAATCATTGCTTATATCTTCAAAAGAGTTTGAACCGGCTTGCATGAAATTGTTCCGCACCGGCGAGTTGTACCGCCAGTCACGGCAGGTTCTGCGTCATCTGGAAAACTGCAAGGTGTGTTCCGAGAGGTTGCGAAGTCAATCGCCTTGAAGACATCGATACGGGTGTCTGGGGAGATTTCCCGGGTCAGACAGGCCATGCTCCGTATCCTCCCTTTCCCCGAAATAGTGAGCGAGAAAAAATATGGCGAGATCAACCGTCGCCCCACTTCCAGCGAGATAGCCACTGCGCCAAGACCATCGCCTGCCGAAAAGGCCTGCACCGCTTCGACCAGCACGCGCCAGCGTGAACGCTGGCCGGGCCTCGCCCGGTGGAAGCCTTTAAACCGCTGCCAACCATTCACCTCGGCTCGATAAACCATTGCCTTGCCTCCCCGTTCCTCAGAATGACAAAATGGCCCAGTATTGTTATTCTGAATGAGATTGCATTGTCATTCTGAACGCAGTGAAGAATCTCGCCTTTCAGGTCTTTCGACTTATGCAAAGGTCTCTCACGGCGAGTGATGGGTTGACTCTGCGGAGTCAGCAAGGCAAAATAGCCGCTGATAGAATCTCCCTAAGACTTGGATTCACTTCTCTCCAAAAATTTATTCTTAACCCAGTAAGGATGTATTCATGGCAAACAAGACAAAGAGCAAACGAGACGACACCAGCCAGTGCGAAAAATGCCTTCCGGCTTATTGTTGTAATTATTTTGCGTTTGGAATTGATGAACCTGAGGACCGGCGTGAGTATGAAAGTTTATTGTGGAAGCTTGCGCACGAAAACGTTTCTATTTATATCTATCGAAAAGACTGGTACATCATGATCCACAACCGCTGCAATTTTTTAATGCCGGACAACAAGTGCGCTATCTACGAGCACCGGCCTTATATGTGCCGCGAACACAGTACGGAATCATGCGAATACACTGGCGACGATTACGGCTTCACCGAGCACTTCAAGAGTTATGACGACCTTTTGATTTATATCAAGGAAAATACGAACTTCAGGTTTAAGCAGGGGCCCACAGGAGTGCCGCCAAACTGCTTGTAATCAGCTGACGCTGGCCCGGGCCTCGCGCGCCCGGTGGAAGCCTTTTACTGCGGGCAATCGTGGGCGGTTAGCCACCGCGGGCAGGTTGCAATGTGTTGATCTTACCCCTGCGGGGCATGAAATTTATGGAAGGGGATATCACAGCCCAGTGCCAAGTGGGGATTACTTCTTATCTTTGGGCTTGTCTTTTTTAGCGGTTTCTTTTTTTGGTTGGGTTTCCTTCGCTGCTTTTTTCGGCGCGGCTTTGGCAGGAGGCTTTGCCTCGCCTTCGCGGTCTACCAGCTCGACAAAGGCCATGGGCGCATCATCTCCCTTGCGGTGACCGATACGAATGATCCGGGTATATCCACCGGGCCGATTGGCATAACGCTCCGCCAGAGGACCAAACACCTTGTGCACTGCACCTTTAGCAGGAACCAGCTTGAAAGCCTGGCGACGAGCGTGAAGCGTACCTCTTTTGCCCAGCGTGATTGTTTTTTCCACTTTGCCCCGCAGTTCTTTAGCTTTTGCCAAAGTGGTGCTGATGCGCTCTCTTTGAATAAGGGCCCCAGCAAGGTTTCTGAACAATGCTTTCCGATGAGCAGAGGTTCTTCCGAATTTTCTACCTGCTTTTAAATGCCGCATGGTTGTTTATCACTCCTGTCATGACTTCAGCGAGCAGGACTGCTACAGCTCGATTTCGGTATCTATTTCTTTTTTCTTCTGGGCTTGAAGGATCTGTTTGAGATCATCTTCATCGACTTTCATTCCCAAATGAAGTCCCATGTCCTCTAAGATTTCCTTAATCTCGTTCAGCGATTTGCGGCCGAAGTTTCTGGTTTTCAGCATTTCAGCATCAGTTTTTTGAACCAGTTCGGCAATAGTCTGGATGTTGGCATTTTTAAGGCAATTGTAGGAGCGCACAGATAGCTCGAGCTCTTCCACACATTTGGCCATATTTGTCAGCACCTTCTGTTTTTTCTCGTCGACCTGGGGTTGTACCGGTTCCGGCTCTTCATCAAAATTGATAAAAATCTGCATATGATCTTTAACAATCTTGGCGGCATGTGCCACCGCATCTTCAGGCGTGATGCCTCCATTGGTCCATAATTCCATGACCAGAGAATCATAGTCTGTCGATTGCCCAACCCGGGTATTCTCGATATGATAGGTGATCTTTTCGATCGGGGAAAAACTGGAATCCACAGGGATCATCTGCACAGATTCATTTTCAATATTGTGCTGGTCGGCGGGAACATAGCCCCGACCTTTTCTCATAATCATCTCCATTTCCACCTCACAGTTCTGGTCGATGGTGAGAATGGGAAGATCGGGATTCAGCACCTCCACATCCGGGTCAGCCGTGATATCTTTGGCGCAAATGGTGCCCGATTTCGAGGCTTTGATATAAACCCGTTTAGAGTCCGCTTCACCGGTCAGCTTAAGGTTGACCTGTTTAAGGTTGAGGATAATTTCCGTAACATCTTCAACCACACCTGGAATGGAAGAAAACTCGTGAAAGATTCCCTCAAACTTTACGGCCACAATGGCGGCCCCTTCAATGGATGACAACAGCATCCTTCTTAGAGAGTTGCCAATGGTCACTCCATATCCGCGTTCGAAAGGACCCGCGCTGAGTTTACCGTAGTATTCCGACTTATTTTTCTTATCAAATTCTAATCGCTTGGGTTTAACGATTCCCTGGGCTGTGAACATGAAGCCTCCGACCTCTTGATTAGGGTCTTAAACAGTTTTTAATTAGTTTCTTGTGATGTGGATCAAGTCCAGTTTTAGCGTGAGTAGAGCTCGACGATCAACTGCTCCTCAATCGGCATAGTTACATGCTCTCTTGCAGGCAAGGCCTGGACAACACCCTGCCTGCTATCCGCATCAAACGATAGCCAATCTGGCAGGGTTTTTTCCTTAATATTCTCAATCGCGTTTTTAACCGGCGCTTTTTTCACCTTATTGGGATTCAGAGCTATCGTATCTCCCCGCCCAAGAGCATAGGAGGGAATATTCATCTTTTTCCCATTAACGGTAAAGTGGCCGTGGCTAACCAACTGGCGGGCTGTGCTTCTGGATGAAGCCAGTCCCATCCTATAAATAACATTATCCATCCGCAACTCTAAATTTTGCAGAAGGTTTTCGCCGGTGACACCTTTTTTCTTATCTGCCGCAAAAAAGTAATTACGAAATTGTTTTTCCAGTACGCCGTAAATCCGCTTTACTTTTTGCTTTTCACGAAGCTGTACCCCATATTCCGAAAACTTCTTCCTGCCTTGGCCATGCTGGCCTGGCGGGTACGGTCTTTTTTCTATAGCGCATTTTGCCGTCTCGCAACGGGAACCTTTTAAATATAATTTTATGCCTTCTCGCCGACAAAGTCGGCAAACAGAACCTGTATACCTGGCCAAATTCAGCTTCTCCTTTCGGTTTTGTGCAATTAAACCCTACGACGTTTTCTTGGGCGGCAACCATTGTGCGGAATCGGGGTCTTGTCACGAATAACAAGAACTTCCATTCCTGCGGCCTGCAAAGATCGTATTGCGGACTCTCGTCCCGATCCGGGGCCTTTAACATGGACCTCCAGTTTTTTCATTCCCATATCCCGTGCTTTGACAGCGGCTTTGTCGGCCGCCACCTGCGCTGCAAACGGGGTGCTTTTTCTTGAGCCTTTAAAGCCCTGAGCACCAGCACTAGACCAGGACACCACATTCCCGGACATGTCGGAAATGGTGACAATAGTATTATTGAACGTGGCCTGAATATGGGCCACCCCTACTTCCGGCACCGTCTTTTGCTTTTTTTTACCGCTTTTTGCTTTTTTATCCATTAATCTTCGTCCTTATTTTTTTGCTCGTGCACCCACGGTTTTCTTGGGGCCTTTTCGGGTTCTGCCGTTGGTGTGCGTCCTTTGTCCTCTAACCGGCAACCCTTTACGATGGCGAAGCCCTCTATAGGCACCTATATCCATCAAACGTTTAATGTCCATGCTGACATTGCGTCTCAAATCACCTTCCACTTCGTAATCTTTATCGATAACACTACGGATCCGGGTCACCTCTTCTTCGGTCAGGTCTTTCATTCTGATTTCTTCTTCAACCTGGGCTTTTTTCAGGATATCCCGGGAAACATTTGGCCCCACCCCGTATATATAGGTCAGGGCGATTTTTGCCTGTTTATCCCTGGGAATATCTACACCCGCTATTCTTGCCACTGCTTCTCCCTTTAGGAAATTAACCCTGTCGTTGCTTATGCTTCGGGTTCTCACAAATAACCCGCACAACTCCACGACGGCGGATGACTTTACATTTCATGCAAATTGGCTTGACCGATGCCCTGACTTTCATGGTTCCGTCCTCTTTCTATTTGTACCGATAGGTGATCCGTCCCCGGGTCAAATCATAAGGGGAAAGCTGCACCTTCACCTTGTCTCCGGACAGGATGCGGATAAAATGCATCCGCATTTTCCCGGATATATGGGCCAGCACCTTATGGCCGTTATCCAGCTCCACCCGAAACATCGCGTTCGGCAATGGCTCAAGTATGGTGCCTTCTACTTCTATAGATTCTTCTTTAGGCATCCGTTACTTTACCATTTCTAAAACGCGGGAAAAAATTTCTTCTACAGATCCTCTAGCTATTACTGTTTTCAGATTCCCCTGCTTCTTATAAAATTGCTTTAAGGGCGCGGTGGACTCCTGATAAACCTCCAGCCGCTTCAAAATCGTGTCCTTATTGTCGTCCTGCCTCTGGGCCAAGGTACCACCGCAACCGTCACAAACCCCGGGAACTTTTGGAGGTCGGGATTCTTCATGAAACATGCCACCACAATCCGGGCAGGTGCTTCGTCCTGTCAACCGGTTGATCACCTCTTCGGCATCAACTTCCAGGTCCACTACATTGTCAATCGTCAAGCCCATTTCGGTCAAGGTTTCCGAAAACTTTTCGGCCTGAACGATGGTCCGTGGAAACCCATCCAGGATAAACCCTGTTTCACAATCGGCCTGCTTGATACATTCCTTTATCAAACCGATCACTACATCATCTGGAACCAGCTGACCCACATCCATGAACGATTTGGCCTGAATGCCCAGCTCCGTATTATCCTTAACTGCTTGCCTTAAAATATCACCGGTGGATACCTGCGGGACCTGAAATTTTTCTTTCAGCATTTTAGCCTGGGTGCCTTTTCCAGCTCCCGGCGGGCCTAAAAGAATCAATCTCATCAATCAGCCTCTTCGGCTTTTCAATCGCCCCTTTTTAACAAAACCGTCGTAATTTCTCATGACCAGGTGAGACTCAATTTGTTGCATAGTATCCAAAGAAACACCCACAACGATCAAAAGGCTTGTTCCACCAAAGTAAAACGGAATGTTAAAGTATTTTATCAAATAATCCGGCAAAATACAGATTAAAGAAAGATACGTGGCCCCATAAAACGTGATCCTTGAAAGGATCGTGTCGATGTACTCGGAAGTCTTGGCTCCCGGCCTGATTCCCGGCACAAACCCTCCATGCTTTTTCATATTGTCCGCCACATCAACCGGGTTGAAAATGACGGCCGTATAGAAATAGCAAAAGAAAAATACCGCTCCAACAAAAATCAGACTGTACACAATGGTTCCGGGGGTCAACATCGCCGAAACCGTCTGCATCCACGGATGACTGATAAACTGGGCAATCGTCGCCGGAAACATGATGATGGATGAAGCAAAAATCGGCGGGATAACCCCCGACGTATTGACCTTCAAAGGCAAATGCGTTGCCTGGCCACCCATCATTTTCCGACCCACCACCCGTTTCGCGTATTGGATCGGAATCCTGCGCTGCCCTCCTTCCGTAAAAACGATGACCCCAACCACCACAACCATCAATATCAGAAGGAACAACATAACGAGCACCGACATTTCGCCCGTACCCATCAAATCCATCGACTGAAAAATTGCCGCCGGAGTTCCGGCAACAATTCCGGAAAAAATAATCAGGGAAATTCCATTCCCGATCCCCCGCTCGGTAATCTGTTCACCCAACCACATCAAAAAACAAGTTCCAGCGGTCAGGGTCAAAACCGTCATCATTCGGAACGACCAACCCGGTTCATGGACAATCATTCCTCCGCTCGGGCTTTTCATTGCTTCCAGTCCCACAGCGATTCCGGAACCCTGAATCGTACTCAGCACCACCGTTCCATACCGGGTGTACTGGGTGATTTTTTTCTGCCCCTGCTCCCCTTCCTTTTTCAATCTTGCCAGGGTGGGGGAAACAATCGTCATCAACTGCAGGATGATCGATGAGCTGATATAGGGCATGATGCCCAACGCAAATATCGTCAACCGGCTCAATGCGCCGCCGGAGAACATATCGAAAAATCCCAGGATAGTGCCCTGGGCCCGAGCAAACAATTCTGCCAACGCCACAGAGTTGATTCCCGGAGTCGGGATATGAGCACCGACCCGATAAACAACTATAAGTGCAAGCGTGAAAAGAATCCGTTTTTTCAGCTCGGGCACACGAAAAATATTGCCAAAACTCTCAGCGCCGCTCATTTAGAGGCTAACAGCCTTTCCCCCGGATTTTTCAATTTTGGCCTGCGCCGAACCGCTGAATTTATGTGCGTGAACATTTAACGATTCCTTCAGCTCACCGCATCCCAGAATTTTCACCAATCCGGTTTTTTTGATCAACCCCTTTTCCTTCATCACTTCCGGGGTCACCGGGTCAGCCCCGGCACAGCGAGCCAAATCGCTCACATTAACGATCTCAAACTGTTTCTTAAAGATATTGGTAAACCCACGCTTGGGCAACCTCCGTTGAAGCGGCATCTGCCCACCCTCAAACCACGGGTGTGGACTTCCGCCTGAACGAGACTTCTGCCCCTTCTGTCCCTTGCCAGAAGTTTTTCCGGTCCCGGAGCCAATGCCACGGCCTATCCGCTTTCTATCTTTTCGATCCGGTCCCTTCAAATTTGATAAATGCAACATTCTTAATCCTCAGTAAAATTCGGGGCCCATTATTTGCCGCACATGCGGGCACATTCTTTTGCGTCACGTAAAACGGTCAATCCTTGAATGGTCGCCTTGACCACGTTATGCGGGTTATTGGTGCGCAAACATTTAGTCAAAATATCGCGAACACCAACCGCCTCCAAAACTGCCCGGACAGCGCCTCCCGCTATCAAACCGGTACCTCTTGACGCCGGCTTCATTAAGACCCGGCCCGACCCATAAGCCCCTATCACTTCATGGGGGATGGAAGAACCCTCAAGACTCACTGTTACCGTGTTCCTCTTGGCTTTTTCCACGCCTTTGCGTATTGCTTCAGGAACTTCATTGGCTTTTCCCAAACCCCAGCCAACCTTGCCTTCCCGATTGCCAACCACCACCAGCGCACTGAAGCTGAAACGGCGACCGCCTTTCACAACCTTGGCTACACGGTTGATTTTGACAACCTTATCAACAAAATCTGTGGGTTTTTCCTGGTCCCGTTGTCGCAACACTTCCTCCTGCGTTATGGATTAAAATTTTATTCCTTTTTCCCGAACCGCATCGGCCAAAGCCTTGACGCGCCCGGCATACAGAAATCCGTTCCGGTCGTAATAAACTTCTTTGATGCCCCTGGCTACCGCCGCTTCACCGACGAGAGAACCCACCAACGTTGCCGCTTTGAGGTTGCCCCCGGTCTTCATCTGCTCTTTGAAGTTTGGAGAAAGTGTTGACATCGCCACAAGGGTTTTACCTTCATTGTCATCGACAATTTGAGCGTATATATGTTTGGTGCTTCGGAACACTGTCAACCGGGGTCGGCTCGTTTGTTTCTGTACTTTGAGCTTAATCCTTCTTTTTCTTTGCAGTCGCAGTCGTTCCCGTTCAGAGGTTTTCATAAAATTATCCCTTAGCCGCCGCTTTACCGGCCTTTCTGCGTATTCTTTCCGTAGAGTACATGACCCCTTTTCCCTTATAAGGTTCCGGCGGACGAAAACTGCGAATCTCCGCAGCGGTCTGTCCAACCCGTTCCTTATTAGCTCCTTTTATAACGATCGTATTTTTTTTATTGTCCACATTAAACTCAATGCCTTCAGGAGCCGGGTAGTTGATCGCATGCGAATGCCCAAGATTTAAAACCAGGTTTTTACCCTTGAGATCTACTTTATAGCCCACTCCGATAATATTGAGTTGCTTGGAGTAACCATCCGTAACCCCCACCACCATATTATTGATCAGGGTACGCGTCAGCCCATGCAGGGAACGATCCATCCTTCCGTCAGTCGGCCGAATCACGCTCACCACGCCATCCTTCAACTCAATCTTCATATTGGGATGCAGGTCGCGCTGCAACTGTCCCCTGGGTCCTTTTACCGCCACGTTTGACCCGTTGACTTTGAGATCTACCCCGAAGGGCACATTGATCGGCTTTTTTCCAATTCGAGACATGTTAACGCTTCTATAAAATTTCGGTTTTAATTAAGTATTCGTTTCCAAAAAGAATGATCAGCTCCCACAAGAGTCTTAGGGAATTACCAGATGTGACCCAGCACTTCTCCCCCAACCCCTTTTTCCCTGCATTCATGATCGGTCATCACCCCCGAAGAGGTAGACAGGATGGCAAGCCCCAGTCCGTTAAGAACCTTGGGGATCGCGTCCCGCTTGACATAGTTTCTCCGTCCGGGTTTACTGATTCGCTTGATCCCGCGAATCACCGGCTGGTCATCTTTATATTTCAAATACACCCGGATGATCCCCTGCAAATTATCATCATAGATCCGGAAATTTTTGATATAACCCTCGTCCTTCAAAATCTCCACGATACGAGCTTTCATTTTTGAGCCGGGGACATCAACCCTTGGATGTCTGACCATCAACCCGTTTCGAATACGGGTAAACAAATCAGCGATAGGATCGGTCATCATGTGGAACTATACTCCCAAAAAAATAATTATATTAAACTACCAACTCGCCTTGGTAACACCTGGGATCTCACCGCGCAAGGCTCTTTCCCGAAAACAAATCCGGCACATGCCAAATTTACGGAGAAACGCCCGCGGCCTGCCGCAAATGTGACACCGGTTATACTGGCGCACTTTAAATTTCTGTACCCGCTTCGCCTTGGCGACTAGTGATTTCTTTGCCATATTCCTTTACTTTCTAATCGGTAGTCCCATATGGGTCAACAAACACCGGCCCTGCTCATCATTTTGAGCTGAGGTGGTGATCGTGATATTCATTCCCTTTACCTTCTCAATCTTATCAAACTCAATTTCCGGGAAGATCAATTGCTCTTTAAGTCCAATCGTGTAGTTGCCTCGCCCATCAAACGCCTTGGGGGGCAAACCCTTAAAATCTCGAACCCTGGGAAGCACGAACGAGACCAACCGCTCATAAAACTCATACATCCTGATTCCCCTGAGGGTTACTTTAAGGCCGATAGGAACGCCTTCCCTTAATTTAAAATTGGAAATGGATTTTTTCGCTTTGGTGATTATGGGCTGTTGCCCGGTAATCACGCGCAACTGATCGATTCCCGACTCGATCAATTTGGAGTTCTGCAACGCCTCACCCAACCCCATATTGACAGTGATCTTTGTCATCCTGGGAACCTGCATCACATTACCAAAACCCAACTCCTTCTGGATGACGGCTTGATGTTTTTCAAAATAAGCCGTCTTCAAATTTGCCATGCTACACCTTATCCAAGACATCGCCGGTTTTCATACAAACGCGGACTCGTTTTCCATCTTCAAGCTTTTTCAGCTTGGTCCGAACTCCTTTGCCCGCCTTGTCGCTGACCAGCAGAACATTGGAGATATGAATCTTGCCTTCCTTCTCTATAATGCCGGGTTGCCGGGACTTACCATCGCCTTTCATATGGCGCTTAACCATATTGAGCTTTTCAATCGTCACCCGCTGCTCTTCCGGAAAAATGGCCAGCAATTTGCCTTTTTTCCCCTTTTCCTTTCCGGCAATCACCTGAACAATATCGTCCTTTTTCAGGTGGAGCTTGTAAGAAACCCTTTTCACTACAGCACCTCCGGAGCAAGCGAAAGAATTTTCATATAACGTTTAGCACGCAACTCACGGCCCACCGGGCCAAAAATTCGTGTTCCAACCGGCTCCTTAGTGTCACTGATAAGAACAGCGGCATTATTATCAAACTTGATATAAGTTCCATTAGAGCGACGGATCTCTTTACGGGTTCTTACCACCACAGCCCTTTTCACCTCACCTTTTTTAAGACTGCTTTGCGGGTCAACTTCTTTGACCGCGACCACAATAATATCCCCAATGCGGGCATAACGGCGACGCGAGCCCCCCAGCACCTTGATACACTGAACCACTTTGGCCCCGGAATTGTCTGCCACATCTAATACAGTTCGTAGTTGAATCATGACGCTTTATCTGCCTCCTCGCTTTTCCTGATGATTTCCACTAAACGCCAGCACTTGGTTTTACTCAAAGGCCGGGTTTCGCAGATGCTGATGAAATCACCGGGACAGCATTCGTTCTTTTCGTCGTGGGCACTGAATTTGCGGGAACTCTTCACCACTTTTTTGAATTTAGGATGAATGAACTTCCGCTCCACCTGCACGACAACGGTTTTATCCATTTTGTTACTCACCACAAGGCCCATCAGGGTTTTTCTAGTCGTTTTCTGCAAAAGCTTTTCCTATTCCTGTTTAATGTTCGGGGTTACTCAAAAACCCGAGCTTTATTTATCAGAACCTGCTTTATTTTCTTGCTTCGCTGAACTTTTCTCAGAAGCCCGGGTTTCGTGCTGGATCGTTTTCAACCGGGCAATATCTCTTCTAAGAAACCGAAGGCGGCTGGGATTTTCTATCTTTCCCGTGGCCAATTGTAATCTCAGGTTAAATATTTCCCGGTTAATGTCGACTATTTTCTCTTCCCGTTCTTTTTCGGAAAGACCCCGGGCTTCTTCAACTTTCATAATATGCTTTTCACTTTTCCAATTAGGCTTGCTTGACAACAAACCGGGTAGATACTGACAACTTATGCGCCGCCAAGCGAAACGCCTCTTTGGCGACATCTTCCGGCACACCCTCCATTTCATAAAGCATACGGCCCGGTTTTACAACGGCCACCCAAAACTCCGGATTGCCTTTACCCTTACCCATTCTTGTTTCCAACGGCTTCTTGGAAACTGGCTTGTCAGGGAAAATCCGCAACCAGATTTTTCCTCCACGCTTAACATGGCGGGTCATCGCGATACGGGCAGCTTCAATCTGCCGATTGCTGATGCGACCGCACTCCAAAGCCTGCAGACCGTAAGTGCCGAAATCCAGAGAACCTCCCCGGTAGGCTGTGCCACGCATCCGCCCCTTATGGCGCTTTCTATACTTAACTCTTTTGGGCATCAACATGATGCATTATCTCCAATAAACATTTATAGCCAGGCATAACGCCAGAGATCAGGCCCCACGCAAATCAGGCTGAAGCCTTTTCCTTTTCCTGGGATCCTTTTGGCCGCTCAATCTCCTTACCCGGGAGAATATCTCCCTTATAAACCCACACCTTCACCCCAATAATCCCAAAGGTGGTGTGGGAGTTCGCGGTCCCATAATCGATATCCGCCCTCAGAGTATGCAGAGGAACCCTGCCTTCCCGGTACCATTCACTGCGGGCAATTTCCGCGCCGCCCAACCGACCCGATACCCGGATTTTAATTCCCTTGGCCCCAAACCTCAGTGCCGAGATCACACTCTTTTTCATTGCCCGGCGAAACGAAACTCTTTTTTCCAATTGCAGGGCAATATTCTGTCCGATCAAAGCCGCGTCCAGCTCGGCACGACGCACCTCTTTGATATTGAGATTGACCTGCTTTCCAGACATAACCTTCTGCAATTCCTCTTTCAGCCTGTCAACCTCAAGACCCTTTTTCCCGATGATGATGCCCGGACGCGCGGTATGAATATTGATCCTTACGCGGTTTACCGAACGCTCAATCTCCACCCGGGAGATGCCAGCATGCGGAAGCGTCTTGAAGATATGTTTCCTAAGAGCCATATCCTCAAGCAACTGATCGGAATATCCTTTCCTCGCATACCAGTTAGATATCCAAGTCTTGCTGAATCCCAACCTGAACCCGTAAGGGTGAACTTTTTGACCCACGCTTTTATCTCCTTAAGATTCTTTTTCTTCCAGTATCAAAGTGATATGACTGGTCTTCTTTTGAATCGTGGTTGCCATTCCTCGTGCTCTCGGCATATTCCTTTTCCAGGTCACCCCTTCATCAACCTGAACGTTTTTAATCACCAGATCATCTACATCAAGAACTTTATGGTTCTCTTCCGCATTAGCGATTGCGGACTTCAGCAGTTTTTGAAACTTTTCCGCCACCCGCTTGCGGGTAAACGCAAGAATATTAATGGCATCGTTCACGTTTTTTCCGCGAATCAAATCGGCCACCAACCTTGCCTTCTGCGGTGTTGTTCTCGTATGCCTGAGTGAAGCCCTAACTTCCATGATGCCCCTATATTACTTGGTGACTGTTTTTTTGGTTTTACCCCCATGCGACCTGAATGTCCGCGTAGGAGAAAATTCACCTAATTTATGGCCAACCATATTTTCCGATATAAAAACAGGAAAGAATTTTTTACCATTGTGTACCGATATGGTATGCCCAACAAAGTCCGGAGTGATGGTGGACCGGCGCGACCATGTCTTGCACACCTTCTTTTCATTCTTCCGGTTCATCTCCTCGATTTTGTCCTGCAAATGCGAATCGACAAACGGGCCTTTTTTTAATGATCGAGCCATTCCAAAACCTCAGTTTACAAACAGTTTATTTTCTCTTCTTACGACTGAGAATAAATTTATCCGATACTTTTTTAACCTTACGGGTCTTCAATCCCTTGGCACTCTGCCCCCAGGGGCTACAAGGATGCCGACCTCCTGAAGACCGGCCTTCACCACCACCCATAGGATGATCCACCGGGTTCATCGCCACCGCGCGAACACGAGGCCGACGCCCCATCCATCTCACGCGCCCGGCTTTACCAATGGAAATATTTTCATGGTCAGCGTTACCCACTGTGCCGATCGTTGCCCGGCAG
Source organism: Nitrospinales bacterium (assembly GCA_965249625.1). Taxonomy (GTDB): domain Bacteria; phylum Nitrospinota; class Nitrospinia; order Nitrospinales; family VA-1; genus LS-NOB. The sequence goes on along the minus strand of OZ252246.1, from coordinate 118,266 downwards.
TTTTTATGAATCAGCCGAATTTCCCCTGACTTGAGCTTGAGGTTTACATACTCTCCCTCTTTAGCCATCAGTTGAACGCCGCTGCCAGCACTGCGGGCAATCTGCGCTCCCTTACCGGGTCGCATCTCTACATTATGAATCAAGGTACCTTCGGGAATATCTTTCAGAGGAAGACAGTTACCAATGCGAATCTCAGCCGTCTCACCCGACATCAGCACATCCCCCACATTCAGCTTGGCAGGAGAAATGATATAACGCTTCTCGCCATCCGAATAAGACAGGAGGGCGATACGCGCGCTACGGTTGGGATCGTATTCAATGCCCACGACTTTCGCCTGGATGCCATCCTTCCGCCGCTTGAAATCTATAATCCGGTATTGCTTTCTATGCCCACCACCCCGCCTTTTGGCAGTGATACGACCGTGGTTATTGCGTCCGCCTTTTCTTGCAATAGCAACAAGAAGGCTTTTTTCGGGAGTCGATTTGGTGATCTCATCGAAACCGGAAATAGTCTGAGACCGCACACCAGGTGATCTGGGTTTTAACTTCCTGATTGGCATTACCGCTTACACTCCCTCAAAAATTTGAATTTTATCGCCTTCTTTCAACTGAACCATGGCCTTTTTCCAGGTTTTCGACTGGCCCATGGCCTTACCGAACCGCTTGCGCTTACCCCGCACAACCTGGGTATTGACGTGAAGGACTTTTACATCAAAAATTTTCTGCACCGCTTCCCGGATCTGAATTTTATTGGCCTCGGGGTTCACCCGGAACACCACCCAGTTTCCATCGGCAAGCATACCAGTGCCTTTTTCCGTGACCAGCGGTTTCTCTATAACTCGATACATATCCATTAATTCAACCGCTCCTCAATCTTTTTAAGCACTTCGGGAGTACAAACAATCCGCTCATGAACCAACAGATCAAAAACATTGAGCCCATCAACCAGAAGCACATCCACCTGGGGCAAGTTGCGAACCGCCAGTTGCAGGTTGGTGTTTTTTCCCGAAACGAGAAATAGCGTTTTTGCAGGAAGGCTCAGACTGGTCAACAAGGCTACCGCGTCTTTGGTTTTGGGATTCTCAAGGTTCAGCGAATCAACCACCGTAAAGTTCTGCCCTTTGAGCCTTTCCGTTAAAACCGATTTGATCGCGAGCTTTTTAGATTTTTTGGAAAGCTGGAACGCATAACTTCTCGGGCTGGGCCCAAAAACCGTCATGCCGCCGCGCCAGATGGGTGATCGGGTGTTCCCCGCACGAGCACGGCCCGTCCCCTTTTGCCTCCAAGGTTTGGCACCACTGCCATGCAGCTCTCCCTTGTTCTGCTTGGTCGCCGCATTTCCGCCTCGGCGGGCCGCCAACTGCATGGTCACATACCTTTGCACCAGTTCTTCGCGAACCCGGCTCTCAAAGACACTGTCGGGAGCCTCTACCGTCCCCACCTTTTTATTATTACTGTCTACAATATCTATTGCCGGCATGACCAAAAACTCGTTTCCTAGGGTTTAAATATACTGACGATTCCGCCATTGGCCCCGGGGACCGCCCCCTTGAGCAACAACACATTATTTTCTACATCCACCCGGACCACTTTCAGGTTTTTCAAGTGGGCTTTCTTACCACCCATTCGCCCCGGCATACCGGTGCCCTTTAGAACCCGCCCCGGATAAGTATGCATGCCTATCGAACCGGTTCCGCGATAACTTTCATGATGACCATGAGAAGCCGGCGCACCGCCATAATTAAACCGCCTGAAAACTCCGGAAAACCCTTTTCCCTTGGTGACACCCACCACCTGCACACTGTCGCCTTCGCTGAAAATACCCACCTTAAGCGGCTTGCCCATGGCTTCGTCATCCACATCCTGCCCCCTGAATTCCTGGAGAATTTTTGCGGGCTCCAGCTTAAGCTTGTCATAAAACCCCTGCAAAGGCTTATTAGTGTGCTTCGGCTTACGGGTTCCATACGCCAGCATGAGAGCCTGGTATCCGTCTTTCTCTTCAGTCCGCTTCAAAACCGGCACACAACGCTCCACATGTATTACGGTGACCGGGACACAGTCCCCCTTGTCCGTAAACACCTCGGTCATGCCGATTTTTTTTCCAATTAAAGCACTCATATTTTCTCTACGTTAAAGCTTGATCTCAATATCAACGCCCCCCGACAGATCCAGTTTCATCAGCGCATCCACGGTTTGAGGAGTCGGTTCGAGGATTTCAAGAATCCGCTTATGCGTTCGGATTTCAAATTGCTCGCGGGATTTTTTATCCACATGAGGGGAACGTAAAACAGTCCATTTGTTTTTTATTGTAGGCAATGGAATCGGGCCCACCACTTTGGCACCTGTGCGCCGAGTGGTTTCCACAATTTCCCCTACCGACCAATCCAGCAGTTTATGGTCGTAAGCCTTGAGCCGGATTTTTATTTTTTGGTCACTCATTATTCAACAACCTCGCCCACAACTCCGGCCCCAACCGTACGGCCACCTTCCCGGATAGCAAAACGAAGTTCTTTAGCCATTGCCACCGGTGTAATAAGGGTTACCTCCATCGCAACATTGTCTCCAGGCATTACCATTTCAACCCCTGACGGTAAAGTTGCAATACCGGTTACGTCGGTGGTCCGGAAATAAAACTGCGGGCGGTAACCATTGAAGAACGGAGTATGTCTTCCGCCCTCTTCTTTGGTCAGAATATAAACTTCCGCCTTGAATTTAGTATGCGGGGTGATGGACCCGGGCTTGGCCAGAACCTGACCACGCTCGATTTCTTCACGCTTGGTTCCGCGCAACAGAATGCCCACGTTTTCCCCGGCGCGTCCTTCATCAAGAAGCTTGCGAAACATTTCAACACCCGTCGCTGTGGTTTTTGAGGTGGGTTTGAATCCAACAATCTCAACCTCTTCCCCCACCTTGATGATTCCTGTCTCAACACGTCCGGTCGCAACGGTTCCACGTCCGGAAATACTGAAGATATCCTCAATCGGCATCAGGAACGGTTTGTCGACAGGACGATCAGGAATGGGGAAATAAGTATCGAGAGCTTCCATCAACTCCCAGATACACTTTGTCTTTTCTTCGTCATCCGAATTTTCCAGCACTTGCAGAGCACTTCCGCGAATCACAGGAACATCGTCTCCGGGAAACTCGTATTTGCTCAACAACTCCCGCACTTCAAGCTCAACCAGGTCAAGCAGTTCAGGATCGTCAACCATGTCGCATTTATTCATGAACACGACGATCTTTGGAACACCCACCTGCCGGGCCAACAGAATATGCTCGCGAGTTTGCGGCATCGGGCCGTCATTGGCAGAGATTACCAGGATTGCACCATCCATCTGCGCCGCACCGGTGATCATGTTCTTAACATAGTCAGCATGACCCGGGCAGTCCACATGCGCGTAATGCCGGTTCTCAGTATTGTATTCAACGTGAGCAATCGCGATGGTGATGCCACGCTCTTTTTCCTCGGGGGCTTTATCAATCTGATCGAAGGGAATAAAATCCGCAAGTCCCTTCTTAGCCAGAACTTCCGTAATCGACGCTGTAAGAGTCGTTTTTCCGTGGTCAACGTGACCAATGGTTCCAACGTTTATGTGCGGTTTATCTCGAACAAATTTTTCTTTAGCCATGCTGGTTCACTCCAAAGTATTTTCAAATAATTTTTAGTTAAACTGCTAATTTCTCTTTAGACCCGGTTGCCTTGGCTATCAACTCCTCGGCAATCGCGGCGGGAACACCATCGTACTTGGCAAACTCCATCGAGTAATTCGCGCGCCCCTGAGTGGCCGACCGAAGATCGGTGGAATACCCAAACATCCCAGAGAGAGGAACTTCCGCCCGAATCACCTTGGCACCGGCACGGTCCGTAAGATCTTTGATCTTGCCGCGCTTGGAATTCAGCTTGCCGATGACATCGCCCATAAATGCTTCAGGAGTAACGACCTCCACCTCCATAACCGGTTCCAGCAACTGGGGAGATCCTTTTTTACAAGCTTCCTGAAAAGCCATGGAAGCACAAATCTTGAATGCCATTTCCGAAGAATCAACATCATGAAACGATCCGTCCAGCAACGTCACCGAAACATCCACCGTGGGATATCCGCACACAATGCCCCGGCTCATCGCCTCCACAACACCCTTCTGAACAGCAGGAATAAACTCACGAGGAATCGCGCCGCCAACAATTTTATTGACGAACTCAAAACCCGATCCAGCCTCTCTCGGCTCAACCCTTATAACGACATGACCATACTGGCCACGACCCCCGCTCTGCTTGACATGTTTATTTTCATGTTCGACGGCCTTGGTGATGGTTTCTTTATAGGCCACCTGAGGCTTGGACACATCCACATCAAGAGAGAACTCACGACGCATCCGATCAACCAGAATCTCAAGATGCAACTCGCCCATTCCCGAAATTACAGTCTGATTGGTGTCCGGATCAACCCGGACTTTAAACGTAGGATCCTCCTGAAGGAGTTTAACGAGGCAGTCGGAGAGCTTGTCCTGCTCCGCCTTGGTTCTGGGCTCAATAGCAACAGAAATAACCGGTTCAGGAAACTGAATCGCTTCAAGAATAATTGGATGATCCTGATCGCAAAGCGTGTCCCCAGTATAAGATTTCTTCAACCCGATCACCGCGGCAATATCACCCGCCCGCACCAAATCAACCTCTTCCCGCTTATTCGCGTGCATCCTTAAGAGCCGACCCACACGCTCTCTTTCATTCTTCGTCGAATTATAGATATAAGAACCGCTGGTCAACTGGCCGGAATAAACACGCACAAACGCCAACTGACCCACAAAGGGATCGGTCATGATTTTAAAAGCCAGCACCGAAAGCGGATCTTTGGAATCCAGCTTGCGGGTTTCTTCTTTCTGGGTATTGGGATTGGTGCCAGTGATGGTTTTGAGTTCCTGCGGGGAAGGTAGGTAAAGGACGACGGCATCCAGAAGTTGTTGCACACCCTTATTCTTAAACGCGGCGCCACATAAAATCGGAGTAAACCTGGATTCCATGGTTCCTTTTCTCAAGGCCGCAATAATTTCTTCCTGCGACACCTCTTCACCACCGAGAAATTTTTCCATAATCGCGTCATCCACATCCGAAGCCGACTCGATCAGTTTTTCCCTGTACTCTTCTGCTTGATCCTGATACTCCGCCGGGATATCTACCACATCAAAGGTTTCTCCCTTGTTCTTGGTATCCGAGTACACATTGGCTTTCATGTCAACCAGGTCAATCACACCTAGAAAATCTGCCTCAGCCCCCAAAGGAAGCTGAATGGCAACAGGGTGAGCACCTAACTTGTCCACCATCTGCTGGATACAACCCGGGAAATTTGCTCCCGCCCGATCCATCTTATTGACAAAACAAATTCTGGGGACACTGTACTTACTGGCTTGACGCCAAACCGTTTCAGACTGAGGCTCCACACCGCTGACAGCATCAAAAACGCCTACAGCTCCATCAAGAACCCGCAAAGACCTTTCCACCTCAGCCGTAAAATCTACATGTCCAGGCGTATCAATAATATTGATCTGATGGCCCTGCCAGAAACAAGTTGTCGCAGCCGAGGTGATCGTGATCCCCCGTTCCTGCTCCTGCTCCATCCAGTCCATCGTTGCATTACCGTCATGCACCTCGCCAATCTTATGGCTCTTGCCCGTGTAATAGAGAATACGCTCGGTGGTGGTGGTTTTACCGGCATCGATGTGGGCGATGATCCCTATGTTCCGGGTTTTCTCAGGTTGTATTTTCTTACCCATTTAAAAAAAATAATCTCCAATTACCAACGGTAATGAGCAAAGGCTTTATTCGCCTCCGCCATCCGGTGGACTTCTTCTTTTTTCTTAACCGCCCCGCCCGAATTTCCGAAAGCATCCAGAATCTCACCGGTCAATTTTTCAGCCATTGATCTGCCGGAACGCGCCTTGGCATTCTGGATCATCCATCGAATACTGAGAGCCTGCCTGCGGCTTTCCTTCACCTCAACGGGTACCTGATAAGTGGCACCACCGACCCTCCGGGACCGCACCTCCAATAAAGGCGCTGCATTCTCCACCGCCTTGCGAAAAACCCGCAAAGGCTCCTCCTTACTCTTCTCAGCAACACTGTCCAGTGCCTTATAAAGAATGCTTTCAGCCTTCCCCTTTTCGCCTTTGCGCAAAATACAATTGATGAAGCGGGCGACCAGGAGATCGTTAAATTTCGGATCAGGAATGATCTTTCTTTTCTGAGCTTCTCTTCTTCTTGCCATAATAGTTATCGATGATTATTTCTTAGGTTTCTTCGTGCCATATTTGGATCGGCTCTGCATCCGACCTTCCACGCCAAGTGTATCCAGACTCCCGCGGACCACATGATACCGAACCCCAGGCAAATCTTTAATTCGGCCTCCGCGAATCATGACGATGGAATGCTCCTGCAAATTGTGACCCACGCCGGGAATATAGGTGGTCACTTCCATTCCATTTGTCAGCCTCACCCGGGCCACTTTTCGGAGGGCCGAATTTGGCTTTTTGGGCGTAGATGTGTAAACCCGGACACAAACTCCCCGCCTCTGCGGGCACGCTTTTAAAGCAGGACTATCGCTTTTTTTGACCGGCGTTTTCCGACCGGTTTTTACCAGCTGATTGATCGTAGGCAAAAAACATACCTCCAAAAAAGGCACTCACGCAAAAGAGTTACCGAATAAATCTGAAAATACCCAATGATGTCAATGAAAACAAAGGGTTATATCAGGTTAGATATAGGCGTGAAAAAGCTGTGATTGTAGCATTGAAAATCACTTAGTCAAGCGAAAAATAAGGGCTTCCCCTGTTTTTTATTTCGCTGCGACCGGGGCCTGATCTTCCGTCTGTTCAGCCCCTTCAACTTCAGGTCCTTCAATGCGAATTCCGCTATAGGCCCGACATCCTGTACCCGCCGGGATCAACCTTCCCATAGTCACATTTTCTTTTAATCCCACCAGATTATCTCGCTTGCCGCTCACGCTCACCTCTGTGAGGACACGAGTGGTTTCCTGGAAAGATGCCGCCGAAATAAAGCTTTCCGTGCTAAGCGACGATTTAGTAATTCCCAGAAGCACCGCGGCACCTTTAGCTGGTTTTTTCTTATTCTTGATGGCTTCCTGATTGGCCAGGTTAAAGACTTTCTTCGTCACCTGTTCTCCAACCAGAAATTCCGTATCGCCCGCATCTTCAATGACCAAATGCCGGAGCATTTGCCGGACGATAACTTCAATGTGCTTATCATTGATCTGCACACCCTGGAGACGGTAAACCTCTTGAACTTCGTTCACCAAGTACTTCTGCAATTCGTCTTCTCCCAATACCCGCAAAATATCATGCGGATTAGAAGCGCCGTCCATCAGCGGTTCGCCGGCAACCACCTGATCGCCTTCGTGGACGTTGATATGTTTGCCGCGCGGAATCAGGTATTCACATTCATCGCCGGATTCACTCACAATGATGACCTTACGCATGCCTTTGACGAATCCGCCAAGCTTCACCGTGCCGGAAATTTCAGTGATCGTCGCCTGCTCATGCGGTTTGCGAGCTTCAAAAAGCTCGGCCACACGCGGCAATCCACCGGTGATGTCTTTGGTTTTCGCCGATTCGCGGGGAATCTTTACGATCAGGTCTCCAGCACTCACCACATCGCCTTCGCTGACGTTGATGTTGGCACCGGCAGGCAGGATATAGCGACGCACTGTGCCGCCCTTCTCATCCTTAAGTGAAATCCGCGGTTGTTTTTTCTCATCACGATGACTGATGATAACTTTGGTGGAGAGACCGGTAATCTCATCGAAGTCTTCCTTCATGGTCACGCCTTCGATCACATCGCCGAAAGCAATGGTTCCGGAAACTTCTGTCAGAATAGCGTTGGTATAAGGATCCCATTCGACCAAAGTCTGGCCTTCCTGCACTTCCTGCCCATCACTAACTTTAAGTTTGGCTCCATACACAACCGAGAACCGCTCTTTTTCACGGCCGGTTTCATCCTGAATCACAAGGCTTCCGTTGCGGTTCATAACAATGATTTCTGCGTTACGGTTTTTGAGGGTGCGAAGACCCATATACTTGACGAGCCCTCCCCGCTTGGTGTTCAAAGTCGTTTGCTCAACCACTCGGCTGGCCGTTCCGCCAATATGGAAAGTTCTCATGGTAAGCTGAGTTCCCGGCTCACCAATAGACTGCGCCGCAATGACACCCACCGGTTCGCCCACTTCCACCCATTGCAGAGTAGCCATATTGCGCCCGTAACACTTGATACAAACCCCCTGCTTGGATTCACAGGTCAGGCAGGATCGCATTTTAATTTTTTCTATACCGGCATTTTCAATATCCAGCACGGTTTCCTCGACAATCAGACTGTCTGCCTTGGCCAGGACATCTCCGGTAAAAGGATCGACCACGTCTTCAAGAACCGTGCGGCCTAAAATTCTTTCTCCTAGAGGCTGAATGATTTCACCGGCCTCCACCAGAGATATCGCATCAATGCCCTTCAAGGTTCCACAGTCTTCTTCCTGAACAATCATATCCTGCGCCACATCCACCAGCCGGCGGGTGAGGTAACCCGAGTTTGCCGTTTTAAGCGCGGTATCCGCCAGACCCTTGCGGGCTCCATGTGTAGAAATGAAATACTGAATGACCGAAAGGCCTTCGCGGAAGTTAGCGGTGATCGGCGTTTCGATGATTTCTCCCGAGGGTTTGGCCATCAAGCCGCGCATTCCAGCCAACTGCCTCAACTGTTGTGCACTTCCCCGGGCTCCCGAGTCCGCCATGATGAAGATCGAGTTAAAATCCTTGTTGTTTTTTCCAATAACGGTGGATTCGTCTTCTGTTTCCAGTTCCTTAAACATTTCTTCGGATACTTTTTCCGTGACGTGCGCCCAGATATCAACAACCTTGTTATACCTTTCACCATTGGTGATGAGCCCATCCCGGTATTGCTTGTGGACCTTAAGCACCTCATCATTGGTTTTATCCACCAACTGAGTTTTGGTTTTTGGAATGCGCATCTGGTCAATGGAAATACTGAGACCCGCCTCGGTGGCGTATTTGAATCCCAACTCCTTGACATCATCCAACAGGGATACGGTTTTTTCCCGCCCTACCATAAGGAAAGACTTGGAGAAAAGATCAGACAAGGATTTTTTATCCATCAGTCGGTTCGCCAATTCGAACGGCAACCCTTCTGGAAGCACTCCGCCGAGAAGCACCCGTCCCGTTGTGGTCTGGGTCAACACCCCTTCAATGCGAACCATAATTTGAGCCTGCAAATCAAGTTCATCCGCATTGTAAGCCGCCACTACTTCTTTCTGACCCGAGAAAACCTTGCCTGCCCCCTTCACATTACCGCGAATCTTGGTCATGTAATAGCAACCCAAAACAATGTCCTGGGTGGGAACGGCAATGGGTTTCCCGTTTGAAGGAGACAAAACATTATTGGAAGACATCATCAACAACTTACATTCGGTTCTCGCTTCCATGGAAAGCGGGACATGGACCGCCATCTGGTCGCCGTCAAAGTCAGCATTGAAGGCAGTGCACACCATCGGATGCACCTGAATGGCCTTGCCTTCAATCAGCAAAGGTTCAAACGCCTGAATACCTAATCGATGCAGTGTTGGTGCCCTGTTGAGCAGAATAGGATGGCCTTTCACCACCTCTTCCAACACTTCCCAGACTTCGGCGCGTTCCTGTTCGACCATTTTTTTCGCGGTCTTGATCGTTGCCGCATAACCTTTTTCTTCCAGCCGGTTAAACACGAACGGCTTGAACAACTCGAGTGCCATTTTCTTTGGCAACCCACACTGGTGGAATTTCAAATGCGGCCCAACAACGATAACGGAACGACCGGAATAATCCACCCGCTTTCCCAACAGGTTTTGCCGGAACCGACCCTGCTTACCTTTGAGCATGTCGCTCAAAGATTTCAAGGGACGCTTGTTGGTTCCGCGCAGGGTACGGCCTCTACGCCCGTTGTCGAACAGAGCCGAAACAGCCTCCTGCAACATTCTCTTTTCATTTCGGATGATGATCTGCGGTGCCTTCAATTCCTGCAGGCGTTTCAACCGGTTATTCCGGTTGATCACGCGCCGGTAAAGATCGTTCAGGTCAGAGGTGGCAAACCGTCCGCCATCCAGAGGAACCAAGGGGCGTAATTCAGGCGGAATCACGGGGACAACCTGGAGGATCATCCATTCCGGCTTGTTGCCCGACTTACGAAACGCTTCAACAATTTTCAGCCGCTTGGCGACTTTTCTTCGGTTCATCACCGACTTGGTGGTGATCATCTCCTCTTTCAGGTCCACTGAAAGGGTATCCAGATTGATCGGCTTGAGAAGATCCGCAACTCCTTCAGCACCGATCATGGCTCGGAACGTATCGGGGAACTCCATCTCCATTTCCCGATACTCCTCTTCGGTCAAAATCTGCCCAACTTCCATCTCCGAGTCACCGGGATCGGTCACTACATAATTTTCAAAATAAATAATGCGCTCAAGATCTTTCAGGGGAATATCCAGCAAATGCCCGAGACGACTGGGCAGGCCCTTAAAATACCAGATATGGGCAACCGGGCTGGCCAGCTCAATATGTCCCAGACGTTCCCGGCGCACCTTCGAGAGAATGACTTCAACGCCACACTTCTCACAGATGACACCCTTGTGCTTCATCCTTTTATATTTGCCGCAGGTGCACTCCCAGTCTTTGACGGGCCCAAAAATCTTGGCACAGAACAGCCCGTCTCTTTCAGGCTTGAAAGTCCGGTAATTAATCGTTTCAGGCTTCTTAACCTCTCCATAAGACCAAGAGCGGATTTTCTCCGGGGACGCAATCCGTATGCGGAGGGCATCAAACATAATGGGGTTTTTTGGTTTATCAAAATATGTCAGGCTATCCACCAGGAACTTCTCCTTTTTAAGGTTTTCGCAAACCGCTAAAAATTTCTCTATACGACCCACGCCACCGGGGAATCAACATCCGGCGGCTTTAAAAACCATGTGAGGAACCTACTTTTCCGACTCAATCAGCTCAACATCAATGGCCAGACCCTGCAACTCTTTAACCAGAACGTTGAACGATTCAGGCAGGCTGGGATTCAAATGGGTGTCTCCTTTGACAATCGCTTCATACATGCGCTTGCGACCTTCAACATCATCAGATTTTACCGTGAGCATTTCCTGCAGGGTGTAAGCAGCACCATAAGCTTCCAGTGCCCAGACTTCCATCTCCCCGAGCCTCTGCCCGCCAAACTGGGCCTTGCCCCCAAGAGGTTGCTGGGTCACCAGGGAGTACGGACCGGTGGACCGCGCATGGATCTTGTCGTCAACCAGATGATGCAGTTTGAGCATATACAGGTAACCCACCATCACCTTTTGGCTGAAACAATTTCCGGCTCTGCCATCAAAAAGCGAAATCTCCCCCGATTCAGAACATTTGCCCTCGACCAGCAGTTGCCGGACTTCTTTTTCACGGGCACCATCGAACACTGGTGTAGCCATGTGCTCACCTATAGCCTTAGCAGCCATACCTAAATTGGTTTCCAGGATCTGGCCAACATTCATTCGCGAAGGCACGCCCAAAGGATTGAGGATCAACTCTATCGGCTGACCACTTTCCATATAGGGCATATCTTCTTCTGGGACAATGGTCGAAACCACACCCTTATTGCCATGGCGTCCTGCCATTTTATCACCCACCTGCAACTTGCGCTTCATGGCCATAAATACTTTAACCAGCTTGATCACACCCGGGACCAGGTCATCGCCTTTTTTCAGGCGCGAGACCTTTTCCTCCAGCATGGACTTCAGAATCTGGACCTGATCCCTGGAAGTACTCTCCATTTCCAGGAGCACTTTGCCATCAACCCTTTTGGCCGGGGCTTTGGCGAGATCCTTAATGCTCATTTTGGCGATCAACGCTTCATCAATTTCCTGACCCTTCTTAAATGTGACACGCCCTACTGTTGTGGACTTTGTCGCCGCCTGGCCCACGAGAAGGGAACGCATGCTTTTCTCGGTTTCACTTTTCACGATCTTTATTTCATCGCCATAGTCCTTTTCAATACGCGCTATTTCTTCCTCTTCTATAGCAAGGGTTCGCGAGTCTTTATCGATCCCCTTACGGGAAAAGACCTTGACATCGATCACCGTTCCATGGACTCCAGGAGGAACCCTGAGAGAAGTATCGCGCACATCTCCGGCCTTTTCGCCAAAGATCGCTTTGAGAAGTTTTTCTTCCGGACTCAGCTGGGTCTCACCCTTGGGCGTGATTTTACCAACCATAATGTCATTAGGCTTTACGCTGGCACCAATGCGGATGATTCCGCTTTCATCCAGATTTTTCAGGGCGTCTTCGCCCACATTGGAGATATCGCGGGTGATTTCCTCTTTGCCCTGCTTGGTGTCACGGGCCTCCACCTCAAACTCTTCAATATGAATAGAGGTGTACACATCTCCTTTAACCAGTTTTTCACTGACGATGATGGCATCTTCAAAGTTGTATCCGCCCCAAGACATGAACGCCACCAGGATATTTCTACCCAAAGCCAGCTCACCATGATCGGTGGAAGGTCCATCCGCGAGCACGTCACCACGCTTGATCTTGTCCCCCGAATACACGCGAGGGCGCTGGTTGATGCAGGTGTTCTGGTTCGACCGCTGATATTTGTTCAGCGTATAAATATCCACATTCGAAGCCAGTTGGCTACGCCTTGTCTTGATCCTGCCTTCGGGCTTCTTTTCGGTGCGCACAACAATGCGAGTCGCATCCGCACTGATGACCGTGCCATTATTTTCAGCGATCACCACCGCTCCGGAATCATGAGCCACAATCGCTTCCATACCGGTTCCCACCAGAGGCGCTTCAGCCCGTAAAAGGGGCACCGCCTGCCTCTGCATGTTTGAACCCATCAGAGCCCGGTTGGCGTCATCGTTTTCAAGGAAAGGGATTAATGACGCCGCCACACTGATCAACTGCTTGGGCGACACATCCATATAATCTATTTTTTCGCTGGGAGATAAGATAAAATCACCGCCCTTTCTGGCCGACACGATAGGCTGGACGAATTTCATTTTTCCATCCAACTCAACGTTAGCTTGAGCGATAATAAATTTATCCTCAATCAAGGCGGTGTGGAAATCCACATCGTCTTTCGCAACCGAATTTTCCACCTTGCGGTAGGGCGTTTCAATAAAACCATAATCATTCACCCTGGCATATGTGCTCAAGGAAGCGATCAGCCCAATATTCGGGCCTTCCGGGGTTTCAATGGGACATATACGTCCATAATGCGTTGGATGCACATCCCGCACCTCGAACCCCGCTCGCTCCCGGGTTAAACCACCTGGTCCCAAAGCACTCAACCGCCTCTTGTGCGTCACCTCGGACAAGGGATTGGTCTGGTCCATAAACTGGGACAACTGACTGCTGCCAAAAAATTCTTTAATCGCAGCAGTCACAGGTTTAGAGTTGATCAGGTCATGCGGCATGGAAACAGCCAGGTCCTGGATAGACATGCGCTCAATGATAGCCCGCTCCATTCGCACCATTCCCACGCGGAACTGATTTTCCAGCGATTCTCCCACAGCGCGAACCCTGCGGTTGCCGAGGTGGTCGATATCGTCAATAACACCGATGCCGTTTCTGAGATCGACAATGTATTTCACCACAGCGACCAAATCTTCCAAGGTCAACAACCGGTTTTCCAGAGAAATGTCCAACCCGAACTTCTGGTTCATCTTGATCCTGCCAACAACAGATAAATTATATCGCTTGGGGTTGAAGAACAGGTTGCGGAACAACGACCTTGCAATTTCAGGTGTTGGAGGATCTCCCGGACGCAGCCTCTTGTAAACTTCACGAATAGCATCATCCTGAGTCTGGGTCTTGGCCGCAACCATGGTATCGCGAATCACAGTGTCGGAAGATTCCTCATCGATATGAAGAATTTGAATCTCACTGAGCTTATTCTTTTTTATAACCTCAAAAACGCCTTCGGTGATTTCCTGATTTGACTCGACCTCTACCTCGCCAGTCTCGGGGTCAATGATTTCGTCATACAGGTACCGGCCAATCAGGCTTTCAGGATCAATCTCAATCTTCACCGACCGGGACATTTTGCCCAGCTTCTTGGTGACGGCTACCGTAACTTTCTTACCCGACTTGAGCAAAACATCATCGGTTTTGGAGTCGATCACATCCTCTTTAACCTTGAACCCAACCATCAGGTTCTTGCTGCCCATGAAACATCGAGAACCCTTACCACTGATACTAACTTTCTCAATCGCATAATAGGTTTTCAGAATGGTCTTGTTGTCCATGCCGAAGGCTTGAAGCAGGATGGTCGCGGGCAATTTGCGGCGGCGGTCAATTTTGACATGCAGAATGTCTTTAATGTCAAACTCGAAGTCCACCCATGAACCCCGGTCAGGAATGATCCTCGCCGAGAAAAGAATCTTGCCGCTGACGTGGGATTTGCCTTTATCGTGTGAGAAAAACGCACCCGGGGAACGGTGCATCTGGCTGACGATGACCCGCTCGACTCCGTTTATCATAAACGTTCCGGTCGGACCCATCATCGGCATTTCACCGAGGAATATTTTCTGCTCCTTGACTTCCCTGACAGAGTTAACGGTGACTTGGGAAACCTTTTCGGTCGTCAAAAGTTTCAGAATATCATCGGTGACTGGCGTTTTTGCAGAAATCAGAGTTTTTGTGGTCTGCGGACGCTTGACATCTTCGACAATAATTTTATCCCGCAAGTACTTTAAGTTACGGGCGTTGACATCCACCGCTTCCCGATCGAAAAGAACCAGGCGGACCATTATTTTTATCGGATCAGAATAGGTGAGGCCTTTCTGCCTGCACTCGCTGGGCTTGTGCTTTTCCTTATAGGTGACTTCCTGCTTACAGGTGGAACACACCACCGCCGGGCCGCCGAGTTCCTTGAACTCGCCGCAACCGCACTCCCAGATGCCGACTTCAAAGCCGACATACTCGATGCGAGCATTGATATTCAGGTCAGAAATTGGAAAGACATCACTAAAGACCTCTTCCAATCCCCTCAACCCGCGTTCGCCAGGGGCGACGTCCCATTGCAGGAAATATTCGAATGATTTTTTCTGGATCTCGATCAGATTGGGAATATCTATGACCGTAGGAATCCGGGCGAAGTTTTTTCTTTTTCTGAAATTGCCTAGCGCTCTCTGGGAACGGTTCTTCGACATAAGGTTACATCCTTCTAAAAGAAAGATTAACGGAAAATTTACCTGTTAAGGCGTGGGTAAAGTTACTATCCCGGATTTCCGTTACTTAACCTCCACCGTTCCACCAGCCGCTTCAACTTTCGTTTTAATTTCTTCGGCTTCTTCTTTCTTCACGCCTTCTTTGATCGCCTTGGGAGCACCTTCTACCAAATCCTTAGCATCTTTCAAACCCAAGCCTGTAATGGTCCGGACTTCCTTGATAACCTGGATTTTCTTATCGCCTATTACAGTAAGAATCACGTCAAACTCTGTCTTCTCTTCAGCGGCAGTTTCTCCGCCTCCCGCAGGTGCTGCAACCGCAGGTGCCGCCGCGGTCACACCATACTTATCTTCTAATTCTTTTACGAACTCAGACATTTCCAAAACAGTCATAGTATCTATGAAGGAAACTACCTCCTCCTTTGTGACGGCCATTACGCCCTCCTTTCAATAATTGTGGTATCTAAAGCCTGGTTTAATTTAAAAAAATATCATCACAACGGCCCCCTACAGGCCGGTTTATTCGGATGCCTTTTTCTCGCGAACCGCGTCCAGCGTTCCCACCAACTTTCTCAACAGGCTACTGAAAACACCGACAAAATTTGTCGTAGGCCCATTGAAAACCGCCAGCATTTGGGAAATAAGAACTTCCCTGGAAGGCAGGTCCGCAAGAGCTTTAACTTCTGCAGGGGAAATCTTCTTCCCCTCAATCACACCGCAAATCACTTTAGGGCTCTTCTCAACTCCGGACTTCGCGTACTCCGCCAGAGCCTTGGCAGGAGCCACCGCATCCTCAAAGCTGACCACCAGAGAAACCGGGCCCTTAAACTCCTCATCCAGCAACTCAAAAGGGGTATTCTTAGCGGCCTGCCGGGCCAGGGTATTTTTAATCACACGAAAGTCCACAGACTTGGACCGCATATGACTGCGCAACCGGGTCAACTCAGGAGCTTCAATTCCCTGATAGTCCGCAAGAACGGCCGACTTGGCCTTTAGAAACAGCCCGTTTAATTCTTCAGCCTTCTTTATCTTTTCTGCGTTTGGCACGTCAGCCACCCCTCTCATTCCGTCTTCCGCCCCAAAGGAACGAAAAACTTATCCATCAATTGGGCGTATAAGCCACTCTAACTCCAACACCCATAGTCGTTGACACTGAAACTCCCTTGACATAATGCCCCTTGCTTGAGGCCGGCTTGGCCTTCACAAGAGCTGTCATCAGGGCATGAAAATTTTCCTCCAAAGCTTCCACCGAAAAACTGGCTTTACCTAAAGAGGCGTGGACGATACCACTCTTGTCAACCTTGTAGTCCACCTTGCCGGCCTGAATAGACTCAATGGCCTGCTTGACATCAAAAGTCACCGTGCCTGTTTTGGGATTAGGCATCAACCCCCGAGGACCCAGGACTTTTCCCAGCTTGCCTACTTGACCCATCATATCGGGCGTGGCCACCACACGGTCAAACTCCATCCACCCGCCCTGGATCTTCGCGACCAGATCATCACCGCCAACCACTTCGGCACCGGCATCTTTGGCCTCTTTTTCTTTTTCACCTTTCGCGAATACCAGCACACGAAACTTCTTTCCGGTCCCCTTGGGCAACACAACACTACCGCGGATATTTTGATCGGCTTTCCTGGGATCAACGCTCAACCGGACAGCCACATCCAATGACTCATCAAATTTTTCGCATTTAACAGCAACCGCCAACCCCAAGGCTTCCTTCAATTCATACCGGGCATCAGGGTCAACCTTTTCTGCGCCAGCCCTGTGCCTTTTTCCATACTTTGCCATAATTTTATTCCTGCCTGCTTGCGGTTAATTCTCAACGGTCAGACCCATGCTTTTTGCCGAGCCTTTTATGATCTGCATCGCGGCTTCAACATCTCCAGCATTCAAGTCTTCCATTTTAACTTTTGCGATCTCTCGAACCTGCTCCTCGGTCACCTTGCCGACAAACTCCTTACTCGGATTCGAGGAACCTTTTGCGATCCCCGCTGCCTGCTTCAACAAAGCCGAAGCGGGAGGAGATTTTGTAATAAAAGAAAAGCTCCTGTCCTTATAAACATCAATGATCACAGGAATGATGCTTCCTTCCTGGCCCTGGGTTTTGGCGTTGAAGGATTTACAGAAATCCATAATGTTCACACCGTGCTGACCCAACGCTGGCCCAACAGGCGGCGACGGTGTGGCCTGCCCGGCAGGAATTTGTAGCTTGATCTGACCCGTCACTTCTTTTATTGCCACAATCTGACCCTTTATTTACCTGCCCACTCGGCACTGATTAAATCCACTCGGGTTACACCCGTTCGATCTGGGGAAATTCCAATTCCACCGGAGTAGCACGCCCAAAAATCAAAACCATGACTCTGACTTTACCCTTGTCATGATTGACATCCTCAACAGTTCCATTGAAATTCAGGAACGGCCCCTCTATAACCCTCACACTTTCACCTTTCTCAAAAGAGAATTTCGGCTTGGGCCGTGCGGATTCTCCCTTAATCTGATTCATGATCAACTTGACCTCTTCCTCCGACAGAGGAACAGGCTCGCCTCCCCCACCTAGAAAACCGGTGACTTTAGGAGTATTTTTAATCATGTACCAGATATCCTGATTCATCTCGACATTGATCAGGATATATCCCGGGAAAAACTTTCTTGAGGAAACTTTTTTCTTACCCTTGCGCACCTCAACCACCTCTTCGGTCGGTATAACCACCTCACCAAAGTTTTCGCTGTAGTTGGAATGCCCGAACTGCTCTTCTATATTTAACTTCACCTTCCGCTCAAAGCCGGAATAGGTGTGAATAACAAACCATTGCATGGACAAGGTACCTCCGTCAGATATCATATAATACTCTGCACAATCTTCGAGAGAATCGCGTCGACAATTCCCAGAAACAAGGCCATTATCAACACCACCACAACCACTACAGCAGTACCGCCCATGGCCTCTGCACGGGTAGGCCAAGTCACCCTCTTGACCTCAGCTCTCACCTCAGCCAAAAACCCAAAAGCTTTTTCAATCATATGCCCTCAACCAAGTTTCAACAGGCCAGGAGGGATTCGAACCCCCAACCCTCGGATTTGGAATCCGATGCTCTACCGTTAGAGCTACTGACCTAATTCGGAATCCGCGCCAGTTTATAGGAAGGGGAGGAATATTTCCGCCTGCCCGATCACCCGGACATTCGCTCTCACTCCCAACCGTCCGATTTTTCTTTATTTGGTTTCCTTATGGGGGGTGTGTTTTCTGCAAAATCTACAGTATTTCTTGAATTCCAACCTTTGCGTGGTGGTCTTCTTGTTTTTAGTCCCCGAATAATTCTTCCGATTACAATCAGAACATGCCAAATGAACGATAACTCTCATAATTATTTACCCAACCTTTACATCCGACAGCCTCACCCCCTACCGGCTGCAAGACATTTAAAATCTCTATCAAACCCAGGAACTACCCAATGAAAACCTGGAGCCCACGATCGGGATTGAACCGATGACCTCTTCCTTACCAAGGAAGTGCTCCACCACTGAGCTACGTGGGCGTTAAATACTGACTCCCAATACCCGGCCAAAGGTGGAGCGGGAAACCGGACTCGAACCGGCGACCCTCAGCTTGGAAGGCTGACGCTCTAGCCAACTGAGCTATTCCCGCAAGTTCATCCAACCTAAATTCAGGATGGGGAGGGGAGGATTCGAACCTCCGAAGGCTGAGCCGACAGATTTACAGTCTGTTCCCTTTGGCCACTCGGGAACCTCCCCGTCATTATGGGTGAACCATCACAACCCCACAGTCGGTCATCGCCCAGCCTAAACCTCCATTGCAGGGCACCGGAATCCTTTTTAAACCAGTCAATTAAAACTGGAGCTGGCAAAGGGACTCGAACCCCCGACCTGCTGATTACAAATCAGCTGCTCTACCAACTGAGCTACGCCAGCTCAGCAAATAAAAAACCTCCATACTACACTTTGATTTTCAAAGTTTCAATAAAAATTGGAGGTTTTCAGCTATTTCATTAAGATTAACAGGATGTATTGCCACGAAAGGGTAATACTATGACGCACTATAGCATGGCCGAATGTCTTTTAATAGAAAAAAACACCCCACTTGCACCATTAAGCGAAGAATTTTAACACTGAAAATTCCCAAATACCAGATTTTTTTCTTTCTTGTCCCAATTTCCGAAAAAAACATCTTCTCGCCCAAACGAGCCATTTTCAAAAGGGAATTATAGCTTATTGCCCCAGCGGTAGTTTTAAACAAAAAGCCAGAGCCTTCGGGTTCCGGCTTTGACACCAATAAAGCTATTTATTACTTTTGGGAATTACATACTTATTGCCTAAAATCTCAAATATCTGTTGACAGAATAAATCATTTTACCTAGCCTTGAATATTATGAATAAGCAACCAGCCTGGAAAAACACATTATGGACAAAAGACAATTTATATATCTTAAATGGTATGAATAGTGAATCAGTGGATTTGATTTATCTTGACCCGCCGTTTAATTCCAAAAGAACCTATTCAGCACCTGTAGGATCAAAGGCTGCTGGTGCATCATTTAAGGATATGTGGACGTGGGAAGATGTTGATAAATCATACCTTGAAAAGATGATTACTGATTATCCTTACTTAGTTCAGTTTGTCGCTTCAATAGAAGGGATACATGGCAAAGCCATGATGAGTTATATTACTTATATGACTCAACGCATAATTGAATTGCATAGAGTTTTGAAACCAACAGGCAGTTTATATTTACATTGTGATCCAACAGCCAGTCATTATCTTAAGATTATAATGGATAGGATATTTGGTGTGAAGAATTTCAGGAATGAAATTGTGTGGCACTATAACAAGTGGACAAACACGGCAGGGTTTTTTCAACGTAACCATGACGTGATTTTATTTTATTCCAAAAATAAAGCATACACTTTCAACAAACAATACGGGGATCCGACAACAAGGCAAGTCCAGTTGAGGAAAATCGGATATAATACCGGATCATCAGGTGGTGGTGGAAAAATAGTGAGAATATATGATAAAGATAATCCTAAAGTGATTGATAAACTAAAAAGTGGTGCGTGGGAAGGCCGCCGTATATATTATGTTGATGCTCCGATGGGTTCGCCTGTTCAGGATGTATGGGATATATCAGTTATCAACGGCCAGGCAAAAGAACGCACAGGTTATCCCACCCAGAAACCCTTGGCACTTCTGGAACGCATTATTAAAACCAGCAGTAATGAAGGTGATGTTGTGTTTGATCCCTTCTGCGGATGCGCTACAACGTGTGTATCAGCCCAGCAGTTAGACAGAAAATGGATAGGTATTGATATAGAATCACAGGCTGCTCAGGTCTTATTGGATAGATTGTCAGATGATGCTGGATTATTCAGTAATTTTATTCACCGCGAAGATATTCCACAACGGACTGACATTAAAACAGAGCCTCCCAGTAAGTCAATCAAGGAACGTTTGGCAAAAGATCAAAGGGGAATGTGTAATGGATGTCTCAATCAATATCAGATTAAAGATTTTGAAATTGACCATATAGTTCCACGTTCAAAAGGTGGAGGAGATTACTATAAAAATTATCAATTATTATGCGGTCATTGCAATCGAACTAAAGGCAATAAACCAATGGAATATTTGAATACTAAAATCGCCAGTTATGAATCATATTTAAAAACCAAAATAACATTTAAAAATCCAGTTTAGGCAATAAGTATATAATTCCCTTACTTTTTAAAAGGCACCACCATAAGACCCTGATTGGATGGGATGGAGGGTATATTATTTGCGATAGGTAAAACCTCCCTCTTTTTGCTTTTATGCTGACTTCGCACTTCAGACATTTTGTACTTATTAAAAATAGAATTTACAGTAAGGCCGTGGTCTCCGTTAGGATTTTTAAAATAATCTCCGAATCCACTAACGTTTTCTGTCATCGCCCACCTCCATTGTTATTTTGGTATTTTATCACAGTAGTTTCCTTCTCCTACGCCAGGAGCGACTTCTGCTTTGCTTTTTGCTTCCAGAAGAATTTTCTCTACCTCACTCATCGGCAAGGATTTTTTGTAACTTGAGCCGATTAAATTATAGGTTGCGTGAGGCCCCCCACTCCCTACACAAGTGTAGCCTAAAGCATCATGGCTTAGCATTATCCCTGGATGTGTTATGCTGTAGATATGGGCTGTTCCTTGAGAATTGTCTAGCCCTGCTACAATCATTTCAACCCCCATGTTATAACCTCCAAGCTGCCCTTCAATCTCTTGCACAACCCCAGCGTGAAGGTTTTGCTGAATTTGCGTGTAAGATTGCAAGTCCAACCCGCGAGGCTCCAAATATCTTTTTATAACAATATTTCTGCGGTAATTCTGGTACTCTCTCGAAATAATTGCAGATATTTGCTCAACATTTAATTCGTTTCCGTCATTCTTTGCAGATTGAATTATTTTTTTTGAGTTTCGTACAACCTCAAAAGAGTAAAGCGCATTCCCGGCTGTTAATACACCAACATTGCCATCTACCTCGTGAATCTTCTTTACATCCCCCGTTTCAAACTCATAAGATATTGGGATATTTGCAGTAATCATTTGATCCGAAACGAGAACCAAACCCCTTCCATCGTCTGTAAGCGCAGAAATACAAACCGTCATTGCTTTGTCCCTATGTTAAAAGCGCAAAATACGGGCCAAAAAACGCCCTAGATCAAAGGTAACTCCGATCACTTTTCCCTGCAACGCATAACCGCATTAAGAGACACCTCTCCCAACGCTTGGCTGTAAGTGTTTGATTGCGTATGATTTACTAATTTCGATGCGATTATTGTATCCTACTTGGTGGGTTTTATCAATCAATTCTGTTGATATAGATAAAATTGTCGCGAACTGCTCAAGAGGAAGGTATGATAATTAACACAAATTGTCAACCATACCTGTTTCCCGTCAAGCTTTGGGGCGAGATAGGGGAAAAAGGGCATCGGGTTCCCCATCCACACTGTAAAAATCCACTTCACAGCGAAGAGGTTCGAAGGGTACATCCCACCAAGGCCCTGAATAAGAAGGAGAAACGCTAAATCCAATCAAATCGGCCTTTTGTCCGGGTACGAGGGTGCCGCACTGCAACCCCAAAGCTTCTGCGCCCCCGGAGGTCGCCATGGTGAGTATTTCCTGTCGGCTGACATCAGGCAAAAGTTTATCGGCCGCGCGCAACTCATCGAGAAAGTTGAGGGAATCATTGCTGGCCAGTGAATCGGTTCCGAGAGCCACATTCATTCCCCTATCCAGCAAAGCGCGGACCGGCATGAATTGCGTCCGGCCAAACCACGCGGTGCTCTTGGGGCAAAACACCGCGCTAACCTTTTTCTCTTCCATAAGATCCAGATCGTCTGAGACAAAATTGCAGTGCACAGCGATCAGACGGTCCAGAATTTCAAGAGAAGAAAGATATTGCATAGGCGTTTTATAGGGAGGTTGCCATTCGGGGTCCCAGGCAGATCTTTCCTTTAACAATTCTTCCAGTGAATTGTCACCGATCACAAGAAATCTGGACTCCTCTTTAATTTCCGCAACATGACAGGAAAGCGGACAATGATATTTCTCGGCCAGTTGCGCAAGATACCGGAACAGGTCGGGAGAAACAGAATAAGGCGCATGCGGCGCCAAGCCCAACTGATAAAGCGGAGAAACGCATTCACGTTGTAAAACCTCTTCCAGGTTTTTGCAAAGCGCTGACGCTTTTTGGGACTGAAACCCTATCGTCTCTAAGAACAGTACCGAGCGAAAACCCAACTCGCCAATCACGGGCAACAGTTCAGGCTCGGCGACATAATCTCCCAGCGCGGTCACGCCGGAACGTTTCATCACTTCCGCACCTGCGCGAATTCCCCGAATCCGGCTCTCGTTATCGAGAGCAGAATTCAACGGGATCAACGCACGAATCCAATCGGCAAATGAGTCGGAAGGAGAAAGTTTTTTTTCAAGGGCGGTCAAACTGAGGTGGCAATGCGCGTTGACAAACCCCGGCATGAGCAAGCAGTCGGAAAGATCCACATCATCCTTACCCGATTGCGTTGTTGATATCTCGACAATGTTGCCGCCATCAGTAATCAGCTCGCCGTTTTCAACGGGATCTCCACACATTGTCAACAAGGCCCGGAATTTTATTTTCATAGTCCCGTTTTCAAAAAAGTGTGGAATCCTTGTATTGCTGATAGGCAGAGCCCAATTGTTCCAACAGGACTTTCTCTTCAGCCCTGGCCCGGAAGATATTCAAGGGGATCACCACCACAAACACATAAACCAGACCGGGCATGGAGCCGCAGGCCACAAACAATCCGGTCAACGTCAAAATGATTCCTATATAAATCGGGTGGCAAAAAACCCGGTAAACCCCTTGGGTGACCAAATGGTCTGTTCCTGGCAGAACGGCGAGCGAAGAACCCAGCAACCACATTGCGGCGATCCATAACAGAACACCCACCGCACCGATGGACAGTCCCGCATACACCAAACCAGTGACCCCGAAACCAAAATTTTTCGGGCCCACATAAACCAGCACCAAAGGAACCAGGTAAAGCATTGGAACCAGAATATTCAACATAAATTTCTGGTTTGAACTGAGGGAATTAAAATCAATCATTGTAAATTATTCAATCGGTGTGCCACTGGGAACAACTAGGCAAAGCGACTTTATATAAACATGATGCCCTGTCCTCACAAAGAAGCCTTTCGTGCTTCAGGTGATCGAGCCCCAGAAACACTGTTCAATCGGCGGGGTCATCAACAAAAATCTTTTCAGGAATGACTAGTGTCCTGTGCGGATAATGGGTTAAGTTAACTTTGGGTTATTTTTCGCTAAAATTTCAACAAACTGCCGGACAACGTCATCGCGAGCAACTGAATGGTTTTACTCTTATCGTTCCGACAATCGCACCGTTTTCATCAAAAATAGTTTTTCATCTTCACCTCTATTTTTTTAAGTTTAAGGGCACCCTAATTATCTGGGCTTTACAGATCAAACACGATTGCCAGTGCCGCTTTAATCGGATCCAGATACTGTTTTTCCAACATCCCTTGTTTCCCGCTGATCCGCGACACATCGATGGCACGGAGTTGTTTCAGGTTAACGTGTCGATCCTTATCCAGCCCATTGGCCTTACTGGGTTTCAGGTTAACGGCGAAAGGCCAGTCTTTATAACCCGGCAGAATGGGAGCGACAATCACCGTACGGGAACCATGGTTCACCACATCGCCTTGAAGTATGGCGCAAGGCCGTTTCTTTTTGGTCTTCGCTCCACGTGTAGGATTTAAATCAATCCAATGGATTTCCAGTTGTCGATAAGATGTCATGGCTCCAGCCCATCGGTAAGCGTCTGGTCCCATTCGCCCAGTTCTTCCTGATACGCTGCATCGTCAGCTTCTTCCCGGTTAGCCTTCAAGATGGCTTTTTTTAAAGTACGTTGTTTTTCATCCAACAAGAGTTGGTTCACAAAGGCACTTTTATTTTCGCCCCCGGCCTGCTTCAGAAAATCAAAGGCATTGTCTTGTAAAGTCACTGTAGTACGGTTGGCCATGATCCACACTCATTTTATCATATCCATTAATTATACCATATTATCATACCATTTAATATGATTAATGGATATGATAAAAATGTGGTTCGGGGCAGGGGAGGCAGTTGGGCAATTGCTCTTTATGCCGAGAGAACCCATTGCCAGCCAAAAAAGTTATTACAGTTGGCCCGACGCCGAGTGGCCGAGCAGCCCACTCCCGTGGGAGGGAGACCTTTGCATAACCCCGGATTACCCCTGCGGGGCACGAAGTTTAAGGAAAAATATCACGTCTTCGTCACCTTGTTCCTCAGAATGACAAATAGCCTTGTATTGTCATTCTGAATGCTTCGGCTTTGCTCAGCACAGGCTCCGTGAAGACGTGATGTTTAACTCAAGCCCTCGTGCCCCGAAGGGGTATGTGATATCCTCTTCATTAAACTTCATGCCCCGAAGGGGTAATCTCGCTTTTCTGTTTTTTTTCGACTTACGCAAAGCTCTCCGTAGGAGGGACATTGCATATCCTTATCTTCCACCCAACCGGCTTTCCGGCTCAACAACCACTGCTCGCTGGCCCAGTAGTTGTTTGTTGAAGGCTTCACGTCCTTCCAAAATTTCAAGTTCGATCACCACTTTAAAAAGAGGCAAGGTGAATTTCATCTCTTTGAGTTTCACCGCGTCTTTTTCTGGAAGCAGAAGGAACCGGGCACCCTCTTTTACAGCGCAGGATTCCAGTTCTTTCATATCCTGCAAGGTGTAAGGATGATGATCGGGAAAAGACTTGAAAAATTTTAGTTGAATCTGCGAATCCAGCAAAATCTGCCTGAACCCTTCCGGTTTGGCGATCCCACAAAACGCCGCAACCGGTTCATTTTTTATTATCTCCATATCCAACACTTCCCCATCATCCATACGAATTATGGAATCCAGACGAAGGTGCGTTTTGATCTGGGGAACAGAACCCAAAAGGCGTGAATCAAAATTGATGGAACCGCCGGAATAACGGGTGAAGCAAACCATATCTGCCCTTCTTGTTTCACTTGCTGGTTCACGCAACTCCCCCGCTGGAAACAGATGGCCGTTACCGAGCGGCCTGCAATGATCAAACAGCAGGATGTCCAGATCGCGGTTTAAAGCCAAGTGCTGAAACCCATCATCCAGAACCAGAGTATCAACGCCAAAATGATCGAGCGCATACCGCCCTGTCTGATAACGGTCTGGCCCGGTTAACACCGGAACGTTTTTGAGTTTTTCCGCCATCATGACCGCTTCATCTCCGACCCACTCAGGAGAAAGCAGCGTTTGTTTTCCATCGCAGACCACATTGACCGGGTCGCCGGATTTTCCGCCATAACCCCGGGTGAGAATAGCGGGCTTGAGTCCGTTCCCCCTGAGGGTTTCGGCAATCATCATGACAAAGGGCGTTTTTCCTGTTCCGCCCAGCGTCAGGTTGCCAACGCTGATCACCCGGCAGTCGAGTTTGTGGCTGGGGAACACCCCCCAACGGTAGGCCCAGAGACGAAAATGGTGGCCCAGTAAATAAACAAAGGAAATGAGCTTCAGGGTTGCAAAAACCGGAAACCAATACCATTTGCGATCGGGCGATATGACTTTATAGAAAATTTCAGACATGATTTTTCAGCCGAATCCACAATGAATTGGGAGTATACTCCCAGCTTATGGATTTTTTGTATTATATTCTGACAGGGGGGCTACTGCTTTTGGCTTCTCCTTTTCTTATTTTAAGGGCACTTGTCTCTCCCTCTTTCCGCGATCAGATCAGCGGGAAAATGGCGGGAGCCCGATCCCTGCCAAAATTAAAAGACACGCTGTGGATTCACGCCTCATCGGTGGGAGAAGTTCGTCTGGCCAAAATCCTCATTGCGGGCCTCATAAAGGAAGGGGAATCCCGACCGATCGCCCTGTCTACTTTTACTCCCGCCGGTTATGCGCTGGCCCGGGAAGAAAAACTTCCCAACGTATTCAAATTGCCGCTGGATTTTCCCATCTGGCTGAATCCGGTCTTTGAGCGTTTACAACCTTCCAAACTGGTCCTGATCGAAGCAGAGTTGTGGCCTGCTTTGCTCCGCCAGTGTAAACGCCGAGGTATTCCCGTCATTCAGGTGAACGGAAGGGTCTCGGAAAAATCGGTTCAGTGCTATGGAAAACTTCCGGCCTTCCTTTTATGGATGACGGATGCGATCGAACAATTTTCAATGCGGTCCCAGACTGATGCAGACCGATTTTTACAATTGGGCGTGGCGCAAGAAAAAGTTCGGGTGACGGGAAATATAAAATTCGATGTGACCTCCATCAAAACCGAGGACAAATACCATCCTGAATGGAAGTCCGATTCCCGGATTCTGGTTTTTGGTTCCACTCGGCCG
The DNA here is from genome assembly GCA_965249625.1 of Nitrospinales bacterium. Lineage (GTDB taxonomy): Bacteria > Nitrospinota > Nitrospinia > Nitrospinales > VA-1 > LS-NOB. The sequence goes on along the minus strand of OZ252246.1, from coordinate 91,070 downwards.
GGGGAAGAAGGCCCTATCATGGAAGCATTAGTTGAATTGCAAAAAGAGTTTCCCGGCCTGATCGGGGTGATTGCCCCCAGACATATGGAAAGATGCCGGGAAGTTGAAGACTTGATTCGAGAATTCGAAGTGGATTATGCCCTGCTCTCCAAACGGGATGATCTGATAAACTTTACAGGCACTGTCTTACTGGTAGACAGCCTGGGAAAACTCAATGCCTTTTACAAAAGCGCAATCGTGACCTATGTCGGGGGCGGATTCAATCCCCGGTTTGGCGGCCACAACATTCTCGAACCTGCGGCATTGGGAAAGCCCGTGCTGTTCGGCAAGTTCATGAATAATTTTGAAGAAGAAGCGAAACTTCTCACACAGTCCAAGGGTGGCCTGCAACTGCAAAACATAGAAGAACTCTACGATGTTTTAAAACGTTTGCTGACGAATGCGGACGAACGCCAGACGCTGGGACAGTCTGCGGAAAAAACCGTCAAGGCCAACAGCGGTGCTTTGAGAAGGAACATTGACCTCATCGGCGCAACATAACCCGATATCTCCAGTACCCGTCAAGAAGTTCTCAGTTGCACCTGACTTTTCCGGTAGGCAAAAGCCAGGCGTTCGGAGTTACCCGCGGTGTCGGTCATGATACAGCCCAGGATTTTTTTCTGTTTAGCAATATTTTTTCAAACTAATTCCGCCATTCGATGATTTATCTTTATCACTTTCTATCCCTTTTTGTTGCCGTCCTTCTCATACCGCTATTCGCGCTCACGACCCTGTTCTCCAAACACAAGTGGAGAGGGCTGGTCCATCATTTCGGATGGGTTCCGAAACCACCGGGTAAAAAAATCCTCTGGCTACACGCTCTATCGATGGGAGAAGTCGTGGCCGCGACACCGGTTCTTCAACGGGTCCGTGAGAAGAACCCGGAACTGGTTATCGCGCTTTCCGTCACCACCGATTCGGGCTATGCGACAGCACTCAATTCGGGGTTCGCCGACAGCGTGTTTTTTCATCCGCTGGATTGCCTGCCATTCACCCAACTGGCTTTGAGCCGAATCAATCCGGATATTTATGTCGTCACCGATACCGGATTCTGGCCTGGCTTGATTGATCTGTTGCATAGAAGAAATATTCCTGCTCTTTTATGCAACGGTCGACTCTCTGAACGGTCTGCCCGACGGTATCTCAGCACCAGCTCCCTTTTCAAAGACACCTTCCAAAAGTTTCACCGACTCGGCATGCAAAACACCAATGGAGAAAAAGCCGCTCTGGCACTGGGTGTGAACCGTGAGCTTGTCGAGGTGATGGGTGATCCGAAATACGACGCACTGCAACCCATGACCGACGAGGAGAAAGAACGGTTACGCCAGAGTTTCAAGCTGGAGGCAGGCACACCAGTATGGATAGCAGGCAGCACCCATGCCGGCGAAGAAAAAATTATTCTGGACGCGCACCGGCAATTGATGGCGAAACACCCCAATCTGGTTTTGATTCTTGCACCACGAAGAATGGAGCGAGTCGAAGAGGTGGTTGGCCTGCTTAAAAAGGAAAACATTGCTTTCACCCTGCGGTCGTCGCCGGAACCTGCAAAAACTGTCGTCCTCCTTGACACAATGGGTGAGCTGGCTAAGGTTTATTCACTGGGGCAAATCGCATTTGTAGGCAGAAGCCTGATCCATCCGGGTGGAGGCCACAGCCTGATTGAGCCTCTATCTTATGGACTGCCAGTCATGCACGGACCTTTTATCGAGAATATAGGCCATGTCGCCGACAAAGCGCAGGAACTGGCTTTACCGGTACAAAATTCTGGCGATATAAAAGAAAGAGTGCAAACCCTGCTGGAAAATGAAAACCTGCGCCATGAGCTCGCTAAAAAAGCCCGTTCCTTCATCACAAAGCAACAAGGTGCTTCTGAAAAAATGGCCCAATCCATCACAAAAGTCCTGGCGATTTAATGTTTTACATAAAAAACCATTCCCCCTCCGTAAAAAACCCGATTTTAACCGATTTCTAAACCTCAGAAACCATACAGTTTTTAGGGAGGAGGTCGCTATTAAGGTCGCACATTTTTTAGACACGGTGAACAAGTATCTAACTTGAAACCTGCCATGGACTATTTGGCGGTCATTCTGCTGACGAAATAAATGGACAATGTGGCGATCAAAAAAGCTGGAACCAGCTCATAAATCAAGGCATCGGAAAGGCCAGTGACTTTCCAGATAAGAGTCGTTAAAAATCCGCTCAGCATTCCTGCTATAGCTCCCTGCCGGGTTATATTTTTCGAGTACAAGGTAAATAAAATGAGCGGACCGAAACTCGCGCCCAGCCCCGACCAGGCAAACAGTACAAACCAGAAGATGACCCGTGTCTCTCCCAGCGCAATAAGCATGGCCCCCAACCCCAGCACCAGAACCGTTGTCCGACTGACCCGAAGGATCATTTCAGGCGAAAAAGTTTTCTTAAGCATTTTGGAACAAACATCGTGCGCCACCGCCGAGGCCGCAACCAGAATCTGTGCCGACACCGTGGACATGATGGCGGCTAAAACTCCCGTCAGAACCACCGCCGTTATCAGGGTTGGCAATAATTGTTCCGCCGCTTTGGGGAACAGGTGTTCGGGGTCCTCCAGCCCTGGAAACAAAGCCTGTCCGCAGATGCCTAACAGAATGGATGCGGAATAAACCATCAAGCCCCAGCCTAAAGCGATCCAGGTGCCTTTTTTGATGGCCTCAGTATTTTTCGCAGCCATGTATCGGGTGACAACATGCGGCTGGCCGGGGTAACCGAGTCCTATTCCCAACAGGCCCAGCGCAGAACCAAAAAAAGCCGCGGTGGATTTCCCGCCCATCCACTCTAAAGTTTCGGGAGAAGCTTTCCCCACTTCCAGCAGCATTCCGGAAAAACCTCCCAGACTGGCCAACGCCACCAAAGAAAGTATGACCAGCCCTTTACCATTATGATTCCCTGGGCAAAATCGGTCCAGGCCACGGCACGCACTCCGCCCATAATGGTATAGATGAGCACAATCGCCCCGCCCACAGAAATACTAACGATATGGGGAATTCCAAAAATAGCGTCGAAGGTTTTTCCGATGGCAGTGAACTGCGCCGCCACATAAGCCATCATGCAGGAAAAAATGATCACCACTGAAATCATGCGCAAGACATGAGTCTTGTCGTCAAAATAGTTTGCAAAATAATCTGGAAGGGTGATAGCGTGATTCTCTTCAGAATGTTTACGCAGTTTCTCGGCCAGGAACAACCAATTGATGAGATAACCCAACAGACAACCGGGCAGGAACCAGATTGCCGACAAACCATCCTCATAAGCCAGGCCCACAGTCCCCAGAACGGCCCAGGCACTTTCGGAGCTGGCGGTGGAAGAAATCGCCGTTACCCAAGCCTTCAGTGACCGGTCGGCGAGAAAAAAATCCAGCGGCGAACGGGTCATCCTGACCGTCCACACACCAATGCCCAGCATGGCCAGCACATACAAAGTGAAAACAATAGCAATGGTTCCGGATAATTCAGTCATACCACTCGGCACTCCTTAGCAGGGGTCGTAAATAATCCCAGCCCCTCGTGATATTGTTCCAAAGCCCTCGTGCCCGGCACGGGTACTTTGAAAAGAGGGGTTCATTAAGGCTCCCCCCTTCCACGAAGTACCCCTTCGGGGCATGAAGGCTGATGTCAAATACCACAGGGGTTGGGGGGATTTGATTTTCCTGCTTGGAAGCAGAGCGGAGGAATATGCTAGAATTCTTTCTTTTTCATTACTGATTAAATCTTTCTTTATGGATAATGCTCATTCCATGACCCCCTACGAACCCAATTCCATCGAAGCCAAATGGCAGGCTTACTGGGAAGAACATAAATCGTTTAAAGTCGAACTGGATTCTTCCAAAAAAAAATATTATCTGCTGGAAATGTTCCCCTATCCTTCCGGGAGAATCCACATGGGCCATGTGCGCAACTACACCATCGGCGATGCGCTGGCCCGATTCAAACGCATGCAAGGCTTTAACGTCATTCACCCTTTGGGCTGGGACGCGTTCGGAATGCCAGCCGAGAACGCCGCCATTAAAAACAAGACCCACCCTGCCGAATGGACATTTGAAAACATCCGCACCATGCGAAAGCAGATTAAAGCATTGGGACTCAGCTACGACTGGGACCGCGAAATTGCCACCTGCCATCCCGGTTATTATAAATGGAACCAATGGCTTTTTCTAAAGTTCCTCGAAAAAGGCCTCGCCTACCGAAAAAACTCCACCATCAATTGGTGTGAAGACTGCCAAACAGTACTCGCCAACGAACAGGTTGTGGACGGCTGTTGCTGGCGGTGCGATAACGAAGTCCTGCAGAAACAGCAGGAAGGTTGGTTTTTCAAAATCACAGACTATGCCGATCGACTTCTGGAAGGTTGTAAAACCCTTGCAGGAAAATGGCCGGAACAGGTGCTGACCATGCAGACCAACTGGATCGGCAAAAGTTTCGGCGCGGAAGTGGACTTTAAAATCCAGGAAAGCGACGAGGTCATAAAAGTATTCACCACCCGCCCCGACACTTTATACGGAGCAATGTTCATGGTGTTGGCTCCCGAACACCCGCTCACCGAAAAACTATCGCGCGGAACCGAACAGGAAAAAACCATTGATGCTTTTGTGCAAAAGGTAAAAACACAAGACACCATCGCCCGAACCAGCGAAGGCGGCGAAAAAGAAGGCGTGTTCACCGGGGCTTACGCCGTGAATCCCCTGACGGAAGAACCTATTCCTGTGTGGACAGCCAACTTTGTACTCATGGATTATGGTACCGGCGCGATCATGTCTGTTCCCGCCCACGACCAGCGCGATCTGGATTTTGCCCGCAAATACGATTTGCCCGTTCGCATGGTCATTCAACATGAAACCGGCCCGGTGGATGCAGCCACCCAGGCGTTCACGGCCGATGGTGCTATGGTGAATTCCGGTTCTTTCGACGGCCTGATCGGCCAGGAAGCGCGCAGAGCAGTTTGCCAGTATCTGGAAAAAGAAGGTATCGGAAAAGCCACGATCAATTACCGGCTTCGCGATTGGGGGGTTTCCCGGCAACGTTATTGGGGAACACCTATTCCGGTTATCCATTGTTCAGATTGCGGAATCGTGCCCGTCCCCGAAGACCAACTGCCAGTCGAGCTGCCCCTCGACGCACAATTGGGAGAAAAAGGCCAGTCTCCTTTGCACACTCTGGAATCCTTTTATAAAGTTTCCTGCCCAGAATGTGGAGCCAATGCCCGCCGCGATACCGACACACTGGATACCTTTCTTTGCTCTTCCTGGTATTTTGACCGCTACACGTCACCTCGGTTGGAACAAGCACCTTTCAGCAAAGAGAACAATAACTACTGGATGCCGGTCGACCAATATGTCGGCGGCATCGAGCACGCCATTTTGCATCTGCTTTATTCCCGATTCTTCAACCTGGTGTTGAACGATCTTGAGTTGACAGAGGTCCCGGAACCTTTTGCCCACCTGCTGACACAAGGTATGGTCATTAAAGATGGTGCCAAGATGTCCAAGTCCAAAGGCAATGTCGTGGATCCAGACAAAATCATCAACAACTATGGTGCCGACACGGCCCGAGTCTTCATCCTGTTCGCTGCTCCACCCGTGAAAGATCTGGAATGGAGCGACCAGGGCGTGGAAGGATGCTCGCGGTTTTTAAAAAGAGTGTGGCGCATTTTCGGCGAATTCATCGGAGACGTTAAATCGGTCGCATTGCCCGGAGAATCTTTCACCACCGCCGTTCCTGAAATCAAAGCCCTTCGGCGAATGACCCATATCACCATAAGACGGGTGACGGATGATATTGAAACAAGGATGCAGTTCAATACCGCCATTGCTGCGATTATGGAATTGGTCAACCATCTCTTCAGCTTCAAGGAATGGTGGGAAAACAACCGGAGTGAAACAACGAAGTTGGCCGTGCGGGAAGCTCTGGAAACATTGGTCCTGACATTGTCACCTTTTGCTCCACACATTGCCGAGGAAATGGCATCGATAATGAAGCCTGCTAAAGTTCTAGATCAGTGGGTCTGGCCCCAATACAAAGAGACTCTGACGCAAACCGATGAAATGTTGATCGTCCTGCAAGTCAATGGTAAGGTGAGGCAGAAAATTTCTGTCGCATCCGGCATCGGTGAAGACGAGTTAAAAACCCGGTCCCTGGAAAATCCCAAAATTCTGGAATGGACCCAGGGCAAAGAAATCAAAAAAGTTATCATCATTCCCAAAAAGCTTGTGAACATCGTTATCCAATGAGACGAATACCGTTTAAATTCTGGATATTGCTCGCCCTGCTCCTTAGCGGGTGTGGGTATCATCTGGTAGGAACCAGTTCCTCCCTGCCGCCGCATTTAAAAACCCTCTTCATCCCCGTGTTCACCAATAGCTCCACGGAACCAGAAATTCACCGGGAATTGACAAGTGCCATTATTGATTCCTACGTTACGGATGGAAGGCTTAAAGTTGTCCGCAAAGGCCAGGCCGATATGGTGATGAAGGGAAACCTTTTTTATTACGAATTGGAGGCTGTCTCATTCAGTTCCAATGATTTTGCTTTAGATTACATCGTAAAACTGGGTGTGGATATTGAAGTGATTGACAAGGTTGATAACAAACCCTACCTGAAACGAAAATTCAAAACCAAATGGGACTACAAAGCCTCTGATGATATTGTCGATACAGAATCGGCCCGGTTCACCGCCTTGGGAAAGGCTTATAACGAACTGGGCAACCGACTGGTGAGCCTGCTCATTGACCAGTTTTAATCCGTTATTCCACCGTGACTCCTGACAACTTAATCCTGAAAATTTCCAAAGGCCAAACAGAGCCTTTCTATTTTCTCTACGGGCCGGAAACCTTTTACCAAACCGAAGTCATCCAGGCGTTGCGCCGCCAATGGATCACCGATGATAACCAGGACTTCAACCTGGAAACCTTCGATGCCCGTGAAAGCACGGTGAACCACTGGCTTGGGTCTGCCAGAACTCTCCCTTTCCTGGGTGGAACAAAACTGGTGGTGGTGCGTAATCTGCACGAGGCCGTCCCTAAGGACCAGGATGCCCAAACCCTCATGGACTACGCCGGGTCCCCCATTCCTGAAGCCTGTCTGATCATTACCGCTGACAAGGTAGACCGCAAAAGAAAATTATTTAAAGTGCTGACAGGATTAAAAACCGCAGTCGCCTGCGAGGCCCCTAAAGAAAATGAACTGATAAACTGGCTCCGGAAACGGGCTGAGGAAAAAAGTTATTCGTTATCCTCTGATGCGGCACGCTTTCTGGTAAACAGGGTGGGAGCCCGACCGGGGATTCTGGCAAAGGAATTGGAAAAAACTCTCCTCTATGTTGGAAAAAGTAAATCTGTTTCAGAACGGGATGTCGCTGAAGTGGTGGGAGAAAGCAAGCTGGAAAATGTTTTTGCCCTCACCGATGCATTGAAAACCAAAAATCCGGAAAAAGCGCTCCATCTGCTCAACAATCAAATGGACCACGGGGAAGAACCCATAAAAATCCTCGGCACCATAGCCTGGCAATTTCGAATGATCTGGGAAGTAAAACATCACCAGAAAAAAAACCTGCCATCAGATCAGATTGCGAAAGTTATGGGAGCCAACCCTTATGTGGTGGATAAAGCTTCGCAACACACCAGCCGGTTCAGCACACAACAACTGCGCAACGGATATTTGGAATTGGTAAAAGCCGATAGAAGCTTGAAGTCCACTTCGCAGGACCCCTTGGCAGTGATGCAAACTCTGATCCTTAATCTCTGCACTGGGCGTGGCCGACGAGCCGCCGGGGACAATGGGCAATGGCGTTAATGAATGGACGATGGGTTAGCACGGCTGGAAGAGCTATTTACCCCCTGGTTGTAAATCACCCCAGCCCCTCGTGATATTGTTCCAAAGCCCTCGTGCCCCGAAGGGGTACTTTGAGAAAAAGGCGGAAGCAGAAATCCCCTCCTCCCTTCATAGAGACCTTTGCATAAGTCGAAAAACCTGAAAAGCGAGATGCTTCGATAAACTCAGCATGACAATCGTGACAATAAAGAGCTATTTTGTCATTCTGAAGAGCGTACGCGATGAAGAATCTCGGGTTATGCAAAAGTCTCTCTTTGAGAAAGAGGCGGAAGCAAAAATCCCTCCTCCCTTCATAGGGAGGGGCCGGGGGAGGGTTGGATTATGAATTTCGTAAAAATAATCCACACCCCTCCAGACCTCCCCTCTTATAGGGAGACCTTTGCATAAGAGAGTATTTTAGTAATTTTCATTAAATGGCGTTGAAAGTAAGAGTGATTCGTTATTTTTTGATTAATATTCTTTGATGCATGTAGTTTTTATTACTGTTCTCATTACCATTTTTTACATTGCTCCGATGCTTTCCTCTCTAATGACGGGAACCCCTGCGTTCGCGCCAAAACAAGGCAACGTTTTATATTCATTGCCATGCAAGCCAAGGTGATTTGAACCGCCGTCCGTGTCAAACCGATATAGCGTGCCCTGCGCAATCGGTAATGGTTCTTAAGGATACCGAAGACATGCTCCACAGGAGCGCGTAATTTAGTCATGCGTTTGTTGAATGCGGCCTGTGCGGGTTTCAGAGGGTGATATTGATTGGGGCGGTGCATGATTCCGGCAAAAACACCGCGCTCTTCAAGTGCCTTACGTCTCGTAACGTTTATCATAAGCCTTGTCTGCATACACTGCTTTCTCGTCACCCATAATCAGGTCATCGGCAGAAGTGGAGTCGTTAATATTAGCCGGAGTGACGATCACACGGCGCGAGAAACCCGTCTTTTGATCCACGGCCACAGGCATCTTGTAACCACAAGCAATTATCCTTGTGTTGGCCGCCAAAGGGGGATTGAGGGGGTTTATTTGATAAACCTCCCCTAACCCCTCCTTGTCAGGAGGGGAATTAAAACAACCCACAACCATGCCCGAACCCCTGACCCAGAAAGAAGTGCTTAGCAAACTCGCTAGAGGGAATCGCTTTACGGAGAAGGGAGCAAACTTTAGCTCGGCTAAATTTTCTGGTAGAATTTCGTAAAACCAATGCATGGTTCTTTAACCGCGAATACATAGCCGATGAATTGTGGAATGAAACCCTTGCTAAAAATCGTCTCAGGCTACGGAGAAAAATAGCAACAGGCGCTGGTAAGTTTTATAGCAGTATGGCTGGTGTTCGCCTCTATTAACTGGGTCTGGATCAAGCCGAAAACCGTAGCGCATCAACAAGCCGCGCAAACGGAGAAGTGGTAACGCAATACCGTCTTCAGGGGGACGGGTTCCGCTGTGTTCACCTTGCAGGCGTTAACCCTGCAACGCTGGGACCGTGACTTTCAAATCAAGGGGGCATCGTTTGGACCAAAGTTTATCGTTGCCCTGCAACACCTGATCGGTCCCACGATCATCGCCCTGATGCTCCTTGCCATCCGCCGCCAGTTCCGGCGTTGACCAACCTTTACCGTCATCCTGAGCCTGTCGAAGAGTGGCTCTAAATATAAAATTTTACGCAGTTTAAAACCAACCCTGAAAATATGAGCACCTATTTTATCTACATACTTCAATGCCGGGATAACAGTTACTACACCTGAGAGTGACCCGGAATGTTGAAGAAAGGGTTTTTGAGCATCAACAGGGACTTGTAAAAGGATGCTATACGCATTCTCGAAGACCGGTAGAGCTTATTTTTACCGAATGCTTCAGCAAACCCCGGGATGCAATTGAACGAGAAAAACAAATAAAGGGATGGTCGCGGGAGAAAAAGGAAGCATTGGTTTCCGGGGATTATTCGGGTTTGCAAAACCTTTCAAAGAACAGGCAATAAGGTGTTCACCCTTCGTTCTTCGACAAGCTCAGAATGACTCAGGGTGAGATTTATGGCAATTCAAGTCCGGGCTGAAGGGGGATTATTCCCGCAGAGTAGGTTTCGCCAAACTCTGGGAACAGGTCGGGGTGGGTGCAATGGGCGAGAATTTCCAGGGAGTCCAGAATGCGCGGGCCGGGACGGTTGAAATAAGAATTCCCATCCACCAGATAAAACCGGGGAGTCTGCCAGTCCTGCCAGGGAATCTGGTTTTTCAGCAGTTCCATTTCCTTCAAGGTTTGGTCCAACTTATAACCACAAGGTTTCACCATCACAACATCAGGATTGATTTGAGTTAAGGCTTCCCGGTCCACGACGGGCGCGGGTTGGCCAATCTCGGCGATGCACACCCGGCCCCCGGCAATGTCGATCATTTCGGGAAGCCACATGCCGCCGACATAAATGGGTTCAATCCATTCTATCGTCAAAACATTCGGCTTCTCATTTCCGCAGTCAGCGAGGCGGTCGCGCACGAACTTGACCCGCTCATCGACTTCTTCCAGAAACTGTTGTCCTTTTTGTTTCACCCCCAGCGTCTCGGCAGTGCTCAGGACATCGTTCCAGATATCTCCCAGTTTTTTTGGCTTGAGAGAAATAATTTTTGCACCCAGCAGCTCCCGGCAAGCTTGTTCCACCTGCGAAAACGAAACAGCGCAGACATCGCACAAATCCTGCGTCACGATGAAGTCAGGTTTAAGGGATTTCAACAGCTCCACATCGAGATCATAAACAGATACAGCGTTTCTCATCACCTCAAGAACTGATTTATGAATGGCCGAGCTATCGAGCGACGGATTGACACGGGTGGAAGTGAGCCGAGGCAGGGACTGGACGGTCTCGGGATAATCGCATTCATGCGACACGCCCACCAGGTTTTTCTCCAGCCCCAGTTTCACCAGAATTTCTGTTGCCGACGGAAGCAAACTGACCAGCTTCATCTTATTTTCCTTGCAGGTTTAAAAACAAACTCTATGCAACGACTTCATTAAGACGAAACAACCTTTCGCCTTCCAGTTCTGCTACGATACGTTGCCCCTACGGCTAGTAGTAATAACATGAATGTCACACCACTGATGGTGACACCCATTCTTAGCCCTACGGGTTCATAGGAAAATTCGATTTGATGACTGCCCGGTGCCAACCGGGCGCCCCGGTAAAAATAATTGGCACGGCGGATGTGTTCGGGCTTTCCGTCTACCTCCACTTTCCAGCCGGGGAAGCATGTATCAAGCAAAACCAGAAAGCCTTCTTCGTTCTGGCTGGTTTCAATATGCACCCGATTCGGACCATATTCGATCTTTTCAACCTGGCCGGAAAAGTTTTTTGTTTGTTTCATCATCAACCGGTTCTGTCAACAAAACCTGTCGAAGCGGATTACCTGCCCAAAGCAAAAAACACTCCCATGCCGAAGGAGACCTTTGCATAACCCGAGATTACCCCTGCGGGGCATGAAGTTTGCCTTCACTCTAAGACCTCTTTAAAATTTTGAGGTGAAAATGTCAAAAAAAATTCCCCTCCCCTCGCCGCCAGGCGAGGAGTGGGGATTTTTCATTACAAAAATCTATGGGGTGATAACCCCATTTTTATCAATGGTATATGTTACCGAGCCCGAGTCCGAAGCGTGAAGTGCCGTTGCCGCGAAGTCAGCTTCTGCTCCCGTGGTGATGGCAACGGTAACATCGTCCGATTTAGTAAAGCCATAAACATCCGTTGAGACTAAGACCGTGGTGCAACTCTCCGTGGGTTTATTATCTGCCCAGAAAACTTTGCAGGCCCGATGTAGATCGCTCAGAGTTGCTTTTGAATCAGATTGGTAAGCCCTGTTCTTGTAAGCACTCAACTGGGGAATCGCGATAGCGGCCAAAATACCGATGATGGCGATAACGATCAATAACTCGATCAGAGTGAAACCCTTTTCTCCTCGAACCCTTCTAAATCTGGATAGCATTTTTTACTCCTCCATGGTTAGAAAATAGGTTAGCAAAATAAACTTCGGATCAGCAATATTTACAGTTTTATTACCAGCAAAACCCGGGCCTTCTAAATGACAATCGCGGTTATTTACTATAACCTCTTTATTTTAAATATGTTATAAATTTTCTCTTCTTCAGCGAAAATTTTAAACCCTACAATCCACAAGAAAACTGACAATTTTTGTCAGCTGATAAAAATATTTGCAGAGAATGGAGGTTTGGACTCATTATCCCTTGCCATATATAGAGGTTTATGAAACGATTTATCACATTATGGATAGCAAATTAAAGCGAGTGGGTTTGCTGGGAGGAACGTTTGACCCCGTCCACAACGGGCATCTGGGCCTGGCCGCACAGACAATGCAACTCTTTGATTTACAAAAAGTTTTGTTCATCCCTGTGAGCCAGTCTCCGCACAAGCTGCATGACCGGCCTTCCTCTTCGCCACACCGGGTCGCCATGCTTGAATTGGCCCTTGAGCGGGAAACCGCGTTTTCCATTGATTCACTGGAAATTGAAAAAGGGGGCGTTTCTTATACCATTGAAACATTATCCCGGTTAAAGGAAAGCCGTCCCGACTGGGAGCTTTTTCTGATTCTTGGGGCCGATGTCTTCATGTTAATGGATACCTGGAAAAGTTTTGCCTATATATTAAAACTTTGCCACATGCTGGTAAGTACACGGCCAGGCATTCAGCTAGTGCTTCCGGCTAAATTGAGCCAGGCACTGGGAATCAAAAAAAATCCTCTGGAAAATAATAACCTGCCTATAACTTTGAATCCGGTTGCCGGGAAAACCATACGGCTATATCAAATTCCAACACAAGATATTTCATCCAGAGAAATCCGGATTAAGGTGCAAGCAGGAAAAGAAATTAAAAATTTGTTGCCCCCTGCGGTTGATCATTATATTATGAAACATCAATTATACCGGGCAGAGTCCCCTCCAATTATGGTTTAAATGAGAGAAAAATTAAGCGTTCTTCAACAGCTAGCCGTTGATTCTGCCGCAGAAAAAAAGGCTTTTGACATTCTCATTCTGGACTTGCGGAACCGCTCGGACCTGACAGATGCTTTCATGATCTGCAGTGGAAACTCCAAGGTTCACGTTCAATCTATTGTTGATGCCATCCTCGGTAAGTATTACCGGACCCGCAATAAACCCTTTGCTGTAGAAGGTTATTCGGAGGGCACATGGGTGGTGGTCGATCTTGGAGATTTAATAGTGCATGTTTTCCATAAAAAAGCCCGCCTTCACTACGACCTCGAACGTCTATGGGGTGATGTTCCTGTTATCAAGGAGACCTTTGCGTAAATCGAAAAAACAAAAAAAGCGGGATTCTTCACTGCGTTCAGAATGACAATACAAGACTATTTTGTCATTCTGAGGAACAGGGTGACGAAGACGTGATATTTTTCCTTAAACTTCGTGCCCCGAAGGGGTAATCCGGGGTTATGCAAAGGTCTCGTTATCAAGGCAGTAGGCCAATAAAGATTCCCCTTTCACCTTTAAGCCACACCTATGAACAAAAAAAAATTAGCGCAATTTCGTTCCCAATTAGAATCCATCCGGTCCAAGCTACTGGGGGGCGTTGAAAAGTCAAACCAGAATGTAAAAGAAAGCGAAATCGGGCAAATGGCTGACATCAGCGACGACGCCGCATGCGCCTACAACCGGCAGTTGGAAGGGGAACTGGGTGAACAAGGGTGGCAAAAACTCAAACAAGTTGACACGGCCATCGAAAAAATCAGCGAAGAGGAATATGGAATATGCGCCCAATGCGAAAGTACTATTCCCGAAGCCCGGCTAAAACTGGTCCCCTGCACGGAATTCTGCACCCAGTGCCTGAGCGAAATGGAAAAGAACCCCAAGGCCATCAGCATCTCGGATAAGCCTTTTAAATCCAAGGTTGTCGATGTAGTTGCGAAAGCGGCAACCGGCAAAGTTGATAAAGACGGTAAAAAGATTTATACTGAGAAAGTGGGAAAACAAACAGTTTGGGGCAACCTTGCCGCGCTCGCGAAAGCTGAACCTAAGGATGAAATACTGCACCATTACAACGCATCCGTGCGGATTGCACTTCAAGCGCAACTCCGGGGAACCGGGTCATCAAAAGCACAGGAGGCTGCGAAACGTATCGTTAAAAATGACGAAAACCCGCTCGAGGAGCACCAGGCGTGTCCTTGAAGCAAATCATCGTCTTTCTGATTTTTGCACTGCTCTCCATTTATACGGCGTTCCTGAATCCTCATGATTCAGTGGTTCACATCACCCAAAGCCAGTCGCTGAAGTTACCGACCGTTCTGCTTTTATTGGGTTCTATCCTTATCGGTGTGATGGTTACGGTTTTCCTGTTTTGGACTTTTAATTTAAAAAACGCACTGACGCGCTGGAAAATCGGTTTTAAAAATAACCGGATCGAGAAAAGAAATCGCCGGATTGAAACCCTGTTCAAAAAAGGAGAAAGTTTTTTTATCTGCGGCAAGACGGACAAAGCGCAAAACCTTATCGAAAAGGTCCTCGAGACATCTCCAGAACATGTCGACGCGCTCAACCTGATGGGGCGAATCCTGTCTGTCACAGGCAAGCCCGATCAGGCAGAAATTTTTCACAAGAAAGCCCTTGCCCTCGAGCCGCGAAACATCCATGCGCTCTTTGATCTAGCGGATACCTATTCTAAAACCGGTCGCCAAAGCGAAGAAATCGCGCTACTCCAGAAAATGCAAGAGATGAATCCGGGAACGGTCGTTCCCTTACTCCACCTTCGTGACATTTATTTGAAACAGGAAGACTGGAAAAAAGTTTGCATCCTGCAGAAGAAAGTTTTGCCTCTTCTACGGGAAAACAATGAGGAATGGAAAAAGGAGCAAACCAATCTGGGTCAATTCCTTTTTGAGCTCGGCAAGAAAAGTCTGCAAGCAGGAAACCGGGATAGCGCTATTTCCGAATTTAAACAGGCAATCAGCACTTCTGAACAATGCCTGCCAGCCTACTTGTCATTGGGCGATGCCTATCTTGAATCCGGAAAACAAAAGCAGGCGTTAAAAATCTGGAAAACCGGATTTCAAAAAACCAGTGATAGAGCCTGCCTGGTCCGTTCGCAAATCGCGCTCAGGGAATCCGATGACTATCAGGAACTTTTGCGCACCTATGAAGAATCTCTAGAAGCCACAAACCCGAAAGACCGATCCCTGCTGGTGCTTTTATTGTCTACCTTTTATTTGGAACATGGGTTGGAAGATAAAGCCCGAGACCTGCTGGAGAACAACCTGCCCCAACACCCACTGCTTCACTCTTTGTTGCTGGAAAACGCGCGGCATTCAGGAAACGGCAATAACGCTAAAACCTTTGAACTAGCCCGCAACGCCATCTTCGCCCTCTCCGGCGAACCGCCAGCGTGACACTGGACTCAGTGAGAAGGAAAAATATAACGGTCGCGCTTCGCTCGCGATGACAAACCTCATCCAAAAAAACCTTCTACCCGCTTGATAGAGTATCCCTCATAGCTCTAAATGGCCTCGAGAAGCAACCGGGCAAGCCGAGAGTATTATTTGCCAGCAGTCTTAGCCATTGCAAGTTGGCCGCGCGCCTAGTGCTTTTTGTAGAGTTGATGGCTGAGGAGCTTGCTGTTTTTGGCGAAGACATGCGCCGAAACCAGCACGTTTTCCTTGAGGGAAAAATACATTCCACTTTCAAAATCAGAAGGCAACGATCTAATAGTCAGCCAGATTGGGATGCCCTTGTTATACCCAAAACGCAAAAAAATTAAACATTTATTTTCAATCATTTAAGGGGCTATGGCCCGGTCAGGGGGAGAGCTTTGCATAAGTTGATAAAGCAGAAAAGCGAGATTCTTCACTACGTTCAGAATGACAATAAAGAGCTATTTTGTCATCCTTTTGCTCAGAATGACGACACAAGGCTATTTGTCATTCTGAGGAACAAGGTGACGAAGACGTGATATTTTTCCTTAAACTTCGTGCCCCGCAGGGGTATGTGATATCCTCTTCATTAAACTTCATGCCCCGCAGGGGTAATCCGGGGTTATGCAAAGGTCTCGGTCACGGGGAGATTTGATTTTGCGCCAGTTTCAGGCTCAGAGGGGAGCTAAAAATCGTCCACTGGGGGGATATTTTTACGGCGGTCCCGCTTTGATTTAGTTTTTTCCTTTTGAAATTTTCTCCACTCCGCCCTGTCCTCTTTCGAGGGAACGGGAGCTTCTTCCTCATCCCAGAGGTCCTGCGATTTTATCTGAATCCCTTTTTTCGTTTCTTTCGGCAGGTTGCTTTTGCCCTCTTCAAACTCTTTGGCGGTCAGTCCCGCTTCCATATCGAACAAGTCTTTTTGCTCTTTTTTCCCGCGCCGGGCCGATAAGGCCTCTGCCCGCAGCCGGATTTCCCTGGCATTGACCAATCCGCTTTTCCAGGAAGCCGGGATGTTATCGAATCCATACAGTGCTCCGGCCCAAGCTCCCACCAAGGCCCCCAGCATTTCCGTCTCCCGCCCGTGACCCAGAGAATGCGTGAGAGTGGAAGCGAAACCCGGCTCCGGCGGGTGAAGCACGCAGTACAAAGCCAGCGGCAGCAAAGTCATCACAAACCCTTGCGAAGGGTGATGGATTTCCAATTTGGTGAAAGAGTTAGAATATTCCGAGAGCCATTGCAAAAGATCCGGTTCGTTAAATTTTTCCTCCATTCCCTTAAGAGCTCCGCTCAAAGCGTTGGAGTCCTCAAACCCACCGTCTTCCGAGTCCGGGAATCTTGACTGATAGTCCGCTTCCGCCTGACGACATATTTCTTCCGCCTCCCGCAAAATGTCAATAGGAGGATTCTCTTCAGAATTTAAAGCCAGAAACCGGGTCACTAAAAATCCGGTTAACACGGTTCCCACAACTTCAAACCGGTTCCGGCTCATCAACAGGCAGGCATCAAAACATTGCTTCGCCAGAGTTTTGGACCATTTGCCCTGAAACAAAGCCAGGGGAACGGCCAGATTGACAAACAGGGAGGTCGAAGAGTTCTGCTCTGAGGCTTGCCCCTCCTCCCGGCCATCCAGTAGATCCACCGCCCGCCACAGGCAAGCCGAGTGGTTACGGTAAACCCCGAAATAACCTTCCGGCCCCGTTTTCGCAAGCTCCTGAAAGTTTTTCGCCGATTCCACCAGAAACTGTTTTTTGTTTTTAAGTAAAGCATCGCCCACCGCCAGAGCGCATTGGGTGGGAGCTCCATACAATCCTTGAATGCGGTAATTTTTAATCCCCTTTCCCATGATCGGGCGCACATCCTTGAAGTCGTCCATTGCCCCAAAAATCTGTCGGATAGCAGCGGGCTTCAATCCTTTCGCAGGTCGGCCCATGGCATCGCCAACCACCATGCCAAACCAACTGCCAATCACTTTATCCCGAATATCATTCATGAATTTTCACTGAGCATGAACAAAATCTCAGCATGACAAGCAACCCTCTTGTTGTGAATCACCCCAACCCTCTTTAAAAAAGAGGGAGTACAACCTTTTTAAGCCGAGCTAACTCTTTGCCATCGGATAGAGCCATTGCAGCAGGCCCCACACCGAGTGGGTTAGAGAGCCATTAATGGGGTGGGATGATTTTGTTCGGCGATGATCATTTCCGGAGAGTCCTGCCCTAGAGCCTGCCGGGCAGTGATCCGGGCCAGTTCCGGATAGTTGTTGGTCTCGCTCATATGCATCAACACGACGAGCCGCAATCCGGAATGCTTGACCGATGACAACAGTTCGCCACAGGCTTCGTTGGAAAGATGCCCGACATCACTTTTAATTCTTCTCTTTGTGACCCAGGGATAGGGCCCGGCATCCAGCATGTCTACATCGTGATTAGACTCGATGAGCAAGGCATCCAGCTTTTGCAGTTTGCTTGTAACTTCTTGCGTTACTTTTCCAAGGTCGGTTGCAAGGCCCAGACGCAATCCACGGTAATGGATGACAAAGGCCACCGATTCCTCCGCATCATGAGGGGTGGCATAAGGTTCCACCACCAACTCGCCGAATTCAACAGGCTGTCCAGCGCGGATCGGATTGAAACCGGGAAGCGTTCCCATAGAAGGGCCGGCTCGTTTAAAAGTCCCTCCGGTGGTGAAAAGCTGAAGTTGATGTTTCCTTAAAAGCGGGCCCATACCGCGGATGTGGTCGGAGTGCTCGTGCGTGGCGAACACCGCATCCAATCCATTTAAGGATCGATCGATATGAGCGATGCGTTGCGAGAGTTTTTTTTCGCTCAAGCCAGCGTCAATCAAAATACGCTTTCCGCCTGCCTCGATATAAACCGAATTACCACCACTACCGCTGGATAATATAGAAAATTTCAAGCCACTTGGCAGGGGTGACAATGAGTCTTTACCTTCATGATTCAACAAGGATCGTTGCGCTTCCGGATTGAGGTTTATAACTTTAATACTGCAGGCAGTGGCTACAAAAACCAGTAGCGGCTGGTAGTAGAAATTCTAACATAGAAACAGCCAATCGTTGAATCAGGAATCTATCGATTGGCACTTTCAAGTTTCATTCATCAATCTTCTATTTGAGCTTTTTGCAGAGTGCCGCTGTAATCGACAAACACCGATTTCCATTCGGTGAAAATTTCCAGCGCGGTGGTCCCGGCCTCGCGGTGACCATTGCCCGTTCCCTTGGTACCGCCGAACGGGAGTTGCACTTCCGCCCCTATGGTTGAAGAGTTGATATAGGTGAGTCCGGTGTCGAGTTTTTCAATAGCCTTGAAGGCTCGGTTCACATCCCGGGTATAAATCGCCGATGACAATCCAAACCTGGAATCGTTGACGATTTCCACCGCGTTCTCCAGACTCTTGCATTCCAGTATGCTCAACACCGGGCCAAATATTTCTTCCTGCGCTATCCGCATTTTCGGAGACACCCCCGCAAACAACGTTGGCTCAAAGAAGAATCCGTCCCGGCACTTACCCCTCTTATAAGCATTGCCACCTATGAGCCGACTGGCTCCTTCTTCCACACCGATCTTGCAGTAACTCAAAACCTTCTGCCGTTGTGCTTCGTTGATCAACGGTCCAACATCGGTAGTATTTTTGAGCCCATCTCCCAGGCGAAGCGTTTTCGTGCGTTTGAGGAGGCGGCTGGTAAATTTTTTAAGGACTTTTTTATGCACTATGACACGGCTACAGGCGGTGCACCGCTGCCCGGTCGTTCCAAACGCTCCCCATACCACGCCTTCTACGGCAAGGTCGAGATCAGCATCGTCCATCACGATGATGGCGTTTTTGCCGCCCATTTCCAGAGAATATTGTTTCATGCCCCAGGCGCATTTATGTGCCACCATCGCTCCGGTATCGGTCGAACCGGTGAAAGAAACCAGATCGATGTTGTGATGCTCTGTGAGGGGTTCGCCTATTTCTGCTCCTGAACCGGTGACAAAGTTCAAGACTCCCGGTGGCAAGCCCGCCTCTTCAAAGAGTTTTACAAAACGATATGCTGAAAGGGGAGTGTCGCTGGCAGGCTTGAACACGACAGTATTACCGCAAACCAGAGCAGGAATCAGTTTCCAGGATGGAATAGCGATGGGAAAATTCCAGGGCGTGATCGCCGCCACCACCCCTACCGGCATTCTAACGGTCATGCAAAACTTGTTATTCAATTCAGAGGGAACCGTTTCTCCCAGCAGTCGCCTGCCCTCCCCGGCTGTGTAATAGGTCAGGTCTATCGCCTCCTGAACATCGCCACGGGTTTCGTTGAGAACCTTCCCCATTTCACGGGTCATGTCCCTGGCCAGGGATTCTTTATGTTTGGTCAGCAGTTCACCCACCCGGAAAAGAATTTCGCCGCGTTTAGGGGCCGGCAGATTTCTCCACCCTTCCTGGGCCTTGACGGCGGACTTCACCGCTTTATTCAGATCATTCGTATTGGATTTCTGGAAACGTCCGAGAATTTCTTTGTGGTTGGCGGGGTTGATATTGTCGAAGGTTTCACCGCTGGAAGAAGCTGCCCATTTCCCATCTATAAAGTTTTTATAGGTTTTGATTGCCATGGCCGGAATCCTCGGAAGGTTGAAGGAACATTAAAAAGAGCAGGGCGATCCATACCATCTGCTTGGATTAATTTAAACCCACAAATCAGAATTGGCAAGGAGGGATGAGATGGGAAGTGTGGACAAAAATCCGGTTTCCAAAAAAAAGTCCCCTCAACTAGTCATGAACCCTTGCCAAGGCGGATTCCAAAAAGACCAGGGCCTCCTTGCGTTGCAAGTTCGGGTGGGCGAATTGATTACGATAACTGCGAATACAACCGTAACAGCTTTCGGTGCAACCGCACTCACCACTCACCCGATTTTTTGCTTTCTCAAGAATATCAAGAAGGATATCGTTTTTCTTCAGGCTGGCAACCAGGCCGGCACCGCCAGGCACATTGTCATACAACACAATTGCCGTTTCGCCAGTTGTTTCGTCACCTGTAATGGTGGCGTTCAAATCGGTGTCTGGCACATCCAGTCTTTGCGCTACACCCAGTAATACGGCGTAAGCCAGCGAGTATGCCTGCCATTGGTCGGTGAGTGCGGGAAACTGCAAACGCACGACATCGGTCACGAATTCATGGCCGAGGGCCAGTCGCTTCAGCATACCATTGCAATTGTTGTTTTCGGGTGTTTTATGAGGATGTTTCCTTTCGGCAAATCCCGTGCCGCAACCGCGACAAATATAAAAACCGCCGCCGCTTTTACCTTCACACAGCACCACCATGCGCCCTGGCGATGCGGGAGTGATTTTAATGCCGAGGAAATTTTCTGATGCTTGTTGCTCTCCCACAAAGCCCTCAAAAAACGGGCGTATGGTATACAAACGGCGCGTGCGTCCCTGCGGCTCTTTGGGATCTTTAAACAACCCCGTAACAAAGCCGAATTGCGGTGACAGATAACTACCTTTTTTCGTTGTGCCATCTGGTGATAGAGCATGTTCTTCATCCCATTGCTTAAAATCGCGTGCCTGATCGTAATGGTAGTGTTTGACCACAAGAGCTTTGCCAGGAATTATTTTCACCCCGCAGGATTCCCACTCTTTCTTGTTTGCCACTACTTTACTTCCCGGCGCATACTCGGCGATGGCTTGCGTCAAATCACGTTGTAAAGAAACCTTGCGTGCATCTTGAGTGGTGCGTGGGCGGGTATCCAGTTCCACCACATCCACCGGAAAGCCGTATTTGGGAATAATCGCCTTCCGTGAAAGAAAACTCAGTGAATTTTCTCCGGCAATGGTGTCCCTGCGCTTTCTCATTTTTTCAGCAGGGCGATAATCTCTTGCTTGATGGTGTTGATCTTCCAGCTTTTGTATTCGGCAATAATCCTCACACACATCTTTTTCGGCATCGTCAAATCGACTGTCCTGACCAGCAATTTTATCTACCCAACTGTCATTGCTCAGCCCTGTTTTTTCGTGCATTTCTTGCGGCACAATCGCACATAGAGCAGATAGCAGATTCTTATCGCCGTGGCAAAAATCCCGGAAATCGACGATCACACGTGGATTTTCCCAGTCGCCGCCGATCAAATGTTCAACATTTTTGAATCGCTCGCTGTTCGAGGAGTTTCTGAAAAATACCGACAAGGCCGTAGCGGTGATATGTCGAAGAATAATTTTTTCGTTTTGTAACTGAAGTTGCGGAGGGTGAACTTTCCCCTGCAAAATATGTGTTTCCGGATCAGCGTAGTGATACAAGTCATGGGGGTTGCGGCGGCAGTAGGTCAGCGCAAGACCGGGTATGGTGCCACGTCTTCCGGCACGCCCGACACGCTGGGTGTAATTAAACGGTTCCGGCGGCACATTGCGTAAAAACACCGCTTCCAAATCACCTAAATCAACGCCGACTTCAAACGTTGTCGATGAACTGAGCAAATCAATCTCACCTTTGATGAAATCGTTTTGTCGCTTCTGCGCCTCTTCACTTGTTAGTTGCGCGGTATGTTCCTCGGCACGCAATCGGGCTGGCATCTTGTCGTCTTCATACAAGATACGATAATGATTTTGCCTCATCCTGTCCTGATTCACGCTGATAAGTTTGCCCGGACAATAATTGCGAGGGCAAATATCGCGAATGTTGTAAAAACTTAATCTTGCGCATGTGCCGCATTCAAAACATTCCTGTGAAGATGGCAACTTAATTCGCAACCAATCGGGATTCAGGCGAAAAGTCCCGTTGGTTGGTGCACCTACCAAAAGGTTGTTGTCGTCGGACACGTCATCACCGTAACCACGTATGGAATCCCACAGAGCATTCATCAATTTTTCACCGATTTTTATTTTTTCATCGAAGGGCAATGCACTATCTGCATCCGAGAGGACGCGACAGAGAAAATGTTTAACAACACTTGTCCTTTTGCTACCCCAAGATATTATGTTATCTCTCCCACTGCAGGTTCTAACCGCCGTTTGCGACCATGGAAATACCTCCTTCGAAGGTGGTGCGCCCTCTGGTAGTTCGACTGCTTGTTTTTGGCGTAACCCATCTAAAAGAAAACTTAGCAAGTCTAACCCTTCAGCCTGCGTGAAGTTCCACGGCGGCTTAAATACAATTTCTGGTAATCGCAAATTGGCCGGAATTTTTACAAACCATTTTGCCAAACCCACGCCATCAAGTGCGATACGTTTTTCGCCGGTTAACAGTTCACGGCAAATCATGCCCAAGGCCTCTCTCTTCCGTGTTTCAGCCGTATCTCTTTCCCTGAATATGCCGTTGTTGTTGCAAATTTTTTGCAGACGAGTTTGCAAATCTTTAATCGACAGCCCCTCATCGGCAATGGTGTTTTGCTTTAACGCACGCAAAATAAAATTTCGATCACGCACTTTCTGATAGGAATCTTCTGCATACCAGGCAAAAAACGCCGCCTCTTGCCGGCTATCGGCAAAGCATAATATTTTTCGCCGATCCCCCTCCTGCAATAAACCGTGTAAAGCGGTGGCGATAACCGAGTTTGGACCATCGGAGCCATGCACAATCTCCTGCACCGGGTCGCCGATGCCACCGCGTGTATAGCCGCAGGTTTCGCATTTTTTCAACTGGTCCTGGTAATTTGCACCCCCCTCGCACTTTTTAACCGGAATAGCGGCTTTGCATTCACAGGCGGGGTTGTGATTTCCCTGGGACAATGCCCCGCATTGACGACACAGGCGGTGAGTGCTGTTTGTGCCCGTATCGTCGTCCAGTGGCAGTGGCAGATAAAAATTGACCTCGAAATCTTTGTGACTGGGGTCGCGTATCGCTTCCTTTAGAGAACCATCATCTTCGCGCCCGACATAATAATGCTGTCCACATTCTCGGCACAGCGCGATTTCCAGCACTGCGACTTTTCCATTATCGCTTTCATTATTGTTTGTTTCTGTCTTACGGTTCAGAATAATAGTATCTTTACTGTTTCGGTAAGACAAAAATGCGCCCTCTAAGGCACTCATAAACAGATGAAACCGTTGCGGTCCTCTGTCACTGGATTCCTTTTGCTTGCCAAAAATAACAGCGTCATCGGCAAATGGTTCGCCAAACAAGGTATGGGCGAATCGGGCAACGGCTTCTCTGTCCTCCTGTCCCTCGCCGGATGACATTGTCGCGCTGGTGGCGATACAACGAAACGGGTGCTTACAACCGCCGTCTCGCAGACGTTGTTTAAGCCGCCGCACCAACATACCCATTTCCATGCCTTTGGTACCGCGGTATTGATGTGCTTCGTCCAGAACAATAAACTGCCAGTGTCGTCCGCGACCGCTGTCGAACAGTTCACTGTCCTCAGGCCGGATAAGCAGATACTCCAACATGGAATAATTGGTCAGCAGAATATGCGGTGGGTCTTTGCGCATTTCCTCGCGAAAGACTAGCTCTCCAGGCAGTCGATTTTCCTCATCCGATTTGGCATTTCGCCACGTATCGGCTTTATTCTTTGGTGTGGCACCGATGTATTGGCCAAAAGTCGGCTTAAAACTGGAATTCGCCTGTTCCAAGTCTTCGCAAATTTCGCCCAACCGCCGCCGCTGGTCATTGGCAAGCGCATTCATCGGGTACAAAATCAATGCACGTACACCGGGTTCGGACAGTTCCCCCTTCAGGTGTTGCCGGTACAATTCAAACAACACTGGATACAGAAAACTTTCCGTTTTGCCGCTGGCGGTGCCGGTTGCAACGACAACGTTCTGCTGTTGCTCGTGCACCCGGCGAATTGCCTCTTCCTGGTGGGAATACAAATGGCCGTCGCGCAGTGCCAGCAAAATGTCATCGTGTCTGTCGAAGTATTCTTTCGCCAATGCGTGGGCGGTGATTCCTTTCCCGAAACCATGCTTCGATTCGGGGAAGGGGCCTTTCATTAACTCACATTCATCCAACGCACGCTTAAAAGAGCTGCGTAAGTCGGCGTCCTTAAAATAAAAGGATGTTTTCAGATAGTTAAGATATCGGGCGTGAATCGTATCTTTCCAATCTTCGATTTCTTGCTCAGTTGGCACGGTTTCCCCCTTGTTGTAAATTCTTTAGTCTATCTATGTTGGCGTAATGTTTTGTCTTTCGTCGGCGGTCAACAGCGATTTTTAAGCGCTTCGCCTCGGCAACACTTAAGCCGGATTCACTCAATTCGGCGGGGCTAAATCTTTTATTTTTTGTAACCGGGCGAAAACCCCCTTTCTGCGGAGAATTGCAAACCCCTGGCGGTGATTTGTGCATTGGGCTGTGTTCCGGTTTTGGCTTTGGCGGTGGCGCATCAGCGGGAATGCGAATTAGTGTACATACCGCATCGCCGCACTTTATCTGCAAAGCCGATCCTCTTGATGAATATTCTGATATTTGTTTGTGATCACAGAACTCACGCAATTTAAATTTCACCTGTTTTGTAGTGTCACTTTTATTGTGCCTGGCTGAATATTCGCGCGCACCATCGTATTGGTTGAAAGAATCAAATCCCACACAAATTTTTCTCGCAACAGAAGGCAGGCGCACAATGATTACCGCTTCCAGGTTGCTACGAAACTCTTCGCGCGACATTTCAAAAGCCGTGTCTCGCCATTCACTGGCTTCATCGCCAGCATTGTCCATGCGCCACCAAATACGCGGTAAATGAATACGCACCTCCGCCTGCCCGTTGGCACCGATCAATGTCCACCGCGTCTTGTCGATATCCGGATTCGGAGCGACAACCGCTGTGTTATTGTCGCCTACTGTTATATGCGAATTACCACTTTTCACTTGAATTTTGCCGACAAATTGAATGATCGCTTCGGTGTGCCCGCTGGTGCCAGGTACGATAATATTTTCCGGTGAAAGTGGATTTCCATTTACCCGAATTGCTTCCAAGTTCGCCAGGCGACGGAAATCGAATCCGTCGATTATTTTGACATCCCCGTCATAAATGCGGACGTAAAACCACCCCTCTCAATTCCCCAGAACTGTCGCCAGATTTTTCTCAGTCGGTTTAAAATTTTCGCTCCATTTCCCGCTTCCCTCTTCGCCGACTCTAATCCACGATATCCCATGCCAGTTATTGCCGGTGGCATCGATCAACTCCGGCGGCGTGCCAACAAACAGGTCGCCCATATCCGAATCGTCAACAACCGTCTCGCCTTCCAGCGAAAAACGTCTTTGTTGGAAAAAAGAAGAGCATTCATCAAAGCCGTCCGGTTCGCCGTTGCCGTCGGAAAAAAAATAATGCGCTGAAAATTCACTGTCGGCGGACCCTGAGGGCTCAACAGGTGCCTCGCCTTTTCTGTACCATGTGCGTGGCGCAAAAACCACATAGTAGCCATTGGAGACATGCCTGACTTTTCGTCCGCAGCCTTTCCAGTTTTTGCGTAGCTTAAAAATCAACAAGCTTTTACCGTCAGTCAATTTTATTGTTTCGTTTTGTGCATTTTCCGTCACGTTCACCGTAAGGGTTTTGGAAAAATTCAATAGTGGATATTTGCCGTCATTGTTCGGCGATAATCCGGTTTCGCCTTGCGACACGCTGGCTTTTTGGTCTTGCGGAAGAGTGAGAAAAATTTGCCAGTGATTGTGAGAGCGTACCTCTTGACAGATTAATTCAGGCTTGGCTTCGGGGGTGGCAACCTTTGGTTGGCGGACGACTCGTTTGCCCTGACTGCGTGCCCCGCTTCTAATTTGCGGTGTTTCCGCAGGTTTGTTATGTGTTCTGTTGGCGGGGGCGGCTTTTTCCCGAGGGGTGTCCTGATGGTTGCTCAGGTTTTTGGGGTCTTCCGGTTTCTCCGCCGTTGGTCTCGGGGCGGGAGGTTCTCTATCAGGTTTAACAAGTTTGTTTTCTGGTAGCGCATCCGCACCGGGTTGGGCAGTGCCATTGGGAATGGTATTGTCGA
This sequence comes from Nitrospinales bacterium, assembly GCA_965249625.1. Classification (GTDB taxonomy): domain Bacteria; phylum Nitrospinota; class Nitrospinia; order Nitrospinales; family VA-1; genus LS-NOB. Next base: position 64,858 of record OZ252246.1, on the reverse strand, counting down.
CGGCGGGTGCCGATAGTCTCGAAAACCGCCGTATCGCACTGCGAAAAATACGGCAAAGAGCCTTGATTAATTTTTCTAAATCCATATTGCGTCCCAATCAATTGTTTTACTGTTAAATAATAATAAAATGGGGCCGGCCTGGACAGCTAGTTCAGATATATTTTAACCCATTGCTTTATCTGCACTAACTGCTCTTGTGGTTTGGGGTTGTTAAAACACCATTTATATTCCTTAAAATATGGCCCGAATTGCGTCTTGGGAACACCATTGGACTTACGCATGTGGTACTTGGCCTCGTCCCGGAAATTCCCGGTATTATTGGCGTGGGCAGGCGCGCTGGCAAACACCCAACAAAATGCCAACCCAATTATTAGGAAAGCCATCATTGATCTGGCGACACCTTTTCAGAAAAGATCATGAACGCACTCACCCTCTGCATAAACCTGATTGTGGTTCCGTTCATCCTAATTTTATCAAAAGAAAAGACTTGGGAATTATTATTTGGTGCCGAGAGCAGTGGTCAGTTTTTCCAGAAGCAGTTTTTCCGTCTCGGCTTCACCCTTCAACCGGCTTATCAGCGTCTGGGTTTGGCGAGTCGAAGTAATGGTGGTCGGCATGACTTTCTGGGATTTTTCATCTGCAGCAATGCTCGGTTCCAGGAACCCGGCAATTGCCTTGAGTTCGGGAACATCGTGTTGGCTCACTTGTCCTAAAAGTCCCTGCTTTTCGGCAGTCGCACTGGCCATGGTCTGCTTTATCATACGAAACTTACTCCGGCTGGGCGGATAGGTATAAAGTTTCTCGTATCGGGGGATATCCGCTTTTAAAAAATTTATCGCGGCTTCAACGGCAGAACGCTGTGCCTCCGTTAGACCTTCCTCCCCGCCTTCTTTTGCTTCATTTTCGACAGGATCTTTTTTCTCGGAGGTCTCATCTCCCTCACCCTGACTCCCTTTTTCTTTGGACTTTGGAGTTTCTTTTCGGGATGTACTACCTTTTACAAAAGGGTTTTTGCGAAATGCTTCCGGAACTTTGGTGGGGTCATCGGTAAAATGGGTTTTTCCGTTTTCATCTTTCCACTTGTAAATGGCGGCATCCGCATCGACAATCCATAGCAATGCAAAAAAAATCAACACCGGTATTGTTTGTCTGACTGACATATTTTAGTCCTTATAGCCAACTCAAAGCACTTTTAAAGTTTTCACCGTTGGCATTTCACCGAAAGTGTTGTCAGAACATTCTTAAAGCACTTTTAAAATTTCCTCTTCCGGCATCTGGTCCACGATTTCGATCGAGCCTATTTCAGTGACCAGAATGAACCTTATTTTATGGTCCATGGTTTTTTTATCATGATACAAAGATTCCATCACGGCTGAGGAATCCAGGCCCGGCATATCTACAGGCAGACCCAGATTTTTCAGCAAGGCTTCCAGTCGCTTTGGGACTTCTTCGGAACATTTTCCTACTGAATGAGACAGCTGTGCCGCGCGTGCCATTCCCATCGCCACCGCTTCCCCATGAACAAACCGGGCATATTCCGTCAATGATTCGATGGCGTGGCCAAAAGTATGACCAAAGTTGAGAATCATCCGATAATGGTTTTCCCGCTCATCTTTTTCAACCACTCCCGCCTTTATAGTGCAGGAGGTTTCAACGATATGGGTAAGGGGTTTATGATCAAGGTTGAGAATTTCCTTATAATGAGTTTCCAGAAATTTAAAAAGTCTGGCATCGGCAATGACCCCATATTTGACAACCTCTGCCAGTCCCGCCCGGTATTCTTTCTGGGGAAGCGTCCTGAGAGTTTCCAGATCCGCCACGACCAGACGCGGTTGGTAAAACGCTCCAATCATATTTTTCCCTTTGGGATGATTGACGGCTGTTTTTCCTCCAACACTGCTGTCAACCTGGGAAAGTAAAGTGGTCGGCACTTGTATGAAAGGAATTCCTCTCTGATAAGTCGCCGCGACAAAACCCACCAGATCTCCAATCACTCCGCCACCCAAAGCCACCAAAACGGATTTTCGGTCACAATTCAATTCCAGCAGGTGGTCATATAATTTTTCCGCCTGGCTCAGGTTCTTGGAGAATTCGCCTTCGGGGACTTCGATGATGTCGGTGGTCCATCCCTGTGCGATAAAACTCTCCGCCACCTCCTCGCCATAGAGATCATTGATAGAGGGGTGGGTGATGACCACAACACGGCTGGGTTTAAAGACAGGCTTGAGGAACTCACCCGCCCGTTTTCTAAGACCAAGGCCAATAAGGATGTCATAACTTCTTTCACCCAGGTCAATGCCTAAACGTTGCATATTCTTATTATTTTCTTTAGATGAGAATTTCCGTGCGTGATGTTTTTACCAACCTTAATTTAAGCAGGCTTTAGCGCAGAACTCAATTTGTTTCAATTATGGTGGGAGTGATAAACACCAGTAGCTCCGCAATCGTATCGGAATCAGCATAGCTTTGAAACAACAAGCCTAAAAGTGGTATTTTAGATAAAAACGGAACTGCCTTTTTGTTTTCAGTTGAACTGCTTTCATAAATTCCGCCTAAAACGGTAGTCTCTCCATTCCCCACTAAAACTTCCGTATGTGTTTCCCTGGCGGTAATAACCGGTACGCCAGTGGTGGCCTGTGAAAAGTCTGCGGCATTTTTGGTCGCATCAATAATCATATAAACCTTATTGTCGGAGGTGACATGAGGCGTGACAGTCAAACTGAGCTCGGCATCAACAAACTGGATCGAGTTGCCCTCTGCCGAGGTAACCTGATAAGGAATTCGCTGTCCACTACTTATTCTGGCTTCTTTATTGTCCGCAGTCGTGACTTTGGGACTGGAAAGAACCCGCCCTTTACCCTCGGTCTCCAGAGCTTCCAGCCGGATATCCAACAATCCATGCCCTAAAATGCCTCCGAAGGTCAAGTCAACCCCGCCCACGCTTCCTCCTGCTATATTCGAAATTTGTGTTAAATCCACCAGAAAGTTCTGACCACTGGTAGCAGTATTCGCAGTATTTGTACCATTAATGACTGTATTGCCACCACTCACAGTACCATTCACACCCCATTGAACTCCCAGTTCCTGGATATATGATTTACTGATCTCCACAATCTTCGCCTCAATCAAAACCTGGGCTGTGGGAATATCCAAAACCCTTATGGTCTCCAGCATGTCATCCACATGCGCCCGGAGATCATTTAAAATGAGTGTGTTGGTGCGGCTGTCCATGGTGATTTTAGCGTCCTCACGGGTGCTCTTTAAAGCGGTGAGACTTACCAAAAGTTCAGAAATATCTGCATGGTCAATGCGAACCACCTCGGTGACCAGATCCGCTCCATTCCGTTCATTGGCCTTCTCTGCTACCACGCGGGCTTTTTCAGCAACTCGGGCACGGTCCTCAGCCGCAAGAACCTTTTTGCTTGCAACACGAACAATATTGCTTCCGAAACATTCCCGTCCCAAACTGCTGTTAGAAAGAATGATGTCCATCGCCTCGTTCCAAGGCACATCCACCATTCTAATATTTACGGAACCCCCCACTTCAGGAGAAAGAATGATATTGAACCCACTGATCTCCGCAAAAATTCTAAAGAGGTTGCGGAGATCGGCGTTTTGAAAATCCAGAGAAATCTCTTCCTTCTTTCCGTAGAGCATAGGACGACACGTATCTTCAGCAGCATCCACCTTTTTATCCCTGGTGGACGTCACATTACCAGACTTGTTAGCAGTCCCATTGGGCGAAGACTGGGCCATTTGCTGACCCGATGCCTGCTCTGAGGATTGCAAGCGAACGATTAATTTATTTTTCCCCGATTTTTTAATTTCATAGTCCGCCGATTGGTTGAGAGCAATTTCCAGACGCAATACGCCTGCCTTTTTAAAATGAATGGGGCGTGGAATTTACGATCCCCTTATCAACCTGAATACGACTGGTCAGGTTTCCTTGATCCATTTTCGGGAAATCCAAAATCAGCCGGAGCGGATTCAAAAGTTTAAACGCAGTATATTGAACGGGGCGTGTGGACTCGATGGAAACAATAGCACTTCGCCCGTCTTCTTTTGTGTCGATAAAAACAATTTGCCCTAAAGGCCCATTCATTGAACTTCCGCTCTGGTTTTGAGCTAATACCATTAATGGCACCGCATTTTTTTCATCCTGGCCAATACCCGGCTCTTGAAGTAACACGGACTCCAACTGATGGTCCTCAGGCAGCACTGCGGAATATGCGGGTACCACCGGCCAACCAACTAAAAATAGCAAAAGAAAAGTTATCTTTAAGTGACAGGATTTTTTGGACATTTGTTTTCTCATAAGTTCTAATTACCCTCGTTAAGATGGGCCCTGATTAAATTGGATAATTTTCTGGTTTGTCAGGATTTTACCGAGATAATCCCTGAACTCTTCGACCACAATTACCTGGCCATCCAGCACTTCTTCCACATATCCGAAAGAAGGACCAACCCGGTCTCCTTTTCTCACCGCATATCCGGTTGTGCCAATCTCAAACATAGCCACCGCTTCCAATTTTTTCAGGATAACTCCTGTCATTCGAAGGGAGTCATATTCAACCTGCAGGGGTGACAACTCCATTTGGATATCAGCAGACCTCTCCAGAACATTGCGATAATCTTCTACGAAATCGGTATATTCCTCATCTCCGAGCTCTTCCAATTCTTCCCGGTTATTAAACAAGTGCTCAAAATGCTTCAATTTCTTATAGAGTTCCGGATACTGATCTTCAATTTTCGCAAATACCAACAAGGCAAGTGGCGGAATATCTCCAAGCTCATCCCCGAACAAGCGAGCCATGGACTTTTGCTCTGATCCGGAGAAATCAACCAGTCCGCCCTTGTTGACCAGAGGTCGGAAAGGGTCGCGCCTTCCAATCAGCAGGTACCTTTGTCCCGGCGGGGCCAGGCCCATTAACAAAGGATAGCCGGGTCCGCCAGAATCGATTTCCTTTAACAACTCAACCTGAATGAGGTCTGCCTGATAGGCTATTTCTTTAATTCCATTCTTAAAACCCTTCAACGTTGTCTGGCTGAACCATTGACCAGCTTGGGAGCCTAAAAATTTGGCGTATTTTTCAAGGTCTTTATTCTTAATACCCCGGTAACTGAAGAGCAGACTGCGCAAAACAACTTCCCGCATGGGCTCGGTAATACTTTCCTCTAAAGCCCTCAACATTTTGCGGGGCCTTCTCGCATCAATTTTTTTATTAAGGGGATACATCAATTTGACATATCCCAGAAAAAGTGTTTTCCCAGCCTCGGTCCTGTAGGCCGAGCTCTCAATCCTCTCTCCCAGGCTTATTCGCTCTTCACTGAGGGGCGATTTCAATAGTGTTTTCGTGAACAATTCCATCGCCAGCTTATTGTTGGGATGGCCCGCTTCATTTTCAAGTCTCCGTATTTTTTCCCCCAATGTGCTTCGGTGCCATTGAACTGCCGAACGAATATGTTGAGGTTTATAGTCTTCAATAAAGGGTCGCCTCAGAGCACGGTAAAACTTTCCAGGCGAATAGGCCTGGCGCATGATTCTTTTGGCAAATTCATCCTGACCCGGTGCCAAAGCATCCTCATCAATATTCCCTGACATTGCCACAACAGATTCGATGTTCCCCAAAACATCATCAAGCCCACTGAGTCTGAATAAGATATTAAGTTTGTCGTTCCGGGAACGCAGGTCTTCCTGAACAGAAGGAGTCGCCGCAGAAGCCAAAAGAGGCTGGACCCCTGTTAGGGCTACCCACAGGAAAAATAAAGTTTTCATATAAAACCTGATTCTCATCTTCGACATCATCCCCTCAAAAACTTAATGACCACTTTTCTTTTTCTTCTTTGCCGACTTAGAGTTAGGCGGTGCCTTTTTTTTCATTCCGCGAGTTTCAGCACCTTCCAGAAACGAGTAGGTTTTTGCCGTTAAAGTAGTTTTCAATGAGCCCACGAGAGCCCCTCCCACGTTAGAAGCGGAAGGCTTCTGGCCCTGCAATGTCAGGTTTTCAAAACTAACAAGACGCAAAAGATTCTGCACATATTCAATGAAATCGAGCGTGACCCATAGTCCCCCAGTGAGCTGAATTTTAAAGGGAATCTCTTTATAAAAATCCTCAATTTCACCTTCCTCCATAGTGAACGCAGTCATTTTGATATTCCTATGCTTGCCAAACGCCATTAATTTTTGCATCAAATTAGGAATTTCATCATGGCTGGGCAATTGATTTTTAAACGCATCGAACTTGCCCTTAACGCGGGCCAAATTTTTTGCCACCAGGCCTTTCTTTGCCACGACAGCCTTGTATTCCTTAAGGGTTCTCTCCGCTCCTGCCTTCTGCTTGGTCAGCTGCTTAAATTCTTTATTGGTGGCGCTGTACAAAGTGAAATAATAGGCAAGGAACAACACCAAACCAACACCTATTGCTCCTGCCAGCAAATGGGCCACCTTGATCCCCTCAAGATTATCGTAGGGTAATTTGTCGAAAAGTTTTTCCATAATCGTTATAAATTAAGCCGCTTTCTCCTTTTCCGGCATATAGCAATAAATAGTAAATTTATAAATCGCCTGGCCCCCAATAATTGACTGCATTGATTTATGAAGGAACGTTGTTTCATAATAAGAAATTTTCTGCAGGCTTTGCATATATTGCACCACTTCCTTTTCAGTTAAGGCATAGCCCACAACCTCCACAAACTCTTTTGGGAGTTTTACTTTTGTCTTCCCTCTTTTCCTTCTCTTCTTCTTTTTCTTTGCCGGGTCATCAAAAAGGATGACGGGAACATTCTTTGATCGAAGTTCATTCGTGTCTCTTTGTATGATGGAGACCAACCAGAGGCCCTCAGGAATTGCCATATTCAAATCGCTGACAATGGTGCCCGCAGGCATTTGTTTTTCTCTCAAACCTTCAATCCCCGTAATAATAGTCTCCATGCGATTTTGCCTGGCCTCCATGGCACGGACCTTTTTAACCTGATTTTGTAAAGCCGCGACCTGAGATTTCACTTTGCTTGTCTCACTTCTTATCGAATCCAGGCGAACCTGCTCCACCAACCAACTCACGATGATTAAAAAAATCGCGGTTATGATGATCGCGGTACATTTGACCACCCGCTTTTGGATCTCAATCTTTACCAGCTCATATCGATAATCATGGAGATTGATTCGAATCATGTATAGTCAAACCTCCTTGTGGCCAAACCCAGGGCAACCGTGGACAACCCACTCATTTCATCGACTAATAATTGGTCAAAGTCTTTGGGATTGATTTTGATCCCCTGCATGGGATCCATAACCTCTACGGGCACCTTTAAATAGCCGGCAAAAAAGTCATCCAATCCTCGGATCATGCTTCCCCCTCCGCATAACAAAACTCTCTCAATCTGGTGATTGGACAGGGTGCCAAAATATTCGAAAGATTTTTGTACCTCATCTAAAACTTTCTTATAGGCTTGGACAATGGTTTTGATGACCTCCTCTTCCTCAACCTCCGAAGAAAACTTGCCTCGCTTTATGTCAAGAACCTGTTTAAAAGAAACCCGGAATTTTGACATGAGCATACTGGTTAAATACCCTCCTCCAACAGGAATATCCCGGGTATAACCCATTGCTCCGTCCTGAATAATATTGATATGGGTGAAGGAATCCCCCAGATCAATCAGCGCGATAGTGCCCATTGAGGACAGATCATTTGTCAGTCGTGCCGCGTTCATCAAGGCAAACACATCCAGATCAATGATGGCCGGTTTCAAACCCGCCTCCAGAAGAATATCCGTCCTCTCATCAATGACATCTTTTTGAATCGCCACCAGAAGGGCTTCCATCATTTCCCCGCCCGCCTCCTCATTGGAGCCCTCTTTTTCCTCATCATTGCCCTGAGATTGCCCCATTACCCCAGGTTCTTCCGAACCTTCGTATTCCTCTTCCTTATTAACGGTTATTGTGCCCAATACCTGGAAGTCGAGTGCCACATCGTCAATATCGAATGGAATATATTGCCCCGCTTCCCGGGTTATTTTTGCAGAAAGCTCCTCTTCCGACATTACCGGAACTTTTATTTTCTTTATGAAAACCGCTTCTCCAGCAACCGCAGAAACGGCATAATGGCTTTGAATTTTTTCGGCTTTGATTAAATTTTTCAGGGCCTGTGCTACCAACTCGGGTTTTTTAACCGTCCCCTCAACAATACATTCCTCTGCCAATGGCATCATTCCAAAATGGGTCAACTCATACTGCCCCTCCTTGAACTCCGTCAACTGAACCAGCTTGATGGAAGAAGACCCGATGTCGATGGCCACTAATGGACTTTTTTTCGATAAGAACACAAAACCCCAACAAAAATTTCTTTACTATTCACCACTTAAAGGGCTTATCAATTCTTTGAATAGCAAACCCTGTACCAAACCCGCCTTTTACCTGCAACCTCTTTAAAAATGAGGTATTTAAAAATTATTGCTCAACGGCCTCTCATCAATAAGTGAGTGATTTTTTATGACTCTTCATAAAAAATCACTCGAACCCATGTGTAAACTTTTTTCAGCATGGCACTCAAATCCTCCACGCTGGTTCCGATAAGCGTTGAGAGACAGTTCAATTTATAAATTCCCGTATTCTCAACACATGTGAACCCACCCTGATCTTCACAATAGGAACCCCAATTAAGAAAAGTTCAGATTTTTTTTGACTTTTCTTTTCTCGGTGCTGGAGCAGAGTTGTCATTTTCGGAATCAAAAATCCTTGTCCGGTCTGCGAGCTTATACCCGAGAGCCAAGATGATCTTTCGTTTTGTATCAAGCCGACAATCGTTTCCCTTTTCAATACGATCAATCGTTTGAACGGTCACGCTAGCCTTTCTAGCCAGCTCGGCCTTGCTCATCATCTTAGCTTCCCGAATTTCCCGGACGCTATTGGTTTCGGCCACAGTAAATCCCCCCTAAGAAAAAAATAGTTCTGGCACTATTGGGTCTGACTGCTATTTAAAATACTTTTAGGTCATGGCCCTACTTTTTTATGGAATACCGCAGTCTTATTTCAAATACACCAACTTGTCAACAAAAACCTATGAATTTTATAGATTAACTATTAATTTATATAAATTTAGTGTTTCGGCCCTTACGGGGTTTTTGCCGCCTTTTTTGGCTTCGGCTAAATGGCAGTTGCAAAGGCCGAGCGATTCCCTTACATTCTCCCTTATGAAGCAAGTCTATTTGGATACTTTTGGTTGCCAGATGAATGTCGCCGATACCGACAGGATGGAACTCATCCTGTTCCATTCCGGCTACCGGCGCACCCAGGAAAAGGAGGATGCGGATCTGATTCTGGTCAATACCTGTTCGATCCGGGAAAAGGCGGAACAAAAAACATTTTCCCTGTTTGGTGGGCTAAAGCCTTTAAAAATGGCGAATCCGGACCTGATTCTGGGCTTGACCGGGTGTTTGGGCCAACAGGATGGGGAAAAACTGTTGCAACGCATGCCCTATCTGGATTTCGTCATGGGGCCGGATCAGGTAGACGGCATTGCCCAGGCTGTGGATCGGGTGCGCGATACCGGCAAATCTTTTGTCTGGACCGGGTTTGACCGGGAAAAAGCCTATACCATTCCCGAACTGCCCATGCCCAAAGCCCCTGGACCCAGCACTTTTGTAAATATCATTAAAGGTTGCGATAAATTTTGCACCTTCTGCGTGGTTCCGTTCACAAGAGGCCGGGAAAAGTCGCGCGAACCAGAGGAACTCTATAGGGAAATCCGCCATCTGGTGGAACACGGCACCAAGGAAATCATTTTGCTCGGACAAAACGTGAATTCTTACGGCAAGCGGGGCCTCCATAACCCCATACCGTTTCATGAACTTTTATACGGCGTCGCCGAAATCCCCGGAGTGGAAAGACTGCGCTTCACCACCAGCCATCCCAACGATTTCACTCGCGAGACCATTCGAGCCTATCGGGACATCGACATCCTGGTGAACCACCTGCACCTTCCCGTTCAGAGCGGTAACAATGAAGTGCTCAAAGCCATGCGCCGTGACCACACGATCGAAGAGTATCGCGATTTACTGATGGAACTGAAATCGGAAGTGCCGGACATCGCCCTCTCCACCGACATCATTGTCGGCTTTCCCGGCGAAACCGGGTCGGCCTTTGAAGACACGCTGAAAATTATGCAGGAGATCGGCTATAGCAGCAGCTTCATGTTTGCCTACAGCCCCAGACCCGGGACCCCGGCCAATGAATTGACCGACTCAGTGCCCGAAGAAACCAAAAAGCAAAGACTGCAGGAAACCATTGCCCTGCAAAATCGTTTGACCGCCGAACAGGGCCTACCTTATATAGGAAAGAATGTTGAAGTGCTGATCGAAGGCCGGTCCTCCAAACCCGGCTACACTTTCAAGGGAAGAACTCCACAATACTGGAACGTGAATATCGAAGGGGGGGAGGGCATGAAACCCGGAGATGCAGTAAGCGTAAAGGTCAAGCAAGTGGCTGGGCACTCGCTGAACGGCAAAGCACTCACTCCCGTGAGAAGGAACTGGGCAAAGGCTCATTAAGCCGGGACAGTTCTTTGTTTGCCAGGGAGAGTTACTGCAATTTGCCCTCGGCGGCTACGCCGGTAGGATAGTTTTTTCATCGGTGTGGGCTTCTGCCAGTTGTTCTGATGTGAGCCCTTCTGCCATTTTCAGGTTGGCCCCTTCGAGTCGGGCGTTTTTTATTTCAGCCTGCATGAAATCGGTACGGACAAGATTAGCATTTTTCAGGTCAGCATTTTTTAAGTTGGCCCACCGTAGGTTGGCTCCCCGCAAGTTGGCTCCCCGCAAGTTGGCGTTCTCAAGGTTGGCATTTTTTAAATAAGCTCCATACAGGTATGCCCCTTCAAGGTTAGCGCTACCAAGATCAGCACCCACCAGCACGGCTCCTTTTAAATGGCAGTCTTTCAGATTTGCGGGTTCGCCATCACGGCCATCCGTTTTCAGCCAGGTTTTGTGGTTGAAAAGAACCATCTTCAACTCTAAGACGGAGTGTGTATTTTCTTTGAAAGTTTTGGAATCGGCATTGCTCATTCCGGCATTGTACATCCGGAGAATTTAGGACTGCAAGTTTTCCTGTCGGAAAATTATGAAGCGGGGGATTTCCCCTGCCTCATTTTGAACAAATTTTTACGATGCCAATACTTTATTATAAAGTTCCTGGAACTTTAAATTATCAGGGTCAGCCTGAAGTGCTTTTTCCAGGGATTGCCTAGCCGATTCCTTGTTACTGGTTTTGAGGTGGGTGTTGGCAAGCTGGTAATGCGCCTCCACATAAGAGAGGGCTTTGCATAAGTCGAGATTACCCCTGCGGGGCATGAAGTTTGCTGAGCACTTTTACCCCGCCAAAGGACAGCGAGATGTTTTTTACTTCTAGTAGCGTATCGTCAGATGTTCGCATTTGGCATCTCCAGCGTGTCTCTCTGGAATTGTGCAAATGAAATGCCGCAGTTCTGCGGGCGGACGCATTCAAATAAATTCTGCGGCTGGCATGACAACTCTAAACTGATAACGCCTTTGTCTTTTCGAACAGACAACCTATGCAAGTTTTCCTGTAGAAACGAAGTCGGCGTTCCAAGAACTTCCAACTGTTGTTTCTTATTGCATAATGCGAACACCAAAAAGTCATGCTTATCCAATTTTTTGAGTGGAATGTCCAGCCACCACACTGGTTGCGCTTCGTTGATATTGACAAAACGAATCACCTCGGCGCAGTAGCGTGGCGACAGCATTTTGATAGCATCTTTTCGTGTCATGCCTATCCCACATCCCGCTTTGGCAAGCGGCTCACAGGTTTCCAGTTCACGGATAATGAAGAGGATATCACACATACCCGTGCCGGGCATGAAGACTAATGTTGAGGATATCACAAATATCACGTCTTCGTCACCTTGTTCCTCAGAATGACAAAATGGCCCAGTATTGTCATTCTGAACGTAGTGAAGAATCTCGCTTTTCTGCTTTATCGACTTATGCAAAGGTCTCCACATAAGAGGGATGATATTTAATGATTTTTGAAATGAGTCAATAGCCTTTTGAAACTTTCCTTCTGTTTGGTAAAGGACTCCCAGATTGAAATGAGTGAGCATTCCATTTGTATTGACCTCCAAGGACCCTAAAAGGATTTCTTGGGCTTTTTTCAGATCGCCTTTTAAGCGATAGCTGTCTCCCAGATTATTCAGGCAAGTTGAATTCGCCGGTTCATTTGTAATTTTTATCTTTTTTGGGCTTGGCCTTTGATTCTTCGTTGCTTGCTCTGTTGAGAAAGCCTTGGCCATTTGGTACAATTCTTAGCCGCCATATTTAAATAACTTTATAAAAGTTAAAAACTTATGAGCTTTTTGCCAGCCAGGACCCTGGTACCTAAAAAATGGTGTGGGGCTGTAGTTTGTATGCTCGTATTTGTGTTTTCTGTAGGTTGCGCCACCACTGAACGGCTGCCGAATGAAAATAAAACTTTGGCGTGGAAAAAATTCAAGGAGGCCATGCAGGCAGGCTCCTTGAATCAGCAGGATAAAATGGTGGTCTTGCTTAAAGAAGCCCTGGAGCTGGATCCTGTGGATTCGAAACTCTATTTTTTCCTGGGCCGGGCTTATTTTGTACGGGGAGATATCGAGCGAGCAGAACAGGAGTTTTTAACAAGCATCAAATTAAATAATAACTTGAAGGACGCCTATCGGCAGTTGGGCCTGATTTACATGCAGAAGGGGCAGTGGGAAAAGGCGATTCGCCACTTTCGGGAAGACCTGGCGCGACCTGGAACCCCGCAACCCCAACAGATTTATAATTGGATCGCGCTGTGTTTTTATAATCTGGGGAAAAAGAATGAAGCGGAAATCGAGTGGGAAAGAGCTCTTGACCTAAAAGATAATGCGGGGATTCGGCTTAACCTGGCTTTGGCTTATATTAATCAGGAGCGTTTTGATCAGGCTAAGGACTCTTTACAAAAGGCTCTGGATCTCAAGCCGCGTTTTTCTCAAGCCCATTTTGAGTTGGGACAATTATATTTAAAGGAAGAAAAAAAAGACAAGGCAGTGAATCATTTTAAAAAAGTGATTCTTTATTCCCCTAGAGGGAACCTGGCCAAAAAATCCAAAGAATATATTAATTTGGTTTATCCGGAATAAAAAATGATGGTTGAAAACTTTGGTTCTTATTTAAAGCATGAACGCGAATTAAGGGGGGTGCCTCTGGAAGAAATATCCAGGGCCACCAAAATTCATATTCGTTTTCTTAAGGCTCTTGAAGACAACTCTTTTGATGAACTTCCGGAGGAAGTTTTTATTAAAGGATATATCCGGTCCTATGCCAACATCACCGGTTTGGATGTTGAGGAAATGCTCAATATCTATAAAGAATCTGTGGAGTTCAAAAATCAGGAAAATATCCCCCTCAAAATATCTTCCGTAAAAACACAGTCCAAAACCCTTTTGACATTTGGCCTGTTGATTCTGGTGGTTGTCGGCCTCTTGTTTGGGGCGGGAATCCTGATAAGAAAAAGGGGCGACCCAGAGCAGGAAAAAGTTTCCTTAATGCAAGAGCAGGCGGAGATAGCCACACCGAAGTCTCCAATAAGTTCAGATATTTCCGAAAACCGGGTTGTGGAAGAAAATGTGGATGTTCAGAAAGCGGGCTCTGCCGAGCCTGAGACCTCTGCATTATCCGTCAATCCGTCTGATCAACTTGCCGAAGAACTGGACGAGAAAAAAGTCTTATCCCCCGAGCCCGAGGAGCCGATCGAACTGAACGCACAGACCTCAGACGCTTCACGGGCTGATCCGAGTCCTCAAAATCCCGAGGGCGTGGAAAAATCTTTAAAACTTACAATTCGGGCAAAGGAAAATTCGTGGTTTAATATGACCATCGACGATTTCAGGGATGAGGATTTTATTCTCCCTGCAGGCACCGCAAAGACCTTCTGGGCTAATGAAGCCTTTCGGTTGACGGTGGGGAATAAGACAGGAGTGGAGTTATTGTTAAACGGCAAGGTCTTAACTTTGCCGGAAAGTAAAGGCCGCGTGGTCAAGGGCTTTATTATTAACTCTAAACTGGTAGAGTGAACCGTGGCTAAAATTGATGCCTTCTTCAAGCTGATGAATGAACAGGGAGCTTCAGACCTGCACCTTGTTTCTGGTGCGCAACCCATACTCCGGGTTTATGGGGGACATGGAGCGAGTCAAATACAAAGTGCTGAAAAATGATGAACTGAAAGCGATGCTGTATGAAATTGCCCCGGAAAACAAGATCAAGGTTTTTGAAGAAACCGGAGATGTGGATTTCGCCTATGAAATTCCCAATCTGGCCCGTTACCGGGCGAATTATTTTCAGCAGAAATGGGGTGTCGGAGCGGTTTTCAGGGAAATTCCAAGCACAATTCTGACTTCCGAACAACTGGGGCTTCCCAAAGTCATTACAAAACTTTCCATGTTGCATAAAGATTTGGGACTCGCTTTACTGCAACCTGATCGAAGTGGGAGAAGTGGGCGGAATCATGGACATCATCCCCAGGCATCTGGTAGCGTATATTGAAAAAGCGGAAAAGTTAAAGAAGAAAATAAAAGTCGCGATGGTTTATCCAGGAGCCGTTATGACGATAGCTTGTGTCGTCGTAGCGTTTTTAATGGTCTTTGTTATCCCGTCGTTTGCCTCGGTATTTGCAGAGGGAGGCCATGAACTACCGGGACCCACACAGATCGTTATGGATGCCAGCGACTTCTTCAGAGACCAGTGGTGGGTCATGACAGGTGGGGCGGGCGGCAAACGCTTCGCTTCAGGTTGTGGGAGACTTGCTTCTGGTGGGCGGCATTCTCTTCACCACAGGGGGTATTGACAGCCCCATTTCCTTCCTTTTCTTATTTGTAATTATTGCATCCAGTGTCACTCTGCCCGGAGCCGCAACCTATCTGGCGGCATCGGGTGCTATTATCATTTATGGAGTGCTGGTTGATCTGGAGTATTTTGGCATCATTACTCCGGTTTATTTGTTTCCAGAATCAAAGGTGTCTTTTGCAAGCGGTTATGTTTTTTATGTAATTTTTTTAAACATTGTTTCCTATTATACGGTGGCTTACCTCAGCAGTTTTCTCTCGCATCGACTGCGAATGGTTAAAGAGAAACTGGCTCGCGCAAGTATCAATCTGGAAGAGCAAAGGGCTTTCAACCGGGACATTATACAGAACATGGGAAATGGGTTGATCACCGCTAACCTGGAAGGCAGGATCACATCCATCAACCCTGCCGCGAGAGTTCTGACAGGTTATTCTGTTGAAGAGAGCCTGGAGAATCCCATTGGGCGGTTGATACCTTTAGCCGAATTGAAAAACCTGTTTTCCAAAGATTTAACACTTGTTTTTCTAAAACAGATTGAAGGGGAATACCAACGAAAAGACGGCAGGATAGGGACCTATAAAAATAACCGGTGCTGCAGAAATTGCTATTTGCACCTGTATGCAGTCCAATCATTGGCCGTTTTGTGATGCCACGCATCATAACTGATGGAGAACAGTTTCTTGAAAGCTTTAAATATCCTGGTCGGGCTGATAATGGTTCTTTTTTTATCAGGATGTGCCACCCGCCTGCAAAAAAATACTCCTGAAAATATGGTTTTCATTGCCGAAGGACCCTTTACCATGGGTTTTGCTATAGAAAATGATAATGAATGGGGAGATATGGATGAAGACCCGGTTCATGAAGTTACGCTCAGTGCTTACTGGATGGATAAATATGAGGTTACGAGCACTGACTTCGCCGAATTTCTTAACTCTCACCAAGGTTCTGCCCAGCAGTTCATGGAAATCACTCCAAGCGTTACGGTTGAGTTTGTAGAGGGAAAATACCAACCCCGGACCGGGCTGGAGAACCTGCCTGTTAACCGGGTCTCCTGGCATGGTGCCGATGCCTATTGCCAGTGGAAAGACAAACGCCTGCCTACTGAAGCAGAATGGGAAAAGGCTGCAAGAGGAATCGACCAGAGAATTTTTCCATGGGGAAACGAATTTCCCGACAATAGCCGCGTCACTTTTCGGCGTAAATTTTCTAAACTGGGTTTTGAAGTGATGGAACCGGTAGATAGTATGAGCCAAGGGGTTTCCCCTTATGGAATCCATCACATGGCGGGCAATGTCTGGGAGTGGGTTGCCGACTGGTTTGGTGGAGGAACCTATGAAGATCACGAATCCAAAGATCCTAAAGGCCCTGAAACCGGAATCAGCAAGGTATTACGGGGAGGCAATTGGTATTACAAGGCCTACTATATGAGAACCACCTACCGCTTTAACGAACTGCCCGATCAATTTAACATCTGGCAAGGATTCCGCTGCGCCCGGCCAGCGGGCCAGTGGCAAAAAACTTCCCCCCTGAAAAGAGACCTTTGCATAAGGGCATATTTGAGTAATCCGAGTTGAATCGCGTTGGCCTTCAGAACAGATCGTTATTTTTTGACTAATTTTCTCTGATTCATGCGGTTTTTATTGCTGTTTGTTTTCCGATTCTCCGCTTAGTTGTAGTTCCCGACATTGTGGTCAGTGGTTCCGCTTGGCTATGTTTTGCCTAAGTAACAACCTTATTGAGATTTACAATGAGCAGCTAGATGCACTTTTAAAATGCTCATTCTGGGTGTAACATGAAATTTTACAACTCTTTTAGACATTGAGGTTTTAGGGAAAACGTATAAATGGCCATCCGTCAAAAACTTAAATTGGGTGATGTTCTGGTGAATGCCGGGACAATAACCGAAGAACAGTTACAACAGGCCCTTGCCGAGCAGAAGCAAAATAACACTCCACTGGGAGAAGCACTGGTGCAATTGGGGTTTCTCGCTGAAGAAAAATTCCTCAATAGTCTGGCGGACCAATTAAAAATCCCTTACCTGGATATGCAGGGGGTGAAAATTTCGCAGGAGGCCATCCGCAAGGTTCCGGAAACGGTTGCCCGGAAGCACCGAATCATCCCGATAGACATTGAAAATGGTTCGCTGAAGCTGGCAATGACAGACCCGTTGAATATTTTTGCCGTTGATGAGGTGACGATTCAATCGGGATTGGATGTGATCACAGTGCTGGCGGCGGAATCGGATATCGAAAGGGCCATTCAGGAAGAATATGGTGTTGCGGCCTCCATCAAGGCGGCGGTTAAAAGTCTGGGCGTTCAGGAGCAAAAAAAGGAAGAAGCTCAGCAAATCGCATCCGGCGGAGGAACGACAACGGCGAAACTGGATGCGACGGAAGCACCGGTAGCCAAGCTGGTAGAAATGATCCTCAAGCAGGCTCTCGATGATGGGGCCAGTGATGTTCATATTGAACCGACCGAGAAGGTGCTGAATATTCGCTACCGGATTGATGGGGTCTTGTTTGAAGCGTCGCAACTGCCCAAATCGGTGGAGTCTGCTCTGATTTCCCGGATCAAGGTATTGTCGAATATGGATATTGCCGAAACCCGTGCGCCGCAGGATGGAGGCTTCTCGGTCCAACTGGGTCCGAAAGAAATTGAACTTCGTGTCTCCACCTGCCCCACCGTTTATGGCGAAAATATGGTGCTCCGTATTCTTGACAAGAGCAAACTGATGGTGGACTTGGAAGCCTCTGGCCTGATGGGTGCCAGTTTGAACAAATATAATGATCTGCTTGAAAACCCTTATGGCGTTATCCTGGTAACGGGGCCTACAGGTAGCGGAAAAACAACGACTCTTTATGGCTCCCTGGCAAAAATAAATTCGCCGGAGAAAAATATCAAAACCATTGAAGACCCGGTGGAATACCGGCTGGAAGGTATCCGCCAGACGCAGGTCAATCCTAAAGCGAATCTCACTTTTGCGACCGGACTGCGTTCGTTGATGCGTCAGGATCCGGATATTATAATGGTGGGTGAAATCCGGGATACAGAGACGGCGGAGATTGCCATCCAGGCGGCCTTGACCGGTCATCTCGTTTTGAGTACCCTGCATACGAATGATACGCCGGGTGCCTTATCCCGGCTTTCCGATTTAAAAATTGAACCCTTTTTGTTAGCCTCCTCCATTGTCGGCGTGTTGGCCCAAAGGCTGGTCCGAAAAATCTGCAAGCATTGCAAGGTTCAGCATGAAGCCACCGAGAAAGAACTTAGCGTCCTATTTCCCAACGGAAACCCACCCCCCTCTGTTACGCTATATCATGGGGAAGGATGTAAAGCCTGCAAAAAAAGTGGTTATTCAGGACGGATGGGAATATTTGAGGTGTTGGTTATCACCGACGAACTTCGCGAACTCATTCTTCAGCAGGCAGCACCGATGAGTCTTCGCGATAGAGCCCGTGAAACACAGGATATGAAATCGCTCCAGGAGGACGGCATTTCCAAAGTGCTGGGCGGGCATACCACCGTTGACGAATTAAACCGGGTAACCTTTGCCGATATCGTTGCCAAATGATCTTTGCGGAGAGCACCTCCGCTGGCGCAATGACTGGTCCTTGCCTTTACCCTTGTGGGGCAAGGCTAAGGAAAAATATCACGTCTTCGTCACCCTGTTCCTCAGAATGACAAAATAGTCTTGTATTGTCATTCTGAACGCAGTGAAGAATCTCGCTTTTCTGTTTTTTTCGACTTACGCAAAGCTCTCCTCGCTGGAGGGTGGCTGTCATTGAATATGCCTTTATTTGAATACAAAGCCAGAGACAGAATGGGTGAATTGGTGGCCGGAAGTATGGACGCCCCAAATGCCGAGGCGGTGGGTACTGAACTCGGCCACTTGGGACATTTCCCTGTCACGATTAAGTCGGTAGAAGCAGAAAAGGGGAAAGGCGGGGAGGTAGACCCGCTTGAACGGTTTCAAAAAGTCAAAATGAAGGAACTGGTGCTGTTCACCCGGCAGATGTCTACCTTGTTCAATGCGGGTATCCCCGTGTTGGGCATTCTCGTAGCCCTTGAAGATCAGGTTGAAACACCAAAATTTAGAAGGGTTGTGAAGCAGGTGAGGGCGGATATTGAAGGCGGTCTTTCTATGTCTGAGGCGATGGAAAAACACCCGGATGTTTTTGATGATCTGTATACGAGCATGATTGAGGCAGGTGAGGCAGGCGGTGTGATGGATGAATTGCTCAAACGCCTCGCAACCCTAATGGAAAGGCAGGTGGAAACCGACGCAAAGGTCAAGGGAGCCTTGAGCTATCCTAAAATGGTTATTTCAGCAATGCTTATTGCCATAACCGTCCTGATGTGGAAGGTGGTCCCGATTTTTGTGAATATGTTTGAGAAGGCCAAAATCGAACTGCCACTAGCGACCAGGGTTCTCATTGCCAGCAACAAGGCGTTTTTTGATTACTGGTACTTGCTACTGGGGGGGATAATCCTGGCCATATTTGCCTTCAAAAAATACACTTCCACCGAAAAAGGGCGTTACCAATGGGACATGTTTATGATCAAGGTGCCCGTTGTGGGCCCCATTATATTGCGTTCTTCAATGGCCAAATTCGCGCGCGTGTTCAGTACTTTGCAGGCGGGCGGTGTATCCATTCTTGAAATTCTCACGGTAACGGCCAAGGTTGTTGATAACGTGGTGATTTCGTCCATCATTCGTGGACTTCACGATAGCGTGCAGGAAGGCACAGGCCTTGCGGCACCTCTAAAACAAAGCGGGCTCATTCCTCCCCTTGTCATCCAAATGATCGCGGCGGGCGAAGAGTCGGGAGCACTGGATGAAATGCTGGAAAAGGTGGCGGACTATTATGATGAGGAAGTGGACCATGCGGTTAAAAACCTGTCTTCCATGATTGAACCCATCCTGCTTTTGTTCATGGCGGGTTTGGTGTTGTTTCTTGCGTTGGCCATCTTCATGCCTATGTGGGATATGTCGAAAATGGCAAACAAACATTGATGAGCTGTTTGGCTATGAAACCTGAAAATCGATCTAAGCAAATGAAAACTTTTTCAAACCGAGCAAACAAAGAGGATGGGTTCACTCTTATTGAACTTATCATGGTGATCGTTGTGCTCGGTATATTGGCCACTACCGCAATACAGAAGATGATAACTGCTTCAGAACAGGCAGAAATCACCGCCGAAGACACGACCGTTGATGTACTGCGCAACAATCTGGTTAATAATTTAGGCATTGATTTGCTAAATGGCCAGCCTGCCGAGTTTCCTGCTGATCCTTTTGAAAATCTCAGTAAAGTTCCCGAGGGCTATGATCGCCGAAGGACCTTTCGGCCCACGGGTGGGGATGAAGATGCAGAAATCTGGGTTTTTGTAACGGGATCCGGAAGTAATCTCACGGCCGAAGAAGCAGGGACCACGCTGACGGATTTTCAGTCATCCGGTGAAATTTATCATCAAAGAAAAGATGGAACTATTGTCAAATGGCCTTATGATTCAAGCAATGGTGTCATTGGTAAGAAACAGATCGATAGAACCAGCACTATTAAAGAGGAGGCAGAGCGGGCTAAAGAACGGCGAGGTGAACTGACAGAAAAAGAAAGACTTAAAAAAACCCGGTAATCCCCCCCGGTCAACCCGGTGTCTGGAGGAAGATGCCATGAATATAGCTTACGAGATACTGATAGATTCCGCTCTGGTGGTATTTTTGCTCATGACCCTGATGTAATTTTTCCGGGTTTATCGGGAAACTGAAGTTGCAAAATGGGTAACCCTTTATCCGCCGGGCCTTCCTCCGGCATGCCAAAATTTTCTTCATCGTTAAACGTCAAAAAAAGAATACCCGCATTTCTCTTGATTTTCGCAGCTTTATACGGCCTCGCCCAACAAGTATGAGAAAGTTTGCCCCCAGATTTCAATTCGGCAGCAAAATTGGCCTATTTAGGGCAGAAAATATTGTAAACCTTGACTTTTCAGTTATCTACCGTTAATTTATTTGAAAGTGGTTGAATATAAAGGAGAAATAAATATGAAAAACCGCATTATTAATAACAAGGGCTTTACCCTCATTGAGATGGTCATGGTCATTGTCATTCTGGGTATTCTGGCGGCGGTTGCCATCCCCCGGTTTGTTGATTTGCAAGGTAGTGCCCGGTTTTAAGTACAGCCAACGGGATTACCGGTGCTCTGGCAGGGCAGATCACCTTGTTGCATGCCCAGAAACTGCTCACCCCCTTGAGCACCTATGACCTGACCACGATTCTGGGCAGTATCGATCAGAGTGGTTTTATTTTTACACAACTTGACAATGGGCTTACAGCGGCCCTTAGCGATGGCACCACGTATACTTGGAGCTATGAACCTAACGATGGAACCAACACCGGGTTTCAGGCGGGCAAGATTAATCCGGGGTTTTAGGGTTTCTTGAGTCCCAGGGTTTTTTTGGGCGACCACTTTTTCGAAAAGGGGGGACTATCATCTTTCTTCGGCGTCATTGGCCGATAGGGTTCCTGACAGTTCTTGCGGTTCTTTATTTCGGTGATATCAGGGGGTCTTTGTTCATTGAACGAGACCTCCTGGTTTTTTTTATTCCTCCGCGGCAGTTCTGGATCGAAGAAGTCAAAAACTTCATTTTCCCTTTATGGAATCCCTATTATTATAATGGCCATCCCCTTTTTGCCACCCTCCAACCTGGGGTCCTCTACCCCTTCAGTGCCCTTTATTTTTTCCTGCCTTTCAACTGGGCGTTCAATTTAAACATAGAACTGCATTTTGCCCTGACCGGTATTTTTACCTATTTGCTGGTGCGGGGAATGAACGCAAGCCAGGGCGCAGCGATCATCTCAGCCATCGGGATCATGCTTTCGGGCTACCTGATCTCTGTACACAATTTGTTGAGCACCTTGTTGTCGGTCACCTGGGTTCCGCTGTTTTTTCTCTGTTATTTTTCGGCAATAAAAAATAACCGCATGAGGCACGCTGTTTTATCTGGAGTGGTGGGTGTGGTGATGTTTCTGGGTGGAGGAGTAGAAGTGTGCTACCTCACTTTTGGAACAACCTTTTTCCTGACCTTGTTTCCGCAACTGGTGTTAGGTGATTTTATAAATTTTAGAAGTCGGATGAATTTTTTTGCGATTTTCTGCGCGGTATTTTTTGGATTGTCGGCGGTTCAGTTGATTCCTTTCCTTGAGCTTTCACAACTTTCCATCCGGTCCGAAGGGCTTTCCTATATTCAAGCGGGGGTTTGGTCTCTACACCCTTACGATCTGTTTGAATTATTCCTGCCCGACCAACATGGCCTGGCGACGGATTTAGAAAAATACTGGACTTACCAGAACTGGCTGAAAACCATTTATATGGGGGGGATCCCGTTTATTCTGGCGGTGCTCTTTTTGAAAAAATGGGATCGGCGAGTACAGGGGTTCCTGCTTTTATTTTTTATCTCCCTGGGGCTGGCGATGGGGAAAAACGCGCTCTTTCATCCCTTTCTTTACGAGCACCTGCCCTTTTTCGATAAGTTGCGCTACCCGGTTAAATTCATCTTCCTGGCGGTTTTGATCCTTTCTGTGGCGGCGGGGTTGGGTTACGACTATTTTAAAAAGGAATTGGAAGATAAGAGTCCTGAAAGCCAAAAGTGGGCACGCTATATGTTGTCCCTTGGGTTTTTCTGCATGATAGTATTTGGCATTTTAAATATTTTTAACGAACCGATTGTTGCCTATTTTCAAGCCATCGGCTGGGATTACCCCGAATACAACGAAACCGAAGCCAATCTTTTCAACTTCAAACGGTTTCTGGCTTTTTCCAGTCTATTCTGCCTGGGCCTGTTCCTCTATTCAAAACCAAAGTTCAAAAAGCCCATTGTTCTTGCCTCTCTCATAGCCCTGTTTGTTCTGGATTTGTTTTTTGCTCATTTCAATTTTTATCACAAAGTGGAATTTCAGAAAGTACAAAAACAAGGTGAAAACGCCAAATTTATCCAGTCTGACCCGGAACTGTTTAGAATTTTTGTCACACCGAAAACCCGGAAGACAGAAATTATAATTACCAAAATCCCAAAAGGACTTGATTTTAAAAAAGAAAAGTTTGCAACGGGGCTTCTTGGCAATCAACGCATTCTGGATGTGGATGGAATAGCGGTTACCAATCAGGAACGTTGGGAAAAAATGATGTCCCTGATCAAGACTGCGCCAGCCATAGACAGTACCAACCTGCTCAACTTGATGAACGTTAAATATGTGGTGTCCACGCCCCCCATCACCTCTCCCGATTTTGAGCTGGTCTATTCGTATGATCCTATTCCACAGGATCCGCGAGAAAGAGAGGAATTTGAAAAATCCATCATCATAAAAATATACGAAAATAAGAAAATGCTTCCGCACGCCTTTTTGGTGCCGCAATGCGAGATTAAAAGTTCCGACGATGAGTATAAGGAAACTCTGCAGAAAAAAAGTTTTAATCCTGAAAAAGTATTATTACTGGATGCCGAACCGAAAACTTTTCCTTGTAAGGGAGAAGGGGTTGGTGAAAAACAGGGATCTGTCAGGATAGAATCTTATGAAAGCAATACGGTTGATCTCAGGGTGGATTCACAAAGCCGCCAATTTCTGTTTTTAAGCGACAGTTATTATCCGGGGTGGAAAGCCTATGTGGATGATGAGGAAGTAGACGTCCTCCGGGCTAATTATTTGTTCCGCGCCGTCGTTATTGAACCGGGTGAGCACCAAGTGCGCTTTGAATACGATCCTCTTTCTTTTAAGCTGGGTTTGGCAATCACCTTTTTAACAATTCTGATTTGCGGGATTTACTTTTTCAAGTGTAGAATCAATGAAAATTATTAAATTAGCGTATTAAAAAGGGAAGGGTCCGGAAATCCCAACGTTATCAATTTCCCCTGGAACCGGTTTGTTAAAACAAAATCCTCTTTTACATGCAACGCAATTTCCTTTATTTATATATTTTTATTTTAGCTTTCCTTGATGCCGCCAAGTGTTTTCGTCAGATCGTTAAAGTGCTGGAACAAGGCTCTGTGTATGCGCCCCGGTGGGGAAAAAATCAAGGGAGCCCAATGTTGCTCGGAAATTTTGCCAAAGTTTAAAACCAGAGAATCCGACATGCATAATATTTTTCCCATGATTGAAAAACCACAAACTCCTGTCGAGACAAGGGATTTTTCCGGTATGTGGGAATACCGCTATTGCGAAAAGGAAGGCATGCTCAGAAAAGAGATTCGCGGCAATGCGTCCCGGGCTTATTTACATATGTCGTTCCAATATAAAATTCCTTTGGATGAGAGTTTGGAAAATTCATTGCGGATGTGGCATTTTGAAGATCCTCCTGATGAGTGGGAGAAAAAACGTAATGATCTGATAGAAGTTATCCATGGAAACCGTAATCCCTTCATAAATCAGCCGGAACTCGTGGAGCAGGCTACAGATTTTTAACGACCAGCACCCCTTCTACCCTTCCGGCGAGGAGGGGGAGGGAAGCTGGGTGTCTTCATCGATCCAGGCAAGCTTGACCTGTGAAGCGGTGACGCAGGTATTTTTCAGATTGGCTCCGTGAAGATAGGCTCCATCCAAGCGGGTGCTTTGCAGGTCGGCGTTCTCCAAATCGGCCCACATCAAGTCGGTTTCTTCTAAGTTTGCGTTTTTCAGGCAGGTGCCCTGCAATTGAGCGTCTTGCAAGTTGGTCCCCCTGAGGTCGGCATTTTCAAAATTGGCTCCACGAAGGTCGGCACCTTGCAAATTGGCCTCCACCAGAACAGCATTTTAAAAATTGCTTTTCCTTAAGTCTTCGCCGCTGAGATCGGCGAATATGCCGTCATTGCCTTTTGATTCAAACCATTCCTTATGACTCGGGAGAATCTGTGGGAGAATGGAAATGAGGCTGGACTTTTTCATAACAATGAGGGGCCTTTAAAAAGGGAACTATATACAATTTTACCCGGATTATGATCTCAAAGGTTTAGATTTTTTGTTTAAATATTCCCACTTTTTCTTTGGAGGAGACTGCATAATAGACTTAGCAATATTTTCCGGGCTATCCTTAATAGGTTTAATAATGTTTTTCGCAGGACGGCCTTGTGGCTTTGATTCTTTTTTAGCCATTTTCTATAAGATCCCCTTAATTTTACAAACCCTAGCCTGGTGCTATTTCAAGGCTGATAACTTTGTCGCCTAATACTTCGCAATGGTATCTATGAGGAATCATATTCCCAAAGCTGTTCGTTAAATCAGCTCCGCCTTTTACGGTTAATGACCACTTCCCTGATTTTTTAACAGGGCTTTTCCATACTTCAGAATCCATCCAATAATGTACATCCGCTTTGGATGGGAATTTGGAGTTACTTGTAATTTCTTTTTCGCAAGCTTTAAGGGCAGTCATTTGGATACGACTGTCTTCTCGTTCTTTATTATCTTTTTTTATTTGTTCATCGGTTCTGGTGTCAATACTCAATCCTACTATTAACAATATAAAAACTGCCAATAGTACAGCACAACCCACACCCACTTGTTTAGATGTCTTCTTTTCTGAACTTTTGTCCATGCCTTCCTCTGTGTTTGATTGTAAAATTTGACCCCAAAATCGGGCCGTCAATCAGCACATAGGAATGCCATTCACTTATTCCCCCACTCAAGATGGCCTATCTTGAATGTTTTTTAGGTCTTGTATTCAGCGAAAGACCCGAAAAAGGGCCCTTGAGCTCAAGTTGTAAGTGCAACTTTGATGGTCGATTAAGAGGCAAGCTGGGATAAACTCCATGCTCGTCTGTGAACACTCCTGAGTTAGGTTGGATGCGCCTCTTAGTTACAAAACTTTGTAGGTGCTTCCTATTCGCTACAGGGATTACTTTAGCAACGATCCGCCCGCCACGCTCTTTTGCTCCAATAACCGGCTGTTTTCCTAAAAACCCGCGCCCGGATTTTAATTTCTTGGATTTATGTTTATTCCGTTCTTTTCCGCCTATATAGGTTTCGTCTATTTCAACCGTTCCAACGAGTTGACCAATATTGTCCGTGTAGGTTTCCCGGATTCTCATAGCCAAATGCCAAGCTGATTTTTGGGTGATATTGAGATCACTGGCCAGCTTGGTACTAGCAATACCTTTTAGATTTGTGGTGAGGAGATATATGGCAATAGCCCATTTCTGGAATCCTAGATTAGAGCCCTGCATAAGCGTATTAGTTTTTGTACTGAAATCTTTTCGACAATTTCGACAACGCCATGACCGCTTAACCGTTTTCCGCTCATTTATATTCTCAGAATAACAAAATGGGCAAGCAATGGTGCCCTGCCATCGGTTTTCAATGAACCAGTTTTCCGCCGTCTGATCATCAGGAAACATTTTTGTTATTTGTAGTAAAGAAATTTTTGATCTGTCTTTAGGTTTTGCCATATTTTAAGCTCTCTTATTTGTGGGAGTATTTTACCCAATAACTATGGGAAATGCAAGTAAAAAATATGAATCTCAATATATTATTGACATTCTGTTTCTTTGCCCCTACAGTTCTATTAGAGTGGGTCTACTACATTTTGGTCAGTTTTTGTTTGAATAAATTGATTAAACCTTCCAAGTAGGATATAATATCCTCATCCGTATTATAGAATACATAGTATCAAACACTTATAGCCTGGCGCTCGGAGAGGTGTCTTTAAAGTCCGTGTTTTTATGGACAAATCTCCAACATAAGAGCGCAAATTAATCGTAAAACTAAGAAACATACCATTTTTGCCGTAATGTATTTATAACATTACCCTGGAGAGGCAAATGCAAGCCACGCAAATAGACTGGGGAAAATTAAAAAAAGTTACGCATTACATTTGCCACAAAGCAACAGATCCTTCTGTCCTTGGCTCGATTAAGCTCAACAAGGTTCTTTGGTATTCAGATGCCATACATTATATCCACCATGGCAAGCCTATCACTGGGGAAACTTACGTTAAGCGTCAGCATGGCCCAGTGCCAAAGCATATTGTTGCCGTAGTTGACGAGCTTGTTAAAGAGCAGAAGGTAGCTCGTGGCAAGGTGGACTATTTCGGTCATATGAAGGCAGAATATATTTCAATATTCGCCCCGGATGAAATAGATTCAACCCTTACTGCCACCGAGGTGCAGTTAATTGACGAAGCGTTTGAGCATGTTTGCCTGGAAAATACAGCTATGTCAATTAGCGAACAGACTCATGGTGTAATTTGGGAGTTGGCAGAACTTGGCGAGGAAATACCTCTCTATACGGTATACGCCTCAAGTGTCGGAGAAGTAGATGAGGGCGATATTGAGTGGGCAGAAGAATGGGCCAGCAAGTTAAAGCTCTCAAATAATTAATGGCATTTGCGAGAACTATAGTAGAGGATGGTACCGCTGCGCAAACAATCACAGAAGCCATTAATGCATACCCAAGATTAGGAGCCGCGTGGGAGGGTTGGAAGTGGCGATTGGCCAGAGACCCTGGAAGAGATGCTTCCAAACTCCCCGGAGGAAATCCTCAACGCTTTATTCTAAAAACCCTTACACTCCCAAGCGTACCGTCCCTCACAATTCATTACAGTTTTGATGAAAACGAGGTTAGGATCATTTCTTTATTGGTTGGAAAGTACCCGACCAATTAAATCAAGCTTGACAACCAACTAAGCCGAGACCTTCAGAATCCGGGTTTTTTGTTTCCACAGAATCCACCCCTCTCATCATCCACCTTGGGTAAAATTGTATATAGTTCCCTTTAAAAACTGCCTTAAAATTATGCAACTCAAACTTGCAAACCGATACATGTATTTACCATGGTATAAAACTGTTTTTTGTTATTTTTAGGGGCTGTCGTAGATTAGGTTATAAATCACACCATTTTTTAAGGGTGTTGTATTGTTGTTTATGAGAGCCATAATTAAACCTGAACTCACATTCCTTTAAGAACAGATAGAAATTTTTGGCAGGGACTCCATTATACTTTCTAAGCACCCTCTTTGCCTGGTTCCAAAAATTCTCAATGCCATTGATATGGTTTTTCTTGTCAGCAAATAACTCTGAATGGTTGATCCGGTAGTGCTTGAATTCAGAAATATCCAGAGCATTGTAGGAGCGATAGCCATCAGTATAGACAATGCTGTCAGGCCTGATCTTCCGCCTGATAATCGGCATCAGCGTGTCTGTTTTTGTATTGTCGAGCACTTGTGTGTACACCTTGCCTCTACGTTTTAAAATGCCAAACACAGGGATCTTTCCGCTTGCTCCACGTTCCGCGCTTACCTTTGCGAACCCCTCCAAAATAACTTTCATCCAACTCAATTTCACCGGCAAATATTGAAGCATCTTTCTCCAACTTTTCCGCAATAACCATCCTGATATTATTATAAAATAGGGTCGCTGTATTTGCCTGAATCTCCAGCAAATCTGCCGCCGCACGGGCGGTGACTTCCAGAACGAAAAACTCCAGCAACCGTCTCTGAAATTTACCCTTTAGTTTGCAACGTTTTAAGCCCATTCCCTATCATAAATAATCTTAGTTATCTACGACAGCCCCTATTTTTAAGTAAATAGACCGCTTAAATGAAAAATAGAGGCATAGTCTTTAAATTGACATCGTTGATTCTCGTTGCCTCAGTTTTATTTTTCCTGATTGTCAGTAACCGTAACTAAAAGAAAATCCGCTCTATATTTGAAGGTAACTTGAGGGAGTCAGCAGAGAATTTATCCTGTTCCACTTTAAATAAAATCGGAATTTCCTAGTTTAAGGTATTAATAAGTGATTAAATTCTCCTTATTTTGAATCCTTTCCACTAAACCCAGCCCAGACCCAACACCCCGAATAAAAAAGCCCCCATATACCAAGTCCAATGAACAAAAATGCGAACTCTACAGTAAAGAAGAAGACGATAAACGAAAACACAGAACCACTAACGCACAGCCTTTTTACCCCTTTTCTTATATTCACAAATATTCTCCCTTATTCTTCAAACATCTCCTTAGTTGCCCCATATTTAGGGAGTGCCCTATTTAACATTCTTTCAAAACTGTCTTTATTTGGGGAAGCATCCATTAACGTCATTACTTTTGCCAGGTGTTCTTTAAGTTCAGGCACCCCGTGATCTTCTGTTAAATGCTGATGATGTTTACTTGCCCTATATCCTTTTATGTTTTTAGGGTTTAATTTCTCCAGCTTATCCTTTACCCCAGTAGCAAGCCGGTCGTAAATGATATCATTAACCCAATGGCCAACAAAACCCGGTCTTTTAAGAGCAATATAGCTGGTAAAGCCTCAGCACCATTTTTTATTGTTACTAAAAAACAATCAGTCTAATTTTGAATCTGATCTCCAGGAAAATTTGGAGGAAAAAGGTTAGGACGGCTTAAGACTCTAAATGGTGATACGAAGCGCCAGCACCTTTCGGGATTCTAATATCATCGACCATATCCCTGATCTCATCCGGCGGTGGGGCGGTGACGCGGCTGACCAGAATAGCGGCCACGAAATTAAACACCATCCCTAAAGTTCCGATTCCTTCCGGAGAAATTCCGAACCACCAGTTTTCCGCAGAGTTTGCCGAGGGATTTATGAACTTAAAATAGATGATATAACCGGCGGTGAAGGCGAGTCCGATCACCATTCCGGCGATGGCCCCTTCTCGGTTCATGCGCTTCGAAAAGATTCCCATTAAAATAACCGGGAAGAATGACGAAGCTGCGAGGCCAAAGGCAAACGCCACCACCTGCGCGACGAATCCAGGTGGGTGGATGCCAAAATATCCAGCGATGGTGATGGCCAGTGCCGCCGACATCCGGGCAAAAAGGAGTTCCTGCTTGTCGGTAATATTTTTTAAAAACATTTTCTTCAACAGGTCGTGGGAGATGGAGGTGGAGATGACCAGCAGCAATCCTGCGGCGGTGGAGAGTGCTGCGGCAAGCCCTCCTGCCGCGACTAGCGCAATCACCCAGTTGGGCAGGTTGGCGATTTCCGGATTGGCCAGAACCATGATATCGCGGTCGATATAGAGCTCGTTGCCATTATCGGTCGGGGAATTTAAAATTTTTCGTTCACCTTCTGGGCCGCGTACTTCCAGAAACTGAGGTTTTCCATCGAATGCTTTTCCCGAAGAATACTGGATCTTCCCGTCTTGGTTTTTATCGACCCAGGCGATGAGGTTGGTGTTCTCCCAGTTCTTGAACCATGCAGGCGTTGCCTGATATTCGGCATTGTTAACGGTGTTGATGAGATTAACCCGGGCAAAAGAGGCCAATGCCGGAGCCGTGGTATAGAGTATGGCGATAAACATCAGCGCATACCCCGCAGAGATGCGGGCATCTCGGACTCTGGGAACGGTGAAGAATCTTACAATGACGTGGGGCAGCCCGGCAGTGCCCACCATGAGCGCGGCGGTGATGAAGAACACATCAATGGTTGATTTATTTCCCGCTGTATAAGCCGCAAATCCAAGTTCTTCAGATAACTGATCGAGCCTGTCCAGAAGATAGGTGCCGTCGGCCAGTGTACCGCCGAATCCCAATTGCGGCACGGGGTTCCCCGTCATCATCATCGATATAAAGATGGCAGGAACCAGAAACGCAAAAATCAAAACGCAGTACTGCGCTACCTGGGTGTAGGTGATTCCTTTCATGCCGCCAAGCACGGCATAAAAAAATACGATGGCCATGCCAATTAAAACACCAGTGGTGATTTCCACTTCGAGAAAACGGGAGAAAACAATCCCCACCCCGCGCATCTGGCCCGCCACATAGGTGAACGAAACAAATAAAACACAAACAACAGCGACCCCCCGGGCAATGTCAGAATAATAACGGTCCCCAACAAAATCGGGAACGGTGTATTTACCAAACTTGCGCAAATAGGGTGCCAGCAATAACGCCAGCAAAACATAACCTCCTGTCCACCCCATCAGGTAGACGGCGCCATCGCGGCCGATGAAAGAGATGATCCCCGCCATGGAGATGAAAGAAGCGGCAGACATCCAGTCGGCGGCTGTCGCCATGCCATTGGCGAGTGGCGGAACGCCTCCTCCGGCGACATAGAAATCGTCGGTAGTCCCGGCCCGAGCCCAGATGGCGATGCCGATATAAAGCGCGAAGGTGGCACCAACAAAAATAAAAGTGAGTGTCTGAACATCCATATTTATTTTTCAGGCTCCTGATCGTGGTAATAAGAGTCGTCAGGGGTAAAATGGTCCCGGTCCTCATCCACGCCATATTTATGGTCGAGTTTGTTCATCTTGTAGACATAGATGAAGATGAGGATGACGAAACAAAAAATGGAACCCTGCTGCGCCATCCAGAAACCTAACTTGAAACCGAAGAAACGGATGTTATCGAGGGCATCGACAAACAGGATAGACATGCAAAAAGAAACCACGAACCAGACGGCTAGAAGGGAAAGGACGAGCCGGATATTTTCTTTCCAGTAAGCTTTGGCTTCGGGGCTGTGAGAATCGCTCATTGATTTTTCTCGAAAAGGGTTTGAAATAAACGAGCTAAAGCCTAACAAAACGGCGAGAGTTTTGACAATATCCAAATGACTGGCAGGT
The DNA here is from genome assembly GCA_965249625.1 of Nitrospinales bacterium. Taxonomy (GTDB): domain Bacteria; phylum Nitrospinota; class Nitrospinia; order Nitrospinales; family VA-1; genus LS-NOB. The sequence goes on along the minus strand of OZ252246.1, from coordinate 33,460 downwards.
TGCTAAAAAACTCAACACAGATGTATTCTGAATGTATGATGTTCAACCTTTACCCCACACCCCTACTAAAGCAAAGAATTTAGCTTGTTAATCTATATGAGGAGCTTCTGGACTCTTCATTTTGCAATACTAGTAATGTACTAATATCTACTAAATTAGTAATTAATGATTGACATGTTTAAAATACTAAAATATAATTAGTCAGTAGATAGATTTTGATGGAGAAAGATTCTTGAAAATCCCCGAAAAAGCCCCGGATATCAGCAGTATTGCTCTGGCTGACTACGAGCAGTTAACTGAAATTGCGAAGAATGAAGATTTCATTTCACTAATTAAAAAGGCTAATAGCCGCTATTTATATTGGGATAAATTTAAATATTGTATTCCGCATGATGTGGTTGGCCCTCGTCTCGCTTGGTATTATTTGAAACTTGCTCGTGTGGTTCAAGCGAGAAGAATTCCCTTAAGGGATCAAGCAGATCAATATTTTAACTATTGGTTGCCAGATAAAATTCAGGAAGATTTGCACTTTGTGGATAAATATGCGGGAGGACAGATTTCTCTCGATAAGCCTATAAACCAAGAATCGCAGGATCGTTATCTAATTTCTTCTCTCATGGAGGAAGCTATTTCCTCTAGCATATTAGAAGGGGCGGCTACTACCCGAAAAAAGGCAAAGCAAATGTTGCTATCTGGGAAAAAGCCAGTTTCCCATGCAGATAGGATGATTTATAACAATTACAGAACGATTAAAAGGTTGCGCAAACTTAAGGACCAGCCTCTTACGGTGGAGATGCTTAATGAACTCCATCATTCAATTACTGAAGACACATTTAATGATCCGGGTATTTCTGGAAGATTCAGGAATGAAAACGATGAGCTTGTTTCAGTAATGGATGATCAAGGCACAATTTTGTATACTCCACCCCATTACAATGAAATTGAGCGGCAGGTAAATGAGCTGATAGGGTTTGCAAATGAAGATCATTCTTCAGCAAACTTTATTCACCCAGTGATCAAAGCAATTATTTTGCATTTTAGCATTGGTTATATACATCCTTATAATGATGGAAACGGAAGAACTGCCCGAGCCATTTTTTATTGGCTTATGTTAAAAAATGGGTATTGGATGACGGAGTATATTTCTATTTCAAGAATCCTGTTAAAGTCCGCCAAACAATATGCCCGAGCGTATTTGTATACGGAGATGGATGATCAAGATCTTACTTATTTTATTTCATATCATCTAAAGTCGTTGAGATTGGCTTTTCAGGAATTAAGAGTCTATGTTTCTCGAAGACAGAAGACCGTCAGTTTTTTTTCCGAAGCTTTACAGGCTCATCCAGACTTGAACTTGCGGCAGGTTAATATATTGAAGCATGCTTTAAGTCATTCCGGGTTTCCTTATACGATTCAACAGCATAAAAATTTTCATGGAGTCACCTACCAAACCGCGAGAACCGATTTATTGGATTTATCAAAAAAGAATATGATGGAGCTTATTAAAAGGGGGAAAACTTTTTATTTTGTATTGAATAAAAAAATCGGGGATTCCATGGATAAAATGACTGAAAAATCCTAATGATTTTTGAATATTTTTATTTCTTTCGAAGTAAAAATCCAAATTGGAAGGAGATATAACAGTGGCATGAAGTTAAGGACGAGGATATCACAACCTCCCTCGTCAGAGGGTGGTGCCGGAGGTCGGAATCGAACCGACACGAGGTTGCCCTCGCAGGATTTTGAATCCTGTGCGTCTACCAATTTCACCACTCCGGCACTCTAGGTTTTTGCTCTTGCTGGACCCGGAACATAGTACCCATCCGGGGCATGAAGGCCGAGGTGGAAATATAACACAAAGTCAGCAAAATTTTCAATGACTCACTCTGAACTCCCGCCTTCATCCGTAACCAGATGCGAAGGGCTGGAGAAATTAATATCTCTTTTGAAGGATAGTCGGTTTGATTTTACCATTTTTACGATTCCAGAATATTTTTTAAGGGTCATGACCAGAACAGAGGCTGATTTTTAATCATTGTGGTCAGGATTTTGTAGAGGTCCTGACCGCGATGATTGAACCTGAACTCACATTCTTTAAGATGCAAATAAAAAGTGGGTTTGCTCATACCGCGAAATCCGGACAGGCGAGTTTTGGAGAAGCCCCAAAACCCCTCAATGCCATTAACGTGTGCCGATCCCATGGCAAACTCATTGCGTCCATGATCAATACGAAGATGTTTTCCATTTTCGCAAACTAGAAATTTGTTGGGTACGGTGTAGATATTGTGTAGAGGAGTTTGGCAAGCTTAAAGAACATTATCTACACCGCGATTTGGAAAAAGAAGTCCAGGAAGGGAATTTCCGCCAGGACCTGTTTTATCGAATCAATGTTATAAAAATAACCCTGCCTCCGCTTCGTGAAAAACTCGAGGATATCCGTGACTTATTAACCTTTTTCCTCAAGAAGCACAGCCCGGAGGGCCAGCCCGTCAAAAAGCCGGGCAAGGGTTTGGTCTCTCACCTTATGAGTTATTCCTGGCCGGGAAATATCCGGGAACTGGAAAACTCGGTGGAGCGGGCTATTGTCTTATCGGACGAGGAGGAGCTACTCCTCGATGCGTTTCCCTTTGAAACTTCCCAAGCCCATATTGAACTCAATGTGGGGTCTGCCCTCAAAAAAGCCAGTGATTTGTTTCGCCAAACTTTTATTTCCAACACCCTTAAATCCACCAGCGGTAACCGGACTAAAGCCGCGCAGATTCTGGATGTTCAGTGCTCCTACCTTTCCCGGTTGATCAAGGAATTGGGAATTAAATAAAAGACTCCCCTTCGATAAATCGGAAATTCTGCTAAACTGCCCACCACTAACCGTGGAGGCAGTTCGCAAGGGCTTATTTAGCCGAGATAATTTTTTGCTGGCAGTAAACGCTATTGCAGTCGGCCCTACGCAGAGTAGGTAGAAGGAGAATTATGGTTCTGATTGATGGTAAAAAAGTATCCGCAGAAATCCGCAACCGCCTGATGCAGGAGACGGCGGAAATGAAAAACAAAACAGACCATGTGCCGGGTCTGGCTACCGTTCTGGTTGGTGAGGACCCGGCTTCGGCGGTTTATATACGTAACAAAAATAAAATTTGTACTGAAATCGGATTTCAGTCCTTCGAACAAAACCTGCCTGCCGAAACAACCGAGACGCAATTATTAGATATCATCAAAAAACTGAACGAGAACGATGAAGTGAACGGCATTCTTGTGCAATTGCCGCTACCGGATCATATCGATTCGGAAAAGATTCTCTTATCCATTGATCCAAAAAAAGATGTGGATGGTTTTCATCCCATCAATGTCGGCAAGTTGGCTATTGGTAACGCCCTGCTTACCCCGTGCACACCAACGGGAATCATTGCCTTGCTGGATTATTATGGTATCGACATTGTCGGTAAGCATGCGGTTGTTCTGGGCCGAAGCAATATTGTGGGAAAACCCGTGGCACATTTGTTATTGCAGCACCACGCCACGGTGACTATTTGTCATTCAAAAACCACGAATCTGAAACAAGTTACCAGTCAAGCTGATATATTGATCGCTGCGGTAGGCCGGTCTCATTTTGTCAATTCTGATATGGTGAAGGAAGGCGCGGTGGTGATAGATGTGGGAATCAACCGCGTGGACGGAAAACTGACCGGCGATGTTGACTTTGATCCGGTCGCCGAAAAAGCCGGGTTCATCACCCCCGTTCCAGGTGGAGTGGGACCCATGACCATTGCGCTCCTCATGGAAAATACGTTAAAAGCCTTTAAAGCCTCGCTATAGGGGAAAAAGGCAAATAAAACAGTCCCGAATTTTTATGATTCGCAAAAGGCAAAGCCGCAAATCCCAAACACCGCTCACAGCCGAAAACTCGGCTGAGACTGTGAATCATCCCACAATAAAAAATCCGCAGGTATACAGTGTCAGCGGATTGACCCGGGATATTCGCGCCATTATGGAAGCGGCGTTTGACTCGGTTTGGGTAGAGGGGGAAATTTCCAATTTCAGAACCGTGGCTTCTGGTCATAGTTATTTTGTTTTGAAAGACGACAAGTCGCAGATCCGTTGTGTTTTATTTAAAGGCTACCGGGCAGGAATAAAATTTCAACCGGAAGATGGCGACCATGTTTTAATGTTTGGTCGGATCAGCGTCTATGATGCCCGAGGCGAATACCAGATCATTGCAGAGTCCCTGGAGCCAAGAGGGCTGGGTGCCCTGCAAAAAGCCTTCGAGCAGTTAAAGGAAAAGCTGGATAAGGAAGGTTTGTTTGATGAAGAAAAAAAGAAACCCCTGCCAGAATTTCCTTGGAAGGTAGGAGTCGTCACCTCTTCTACGGGTGCTGCCGTCAGAGACATCCTCAATGTAATAAGAAGGAGAAATCCGAAAGTTTCTGTACTACTATGCCCTGCAAAAGTCCAAGGTGAAGGAGCGGCTGAAGAAATCGCCCGTGGCATTGAAGAACTAAACCAAAGAAAAGATATTGAGGTGATCATTGTCGGGCGCGGAGGAGGTTCGCTGGAAGACCTGTGGGCGTTTAATGAAGAGGTAGTGGCTTGTGCAATATTTGCATCCCATATCCCTGTTGTTTCTGCTGTGGGGCACGAAATAGATTTTACCATTGCAGATTTTGTGGCCGATCTGAGAGCGCCAACCCCTTCGGCAGCAGCAGAGTTAACCGTACCCCTTCTGCAAGATACGGTTAGGGAAATTCGCTCCCTGAATGAAGCACTGGTCACAACCCTGCAAAAGAAGCTGGAATATTATAGCGATCTATTAAAAAGGTTGATGGACAGGCGGTTCTTCCACCAACCCAAAGAAATATTCAATCCGCAAATTCAGTGCCTGGATGATTTGCATGTCCGGCTGCTCCGGGGACTGGAGCAAAGCCTGGTATCCCACCAACAAAGACTGCAAGACAAAATACATCGATTGTTTCAGGCTTCACCCGAAAAACATATTCAACATGTGGGAGAAAACCGGATGATGCTGGAAAAAAGAATGTTGCATATCATCCAGTCCCAGGTGCGTTTTAATAAGGAACGCTTTGAAGGAATATTAAAAAACCTTAACGCTGTCAATCCACTGGCTATTTTAGAAAGAGGGTATAGTATTTGCTCCAAAGATGAAGAATCTCTGAAAAATACAGAAGGGGTCAATCCGGGAGACAAGGTTAAAATAAGACTCTCCCGTGGAAGTTTGGGTTGCACTGTAAAAAAAATTATAGAGGAAAACTAAGACGAATATTATTGCAGGTCTTTTGTGGATAGTTTTCCGACAATTTCATTGTCCCGGGTAACTGCCAGGTGGCGAATGGAATTTTCATCCAGTAATTTTTTGGCAGAATCAAGGGACTCATCGACATCAATGGATATTAATGGTTGGGACATTATCTCGGAAACCCGAGTCGAATCGCCATGGTCACACCAAAAATATTTTTAGAAAAAAGAGATAAATAGTTAATATAATTTTACTAACGGTTTATTGTCAATATAAACTTGTTTTCAAAGAGGCCGATTATGGGTGAAATAAAATTTGAAAAAGCCATACAAAGGCTTGAAAAAATAGTCGATGACTTGGAAACGGGAGAATTGGACATTGATAAGTCTCTCGAGATTTTTGAGGAAGGGATAAAGATGTCGCGTGTTTGCTCGAAGAAATTGAGCGAAGCTGAAGCTAAAATAGAAAAGCTGACTCGCGACCAGAAGGGGAAATTGACGACCGAACTTTTTCCTGTAGAGGAAAATGACAAATAAGAATATGAAAATCCGGCTCGATCAGTTATTGGTAAAAAAAAACTCGCCATCACGAGGGAAAAAGCCCGCGCCATCATTCTAGCGGGCAAAGTAAGAATAAACGATGCCGTTGCCGATAAACCTGGTCGACGGGTTCCTGAAGATTGTCTTCCCGTTATTCTTGGTGAACCCCAACTCTTTGCCAGCAGGGGCGGGGTGAAGCTGGATCACGCCTTAAAACAATTCCATGTTTCACCTGCAGGAAAAACTACCGTAGATGTGGGAGCTTCCACTGGCGGGTTTACCGATTGTCTTTTGCAAAACGGCGCTGAAAAAGTGTATGCCGTGGATGTCGGTTACGGGCAGTTGGACTGGAAGCTTCGTAACGACTCCCGGGTCATTTGCCTGGACCGGAAAAATGCCCGAACCTTATCCAAAGAGGATATAGGGGAAATGCTGGACCTGGCTGTGATTGATGTGTCGTTCATCTCGCTCCAGCTTGTTATACCCCCCTTGCTGGAAATGCTCAAGCCTGAAGGAGAACTGGTTGCCCTGGTTAAACCTCAGTTTGAAGTCGGGAAAGAGGAGGTGGAAAACCGTGGTGTCATTAAAGACCCGGCCAAACATATTCGAGTGCTACTCGACTTGAACCGTTTTATTGAGGAAAAAGGTTGGGCGGTGACTGCGGTAACAGAATCCCCCATTACCGGACAAAAAGGCAATCGGGAATTTTTGGTTCATTGCGTTCATGGTCGCTACAGAAAACCTGTTGCGGAAGAGGTCATCCGCCAACTAGTCCTGACACCCGGCGAGCCGCCAGCGTAACGCTGGCCGAGCAACGCCCGGTGGTAATGAGCAATGACACGTTGAGCCGAGTTAACCGGTCGCCTGCCATTAAGGCTATTGCAGTCGGCCCCACGCCGAGTGTACCCCTTGCGGGGCACGTGTGATGTCCTCTTCATTTGTTTTCATGCCCGGAACGGGTAAAAGTTTAGGAAGAATATCACGGCTACAGTTCGTCTTTATAGACGATGAAGCAATCTGCTGGATAGACCAGGTGGGTGTCCCCCCACTGTTTGGAAGCTCCCGGGTCCCACTGTGTTTCGTCTTCGAGGGGTTTCATGCGTACGCCGCCCGATCCGCCATAAATGAGCAGGGCAACTCCGTCTCCGGATTCTTCCACCTTGCAGGCATAGGCTGGACAAGGTGTATTGGAATCTGCGTCCCAACCGGTGATCTGAACCGGTTGTTCCTCACCGTTTACCGGGTATTTGATGCAGTACAACTCCCGGGGAGGACTGATATCCCGGAAAATCATATTGAAACTCCGTCCAGTGTTGGAGTTGGAATCGACCTCGACAAACACGGGTATTCTCCATTTAAGAATTGGGAAGAGCCATCTTACCCTTATTTTACGGGTGTGGTAAAGCTAAGAGATTAAATGGAGAGGAAAAGGGCACAAAAAGATCGGGTGTGTAAACACACCCGATGGTTGAAAAAGGTTGATGCGCGAGAATTGCAATCAGGCACTGGCCGCTGCTTCTTTCCTGGGCAACCGGGGGTTGCCCGCTGATCGGGATGTGGAAAGGGGTTGAAATTTCCCCCATTGCCTTGTTTATATGGGATATTGCGGTCAAATAGCGAAGTTCTTTAGCCGGGAGTCTGAAAAATGTATAAATTGGTTCTTTTAAGGCATGGTCAGAGTCAATGGAACCTGGAAAACCGGTTCACCGGGTGGACCGATGTTGACCTGACCGAGCAGGGAAAACAGGAAGCCGAAGCGGCGGGAAAACTTTTTCTCGATGAAGGCTATACCTTCGACATAGCCTACACCTCTGTTCTCAAGCGGGCGATTCGAACTTTATGGATCGTGCTGGATAAAATGGATTTGATGTGGATTCCGGTCACCCGCTCCTGGCACCTGAACGAACGCCACTATGGTGCTCTGCAAGGATTGAACAAAGCCGAAACCGCAGAAAAGCATGGCGCGGAGCAGGTAAAAATCTGGCGCAGAAGTTATGCCACTCCCCCTCCCCCGCTTCCCGACGACGACAGACTGCCGTCCAAAGATCCCCGATATGCCGGAATACCCCAAAACCAGTTGCCCGCATCGGAAGCTTTAAAACATACGGTGGACCGGTTTCTGCCGTATTGGTCGGATCAAATCGTGCCTTCCATCAAAGCCGGAAAAAAAGTTTTGATCTGCGCGCACGGCAACAGCTTGAGAGCCCTGGTCAAACATCTCGATCAGGTCAGCGAAGAAGATATCCTGGAATTGAATATTCCCACCGGCATTCCATTGGTCTATGAACTGGATGCGGACTTAAAACCCACCGACCACTATTATCTGGGTGATCCCGAAGCCGCAAAAAAAGCCGCCGAAGCCGTCGCCAACCAAGCCCGCCGCTAGGCGCGGGGCCCGGTGAGCCACCGGTGGCAATGGGACGGTAACGCTCCGCGACCGCCAAACTGCAAACCTCTCCCTGATAAGGAGACCTTTGCGTAAGTCGAAAAAAACAGAAAAGCGAGATTCTTCACTGCGTCCAGAATGACAATACAAGGCTATTTGTCATTCTGAGGAACAAAGTGACGAAGAATCCGGGGTTATGCAAACCTCCCCCTGATAAGGGGGAATGAGGGGGTTGAGTTTAACTCCCCTCCCTATGAAGGGAGGGGAGAAGTGAGCAATTGCTCATTAAGCCGCGACAACCGCTTTCTCGCCAGAAATAGCCATTGCAGTCGGCCCCGCGCCTAGCGGGCGGGGCGGAGGAGTTCGCGGGCGTGATTGAGGGAGGCATCGGTGATGTTTTCTCCGCTCGACATGCGCGCTAGTTCTTCAACCCGTTCTCCATGTTCCAGTTGGCGGATGGTGGAGCGTGTGCGTTTCCCTTTTACTTCTTTTTCTACCCGGTAATGGAAAGAAGCCATCCCGGCAATTTGCGGCAGATGGGTGATGCAGAAAACCTGTTTGGTGCTGGCGACTTTTTGTAGTTTGGTTCCCACCTTTTCTGCCACTCTTCCACCGATGCCGGTATCCACTTCGTCGAAGATCATCACCGGGATGGTGTCCTGATCGTTCAAGATAGATTTCAAAGCCAGCATCACCCGCGATAATTCACCGCCCGAGGCGATTTTAGCCAGAGGGCGCAGTTCTTCACCCGGATTCGGCGAAAACAAAAATTCCAGTGTGCCCAATCCGGTTGGCGTGGCTTTCACTTTTTCTTTGCGGAACAGGATGAATCCCTCAGGGTCGGCGGGATAATCAAAACGCACACCAAGCTGGACGCTGCCCATGCTCAGATCTTTCAGTTCCTTCTCAACACTGCTGGTAAGGTTTTTGGCGGCAGCTTCCCTTTTTTCAGCCAAGCGGATGGCGAGTTCGGCAAGCACCTTTTCTTTTTTCTCCAGTTCTTCTTCCAGGGCTTTCATGTTTTCATCATTGGAAGCCAACTGTTGCAACTCTTCGGCGATCTGTTCCCGGCGCTTTAAAACTTCTGCGATGTCATTGCCATATTTTCGTTTCAGTCCGCTTATCTCGGCGAGCCGGTCTTCAATTTCTTCCAGCCTGTTCGGATTGAACTCCAAAGACCGGTCATAGTTTCGTAAAGACTCCACCACCTCTTCCAGTTCATAGAAAGCGGAACGGGACCGTTCAACCGTTTCTTTCACACCGGGGTCGATGTCGAGAACCGATTCCAACTCTTTCAAAACCTGCCCCAGGTTTTCCAGTATGGAGCCGCTTTCATCGGTCAACAGCGACTGGCTTTTTTGCAGGCCCTCGCGAATTTGCCCGGCGTGTTTCAGTTTATTGCGCTCCGCCTTGATTTCTTCCTCTTCTTCCTCCGAGAGCTGGGCCTGATCAATTTCGTTGAGTTGAAAGTTCAGAAACTCCTGTTTTTGTACCAGCTCCTGCTCATCCATTTTCATGGACTGCAATTTTTTCGTCCCAGTCTGGTAGTCCGAGAACTTCCCGGCAAACTCATCGCGGAGTGTCCTGCATTTGCCGTACAGGTCTAAAAGATCGACATGGACTTCAGGATGAAGCAGGGTCTGGTGATCGTGTTGCCCATGCAGGTCGACCAGGCGATCACCAATTTTTGCCAGGGTGGAAACCGTGACCGGACTATCATTGAGCAGGCACCGGTTTTTGCCAGCGTTGGAAATCTGGCGTTTGACAAGAAGTTCACCGTCCTCTATTTCGATGCCGGATTCCAAAATCAAGTCGAGAGTCAAGGGGTCGGTGACTTCAAAGACCGCTTCCACAAAAGCAGTGGTTTCTCCGGAACGGATGGAATCAGTATCTGCCCTACCTCCGAGCAGGAGATTCAGTGCGTCGATGATGATGGATTTACCCGCGCCAGTTTCACCGGTTAGCACGTTCAATCCTTTCTCAAAGTTCACCGCAAGATTTTCTATGATGGCAAAATTTCGGATTCTAATTTCTTTAATCATAGGTGTGGGAATAATCAGTGGTCAGCTTTTTCATCAACTCCCGGCCTTTTGTCCTGAGTTTTAAAAGGTCCTCATTGTCCGCAACATTATCGGTCAGACTAAGTAAGGTGGAAAGCGATTTTCGGGCAGAGGTGAAATTATTTTTAGCATAATAGGCCTGGGCCAGCCCAAGGTGGTTTTCTGCATAATCAGGACTCAGGCGAACTGCTTCTTTAAGGTGATCAATCGCCCGATCTGTGCTGCCACCAAAAAAAAAGGGCAATTCCAGATATAACTTGCCCAGTGCGCGGTTCGGGCCGCCGTTCTGGATAGCCGGATCCAGCTGCAACGCTTTTTTCATATCTTCTTCAAAAGGATTGATGATTCCCAGGCTGGACCACATGCCTTTCATCTCCCCCTGTTTGCCTTGGCATATGGCACGGAAAAAATAACCGATGGCCGAGTCCGGTTGCATTTCCAGAGTCCGGCTACTGTGTTCGATGCACAGGCCGTAATGCTGGATTGCGATGTCTTCGTCCTCCGTTCGTTTGGCGATGGCGTAATGGGAACGAGCCAGCCGCCATTGCCATTGGGGGCTGCCCGGTTCTTTTTCGAGGGATTTCCGGATTTCCTCAGCGATGCGTTCAAACCCTTTCAGGGTTTTGGCTCGCTGGTACTGTTTATCGATCTCGGCCGACCCGGCAAAGGAGGTTTTCCCGGTTAGAATTACGAGAAATACTGCCAGCAGAAAAATCCGGCCCTTCAAAAGTCTCTTTGTTTGGGATGAGTCTTCAGCCATGTGTCGTTTTATAAAGGGATTAAAATTTGTCAAATGAACTTGCGGTTTGCGTTATAATTTACGGAGAAGCCTTCACTAAATATGCAACGCCGAACCTATCATAGACGAATATGAAAAAAATCTTAAGTGCTGTTCTCATTACTGTTTTGATCACCAGTCCGCTCTGGGCAGAAACCAAGGACCCCCAGGCTTCAGTGAAACAGTTGTTGGGAGAAATTCAACAGATTAAAGCGGATGTTTCGGGTCCAGAAGAGGCAGACAACCAGAAGCATTCCCAGTCTGCTCTTGGTTTGCTGAATGTCGCAGAAATCAGCAAAAAAGCTTTAGGAAAACATTGGGCCAAACGCAGTGATCCCGAGCGAGAAAAGTTTAAAACCCTGCTCGGGGACTTGTTCGTCCATGTGGCGTTTCCCAGTTCTGCGAAATTTTTTGCCGAACTGGATCTGGTATATGGAAAAACCAGAGAAAAAAAGAAAGTTGTTGTGGTTCCCCTGACGGTGATTCATGAAAAGGAAGGCGAAGTCGACATCGACTTTCGCCTGACCCGGACCAATGATAAATGGCAGGTGGTGGATGTCATTCTGGACGGGATCAGCATGCGGAACAATTTGCGCAGTCAGTTTTACAAGGTGATCAAAAAAAAGAGTTTTGATGAACTCATTCGCAAAATGGACAAAAAGTTAACCACTCGGCGTACCCCTTCGGGGCATGAAACAAGTGAAGGGGTATCACATGCTGCCAGCACTGCATTGCCTATAAAGCGGACCAAACGTTCAAGCGCAATACTTAAAAGAACTTCCCCCTGACAAGGAGACCTTTGCATAAGTCGAAAAAGCGTAAAGGCGAGATTCTTCACTCCGTTCAGAATGACAAGAAACGCAGGTTTGTCATTCTGGAGGAGCGTTAGCGACGAAGAATCCAGGGTTATGCAAAGCTCTCCCTGACAAGGGGACGTGATGAATCACATTAATTTCGTGCCCCGAAGGGGTATTGAGGGGGTTGAGACAGAGAATGAAAAAAATTGGCATGGTGAGTTTGGGGTGTCCGAAAAACACGGTGGACACCGAAAGGGTTCTGGGCGATCTGGTTTCTTCTGGATTCAGCCTCACCCGGAATGAAGAAGATGCAGAGGTTATCATTGTCAACACTTGTGGCTTTATAGAGTCTGCCAAAAAGGAATCAATCGACACGATTCTGGAAATGGCCCGACACAAGACCGAGGGGAAATGCAAACAGTTGGTCGTCACCGGTTGTCTGGCCGAACGTTATAGCCAGGAACTGCTTGATGAAATTCCAGAAATCGACCACCTGCTGGGGGTGGGCCAGTACCCTCAATTGAAAAACATCATCGGGGATACCGACCCGTCATCCAAAAACCATGTCGCTACGCCCGCCGAATATTATGAGTCGTACACCGACCGGTTGTTGAGCACAGCTTTTTATACTGCTTATTTAAAAATCTCCGAAGGTTGCTCCAACCGTTGCGCGTTTTGCATCATTCCGAAAATGCGTGGGCCGATGCGCAGTCGCTCGCCGGAATCCATTTTGGCCGAGGCCGAGAACCTGGCCAGCAAGGGAGTTAAAGAATTTAACCTGATTTCGCAAGACACCACCATGTACGGTTTTGACTTGGGAATGAAAGACGGACTGGTTCGCTTGCTGGCAGAAATGGCCAAGGTCGATGGGTTGGAGTGGATCAGGCTTTTATATTGTTACCCGACCTTTTTGAACTCGGAGGTGATTGAGTTCATCGCCTCAGAACCCAAAGTCTGCCGCTACATTGATGTGCCTCTGCAACATACGCATGACGAGATGCTTAAAAGCATGAAACGGCAGGAAACGGAAGGCGGGGTGCGGAAAATGCTCGAAGAAGTTCGATTAAAAATTCCCGATGTGGCGCTAAGAACCACATTTATCACCGGATTTCCGGGAGAGACCGAGACGCATTTTAAACATACGGTCCGGTTTCTTTGTGAAATGGAATTCGACCATGTTGGGATTTTTACTTATTCGGATGAGGAAGGCACCACTGCCTTTGATTATCCCGACCGGGTACCGCAGGAGGTCAAAGAAGAGCGCCGCGATATCCTGATGGAATTTCAAAAAGATATTGCTCTCAGAAAAAACCGGGAGCGCGTGGGCAGGGTGGAACCGGTTTTGGTGGAAGGTTTTGACCCGCAGGAAAATTATTTGATGACGGGAAGGCTCGCCTCCCAGGCACCGGATATTGACGGACAGGTCATCCTCGAAAAATGTGAAGCCGAACCCGGAGAAATAATTCCGGTAACCATAAAGCACGCGGCGGATTATGACCTGATTGCGGAACCTGTAACGGTTTCTCATGGGTCTTAAACGTGTTGGCATTCTGAGGAACAACGTGACGAAGAATCCCTCTCCTAACACTGAAACAGAGATTACCCTTTCTACCCCTTCGGGGCGTGAAACAAGTGAAGGGGTATCACAAGAAGCTCACGAAGTTTAAGGAAGAGGGTATCACGTCTTCACTACGTTCAGAATGACACGAAACGCCAGTTTGTCATTCTGAGGAGCCGAAGGTGACGAAGAATCTCCGCGTAAGTCGAAAAAAAAAGATTCTTCACTATAGAATAATACAGTGTAAGCCAAGGCCAATTTTGAGAAAAATGTACGTGCTCAACTGACTTAGATTTAGGTGGGGATGTAATATTGAGTTGCTTTCGTAAACAAGGCCGGCTTAACAGACACGTCTCCTCCGGCGGCAAGATACCCACACTCTTTCATAATTTGGAAAACCATATCACCGATCATTTGCTTTATCTGGTCGTTCCGTACTTTGTCTTCAAATTTTTCCAAGAGTTGTTTTTCGACGCCTAAGACAGCGGGACGACCAAGATAGGTTTCCGTGACCATCCTAATGACATTATCTTGTTGCTTCAAAAATTCCCATAAGTCTTTACCTAGTTGCTTTTTAGCTAGGGGTTTATACGGATTACGAGGTTGATATTTAAAATTCGGATCAATTTTTCCCGTAGGCATAATTTACCCCCTTCTTAAAAACTGGATAATTCCACAGTTGATATTTACACTGTCTTATTATGCGCCATGCAAGTCGAAAAACCTGAAAAGCGAGATTACCCGTTCTACCCCTTCTACCCGTGCCGGGCATGAATTTAGCAAAGAGGATATCACAGGCTCATGAACTTTCAGGTAAGACATAACACGGGCACGAAGTTTAAGGAAAAGGATATCACGTCTTCACTACGTTCAGAATGATAAGAAATGCCCAGAATGACAGCGCAAATCGTTCAGAATGACGATACAAGGCTATTTTGTCATTCTGAGGAGCCGAAGGTGACGAAGAATCTCCGCGTAAGTCGAAAAAAAACAGAAAAGCGAGATTATGCAAAGGCCTCCTGGATAAGGGGGATTGAGGGGGTTAATCGAAGATATGGGGATACGGTTTCTGCGATTTACCAATCAGGATGTTTATGAAAACCTGGATGGAGTTTATGAAAGGATTTTAAAGCATTTGCCTCCCCTCCCTTCATAGGGAGGGGCTGGGGGAGGGTTGGATTGTTGCGCTTCTTTACACTCTTGTAGTCAAGAGAAGACTCGACCCCTTTACGGAGTTTCCAAGATCACCGGCACCTTTTCCGGCACGATCAAAGCCGGCACAAAAATCATTTATACTATTTTCCAATATTTAATAACCTGACTTCAGGTTTGGATACTTCTTAAAAGAAGTGATTTCCCCCCTCCATGAGCAAATTATTTTGTTAATGACTCTCAGTGTTCTGGATCATTAATTATCCTTGATCTAGCTCCATATACCACAATCACATGTTGATTAACTGCAAAAGCCACATCATCAGATTGGACAAGACTGATTAAAGCGCCATTGCCGGTTTGTACAACATATTCCATTCCTGTTTGCCTGGTTAATTCCTTTTCAGTAAGAGCACCAGCAATGCCACCCACAACTGCACCGGCAATTGCTCCGACAGCCGCACCAGCGGCATCACCTCCAAGAGCTGCTCCTCCAATGGCCCCCACGCCGACTCCAGAAGCTACTCCAACCCCACTTTCAGTTCCTGAAATTTTAACTGGACGCGCACTAATAACGATACCTTTGACAGCCCTGTTAACTTGACCAACTGGTCCGACAGCATCGGTTAACCGCGAAGAACAGCAACGCCCAGGACACGCCGGAAAATAAAAAGAACAGGAGCCGCTGAAACCCCGAAGCGTTGCCGAACACGATGCCGGTTAGGTCGGACAGGAATAGCAACGGGAACAGTATGATGTTTGCCAATGTCGGCGACACCTGCAGGCCGATGAACAGACCGAAAACCGGCATCAAAAGCCCGGCGAGGAATCCGAAGAGGGTTGCTTTCATTGGGTTATGGGCCGTAACTCCCGTTCACGCTCTCTTGCGGCGGCACAGCGCAGGCTTGGTTGCCGCGATGCCAACTACTGTCGTGGAAGCGTCGGATCAACATAATCCCAGGGCTGTTTGGATGACGCTATGTATCGACTGATACGTTGGGGTACACGAGGGCAGAGCAAAAATAACGGTAAAAATCAATAATGTTTTTGATAATTTTTGCATTTCTAAAATAAAATTCAATTTGAAGGAAACATAGGTCTACTTAAATCAGCCGATTCCAAAGCTTGTAGGAATTGAATAAGGTTATTTTGCACTGATCGGTTGGCTGACTCTCTCCTCCTAGTTACACCAAGAAAGGCATAACCCGCTGGAACAACCCCTTGAGAACTAACATTGGTTGTGAAAATAATATCACCATTAGAACGGTCAATTATCTCATACCTTGCGGAAGTATGAGTGGTCATTTCCATTCCACCTTCCGGATAGTCATATTTTAAAATCTTAACGGATAAAGAAACCTTTCTAGGGCTATCATCCTTAAAAATAGCCATTTTGATAAATGCTTCTTCAAGAGAGTTTTTCCATATCTCTGTGATGGTTCTGATGGTTCCTGCTGCCAAACCGAATTCTCCCCTTAAATCCAATTCTCCTGTTGCCTCATCTGGGCGGGCAGGTGAAACTGTAATTGACTTTAATTCTGCATCAAGCTTGATATTTGAAGGGCCAACGTTAGGAACAGAAAAGTTTATAGGTGGTGGTTGAGTTGCGCAACCCGAAGTTATAAAAAGAAGTAGGATTAAAGGTGTTGACCTACGCAAAACATTCCTCATGGCATCTCCCTCCCAACAATGGATATAGTGTAAAATTTCGGCGATTGTATCACAATTTGACAATATCCGCCCCCTGAATTAGCATTAGGAAGTCCAAAAAAATGGTCAAATGGATTCGCTTATTCGGAGTTAAAAATCCTCATTTTTTAAATCCAACCCTCCCCCAGCCCTTCCCTATGAAGGAGACCTTTGCGTAAGTCGAAAAAAACAGAAAAGCGAGATTCTTCACTGCGTTCAGAATGACAATACAAGGCTATTTGTCATTCTGAGGAACAAGGTGACGAAGAATCCGGGGTTATGCAAAGCTCTCCCTATGAAGGGAGGGGAGCTTGGAATGTGGAAAGCTATGGTAAAGATTTTCAACAGAAACACAGAAAAAACCAAAAGAAAATCCCTGCGCAAAGAAATGCCGCCAGCGGAAGTGGCTTTGTGGCAGTTTTTGCAAAACAGACAGGCCGGTGGATATAAGTTTCGGCGACAATACAGTGTCGACCGATACATTCTGGATTTTTATTGCCCATCGGCAAAACTCGCGGTTGAAATCGATGGAGACTCTCATTTCAGTGGAACGGCGATCCAATCGGATGAAATCCGGCAGAAAGCCATCGAAGATATGGGGATACGGTTTCTGCGATTTACCAATCAGGATGTTTATGAAAACCTGGATGGAGTTTATGAAAGGATTTTTAAAGCATTTGCCTCCCCTCCCTTCATAGGGAGGGGATAGGGGAGGGTTGGATTGTTGCGCTTCTTTTACCCTCTTGTAGTCAAGAAAAGACTTGACCCCTTTACGGATCGTGTGCCCAACAAGAATCGCAAAGCGATGGCACTTTTTCTTTTTCGCTTTTTCCATCATTAGCGTGCAGATAACGGAAATAGCGAAACGGGAACGAGTTCCAATATCGATCCGGGTCGATGCCCCCGGTTTCCAAGGGGAATTTAAAGGGTCCGCAACAGGGTTGAGGAACATAACGGTTTAAATTGAAAATTAAAAGTAAATCTACAAAATGGCAGGAGGTGGATTTTTCGGGAAGTTCCTTCCTGTTATAAATGGGAATTCCCAAACCTTTAGCCCGCCAGTGATTGAAAACTGTTTTTACTTTCTTGCAGGAATTTTCGTGATCACTAAAAACGCTTTTTTCAAACAATTCTTTGTTCGAAGGGATCATATAAAAAAAGTTCTACTTCCTCAATATTATTGACAACGGCTTTCTCAATCAACGAATGCAGTTGATCCAGATTGTCCAGGTCTACAGAAATTTGCAGGCGCAGGACGGGGTGGGAAGATTCCAGTTGATCCTTCAACTAAGCTGACTGGATTTGCGCGGGTTTTTGATCAGGCCATGCGCGCCATCGGGAGATTGAGACTGTTATGTTTATCGGTCTATTTCCAGAGTGTTCTGGCCTTTTTCAGAGTGGTAAGTGGTTTTTTCTTGTTGAGACGGGTTTTTAGTGGAAAACCGACTCGCCAGGCCTTATTTTGGCGGGTTTCGTATTGTCACACCATATTGAATATGTTAGCCTGAGCTATAATTTGGTTCCCTTTTTGGGGACTTCCCAAAAAAAAAGCTCTCACGTTTCCGGATCAAGCCAAGGGTGGCCTGCGGGTTCTTGGTGCGAAGCGATGGAGGCGGAGGTACAACCCATTCACTTTTAAGGAGTTTGCATGTCTGAAATCACCATGAAGCAACTGCTGGAGTCGGGGGTCCATTTTGGACACCAGACCAATCGCTGGAACCCCAAAATGAAACCCTATATCTATGGGGCGCGTAGCGGGATCTATATTATTGATCTGCAGAAAACCCTGGTTCGTTTCCAGGAAGCTGAAAAATGTGTCCGGGAATTGGCTCGGGCCGGCAAGAAGATCCTTTTTGTGGCGACCAAAAAACAGGCGCAGGAACTGGTTGCCGAAGAAGCAACCCGTTGCGGGATGTACTACATCAACCAAAGATGGCTTGGCGGTACGCTTACAAACTTTGCCACCATTCGCAAGAGCATCGCCCGGTTGCATGAACTGGAAAAAATGGACGAAGAAAACCAGTTCGATCTTTTACATAAAAAAGAAGCTTTGAGAATGAGACGAGAAATTGACAAACTGAATAAATTCTTCAGAGGTATCAAAAATATGAAGGATTTGCCGGATGCTCTTTTCATCGTCGATACACGGAAAGAAAAAATCGCGCAGGCCGAAGGTCAAAAGCTGGGCATTAAAATCATCGCTATGGTCGACACCAACTCCGACCCGGACGGCGTGGACTATCCCATCCCGGCAAACGATGACGCAATGCGTTCTATCAAACTGTTTACCCAACGGATTGCGGATGTCTGTCTGGAAGGACAGGAAATGAACAGGGCCAGCCAGGCTAAAAAAGAGGCGGACAAAAAATCTGAATCCAGCGATTCGCCGGAACCGGTTTCGGTTGCCAGTAACAATGGAAGCAGTGAAAGCTCTGTGCCTGCCTGAACCACTGAACATCCCCCCGGGTTCCTATTAGGTTAAGAACATCCTTTAAGGAAAGAGTCCGGGTATATCCGGGCTGAAGCCGGGAGTCTGAAAAACCGGTTGCGACGGAAAAATTAAGGGAAGCTCTAAAGAACTTTTATGAGCTTACAATTCTCCGCCCCACGGCAAAATTTGATTTTTAGTATTCTTGAATTTTAATAAACAATTTTTGATTAGAGAAATGGAATGGAAATAACTGCTGCGATGGTTAAGGAATTGCGCTCTCAGTCTGGCGCGGGAATTATGGAATGCAAGTCGGCTCTGAAAGAAACCCGGGGCGATGTGGAAGAGGCGATCACATTTCTCAGAAAAAAAGGATTGGCTAAGGCAGATAAAAAGGCCGGCCGTCAGACCGCTGAAGGAATCATTGGTTCTTACATCCATCAGGGTAGCAAGATTGGCGTGATGCTTGAGCTCAATTGCGAAACGGATTTTGTGGCCAACACCCCTGATTTTCAGGAACTGGTCAGGGATATTGCCATGCATATTGCGGCGGCCAGACCACGTTTTGCCACCCGTGAAGAGGTGACCGAAGATGTTCTTGCAAAAGAACGGGAAATCTTTGCCCATCAAGCCAAGGAATCCGGAAAGCCGGAAAACATTGTTGAAAAAATTGTTACCGGGAAAATGGAAAAATTCTACGAAGAAAACTGTGTGCTGGAGCAGCCGTTTATCAAGGATACCAATATTACTATTGGCGATTTGATCAAACAGAAAATCGCCCTGCTGGGTGAAAATATCAATATTGGTCAATTTTCTAGATTTGAAATTTAATGGGCGATCCGATTTATAAAAGGGTATTGTTGAAACTGGGCGGTGAAAGCCTGGCCGCTGAAGAAGGCGCATTTGGTCTGGACGAGGGTGCTCTGGGAAATATTACGGAAGAAATCCGCGAGGCCAGAGATCTTGGAGTTGAAATTGCCATTGTCATCGGAGGAGGCAATATTCTAAGAGGCGCGTCCTTGAGTTCTATAGGAATCGAGCGCACTACTGGCGACTATATGGGGATGCTCGCGACAGTGATCAACGGGCTGGCGTTACAGCATGCTTTGGAACACGTTGGAATTCCCACCCGCGTACAGTCCGCCATCGAAATTCAGGCGGTGTCGGAAGCCTATGTGCGCCGCCGTGCGATTCGTCATCTGGAAAAAGGGCGTGTGGTTATTTTCGCAGGCGGGACAGGCAACCCCTATTTCACCACCGACACTGCGGCATCTCTTAGAGCCATGGAGATTGGCGCGGAGGTGATTTTCAAAGCCACCAAAGTTGATGGAATTTACTCTGCAGACCCCCTGACCGATGAGTCGGCCACGAAGTTCGAGGAACTGTCTTATCTGGATGTGCTGCAGAAGGGTTTGAAGGTTATGGACTCGACCTCGATATCCCTTTGCATGGATAACAAACTGCCGATGATCATATTTAACTTTCGCGATAAACACAGTATTAAACGGGTTCTGCTGGGTGAAAAACTCGGCACCACTGTGGGAGTCTTAAAATGATTGCTGATTTAATCCATGGCGCAGAAAAGAAAATGGGGATTTCGATCAACCACCTGCATCATGAATTAGGGAAGTTGCGGACGGGTCAGGCTTCGGTTGCGCTGTTGGATGATCTCAAGGTCGATTACTACGGCAATCCGACTCCTTTAAATCAGGTGGCGACTTTGGGCACACCGGACAGCCAGACCCTGACGATCCAACCTTGGGAAGTATCGATTTTGAAGGATGTCGAGAAAGCTCTCCAGGCATCAGATATTGGCCTAACTCCCAACAGCGACGGCAAGATGATCCGCCTCACCATTCCACCGCTGACCAATGAGCGCCGGCAACAATTGGTCAAGCTGGTAAAAAAGTATTCTGAGGATTGCAAGGTGGCGATCCGGAATGTGCGGAGGGAAGTTAATGATAAGCTGAAAAAAACAGAAAAAAATCATGAGATTTCGGAGGACGAAAGCCATAAAGCCGTGGACAATATCCAGAAAATGACCGACAAGTTTGTCGCCGAAATTGATAAAACCGCCCAGACTAAAGAAAAAGATATGATGGATGTATGAAGCAGTTTTTTGTAGTATCTTTTCAGTATGCAGGTAGTATGTTTGTCAGAAAGCCTCTCTTCTTACCGGTGGGTTTGGCCAATTAATCAGGAGCCGCCTCCTTGGTCGATACGGCGTTGCAGGAAAAAATAGATCCCAATCGTTTGCCCAGGCATGTCGCCATTATTATGGATGGCAACGGGCGCTGGGCGCAAAATAATTCCCTCCCCCGTATTGAAGGTCATTGGGCGGGTGTCAAGGTCGTGGACCGCATTGTCACCCTGAGCCGCAAACTCAAGCTGGAAGCCCTGACCCTCTACTCGTTCTCTGATGAGAACTGGAACCGCCCTTCCACAGAAATCAACACGCTCATGAAAATTCTGGATTTTTATTTGAAGAAGGAACTGAAGCGCATGAAAGATGAGAATATCCGCTTCAATACCATTGGGCGTGTTGAGGACTTGCCCAAGGCGATTCAAAAATTGATCCGTCATTCCATAGAAGATACTCGTAATAATACCGGCATGGTCCTTACCCTGGCACTGAGTTATGGCGGCAGGCAGGAGATCATCGATGCGGTGAAAAACATTGCTGAGCAGGTGCGCTCGGGACAGGTCAGGCCGGAAGAAATTGACCCGCCCCTGTTTGAGTCGTTTCTTTCCACACATCCTCTTCCCGATCCTGATCTGATTATCAGGACCAGCGGAGAAAGAAGGATCAGTAATTTTCTTTTGTACCAGAGTGCTTATACCGAATTGCACTACAGCAATGTGTTGTGGCCGGACTTTTCGGATGATGATTTCCTGAACGCGATCATTGATTTTCAAAGCAGAGACCGACGCTTTGGAATGACGCAAGAACAAATTGTCAAAGCCTGACCTCAATCATTGACCATTCCCATTGAGAAACCCACGCCCGTGATCTTAAACGTTCCCACAAGGATTCATAAAAACCAAACAGGAGCTGGCTCTTGAAACGCGTTATCAGTGGAGCCATAGGCATTCCCATTGTGCTGGGAATTGTGTTGTACGGCTCTCCCCTCTTGTTCTTTGGTTTTGTTGCGGCGATTGTTTTGCTCGCCAGCTACGAATACTTTGCCATGACTTCTAATACGGGTGTGGAGGGTTTTCCCATTGAGGGCGGGGTGTTGAGTTTCCTGCTTTTACTGGGTTTCTATTCGGGCACCCAGTTTTTACTTTTATTCGCAGCCCTGCTTTCCGTCATTTTGTTCGCGACCTGGTTCTTCAGGGAAAATAATGTGAAAGTGGCTTTGGGTCTGATCGCCTATACGGTTCTCGGGGTTTTTTATATTGCGGGATTGGGCGGGTACTTCCTGTTGATCCACAATTTGGAGGGCGGAAGCCAGATGATCTTGTTCCTCTTGCTTCTGATATGGGCTGGTGATACGGCAGCCTATTATGCCGGCCAGAACCTGGGCAAACACAAACTCATGCCTATGGTCAGTCCCAACAAGACGGTGGAAGGGGCTATCGCCAATGTGCTGGGAACCCTTTTGGCCGCATTAATCATCAAGTTATGGTTTTTTCAGGAATTTTCGCTAACGCATTGTTTGATCGCGGCCTTTATATGCGGTATCATCGGTCAGTTTGGGGATTTTTCGGAATCGCTGATAAAAAGAAATTGCCGGGTGAAAGATTCGGGCTCGTTGATTCCGGGCCACGGCGGTTTTCTTGATCGTATTGACAGCCTGTTGTTCGCCGGCCCGGCTTTCTATTGTTATTACCAATTGTTCTTGGGAACGTAGTCAATCCTCGTCAGGACAACTTCATGAAAAAGATATCCCTTCTGGGCTCAACGGGTTCCATCGGCGTCAATACGCTGGACGTTATAGAGCACTATCCCGAAAATTTTCAGATTTGCGCCCTTTCCGCCGGAAGCAACGTAGAACTGTTTGCCCGCCAGATTCAAAAATTCAAGCCCGCACTCGCCGCCCTGTTTGATTCCACCAAAGTGGATGCCTTGAAGGAACTAGTTGCCGATTTGGATGTGGAAATCGTTTCCGGTCCGGAAGGATCGGTTTCTGCCGCTTCTTTTCCGGAAGCCGACCTGGTCGTTTCCGGAGTGATGGGCAGCGCCGGATTACTCCCGGCCCTTGCTGCACTCAAAGCCGGTAAAAACCTGGCACTTGCCAATAAAGAAACGCTCGTTACAGCTGGCAAGCTGGTGCTGAAAGAAGCCGCGCGGACCAACACTAAAATCATTCCTATCGACAGCGAACACAGCGCAATTTTTCAGGCTTTGAACGGAGAGAAAACAGAGCGCATCAAAAAAATTATTCTGACTGCGTCTGGCGGACCTTTCAGAACTTTCAGCCTCAAGCAGATGGAAAACGTCACGGTGAAGGAGGCGCTCAATCATCCCAACTGGAGTATGGGAGCCAAAATCACCATCGACTCTTCCACCATGATGAACAAGGGCCTTGAATATATAGAAGCCAAATGGCTGTTTGGCGTGGAGACCAACGTCGAGGTCATCGTTCACGCGCAGAGCATCATTCATTCGATGATTGAGTTTGTCGACACTTCCATCATGGCGCAGTTGGGCATTCCCGATATGCGGGTTCCCATCGCTTACGCCCTGACTTATCCGGACCGGTTTGAAAGCGAACTGCCTTCTCTGGATTTGGCGGCAATGGGTGACCTGACCTTTGAGGCTCCCGACTTTGAAAGATTTCCCTGCCTGCAACTGGCTATGGATGCCATGGAAATGGGCCAGACCCTGCCGGCAGTCCTCAACGCCGCTAACGAAATCGCAGTGCAGGCGTTCCTCGATGAACTGATCCCCTATAAAGATATTGCAGAACTCATTCGCATGGCCATGCAAAATCACCGCCCGGTTCCCCTGCAGGAACTGGAAGATGTTCTGGAAGCCGACCGCTGGGCTCGTGCAGAAACCACAAAACTAATAACAGTCACCCATTAGCATGGGAGGCAAATAGCAATAGCTTTAATTGGCGAGAATACAGTTACCTCGGCATAAGGGGCTATCGTCATATTCCCCCCGGGCGTGGCCCGGTTTATCTATGAAATTACCGAATATTCGCATTGGCAATGGTTATGATGTGCACCGCCTGGTTGAGGGAAGAAAACTCATCCTTGGCGGGGTCGATGTTCCGCATTCGATGGGACTGGGCGGGCACTCCGATGCCGATGCCCTGGCACACGCTTTGTGCGATGCCCTGCTAGGGGCACTGGGGGCGGGGGATATCGGTGCCTACTTTCCGGACACCAATCCGAAGTGGAAAGGTGTCTCCAGCTTGCTGCTACTCAAAGAGGTCATGCGTATGTGCCGGGAAAAAGAGTTTGAACTTGCTAATGCCGATTCCGTGATCGTGGCGCAGAAGCCTAAACTTTCTCCGCATCTGCCAGAAATGAAAAAGAATATTGCCGCGGCACTTGGTGTAGAAACGAACCGGATAAATATTAAAGCCACCACAACTGAAAAGCTTGGGTTTGCCGGGCGGGAAGAAGGCATCTCCGCCTACGCGGTCGCCTTACTGGTAAAAAATGTCTGACCTTAACGAACGCATCGTAATCACAGGCATTGGGTTGACCTCCCCCAACGGCAACAACTTGAAAGAATTCCGACAAAACCTGCTGAACGGAGTTTCAGGAGTGCAACACTTCGAAACCCGCTATATGGGGAAGGTCCACGCCGGAGTCTGTGATTTTGATGAACTGAAATACCAGAAGAAAAAAGAACGCCGTCGCGGCACCCGGGCCGGCTCCGCCGCCATCTACTGTTCGCAGGAAGCCGTCGCCGATGCCGGAATTGATCTCGCGGCGATCGACCGCTCTAAAGTCGGTGTCTATCTCGGCGTGACCGAGCATGGCAATGTCGAGACCGAGAACGAAGTCTATAACATCAGCCAGTATGGCTATGACACCAAGTTCTGGTCGCACCATCATAATCCCCGTACGGTGTCCAACAATCCGGCTGGTGAAGTGACCTTGAACATGAAAATCACCGGGCCGCATTACACCATCGGTGCCGCCTGTGCCGCCGGAAATGTGGGTGTCATCCAGGGTCTGCAGATGTTGCGGCTGGGGGAAGTCGATCTCGCATTGGCGGGTGGGGTGTCTGAGAGCATCCACACCTTCGGCATCTTTGCCAGTTTTAAAAGTGAGGGTGCTCTGGCCGAGCACGAAGACCCGACCAAAGCCAGCCGTCCGTTCGATAAAAACAGGAACGGCATTGTCTGTTCAGAGGGCGGGGCCGTCTACACGCTTGAACGGCTATCGGATGCGCAAAAACGTGGCGCAAAAATTTATGGTGAAATCGTCGGTTACGCCATCAACTCCGATGCGATTGATTTCATCCTGCCTGACCCGGTCCGACAGGCCCAGTGCATACGTCTGGCACTGGATAGGGCCGGACTCAAACCGGGCAACATCGATATCCTCAATTGCCATGCCACCGCTACACAGATGGGAGACATTCAGGAGGCCAAGGCCATCCGCGAAGTGTTTGGCGATAACAGTAAAACGCGCATCAACAACACCAAAAGTTTCATCGGCCACACCATGGGTGCGGCGGGCACGCTGGAACTTTCCGGCAACCTGCCAGCTTTCGACGACCACATGGTCCACCCCACCATCAACCTGGATGACCTTGATCCGGAATGCGCCTTGAATCACCTCGTCGCCAATAAACCGGAAAAACTCCCCTCCGTCGACCTTATCATGAACAACTCCTTCGGCATGTTCGGCATCAATTCCGTCCTCATCGTCCGTCGCCGCGCGGGGTAGGGCCCGAAGCCGATTAATCAGTTCATTTATGGCGAAACGATAGCCTTAAAGCTTCTGGATAGAGGTAATGAAGTGGGAGGAGTTATCACGGCCTCGTTTCACTCGCAAAGACGGCCAAAGCAACCCCGAGATCCTTCGACGTTACTCAGGATGACAGGCAACCCCCTCAATCCCTCTTATCAGGGGAGGTTAGCTTTCGGGGGTCGCGAAGCGTCACCGCCACACGCTGGCCCCACGCCTGGCGGCTAGTGGAACTTTTTCAGGACGATGGCAGAATTTTTTGATCCAAACGAAATGCAATTGCTGATCGCCACATTCAGCTTGTCTTCTCTTCCTACATTCGAAACATAATCCATATCGCATTCCGGGTCCGGGTTTTCCATATTAATGGTGGGGGTCAGGATGCCGTTTTTTAACGACAGTGCCGAGACGGTCACGCCCAAAGCACCCGATGCGCCTTGCGGGTGCCCGACCATAGACTTGGTGGAACTGGACGGAATGTTCATGGCATAACTGTTAAAGGTGCGCTTTACTGCGAGAGTTTCGATTTTGTCGTTGAGCAATGTTGAGGTGCCGTGGAAATTGATATAGTCCACTTCATCTTTGTTCACCCTGGCGTCCTTCAAAGCAAGATTCAAAGCTCTTGAGGACTGCTTGCCGTCGGGCATGATGGCAACTCGATGGTAGGCATCGCAGGTGGTGCCATAGCCCACAACCTCGGCGATGATTTCTGCTCCGCGCGCTTTAGCGTGTTCGAGTTCTTCCAGTATGACCGTCCAGGCACCTTCGGCCAGAACAAACCCTTCTCGATCACGGTTAAAAGGACGCGACCCGCGCGTGGGAGAATCGTTATAGTTCATCGGGTTGACTTTCATTCTTTCGAATCCCTGCATCATTGCCGGGGTGACGCAGGATTCTACTCCACCCGAAACAAACCAGTCTTCCTGCCCGAACCGGATGGTATTGAACGCGTAACCCAAAGCATCGGAAGAACTGGTGCATCCGTTGGATATGACGTGGCTCCGGCCCTGGAAGCCGAAGTGCATGGAAATTTCGCTCGATAGCATGCCGACCAGTGAATTGGAAATAGCGTAAGGACTGATCTTTTTTTTCTGGTTGGAAAAATAAATTTCAAACTGTTTTTCGGAGTAGTCGAATCCGGACCCTCCACTACCGACCAGCACCCCCAGCCCTTCAAAATCTTCTTCTGAGAAAGAGGCGAGATCAATCCCTGCATTGACCAGGGCTTCCTGGGTCGCCGCCACGGCCAGCGGGACGGAACGCGGCAGTTTTTTTAAATCTGATACAGAGAAATAAAGCGACGGGTCGAACAGGGTCACCTCACCGGCGATTTGACAGGTCAGGGCGGAAGCATCGAAGCTGGCGATACGGTCTATACCGCTGATGCCTTTGCAGGTGTTTTCCCAAAAAGTTTTTAATCCGATGCCGTTCGGGCTGACTGCCCCAAGACCGGTGATGACGACTCTGCGCAACATACATTCCTTATTTATGACGAGTTATTAAGTTATGGTAACATACGGGTGCCGAACCGGGCAACGCTGTCCGCTCGCCGCAACGTTTTGGGCCAATCTGGCCTGTTCATCAACGCTACCCTGGCTTAAGACTCCTTTTGCTTTCGCTGAAACAACAGACCGGCCAAATGATTGTATCAGGATTTGAGGGAACCTCCCTCAACGTCCGCACCGAAGAACTGATTGTGGAGCAGGGCATTGGCGGTTTGATCCTGTTTGAGCGCAATTATAAAAATCCCGACCAGCTACGGCGATTGATAACCGACCTGCAGTCTCTGACTGCAGATAATGCAGAAATCCCCCCGCTTTTCATTTCGGTGGACCAGGAAGGCGGCAGGGTGGCCCGGCTTGGTGAACCTTTCACCCAATTCCCCCCCATGTCATGCCTGGGGCAGGCCAACTCGGATGACCTCGCTTACCGGTTCGGACTGGCAATGGGGAGAGAAATGCGCGCGGTCGGGGTTAATATGGATTACGCGCCGGTTCTCGATGTCCACTCCAATCCCGATAACCCTATTATTGGGCACAGGGCTCTGGACAGCGACTCCGGAAAGGTGGCGCGTTTGGGGGCCGAAGTGATTCGCGGATTTTATAACGCCGGGGTCATTCCTGTGGGCAAACATTTTCCCGGACATGGGGACACCTCGCAGGATTCGCATCTCACTCTGCCTAGAGTAGAGCGAACACGGGAGTCATTGGAACAAACCGAATTGATCCCCTTCGCCCATGCCATTGGGCATGGACTGGAAGTTATCATGACGGCGCATGTGGTCTACCCGGCCTGGGATGCCGAGTGCCCCGCCACTTTCTCCCGCTCTATTATGAATGATGTGCTGAGAAACTCTCTGCATTTTGAAGGGCTGATTATGTCAGACGATCTGGAGATGCAGGCCGTCGAAGATGAGCTGAAGTCCATCCCTGAACTGGGAACTCGGGCCGGCATCGATGTGTTTCTCATTTGCCACGATCTGGAAAAAGTAACCATCCTTCAGGACTCGATGATTCGCTGCATTGAAATCGGGAAAATTCTCCGCGCCAGCATCGATCAATCTCTGGCTCGAATTTTCAAGGTGAAAGAAAAACTGAAAGTCCCGAAGGACAACGACCTGAATTTTGAAAATATTCTCGGGGAAAACCAGAATCTCGCCCGGGAGATGCGGGCATTTTTCAAAAATTAAAGTGGATGTTTATACCAACCCTGGAGAAGCCAAATGGATCGGGGAGGTCGTTGAAAAAATAAATCTGTATTCAAAAAAAAGAGATGCCATTCTGGCTCTGCCGCTCAACCCTCTTTTTTATTTTCTTTCTGATCGGGTCAACCCGACTCCCTACGAATGGGTTTTGCCAGGCATGCTGGAAGAAGCAAAAGAAAAGAAGTTGGTGGAAATATTGAAAAACCGTCCACCCAAAGTCGTGGTTTACATAGACATCGCTATTGATGGAAAGGAAGAGAGAAGGCTCTCCCGATAAGTTCCCCATCTTCACAGATTTCTGGTAGAAAATTATTTTTTCAGGAAAAAGCAGGTTTTTTCCAAATCCTTCTACCTAAAAATTCTCCCTTACCTCTGGACTTTTAGATACAACAATAAACACCTTCCGCCTCGCCATATTTTCCTTTACACCAATGTAAAAATTTTAAAACGTCAAAAACCAGAAAAAAGATTGACGGTTGCAATATTTTTTGGAATTATAGAGGTACAAACGATTGCAGGGTTGGATATCCTTCCAATGTTTTGATCTTACGCTTTCCCGCTCGAATCTGGTTATACGCTGAAGAATCGGGGAATCGGGTTCTTTAGTTTTCCTATAGGACTAGAAAAAAATCGCGTTGCTGGCACATAATACGATACGCGCCTGGAACTTAATTGTAGGCTTCGGGGGCCTTAAATTTTTCAAGGGTACAGTCAGACGTTGTCAATCATAATTTTGTATACAGTATAATGCAAGAAAAAAAATCAGGAACAGCTAAATTTCTAGGGTCTCGACTCCGCCAGTGGAGAAAATCTTTGCCTCTTAAGTCCTTCGAGTTGGCAAAATTGATCAAAATCTCCCAAGGTTCTTTATCAGATATCGAAAATAATAAGTCTTTGCCTTCGGCAGACACGATCGCAAAACTTTATCAGCACACTGATCTTAATATTATCTGGCTGTTAACGGGGAAGGGGCCAATCAAGAAAACCCAACACGCTCCCGACGGTGAAGAGCCCTGTGTCAACAAGGCCGCAGAAACTTACGGGGAAGACCCGACATTGAATGAACTGATTCAGAGATTGGTGCGCACTTATTATCGTGGTGACACAGAGAAGAAAGCTCACTTGATCGGATTTTTAATTGGTGCCGACCCGGGAGAATAACTCCCCTCCACCATTAATTTGAAGCTCGATACTATTTTAGCAAACGGAATTATAAATCCACTCCTTCATGCGCGGTAGGATCAAGCATTTTCAAAGTATACAGGTTGTGGTACAGGCCTTTTTGATTCATTAAATCCTCGTGTTGACCCGCTTCGACAATGCTCCCCTTATCCAGGACAATAATCTGATCCGCTTTATGGATGGTGCTCAGCCGATGCGCGACAATAAAAGTTGTGCGGTGGGCCATTAAAGTTTCCAAAGCATCTTGAATGAGGGATTCGGACCGGTTATCCAAAGAAGACGTCGCTTCATCCAGAACCAGAATTTTCGGGTCTTTCAAAATGGCCCTGGCAATGGCTATCCTCTGCCTTTCTCCCCCGGAAAGTTTCGTTCCCTTCTCACCAACAATCGTATCGTAGCCTTTTTCCATATTCATGATGAAATCATGTGCGTTGGCTTTTTGCGCAGCCTCTTGAAGTTCTGCCTCAGTCGCATCGAGCTTGCCATAAAGGATATTTTCCTTCACCGTTCCCCCGAACAGCAACGTTTCCTGGGGAACCAGAGCAAGCTGGCTGAGAAAACTTTGCCGATCCAGAGTACGGATATCGTGTTCGTCCAGACGAATGGTCCCGGAAGACGGATCGAAGAAACGGAACAGCAGTTTGATGAGGGTGGACTTGCCGGCCCCACTAGGCCCGACCAGAGCGACTGTCTGGCCCGGGAGCACACCAAAGCTGACACCATGAATCACCTCCGCAGTATCCCGATAACCGAAAGAAACATTTTCGAATTGAATGCGTCCCATTAAATTCCCAATCGCGACCGGGTTCTCCGGATTTTGAATCATCGGCTGGGTATCGAGAATCTCGTAGACCCTGCGGATGGCACCCGAGGCTTCCTGAATCTGCGTATACAGCCGGACAAACGTTCCGATCGGTCCCGCAATGATCAGGGCGTACAGGAAAAAAGCCGCCAGTTCGCCGGGGGTCGTCGCCCCTTGCATCACCTGATATCCGCCATACCAGATCAACAACGCGGAAACCAAAAAAGTGAGCCCGAGTATGAACGGACCAAAAAACGCAGACACTTTGAGTTTATCCACCGCTCTTTCAAAGGCCGTTTCAATTTTGCCCTGAAAACGGTTGCGCTCATAAGGCTCGCGGGTGAAGGACTTGACAATCTTAATGGACGATATCACTTCCTCAAGAACCACCACCGCCTGCGCCACTTGATCCTGCAGTTTTTCCGAAAACATTTTTAACCGTCGCCCAAACACCCGCGCAAAAATCATCAGAGGAGGCAGGATAAGTAAGATGAGCCCGGTCAATTTCCAGTTCAGATACAGAATGATCGTCATGGCCCCGATCAGGGTGATGCTTTGGCGT
Organism: Nitrospinales bacterium; assembly: GCA_965249625.1. Taxonomy (GTDB): domain Bacteria; phylum Nitrospinota; class Nitrospinia; order Nitrospinales; family VA-1; genus LS-NOB. Next base: position 2,696 of record OZ252246.1, on the reverse strand, counting down.
AGCAGAGCAACAGGAATGGTCACAAGAGCATTCTCGATCACTGATATATCGTTACTCATGCGGGATAAAATTTCTCCCACCCGTCGTTCCTGAAAAAAGCGCAGTGAAAGGGATTGAATATGGGAAAAAAATTCGATACGAAAATCCGTGGTCATCCTGTGGCCTACGAAACCAAAAATATAATTATGCGTGACCGCAAACGCTGCCTGCAGACCAATGATGATGATTAAATCCCATGCCAGGCTATCCAGGACCTCGCTGTTTTTTAATACGATCACGGCGTTGATCATATTGCGGACAATCAAGGGCAAGACCAGGTTGATCAGCGAGGTCAAAGCCAGGCAAAGAAACGCGAAAATGAGGCTTTTGGTATACGGCCTGGCGTATTTCAGGATTTTACGAAATTCTTTCATTCCACAATAAACGGCGTTACAAGACCCTATAAATTCAGAAAAAAATCCCTGAACCACTTTGTTTTCAATTATTTTTCAGGCCGGTATCATAACTGTTAAAGAAGTTCAATTCAAACGTTATCGAGCCCGCAAAGACCCCCCCAAAAAGCCCTATTCCCCTCATTTTTTTCTAAAAATTTTTCTAAAGTTAACCCTTAAGTTACTGTTAGGAAGAATGCGTGTACTGGGCAAAAAATGCACCGCGCAAGGGGATAAGGAAATACATCCTTTTTTCAATAGTTTAAGGAGTGCTCTTATTAATAAAGAGTAGAGGAAATGCAAATGGATAGCCAAGCCGTTAACGCAGCAGGAAATCCGAAAGCTCCTACATCCAAACCACAGCCCTCTTCAGGAGAGACCTTTGCATAAGTCGATAAAGCGTAAAGTCGAGATTATTCACTGCGTTCAGAATGACAAGAAACGAGTTTGTCACCCTTTTGTTCAGCATGACAATAAAGAGCTATTTTGTCATTCTGAAGAGCGTACGCGATGAAGACATGATATTTTTTCCTTAAACTTCATGCCCGGCACGGGTATGTGATATTTTACCTTTGCCTTCATGCCCGGCACGGGTACTTCGTGCCCCGTGGGGGCAAAAAAGCTATTGCACATTGTTCCCGGTCACTGACCGCATGAAGCGCTCGGTAATTTCTTCCGGTGTGTGTGTCACGCGTCCTGTTTTCGGATCAAAACAGGGATCCACTTTGATTAACAGAAAGCCCGGCCCTTCGGAATTCATCAACTTTTCAAACGCCGGTTTGATTTCTTCTCTATTATCGACTCGTAGCACTTGCCGGTAACCGGAGCTTTTGGCGACTTTCTCAAGGGCCACCGTGTTAGAAATAGAGCGTTGCCTTCCCGTTGACTCATACACTTCATTGTCGATCACCACGTGCACCAGGTTTTTCGGGGCTTCCGCCGCGATCATGGCAAGCGTACCCATAGCCATCAACACATTGCCATCTCCATCCAGCACGATCACCTTCTGATCCGGCTTGCATAAAGCCACACCCAGTCCAATGGAAGAGGCCAGCCCCATGGAACCAATCATATAAAAATTGGCTTCCCGGTCTTTTAGGGAAAACGATTCCCGGCAAATGTATCCATTGGCATGTATCACGGGTTCGTCTCCGAACAAGGGCAGTAACTCTTGAAATGCCTCAGTGCCTTTCATCAAACAGCCCTTTCTCAACAAGAAGCGTATAGGGAAGTTTTTCCTCATTTATTTTTCGCATGGCGGTTGCGAGAACCTGATCGCAGTTGTCCGGCTTTAAAGCCGCATAGTCCATGCCTGCGGTTTTGAGGAGCTTCTGATTGATGTCTCCCATGATGATATGTTCGGGGGCATCTTCCCCCCCCTGACCACGCCAGCTCATAATGACCAAAACGGGAATTCGATAAATCAGGTTGAGCGAAGTGAACGCGTTGAGACAATAACCCAGTCCCGAGTTCTGCATCAGCAGAACGGGCAGGGAGCCGGAAAGATAAGCACCCGCGCACAGACCGACCGCAGCATCTTCTCGCACTGATGGAATGTATTTTACTTCTTCAACTTCTTCCAGATATGAAATCAGGCCCGATAACAACGAGCAGGGAACTCCGGTAAAAAATTTAAAGTTTTCCCGGATCAACCGGTCAATGAACACCTGGGATGTGAGCGACGACACGTTTGATTCCTCTACCAGTTTTGAATGTTTCGTTCGCCACCATATTCGCCCTGAAGCTTATGGATGAGTTTGATATATTCGACAATACGCTCTTGACCGGGAAACTCGACCCCAAGGTCTTTAGCCGCCTGATTGGACATCGGTACGCCATCTTCCCCCATGACACCTTCGCACTCGCCAAAAGAATCGATGGTTTCCGCAATCAGTTTTCCCAGATCCAGATTATGAATATGCCCGTCAATCAAATGGTAGGTTTTCCCAGATGCCTCCGCATTTCCCATGACCTTCTGTATCGCCTGCACCACCGAGCCTATGGCAACGTATTTGGTACTGCCCTTCAGGTCGACGTTGTAGTTTGTGGCGAGGTAGTCAATAGTCTGAAACCATTCGGACTTATCAATCTGAGGCCGCACTCCATACACAGTGACCGGCCGCAGGATGGTTAAATCAAACGCCTGGCTTTTGTAGTAATAGTGGCAAAATCCTTCAATTGAGGACTTGATCGAACCATAAAGGCTGGTAGGCCAAACGGGGTGGTTTTCATCCAGCGGGTGTCCCTGATCTACTGTGGGAAGAA